>NZ_JBPPGI010000001.1:0-2303677 GCF_051594785.1 Gorillibacterium terrae
CATTATTATAACGCAATACGAATTCAAGCGAAACTAAACAACCAGTCACCGATTGAATACCGGCAACTGGCTGCTTCATGACGCAAGGTGTTTTGATCCCTGTCTCGCAAACGGGGGTCAGTTCCCTTTTTATCACTATGATGCTCTTTAATCAACCCATACGCTTGTGTTTACATCAGTCCCGTTTGTCTTTACAGAGATAGGGACAGTAGGGGAGGGCGACAGTCTCTTTTCCAAATGATAAATACGGTGGTCTATATTTTGGACGTGCTGCATTATGAACGAAAGCGCTCCGATCAGAATACCGCCCACTATTCCGCCGATCCACTAGGCCAGCATAATAACCCAATTAAATTTTTCATGCTCCCAGGCGTCATCCGGAATTATTTTGTACGTATTACCACTAACAATCCCTGCGACAACCGCCAAAGCGACAGTTGCAATAGCTAAATATCTTACTGCTTTTATCACAGCCATGCCCCTCCCCATAATGATACAGTCGTATTCGACGCTCGCCACTTATTTCCTTCTTTTGGGCAAATTGCATATGGATAAAGGAACGTTCGTTCGCCTATAATGGGCATGAGGTGATCGTTATGCCCAACCCCTTAACTGGTCTAGCAACCGGCGACGAACTCGAGATGATCCGTGACTTCATATTAATGCCTCACCTGGTCGAGATGCTCACCAGGAGTCGGACTGATGTCGACCGTGCGCCGATCGGCTTGCTTAAGCCAGCGCTTATCCATGTGGCGGACGCGCTACTCGACCGGGCGACGCGAGAGCATAAAGCCCTGCGCCAGGAGCTGGCCGGGCGGCGGATCAAGGTTCACGATGCCGAATTTGACGGCGAAATGGTTTATTACTACCCCTATACCTGCAGGGGATACGAGGACCGGTTTGGCATCATGCGTGAGGTGATGCGGACGGAGCTTAGCATAAAGCTCGGCCGGTACGTCGGCGATGTTCAAAAGACGCTTAGGGAGGCTAACCGTGCGGGCGTATGATCCAGTGGGTGCGATGATGGTCGCGGTGGCGATCTGGCGGGCAGGGCGGAGCGAGGAGCCGGTGACGATCCGGCTGGAGGGTGGCGAGCTGCTGCGGGGCCGGGTTATTGCCGTCCGCCGGCATGTCAAGCTGCGGACGCCTACCGGGCCAGCCTGGTTGCCGTGGCGGAGTATCAAGGAGGTGCGTCGCGATGGATGATCTGGAGCGGCGGGTGCTGCGGATCGTCGAGGCGTATAATCGGCGCTGCGGTCGCGGCCCGACCTACGATGAGCTGCGAGATCGGACCGGGCGCGGATGGAGGGAGCTGGAGGCGGCGCTGCGCGGCCTGCAGGCGGTTGGGCGGATTCGGTGGGATGATCGGGGGGCGGAGTCAGCTAAACCATGGGGCAATAATGGGGCAGATTTCGAAAGTGGAAAGATAAATAAAAGCATATAAACGTTATCTCAAAAATAAAAAAAGCCCGCTTTCGTCGGGTTTCTACTAATAAAAGAAGATAGAAAACAGGGGATTTTTCAGCCTTCCAAGCTGGTAGCGTGGGTTCGATTCCCATCACCCGCTCCATACTTTAACCCTTCACCCCCTTGCCTAAGCAAGGGGGTTTTTGATTTATCTGGAGACGCCTAGAGAGGTTCATTAGCCTCTCTTCGTGTCTGTTTGGTATCCACGGAGGATTCAGCCGAAATTGCGTCTTTCCGCCCCTCGGACCATGCCCAATTCGGTGCGGGCTCGGGGCTCGGCCTTGCGACTGCGAAAAAGCATAACCCCGCCTCCACGGCTGCGACCTCCACTGGTTCATTCGCAAGGACGGTCCCAGTTCCGCCTGAAGCTCCGCAAGATGGCCCGTTTTAGTTCATGAAGGTGCTGTCCAGAGCGAGCAAACGGCGACGCTGTTAATTAATTTGAATAAGCAGCCCCATTAAAGCTTTCCGGGCCGATTCTAAATGCATTCTGAACATTGCCATTCATCTGCAGGACTAAGGTATAGACCAATTGATCGGTGGTTGGGGGATTATAATCGGAGGCAATGAGATCCATTGGGTAATCGGAGTATTCCTCCGATGCCGCTATGGCAACACTTTTTTGGCTTACGATAGGGCCGCTTGGTTGATTTCCTCTGATAATGGAAAGCGTCAATGTGGCGCCCTCCGATATGGACCGCGCGTTTACGGTAGCGGTCCCGAACAATTGTACGCGGACGCTCTCTGTCGCCTCGAACATATTGAGGCCAATCACTCCGATCATGGTAGGGGTAGCGGTTGGCAAAGCAATGCTGACGCTGTTTTGTGAATTGATGTTTTGTGACGTCCTTGCATCCAGTAATCGCGTCATGGGCCTGACCTCCATCTTTTTTAAATAGTCTATGCCAAGTACTTTGGAGTGCCGTCCGCTGAAGAGCGGAATAGAGCGGCCATTTTAGGTTGTAACGAACGAAGCATATATACATTAGCTCTCCCGATCTGGGAGGGCTATTATTGCATGGCCCGTTTGGAGGCGCGCATCTTCCAACCGCTCCAACTGGGGGACTCACCGGGGTATCACCGGTCGGCGTGATCCGGTTGCCATCATGCTTGTATCGCTGGACAACCATGCGCTTTTTCCTTTTTACGGATAAGTTCGGACGGGACTTCTTTCCCTTGAAGGGGGCGGATAAACTGAAAAATATGGCAGTGTCCACTCCTTGCATAAGTATTCATCATATTGCATGAAGGCATCATTGATCATATGGAAAGCATCCCAGCAGGAATTTCCTTCTCTTTTCTCGATGAAAAGTGCTAAAAACCATCAAAAATCCATATGATATAAGGTTTTCTTTGCCCGTCCTCAAAAAAGAAATGGTTTTTATAATAAGTTTCTGTATGCTAAAATAGATCAAATATACAAAATGGGTTGCCTCTCTGGTCCCGGATTTAGGCCGACAAAAGTAAGGATAGGATTGGGTGAGAAAATGTCTGAGTTGAACATGTTGACCAAAAGCACGACCAACAACTTGCTTCGCCGAGACATCCGCTTTCTCGGCAACATCCTGGGGGATGTGCTCCTTCATCAAGGCGGCAAGGAGCTGCTTACGACCGTTGAAACTATCAGGGAAATGAGTAAGTCGCTGCGCGCTCAGTTCAGTCCGGATCTGTATCAGGAATTCAAGGATACCATCCATTCCCTATCGCCGGAGACGCGTCACAAGGTCATCCGCGCATTCGCCATTTATTTTCAGCTGGTGAATATCGCCGAACAGAACCACCGGATTCGCCGCAAACGCGATTACGACCGAACGGCGGGCGAGTCGATCCAGCCCGGCTCGATCGAGAGTATCATCAAGGAGCTCAAACAGCAGGAAACGGGCATCGAGGAGATAACGGCCATTCTGGAAGGCATCTCTTTGGAGCTGGTCATCACGGCGCATCCGACGGAAGCGACCCGCCGGGCTGTGCTGGATATTCATCAGCGCATCTCCAAGGATGTCATGCAGTACGACAACCCGATGCTGACCTTCCGCGAGCGGGAGCATCTGCGGGATAAGCTCATGAGCGAGATCCTGACGCTGTGGCAGACGGATGAACTGCGCGACCGCAAGCCGACGGTGCTGGATGAGGTCCGCAACGGTCTGTATTATTTCGACGAGACGCTGTTTGACGTTCTGCCGGAAGTCTACGCCGAGCTGGAGCGCTGCCTGGATAAATATTATCCGGACCAAGCTTGGCACGCCCCGAAATTCCTGCGCTTCGGCAGTTGGATCGGCGGAGACCGCGACGGCAATCCGTCCGTTACCTCGGACATTACCTGGACGACGCTCCAGATGCATCGGGAGATGGCGCTGGAGAAATACGAGGCGGCCGTCGCCCAGTTGATCCATCACATGAGCTTTAACACGAATATCGTGAAGATCAGTCAGGAGCTGCTCGATTCCGTCGAGCGCGACCGCGCCGCCGTCCAGCTGGAGCACAACGAGGCGTGGCGCAACGAATCCGAGCCTTACCGCGTGAAGATCATCTATATCCTGGAGAAGCTGTGGAATACGCGCCAGCCCGAGTGTCTGGAGAACCAGGTGAATTATCATTCCGTCGAGGAATTCCTCGACGATCTGCGCGTGATGGACGACAGCCTGCGGAGCCATTACGCCGGCTATGTCGCCGATATGTTCACGAAGAAGCTTATCCGCCAAGCGGAGTTGTTCGGCTTCCATATGGCGACGCTCGATATCCGGCAGCACAGCAAGGAGCACGAGGCCGCCATGACGGAAACGCTCGCCCGGATGGGGCTTGCCGAGTGCTATGCTGAGCTGGAGGAGGACGCCAAGGTCGAGCTGCTGACGAAGGTGCTGGAAGACCCGCGGCCGCTTGTCTCGCCCTATTTTGATTATTCCGATTCCACCCGGGAATGCTTGAACGTCTACAAGACCGCTATGGAAGCGCAAAAGGAATTCGGCACAGGCTGCATCACCAGCTACCTGATCAGCATGACCAACGACGCCAGCGACCTGCTGGAGGTCATGGTGTTCTGCAAGGAATTCGGCCTCTACCGCAAGGAAGCGGACGGCTCCGTCACCTGTACCCTCCAGCCCGTTCCGCTGTTTGAGACGATCGACGATCTGCATGCCGCGCCTTCGATCATGGACCGGCTGTTCAAGATTGAAGCTTTCCGCAAGAGCCTGGAGAGCCGCTCAGAAGTGCAGGAGATCATGCTGGGCTATTCCGACAGCAACAAGGACGGCGGCGTGCTGACAGCCAACTGGGAGCTCAAGGTGGCACTCGAGGAGATCACCGAGACGGGAAGAAAGCACGGCGTCCGGCTCAAGTTCTTCCACGGCCGCGGAGGCGCCCTGGGTCGCGGAGGCATGCCGCTGAACCGCAGCATCTTGGCACAGCCGCCGCATACGCTTGGCGCAGGCATCAAGATTACCGAGCAGGGAGAGGTGCTCTCCCAGCGGTACTCGGTGAAGGGCATCGCCTACCGAAGCCTGGAGCAGGCTACGTGGGCGCTGATAACCGCCGCCTCCCTGGCGCGGACGCCGCAGAGCGACCTGCAGGTCCACAAATGGGAAGCCGTGATGAAGGGCATCTCGGAGCAGTCGCTTGCGAAATACCAGGATCTGATCTTCCGCGATCCGGATTTCATGACCTTCTTCAAGGAGGCCACGCCGCTGCCCGAGGTTGGCGAGCTGAACATCGGTTCGCGGCCCTCGAAGCGCAAGAACAGCGACCGGTTTGAAGACTTGCGCGCCATCCCGTGGGTGTTCGCCTGGACGCAGACGCGGTACCTGCTCCCGGCTTGGTACGCCGCCGGCACGGGGCTGCAATCCTTCTACCAGAACAAGCCGCAGAACATGCGCACGCTGCAGCAGATGTACGCCCGCTGGTCGTTCTTCCGGACGGCGATCGATAACGTGCAGATGGCGCTGGCGAAAGCCGATCTGATCATCGCCAAGGAATATGGGCGGATGGTGAAGGACGGCCAAATGGCCGAGCGGATTTACCGGCTTATCGAGGAGGAATTCAATCTCACCTCCTCGCTGATCTTGCAGATCACCGGCCAGAAGGAAATTCTCGACAACGTGCCGATTCTCCAGGAGTCGATCCGGCTGCGGAATCCTTACGTCGATCCGCTCAGCTACATGCAGGTCAATCTCCTGCAGGAGCTGCGCCAAGCCCGCGAGGAGGACGGGGACGATTCGTTCCTCATCCGCGAGGTTCTGCTCACCATCAACGGAATTGCCGCGGGGCTCCGGAATACCGGCTGATCCCCCGGAATAGGCCGGTTAAGCCGGCCGCTAAGCCGGAAGCCGTCAGGCTCCGGCTTATTTGCTCTTATTTCCGTAAAACCCGGCTACAAGAAACCGTCAAAAACGTGTACAATGAATGAGAAATCCGTATGCAGGATAAGATTCCTGCAACGTCGGCTCGGTTCAATACGTTACTCTTCTTGACGCATCCCGTATTCGGCTAACTTCGACGGGATTCGGGAGTGAATTCGGGAATGGGCGGCTTCAGAGGCCCTGGCTCGGGGATAGAAACTTACGTTACCGGAGGAAAATTTGTGAAAGACACGGAAGCACGGCTTGCCATGCTGGCCCGGGGTGGAGACCGGTCGGCTTTTGCGGGACTGGTCGATTTGTACAAGGATAAAATGTATCACCTGGCTTATCGCATGCTGGGTTCTTCCCATGAGGCGGAAGACATTGCGCAGGAAACTTTTTTGCGCGTGTATACGAACTTGGACCGTTACGACGAGAACCAGAAGTTCTCCACATGGATTTACCGGATCGCCACCAACCTCTGCATCGACCGGCTGCGCAAGCGCAAGGCGAGCTATTCGCTCGATGCCGAGATGCCGGACGGGGAAGGAGCCGACTGGTATTCCCTGCTTCCGAGCAATCAGCCGACCCCGGAAGAGGAGGTCATGCTGTCCGAGACGCAGGAGCACATTCGGAAGGCTATCGATACACTGCCCGAAAAATATAAATCGGTCGTCATCCTCCGCTATCTGCAGGACATGTCGCTGCAGGAAATCGGCGATGTGCTGGACATGCCGGTGACGACGGTGAAGACGAGGGTTCACCGCGGGAGGGAGTTTTTGCGCAAAAAGCTCCATTCGGAATATGGGGGAAAATTATTTTGAAACAAAATATTCGGAGGGACGTATGAATCACAGAGAACAACCTGAAGAAAGGAGTGGCTATCCGATGAATTGCGAAGAAGCCCTCCCCCTCATGCACGAATATCTGGACGGCAGCGCGGAGGACCTGGAAGCAGCCCAGTTGAAACGGCATCTGCTTCAGTGCCCCGAATGCAACCGGATCTTCCGGGAACTCGAAATGACGGATGCTCTCGTCAAGAGCTGCCCAAAGATCTCCGCCCCCTCCGGTTTTACCGATCGGATCATGCAGAACCTGCCCGTTCGCCCCAAACGGCAATCCTGGTTCGGCTGGGTCAAGCGGCATCCTGCGGTTTCCGTTGCGTCCGTTTTCCTATTGGTCATGCTGGGGAGTTTCCTGTCCATGTGGAGCCAGGATCAAGAGCTGACGGTCAAAGGCAGCAACCTGGATCAATTGGTCATCGAGAACAATACCGTCTACCTTCCCAAAGGCCACCGCGTTCAGGGCAACCTGATGGTTCGCGGGGGAGACGTTCAGGTGGACGGAGAGATCGACGGCAATCTGGTCGTGGTGGATGGCAAGTACCACACCGCTTCTACCGCGAACATATCCGGCAAAATTTACAGCATTAACCTGGCGGCGGAGTGGTTGGTTTACCAGGTTAAGGAAATCCTATCTCCGGCTGCCCAGTAGAGTTCGTTCCAATCCTCCCCTGCAGGTGTTGGGGGAGGTTTTTTATTGAAATTATGGTATCATGAAGGGTAGCGGATGTTCGGGGCGGCAGACAGACAAGAAGCACGGGCATCCAGGACAACCCCACACGGGGGTTTGACGGGGGACACCGCAATGGGACCATTTACGCTAGGCGGCACCGCCAAAGAGATCATCGACATTCTGATCGTCAGCTACATCGTCTATAAAGGGCTGCTGCTCCTCCGCGGCACACGGGCCATCCAGCTGTTGAAGGGCATCTTCATAGTGGTCGTGGTCTGGGCGCTCAGCGTCTGGCTCAATCTCAATACGCTGCAATGGCTCATGAACCAGATGTTCAACATCGGGGTTATCGCCCTGATCATCATCTTCCAGCCGGAGCTGAGGCGGGCGCTGGAGCAGCTCGGCCGGGGACGGCTCTTCAGCCGCACGAGTGCCGAAGAGGATATCCTGGTCAGCGAACGGATCAATGAGCTGCTCAAAGCGGTCAATTACTTATGCAAGCGCAAGATCGGCGCGCTTATCGTCTTCGAGCGGGAGACGGGACTCAACGAATACATCGAATCGGGCATCCATCTGGGCGCGGAGCTCAGTTCGGAGATCCTGATCAACATCTTCATTCCGAATACGCCGCTTCACGACGGGGCGGTCATCGTCCGGCAGAATCAGATCGTCGCCGCAGCCTGCTACCTGCCGCTGTCGGAGAATCCGTTCATCAGCAAGGAGCTGGGGACGCGCCATCGGGCGGGAATCGGCGTGAGCGAAATGTCCGATGCCATCTCGGTGATCGTCTCCGAGGAGACCGGACAGGTTTCGCTCGCCATCAATGGGCTGGTGGTCCGCGATATCAAGGAAGAGTCGCTGATCTCCAAGCTGTACGAAGAGCTCCGGTTCAAGCAGAACTCCAGCGAACGTAAGCCGTTTTTGAAGCGGAAGCCCTTTGTGAATTGGAAGGGGTGGAAGCGCTAATGGACAAATTCCTTCAGAACAATAACGTCGTCAAGGCGGTCGCCCTGATCATCGCCCTTCTGTTGTGGCTCGTGGTGCGGACGGATTCCAACGACCCTGCGGCCCGGACGGCGAGCTCCGAGCACCGGGAGACGATCAGCAACGTGGCCGTCAATCCCGTCTTCGACGACACGACCTATGCGATCAAGTCGATTACGCCGGCGGAGGTGACGGTCGAGCTTCGTTGGAAGGATTCCAACTTTCGCAAGCCGAACTTCTCCGAACTGCGCGTGGAAGCGAACCTCAGAAACCTGATGGAGGGAACCCATCAGGTCTTCCTCAGCACGACGGGCATCAAGAACAATGTGGAGACGGCCATCTCGCCGCCGACCGTGCAAGTGACGCTGGAGAAAATCCAGCACAAGCAGCTTCCGGTCTCGATCATTCCGACCGGAAAGCCGTATGACGGTTATAAAGCGGGCCAGCCGATCGTCAAGCCGACGCGGGTGAGCGTTTCCGTGCCGGAGAGCCTGCTGAGCCAGGTGACGGAGGTACGGGCGGAGGTCAGCGTCGAAGGCGCCAAGGAAAATGTCGTCAAGCAAGTCAAGCTGACCATGTACGACAAGGACGGCAAGGTGGTAGAAGGCGAGATCAGCCCGGCGGTCGTGGACGTCGAGGTCCCGATCACGAGCCCCTTCAAGCAGATGCCGCTGCAGCTCAAGCTGAAAGGCGACCCCGCGCCCGGCTTCGCCGTAGAGGAAATTACCCAGGAGCCCGAGACGGTAACCGTGTATGCACCGCAGGAAATTCTGAATAAAATGGAATTCTACGAAGGCCTGGAGCTGGACCTGGCCGGCTTAACGGGGACCAAGTCATCGACGCTGACCGTCCCGCTTCAGGAAGGCGTCACCAAGGTGATTCCCGAGGAAATCGGAGTGACGGTGAAGGTAGTTCCGGCGGCAACCAAGACGATCACCGGCATACCGGTCGCCATGACCGGCCAGTCCCGGGACTACTCGTACACGCTGTCTGCGGGCACTTCTTCCGTCAGCCTGACGCTGGAGGGAGCGCCGCGTGTGCTCGACAGCCTGACGCCGCAGGACATCCCGGCGACGATCGACCTCAGCAGCCTGGGGCCGGGTATCCACGAGCTTCCCGTGATCGTCAACCTGCCGCTCTATGTCAAGCGGCAGGGGGCCGACCCGATGGTGAAGGTGGAAATCGTCGCCAAGCCGGCGGGAAGCGCCTCGCCGGGAGGTACGGCGACACCGACGCCGAGCGCTTCCGGCAGCGGCACTCCCACGCCGGGCAACAGCGGCGGAGCGGGCAGCCCTGGTACGGAAGCGACGCCGGCCATGGCGTCGCCGACGGTACCGCCCCGGGAGGAAGAGGAAACCTCGCCAAGCAGCTCGCCTTGATTCAAGCCTTAGTTAAAGAACATCTATAGACGGAACAAAAGAAAGCCGAAGCAGGGGAAGGTCGTAAGTGAAGCGTTCGCCTTTGATCCCGGATTTCTCCCTACCAAGTTCATTCAGGAGATCCAGGATCAACAGCGAACGGAATACCATTCCACCTGCATAGGCGTAAAGGTTAAGTTTCGTCTATATAGCAAAAACCGTTGACGAGACCGAAGGGAGAACGAAGCATGGGGAAGTATTTTGGAACGGACGGAGTCCGCGGCGTAGCCAACGCGGAACTCACTCCGGAGCTTGCGTATAAGATCGGCCGCTGCGGCGGCTATGTGCTCGCGGGAGGAGCCAAACGCCCGCAGGTGGTCATCGGCCGCGACACGCGGATTTCCGGCCATATGCTGGAGGCTGCGCTGACAGCGGGGCTCCTGTCTATCGGGGCGGATGTCATCCGGCTCGGCGTCGTCACCACGCCGGGCGTCGCTTACCTCACCCACACACTGGGCGCCGATGCGGGGGTCATGATCTCCGCTTCGCACAATCCGGTAGAGGACAACGGCATCAAGTTCTTCGGCGGCGACGGCTTCAAGCTGACTGACGAGACGGAGCTGGAGATCGAGCGGCTGATGGACGCCGAGACGGACGAACTGCCGCGTCCGGTCGGGGGAGACCTCGGCACCGCAGGCGAGAATGCGGAAGCGAAGTTCCAATACATGGAGTACCTGAAGACGACCGTGTCGACGACCTTCGACGGGCTGAAGATCGTGTTGGACTGTGCCAACGGCGCTTCCTACGAGCTGGCCCCCCGGCTGTTCCAGGAGCTCGGGGCCGAGGTCATCGCCACCGGTCATCAGCCGGACGGCAAGAACATCAACAAGGGATGCGGTTCGACGCACCCCGAGGCGCTGGCCGCCGAGGTGCTCAAGCACGGAGCGCACCTCGGGTTGTCCTTTGACGGCGACGCCGACCGGTTGATCGCCATCGACGAGAACGGCGAAGAAGTGGACGGCGACTACATCCTGACCATTTGCGGGGATGCCATGAACCGCAAGGGAACGCTGAAGGCGGGCACCGTCGTCACGACGGTCATGGCCAACCTGGGCTTCTTCAAGGCCGCGCGCGATCTGGGCTTGAAGACGGCTCAGACGGCGGTCGGAGACCGCTACGTCATGGAGGAAATGCGTCGCGGCGGCTTCAATCTCGGCGGCGAGCAATCCGGCCATGTGATCTTCCTGGATCACGTCACGACGGGAGACGGCATGCTGACGGCGCTGCAGCTGGTCGACACGCTGATCCAGTCGGGCACGAAGTCGCTCAGCGAGCTGAAGCGGAAGATGAGCAAGTTCCCGCAGGTGCTGGTCAATGTCCGCGTGGCCGACAAATCCAAGCTGAAGGACAACGGGGCGATTGAGGAAGCCATCGCGTCGGTGGAGCAGAAGCTCGGCGAGAACGGCCGCGTGCTGGTGCGTCCCTCCGGTACCGAGTCGCTGATCCGCGTCATGGCCGAGGGTCCGGATAAAGCGGAGATCGAGGCGTATGTCAACGAAATCGTCGAGGTGGTCGTTCGCGAGCTGTCCTAAGCGAGCCCATTCGAGGCCACGGATATTCAAGAGAAACCAAAAAGCGGACCCTGGGCGGTCCGCTTTTTTATGGCCGGTTAAGAGCCGCAATTGAAAATAATTTTCATGTGAATGTTGCCAACGGTTTATGAGGTATGAGTTTTGTGGTATTATTGATTAATGCCCTACATAGAAAAGTCGCCGTGGCACCGACCGGACGGACCGAATATGCTGGGATGACAGTCACATACAGAAAGGTGGGCAGACCGTTTCCATAATAAAGCGCCAGAACTTGAGCGGAGCGGACATGGGTCGATTACCCATACGTTCAAGTTGACGAGGTGAAGGTGTTCGGATTTTTCGGCGGGGACCTTCCGGTAGGCTGCATACCGAGAGTTGGAAGGCAAAGCGACCTGGGCGACCGGGCGTACAAGATTCCAACGGCAGCTTGGTTTTGTGTTGTCTTTTGATCATGCCTAAATTTTCATATGTAACGAAATATCAGTTTCGCCAATGAGGCTTTTGGGAGCCTTTCGTTTCTTATTGGCTTTTTTGAAAACCCATGAATCTTTGACATCCCGCCCGAGCGGCGGATCACAGGAGGTCTTGCATACCATGTGCGGTATTGTTGGATATATTGGAAAACGCAATTCTCAGGAAGTGCTGATCGAGGGGCTGCGCAAGCTGGAGTACCGCGGCTATGACTCTGCCGGAGTCGCCGTCTTTACGGAGAAGGGGCTGGAAGTGGAGAAGGCCCAAGGCCGTCTGGCCAACCTGGAATCCAAATTGGGTACGAGCCCGCTGAACGGAACGATCGGCATCGGCCACACGCGCTGGGCGACACACGGAAAACCGTCGGATGTGAATTCGCATCCGCACCTGGACGATACCCTCAAGTTCTCCGTCGTGCATAACGGCATTATCGAGAACTATGCGACGTTGAAGGAAGAGCTGATCGGTCGCGGACATACGTTCCTGTCGCAGACCGATACGGAAGTCATCTCCCACCTGATCGCGGAAGCGTATGAAGGCAACATCGTCGAAGCCGTTCAGAAAGCCGTCCGACAGATGCGCGGCGCGTATGCCCTCGGCGTCCTGACCGAGTATGAACCGGATAAGCTCATTGCGGTGCGCAATGCCAGCCCGCTCATCATCGGCGTAGGCGAAGGCGAGAACTTCATCGGCTCCGACATCCCGGCGCTGCTGAACTACACCCGTGACATCTACATCCTGAATGACGGCGAAATGGCCGTTCTGACACGGGATGGTGTCGAACTGCTGACGCTCGAAGGGAATTTTATTTCCCGGGAAACGTTCCATGTCGATTGGGACCTGACCACGGCGGAAAAGGCCGGATTCGACCACTTCATGCTGAAGGAAATCCATGAACAGCCAAAGGCGTACCGCGACACCATGTCCGCCCGCCTCAGCGAAGACGGCAAGCGCGTCGTGCTGACCGACGCCGAATTCGGGCTCAGCAAGGAAGACATTCAGAACATTCGCAACATCCATATCGTCGCCTGCGGCACGGCTTATCACGCGGGTCTCGTCGGAAAATACGTCATCGAAAAGCTGGCGCGCATTCCGGTGGAAACGGACGTCGCTTCCGAATACCGCTACCGTTCGCCGATCATCACCAAGGAGACGCTCGTCATCGTCGTCAGCCAGTCCGGTGAGACCGCCGATACGCTGGCAGCACTGCGCGAAGCGAAGAAGCACGGCGCCAAGGTGCTGGCCATCACGAACGTCGTTGGCAGCTCGGTCGCCCGCGAAGCCGACTTCGTCATCACCACTTGGGCGGGGCCGGAAATCGCCGTCGCTTCGACGAAGGCCTATACGACGCAGCTGATCGGCTTCTATCTGTTCGGCTTGTACCTGGCACAGACGCTGGAGACGCAGAGCGCTGAGCGCATCGCGGAAGTGATCGCCGCCATGAAGTCGCTGCCGGAGCAGGTAGAAACGATCCTCGGCCAGGCCGAGCAGCTGAAGGAGATTGCGGAGGAAGTGGCGGGCCACGAAGACCTGTTCTTCATCGGCCGCGGCCTTGACTACGCCGTCTCGCTGGAAGGCTCGCTCAAGCTGAAGGAAATCTCCTACATTCACTCGGAAGCTTATGCTTCCGGCGAGCTGAAGCATGGCACGCTGGCGCTGATCGAAGAGAACGTGCCGGTCATCGCCCTTGCCACGCAGGAAGACCTGCTGGAGAAGACCGTGAGCAACATCCAGGAGGTCGTCGCCCGCGGTGGTCACATCATCGGCATCGGCGAGGAAGGCAACCCCGACTTCAGCCGCCACGTGAGCAAGCTGTTCTCGATCCCGCAGACGCTGCCGCTCCTCACGCCGGCGCTGGCCGTCGTGCCGCTGCAACTGCTCGCCTACTACGCCTCCATCGCCCGCGGCAACGACGTCGATAAGCCGCGCAACCTGGCGAAGAGCGTCACGGTGGAGTAAGGGAATCTGATTCAATGTTATAAAGCATTGTTTTGAAAAGTTATGTTCTTTAACGACTACAGGCCGTCCTCTCGTATGGGGGACGGCCTGTTTTTCATTTGAGATCAGATAAGGGGAGACGGCTGCAAGGCAACTTCTTTATGATAACCCAAAACGTGCTGGAGAAAGCAAAGGGACTGCAGCCTCCGCTGCTTAGATTTCCCGGCGGCACCATGGTGAAATTGTACCATTGGATGGACGGCATCGGGCCGAAGGAGGAGCGCAAGCGTCAGAGCAATCGGATTGGAGGCTGTCGTGCGAAGTCGAGTCCATGCTGTTACAGGATGGCGACGGTAAAGAGACAGCATGTGCTTGTCTGGATGTATCGGCGACCTATCACGATGAGAAAGGGGAGGTCATCGGCGCTGTTGTCAATCGCCACCCGGAACAGTCGGTGACTGCGGCGGTGTCCTTTGTCGGACCAGACCGCCTGGACATCTCCGAGGCGATTGAATTGAATTGCCCATCATGGAAGACGGTTAATGGCTTTGGTGTTGTTGATCAGGTAACGCAGAGGACAAAGAAAGAGGCTCGGTACAATCCGGAGAATGGATATGAATTCCCTCCTCATTCCATTACCCTGCTTAAACATCGTTACCTCATAGAGGAATCAGCACACTGAGCTACAGGCAAGCCGGAGAAAACGCGTAGGTTATAATAACGGAACTGCCCCAGCGGAATGAACCACTCCGGAACAGGAGCGGTTATTTGAGTGAGTGCGGCGTTGAACGCCAAGAACAAAGGAGCAAAGCGAAAACAGATCGCCTAGCTCCTTATTTTTACGCCATATTCTTTTTTGGCCTTGAGGCCTGTTGCCGTCCGCCAACTTCCTTATAGAGTTGAATTAATCGAGAACCCACGTCAGGAATGGAAAATTGCCGCCTAACCGTTCTCATGCCATCTTTCCCAAATTTCTTGGCTCGGTTTGGATGATTTAATAGACGATTTATATCCGTTGAAAGCTTTTTGCTTGAGATAGGCGCATCGGCTCCATGATCGCCAAAGTGACATTCGATAAGATGATTCATCTTTTTCGACTGTACAATACCACCGTATCCTGCAACGCCTGCAGAAATAACGGGCTTTGCACAGGCCATAGCTTCCAGGGCAACGCGCCCCGTTCCGATTACGACATCTGCGGCGTAGTAAGCGTGTTGGATTCTAGTCATCGGGGGACGAATGAGGACGGCTCTTCGACCGAGACGATGATTGACTTGAGCTGCAAGCAGTTTCAAGTTAGTCCGGCGGCGGCCGGGACCGACTAGAACACCTATAAATTGGCGATTTCTCGTGGCGATATGTTCGGTCGCCTGGATCACCTTTCTAGCTAAGGGATA
Source organism: Gorillibacterium terrae (assembly GCF_051594785.1). NCBI lineage: Bacteria > Bacillati > Bacillota > Bacilli > Caryophanales > Paenibacillaceae > Gorillibacterium > Gorillibacterium terrae. Next base: position 15,054 of record NZ_JBPPGI010000001.1, read on the forward strand.
CTTATCGGAGGAGAATCTTCCAGCATACACAAGAACTTGGGCAGATGAAGGCAAATGAAGAGCCTTCCTCCAGCGATTTTTTTTCAAGCTCGGACGAAACGTTGCGAGATCTATCCCATTAGGGATCAACCGGATCTTATTCATAGGGATATGGTGGCTTGCCAGCCAGTTGGAGAGCTTGGGGGATACGGCAATGATCCGTTTGGATACTCTTGCCGCCGCTAATAAGGCATCCTCCCGATGATAAGTGCCATGTACGGTAATGATTAAAGGAATGTTATGTTGTTGGGATAAAGCTGCTGCCAGTTTAAATGATTTGGAATCATGGGCGTGGATGAGCTGGTATCTTCCCTTAGCTAGGATCGAAGACAAGAAGGCGAGCTTTTTGAGATTGTTTCCGGTTGGCATTATATGAAGGGAGACCCCTGCTCTTTTAAAAGAGTCAGCAAGAGGTCCTCCCTTGGCTGCAACGGCGACCCGGATCCCATGAGCCCGTAAATAGGGGGATAAAGAAAGCATATGTTTTTCGGTTCCCCCAATATTCAGACGCGATACCAACATTAAAATATTCATTTCCACTCCCCTTTAACTACCGATTCTTATCCTTCTCCTAAGTTAGTTATCCTTAATAGAATATGCCTTTTGAGTGAGGATAGCTTCGGACAACTGTCTGAATTCACCCTAAGATGGGAGCATTCTGGCAAACTTGTGAAAGGCACAATCAAAGCAGCAGAAAATCCATATGTTGGTATGAGCATTCATAAGGGAGGGATTCAAGTACCAATCGCTCAACCCGCCGCGTTGCATGATCGAATATTGGCAGATGTGTGGAAGTAGAGCGGAGCGGGAAGAGAGGTTGAGGTGTTAGGGTTTTCGATTCTGAGGAGGGGAACAATGGGGAGTGAGAGGAAATTGAAAATATGGGTCATGACAAACGAGTATGAACCTAAAATTGTCGGAGGACTCGGGATCGTCGCAACCCAGCTCACGAGGATGTTGGCCAAACTTGGCGCAAACGTAACGGTTCTTTGCCCCGGGAATTCGGATCGCTTTACGATATCCCAGACGAACAGCAATTTGCGCATTCTCCGGTTCCCCAAAAATTCGAAGTACTTTAATCGGACCCAGCATTCGTTCCGGGCTGAATCCATCATAAAGAGCGCATTGGGTAAAGGAGAACACAAGCCTGATCTTATTCATGTGCATAGTACGGAATTTACGGATACGGCCAAGGTAGCAGGCAACCGATTTAAGCTTCCTGTCGTCTATACCTGTCATTCCTTGGCATCAGAAGGCATTTCTTCGAAACCTGGCAAGCAGCAGACCGCATTACTAACCTTCGCCAATCGAGTTATCGTTCCGAGCCGTTGGCAGGCCAAAGTAACGAAAGGGCTTTATCCTCGAATGAATCGAAGGAAACTGATTACCATCCCTCATGGCGTTACCCCTATCTCTAAGGGCTCATCGAAACGCGATCCGCACAAATTGCTCTATGTGGGAAGGCTGATTCCATCAAAAGGGGTGGAGCCTTTAATTAAAGCGGTGGGCCTGTTGGCTCAGGAAAATAGGAAGGTCCAGTTAACGATTGTCGGAAGCGGGAAAGCGAGTTACAGGGATAAACTGCGAACGTTGGCTAAGCAATCCGGGGCGGCGAAGCGAATTCACTGGGCGGACAAAACCCCACACAAATCCGTTCAACGGTTGTACCGTTCTTATGGAGCTGTCATTAATCCCAGCAAAAAGGAATCGTTCTGCTTGGTCGCATTGGAGGCGATGGCCAACGGCGTTCCGCTTATTTCGACAACATCCGGAGGCATGAAGGAATTTGTAACCCGCCGAAACGCGAAGATCATTCGTTCGATTGACGGCGTTCATATTGCCCGAGCCATAAAGGCATTTTGGAATGATCCCGAACAATCAAGAAAGCGAGTCATCCATGCCCGTGCTACGGCAGCTCAATACAAATGGCCTGTAATCGCCAGACGATACCTCTCCTTATTTTCAGACTTGGTGCGGGGGAGGGAGGCCTGAACATGAGTGAAAAATCCACTACCCTTGTTAAAAAGATTACAAAACAGTTTGGGATCAAGGCAGCTGCCCAAAAACGGATTCGTGGAGGAATCTATCGAATTGTAACCCCGAACGGACGGAAATTCAGCTTGAAGCGCATGACGAATCAGCCTGCGCGGATGCGATGGATGGATCGAATGCTAATCCGCGTTCAGCGCAAGGGTCCACTCCTCGCTTGGCGCAATCCCCAAAAACCGGAGGGCCGGAAACCGCATGCCATTTCGCGGAATGGAGAAATCTTCGTACTGACCCCTTGGATTTCCGGGAGAGAGCCCTCCCCGCTCTCCCTTGCAGATATGCGCGCATGTGGTAGGGCTTTAGCCAAATTTCATAAAGCAGGAGAAACCGCGCTTAAAGGGGGGATTTCCCAAAGCCAGATCGGACAGTGGTACTCCAAACTGCATAAACGGCAACACTATCTACAAAAAATGATGGCAAAAGCAAGTGCGAATCGCTTCAGTGTGCCGATTAACCGATTTATCCAACAGCATGGACCAAAGATTTTGCGCTATGCCAACCAAGCGGAAGCCATGCTGCGGAGCAGCGGATATGACTCCTACCGAAAAAATCCCCGAAAATATGGAGTCTTGTGCCACGGGGATGGAGGGCCAAGTAATTTTATTCTGAATAACAAGGGGACGTATCTGATTGATTTCGAAACCTTGCATGTCGATCTGCGCGCCTATGATTTATATCGGGTTATCTACAATTCCTGCAAAGATTATCGGTGGAATTTTTCGATCGCAAAAGCCATTTTGGATGGTTACCGTGAAGTAACGAAGCTGAAGAAAATGGATTATAAACTGATGCGCGCCTGGTTGCGCTTTCCGTTTACGACTTTTCTAGTCGTTAGTCCCTTTAAGAGAATTCCATTTACGAAAGATCGATTGCAGTGGGCCTTGGATAATGAGCAGAGGATCAGCTCCTTTCTGCAAAAGCTGGAGGAGTATGAAAAGAGACATTGATCAGCATTTCGCAAGGGCAGCCCGATAAAAGTGGGGCTGCCCTTTTGAAGATTGATGTTTGATTTGTAGGTTGCTGAAACATTCCTTTTCGCCGTTCCGTTCATAGAGGTGAGGTGATTCTGGATGTCCAAATGGTTCATACCCTTAACGTTTACATTGCTTCTGCTGCCGGGCTGTGGGGAGAAATCAGCCGACCCCGGCGGCAAGACGCCCCTGGCTTCTTCGGCCCCTTCATCGGAGCAGAAGGTTGTGACCACTGCGAAGTCGAAGGCATTCCCCGCTGTGTCCGCCCCTTATGACGCCGACCAAGCGGCGGCGAACGGCGATGTCGTGAACGTTCATGGAAAGATGTACAATCTCGACAAGTGGAAGTCGTTTCTGGCGAATCTCGACGCGGAGTTGCCGGATCAAGTGCGCATCACCCAGTACACGATAGAGGGCAATCCGGTCTTCTACGAGCTGGTCTATGACGGAGCGGAGGCGATTACATACACGTACGATAATTCGATGGACGCCTTCGGCAAGGACGCAGGTCGTCCGAGCACGGTGTGCCGGGATATTCGGCTTGAGGAGGATAAAGAGTTAGGTTCCTCTTACAAGCTAACCGGATGCGACAACGCAACGAGCGACACCTTCTGGTTCAATTCTGGTGAATCGGAGACGGGGCAGGGCAGCGAATAAGCCCCGATGCCTAGGCACGCAGCAAAAAACCATCTCAGACAACGTCTGGGATGGTCGGGTTCCCATGTGTACTACTTAAAATCCAAGTCGGACACATTCAGATAGTAAAACCTCGCCGGGAGAGTCTCGCCGGTATCTGGATCTTTATTGAACATGATTAGCAGGAGATTGTCCTTCGTATCTCTCAAGCAGCTGGCGATGGTGTATCGTTTTTCATCGGGAATCGAAAACGTTGCTTTCTTCAGAGTACCGTCTGTGTAATGAAGTAAATACAGATCAATGTCTTTCCTGTTGGAGACTTCATGGAAGAGGGCAGAAACCTTGCTCTTTACCAATTCCCTTGAGAAACTAATAGTGGGTTTCAAATCCATTATCGAATGCAGAGAATCCTTTTCAACTTTTCCCATGAAGGTGGTAATGCTGAAATTTTGGTAATAGAAGTAGGGATTTACAAAGTCAAAGCCAGTTACCGGCTGCCGCAATTGGTTATCAACACCGTCGGGTTCGGTTGCTTGGGAAGGGATCGTGGAGATATCAACCGAACGCAGAAACGTCATCGTATGGTCGTATACATCCAGGTATAATCGTGATTTCACGCTGGATTCTATCTTCAGACGCAAAAGGGAAATGCTTTTATCGTCCGATGTAATCTTGAGAATCCACTCTCCTGTACCTGCCTTTTCATCAAAATCATAGATCTTAAGAATCCTTCGTTTTCCGGTCTCCGTGTTATATTCTTCTATCTTATAACTGCTGCCCGCGCCTAATTCGACCATGATCAGTTTGTTTCCCACAGCGGTCATGCTATAAGGGAATCCGCCTTTTTCGGTAAAGGCAACAGACATCTTATTGGTGGTTAAGTCCATTTTGTAAAGATGCAGGGCTCTTTTCTCTCTGTGGATAAAATCGCCCGTCGTGACAAACAGGTACAACGAATTGCCAACGGCGACTGTGTCACAGTTCGCTTGGTAATTCGAAAGATTTTTAATGGTTCCCAATTTTATCGTTTCATTTGTTTTTATCATGAAGCGGTAGTAATCCATTACCGTTCCTGAGGGAACCGACCTCGTCGAAGCTTGACTGAAAATGATACTGTCATCCGTTAGCGCCAGTATGTCATCCTGTTTGATTTCTCCTAGTTTTACATTGTGGATGTCATAAATCGAAGTGACTTCATTTGGGTTTGAGGTGCTTGAGGCAATGGGTTGTGGGGAATTAGCTGTTGGATTGCTCGCGGAATTGGATTCGCAACTGGATAAAGTGACGATAAAAGCTAGGCCAAGCAAAACGATAGCCCTTTTCAATGAAATCCTTCCTTTTCAAGGAGTTTCTCCCCGATCCGTGCGAAGCTCCGAGTCTTTTTTCATTGAGATGATTCGTACTCCTTTCCACCAACCAGGAGCTCTCTGTAAGGAATCATCAGAATTACTTGTCTCTTCCTAGCCATTAATGCTTTATTCAAAATTTTATGAATAATTTAGCAAAACGATTCGAATTAGTCAATTGATTGGTTGACATGTTTTTCATAAAACACCAAGGTCAATCGATCGTTGATGACTTTCGTTTCGTCCGTCCGTTTGTAGCCTACCTTTTCGTACAAGTAACAGTTGCCCGCTTCCTGCAGGATGGTATCCAGTTCCCAAGACTCTGCATCTGGATAGAGCTGCTCGATCCGGGCAAAGACCCTTTGAGCGATACCTCTTCCCTGATAGTCGGGAATGATAAATACGGGGCTGATCCGATAAGCGCGGTCCGCCTTCTTCACGACCCGAATTCCCCCGACAGGAATTCCAGTATGATGGATGAGGTAATAATCGGATGAAGGTTGGTTGATTCGAGCGATGACTCGTTCAACGGGTTCATTGGCGGGACTGGTCTCGAAATCTTGATATTTCTCCAACAGGGGCATAAACGCTTTAACTTGCAGTTCATGAATGATTCCCGCGTCTCTTAAGTCCGCTTTGCGCAAAGTAATCTCCATCCTGTACCTCCCTTTGAAGCCCTCATCGAGAAAACATTGAGTTGCCTTTATCATATACGGAACGTTCCATAAGCTCAATCGGGTTAAGAAAACTCCTCAAGACTCGTCATTACCCAATTCGTTGGCAGATTCATACAAAAGTTAACAGTTTATTATGGAAACGCTTCCTTTTGGCCCATACAATGGAGTTGCTAGAAACGAGCCGATGGAAGGAAGGAGGTTCTCGAACGAGGACGGTTCATTCTTCTCCAAATTCTAATCCATGAGAGGTGGAATCAAATGAAAAAGAAATGGTTGGCGGTGCTTTGCACCTCGCTGCTGGTGTTGACGGCCCAGGCGGGGACGACGTTCGGGGCGACCGAATTCTATGAGCCGATGACGTACCACAATACGCAGACGTGGCAGAAAGCGGACGGCTATTCAAACGGCGGGATGTTCAACTGTACGTGGCGGGCCAACAACGCCACCTTCACCAGCGATGGCAAGCTGCGCCTGGCCTTGACCAGCCCCTCCTACAATAAATTCGATGGGGCGGAGTACCGGACAACGTTCAAGAGCGGATACGGGATGTACCAGGCCAATATGAAGCCGGCGAAGAATGTCGGCATCGTCTCGTCCTTCTTCACCTACACGGGGCCGTCGGACGGTACGCAGTGGGATGAGATCGACATTGAGTTCCTCGGCAAGGATACAACCAAGGTTCAATTCAATTATTACACCAACGGCGTAGGCGGCCACGAAAAAGTGATTGACCTGGGTTTCGATGCTTCCCAGAGCTATCATACGTACGCGTTCAACTGGCAGCAGGGATCCATTACCTGGTACGTCGACGGAGTGGCCAAGTATACGGCGACCTCCAACATTCCCAAGACGCCCGGCAAGATCATGATGAACATCTGGAATGGCACCGGCGTGGACAGCTGGCTCGGTTCATACAACGGAGCCAACCCGCTGTACGCCTATTACGATTGGGTGAAGTATACCAGCAACTAAGCGAAGACGATCCGGAACGGGACTTCCCGTCCGGATGTTTTTTTGTCCAAGGAGGGCTCTATCCATCCGCGGAGGATGCTGGGCTGATCCTATACAGGCGAATTCCAGGAACGGAAGCGATAACGAAAATTCAACTTCGCAATGCTTCTCTCAACCCATTGCCCGGAATGCAAAAAAAATGTCGATTCACCGGTGGGCCTCTATGGTCTCGGTATGGCTTGGGAACGTATAATGACCATGGGTGATGAGGATGACGCTGAAAAAGAAAAGGTTGCCGTTCCGGTTTACGTTATCCCTGAAGTTCTCGATCGTGCTCTTCGTGCTGTTAAGCATTGCGGTAGCCTTGAACGGCCACTCCTACCGGGTGAGCATCCATGTGATCGAAAGCGATATGCAGCAATCCTATTCGGAACAAATGAAGTTCCTTCTTTTTCAGTTGGACAACCAAGTGGATACGCTGGCCGCGAATTTGCTTGAAATGGAAGAGGATTCGATCACGAAGCAGTACATCAACACCACGGCGCCGGAGGACCTGTTCGATCTCAACGTGCTCCGCAGCAATATGCATGAACGGATGAAGCTGCAGAGCGCTTCCTCCACCTGGCCGATGGAGATTAGCCTGTTCCTAAAGGCCAACCGGGAGGTTCTCTCCACCCGTCCGGAAACCGTCTATGAGGACCTCGTATCCGGTTCGAACACCGACCGCAGCAAAGGCCTATGGAGATACGAGCCGGGACGGGACACGAACGGAAGCTATTTTGCCCTGATCCGCTCGGCTCCCGGCTATACCCTGATCGGCCGGTTCTCCGATAGCTACATCCGCGACATGCTGACCAAATTCCAGCAGAATTCGAACCGGTATACCCTGCTGTACCATCCGAGATTCGGGTTCATCGGTCCCTCTCCGACGGAGCTGAGGACTTGGGAGGAGCAGATCGACTGGCCTTCCTTGCAGGGGACCGGACACCGGATTCTGAGCTTTGATGGGCATCGGGTGCTCCTGAATTATGCTCCGGTGGCGAGCCTGGGCTGGCTGATGATCGATATGGTGCCGCTGGAAAAGGTCGTGCTGCCGGTCAAGGAAAGCAGCCGGTTCTTTATCCTCGGCATCATGGCGATGCTGGCGATCGGGGTGGTCATCACCGTTCTCATCTACCGGCAAATTCAGCATCCGATCAACGAGCTTGTGCTGAAGCTGCGGGACATCCGGTCCGGCCATTTGTCCTCCCGCCTGAAGGCCAAGCACCGGGATGAATTCCAGGAGGTCTTTATGGGCTTCAACGACATGGCGGAGCGGATTCAAGAGCTGATCGAGAAGGTGTACGAGGAGAAGCTCCGCTTGAAGGAAGCGGAATTGAAGCAGCTCCAGTCGCAGATCAATCCGCACTTCTTATACAACTGCCTGTTCTACATCAAGAATATGGCGAAGCTGGGCGAGGAGGAGCAGGTCATCGCCATGGCGCTCAACCTCGGGGACTATTACCGCTATACCACCCGCCTCGAGAATCCGATGGCCACCATCCGGGAGGAGGTCCAGTTTTTGAGCAGCTATTTGACGATCCATCGGCTGCGAAAACCGCTTCAGGACGAAGTCGAGATCGACGAAGACCTGATGAATGTCTCGATTCCCCGGCTGCTTCTGCAGCCTCTCGTTGAAAACGCCATCATCCACGGGGTCGAGCAAAGCGACAAGGCAGCGAAAATTCGCATTCGGGGTTTCCGTACGGAGGATGGCTTTGCGATTTCCGTTGAAGATTCCGGTGAAGGCCTCGATCCGGAAGCCCTCGCGAAGCTTCGCGGGAAAATGAGCCAACCGTTGTCCGAGGAAACAGGCTGCGGCTTGTGGAACACCCATCAACGGGTGGCAAACCGGTATGAACCCGGATCAGGCCTGGCATTCGAACCGTCCTCCCTGGGAGGATTGAAGGTGACCATTTGCTGCAAGACGAAACTTCAGGAGGAACCCCATGTTAAGCTTGCTGATTGTGGACGATGAACCGACGATTGTCGATACCCTGGCGGTTACCCTCGATTGGGAACAGCTCGAGATCATGACCGTATACAAAGCTTATTCGGCCAAGGAAGCGCTGGCCCTCCTGGCGGAGCATGAGGTGGACCTGGTCCTGGCCGACATCCACATGCCGCGGATGACGGGCCTCGAGTTGGTGGCCCAGATCTATCAATCGTACCGGCATGTGAAATGCGTGCTGCTTTCGGGACATGCCGAATTTGCTTACGCCAAGCAGGCGATCAAGTTCGGCGTTTCCGAGTATCTGCTCAAGCCCGTCTCCGACGAGGACCTGATCGCGGTGGTCCGCCGACTCGTGGACGAGATCAAGCAGGAATGGCAGGAGATCGTCTCCCGCAAGCGCGTCGTTCATACCCTGAAGGAAAGCCTGCCCATTCTGAAGGATAAGCTGCTGAATGAGATGCTGACCGGTCGGATCGATCCGGAAGCGCTGCTTCCGCTCCTCGAGCTGTACGAGATTCCTTTCCGGATGGAAGAGGAAAGCTGCATCATGGTCATCCGCTTGGAGGAAAGCCTGCCGGAGTATAACGACCGGGATCTCTACCTGCTCGAATATGCCGTGATGAATATCGCCGTCGAGATGCTGGGCGATTACTACGATCTCTGGTCCGGCAAGGATGCCCATGGATTTCTGGTCCTTCTGGTTCGCAGGAAGCCGAAGGAGGAGAGCGAGGGCGCAGACGAACCGAGAAAATTCGATGCGCTCGCCATGCAGCTCCAGCGCAACATCGGGCTGTATCTGAAGCGGGTCGTTTCGGTGATCGTGAGCAAGTGGGGGACCTTCCCCCGCGACATCGGGCCGCTTTACCGGCAGATCACGGAGCAAATCCGCAGCAAGCTGGCCAATGAGACCGGCTGCTTCCTGTCGGGAGAGCTGGCGGAAGCGGCGGTGGTCCGGCAGCCCCTGCTTCCCCTCTATGAAACGCCTACGCTGCACCACCTTCTCGAGAACCGCCGGTGGGAGGAATACCGGGATAAGCTGGAGCTGGTGCTGGACGAGCTCAGGCGGGCGGAAAACCTGTCGGAGGAGCATGTCCGGGAGGTGCATACCCACGTGGCCGGGTCGTTCTATTATTACGCGCATAAGCATAACCGGCTGTTAAGCGACCTCGCCGGAGGAACCGCAATCGTGGACCGGAGGATCCACTCCGTGCAGCAGCTGTCCGAATGGGCGCTCTACCTGGTGGAGAAGCTGCGCTTGAGCGACCAGGCGGAGCAGAGAAGCTCCCGGGAGAAGCTGACGTGGAAAATCAACGAGTACATCGACGGCCACTTGGGCACGGCTTCTCTGCAGACGATCGCGGATGCCGTTCACCTGCACCCGGTCTACCTGTCCCGGCTCTACAAGGCCGAAACGGGAGAGGGGATCAGCGATTACATCCACAAGCAGCGAATGCTGAGAGCGGTCCACCTGCTGAAGGACGATTCGCTGAAGATCTACGCGATTTCCGAACAGCTGGGGTTCAAGAATGCGGCGTATTTCAGCAAAGTGTTTCGCGAGAAATACGGCATGACCCCGAATGAATACCGGGAGCATTTATAAGCCGGAGCTTCTCCGCAAGACAGCCGCAGGGCGTCTTAAGCAGAGAAGCTCGTTTATTTTGTAGTCCCTTTGTTGAAAACGAGGTATGTTAAACCGCCGGGGATTCTTTTTAAAATAAATAAGATGGAGGAATGCCGGGCATAGGGATATGCCGCTGCCTGGCAAATTCGGATAATGGAGGGTTTCCATGTTTACAAAAAAAGTGGCCCGCGAGCGGAGCGTTACGCCGGAAGCCGCGATTCGGGAGGCGTACAAGCAGTGGCTTCCGTCCTCAATGGTCGTCGATGCCGTCTTCCTGGACAGCGGAGCTGAGCGGGTTGTCGGAGTCGCAGGGCTACCCTATTCGGCCCCGGCGATGCTCGAATTAATGAAAGACGGCGCCGTTGCCGCCTTCCTGAAGGACACCATGCAGCCGTACGTTTCGCTCCTGATCCTGACCCAGGAAGGGCACTTCTGGGCTTCTGCGCTGGATGCGGCGGGCGTTCTCACCGAAATCGCCATGCCGGAAGAAATCAGCCGACGCATCTCGGAGGTGCTCGGCGGCGTCGGCGGCTGGGCCGGCACGATCAATGAAGCGGGAGAGCATGTGATGGACCTGCGCACCCCTTCGCCGGGACCGCATTTCCATTCCAATCTGCTCATCGGCAACCGGATCGGCTTCCCCCGCGCCCTGCAGACCACGCCCAAGAGCGTGATCGACCGGCTCGGCGGCGGCAGCTTCCGCTCCCATGCCGCTACGCAGGTATTGGCCACTCGCTGGGATATGAGACAGGAGGAGAACGGCTTCCCGGCCAACCGGCAGTTTTATCTGCTTGAGGGCGGCCGACAGATTTTCTACTCGGCCGATCCCAAGGATGAAGGGGTAACTCGCGCCGTCTGCACGCATTCGCAGAACCATACCCGGATCGAATACACCACGAAGTGCGGGTTGAAGATCGAACGGCTGATCTTCCTGCTTCCCCAGGAGGAGGGGATGCCTCTGGCAACGGAGGTGCAGCGGATTACCGTAACCAACCAGGGCAGCGAGACCCGGAAGCTGAAGCTGGTCTATACCGGAATGTTCGGCAGCGCAAACCCGCACGCCTTGTTCGAAGACGTGCTGTACAGCAACATTATCATGCAGGCCGGTCTTCTGCTGAATGAGGATCAGTCCGTGGCTGCGGTCATCCCCGATTACTACAGCGACTATTACCGGGAGGATGTCCGGTTCCACACGATGATGGTAGAGCAGGAGGGAGAACCGGCATTCCCGCAGGAATTCGGCGTGAGCTACAACGAATTTGTCGGCAACGGCTCCCTGCAGTGCCCCGAGGGAGTGTTTCAATTGAGCAACCGGCTTTCCCGCAAGGGACCGGGCTTCTTCGCGCTTGCGGCCGAGCTGGAGCTGCCCGCAGGGGCTAGCCGCCATGCGCATCAATTCACCGGCCTGGTATCCTCGAAGCTGAGCGCCTCCTTCGGCGAAGAGACGGTGCGGGAAGAGATCGGACGGCTCCTCGACCGGTTCCGGCAGCCGGGCCAGGTGGAAGCCGCCCTGGAGGCGAACCGTGCTTTCCTGAGCCGCTACAGCGGGCTGCTTCGTCTGCAGACGGCAGATGAACGCCTCAATACGTACGTGAACCGCAATCTGCCCTTTCAAGTCTTCTACCAGACGTTCGTGTCGCGTTCGTTCTGCCAGTCCCAGAAGGGCTACCGGGAGATCGGCTTCCGGGAAATCCAGGACCTGTACGCCAGCATGTATTATTTCCTGGGCATGGGAATGGACCGGTTCGTCAAGGATCTGCTGAAGGAGTGGAGCTCCAAGGTCTTCGAATTCGGCTTTGCCTACCACAATTTCTATTGGGAGGGCAAGGAGCCGGGCAAATGGTCCGACGATGCCTTGTGGCTGATCCAGGCCGTCGCCCGGTATGTTCATTACACCGGAGACTATGCGTTTCTGGAAGAAGAATGCGAGATCCCCGGCACGAATCCGGTCCGGCAGCGCTCCCTCTACCAGACCATTCAGGCGATCCTCCGCTATTCCGGTCAGGTCTCGGTCGGCCGGCACGGGCTGCCGCTGCTGGACCTGGCCGATTGGAACGACTGCCTGAAGCTGGACCATGACTGCATCGACGGGATAACCAAGGAAAGGCTGTACCGGGAGCAGATCGCCGGGAAGGGAATCGCCGTGGGCGAGGAGCCGTTCGACAGCGATTATTCGGAAAGCGTGATGAACGCGTTCCTCTTGAAGCTGGCAATCGGCGAAATGACGGCTATCGCCGAGGTGAAGGGGGATTCGGCCTATGCGTCCGATCTGGTCCGACTCAGCGAACGCCTGCAGGGGAATCTTCAGCAGCATGCCTGGAAGGGAGACTTCTTCGCGAGAGTCCTGTTCAACCGCTATGAGCCTTACCGGTACCTAGGCGCCAAAGGAGATGGGTTGTCGGCCGATCCTACGGTGGACGGAGCCTATTTCATCAACTCGTTCAATTGGTCGATCCTGTCCAATTCGGCATCGGAGGAGCAGATTGAAACGATGCTGGACGTCCTGGAGCGGGTCATGGTTACCCCTTACGGCATCAAGCTGATGAGTCCGGCGGATATGGGCAAGATCGTCAGGCATACCGCCACGGGCGAGTATTTCCCCGGGGACCGGGAGAACGGCGCGATCTTCAAGCATGCGAGCATGATGGCGGTGTCCGCCATGCTGAAAGCAGCCAAATCCGTAGAGAAGGCCGAACTGGCGGCCAGGCTGTCCAAGCTCGCTTATTGGATGCTGGATTTGACCCTGCCTTACAAAACGATGGAAAATCCGTACGTCACCTGCGGGAACCCTCGGTTCTGCACGCAGTATAACAACAGCGAGACCGGCGAGAACATTGGGCCGATCCTGAGCGGCACGTCCACCTGGCTGACGCTGTCCCTGCTGTCCTCCCTCGGCATTGAATTTACGAGCAAGGGACTGGTCCTCGATCCGATCCTCCGCGAGAGCGACCGACAGGTCGCCTTTGACCTGCAGGTCGGAGAAGCGGCTTACCGGATCGAGATTACGAAACCGGCCGGATTCCACCGGGTCCGGGACCGTGAAGTCAGCCTTCGCCTGGACGGCCAAGAATGGTCCGGGAATGTCATTCCCCTGGACCGGGCAGAAGCCGGCCATCTCATTCAGATGGAGCTTCGGTAGAACGAAGCAGCGAATGGGAGGTTCCGTCGATACAGCAAAAAGCGTGCTGCCGGTCATCCGGAGAGCACGCTTTTTTGCTTTGTCGGCGTCTACTTCTTCGCCTCTTCATAAGGGGTGAACTTGACCCATTCGTAAGAGGCCGTAATCGGCGAGGCCCCATCGTAGGGACCCAGCCAGCCGTCCACCCCGGTGCCGTTCCAAAGATTCATCATGATCTTGGCGGGCGTGACCGGAAGGTCAGTCGTCGCGGTATGCACGAGCTTGTCATCCACGAACCAGCGGATGGCATCGGGCTTCCACTCGAAGGCGTACGTATGGAATTCCTCGGAGGCATCATACCCCAGATCGACCAGCTTCTCGTGGCCGCCGATTCCATTCGTGTAATAGTTGAGTTGCACCTTCGTCGGGTCCTTGCCCAAGAATTCGATGTCTACTTCGTCCCAAGGCGTCCCGAAGGAAGGCCCGGTATAGACGAAGAAGGAGGACACGATGCCGGTATTCTTGGCCGCCTTCATGCGAACCTGGTAGGTTCCATAATGATAGGTATCCCGGGTCTTGTATTCGGCTCCCTCGACTCCCGACTCCTTCTTGGTGAGCGTCAGGTCCATCTGCTTCTCGGTGAAGCGAACGCTGTCTGCGGACCAGGTACAATCGAAGGGGGCTCCGTTGGAATACCCGGTTGAAATTTCCCACTTGTCCGCGTTGGGCTCACCGAGCGGCTGGACCCACGTGTTATCCGGATCGCCTGAGGTTGCCGCCGGTTTCTCCGAGCAGCCTGCCGCTCCCAGCGCAAGCGCGAGGGCCAGTGCAGCCCTTTTCCAGTTCATCTGCTTCCCACCCCATTCGATATGCTTCTTCCTATTCTAAAGCGCCCGGAACAGCGGGGAAAGAGCAACCTTTCAACAATACGACCGGATTATTGACTCTTTTGCGGAATCGAGCGGTACCAGTCGTTGACTTCATGGGTGATGGCAGCTCCGCCGTTCGCCCTCCAGTTGGCGACAAAATCGTCGAAATACGCGATGTCTTTCTTGCCGTAAATGATCTGCAGAAACGTTTCGTGTTCGGTTTGAAGCAGCTGATCGCCTTTCTTCAGCATGGTGGCCGTCGGCGGACCTTGAAATTCGTTGGGCAGCCGGCTGGAAAACGACTTGGCCAGCACGGCCTTCTCGCTGTCGGCCACCTTGAATGTCCAATGGGACGGGATGCGAGCGCCGTCATAGGTCAGGGTGTACCCGGAGACGTCGACATAACCGCCGGGGATGAGGCCATGTTCTGCCGAAGGAACCCCATCGACGACCGTGTAGTCGTAGTCCCGCGCCATTCCGAAGGCGAACTCTCCTTCGCCCCGTCCTTGCGTGTCGTACAGCAAGTTCATGTAGCGGAAAAAGGTCTGCGGATTCGGGTTGTTCTTGTTGATGACGATGGCTCCGTTCCGGGGCGATGAAGCGCGATGGTAAGACAAGCCGCCCGGTCCCTTCGGCAGAGGGACGGCGATAACCCGGGCAGTCGGGTTCTTGTCCGTCAGTCCGTTCAGCGGCCAGAACCGCATCCAGTGGGGGCCGACGACAATGCCCGCTTTCCCCCGGGTGAACCACCCGGTTGCCGTTTCTTCATCCTGCCACAGCGCCTCGTCGGGGAAATAGCCCGCGGTTCTCCATTCCCGAAGCTTGGCCAAGCCGAGCTTCGCTTCCGGCCGAACGGACCCGAATTCCAGCCGGTCCGGAGAATCGTAGAAGTTCCACTGCTCCGGAAGGCAGCCGTACATGCCGAACACCCAACTGATATCCGCCATCCAGGTGCTGATGGTGCTGCCTAAGCTAACGGCCAGGCCGTAGGTGTCGTCCTTGCCGTTGCCGTCCGGGTCTTGGCGGCTGAAGGCTTCGAGCACCTTCTCCAGCTCGGCCAGGGTGGAGGGGGCTTCGAGGCCGACGTTCTCCAGCCAGTCCTCCCGGATCCACATCATCGGATCGGAATTGTAATCGTAATCGAGGATCGGGATGGCGTAATGCTTCCCGGCCCTCTCATAGGGATACCAGACGGACGGGTTCTCGTTCATCGCGTCCTTCCAGACCGGAGACGCATACCGCTCGAACAAGTCGTCGACTTCCCGGAATTGCCCGGAATCGATCAGTTGGTGGACCACGTCGGTGCGGACCGGAATGATATCGGATAGCTCCCGCTTGTTCAGCAGCTGCAGCTTCAATTTGGTGGAAAAGGTGCTGTCCGGAGCGGTCCAGTCATATTGAAGGTCGATCCCCAGCCGTTCCCGCACCCACCGGGTATGGACGTTGTCTTCGATGGTCTCGCCGTTCTTGAAGCTGAGGGACGGCCTCAGGCTGAACGCGACCGTCAGCCGGTCGAGCCGGTTCTGCCCATCGTCCGATCGCGGAGCTTCTGCCCCTGGGCCGTGGGGAGCAAGGCTGATCCGACCGATCAGGCCCATCAGGCCGAGCAGAACGATCAGCACAGCGGACATGCGCCAAATTTTAGTCATAAGCGTTCCTCCGCCCCCATTGTAGCACGGAATCCGCGGGGGCAGAACGACCGGAGTACCGAAGCGGACAAACAAGTTAACGGATCGCTACAAAAACTAAATAGTAGGTATGGGAGCGGTTTCAGGCGGCTTTTATAATGGAGTCACATTGCGAAAGGGAGAGTGGAAAAGCGGTGAAGCGGTTCCTTACATCGGGGCTGATTGTATGCATCATGGCCGGCAGTTTCACAACCGCTGGTTATGCAAGCTCGAAGACGGAAGGACGAGGAGAGACGGTTCAGAAGCATTGGGCGGAGACGGCGCTTCGTAAATGGACGGCTTCGGGAGTGCTGGCGGGGTACCCCGACGGCTCGCTGAAGCCGGATCAGCCGATCTCCCGAGCGGAATTAAGCAGCCTGCTGCAGCGCGTGTTCGGCGTTGGCGGTGCTGGAACGGGCGCATTCACGGACGTACCGGCGAAAGCCTGGTATGCAGGCGCGGTAGCCGCCGTCCTCAGGGCGGGGTACATTGCCGGGTATCCGGATGGAACCTTCCGGCCGGATCAGCCGGTGACGAGAGCGGATACCGCGGTCATGCTGTCGCGGGCGTTCCATCTGCCGGAGACCGGGAGCGGCAAGAAGGATACGGAGGAGTCGAAGACGTTCTCGGACAAGTCGGCCATTCGGCCGTATGCGCTCCCGGCCGTGACGGAGCTCGTTGAGGCGGGAGCCCTGGAGGGCTATCCGGACGGCTCGTTCCGTCCCGGACAGACCGTTACCCGCGGCGAAGCCGTGGTTCTGCTGGACCGGCTGGCCGGAACGCTGTACAACAAGGCCGTCACAGAAGAACGGAAGGAAACGCTGGCGAACGCCGTCATCAACGCGAGCGGAGTCACTCTGCGCAACAAGGAAGTGACCGGAAACCTGTATCTGGCCCAGGGCATCGGTTTGGGGGATGCTGCGGTGGACAGCTCCTCGGTCGCCGGTACGGTCTTCATTAACGGCGGCGGCTCCAACAGCATCCATCTGAACGATTCGACGATGGCCGAAGCCATTCTGGAGCAGCCGGATCATCCGATCCGGGTCGTTGCGAACGGACATACCGCATTGACCAGATTGGCGCTGCGCAGCCCGGCCGCGATTCAGCTTGCGCAAGGGGCGGTCATTCAACTGCTCACGTTTCAATCCGGTTCCGACGGGTCGACGATCGGCGGGACCGGCAAGGCCGTCCGGGTTCGGGCGGAAGCGTCCGGGATCCGCGTCAACGGCATGACCCTGGAGTCCGGAAAGGACTACGTCTGGTCGGCCGACCGGGCGGCCCTGATCCCGGCGGGGAATACGACAAGCCCGTCGGCGGGCGCAGGCGGACCCACCCCGGGACCGGCGGTCTGGTCGCCTGTGCTGGCGCCGGGAAGCCTTCCAGGCACGACGAAGGCGACGGCTCCGATGTCTGCCGGAAGCCGGCTGGCGGTTCAGATTTCCAGCCAGCCGCTGTCCGTTCCCAAAGCCGGAGACCCGCTGCCGAAGAGCAGCCTGCTTCTCGATCCCTACGAACCGGGAACCGACATCTCGGGAGTGGATCCGGCGGTCAACAAGTACCTCGGTATTTACGAGGTGGACGGGAATGGCAAGGTGGCGCGGTTTCAGCAGTTGACCGTTACACCCGGCACGATGAAGCCGGAAGCCTGGAATTTGGTCTGGAAGGATGACTTTGACGGAGCGGGCATCGATTCGTCAAAGTGGAACTTCGTGCAGGGCGGCGGCGGATTCGGCAACCATGAGCTCCAGACCTACACCGACCGCGCCGAGAACGCACGGGTCGAGGATGGCAAGCTGGTCATCGAAGCCCGCAAGGAACCGGCGGCTGAAGGCAACGCCTACACCTCCGCCAAGCTGACGACCGAAGGCAAGGGCGATTGGACGTACGGCAAATACGAAGTCCGCGCCAAATTGCCGGAGGGCCAGGGGATTTGGCCGGCGATCTGGATGATGCCGAAGGATCAGAACCTCTATTCCGGCTGGCCGACCTGCGGAGAGATCGACATCATGGAGCTGCTGGGACAGGAGCCGAACAAGATCTACGGCACCCTCCACTACGGACAGCCCCATGAGCAGGCGCAGGGCAGCTACAGCTTGCCCGGCGGCGCGACGTTCTCCGATGACTATCATACCTTCGGTCTGGAATGGGAGCCGGGGGAATTCCGTTTCTACGTGGACGGATTGCTGTATGCCAAGCTGAACAACTGGTACAGCCAGAATCCGCAGGAGGGCGCAGCTTACACCTATCCCGCGCCGTTCGACCAGGATTTCTTCCTCCAGTTGAACCTGGCCGTCGGTGGCGACTGGCCGGGAAATCCGAATGGGACGACGGCATTCCCGCAGAAGATGCTGGTGGACTATGTCCGCGTCTACGAACGCGAGGGCCAGGCTTACCGCGAGCCGACGCTGCCCGCCAAGCAGAGCTCGGCAATCCGCGAGCCGGCAGCGGACGGAAATTATGTGCTGAACGGGGAATTTGCAGAAGACTTAAGCCGTTGGACCTTCCAGCCGTTTGCTCCTCCGGCCGATCTCTACGGCGGAACGGGCTCTGCTGCCTGGGACCAAGGCGCGGTTCGGACGACGATCGAGAAGGAAGGCGACGTGAATTACGCCATTCAGTTGGTGCAGGCCGGACTTCCTCTGCTGAAGGGATCGACCTATCAGCTGTCTTTCGACGCCTGGTCGACGGATGCTCGATCGATGGTGGCTTCGCTGTCAGGACCGGACCGGAACTATGTCCGCTACATGGACGACCGGACCGTGGCGCTTTCCGGCGAGCGGCAAACCTATACGTACACGTTTACGATGAAAGCCGATACCGACCCGAATGCCCGGCTGGAATTCAACATGGGGAAAGCCGGAACGCTGCCCGTCTGGATCGACGGGGTACGGTTGATCAAGACGGCGGACCCCGACCCCAACGCCCCGCGCGAAGCCCTGCCTAGCGGAAATCTGATCTACAACGGCACCTTCGATCAAGGCAAGGACCGGCTCGGGTTCTGGAAGCTGGAAGGAGCGGCCGCCGCGCAAGCCGAGGTTCGGGTGGGAAGCGCGGTCGGCGACCGCAAGCTCTATGGGAAGCCGGCTTCCGCGGGCGAGCCGTATTCGCTCATCGTCAGCCAGGATCGGCTGAACCTGTTGGCGGGCAAGACGTATGTTCTGTCTTTTACCGCTCGGGCAGAGGAGAATGTCTCCCTGGCGGCCCGCATTGGGAACCAAGCGCAATCGGGGCTTGATGCCGAGCAGACCTTCGAGATCGGGACGGAGCCGCGAAGCTATTCGATGATCGTCGCCCCCATTCCGGAGAAGCATACCGGCAAGCTCGAATTCGGGCTCGGTGCGCTTACCGGGCGGTTGGAGCTGGACCATGTAACGCTCAAGGAAATGAGTCCGCCCGTAACGGTTCAGGGAACCAAGCGGATCGAAGCGGAGAACTATTCGGACATGTCCGGCGTGCAAAAGGGCGAGGACGGAAAGAGCGTCGGCTGGATCGATCCCGGGGACTGGATGCAGTATATCCTCGATGTTCGCCAAGCCGGAGAATACAAAATCGCTTACTATGTCGCATCGGGCTATGAAGGAGGAGGCTCCTTGACCCTCCTTGCCAAGCAGGGGAGCGTGTACACGCACACGCTGCCGGTGGGCGAAATCCGCGAGGAGGATGCGGATTTCCGGTATACGATGGAGGTAGCCAATACGGGTGACTGGGGAAGCTTCAAGCTGGTGGAGCAGACCGTTCAACTGAACGCGGGCATCCAAACCCTGCAAATTTATGCCCCCCACGTCAACGTGGATTATTTCATCCTGACCAACGGCCTTTCCGGAGGATCTGTCGGAAACCTGGTCCGCAACGGCACCTTTGATGCCGATGTCTCGGAGTGGCAGACCTACGAGGCCAATAAGCTCTCCATCTCCGCCGAACAAGGCGATATGAGGATTGTGCTCCCCTTGCTGACGGCCGACAGCTGGAACCAGCAGGTTTACCAGGAAGGGATCACGCTGGAGGAAGGAAAAACCTATTCGGTGACCTTCGAGGCTTCTTCAACGGTAGACCGGCCGATTCAGCTGAGCGTAGGAAACATTGATCCGGATGCCAACTACGCTTACACGGATTTCCTCGACGGTCATAAACCGACGCTCTGGCTGACAAGCGAGAAGAAGCTGCAGCAGTTTACGTTCGTGATGAAGCATCCGACGGAAACGAACGCCAAGCTGGAATTCGACCTGGGGCAGATGACCGTCGGAGGAGTCGTCTACAACGCGCCCGGCGAGATTCGCCTGGACAACATCCGGCTCAGCGGCAGCCTGATTGAGAACGGGCTGTTCGAGGAGAATGCGGATCATTGGTCGGCTTATTGGGGAGATGAATGGAACGGAAGCTCCGCCGGGCGCTTGACGACCGACAGCGGCGCCATGGTGATCAAGATCGACCGGACCGGAAGCCAGAACTGGAATCCGCAGATCAGCCAGGAGGGGATTCGGCTGGAGGAGGGAAAGACCTACCGGTTTTCCTTCGATGCCCGCGCCGAGGCTCCGAGGAAAATGAACATCGGATTCGGCAAGAAGCTGAGCGAGGATCCTTGGTACATCGGGTATTTCGGAGCCGACGTGGAGCTGTCTGCCGAATCGAAGACCTATTCGTTCACGTTCACGATGAAGGCTGCGACGGAGGACAACGCCCGACTCGATTTCAACGTAGGAGCCTTTGACGGATCGGATGCCGATCTTGCGGATGTCCGGTTGGACAACATCGTGCTGGTGGAAGTAGGGGAACCGTAACCCGTTGCCCACTCGGGGCTGATACAAGAACAGAGGCTGTCCCGTCAGCGATCGTGCCGACGGAACAGCCTCTTATTGGTATGCCTAATTTTGCAAAGACCTTATTCACCATCATATCCGACCGTTAAGAAACAGTCTATACTTATTTTTCCACATCCCCTATAGTAATCTGGCACGAAGTTAAGGAAAAGGGGACGAGAGAATGGCAGAATGGGATCAGTTGCTGCAGGGAACATTGGTTCAATGGACAGAGAAGATCTTCGGAGGGGGTTACCGGCCGGAGGAAGCCGTGCCGCTGTGCGGCGGAGCGCAGAAGGAGGTGCATCGGATTCGCTGCTCGAACGGCTTCAACTTCGTCCTGTATAACTGGGATGTAGAGCGGAACTATTTCCGGGAAGAGCTGGAGCGGGAGGAGCAGGATTCCCCCATATCCGGGTTCGGGGGCGAGGCGTTTCGGGATGCGTCCGTGTTTCTGAACAGCCTGAAGGTCCGCACTCCGGAGCTCTATCACTTTGAACCGGCGGGAGCGACGGTTGGAGCGGCCTTCGCCTTCGTCGAGTTCATTGAAGGCCGGGAAGCTTCGGACTTCTTTGTGGCCGAGCCGCAGCTTCAGGATCGGATCTTCGAGCCGCTTGCCGAGATGGTGAACACCATGCACCGGCAGGTGCGCACGTTCTGGGGGCGGCTCCAGGAATCGCTGCCGCCGGCCTTATCCGCCGGCTGCCACAAGCCCATGCTGCCGGCGCTTCACCGGGAACTGGATTATCTCGCGGAAGGAATACCGGACATCCATCGGCATGCCGGGGAGCTCGCGCGGGTAATGGAAGACCTGGCCGCGGCGATCGGAGTCCGGCCGCAGTACGGCTTCATCCACGCGGAGCTGGGGCCTAATCATGTTCTGGTGGACAAGCAGCTGCGCCCGTACCTGATCGATCTTGACGGAGCATTGTATTTTGATCCCGAATACGAACACAGCTTCCTGGAATTCCGGTTCGCCAATTATGGCCGCTACTTTGCCAACAGCCGGCTTGACCCCGTCCGCATGGCCTTTTACAAGCTGAACCATCATCTTTCCTATGCGGCCGGTGCCCATCGGCTGCTTCAGCGCGGGTACCCCGACGCGGAGGAAGTCAAGGGAATCATGGATTACAACCGGGATCAAGCCTTGCGGATGTTGGCGGAATACCGCTAGCAGCGCTCCGGTGCGCCTGTGCTGCGCAGGTGTACAGACAGGACGATACTCGCAGCGGACGTTTCAATTGAACAACAAGCGATGAATCGTCATGTGCTCCTGACCCGACCGGAAGCTGCCGGGGGTGCAACCGGTCATTTGGCGGAAGGCCCTGATAAAGTAACTGCCGCTCGAATAGCCGACGCGCTCCGCGATCTGATCGAGGCTCTCATCCGTTTGCCGAAGCAGCCGCATCGCCTGTTCGATGCGGATTCGGCTCCGATATTCTCCGGGCGGTACGCCGACCGCCGCCGTGAACATACGGATGAGATGGTATTTCGAAACCTGATGCAGCTCCGCGAGCTGGTCCAGACTGAGCATCTGATCGTAGTGCGCTTCTAGGTGCTCGGCGACTTGACGGACCTTGACCGGCCATTCCCGCCGGTCATCCGGGGGAAGCGAGGCAAATCGGCAGAGCTCGGTGACAAATTGGTACACCATCGAAGAGGCTGTATAAGCATCCGCGATTCGGCCGGCGCAGGCCTCGTCGAATATGGCCTGCAGCATGCGGATCGGCTTGCTTGTCTCCGGAAGGAACGGGGCCGGTCCCAGTCGCCGCTTGGCTTCATGCCAGTTGGGCGCAATCAGCGCCGGCAGAATCTGAATAAACAGAAAGGTCCAGGACTCCCCGTCCTGCGGGAAGGAATAGACGAAATCGCCGGGAACCTCCACCATGATGGCGCGTCCCGGTCCGATTCGGTAGGTTTCTCCCGCCGTTTCCAGGACGCCTTCGCCTGCGAGGGTATACTGGAAGATCATCTGCGGCCCATCCGTGCGCAGCGAGCTGTCCCATCGGTAAGAAGGGTCGCAGACGACGTCATGTCCGACCGCGTAGAGGTTGCATAGGGCCAGGTGGTCGGCGGGCGTATACCGAAACCCGAAGGTTTCATGAACGGAATCGCTGCCCATTACCGGCACCTCCGCTTCCTTGGATGCTTCATGCCTTTAAATGCCGGACAGCTTGAAGAGAGACGCGCCATGCGGCTCCAGAGACCCCAATAATGCAGGCTCGGCGAGCTCCAAGTCCAGGCGGGCCCACACATCCCTGCAGCGGCTTCCGTCCGGGAGGCCCAGTTCGTTAAGCGGAATGGAGAGAAGGAGCGGGCTGTCACCGAGGTTGAACAAGGCGACATAGCGTTCACCGCCCTCACCGTCGGCGATCCAAACGGCATGGTCGGCCTCCCGCCGGAACAGCCGGGCGTCTTTGCCGGATTTGTGCATCTGCAGCACCTCGGGATTGGTCAGGAGCGACAGCGTCCAGTTGTCGTTGTCCCGAAGCTCTCCGCCGAACATGAGCGGGGAGCGGAAGATCGACCACAGGGTCATCATCGTCACCTGTTCGCTGCGCGTAAACCGCGTCCACCGATCGGAGCCGTTGCCATCGACGGAGCGAATCCCGATATGGCCGAGCGGAAGCATGTCGCAATCCGGCCAGGCTCCGGGCTTCGGCCGACCCTGCCATTGCTCGCACCGGTCGAACATGTCCAGCAGGAGCGGCCATAGATCCCAGAAATCATCGGTTATCCGCCACATGTTGGCGTTTTCTTCGAACAGCCGGGCGTGCTGGAGCGCAGCGGGACCGGGGGAGAGGCTCAGGACCATCGGCCGCCCGGACCGGTCGATCGCCTGCCGGATCATTTGGATTTCATCCAAGTGAGGCGGATACAGCCGGGAAGCGGCGATATCGTCCACCTTGACGAAGTCCACACCCCATTCGGCATACAGCTCGAACAAGGAATCGTAATACGCTTGCGCGCCTTCTCTGGACGGGTCGATGCCGTACATGTCGGTGTTCCAGGGGCAGATGGAGTTCGGATGGGCGATATCCCGGGCCGTCGCCTGCGTCCCTTTAATCGGCGTGTTGCCGTGGACGGCCTGCCGCGGAATCCCCCGCATAAGGTGAATGCCGAATTTCAGGCCGAGTTCATGCACATGATCCGCGAGAGGCTTAAAGCCCTTGCCGTCCGCCGCCGAGGGGAAGCGGTTGACTGCGGGAATGAGCCGGGAATAATCGTCCATCTCCAATTGGACGAACGGCCGGTATTGGGACGAAATGGCGCCGGGCTCGTACCATTGAATATCGACGACCACGTACTCCCATCCGAATTCTTTTAAATGCCGGGCCATGTATTCGGCATTGCCGCGAACTTCTTCCTCCGTTACGGCGGCTCCGTAGCAGTCCCAGCTGTTCCAGCCCATGGGGGGCGTCGGGGCAAACTGATGATGATTCATAGGTCCTCCTCGAGCAATGTGGTAAAAGATTCAATGTGGT
Organism: Gorillibacterium terrae; assembly: GCF_051594785.1. NCBI lineage: Bacteria > Bacillati > Bacillota > Bacilli > Caryophanales > Paenibacillaceae > Gorillibacterium > Gorillibacterium terrae. Next base: position 39,272 of record NZ_JBPPGI010000001.1, read on the forward strand.
AAAAGATTGATTCTATCGTAACCCGGAAGAACTCCGGTTGCCAGCGTAAATTGTTGTCCCGAATTGTACGATATTGCTCATCTAACCTCATGAAAAAAACCGGCAAACCCCGCTTCAGTTCAGCGGAATTTGCCGGGGCACTTGATTGGACATGGCGATCGGAAAATCCTTGGAATGGATCGAAGCGCCGGCTTCGGAATAGATATCTTCGTCGAACCCGACCTTCTCCAGCTTCAATTCGGCTCCCGCGGTGAGGCTCAGCTTCGGCTCGTTGTCGGTCGGGAACCAAATGGCCCCGCGGTCGCCGGCGGTCCCGTTGTTGCGGGCGATGATGTCGCGGACAGCCGCTTGAATCTCGCCGGAAGAACCCAGGTAGGTGTCGTAGAGCAGGTCGCCGTTCCGTTCGGCGGTGAAGGCGAAATAAGGGTCCTTTACCACCTTGAGGTAGTCGTACTCCTTACGGAAGAGGTAACGTGGGTAAACCAAGGCGATCACCTCCGACGATACGCCGAGCTCGCGAAGCGCATCCTCCAGCGTGGGCGGGTCGGGCGGGCTTGGTGCCGGCCCGGCCGGCGAGGCGGCCGGGAGTCCGGGGGAGCCGCCGGGAGCCGCGGGCGGGACAGAGGAGCTATGGCTCCGAATCCAATCGTCGATCCACCGGTTCGCTTCGTCCAGAACCCGGTCGAGTTCGCGGGACGCCTCGTCCTGCATGGCTTCTTCATAGCGATCCTTCAGCACTTGAACCGCCGCGAGTGCGGCGCTGTCCGTCACGTTCTGCGATTGGCGGCGGACGATATGGGTGCTGAAAAAATAGAGCATGATCCCGCTCACGAACAGAATCCCCACGAGCGTGAACAGGGTGAGCAGGGTAACGTTGCCTTTGTCGTTGCGCAATGGACGGAACATGGACAGTTCTCCTCGCGGGCGGCAGATTCAGAAGAGCAGGAATTTGACCAACAGGAAGAGGATCGTCAAAAAGGCGATGATCCGGTAGCGGCTCCGTTCCGGCGGCTCCGCCCGTACATAGGCGATCACGAGAGAAGGGAGGCAAATGAGACAGAGCAGGGCATACAGGATGTACGCCGTCTGTTCCGACATCCACTGTTTGTCGGTCGTGAAATAAGAGATGGCGAGAAACCCCGCAACCAGCAGCACGACGCTTCCGTTGCCCAGCCAGTTTTCCGTTCGGTCGCTGAGTCCGTGAATTTTGGCTTCAAGCCGCTTGAGCAGGGGGGTGCCCGCACGGGGCTGCTTCTCCGGATATCCGTTCAAATCGATTTCCTCCTTTGCATGAAGCCGATAGAGACGAAGCCGAGGGTTTAAGCTTTTCGCCCGTTAGGGGGCGAATCTGGGATATAAACTCGACCGCTAAGGGGCCGAAGCCGGCTTGCCGTTGGACTGCGCAGGCGCGGAAGGATCGGAAGCCTTGATCAGCTGCTTGATTCCCTCGTTGGCGGCCTTTTCGATCGTCTTTTGATAATACTTTACCTTCTCTTCCGCTTCCTTGACAATCTGGTTCATTCGCGTGCCGTTGGCTTCGAGCATGGCGATCTGGCCGGCGGTCAGCTTCTCTCCCTTGTCCTTCAGCCGCTGGATGGTCCTCGCGGCAAAAGGACTCTTATACAATCGGTTGAGCGTTCGGTCGGCGATGGCCCGCTTGGTCGCCAAGACCGGCGTGATGCCCGCATCCAGCAGCTCCTGCCACGTGGTGCCTACCCCGGCCTTTTTCCTCGCCTTGTCGACCAGCCGGGAAATAACCGTCCGATCCATCCCTTCCTTGACGCTGGGCTTGACGAAGAAGGTCTTGAGGTAGCCGCCGAGCAGCAATTCGCGGGTCGAGGTGTCCTTGCCCTTCAGCCGGTTGACGGCCAGCGTCTCCACCGCACCCAAGACGAACTCGGAGGTGCGCTTGGCGACCGTGCTGACGAATCGCCCGGCTGCGCCTTTGCTCAGCTTTTCGAAGAAGAAGGTGCTGAGCGCCGACTGGGCCAGCAGCAGCAGACCGTCCTTGGCCGAGGGAATGCCGTTGTTGAGCATATGAATCGACGTGTTGGCGATAAAGTTGAAGGTAAACGACGCCCGGATCGCTTTGTTCCAAAGGTGCTTGGAGACGAAGGCGGCCGGGTTGCGAAACGCGCCGACGAGTCCGTTCTTCAGCCCGCCGAGAAGGCTGCGCCCGCCGCTCAATAGACTGCGGCCGAAGGTTCGCGCCCCGGAGGCGGCGCCTTGAAGCAGCCCGCGGATGCCGCCCGCCCGGAACAAGTTCTGTACGACGCTGAAGCCGGAGCGCAGCGAGCCGAGCCCCGAGCGGAAAAAACCGGCGATCTGGCCAAGCGAACCGATGTTCAGCGTCCGCCCCAGCGTCACGACCGTCAGGGCGGCGAACGCGCTATTGGCGACGCCCTTCCAAAAATCGAAGTCGACGGCGGTCAGCGAATAGTAGATCCCAACCCCGATGGCGGCGACCGCCGCGACGGCGAGAACAATGGGGGAGGCGATCGTCGTGCCCAGGATCAGGCCGACCACGACCACCGCGCCGATGATGATACCGGCCCCGACCAGGCCGACCAAGATACCGCGTCCGATCTTGGGAGCGTACTCCTGGAGCCAGTCGCCGACATGGGTTGCCGCATCGCGGAGCGTATTGACGGTTGAATCGAATGTCTTCTTGCCCCAATCCTTGACCCGATCCCAGAACGATTCCTTGGGCGGAGCCGGCTTGGGAGCGGGAGAGGACGCAGACGGAGAACCGGCGGACGGGTTCGAAGGGTTCAGGCTGCCGGGAGAGCTGGTCGACGGCTGCCAGCTGCCGGGGAAATTCGGATTGGTAATCCCCCCCGGCACAGACAACGGAAGATTCCACGGAGCCTGGGTCCAGACCCAATCCGGGGAGCCGAAGGTCGTTTGGCCGGGATTTGCCGTTCCTCCGCCGGGCGAGTAACTCGGAAAGAGGGGCGAGGTTCCGCTCCCTCCGGTGTAGCCGGGGAGCATGAACGAACCTCCGGCTCCGCCCGTCCCCGGAAGCGATCCGCTCGTTCCGGGAAGCGTGCCGGATTGGCCTCCGGGAGAGGTCGCGTCCGTGCCTTCGCTTCCCGGAACGCCTGGGGTGCCCGGAGCGGAAGGATTCGAGCCGGGATTCGGAGCAGCCGAGCCGGGGGCGCCGCCGCCGGGGGCAGGGCCGACCGGCACATTGGAGCCGGGGATGGCGATCTCGGTGACCGGCTGGCTTCCCGAATTCCCGTTGCGGTCGGGAATCGCGACCGGACCCAGCTTATAGTCAAGCGAGGAGGGCGGCTCCTCGGCCCGAACGGCGGCGGACGGGTACCAGCCCAGAAGAAGGACGGCGGCGGTAAACAGAGCGGCGATTTTCTTCATTGGGTCACCTCACTATCGGTATCGAGGAGCTGCCTATGCGTATTCCAACCGGCCCGGTTACGGCAGATCCCGGTCAGGATGCTCGTCGTAATAGACGATGATCCACTTGGCGGCTTCGGTGCGAAGGACCGGGAGGTCGGCGCCGAGCGCCGGGGTCATTCCGAAGGCTTTTTTGTAATAGCCCAGGAGGATGGCAGCTCCGACCGGCTTGCGCAGCTCTGGAAGGAGTCCGTCCGAATTGCCGTAGAGCTTGATCTGGCCGTCCGAGAGGGCGCTCGAATCGCTTGAATAGTCTTTTCCCGAGTAGTCGGCCCATAGCTGCGCCAGCTCCTGACGCGTCAATCCTTCATCCAGCCGGAGCCCGCCGTCGGAGCCGGCCTTTAGGCGTCCCTTGGCGGCGAGGCCTTCTACGAGGGCATAGTCGGGGTCGGAGGGAGCCAGGTCGGAGAAGGTCGGCGTCGCCGGAGTTGCCGGCTGGATCGCACCCGGCCGGTAATAGGCGGCCCACCGCAGAACATCTCGCTTGGTTACCGGGTCGTAGGGCCGGAACAGGCCGGGCGCGTCTACGTCGACAGCGCCCGACTCCAGCAGGCGGACGAGCGCGGCTTCGTCCCGGGTTCCGCCGATGTCTGTGATCTGCACCGTATTCGTCTCCCCGGCAGGCGCTTCCGGAGAAGGGGAAGGGGCATCGGATTCGGGTTTGCTCTCTTCCTGGGAAGGGTCCGGCTCATCCTCCTCCGGGCGCAGCCGGGTGATCCAGTCCGCCGCCTCGGCCCGGGTTACGGCTTTTTGCGGTTCGATTTTCTTCTCGATGTGAAACAGGTCTTTGATGGTCTGTTCCCGGAAATAGACCGTTACGCCGCTTAGGAAGATGTCGCTGACCTTGTCTCCGTCTTCGTAGAAGGAGATTAAATTGCGGTCGATCTTGCTGAAATTCATATACGGGGCGCTTACCGACTGTTTGCGGATGTACATGCCCCACAAGACGGAGATTTCTTCGCGGGTCAGATCCTTATCCGGACGAAGGGTTTGATCGGGATACCCGGCGACCACGCCCGCTGCTCTCATGCCTTCCACCATCCGGTAGAGCGGATGGTCGCGCGGAACGTCGCGGAACGACGGCGTCTCGGAATCGCGCGGCAGCACGCCCTTGTCGTCCATCTTCATCAGCCACTGCAAAAATTCGCCCCGCTTGATCGGTTGATCGGGATGAAAGGCCCGGTCGGCTCCGAGCTGGACCGCGCCCGTCTTCAGGAAGGCTTCGATCGCCTTCTCGCGGGGGTGTCCGGCAATATCGGCCGCTTGAGCGGCGATGTCGGTCTGGGACGGACGCACCACCTCGACCTTCAGCCGGGGACGCTCCATCCCCGGCGCGGGGGCGGCGGTTGCGTCGGCGCCCGGCGAAGCGGATTCGGCGCCTATTGCCGAAGATGGACGAACGGCGGTCGCGGCCGAAGCCGAGGGAACCGAGTTCGCCTCCGCCTTCGGGCTATCGGAATCCTTGCAGCCGGCGGCCAGCGCAGCCAGCAGGAGAAGTCCGAGCGATACCCGCAATCGATTGGACATGTTTGTCTCTCCTTTTCTCTCTCTTGAGATCTTCTTCCCTGCCTGTCATGGCTTAGGGCTATCGATACGGTTTATGTAGGGAGGCTCGCCTCTGGTCTTCGATGGAAAGGTGAAACGGTAACGAGCAAGGAGGAGCGTTTTCCGTCTGCCGGAGGGAACGCCCTCCTTTTGTGCTTCGTTACGGGTCCTTGCGCAGGGTGACGGACGATGAGACCGGCAATGCCAGACCGTTGGTCTTAAATAAGCTGTTGTTCAAGAGAGGCACTTTCATTTCGACTTTCACGGTAAAATAAGTTCCTCCGTCGGAGGACGTGACCTGCGCGGCCGCTCCGGCGACATTCTTGGCCGCCCGCTCGGCTGCGGAGGAACCGGTGCCGTCCGTGACGACCACGCCGGCCCGGGCGCCTTCCATCGCGGCTGCCTTGACGGTGATGTAGCGATCCGCCGCCAGGGCGACCTGCCAGACGATCACAATCATCAGCAGGAACAGCGGCAGAACGCCGACGAATTCGATGGCCTGCGAGCCTCTGTCGTTGCGGACCAGCCCGGCCAGCGTTCGAATCCCCCTGCGAAGCGGCGGAAAGAGGAGAGGCTTGCCCATCCGGCTCATCAGAAGCTGTCGAGCATTTTGCCCAGCTTGTCGATGATCTTCTTGCCGATCGTCTCGCCGCCGGAATCCTTGACGAATCCCATGATGGCGACCAGCAGAACCACGACCAGCGCGGCGAGACCGACGTATTCGATGGCTTGCGCCCCGCGGTCGTTCTTGACGGCCTTGGTCATGCGGTTGGCCAACGTCAACCCGTACGCGTACAATTTTTTGCCCATTTGCGTTCACCCCCCTTCGCTGAAAACGGCTCATCGGCGGCAATCCGCCTCTATTTGAACAAGCTGAGGTCAATCCCCATCGCTTCGGGATTGTAGATCAGATTCAAGGCCAGCATGCCGAGAATGCAGAGCAGCACGCCGGGGACGATCAGAAACGTGGTGATCAGCGTTACTTTCGGACTGGCCTTGGCGGCCTTTTCCCGAATTCGTCCGATCCGGGCCTCCCGGATGTCCTCCGACATGTTCTTGAAGGTAGCGGCGATGGGCACCCCCAGCTTGCTCCCCTGAATCAGCGAGAGGACCAGCGTCTCCAACTCCTTGCAGTCGTTGCGGGCCATGAGCCGCATGTAGGCGTCCTCGCGAGGGACCCCCATATCCAGCTCCTGCAGATGGCGGGTCATCTCCTCGGCGAGCGGACCGTCCATGCCCTGGACGATCTGCTTGGTGGCGGGATCGAGCGGAGCTCCGGCCTGCAGGGTGACGCTCATCGCGTCCATGAAATCGGGAAGCTGCAGGCCGATGGTCTCTTGCCGCGCCTGTGCCGCGGACCGGATCCACATCGTCGGCGCGAACAGCCCGGCCAGAACGAACAGCAACAGGAAGATGCTGTTGAAGCCGACGAACATCAGCAGGGCCCCGGCGAGCGCACCGGCCAGCACGCAGAGGTAACGCAGGCCGTAGAAGGCGTCGAGGTCAAAGCCATACGGCGTCCCGGCCAGCATGATCTTGCGGCGGATGTCCTCCTCGTTGACGAAGAGCCGGAACCGCCGCCCGACCGGCGCGAACAGGATGGAGCCGCGAACGATCCCTTCCTTCAGCTTCTCTTTGCCCGTGCGCTTGCGTTTTTCCCGCTTCTTGATGAGTCCGAGCTCCTGGCGAAGCCGGATGCGGGAGAGGTTGTAGCGCCAGAAGAAGTACATGGAAGCCGACCACAGCAGGAGGATGAAAGCCATAAAGCCGTTCAGAACGGCACGGTTTTCCCAAAAGGTGTTCATCGCCGTTTCCTCCTCTTAGGCTCTGACGTTGGTAACTTTGCGGATGAGCAGCAATCCGCCTGCGAACAGGCCGACGATCACGCCGGCGAGGATCAGACCCGGCAGCGTGAAGAGCGGTTTGAGAAATCCCTTGAAGACCAGGTTGAACATAATCAGAATTACGGCCGGCATCGCAGTCAGCGTGACGGCGATGAAGCGGGATTCCGCCGTCTGGTTGCGGATCTCCAGGTTGACGCGCTCGCGCTCTTCCAGGGTTCGGGCCAGGTGATCGAGGGCTTCGCTGAGGTTGCCGCCGACCCGCCGCTGGATGAGGATCGTCTGGGTGATGAGGTGCAGGTCCTGGCTGGAGACGCGCTCGTTGAGCCGCTCGATGACGCCTTCCAGGGTCATGCCCATCTTGAGTTCCCCGGTCATGGTCCGAAACAGTGCTCCGGAGGGCGGTGCGATCTCCTTGGCCACCATCTCGATGCTCTGCGGGACGCTGAGACCGGCCCGCAGGCAGCTCGCCATTAGTCGGCATACTTCGGGCAGCTGCTCGTTCACACGGGCGTTCAGCTTGGAACGGCGGGATTTGAGCCACTGCTTGAGGCCGATCGTCATGAGCAGGTAGGCGGCCAGCAGGTCGTACACGAAGCCCAGGCCGAGCAGCACGGACAGCAGCAGGAAGAGCAGCAGTCCGATCCCCGCTTGCAGCCCGAGCCAATAGAGCGGCGGGATGGTGAGGTTGCTGGCCGCGAGCTTCTGCTGAAGCTCCAAGCCGTACTCCGACCGGTTCAGCCGCCGGTTGTAGCGGTTCAGGAGGCCTTTGTCTTCCGCGGCGTCCTTGCGGAAGAGCGGCTTCAGCTTGCGCAGCTGCGCGTTCCGTCTGCGGCGGAAGCTGGCGGCTTCCAGCAGACCGAGCGTGCCGCAGCCGACGGCGATGAACAAGAGGAGGGCAATCTGCATCGTTTGGCTCATGAAGGGTTCCCCCCGGCGGCGAAGAAATCATCGGGCAGCTCGTAGCCGAACAGCTTGAACTTCTCGGCGCATTTCGGAACATAGCCGGTGGTCTCCATGAACCCGTTCACGCGGGCGTCCGCACTCAGGCCGGTCCGGCGGAAGCGGAAGATTTCCTTCAGCTGAAGACCGCTGTCGGACATGACGGCCTCGGCGATCGAGACCACCCGGCGCGAGCCGTCGGTGAGCCGCAGCGTCTGCACCACGAGCTGCACGGCGGCCGCCACGTAAGGGCGGACAACCTCGGAGGTCATCGACGCGTTGTTCATCAGGATCATCGCTTCGAGCCGGGAGAGGGCATCGGCCGGCGTGTTGGCGTGAATCGTCGTCAGCGATCCTTCGTGGCCGGTGTTCATGGCCTGCAGCATATCGAGGGCTTCCCCGCCCCGCACCTCGCCGACGATGATCCGGTTCGGCCGCATGCGCAGGGCGTTCTTGACCAGCTGGCGGATGGTGATCTCGCCGGTTCCTTCCATATTGGCGGGGCGCGCCTCCAGCGAGACGAGGTTCTTGCGGTTCAGCCGAAGCTCCGCCATGTCCTCGATCGTGATGATCCGCTCGCCGATCGGAATGAAGGCGGAGACGACATTGAGCAGGGTCGTCTTGCCGCTGCCGGTGCCGCCCGAGATGATAATGTTGACCAGGCTGCCCACCGCCGCTTCGAGGAACCGAACCATCTTCTCGTTCAGGGTGCCGAAGCGGATCAAATCTTCCGCCCGGTAAGGGTCCTTGCGGAATTTGCGGATCGTCAGCACCGGCCCGTTCAGCGCGACGGGGGGAATGACCGCGTTGACGCGGCTGCCGTCCTCGAGACGCCCGTCGGCGAGCGGGGAACTCTCGTCGATTCGCCGACCGATGGGTGCGACGATCCGATCGATGATGTGCCGGATGTGGTCGTGGTTCTTGAAGGACACGTCGGCCTGGGTGATCATCCCGTTCTTTTCGATGTAAACCTCGTTCGGCCCGTTGACCATGATCTCCGTGATCTGCTCGTCTTTGAGCAGCGGCTCCAGCGGGCCGAAGCCGACCGAGTCGTTCAGAATCATATGGATGAGCGAGGTCTTGTCGCTTTGGGTGATGATGACCTTTTCCTCTTCGAGCATGTCGGTGATGAGCTTCTCGATCGTCTTGCGCTTCTGGTAGACCGGCAGCCGGATCAGCTGATCGAGGTTGGTCTCGCGCAGCAGCCGTTCCTTGTAATGCTCCAGCAGCTCGTCGAGGTAGTGCAGCGGTTCTTTGGCTGCGGCGGTCTCCAGCTCGTCGAGCCGGTTGCTGAGCTTATGAAATATGGGCATCGGGCTCGCCTCCCATCCGGTCGAGCACGGCGGCTGCCAGCAGCTGCAGGTCCTTCGCCGGTCCCTTGATCCGCTTGGCATTGGCGTTGCCGTCCGTGATGAGGGGAAGGCCCAGATTGAAGTAGCGCTGCAGTCGTTTGTAGTCATCGCCGACCTTGCCGATGACGGGAAGCTTGCACATTTTCCCGAGCTCCTCGAGGCTCAGGTCGTGCTTCTTGCTGTATCGGTTGACGATCAGGCCGATGTTCTCTTCCTTCATCAGATGATACCGGTCCAGGAGCTGCAGGATGTTCTGCATCTTCATAATCGCGGGCCGTTCCAGATTGACCACGTAGATGAGGTAATCCGAATTGCTGATCGCGTTGACGGAGATGTCGTTCAGCTCTTTGCTGACATCCAGAACAATCAGGTCGAAGAACTGCCGGCAGGCGGCGAGCAGCAGCTCGATATCCTCTCCGGTAAAAGTCTCGGCTTCCTGGGGATTGCTCGGGGACAGCAGGATGCTGAGGCCCGAATCCTCCATGCGGTACAGCACGTTCCGAATCTGGCTCTCGGTCAGCTCGCGGATGACCGACTTGAGATCGCCCAGGTTGCGGTCGTGGGTGATATTGAACATGCTCTGGATGCCGCCGAACTGCAGGTTGAGGTCGATGAACAGCACCTTCATCGAGCTCTTGAGCGCCAGCGCCTGGGCCAGGTTGGCGCTGATGAAGGTGGTGCCGGAGCCGCCCTTGCCGCTCATCAGCGTCAGAACGGTACCCGCACCGCCGACCGTCGAGGAACGAAGCTTGTCGGCTTTGACCTGCTGGCTCCGCTGAACCTGCTGAGCCCGCTCCAGCACCCGTTCCAGCTCTCCGAGTTCGTCGGGAATGTGCAGCACTTCCATCGCTCCGGCGCGGTACAGATCCCGCACGAGGCGGAAATCCGTCCGGCGGCTGAGGAACACGACCGGGGCGCTCTCATTGACCTTGCGCAGCTGTTGGATCGACTGGATGGCGAAGCCGGATTCCTCCGGTTCGACAAAGAGGATCACGCGCGGCTCCTTGGAATCGATTTGCAGATAGGCTTCCTTCGGCTTCTCTATGGTCTCGGCAAGGGGATAATCCAAAAAGGTCAATTGTTGAACCAGCTGATGCGTCAACCGCTGATCCTCGCAGATGAGCGTGATCTTGATGGTGGCCATTCGCTCGCATTCTCTCCTTTCTGGCGGTCCTGTCTTTTTAGAACCGGCCTGACTATTTCTTGGGGGTGGCGGATGGTTTGGGTGTCGGTTTGGCCGTTGCCTTCGCGGTCGATTTCGCCGTCGCCTTGGGCGAGGGGGAAGCCGAAGGTTTGGGGCTGACGCTCGCCTTGGGGCTTGCCGACGGAGTTGCGCCGGGCGAAGCCGAAGCGGCCGGACCCTGCGGTTCCGGAGAGGAAGCTGCTTGCGAATCGGCCGAGGAGGCGGAAGTATCCCCGTTGCGCTTCAGCACCCGAACCTCCTTGCTGTAGTTCAGCGCCCATACCATCTTCGGAGAATCGGACAGCGGCAGGATGATGCCGAGAGCCGTAATCTGGTTGTCGGTCTTGGTCACCGAGTTGACCGTCACATTCTCGAACAGCAGCTTGGTCTGCCGGTTTTCCTGCTGTCCGCCGCCTGTGTTTGTTGTACCGGGCAATTCGTAGGTGTACAGCAGATCGACCTTGTCGTTGAATTGGATCGTGTCGTCAAAGACTGCAAGCGGGGCGCGCAGCTGAATTTGACGGAGTTCGCCGGTGACCAGCGTCGTGTCCACGAGCATGGAGGACGTCAGCAGATCGCCCTCTGCCACGGCGACGGCGGACCGTTTGGCCCGCAGCTCGTCTGCCGACTTCAGGAGAGACGGAAGCACGTATTTCTTCGGGACCTGCCGGGTGCCGAGCATGTCGGGGGTGATGTCCTGGCCCGCCATGATCGGTTTTTTGGCCACCATGACGGGGACCATCTCCCCCATGTTCTCCTTGGTTCTCTGCACATAACCCGAGAACAGAAACACAGCGGCCAGAGCGGCGGCCATCGAGAGAAAGAAGAAAATCAGGGCACGGCGTTTCGATTCAAACACTCTGCAAGGGCTCCTTTCCACTTAGGTAGTGGCGGAGGACCGGGACGTGGACTGCCGTGCGGCTTGGATTGTGATTCGTTATGTATGGATTCGCCCGGTTCCGCCTTTGGTTTACATGAAGACCGCTGCTCCCATCAGGGTTGCCGCCGATACGGCGATGAACGGCGCCATCGGCAACTCCCGAATCCGGCGCCAGCCCGGCTTCACCAGCCGCAGCACGAGAAGGGGCAGGGCAAACGCCGCCGCAATCAGCGTGGAGCCCGCCAGTACGGCGAGTCCCGCTTCCCAGCCAAGCGCCAGGCCGACGAGGGCAAACAGCTTGATATCGCCGCCGCCGATCTGACCGCGGGTCAAGACCGCGAGCAGGAGCGTGGTTCCTCCCAGCAAAGCGAATCCGGCAAGATAGCCTCCAATCGGCCCTCCGGCAGCCAAATGGTACAGAAGAAAATAGGCCATGCCCGGAAGCGTGAGCCAATCGGGAATTCGCCGGCTGCGCAAGTCCGTGCAGGCGGAGATTGCCAGGATGAGCAGCAGGGGGAGAAGCAGCAGCGGGGAATGGAACAGGTTGTTCTCCTCCTCTCCACGGGGTCTTTCCAGAAATTTACCCGCGAAAATCGGAAGCGAATATGAATCGATGGCCCCAATTCTGCTTGTCGGAAACTCGTTTTTTGCAGAACCGTGTCGAAAAGATTTTCAAAAAGCGGAAAAGACCTGCCATCCGCACGTCCGACGGAAGACAGGCTTTACCAGAGAATAGGGAAAAGCGGGTGGAGGCAACCGAATTTCCGGTTTAGCGATGGTGGGGCATCCATATGAGAGATTGTTAACTCCATTCATAACCAATGGCGTGATATATTTCCTATTAACCCACAGCGGAATCCGTCTGCTGGCTCGGTTCCCGGTAAATCCGGAACAGCCACACATAGAATCCGATGCTGACGGCGGCGAAGCCCAGTATGACGCTGAAGATCGCCATCGGCGGCAGCCAGCCCGAGAGGAACACGGTGAGGGGAGCGAGAAACTTGCCGAACGTGTATTGCAGGTTGTCTGCCCCCATGTACTGGCCGCGGGCATGCTCGGGGGCGTAGCGGGCGATGAAGCTTTGGCTTACGGGAGACCGGACCATCTCGCCGAAGGTGAAGACGATGGTGATGACGAACAGGTACCAGAAGTTCGAATACACCCCGACCAGGAAGGTGCCGACCCCCGACAGCAGCGAGGAGAGGATGAACACGTCGCGTTCCCGCCAGCCGTGAAACCAGTTCGTCACCGGCAGAATGAACAGAACGAACAGCAGGCCGTTAAAGCCGAGCAGCCAGCCGAAGATGGCCTTGCCGGACAGAACCGGAGCCCCGTGCCAAGGGACGATGGCCTGTGCGGGGACGTGATTGGTGATGTAGACGGCCAGGTACATGTCGAGCTGAAGGATCGGTACGAGCGAGAAGATGCCGGCGAGCGAATAGACGAGGAATACCTTGTCGCGGAAAATCACCCCGTACCCTTTCATCTGGCGGACGAAGGCCTGAACGATCGAAGAGAGCGGGAAAGCGAATGGGCCGGACGGAACCGGGTGGGCCGGCAATGCGGCCGTTCCTTCGCGGGAATCCGCGGAGACGGAGGCGGAGTTCCGACCCGCCGAAGTCGGGAGGGTTTCCCGAACGGTGAGGAAGATCGCAGAGAAGTACAGCAGCATCACGCCGGAGCAGGCCCAGAGCAGCTCCTGGCGGTACCGGAAGAACAGGACCGCTCCGATGGCGGGACCGAGCACGGCGCCGATGTTATTGGCGGTCGTGTAGGTGGCGAACACCTGGCGGCGGTGCTGAACGGGAACCAGGTCGGCCACCATGGCTGTGCTCGCCGGCCGGTAGACGGCCCCGGCCAGCCCGATGCCGATAAAGGCGGCGTAGTCCACCCAGGGCGACGGGGACAACGCGAACAAGGCAAACATGAGCGTCTGCAGGGTAGTTCCGGCCAGCATGACCGGCCTTCGGCCCAGCCGGTCGGCCATGGCGCCCCCGGCCAGGCTGCCGATCAGGCTGAACAGCGGCGGGACGGTCATCAAGAGCCCGGCGATTCCGTTGCCGAAGGCGTCTCCGAAATAGACGGTGATGAAGGGAAAGTACATCCAGAACAGCATGTTGAACAGCGCTTCGCCAAGCAGGCGGACTTTCAGATTGGCACTCCACGAACGAATCGGCACGGGTTCCTCCTTGCCCGGCCGGGCGGAATTGGCGAATGGCGGGGCCGGCGGGCATTTTTCACTATAGCCCAACGCCCCTGCAAAATATAGACTTATTCTTCGCTTTGATTTATACTAAGATTATGAAAAACGAGGCAGCCCCTCTTTGCTTGAATTGCCCCGCAAAACGAACGTATGTTCCATATAAAAACAACCGAGCGCACCGGGAAGAATTTCCGGGGCGGCTCGGTTTTCTTTTTTTGGCCAGCGTGGCCGTTCTTTAATAGATTCGATACTGACCGCTTAAGGCCAGCAGGCTGAAGAAATACAGGCAGTTGTCGTAATAGCGGCGGGGACCGGTCCGCAGGGGAGTCTCCCAGAACCGCCGGACGAAGTCCGCCGCATCCGGCCCGTCGGCCGCGAGGGAGGCCATGGCGATCGTCGCGAGCAGCCCGACCGGATGCAGGGCCGGTTCGTCGAAGGGCTTCCCGTCGACGGTATACCGGCGGTAATCGGCAGGATCGACGCCGCGGAAGAACCGCTGCAGCCGATTGGACTGCTCCACCTGCCACGGGTCGGCGCGGAACCATTCCCAGTCAAGCCCGATGTTGGCAGCTACCCGGTAGGCGTCGCTGTAGAAGTGGCGGAAATCGCCATGGGGCTGAATGGGAGCGGGGGTTCCGTCATAATTGGCGTATTCCGCAGACAGCCCGGTATCCGGATGACAGGCCAGGTGCAGATAGGCTCGGCTCGCTGCAGCCGCTTCCTTCCAAAACGGGCGGTCCGGCTCGTCCGCCCACAGCGCGAACAGCTCGTAGAAATGCGGCAGATGATAGGAAGGATCGCTGAAGGGAGCTTCCGGAACGAATTTGATCAGCTTGGTCGCAGCGTCCCACATGGGATCGCCCTCGCCTTGTTCGCCTTGGTGCAGGCAGGCGCGGAGGATGATCCTGGCTTGTTCGGCGTAATTGAACGGCTCGGGGCCGTCTCCCCACCGATGGGAGGCGAAGAACAGGGCCAGGGCGAAGAATTCTTCGCCGTCGGGAGCGGGACCGGGAGACAGCGGAGTCCCGTCCGGCTTGCAGTGCCAGGCGAAATAGTGCCGGTAGCGGCCCTCCCGGTGCTGGAGGAACGTCTTGGAAAACAGCCACAACCGGTCGAATTCGTCCTTCTTGTCCATCTGGACGGCCATCATCATGCCGTAGGACATGCCCTCGGTCCGTACGTCGAGATTGCCGGTGTCGAGCATGTACCCTTTGTCCGGGTCCATCGGATAATAGATGCGAGTGTCGGGGTCGCCGTAAAACAAGTCCGACCACGTCTTTTCAAGCTTCGAACGGATGGCGTCTTCGCCGAGGCCGAGCTCCCCGAATCGGTTTCGGTAAGGTCTTGTTTCGGACGGCGTTTGCTGCTGGGTCATCGGAAGGAACCTCCAAGTATGTCGTTTGTTCTCAGTATATCATACCGGCTCCTGTCCATATTAAAGCGTTTTCCTCCCGAAACTAAAGAGAATCCGCGCGGACCAAACCTTTCTTTTCGATTCGGAGGGAATGTGGTACGCTGTAACCGTTTATTTCATCCAAAAAGGAGCGTTCCTCTGAGATGGCGTATCGTAATCCCGTGATCTGCGGCTTTCATCCCGACCCGAGCATTTGCCGAAAGGGCGATGATTATTTTCTGGTTACCAGCTCGTTCGAATATTTTCCCGGCGTGCCGCTCTTCCACAGCAAAGACCTGGTGAATTGGCGGCAGATCGGACACTGCCTGACCCGTCGCGAACAGCTTGATCTGCGGGAGGTTCCCAGCTCCTGCGGCGTCTATGCGCCGACCATCCGGCTGCACGGCGATACCTTCTACATGACGACGACCAATGTAACCCGCGGCGGCAACTTCTACGTGAAGACGGACGATCCGTTCGGCGTGTGGTCCGACCCGGTGTTCATCGATCAGCCGGGCATCGACCCGGACCTGTTCTTCGACGAGGACGGAGCGGTCTACTACACCACCTCCTGGAGCGGTGAAGAAGGCCAAGGCGTCTATCAAAGCCGGATCGACCTCGCCACCGGCAAGCGGCTGTCCGACATCCGGCTCTTGTGGAAAGGAACCGGCGGGCAATACCCGGAAGCGCCGCACCTCTATCGCATCGGGGAGTGGTATTACCTGATGATCGCGGAAGGCGGCACCGAATACGGCCACATGGTGACCCTCGCCCGCAGCCGGAGCGCGCAGGGGCCGTTCGAGAGCTGCCCGTCCAATCCGATCCTGTCGCACCGAAGCCGGCTTGCGCCGATCCACGCGACGGGCCATGCCGATTGGGTCGAGACGCCGGACGGCAATTGGTGGATGGTCTTCCTC
This sequence comes from Gorillibacterium terrae, assembly GCF_051594785.1. Lineage (NCBI taxonomy): Bacteria > Bacillati > Bacillota > Bacilli > Caryophanales > Paenibacillaceae > Gorillibacterium > Gorillibacterium terrae. The sequence continues at coordinate 54,942 of NZ_JBPPGI010000001.1, forward strand.
GGCATCCGGCCGGTCGGCTATCCGAACCGCCATCACCTCGGCCGGGAAACCTTCCTTGCCCCCGTCGCCTGGACAGAGGACGGCTGGCCGGTCGTCGGCCGCGAAGGGACCGTGGACGAGACGATGCCGTCGGAGGGCTTGCGGCTGTTGCCGAATCCGCCGTCTCCGGTCCGGGACGATTTTGACGCGGCGGCCTTGGCCCCCCACTGGACGTTCCTGCGCAACCCCGAGCCGGATAATTGGACGCTCGCCGAGCAGCCGGGAAGCCTGACGCTGTGGGGGGCGCGGGTTACCTTGAACGACGCGGCCTCGCCGGCGTTTGTCGGGCGGAGGCAGCAGCATTTCGACTGCCGCGTATCGGTCCGGTTGAGTTTCGCCCCGCAGCGGGACGGGGAAGAGGCGGGACTCGCCGTCTATATGAACGAACGCTTCCATTACGAGATTGCTTTGGTTCGGACCTTGGGCGAGCGCAAGCTGGTGTTCCGACGGAGAATCGGCAGCCTGTGGAAGGTCGAGAACGAAGCGCCTTGGACAGCGGATTCGGTCGTGCTGACGGTGAAGGCCGACCGGGAGCGCTATGCCTTCGGCTTCTCGGAGCACGAAGAAGGGTTCATCCCATTCGGCCAAGGGGAATGCGCACTCTTGGCTACCGAGGTGGCGGGCGGCTTCACCGGTGTGTTCATGGCCATGTATGCGACCGGCAACGGAGCCCGCTCCGAGTCTCCCGCCCGGTTCGAATGGTTCGACTACGAGCCTCTGGAGGAGTAGCCGATAGCGGACGGCCCTCCCTCGGTGTTCGCCGACACGGAGCTCTCCTTTCTCTCATATCGTGGAAGAATCGAAGGAGAGGAAGGGATAGGGTTGAAGAGATCGAGGGAGTGGCCGGGCGTTTCCCTGGTGGTTTGCACAAACCGGCCGGTTTTTTTTGACAATCTGCTCGCCAACTTCCGCAGACAGCGCTACCCGCGCAAGGAGCTGGTCATCGTCCTGAACAACGACCGGATGAATGTGGAGGAATACCGCCGCCGGACCCAAGGGATGTCCCAGGTGGCCGTCTATCAGGTGCCCGAGAGAATCTCGCTCGGCCAGAGCTTGAATTGCGGCATTCAGAAGACCCGCTATCCGCTTATCGCCAAGTTCGACGACGACGATTACTACTCGCCCGACTACTTGCAGGAGCAGGTCGGGGCGCTTCTGCGCACCGGCAGCGATATCGTCGGCAAGCATGCCTGCCTGGTCTACCTGGAGGGCGCGCGGCAGCTCCTGATTCGTTCTCCCCAGGAAAAGAACAAGCAGGTGGAATTCGTGCAGGGCGGCACCATCCTCTTCCGCAGGAGCGTCCTCCGTCAAGTTTGGTTCCCCGACAAGTCCGTCGGCGAAGACGTGGGTTTTCTGACGGCCTGTCGGACCAAAGGCTTCAAGACGTACGCCACCTCTCCGTACCGGTACGTCTACATCCGCCGCAAAAACAAACAGAGCCATACCTGGCGGGCGAATGACGATTTTTACCGGAACGGCAGCATCCCCCTCGCGGTGACGGACGATTACCGGGGAGTCGCCGCCTTCCGCGGATAACCTCTTCCATGCGCTTCATTCGGCGCTGCGGTGCCGCCAGGACCGGCAGCCGTCGGAAAGGCGTGCGGCAAGAGTGGGGATTCCCGTGGGCTGCATCACGTTTCATAACCGAAAAAAGCCGTTCCCCAGCCAGTGAATTTTGCGCAGGACGGCTTTTTTGGCGTGACCGCATCACTTCTGCGCGGAGACCCTGCGACCTTGGTCCAGTTCTTTTTTCGCCGAAGGTCGGTTCTGGGCCGGTGCGGGTTGCAGTAAGGTGAGAATGGGCCAGAGGGCAATCGCATGTCCGTTTAAACGGCGTTTACATAGAGGCGGTACAGTAGAGCCATCAATCGGATGGAGGGATAAGAGTGAAACAAACCCAACACAGAAAAGGCGTGCCGGATGGCGGCGTATGGGCCATCGAGGCGCGCGGGCTCGTCAAGGCGTTCGGCGGCAGCCGGGCGGTGGACGGGGTGAACCTGCAGGTGAAGCCGGGAATGATCTATGGCGTGCTCGGCCCGAACGGGGCGGGAAAGACGACGACCATCCGGATGCTCGCGACCCTGTTGAAGCCGGATGCCGGAACGGCCCGCATCTTCGGGCACGATGTGGTGAAGGAGCCGCAAGTCGTCCGTCAGTTGATCGGGGTAACCGGCCAATACGCCTCCGTGGACGAATCGCTCAGCGCCACGGAGAACCTGGTCATCTTCTCTCGGCTGCTCGGGCTCGGCCGGGCGGAAGCAAGGCAGAAAGCGGCGGAGCTGCTGGAGGAATTCGGCCTGTCCGAAGCGGCCAAGCGCCCGCTCAAACACTTCTCCGGCGGCATGCGGCGAAGGCTGGACCTGGCGGCGAGTCTGATCGCCCAACCGCCGCTCCTGTTCCTCGACGAGCCGACCACCGGGCTGGACCCGCGGACGCGCAATCAGATGTGGGAGACGATTCGCCGCCTGGTGCAGACCGGGTCCACGGTGCTGCTGACGACCCAGTACCTGGAGGAAGCGGACCAATTGGCGGACCGCATCGCGGTGATCGACCGCGGTCGGGTCGTGGCGGAGGGCACCGTCGACGACCTCAAGGCCTCGGTCGGCACCTCCTCGCTCCACCTCGCTCTCCTGCGGCCGCAGGATGCCGCCAGCGCCCGCCGAATCGTGGAGCGGGTGCTGCAAGTGCCGTCCGCCTTGTCTCCGGAGGCCGGCAGAATCGCCGCCCCGATGGGCGATGCCGATCGGGTCGCCGATCTTCTGATCGCGCTGCGGGAAGCGGGCATCCCGCTCGCCGGACTCAGCGTGCAGAAGCCGACGCTGGATGAGGTGTTCCTGACCCTCACCGGACACGGAGTGAAGGAAGAGGACTCCGAGGATACCGAGGAACCGGCATACCGAGAGGAGGCTGTGCGATGAGCAGCTCGATTCATGCCGCCGCTGCGCGGCCTTTGCGCAACCGTACGACCCTGCGCCAAGCGGTCCGCCACTCGCTGACGATGGCCTGGCGCGGGCTGCTCAAGATCCGCCGCACGCCGGAGCAATTGTTCGATGTCACGCTGCAGCCGATCCTGTTTACGCTGATGTTCACCTATATCTTCGGCGGTGCGATTTCCGGAAACGTCGGCAGTTATCTGCCGGTGATTATCCCCGGGATTCTCGTTCAGACGGTGATTACCACCTCCGTCGTAACAGGCGTTCAACTGCGCGAGGATATGGAAAAGGGCGTCTTCGACCGGTTCAAATCGCTGCCCATCGCGCGGGTGGCTCCTTTGGCCGGAGCCTTGCTCGCGGATACCGTCCGCTATACGATCGCCACGGTGCTCACCTTCGCCATGGGCTATCTCATGGGCTACCGCCCGGACGGCGGCTTGGGGCATGTCGCACTCGCCGCAGCATTGGTCATCGCCTGCTCCTGGGCGATCAGTTGGATCTTCGCTTTCTTCGGCGTCATTGCCCGCACGGCTTCCAGCGTTCAGGGGATCTCGATGATCGTGCTGTTCCCGCTCACTTTTCTCTCGAACGCCTTCGTGCCGGTAAACACCATGCCGCATTGGCTCCAATGGTTCGTGAAGGCCAACCCGATTTCCCACCTGGTCACGGCCGTCCGGGACCTGGTCAATTCCGGAACGGTCGGCAGCGATCTGGCCATCTCGCTGATCGGCGCCGCCGTCATCGTCGCGGTATTCGCTCCCATCACGGTCCGAGCATATATGCGCCGGACTTGAGCGGCCGAACGCTTAACGCCATTTATATAAAAAGCGCGTTTTTCCGAGAAAGGCCGACGCCTTCGCGGAAAACGCGCTTTTGGTTTATCCCGTTAATCATCGCCGGAGTTGGCCGATCCCGCGAACCCCCGTCTGTTCGGCCGCCGGCCGTCCGCGCAAACAGCGCTCAGCCGTCAGCCATCCGCGCAACCGGTGCTCAGCCGTCAGGCATCCGCGCAAACGGCGCTAGACCGTCAGCCGCGCCGGTCCGCAGCTTCCGACAGCCGCGCGTCGAGAACGGCAAACGCTTCGTCCAGGACTTCCCGGGGAACGTTCGCGCAGCGGTCGCCGATGCTGAATTCGAAGGAGCAGCCGGCTTCTCCCGTTTCCTTCAAGTAGGCGGTGAACGCCACGCCCGTCCGCTCCGCCGTCTCGACGAGCGCCGCTTCCGCCTCCGCCTTCGGGAGGCCGAAATGTACATGGAACATATTCGACACCGGCACGGCCGGCAGGGTCCGAACGGCCCGGCAGCCGTTAAAGCGGGCGGCCAGGTCAAGCGCCTCCCGGTAATAGCGTTCCATTCGGCCGATCCGCTCCCGGTAATAATGGCGGGCCGGGATGATGTACGGATAGAGCGCAAAAAGGTCGCCGCCGTGGCGCCGCTTCCAGATCTTCGATTCCTCGGTAAAGTCGGCCGGACCGGCGAGCATCGCTCCGGCGATCGCGCCGATGCCTTTGTAGAAGGAGACGTAGACGCTGTCGAACAGGCGGCATACCTCGGCGGCCGTGCGGCCGTAATACGGCAGCGCCTCAAACAGCCGGGCGCCGTCCAGGTGCAGCTTGATGCCGCGCTCCCGGCAGTGGGCGGAGATGACTTCCAATTCCTCGAACGGAGGAAGCTGCCCGCCGATCTCGCGCTGTGGCAGCTCCAGCAGCAGGCAAGCCACGGGGCCTTCGAGCGACTCAACGTCGGAGAGCGTGATCAGCCGGTCTGCGGAGGCGAGGAGCGTCGGCTCCAGATGGTGCAGCTCCTTTAATCCGTCTTGCTCGTGAATCTCCAAGTGGCAGAGAGGATGATAGGCGACCCGTTTCGTGCCGAGCCGGTCGGACCAGAGGCGCAGCGCAATCTGCTGCGCCATGGTGCCGCTGGGAAAAAACACGGCGGCTTCCTTGCCCAAAGCTTCGGCGATCTCCGTTTGAAAGTCCTCGATGACCGCTCCTTTGCCGTAGTTGTCCGAGAGGAGGCTGTCTTCCGTTTGGGCAAACGCTTCCTTTAACACTCCAATTTCCCGTTTGCCGTGTCCGGGTAGCGGGTAACGTGCGGCGGTAAAGGCATCCGCCAAGGCCGTGGGGGACGTCATCGTATCTCTCCTTTTCGGGTATGGGTCTTGGTGTCATTATAGCACGGGACAAAAGCGAGGGGGCCGATTAAACGGTTGAAAGAGAAGTGTCGGAGGTCCGCCCAAGCCAGGGATGGAAGTCTCCGGCTTGTTCTGGTAAGGTGATACTACTACCCGGTTATTCAAGAGAGATCGAAATAGAGAGATGGGAGATATCAACCATGAACATGAAGCGAGGCGCAAACGGGCGGAGAAGTCCCGGCGGACCCGGTCGGCAGGACGGCGGAAGCGGAAGGGGAAGCCGGATCGCCTTTATCGGCCTGCTGCTCATCGGCTTGCTCGGGATGGGAGATACGATCGTCCTCCTGACCCGTACCAACCTAAATGCGGGAACGCTGCTGCCGGGAGCGGTCGGGCTTGCGCTCGCCGTCTACGCCGTTCTGAAGCTGACGGCGTTTCGGGGCAGTCCGATTCTGGCCCATCGTCCGCTGCGCCGGACGCTAGCGGCCGGGCTCGCGTTGCTTGTGCTGTCGTTCGTTCTGGTGGAGTCGTTCATCCTGATCAATACCCGCTCCCAGGAGGAGGTTCGCACTGATTATGTGATCATCCTCGGAGCGGCGGTGAAGGGGGAGACGGTGTCCCCGCTTCTTCAGAAACGGCTGGATAAAGGCATCGAATACCTGAACCGGTTCCCGGAAGCCAAGGCGGTCGTCACCGGCGGGAAGGGCTTCGGCGAGGACATTACGGAAGCGGAGGCCATGCGAAGGTATCTGGTTTCGGCCGGCATCGGGCCGGAACGGATACTGCTCGAGGACAAGGCGACGAGCACGATGGAGAACTTCCAATTTTCCCGAGCTTTGCTGCCCGATATGGCCGGAGGCGGCAAGCCTCGGGTGATGATCGTCACGAGCGATTTTCATATGCTGCGGGCGAAGATGCTGGCGAGGCGAAACGGACTGACCGCTTACGGGATCACCTGCGGCACGCCGATCACGGTTCGGGTCAACAGCTATGCCCGGGAGTACCTCGCTTGGATCAAGTCCTATCTTCTGGACCGATAAAAGCAGTGATGAGCGGCATGTCCAACCATGGCGGGAAGGAGGGGTTCCGGTGTGAACGAAGCAAATTCGCCGACGATGATCGTCTTTCAGGGGCCGAGCGCCTCGGGAAAGACCACTTTGCAGGCCCGGCTGAACGCCCGCCGGATCGTAACCTGGACCTCGCGCTCGCCCAGGCCCGGAGAGAAGCACGGGGTCGATTATGTCTTCTCCACCCGGACGGAGATGGACGAGATGGAGCGGAGGGGTCTGTTTCTGGAAACCACCCTTTATCGGGGAGAACGTTATGGCACGACGCTCGATGCCATCCGGCAGGCGCTCGAAGCCGGCGAACTCACATCGATTATTCTCGATGCGCCCGGAGCGGCCAAGTTGAAGGCCCTCTATCCCAAACGGGTCCTGCTCGTCGGCGTGTACGCCGAGCGGGAGGATTGCCGCCGAAGGCTGGCGGAGAGAGAACTCGGGGAGGCGGATCGGCAGGCGCGGCTCTCCGGCTATGAGGAAGAAGTTCGAGCGCTGCGCCAGTGCGATCTCGCCGTCAACAATTCGGATGCTTGCGGCGGGTCGGCCTTGGCGCTTGTCGATTGCCTGCGGGCGGGGTTCGGAGCGTCGGCCGCAGGCTTGCGCGCCCGGCCCGGAGCGTCGGAGGCATCAAACGGAATGCCGGAGGCAGCCGAACCGGATTAAACGGCTGGCCCCATTCATTAGGAAAGGAATTCTTCGATTATGGCGTATCCCAAATGGTTTCGGCTGCTGTGGACGGGACAAAGCATTTCCAATCTGGCGGACAGCCTCTATATCTTGACGATCGTCACGGTGGTCTATGGGCTCACGGGGTCGGCGTTGTTCTCCTCGCTGATTCCCCTTGCCCGCGTGGCGGGGCAGCTTAGCTGCGGCCTGCTGGCTCCGCTTCTCCTGGACCGGTTCCGCCTTACCCCGCTGATCAAGCTCTCGCAGCTCTTGCAGGTGATCCTCTTCGGCGGCCTTGCGCTCTTCGCCCGGAATATGACGGAGGCGGGCATTCCCGTCGCGCTTGCGCTGGTTGCCCTGCTGTCGTTCACGGACGGGATCACCACCCCCGTCCGCAATTCGCTGATCCCGCTCTACGCCGGGAAAGAGGCGTTGCTGAAGGCGAACGGCCTGATGTCCACCACCGATCAGACGGTGCTGATGCTGGGCTGGGCCGGCGGCGGCGTAGTTGTCGCCTGGATCGGCAGCCAGGCGGCGATGGCGGGCATTCTCGGCCTGTACGCGATCTCGCTGGTGCTGACGCTGCTGCTCCGCGAGCCGGAGAGGCCGTCCGCCCCAGCCGAAGGCCCGCTCTTGTCCGACTCCCCGGCGACGGACGCTACGATCGTGGCGGCCGGGGACTCGGCGGCGGCGGAGCTTCCGGCGGAAGGGAAGGATGGCGGAACGGCGCGGCCCGCTTCCGGAGGCTGGGCCTCCATCCGCGAGGGCTGGCAAACCATTGCGCAGCATCCCACGCTCCGGCTCATCCTGACGATGGAGATCGTCGAGGGCTTGGTCGGCGCCTCCTGGATCGGCGCGCTCCTGCTCATCTACGTGAAGGAGCAGATCGGACAGGGCACCGAATGGTGGGGCTTCCTGAACGGCGGCTATTTCGCCGGAGCGATCCTCGGCGGCTTGCTGGTCGTGTCCCTGACCAAACGGCTGAACCGCAATCCCGCCGGATGGATCACCCTGGGGGCGGGAGTGATGGGGGTGCTGACCCTGTGCTTTGCCCATACGACCCTTCCTTGGCTGGCGCTCGCCATGACGGTCGTGATGGGACCGTTTCAGCAGGTGCGCGAGGTAACGCAGCGGACCGTCTTTCAGCAGGCTTGTCCGGAGCGGAAGCTGCCCAAGGTGATGAGCGCCGAGAATACGCTCAGCTACACGCTGTTCGGACTATCGGTGCTTCTGCTGTCCTGGCTGACGGACCGGCTGGGCATCGCCTTCGTCTATACGCTTACGGGGCTGTTCAGCCTCGCCGTGTGCCTGCTCGCCGGGCTAAACCGGGATAAGCTGCAGGTCCATCGTGCCGAGGAGAAGCCGCAGGCTCAGAGCTAGCCGCTCCGGAGAGCGCAAGCCAAGCCGTCCGCGGTCGGCTTCATCCCTTCGACCCTCATCCGAACGGTTGTGGGCTTCCCCCTTCCGGCGCGTCCCTCTCGATGCCTTCCTTCCGGTCCACCGCTGCGACGGCTCTACCCCCTCCGCCGATACTGGCCGGGGGCTACGCCGTAATGCTCGCGGAAGACGCGGTGGAAATACGTGTAGCTGCCGAAGCCGCACTCTTCGGCGATGACCTCCAGCGTCAGGTTAGTGCTGTCCATCAGCCGCAGGGCCATCGCCAGGCGGATTTGGCCGGCGTACTGCAGAATCGACAGGCCCTGCTGCTGCTTGAACAGATGGACGGCGCGGGTGACGCTGAGTCCCGCATGGGCGGCCACCTCCTCCAGCCGAAGCGGCCCCGCCGCATGCTCCTCGATGTAGCTCTTCATCCGCAGGGCGAGGAGAGCGGACGGGGAAGCGGAGACGGGCGACTCCGCCATGGCCCGGTCCAGCAGCAGGCAGAGCGCGGTGAACAGCGCCTCCAGAATGGCCGGGCTGCCGCCGTCCAGCCGCCGCTTTTCCAGGATGAGCTGCTGCCAAGCGCTCTGGATTCGGCCGTCGGCGGCGATGCGGGTCTTCTTCGGGCGGGGCTGCCGGTCCCACCAGTCGTCGACGCGGCTGCCCGTGCACATGACGTAATAATCCCCGCTCCGGCCGAGCGGGGATTCTTTTTCCCCGATGCGCAGATCGTAGACCTCTCCCGGACGGAAGAGCAGCAGATCGCCGGGCAGCACGCGGACGAGACGGCCGTCGATCAGAACCTCGGCCTCCCCCTCGGCCTGCAGGCGAATGACATACGTATCGAGCCCGCTGCGGAACAGATGGCGGAACGGCTGAACATGGCGCGAATACTCGCAGAGCTGAATGAAGACCCCTTCCATGGAGAACATCTCCCTTCCTTAAGTAATGGATGACCGGATCGTTGAGGTTTTCAACCATATCGTTTCTACAAGGAAAGCGCTTCTTCCTGCATAATGAGGGGGAAGCAAGAGACGAACAGGAGGCTGATTTCAATGGGCAGGGGCAACGTTCGCGTCATTCAAACTGCACAGGGCACGGAAGACCGGTTGACGGAAAAACCGGCGCTTTCCTTTGGGCCCGATCCCGAAGGGCGGGAGATGCAGGTGATCAACTTGTACGAGGATGTCGAATACCAGCGGATCGAAGGCTTCGGCGGGGCGCTGACGGAAGCCGCAGGCGTGACGCTCGCCAAGCTGGGGGAGGCCAACCGGCGGCGGGTGCTGGAGGCGTATTTTCATCCGGAGCGCGGAATTGGCTACACCTTGTGCCGCTCGCATATGCAAAGCTGCGATTTTTCGTTGGGCAACTACGCCTATGTGGAGGAAGAGGATACCGAACTGAAGAGCTTCTCGATCGCCCGCGACCGGGAGGCGGTTCTGCCGCTTATTCAAGGAGCGAAGGAGCTGGTCGGAAAAGGGTTCCGGCTGTTCTCGTCGCCCTGGAGCCCGCCCGCCTGGATGAAGACCAACGGGGAGATGAACCGCGGCGGCAAGCTAAAGCCGGAATACCGCGAAGCGTGGGCGCAGATGTTCGTGAAGTACATTCAGGCCTATGCCGAGGAGGGCATCGACATTTGGGCCGTCAGCGTCCAGAACGAAGCCAAGGCGGTGCAGACTTGGGATTCCTGCGTGTATACGGCCGAGGAAGAGAAGGATTTCGTCCGCGACCATCTGGGACCGGCGCTGGAGAAGGCGGGCTTCGGACACATCAAGATCCTGATCTGGGACCACAACAAGGAGCGGGTCTACGAGCGGGCGAAGGCCGCGTTCGAAGATTCGGAGGCGTCCAAGTACATCTGGGGCATCTGCTTCCACTGGTATTCGGGGGATCACTTCGAGGCGCTGTCGGCGGTCCAGCACCGTTTTCCGGATAAGGCGCTGTTCTTCAGCGAGGGCTGCCAGGAAGGCGGTGTTCAACTCGGCTCCTGGAAGACCGGCGAACGGTACGGGCACGATCTCCTGGGCAACCTGAACCACGGGACCTCCTGCTGGACCGACTGGAACATCCTGCTCGACGAGCAGGGCGGGCCGAATCACGTCGGCAACTACTGCGACGCTCCGATCATCGGCGATACCCTGCGGGATGAACTGGTATTCGAAAGCTCGTATTATTACATCGGCCATTTCAGCAAATACATCCGTTCCGGCGCGGTTCGCATCGGCAGCTCGCGCTACACGGACCGGCTGGAGGTTACCGCGTTCCGCAACCCCGACGGCACCTTGGCCGTGGTCGTGCTGAACCGCAGCGAGGAAGAACTGCCGTACGCGCTGCGTCTGCGGGGAGAACTGGCGGAGGGCGCCATTCCGGCGCATGCGATCCAGACGCTTCTGATCGGGTAGGCGAATCGGGGTAAAGGTTGAACCATGGGAAAAAGGGAGCCGGCGGCTCCCTTTTTTACGTTGGTGTAGGGTTTCAAGATAGCGGGGAATCGAGCGGACGGCGAACGGTGAACCGGACAGCCGAGAACCGGCAACCCGCAGCCGGCAGGCAATCCGACACCCCGCAACCCGCAATCCGCACAACCCGCAACCGGTAACCCGCAACCGGTAACCCGCAACCGGTAACCCGCAACCGGTAACCCGCAGCCGGACAATCGGCAACCCGGCATTACGCAACCCACCCGCAACCCGCAACCTGTCCGTCTCCGGCTTCACTCCTCCGGGCAGGCCTTCACCTGGATGGAAAAGGTGAACATGGTTCCGTCCTCGGGCTTGGAGGTCGCATGAATCGTACCGCCCATCAGTTCGACCAGCGTCTTGCAGATGGACAGCCCGAGTCCGGTTCCGCCGGTCTTCTTGGTCATGGAGGAATGGATCTGGGTGAAGGGCTGGAACAGATGGCCCATCTTGTCGGCCGGAATGCCGATCCCGGAATCCTCGATGATGAATTCCAGCTTCAAGCCTTCCTCCGATTCGTCCCGCTTGTAGACGTAGACCTTGACGCCCCCCGACTCGGTGAACTTAATGGCGTTGCCGATCAGGTTGTTCAGCACCTGGCGAAGCCGATCCGCGTCTCCGATGAGGCGCCGGGGAACCGTCGGGTCGATGAAGGTATCGAGGCTGAGCCCCCGCTGCCGGGCCAGCGCCCGGAACAGATCGACGGATTCGCCGAGGCAGAGGGGAAGGTCGAAGGGAGCGTGGTCCAGCTCCATTTTCCCGGCCTCCAGCTTGGAATAGTCGAGGATGTGGTTGATGACGGACAGCAGCCCGACGCCGCTCGTATGAATGATATCGGCGGCCTCCCGATTCTCCTCGTCGAGTCCCTCGGCCTCCTTCAGCATCTCCGACATGGCGAGGATGCCGTTCAGCGGCGTACGAATTTCATGCCCCATCATGGCGAGGAAGGAGGTCTTGATGCTGGAAGCGATCTCGGCGGTTTCCTTCAGGTCCTTCAGCACCCGGTTCGTTTCCTCCAGCTCCAGGGTCCGCGCTTCGAGCTGCAGCGTGCGCAGATGCAGATTCTTCTTCGCCTCGTAGAGGCGGACGAACGCTTCGATCTTGCTGCGGAGAATTTCCGGGTGGATCGGCTTGGTCATGTAGTCGATGGCGCCGGCCGAATACGCCATCATGTAATCCTCCAGCTCCGAGGTGAGAGAGGTGAGGAAGATGATCGGGATATCCTGCGATTTCTTGCGCATCTTGATCCGTTTGGCCGTCTCGAAGCCGTTCATATCCGGCATGATGACGTCCATGACAATGAGCGCCACTTCGTTTTCCAGCAGCAGCTTCAGGGCTTCCATGCCGGAGGACGCGCCGATCAGCTCGTAGGTGGTGCCCACGAGAAGTGCCTGAACGGACGTGAATTCGTCCGGCCGGTCGTCCACCAACAAGATTTTGATCGGATATTCCATCTCTTGTTTCCCCGCTCTCTGTGTCTATTTAATGAGCCAGGCCTTCAGCATCATCACCAACTGAGTGGTGTTGATCGGCTTGGGAATGTAATCCGAGGCTCCGGCCTGCAGGCACTTGAGCCGGTCCTCCTCCATGGCGCGGGCGGTCAGGGCGATGATGACCAGATTCTCATATTCCGTCTTGCTGCGGATTTGCCGCATGGTCTCGTATCCGTCCATCTCCGGCATCATGATGTCCATGAAGACCAATTCGACCCCTTCCAGCTCGTCCAGCATCCGCAGCGCTTCCCGGCCGTTCTGGGCGAAGTGGATCTCCATGTTATAGCCTTCCAGCACGCTCGAGAGGGCGAAGATATTGCGCATATCGTCGTCCACGAGCAGAATGCGCCGCCCTTCGAACGCCGCCTCGGGGTTATGCAGCTTCTCGATCAGCTTCTGCTTATCCGGCGGCAGGTCGGCGGTTATGCGGTGCAGGTAGAGGGCCGTCTCGTCGTACAGCCGCTCCATGGAGCGGACGTTCTTGATGACGATGCTCTCGGCGTAATGCTTCAGCCGCTGCTCGTCCTGCTTGCTGAGCTCCTTGCCGGTATAGATTATCACGGGCAGCGTCTGCAGCTTGCGGTTGGTCTTGATCTGCTCCAAGAGATCGAAGCCGGAGATATCGGAGAGGCCGAGGTCCAACACCATGCAGTCAAAATGCTCCAGCGTCAACTGCTCCAGCGCTTCCCGTCCGGTGGCGACGGCGGTGATGTGGACGTCCGGGTGGGCGATGAAGGCGACGAGGCCTTTGCGCAGATCCGGGTTGTCCTCGACGATGAGCAGGCTCTTCGTCTGACGGCGGATGTAGCTCTCGATCTGCAGGAAGGAGGTTTCCAGCTCCTGCGGATCCTTCGGCTTCTTCCAGAAGGAAAGCACGCCGAGCGACAGCGATTGCTGGTTGGTCTCTTCCGCCGAGATGACGTGCACGGGGATGTGGCGCAGCTCGGGCCGACTCTTCAGCCGGTTGATGATCGACCAGCCGTCGAGCACGGGCAGGTCCGTGTCGAGCAGGATGGCATCCGGCTTGTAGGCGTGGGCGAGGGCGAGCCCTTGGTCGCCCTGCAAGGCCACGATCGCCTTGAAGCCGCGGCTGCGGGCGAGCTGCAGCAGGAAGGCGGCAAAGTCCGCGGCCTCCTCGATGATGAGCAGCACCGTGTCTTCCGGGGACAGGCCGGCCCGGTCGTCCTCCATCTCCGAGAATTGCAGCAGCTTCGGATTGGCGATGGAGATGTCCGGCACGAAGGATTCCATGAAGGACGGTTTGTCCTTCGAGGCTTGCTCGGCGGCGGCGATGGAAGTGACGGCCGCCGGTTGCGGCGCGTCCGTCCGGGAAGCGGGCAGGATCAAGTGGAAGACGCTGCCCTGGCCGACGGTAGAATCCGCCTCGATCCGCCCTCCGAGCAGGCCGGCGAGCTCGCGGCTGATGGTGAGGCCGAGCCCGGTACCGCCGTATTTGCGGCTCGTGGTGCCATCCGCCTGCTGGAACGCTTCGAAGATGCTCTCGATCTGAGCGACGGGGATGCCGATTCCCGTATCCGTAACCGAGAAGACGACATCCTCCGCGGTGGCCGCCGTTTGCAGACCGGTCACGCCGTCTCCCCGGCGAATGTCGAGCAGCACGGAACCCCGTTCGGTAAACTTAAGGGCATTCGACAGCAGGTTGCGCAGCACCTGGCGCAGCCGGTGGCCGTCGGTGACCATGGCGTCCGGAACCTTGCGGTCGAGACGGATATCGAAGGCAAGCTCCTTCTTTTGCGCCTGCAGCTCGAAGGTTCGGAACAATTGGTCGGCTACCTCGCGCAGCTCCGTAGACTCGACGACAAACTGCATTTTGCCCGTCTCCAGCTTCGCCAAGTCCAGAATTTCATCAATGAGCTGGAGCAGATCCTTCCCTGCGGAGAAGATGGTGTGCACATACTCGAGCTGCTTGGCTTGCAGATTGCCTTCCTTGTTCTCGGCCAGAATCTGGGACAAGATCAGCAGGCTGTTGAGGGGAGTGCGCAGCTCGTGGGACACGTTGGCGAGAAACTCGGACTTGTGCTGGGCGGCCAAGTAGATCTCGTCGGCCTGGGCCTGAATCTCCAGCTTCTGGCGCTCGGTCAGCTCCATCTGCGCGTGCAGATTCCGGTTGGAAGCGGCCAGCTCTTCCGTCTGGGCTTGCAGCTCCTCCGCTTGGGCCTGGAGCTCGTCCCGCTGCCCCTGCAGCTCCTCGGCTTGGGCCTGAAGCTCGTCCCGCTGCCCCTGGAGCTCCTCGGCCTGCGCCGCAAGCTCGCTCGCCTGCTGCTCGATTTCCTGCTTCTGCCGGGTGGCCGTCTCGTACGACAGGCGCAGGTCCTCGGCTTGGGTCCGCAGCTCCTCGGCCTGCTGGAGCACCTCGTCCGCCTGCCGCTCGATCTCATCCTTCTGCCGGAGCGTCTGCTCCTTCTCCAGCCGCAGGCTCTCGTTCGAGGCGACAAGCAGACCGGCCTGCTCGCTGAGCTCCTCGGTCTGGACTCGCAGCTCTTCCGCCTGCGCCTCCAGTTCCTCGGTCTGCGCTTGCAACTCCTCGGTCTGCGCTTGCAGCTCCTCGGTCTGCGTCTCCAGCTCTTCCTTCTGGGAGAGGGTTTCCCGCAGCAGCTCGTCGATCCGGACCACGTCGGAGAGAGTGTTGAGCAGAACCCCGAAGTTGCGGCTGACTTGGTCGATAAGCCGGCGCTCCCGATCGTCCAGCGTCCGGAAGGAAGCCAGCTCCATCACGGCGACGACATCCTCTTCGTAGAAAATCGGGACGATCAAGAGATGGGAAGGCGCGGCTTCCCCGAGTCCCGAACGGATTTGAATATATCCTTTGGGCAGCTCGTCCAGTTCGAGGGGCTGCTTATCGAAGGCGCACTGGCCGACCAAACCATGTCCCACGGCGATGGGTTCGCGGGCTTCGAGCTTCTCCTCGTGAGCGTAACCGGCGGCAAAATGCAGTCGGTCGTCCCGCTTGATGTACAGGATGCCGTAATGGGCTTTGACCGCCCCCGCCAGCTTGCTCATGAAGATGGCGGCGGCCGTTTCCACCTTCACCGATCCCTGCAGCACGATGGCCATCTCCGAGACCTGGCGGTTGATCCAGACCTGTTCCTCCGCCGCTTGGCGCAGCTCGGATTCCTGCTCCGCCTTAAGTCGCATCTGCGCAGCCAGCTCGTGATAGGAGCGGGCGAGCCCGTGAAATTCATCCCCGGCGTCTTGGGCAAGATCCGCCGTCGTTTCGCCCGACTCCATGCTCCTCGCGATGGAGGACAACTGACTGAGCCCCAGCCCGAAGGCGCGAAGGGTCCGCGAAGCAAGCGCGAATACCGCGATAATTCCGATCAGGCAGAACGTCAGCAGCATGAAGAGCGGAACACCCCGCGTAAAAGCCAGGGCGGTTGCCGCGATTCCGGCAAACCCCGCTCCAGCGGCAGCTGCGCCCCACCGAACTCTCGATTGTATGGTCATCCGTTCACCTTATTCTTGATAGATTCTTGATCGTTTCAAAGACGCTTTATTATACCGTGAATGAACGGACAAAGACATGGCAAAGCCGCCAATTCCGATCTTTTCCGTTCAAAGTTGTAGGATTTAAACTCATTCGTGGCTTATTCGTGACAGCGAGGCATGGGCTGATGGGGTCGGGGGCTGGAAGAGCGGCCGAGAGGACAAAAAACGGATCGGATCGGCGTGCAAAAGGGAGGTAGTCGGATGCCTCTTGGCTTGACGCAGCAAGGCTTTCGAGGGTATGGTATCCTAGCAAACGGCCTCCCCGGCAGGAGGGGGCCGATCGGAGCGGCAGAAGGGGTAGGGAAGATGAAGGAACGCGAATTTTTCGGCGAGATGAGGAAAAAAGGGGTCTCGCTGAGTCCGGTTCAGGAGGAGGCGGTCCGGCGGACCGAGGGGCCGGTGCTGCTGCTGGCGGTTCCCGGCTCGGGCAAAACCACTACGGTCATTTCCCGCATCGGGTATTTGATGCAGGTGAAGGGCTGCGATCCGAAGCGGATCAAAGCGGTGACGTTCAGCCGGGCGGCCGCCGAGGACATGAAGGAGCGGTTCGCCAAGTGGTTTCCCGACCTGCCGAAGCCGGGCTTCTCCACCCTGCACAGCCTGGCGTTTGAAGTGGCGCGCGAGGATTTTCGTCGGAGGGGAATGGCCTTTCGGGTGCTGGAAGGAACCCGGGAGGACGAAGGCGGGGAAGGAGCGGTGCTGCACGAAGGCCGCGAAGGGGAAGCGCCCGCCGCCGGAGAGCTGCTCTCCAAGCGGCGGATTCTGCGGCAGCTCTACAAAACCGCCGCTGGAGAACTCCCGGCGGAGGACCGGCTGGATGAGCTCGCGACCTGGATCGGCTGCATGAAGAACGGGCTCGTCCCGGAGAGCGAGTGGAGCCGCCGCGAGGCGGGCCTGCCCCATGCGGCTCAGGTGCTGCGGGCGTTCGAGCGGTTCAAGGCCGATTACCCGGGCGGGCGGCTCGTCGATTACGACGACATGCTGACCCTCGCGAACGAAGCGCTGGAGCGCGATACCCGCCTGCTGCGGCGGTATCAGGACCGCTACGATTACCTGCTGACCGACGAGAGTCAGGACAACTCGCTCGTCCAGCACGCCATCGTGGAGAAGCTGGCCCGCCGGCACCGAAATCTGTGCGTGGTGGCCGACGACGACCAGAGCATCTACGGCTGGCGCGGAGCCGAGCCGGGCTATCTGCTCGAGTTTCGTCGGGTTTATCCCGACGCCGCTCTTCTCTATATGGAGCATAACTTTCGGTCGTCGCAGGAAATCGTCCGGACGGCGAACGAATTCATCAAGCGCAACCGCAACCGGTATGCCAAGAATATGACCACGCCGAACCCGGGCCGGGAGCCGATCCGTTTCCGCTCGTTCGCCGAGTATGCCGAGCAGGCGAAGCAGCTCGTCGGGGAAATCCGGCAGGCGCCGGATCTGGCCGAGGTGGCGATCCTGTATCGGAACAACCACTCGGCATCCGCCCTGATCAACCGGTTGGACCGGGCGGGGATTCCGTTCCGCGTGAAGGACCGGGACGAGCACGAGCTCCATCACTGGGTGGTCGAGGACATCCTGAATTTCATGCGGCTGACGTTTACGGAGAGGCGGCCGGAGATTCTGGAGAAGGTTCATCTGAAAATGAACGGGTACATCAGCCGGCAGCAGATGGCGGAGGTTCGGGAACGGGCGAACGGCGAGCCGGTGTTCGACTGCCTGCTGAACCTGCCCTCTCTCCAGGACTATCAAATCCGTCCGATAACGGAGGCGAGGGACACCCTGCGCGCGCTCAAAGGGAGTCCGCCGCTCGCCGCGATCCGTACGATCCGCTCGGAGCTCGGCTACGACAAGGCGCTGGACAAGCAGTGCGCCCGGCTCGGAGCGGGCGGGGATTACCTGTTCGACCTGCTGGACACGCTGGAGGATATCGCCGAGCCGCTCTTGTCGATGGAGGAATTCGCCGAGCGCATCGCCTACCTGCGGACGCGGCTTGCCAAGCCCGGCCCGCGCAAGGATCAGCCCGCTGTCACCCTATCCACCTTCCACTCCGCGAAGGGGCTGGAATTCGACCGCGTCTACCTGATCGACCTTGTCGAGGGGGTCTTTCCCTCGGAGGACGACGCCGATCCGGGGCGGATGGAGGAAGCTGTCCGCCTGTTCTACGTCGGCATGACCCGCGCCCGCGAGCGGCTGGAGCTGATGGCTTACCGCAGCCGGGGCAAGAAGAAGCTCAAGGAATCCCGGTTCATGCGGGCGGTCCGCGAGCTGACGGGCGGAGCGGAAGGCGGAGCGCCGCGCAAGGCGGGCCAGGCGGCGGGCGGGCAGACGACCCGCCCAAATTCTGGACGTCCGGGCGGGCAGCGGTCACCGGCGGCGATGCCGACCGGTACGCGGCCAGGCGGAGCGCGAACGGCTGGGACCCAGGCGGCCAAGCCGTTCGCGGCAGGTCCGCCGGCGCGCCCGTCAGCGGTACCGCAAGCGCGGCCGCCCGCAATGCTGCGCCCCGAGGGCCAGCGCCTGCTTGCGCAGCTGAGCGTCGGAGCGCGCGTCAAGCACCAACTCGTCGGAATCGGCGAAGTGGGCGAGGTAAGCGGAGACACCATCCTGATCCGTTTCGGCTCGGAGGCCCGGAAGTTCTCCCTGCCGGTCTGCCTGGAGATGGGACTGCTCGAGCCGCTTCCCGGACCGGCCTGAGCCATCCGGTGAAGTTGGCGTGCGGCTGAAGCTTCCGTCAAGACGGCCAAGCGGTTCAGCTGATTCCCGCGCCGCTTCGTTGGCGGAGGGGCTCCATTAGGCAATGGAAAAAGCAGGAAATGCCGCAACGGACTTGGTCGTCCGCTGCATCGCATTTCCTGCTTTTTTGTGTCCGCCGAAGCCGGTTATTGCCAATAGAAGGGACCGCAGCCCTTCAGGCGGGCTCGCCGTCCACCAGCCCGGCTCGGCGGCAACGTAGACGCCGCCGTTCGCGGCGTGGGGAAAGCTCGCTCCGATCCGCCCGGCGTTGCGGAGGGTCTTCGCAAGCGACCGCTCCCACGCTTCCTCGACCCATGCGGGGCAATCCTGCGGATGATTCATCGCTTCATCGTCCTCCGTTGTCTAATTTCGCCTCTAATTCCGTCTCTAACACCGCTGCATTCGCTTCGCAGAACCGGAAGCGGAACTCCGCTTCCCGCGCTTGCGCCGATGGGGCAGCGTGGAAGTCGAGGGTATACCAGAGCTGGTCCCGCCCGCCGTGGCCGCGATGGGTGCGCTCCGCGACCTCGGGAACGAATGCCGCCGGGTCGAACCGAATCTCGACCGCAAGCCGGCCCCCGTCGATCAAAAGATAGCGGCCGCGGCCCGCCGGTACCGGCCGAATCCAGGTGACGAAGCGCTCCGTCACCGCAAGCGGCTCCTCGCCGTCCGGCTGGAACCGGTCGTTCACGGCGAGCTGCGGCAGATCGCCTTTGCTCCAGACGAACCGACGGGTGAACGACCGAACCGTTCCGGCGGGGTAAGCGGCGGCCAGCTCCAGGACCAGCCGGTCCTCGCCGTTGTCCGGCCCGACCGACGCTTCCAGCACCCGGGCGATGGATTCGGGCCCGGCTGCTTGCAGCCGCCCGTTCAGGATCGGCACGGAATGGCCCTGGGAGCCCGTGCAGGCGATCTCATACCGGGTGGGACCGAAATACGACTTGGTGTATTCGCCGGAGCCGAGATCGGCCAGGAAGGGCCGCCCTTCGCCCGCGAGCAGGAAGTGGCCGAGGTCATTGTGGTTGTGCGACTCGTCGTTATGGCCGCCCTTGGCGGCGAAGCCGCAGATCCCGAGCGGCGAGGCGGCCCGGGAGACGAGCCACTGCGCGTCCTCCAGGTAGAAGCCGGCGGGCGGCCAATCCGCCCCCGCCGCCGAGCGGTCGCGCCAGAACAGGTTGCGGAAGGCATGCGCCCAGCGGTTGCAGTGATCCTCGCGGAAATCGGCGCGCAGGGAGTCGGGCGGCGCTTGCACCCCGGGATACTCGGCCGCCAGATAGCGGGAGAGCCCCAGATGCGCCCGGACATGCGCGTGGCTGTCGGAGAAATTGGCCACGGCGGAGCCGCTCAGGTAGATCTTCTGCTGGAATTCGGCGATCCGGGCAATCTTCTCCGCCCGGAACAGGTCCCGGCTTCCGCCGCTGCGCCTGCGCAGAAGATCGGCATAGAAGGTGAAATAACCGAAGCCGTAATTCCAATACCCGATTCCTTCCCGGCAGGCTCCGTCGTCGCCGAAGCTGCCCAGGTACGTATCCATGCAGCCTTCGACCTTCTTCAGAATGGCGTCAAGCTCGTCCCCGTCCTCCAGGAGCAGCAGGGCGGCGGAGCCGATCGAGCCGCCGCAGACGGAAGACCAGTTGTTCTCCATGCTCTCCCAATGGTAAGGGCCATGGGTCAGGAAGGGAACGAACAGCCGCTCCCGGACGAGATGCTGCATATAGCTGCGAACGAGCGGCGGCAGCCGGTCGCCGAAGAGCACCAACAGCTCGGCGAACGTGAAGCCCGTTTCGGCGGAGAACAGATCGATCGCATGCAGCGGACGCTCTTCGTTTACATGCGCGGGCACACACCAGGTCACCTCGCCGCAGATCGCCCAAAGCACCTCGATCAGCTTGGCGGCGTAGTCCTCCCGCTCCGGCTGCCACAGGGCGAGCAGGGCGAAAATATTGAGCATTCTCCGCCGCTCGAAATACGCCTGCTCGTATTCCAGCCGCGTGCCGTGCCGGTAGAGGTGGATGAACAGCGAGTAGCCGAGCTCGGGGATCGGCGCATGCCGAAGCCGATCCGCCTCGGACAAGATTTCCTGCCGGTCCAAGCGGAAGGCGTCCGAGGCGCCGAAGCTCGTCCAGAAGGCCTTCCAACCCTCCTCTGTGGCATAAAGCTCCCGGCTAGGGGAGACCATCCGCTTAGCTCCTTCGTTCAGACGGGCCCGTGCTTCCTGCTCAGGCCCGTTATTCCGATTCGTTTCCATGCACGTACCTCTTTTCCGCGGCGATTCGGGAATCAGCGGCCCATCCAGCCGCCGTCGACGCACAGGATATGGCCGTTCAGGTAATCGGAAGCGGCGGAGGCGAGGAAGACGGCCGGTCCCTTGACGTCCTCGGACGTGCCCCAGCGGCCGGCCGGGATGCGTTCGGTTATCGAATCGGTACGCTTCGCATCCTCGCGGATGGGCGCGGTGTTGTCGGTCGTCATGTAGCCGGGGGCGATGGCGTTGACGTTGATTCCGGAGCCTGCCCATTCGTTGGCGAACGCCTTGGTCAGCCCGGCTACGCCGTGCTTGCTCGCCGTATAGCCCGGAACGTTGATCCCGCCCTGGAAGGAGAGCATCGAGCAGATGTTGATGATCTTGCCCGAGCCGCGCTCCAGCATGTGCCGGGCGGCGATCTGCGACAGCAGGAACACCGTGTTCAGGTTCAGGTTGATGACGTCGAACCAGTCCTGCTCGCTGTGGTCCTTGGCCGGGCTGCGGCGGATGATGCCGGCGTTGTTGACGAGGATGTCGATATGGCCGGTCAGCTTCAGGGCTTCGTCGAAGGCCGCCTGCAGCTTGCTGTGATCGCCGAGGTCGACCTCGATGCCGGACGCCTTCACGCCGTAGGCCTCGGCTTGGCGCACGGTTTCCTGGCTGTCGGTCAGAGAGGCGGAGACGATATCGGCTCCGGCTTCGGCGAGACCGAGCGCGATGCCTTGGCCGAGACCCCGGGCCGAGCCGGTGACAAGGGCGGTTTTGCCTTGCAGACTAAAGAGAGTAGACATGGAAAAGCTCCTTTGCAGGGGAATGGGAGTCAGGCGCATCAGCCGCAGTCGATGGAGATGCCCGCCCGGCGGAAGGCTTCTGCGGTTTCCGCAGGGAGACCCCGGTCGGTAATCAGCCCGTCCACCTCCGCCAGCGTGGCGAAGGTGCGCAGGGCGGTGCTGCCGAATTTGTGGTGATCGACGGCGGCGTAGACCTTGCGGGCGGTTCGAACCAGCGCCTGCTTGTAATCGAGCGAATCGCCGGTATAGACGGACAGGCCGTGCTCCAAGTGAACGGCGGTCGCCGAGACGAATGCCTTTCCGATGTTCAGCCGGGAGATGTAGTCCACGGCCTCGGGGCCGGCCAGCACGTTGCGCACGCGGTAGCCGCCGGGAACGACGAGGCGGATGCGATCCTTCGGAGTGAGCTCGCTAATGATGTAGAGGTCGTTGGTGATGACGGTGAGAGGCGCGTTGTCCAAGGCCCGGGCGATGGCGAGCGTCGTGCTGCCGCCGTCCAGCGCCAGGATGTCGTCCGGCTCCATGTAGCGGAGCGCCCGCGCGGCGATCTCGGTTTTTTCCGCCGAGTTGGTGGCAAGCGGTTCCGTGTCGGAGAGGATTCCGAATTGGTCGCTCTGGGCCAGCACCGCCCCGCCGTGTACGCGGACGAGAAGCCCTTGCTCCTCCAGCCGGGTCAGATCCTCGCGGATCGTCTTGCCGGTTACGCCGAGCCGTTCGCTCAGCTCGTTCACCGTCACTTCTTTTTGGTTCAACAGGACTTCCATAATCAGCTCATGCCGCCGGATCGGATTCATCGCGCACCCTCTCATTTCAAAAACGAAGTTTTTCTTATTTTAGCGTCTTCATGGGAACCGGGTCCATATCGTCGTAGCGGATGTTGTCGCCGGCCATGCTCCAGATGAACGTATAGGAACTCGTGCCGACGCCGCTGTGGATCGACCAGCTGGGGGAGATGACGGCCTGCTCGTTGCGCAGCATCAGGTGGCGGGTCTCGCTCGGCTCGCCCATGAGGTGGACGACCAGGGCATCCTCCGGCAGATCAAAATAAAAATAGGCCTCCATCCGGCGGGGATGCACATGCGCGGGCATCGTGTTCCACATGTTGCCGGGCTTGAGCTGCGTGAGGCCCATGACGAGCTGGCAGCTCTGGACGCCGTTCGCGTGGATGAGCCGGTGGATCGAGCGCTCGTTCGAGTTCTTGATGTCGCCCAGCTCGGCGGACTCGGATTCGGCGAGCGTCGTCTTGACTGTAGGATACTCCTTGTGCGCGGGAGCGGAATTGAGGTAAAACTTCGCCGGATGCGCCGGATCGGCGCTCTTGAAGCGAACGTCCTTCGTGCCCTTGCCGACATACAGGCATTCTTTGGCGCCAAGCTCATAGGAGACGCCGTCCGCCACGATCGTGCCGGGGCCGCCGACGTTGATGACGCCGAGCTCGCGGCGCTCGAGAAAATAACCGACGCCGAGCTCCTTCAGGTCGGCAGCCAGCTCCACTTCGCCTTGCACCGGCATAGCGCCGCCGACGATCATCCGGTCCTCATGCGTCAGAACCAGCTTCAGCTCGTCGGCTGCGAAGAGAACGGGAATGTGAAATTCGCGATAAATCCGTTCGCTGTCAAACTGCTTAACGTCGGTCGGATGAGAGGCAAACCTGCGTTCCATGGTACCAATCTCCTTTGAATTGTGATAAGTTCGTATACGTACATGGTAAACTTTTTGTGTTCGTTTATCAAGTTTAAATGAACAAATATGGTTCATTTACGTTCAAATATAGAGGGGGATGAGGAAAATGGGACATGCTTGGGGGGAGCAAACGGCGGAGGAGCGCCGTCGGCTGCTGATTCGGCGAATCGCAGAGCAGGCGTATGCCCAGCCGCTGCTGGAGGGCGGGCTGTGGTTCTACGGCGACATTCGCAACAATTTCTATTATGCGTCCTACCTGTTTGCCGCCGCCGTCGACGAGACGCTGCCGGTCTCGTTCGACCGGCGGACGGCCGCGGCGCGGGCGCAGGCGGTGCTGCTGGAGGTGCTTGCCCTGCAGAATACCGTGCCGGGGACTCCGCTCTATGGGCATTGGCCGCTCGGATTGGCGCCGGCTCCGCGCGAGGCGAAGCCGCATGAGCTGCCGGCGGAGCTCATGGGCAGCCTGCTCGCCGTGTTCCGCCGCCGGTACGGCGAGCGGTTGGACAGCATGGCGGCGGTTCGGCTCGACGCCGCGCTCGGCCACGTCTACCGGGGAGGCTTCTACCGCAAGCCGCTCGCGCGGTACCACCATCACGAGGCCAAGTATACGGCGGCGAAGCTGATCTTCGGTCTGCTGTTCGACGACCGGGAGCTCCTGGCGGACGGCCGGGACTGCGTAAAGCGAACGCTGGCGCATCTTCGGGCGAACGGAATGGAGGAATACGGCGGCCTGCCGTGGTTCTGGCACTGGGTGCAGGCGTTTGCGGCCGCGCTGGAATTCGCGGCGGAGGCGGAAGGAGAGGAGAGGACCGCCTCCGGTCTGCGGGCGCTGCTCGATGAGCTGTGGCGCATCCGCGCCGATTGGTACCTCGGCGGCGCGTGGGTGGGCGCGCATTCGCGGGGCTGGCCGCACGACGTTCCCCGCGACGTCAATGTGCTGCACGACTACGTCCAGTTCGGCGGCTTCCCGCTGCCGGAGGAGCTTCCCCGGACGGAGTACGCCGGCCTGCTGTTCTATCCGGCCCCGCCGTCTGCGGTGAAGACGGCGCTCGACCGTAGCGAACCGACGGAGCTCCGGAAGCGGATCGTTCCGGTGACGTCGGCGGAGCCGTGGCATTCCTACGGGTATATTCGGGCCGAATATGCCGCGGGCGGGCTGTGGGAGCGGGTCGAGGAATTCGACAACGAGCAGCTCCGCTGGGCCTTCACCCTGCCTGTGCGAGCGGACGGAAGTGTGAATCGCCTCTATTTCTTCCATCCGGGCCGCGGGTATGCGGACGGCGACCCGCGCCATCAGAGCGGACGGATGGCGGTGCTGTACGATCGAAGCGTAGTCGCGGCGTGGTTTCCCGGTCCAGATGCGAGGGACGCCGCAGACTTCGCCGTCGGCGTGCTGCCGGCGGGAAGCTGGCTGGAGCGGCCGAACGCTCTGTATGGGCGCTGCGATGAAGCCCTGTTCGCGGTCTACCTGTCGGGTCCCTATACCATAACGGAACGGGACGGCTGGCGGGAGGTACGGCTGGCCCCGCTTCCCGGCGGCGTTGTGGTTGAGGCGTTGGCGGTTCGGGAGGCGGGAAAGCGAGGCATCGCCGATCTGGAAGCATTCGCCGCGGCAATGGAGGTACGGCGGCCGGTCTTTGCCGGCGGTTCTGTTGCGGACGGAGAGGCGACTGCGGCCGCGGCGAATGGGAGCGGGGGAAGTTCCGGTCCGGCGGGCCCTGCGCGGGAGAACGGAGCGGTTGGCACTTTCGACCCGGCGGCCGCGTCGGATGCGGACGGTGAAGCGGGCCATTCCTCCGCAGTTATCCGCTACCGGAGTCTGCAGGGAGGCGAAGTCGCCCTGCTTCGTCCGAGCGGATCGGAGGGTTCGGCGAGCTGGGAGGCGCACCGCGACGGAGCGCGGATGACGCTCGACGATTACGAGGGGTAAGGCAGGGGGGAACCGGTTGGGGGCATGCCGTTGCCGCCTGCGGAAATCGGGCAGACTGCGTTTCGAACGAGCGGCGAATCTGCCTGCTGGCCCCTTTACTAAATGTTCGCTATACTTTTAGCAAACCCTCAGCAGCCGCCCGATGGGGCGGCGGAAAGATACGGAAGCCTAAACGATGAAAAAGCCAACCATCGACGACGTCGCCAGGCAGGCGGGCGTGTCCAAGAGCACGGTATCGCAATTCCTGAACCGGCGGTACGAATTCATGAGCGAGGCGACGCGCAAGCGGATCGCCGACGTGGTGGCGGAGCTCGGCTACAAGCCGAGCAGCATCGCCCGCAGCTTGAAGCAGAACCGCACCCATACGATCGGCGTGGTCGTCGCCGACATCCGGTACACCTTGTCGATCGAATGCATCCGCGCCATCGAGAGCGAGCTGGCGCGGTTCGGCAACCGGGTGATGATCTGCAACGCCGACGAGAACCCCGACCAGGAGAGCCTGCACATCGAGGCGCTCCTGGAGCGCAAGGTGGACGGGCTCATCCTGTTTCCGACCGGACACCGCAGCACGGTGTATGCGCGGCTCGCCGAATGGGGGGGGCCGCATGTGTTCCTCGACCGGCTGGTCGCCGGAGTCGTCGCCCCGAGCCTGCTGCTCGATAACGAACTGGCCGCGAGGCTGGCGGTCGAGGAGTTCGCCCGCCGGGGACACACCCGCATCGGCCTGTTGTCGCTGCCGCTCGGGCCGGAGGCGATCACGCCGCGCAAGGAGCGGCTCGCCGGCTACCGCCGGGCGATGGAGGAAGCCGGGCTTCCGGTGCGGCCCGAATGGATCGGCAGTGCGCCGATGGAGGGCATCGGCGCGGAGCTCGCCCGGATGCTCGCCTTGCCGGAGCCGCCCAGCGCGATGCTCGCCGCGAACGACATCGCGCTCGCCGAGCTGTTGAAGGCGGCCAACCGGATGGGCCTCCGCATTCCGCAGGAGCTGTCCGTCATCGGCATCGACGATGCGGAGTTCGCCCGCATCTACAATCCGGTCATCACGACCATTCGCCAATCCGCTTACGCGATGGGCAAGCAGGCGGTGAAGCTGATCCTCGCAAGCCTTGAGGAGGAACCGGCGGTTCCCGTCACCTACCGCTATCCGCCCGAGCTGGTCGAAGGCGAGTCGGTGAGCGAGCCGCAGAGGTGAAAAATCCGCCCAACGCATCCTCCTCCATCAAAAAGCTTCAGGAGGGGGCGAAGGGCGGATTGGAAGAAGCTGCGCGGCTGCAGCCGCCGACAGACAGAGGGGTAACGGGAAGTCCGGCGGACAGAAGGTTATCGGAAAGTCTGATTGGACAGAGGGTTAACGGAAAGTCCGGTTGGACAGAGAGCCAATGGACCGCCCGGCGCACAGAAGCCAATGGACAGGCGGTTGACGGAAAGGCGGCAGCGGAAAAACGGCCGGCGTTCAGTCGCCGGCCGTTCTTTCGGCTTCAAGGAATCGCTGGGCGAGCCGGTTCAGGACCGGCCGGCGAGGAAGCGCTCCAGCTCGTCCCGGGTCGGCAGCCCGTCCATGTCGCCGGGCGACATGACCGCGAGCGCCCCGAGGGCATTGCCGCGCCGGACGGAGGCGGCCAGGCCGAGGCCCTCCAGCATGCCGCTGATCACCCCAGCGGCGAAGGCGTCGCCCGCTCCGACGGTGTCGACGACCTCGTCGACCTTGAAGCCCGGAACGAAGCCCGCTTCCTCGCGGCTCTTGTAGTAAGCGCCTTCCGGTCCGGTCTTAACGGCTACGAATTGGACGCCGCGATCCAGGTAGAAATCGGCGATCCTCTCGGGATCGTCGCTGCCGGTGAGAAGCTTGCCTTCGCCCACGCCGGGGAAGAACCAGTCGCTGCGGGCGGCCAGCTCGTTGATCGTGCGCACCATCGTCTCCCGGTCCGGCCACAGAACAGGGCGGAGGTTGGGGTCGAAGGACACGGTTCTGCCCTGCTTGCGCATGAATTCCATGGCGCGGAAGGAGAATTCCCTCATCGAGTCGGACAGGGCGGCGGAGATGCTGGTGGCGTGCAGATGCCGCGCCCCCGCGAAATAGGCTTCGTCGAAATCGGCTGGACCGAGCGTGGAAGCGGCAGAATTTTTGCGGAAATACTCCACCTTCGGGTCGCCGCTCAGCACCTTCGATTTCATCAGGATGCCGGTGGGGCGGTCCGGGCTGACGGACATGCGGGAGGTATCGAGGCCTTCCCGCTCCTGGGTCCTGCGGATGAACGCGCCGAGGTTGTCGTTGCCGAGCTTGGTGACGTAACCGGTGGGATGGCCGAGCCGGCTGAGGCCGATCGCCACGTTGCTTTCGGCTCCGGCGAGGGCCCGGGTGAACGACTCCACCTCCGAGAGCTCGCCCGGTTCGTTTGCGATAAACATCGCCATCGGCTCCCCGAAGGTCACCGCGGCCAATGCCTTGGACATCATGCACTCCTCCTTCAATGCAAACGGCTTCGCGCGGAAGCCGCGATTAAGTTGAACGTATCACATAAACCGGTTTTGTTCAATATCTGTCTTTTCTCCAACGATGCTGTACCCCGTTCGAAAAGAAAGCATTGACTTGCTTGAGGAAATCCGGGTACTATCGAAGCGAAGCCGAAATAGAAAGTTTACTAAACTTGATCATAATCATAGATCGATTCCGACAGGAGGAAGCAAACATGAAGAAGCTGAAGGTTCTGCAAAGCTTGACGACGAACGGCGTGGTAGCCGTCATCCGGGCCGACAATCCCGACGACGCCTGCCGGATGTCCGCCGCTTGCATCGAGGGCGGCTTGACGAACATCGAGGTCGCCTTTACCACCCCGGGGGCGGACGAAGCGATTCGCCGTTTGGCCGCCGAGTACGGCGACCGGGCGCTGATCGGCGCCGGGACGGTGCTCGATCCCGTCACCGCCCGGATCGCCATCCTGGGCGGTTCCGAGTTTGTCGTCAGCCCTTCGTTCGACGAAGAGACGGCCAAGCTCTGCAACCTCTATGCCATCCCGTATATGCCGGGAGTGCTCACGCTGGGCGAGATCAAGGAGGCGCTCAAGCTCGGCGTCGACGTGCTCAAGCTGTTCCCGGGCAGCGCCTTCGGCCCGGACTTCGTAAAGGCGGTGAAAGGCCCGATGCCGTACATCAGCATCATGCCGACCGGCGGAGTGGACCTGAACAACATGGAGCAGTGGCTGAAGGCGGGCTGCATCGCCGTCGGCATCGGCGGCAACCTGACCGCCCCGGCCAAAGAGGGCCGCTACGACGAGATTACCCGGCTGGCCGCCCAGTATGTGGCGAAGTTCAAGGAAATTCGGGGATAAATCGATCCATCCGGCAAACGGAAAGAACGGGGAGCGGCCGCGCCAAGCGGTCGGCTCCCCTTTTGTATGAGGCTGGGTATGAGCCGATTCGCGTCGGAGGCGAAAGCTTGGAGTGTTCCAGCCGTTCCTCCACGACCATCAGGGCAGTATGACATCCCGCACGGGAAGCCGGCCGGGAATGGGGTATAGTGGGAAGAAAATGAAGCCTGTCTTCGCCGGAAGGCAGGCGGCAGGGGGAGAATACCCGTGAAGAATATCGCCGAAATTTTGGATGCCCATCAAGTCGAATACGAGATCATTCGCCACGAAATTCCGATCGAGACGGCCCGGCAAGGCGCCGAGTACCTAGGGATCGAAATCGGGCGGACCGCCCCGACGCTCATTGTCAAGACGGACAAAGGGTATTATGCGCTCCTGCTTTCGGGCGACCGGGGGCGGGTGCAGTTGGAGCAGCTGAAGCCGCTCCTGCAGGCGGAGCAAGTCAAGCTGGCGAAGCCCCGCGAGGTCGAGCAAGCGGTCGGCTGTTCCATCGGCTGCGTGCCGCTGCTGAATCCCGGTCTTCCCACGGTATTCGACCGGGGGCTGCTGCGGTTTCCCCATATTTACGGAGGAACGGGCAGGCCGGGGGAAACGCTGAAGATTCGGCCTCAGGACGCGGAGCGGCTGAACACGGTCGCGGCTTATCTTTGAACGGGCCGCAATCGGCGGACGGATGGCAGACGAAGTTGTCCAACCCTGCCTGATCCGGCTCCGACGCGAAGCGAATTAGCGGCTTACCAGAACGGGGCCCGGGAGGGATGATATTTTTCTCGTTGAAAAGTCAAAATAGCCGCTTGACCTTCACGCAACGGAAAGGTTTATGCTCAGGATGTCGGAGGTGCTACAGGTGGAATATACGATCCAAAAGCTGGCGCGGATGGCCGGGGTCAGCACGAGAACCCTGCGCTATTACGACGAATTCGGGCTCCTCAAGCCGGCGAGGATGAATTCGTCGGGGTACCGGATCTACGGGTCCCGGGAAGTGGATCTGCTGCAGCAGATTTTATTTTACCGGGAGCTGGGGCTGGACCTGGATTCCATCCGCACGCTGGTGCATTCCCCATCCTTTGACGCGAAGGCGGCTCTGGAGCAGCACCGGGCCTTGCTGATCGCGCGAAGGCGGCAGCTCGACGAATTGATCGCCAACGTCGAGAAGACCTTGGCCGCGGCGGAAGGGAGCATAGCGATGAAGGACAGCGAGAAGTTCGCCGGCTTCAAGGAGCGGGCACTGGATGAAAACGAACGCAACTACGGAGACGAGGTTCGCGCCCGTTACGGAAACGAAGCCTACGAAGCGTCGAAACAGCAGTGGATGGGCATGACGGAGGAGCAGTACGCCGAGCTGAGGCAGGTAGAGGAAGACATGTTCGCCGCGCTGGAGGCCGGAATGGCGGAGGGCGATGCGGCGGGCGCGGAAGCGCAGAAGGCGGCCGGCCTGCACCGGCGGTGGCTTGCGTTCCACTGGGGGTCGTATTCGCCGGAGGCCCATGCCGGAGTAGCGCGGATGTATGTCGACGACGAGCGGTTTCAAGCTTACTACGACAAGAGAAAGCCCGGTATGGCCGCCTTTCTGCGGGATGCCGTGCTCGTCTACACCTCGAAGCTATAAAAGGGGTTGGCAGCGCCGGGAGGTCATCCCGGCGCTGTTCGATCTTCAGCATACGGTCCGGCGTAGCTGTCGATTGCCTTTGTTGGGCCGAGCCGAAATGGAATTTTTATTTTCCCTCGAACATCGTGTTCAGCTCACCGAATATTGCGCTCAATGCTTTCTTGAAACGGCTCCTGCAATGACCTCCCGTTCTTCAGGATGGTTACAAGAGATCACTTTCCTTTAAGTAGTCTTCGATCACTTCCCGCAAGATTTCCGATATGGAATAGTTGCCTCCATCGCATCGCCGATCGATCTCGTCCCAGCATCGTTTAGGCAGAGTAAGCGAGATTTTACGTGTTACTCCAATGGGCTTCCGTCCGGCATTCGGCCGGGTACCCCCTCTTTTCTCGAGCGGTTTGGCATTTCCTTGTTCCGGCAGACTCATTTTTATCACCCAAGGTGATTCTTTCACAGGAATTTTTACCGGTCAATTCTTGCTACCTTAATCAAACATAACGAAGGAGAAAATCGGCCATCGGGCCGAAAGTTAAGGGGGGTGCAGGGTGGGGACGGGGAGGGAAACCTAGAGCCTGCTCGGACTGGCTGATTCGGTGACGCGTTGGGCAAACGGATAGGGTCGGGGATTAGCGGGGATTGCGGCGAGGATTGCGGTAAAAAGGGATAGGGGATTCGCCGCTTGTGTTCCCAGGCAGGGAGCGCTATAATACATGCATGCGCATGCATATTAGAGATGGAGGAGAGAAAACCATGCTGGATTTGTTTACGCCTTACACGCTCAAAGGGCTGGAGCTGAAGAACCGGGTGGTCATGCCGCCGATGTGCCAATACTCGGTTCCGGCAAAGGACGGCGTCGCCACCGAATGGCATTACCTGCATTACGTCAGCCGCGCCGTGGGCGGTACCGGTCTCATCATCATCGAGATGACCGACGTTGAGCCCGACGGCCGGATCTCCGATTACGACCTCGGCCTCTGGTCCGACGAGCAGATCGCCCCGCTTGCCCGGATCGTCGAGGCCTGCCATGCCTACGGCGCGAAGGTCGGCATTCAGATCGGCCACGCCGGCCGCAAGGCGGAAGACGCTCCGGTGCCGGTCGCTCCGTCGCCGATCGCGTTCAGCGACAAGTACAAGACGCCGCGCGAGCTGACCACCGAAGAGGTGAAGGCGATGGTCGAGAAGTACCGCCTCGCCGTTCGCCGGGCCGTTGAGGCCGGCTTCGACACCATTGAGCTGCATGGAGCGCACGGCTACCTGATCCATCAGTTCCATTCTCCGTTGACCAACCGGCGCACGGACGAATACGGCCGGGACCGCACCCTCTTCGGAGCGGAAGTTATCCGCGCGGCCAAGGAAGAAATCCCAGCCGACATGCCGCTTATTCTGCGCATCTCCGCCCAGGAGTATGTCGAGGGCGGATACGGCATCGAAGAAGCGATCGAATTCTCCAAGGTCTATCGGGAAGCGGGCGTCGACCTGTTCCACGTCAGCTCCGGCGGCGAAGGCCCGATCGGCGCGGCGGGACGGCCCGGCACGCATGTCGGCTACCAGGTGCCCCTCGCGCGCAAGCTGAAGGAAGCGCTCGGCGTTCCGGTCATCGCCGTCGGCCGGCTGGACGATCCGGCGGTCGCCGATTCGGTCATCGGAAACGAAGACGCCGATCTCGCAGCCGTCGGCCGCGGCATGCTGAAGGACCCCTACTGGGCGTTGACCGCCGCCGAGGCGCTCCATAAAATGATTGAAATCCCCAAGCCGTACGAACGGGGCTTTGCCGTCAGGAGGTAACATGGAACCGAGAACGAACGGGCTCATGGAAGGCTGGCTGGCCTTGTCCCAGCTGCAGATGGGCGTGGCGGCCAAGCTGGAGCAGGAGCTTCTAAGCCGCCACAACTGGTCTCTGAACGACTTCTACCTGCTCTACTTCCTGTCCGTCGCTCCGGGCAAGAAGCTGCGCTTGCAGCAGCTCGAGGCGATGTTGGGCCTCAGCCAGAGCGCCGTGTCCCGATTGGTCAGCCGGTTCGAGGCGAGGGGCTGCGGGGCGCTGCGCCGCCACGTCTGCGAGGAAGATCGCCGCAGCGTCTATACGGCTCTGACGGAGCTGGGCGGGAAGAAGGTGGAGGAAGCCCGCGCCACCTTCCTCCGCGTGCTCGGCGAAGAGCTGTCCGAAGAAGCGCTCGTTCGGGCCGTGGCGCTGCTGAGGCCGGAAGGAGCGTCGACGCAAGGAAATGCGTCTTCCTCCGGTAACGCGGAAGACTAAACGGAGCCTACTCCTTCATCCCCTTCAAGCCAAATGGTCCGGACCGCCCTCCTCATGGAAGGAGGCAGACGGTCCGGACCACGGCTGAAGGGGATTTTTGCTGCCCCCTTCATCTGGCCGGAGGGCACACGCTTGACGGATCAAACCCGGAATCCCCTCAATGCTTGCGGATCGGCCCATTCCTAAAAGGCGGCTCCGGCCATCGCTCCTGATGGAGAGATTATCCATCAAAAGTAGGGCGTTATCCCTATGCATGTCAAGACTATTATGAACGGTCTGGAGGCCCGGGCCGTTCGGAAGATTCGGAAGGATTGCGCCTCCGCAAGGCGAATGGGTTTAGAACGAAGAATGAGGAGGCGGATAAAAGAGATGACAGCGGCCCGCTATTACATCGGCGGCTCCTCCTGCGCCGGCAAATCGACGCTGGCGCGGCGGTTCGCCGAACGGCAGGACCTTCCCCTGTACAGCTGCGACGAAGAATTCGGGCAGCGGCTGAGCCGGATCGACCCCGTTCGGCATCCCCATCTGCATCGAGTTAAGAACTGGAGTCCGGGCGAGATGTTCGGCAGCCTGGAAGTGGACGAACTCCTGGAGCTGTATCTTGGCGTGTTCCGGGAAGACCTGGAGCTGGTGCTCGCCGACGTGGCGGAGCGGTATGCCGGACCGGCGGTGGTCGAGGGCAATCAACTGCTGCCGGAGCTGCTGCTTCCCCGGCTAATGCCGTCGGACCGCGCGGCTTGGATCGTGCCGAGCGAGAGCTTTCAGCGGAACCTGTACGCCCGGCGGGAATGGGTTCCGGCGATACTGGCCGACGCGCCCGATCCCGGGGAAGCGTTCGAGCGCTGGATGCAGCGGGACACCCGCTTCGCCGAGGGGGTAGCCCGGCAGGCAGAGCAGCTCGGCGCGCCCGTCCTGCGGGTAGACGGTACGCTCGCCTGGGACGCGTGTGCGCGCTGGCTGGAGCGCCGGCTGTTGACTTGAGCCGGCAAGGGCCGGCGCTCTGCTTAAGACAGGCTGCGTTTTTCCCGATTGAAAAAGCCCGATTATCTCCGGATGCATGGTTCGCATCCCGGGATATCGGGCTTTTGACGCCTCAGCGGCAAAGGCTTCAGACTTCCTGAAGCTGGCGCGGAGCAGGCTCCTTGGCCGGAACGGCTTCCTTGGGCAGCGCCTGGAGGGCGACCGCGTTCAGGTAGTTCCACGGCTTGTTGTAATGCGGCTGGAAGAAGAAGTCGACGAAGGCGAGCTGGTCGACCGTCATCCGGTTCTGGATGCAGACGGACAGCGTATTGATCGATGCCGTCAGGTCAACCTGCGACATCAGCTGCGCGCCCAGCAGGCGGCGGGTGCCGCGGTCGTACACCACCTTAAGCAACACTTCCTCGGAGGTGGGCATGAACTCCGGCCGATAGTGATCCCGGTAGAGGGAAGACGCGGCGTCGAGGCCCTCTTCGCGCGCCGCCTCCTCGGTGAGGCCGGTGGCGGCGATGTTGTCCCGGTAGATCTTGATGCCCGAGGTTCCCTGGGTTCCCGGATGAGGGATGGAGGGGCCCATCAGGTTGCGGGCGACGAGCGTTCCCATCCGAACCGCGTTCGTGGCGAGCGGAATATAAGCCGCCTTGCCGGTCGGATTGTAAGAAACCGCACAGCTATCTCCGGCGGCGAACACATCGGGCGCCGAGGTGCGCATGTACTCGTCCACGACGATGGCCCCATTGTCCAGCATCTCGAGCTGATCCCGGAACAGCTCCGTGTTCGGGCGGAAGCCGATGCACAGAATGACCAGGTCGCTCTCGTAGGTTCCATGTTCCGTGCGAACGGCGGAAACCCGTCCGTGCTCGCCGGCAAAGCCGACGACCTTCTCTCCGAGCGCCAGCCGGATGCCCTCGGCGGCGAGCGACTGCTCGATCCGCGAGGTGAATTCCCCGTCGAGGTACTTGCTCAGAATGCGGGGCTCGGCGTCGATCAAGGTGACCTCCTTGCCCTTCAACCGGAAGGCCTCGACCAGTTCGACGCCGATGTAGCCGGCCCCGATGACGGTGATCCGCCGGGCGGATTCGGCTTTCTCGATGATTGTGCCGGCGTGGCCGAAGTTCTTGGAGAGCAGCACGTTCTCCAGCCCGATGCCGTCGAGGCGGGGCACGACCGGCCAGGAGCCGGTGGTCACGATCAGCTTGTCGTAGGTATCTTCAAATTCTTCGCCGGTGGCGAGATTGCGCACGGAGAGCTTCTTGGCCCGCGTATCCACGTGGGTGACTTCGTGGCGCATGCGGGTGTCGACGCCGAGCTCGGCGAGCTTCTCCGGCGAGGAATAGAACAGGCCTTGCGGATCTTGGACGACGCCGCCTACGTACAGGGCGATGCCGCAGGACAGGAAGGAGATGTTGTCGTTGCGCTCATAGACGGTAATCCGGGCTTCGGGATAAAGCTGGGCGGCATTGACGATGGCGGCGGTTCCGGCGTGGGTGCAGCCGATGACGACGATTTTCATGAAAATCCCTCCTGTGGATGTATTTAATCGAATTAATTGTGATGTTTTTCACAGCTCTTCTGATGTCTATTATATTGTGACTTTTCTCACAATGCAACCCGAATGATGCATCCAATTCTTTCCGGATGGCGTTTTTCTTTAAGGATGGCTCAGTCGGGGCCGCTTTATCCGTTAAGAACAGAACGAGGCGAAGGGGCGAACCGCTCGATAAAAGAACGGGCTGCCCCTTGGCCTCATTTGATTTTGGCCCGGACGGGCTATACACTTCTTAGAGAAGAGGAAAAGGAAACCGCAACCGAGGGGAGGGAACGCCGATGGAGGAATCGGTTCAGGCCGCCGGCCGAGTGCTGGTCATGGTAGCTGTAGAAGCCGAGCGGGAGGCGCTCGCCGGACTCGCCGGCGCAGACGGACGGTTCGACGTCCGGCTCTGCGGCGTCGGCCCCGTTGCGGCGGCCGCCCGGACCGCCGCCGCGCTGGCCGCCGCCGGCCCCGGCGCGTACGCGCTCGTCCTAAGCGCCGGCATCGGCGGCGGCTTTGCCGACCGCGCCTTGCCCGGCAGCCTGGTCGTGGCGACGGAGGCGGCCGCTCCGGAGCTCGGGGCGGAGACGCCGGGCGAGGCGTCCGCAGGCGGCGGCTTCCTGCCGCTGGAGGAGCTCGGCTTCGGCGCGAGCCGCTATCCGGCGGAGCCGACGCTGGCGGCGCGGCTCGCCGCCGCGCTTACGGCCGCCGGACTAGCGGTGACGGCCGGGCCGGTGCTGACCGTCTCCACCGTCACGGGTACGGCGGAGACGGCCAAGAAGCGCGGCCGCCGGACGCCCGCTCCGGCAGCGGAAGGAATGGAGGGCTTCGGCGTGGCGGAAGCGGCCGGTCTGTTCGGCCTGCCCTTCCTCGAGCTCCGGGCCATATCGAATGCCGTCGGCCCCCGCGACCGGGGGGCCTGGAAGATGAAGGAGGCATTCGCCGCGCTTCGGGCGGCGGTGCCGGTTATTCGGGAGGTGCTGATTCGGGGATGAAGATTGCTTTTTCACCGTGTCCCAACGATACATTTGTGTTTCATGCCTGGGTGCACGGGCGGGTGGCCGGGGCTCCGGCGCTTGACGTCACCTATGCCGACATCGACGTGACCAACGGCCTGGCCATCGGCGGCGCCGGGACGGAGGTGCTGAAGGTCTCTTATGCCGCACTGCCGTGGATGCTGGAGCAATACGCGCTCCTGCCCTGCGGCGGGGCGCTCGGCCGTGGCTGCGGGCCGCTCGTGCTGACGCGGGACGGCTCCTCCGACCCCGCTTTTCTCGCCGGTAAGCGGGTGGCCGTGCCGAGCGACCGCTCGACCGCCTATCTGCTGTTCCGGCTGTGGGCGGACAGCCATGTCCCGGGCGGCGTCGGCGAGGTTATCGTCCTGCCGTTCGACCGGATCATGCCCGCCGTGCGGGACGGCGAGATCGACGCGGGGCTTGTGATTCACGAAGCCCGGTTCACCTATCCCGCCTATGGACTGACGCTGCTGGCCGACCTTGGCGCATGGTGGGAGCTCGACACCGGCCTGCCCATTCCGCTCGGGGCGATTGTCGCCCGGCGGTCCTTGGACCGGGAGGCGATCGCCGGTTGGGTGCGGGAATCGGTCCGCTACGCGTGGAGCCATCCCCTGGAATCGCGGGCGTATGTGCTGAGCCACGCCCAGGAGATGGACCCGCAGGTCGCGGAGGCGCACATCAAGCTGTACGTCAACGAGTTCACCGAGGAGCTTGGCGCAGAGGGCCGGAACGCCGTCCGCAGCCTGCTCCAGCGCGCCGCCGAGCGGGAATGGGTGCCGCCATTCGACCCCGCTCTGCTCGACTAGATAGTCTCGATGCGCTGCCGAGCGGGAGTGGGTGCCGGACCTTGACCCGGCTCTGCTCGATTAGATAGGTCCGGTGTCCGCAACGCGCCGCCGAGCGCGAAGGGGTGCCACTCCTAGACCCGCGCTGCTCGAATAGCGCCCGCGCCGTTATCGCAGGGAGAGGTAAGCGGAAGAGGCGCGTCTCCGGGTTCGACATTCGCCGCCCGCGAGGGTTCCGTCCATTCGCAGAAGATTCAGCGGCGGAGGCGGGTTTCCAGGAGGCGCTCCACCGCTTCGCCTGCATCGACCACCCGCGGGCATGGGTTCAGGTCGTACCAATGCTCGCCCCGGTCGGTGATCGCATAGCTCGCGGCTTGCAGCTTTTCTTTTATGGCTTGCGGAGTCAGGGCAGGGTCCAGGCTCTTCAGCAGCGCGCAGATGCCGGCCAGCACTGGGGAGGTAGAGGAGACCGAGAAGAAGGGAACGTCATTTCCGCTCCGCGGATGCTCGCCCCTATCCATCATTTCCTGATAGCGTTCCTGCATGGACGGAAACAGAACGCTGTAATCGTAATGCAAGAGATTGAGATCCGGCTCGCGCGTGAAGCCGGAGACGTCCGGGAACGGCATACAAGGATACGGCCACAGATTCAACGGATGATCGTTGTGGATGAAGGTGGTGAGGAGACCGCGGGCATGCGCGCGCTCTACCGCTTGGTCGACTTCCGTGCGGAGCGGCTGAGGAATTTGTCCATGGGAGTAGGTGAGGATGTCGAGACCGTTGGCGCAGGCCCAATCGATGGCGGCAGCCAGCTGGCGGGAGCGCAGGCGATCCCGTTCCTCGTCGGTATCTCCCTCGTAACTGACGGCGTTCAAGGCATAGATTCGGCAGGCGGGGGCAATCTCGCGGAGCGTGTCCGCCATCCAGCGGCCGTGGCCCGTGTGTTCGTAGAGATGTTCGGGGTGTTCGGTGAAATTCACGGCGTCGGCATACAGGTCCTTTGCGGATGAGGCACCGAACAGCCAGTCGATGATGCCGATTTTGATACCGCTTCCAAGACTGAAGGCATGAGCCTTCTTCAGCCGATGTACAGTAAAATAAGTATCGCGGGAATTCGCATTCGTGAAGGTGAAGAGGTCTGCCATGGTATCGCTCCCTAGTAAATGGTTAAATTCAACAAGCTCCATCTTATCCGGATTTCGCTAGAATAGCTAGAACAACTAGAACCGAGAACCCTCATTTCGATTACCGAAAGAAGGAGATGCAGGTATGGGCAAATGGAACATCGGCCTCATCGGAGCGGGTTCGATATCGGAGGCGCATCTGGATGCGTACCGTGCCGATCCTCGGGCAGCGCTTGCGGCCGTCTGCGACCTCAATAGGGACCGGGCGGCGGCGAAGGCGCGAAAATACGGAGCGGCGGCGGTATATACCGATTACGCAGAGCTGCTCGCGGACGAACGGATCGATGCGGTGAGCGTCTGCACCTGGAACGAATCGCATGCGCGGATCGCCGAAGCGGCGCTTCGGGCGGGCAAGCATGTGCTGCTGGAAAAGCCGCTTTCCCGCACCGTCGAGGAGGCGCTGCGGCTGCAGGAGGCCGTCCGGGAGACGGGCAGGACGCTGCAGGTGGGCTTCGTCCGCCGTTACGACCCGAACGCGCGCATGCTGTACCGGTTCGTGGAGAGCGGAGAGCTCGGCGATATCTATTACGCCAAGGCCTCTACGCTCCGCCGAATCGGCAATCCGGGCGGCTGGTTCGCCGACATCGGCCGTTCGGGCGGCGGGCCGCTGATCGATATCGGCGTGCATGTGCTGGATTTGTGCTGGTACTTCATGGGCCGGCCGAAGGTGAAATCCGTCAGCGGCCAGACCTACCGCATGCTGGGAAACCGTTCGAACGTGCAGAATCTCTCGTACTACCGGGCCGCCGATTACGAAGCGTCGCAGAACAGTGTGGAAGACCTCGCGGCGGCATTCATCCGCTTCGACAACGGCGCTTCCCTGATGCTCGACGTGAGCTATTCGCTTCATCTTCGCGAGGACGAACGGAAGGTGCAATTGTTCGGCACCCGAGGCGGGATCGAGATCGATCCCGAGGTTTGCCTCGTGCAGGAGCGGCACGACACCGTGCTGAATGTACGGCCCCAGGTGGACCATCCCGGCTTTGATTTCGGCCGGGCGTTTGGCGCGGAGATCGCGCACTTCCTGGATTGCCTCGACCAGGGTACGCGGCCGATCAGCCCGGTGGAGGACGGTGTCGAGGTCATGAGAATGCTCCGGGGCCTTTATGAGTCGGCGGAGAAGGGCGAGGAGATCCGCTTCTGACGGATGATCAAGGAGGAGAGATCGCGATGAAAATCGGCGTCAGCACGTACAGCTTCTTCCCGGCCTTGCAGGCGGGCGAGATCACGGTGGAAGAGATCATCGAGTGGACGGCCGAGCATGGGGGAGAACACGTGGAGATCGTGCCGCTGGGCTTTACGCTCACCGGCTATCCCGAGCGAATAGAAGCCGTTCGGGCAAAAGCCGCAGCCTGCGGCATCGTGCTGTCCAATTATGCGGTTGGGGCGGAGCTGCTGCAGCCCGACGAGGCGGCGTATGAAGCGGAAATCCGCCGCATCCAGGCCGAGGTGGATACGGCCGCCCGGCTGGGGGTGCGGTTCATGCGCCATGACGCCGCCATGCCGGAGGGCGACCGCTCCATCGGCCGGTTTCTCGCCGAGCTGCCGCGCTTGACGGAGGCATGCCGCCGGATCGCGGACTACGCGGCGCCGCTCGGCATCACGACGAGCGTAGAGAACCACGGCTATTACCTCCAGGCGAGCGACCGGGTGCAGGCGCTGGTCCGGGCGGTGGACCGGCCGAACTTCCGCACCACGCTCGATGTCGGCAACTTCGTCTGCGTCGACGAGGACCCGCTCGCCGCCGTGAAGAACAATCTGCCGTACGCGTCGATGGTGCACGTCAAGGACTTCTACATCCGCCCGGCAGACCGCGACCCGGGCCGCGGCTGGTTCCGCTCGGCTGCGGGCCGGTATCTCCGCGGCGCGATCGCGGGGCAGGGCGATCTGCCGCTGCCCGAGCTCCTTCGCACCGTGAAGGAATCGGGCTACGACGGCTTCCTGTCCCTGGAATTCGAGGGCATGGAGGATTGCCGGCTCGGTGCGGAGATCGGCCTCGAGAACGTCAAACGGCTCATCGAAGCCTAAGGCAAAATTCGACCTAAAGGAGAAGAGGCTTATGGGCATTCCCAATAAGATCGGCGTGATCGTCGACAGCTTTCAGGCGGGGCTTCGCGGCGGCTTGCAGAAGGCCAGGGAGGTCGGCGCGGACGGCGTACAGATTTACGCCGTCTCGGGCGAGATGGACCCGGCGAACCTGAGCGCCTCCGCCCGCAAGGAGCTGCGCGGCTACATCGCCTCGCTCGGACTGGAGATCTCCGCGCTGGTCGGGGACCTCGGCGGCCACGGGTTCCAGGACCGGGCCGAGAACCCTTGGAAGATCGAGAAGTCGAAGCGCATTCTCGATCTCGCCGTCGAGCTCGGCACCAAGGTGGTGACAACCCACATCGGCATCGTTCCCGAAGACCGGAACGGCGCCGTCTACGCCGAGATGCAGCGGGCCTGCGAGGAGCTGAGCACCTACGCCAGCAGCCTGGGAGCGTATTTCGCCATCGAGACCGGTCCGGAGCCGGCGGCCCATCTGCGGGAATTCCTCGATACCCTCAGCACCAACGGGCTGTCGGTCAACTTCGATCCGGCCAACATGGTCATGGTGACCGGAGACGATCCCGTACGCGGCGTCCAGACGCTGAAGGAGTATATCGTGCATACCCATGCCAAGGACGGCATCCGTCTCCGCGCGGTCGATCCCCGCGAGGTGTACGGCGCGCTCGGCTACGAGAAGATGGACCACGCCGCAATTGCCGGCATGGCGGAGCACGGTCCGAGCTTCCGCGAGGTGCCGCTGGGCGAAGGGCAGGTCGATTGGCCGGCTTACCTTCAGGCGCTTCAGGACATCGGCTACACCGGCTACCTGACCATCGAACGCGAGGTGGGGAGCCGGCCCGAGGAAGATATCGCCGGGGCCGTCCGCTTTCTGCGCGGGTTCCGGTGAAGGGTTCCAGTAGACCGGGCGGAAATCCCGGGATGAAATTCCCGCGGCCAAACGGTATAATCGTGTATAGGATAAACCACTACCACCCATAAGGAGTCGGATCATGGAGAAAACCTTGATATTCGGACACAAAAATCCCGATACGGACAGCATCTGCTCGGCTCTCGCTTACGCCGACCTGAAGACGCAGCTCGGCGCCGACGTCGAAGCCGTGCGGCTGGGCGGCGTGAACGGCGAAACGCAATTTGCCCTCGATTATTTCGGCGTGGAAGCTCCCCGCCTGATCGAGTCCGTCGAAGGCGCGGCGAACGGGGTCATCCTCGTCGACCACAACGAGCGTCAGCAGAGCGCGAACGGCATCGAGACCGTTCAGGTGAAGGAAGTCATCGACCATCACCGCATTTCCAATTTCGAGACGAGCGGCCCGCTGTATTATCGCGCCGAGCCGGTCGGCTGCACGGCGACGATCTTGTACAAGCTGTACAAAGAAAAAGGCGTGGCCGTCCCCGCCAAGATCGCCGGCCTTATGCTTTCCGCCATTCTTTCGGATTCGCTGCTGTTTAAATCCCCGACCTTCACCGAGGAAGACCGCGCCGCCGCTCTGGAGCTCGCTTCCATTGCCGGTGTCGAGGCCGAGGTTTACGGCCTTCAGATGCTCAAGGCCGGCGCCGATCTGAGCAAGAAGACCATCGCCGAGCTGCTCTCCCAGGATGGCAAGGAATTCAAGATGGGTTCCAGCAAAGTGGAGATCGCCCAGGTGAACGCGGTCGACACCAACGACGTTCTGTCCCGGCAGGATGAACTGGAAGCCGCCATCCGGCAGACGATCGATGCCAAGGGCCTCGATCTGTTCATCTTCGTGGTGACCGATATTCTCCAGAACGACTCGGTGGCGCTTGCGCTGGGCAAGGCGGCTTCCGCCGTCGAGGCCGCCTACGGCGTTAAGCTGGAGAACAACCGGGCCTTGCTGAAAGGCGTTGTCTCCCGCAAGCTGCAGGTCGTGCCGGTTCTGACCGACGTGCTCGCCAAGGCTTAAGAACGGCAAACGAACCTACGCATTCCGCGGGTTCCGCGGAAGCGGACGGCGGCATTTTCCGGATGACCCGGGGATGCCGCCGTCTTTATTGTGAAACCTGCGGGCGTATGTTACTATTTTTTTGTTAGGCTGGAAAACGGATTCAGATTGCACGGGTTAGGATGAGAGCCATGAAGAATAAAGTAACCATTCAGCAGATTGCCGATCTAACGGGCATGTCCAAATTTGCCGTCTCGCGGGCCTTATCCGGGAAACCGGGTGTAAGCGCGTCAACCCGGGAGATGATTGTCCGGATGGCGGGGCAGCTCGGCTATTTCAAACAGAAGGACCGCGTTCCGCTCGCGTTGGCTCGTCCCGAAACGGGAGAGCCCGTCGCTTCGGGCGAAGGCGAGCCGCTACAGGGGACGATTCTGGTGCTGTTCCAGAGCGTCCGTTATCAGAACCGTTCTTCCGTGTATTGGGGACCGATCTTCGACGGGGTCTCCGCCCGGCTCAACGAATGCAACCTGAATGTGATGACCCTGACCGAGCCGTCGGGGGACACGATCTTTCAACTGCTGAATCCGGTAGCCCTGAAGGGCATCATTACCCTCGGTATGGTATCGACCCAGATTCTGCTGGATATCAAGCGGCTCGGCATTCCGGTGCTGATGATCGACCACGTCGATCCCGCGCTGCCTTGCGATACCATCTATACCGACAATTTCACCTCCATGCGGGAGCTGGTCGTCAAGCTGATCAGCCAGGGACGCAGGCGATTCCAATTCGTCGGGGATATTTACTACGCCCACAGCTTCCAGGAACGGTGGCTGGCCTTCCGTTCCGCTCTGGAGGAATACGGGCTGCCGCATGAGCAGAATCCCGAGCTTATCAGCAAGGAGGACCTCTATAAGGTCATTCCCCGCTTCCTGCAGGAGGAGGCTCTGCCGGAGGTCTTCGTCTGCGTCAACGACATCACGGCGACGGTTGTGCTCAATGCGTGCAGCGAGCTGGGGATCTCCATTCCCGCCCAGGTGGGCGTCACCGGCTTCGACAACAATTACCCGGACACGCTGCCGCCGCTCACGACCGTCCATGTCGACAAGGAGCTGCTCGGCAGGCGGGCGGTGGACAAGCTGCTGTGGCGGATCCAGAATCCCCATTCGCAGATCGAGAAAACACTGATCTACGCGGAGCCGATCTTTCGGGAATCCGTATGAGACCCAAAAACAGGCGGTTCCATCCGGCAAGAGCGCCGGGTGGAACCGCCTGTTTGTTTAACGGCCGTTCGGTAGGAGCGTATTCGGTTACTCGGTGCGTAGGGCGACGACCGGGTCCTTCTTCGCGGCGAATTTGGCCGGGATGAATCCGCCCAGAATGGTCAGCGTCACGCTGATCAGCACGAGCAGAATCGCGTGCAGCGGGTTGAGCTGGGCCACGTGATTCAGATCGGTCAGGTTCTTCAGGATCACGTTGACCGGCAGCGTCAGCAGGTAGGCGATGCCGATGCCAAGCAGGCCGGAGAGCGAGCCGATGATGAACGTCTCGGCGTTGAACACGCGCGTGATGTCCTTCTTGCGCGCCCCGAGCGCGCGCAGCACGCCGATTTCCTTGGTGCGCTCCAGCACCGAGATGTACGTGATGATGCCGATCATGATCAGCGAGACGACGAGCGAGATGGATGCGAAGGCCACCAGCACCATCGTGATGCCGTCCATGATGCCGCTCGAGAGCTTGGTGACGATGGCAGCCATGTCGGTATAGATGATCTTGTCCTTGGTCTCCTTGCCGTCGTTCCATTTATCGAGGTAAGCGTTGATCTTCTCCTTGGCGTCGAAGTCCTTCGGATAGAGCGAGACCGAACCCGGAATCGAGACCGCGCCGAGCGAGGCGAGCGCGTCCTCCTTGGTCAGCGCTTCAGCCGGATCGGTAGACGAGGCTGCATTGCCGGTCATGGCGGCGGGGCCGCCGCCGAACGAAGCCCGGTCGGTGAGCTGCGAGAACGGCTTGCCGCTCAGCACGTTCACCTTGTCTTCCTTCTCCTGGGCCTTGACGATGGCCGAGGTCTTGGCCGTCTCGATGAACTGGACCGCAAGCTGGTCGGAGTAGGCGATCCCCGGCGACATCGTCGACATCGGCGAGTCCTGCTGCTTGCGAAGGATGCCGGAAATCTTCAAGGTAACGGCGTCGCCGCTCTGGTACAGCTTGCCGAGGTCGGAGGCGCCGCCGTTCACCTGGAACCTCGTTCCGTCTCCGGTCGCCTTGTAATAGGCATCGTTGCCGATCAGCTTGAATTCGCGGCCGACGATGTCGTCGAACTTGATGCCGGAGGCCTTGAAGTCGAGGCCGAGGGCTTCCAGCGCCTTGACATTCAGGCGGTTGTATTCGTCGACGACCAGCACCAGGTCGTTCGGGCCTTGCGGGAAACCGCCGGCGAGCAGGTCGTAATAGGATTCCAGGTAGCTGCTCACGCTGCCGCCCGGCTTACTCGGATACGACGTGAAATTCAGTGCGCCCGTGTTCAATGCGACGGCGGCGTCGCCGTCCTTGCGGAGAATGTTCATGCTGACCTGGCGGCTGTAGGCGACGCCGTCGAGCAGAGCCGGGTCGATGCCGTCCAGGTAGCTCAGGTAATCGGCCGTCAGCTTGTTCGTGTGCAGAATCGTGTTGGCCGACGGGTCGTAGGGAAAGACTTCCTTGGCGGCGGTAAACTCGGTCAACCCTTTGGTCCCATCGCGGTCCTCCCGGGACGGAGCGCTCGACAGGTCGAGGGCGGCGGATGTCTGGCTGATCGTCACCGGAAAATTGGAGAGCGCGCCCGATTCGTAGCTGCTGATCTGCTTGTCGAAGCCATTGGAGAGCGACAGGATAAGGGCGATGCCGATGATGCCGATGCTGGAGGCGAAAGCGGTGAGCGCCGTCCGCCACTTCTTGGTGGCGATGTTCTTGCCGGACAGCTTCAGGGCGGTGAAGAAGCTCATGGCGGTCTTTTTCAGCTTGTAGTCGCTTTTGGCCGCTTCCACCGCAGGCGGGTTGGTATCGGAAATCACGTTGCCGTCGCGGAACTGCACGATGCGGTCGGCGTAGGCCTCCGCCAGCTCCGGGTTATGGGTGACCATGATGACGAGCTTATCCTTGGCGATCTCCTTGATCAGCTCCATGATCTGTTCGCTCG
This sequence comes from Gorillibacterium terrae, assembly GCF_051594785.1. Taxonomy (NCBI): domain Bacteria; kingdom Bacillati; phylum Bacillota; class Bacilli; order Caryophanales; family Paenibacillaceae; genus Gorillibacterium; species Gorillibacterium terrae. Next base: position 99,843 of record NZ_JBPPGI010000001.1, read on the forward strand.
TCGCCGTATCGAGCGCACCCGTCGGCTCGTCCGCCAGAATGATGTCCGGGTCGTTGGCCAGCGCCCGGGCGATGGCGACGCGCTGCATCTGGCCGCCGGAGAGCTGGTTGGGTTTTTTGTGCAGGTGATCCTTCAGCCCGACCTTCTCCAGCACCTCGACGGCCTTCTTGTGCTTGACGGAGGCGGGGACGCCGCTCAGGGTCATGCCCATTTCCACGTTGTCGGTGATGCTGAGGTGGGAGATCAGGTTATAGCTTTGAAAAATAAAGCCGACGCTGTTGTTGCGGTAAGCGTCCCAATCGGCGTCCTTGAAGTTCTTCGTCGAGGCGCCGTTGATGACGAGGTCGCCGCTGTCGTACTGGTCGAGTCCGCCGATGACATTCAGACAGGTCGTTTTCCCCGAGCCGCTGGGGCCGAGAATCGCTACGAACTCGCTTTCCCGGAAGGACAGGCTGACACTGTTCAGCGCCGTCTGGGTAAAGTTCCCCGTGGTATAGCTTTTGGAGATGTTGGTTAACTGCAGCATGGAATGCTCTCACCCTCTTGTCTAGTTTGCCGCTATCGGCAATGGCTATAGAATAGCACAGCAATATGAACGGAACATAAACTTTTTGCGGAAAAGACGTCGCTTCTCGCGGAAGACTGCGGGCGCCTATCGGGCAGGCCCCGGTTTATGTTCCGTTCATCTTGGCCGGTTATAATGGGGAGGAAAGGAAGTGCATCGCCATGATTTCGGTGCTGGTCGCCGAGGACAACGAACAACTGCGCCGCCTCATGGGGACGGTGCTGGAGAAGAACGGCTACCGCCCGGTGCCGGCGGCGGACGGCGAGGAAGCGTTGGAGCTTTTGGAGAAGCAGCACATCGACCTGGTGATTGCCGACATCATGATGCCGAACATGGACGGCTATGAATTGACCCGCAGGCTCCGGGAAGCGGGCCATGACTGCCCGATTCTCATGGTCACGGCCCGCGACAGCTTCGCCGACAAGGAGCGCGGCTTCCGCGCCGGAACGGACGATTATATGGTCAAGCTGATCGACGTGGGCGAGATGATTCTGCGGGTCGGGGCGCTGCTCCGCCGCGCCAAGATCGAGAGCGAACGGCGGCTCGCGATGGGCGGGCTCGTCCTCGATTACGACTCGATTACGGTGTACCGGGGAGAGGAGGGTACGGCGCTGCCGCAGAAGGAGTTCTACCTGCTGTACAAGCTTCTCTCGTATCCGAACAAAATCTTCACCCGGCTGCAGCTCATGGACGAGATCTGGGGCATGGATTCGGAGACCGATCCGCGGACGGTGGATGTGCACATCAACCGGCTTCGCGAGCGGTTCAAGGATAGTCCCGAGTTCGAGATCGTGACCGTGCGCGGGCTGGGCTACAAGGCGGTGAAGAGCGGATGAGCGGAGCAGCGGACGACAAAAACCGCCGCAAGGCGAAATGGCCGGGCAACCTCTGGGGAACGCTCGTCCTGTTTGTTTTCCTCATCATGCTGGCATCCGCTTTCCTGATGTCCATCCTCACCTTCCTTGTCTTCCGATTCGGTTGGGCGGGAGAGGGGCATTCGAACGTCCTCCTGCTGACGATCATGGTCCTGATTACCAGCATTCTGATCGGCACCGCGATGACGGCGGTCACGGGCCGCAAGCTGCTCGCGCCGATCACGAGCCTGAGCGGAGCGGCGCAGGAGGTGGCGAAAGGCAATTTCGCCGTCCGCCTGCCGTATGAGCATCACCCCGTCCGCGAACTCGGGACGATGGCGGTGAACTTTAACCGAATGGCGCAGGAGCTGGGCGGCATCGAAACGCTGCGCAGCGATTTTGTCGTCAACGTTTCGCATGAGTTCAAGACGCCGATCGCGGCCATCGAAGGGTATGCCTCGCTGCTGCTGGACCCGGACCTGCCGGAGACGGAGCGGCAGGAATACAGCCGGCTCATCATGGAAAGCACGAAGCAGCTGTCTTCGCTGACCAGCAATGTCCTCAAGCTGTCGAAGCTGGAGAACCAAGAGTTCGTTCCGGCGAAGACGGAATACGACCTCGACGAGCAGATCCGCGAGGCACTGCTGCTCCTGGAGCCGCTGTGGAGCGGCAAGGAGCTGCGGCTGGAGATCGCGCTCGATTCCGTCCGTTATCGCGGCGACGAGGAGCTGCTCATGCAGGTGTGGCTGAATCTGCTCTCGAATGCGATCAAATTCACCGAGCCGGGCGGGGAAATTGCCGTCTCGCTCGTCCGCGCCGCTGACCGGGCGGTCGTGCGGATCGCCGACTCGGGCATCGGCATGCCGCAGGAGGTGCAGCGGCGGATCTATGAGCGCTTCTACCAGGCCGACCGTTCGCGCTCCCGCGAAGGCAACGGGCTGGGCCTGGCCCTGGTGCGCCGCATCGTCGAGCTGTGCGAGGGCGACATCGGCGTGGAGAGTGTCCCCGGGGAGGGCACGGTCTTCACCGTGTCCGTACCCATTCAACGAGCCTGAGGTTACCCCTAACTTTGGAGCCGCCGCCAATCAAATTCGGATGAACCACCAGTTTAAGTGCATAACGTTATGTTGTAGAATAACAATAAGACGAACTTTGTTTTATTCTTTAGGGCGAGGCGACGGAACAAGTTCGGCGGATCGAAAATCGGGCATAAATAGGATGATGGAGATGCGAGGCAAAGTAACCATTCAGCAAATTGCCGATCTGACGGGCGTGTCCAAGTTTGCCGTTTCCCGCGCCCTGTCCGGCAAATCGGGAGTGAGCAGCCAGACCCGGGAGATGATTCTGCGGGCTGCCGGCCAGCTCGGGTATTTCAAGGCTCAGCCGCTCCCGCTCGAGTCGGAGCGAAAGCAGCCGGAGGCGGGCGGAGGAGCCGGAACCATTCTGGTGCTGTTCCCCAACATCCGGTACCAAAACATGGATTCGCTTTATTGGGGACCGCTCTTCGACGGAATCTCGACGCGGCTGAACCAGATGGGCCGCGACATCCTCACGCTCACCGAGCCTTCGGGAGACCACCTGTTTACGCTGCTCAACCCGGAGGCGATCCAAGGCATCGTGACGGTCGGTTCCATCTCCACGCCGATTCTCCTCGACATCAAGCGGCTGAATATTCCGGTTGTGATGGTCGACCATCTGGACCCCGCCTTCCACTGCGACATGGTGTTTACCGACAACCTGGCCTCCATGAAGGAACTGATGGTCAAGCTGATCAGCAAGGGCTACAAATCCTTTCAGTTCGTGGGCAACATCCGCGATGCCCAGAGCTATTACGAGCGGTGGATCGCTTACCGCGCCACGCTCGAGGAGTTCCACCTGCCCCAGGAGCAGATTCCCGGGCTCATCAGCCTGGACATGGAGATGATTCACGAGACGCTGTCCGTCATCCTGCAGGGCCATCCGCTCCCCGAGGTGCTGGTCTGCGTCAACGACTCAACGGCTATGTACGCGATGGAAGCGCTGCGGCGGGTAGGAATCGACGTCCCGGGACGCATTGCCGTCACGGGCTTCGACAACACCTGCGACGATCAGCCGATCCTCGCGACCGTGAACGTCAACGAAGAGCTGCTCGGCAGGCGGGCGGTGGATCTGCTGCTTTGGCGGATTCAAAACCGCAGCACCGCTTACGAGAAGCTTTTGATTCAAGCGGACGTCTTTGTCCGCGAAGCGTATGCCCTGGTTCGGGAATCGGTCTCCTAACCGGTCCCTCACCAGCCCACCAGACTCGCCCTTCGGCGGGTCTGTTTTTTTGCTGTCAGCGGACCAAGGGTACGGCCAACCGGGCAACGGCTTCGGTTAGGGAGAGAGGTCGGGAGGACGGAGAACGGAACGGGAGAGATCGACAAAGCGGCTATGGCGAGGGCTGTGGATAGGAAAAGGAATAGAGAAACGCAATTGGCTAAGGAAAGAGAATCGGGTTTTATGTTTGTTAGGTTTCCAAGAGTTGGCTGGGAAGAAGGCAAAAAGGCTCGCTAAGGGATCATTTCCAATGGAAGCGGATTAATTCGATAAAATTGCAAATATATGGCGAATATATTGCCCATAGGAAAAACTATTTGTTTTGGATAACGCTTTCTTTCGCACTAACAGTCATAAAAAAGATAAAAGTTAATAAATCAATATTGACGGGATAAAGTGATGATGTTATTATTTTTTATGTAAAACAAAACAAACGTCATAACAAAGAGTCGTGCTTGTTGGTTTTGTTTTTACGCCGGTTGCTTGCGCCTGTCGTTACGCAATTGGGGTCATGCTTCACAGTCTCATTCCACATTATTATGGGAGGTTTATCAATGAAAAAGATGAAAGTGCTTACAATCATGCTTGCAGGCATGATGCTTTCTCTGTCCGCCTGCGGCGGCGGAGGCAAGGATGCCGCTTCGCCCAGTGCATCCCCTTCTGAAAACGCTGCCAGCCCCAGTGAAAGCGCTTCGGCCGCTCCTTCGGCTTCGGCCGCTCCGACGGCTGCTCCGGACCTCGGCGGACGCGTGATCAAGGTATCCGCTTGGTGGGACCTGAAGCCGGCCGGCAACACGGCCGGAGAAAAAGCCCGTCTGGCCAAGATCGCCGAAGTGGAAAAGAAGTACAACTGCAAATTCGAGTTCGTCAACGTTCCGTTTGATCAATACATGAACAAATTCACCACGACGGTACTGGCGGGCGCTCCCTTCGCCGACATCGTGCAGATGGAATACAAATCCGCTCTTCCCGCTATCCAGAAGGGCCAACTGCTCCCCTTGAGCGAGTTCACGACTCCGGACGAGAACATCAACACCACCCAGGACCAGCAGATGAAATACCCGGCCATTGCCGGCGGCGAATATGCCTTCGACAATCCGGTTACGACCTCGACCGGTCTGGGCTACAACCGCGACCTGTTCAAGAAGCTCGGCCTTGCCGATCCGCAGGAGCTGTACAACAAGGGCGAATGGAACTGGGACAAGTTCCTGGAACTCGCCAAGCAGGCCACGAAGGACACCAACAACGACGGCAAGACGGACGTTTACGGCTTCGCCGGCTGGTCGGTTGATCTGCTGAAGCACTTGACGGCAGCCAACGGCGGTATGGTCGTTGACTCCACGAACAAGAAGGAAGGCCTGTCCGACGCCAAGACGATCGCAGCGGCCGAATTCGTCAACAAGCTGTACAATGTGGACAAAGTCGTCAAGGTCAAGACCGGCAACAAGATGGACTGGAACGAAACCAACACCTTCAAAGACGGCGACGTAGCGATGTTCACCTCCTACGAATGGAACCTCGGCGACGTGAAGTTCGATTACGGCATCGTGCCGTTCCCGCTGGGAGCGTCGGGCTCGAAGGAGCTCACCTATGCCAACACCGCCGCAGCCGCGAAGTTCATTCCGAAGGGCGTTAAGGATGCCGACATCGTCTACCGCGCCTATGAAGAAACGTTCGACATTCCGCCCACGGAAGAATACCCGGGGCAGGATTACCTGGAAGGCATCTTCAAGCATCAGGAAGACATCGATATGATCCGCGAGCACATCTCCGGAACGGGCATGATCACGCTGGATGATTCCTACACGAACTATCCGACCTACGCCTTCCTGGAAGACATCATCGTGAAGAACGCTTCTGTAACCGCTACCGCAGAGAAGTACAAACAGCAGGCTCAGGCTGCCATCGACAAGCTGGGTCAATAAAAACCAAGGGTATGACCACAATGGGGATGTCGAGGAGACTTCCCCATTGTGATTCCACGCCCGGCAAAATTCACTCCTGCTGCGGGAACAGCGCGGTTTAAGTGAGGGGGACAAACAGTGATCGGGAAACAGCGGCTTGCCCATTTATCGAAGAAAGTGCTGGTCGCCGGATTGGCACTGGCGCTTGCGCTGCCTTCCAGCGGGCAGCTTCTTTATGCGGATTCATCGAATGAAGCGCCGGCGACGCAAGTCGCGAATGCCGATGAACCGGCAGCGGCTTCGACCGAAACCTCGTACCAGGATTATTTGAAGCAGCACAGCGACGCAGCGAGACCGGAACGGGAAATTGTGCTTGAAGCGAGCGAGACCAGCAAGGTCGAAGGATCCGACTTTAAGACAATGGAAAATTATGAGGGCCAGGCGGGCACCTCTCTCTATACCGGGGAGACGGGTACGGCGGAATGGACCTTCCAAGTGGAGGAAGCCGGTCTTTATAACATATCCGCCCTCTATTACCCCGTGGAAGGAAAAAGCTCGACTATCGAGCGTTCGCTCTTGATCGACGGAACGACGCCGTTCGAGCAGGCCAAGTACCTGCAGTTCGACCGGATCTGGGACAACGAGAAGGACACGATCGAGCAGGATAACCAAGGCAACGATCTGCGCCCCCGTCAGGTGGAAAAACCGGCCTGGCAGGAAGGCCTATTTAAAGATTCCGACGGGTATGAAGTGGAACCGTTCTTGTTCTATTTTTCACAAGGAACGCACACGCTGTCGCTCGTCTCGACGAGAGAGCCGATGGCGATTTCGTACGTCAAGCTGTACCGGTCGGCCGAGACGCTGTCGTATGAAGAGACGCTGAAGCGGGCGAAGGCGGACGGCATGAAGGAAACGAGCGGCTACGAGCTGGTGATTCCGGCGGAGAGCGCCATCGCCAAGTCTTCGCCGACGCTGTATCCGATGAGCGAGCGCGCCAGCTCCGCCGTCAGTCCCTACAGCGCCTCCAAGGTGAAGATCAACACCATCGGCGGCTACAACTGGCGCCTGCCGGGCCAATGGATCGAATGGGTTATTGATGTGCCGGAGACCGGCCTGTATAACCTGACGTTCAAATCGCAGCAGAACTTCATCCGCGGGATCTACGCCACGCGGAAGCTGACGATCGACGGCAAGATTCCCTTCGAAGAGATGAAGAAGGTCGCCTTCCCTTACAAGAGCGGCTACCGGCTCGATCCGATGGGCAAAGACGAGCCTTATCTGTTCGCGCTGGAGAAAGGCAAGCATGTGCTGCGGCTGGAAGCCACGCTCGGCGATTTTGCGCCGCTGATCGATGAAGTCAAGACCAGCCTGCTGAACCTGAACGCCATGTACCGCAAGATTCTGATGATTACCGGCTCCACGCCGGACGAAGTGCGCGATTATCAGCTCGAGAAGCAGATTCCCGATCTCCTGACCGTCTTCGAGACCGAGCGGGACCGTCTGGCCGGAATCGCCTCGAAGCTGCGGGCGCTGTCCGGCCAGACCGGCGACCAGGATGCGCTGTTGAAGACGATGAAGTCGCAGCTCGACGAGATGCTCGAAAAACCGGACACGATCCCGCGCCGGCTGGCCGCGTTCAAGGCCAATGCCGGCGGGCTCGGCACCTGGCTGCAGCAGGCCCGCGAGATGCCGCTGGAGCTCGACAGTCTCTACCTGACCTCTCCGAACAAGAAGGTGCCGAAGAACGGGATGGGCTTCTTCTCGAAGGTCAAGCACGAAGTAAGCACGTTTATGTATTCGTTCTTTATCGACTATAACGAGATCGGCAACGTGGCCGAGAAGGGCAGCGAGAACCGGTCGATCACCGTCTGGATCGGCAGCGGCCGCGACCAGGCCAACACGATGAAGGCGATGATCGACGAATCGTTCACGCCGAAGACCGGCATCAGCGTCAACCTCAAGCTGGTCAACATGGGCACGCTGCTGCCGGCCACGCTCGCCGGCAAGGGACCCGATGTGGCCATGCAGATCGGCAACGATCTGCCGGTCAACTACGCGATGCGCAACGCGGCGGCCAACCTTACCCAGTTCTCCGATTTCGCCGAGGTGTCGAAGCGGTTCCGCGACAGCGCCATGGTACCGTATTCCTACGGAGGCGGAGTTTTCGCTCTGCCGGAAACGCAGACCTTCAACATGCTGTTCTACCGCAAGGACGTCCTGCAGGAGCTGGGAATGAAGATTCCCGAGACCTGGGACGATGTGGCGAATCTCCTTGCCGTCCTGAACAAGAATCACATGGACTTCGGCCTGCCCGTCGTGGCCCAGGCGCCGAACCAATACACCAACATCGTTCCCAACTCGATGCTTGGCACCCTCTTGTATCAGAAGGGCGGCCAGTTCTACACCGAAGGCGGCCAGGCGTCCGCGCTCGACTCCAAGGTGGGCATCGAAGCGTTCAAGCAATGGACCGAATATTACACCGACTATAAGCTGGAGCGCGAATATGACTTCGCCAACCGCTTCCGTACCGGTCAGATGCCGATCGGCATCGGCGACTATACGATCTACAACCAGCTCGTCGTCTTCGCCCCGGAAATCCGCGGCCTGTGGGGCTTCGCGCCGATTCCCGGCACCGTTCAGCAGGACGGCACGATCAACCGCGAGACGCCGGCGACCGGCAGCGGCGTCCTGATGCTGCAGCAGGCGAAGGACAAGGAAGCCGCTTGGGAGTTCATGAAGTGGTGGACCAGCGAGGATGCGCAGACGCTGTTCGGCCGCGAGATGGAAGGGCTCATGGGCGCGGCTGCCCGTTACCCGACGGCCAACATCGCGGCGCTCGACCGGCTGCCGTGGCCGATCGAAGACTACAAGAACCTGAAGGCCCAGTTCGAGTACGTGCGGGGAGTTCCCGAAGTGCCCGGCGGCTACTTCACCGGCCGTCACCTGTTCAACGCCTTCTATAAGACGGTTATCGGCAACAAGGAAGCCCGGGAAACACTGATGGACTACGTGCAATACATCAATGACGAAATCCGCAACAAGCGGAAAGAATTCAACATTACGCCGTAAGGAGGGGTTCCGGTGACCGAACCAACCAGCATTCAACCCAGCGCGGGCGGCGCGCCCGTCCGACGGCGTTCTCTCGGAGCCCGCGCCTGGTGGAGCCTGAAGCTCAAGGAAATGAAGGCAAGCAAGCATTCTTACGCGCTGATGGCGCCGTACATGATTCTCTTCTCGGTTTTTACGGTGCTCCCGGTCATTATCTCGATTATTCTCAGCTTCACTTACTTTAACATGCTGGAATTTCCCCGGTTCGTCGGCTGGCAGAACTACACCCGCCTGTTCCTGGAGGACGACATCTTCCTGATCGCCGTCAAGAACACGCTGCTGCTCGCCGCGATCACGGGACCGGCCAGCTACATCGCCTGCTTCGTGTTTGCCTGGATCATCAACGAGCTGTCCCCGAAGCTTCGGGCGCTTATGACGTTGATCTTTTATGCCCCTTCCATTTCGGGCAATGTATTCTTCATCTGGTTAATGATTTTCTCCGGCGACCGGTACGGGATCGCGAACGGCTTCCTGGTCAAATGGGGCTTTATCCTCGAGCCGATCCAGTGGCTGAAGACCGAGGGCTACATTCTGCCGATCATTATCATCGTTCAGCTGTGGCTCAGTCTCGGGACCGGCTTCCTGACCTTCATCGCCGGCCTGCAGACCGTCGACCGGACGCTCTACGAAGCCGGTGCAGTGGACGGCGTAAAGAACCGCTGGCAGGAGCTGTGGTACATCACCCTGCCGTCGATGCGGCCGCAGCTTATGTTCGGCGCCGTCATCCAGCTCACGTCGTCGTTTGCCATCGCGGATGTCTCGATTCAGCTCGCCGGCTTCCCCAGCATCAACTATGCCGGGGAGACAATCGTCACTCACCTGATCGACTTCGGCACGACCCGCTTTGAGATGGGGTATGCGTCGGCGATCGCTACCGTGCTGTTCCTGCTGATGGTAGGAACCAACATCCTCGTCCAAAAACTTCTGCGCAAGGTAGGTGAGTAGCGAATGAGCAGCCTGTCGCTCAGACTTCGCCCGAAAAAACGGGTGAACCGGTCCTTCATGGGCAGCTTGTCCCTTTTTCTCCTGCTGCTCGTCTTCGGTTCGTTCATGATTCTGCCGCTCGTGTACGCGATCAACAACGCGTTCAAGCCGCTGGACGAGATTTTCCTCTTCCCGCCGCGGATGTTCGTGCGCAACCCCACCTTCAATAACTTTTCCGACCTGGTGAACCTGCTCAGCCAGTCGTGGGTGCCGTTCTCGCGCTACATTTTCAACACCGTCTTCATCACCGGCATGGGCATCGTCGGCCACGTGATTCTCGCTTCGGCCGCCGCCTATCCGCTGGCGAAGCATCATTTTCCCGGCAAGGCGATCCTGTTCCAGGTCGTCGTGCTCTCGCTGATGTTTACTCCGGCCGTCACGGCCACCCCGAACTACATGATCATGTCCTGGCTCGGGATGGTCGACACGTACTGGGCCGTCATCGTTCCGGCGTTCGCCTATTCGCTCGGGCTGTACCTCATGAAGCAGTTCATGGAGCAGATTCCCGATGCCATTCTGGAAGCCGCCAAGATCGACGGGGCGAGCGAATACCGGATCTTCTGGACGGTCGTTATGCCGAACGTCAAACCGGCCTGGCTGACGCTGATCATCCTCCTGTTCCAGATGCTCTGGGGCAGCGACGGCAACGGCTTCATCCAGAGCGAGCAGCTCAAGACGCTGCACTTCGCGGCGAACCAGATCATCCAGGGCGGGATCGCCCGTGCGGGAGCGGGAGCGGCCGTCGCTCTCATCCTGATGAGCGTGCCGATCACCTTGTTCATTTTCTCGCAGAGCCAGATCATCGAGACGATGGCCACTTCCGGCATGAAAGAATAGGAGGGAACGCAGTTGGCTATGAAAAAATGGCTTCTCACCGTCGCGGCCGCTTCCCTGCTGTTCTCGGGATCGGCCTCGGCAAAAGCAGCTTCATCGGCTCCCTATCAGAGCTACAATTACACCTATTGGATGGATGCGGCCCCGGCCCCGGCGGCGTACCTTCCGGCGAAGGCCGTTACCGGCAAGGATCTCGGCATCGGCGATTTCGTCGAGCCGACGGACCTGTACACCACGGAGACCGGCCTCACCTATATCCTCGACAGCGGCAACGCCCGCGTGGTGGCGGTTGACGCGGGCTTCAAGTTCGTGAAGGAGATCAAATCCTTCGATAACGCAGGCAAGCCCGACACGTTCAAGAACCCGTCCGGCCTGTTCGTCGACAAGGACGGCGACATCTACATCGCCGATACCGACAATGCCCGGGTGGTCGTGCTCGACCCGAACGGCAAGCTGGTGAAGCTCGTCCAGAGTCCGAAATCGGATATCCTGGCTGCGGACTTCAAATTTGTGCCGCTCAAGGTGAGCGTCGATAAGGCAAAGCGCGTCTACGTGGTCGCCCAAGGGGTCTACGAGGGCATCATGCAGTTCGACGAGAAGGGCGAATTCCTCGGCTATGCCGGCACCATCAAGGTGCGGCGCGACTACAGCGACTACATCTGGCGGCTCTTGTCCACCAAGGCCCAGAAGGCGCAGATGACCCTGTTCATCCCGACGGAATTTTCCAACCTGGATATGGACGCCAAGGGGTTTGTCTACGCCACGAACATCGACCCCGGGTCGGATCAGCCGATCAAGCGGCTGAACCCCTCGGGCGCGGACGTCCTGAAGCGTTATGGCTACTTCCCGGTTAGAGGGGATATTTATTACCGGATGTCGGTAGGTCCCTCGAAGTTTATCGACATCAAGGTGCTGGGCGACGGCATGTACGCGGCGCTCGACTCGACCCAAGGGCGGGTCTTCACCTACAACGAGGAAGGGGATCTGCTCTATATTTTCGGCGAGAAGGGCAATCAGCTCGGGACGTTCAAGACGCCGGTGGCGATCGAGAAATCGGGCGATAACCTGGTCGTGCTCGACCGTGCCAAGGCCAACCTCGTCGTCTTCCAGCCGACCGTCTTCGGCAAGACCGTCAACGAAGCGGTCCGCCATCATTATGAAGGCGACGACAGCGAAGCGGTGGCAAAATGGCAGGAAGTGCTGAAGCTGAACGCCAACTACGACATCGCCTACATCGGCATCGGCAAAGCGAAGCTGATGGAGAAGGACAACAAAGAAGCTATCCGCTACTTCAAGCTTGGCATGGACCGCAAAAACTACTCCGTCGCCTATAAACGGTATCGGACAGAGGTGCTGAAGGAGCATTTCGGAACCTACATGACGGTCATCTTCGTGCTGATCGCCGCATATTTGATTTTCCGCATCGCGCTGAAATGGAAACGAAGGAGGTGGGCGGGGCATGAAGCGTGATTTTCTATCCTTTCCGCTGCATCTGATCGTGCATCCGTTCGACGGCTATTGGGATATGAAGTACGAGCAGAAGGGCAAGCTGCGGGTCGCCGTGACGCTGATCTTCCTAGCCTTTCTCGCGATCGTCGTCCAGAAGCAGTACGCCGGATTTCTGGTCAATTTCAACGACCCGCGCCAGCTGAACAACCTGAACGAGCTGATTTACTTCGTATTCCCGTTCTTCCTGTGGTGCATATCCAATTGGGCGGTCACCACGCTGATGGAAGGGGAGGGCAAGTTCAAGGAAATCGTGATGGCCTCCTCGTACGCGCTCGTGCCGATCATTCTGGTGTACTTCCCGATGACCTTCCTGAGCCGCTTCATGGCCCAAGAAGAGACGTCCTTCTACCATCTGTTCAATACGGTCGCAGCCATCTGGTTCGTCCTGCTGCTGTTCGTAGGCATCATGACCGTGCACCAATACACGGCGAGCAAGACCATCCTCACGATGATCCTATCGCTCATCGTCATGGTCATCATCGTCTTCCTCGGCTCGCTGGTATTCAGCATGCTGCTGCAGATCTATGAATTCATCGCCAATGTGTACCGAGAACTCATCTTCCGAACGTAAAGGAGGCCGCACCCTGTGACCAAGCGGAAAATCGGATATCTGGTGCTGGCCTGTGCCTTCATCCTCGTCATCGCCGGTATCTTCTACTTCAACAACCATGGAGCCCCCGCCGTATCGGCGGCGGACTATCAGCAGGATTCCTCGCAGCTCGAGGCGGGCGGCGAGCTCGCCGCCCTGCCGGATTCCACCCCCGGTGTGCCGGGCATGAACCTGATCGCCGAAGACGGCAGCCTGGGCCTGTATTTCCATCCCGAGACGACGGAGGTCGCCGTACGGGATAAGAAGACCGGCCAGATTTGGTACAGCAATCCGGCGGACCGGGACGGCGACGCGATTGCCTCTGCCTTCGAGAAGGAGATGCTGGCCTCGCAGCTGAGCGTCTCCTTCCGGGATACCACCGGGGCGCTGGACAGCTACGGCAACTTCACCCAGAGCATCAGCAAGAAGCAGTTCAAAGTAGAGGGCATCAAGAACGGCGTGCGCATCACCTACACGCTGGGCGACATGTCGCTCGGCATCGACGCTCTGCCGAAATACATCGATAAGGCGCGTCTGAAAGAGAAAGTGCTGTCCAAGCTGGACGCATCGCTAGCCAAGTACGTTTCCGCCCGCTATTATCCGAGCGAAAGCGATCCCAATGTGCTGGAGCGGCTGGACGAACAGATCAAGAAGCAGCTCGTGCTCGATAAGATGCTCGGCGCTTTCACCAAAGCGGGCTACAGCGAAGCCGATCTGGCCGAGGACAATGCGGCCCACGGAGCAGGCGGCAAGGCAGGCGCCGACAAGCCGAAGTTCGTCATCCCGCTGGAATACCGGCTGGACGGCGGCTCGCTGACCGCCACCATTCCGATGGGCCATGTCGAGGAGACGGCCAGCTACCGCATCCGCAGCATCGACCTGCTGCCTTACTTCGGCGCTGCCGGTGTGAAAGGGGACGGCTATATGTTCGTTCCGGACGGAACGGGCAGCCTGATCAACCTCAACAACGGCAAGATCAAGGAAGAGCAGTATGTGCAGCGGGTATACGGCGACGATCCCAACGACAACAGCCGCAACCGCGGCCAAGTGATCCAAAGCGCCCGAATGCCGGTATTTGGCCTGAAGAACGGCCCGGCCGCCTGGTTTGCCGTCATCGAGAAGGGCGACGGCCTCGCCAGCATCGCCGCCGACGTAAGCGGCAAGCAGAACTCCTTCAACCACGCTTACAGTACGTACGCGGTGCGCGGCGAGGATGAGCTGGAGCTATATACCGGCGCGACGATTCAACAAATCGACCTGCTTGCCGACAAGCTGTTCAAGGGCGACATCACCGTCCGCTACAGCTTCCTTCAAGGCGAGGATGCCAGCTATTCCGGCATGGCGCGGCTCTATCAGAACAAGCTGGTCACCGACCAGAAGCTGAAGCCGCTTCAGGCCCAAAACGGCCTGCCTTTCTACCTGGACATTCTCGGCACCATCGACAAGCGCACGTCGTTCCTCGGCGTTCCTTATCACACCATCGAATCGATGACGACCTTTGACCAAGCCGGGGAGATTGCCGACCGGCTCAAGCAGGACGGCGTCTCGGACCTGCAGATGCGTTACCTCGGCTGGTTCAACAAGGGCGTGCAGCACAAGACGCCGACCGGCGTGAAGGTGGACGGCGACAACGGCGGCAAGAAGGACCTGCTCCGCCTCGCCGAGAAGCTGGAGGCCATGGGCGGCAAGCTGTATCCGGACGTAGCCTTCCAGCAGGTGTTCCACGATGACGGCGGCTTCGCGCCTTCGTCCGACGCAGCCCGCTTCGTCACCCGCGATGTCGCCAAGCTGTCTCCGTACGATCGGGCCATGAACCGCATGGACGACTATTATGGAAGCTATTATCTGCTGTCCCCGGCGAAGCTGCCGTCCTTCGTGGAGGATTTCACCAAATCCTACGGTCGTCTGAAGCTCGACGGCCTGTCGCTGCGCGACCTCGGCAGCACGCTGATCGCCGACTACCGGAACAGCCGGCTCATCTTCCGCGAGACGGCGAAGAACATCGTGAACGACGAGCTCGGCAAGCTTCAGAAATCCTATCCGAACCTGTTGGTGTCGGGAGCGAACTCGTACGCTTGGGGCTACAGCCAGAACCTTACCGACGTGCCCACGTCCACCAGCGCCTTCAATCTGGCGGATGAAGAGGTTCCGTTCTACCAGATGGTGATCCACGGCTTCGCCGCCTATTCGGGCCAGGCTATGAACCTGGCGGACGAACAGGATCTGAACCAGGAGCTGCTCCATGCGATCGAACTGGGTACGGCGCCGCACTTCCTCTGGTCTTATGAGGATTCGTCCGAGTTGAAATCGACCCATTATAACGACGCGTTCTCGTCCAAGTACGAAAATTGGTACGACCAGGCTCTGGGCCTGTACAAGAAAGCCGATCAGGTGCTCGGCAAGCTGCAGCAAAGCAAAATGATCGAGCATACCCGCCTGCAAGACGGCGTCGTCGAAGTCAAGTACGATAACGGAACGTCCATCTTCGTGAACTATACCGATGCGCCGGTAACGGCGAATGGAGTCCAGGTGAACGCTCACGATTACGCGGTAGGCGGTGATAGCAAGTGAAAATGAGACTGACCCTGACACGCAAACGCTCGCTGCTCGGAATCCTGTTCATCTCTCCGTGGCTGATCGGTTTCCTCTTCCTGTTTCTGAAGCCGCTGGTGGAATCCATCCGGTTCAGCTTCAACAAGCTGGTTATTGAGCCGACCGGCTTCACGCTGCATAACATCGGCTGGGACAATTTCCATAACGCCCTGTTCGTGGACCCCAACTTCAACCGGATCCTGACGAACTCCATCGGCAGCATGCTCATCAACGTCCCGTTGATCCTGTTCTTCAGCTTGTTCTCGGCGGTGCTGCTCAATCAGAAATTCCCGGGCCGGACCTTGGCCCGCGCCATCTTCTTCCTGCCGGTTATCCTCGCCTCGGGCGCCATCTCCGCGGCGGAGACGGCCGGTCTGATCAACCTGGTCGGGAACGCCACGGTGGCCCAGGAGATGGGTCGGGCCGCTTCCTTCAACGGCGATGCGCTGGTGAACATTCTGGTGCATGCCGGCTTCCCGATCAGCATCACCGATTACGTGGTGGAAGCCGTCGGCCGCATCTATGAAATCATCCGCAGCTCCGGCGTGCAGATTCTGATCTTCCTCGCCGCGCTGCAATCCGTCCCTACCTCCATGTACGAGGTGGCGAAGATGGAGGGGGCGACCGGGTACGAAACCTTCTGGAAGATCACCTTCCCGATGGTGAGCCCGCTCATTCTGACGAACATCATCTACACGATCATCGATTCCTTCGCCGACAGTCCGGTGACGAAGATCATCTACACGACGGCGTTCACTTCCCAGAATTTTGGTCTCAGCGCCGCCATGTCCTGGCTGTATACGATCGCGGTCAGCATTCTGCTGATCATCATCGGCTACGCCATTTCCAAGAAGGTCTTCTATCAAAACTAACATCCGGATATAAGGAGGGAACGCGCGATGGCAACCGTCCCAGAGGCTGTTCAAAAAAAACCGGTCAAGTTCAACACCCACAAGCTGCGCAACAAAAGCGTCGATGTCTTGTGGTACATCTTCCGATACGCCCTGATCATCGGGATTTCCTTCATCATTCTGTACCCGATCCTGACCAAGATCTCGTACGCCCTGAAAGACAAGCAGGATATTTACAACCCGACGATCTATATGATTCCGATCCATTTCACGCTGGATAACCTGAAGCTGGCTGTGAGTCTGCTGCATTATTGGCCGCTGCTCGCGAATACGCTGGTGTTCGTGGGGGTAATGATGTTGCTGACCACCGCCTCCACGGCGCTCGCGGGGTACGGCTTCGCCCGGTTCAGCTTTCCGGGCAGCAACATCCTGTTCGTCCTCGTCATCCTGACCATCCTCGTGCCGCAGAGCACGCTGATGGTTCCGATGTATCTGCACTTCCGCAGCTTCGACATCCTGGGAATTATTCACGCCATTACCGGCAAGGACGGGCTTCATCTGCTGAACAGCTACTGGCCGTCGATCATCACCTCGGTCACGGCGAACGGCCTGAAGGCGGGCCTGTTCATCTACATCTTCCGCCAGTTCTTCAAGGGGCTGCCGAAGGAAATTGAAGAAGCGGCGCTGATCGACGGCGCGGGCGGCATCAAGACCTTCTTCCGGATCATGCTGCCCAACGCGATCCCGCCGATCATCACGGTCATCCTGTTCTCGTTCGTCTGGACGTACAACGATACCTTCTACACCTCGCTGTTCATGAGCCAGAGCAACCTGCTCCCGCTCAAGATCGCATCGCTGCCGGCGGATACGGCTCAGAAGCTGCCGATCCTCATGGGACTCGGCACCTCCGGCAAGGCGGACCCGAACTACGTCGCCCTGATTGTCGATACGGGCATCCTGCTGGCGATCATCCCGCTGATCGTGCTGTACCTGTTCGTGCAGCGCCACTTCGTTGAGAGCGTGGAGCGGACGGGTGTCGTCGGCTAACGCAAAGAAACCGATTCAGATTGAAAAGGCGGCCGGGTGTCGTCGGCTAACGCAAAGAAACCGATTCAGATTGAAAAAAGCGGCCGGAGCCGCGCCCGACGGGTGCGATTCCGGCCGCTCCTACCTAAGCCGCTAACCCGATTTATCGGCTGGAAAGAGAAAGGTGAGACGAGATGAACGAGACGATGGACCGCTATCGGGTGGAGCCCCGATTAGTCAATCCGCAAGCGGATGAAGGCGCTAGGCGCTTAATGGCTTACTTATGCGACATGTACGGCAAGCATATGCTGCTCGGCCAGCAGATCGGCGTGATGTCCACGCCCGAGTTCGAGATTCTGCACCGGGAGACGGGCAAGTACCCGGCCGTCGGCGGCTTCGACTTCATGAATTACTCCCCCTCCCGCGTCGAGCGCGGGTCGGTCTGCGAGGACACCGAGCTGGCCATCCGGCACTGGAACGAAGGCGGCATCGTCACCTTCTGCTGGCACTGGAACGCCCCCAAGGATCTCATCGACCTGCCGCCCGACCGGACCTGGGGCTCGGGTTTCTATACGAAGGCTACCACCTTCGACGTGGACTACGCCATGAGCCATCCCGAATCCGAGGAGTACCGGCTCTTGATCCGGGACATCGACTGCATCGCGGTCCAATTGAAGCGGCTGCGGGACGCCGGAGTTCCGGTGCTGTGGCGCCCGCTCCACGAAGCCCGCGGCGGCTGGTTCTGGTGGGGAGCCAAGGGGCCCAAGCCGTACCTTGCTCTGTGGCATTTGCTGTACGAGCGGCTTACGGTGTATCATCAATTGAATAACCTGATCTGGGTGTGGAACGGCGAACAGGCGGATTGGTACCCGGGAGACGAGACGGTGGATATCATCGGTGTGGATATCTATCCGCCCGCCCGGGATTACACGCCCCATGCGGACCGCTTCCGGGAAGCCCTGTCCTTCACCGCGATGAATAAAATCATTGCGCTGAGCGAAAACGGCACCCTGCCCGATCCCGATCGGATGCTGGCCGAAAACGCCCGGTGGGCTTGGTGCTGCACCTGGTACGGCTCGTTCGTGTACAAGCAAAGCGAGCGGAAGGAGCACGACTACTCCGAGGAGTTTACCGAGCTGGCCCAGCTTCGCAAGCTCTACGAGCATCCCTATACCTTAACAAGAGAAGATCTGCCGGATTTGAAAACCTACCGGCTGCCCGAAACGGAGGAACCTGGCCGATGACCTCACCGGACCTGATTTGGAAACACCGCAAACCCCTGAGCCGCCTGCTGATGGATAAGGCGGCCGACCTGCTTACCGTCGGCTTCATCGGCGGCTCGATCACCGATGGCCGTCCGCGCCACAATTGGCCGGAGCCGGTTACGGCCTGGCTGGTCGAGCAGCTCCCGAACACGCGAATCGCCGTGGAGAACGCGGCGATCGGCGCCACCGGCAGCGACCTGGCGGCGCTCCGGGCCGACCGCGATCTCATCGCGAAGGGCTGCGACCTCGTCTTCGTCGAATTCGCGGTCAACGATTACGGCGAGCCCGCCGAGAAGCGCGGCCGCACGCTGGAAGGACTCGTCCGCAAGCTGCTGGCGGACGGAAAGCGCGAGGTCGTCCTGGTCTATACCTTCAACCAGGACATGTACGAGGAAGCGATGAAGGCCGGCGAAGTGCCCGCCATCATCCGGCAGTACGACGACATCGCCGATTATTACGGCATCGGCTCGGTCTGGATGGGCCTGAATGCGCTGGACGAAGTCCGCAGAGGCCATCTGCGCTGGGAGGAATGGCTCCCGGACGGCCTGCATCCGACAAGCCGCGGCAGCCTGAGCTACGGACAGAGCGTCATCCGGTTCCTGGAGCAGGAACGGCAAAGGGCGGACGAGCGGGAAGCCCCGGACGCTGTCGATTGGCAGCAGCGGCGCGAACGGGCGCTCGAGCATCCGCTGAATCCCCGCAACTGGCAGAACGCCCGGCTGCTCGGGCTGAACGAGGTGCAGACCGAGGGGCCTTGGACGCTGCGCCGCTGGCTGTATTACCCCTGGCTCGACCAGGTGCTGGAGACGGCGGCGGTCGGTGCGAAGCTGTCCTTTGCTTTCGAGGGGCGCGGCTTGGCCCTCGGCTTTGACTTCGGCAAGACTTCCGCCGAATTCAACTATCGGATCGACGGCGGAGAGTGGACCGCGGTGACGCGGACCCGCGAGGATTGGGTCGGTCCCGACGGCTGGTTCCGGCTGAGCGTATTGGCCGAGGAGCTGGAGAGCGGCTCGCATGTCTGCGAGCTCGAAGTGGTCCACGGCGGCGGACCGAACTGCGCCGGAACGAACTTCCGGCTCGGGTTGATCGGCTTGTTACCTTGACGCTGCACCTAGAGAGAACAGCGAGAGACGGAGGATGGCATGAGCAAGAAAGTAGAGAAGCTGGCAGGCTGGAGGTTCAAGGCCTGGGACGAGACGGAATGGATGCCCGCCGAGGTCCCGGGCTGCGTCCATACCGACCTTGTGCGGAACGGACTCATTCCCGATCCGTTCTATGAGACCAACGAGAAGAATCTGCAATGGATCGACAAGAAGGATTGGGAATACGAAACCGTCTTTGACGCGCCTGCCGGTTTTTTGGAGGAGTCCCGCCAGGAGCTGGTCTTCGAGGGGTTGGATACCTATGCGGAGGTGATCGTCAACGGGCGGAAAATCCTGTCGGCGGACAACATGTTCCGCCTCTGGCAGACCGAGGTGACCGGTCTGCTTAAGCCGCAGGGCAATTCGCTGCTCGTGCGTTTCCGTTCCCCGATCAAGGAGGATCTGCCCAAGCTGGAGCGGCTCGGCTACGCGCTGCCCGCGGCGAACGACCAATCGGAGCTGGGCGGACTGGGCGACAAGAAGATCAGCGTATTCGCGCGCAAGGCGCCGTATCACTACGGCTGGGACTGGGGCCCCCGCTTCGTGACCAGCGGAATCTGGCGGGACGCCTGGCTCACGGCTTGGTCGGACTGCCGGATCACCGATCTGTTCATCCGCCAGGACAAGGTGACGGCCGAGACGGCTTGGCTCACGGCCGTGGTCACGGTCGAGGCGGAACGGGCCGCTCAGGGAACGCTGCGGCTGTCTGCCGTGGGCCGCACCTGGGAGCAATCGGTCGCGGTCGAAGCGGGCTTCACCCGCTTGGAGCTGCCGCTTGTGCTCGACCGTCCCGCTCTGTGGTGGTGCCGCGGGCTGGGCGAAGCGACCCTCCATGCCTTCCGCGCCGAGCTGGAGCTTGCCGGGGGAGCCGCGTCCGAGAAGAGCGTCCGCACCGGACTGCGCTCCGTTCGGCTGGTCCGGGAGCGGGACGAGGCCGGCGCGTCCTTCTTCATCGAGCTGAACGGCAAGCCCGTCTTCGCCAAGGGAGCCAACCATATTCCGAACGACAGCTTCCTGCCTTCGGTTACGGATGAGCGCTACCGGCATGAGATCGCCACGGCGGCGGCCTCGAACATGAACATGCTGCGCGTCTGGGGCGGCGGGGTCTATGAGGATGATCTCTTCTATGAGCTGTGCGACGAGAACGGCATTCTCGTCTGGCAGGACTTCATGTTCGCCTGCAGCATGTACCCCGGCGACGCGGCTTTCCTGGAGAACGTGAAGGCGGAGGCGGAAGACAACCTCGTCCGGCTGCGCAATCACCCCTGCCTTGCTCTCTGGTGCGGCAACAACGAGATGGACTCGGCTTGGGCCCACTTCAAGGAGAACGCGGGCTGGGGCTGGAAGCAGCCGTTCTCGCAAGCGCAGCGGGACAAGATCTGGAACGATTATGAAGCCGTCTTCCACCGCATTCTGCCGGAAGCGGTGGAGCGTCTGATGCCCGGTATGGCGTACTGGCCGTCCTCGCCGCTGTTCGAGCTGACCGGAGATATGCGGCAGCACGCAACGGGCATGGCCGGCGGCGGCGACATCCATTACTGGGGAGTATGGCACGGCAAGGAGCCGTTCGAGGACTACAACCGCAAGATCGGCCGCTTCATGAGCGAATACGGCTTCCAGTCGTTTCCGGAATGGAGTTCCGTGCAGAGGTATGCCGAGGACAAGGACATGGAGCTGGAGTCCGAGGTTATGCTGGCCCACCAGAAGAACGGCCGCGGCAACACGCTGATCAAGGAATACATGGACGAGTACCTGCCCGTTCCGAAGGACTTCCCGTCCTTCCTGTATGCGAGCCAGGTGCTGCAGGCGGATGCGATGGCGATGGCGATTGAGGCGCACCGCCGCAGCAAGCCGTACTGCATGGGAACGCTGTACTGGCAGATCAACGACTGCTGGCCGGTGGCCTCCTGGTCCAGCATGGACTATTACGGCAAATGGAAAGCCATTCAGTATCATGCCAAGCGCAGCTTCCGCGACGTGATGGTCTCCGCCGAGGAGACGGACGGCCTCGTCCGCTTCACGGCGGTGAATGACCTGCCGGTCGAGTTCCGCGGGCGGCTGACGGTCCGGCTGATCGACTTCTCCGGCCGCTGCCTGAAGGAAGAGAACGTCGAGATCCAGGTAGCCGGAGGGGGAACCGCCCCCGTGCTGCTTGCCGACCGCGGCGAGTGGCTCGGCGACGCCGATCCGGCGCAAACGGTGCTGGCGGCATCGCTGGCGGCCGAGGATGGAGCCCTTATTCATACCACGGAGCATTACTTCGCTCGGACCAAAGCGCTCGCGCTGCAGAAGCCGGACCTTCGCGTTGAGGTTTCGGCAACCGCCGACGGGAAGGGAGCCCGTCTCACGCTGACGACCGATACGCTCGCGAAGCAGGTCTGGCTTACGGCCGAGGCGGATGGCATCTTCTCGGACAACTACTTCGATCTGCTGCCGGGCGTGCCGCACACCGTCGAGTTCCTCGCCCGGCCGGAGGGCTCCGTCGCCTTTCTGCCGGCTGAGCCGGGAGCCGTCACGGTCCGCTCGATGGCCGACTTCGTTCACCTGCCGGCTCAGGAAGGCTCGGTCCGCGGGTAAGCCGCTTCTTCTCCGTTTGCATCGAAACGCCCCAACTGCGCAAGCCTCGCTCGCGCGGTTGGGGCGTTTATCTTTTCCAGCGGTCCCGGCGGGGGTTAGTCCATCTCGTAGATCGAGCCGGTCTTGCTGGCAAACAGCTCGGAGTACACCTTCTCGGCGTACGCGTCGGTCATGCCCGACAGATAGTCGGCGATGAAGCGCGGCCAGGCCCAATCGTGCTTGTGCCGGTCGTAATTGGCCAGCCAATCGGGCGGAATGATCCGTTTTCCCGCTTCGGGGTCGATGAAGCTCTCCCAGAGCCGCTTGATCATGATCTCGCTGCGCATCTGCAGCCGCTGAACGCGGAAATCCTTGATCAGCGTGACCCAGGCCAGCTTCTTGAGGATCTCCATCGTGCGCAGGAGCTCGAAGTCCTGCTCGCCGTCCCGCACGAAGGTCACCTTCTTCCAGCTCCGCGCCGGATCGTCGATGATGCCGATCCGTCCGGCGAACGTGCTGACCCAACGGGCCTTCATCTCGCGTCGGGCCCGCGAGGACTCCTTGCCGCTCAGCGTGTACACCTCTTCCCATTGATCGAGATAGGCCCCGAGCACCCGCCCGACCATCGCCTCGATATCGACCTGGTCCCAGCCGACCTCCAAATTGCCCTGGTCGTTCACGATTTCTTCGACCAGGTGCTTTTTCAGCCAGCCGTCCTCGAAGAAGGGGCGGTTCATCTGGATTTTGCCGGCCCGGATGCCATCTTCGATGTCGTGGGTGGAATAGGCGATATCGTCGCACAGGTCCATGAGCTGCGTTTCCAGGGTCGAGCAGCCGTCCGGGATCGCCCACTTGCGGCGCAGCTCGGCGATGGCCGCCCACTCCGACGAATAGACGCCCTTCAGCCGTCCCGGTTCATCGAGGTTGAACGGGTATTTGTTGATGGCGAGCAGGGTGGCGGCCGTCAGGTCGAGTCCGCTGCCGCTCTCGGCGCGCTTTTCCAGGAACATCAGGATGCGGAAATTCTGCGCGTTGCCCTCGTATTTCAGCCCGTACTGCTCCTGCAAAAGCCGGTTCAGAACATCCTCGCCTTTGTGTCCGAAGGGAGGGTGGCCGAGGTCGTGGGCGAGGGCGGCGCATTCGACCACCGCCTGCTCCAGCATGAGGGCGGGATGCTCCTTCTTGTCCAGGAACGGATACTGCTGGCCGAGACGCCGGGCCGCCTCCCGGGCGATCTGCGAGACCTCCAGGGAGTGGGTCAGCCGCGTGCGGTAATAGTCGCCGGACCCCGCTCCGAAGACCTGCGATTTGCCCTGCAGCCGCCGGAAGGCGGGGGATTGGATCAGCCGGGCGTAATCCCGTTCGTATTCTTCACGTTCCTCGCTGAACGTGCCGGTTGTCGATTCGTCGAGACGCATTTTGCGCAAATCCATAGCCATTCCTCTTTCCGCTTAAGCATGTCGTGTCCGCTCCCGTTCTCATTCTGGAAAAAAGGTCTTGTCGGGGTCGCAGCCGCCGAAAACCCATCGCCTACGCAGATTCCGAACCATCCGCTTCGTCTGTCACGGGCCTCGGGGTCCGCCTGTTCCTTCGCGCTGATAAGGGGAGTTAAGCATGAGACTAGCATAAAATTCGGCTAATTTCTATCCGCCGCAAGCGGAGGCCATGGATTGGCCGTTTATTACCACCGGAGAGCCGAGAATCAGGTGGGCCTCATCATCAACGAAGGAACGGCGGTGAATCGCCTGGATTACGCATATCTGCATGATTCCTGGGAACCGTTGCAAGCGCCCTTTTGATCAGACAAAAGAGAGGTTAAGAGGCTTCGTTGCTAAAACGGCGAGGCCATGATAAGGTTTTTGCAACTGCAAAAAGCGAGCTTGTCGCCGGCACCAGCCATCAAATCGTGGAGGAGGATGAGAAATGGTTACCTGCTATTTGAAATATGTGATTGACCCTTATAAAGTCAAAGAATTCGAGGAATATGGCAAGACGTGGATCAGGTTGGTCACTAAATTGGGCGGCAATCATCACGGGTATTATCTTCCGCATGAGGGAGCGAATAACATCGCGTATGCCTTATTCACCTTTCCCTCTTTAGCCGCGTACGAGGACTATCGCGAGAAGATGCATGTAGACGCAGAGTGTCAAGAAGCTTATAAATTTGCTGAGGACACAAGATGCATACTAAGCTATGAGAGAAGCTTTATGCGCCCAGTATTCGAATAAACAAGTATAAGGAGGCACCCGGATTGTCGGGGCCTCCTTATTTTTTGCGATCATCCTCGATAACATCGGGAATGTCCCGTTGACGAATGTTCAAGTGAACGATCCACCCCTGGACGCCTGGTGAGCGGCTTGCCGGTGGGCGATGATCGCAAAATCCTTCGTTTTCGTAAGGATTCTTGGCGGCTCGCGCGAAATATTCTACAAACCTTGCGTTTGTCCCGCTTCCTCGGCATAATCAAGGGAGGAGGTGCGGTTATGAACGGAGAAGGGTCCACCCACCCGGCGGACCGGCTGCTCTGGATCGAGGCCGTCAAGCACAGCGAAGCGATCCAGCCGGACGCGCATGACGACCACGAGGCCTACGAGATCTATTATTTGTTGTCCGGGGAGAGGTACTATTTCATTAAGGACCGCACCTATCATTTGCACAAGGGCGATCTGGTGCTGATTCCGACGCATGTGCTGCACAAGACGTCGAGCGCGCGCAAGGACGGCCATGAGCGGGTCCTCGTCAATTTCCGCTGGGAGGCGCTCGCGGGTCTTCTGCCGGAGTATGAGGACCGGATACAGGCGATGTTCGCGGAGTTCCCTCATCTGCGTCTCGCCGCCAAGGAACAGACGGTAATCCGCCGCATTCTCGACAGCATGCTGTACGAGCTGGAAGCGGGGAAAGCGGGGGCGGAACGGTACGCCCGGCTGCTGTTGGCCGAGCTCCTGCTCGTGCTGCTTAGGCTGACGGAGGGCCGCCACGCGGAGGTGGCCGAGTTTCCCAATTCCCTGCACCACAAGGTATCCGAGGTGGCGCAGTACATCGGCATCCATTTCGGCGAGCCGATCACGCTGAACGGCTTGTCCGATCAGTTTCACATCAGCCCGTTCTACCTGAGCCGAATCTTCCATCAGGTGACGGGGCTGCCGGTGGTGTCGTACATCAACCACGTGCGGGTGGAGGAGGCGCGGGTTCTGCTCGCCTCGACCGACCTCAGCGTGACCGAGGTGGCGCTACGCACGGGGTATCAGAGCGTGACCCATTTCGGCCGCGTGTTCAAGGCGGCCGTCGGGCTGACGCCGCAGAAGTTCCGCCAGGAGAAGGGGCGGGGCTGACGCGCTGGAAGCCGTGCGGCTTGCTGCCCAGCCGGAACCGTCGACGATGGGGCGGTGCCGACTGGCCGATCGCGTGCGCAGGTGGGTCGAAGTCTATGGATTCGGGGTATAAAAGGGAAAGGATCGGAGGGAGGAAGCGGTATGGGAAAAAAGTGGAAGGTTCTATTGGTCGGCATGGGCGATTTCGGCTCGACCTGGCTGGAGCGCGTGCTGTTGAAGCATGAGGGCGTGGGCGAGCTGGCCGTGGTGGACCGGCACGCCGACAAGAGGAACAAAGCGATGGAGCTGGCCGCGGGCCGGCAGCTCGCCGCCTACGAAAGCCTGGAAGACGCCCTGGCGGCGGGAAAGCCGGAGCTCCTGATCAACGTCACCCAGCCGCACCTGCACGCCGAGCTGAACCGGATCGCCTTCGAGCAGGGGATTCCGGTTCTGTGCGAGAAGCCGCTCGCCGTCGACTTCGAGGATGCGCTGGAAGCGAGCCGGCTGGCGGAGGAGACGGGAGTGCCGCTCATGGTAGCCCAGAACTACCGGTTCCTCGCGGTCTGCCGCGAGGTTCGCCATCTCTTGGCGGAGGGGGCCATCGGCAAGCTCCATTCCGTAGAGATCGACTTCCGCCGCTGCCACCGGATGACCAATTACCACGGCGAGATGGAGCAGCCGCTCCTGCTCGATGTGACGGTTCACCATATGGATTTGCTGCGGTATTTTACCAGCGAGGAGGCCGAGACGGTGTACGCTGCCGCCTGGAATCCCGCCTGGAGCTGGTACCGCGGCTTGACGAACGCCCATCTGGAGCTCAGGCTCAGCGGAGACATCGCGGCGTCCTACCGCGGCTCGCTGACCTGCCGCGGCGAAGAGACGGATTGGCGGGGGCGCTGGCGGTTCGAAGGCGAGCGCGGAACGCTCGCGTTCGCCGACGGGGAGCTGGAGCTGCGGACTTCCGTCGGCAAGCGCCGCTGGAAGGTCGCCCAGGAGCGGGACAGCCGCTGGGCGCTGCTCGACGAATGCCTGGCATCGCTTTCCGAGAACCGGCCGGGGGAGACGGACGCCCGCGACAACCTGTATACGGCCCGCATCATCCAGGGCGCTCTCGACTCCATCCGCGAGGATCGGTTGATCCGGTTGGACGGGCGCCAGGCGGAAGGCTGATCGTTTGACATTGATTTTGCGGCATGTATATAGTTAAATGACATGATGACACGATAACCGGAGAGTGAACTTGAATCCATGTCCGCACAACTGAACGAGTGGATCGACTGGCTGTTTGCGGCCGCGGGCCTGGACGGTTTTGCGATTCTGGCCATCACCATCCCGCTCGGAATCCTTCAGGGGCTGTTGGGAATCTTCCCCTTCGCCACGCTCATCCTGCTGCAGGTTTCCGCCCTGGGGATCGGCGGCGGACTTCTCGCCAGTTGGCTGGTGGGGACGATCTCCGCCTTGGCGGTCTTCTCCTTCAGCCGTTCCACCTTTGCCGATTGGTTCGAGCGGCGCTGGCTGGGCAAGCTGCAGAAGTACCAGAAGTGGCAGCATTCGATGCAGCTTTACGGCGGTTGGGCGATGGTGTTCCTGCGGACGATTCCGATCATGCCCAACAACCTGATCTCGTTCTCGGCGGCCATCATCAAAATGAAGCCGAGAGATTACCTGTGGTCGAATATCGTCGGCAACCTGTCCCACATTTGGCTGTTCGGCATCCTGAGCGCCGCGGTGCTGTTCCCCGGCGAGGACGTGCGAATGATGATCGTCGGCTACGCCGTCTTCCTGCTCGTCTTGCTCGCCGTCTTTATTTATCGCTACAACACGCATTACCGGCATCAGCGAAAAGCCGAGCCTTAAGACCTGCAAGACCCGCCGGCTGACGGGTCTTTTTGATTGCCCCGAAAAGGAGGAGCTTCCATGAAAGAATACCGCGAGAAGGAAACCGGCCCCCGCCGTGCGCTCTTGGAGCGACGGGAGGCGGTTTACCTGCTCGTTCTGCTTGCCTTTACGCTGTACAGCATGCACCAGGCCGATACCATCCGCCTCGGCACGCGATTCCGGCCGTATCCGTTTCTCGTCTGGAATCTGTTCCTGGCTTGGGTGCCCGTGGCTTTCCAGCTGTTGCTCGCCTGGGCGCACCGCCTTCCCGCCGGAGGATTGCGGCTGTTCCTGGTCCTTGCCTTTGGGGCGGGGTGGCTGTTCTTCTACCCGAACGCGCCTTATCTGGTGACGGATCTGCTGCACGTCTTTGCCCATTACCCGTTCAACCCCGAGAGCTATTTCTGGCGCGATCAGCGCTTCTGGGACCATCTGTTTGCCGTGCTGCTTCCGGCGCTGATCGGCCTCGTCGTCGGCTCGTATTCGCTTATGGCGGTGCATCGGCTCGTTCGCAGGAGCAGCGGCCCGGTTCGGGGGTGGCTGTTCGCGCTGGCGGTGCTTGCGGTAAGCTCGCTCGGCATCTACCTCGGCCGCTTCCTGCGGCTCAACAGCTGGGACCTGGTCTTCAGCCCCCGTTACCTGTGGTCGGTCGTGGCCGAAGCCCTGGAGCCGTCCAAGCTGCCTTTGGTCGCTTCCTTCTGCAAAGGCATGTTTGTTATCATGACATTTACTTATATTGGGTTGGTATTTCTATCATCTGGAAGGTCACAGGAGGAAAAGTGACAAATGTCGCAACGTAATTCCTTATATCCCTGGTTAAATTGATTTATGGAAGGTATATTGACACTAAAATAGGCGGCATTCTATAATTTTTGAAAAGAGAGAAGTCCTCACGCGTCGGGACTTCTTTTCTATTATCCGCATTTTGAGAAACGTGAAGGGGGAATTTCGTTGAAGCAAGCAAAATGGGTCATGGCCTTTACTCTCGTCCTCGTTCTGTTGGCCGGCTGCGCCAACTCCAAATCCGGCTCGTCCGCTCCGCCGGAGGGAACAGCCGGCTCCGCCGCTCCTTCCTCGGCCAGCGGATCGCCCGCCGCCTCGGGCGGGTCCAAGATTATCAACCTCGGCAAGGACGTCGAGCTGGCCTCCATGGACTCCGCCATCGCCACGGACGGCCTGTCCTTTGAGGTCATTGCCGCCACTATCGAGGGCTTGTACACCATCGACGCCGACGGCGTGCCGCAGCTCGCCATCGCCGAGAAGGCCGACGTCAGCGCCGACGGCAAGACCTACACCTTCACCCTCCGGGATGCCAAATGGTCGAACGGCACCCCCGTCTCCGCGAAGGATTTCGAATTCGCTTGGAAGCGGCTGGTCGATCCGGCGACAGCCAGCGAATACAGCTTCATCATGGGCGTAGCCGGTGTGAAGAACGCCGACGACATCGTCGCCGGCAAGAAGCAAATCGACGAGCTCGGCGTCAAGGCGAAGGACGACAAGACGCTCGTCGTCGAATTGGACCGTCCGGTCGCGTTCTTCAACTCGCTGTTGGCGTTCCCGTCGTTTTTCCCGATCAACGAAGCCTTCTACAAGGAAAAAGGCGACCAGTACGCGCTGACGGCCGACGCCCTGCTCGCCAACGGCCCGTTCAAGATGAAGACCTGGGAAGTGGGCGGCACCACCTTCTTCCTGGAGAAGAACCCGGACTACTACGATGCTTCCAAGATTCAGATCGACGGCCTGAATTACAAGGTCATCAAGGATACCCAGCAATCCGTGCTCGCTTACGAGAACGGCGATCTCGACTACGTGATGCTGTCCGGCGAGCAGATTTCCAAATACCAGAGCAATCCGGAGTACCACAGCATCATGGCCGGCTACCTGTGGTACCTGTCCCCGAACCAGAAGGTCAAGGGGCTGGAGAACGTAAACCTGCGCAAGGCGCTGTCGCTCGCCTTCGACAAGAAGGCCATCGTCGACGATATCCTCAAGGACGGCTCGATCGTCGCCGACTTCGCCGTGCCGACGCTGCTTGCGACCGGCCCGGACGGCAAGGACTTCCGCGAGACGGCCGGCACTTACCCGACCACCAATAAGGACGAAGCGAAGAAGTACTGGGAGAAGGCGAAGTCCGAGCTCGGCATCGACTCGATCAAGCTGGAGCTGCTGTTCGAGGATACGGAATCGGCGACGCTGGTCGCCCAGTTCATCCAGTCCGAGATTGAAAGCACACTGCCCGGCGTGACCTTCGATCTGAAATCTCAGCCCAAGAAGAACCGCGTCGAGCTGATGCAGAAGGGCGATTTCCAGGTGGGGCTTACCCGCTGGGGTCCCGACTACGCCGACCCGATGACGTACCTCGACATGTGGGTCACGGACAGCCCGAACAACTACGGCTTCTGGTCCAACAAGGAGTACGACGGTCTGATTCAGAGCGCCAGCAAGGGCGACCTGGCGAGCAAGCCGGAAGAGCGCTGGGCGGCGCTGAAGAAGGCGGAGAAGCTCGTCATGGACAACGCCGTCATCTTCCCGGTGTACCAGAAGGGCAACGCCGTCCTCATCAAGCCGGCCGTGACGGGAATCGAGTTCCATTCCGTAGGCGTCAACATCTACTACAAGAACGCCGTCAAAAAATAACCGGACCGCGTAAGCGCGGATACCGGCAAGACAGCCGATTGGAGTGAGCCCAAAGCCGGATTGCCGTGGCGGACCGCCCGCGCGGCATCCGGCTTTTTAAGAGGAATCGGCGAATTGATTATGCAAGCCCAAGAGGTGGAACGATTTGAGAAAGTATGTGCTTAAGCGCCTGGCCATCGCGGCGGCGACCCTGCTGGCGATTCTGCTCGTGCTGTTCCTGATGCTGGAGCTGATGCCGGGCTCTCCCTTCAACGACGAGAAGATTACAGCCGCCCAGAGAGCGCTCCTGAACGCCAAGTACGGGCTCGACCAACCGGTGTTTGTCCGGTTTCTGCACTATATCGGGGCGATGCTGACCGGCGACTTCGGCGTCTCCTACGTCATTCAGAAGAACATGCCCATTTCCACCATGCTGGGCGGCCGGCTGCCGGTCTCGATGCAGATCGGCCTGCAGGCGGTGGTGCTCGGCACGGCCATCGGACTCGTGCTCGGCATCGTCGCCGCGCTGCGCCGCAACAGCTTTGCCGACAGCTTCACCACCTTCATCTCCGTCATCGGCGTCAGCTTCCCGTCCTATGTGTTCGCGCTCGGGTTGTCCTATTATTTCGGCTCCAAGCTGAAATGGTTCCCGATCCTCTACACCGCCGACAAACCGGTCGTGTCGAGCATCCTGCCGACGGTCGCCCTGTCGATGTTCACCGTTGCGACGGTGGCGCGGTTCGCCCGCTCGGAGATGATCGACGTGCTCGGCTCCGACTACCTGCTGCTCTCCGAGAGCAAGGGAGTCGGACGGCAGAGGCTGATCTACGTGCATGCGCTCCGCAACGCCTTGATTCCGATCATCACCGTGCTCGCGCCGCTGGTCGTGGGGCTCATGACCGGCAGTCTGGTCATCGAACAGATCTTCAGCATCCCCGGCATCGGCAGCCTGCTCGTCACCGCCATCCAGGTCAACGACTATAACGTCATCCTCGCCGTCACGTTCGTCTACAGCGTCATGTTCATCGCCATCATGCTGGCCGTGGACATTCTGTACGGGGTCATCGATCCGAGAATCCGTCTGGCAAAGGGGGACCACCATGTCTAATCCGGCACAAGCCTTCGAGCCAACCGACTTTCAACTGGCGGACAATGCCGCCCGGGCGCAAGTGGACCACACGTACAGCAGCGATTCCTTCTGGAAGGACGCCTTCCGCCGCTTCACCGCCAACAAGGGCGCCGTCTTCGGCCTGATCGTCATCCTGATCATCACCGCGTTCGCCATCGTCGGGCCGATGCTCAGCGACCATACCTACAAATCGGTCAACATCCGGCACAAGAGCCTCGCGCCCCGCATCGAGGGGTTCGAGAAGCTGCCAGTCTTCAACGGTGTCGCGAACGGGATTAATTCGTACAAGGAAAAAGGGCTCGACAACGTCTATTACCCCTTCGGCACCGATACCCTCGGCCGCGACCTCTGGACCCGCACCTGGATGGGAACGCGTATCTCGCTCTACATCGCGCTCATCGCCGTAGCGATCGACATGGTCATCGGCATGGGCTACGGCCTCATCTCCGGCTATTTCGGCGGGGCGGTGGACAACGCGATGCAGCGCTTCATTGAAATCCTGAGCGGGATTCCCAACCTGGTCATCGTCACCCTGCTCATCGTGGTGCTGAAGCCGGGGCTGGTCACGATCACGCTCGCGCTCATGATCACCGGCTGGATCGGCATGAGCCGGGTGGCGCGGGCGCAGATTCTCAAGCTGAAGGAGCAGGAATTCGTACTCGCCTCGCGGACGCTCGGCGCGCGCAATTTCGCCATCATCTTCAAGGACATTCTGCCGAACATCTTCGGCCAGCTCATCATCATGTCGATGTTTTCCATTCCGAACGCCATCTTCACCGAGGCGTTCCTGGCCTTCATCGGCCTGGGGATTCCGCAGCCGATGGCCTCGCTCGGTTCCTTGATCAGCGAGAGCTTCAAGTCGATGACCATCTACCCGTACATGATCGTGGCGCCGGTCGTCGTGCTCGCGCTGCTCATGCTCAGCTTCAACCTGCTGGCCGACGGCCTGAAGGACGCGCTCGATCCGAAAATGAAGGAAATGTAGGAGGACGGACAAGATGAAGGAAACCGTATTATCCATCCGCGACCTGTCCATTTCCTTCAAGACCGGGAACGGCACGGTGAGCGCGATCCGGGGCGTCGATCTGGATCTGCACCAGGGAGAGACGCTCGCCATCGTCGGAGAGTCGGGCAGCGGCAAATCGGTCACGGTCAAGGCAATCATGGGCATTCTGAGCGGCAACCAGGCGATCGATTCCGGATCGATCACCTTCCGGTACGACCGCGACGGCGAGCGGGTTGAGCAGGACCTGCTAAAGCTCTCCAAGCGGGAAATGCGCAAGCGGATCAACGGCAAGCGAATCGCGATGGTCTTCCAGGACCCGATGACCTCGCTCAACCCGACGATGACCGTCGGCAACCAGATCATGGAGGGCATGATCCTCCACCTGAAGCTGAGCCGGGCGGCCGCGCACCGGCGGGCTTTGGAGCTGCTGCGTCTCGTCGGGATCAACGACCCGGAGAAGCGGATGAAGAACTATCCGCACCAGCTCTCGGGCGGGATGCGCCAGCGGGTGGTCATCGCCATCATGCTGGCCTGCAACCCCGAGGTGCTGATCTGCGACGAGCCGACCACGGCGCTCGACGTGACGGTGCAGGCGAAGATTCTTGAGCTCATTAAAGACATCCAGCGCAAGACGAACATCTCCGTCATCTACATCACCCACGACCTCGGCGTGGTGGCCAAGGTGGCGGACCAAGTGGCGGTGATGTATGCCGGCAAGATCGTCGAGCGGGGCACGGTGAACGAGATTTTCTACGATCCGCGCCATCCGTACACCTGGGGGCTGCTGTCGTCCATGCCGGACATCGGGACGGCCGACGAGAAGCTCTATTCGATTCCCGGCAGCCCGCCGAACCTCCTGCACAAGGTGGAGGGCGACGCGTTCGCTCCGCGCAATATCTACGCGCTGAACATCGATTTCAAGCAGGAGCCGCCGATGTTCAAGGTCAGCGACACGCATTATGCGGCGACCTGGCTCTTGCATGAGAACGCGCCGAAGGTCGAGATGCCGCCGGGACTCCGCGAGCGGATCGACCAAGCGGTAAAGGAGGCGGGAGGCATATGGCAGGACAGCCGCTCTTACGGGTAACCGAGCTGAAGCAGCATTTTCGCATGGGCAAGCGCTTCACCGTGAAGGCGGTGGACGGCGTATCGTTCGAGATTCGCGAGGGCGAGACCTATGGGCTCGTAGGCGAGTCGGGCAGCGGCAAGTCGACCATCGGCCGCTCCATCATCCGGCTGTACAAACCGACATCCGGCACGGTGTCCTTCGAAGGGGTGGAGATCTCCGGGCCCCTGCGGGAAAAGGAGCTGTCGCTCTTGCGGACGAAGATGCAGATGATCTTCCAGGACCCGATGGCAAGCCTCAATCCCCGCAAGAAGGTCATCGACCTGATCGCGCAGGGGCTCGACATCCACGGGTTGTACCGGTCCCGGGAGGAGCGGCGGGAGAAGGTCTACCGCATTCTCGACAAGGTGGGGCTGTCCCGGGAGCATGCGAACCGCTACCCGCACCAATTCTCCGGCGGCCAGCGCCAGCGCATCGGCATCGCCCGGGCGCTCGTCATGGAGCCGAGGCTGATCATCGCCGACGAGGCGATCAGCGCACTCGACGTGTCGATCCAGGCCCAGGTCGTGAACCTGATGAAGCAAATCCAGGAAGAGACCAACACGGCGTTCCTGTTCATCGCCCACGATCTGTCGATGGTCAAATACATCTCCGATCGGATCGGGGTGCTGCACCTCGGCCATCTGGTCGAGACGGGGACCACCCGCGAAATCTTCGAGAACCCGGTGCATCCCTATACCAAGTCGCTGCTGTCGGCGATTCCGCTCGCCAATCCGATCCAGGAGAAGGAGCGCGTCGCCATTCCCTACGATTACGCGACGAGCGGCATCGATTACACAGCGGGCACCCAGCACAAGCTGACCCAGACGCACAAGGTGCTGGCCACCCCGGAGGAATTGGCGGCGTGGACGGCGAATCCGCAATCTTTTCTATCCAGCCTATAGGGAGGTTTCCTCCGTACCGGGTCGGCCGCAGGGCCGGCTCTTTTTTTGTCTGTCAAAAGATGTCTTGTCACCTCCGAATTCTGACGATATAGTAAGATGGTGAAATATTTACACGTTTCGACAAAATATGACTAAATCCAGATGGAGGTTGGCATGACAGCATTGATCCGAAACCATGTCCGTGTCATGGGGCAAGGCAGTCAAACCCTCGTCTTTGCCCATGGCTTCGGCTGCGATCAGACCGTATGGCGGTCCATGCTTCCCTATTTTGAGAACGACTACCGGATTGTGCTGTTCGATTATGTCGGTTCCGGCCGGTCGGACAAGGCCGCGTATTCCCCGGAGCGCTATTCCAGCTTGCACGGCTACGCCCAGGATGTGAGGGAGATTGCGGAGGAACTTAAGCTGGAAGGAGCCGTCTTCATCGGCCACTCGGTGAGCGGGATGATCGGCCTGCTCACCGCCATCGAGGCTCCCCACTTGTTCGAACGGCTGGTGCTGATCGGCCCTTCGCCCCGTTACCTCAACGACCCGCCCGGCTATTACGGCGGCTTCGACGAACGCGATATCCGCGAGCTGCTCACGATGATGGAGATGAACTTCGTCGGCTGGGCCAGCATGAATGCGGCCGCGCTGATGGACAACCCCGACCGGCCGAAGCTCTCGGACGAGCTGAAGAGCACCTTCTGCGCCGAAGACCCGGAGATTATGAAGACTTTTGCCCAAACGACGTTCCTGTCCGATCACCGCGCCGATCTGCCGCTCGTTCGGGTGCCCTCGCTCATCATTCAATGCTCGGTGGACAGCATCGTGCCGATTGAGGCGGCCCGCTACCTGAACGGACAGCTGCAGGACAGCGTCCTGCAGGTGATCCCGTCGCGCGGCCACTACCCTCATCTCAGCGAGCCGAAGGCGACGGCGGAGCTCATCCTCCGTTACCTGAACGGTGAGCTTCCGGCCTAACCGGCCAAGGAAGGACAAACGGTGAACGATCGAATCAACCAAGCGCCCTGCGGCTACCTGGCGCTCACTCCCCAGGGAACGATCCGCGGGGCAAACCGGACGTTCCTGGAGCTGGTCGACTATGAAAAGGACGAGCTGGCCGGTCTTCATATCGAAGTCCTGCTGACCGGCGCTTCGCGGATTATCTTCCACACCCTGTTCTATCTCCAGTTATCGGCGACGGGGCGTGTCGAAGAAATCTACTTGACCTTCCGCTCGAAGACCGGCAAGGACGTGCCGCTGTTGCTGAACGGGCGGCTGGTCGAG
The DNA here is from genome assembly GCF_051594785.1 of Gorillibacterium terrae. Lineage (NCBI taxonomy): Bacteria > Bacillati > Bacillota > Bacilli > Caryophanales > Paenibacillaceae > Gorillibacterium > Gorillibacterium terrae. The sequence continues at coordinate 135,140 of NZ_JBPPGI010000001.1, forward strand.
GACCGGGAAGGCGCGGTCATCGACTGCGTCGTCGTACGGATGACGAAGCGCGACGACTACGAGCAGGAGTTGCGGCAGATCCGCGGCGAATTGGAGGAGGCTTACCGCTCCAAGAATGAAGCGCTGCTTCAGGAGAAGACGCTGCGCGAGCTGTTCGAGACGACCCTCTTTGCCATCAACGAAGCCATCCTGGTCACCGACGGTATGGGCCGGGTCACCCGCATGAACGGACTGGCCGAAGCCCTCACCGGCTGGACCGAGGAAGCGGCGGCCGGCCGTCCCTTCGCCGACGTCTTCCGTTGTCTGGATGCCCGGACCCGGCAGCCGCTCCCGTCCGTGGCGGACGAGGCTCTGAACGCGCGGGAAAGCCGCGATCCGGCGGAGCCGCTCCTCGTCCTGTCCCGGGATGGAACCGAGCGGCTTGCCGCCGGCGCGTGCGCCTGCGTCACGGACAAGGACGGCGCCGTCGCGGGCACGGTGACCTCCTTCCGCGACATCACGAAGGAATACTTGCAGGAAAAAGCCATCGACCACTTCCTCCTCGTCAACATGGACATGCTCTGCGTGCTCGACGGCAATTGGAACCTGCACAAGGCGAACCACAACTTCCAGAGCGCCCTCGGCTACAGCGGCGAGGAACTGCTCGGCCGGAGCCTGCTGTCCTTCGTGCACGGGGAAGATGCGCCTGCGCTGGCCGCCGTTCGGGACGGAAGCGCCGATCCGGATGCGGTTCGCGAATGCACGGTCCGCTTCCGCGCCAAGGACGGCGGCTTCCGCCATCTGGAATGGCGTATCCAGTCCGGCATGGGGACGTACGCTTACGCTTCGGCGCGCGATGTGACCGAGAAGGTCGTCCGGGAGAAGCGGCTGAAGCGGATCGCCGAGAAGGACGAATTGACCGGCTTGTACAACCGGCATTACCTGACGTCCGTTCTGGACCGGGAGATCGGACGGGCCGAGCGCGGCGGACCCGGCCTGTCGCTGGCCATCTTGGACTTGGACCGCTTCAAGCGGGTCAACGATACGTGGGGGCATCCCGTAGGCGATAGCCTGCTGAAGCATACGGCGAAGACGGTGCTCGCCAGCATCCGGCAAAGCGATCTCCTCATCCGGTTCGGCGGCGAGGAATTCGTGCTGCTCATGCCCGACACGCCGGTCCAGGGGGCGGTTCAGGCGCTGGAAAAGGTGCGGCTTGCCGTATCGGACGCCGTCCACCCCGCGACCGGCCGGCAGACCGTCAGCGTCGGAGTGGCCGAGCGGCGGCCGGGCGAGCCGTTCGAGGAGTGGTATGCGCGCGCCGACCAAGCGCTGTACCGGGCCAAGCAGGAAGGGCGCGACCGGGTGGTTGCCGCCCCTTGACGGGCAAGCGGCCCTTGCTTTTCTTTCCATCGGCCGTTATGCTGATAGAGACATCACTTCTGACGAATCACGGAGGATCTCCCCTAAGATGAAAAACTAACGCGTATCCGCACCAGACCGAGAATCTTGCGCAAGACAAGAGGGCGTTCGTTCGCTTGAGAACGGACCGGTCGGGATACGTATGTCCAAGGGGAGACGTGGGTGAACGCAGATGACAGGGTCGGCTACGGCCGTCCCGTCCATTCGCGCCGCCTGCGCATTCTGATCTTTGGCCGTATACCGCCCCTCGGGCGGTTTTTTTGTTGCGTTTTTCCGGGACCGATAAAACGCGGCAACCTACGGAAGAAGGGGAGAATTTCTATGATGGTTCTGGAAGCGAAAGACCTGTGCAAGGAATGGGAGGGTCGGACTCTGTTCCGGGGAGTCCGTTTCGAGATCGCCGAAGGCGAGCGGATCGCCCTCGTCGGCCGCAACGGCATCGGCAAAACGACGCTGCTCCTCGGCCTGGCCGGCCGGCACGAATTCGAAGGAGGCAGCGTGACGCGCGGACTTCCGCTGCCGGAATGGGGGCTGCTGGAGCAGCAGGCGGCTCCCGGCGAGTCGATAAGCGCCCGGGAATTCGTCCTGAGCGGAACGCCGCAGCTGTACGAGAGGAAGCAGCGGCTCGACCGGCTGCTCGCTCAGCTGACTGAGCGGGCGGACGACTCTGTCGTCGCCGACTACGGTCAGGCTTACGAGGCTTATCTGGATGCGGACGGCTACGGCTGGGAGCAGCGGGCCGACCGCTGCCTGACGGAGATGGGCGTCGCGCCCGGCGTATGGAATCTGCCGTTCGCGGCGCTGAGCGGCGGGCAGAAGACGAAGGTTCAGCTCGCCCGCCTGCTGCTCCGGGAACCGGGCTTCCTGCTGCTCGACGAGCCGACGAACCACCTGGACGAGGACACGCTGGACGCGCTCGAGGCGTGGCTCGGCCGGTACCCGGGCACCGTGCTCTACGTGTCGCACGACCGCGAGTTCATCGACCGGACGGCGACGGCCGTGCTGGAGCTTGCTCCGGACGGCTGCCGCAAGTACCCGGGCGGCTACAGCCGCTACCGGGAGGCGAAGGAACGGGAGCGGCGGACGCAGGAAGCGCTCTGCCGCAAGCAGGAGCTGGAGCGGGAGAAGCTCCTGGAGAGCATCCGCCGCTACGCCGAATGGTTCCGGCAGGCGCACCGGGCCGCCGGGCAGAACGATTTCCGCCGCTCGAAGTCGAAGAAGAACGTCTCGCGCCTGCACGCGAAGGAGACGGCGCTCCAGCGGCTGGACCGGGATCGGACGGCGGGGCCTCGGGACGAACCGGGACTAAACATGCGGCTCGTCTCCGCCGCCTTCGAGGCCGGAACGCTGCTGCGGTTCGCGCGGGTGGGGTTTGCTTATCCGGACGGTCCCGACTTATTCCGCGAGGCCGGGTTTACGCTCGCCCGCGGCGACCGCCTGGCGGTGCTCGGTCCGAACGGGACCGGCAAGAGCACGCTGCTTCGGCTGGCGGCGGGCCGGCTCGCTCCGACGCAAGGTGAGGTGAGTCGGCACCCGGAGGCGAAGATCGGCTATTTTTCCCAGGAGCTGTCCGGTCTGCCGTTCGCGGAAACCATTCTGGACAGCCTGCTCGTTCTGCCCGGGATGACGGAGACGCAAGCCCGGACCCTGCTCGGCTGCTTTCTCTTTCCCCGGGAGGACGCGTTCAAGCGAATCGCCGACCTGAGCATGGGCGAGAAATGCCGGGTGGCGTTCCTCCGGCTGTTCTTCGGGCAAGCCAATCTGCTCGTGCTCGACGAGCCGACGAATTACCTCGACATCCCGACCCGGGAGCGGGTGGAGGAGGCGATCCGCGAATACCCCGGTACGGTGCTGCTGGTCAGCCACGACCGGTATTTCGTGCGGCGGACGGCCACCCGGCTCGCTCTGCTGGACGGCGGCGGCAGCGTGCGGCTGTTCGAAGGAAGCTATGCCGAATACGAGGAACGCGGCGGCGGGGCGACGTTCAGCCCGGAGGAGCAGCGGCGCGCCAACGAACGCGGGCTCCTGGAGCTGAAGCTGGCGCGGCTGATCGGCGGCGAAACGCCCGAAGACGAGGAAGCGCGAATCCGGCTGACCGAGGAAATCCGCGAGACGAGGCAAGCGTTGGAAGCCCTGCGCGGCGAAGAAAAAGGACCGGCATGAAGGCCGGTCCGACGGAGGCGGAGGAAGAAACGGACGTTCCAAACGAAAGGCTTGGCTTCGACGTTAGTGAGGCGAGAACGATAGGGGAGCGAGAACGATAAAGAGATGAGAACGATAGAGAGGCGAGAACGAAAGAGAGGCTCTGGCGATATGAGATGAGAACGATAGGGAAGGAGCACGAGCACGGGAGCGGGAAGCACGCCGCGCCGTTCGTCCGGTCACCGCTTCTTGTGCTGCCGCTTGTGCTTGTACATCTCGTGGTCGGCCCGTTCGATCATGTCCTTCACGCTGATCGCCTCGCCCGGCCGGTAAGCGAAGAGACCGTAGCTGATCGACAGGCTGTAGGGCCTGTCCTCATCGTCGTTCAATTCTTCCAAATCGCAGGCGAGCCGCTCCCAGACGGCGAGGGTTTCCTCCTTGGTTCGGCCGAACACGAGGATGAATTCGTCACCGCCGTAGCGGAACAGGAAATCATTCGGCCCGAGCCGGCTGGAGAGCATGCGGCTCGCCTCCACGATCATCTCATCCCCCACCGCGTGGCCATAGCGGTCGTTAACCAGCTTAAGGTCGTTGATATCGGCAAAACACACCGTCAAAGCGTCGCCGGGACCGGTCCCGGCGATTTTCTTTTCCAGCATGGCCATGCCGTGGCCCCGGTTCGGCACGTCGGTGAGCGGGTCGGTGGTGGCGTGCTTTTCCAGCTCGTACTCGATCTTCTTCAGCTCGGTGATGTCGGTGATGCCCGTCAGCACGCAGGCCTCGCCTTCGTACTCGAAGGCTTCGTAATTGATCATGACCCATTTACCGGATGTGGGCGAGACGTTCAACTGACAGACCCGGTTCTTGACGCTTCCCGAGCGCTTCAGCTCCTCGATGATCTCCTCGCGGCTCGACTCGTCGGGGAAGAGAATGGCGGCGTCCACCGATTCGAAGCGCTTGGAGAACAGGTCGAAGAACTGGGAGGCCTTCAGGTTAATGAGCAGGATTTTGCCGTCGCTGAGGCGGGACAGCACCAGCGGAAACGGATTGACCGCGAACAGCTTGCGCAGCTTCTGCTCGCTCTCCTTCAGCCGCCGTTGATTGACGAATTCGCGGGTCATGTATTGGTAGAAGATCCACACAATGAAAATGGCGATGGCCGCGGTGGCGGTGGTGTTGATCTGCTTCGACAGCAGAACGGCGCGGTCCTGGTCGGTGCTGTAGAGCAGGAAGAGAAACAGGATATGGTTGACGGCGACAAACAGGGCGAACCGCTTGGGGTGAATCGGGACGAGCACGGAAATGCCCAGCACGATGATGATATACGCGTCCACGTTGCCGTTCAGGAGCTGGCTGTTCCAAGAGGAGACGGAAGCGGACAGCAGGTAGAGGGCGGTATAGACTTGAATGACAGCGAATACCCCCCGTTCCTGGGTACCGGTCCAATGAAATTTCAGTTGGCGGTGCATGAGCAAAAACAGGGCGGATACGGCCGCGCAAAGGAGATGGGTCGCGATCATCACCGTCCGGTAGCGGGCGGGCGCCGATTCGTCCATTTGGTAGAAATCGACGAAGTAAAAATAGGGATACGACAAGAGCAGCAGCACGGAGATCCATTTGATGCGCCATAGCAGATGCTCGTGGTACCAGCGGCTAAACTGCAGCGAGTCTTCGACTCGGATCGCGGGCGGCTTGGAACTCATCACGGGATACATCCTTTTTGTGGACTCGGTGCTATAATTGTAGCATAAAGTTCGTGCAAATATTTACAATTTATCCGAGATCAGCATGTGGAAAAGACAGGGGGAACGGGATGAGAATCCAGGAGATGGGCCCGGAGCTGTATGCCGGCATGGAGGCACGGGTATCGCGGCGGAAATACACGGCTGCGCCGTCGGCCGAGGAACTGGCGGAGCTTGCGCGGTACGCGGCCGAGCTCAACCGCGATGCGGACGGAGCGGTGCGCATCGGGGTATGGGCGGACGGAGCGGAGGAGGTCTTCGGCGGGCTGACCAACAGCTACGGCATGTTCAGCGGGGTTCGGGCCTTTGCCGGTTTCATCGGCCGCTCGGGCGGGGACGGGGAGCGGACCGGCGTGCTGTGCGGGTATTACGGGGAGCAGTTTATTCTGAAGGCAACCGCGATGGGTCTCGGCACCTGCTGGGTCGCCGGCACCTTCGACAAGAGCATGGCCCGGCGCATTGCCGGGGTAAACGAGGGGGAGACGCTCTACTGCGTGTCTCCGCTCGGAGCCGTACCCGAGGCGCTCGGCCTGCGGGAAAGGCTGGTGAAGGGCTTCTCCGCGAAGCGCAGCCGCAAGCCGCTCGCGGATCTGCTGACAAGTCCAGAGGCGCTTGCCGCAGCGCCCGCCTGGATGGCCTCGGCGCTCGAATCGGCGCGGATCGGACCCTCCGCCATGAACGCGCAGCCCTGGCGGTTCCGCCTGGCGCAGGACCGGCAGGCAATTACCGCCTACCTGGCGAGCCATCCTGCAGCCAAGCGGGTCGACCTCGGCATCGCCCTCGCGCACATCGAGATCGCCGCGCTGCAGGCGGGCGTGCGCGGCGTCTGGACCGAGGGAGAGGAGCCGCACGCCTGGACGTTCCAGGCGGAGGACGTGCGCCGATGAAGCGATTCGGCATCGGCCAGTACGGCCGCTGCGACGAGGAGAAGGACCGGCGGGACTAACGCCCCGGTTTCCGGCTTTCCCTTAAGCCTGCCCCTTATCCGGGAAATGGTCGACTCGCCAGCTCGGCCAGCCGGGGGCAGGCTTCTTCGCCCCGGACGACGCCTCCGTGATAGCACCAGATCACCTCGGGCTGCAGCGCGGCCAGCTTGCGGAGCGAGGCGTAGGCCTGCGCGGCCTCGTGGCATAAGGCGGGGTCGGGGCCGGCGAGCTTGCCGTCCTTCACTTCGAGGGCATCGCCGGCTATGAGCGTGCGGCTCGACGGCTGGAACAGGCTGATGTGCCCCGGTGTATGTCCCGGGGTCGCGACCGCGATCCAATCCGACGCGAACGGCAGCGGCAGCGGTTCGCCGTCGTCGACGATCGCATCCACCGGAGCTTTGGGCGGTTGCTGTAAGAGGCGGAGCAGCGGCCCGCCCATCGCTTCGGGCATCCGCACGAGCTGCTCCCTAGCGGCCGCCAGCTTCAGAAGGGGGAGCGAGCCTTCGACGTAAGGCTGTTCCTCGAAGCTGGTGAGGACGGCCAGCTTGTTTGGGGCCGAGGCGATCAAGCCGGGCAGGCCGCCGATGTGATCGATATCGTGATGGGTGAGGAAGACGGCCGAGAGCGAAGCTTCGGGCAGGCCGGCTTTCCGGATCGCCGCGAGCAGAACGGGCGCTTGCCCGGGATAACCGGCGTCGACCAGCAGCGAGCGGCCGCCGTTTTCGATCAGCATAGGGTAGATGGTACGCGATTCGCCAAGCAGGAATTGGGTAATCTCCAGCGGAATGAGACGGCTGGGCTGAGGGATGATGCGAGGGTCAGGCGATGAAGTCATGGGGGTTCCTCCCGTCCTTGGAATGGGTGCAGGAGGAGTATACCCGTTCGATCAACAAAAGTAAAATTATAGCATAATAATATTAATTTGTCAATATACCGTCCGTGAACATTAGGCGAATCTTTAAGCTTCATCCGAAGAGTCGGCTTCGTCGTCGCCGCGGAACAGCTCCCGCAGCATTTTATCCGGGTTGGTCAGGAACTCCCGGGTGATGAGAAAATGATCGGTTTCCTCCAGCTTTTTCGGCTGCAGCCCATCCGGCGTCAGCTCATAAATCTGCGCATCGGGATAGGCCATGAGAATGGGCGAGTGCGTGGCGATGATGAACTGCGAGCTCTTGCGGACGAGCTGGTGCATCCGCGACAGGAACGCCATCTGCCGGAAAGGCGAGAGAGCGGCCTCGGGCTCGTCCAGAATATACAGGCCGTTGCCGGAAAAGCGGTGAACAAAAGCGGAGAAGAACGACTCGCCGTGCGACTGCTCATGCAGCGAAGCTCCGCCGTAGGAATCCTTGATCGGCGGGCCGAAACTGAATTCCTGGTCCAACTGATCGACATTCGTCGCCAGGTTGTAATAGCTCTCCGCGCGGAAAAAGAACCCGTCCCGCGGACGCCGCACTCCGCGCACCAGCCGCAGCGCTTCATATAATGGCGAATGGGTGGCGGCGGTGGAGAAGTTGAAGTTGAGCGTTCCTCCCTCGGGGTTGAAGCCCCAGGCGACGGCGATCGCCTCGATCAGGGTAGACTTGCCCATGCCGTTCTCGCCCACCAGGTAAGTTACCTTGGGATGAAACTCAAGTGGGTCGAGCGCTTCTACGGCGGGCAGGTTGAACGGATAGACGCCGAAATCGGGAACCCGTTCGCGCAGGAGCTGAACTCGAAGCAAATAGGGGTTCCGGTCGAAGGATGCCATGTCTGTCTCCTCCAGACGAGCCGAATCCGCAGGCAGCGGGCGGAGCAGGCTCCGGTTCTTTCCCCATCTTAGCATTCCGGTTACGCGGAGGAAAGGAGCGGCGGCAAAGGCGAAGGGAAGAATTTACCGGTTCGCGGGGCGATAAAAAGCAGGCCAAAAAAACTTGCGCGCCGATTTTATCCGTGCTATTATATGTTTCGTCGTCTCGGGTCTGTAGCTCAGCTGGTAGAGCAGTTGACTCTTAATCATCTGGTCGTGGGTTCGAGTCCCACCGGACCCACTTTAATACCGAGCGCTAAGAACAGCCGAGTATCCAGGTACCGGTTGTTCTTTTTCTTATATCCGGTGATCCATTCTAAACCAAGCTGGGCGGTGTTCGCATGAGTATTGTGCTAATCGATTCGGGGTTGGGCGGATTGACGGTGCTGCATGAAGCCCTGCAAGAGCTGCCCCATGAACGCTATCTCTTCTTTGCCGACAACGGCAACGTTCCGTACGGAACGAAGCCCAAGGAGACGGTCCGCTCCTGCATCTTGTCCGCCGTCCAGGAGCTGGTGACCGAGGAGACGAAGGCGCTCCTCATTGCCTGCAACACGGCGACCAGCATCGCGATCGCCGACTTGCGCCGCCTTTACTCCATCCCGGTCATCGGCATGGAGCCGGCGGTGAAGCCGGCGGTGGAGCTGAACCGCAACACCGGCAAGCGGAGCCTGGTCATGGCGACTCCGCTCGCCTTGAAGGAAACCAAATACCACGACCTCGTCAACCGGCTGGGCGACACCGAGCACATCGACTCCCAGCCGATGCCCGGCCTCGTCACCTTGGCCGAAGAGCTGGAATTTGACGGCCCGCGGGTACAGGCTTATCTGCAAGAGACGATCGGGGATCGCGACTGGCAGGAGTACGGCACGGCGGTGCTGGGCTGCACGCATTTTTCCTTCTTCCGCACCGCGTTCGCCAAGTTCCTGCCGCCGCATATCGAGCTGATCGACGGCAACCGGGGCACCGTCCGCCGCTTGCAGGAGCTGATCCGCGGCCGGGAGGAAGCGCCGGATTCGGCCGCCGCGGCCGGTCCGGTCGTCGAATTCCGGCATTCCGGCTCAGACCCGGCCTACCGGGAGCGGATGGAGCAAGCGCTGGACTGGTACCGGCGCGACCGGGAGCGGGCGGGACGTCCCCGTGCGTAAGGAGGAGCTCCGTTGGAACGAGGAGCCGATGCAGTTCGACACCCTGCGGGAAGCGCACGAGTGGGCTTACAGCGAAGCCTATAACGAGATCGGCCATCTATATGACGGTTATATCACGACAGACGAGAAGCTGGCCTACGCCTTGCTGTTCGAATTGGTCCGCTCGAATACGCTCCTCTCCAAGCGCTTTGAAGTTTTTGCCGACGTGGACTTCGGAGTTCCCAACCGGTACCGGGTATGGGTGGAACCGGCCGGCCGCACGTCGGACAGTGACCGAGCAGCGGAATAAGCTTTCCCGCATAAATCATTAACGCCATCAACCGGGAGCACCATGAGCCATTCATGCGTGCTCCCTATTTTTTTCTCTAACCAGGATTCAACTCCAGACCAAGCTTCTACTCCACACCAGGCGATACCACCGACCATGCTCTTTATATCGCCTTCTAGACTTCTTCCGATTCCTCTTGGTCGCCTCCGAGACTTCTTCCGATGCTCTGCAAGAGTCAATCCGATGGGTCATCCCGCTCGCAGCAGGACCGTCCGACTCTCCGGGCGGCTATTTGCTTGCTCAATTTTGTCGAAAATTAGCTCTTGCGCTGCGCTTGCTTTGTTGTATAATAATCTGGTTAATACTAAACAAGCAGTAACGTGATTGCAAACATTGTTTACAACGGGTTTAGCGTTTGTAAACTCGGGAATAGAGGGTTTGCCCATGGAAATCGGCAAGAAAATCAAGAACCTGCGGCTCAAGAAGGGCCTCACCCAAGAGGAGCTCGGCGAGCGGACTAATCTGAGCAAGGGCTACATTTCCCAATTGGAGCGGGACCTCAGCTCGCCCTCGATCGAGACTTTTTTCAGCATTCTTCAGGTGCTCGGCTGCAAGCCGAGGGACTTCTTCGACGAGGACGAGCGGGAGCAGAAGGTGGTCTACGGAGCGGAGGAGCTGACCGACATTCGCGACGAGGAACGCGGCTACGGCCTTCAATGGCTGGTGCCCGATTCCAACGAGCGGATCATGGAGCCGATCCGGCTGACGCTTACCGTGCGGGGGCAGTTCAAGGAATTCGAGCCGTCGCGTTCGGAGACGTTCGCTCTCGTGCTGAAGGGCCGGATTCAGATCCGGCTGGGCAAGCGCGTGTACACCGCCAAGGCAGGCGATACGGTTTATTATTACGCCTCGGACGAGCATCAGATCGTCAACGATGGGGAAGGGCCGGCCGAGCTCATTCTCGTGGCGACGGATTCCTATCTGTAGGTTCCGTTACGGCAAGCATTTGGAAAAGGAGAGAGGAACATGACGGAGGATCCGATCATCATTCGATTTGAAGGGGTCACCCAGCAATTTGACGACGACGAGGCGGTGCTGAAGGACGTCAGCTTCGAGATCGAACGGGGCAAATTCTACACGCTGCTCGGGCCCTCCGGCTGCGGCAAGACGACGATACTCCGGCTGATCGCCGGCTTTATCGAGCCGTCGCGCGGCAATATTTTCATGAACGGCAAGGTCATCAACCGGGTTCCCGCCAATCAGCGGCAGGTGAACACCGTGTTCCAGGACTACGCGCTGTTCCCCCACTTGAACGTGTTCGAGAACGTCGCCTTCGGCCTGCGCATCAAAAAGCTGAAGAACGCCGAGGTAAAGAGGCGGGTGCTGGAGGCGCTGAAATTCGTCAACCTCTCCGGTTACGAGAACCGCGAGATCCGCGAGATGTCCGGCGGCCAGCGGCAGCGGGTGGCCATCGCCCGCGCCATCGTCAACGAGCCGGAGATCATCCTGCTCGACGAACCGCTGTCGGCGCTCGACCTGAAGCTGCGCACCGAGATGCAGTACGAGCTGCGCGAGCTGCAGCGCCGGCTCGGCATCACCTTCATCTTCGTTACGCACGACCAGGAGGAAGCGCTCGCCATGTCGGACTGGATCTTCGTGCTGAACGGCGGCGTGATCCAGCAGAGCGGCACGCCGATGGACATTTACGACGAGCCGATCAACCGCTTCGTCGCCGACTTCATCGGCGAGTCGAACATCGTGCCGGGGCGAATGAAGCGCGACTTCCTGGTGGAATTCGCCGGCAAGCAGTTCGAATGCGTCGACCAGGGCTTGCACCCGGACGAGCCGGTCGAGATCGTCATGCGCCCCGAGGACCTGGAGATCACCACGCCGGAGCTCGGCAAGCTGCAGGTGCGCGTGGACACGCAGCTGTTCCGCGGCGTTCACTTTGAGATCAGCACCTACGACGATGCCGGCAACGAGTGGCTCGTCCACTCCACCCGGGCGGCCAAGGTCGGCGACCGGGTCGGCCTCACCTTCGATCCGGAGGCCATTCACGTCATGCGCTTCGGCGAGACCGAGGAAGAGTTCGACGCTCGGCTGGAAGCCTACAGCGAGGCCGGCCATGGAGAATAAATCGCGCAACGTCTACCTGATTCCCTATGTGCTGTGGATCGCCGTCTGTGTGGTCGCGCCGATCCTGATGATTCTGTACTACTCCTTCTTCGACATCGAAGGGCAGTTCACGTTTGCCAATTACGCCAAGTTCTTCACGCCGGTCTACCTGCGGATGACGGTCAGCTCCTTCTGGTACGCGCTGCTCATCACGGCTTTTTCGCTGCTCGTCGCTTACCCGACGGCGTATCTGTTGACCAAGACGAAGCACAAGCAGCTTTGGATGCTGCTGATTATCCTGCCGACCTGGATCAATCTGCTGCTGAAGGCGTACGCCTTCCTCGGCATCTTCGGCACGTACGGCGCCGCCAATCAGATCCTGGACTTCATCGGCATCGGCACCAAGCAGATTCTGTTCACCGACTTCAGCTTCATCTTCGTGTCGGTGTACATCTTCATCCCGTTCATGATCCTGCCGATCTTCAACTCCCTCGAGGAGCTGAACCCGACGCTGGTGGATGCCTCCCGCGACCTCGGCGCCTCGTCGTGGACCACATTCCGGCGGGTTGTCTTCCCGCTGACCGTCGAAGGGGTGAAGTCCGGCAGCCAGGCCGTGTTCATTCCGGCGCTGTCGCTGTTCATGATCACCCGCCTGATCGCCGGCAACCGTGTCATTACGCTCGGCACGGCGATCGAACAGCATTTTCTCGTCACCCAGGACTGGGGGATGGGCTCGACCATCGCCGTGTTCCTGATTATCGCCATGGCGCTCACCATGATCGCAACCGGCCGGAGGAAAGGAGGAACGAAGCGTGAAAATGACGTTAAAGCCGTCTAATCTGTTCCTGGCCTTCATCTTCCTCATCCTGTACGCGCCGATCCTGTACCTGATGTATTACTCCTTCAACAGCGGCGGCACGATGCACGGCTTCGAGGGCTTCACGCTCGACTATTATAAGGAAGTGTTCCAGGACACGCGGCTGATCATCATCGTGATCAACACGCTGGTCATCGCGCTGTTGTCTTCCGCCTTCGCCACCATTCTCGGAGTGATCGGCGCGCTCGCGATCATCGCCGTGCGCCGGGGCCGCCGCAAGAATACGCTGCTCACGCTGAACAACGTCTTGATCGTCAGCCCCGACGTCATCATCGGCGCGTCGTTCCTGATTCTGTTCACGCTGCTTGGCGTCAAGCTCGGGTTCATTTCGGTGCTCCTGTCGCACATCGCCTTCAGCGTGCCGATCGCCGTGCTGATGATCCTGCCCCGGCTGCAGGAGATGAGCCCGACCCTGATCGATGCCGCCCGCGATCTCGGGGCGAGCCGCTGGAACGTGCTGACCAAGGTCGTCGTGCCGTACATCAAGCCGGGCATCTTCGCCGGATTCTTCATGGCGCTGACGTATTCGCTGGACGATTTTGCCGTCACCTTCTTCGTCACCGGCAACGGCTACTCCACGCTGTCCGTCGAGATTTATTCGCGGGCGCGCCAGGGCATCTCGCTGTCGATCAACGCCCTGTCGACGATCATCTTCCTCTTCACGCTGGTCCTGGTCTTCGGCTATTACTGGCTGAACCAGAGGCAGCACCGCCCGACCCGATTGGAGGTGCGCAAATGAAACAGCTCGTCCAGACGTTTGCCGCGATCTTCATCGTTGCCTTCGGCCTGCTGTATGTCACCCATTACATGAACGCGTCGGAGGGGCTCAGCGGGGGCAACACGCTCACCGTCTACAACTGGGGCGATTACATCGATCCCGAGCTCATCACGAAGTTCGAGCAGGAGTCGGGCCTCAAGGTCATCTACCAGACCTTCGACTCCAATGAGGCGATGATGACCAAGATCGAGCAGGGCGGCACCACCTTCGATATCGCCGTCCCGTCGGAGTACGCGGTAGATAAAATGCGCAAGGAAAATCTGCTCCTGCCGCTCGACCCAAGCAAGCTGCCGAACCTGACCAATATCAACCCGGAATTTCTCAACCTGTCGTTCGATCCTGGCAACCGGTATTCGGTCCCGTATTTCTGGGGAACGGTCGGGATCGTCTACAACCCCGAGCTGGTCAGTAACCTTACGTTCAAGAGCTGGAACGATTTGTGGGACCCCAGCCTGAAAAACAAGATTCTGTTCGTGGACGGAGCCCGCGAGATCATGGGCATGGCGCTCAACAGCATGAACCAATCCGTGAACGACACGAACGAAGATCATCTCCAAGCCGCGCTCGCCAAGCTGCATACGCTGACCCCGAACGTGAAAGCCATCGTCGGCGACGAGATCAAAATGCTGCTCGCGAACGAGGAAGCGGCGGTCGGGATCGTCTGGTCGGGCGATGCCTCGGAGATCATCGATGCGAACGACAAGCTGACCTACGTGCTGCCCGAAGAAGGAACCAACCTGTGGAGCGACAATATGGTCATTCCCAAGACGGCGAAGAACATCGAGGGAGCACATCAATTCATCAATTTCATGCTCGATCCCGAGAACGCCGCCCAGAATGCCGAGTACGTCGGCTATTCCACGCCGAACGACAAGGCACTGAAGCTCCTGCCGGAGGACATCTCCCAGGACAAGCGGTTTTATCCCGATCTGGGTTCCATGAAGCTCGAGGTCTACGACAACTTGGGCAAGCGGATGCTGGCCCACTACAACGAGCTGTTCCTGGAATTCAAAATGCATAAAAAATAGCGGCTCGCAAGCCTGATGCGGGGCTCCGGATTGACTCATGCCGGAGTCCCGTTTCGGCTGTGCGGGGCGGGAAAAGGATGGAGGAGAGCGCAAATGGCGGGACTCGGATTCTACGGCTGGCCGGAGGCATGCTGGATGGCGGCCGCCGCCCTCGCCCTGGACTGGCTGATCGGCGATCCGCGGTGGCCGACGCATCCGGTGATCTGGATGGGCCGCGCCGTGCAGGCGCTGGAAAAGCGGCTGCGGCGCAGGGATGGGCTTTCCGCCGCCGCGCTCCGTCGGCGCGGGCAGGTTCTCGCAGCCGCGGTGACGCTGGGCTCCTTGGCGGCGGCATGGCTGGCGGTAGCGGCGGCGCGCTTCGTGCATCCCTGGCTCGGCTACGCGGTCAACACGTGGCTGATCTCCACGACGCTCGCCGTCAAGGGGTTGAAGCAGGCCGCCGACCGGGTGGCGATGCCGCTCGCGGCGGGAGACCTGCCGGAGGCGCGCAAGTATGTCGGCTGGATCGTCGGCCGCGACACGGACCGGCTGGACGAGCCGGAGATCGTCCGGGCGACGGTCGAGACGGTGGCGGAGAACACGGTCGACGCCTTCGTCTCGCCGTTCTGCTTCGCCCTCCTCGGCGGCGCGCCGCTCGCATTCCTGTACCGGGCGGCCAACACCCTCGACTCCATGGTCGGCTACAAGAATGAGCGCTACCTCGATTTCGGCCGGGCCTCCGCCCGGCTCGACGACGCGCTCAATTACTTGCCCTCCCGCTTGTCCGGGCCGCTCATCGCTCTGGCCGCCTGGATGTCCCGCGACCTGCCGGTATCGGCGCGGCGGGCGCTCCGCTCGGTGCGTACCTTTGCCGGGCGGCACCCGAGCCCGAACAGCGGCATTCCCGAGTCGGCGGTGGCCGGCGCGCTCGGCGTCGAGCTGGGCGGCGTGAACATCTACTTCGGCGTGCCGAGCGAACGCGCCCGCATGGGGTGGCCGCTGCGGCCGCTCCGGCAGGAGGACATCCCGGCCAGCGTGAAGCTGCTGTACCGGACGAGCTATCTGCTGTTCGCTGCCGCGCTGCTGGCGGGAATCGGGCTTATGGCTCAAGGATAACGAGAACGAGATGCGAAGGAGACGGGCAACCATGCTGGAACAATACGGACACGGCGGCGACCTGCTCACCGCCCGGCAGCTATACGGGCGGGAGGAATTCGCCGACTTCAGCTCGAACATGAATCCGCTCGGCCCGCCGGAGGCGGTGGAGCGGATTCTGCGCGGGCCGGCGGATTGGATCGTCCGCTATCCGGACCCGGCGGTGCGCGAGCTGCGCGCGCGGCTCGCGGAACGCCACGGAATAGCGGAGGACTGCATCCTGGTCGGCAACGGGGCCGCCGAGCTGATCGATCTCGCGGTGCGCGAGATCCGGCCGAGGCTGACCGCGCTCGCGGCACCCTGCTTCGCCGAATACGGCGAGGCGGCGGTCAAGGCGGGGAGCGGAATCGCGGCGATCGCCCTGGCGGAGCAGGGCGGCTATCGACTGTCCGCCGGACAGGTGGCGGCGCTTGCCGGGACGGCGGGGGAGGGGACCGGCGAGGCATCCCGCGCAGCGTCCGCCGGGGCATCCAGCGTGGCAACCGGCGAGGCATCCCGCGGCGCTTCCGCTGGGGCGGCCGACGGAGCGACCGGCCGGACAGCGTCCGAGGATGGTGCGGCCGTCCCGGACCTGTGGCTGCTCGGCCATCCGAATAACCCCACCGGCCGGCGGCTGGACGCCGAAGCGGTGGCGGCGGCCCGGGCGACCGGCCGGCCGGTGATCCTGGACGAGGCGTTCATGGACTTCATCGAAGCGGCCGAGGAGGCGGGGACCGGGCGTAAGCCCGAATCCGCTGAGAAGAAAACCGCGGCAAGCGCGCCGGAAGCTACGGCGCGGTCGAAAGAAGCGGCCGAACCGAAAGAAGCGGCCGGATCGCATGAAGCGCCGCCGAATCCGGCGGCTTCCCTCATTGCGGCCGCGGCGGAAGACCCAAACCTGCTCGTCCTCCGGTCGATGACCAAATTCTACTCCATTCCGGGCATCCGGCTCGGCTACCTCGTCTCGCATCCGGAGCGCATCGCCCGGCTGCGTGCGCTGCAAGTGCCGTGGAGCGTCAACGGGCTCGCCCAGGCGATCGGCTGCGCCGTGCTGGAAGACGAAGCATTCGCCCGCCGCACCGGCGCCTGGCTCGCGGCGGAACGCCCCTGGCTGGCGAACGGGCTGCGCCGGCTCGGGCTGACCGTCTATCCGAGCGAGGTCAATTACCTGCTCGTGCGCTTGCCCGATTCCTCCGGCTGGACCGCTTCCGCCCTGCAGGCGGCAATGGGACGGAGGGGCTTGCTGGTCCGCGACGCTTCCCGCATGGGCGGGCTCACGCCCGGCCACATCCGCCTGGCCGTCAAGGCCCGGCGCGACCACGAGCGCCTGCTCGCGGCGCTGGAGGAGTGCTTGCGGCTCGGGCCGTCGCCGTCGGAGCCTCCCCAAGCCGCAGAGAGGAGGGAGCGCGGATGACGCTGCCCTTCATCGATGAATCGGCGGGCACCGGCCTGTTTCGGTCCGCCGTCTGGCCGGGCCTGTCGATCCGGCTGGACGGCGACTGCCTCTTGACGGAAGCGCCGGAACCGCTCGACTGCCTGAGCAGCGCCGTGTTCCGGGGCGGGCGGAATCCGGCCAGGCTCATCGCCAACTGGATGGTGCACAAGGATTACGCCGGACACGATCCGGAGGAAGACTGCCGCGCCATGCTGGCCGCGCGCGGCCATAATCCGCAGGAGGCCGTCGCCCTCCAGACGGCGGCCGTCCTGCGCCGCGCGTCCGTGGCCGAGGAGGCGGGAGACGGCTTCGCCCTCTGCGTCTGCACGACGAGCGGCACCCGCAACGCCGCCCGGGCGGGCTGGCCGCGCCAGACCTTCCCCGCCTACCGGGCGGGCACGATCAATACCGTCATCCTGCTTCGCGGCGCGGTGAGCGAATCCGCCCGGGTCGGCGTGTTCCTCACGGCGACCGAAGCGAAGGCCGCGGCGCTGCAGGATGCGGGCATCCTCGATCCGGAGAGCGGCCGGGCCGCGACCGGCACGACGACGGATGCGACCGTGCTGGCCGTCGGAAGCGGACAGGCGGGGGAAGCGGCGCCCGTTCATCTCTATGCCGGAACCGCCACCACGCTGGGCGACGCCGTCGGCCGGCTCGTCTACTCCACCCTGCGGGAAGCCATAGAAGCGGACCGCCGGGGAAACGCCGGCGGTCCGTACGATGCTTTATATCGTTAACGGCCGGCCCCGCTTCCCCCGAATCCCGCCCCGCGCGGTACCCGCTGCGAAGGCCGAGCGATAATCGACTCGTCCTATCGTGGCCTTTACAGATTAGCCTGCTTGAAATAGTTGCCCCAATGCGGCCGCGTGCCGTCCGCATCGGTAAAGTCATATTCCTCGGACAGCCCCCACGTACTGAGCGATTGGCCCGTTTTGGCCGCCACGTTCGGGTCGCCCGCCAAGGCCGCGATAGCCGCGCCGATATAGGCGGGCGTTTCCGAAGCGATGAAATGCGGGTCGATGCGGGCCGCATCGCGCCAATTGTCCTCGGTCACGCCGAAATGATCGAGCATCGACTCGGAGCGCAGAAACCCGGGCGTCACCGCCAGCGCCGTGATGCCGTGCGGTTTCAGATCGGCTGCCATCGCTTCGGCCAGATGAATGGCGGAGATTTTCGCCAGGCTGTAATAGAGGTTCCCCCGGTAATGATAGCCCACCCCGTCCGTGATCTCGACGATGAGGCCGCTCCCGCGAGCAATCATCAGCGGCGCCGCATGATAGCTCGTGATCAGATGCGAGTGAACGGCCTGCCGCTGAAGGAGCAGGCCATTCGCCAGCGAATGCTCCCAGAACGGCGTTTCCCATTCGCTCAGCGGATCGCCTCCCCACACATCGTTCACCAGGATATCGAGCCGGCCGTCCTGCTCCCGCTTCACTTGCTCGAACAAGGCGCATACATCCGCTTCGATCGTATGGTCCGTTCTTACGGCAATGCCGCGACCGCCCGCCGCGTCGACAAGCTCTGCCGTCTCTTCGATCGTCTCCGGCCGGTTCATGCTCGAAGGCATGCCCCGGACGCTGCGGCCGGTGACGTAGACGACCGCCCCCGCTTCTCCCAGCTTAACGGCAATGCCGCGTCCCGCTCCTCGCGTCGCTCCCGCCACGACGGCGACTTTTCCCTGCAACGGTTTTGACTTCATCGGGTTCACTCCTTGGCTTATGGTGGTGGGCTTGCAGGAATAACCGTATCACAACCAATAAGACATCCTTTGTCCTATTGCTGTGTTAGAATATCGGGGAGGAGGGAAGGCCATGCGTGCTGATCGGCTATTGACGATATTGCTGCTCTTGCAGGAAGGGCGAAAATGGACGGTGAAGGAGCTGGCGGAGCGGCTGGAGGTATCGGAGCGGACGATATCCCGGGATATGGAATCGCTCTCGGCCTCCGGTGTTCCGGTCTATGCAGACCGAGGTTACCGCGGAGGATGGAAGCTGGCGGAAGGCTACCGGACGGCGCTGAACGGAATGGGCGGGGAGGAGCTGAGGCTGCTGCTGCTCGCTCAAACATCCCGGCTGTTCGACGATTTGGGCATCCGCAAGCAGTCCGACCGGCTGCTCGATCGGCTGGCGGCGGCGGGGATCGCCTCGGCGGCGCGCCGCGAGGCGAATGCAGTCCAGGAAAAAATCCATATCGACGGAGCCGGCTGGAGTGAATCCATGGAGAATTTCCCGTATTTGCCGCTGCTGTACGATGCCGTCTGGAATGAGAAGTCGGTCGTCATCCGGTATGCGCGCGGGGAAGAGACGGTGGAGCGGGAGCTGCATCCGCTCGGCCTCGTGGCGAAGGGAAGCATCTGGTATGTGGTAGGAAGCGTCGGCGGCGAAATCCGCACCTACCGGGTCTCCAAAGTAACGGACGTCAAGGAGGGGGCCGCGCCGTTCGAACGGCCCGAGGGCTTTTCGCTGGCCGAGTACTGGGAGCGTTCCACCGCCGATTTTCGCAGGAGGCTGCCGAGCTACCCCGCGACCGTCAAGCTGAGAGACGCCTCCGCGATCCGCCGGCTGCGCTCCCTCCGGTACGTCTCGGTTCGAACGGTCGGAACGGAAACGGAGTGGATGACGGCCGACGTCGATTTCGAGACGCCGGAATATGCTTGCGGCGCGGCGCTGAGTCTCGGCAAGGACCTCATCGTTGTAGGTCCGCCCGAGCTGCGGCAGGCTGTGCTCGAGGCCGCTTGCGAAATTGCCGACCTTTATCGATAACGCGTGAAAGGAAGCGGGGGAATGCCATTTTTTCGTGCCGGGCTGCTCGCGTATCGGAATCTTGGGTAATTCCCTCCCTTGCGGGACATACCAAGGAAAGAATAGGAAGCATCGGCGGGCGGGCACCCGCTTGACAGGTTATTAGAATAAATATAAACTTAGATTAAGTTCAAATATAAAGGAGATGCGGCCAATGACTCGCAAGGGACAGTTAACCACGCCGCGCAAAACCGTACTTGAAGTCGTCTGTGCTTCCCACACCCATCCGACCGCTGCGGAGGTCATGGAGCAGCTTAAGGAGCGGGGGGCCAATTTTGCCTATGCGACTGTCTATAATTCATTGCGATATCTGACCGAGGAAGGCCTGATCCGCGAACTCAAGCTCGAGGGCGATGCCAGCCGCTACGACGGGTGCATGGAGACGCATCATCACATCGTCTGCACGAACTGCGGGCGGGTGGATGAGGTGTTTGCCGAATTTCCCGCCCAGTGGCTGGAGCAGGTTGCAAAGGAAACCGGCTACCGCGTGGATCAGGAACAAGTTCTATTCAAGGGGGTGTGCCCGCAATGCCGCAGCTTGAAAGCCGAGGAGTAACCGTTGCCGAGACCGCCGCAATGCCGGAAGGGTTCTACTGCACCACGACCCGCCGCATCGTCATCATCAGTCCCTATCCGGCCGGACTGCTTCCGCTCATCCATGAGATGACGGCCCGCTGCTACGACGTGCTGGTATTCCACAACGAGAACGATCCGGTGCTCGCCGTGCTGCAGGCCGACCTGTTCCTCTTGGACCGCACCATGGGGCTTCCGCTGGAGACCTTTCGGCTGAGGCAGCCCGCCGACGTGCTGGTGCTGGTGCCGAACGGCGACCGGAGTCCGGAGCGCAAGGGAGAGCCCGTCCAGGAGTGGCCGGCCGAACCCCGCAGCGTCCTCGCGCGGATGGAGGCAATCTTCGGCGAGAAGAGTCCGGTCAATCAGTGCGATCCCTATCAGCTTCGCGTAAAGGACTTGGTGCTCGACCTTCGGCGGATGACCGTCCATCGCGGCGATGACAAGATCGAGCTGACCAAGACGGAGTTCGACCTTCTGCGGGTGCTGCTGGAAGCCGACGGCGCGGTGCGGACCCGACAGGATTTCATGGAGCTGGTGTGGGGCGACGAATATTTTGGCGGCAGCAATTACGTGGACGTCCATGTCAAAAGCCTCCGGCAAAAGCTCGGCGACGATTCGAGGAGCCCGCGCTACATTGCGACGGTCCGGGGCGTCGGCTACCGGCTGGCGGATTGACGCATCCGACTGGCGAATGGACGCATCCGACTGGCAAATGGACGCATCCGATATCGCCCCTCTGCCTTTTCACGGCAATTTCATGCATCCTTCATCCGCTCTTCATGCAGGAAGAACCGGCGGGTGATAGGATTTTATTTAAACTCGATAATTATACTTAGTCTAAATTTCGAATTCATGCTTTCCCACAAGGGAGGAGATGCCTTATGTACAAATCGATCATCGTCGGTACCGGCCCCGCCGGACTTACCGCCGCCATCTACATGGCCCGCGCCAATCTGAGCCCGCTCGTGATCGAAGGCCCGCAGCCAGGCGGCCAGCTCACAACCACGACCGAGGTGGAGAATTTCCCCGGTTTTCCCGACGGGGTGCTGGGCTCGGAGCTGATGGACAACATGCGCAAGCAGGCCGCCCGCTTCGGAGCGGAGTTCCGCACCGGCTGGATCACCTCGGTTGACCTGTCGAAGCGGCCGTTCACGCTGAAGGTGGAGGGACATGGGGAGTTGACCGCGGAAACGCTGATCGTCTCCACGGGAGCCTCAGCCCGCTATCTCGGCATCCCCGGCGAGCAGGAAAACATCGGCCGCGGGGTCAGCACCTGCGCCACGTGCGACGGCTTCTTTTTCCGCGGGAAGAAGATCATCGTCGTCGGAGGCGGCGACTCCGCGATGGAGGAGGCGCATTTCCTGACCCGCTTCGCCTCCGAGGTGACCGTGGTCAACCGCCGCGGCGAGCTGAGGGCCTCGAAGATCATGCAGGACCGGGCTCGGGCGAACGCCAAGATCGGCTGGAGTCTGAATCGCACGCCGCTTGCGGTTCAGGCCGGAGACAAGGGCGTGACCGGGCTTAAGGTGCGCAACAACGACACAGGCGAAGACGAAATCCTCGCCGCGGACGGCATCTTCATCGCCATCGGGCATACGCCGAACACCGGCTTCCTCGGCGGCCAACTGACCACCGACGAGCTCGGTTATCTCGTCGTTCGTCCCGGCACGACCGAGACGGGGATTCCCGGCGTGTTCGCCTGCGGCGACGTGATGGACCGCCGGTATCGCCAGGCGATCAGCGCAGCCGGAACCGGCTGCATGGCGGCGATCGACTGCGAGCGGTTCCTGGAAGGCGTGAACGCCGAGGCGCTCGTCCTGTAAGTCCGGATTGCCTGAGGTTATACCGGCGCATCCGGCTTGGGGGAGCAGAGGTGCGGCATTTGGTAAAACCGGGCTTCCTGCGGTACGATGGAGAGGGGGCGGGAGTCCGCCCTTTCCGTTTTTTGCGGAAGCTCAGGACAGCGGCAGGGCTGCCGTCCGCCGGAAACAACTCATGGCGGATTCACAACCGCCGAAAGGATGGAGTAGGAGCATGGCAGGAAAGTTTTCCAAAGCGATTGAACCGGCTGCCGTCCAACGCCGGTTGGAACAAGAGCCCCTCTTCCTCGTCGATGTCCGGGAACCGGATGAATGGGAAGAAGGGCATATCGAAGGGGCGACGCACATTCCGCTCGGCGAACTGGCCCAGCGGCTCGGCGAGCTGCCCCGGGACCGCGAGCTGATCATGGTCTGCCGCAGCGGCAGCCGGAGCGGGCTTGCCTGCGAGTATATGGAATCGCTCGGCTACGATGTGGTCAACATGACCGGCGGCATGACGGCTTGGCCGGGCAAGATCAAGAGAGGACGCTAGATAGAAGGAAAGCCGCTGGGCGCAGGATGAAGCAGGCCGCGCCCAGCGGCTTTTTTGTCGTTCCGACGGACAAGGGCGGTCAGAACCGGCCTTCGCCTACGTCTTCCCTTCGCCAGCGCCCGGCCTTCCGTCGCCGGCTCAGAGCCGGGCAAAGCCCTTCAGATAGAGCAGGTTGTTGATCGCGATATCCGACTTCCAGGCCAACCGGCTGATGGGCCATTCCTCCTCGAAGGCGTCCCACGACCACGTAACTGGCCAGCTGCCGTCCGCTTGCTGCGTCCGTTCGAGGAAGCCGCACTCGAATTCGCTAAGCTCGCGGTTATCGGCATAGAACGGACTCTGCGGGGAGCGCACAAATCGCGACGGCCGGCAGACATAACCGGTCTCCCACTGGGCGGTGTCGGCGGTCAGGCTGTACCGGACTTGCTCATGCAGCCTCGCTTGCAGAGCGGAAAGCTCAAAGGGCAGGTCGGTCTCCGCCCGCTCGGCATATTCCATCAGCCGCACGTAACAGAGCGCCGTATGCATATCCGCAAGAAGCCCCTGGGCGAAATAAGCCTCTACGGCTTCTCCGGCGATCCTCTTTGCCGTTTCGAACAGCTCGCTGCCGGGATCGGCATACACCAGGGCAAACCCGGCCAGACTGGCGGTCGGGTTATACGAATGATGGCTGGAGCTCTCGCTGCCTTTGCGCCACCAGGGCGCATGGGGATAATCGTTGTTGGAGGCGATCACAGCGGCCCAGCTCTGCCCGTCGAAATCCCGGCCGCTGCCGAGGTAGCGCAGGATTCCCTGGACGAGCGGATGCTTCTTGTCCGTGTGTCCGATCTCCAGCAGCAGCTCCGTGGCGGTCCAGGTTTGCATCGGGGACGAGTTCGGATTCCAGGAATCCGGCTCCAGCGCATGGCCGAAGCCGCCGTCTGCATTCTGGTAGTCCGCGAGCGCATCCAGCACGGCTTCGCGGGGACCGCCTTCGAAGTGATACCGCCAGCGGGCGTAATCGAGCGGCCGGGCCGCCCGGGCAAAGAACGGTTTGGCTTTTTCCAGAGCGTTCATGGGCTGTTCCTCTTTTCGCGATTAAAGTAGGTAGAGCTTGCGGAAAAACAACAGTGCTTCCGGACTGACGGCTTCCTCCAGCCGCTGCCGCGCCAACCGGCGGGCGGCGGTGAGGGGCAGCGCTTCCGGCTCGATGTTGCTCTCGCTCATCCAGGTCTCGGCCAGAGCGTACGAGACGCTGCTCCAGCCGCTCGGCCGGCCGTCCGCCTGATAACGGACATGGGCACCGGTGACGACGACGTCCATCGCCTCCTGAAGCGCGCGGATGCCCCGCTCGTAGCCGGCCTTGCTCTCGCGGGCCTTCATGCCGGCGGCGGCTCTCAGCTCGCGCGTGTCGATGCGCCCGGAGGCTTCGATCGTCTCATAGAGGACCAACGCTTCGCGGGGCAGGAGGCCGTCGCGGTACCGATCCCGGACAGACGCTCCGCGGGAGGCGGCGGTCTTGAGGAGCGGGAACAGATCGGGCGCGATCAGTACGGACTTGCCGCGGAAGAATTTGCCGTAGGCGGCATCTCCGGCGGCGGGAAAGCGCACCCGCCACGTCCAGGGATCGCTCTCTTCGCCGGTGTGCCACGCCTCCGGCGGCGTGCAGGCGGCGAACGAAGGGTGATCCGGCACAGCCGGAGCGAGCGGCAGTATGCCTAAGTCTTGAACGAGCTCGCGGGCTTCCTCGTACGTGGTGATGCGGGGTGTCGTTGACAAGGGGGAAACCTCCTTCAATTGAATGGCTGGTGCATGAGACGAATGGGACGAACGGGCCTTCGGTCCGGCAGTCTCACCCATCCGAGGGCGAACCGTCCGGGTCTGCGCCTTCCGCTGCATCGGCTTCATAGCGGCGGGCCACCTCGGCGGCCATCCGGCGAATGTCCGCCCGCAGCCGGGCGGGCTCGAGCACCTCGGCCTCGGGGCCGAGCCCGTAGAAGAAGCGCACCGCCCATTCCCATTCGGCGGCGGGAAGGCGAAAGTCGGCCTCCCAGGCGTCGCCGCCGGCCGGAGCGACCGATTCGCCGATGTGCCGGTCGCGCTCCACCTGCAGCAGGCCCCGCCATGTCAGCCGCACGCGGATTCGCACCGGCGGGCGGAGATCGGCGGCGGGCGCGGGCGCCGGTGCGGGCGGAGCCGCGACCGGCTTCAGCCCGTCCATGCGGTCGACGCGAAACAGCCGCTGCTCGCCGTGCGTCCAGGAATAGGCCTCGCAGTACCAGAAGCCGTGCGAGGCATAGATGCGCTCCGGGCGCAGCAGCACGGTCTTGGCCCCCGACCGGGAGCGGTAGGCCACCTCCAGGCAGCGCTCCCCAGCGGCATGGCCGATCAATTCGGAGAGCAGGGGCGTGCGGTAGTGCCGTTCCGGCACATCCAGATCGATCCGGTCGAGAACCGGCTGGAGGGCGCTCAGCATGTCCGCCGGAAGCAGGGCCGTCAGCTTGTTAAGCAGCGTCCACCGCTCTCGGTTGAAGGGCGTATCGGGATAGCTGCGCAGCGCCTTGGTGGAAAAGAAGAGCGCCAGAGCCTCGCCGGCGTCAAGCTGAAGCGGAGGCAGCCGGTAGCTGTCCATCAGGCGATATCCGCCGGCCGGCCCGCTCTCGGAGTAAAGCGGCACCCCCATCTCCGAGAGCATCTGCATGTCGCGGATGATGGTGCGGGTGGACACTTCGAATTTGGCGGCCAGGCTGCCGGCCGTCTCGTTGCGCTGCTGCAGAGCCAGGATCAGGGCGATCAGCCGGTCCTGTCGCTTCATGCGCTCCGCCTCCTCTGAACCGTCTGGTTTCATTATAAACGCATATCGGTGACAGCTTGAGTGTCACGGTTAATTCCGGCGCAGAATCGCCGCCGCTTCCGCCAGCACCTCTTCGCGGGCGATCAGCCGCTTGTCCCGGCCTGCGGCCAGTTCAAGCCGGCCCGCGGAAGTGTCCTTGCCGACCGTCAGCCGAAGGGGCAGGCCGATCAGGTCGGCGTCGTGGAATTTGACGCCCGGCCGCTCTTCCCGGTCATCCAGCAGCACTTCGTACCCGGCCAGCTCCAGCTCGGAAGAGACCTGCTCGGCCAGCTCCCGCTGTTCCTCATCGCGCGGGGCGAGCAGCAGCAGGTGAATTTGGTACGGGGCCACGGCCGCCGGCCAGTTCAGGCCCGCATCGTCGGCATGCTGCTCGGCAACGGCGGCAAGCAGCCGGGAGACGCCGATGCCGTAGCAGCCCATGAGGACCGGACGCTGCTTACCGTCCGCTCCAACCGCCAAGGCATTCATGGCGGCGCTGTACTTGGTGCCGAGCTTGAACACGTGGCCGACCTCGATGCCCCGGGTCGCCGAGAGCGGCTTGCCGCAGCGCGGGCAGGCGTCCGCCGCCGTTCGGCCCTCCGCCGCTTCGACATTGGCGCCGTAGCCGCAGGCCGGGCAGACCAGCAGCGTGTCCTCGCCGGATTCGGCGAGCGCCATGAACTCGTGCGAGCCGCCTTCGCCTCCGATGGGACCGGAGTCCGCTTCCACGGCGAGCGCCTGCAGGCCGATCCGGCGAAAGATGGTTTCGTAGGCGAAGCGCATACGCCCGTAGGTTTCCTCCAGACCGGCTTCGTCGGCATGGAAGGAATAAGCGTCCTTCATCCGAAATTCCCGGCAGCGGAGCAGCCCGTAGCGGGGCCGCCGCTCATCGCGGTACTTGGTATGAATTTGGTAAAGTGTCACGGGAAGCTGCCGATAGGAGGTCAAATCTTGGCGGATGAGCGCCGTCACGACCTCCTCATGCGTCGGGCCGAGGGCGAAGCCGCGGCCGTTGCGGTCGGCCAAGCGGACGAGCTCCGGCCCGTAGGCGGAGGCTCTGCCCGATTCCTCCCACAGCTCCAGCGGCTGCAGCGTCGGCATCAGAATCTCCTGGGCGCCCGCCGCATCCATTTCCTCGCGGACGATCGCTTCCAGCTTGCGCAGCACCCGCAGGCCGAGCGGCAGGTAGGTGTAGACGCCCGCCGCCAGTTGGCGGATGTAGCCTGCCCGCAGCAGCAGCCGGTGGCTCTTCGCCTCGGAGTCGGCCGGGGCCTCCTTCAGGGTGGGAATCCATCCTTCGCTTTGTCTTTGTCTCATGGGGGTTCCTCCTCTTCGAATCGAGAATAAATAACGCGCCTTCATCCGCAAGGGACGAAGGCGCGTTCGTGGTACCACCCAAATTCAACCCGCCGGCGGCTGCCGAGGGTCCTTTGACTTCGGTAACGGGGCGTTGACCCCGGCCGCGGATACTCGAATTCCCCGCGGCGACTACCGGAGGGGAGGCAAACGGACGGGCGCGAAAACCTCACAGCCAAGGGTTTTCTCTCTGAAGAGCCCGGGTTCCGGTTGCCTGTGTTCCGGATGATCGTCTTTTCACGTTGCTTAAGTTTTTCATTACGTTACCAGATGGCGGTTGTTCCAGTCAAGGGGGAAAAGGAAAGCGCCCGGGCGGCCTATAGGCGAAGCGGACTTCCGGAAGAATCAGCAGGGGCGCGGGGACGGCAGAACGCCGCCGTATGGACCGTCGGCCTAGCAGGAACGCGGCATGGACCGGTGCCGGAGGATGCGGCAGGGTTTGCAAAACCCCGCCGGTTGCGGCATCATAGTAGCGATGAACGACGGCAATTTCCACACCTGAAATCGAAATCCCTTGGGGATTTAAGGAGCTGGCAAACATGGCGGATCACCGCATACAAACGTACACCGATGCTTTTGAAATGGTGGAATTGACGGAAGAGAGCACGGATTCCTCCGTTATCCTCTGTCCGGAACGGGGGGGAATCGTCACCTCGTTTCGCAGCCGCGGCCGCGAGCTGTTGTACCTGGACCGGGAAACCCTCCTCGATCCGGCGGCGAATGTCCGCGGCGGCATCCCTGTGCTGTTTCCGATCTCCGGTCAACTGCCGGGAGGCGAATACGTCTGGGAGGGACAGTCCTACCGCATCCGCAACCATGGCGTCGTCCGCAATCGTCCCTGGAGGGTCGTTGGCACCTCGACGGAGGATGGAGCAGCCGTCACCATTCGGATCGCAAGCGATGCCGGAACGCAGGGCGAATACCCTTTTACCTTCGAGCTGACGTTTACCTACCGGCTTCGGAACGGGGCGCTGCGGATCGAGCAGGAGTACGCGAACCTCTCGGAGCGCGCGATGCCGTTCTACGCCGGGCTTCACCCTTATTTCAACGCCGCGATCGGACCCATTGCCTACGAGACCGACGCGACCCGGCTGCTCGATCTGAACGACGGTGCGGAGAAGCCCTTTTCCGGCACGCTCGACCTGAGCGGCGCGAAGGAATCGGCGGTGCTGCTGGATGCGCGCGAACCCATGATTTCCTTCGCTGCCGATGAAGGCGCCCGAGTAGCCCTCCGCTACAGCCCGGAATTCCGGTATATCGTCCTGTGGACCGTGCCCGGCAAGCCCTTCATTTGCGTGGAGCCGTGGATGGCGAAGAACGAAGAGATGCTTCGCGGCGACGAGCTTGCGCGGCTCGACCCGCAAAGCCGGCTTCGCCTCTTCGTCGAGATTTCCGGCGAATCGGTCCGGTGAACAGCCGCCGTTCCCGATAGGAAGACTTTTTGACTTGAACCCACCTCTTCTTTCGCGATATTATTATTTGATAGAGATTCATCGAATCGCAAGGAGGAGGATTCGGATACCGTGAGCTTTTCGAAGAGGCAGTTTCTGGGGTTTGGCCTGATTCTCGCCATGCTGTTTATTCTGTTTGCCATCATCATTGTCATGTTGAGTTCGCTGAAGGGGGATTTCGACGAGATTACCGGAGACCGTTACGGCAAAGTCGATATCATCACCGACATCCGATCGAATATTTACCAGATAGATAGCCAAATGGGTCTGGCTCTGGCCGACACCGGACGCGCACGGGCTCATCTGGATACCGTGCAAAAGAGCAAGCAGGAAGTGGTGGAGGAGATCGCCACCCTCAAGCAGCTTGTCAACACCAGCCAGGGCAAGGGCATCCTGTCCGTCCTGGAGAGCCGGACGAACGATTATTTTGCCGCCCTGCAATCCTTCTCCGCCAGCCTGACCGACGGAGACGGATCGAGAGCGCGCGAGCTCTATTTGTCGCAGGACCAGATGGTGACGGCTCCGATTGCCGAGACCATTGAAGAATTCGAAGCCTTCCAGAAAAATCTCGTCGATCAGCGGATGAGCGCCTATGAGAACCGGCATAAGTTGACGGTAAGCCTGATTCTCGGATCAGGTGTGCTGTTCCTGCTGTTGGGCATTCTCATCGCCTTGTGGGTGATCCGCAGCACCACCCGCCGCCTGCGCGAGGTGAAGGATACGCTGTATCAGGTCGATGTGGCGAGCGCTTCGGCGCTGCCGTCCCTCGACGTAGCCGTCCAAGACGAGATCGGCGACATCTCCGCCGCCTTCAATCAGATGATCGTCCACTTGGAGAAATACCGGACGAACGAACGGTTGTACAACGCCCGGATGGAGCAGCAGAATCTTCTGCAGACTCGGCTGGCCGAGGTCTCGGAGCTGTACCTCCGGCTGTCCGATACGCCGGCGCTGGCCGAGCGGTTGATCCGCAAGGTGACGCCCATGCTGGAAGCGGCCTTCGGAGCTTTCTACCTGGCCAAGGGCCATCAGCTTCACAAGTTGGCC
The DNA here is from genome assembly GCF_051594785.1 of Gorillibacterium terrae. NCBI lineage: Bacteria > Bacillati > Bacillota > Bacilli > Caryophanales > Paenibacillaceae > Gorillibacterium > Gorillibacterium terrae. The sequence goes on from NZ_JBPPGI010000001.1 coordinate 164,288, forward strand.
GCTTACGCAGACCAGGGAAATCCGGCGGGAGAGGACATCGTCGCCTTTGGTCAGGGACTCACCGGGCAGGCGGCGGTCGAGCAGCGGATTCTTCGCCTTAACGAGGTGCCCGATTCTTACATTCGCGTCTCCTCGGCGCTCGGATCGGCTCCGGCGCGTTCCATTCTGGTCGCCCCCGTCGTCTATCAAGGGCGAACCCTGGCCGTGCTGGAATTTGCCTCGCTCGGCGAATTCGGCGAGCAGGAGGAGGAGCTGGTGGCCCGCATCCTCGAGACGCTGGGCATCACCATCGACAATGTCGAAGGCCGGATGGAAGTGGAACGGCTGTTGGTGGAATCGCAGACCTTGACCGAGGAGCTCCAATCGCAATCGGAGGAGCTGCAGACGCAAGCCGTCGAGCTGCAATCCCAGTCCGAAGAGCTGCAATCGCAGTCGGAGGAGCTGCGCATCTCCAACGAACAGCTGGAGGAGCAGAACGGTCTGATTCTGGACCGCGCCCGCGAGCTGGATCAGATTCGCAAGGAGCTGGAGAGCCGCAACGGCGAGCTGGAGCTCAGCTCGCGCTACAAGTCGGAATTCCTCGCCAACATGTCGCATGAGCTGCGTACGCCGCTGAACAGCATTCTCATCCTGTCGCAGATGCTGATGGAGAACCGTCAGGGACATCTGAACCCGGACGAAGAGGAATATTCGCGGACGATCTACCAGTCGGGCCGCGATCTGCTGGCGCTGATCAATGACATCCTCGACCTGTCCAAGGTGGAGGCGGGCAAAATCCAACTGGATATCGGCGAGGTCAGCCTGCGCGACCTGCCGTCCAGCCTCAAGTGGAGCTTCCTGCCCCAAGCGGAGAAGAAGGGACTCGCTTTCTCCGTCGAGGTGGCCCCGGGTCTTCCGGAGGTGCTCAATACGGACGAACAGCGCCTGCAGCAGATTCTCAAGAACCTGCTGTCCAATGCCGTCAAGTTCACCGAGAAGGGCTCCGTGGGCCTAAACATTTACCGGCCGGACGAAGCCGAGCTCGGCCGGACGCTGCCTTGCGGTAAGCGGGGCGACGAAGGGCTGCGGTTGACCGCCGACCCGTTCGGAGACGGCGCAGGCGAAGCGGCGTCCTGCTGCGAGTTCATTGCCTTCGCCGTCCGGGACACGGGTATCGGCGTCCCTTGCGACAAGCAGGCGCTCATCTTCGATGCCTTCCAGCAGGCGGACGGCGCCACCAGCCGCAAGTATGGCGGCACCGGCCTCGGGCTGTCCATCTCCCGGGAATTTGCCGGGTTGCTCGGCGGCTTCATCGCCATGGAGAGCGAGGAGGGCAAGGGAAGCACCTTCATCCTCTATTTGCCGGTTAGCTACAACGAAGGAATGGTGCAGCGGATCGCGGCGCTCGGCGGCGTGGAAGCAGCGGCCGAGCGGATGGCGGCGGCCGCTGCCGAATCGCTCACGGCGTCGGTCTCCGGACGGGTTCTGAACGAATCGGCGGAGCCTATGCCGGACTTGGCGGAAGCCTCCCAGCCGGGAACAGCCATGGCCGAGCATCTGCTTAAGGACTCGGCTTCGCCGCTTCCCGAGAATGAACGTTTCCGCGGCAAGCGGGTGCTGATCGTCGACGACGATGTCCGCAACGTGTTCGCGCTCACGGTAGCGCTGGAAAACCAGGGTATGGTCGTCCATTCGGCGATGAACGGCCGGGAGGCCGTCGAGGAGCTGATGAACAGCGCCGCTTACGATTTGGTGCTGATGGATATCATGATGCCCGAGATGGACGGATACGAAACCATGCGGACCATTCGCGGCGAGCTCGGTCTCGACAAACTGCCGGTGATCGCCCTTACTGCCAAGGCGATGAAGAACGACCGGGAGAAATGTCTGGAGGCGGGGGCTTCGGATTACATCAGCAAGCCGCTTAACCTGGAGCAGTTGTTCTCCCTGATGAGGGTATGGTTGACCTCCTGAGAAGCGGGCTGCCCGATCGACAGCAAAAACGACGCTTTCCACTGCCCGAGCGGAGGAAGCGTCGTTTTTTTGGGGAGGGCGGCGGCAAACGGCCGTCCAATAAAATAACCCGAACATCCGCACACTCGTGAACGTCGGGCGGCAGCTTCGGATTGCCAGTCTTGCTCATGATAGTTGAGGTTTCTCCCGGGAAGGCCGGTACCATTCCGTGTCCCCGAGCAGGATTTCGACGCAGCGGTCGACAAGCCGGGAGGCCCGCTGCACCTGCTCCTTGGGATTGCCGGGCGGGTCCAGGAAGTTCATGATCATGCCGTGCAGCATGAACAGGTAAATGCGGTAAAGCGTCTGGGCAGCATCCATGCGCTTCGCCGGCAGACAGCCGATCACCGCTTCCCGCAGCCGGGAAAAGATGCGGCCGCGCAGCTTGTCGCATTCCTCCGGCTCCTCTTCGGCAGCGGGCTTGGGAGGCGCGCCCTGGAAGAGGATCATCGTGGCGCTTCGCTGAAACAGACAGAACGCGACGACTTCTGTGCTGACGAGCCGAAGCCGCTCAGTCGCACTCAGCACCGGATCGGCCATCAGCTCCTCCAGCTCGGCTTCAAGCTGCTCCAGAAGCGGACAAGCCATCTGGCGCAACAGGTCTTCCTTGTCCTTATAGTACATGTAAATCAGAGTATGGGAGCAGCCGGCTTCCTTGGCGATCTCCCGCATGGTTACCCGGTTGAAGCCCTGGCTGGAAAAGAGCTTGCCGGCTGCGTCCTCAATGTTCTTTTTGGTGACGATTCCCTTCGAAACCCGCATCCGCATCCACCCGCTCTCACCCGGAATCCAACCAATTCCCTGGACTCTGTCTCTAACCATTGGTTGCTTCGTTTTATCATACTGGGAGAGCAAAAAGGGTGTCAATAAAATATTTAGCGAATTAACACTTTAACGCAATAAAAAAATCCATTCACGGCAACAAAAACTCGTTTTCACCTGACGGGACGAGCGTTTGGGATGGATTGTCCTATAGTATATAATAGAACCGGGAAAAGGCAATTGTTTTTTTTCTAAACGAAAGGGGAACTGCTCATGGAAGCCTTGCTCGTGATCGATTATACGGTTGATTTTGTAAATGGGGCGCTGCCGGTCGGCCAGCCGGCGGAGGCGATTGAGGCCCGGATCGCCGAGCTGACCGAGGAGCATCTGAAACGCGGCGATCTGGTGGTCATGGCCGTTGACCTGCACGAAGCCGACGATCCGACTCATCCCGAGAGCAAGCTGTTCCCGCCTCACAATATTCGCGGGACGGCCGGCCGCGAGCTGTTCGGCCGATTGAGGGCCGTCTACGAGCAGAACCAAGACCGCATCCTCTGGATGGACAAAACCCGCTACAGCGCCTTTCACGGCACGGCCCTCGCGGACGAACTGAAGAAACGCGGGATCTCGCGGGTGCATCTCATCGGCGTCTGCACCGATATCTGCGTCCTGCACACGGCCGTGGACGCGTACAACCTCGGCCTCAAGATCGTCGTCCACCCTTCGGCGGTGGCTAGCTTTAATTCGGCGGGCCACGATTGGGCGCTGCAGCATTTTCAAGGGAGCCTGGGAGCGGAAGTTCGCGACTGAGACCGGGCCGTATCTGCCAAATCCGCTTATACTTTGTTGCTAAGGAGAGTTCAGACCATGCCGGAACAAGCGCAAGCCCTGCACACGGACAAATATCAGATCAACATGCTCTATGCCCATTGGGTTAACGGCACGCTCAACCGTCGGGCGGTGTTCGACGTCTATTTCCGCAAGCAGCCCTTCGGCGGCGGCTATGCCGTCTTCGCCGGCCTGGAGCGGGTCATCCGCTATCTGGAGGAGCTGCGCTTCGACGAGGAGGCCATCCGCTACCTGTCGGAGCAGGAGGAGCAGTACGATCCCGCCTTCTTCGACGAGCTGCGGACATTCCGCTTCAGCGGCACCCTGCACTCCGTCGAGGAGGGGGAAATCGTCTTCGCCGGCGAGCCGATCATGCGGGTGGAAGCGCGGATGTTCGAGGCCCAATTGATCGAGACCGCCTTGCTCAACTTCGTCAACTTCCAGACGCTGATCGCCACCAAGGCCGCCCGCATCCGCCATGTCGCTCGCGAGGACGTGCTGCTCGAATTCGGCAGCCGCCGGGCTCAGGAGCAGGACGCCGCCTTGTGGGGGGCACGGGCGACCTATCTCGCCGGGTTCGATGCCACCTCCAACATGTTGGCCGGTTACCGCTTCGGAATTCCGACCAAGGGGACGCATGCCCATTCCTGGGTGCAGGACCATGACAGCGAAGAGGAGGCGTTCGCCCGGTTTGCCGATGCGCTGCCGGATCAGACGACGCTGCTCGTGGATACCTACGATGTGCTGAAGAGCGGTGTGCCCAATGCGATCAAGACGGCCAAGCGGCTCGCGGAGAAGGGCAAGCGGCTGAAGGGCATCCGCCTGGACAGCGGCGACTTGGCCTACCTGTCCATCGAGGCGCGGCGGATGCTGGACGAAGCCGGGCTGACCGATGCCAAGATTACCGCGTCCAACGACCTCGACGAGGATACGATCTTTGAAATCAAAGCGCAGGGGGCGAAGATCGACATCTGGGGCGTCGGCACCAAGCTGATTACCGGCGGAGACCAGCCCGCGCTCGGCGGCGTCTATAAGCTCGTCGCCCGCGAGAAGGACGGGGGGCTCGTTCCGACGATCAAGATTTCGGCCAACCCGGAGAAGATCACCACCCCCGGCATCAAGGCCATTTACCGCATCGTCAGCCGGGTATCCGGGCGCGCCGAAGGCGATCTCATCACGCTGGCCGAAGGGGATGTTCCCGACGGTCAGCCGATTCAGTTGTTCAATCCGACGCACACGTACATTCAGAAGAAAGTCAAGGATTACGAGGCGATCCCTCTCCTGAAGCCAATCCTGAAGGACGGCGTGCAGGTATACCAAATTCCGCCGCTTGCGGAGAGCCGCCGGTTCCATACCGAGCGCCTGAAGCTGTTCTGGCCGCAATACCTGCGGCGGCTTAACCCGGAAATCTACCCGGTCGACCTAAGCCGCAAGGCGTGGGAGATGAAGATGCAGCTCATTCAGGAGCATATGTCCTAGAGCGGACGGGGGCCGCCGCGGGGGCGCGCGGCAACTTCCCCTAATTGCGAATTTTTTGTTATAATGGACGCAGCAAGCATCCACTGGTTCAAGGGAGAATTCAATGATCGGGAAACGAGTCCAAGAGTTGCGTTTGAAGAAAGGGCTAACCCTCTCGGAGTTGGCCGAACGGGCCGGCGTGGCCAAGTCTTACCTCAGTACGATGGAGCGGGACATTCAGTCCAATCCCTCCATTCTCTTCCTGGAAAAAATCGCTTCGGTTCTGAACGTGACGGTCGAATCCCTGATTCATGCAAGCCCGGAAAACGGCGGTGAGGAAGCCAAGCGAAACGAGGAGCTCGACGAGGAATGGCGGACGCTCGTCCGGGACGCGATGGCGTCGGGAGTGAGCAAGGAACAATTTCGCGATTTTTTGGAATACAACAAATGGCGGCTGAACAAAGGCGACAAGGACGAATAAGCCCGTCCGGCGGAGCCTTGGTTTGGACGCGGCAAGCCGACCCTAACCGAACGGCGACCGTTTCCGGGAGAATCCCGGAGGCGGCCGCCGCTTTTTTTGGGGAAAGTTCCCCGCCTCCCCGGACAGGCTGTCGGAAGCTGCTGGAATCGTTCCAATCTTGTAAAAAGTTTCTTCCTTCCGACAACGGATTGCGACAATCATGTACGGGGATATCCGCTATAATCAGGAAACGGAAAAGAACCCGCCTGCGCCGTCATGCGCGAGAGCGGGTCAAAACGGGTCCTTGGAGGCGGAAGCGATGAATGGAACGACCGAGCGTATGAGGGAATGGGACGTCGAGTGGCAGGAGCTGATCCAAACCGCCCGGGACATGGGGTTATCTGTTCAGGAGGTGCGGCTGTTCCTCGCTTGCCCTTGCCCGCCGGTCTTGCTGGAGTCCGCCGGGATCGAGGCCAATTCGGTTTGACCGACACAGGCTCATTCGCGGGATGAGGGAGCATCGCCGTTGTCCTTGCGGTAGCGGCCCGGGGTCTGGCCGGTCCATTTCTTGAAGGTCTTCACAAAATAATTGTCGTTCGGGAAACCGACGATGCGCCCGATCTCGCTGGCGGCGAGGTCCGTCTCCATCAGCAGCAGCCGGGCTTTGTCCACGCGCAGCCGCTGGATGTGGTTGATCAGCGTATCGCCGGTTTTTTGCTTGAACAGCCGGCTCAGGTAATGCTCCTCCATGGCCACCATCCGGGCCATGCCCCGAAGGGAGAGGTTCTCTTCGTAGTGCTGACGCAGGTAATCGAGAATCCGGTTGATCTCGGCGTGATCGGTCCGGCTTTCCCGCGCCTTCGCGGTCGCGGACAGCCGCGCCTCCGCGCGGCCGAGGAGCAGCCGGAGCAGCGCCGTATGGGAGTCCGCGGCGTCGTCCGCGAGCGGCGGGTCGGCGGCCGACGTTCCTTCGGCGATGCTGGCGAAGATCCGGTCGAGCCGCGCCGCCGCTTCGCGGACGAGGCGGAAGTCCGTCCGGTTGTCTTCCAGCCTGCGCCAGTAGGAAGCGAGCGCGTCGGCCAGCCCGTCCCGCCGCTCTCGCTCGAACGCCTGGATGGCTTCTTTCTCCGCCGCCCAGGAGAGGGCCTCCCCGGCAGGAGACGCAGGGGAGGGAGACGCGGGCGAGTTGGGGGAGGCGAAGGAAGCGGAGCTTCTCTCCGGCCGCCAACCCGCCGCGCCGTCGTACCAGAGCCGTCGCATCTCCGCCAGATGGCCCCGCCACCTGGCGGCAAGCTGCTCCGGCGGGACGGGGTGGCTGTAGACGCCCCGGCCGGGCAGGGCGGCAAAACTCGCCGGCGCCGCTGCAACGGGCGCGTCGCGGTACCAGAAGAACAGTGTGCGGAGGCCGTCTGCGGCAAAGGCGCCCGTCCATATCCCCGGCTCCCGGGATAGCGCCCCTCGCTCCAGCACGTCGGCCGGGGACAGCGCATCCGGGCCGTCCAGCTGCGTGAGCAGAATCACCCGGCCGAAGCGGGGAAGGGCCGGGGAGACGGGAGGCACGGGCAGAACGGGCGGGCATTCGGCATCCTGCGCCCCCTGCCTGCCCGTTGCGCCCGTCCCGGATTCGCAGACCGCCGTCCATACCTGGCGGTAATAGTCGTCGTAGAGGCGGCTCATCAAGAGGTCGTTGCGTTCGTGCTTCTCGGCCAGCTCCGCGCCAGCCTTCGTAAGCGTATCCTGCAGCGCAGCCACGCTCATCGACAGCTTCAGCAGATACCCGCTCGCCCCCAGCTCCAGCGCCCGGCGGGCATATTCGAATTCGTTCATGCAGGTCAGCATGACGAACCGGCTGGACATGCCTTCGGCGCGGGCCGCCTTCAGCAGCTCCAGCCCGTCCATGACCGGCATGAGAATATCCGTGATGACCAGATCGGGAAGCTCTCGGCGCATCTCGGCGAGCGCCTCCTCGCCGTTGGCCGCTTCCCCGGCGACGGAGAAGCCCAACTCCTCCCAAGCGATCAGCTTGCGGAGCTTCCTCCGGACAAAGGGCTCATCTTCCACCAGAAGTACCTTCCACACCGAACTCGCCTCCTGACTGATACGGTTTTGCGATGAGCAGCGGCAGCTCGATCCGGGCGAGCGTCCCCCGTGTGACACCGACGAGCGAGATGCGGCCATCCTCGCGGAACAAGAGCTGCAGCCGCTGCGCGAGATTGGCGACGCCGATGCCCTTGCGCCCTCCCGGCGGCGTCTTCGCCGCCGGCTTCAATCCGCTTCCGTTGTCCTCGATTTCCATCACCAGCGCGGAGCCTTGCTGCCGGGCCCGGACCGTGATCCGCGCATCCTCCGGCATTCGGGCAAAGCCGTGCTTTACGGCATTCTCCGCCAGCGGCTGCAGGCTCAGCTTGGGGACGAGGGCGTGCTCCAACTGCTCCTCCACTTCGTACACGACCGTAAGCAGACCGTCATAGCGGAAATTCTGAAGGAACAGATAAGCCTGCAGCAAATCCAGCTCGTCCTTCAGCCGGATCAGCTCGACCTCCGAGTTAAGGCTCGTCTCCAGCAGCTTGCCGAGGGAGATGCAGATGTCCGCCGTTTCCTCGTCCCCCTTGTCCAGCGCGTTCCATTTGATAATGTTCAGCGTGTTGAGCAGGAAGTGGGGGTTCATTTGAGCCGTCAGCATTTGATAGTGAACCGCTTCCTTCTGTCGTTCCTCCAGCTTCAGCTTGAGCAGCAGGCTGTGGATATCCTCCATCATCGTATTGAAGGTCAGCGCCAATTCCTGCATCTCTCCCTTGAACAGCCGTTCCGGGACACGGGTGCGCAGTTCCTTGGCGGCCGATTCGGCCATTTTGCGCCGGAGCAGCTGCAGGGACCGGGAGATGGCGGAGGAAATGAACACCGTGACCAGAATGAACGCCAGCGACAGCAGGAGATACGACCCCAGCAGATTGCTGCGGATTTCCTTCATGTTCCCCAGGTAGGTGTTCATCGGCAGATAGGACAGGAGATACCAGTCGAATTCATACAGCCGGGTCCCGCTGAGAATCGAGGTACCGCTTCGATCTACCAACTGATAGCGGTCGTTCGCTCCCAAATGTCGGATCAGCCGTTCGGTCAGGCCCGGCTCGATCTCCATACGGGCGTCGCTCTGACCGAGCGGCGTCCCGTTGCTGTCCACCAACTGGTAGCTCTGCTGCAGCAGCAGGTCCCGCGAGGTCTCGCTTAGCCAGTTGCCGTAAAAGAACTCAAGACGAAGATACCCGAAGGGTTCGCCGTTATCGCCGATCAGGAGAGCGTAGAGCGAGAGGGTGGAGCCGGGAACCCAGCGGTAGCTGTCCGACTGGGGGGAGAGACCGACGAAGCCGGGATCGTTGCGGAAGGCTTCGTAATCTCCCGGCTCCCCGTTCTGGCCGTCGGGAAGGTATAACTGGCCGCTTCGGTCGGCGAAGGTGACCGCCACCTGGGCGGGCAGCGCAAGCGAGCGAACCCGGGCGGAATCCTCCAGGACCAAGACGCGCTCCTGTCGGTTCATCGAGCTTGGCTCGGCAAGCGCCTGTTGGGTGTTCCGGTCCTTCTCCAAAAACAGATAATAGCGAAACATATTGCCGATGGCATCGGTCAGGGACCGCTTCATGAGGTCGAGCTGTTCGGCCGCCTTGTCCTCGAATTCGCCGGTGACGGAAGCTTCGATCTGCCGGTAAGAGTAGAGCTGCAACAGGAACAGAGGCAGCAAGATAAACAGGAGGACGGCAGCGAACAAGCGGTTTTTCAAGGTCTTGGGCCATAGCCGGATCCGCATGCTGCCTCACCTCCTCCGATGGTCCTATTTTTTCCATTATAACACGGAGCCACAAAGCCGGCGCCCGCTTAAAGCGGTGCCGGCCAGATGCAGCTTGTGTGTTACGGGGCGAACCCGAGTTCTTTCAACTGGGACATGGCGCTGTCCCGATAGGTCTTATATTGGAAGGTGGTGTCCAGCTTCTTCAGGAAGGCGTCAAAGCTCTCCAGCTTGTTCTTGCCGTAATAGAATTTCAGCAGCTCCTCCTGCTTGAAGCGCTCGGCGTCGGCTGAATTGTAGCCGGCGGGAAGCGTGATGTAGCCGCCGAAGATTTCGATCAGCTTGGCCGCATCGTTGGCTTCGATATACGGCTTCTGCTCGGGGAATTTGGTGCTGAGGTAATCCTTTTCCGGTCGGCCGGCCAGTTGATACACATAGGTATAGGCGGCTTCGGGAGATTTGTCGGTAAGGACGGCTTTGCCGTCGGCTCCGAGCGTGAAGTGGGTATCTTTCACTCCGAATTGGACCAAGAGCGAGCCGTCGCCCTTCGCCATGTAATTCAGCATTTCCAGAATCTTGTTCAGCTTGGTTTCATCCTTGGCTGCAGCCTTCGAAATGGTTACAAAGCCGCTGGTGACTGCGGTGTCGTTCTGGCCGACCATGCTGCCGCCGGGGCCGGTCAAGTCGCTGACCATCACCCAATCGGCGTTCGGGTTGGCTGCCTTCCATTTCTGTTTTTCCTCGTTCTTCATAATCAGCGACCAGTCGCCGACGAAGATGCCCGCCTTGCCCTGGAACGCTTTGTCTTTGGCGTTTTCCGGCTTGTTGCTGGCGATTTCCGGGTCGACCGATCCGGTGGCGAGCAGCTTGTTCATGTAGCTGATGGCCGCCTTCATCTCCGGCTCATAGAGGCCATGGACCATTTTGCCGTCCTTCAAATAGAAGTTGTCCGCCGTTCCGTGCAGGTTGGTAACGACGCTGCTCAGCATGCCCAGCTGTCCGGTGATTCCGAAGGTATCCTTCTTGTTGTTGCCGTCGGGATCTTTCTCGGTAAACGCTTTCGAAACCTCGACCACTTCATCGAGCGTCTTCGGAACGGGCAGGCCCAGATGATCCAGCCAGTCCTTGCGAATCCAGAAGAAGGGGTAATAGGCGGTGGGATTCTTGGACACTGCATAGATCTTGCCATTGACCTTGGAGCGCTCAAACGTCTGGTCGCCGATGGCAGACTTGACGTCGGCCAGCTTGTCCATATACGGCGTCAGATCGAGGAGCAGGTTCTTCTTGGCGTATTCCTCATACTGAGTCTTGTCCTTGAATTCGATCACATCCGGCAAGTCGCCGCCGGCGGCGCGCACGTTCAGCTTCTGAATCATCTCTTCGGGCGTTGCGGACAGGGTCAGCTTGATGTCGGTGTTCAACGCTTTGTCGAGTCCTTGCTTGACGAAATCGTCAGCCGGCTTCGGCAAGGTGTTCGTAACGGACCAGCCGACTTCCATGATCTCGATCGGCATCGCCTTCGCCGAAGCGGAGCCCGGCTTGGCAGAGGCACCGCTTGCCGCCGGATCGGCCGAAGCCCCGCTGTCGGATGCCGATTTGCCGCAGCCGGTCAGGATCGTGGCCGTGATCAGCGTGACGCTCATGGCGGTGGCGGCCCACTTCTTGGCTTGCTTGTTGTTCATTCGCTACATCCCCTCTGTAGTTGAATAGTTAGGAAGTTCTCTATTGAGCCGGGGCCGGAATGCGAGAGCCGGCCCCGGATTCAAACGTTCGTCAGCCCTTCAGGGCTCCGATCAGCATTCCCTTCGTTAGGTGCTTCTGTACGAAGGGGTAGATCGCGATGACAGGCAAGCAGGCGACCACCACCGAAGCCATGCGCAGCGTGTTGGTCGGCAGTGTGGCATCGACGTTGCTTTCCGCCGATTCGGCGGACATCAGCAGGCCGCGGACGATCACCTGCAGCGGATTCAGGTCGGTGTCCGTCACGTAGAAGACGGCGGGGAAGAACACGTTCCAATTGCCGACCATGTAGAACAGGCCGACGGTCAGCAGCACTGGAATAGAGAGCGGCAGAGCGATGCGGGTCAGGATGGTAAATTCGCCCGCTCCGTCGATGTGCGCCGATTCGTACAGTTCCTCCGGAAGACCTTCGAAGAAGGTTTTGGCCACCAGAACGTTGAAGGTCGAGACCGCTCCGGGGATGATCATCGCCCAGATGGTGTTGAGGATGCCGGTTCCTTTGACCACCAGGTAGGTGGGGATGAGTCCGCCGCTGAACATCATGCTGAACACGATCAGGAAAATGAACAGCCCGCGGCCCTTCAGTTTTTTGCGGCTTAAGGGAAAGGCCAGCAGCACGGACAGGATGAGGTTAACTGCCGTTCCGACCACCGTGACGAAGGCCGTTACCCCGAATGCCCGGGGAATGGACTCCATGCCGAAGAGAAGCCGGTATGCCTCGAAGGTAATCTTGTGCGGGATGACCACGAAGCCGCCGTTCCTCAGCACTTCGCTGTACGGGGTCAGCGAGACGGAGAACACGTACAACAGGGGAAAGACGGCGACGACGGCGATGAGGATCAGGAAGCAATAGATCAGGATATCGAAATAGCGCTCCGAGCCGCGGTTCACCATAAGCTGCCACCCCACCTTCGGCCGAGCAGATTGGACAAGTAGACCAGCGTCAGGCCGATCAGCGATTTGAACAAGCCCACGGCGGTGGCCAGGCTGAAATTCATCTGCTCCAGACCGACCCGGTAAACCCAGGTATCGATGACGTCGGCGACGGGATAGACCTGAATGTTGTACATGATGTAGATCTGCTCGAAGCCGGCATCCATGATCGAACCGAGCTTCAGGATCAGCATCAGCATGATCACGGTGCGAATGCCGGCAGCGTGATATGCCAGATCCGGCGCAGCCGGCCCGCTCCGTCGATCCGCGCCGCCTCGTAGAGCGTCGGATCGATGCCGGACATGGCTGCCAGGTAGACGATGGCTCCCCAGCCCATGTCCTTCCAGACGTCGGTGCCGACGAGAACGCTGCGGAACAGCTCCGTGGAGGTCAGGAACGGGATCGCGGCGTGGCCGCTGTCCACCGCCAATCGGTTGACGAGACCGGAGGTCTCGGAGAGGAAGGCGATGCAGATGCCGTAGATGATCACCCACGACAGGAAGTGGGGCATGTAGCTCAGCGTCTGAACGATCCGGTTGAGCCACATCACGCGCCCCTCCTGGAGCAGGATCGCGACGAAGATCGCCGGGATCATGCCCCAGAGCAGCTTGTAGAAGCTGATCAAGAACGTGTTGGTGATGAGCTGCGTGAAGTAGGGCGAATCGAAAAAGAATTTGAAGTGCTTATACCAGGGATCGGCCCAGGGACTCTTCAGGATGCCTCCCAGAATGTCGTAATCCTTGAAGGCGATGAGTACGCCGTACATGGGCACATATTTATAGATGATGTAATAGGCGATTCCGGGCAGCAGCATCAGATAGAGGGTGCGCATCCGCCAGATTTCCCGGTACCAGCTGACCGCTTTCGCTTGCTTCGGAGAGGCTGTCGCCTCAAGAGCAGCGGTTGGTTCATCCAAGGCCTTTCACCTCCTGTGTGTGAAACTCGCCTGCGGTAGGGAAGCAAGCGGATAGGAGCAGCGATGGGTTTACCCGTAGCAGCGAATCTCGTAGACGGCGGCGGCCGGGTCGCCGTTCGTGGCGGTTATGACAACGCGCAGCTTCGAGGCGAGCACGGCTGCGTCCAGCGCATGCACGCGCTTCTGCTGGTAATTGCCGCTCTCCCGGTGCAGGACGGTCCATTGGCCGTCGATCCAGCCTTCGATCTGGTAATCCTTCGGGCACTGGGGATCGCGATAGAATGGCGGGTAGTCGTGATATTCGCGTATCAGATGGCCGGGAAAGACCAGCTCCACCGAAGCGATCCGCTGCGGCTCGGACCAGCCGAGCTCCAGCCACTGCGGCAGCGGCTGTGCCGGATCGGAGCGCCACAGGTTGGTCTTGCGGTGCGGCCGGGTCGCGCCGCTCACCGCATGGGCGGCTCCGTAGCAGGGCTGCGGCGGATCGATGCGGAAGCTCCGCGTGTTCCAGCCGCCCCGCAGCCGATCCTCCGTGATGCTGTAGGCGAAGGGATGGCCGGGCACGATGGTGCCGGTGGAATGCCAGATCACTTGCTCGTTCGGCAGAAGATCGAGCCGGACATAGCGATTGGCGGCAAGTCCGGTAAGGGCGGGGGACCAGGCGATCCATTGCTTCTCGCCCGGAGGCACCTCAAGCGTGCCTTCGGCGATCGGCTCGCCGGTCTCGAGGCGGTAATCCCAGATGTGCTCGGTGGGCATGAGCCGTACCCGGAGCGTCTCCGTGCTGTCGCCGGTATTGGTTAAACAGACGCTGATCGTGTTCAGCTCGCCGCATCCCAGGCCGATCCATTGGGTTTTGACATCCCGGAGCCGATCCCACTCCCATCCGGCGTGGGGGTCCGGCTCGACCGGCTTCTGCGGCCGGGTTTCGCCCCAGCCTACCAGGGCAGTCGGGTCATTCGGCTTCGGCTCAGCCGGTTCCGCGCCGAAGAGCAACGCTTCGCTGCTCGCGGAGACGGAGGCGGAGCGGGCCAAGTCGGCGGGATCGCCGTTGACCGCATTGGGCAGGAAGCAGCCGTCGCGCAGCAGCGTCTGCTTCAGCGTCTCCGCTTCGGTGCCGCCGCCGTAGGCGGCGAGGGGCAGGCCGCTCTTGCGGGCGAGCGCGGCAGCCGTGCCTACCGCTTGGCCGAGCAGGGCCGTTGTGCCCTGCACGCGCACGGTTCCGAGCGCAGCGTGGGTCACGCTGATGTTGCGCCCGGCGAGCAGCAGGTTGTCCATATCCTTCGACACGCAGGAACGATAGGGAATCCCATAGGGGCCGCAGTACTTCTGGGCGCCTTCCTTGGCATTGTAGTCGTTGGCGGCTTCCGGCTCGCTGCTCGCCGCAAGCAGTCCGCCCGGCGTGTGCAGGTCGAGAAACCAGCCGCCGAACGCAATCTCGTCGGGAAAGACGGTCAGCTGCGTGATGTCGTGTTCGGTCATGAGGTACTGACCCATGACCCGGCGGCTTTCCCGCTTGCCGGGGACTTGTCCTACCCAATCGAGCGCATAGTTGGCGGCAAGCTCCTTGGTCTCGGGGTCCTTGTTCTTGATCCAGTCCCATACGCCGAGGGTGTGGCGGGTTAACTCGTGGCGGATGAGCTCCGCATCGTAGATCGTATGCCAGGGCATGCCGATCTCCAGCCACCAATAGCCGCCGCGGATGTCGTAGGGCTTGCGCCCCTGGTTATAGAAGAAGCTGGCATCGTCGTATTTGATGGCCCAGTCCGGCGCGTGAAAGGGAACCGGCCGGCCCATGTCCTTGGCCTTGAAGTGAATCGAGTTGCCCATGACGTTGTTGTTGGCCGTGAGGGGCGCGTGCGGCTCTCCGAATTCGTCCCGGCCCTCGCAGCCCATCCGCCATTCGCATCCGGCCAGATCGGCCACGAGGCCGTCGCCGGTGCAATCGATGAAGGTGTCCGCTTCGAAGCGGATGCGGGTTTCGCCGTTCGCGACGATGCCGGTAACGCTCCGGATGGTCCGGTCGTCGGCTTTTTCCACCTCCTGAACGCTTGTATTCAACCGGATGGCCAGATTGGGCGTATTCACCGCCATGTCGTACATAACCATGTCCCAGACGCTGTTGGTCCAGCCATTCTCCAGGATGACCTCATGGTTCAGGGCCCGCTCCTCGATCAGCAGCTCGGAAATGATACCGGTTTCCCGGGCATAGGGATGAAAGGCGGCAGCGCCGTGGGGCGTGACGCGAACCTCGGAGGAGCTGTTGCCGCCGAAAACGGGCCGGTCCTGAATGAGGCAGACGCTCGCTCCGTGGCGGGCCGCGGCGACCGCCGCGCAGAATCCCGCCAGTCCGCCGCCGCATACGGCGATGTCATACCGCTCTGTGATGTGCTTCATAAGTTCTCTTGTGCCTCCTTGTATAGGGCTTCCCTGTCAGTATAGCGGGAGCGCCGGAAAGGAGGGAGGAACAGATTTGACCACTTAGTAGAACAAATTTATCTTTTTTTGAGCGACGGGGGCCTTGTCCCTCTCTTTTTTCGGCGGAGAAGGTTGGCAGGTGATTCCCAATCCGTTACCATGAGAATGGAACGTTTTATGAATCTTTTTCAAGACGAAGCGCGTATAGACCGGATATCGACAGGGGAGGGAACCGAATGAGTGTTTTGCAGCTGGAGGGAGTCACCAAGCGCTACGGCGACAAGACGGCCGTCAGCGGAATAAGCCTGAATGTGGAGCGCGGCGAAATCTTTGGTCTGCTCGGGGGAAACGGAGCGGGAAAAACGACGACCATGCGCATGGTACTGGGGCTCATCTACCCGGACGAGGGCCGGATTCTGTATCACGGCAAACCGTATTCGAAGGAACTGATCGGCAAGCTGGGCTACCTGCCCGAAGAGCGCGGACTCTACCCGAAGATCAAGGTCAGCGACCAGATTCTGTATCTGGCCGAGCTCCGCGGCGTCCCGCGGGCGGCGGCGGACAAGGCGCTGAAGGGCTGGTTGGACAAGTTCGAGGTGCCGGAGTATTACGGCAAGAAGGTCGAGGAGCTGTCGAAGGGCAACCAGCAAAAGATTCAGTTCATCGCCGCCGTCATCCACAATCCGGATATCCTCGTGCTGGACGAAGCGTTCAGCGGTCTCGACCCGGTCAATGTCGAGCTGCTGAAGGCGACCGTGCTGGAGCTGCGCGAGCAGGGGAAGACCATCCTGTTCTCCAGCCACCGGATGGACCATGTGGAAGAGCTGTGCCGGAATATCTGCATCTTACATAAGTCGAATACGGTGCTGAAGGGAAGCCTGCGCGACATCAAGGCCTCCTATCCGAAGGAGCGGGTGCTCCTGGAAACATCGGTGCCGGTGACGGGGCTCGACCGGCTGCCGGGCGTTGCCGTGGTCAAGGCCGAGGAGTCCCGCTACGAGCTGCGGGTGTCCGAACCTTCGGCCGCCCAGCAGATCCTGCAAGCCGCGATGGCGGAGGCGGACGTCCACCGGTTTCAGATTCTGGAGCCGACGCTCACCGAGATCTTTATCAAGAAAGTGGGGGATGGCGAATGAGAGGCTTCTGGACCGTTCTTCGCTTTACGTTCCTGAACCGCATCCGGTCGAAATCGTTCATCTCGGTCACGATTATCTTCGCCCTGCTGATCGCCGCGGGCGTGAATGCGCCGAGCATCGTTGCCCATTTCTCCGAAGGGAAGACGACCAAGGTCGGCGTATTCGCCGACGGCGAGCTTGCCCCGCTTCTGAAGGAAGTGGTGGGCAGCCAGGAAAAAGACAAGCTGTCGCTGGTCGAGTACCCCGACAAGGGCTCTGCCGCCGCCAATGAAGCCTTCGCCCAGACCGCCGTGGAGAACGGCGAGGTCAGCGGCTTCCTCGTCGCGAAGCCCGGGGCGGAAGGGACGTTTCCGAGCTTCCGCTATCTGTCCAAGGGCACCTTCACCCAGACCGGCACCAGCACCAAGCTGGAGGCGGCGCTGCAGACGGTCAAGCTGAAGCAGACCGTCAAGGAGCTGAAGCTGACGGAGGAGCAGATCGCGCTCCTGAACGCCCCGGTCGTGCTGGAGCGGCTGCAGATCAATTCCGGCGGCACGGGAACCGACCATGCCTCGGAGGGCAAGACGCCCTCGGAGCAACTCGTGTCATACATCCTGGTCTACGCGCTCATGGTGCTGCTGTTCATGGCGCTGTCCATGTACGGCAACATGACCGCCTCCGAAATTACGGCGGAGAAGAGCTCGCGCGTGATGGAGGTGCTCATCACCAGCGTCTCGCCGCTCAAGCAGATGTTCGGCAAGGTCTTCGGCATGTTCCTGCTCGGCGTCGTGCAAATGGCCGTGTTCATCCTCGTGGCGGTGGGCAGCCTGAACCTGCCGAACAACCAAGACTTCTTCGCCGAGAATAACCTCGATTTCGGCAGTGTCCCGGCAAGCCTGTACGTCTACTTCGTGCTGTTCTACCTGCTCGGCTTCTTCCTCTACGTGATTCTCTATGCGGCGATGGGCTCGATCGTCAGCCGCACCGAGGAGCTCGGGCAGGCGATCATGCCGGTCACGATCCTGTCGCTCGCAGCCTTCTACATCGGCCTGTACGGCATCAACGCGCCGTCCGGCACCTTCATCCGCGTGGCGTCGTTCATCCCGTTCTTCACGCCGAACGTCATGTTCCTGCGGATCGGCATGCTGTCCGGCGTCCCGGGGTGGGAGATCGGGCTGTCGCTCGCGCTGCTCGTCGCCGCCATCCTGTTCTTCGGCTGGCTGTCGGCGAAGATCTACCGCACCGGCGTGCTGATGTACGGCAAGCGGCCGTCGATCAAGGAAATCCGCAAGGCGATGAAGGCGTATAAGCTGTAAGGAACGCACTCGAATCCAAACCATACTCGCGTCTGAGTGGGATATCCATTCAGGCGCTTTTTTTGTTTGCGTCGAGCTTCGCTTTCCGCATTTCCGTGAGATTTTAAAATAAATCGTGCATCGCTCTCATAGGAACGGCATTTCCGGGATGATACGATAACGGGGTAGACAATAGGGAGTTCAAAGTAGGAGGGTTTAAGATGTTGAGATGGAAGCGTTCTCTCTCGGTTTTGGCCATGACGGCATTGGTGGGAACCTTGGCCGCATGCGGCGGAAACGGAGGAGCCAAAGATGCCGACTCGTCGGTAAAACCGACGGGCACTTCGGCAGCGGAAACGAAGGCGCCCAGCAACGAGCCCGTCAAGCTGCGCATCATGTGGTGGGGCTCTCAGCCGCGCCATGAAGCCACCTTGGCCGCACTGGATTTGTACACCAAGAACAACCCCAATGTGACGTTTGAGCCGGAGTATTCCGGGATGGATGGCTATTTGGATAAATTATCGACCCAGGCTGCGGCCAAAAACGCACCCGATGTCGTTCAGCTCGATCCGGGCTGGATGCCGGATTGGATGTCCCGCGGCCAATTGGCGGAGCTTGCCCCTGAAGTGGACGTAAGCAAATTCGACGAGAAATTGCTGTCCGGCGGCCAGCTTGACGGCAAGCAGTACGCCGTTCCGCTCGGGTCCGTCGCTTTCGGAATGGTCTACGACAAGGCAGCGATGGATAAGCTCGGCATCAAGAATCCGCAGAACGGCTGGACCTGGGACGATTTCTTCGCGTTGGCCAAGGAATCCAAAGCCAAGCTGCCGAAGGGCCAATACTTTTCCCTGGATTACGGCGGCAACTACTTTGTCTACTCGGCTTACCAATACGCCAAGGGCAAGGGTCAGGTGATTACGGATGACGGCCACTTCAACGTCGATCAAGCCACCTTCCTGGAATGGACCAAGAAGTTCCAGGAGCTTCGCAAGGAAGGGCTGGT
This sequence comes from Gorillibacterium terrae, assembly GCF_051594785.1. Classification (NCBI taxonomy): domain Bacteria; kingdom Bacillati; phylum Bacillota; class Bacilli; order Caryophanales; family Paenibacillaceae; genus Gorillibacterium; species Gorillibacterium terrae. The sequence goes on from NZ_JBPPGI010000001.1 coordinate 182,989, forward strand.
TCCGCCTGCGGACGTGAACGCATCCGATAAGGAAAACGATCCGCAAATGGACCTGCTGGCCGCAGGCAAAGTACTCATGCGCTACAGCTTCTCCAATAACCTGGGGACCTGGGACAGCATCAAACCGGGGGCTTACGCCTTGGTCACGATGCCGCGGGCCGAGCAAGCCGGCGGATGGCTGAAGCCGTCGATGTTCCTGGCGGTGACCAAGAACTCCAAGCATGCCGAAGAAGCCAAAAAATTCGTCAACTGGTTCGTCAATAGCCAGGAAGCGGCGAACATCCTGCAGACCTTCCGCGGGTTGCCGGCCAACAAGGAGATTGCCTCTTCACTGGAAAAGAGCATGAGCGACTTGGATAAGGTTGGCTTGGGACTTCTTCGCGCCACGGAGCCGGATGGCCAGAAATGGTCGGCCGGAGCAGGCGGCTGGACGAACTTTATCGACAAGGACTGGGTGCTGGTCCGCGACCAGCTGATGTTCGAGAAGGTGACGCCGGAGCAAGCCTTCGATCAACTGAAGGAAGCCGCGCAATCGTACGAAAAATAATTCATCCATAGTGCCCAAGGGAGCGGTGGCTACCGCTCCTTTGCACTTCGTCCATCCCACACTGAACCTCAAGAGGTGACCGCCATGAACCGAACGACCGCTGCCCTGCCCCCGGCCGCCGCGAAGCCGAAGATAAGGTCCTCCCGTCGAGGCAGATGGGGAGCTTCGCTTACGGGCTATCTGTTTATTTCGCCGTGGCTGATCGGATTTCTCGCGCTCACGGCTTATCCGTTGTTCCTGTCGCTGTATTACTCTTTTACGGACTATACCTTAATGAAACCCATCGAGTGGACCGGAACCCGCAACTATGAGCGCATCTTTACGGCGGACCCGAAATTCATCGCTTCCGTAAGGGTAACCTTCACGTATGTACTGGCCTCCGTTCCTCTGAAGCTCATCGCCGCTCTGCTGGTTGCGATGATCTTAAGCAAAGCGGTACGAGGGATCAGCTTCTACCGGACGGCGATTTACTTCCCTTCGCTGATCGGCGGCAGTATCGGGGTATCCCTGCTGTGGCGCAACATTTTCGGCGTGGACGGGATCTTCAACAAGATCATCGGGTTCTTCGGATTTGAAGGGAAGGGCTGGATCACCAATCCGGACACGGCGCTCGGTACGCTGATCCTGCTGACGGTCTGGCAGTTTGGCTCGACCATGGTTATCTTTCTGGCGGGGTTGAAGCAGATTCCGAACGATCTGTACGAAGCGTCCGCCGTCGACGGGGCCAACCGGGTAACCCAATTCTTCAAGATTACCCTGCCGATGCTATCGCCGATCCTCTACTTCAACTTAATCATGGCGGTCATCGGCGCCTTCCAGATGTTCACCGCCGCCTTCGTCATTACGAACGGCGGGCCGATGAATTCCACGTACGTCTATGCCTTGTACTTGTATGAACGGGCATTCAGCCGGTATGAGCTGGGGTATGCCTCGGCGCTGGCCTGGATCATGCTGGTCATGATCGTGGCGGCCACGGTTCTGATTTCGTATACCTCCAAGTACTGGGTGTTCTACGAAACCGATTCGGGAGGGGGGAAACGGAGATGACGCGGAAGCCATGGAAGCCGGTAATCCGACACACGTTCATGATCCTGTTCAGCTTCATCATGCTGTACCCGGTTCTCTGGTGGGTCGGGTCCTCCCTGAAGCGCAGCACCGAGCTCGGGTCCCCGGGGATTTTTCCGGCCGTCCCGCAGTGGAGCAACTATGTAAAAGGCTGGCACTCCATCCCGGGGCATACGTTTACGGACTTTTACCTGAACACCTTCGGATTGGAACTCGCCGTCATTGCAGCGACGCTCGTCTCCTGCACCCTGGTGGCCTTCGGCTTTGCGCGGCTTGACTTCCCGCTGAAGGGGTTCTGGTTCTCCATCCTGATGCTGACGCTGATGATGCCGGGCCAGGTGCTGATCATTCCGCAATACGCCCTGTTCTATAAACTGGGTTGGGTGAACACGTATCTGCCGTTTATCGTTCCCCACATGCTGGCCGGCGGGGCGGGCGGAACCTTCTTCGTCTTCCTGCTGATTCAATTTATCCGCGGCATTCCCAGGGAGCTCGACGAATCGGCCAAAATCGACGGGTGCTCCTGGTTCGGCATCTACTGGCGGGTCGTGATTCCGCTGACGATTCCGGCGATCATCACGGTCATGATCTTCTGCTTCCTGTGGAATTGGGACGATTTTCTCGGTCATCTGCTGTACCTGAACACGGTCGAGAAGTATACGGTCGGCCTGGCCCTTAGGATGATCAACGATTCCCAGTCGGCGCAGGAGTGGGGCCAACTGCTCGCCATGTCGCTGGTTTCCGTCGTTCCGGCCACGGTGATCTTCACCTTCCTGCAGAAGTACTTCGTCGAGGGGATTGCGACTACGGGGATTAAAGGATAAGATGGAGGCAAAACTCCGTCCCATAGCGGTAAAACGTCGAATTTTCCTTCGCCGTTTTACCGTTATTTCGCTTGAATCGGCAGGAAAGGAAGGCTGGGGCTTTTGACCAATCCGTTTAAGAAATTCAGGATCGACCGCCTGTTCTTTCACGGCTATGCCGGCTTTCTCATTGTGGTGATCGCCGTTACGGCCTGGACGAGCTACAGCAATTCGTCGAAGGCGCTCGTCCGGACGACCTCTTACTACCAGCAGCAGCTCCTGGATGAGCTGAACAATGAGATTACGACCCGTTTGGATATGATCGAGCAGATTTCCCTATCCAGTTCCCGCGACAGCGAGTTAACGAGCTTTCTGCAGAACCGGCAGGATGAATTCGAACGGCACCGCAGGCGGGGGAACGTGGAAAGCGCCCTGTCCAATCTCACCTTCGCGATTCCCTTGATTCAGGGAATCGATCTTTATATGAACAATCCCACCCCGAGCGAGCGGCAGAATTACATTCAATTCCGGGACTTCGGGACGCTCGACAACCAGGAGTTCTCCGCCTGCCTGGAAAAGAATGATTTCTGCTGGTCGAAGGAGTATTCCTTCCCCAGCTTCCAGGGAACAGTTCCGGTGCTCAGCTTCGCCCGGAAGATCGTCTACGACGATGACTATCTGGGCGTCCTCGTGATTCACATCAAGGCGAACGAAATCCGCAAGCTGCTGACCGGCAATTCCCACAGCTCCAACCGAATCCTGGCCAATGTCGAAGGGGATCGGATCATGAAGATCGGTGAACCGCTGGACCAGAACGAGTGGTCGGAGTGGATTCACCAACAAAACGGCAAGTCGGGCTATGTCCATATCAAGGGGCCCGACAAATCCGCCAATACCCTGCTGGTCTATTCCCGGCTGGACAATTCCAACTGGACGCTGATCGAGTTCACCTCGTGGAACCGAATCACGTCAAGCAGCTTGCAACTGGCGGAATGGATCGGTCTGATCGGGATCGCCGCCGTGCTTCTGGTCCTGCTCTTGACCCTCGGGCTCAGCAAACAATTCACCAAGCCCATCAAGCAGCTCGTTACCGCGATGCGCCTGTATTCGGTCGGCGGGACCAAACCCGAGCTGCCGACCGATTACCAGAATGAATTTGGCTATCTGTTCGCCGGCTACCGCAAACAGAACGAGCGGATCGAGGAGCTTTACCTGTCGCTGGAACGCCGTCACGAACAGCAGAGAAAGGCCGAGATCGAGGCGCTTCAGGCCAATATCAATCCGCATTTTCTCTATAACATGCTGGATCAATTGAACTGGATGGCGATCGACGCCGGCCAGAAGGAGCTCAGCCGCATTCTGGAGTTGATGGGACAGATGTTCCGGATTGGCTTGTCCAACGGCAACAGCTTTATCCCGATTGCGGATGAGCTCAAGCATGTCCAATGCTATTTGGAGATTCAGCAGCTGCGCTGGGGCGATGGCCTGGACTACCGGATTGAGGCCGACCCGGAGCTGCATGAGTATTTCATTCCAAAGCTTATCCTGCAGCCGTTCGTCGAGAATTCCATTGTCCACGGCTTCAACAAGCGGCCATGCGGTCAAATTGTCGTCCGCATGCAGCGGGACGGGGAGGGACTGCGGGTGATTATCGAAGACAACGGAACCGGTCTGAAGCCGCAGGAAGACCGGCAACCGAAACGCCATACCGGAGGATACGGCGTACGCAACGTGAAGGAGCGAATCGCCGGTTATTTCGGAGAGGCTTACGACGTGGTGCTGATGGAGCGGGAAGAGGGCGGGACGAGGGTCGAGATTGGTCTGCCCCTGCTGACGGCGCCTCCTTCCATGTCGGAAAGGTAAAAGGCCGCGCTGCTTGGCGGACGCAGGAGGGGGATATTGATGTGGAAAATTGCCATCGTAGACGATGAGCGCCAGGTGCTGCAGGGGATGAAACGGGCCATTCCTTGGGAGGAGCTGGAGGCGGAATGGGCAGGCGAAGCGATGAACGGAGCGGACGGGCTGGAGATGATCCGGTCCGCCTGTCCGGATATCGTGATTACGGATATCTATATGCCGGTGATGAACGGCCTGGAGATGATGGAGCAGCTGCGCAAGGATGGGTTCCCGGGCAAAATCATCATCTTGAGCGGGTATTCGGATTTTGAGCACGCGAGGCAGGCGCTCCGGTTTCAGGTCAGCGACTATGTCTCCAAGCCGATCAGCATCCCTACGCTCACCGCGATCTTGACCAAGGTGATTCAAGAACTTGCCGAGGAAGAGGACAAGCGAAAGCGGCAGGGCGAGCTGGAGCTGAAAATGTCGCTGTTCGAGCCCTTCATCGAGAAGGAATGGGTGCGCTCTGCGGCGATCGGCACCCTCGACCCGGCCTACCGCGAGGATAGCCACCTTCCGCCGCCCTACCGGTATTGGCGGGAGCGCAGCCATCTGACGGTTGGCATCGACCTTCTCCGCGACGAGCGGGCGGGCTGTCTATCCGTCTCCGATTGGAACCTGTTTCGCTTTGCGGTCAGCAATATCGCCTGCGAGGTCGCCCGCAAGCCCTTTCCGGATGTGGAATACACCGAGCTCCACAGCACCCGGTCCTTGCTGATTCTTCATCCGCAGCCGGAGGATGAAGGGAGGGAACTGGAGAAGCGACTGGAGGAACTGGGAATCCGCCTGGCCGACAGCATCGGCAGCTATCTGAAGCTGGCCGCGCGAATCGGAATTGGCGGCCTTAAGGCCGAATGGACGAAGATCTCCGATTCGACGGAAGAAGCGTTTCGCGCCATCGACCAGAGGGCGGCAAAGGCCGACGCGGCCTACGAGGTCTACCTGTATCGGGAGGAGCGGGGAAGCCAACCGGAGAGCGTCGTTCCTTTTCCGGTGAAGCTCTCCTACCGGCTGGCCAGCGCGATGAAATCCTCGCAGGAAGCCGAAGCGCATCAGCTTGTGCAGGAATATATGGCTGTGTTGAAGCAGCATAAGGGAATTTCGCCCGCCTATGTGCAGATGCTGGCGAGCGAGCTGTGGGGCATCATCGCCTACTCGCTCTATGAAACGGGCATGCTGCTGGACGAGTGGTTTACGAGCGACCGGATTGCCAGAGAAATCGGCAGCCTGTTGGTGCCGGAGCAACTGGCAGGCTGGCTGAAGGGCAAAATAACCGAGCTTTGCCGCAGCCGGCAATGGAAGGGAAACGGCAAGCACCGGCAGGTCGTCGAATATATGACCGGGTATATTCATGAGCATTACGCCGAGGAGCTTACGCTTGCCGAGCTCTCGGAGAAGGTGTTTATCTCGCGGAATCACCTCTCGATAATTTTCAAGAATGTGACCGGCGAATCGTTCAACACGTATTTGACCCGGGTGAGAATCGAGAAGGCGCGCGAACTGCTCCTGGAGAGGAACATGCTGGTTTATGAGGTCGCAGAACGCGTCGGCTACAAGAATATTCCTTACTTCAGCACGCTGTTCAAGAAGATTACCGGAATGAATCCGACGGAGCTGATTAAATGATCACAGTCCGCCGCGCCGGTGTTTATCGGGCAGGCTTTCCTTGGGGAAGGCCTGCTTTTTTCTTGGCAAACGCCCCGGGAGAAAGGCCGACGAGCTTGGTGAAACTGCGAATAAAGTTGGCGTAGTCGTTAAATCCGGATTGATAGCAGGCTTCCGTGATGCTGAGACCTTCGCCAAGATAGGATTTGGCCATGGCAATGCGGCAGTCCAGGATATAGGAACGCAGGGTAAGTCCCGTATGCTTCTTGAACTGGCGGCTGATGGAAGTCCCATTTAAGTAAAATTCGGCGGCGAGACGCTCAAGCGTAATCTCCTCCGTGAGATGCGAGCCGATGTAATCCATTGTTCGGCGCACCAGCTCCGGCATGATATCCGCAGGAGCGAAGCGGGCCTGTTGGAAGAAGGAATTTGTGAGAACCAACAATTGAGCGATGTGGCAGTTGGCCATGACATCCGACCCATACGCTTCGGACGCGAGAGCTTCCTCCAGAGCCAAGGCGGATTGAAGGAAGGACTTCAACTGGCTTTCGTTCAGATGAACGATGTTTCCCCTTCCCTTCGGGCGGGCATCCAGGCATTCGGAGAGAGGCGTGGCGGCAGTGGACAGCCGCTGCAGGTAAGACTTTTGAAGATTCAGCGTAATCCGCTCATAGTCCGTCTCGTCCAAGCTGTAAGAACGGTGCATTTCTTCCGGTTGGAGCACAATGAAGTCGCCGGGCTCCAGATGGTAGCAGGTCGTCTCAATGTAGAAGTTGACGTTGCCGCGAAGAAACAAGTACAGCTCGTAAGCCTCGTGCCGGTGATAGAAGGTGCCTGCGTTGTTCGTCGTCGTTCGATGCAGGTAGAGAAAATCCCTTCCGATGGGATCATAGCGAAGCTCAAAAGGTTCGATCATCTGAAGCCGGCCTCCCGATCCGTTCGCGCAATAAACTTGGCGGAATGTGCAAGGATTTGTCTTGAGAACTCTACTAAAATGTCATTATCCTATATAGACGCAACAAAAGAAATAGCAAATCGAGCTTCATCAGGCAAGCGCTTTATAGGAAAGCGCGGATCGGAGGAGACCATGAATCTGTTGATAACGGCCAGAAGCAGGGCACAGGAGGATACGGAATACAAAGCGCTGAAGGAGCAGGGCCTCAGCGCAGCGGTAGAGGCAGCGACAGGCACCGGTCGTCCCAGGGACCCCTTCCGGGTCCGAATCGGGATTACCAATGAAGGCAGCGAAGCCTGGTCGGGCGTGATTCACATCGAACTGCCGTTTGCCCAAGTCCATCCGCGCTTTTTCCTGCCGGCCTTCCTGTATGGGCGCAACCGCGGAGAGGCTCCGCAGAATGTTCCGAACGAATTTCCGCGGCTCCGGGAGGGGAATCCCTCGCGTCCGTCCTCCCCGTGGTGGATGGTGCGAAGCGACCGGCTGTCTCATCCGGCGGCATTTGCCTACGACAACGGCAAAGTTTACGGGCTGTGTGCCAGCCCCTATTTTATCCGCAAGGATGGCGTCATCCAGCAGTGGAATCCGGCGGCGGAAGAAGAATTCTATCAATACGGTGGCTACAGCTGCTCGCTTGCGAACGGCACGGTCGGGTATACGCTGGGCTATGAAAATGCGCCGCTGCTGTTCATCAAGTCGCGTCTGGTGAAGGAGCGGGCCCCCTTGGGTGATAATGGCTTCGAACTGGCGGCGTCCGAATCGGTCATGGTCGCCCTCGATGTATATGACTACGAAGCGGAATCGGAGCTCGGGATCAACGAGGCGGTGGAGGAAATCTACTTCCGCTATCACCAGCCTCCCCGGAAGGGAAGCAATATCCAAACTGCGGCGTCCGATTTGGCCGGGGCGATCAGCCGCTATGCCTGGCTTCCCGAAGACAAGAGTTATTCCACGTTTGTCTATGAGGACCCCGGGACGGGAGGCTACCGCTACAACAAGATCCTGTCCATCAGCTGGACGGACGGGTTAACCGTAGCGACGCCGGTGCTTATGGCCGCCCTGCGGCTCGGCGATGAACCGATGCGGCAGCAGGCGCTCACCTGCATCACGAACATAGTCGAGCATTCCCTGAACCCGGCTTCCGGGCTTCCGTACGAGGCTTATCAAGACGGGAAGTGGAGCATTCGCGGCTGGTGGTTCGACGGGATGCGGACGCCGGGGCATTCCGCTTATCTGTGCGGGCAAGCGCTGTTTTATATCCTGAAGGCCTATGAGTTTGAAAAAAGATGCAAGGCTGTCGTCCATGAGGAGTGGATGGAGTTCGTGGAGCGAGTGCTCCTCCGGCTGGAAAAAACCAAAAACTCGGATGAAGAATACCCCGCCATCCTGTCCGAGCGAACCGGAGCCGGCCTCGAGTACGATTCCTTCAGCGGCGCGTGGTGCTTGGCCGCGTTGGCCTACTACAGCTGGCTGACGGGCGACAAGACCCGGCTGGACAGCCTTAGGCGCAGCGAACGGCATTATTATCAGACCTATGTGAAGCGGATGGAATGCTACGGAGCGCCGCTCGATGCCGACAAGGCTCCCGATTCGGAAGGGATTCTGGCGTATATCAAAGCCGTCCGGTTCCTGCACGCCCTGACCGGAGACGACCTCTATCTGGATCATATGAGGGATGCCCTGGGCTACGAGTTCAGCTTCAAATTTGGGTACAACTCGCCGGTTAAGGTGCCTCCGCTGAGCACCGTCGGCTGGTCCAGCTGCGGGGGCAGCGTCACCTCCGTGGCCAATCCGCATATTCATCCGATGTCCAGCAACCTCGTGGATGAACTGCTCTATTACGTGCGGCAGCGGAACGATCCCTATATCCGGCAGCGGATGCAGGATACCGTCGGCTGGGGCTGCCAGACGTACAACCGGTTTGACCGGGAATTCGACCACGGCAAAACAGGCTGGATGTCGGAGCGGTTCTGCCACTCGGAAGGTCTGGTCACCGAGAAATACAGCGACGGAACACCGGCCAGCACCTGGTTCTGCCTGATGCCCTGGGCGGGGGGCAGCGTGATCGAGGGCTTGGTCGGCGACTACTGGGACGCTCATGAGCGCGAGGGATTGCGGGCGGCCGCCGATTCCGGTATAATGAACGAATAAATCCCATACGATTCGACCGGAGGAGCCTGCCACCAGCGGGCTCTTTTTGCGTTTTTTTGGGCATACCAGAAGCGAAACGCGTCGCCGGGGCAGTCGGACGATTCGGCGACCATGCAGGAGGAGGCCATTATGAACGTTCAAGCTTACGGGGCCATCGTCATCTTTGCGGTGACCTACGCCCTCATCATTTCCGAGAAAATTCACCGCACCGTCGTGGCGATGCTCGGGGCGGCGCTGGTGCTGGTCCTCGGCATCGTAAGCCAGGAGACGGCAATCCATCACATCGACTTCAACACGCTCGGCCTGTTGATCGGCATGATGATCATCGTCAGCGTGACCGCCGAGACCGGGGTGTTCAAATACATCGCCGTCTGGGCGGCCAAACGGGCGAAGGGAGAGCCGATCCGCATCCTGATCGCGCTCAGCCTGATCACCGCGGTCGGCTCCGCCTTTCTCGACAACGTCACGACCGTGCTGCTGATCGTGCCGGTCACCTTCAGCATCACCCGCCAGCTCAAGGTGAATCCGGTACCTTTTCTCATGACGCAGATTCTGGCCGCGAACATCGGCGGTACGGCGACGCTGATCGGCGACCCGCCGAACATCATGATCGGCAGCGCCGTCCCGGAGCTTACCTTCGTCTCGTTCCTGACGAACCTCGCCCCCATTGTCGTGCTGATCATGCTCGCGTTCCTGCCGATCTTCGTCCTCTTGTTCCGCAAGAAGATTCAAACGACCCCGGAACTGAAGCAAAACCTGCTCAAGATGGACACGTCGGGGATCATCACCGACCGAAAGCTGCTCATCCAATGCTTGTCCGTGCTGGGTCTCACCCTGGTGGGGTTCTTCCTGCACCAGGCGCTGCACCTGGAGTCGGCGACCGTCGCGCTGACGGGGGCGTTCCTGCTGCTGCTCATGACGGGAGAGCGGGTCATGGAGGAGGCCTTCACCCGAGTGGAATGGCCGACGCTCTTCTTCTTCGTCGGACTGTTCGTGCTCGTCTCGAGCCTGGTGGAGACCGGGGTCATCGCCCAGTTGGCGGAGAAGGCAATCGACTGGACGGGGGGCGATCCGCTGGCGTCCTCCATGCTGATCCTCTGGCTGAGCGCGCTCGCCTCCGCATTCCTGGATAACATCCCGTTCGTCGCCACGATGATCCCGCTCATTCAGGAGATGGGGCAGATGGGCGTCTCGAACCTGGAGCCGCTCTGGTGGAGCCTCGCGCTCGGGGCCTGCCTCGGCGGCAACGGGACGCTGATCGGCGCGAGCGCGAATCTGATTACTGCGGGCCTTTCGGGCAAGGAGGGGTATCCGATCCGGTTCCTGGACTATCTGAAGATCGGGTTCCCGCTGATGCTGCTGTCGGTCGCTATGGCGAGCGTCTATCTCTATTTGCGTTACCTGATGTAGAAAAGGAGGAGCTTCCATGGTTCGCTACGAGTACGATTCCCGGCTGCTTGAGATCGCGGAAACGCAGGACGAGACGGGCACCGAATTTGTCATCCGGTTTCACGAGACCGCGCCGTATGCCGAATGTCTGCAAAAGGTGGAGCATTACTTTGAACGGAACCGGGATTTGACCGATGTGCTGTTCTACAAATACCCCGGTTCGGAATATCGGGTCATCGTGCGAAGAGATCAAGTCGTTCCGTTCCTGGCCGAATTGTTCAAGGCCCGCCTGCTAATCCGGCTGGAGTGGGCAGACTAACGAAAGGGACTCGAGGCCGCCTATATAACCTCATAAGCAAAAAGTAAGTGGAGGAGTCTGTCGCCAAGGGAGTGCCGTGTCTATTTACCGGCATTCATTGGCAGCAGGCTCTTTTTTGTCCAACGACTACTTGAAGGAGGAATTGCCCATGTTGATTTTTGACCTTGCCCTTATCCTTGCCGCATCCAAGTTGGCCGGAGACCTCTCCGTAAAGCTTCGCCAGCCCGCCGTGCTGGGCAAGCTGCTCGTCGGGATTGTGCTCGGTCCGGCGGTGTTCGGCTGGATTCAAGAAACGGAGATTCTGGAGGAAATCAGCCAGATCGGTGTGATCCTGCTGATGTTCCTGGCCGGGCTGGAAACGGATGCGGACGAATTCAAGCGCTCCGCCAAATCCTCCGCCTTCGTGGGAACGGCGGGCATCCTACTGCCGTTCCTCACCGGCTGGGGCGCCGGACTCTGGCTTAACCTGCCGACCCTGCAAGCCGTGTTTCTCGGTCTGCTTCTGTCGGCGACCAGCGTGAGCATCCCGGTGCAGTCCCTGAAGGAGCTGGGCCGGTTAAAATCCAAGGAGGGCGCGACCATCCTGGGCGCGGCCGTCATCGACGACGTCGCGGTGATCGTGGCGCTGGCCTTCGTTATGAGCCTGTCGGGCGGAGACGTCCAGATCGGCGCGGTTCTTGTGAAGAAGGTGGCCTTCTTCGCCGTCGCGATCGCCGCGGGACTCAAGCTCGTCCCCTGGCTGATGAAGCGGTTTGCCGCCCTCCGGGTCAGCGAGACGGTCATCTCGGCCGCGCTGATCCTCTGCTTCGGCTTCGCCTATGCCGCCGAGTCCGCGGGCGTGGCGGCGATTATCGGCGCTTACCTGGCGGGACTCTTCATCAGCCTCACGCCCTTCCGCCACGAGGCGGCGGAGAAGACGGAGACGATCGGGTATTCGATCTTCGTACCGGTTTTCTTCACGATGATCGGGGTCAAGGTGAGCTTCGCGGGCCTATCTGCGCAACTTGGTCTGATCGCGGGCCTGACCCTGCTGGCGGTCGCCGGCAAGCTGGCGGGAGCGGCCCTCGGCGCCCGGCTGGCGGGCTTCGGCTGGCAGAGCTCGCTTGGGATCGGCTCGGCCATGGTCTCGCGGGGAGAGGTGGCGCTCATCCTGGCGGCGATCGGCGAGGAAGCCGGGCTGCTCGGCGGAGAGTGGATGACCGTGCTCGTCGTCGTGGTCTTGGCGACCACCCTGATTTCGCCGCTGCTGCTCAAGGTGTTTTTCGGACGGCAAGGGGAAGGCGTGTCTTTACGGAAACGGGGGGAACGGGTAAAGTGAAGGAGAGAGACGTTGAGAGGAATTACCGGAGCAAGCCTAAGTGAATGAAGCGGAGGAGAGTGCCCCATGGCCATCAAGAAAGCGCTGGCGCTTGGAACTTACGAAGGAGCCCCTTATCATCCCTTTACCGGGGTGGATAAGGTGCTGGAGCAGGTGCTGGCGGACGATTTCGCGGTCGACTGCACCGACGATTACGGCGTCCTGAACGACAAGACGCTGAGCGGGTACGACCTGTTTATCTCTTACACGGAATTTGACGGTGTCGAGCTGTCCGACGAAGCGGCGGCCGCGCTCGTCTCCTTCGTTGCCCGCGGGGGAGGGCTCCTGGCGATTCATAACGGCATCTCCCTGCAGCGCCGCCATGAACTGGCTGCGCTGATCGGCGGGTACTTTACCCACCACCCGGAATTCACGGATCTGCCGATCCGGATCGCGCCGGAGGCGGCGGAGCATCCCGTCGTCCAAGGGCTTGCGGGCTTTACCCTCGGGGAAGAGCCGTACCGGTTCGACCGCTATCCCCATTACGAATCGACGGTGCTGGCCGAGTATGAGCAGGACGGACAGCTTTGGCCGGCGGCTTGGGCCCACGGTTACGGGCTGGGCCGGGTCGTGTACGTCATGCCGGGACATCATCTTCCCTCCTTTCAGGTGAAGGAAGTCCAGGACTGGATTCGCCGGGGAGCCCAGTGGGCGGCAAAACGGATCTGATCCCAAAACGGAGGGGGAGTATTCGTGGCTAATCGACGCAAGGGTTGGTGGGTCGCCATCAATCTGCTGATCGGCGCGCCGGGCGGGTTTGTCTTTGTCTTCACGGCAATCGGCCTGCAGGGCTTCATGGGCCCGCCGACCCGCAAGGGGCAGCTTGCAGCCGCCGTCATGGCGGTCATGTATACGATGATTTGGCTTCTGGCGAACGCCTTCCTGCTGCGGGACGTCACGGGGAAGAGACGCATTCTCTTCTATGGAGGAGGGCTGCTGATCGCCGCCCTCTCGGCATTCCTTGTCACGTTTGCGGTCGTGCAGCTGAGGTTGTTTTCTTGAAGCTTTCTTAACGGACGGGGGGATTGGTTCATGTGGAAGGAATTCAAAGCTTTCGCGCTTAAAGGAAATGTGTTGGATCTGGCCGTCGGCGTCATCATCGGCGGCGCGTTCGGCAAGATCGTGAGCTCCCTGGTTCAGGATCTGATTATGCCGCTCATCGGCATCCTGCTCGGCGGCTACGATTTCACCAAGCTGATGGTCAAGTATGGAAAATCGGAAATCAAGTACGGTCAATTCCTGCAGAACACGCTGGATTTCTTCATCATCGCCTTCTCGATCTTCCTGTTCGTGAAGCTGCTGACCCGGCTGAAGCGCAAGGGCGAAGAGGCTCCCAAGCCGGCGGAACCGGTCGTTCCGTCGCGCGAGGAGCTCCTGCTGACGGATATCCGCGATTTGCTGAAGGAATCGCGGAAGGAACGCTCGCAGGAGTGACCGGAACCGCCGGGCGGAATGCCCCGGCGGGATAGGATATAAAGACGCCGCCCGGCCCCCGGACTGTCCGGAAGGGTCGGGCGGCGTCTTTGGCATGCGCGTACACCGGCGCGGCGGGCCGATCAACGGATCGATCGGCGGGCCGGGCGGGTCATGAACGCGCAGAACAGCACGGCGCACAGGGCCGCGCCCGCCATGAGCAGGCCCATCGGCAGCGCCGAATTCTCGCCGGCCACGCCGACGAGCGGGGAAGCGGCCGCGCCGGCCAGGTACGGCAGCAGGCCGAGGACGGCGGAGGCGCTGCCGGCATGCCGCTTCTGGTTCTGCAGCGCGAGCGAGGTGCAGGTGATGTTGACGCCGCCGATCGAGGCGACGGCTAAGAACAGCGGCACGAGCAGGAACGGGAGCCTGGCGTCGGCGAGAATGGCCGCGAGCACGCCGACGGTCCCGGCGAGAATGAGGCCGAGGCTTGAGCCGAGCAGCCGCTCGGCGGACAGCCGCCCGGCCAGGCGGCCGGTCGTCTGGCTGGCCACGACCATGCCGAAGCCGTTTAAGGCGAACAGCAGGCTGAAGGTCTGCGGCGACACGCCGAAGCGGTTCTGCAGTACGAACGAGGAGCCGGAGATATAGCTGAACAGGGCGGCGGAGGTCGCAGCCTGCGTCAGGGCGTAGCCCATGAACCGCCTGTCGCGCAGGAGCGAACCGAAGGTGGAGAAGGTTTCGCCGATGCCGCCCGTCGTCCGCCGCGCTTCCGGCAGCGTCTCGGGCAGGCGGAAGGCCACGGCCAGCAGCATGACGATGCCGACCAGGCCGAGCACGAGGAACACGCCGCGCCAGGGAGCGAACGTGAGCAGCGCGCCGCCGAGGACGGGAGCGAGAATCGGCGCGGTCCCGTTGACCAGCATCAGCAGGGCGAAGAATTTCGTCAGCTCGTGCCCGGCGTACAGGTCGCGGGCCATGGCCCGCGAGATGACGATGCCGGCCGAACCGGCGAGCCCCTGCAAGAGGCGCAGGACGAGCAGGAGCGGCACCGCCGAAGCGAACAGACAGGCGAAGGAAGCGGCGGCGTAAACCGCGAGCGAGACAACGAGCGGTTTGCGGCGGCCCAGCTTGTCGCTGAGGGGACCGGCGAGAAGCTGGCCGAGAGCCAGGCCGAGCAGGCAGGCGGTGATGGTGAGCTGGGCGAGCGAAGCGGTGGTATGGAGGTCCTGTGTGATGTCAGGCAGGGCGGGAAGGTACATATCCAAGGACAGCGGTCCGAAGGCGGACAGGGTGCCCATGATCAGGACGAAGCCGGCGCTCCGCTTGACGCGGGCATCGGACACGCTCGAAGATTCGGCGGCAGGGACGGACATAACGGAATGAGTCCTTTCTCGCGTTAACGCGGTCGCTACAAGATTATAAAAAGCATCATACCATAAAAATCAGGCGAGGAGGTGTCGATTGTCAACGTAACAGTGTTATGTTACGATACTCTTAAGAGGAGGAAGTGCCAGTGGAGGGCGATCTGATTTCCAAGAAGGAGCTGCTGGAGCGTACGGGAATTTCTTATGGCCAGCTATACCGGTGGAAGCGGAAGAACCTGATTCCCGAAGAGTGGTTCATCCGCAAATCGACGTTTACGGGACAAGAGACCTTCTTTCCCCGGGACCGCATCCTGCAGCGGATCGGCAAGATCATGAATATGAAGGAGGACTTGTCGCTGGATGAGCTGGCGGATGTCTTTTCCCCGGAACCGGCGGCTATGCGGCTGAACGGTGCGGAGCTGGTCCGGCGGCGGGTCGTCTCGAAGGAAGCGCTGGCGCTGTACGAGGAAGCATCGGCGACAGGCTCCGGCGAGCCGCTGCCCTTCGAGCAGTTGCTGTTCGTGTATCTGCTGGACGGCTTCCTGGAACGGGGCGAGATGGTGCTGGAGGAGGGACGGCAGCTGATTCGGCTGCTGCAGGCTCATTATCCGAAGCTGGGAGGCCAGGGCGCGGAGGTGATCCTGATCCGCAAGCTCGGCGTCTCGGCGGTGACTCTGTCGGCGGGGCTGGACGCCGTCTGGTTCGAGGAAGGCGTGCGGATCGTGGCGCGCCGATCGGTCGCGGCGGCGGGCGAGGAACTGAAGCTTAAATTGGGAGCGGGAGGGACAAGCGAATGATGAATAACGAGCAGGGCGGCAATCTGGTCATCAACGGCAGCGGCAGCGCGAGCGGGGGCTTGTACGCCGAGGTCAAGATCAACGGATCGGGCCGGGTAAACGGCGACATTCAGTGTCGGGGCTTCCATGCGAACGGAAGCTCCACGGTGGAGGGGAATTTGCAGGCGGAGCTATGCAAGGTGAGCGGCAGCACCCGCGTCGAGGGCGGCCTCCAAGCCGACAAGCTGGTGGTGAGCGGGAGCATGAAGGCTGCAGGAGGCTTCCGCGGCAAAGACGCGAGAGTCGACGGAGACGCCAAATTTGCAGGCCCGGTGGCGGCCGAGAAGGTGGTTGTCCACGGCGGCATGAAGGTGGAGGGCAACCTGGAAGCGGAGGAGTTTCGCTGCCGGGGAAACTTTCATGTCGAGGGCCTGCTGAACGCGGAGACGGTCGACGTCGTCTTGGCCGGTTCTTCGGAAGCCCGGGAGATCGGCGGCGGTCTGATCCGGGTCAAGCGGCCGCTCTTGGCCAATTCGATCGGCAAGTTCGTCAAGGGGCTGCTGGGCGTGGAGGATCATCTGACGACGGATATCATCGAAGGGGATGAGCTGGAGCTGGAAGCCACCCGGGCGCGCATCGTCCGGGGCAACCGCATCACCATCGGCCCCGACTGCGAGATCGGTCTGCTGGAATACAAGTCCGAGCTGAACCGAAACCCCAACTCCAAGATTAACGAAGAGCGAAAAATGTAGAAGTTTTAAGTGGCGCTGGTTACCTGGCCCATCAGAACCATGAACGCCTGAACTCGTAAGCGGCCAGGAAGCCAAGGAGCAAGGCGCCAAGCAGAAGAGCCGAACTTGAGCGAGCGGAAACCCGCGCAGCCGCGCATCAAAAAAGACGCCGTCCCCGGTGAGGGAACGGCGTCTTGTCTTTTCGGCGGAAAGGGCCGGTAGCCTGAGAAGCTTAGAACGTTTGGGCCGTCTTCTTCGCCCGCTCGATCGCTTCGGCCTTGATCTCTTGCGCCTTGTCCGGGAAGGCGGACATGCCTTCGACGCGCAGCGTCTCGTAATCGGTGATGCCGTAGAATTGGGTGATCGTCTTCAGATACCGGTCGCCCATTTCCAGCTCGGCGGCCGGGCCGGAGGAGTAGATGCCGCCGGCGGCTTGAATGTGGAGAACCTTGCGGCCTTCCAGCAGGCCCACGGCGCCCTGCGGCGTGTACTTGAAGGTCTTGCCGGCGACGCTGACGGCGTCGATGTAAGCCTTCAGCACCGGCGGGAAGCTCAGGTTCCACATCGGCGTAACGAAGACATACTGGTCGGCGGAGACGAACTGGTCGACCAATTCGCCGAGGCGGCTGACCTTCTGTTGTTCTTCGGCCGTCAGGGCCTGGAATTCCTGGCCGCTCGCCAGCTTGCCCCAGCCGCTGAATACGTCGTTGTCGATCTGGGGAATATTCGTCTTGTACAGGTCGAGCCGAATCACTTCGTTGCCAGGATGGGCTTCGCGGTAAGCCTTCAGGAACGCTTCACCCACCGCCATGCTGTAAGATGCTTGCTCATCGTGCGGATGGGCGGTAATGTACAGTACAGTCGCCATGAATGGTTCTCTCCTTTTTTTCGCTCGGAAAAGTAATTGAGTGATGATTCTCACATCCTAAAGCATTTGCTAACGAAAGTCAAGTTCATTACATATAATAAGTTTCGACATAAACCCCATGCCATTTCCCGCTCGGCGGCAAAGAAAAAAAGCAGCCACGGGATAGTATCCGCAGCTGCTCGGGAAGACATTCCTGAAACATTCGGGCAGTCGTTATTTTGTCGATGCCTCTCCCCCGCAAGGGGCCAGCGTCATCCATTTATCCGCCCATTTCTGAACCTCGTTCATAATGGGGGACAGCTCCTTGCCCTTCTCGGTCAGCAGGTATTCGATCCGCACCGGCGTCTCCGGATATACCTCTCGGGTAACAATTCCGGCTTCCTCCAACTGCTTGAGCCGCTCCGCAAGCATGCGGTCGCTCATGTTGGGAATCCGGTCGACGATTTCGCCGAACCGTTTGCTTCCGGTCAAGAGGACTTGAATGATCAGCCCGGTCCACCGCTTGCCGAACAGTTCAAAGGCCGCCTCGAATTTGGGGCACAGAGGATGTAGGTTATCATTCATGCTTCATCATCTCCGCATCCATCATACCACAGTTACTTGACAAAAGTAAGTGGGTAGTTGTATACTTATTAATAGTAAGTAACTTAAATTTTCCGAGAGGGGATTATGGTCATGATGGAGATTCGTCCGGCGGAAGCCCGGTATAAGGCAGATCACGGCTGGCTTACTTCGTATCACAGCTTTTCGTTCGCGGATTACTACGACCCCGACAATTCCGGGTTCGGCCCCCTCCGGGTCCTGAACGACGACTTTGTCGCCGGACACCGCGGCTTCGCCCCCCACCCTCACCGGGAGATGGAAATCGTGTCCATCGTGCTCGAGGGCAAGCTGAAGCATGAGGACAGCACGGGCGAGACCGCCGTCACCGGCTTCGGCGAGGTGCAGCGCATGAGCGCCGGGACCGGCGTCCGGCATTCGGAGATCAACCCGTCCGACCGGCCGGTCAATTTCCTCCAGCTGTGGTTCCACCCGGATACCCCGGGGCTGCCGCCCTCCTACGAAGCCCGTTCATATGATGCCTCCAAGCTGGAGAACGCATTGCTGCCCGTTGTTTCCAGTGTTCCCGGCTTCGGCGCGGCTTCCATTCATCAGGATCTGACGCTTTACCTGTCCCGACTGGAAGCGGGGAAGGCGCTGTCCTTCACGCAGCCGACCGGAAGGCGGATCTATCTGTTCGTGCTCGAAGGCGCGCTGACCCTGAACGGGGAAACAGACGTGAAGCGTCGCGACGACGTCCGCATCACCGATACGCCGGAGCTGGCGATTCAAGCGTCCGCGGACAGCCTGTTCATGCTGATCGATCTTCCTTAAGGGAGCCTTGATATCCTCCGGCGGGTATGCGACAATCAAAGTGACCGAACAGTCACTTTTAATCGCAAAAGGAGCGAAATCCATGAAAGATCCGCGTCTTACCAAGTTGGCCGATCTGCTCGTGAATTATTCCACCTCGGTTCAACCGGGCGAAAATGTAATGATCGAGGCAATCGGCATCGACAATCCGCTCGTTCAGGAACTCGTCAAGGCCGTGCAAGCCGCCGGAGGCCGTCCGTTCGTCGTACTCCGCGACCCGCAGGTAACCCGTACGCTCGTCATGGAAGCGACGGAAGAGCAAATCCGCGAATGGGCGGAGATCGACAACGACATGATGAACCGGATGCAGGCTTACATCGGCATTCGCGGCGGTAGCAACAGCTACGAGATGACCGGCGTTCCCGACGACAAGATGAAGCTGTATCAGACGCTCTACAGCCACAAGGTGCACAGTGAAAACCGGGTGAAGCGGACCAAATGGGTCATCCTCCGCTATCCGACGCCCGGCATGGCGCAGCTCGCCGGCAAGAGCACCGAGGAATTCGAAGATTTCTATTTCGACGTCTGCACGCTCGACTACCGTAAGATGGAGCAGGCGATGGACCCGCTCCACGAGCTGATGAAGAAGACGGACCGGGTCCGCATCGTCGGACCGGGAACGGACCTGAGCTTCTCGATCAAGGACATCGGCGCGGTCAAGTGCTGCGGCAAGCGCAATATCCCCGACGGCGAGGTGTACAGCGCGCCGGTGCGCGATTCCGTGAACGGCGTGCTCAGCTACAACACGCCTTCGCCTTATCAGGGCTTCACCTTCGAGAACGTCAAGCTGACCTTCGAGAACGGAAAGATCGTCAAGGCGGAAGCGAACGATACCGAGCGGATCAACCGGATCTTCGATACCGACGAAGGCGCCCGCTACATCGGCGAGTTCTCCTTCGGCTTCAACCCGTTCGTGCGGGAGCCGATGAAGGATACGCTGTTCGACGAGAAGATCGACGGCAGCTTCCACTTCACCCCGGGCCAATGCTACGACGCCGCCCCGAACGGCAACCGTTCGGCGATTCACTGGGATATGGTCTGCATCCAGCGGCCGGAATACGGCGGCGGGGAGATCTGGTTTGACGACCGCCTGATCCGCAAGGACGGCCGGTTCGTGGTGCCGGAGCTCGAGGTCTTGAACCCCGAAAACCTGAAGTAACCCGTCCGAACGATAGACGGAACGGAAAGGAAGGGGGAGGGACGGATGTCGCCAAAGGTTTCCGAAGCTTATAAGGAAGAGAAGCGGCAGGCCATTCTGGATGCGGCGCTCGATTGCTTCGCCGCCGCCGGCTACGGACGAACGGCGGTCGACGACATCGCCGCCCGCCTCGGAGTGAGCAAGGGAGCGGTCTACCGGTATTTTTCCGGCAAGGAGGAGCTGTACCGGCAGGTGATGAGCGAGAGGCTGCTTCAGTCGCTTTCCCTCCTCTCGGCGCGCTTTCCGGCGGAGGCTTCCGCCTTGGATAAGCTGCGCGAGGTGTTCCGCGCGTTCCGCGAGCAGCCGCTGCCGGAGCTGAAGCGGCTGCTCGCCTTTCATCTGGATTTCTGGCTGGAATCCTCCCGCCGCGAGGACCTGCGCGAGGCCATGGACCGCCAGAGCGAGGCCGCCGAGGCGTTCATCCGCGGCATCGTCGAGGAAGGCGTCCGTGCGGGCGAGCTTCGGTCCGACGCCGATGCGGCCGAGTTCGCCGCGCTGTTCTGGGCGATGCGCGACGGCATCGCGCTGCAGTTCGTCGGCGGCGGCGAGGAAGCGGCGTACCGGGCGCGGATGGCCGCGATGGAGCGGACGCTCCTCGCGGGACTCGTGCCGCCCGGCGGGGGGGATGCGCGATGAAACGGCTGAACGACCCGGCGGTCCGCCGGGTCATCCGCTCGCGCATCGAGCGGCTTTCGCCCGAGGCGCGCCGCCGTTTCGGCACGATGACCGCGGGCGAGATGCTCTGCCACCTGGCCGACCAGCTGAAGGACGCGGCCGGCATCCGGCTTTTCCCGGAGATGGGCGGGTTCTTCCTGCAGCGGATCGCCAAGCCGGCGGCGCTGTGGCTGATGCCCCGCTGGCCGGGCGGCGTCCTACCGACCGCGCCGGAGTTCGACGCCCGCCGGGCAGGCACGAAGCCGGCCGGCTTCGAACGCGACCGAGCGGAGCTGCTTGCCCTGTTCGATGCGCTGGAGCTCGCGGGCGGCTCGCGGCATCCCGCCTTCGGGCCGCTGACGGAACGGGAGTACGGCCGGCTCTTGTACCTGCACTTCGACCATCACCTCCGCCAGTTTGGCGGCTGATGGAGAAGCCGCCGAACCGGCGGAAGAGGCAGGAGAGGATGGAGAGGCAGGAGAAGCTGGAGAAGCAGGAGAAGCAGGAGAAGCAGGAGAAGCTGGAGAGGCGGGGCGCGCGAGCGGGGAACGAACGGTTGACATCCTCCGCGGACTGCCGTATTCTCTAGAAAGCAGCAGCAAGCATACGGCGATGGAGTTCGCCATAACCGCCCGCATTCGGGCTGATGACTCCTACCAGCGAGTTTTGAGGCTGGTAGGAGTCTATTTATTTTCAGAGACAGGAAGAGGGATGGAAGCAATGAACGGGAGAAGAGGCAAGGCAAGCACGGAGGAGGGGCGCCTCCGGCAAGGAGCATCGGAGGTACGGACCCGGCTTGAAGAGACGGCGGTTCGGCTCCGCGAGTTCGGGCCGGCGGCCGCGGTCGCCTTTCTTCTCAAATGGCTGTTGCTCGGCGGCGCTGTGGGCGTCCTGTCGGGTTCCGCCTCCGCCTTGTTCCTGGCGAGCCTGGACGCCGCTACCTCGGCGCGGGAGGCGCATGCCTGGCTGCTCTGGGGACTTCCGGTCGGCGGAGCGTTCGTCAGCTTCCTGTACCTTCGGTACGGCAAGGAAGCGGGGCGCGGCAATAACCTGCTGCTCGACCAGATTCACGGCGGGGAAGGGCAGGTGCCGCTGCGCATGGCTCCCCTGGTGCTCGCCGGCACCGTGCTGACGCACCTCTTCGGCGGTTCGGCCGGCCGCGAGGGTACGGCTGTCCAGATGGGCGGCAGCCTCGCCGAGGGCTTCGGCCGGCTCGTCCGGTTGAACGCGGCGGACCGCCGGCTGCTCCTGATGTGCGGCATCGCCAGCGGCTTCGGCTCGGTCTTCGGGACACCGCTCGCCGGAGCCGTGTTCGGCATGGAGGTGCTGGCCATCGGCCTGCTCCGTTCGGAAGGGCTTGTCCCCTGCCTGATTGCCAGCCTGACGGGAGACGTCGTCACCCGCGCCTGGGGCATCCGGCATCACCTGTATCAAGTGGAAGGCGTCATTCCCGCCTTCACCGCTCCGGTCCTGCTCAAGGTGACGCTGGCCGCGGCGGTGTTCGGACTGGCCGGCCTGTTCTTCAGCGAGGCGACGCGGCTGATCAAGGCGTTCTATGCCAAGTGGATTCCCTATGCGCCGCTCAAGAGCTTCGTCGGCGGTCTGGTGATCATCGCGCTCGTCTATCTCGGCGGAACAAGGGACTACTTGGGCCTCGGCCTGCCGCTGATCGGCGAAGCGTTTCAGGGGCAGACGCCGCCCCTCGCCTTCCTCTGGAAGAGCCTCTACACCTCGCTCACCCTCGGCGCGGGCTTTCAGGGCGGCGAAGTCACGCCGCTGTTCGTGATCGGCTCGACGCTCGGCAGCACGCTGGCCCAGTGGCTGCAGCTGTCGGTTCCCTTCCTCGCCGCGCTCGGCTTCGTCGCCGTGTTCGCCGGGGCGGCCAATACGCCGCTCGCCTGCTTTATCATGGGGGCGGAGCTGTTCGGCGGCGGGTTCCTGCCATATCTGTTCATCGCTTGTACGGTCAGTTACCTGTTCTCCGGGCATACCGGCATCTACCTCTCCCAGCGGGTCGTCTCCGCCAAAACGGCCGGGCGGCCCATTCCTGAGAACGCGACCCTCGCCTTCTTGCGGCAGCGGAAGAATGCAGAGCGGCCGGGCAAGGGGTAAAGGAGGGGCGAGGGCGGAAAGGGGAAGCGTCTCGTCCTATGGAAAAATAGAGCCAAGACCATCCCGTCCGGCCAAGAGTGAGTTCGCTTGCTCCTAAGCCGGAACGGGATTGTTTATGTGGCAAGAAATCCGCAGCTATTAGGCCATTGCCCATTCTTGAAGCTTCTGGTAAACTTAGAAACTCTCTCACGCCTTAGGCTTTCGCTGCAAGTCGGTTTGAAAGTGTACGCACGGCCTCGCCGCCGGTCCGGACGGAATGATCAGATGCTTACCGCGCATCTGTCGCCCGCATACGGCTTAAGCCGAAGCCGCCACCCAAGCTTCACGCTGCGTGTAACTCAAATCCCGGAGGTGCAACATGCTGTTTGCCGTGCTGGTACGCAAAGCGTACCGGGTCAATCTGCAGTACCGAAGCTCCCATCTGATTCACAACTTGGCGAGTTCCTTGTTCGGCTTCATGTACATCTTCATCTGGATGGGCATCGGCCGCACCCATGAGCTGGAAGGGTACGGTGTCCAGGGAATGACCGCCTACGTTGGATTCACCCAGGCCGCCTTGTGGGTAACGACCTTCGCGACCTTGGGGTTGGGCATTCCGGAGCGGGTGAGAACCGGGCAGATCGCGCTCGATCTGATGCGGCCGGTCAGCCTGTTCTACCAGACCGCCGTCCGCGAATGGGGGCAGGTCGGCTATCAATTCCTCTACAAGACCCTTCCCATCTACCTCATCTACTTCTTCGTCTTTTCGCTGCCGCTTCCCACCCGATTCTGGACCTATCCTGAGGTTCTCGCGGCCCTGGCCATGGGAGCATTTCTCTCGATCTGCGTGCAGTACCTGATCGGCGTCGTCTCGCTGTGGACGACCGAATCCCTCTGGTTTCATTGGCTCAACTACGCGTTCTCGATGCTGCTCTCCGGCTTCTTCGTGCCCGTGGAATGGCTTCCCTCCTGGCTGAGGACAGCCAGCCTTCATTCCTTTTATCCCTATCTGCAATACCATCCGGTCAAAATCTTCCTGCAGCAGGAGTCTGCGGCGGTCCTGCTCCCCGGCCTGCTGTGGTGCGGCTCGCTCGCGGCGGTCTGCGGTGCGGCAACCGTGCTCGCCAGGCGCAAGGTGGAGGTGCAGGGAGGATGAGACACCTGCGCGTCTTCCTGCTGCTGATTCGGGCGAGCGTCAAAAGCCGCATGCAGTACCGGTTCAATTTTTGGATGTCTACGCTGTTGGCTTCTCTCGTCTCGATTTCCGAGTTCCTGATGGTGGCCGTGGTCCTGTTCCGCTTTCAGGGCATCGACGGCTGGTCCATCTACGAGGTGGGGTACCTCTATTCGGTGATCAGCCTCTCCAAAGTGGTGTACCGCAGTCTGGCCAACGACGTTCACAACCTCGACCGCTATCTGGTAAGCGGCGGCCTGGACCAGCTCCTGCTTCGCCCGCTGCCGCTGCTCGCCGCCCTGATGACGCAGAACTTCCGGGTTCTTCTCGGCGAAACCCTGCAGGGCGGAGGGATTCTCGCTTTTTGCCTGTACAAGCTGTTGGCCTCCGGGCAAGTGGGATGGATGGCCGTGCCGCTGACCCTGGGGGTGATTCTGAACGGAGCGGCGATTCTGTTCGCCATTGGCCTGGCGACCTCCACGCTCGGGTTCTGGATGACCAAGGTCGAGGTGCTGCAGACGCTGACCGAGGACGCTTCCCGCAGCGCCGCCCAATACCCGCTGACGTTGTATCCCGGATGGCTGAAGGGAGTGTTCTTCACCGTGCTTCCGGTAGCTTTCGCCAATTACGTGCCTGCCCTGTACCTGCTGCGTCATCAATACGGGTGGTGGGTGCTGGCGGCAAGCGCCGGAGTGGCGGGGCTGTGCATCGCCGCTGCGCTCGCTTTCTGGCGAATCGGCGCGGAACGTTATCAAAGCACCGGAAGCTGAGCTTCCGCAACAGCCTCGGGCGGAGCCGGAACCGGCATTAAGGGGATGCAAGAAGGAACGGAAGAAATCGGCCAAGGGACGAAAGGTCCCGATCATAAGGGGGCGAGGATCGGCGATGATCGAAGTGAAGAATTTGCAAAAGGTATTTCGGACCCCGGTTGTCCGGGAGGGAGCGTTTGCGGGAGTGCGGACGCTGTTCACGAGGGAATACCGGACGAAGGAAGCAGTCAAGGGGATCAGCTTTACCCTGCCGGACGGCGAGTTCGCGGGGTACATCGGGCCGAACGGGGCGGGAAAATCGACAACGATCAAGATGCTCTCGGGAATTCTCCGGCCGACCTCGGGTACGGTGAGCATCGGCGGCTTGAATCCGCACCGGGAACGGCGGCGGGTCGCCCGGAAGCTCGGCGTGGTGTTCGGCCAGCGCAGTCAACTGTGGTGGGATCTGCCGGTCAAAGAATCGTATGAGATCCTGGGGGCGATGTATTCGGTGCCGAATGACGTCCGGCGCCTTCGGCAGGGGGAGCTGACCGAGTTGCTCGGGCTTGCTCCGTTCCTGGATACGCCGGTGCGCAAGCTGTCGCTCGGCCAACGGATGCGGGCCGATATCGCGGCGGCTCTGCTGCACGATCCCGACATCCTGTTCTTGGACGAGCCGACGATCGGGCTCGATGCGAACGCCAAGGAGAGCATCCGCGGCTTCCTGCGGACCCTCAATCGGGAACTGGGGAAGACGGTGCTGCTCACCACCCACGATATGGACGATATCGAACGGCTGTGCAGCCGCGTGCTGGTCGTAAGCGACGGCGGCTTGCGCTTTGACGGAAGCATCCCCGAGCTGCGCAGCCGAATCGGCCTGCCGACGGTGATCCGCGTCCGCTACCGCGGCGAGCCGGAGGTGCCGCCGTCCTGGCGCCAAGGGTTCGCTGCCGCAGGAACGGCGGAAATCGCCGAGGGCGGCGGGCGGACCGACGGCGGCTTGCCGTTTCGTCTGGCAGCGTCCGACGGACGGACGCTGTGCCTTGAATGCAACCGCCAAGCCGTCACGGCGATGAGCGTACTCCGCACGGCAGGCGAGTGGGGCGAGATCGAGGACGTGGATATGGCCGAGCCGGAATTCGAAGAGATCGTGAAGCACATCTACTAGAGCGATAGCCAAAGAGGGCGCAGCCGGCTTCTGTGGGAAACGGCAGCGCCCTTAAGTTTACAGCCTCACCGGCTCAGAATCATACCACGGGTTCAGGTGAACCAGCACCTCGCCCACATCGGGATGGGCTCCGGTGATGACCTTCTTGATCTTGCGGCCGATGTCGTGGCCTTCCTGAATCGTCAGGCTGCCGGGGATGGATACGCGGATGTCGACGATGATGTAGTGCCCGTGGTTGCGGCCGCGCAGCCGGTCGATCCGCTTGACCTCCGGCACCGTGCGGATGAGCGCGGCGTAGTCCTTCAGGATGTCCGTGTCGACGCTGTGCTCCATCAGCACGTCGAACGATTCGCGGCCCATGGAGTAAGCCATCCGCATGACCAAGAGCGAGACGATGATTCCGGCGATGGGGTCGCCGTAAGCGAAGTAGGGCGAGTGAATCTGCGCGCCGATCAGCGAGAGCATGATGCCGAGCACCGCCGCCCCCGAGGCGTAGACGTCGGCCAGATGGTCGTTTGCGGTCGCGATCAGTCCCTGGCTGCCCGACTCGCGGCCGATGCGGATCGTATAGACGTACAAGAGCAGCTTCCAGATCAGGGAGACGGCGGCGGCGATCAGCGGCAGCAGGTGAGGGGCGGCCGGTTCCCGGAACAGCGTCTCGACGGATTGATAAGCCATGAACAGCGAGGCGATGGCCAGGATGATGGCGACGAACGCCGCTCCGAGCACCTCGGCCTTGCCGTGTCCGTAGGGATGATCCTCGTCCGCCGGACGGTTGGAGATGCGCATGGAGCTGAGCGCGGCTCCCGACGCGATCACGTCTCCGGCGTTGTGCACCCCGTCGGCCACGAGCACCTGGCTGCCGAACAGCACGCCGACGCCGAGCTTCATGATCGTGAGGCCGAGGTTGCTGATCAGGCTTACCCAAGCTCCCCAAATGGCCGGGCTGATTTTGCCGGCTGGTTCTTGCGACATGGTATTTCCCTCCCGAAACAGTCTTTCCACAAGGAAACAAAAACCTTCAACGTCCCGTTGAAGGTTTTTCCGCTATCCGTATGTCCTGCTTGCCATAGGCGCCATTTTGGCGCTCCTGTGGCGCTCCTTTGCCGATCCCGCACATACGCGTCACCACGTTCCTCAGAGTCCCGCGGCCGGGCCGCGTACGAAAAAGCAATATGCTTACCATACCACAAATGGGCAGGACCATGCGATGACATTTTTGAACAGGCAGCCCTGGAGGGAGGAAGCCTTTTCAACCGAAGGGATCGAAACCGACGATGAATTTCCATCCGGAATAGGGACAAAGTGTATTTCTTTTCGCGCGGCGCGGGAGTACAATAGGGGAGAAATTTTGGGGACCCCGCCGGTCGGCTTTGGCGGCGCCCCTTCGGAAAGGAACTCTTACACCTTGGCCAAACTCTATTACCGCTACGGCACGATGAACAGCGGCAAGTCGATGGATATTCTCAAGATCGCCAACAACTATGAAGAGCAGGGCAAGTCGGTGCTCATCTTCACCTCGGTCGTCGATACCCGGCACGGGATCGGCAAAGTGACATCGCGCGTCGGGTTTCAACGGGAAGCGCTCTTGCTGAACGGGCGCATGCGCGAAATCGTCGAGGAGGCGAAGCCCGATTGCGTCGTGGTGGACGAGGCCCAATTCGCCACGCCGGAACAGATCGACATGATGGCGGACATCGTGGATCAGTTGAACATCCCCGTCATCGCCTATGGGCTCATGACCGATTTTCAGGGAAAGCTGTTCGAAGGGAGCAAGCGGCTCCTGGAGACGGCGGACCGGATCGAGGAAGTCAAGACGGTCTGCTGGTACTGCAACAGCAAAGCCCGCTTCAATACCCGCTTCCAGGGCGAACGGGCCGTATTCACCGGCGAGCAGGTGGATATCGGCGGCAACGACAAGTACCGGCCTTTGTGCCGCAAGTGCTACCGCAAGGAAAAAGAAAAATCCGAGCGTCTCGCGGAAGCGGGCGGAAGGGAAGAATGATGGCACAGAAAGCGAATGACCTGCTGGAGCAGGTAGAAACGGCCGGGGGCGGAGCCTCTGCGCTTCGGGTCGCGTCGGACGCAGGCGATAACCGCCCGGCGGCGAATGCGTGCGTTCGGCCGCTCGACGAGTCGGACCGGATCTACCGGATGCACCTGGGCGGCAAGCTGGAAACGACGCCGAAGCTGGCGATCCGCAACCGCGACGATCTGGCGTGCGTCTACACGCCGGGTGTCGCCCAGGTCTGCATGGCCATCCACGAGAACCCCGAGCAGGCGCACCGCCTAACGATCAAGCGCAACACGGTGGCGGTGGTCTCCGACGGATCGGCCGTGCTCGGCCTCGGCAACATCGGGCCGCTCGCCGCCATGCCGGTGATGGAAGGCAAAGCGATGCTGTTCAAGCAGCTCGGCGGGGTCGACGCATTCCCGATCTGCCTGGACACGCAGGACACCGAGGAGATCATTAAGGCGGTTAAGCAAATTGCCCCGTCGTTCGGCGGCATCAACCTGGAGGACATCTCCGCGCCGCGCTGCTTCGAGATCGAACGGCGGCTCGTCGAGGAGCTGGATATCCCGGTGTTCCACGACGACCAGCACGGCACCGCCGTCGTGATGCTGGCCGGTATTCTTAACGCGGTGAAGCTCGTCGGCAAGGAGCTGGCTTCCTGCCGGGTCGTCATCTCCGGGGTCGGCGCGGCAGGCACCGCCTGCACCGACATTCTCTTGTCGGCGGGCGTGCAGGACATCGTCGGCGTCGACCGGGAAGGGGCGCTGGTCCGCACCCGCCGCTATGAGCGCGACGCCTGGAACGACTACGCCGCCCGCACCAATCCCCGGCTAGCCGAAGGCCCGTTGTCCGAGGTGATCCGCGGTGCGGATATCTTCGTCGGCGTGTCCGCGCCCGGCCTGCTGGGGCGGGAGGACGTGGCCCGGATGGCGAAGGACGCCATCGTCTTCGCCATGGCCAATCCCAATCCGGAGATTACGCCGGAGGAGGCGGCCGGGTTGGTACGCGTCATGGCTACCGGCCGGTCGGATTACCCGAACCAGATCAACAACGTGCTGTGCTTCCCGGGCCTGTTCCGCGGCGTGCTCGATTGCCGGGCCGAACGGGTGACCGAGGGCATGAAGCTGGCGGCCGCCCACGCGATCGCCTCCGCCGTCCAGGCCTCCGACCTGTCGGAGACCTGCATCATTCCGAGCGCGTTCGATCCCGACGTGGCGGAGCGGGTGCGGCTTGCCGTGTTATACGCCGCCTATCAGGAAGGCGTCGCCCGCAGCGGGTTGGACCGCGACGAGGACTGACGGGAGACGGCGGCCAGCCCTCCGCGCTTCCGCCGGTTTGACGATTGCTATCGAAGACGCCTGCTTTCCGCGGTTTAGTCGGGGGAGCAGGCGTCTTTTGGCTTTCGCTTCTTGAGCCGCCGCTTCCGAGCTCGCTGCGTCTCCCCGCTCCTGAACCAGCATTACACGCTTCACCGGTCCCGAAGCCGCGCAATCGCCTCGCCGGTCTCGCGGACCAGCCGCTCGACCACGGCCGCCGCCGGCTGCTCGCTCTGCAGCAGGCGCGAAGCCTGGCCGGTACGAACGGCCATGTACTCCGCCCGCTCCTGCTCCAGCGCCGCTTCCCGGATCGGCCGGGTCAGCAGCTCGGCGAAGGGCTCGGGCGGCAGCAGGTTCTCCCATGCCGCTCCCTCGACGACGAAGCGGTTGCGGACCACCCGTTCGGGGCGGCCCCTATACGCTCGACTCAGCACGGTGCTCTCCTCCATGCTGGCGAGGACGATATCCCGCACGCGGCGGGTGGCCCGGCTTTCCGGGCAAGCGAGGAAGGCGGAGCCGAGCTGGACGCCGCCCGCACCGAGCAGGAGCGCTGCTGCGATGCCTCGCCCGTCCATCACACCGCCGGAGGCGACGACCGGCACATGCAGGGTATCGGCGAGGAGCGGGGTCAGCGCCATGGTGCCGACGGCGGCCTGCTCGGGCGAGCCGAGAAAGGTGCCGCGTTCGCCCGCGGCCTCGCTGCCTTGGCCGACGACCAGATCGATGCCCTGATGCTCCAGATGCGCCCCCTCGGACACGGTGGTAGCCGTTCCGATCAGCAGGGTTCCGTTCCGCTTCAATTGGTCGATCCAGCGGTTATCGAGGATGCCGCGCGAGAAGCTGAGCACCGGCACGCGCTCCTCGTCGACGGCCGCGAGCTGCTCCTCCGCGCGGGCGGCGAGGCGTTTCGCTTCCGCCCGGGCTGCTTCCAACGTAACGGGCTCGCCCAACCCCAACTCCCGGTAGGCCGGAAGCAGGAAGCGGCGGAACTCGTCGAACCGGGCCGGATCGGGCTCTTCCGGCGGCGGGGCGATATGGAGATGCACCGCGAATGTCCGACCGGTGCGGGCCCGTACCGCCCTTACCGCTTCGCGGAGCCTGTCAGCGGATAGATGGGCGGCCGCGATCGTGCCCAGCCCGCCGGCCTCCGACACGGCGGCGGCCAGCTCCGGCCCCGCGGCTTTTCCGATAGCCGCCTGCAGCAGAGGGTAGCGGGTTCCGAGCAGCTCGGCGACGGCGGTCTGATTCCACATGCAAACGGCCTCCTTTTTCGAGGAAAATCTTGGTCAACGACCGCCCGCGACACAGGAGCGTCCGGGAAACGGGAATACTAAAACAAAAAGCAAGGGGGAATTCTAGGCGAATTGTTCAATCTTTAAAGCGCTTTCCGCATGCGGCCATCTTAAAAATTCCTCAACATTTGTCGGGGATTGTGATATTATTTTTCATGTTGCCTTCCGCCTATAACATGTCTTGGTGTGGAAGGTTTCATCCTGATCGACCGCCCGGAACGGCGGGGCTACATACACCAAATCCTTTTTTTAGGAGGGTCCTCGTGACATCGATCGTTATCATTGTCATTCTGGCGCTGCTCTTTGACTTCATCAACGGCTTCCACGATACGGCTAACGCCATCGCCACCTCCGTGTCCACCAAAGCGCTTAAGCCCCGCTTCGCGATTTTTTACGCAGCCATTCTGAATTTTATCGGCGCGATCATCGCCGAAGGCGTCGCCCACAGCATCGGCAAAGGCATCGCCGATCCGAGCCGCCTCGAGAACGGGCTGCACATCGTCATCGCCGCCCTCATTTCCATGATCCTGTGGAATTTGCTCACCTGGATGCTCGGCATCCCTTCGTCCTCCTCGCATACGCTGATCGGCTCCCTCGTGGGCGCGGTCGTCGCCGGCGCCGGATTCCAAGAAATTCACTGGAGCGGGTTCGGCACGATCCTCAGCGGTCTGCTGCTCTCTCCCTTCATCGCATTCGTCGCCGGCTTCATCATCCTGAAGATCATCCGACAGCTTCTCCGCTGGTTCGGCAAAACCTCGCCCGGCACCATCAACAAAGGCTTCCGCAGCATGCAGATTCTCTCTGCCGGCTGGCAAGCGCTGTCCCACGGCATGAACGACGCCCAGAAGGCCATGGGCATCATCTTCTTCGCCCTGGTTTCCGGCGGCTATCTGGACAGCACCTCCCACATTCCGCTGTGGGTCAAGCTGGCCGCCGCAACGGCCATGGGCCTCGGCACCTCGATCGGCGGCTGGAAGATCATTCAGACCGTCGGCAGCAAGATCATCAAGATCGAGCCGATGAACGGCTTCGCTTCCGACTTGACCTCGGCGACGGTGCTTTCGGTGGGGACGCATTTCGGTCTGCCCTTGTCCACCACGCATGTCGTGACTTCCGCCATCATCGGCACCGGCACGGCCATCCGCGCCCGCTCGATCAATTGGGGCATCGTCGGCACGATGATCATGACCTGGGTCATCACGATCCCGATTTCCATGGTGATCGGCTACCTCACCTATCACTTGATCTTTACCCTGTTTTTCTAAATCGCCAACGTCGTCTTTCTTCATCGGCGCTTCCCATCTTCCGTGGCGGAGCGCCTTTTTTGCGTTATGCGGTGCATTTGGTTAAAAGGTGGGTAAAAGAGGGTAATGGGGGCAAGCTTGGCTTCGCCGAGGGCTTCCCTGGAACGGAAAGGAGAATGGCCATGGGCGAGTCTGACTTGACGGAACGAAAGCTGCAACTGGATTGCGCCAATTATTTCCGCGACCATCCGCATGCCAGCGAGACCTGCGAGGGCTTGGCCCTGCTTCTCGGGAGCCGGCCGGAGCCGCTGCTCCTCGCGCTCGGGCGGCTGATGGAGCTGAACATTCTGGAACGGGCGGAGGACGGGCCTCATACCGTCTACCGCTACAAGCTTCCCACTCTGACGACAAGGGACGATCCGCCATGGACCATTACCTAGCGCTGCTGCAGCAACTTCAGGACGCTTATGCGACGGATACCGGACTCTGTCTGCTGGTGACGGATGAATCCGGCCGTTGGGTGACCCGGCCCTCCGGCCGGACCGAATGGATGCGGCCGCTGGAGGACCGCAGCGAGGCGGGCCGGCTGTCGCCGGAGGCCGCCGTACTTACGGAATCGCTCTACGGTCTGCACCGGCCGATGGAGTACGAATTCCGCCCCGGCATCAAGCTGATGGCCGCGCCCATTCCGGGGCGCGAGCCGCTTCGCCATTACATATGGGCCGCCTTTTTCACCGATTCCCGGGCGCGCCTCCTGCTGCAAAGCTATTACGAGGGAGAGGAGAGCGAAGGCGATCTGTACCGGGAGCTGCGGGATTCGGTTCCGGAGCTCAACGGCGAACGCAAGCGCCAGCTCTCCGCCAAGCTGGAAGCCATGGCGGCCACAACCGGCCGGCTCCTGGAGACGGAGACCGAGGAGCGGTCCGGCCGGCGGCAGCTCGCTGCCCTGCGGGAGATCGCTTCGGGCTTCGACCGAAGCGAGATCCGTTTGAAGGACAGCCTGCAGCCGTTCTTCGCGGCGGGGCAGGGGCTCGATTTCGTCGGCTACGCCGTCAAGCAAGACGAAACGCACTACAAGGTCGCGGAGGTGCTGGGGGCCGGCTTCAGCCTCATCGGCTCCAGCTTCGCCCTCGGCGAAGGCTTTCTCGGCCAGACGGCGGCGACCCGCCAGCCGGGAAGGTGGGGCCACGTCGGCCGCGACCCGCGGATTCTGTTCTTCCGCCAGAACAATGTGGCGGTGAAATCGCTGTTCAGCTATCCCCTGATCCGGGATGGCGACGTGGCCGGGGTTCTGTTCGGCGGCAGCCGGAAATTGGAGGAAGTGCCGGACGAATTGTTCGAGTTCGGCCAGACCCTCTGTTCGTTCCTGAACGCGCAGTTCGCCCTGGGAAAGCTCCGCCAGGAGAACAACGACCATTTCCTCCGGCTGTCGATGCTGATGGAGATCGGTCGAACCGTCACCCTGGTTCAGGACCCGAAGCGGGTGATGTTCATCCTCATCGATATGAGCCTGAGCCTGGTGGAGGGGCCGTTTGCGGCCGCCCTGCTCACCCGGGCTGAAGGCAAGGCGCAGATGGTCTCGCGGGGTCTTGCCCAGCAGCAGGTGGAAGCTTACATCCGCGAGCTGGCCGAACGGTACGAGGCGTACGAACCCGAAGACCCCTTCTTCGGCAGGGCCGCGCTTGCGGAGTTCCAAGGCACGCCGGTGCTGGAATGCCCGCTCGTCTATCGGTACGAGCTGCTCGGCGTCCTGCTCGTCGGGCTCCGCCAACGGAGCGAGCACGAGCAGTACCGGGATTTCGTCCAGTCGCTCGCCATCGCCGGAAGCGGGGCGCTGCACCGCATCCGCGAGGACGAGCGGCCGAGGGGCTACGAGGCGCCGGCTCTGCTGCACCGGGCCATCCAGCGCTGGGACCCGCAGGAGTACGAGCGCACGCTTACAGCCCGCGACCTGGCGGCGGAATTCACCCGCAGCCGCGGTCTGGGGGAGCGCGACCAGCGGCTCGCCGGCGAGGCGTGTATGCTGGCGGGTTATGAGCCGGGGATGGTCCGCGATGTGGTCGAGCCCGATCTCATCGCGGTGCTGGAGGAGGTCAAGCGGCTCGCCTCGCCGGACACGGAGAGCGGCCCGGCGGATTCGACGGCCGGCGAAGCGGGCCCGATTGCCGCGCTCGCGCTGGAGCATGTGCAGCCGGAGCGGATGCTGCGGGAGGGAGCGGTTGCCCGCGAGCTGAGGGAAGCGTTCTCCGCGTTTCTCATCCGCAAGGAGACCGTGGACTTCGAGGTCGTGCTGGGCGAGTCCGCCGCCGCCCGCGACGAGCCGGGCTTGCGGGGCGATCCGCTGCAGGCCATCCGCGACCTCCATGCGCTGTCTTCGCGCGAGCAGGAGGTGCTCAGCCTGGTCGCCACCGGGGCGAGCAACCGGGACGTGGCGGAAACCTTATTCATCTCGGAGCACACGGTAAAGAATCATATGACCAATATCTTTCATAAACTGGGAGTAAACGACCGCTCCCAGCTGATCGCCATGGTCTATCAGTTAGGCTTTAACCACTCCTGAACGCGCAAAGTAGGTGAACCATCGGTCATGACGCTCTCCGAGCGCAATCCCCGCGTTTTTATCGGCTGCTCCCGCGAAGCGATCGAGTACGCCCGGGCCGCAGCCTCGCATCTGGAACGCGTAGCCGAGGTCAATCCCTGGTACGCCGGCACCTTCGGCCCGAACGACTACACCATGGAAGCATTGGAGCGGGAGCTGGATGGGAGCGATTTCGGCGTCTTCGTGTTCGCGGCCGAAGACATCGCCTTGATTCGGCAGAAGCCGGTTTTCATCACCCGCGACAATACCCTGTTCGAGCTGGGCCTGTTCTGGGGCCGGCTGCGGCGAAGCCGGGTGTTCTGCCTGGTGCCGCGCGATCTTCCGGAAGCCCCGGACGGCTGGCCCGCCGCCGACTTTCGTCTGCCGTCCGATCTGGAGGGGCTGACGCTGCTGCGTTACGCCGGCCGTGCCGACGGCCGGTATTCCGCCGCGATGGACGTTCCCTGCGGCGAGATTGCGCAGGCTATCCGGCGGGAGCGCCTTTTTCCCGATCCGGTTCGGCTGCTGAAGGAAAAGCAGGACCTCCTGGAGCGCAAGCAGAGCATTCTGCGGTTCTTCTGGGGGTACCTGAAGAACGTTTCCGAGCCCGATCCGGCCGAGCGGTATTCGGCCTACGCCGAAGCGATTCGCAATGCCTTTCTTCCTCCCGCGGGCTTCCGGTCGACGGGGGCCGCCATCTGGAAGGCGGAGGGAGGCGAAATCCGCCAGGTCGGCGGTAATGTCGGCCGGGGACGCAGCTTTCCGCTCGGGGGCGCCCCCCGGGGGTCCGGCGAACAGATTTATGTGCTGGAGGCGCTGAACAGCAACGTTTGGTCCTTTTTTAACCGCCGGGAAATTGAGGAAGTCTACATTCTGTGTTATCCTTTGGGTAAGGAGCATGTCCTGTCCGTGCATATTTCCGGAGAGGAGACCCTGAGCGACGAGCGGCTGGAGGAAACCGTCGCGGCCAACGACGAGCTTCTCAGCACCGTCCGCAACCTGATTGGAGGGGATTCGCGATGAAGAAACGGCTCACTCGGAAAGCCGCGCAAGCGGCCGAATCCGTTCGACCGCGCACCCGCAAGGACAGCGGCGCGGCCGCCTCCGGGAGCGCTGCTCCCTGGGCCAATCCGAACGGCCCGGCCCATGTGTTCGTCGGTCCTTCGCTTGACGGCGCCGACAAGGAATATGTGAAGATCGTGAGCGGCCGCGTGACCGACCGCAAGCCATCCTTCGCTTGACCCGATCTTTTGCCGCCTGTTTGGGCGGCTTATTTTTTTTATGGAGGCGACCGAAAATGAAGGGCTGGAGAAGGCTGGCGCTATGCGTCTGGCTCAGCGCGCTGTTGGCCGGAGCCGGACAAGCTCAGGCTGCGGGCACGACCGTCAGCGTGGGAGTTACGTTCGTCGGGGCGGAGCTGGTCGAAAACAACCACGTCGGAAACGAGTGGGAGACTAAGCTCACCGTGAACGGCAAACCGCTCGAAGAGGGCGATACGGTGAAGCTCAAGCTGAAGAATACGGATAACGTCAAACTGGTTGCGAAAGCGGAGGAAATGGACAAGTACCCCGACATCGGCACGGCGGAAACGAAAGTCCAAGTATCGGCCATCGGTAAAGCGAAGACGAAGAAGTTGACCGTGGTCGTGACGGAGAATCGGGGACGCTATTCGGGCAGCACGGCGACCTGGTCGTTCGAGGTCGAGCTCACCAAATAAAGGAATAAAGTCGACGGCAGCGGGACTGCCGTCTTTTTTGTGCGCATGGTAGGAGGAGTGAAAGCGGATAACCGACCAATGGCCTAGGAGGAGTAGGAAGAAGGTGTGATTCTCCGCACTTTCCGAAAAAAGGCAAAATAAGAAGCTTCGGTGATCGATTTTTTGTCTAATTAATAGGAGAATACTCCGTATAAGGCATCATTCGCGTGCAAGGGGCGGAGAATACGGAAGGATGATTCCCATGATAAACCGCACAGTTAAAAACGTAAGCGAATACCATGACCTGGCCTGGCGCTTTTGTCTGGACAACCGGCAAACCGCCTTCCTGCTGAAACGACTCAAGTCCCACGACCGATTCATATATGACCATTCCCTTCGCGCCGCTTATTACAGCCTACTGCTGGCCCAAGGCCTCGGCCTGACCTCCCGGGAGCAGGAGCTGATCTACCGGTCGGCGCTGCTCATGGACTACGGCAAGCTGCAAGTCCGCGAGCATCAGGGAGGCGAAGTCATCATCGGCGGGGCGACCGTGCTCGATCATCCCCGACTGACCGTCGAGGTGCTTTCCTCGATGGCCGAGCGAGGGTTGATCGACCGGGAAGCGATTCTTGCCCATCACGAGAACCTCGACGGCACCGGCTACCCCTACGGGCTGATGTGGGAGGACATCTCCCTCAACGCCCGCATCCTGCGGGTGGCGGACAGCTTCGCGGCCATGACGGCGCTTGACGCCCGCAACCGGTCCCTGACCGGCATTCCGGACGCCTTGACCGAGCTCTACCGCTGGAGCGAAATCCAATACGACGGCGATCTGGTCGAGCTGCTCTGCCGCTTCTACGGCGACGACCTCGGCAAGGACGACGATCCCACCAAGAGCCGGGTCATCAAGCTCAGCAACCCTTAACCAAGCACAGGCGCCGTCTACCTTTTTTCGC
The DNA here is from genome assembly GCF_051594785.1 of Gorillibacterium terrae. Taxonomy (NCBI): domain Bacteria; kingdom Bacillati; phylum Bacillota; class Bacilli; order Caryophanales; family Paenibacillaceae; genus Gorillibacterium; species Gorillibacterium terrae. The sequence goes on from NZ_JBPPGI010000001.1 coordinate 219,774, forward strand.
CAGTTTGTGCTAGGATGGGAGAATCGAATAGCCCCGCACCCGCCGAGGGTGCGGGCTTTTTTTTTGCACGCGCATGCGGGTGGACGAACAGCGAATTGGGGGAACGGGAGTATGGGGACGTTGGGACGGATGATCGGCCAGGGACGGACGGCCGTTGTGCATGAATGGGACGAAGGGAAGGTCTTGAAATTGTTTCGCCCGGCTTTCGAACGGAGCTGGATCGAACGCGAATATCAGACGGCTCGGGAAGTGTACGAGGCGGGCGTGCCGTCGCCCGAGCCATACGAAGTGGTCGAGCTGGAGCAGGGCGTGGGCATCGTCTACGAGCGGGCGGAAGGGGTCAGTCTGTTCGATCTCATGCAGAAGGCCCCTTGGAAGATGAAGTCCTGCACGTGCCAGCTGGCCCAGTTGCATGTCCGAATGCATGCCAGCCGCTGCGACCGGATCGGGAAGCAGAGCGAAGCCCTGCCGGGGCGGATTCGGTACAGCCAAGACCTGCTCGGTGCGAAGCTGGAGCGCATTCTCCGCTATACGGAACGGCTTCCCGAGGGAAGCGCCATTCTCCACGGGGACTTCCATCCCGGCAACGTCATGGAAAGCGGCGGAGAGCTCCAGGTACTGGATTGGACCAACGCGGAGGCGGGGAATCCCGCTGCCGATGTGGCTCGAACCCTGCTTATGCTCCAGTCGCCCTATATCCCTCCCGGAACGGGCAAGCTGATCGCCAGGCTGTCGGTGCCGTTTAAGCGCCGCATGGAGAAGATTTACCTGCAGGAATATCTGCGGACAAGCGGCATGACGCTGCCCGAGATCGAAGCGTGGCAGCTTCCGGTCGCGGCCGCCCGGCTGATCGAAGGGGTTCCGGGGGAACGCGAGTGGCTGCTCGCGATCATTGACGAGAAGCTGAAGACCGTTAAAGAGTGAAACGGCCCGAAGGCAGTGCCGTATTCTATGGACAAAAGCGTGAGGGAAGCGAGGCGGCTAGCATGGCAGTCGTGCAGGCAAGCATTGAATCGGCGGGATACAAGGGGAGAGCGGAGGTGATCCGCGACATCCATTTCTCGGTGGGACCCGGCGAGCTGGTGGGGCTCATCGGCCCGAACGGAGCGGGCAAGAGCACGACGATCAAGGCGCTGCTCGGCCTTCTCCCCGAAGTGAAGGGCGAGATCGTCTTCGGAAACGGGGAAGACAGCGAGCCCCACTACGCCTATATCCCGGAGCATCCCGTTCTCTACGAAGACCTCACCCTCTGGGAGCATCTGGAGCTCGCGGCGAGCGCCATGGGGCTGTCGGACGAAGAGTTTCGGGAACGCGCAGAGGAGCTGCTGGCGCGTTATCGGCTGACTGAGGTTCGGGATCACCTGACCTCCAGCTTCTCCAAGGGCATGCAGCAGAAGATCATGCTGGTGCTCGGGTTTCTTCACCGCGCGGAGCTGTACATCGTCGACGAGCCGTTCATCGGCCTCGATCCGCGGGCAATCCGCGATTTCCTCGACATGCTGAACGGCGAGCGGAAGCGAGGCGCAGGCGTGCTGATGAGCACTCACGTGCTCGATACGGCGGAGAAAATTTGCAGCTCCTTCCTGCTCTTGTCGGAAGGAAGCATCGTCGCCCAGGGGACGCTGGAGGATATCCGGGGGGCCTGCGGGCTGCCGGAGGCATCCCTGTTCGACTGCTTTGCGGCCATGACGGAAGGGACGTGAGCGCGATGGAAACCGTCAGCGGGTATTTTCGCAAGCGGCTGCGCGCCAACTGGAGCTTCCAGTGGAGGGTATTCCGGCTCATCGTCGATTGGACCGTAGCGATCTACGTGGTGCTGCCGATTGTCGCCGTCGCGGGTTACAATTACCTGAAATGGTGGCGGACGCCGCCGGAATGGTTCTCGTTCCTCACCTTCGATTTGGTTCGGGCCGGGCTGTTCCTCTTCTTGTTGCAGGGAACGATCCGGTATTTCCTGGAGGAGGCGGACCAGCTTCATTTCCTGCAGGGCGACCGCTGGGCCGACCGCTTCCGGCGCTTCGGCTCCGTCTACTCGGCTATCGTCGATCTGATGGCGACCGCGCTTCTAGGGCTGATTCTCACGCCTGTCCTGCTGTTGAACGATCGGCTCACCCTGCTGCAGTTCCTTCTGCTGATCCTGTATATCTGGCTGTATAAGCTCGGCCTTGCCTTGATCCGGCAGTTTGCCGAAATCCGCTTCTTCGGCTGGCGGCTGTTCCTCGCCAAGTCGGCGCTGGTCGCGGCAGCGGGGGCGCTCTTCGCCGTGACGACGCGGTTGTTCCGGCACGGTCTGGTATCCGGCGCAGCGCTTTGCGCCGCCGCCGGCCTGATCGTTCTCTGGCTGTTCCGCAAGCGGTTCTTGGCCAAGTCGGCCTTCATGGAGGATGTCCGGCGGGACGGCAGGGAAAAATTCAAATACGTGGCCTTCATTCTGCGGGATCAAGTCGTCAAGAAGCCGGCCTATCCGCGCCGCCGGCCGCTGCTGTTCCGCCGCTCGGGGCGAATCTTCCGCAAGCGGACGGCGGCGAACGTGCTCGCCGAATCGGGCCTCAAGGGGCTGCTCCGCAATCCCCAACAGGTCAAGAATTACCTGGTGATCACCGGCGTCTTTGCCGGAGGGAGCCTTCTGACCCGGATCGGCATCGGCTCCCAGCCCGTCTTCACCGTGATTTGGCTTGTATCGGGTCTCATCCTCTGCTATTACGTTCGGCTGCAATGGGGCGAATTTCAGCAAAATGCGTTCTTTGGCCTCTTTTCGTGGAAACCGGGGTCCTGGTACAATGCTCTGCGTACTTATGTCTTCTCTGCCATGCTGCCCGGCTTTCTCGTCGTCGGAGCCGCCGTCTGGCTGCCTGCGGTCAGCGCGGCCCGGGCAGTGGTGATGCTGCCGGTAGCGGTCGGAATCGCGTATATGCTGTCCACGGTCTACAGCTCCTTCGCGGCGCTTAGAATGGACAGGCGGTCGGGAAAACCGTAAGATAGGAAGACAGCAGGACTCAACCCGCCGACAGGCTGCCCGCCGCCATGCGCGACCGCTCTTCCTTCGCCGACGAAGAGGGGTACCGGCTTGGCGGAAAGAAGCGTCTGACGGCTCGACTAGCGGCAAGGAGGATTCGAAAAGAATGCAACGGGAGTGTGTATTTTGCAGCCGCGACGAACGGCTGGACCATCTGATGCTCGAAATTTGCGAGCTGAACGTGTCGACTTTGTATCTCTATAAGGAGCAATCCTATTTCGGCCGCTGCGTAGTGGTGCTGAACGACCACCAGCGGGAGCTGTTCCACCTTCCCGAGGAGACCCGGGCGAAGCTGATGGAGGATATCGCCCGCGTGGCCGCCGCCATCGAGAAGGCGTTCCTGCCCGATAAAATCAATTACGCCATGTACGGAGACACCATGCCCCACATCCATTTCCATATCGTCCCCAAGTACAAGGACGGCGAAAGTTGGGGCAGCGCCTTCGATTTCAATTCCAATCGGACTTATCTCAAGGATGAGCAGTACCAGGCCATGATCGAGAAGCTGATGAAATACCTAGAATTGCCGTAAAAAAAGGGAACCCGCAAAAGTCTCTGCTTCCGCCTGTTGGCCGGAGGCGGAGGCTTTTTACTTTGCAGGCGATTTTTGGCGCGGTTCGGGGAACGCTATAGCCACAACCACCCAACCTGTTTGCGTTCAAGGAGGCAGCGATATGACCATCATCGATTTCCGGTTCGAGGATTCCGGCTCGGCCAAGCTGGCCATGGATACCCTGATCGAGCTGGGCTTCCGGGTGAAGCCCGTCCTGCGGATCGATTTCACCCGGGGTGACCTTACGAGCGCCCTGGAGATTGCGGAATCCTTCGGCGGCACGCTCGATCTGCCGCACGACTCCGCCAACCGGGGGATGCCCGTATCCGAGCGGGCGGCATTCCATGAGGCGTATGGCCTGGCCGAGGCGGAAGGCAATGCGGAGCTGGCCATTCCCGCCCACACGGTGACCGAGGACCTGCCGGAAGGCTACTTGCATCCGGTCGCGGCAACGGACGGAGCCTATTCGGAACGGGAGGGGTTCGATCCTTCGGGCGACGATTACGACCGCCTCGACGCGGGCATTCACCTCTAGCAGGCCGCATGCATAAGTCCCGTTTCCGCGAGTTAAGCTATAGCCATTCCACGGAAAGGAGTGGGAACCATGGCAAAGAACAAGGAGCAGAACCGCAAGCAGCAGAAGACGAATAAATCGACGGCTTCCGTTGCGAACACGGAGAACCGTTCGGATAACGCCAACCGCGTCCAAGAGTAATCGGACGGCAAGGCAGCACGGGAACGGAAAACAAAGCCGGCAGCGACAGCGCGCCGGCTTTTTTGCCTGGGTGACCACATGAATGGTCGTGTCTTTCTTTTCGAATCGAGCTATGATGTGTATAATAGATCACAGACAGATGATTCTTTTTATGATAAGGAGCGGATGTAACATGGTCATGTCCTTTGATCGATACATGCGGGATACGGTTCAACCCATGCGCGACGAGCTGACGCGGATCGGCATCGAAGAGCTGCGCACTCCGGAAGAGGTCGCCGACAAGCTGGGGAACGAAGAAGGCACGGCGCTGCTCGTCATCAATTCGGTCTGCGGCTGCGCCGCCGGCCAGTGCCGCCCCGGCGTGGCCCTTGCCCTGGAGGGAGAAGCGAAGCCGGACCGGCTGTATACCGTATTCGCCGGACAGGACAAGGAAGCGACCGCCGCCGCGCGGGAGCAATTCCTGGCCGAATACCCGCCGTCCTCGCCGTCGATCGCGCTGTTCAAGGACGGCAAGCTGGTGCATTTCATTCCCCGTCACCGGATCGAGGACCGCAGCGCCGAGATGATCGCGGGCGATCTGACGGCAGCGTTTCAGACCTACTGCAGCTGAACGCAGGATGCGAAGTACGGAAGAGCCGGGCCCCCGAGGGTCCGGCTTTTCCTATTCCGAGCTTCGCCCGGCGGGAGAGGCGGGGCCGACGGACTTGCGGCGCTGTTTTTTGATATAATGGAACGGCGGAAGGGCGCGGAATGCGGAACAAGCGGACAAGCGGCCTTCGCAGAATCCGGCTGGAGGGAGACGAGCGGGATGATCGATATGACGTTTACCGATCTCATACGCAAGCTGATCGACGAGCGAGCCTTGGTGACGGTTGGGGCGAGCGGCAACGAGCTGCACGGCATGGTTACCGCCTTTGACGGCGAGCAGAAGGTCCTGACTTTTAAGGACAAGGGCGAGGGCGGAAGCTGGCATTTTATCCCCCTGAGCTCGATCCGGAGCATCGGCTACGACAGCTCGGTGGACGGGGTGTTCTGCTACATCGATCTCTTTAAGAAATGAGAGTCCTAGACTTCGAAATGGACGGAATGAAAGAGCCGTCTATCAAGCGAAAGGAACGGGTGGTTGTCGGGTGATTATCGGAATCGGCACGGATTTGACGGAGATCGCACGGATGGAAGGAATTCTGGATAGACCAACCGGGAAGCGGTTTCTGGCCAAAATTCTGACCGAAGAGGAACGGACGGAGCTGGAGCGCAGGCACCGCTCGGCCGATCCGGCCGGTCGTATTCGGGCGGCGGAGTTCGCGGCCGGCCGGTTCGCCGTGAAGGAAGCGGTCTCCAAGGCCTTCGGCTGCGGCATCGGCGCGCTGCTCGGCTTTCACGACATTCGGGTGACGGCCGACGGCAAAGGGCGCCCGTCCTGCGGGATTTCGGCCGAGGCGCTGAGGCGGCTCGGCCTCGAAGGGCAGGCGGTGTCGGTCCACGTGAGCATCACCCATACGGGGACCCTGGCGGGCGCTTTCGCGGTCGTGGAACGCCTGCCGCAAGAAGATGGAGGGATGCGCCCATGAAGGAGCCGCATTATATCCTTGCCTTGGATCAGGGCACGAGCAGCTGCCGGGCGATTCTATTCGACCACGGCGGCCGTGCTGTCAGCACGGCCCAGCGCGAATATGCCGCGTCTTACCCGAGAAGCGGCTGGGTGGAGCAGGACGCCGCGGAGATCTGGCGCATCCAGCGCGTGGTGATGCGGGAAGCGGCGCAACGGGCGGATGGCCGGATCGAAGCGATCGGCATCACCAACCAGCGGGAGACGGTGATCGTCTGGGACCGGCAGACCGGCCGGCCGCTGCATCCGGCGATCGTCTGGCAGTGCCGGCGGACCGCAGAGGATTGCGCGCGGCTCAAGGCGGACGGCATGGAGGACGAGATCCGGTCCAGGTCGGGGCTTGTCATTGATCCGTATTTTTCCGCGACGAAGCTGGCCTGGTTGCTCCGCGAGGTGCCCGGACTGCGGGAGAAGGCGGAGAAGGGCGACGCCTTGTTCGGAACGGTCGACAGTTGGCTGATCTGGAACCTGACCGGCGGGAAAGTGCATGCGACCGATGTCAGCAACGCGTCGCGCACGATGCTGTTCAATATTCACCGGCTCGACTGGGATGAGGAGCTGTGCCGCCTGTTCGGCGTGCCCCGGGCCATGCTGCCCGAGGTCAGACCGTCCTCGGCCGACTTCGGCCGGGTCGAAGGAATTCCCGAATGCGAAGGCGCGCCGATCGCCGGAGCGGCCGGCGACCAGCAAGCCGCCCTGTTCGGCCAAGCCTGCCACGAGGAGGGCATGCTGAAGAACACGTACGGAACGGGCTGCTTCCTCTTGATGAACACGGGCGAGCGGCCTTGCGCCTCCAAGCACGGGCTGCTGACGACCGTCGCCTGGCAAGCGGAAGGGCGGATCGAATACGCCCTGGAGGGCAGCGTCTTCACGGCCGGGGCCGTCGTTCAATGGCTGCGCGACGGCCTGTCGCTGATCCGGGAGGCGTCCGAGACGGAAGCACTGGCCCTGTCTGTGCCGGACACCGACGGCGTGTACTTCGTTCCGGCGTTCAACGGACTTGGAACGCCTTATTGGAATCCCGATGCCCGGGGAATGATCACCGGCATTTCGCGCGGCACGCGCAGGGAGCATATCGTCCGCGCCGCCCTCGAGGCGGTGGCCTACCAGACCGCCGATGTAATTCGGGCGATGGAGAGCGAATCGGGCATCCCCTTAAGCGAGCTGAGAGCGGATGGCGGGATGGTCAGGAACCGCTTCCTGATGCAGTTCCAGGCGGATATTCTGGGCCGTGCCGTCAGCCTGCCGGAGGAGCCGGAAACCACCGCGCTCGGAGCGGCCTACCTGGCCGGCCTGCAGGTCGGATTATGGAGCGGACGCGGCGAGCTGAAGCGACTGTGGACGGAGCGGGAGCGGTTCCGTCCGGCCATGGAGGCGGAACGCCGCGAGCGGCTGTACGCCGAATGGGAGCGGGCGGTCAAGCGCCAGCTTCGCTGACGGGCGGTTGGGGACGAGGCACTCCGGGAATGCATTCTGACGCAGCGCTTCCGAGCAGCTTAGCCGCCGGCGAGGAACCCGGCCATCCGCCGTTGCGGTGATGCCGGTCAGGGCCTGGCCCGTCGCCGGATGCTAATCCGAAGGAGTCCGAAAAGAAAACCACCTTCATGCTATTCCCGAAAGGGAGAAGCTTGAAGGTGGTTTTGAGTTGTCCTCCGGAGGCGGTTCGTCGCGCCCCAGCCCCTCACTTGAACCAGCCCTTTTCCTTGGACTGTTTGATCGCTTCGACTCGGTTGCCGACCCGGAGCTTGCCCAGAATAACGGAGATATAGTTCCGAATCGTTCCTGGGGTAATAAATAACTCCTCTGAAATCTCTTTCGTGCTTTTGCCTTCGGCAACAAGCAGCAGCACGGCCTTCTCCCGCTCGGTAAGGGGGTTCTCCTCGCCGTAGGCCTCGTCCATCAATTCAGGCGCATAGAGACGCCGACCGCCTACGATAAGGCGGATGGAACTCGCAAGCTCCTCGCTGGGACTGTCTTTAAGCAAGTAGCCATGCACGCCGGCTTTAATGGCTCGTTCGAAGTAACCCGCCCGGGCGAACGTCGTGAGGATGACGACTTTGCAATCCAGCGAGAGCGAGGCAAGCTCCTCGGCTGCTTCCAATCCGTCCTTGAGCGGCATTTCGATATCGAAGATACAGACGTCCGGACGATGAAGACGCGCCAGCTTGACGGCATCTTCCCCGTTGCTCGCTTTCGCGACGACGGTCATATCCTCTTCCAGATCCAGCAGAGCAGCGAGGGCGCCGAGGATCATTCGCTGGTCTTCCGCAATGAGGATTCGAATCATGTTCAAGCCTTCTCTCTCGGATGGGTATGGGGCACTTTCATCACCAGCAAGGTGCCGGGTCCTTCGCCTAACTCCAGGCTCCCGTTGATGAATTCGAGCCGTTCCTTCATCCCTTTGAGGCCGCTGCCTTTGGAGAATAACCCATGCCGGGTTATGCCGATCCCGTTGTCGTCGACAGTGGCAACCAAGGCCAGGGGGTCCGGCCGGATCGAGATGGTACAGACGGAAGCTGCGCTGTGCTTAACGAGATTGGTGACCGCCTCCTTTAGACACATGCAGAGGACGGTCTCGTTCATCAGGGATAAGCTCATTGGCTCGAGGTCCCCTTCGACCACCAGTTCGATGCGCGCCGTCTTCAGAATCTGTTCGATTCGGGACAGTTCTTCCGCCAGCTTCGCGCCGCGCATCTGCATCACGATCTCCCGTACTTCCTTCATGGCATTTCTCGCCGTTTGCCGGACTTCCTCCATCTCCACGATCGATTGCGAGGGACTTTTGGCCATCAATTTTATGGCAAGGTCGCTCTTAAGTCCGATCAGGGAAAGCTGCTGGCCCAGCGTATCGTGCAGATCCCTTGCGATCCGCTGGCGTTCTTCGAGCTTCACCAATTCGGAGATGCGTTTGTTTGCGTCGTCCAGCCGGCCTTGCAGCTGCTCGTTCTTGTTGCGGTTGTAGTTGGAGATGGGAAGCAGGATGACCATGATCAAACAAATGATGACAAAGGGCAATTGATTGACCACCATCGGGTTGTGGACGAGAATCGCATATTCGATCGTCACGATCGTTACGGTAAGGTGAATGACATATAGCGTAATGAAGCCCGTCTTGCTCATAATGTTGCCGATCACGAAGGCGAGCAATAACGAGAAGTACACGAATCCGAATAGGACGGTCATGGCGATCGAGATGGCAATCTGTACGCCTGACCAAACATAGACCTTCCACCCTTTGGTAACGAAGACCAGCACATAGGAGACGAAGAACAGGAGAATCAGAGCGATTCCCACCGCGATATGGGCCCTGGATGAAGTGCGAAAGATATAGTAGAAGGGCAGAATGAACAGGATGGCCCATATAAAAGGGTTGAGTCCGGTCGTCTCGTGCAGATTCAAACGCCACTTTTGCATGCGGTTCCACCTTTTCGGAGGCTACTCGTGCTTCAGAATCATCTAGCCCCGTTAGCGGCCTTTCCGCCGTTAATCGGGATAACTTGCTTCGCAGCGAGCTTCTTGCGAGTCGCTCTCCCTTCGCGAAAGCTGATAAAGGTCTTCGCATTCTCATCCCACAACCGGAACCGAAGCGAGCGCAGGCTGCTGCGAAGGGTGATGGTCATGGCTTTCTGAAGCGGCGGAATCGCCAGATGAGTCTTCTCCAGATTGTAATTCGGCACTTTCGGGTTGAGGTGATGCACGTGATGAAAGCCGATGTTGCCGGTTATCCATTGCAGCGGCCTTGGAAGCTGATAATAGGAGCTACCTTCCACTGCGGCCTTCACGAAGCTCCACTTATCGTCATTCTCGAAGTAAGAGTCCTCGAACTGGTGCTGAACGTAGAATAACCAAATTCCCATCATTCCTGCAACCCAAAGGATGGGGGCTTGCACAAGCAGCACGCTTTTCCATCCGAATAAGGCAACCAATCCCGCGTATAAAGCGAGAATTCCTGCGTTTATCAGATGCGTATTCAGCTTCTCCCGTCGCTTTGCCCCTGTGCGGTTCATGCGGTTGGAAATCATAAACACCAGCAGAGGGCCCAGCACCAGCATGACAAACGGATTGCGGTACAAGCGGTAGGCCAGTTTGCGCAGCGGCGGAGAAGCGAGGTATTCATCCACGGTCATGATCCACATATCGCCGACGCCCCGTTTATCGAGATTGCCGCTTGTGGCGTGATGAATGTTGTGGGCGTTCTTCCATTGCTCATAGGGAAAATGCGTAAGTACGCCGGTAAGGTTCCCCAGCACATCGTTCGCCTTACGACTTTGGAAAAACGACTGATGGCAGCAATCGTGGAAAATAATAAACGTTCGGACTAAAAAGCAGGCTGCAAGGATCGCTATCGGCAGCGTCAGCCAGTAGGAGACCGACAGGCTCGCATAGGCGAGCGTCCACAGCAGCAGGAACGGCAGCAGGGTGTTGAAGAGCTGACGAATGCTGGCTGCGGTATTCGTGCGCGCAAACGGAATGGAGTGTTTTTTCAAATCGGCAATCTTCATTTGATCCATCCTTGATTCCCTCCTGGCTGAAGCGGCTCGCTGATGTCGTTTCGAAATGGATATCTTCAATGATAAGGCAGGATGCTCTGCCGCTACCAGTCACAAACGTCAAGTCATGAGTATGACAAATATCACATTAGGATGGGCAGGTCCCTCTTCTTGGCCAAAAGAGAAAACTCCCCTTTAAGCAGACACGGGAAATAGAGTAACCGTCTGCTTAAAGGGGAGGCCTCACGCGGGTCAGCCTTTATCCGCCGCCAAGAGATGGAGGCCATTCTCCGGCGTCCATTCCGCATACAACACTTCCTCCGGCCGGCTATATCCGTTCTTGTGCAGCTCCTCAAGCAGCCATTGGGGGTCTTTTCCGCATCGGCTCAGTTCGTCAAGCTGTACTTCTCCGTCTTCGATCAGGCCGACCGGCAGGCCGACGGCTTCCTCGGGCAGGTTGAGATCACGCCGCTCCACCGATTCGAAGGCGGATTTTTTCAGCACCGTGAGGCTTCCGTTGGTCTCGTAGACGGCATACGCCACCTCGCGCAGCGAGAAGACGTTTTGCATGCGCAACAGCAGGCGAAGCTGCTCGAAATCGAGCTTGTTGCGGTTCATTTCCTTGCGGTCGATGACACCGTTATGGATGAGGACGGAAGGGCGCCCGTCGAGCGGCCCGCGCAGCCGTTTAACGCGGAACGTCAGGAACTCAAACAAAAAAGACAGGGCGGCCCACACTCCGAACGCCAATAGCAGATGGAGAAGGGTTACCTCTTTATCATAGATGGTGTTGCCGACAATCTCGCTCAAGACGAGCGAGGAGATAAAGTCGAAGGGGGTAAGCTGGGCGATTTCCTTTTTGCCGAGCAGCCGCGTAATCGTCCACAGCCCGGCGAAGCCGACGCACAGCTTAATCACAATCAATTCGTAGCTCATGCGAACGAATGCCTCCCGTCTATGGTAAACCCCCGAAAACGCGCATGGGTTTGATTCTCTATTACCCGAACGGTTTTGGGGCTGAACCAGCGGTTCATCTCACTTGGAGTGGCATCTCTGCCGATGGACAGGAAAAAACCCTCCGGCGGTCAACCCGGAAGGTTTATTTCCCAATCTATATCATTAGGGGGGCTAGTTATAGATTACCCGCTCAACCTTAATTGAACCTGAAAAACAGATTACCGTTATGTTACAAATTGATGACAAGGGCGCAGGCGATCAAGCTGCAGCCGCCGAGCACGCCCAGCACAAACGGAGCGAAGCCTAGATAGAGCAGAGCAACCGCCAGCGTCAGCAGAATGAGCCACCAGGCGAGCGCCGTAAACCGGCGGGAGCGGTGCGCACCGAGCAGGAGATAGAGTGCCGCAAGCGCGAGCGCCCGATAGAAATCCACCAAGCCTACGGCGGGAACGAAAAACGGAAGCGCGGCGGCGAAGGCAGTCAGCGCGAGGGCGGTCCCGGTCGTCGCGAACCGTCCGGTCAGCCGGTGTCCGGGATTTGGCCGGTCGGTTCCGGCGGGGCGGCGTCGGGCAGCCTGCCCATAGAACGCGGCAGCCGCAAGCGTTGCCGCAGCCGCGAGATAGAAGGACAGCGGAGCGAGCCGCGAAGAAGCGCCGAACAGCTCCAACTGGCGGAAGGCGGCGGCGAGAATCCACTGGACTCCCCATAACAAACCAACGAATCGCCAGAACCGGCCGGCGGACCGGCCGATGGAAGAGGAGGCCGAACGGTCGGCGGGAGGGGAGGCAGAGCGGATGGAGTCGGACATGGCGAAACCCCCTGGTGCGGATGGTATAATGGAAATGGTGCCGTGACCTATTATAGCAGAATTGTGGTCTCAAGCGAGTCGGTACGGCCGGAAGGAGCGACAAGGTGAAGAACAGACAGCCGCATGAGGCGGAGTGGATAGATAAGCATGCAAAGGGGGCGGAAGCGGCCGCTGCGGCGGATAAGGATGGGGCGGGAGGCGATTCGAGCAGAACCGAATCGGGCAGAACCGAATCGGGCAGAACCGAATCGAGCGGAACCCAGATTAGCGGGGCCGTTCAGGCGGATGGGGAGACCGACGAGGCGTTCTATTCCCGCGAGCTCCTGGCCTGGTACCGGAGGCACAAGCGGGATTTGCCCTGGCGGCGAAACAAAGACCCCTATCACATCTGGGTATCGGAAATCATGCTGCAGCAGACCCGGGTGGATACGGTGATCCCGTATTATCACCGGTTTATGGAGCAGTTTCCTACCGTCGAGGCCCTGGCGGACGCACCCGAGGAGCAGGTGCTGAAGGCCTGGGAGGGGCTCGGCTACTACTCGCGGGCCCGCAACCTTCAAGCGGCGGTCCGCGAGGTGAAGGAGGACTACGGCGGCGTGGTGCCCGACGAGCCGGAAGCGGTGCGGGCCTTGAAGGGAGTCGGCCCCTACACGGCGGGCGCCATCCTCAGTATCGCCTACGACCGCCCGGAGCCAGCGGTGGACGGCAATGTGATGCGGGTGCTGTCGCGATTCTTCCTCCTCGAGGAGGATATCGCTAAGCCGTCGGCCCGAAGCTCCATTGAAAAGCTCGCCCGGTCGCTGATTCCGGCTGGAGCGGCCGGGGACTTCAACCAGGCGCTGATGGAACTCGGCGCAACCGTCTGCACCCCCAAATCGCCGCAATGCCTGATCTGCCCGGTGATGGAGCGCTGCGGCGCTCGGCTGGAGGGACGGGTGGACGAGCTGCCCGTCAAGTCGAAGGCGAAGCCGCCCCGTCCGGAGGCCCGAGCAGCGGCTATTGTTACCGACGGAGCCGGGCGGCTCCTGATCCGCCGCCGTCCGGCGGAAGGACTGCTCGCCGGGCTCTGGGAGCTCCCCCATGTCGCCTTGCCGGACGGTAACCGGGACCCGGCAGCCGTGCCTGCCATACCTCCGGTTTCGGCGGAAGCGGCCGGCTTCCCGTCGGCTTCCGCCGCCGCGCTGGCCCTAGGGCTGGCCGAGGCCGACGGACTTCGGGTGATTCCCGAAGCGTGGCTGACCGACGCGGAGCATACGTTCAGCCACCTGCGCTGGGAGATGCGGGTGTTCCGCTGCCGTCTGGCGGACGGCTCGCCCGCTGAGCTGCCGCCGGGGTATGCCTGGATGGGAGCTGAAGAGGAGAAGCGGTATGCCTTTCCCAACCTGTTTGTCCGGTTGATCGGAGCCTTCCGCCCCGAGTGAGACGGAAGAACAGCGGACTGAGTGGCTGAACGGGATGAATCGCAGGAACGGAGTCGCCGATACCGGTAATCCGGTAATCTTTTCCTTCGCCGCGGGGCATCCTAAGCGGGAGCTTCCCGCCGGAAGCTCCACTCTCAATCCCCGAAGGGAAGGAAAGCCATGAAACCACCCCTATCTGCCTGGATCGCCTGCGGCATGGCGGTGCTCCTCGCGGCAGCGTCTGCCGCACCTGCCGGCGCAGCCGGTGCGGTCGGCGCGGCGAAGCCGAGTCCGACGGCGCAGGTGACCCCGAGCCCGCCGCCGCAGCCCGGATCGTCTTGCCAGCCTAAACATACCCGCACCGGACTCGGCCCGGAACGAATTTATGCGGAAGCCGCGGCAGTGCTTGGCATAAGCAAGGCTGACTTGATGAAGGAGCTGAACGCCGGCAAGAGCTTGACCGACGTCGCTGCGGCCAAGGGCAAGAGCCGCGAGCAACTGCTCGCCGGCTTGAACCGGCGGGCAGCCGCTCTCCTGGACAAGGAGGTGAAGAACGGCACGCTGACCCGCGAAGCCGCCGATCGAATGAAAGAGCAGATGAATCGCCGGCTTCCCTGGCTCGTGGATGTCAAAGGAGCCGCTTTCTCCGGCAGAGACCGGGGCCGCCACGGCATGCCGCCGGGCCTGCTCGCCTCCCGGTTGCCGGAGCTTGCCGCCGATCTCGGGATGACCCCGGAGGAGCTGCAACGGTCGCTCGCTTCGGGCAAATCGCTGGCCGAGATCGCCGCGTCGAAGGGCGTGAGCCGGGAGCAGCTCATCGCGAAGCTGAAGGACGAGCTGACGCCTGTCCTGGAGAAGCTGATCGATCATCGGACCGTCGCGCCGGCTCCTTCCCCGAGCGACGCCGCCCCGAAGCGCAAATAACCAAACCCTCACAGCTCCATCCTCCAGCCCTCCCGATGCGGAGGGCTTTTTGCCGCAATACAACCAACGGCAAGGAAGGAAATTCCGGGAGATCTGTCGAAAGAAGGGGGATCAAGGAAGAAGCGGAATTCCAAGGTTCCGCCTAAGGAGGATAAGGATTGTGGCTTATTGCACGCAATGCGGCGCCAAGCTGGAGGAAGGAACGGTCCACGATTGTCCGGCCAAGGCCGCTCAACCGGTCTGGGTCGGGACGGACCAAGGGGAGAAGGCCCGGAGAAGGCCGGATGTGAATGCGAATCTGCTGCTCGCCATCCTGCGCGATCCGCTCGCCGCTTTTTCGCTGCAGCCGGCGCGGGATTCCATTTACGGCATCCTGGGACTTGCCGCCTCGATCATCGGGTTTTTCCTGTGGGGACTCGTGCTCAAATTCAAGCTTGTCCGCTCTTTTGGACCGGCGGACGGAATCTTCTCGGACATTGTCGGCGGCACAGTTCGCAAACTGCCGATCGCTTCGCACCTGCTGCTGCTCGGCCTGTTCTCGCTGGCCGCGCTCATTCTGCTGCTCTGGGCGGTGGGCCAATGGAAGGGCTCCGTCCAGCGAAGCGGCAAGGAGGTGCTCACCCACTTGGGAGCGATGCAGCTTCAATCGGGGGCCGGCTTCGCCCTGGCGGCGCTTGTGGCCTTCCTCTGGGTGCCCGGCTCGTTCGTGATCGTGGCCGCCTTCCTGCTCTACACCCTGCTCATGACCGTTCTGAGCGCGTTGGATTGGTTCGGGATCTCCGCGGAAAATCGGGGGCAGGCGCTCGCCGTGTTCGCCGGGGCGTATACCGTCGTCAGCCTCGTCGCTTTCCAACTCTTGATCCGCGATTTCGGCAGCGCCATCTTCTAGAAGGAGGAGAATCCCCATGTTCTGCGCACATTGCGGCGGTCCGGTAGCGCCCGGCGACCGGTACTGCGGAAGCTGCGGGGAGCCGGTAGCCTCCTCAGCGGCTCCGGCGCCGGTTCCGGCCCAACGGCAGGAGCCGCGGGCGAGACAACCGAGACAACCGCTCTCGCGAAAGATCCGCATTCTCGCCGCCTCCGTCCTTGGAGCAGCGGTGCTGGCGGGCGCCGGCTATGCCTTCGCCCATTTCACCTATGGACCGTCGAGTCCCCCAGCGCTGCAAGCCAAAGCCGAGGCCGCGGTCGAAGCCGGCGACGCCGCCGGGCTGTCCCGGCTGCTCGCGCCCGGCCAGCAGGAGCTGAAGAACCAGGAGGCCCTGGATGCTTTTGACAAGACCTTGGACAAGCCCGAGGTGAAAGAGAAATACAAGACCCTCTTGGCCGAAGCCGCGGATCAGGCGGACATGCAGCCGAACGCTCTGCAGCGGCTCTTTTCGGGGGATTCGGTGCTGGCCTTCGAATCGGAAAAGTCCTGGCGGGGAACCCGCTGGCGGCTTCAGGTCGAGCCGGGCGAGATCGCCATCGTCCAAGCGGAAGGAATCACGGTGGAAGGGAAGCTGGCCGAAGGCGGCCCGGCGGCGGCGAACAACCGGATCTCCGGCCTGTGGCCGTCCATCTACCGGTTCGAGGGAACCGTCCGCAACGACTATGCCAGCGAAACCGTGGCGGACACGGTGAGTCTGCTGCAGGGCTCCGGGGCGGAGATCCGTCCCGCCGAGCTGTTGAGCACCTCGCTCACCGTCGAACTGCCGCGCGGCAAGGGATACACGGTGACCTTGAACGGCAAAGAAGTCTCTTCGCTGAACGGAGAGCTGGAGCTGGCTCCCGCTCCCGCGAAGTCGTCTTTTCAGGTGAAGGCGAACGTGCTGGGAACCGAGCTGGAAGCGTCGCTTGACGTCGACGCCGCGCAGACGCAACGTGTGGAGCTGGACGGGCTCCTGAACGGCAAGATGGCGGAGCAGGCGCTGGAAGCGGCCTACGGCGCCGCCCTGTCGTGGACGGAGGCCCGCAACAGCGGCGATCCTTCGCTGCTCAAGGCCGCCGACCCGGCCTCGCCCTATGCGGTCGGCTTAAGCAAGGAGATCACCCAGCCGGCCGAGAACCGCGTCCAGCTGGTCAAGGTGCTGGTTGACCCGTCCAGCATCCAGTGGGACGGCGGCGACAGCCTGCAGGTGAGCGTCCGGGAGATGTACCATCTGGAGCGGCAGCCGGACGGCTGGTTCTCGACGCAGGACCCGGTATCCGATCACAGCTACACGTTAAAGCGCGCCGGAGACGGCAGCGGCTGGTGGCTCGATACCGACAATGGCTCCGCTTGGTTTGACGACAGCGAGGCCATCGTCAAGGAGAATGCGGGCGCATCGACTTGATGTCCGGCAGGGGGAGAACGGGAGACTAAGCCACCGTTATCGCTCCTTAAGAGCAACTCAATCTCTGATTGAACGCCAAAAAAAAGCGCGAACCGGGATGCTCCGGTTCGCGCTTTTCCTCTTGGCTTGCGCCTTTATTTTGCAGCGGCGTAGCGCTTGTTGACTTCGTCCCAGTTGATGAGGTTCCAGAAGGCGCCGATGTAATCCGGACGCTTGTTCTGGTACTTCAGGTAGTAGGCGTGCTCCCAGACGTCCAGGCCGAGAATCGGGGTCTTGCCTTCGGACAGAGGCGAGTCCTGGTTCGGCGTGCTGGTGACGGAAAGCTTGCCGTCCTTGTCGACGACGAGCCAAGCCCAGCCGCTGCCGAAGCGGGTCGTGGCGGCCTTGGTGAAGTCTTCCTTGAACTTGGCGAAGCCGCCCAGTTCGGATTCGATTGCCTGAGCGATGGGGCCGGTCGGTTCGCCGCCGCCGTTCGGGCTGAGGATCTGCCAGAAGAACGAGTGGTTGGCGTGGCCGCCGCCGTTGTTGCGGACGGCGGTGCGGATGCCTTCCGGAACGGCGTCCAGATCGGCAATCAGCTCTTCGACGGATTTATTCTGCAGCTCCGGCGCGCTTTCCAGAGCGGCGTTCAGGTTGGTCACGTACGTGTTGTGGTGGCGGTCATGGTGGATTTCCATGGTCTTTTCATCGAAATGCGGTTCAAGCGCGTTGTTCGGGTAAGGCAGCGGGGGCAATTGATGTGCCATTGCGAATTCCTCCTGATATGTAAAATTTGGAATCAAAGCTATCCATACCGTTATTATAAACAATTTGCCGGACTGTTGCAAAAATCATTGACAAGCTTGTAAAGAGTCAAGCCAGAGCGGGAAGACTCCGATTTCCCGGAAATCCGGATCGGCGGGGCAAAGCACGAACTCAACCTGTATGAACGGATGCCGGAGCTGCGTCGTCGGGGTTAAAAATAGGGGTTGCCGCATTTCGGGACATGCCTAATAATGGAGGAAGCGCCTTTTGCGCTTGGGCTGTGCGCCGATGGACCGAACATCGGAACCGTCGCGAGAGTCAAATGCGAGACAAATGATGAAAGCGGTTAATATTAAGCGCTTTCAGGAGGAATACGGTGAAAAGTTAATGAATTTTTAAAAATTCCTCCCAAAACGCAAGTAATTTGCGCAATTTTGTCGTAATATATAGGAGGTACCGAATCTCAATTCTTCTGGGGAGAGACCTTCATGATTATTCGTTCGTTTCGGCTGTCGGATTATCTCGTTGTGAACCGGCTGCTGGCTGAAGCCCTGACCGAAGCCTGCTACGAAGAAACCAACCATGCGCTCGCCCGCCAGTTGTCCTATGACAGCGAGCTCGTCCTGGTGGCTGAGGAAGGCGAGGACCTCCTGGGAGTCATTATCGGCACGATCGACAACAACCAGGGCTATTATTACCGCCTGGCCGTTGATCCGCTTCACCGCCGCAAGGGAATCGGCAAGGAGCTCATCCGTACGTTGGAGA
The DNA here is from genome assembly GCF_051594785.1 of Gorillibacterium terrae. Lineage (NCBI taxonomy): Bacteria > Bacillati > Bacillota > Bacilli > Caryophanales > Paenibacillaceae > Gorillibacterium > Gorillibacterium terrae. The sequence goes on from NZ_JBPPGI010000001.1 coordinate 238,067, forward strand.
AGCGGTTCCTCACCCGTAACGTGAGCGACATTCTCATTGCGCTGGACGAGCATGGTGAAGATCAGGAGATGCTGTCCGTATTCGATGCGGTAAGGTACTTCAACCGGTTTTTGCCCAAGGGCAGGAAAGCGCTTAGCATCGTCGGAGCGCACTGACCCGCGGATCCATTTTGAAGCATATCGGGCGCCGAAATTGGCGTGCCGGTATGCTTTTCTTGTATACTGGAGCAAAGAGAGAGAAAGAGGACGGTTGCGATGAGCGATTCCGACGTATATGTCATCAAAAGCTTCAAGCATAACGGCCATCTGCACCGCATGTGGCTGGAGAACCGCCGGGTCCCGGACGAACTCCTCCATCCGGAGCATGCCGCCGAGAAGATGATCGTGACCGTCAACTGCCGCACGAAGATTGTGGAGGCGGCGGGAAGCGAATGGTTCAGCCGCAGCCCGGGCGTCACCTTCTTCATTCCGGGCGCCTGGTACAATATTGTCGCGCTGATCGAGAACGGGGGCGTGCGTTATTACTGCAACGTGGCGTCGCCGCCTTATCTGTACGGCAATGTCATCACTTACATCGATTATGACCTGGACCTGATCGTCACGCCGGGCGGCGAACGGATTCTCGTCGATCAGGACGAATACGAGCGTCACAAGCAGAGCTATCATTACTCTCACATCGTGGAGCGAAAGGTTCGCGAAGGCCTGCGGCTTCTGACCGAGCGTGCGGACAAGAAGCGGATGCCCTTCGACAATGGACAGGTTCTGGCTTACTACGACTGGTGGCGGAAAGAGTGGGGAGAAGAGGCATGAAGGAAGTCATTCTATACACCGACGGAGCGTGCTCCGGCAACCCGGGTCCCGGGGGCTGGGGTGCTGTTTTGTTTTACGGCGAGCATCGGCTGGAGCTGTCCGGGGGAGAAGCCCATACCACGAATAACCGGATGGAGCTGTTGTCCGTCATCGAAGCGCTCGCCAAGCTGAAGGAGCCGTGCCAGGTCAAGGTGCACAGCGACTCGGCCTACTTGGTGAACTGCTTTCAGCAGGGCTGGTACCGCGGCTGGCTGAAGAACGGCTGGCTGAACAGCAAGAAGCAGCCCGTGGAGAATCAGGATCTGTGGAAGCGGCTCCTGGCCCTGAAGGATATCCACCGACTGGAGTTCGTCAAGGTTAAGGGGCATGCCGACGACAAATGGAACAACCGCTGCGACGAGCTGGCCGTGGCGGCGGCGAAAGCGGCCGCCGCGGGCGGAAGCGCGGGCGTAAAATGAATGGGAAGGGGGCGAGACCCATCGCCGACCTGCTGCATCTGGACGCACCCGCCGGCGATTGGCTGTCCCTGAAGGAGGAGATCAAAGCCGCCGCCCGCGGCTTGGGAATCGACAAGATCGGCTTCGCGTCGGCCGATCCTTTTCTTGAATTGAAGGAACGGCTTCTGCGCCGCCGGGCAGAGGGCTACGAATGCGGCTTCGAGGAGAAGGACATCGACAAGCGGACGCATCCGGAGCTGCTGTTCGAGGGACCGCGCTCGATCCTCTCCATCGCGTTGGCCTATCCCTCCAAGCTGGAGGGGCCGCCCCGCTCCGAGCCGGGCGCTTCGCGCGGAATCGTCGCCCGGTCCGCCTGGGGCGAGGATTACCACACCGTGCTGCGCGACCGGCTCGAGCGGCTTGCGGATTTCATCCGCTCGCGGGTGCCGGAGGCCCGCTTGGAGAGCATGGTCGACACGGGCGCTCTCGTCGACCGGGAGGTGGCGGTCCGGGCCGGCATCGGCTTCAGCGGCAAGAACTGCTCGGTCATCACGCCCGAGTTCGGCTCCTACGTCTACTTGGGCGAGCTGCTCACCAACCTGCCGTTTCCGCCGGATACGCCGCTTACCGATAGCTGCGGCGATTGCACGCTCTGCCTGGATGCCTGCCCGACTTCGGCGTTCGTGGAACCCGGCGTGCTGAACGCGGGCCGCTGCCTGTCGTTCCTGACCCAATCCAAGGACGAGATTCCGGAGGAGGTTAAGGACCGGATGGGAAACCGGCTCTATGGCTGCGACACCTGTCAGGTGGTATGCCCGAAGAACAAGGGCTTCAACTGGACGCATCATGCCGAATTCCGCCCGGACCCGGAGCTGGCCAAGCCGCTGCTGGCGCCGCTCCTCACGATCGGCAACCGCGAATTCAAGGAGCGGTTCGGCTCGGGCGCAGCCGCCTGGCGGGGCAAGAAGCCGATCCAGCGCAACGCGATCCTCGGGCTCGGCAAGTTCCGCGACCGCACGGCCGCGCCGCTGCTAATCCGGCTGCTTCTGGAAGATCCGCGGCCGGACATCCGGGCCGAGGCCGCTTGGGCGCTCGGGCGCATCGGCGGGGATGAGGCGCTCGGCGCTTTGAAGCAAGCGGCCGAGCGCGATCCGGAGGAGCGCGTCCGGGTCAAGGCAGCGAAGGCGCTGGCCGAAGCCCGGCCCGCCGGCGAAGGGTCGGCGGATACGCCGATCCAGCCGGATTTGCCGGTCTAACTAGATGGAACAAAAGAAAGCCGGAGAAGAGGAAGGTCGTGAAGAAGCGAAGCGGGCGCCTTTGATCCCGGATTTCCCCCTTAACAAGTTCATTCCGAAAATCTGGGATCAACAGCGATTGGAATGACATTCCAGCTGCGCAGGCGTAAATAATAAGTTCAATCTCTATAGGTGACGGTTGGGGGTTCATCAACCCGTTTGCGTTGACGATATGGAAGATAGGGGCCGCTTGACGGAAGGCGGCCTTCAACCTAATGATCCGGGTGGTGCATCATGAAGTATGTCAGTCTCGACAATGTAGAACCGGGTCAGTATTTGGGCAGAACCATTTTTTCCGGCAATGGAGCGACTCTGCTGGCGGAGGGCGTCCAACTGACGGTCTACATGATCAACACGCTGAGGCGGATCGGCGTGACCATGCTGTATATTCAGGACCCGCTGTTCGAGGACGCCTTGTACGAGGACCCCGTCTCCGAAGAGAACAAGCGGCTCGTCATGCACCGGATGGGCGAAGCCATGGAAGCGATCCGCTCGGGAAAAGACTTTTCCAGCAAAGCGGTCAGCATCAGCATCGACCGGCTTCTCGAGGACATCTCCCAGAACCAGGAGGTGCTGCTGCAGCTTTCGGATATCCGCACGCACGACAATGCCCACTATGTGCACGCGCTCAATGTCGCAACCCTCAGCGCTTTGATCGGCGCGAACATGGGGCTCGGCCAGGTGCAGCTCAAGGAGCTGACCATCGGGGCGCTCCTGCACGATATCGGCAAAGTCGAAGCGATCACCGACGACTCTTCGACGGATTTGAAGCGGCACCACACCTGGCGGGGCTTCGAGCTGCTCAAGACGAAGCGGGAGTTCAGCCTGCTGATCGCCCATGTCGCCTTTCAGCATCACGAGCGGCCGGACGGGCTGGGCTTGCCGCGCGGCCTTTTCGACGATCAGATTCACCTGTACGCCAAGATCGTGAAGGTCGCCAACACCTACGACAATCTGTTGTACCGCGACGGTCAGCCCATGATGCTTCCGCATGAGGCCTGCGAGGTGATGATGGCGATGGCGGGCGTGGAGCTCGATCATGAGGCGCTCCTGCAATTCACCCGGATCGTGTCCGTGTACCCGACCGGGATTTCCGTCCGGCTGTCGACCAAGGAGACCGGCGTCGTCGTCGGCCAGCATCGCGGCCTGCCGGGCAGACCCATCGTGCGGGTAGTGCGCCAGGAGTTTGACGGCGAGGTGGAGACCAAGGAGGTCGACCTGGCCAAGCATACGACGGTGTTCATCGAGACGGTTCAGCCCTGACGCCCCCAGCGGCAAAAGCGGTTTGTGCGCCTTTCGGGGACATGGTATCATAGTAAAGGTTTTGATTACTCTTAACTGGGGTGAAGGAAGAACGTATGAATAGTGTATGGGATTGGCTGATTCCCGTTCTCACGCTGATTGTCGGCCTCATCGTCGGCTTCGTGATCGGCGTCTACTACCTGCGCAGGCAGATGGAGAAAATGCAGAACGACCCTGACATGCTGGCGAAGATGGCCAAGCAGATGGGATACAACATGAACCGTCAGCAGCTGGCCAAAGCGCAGCAGATGATGAAGCAGCAGGGGCAGGGCAAGAATCCGGGAATGAAGCCGCCCGTTCGCGGCGGCAAACGATAAATCGGGGTCATCCCGACAGGTCAGGGGGAGAGCGCCATGCTGTCCAAGCAGCTCCGCAATGAAAAAGTCGAGGAAAACCGCGAAGAGATCGAAGGGCATATCCGCGAGATTCTCCGGCTCATCGGGGAAGATCCGGACCGTGAGGGCCTCCGCGAGACCCCGGCCCGCGTCACCCGCATGTATGAAGAGATCTTTGCCGGGTACGGCAAGGATTATCAAGAAATCCTCGGCGTCACCTTCGACGAGAACCACGAGGAGCTGGTCGTGGTCAAGGACATCGTCTACTACAGCCAGTGCGAGCATCACATGGCGCCGTTCTTCGGCAAGGTGCACATCGGCTACATCCCGAGCGGCAAGATCGCAGGCTTAAGCAAGTTCGCCCGGCTGGTCGACGCCGTGGCGAGCCGCCTGCAGGTGCAGGAGCGGATCACCTCGGAGCTGGCCGACACGATCATGCGGGTGCTGAAGCCGCAAGGCGCGATCGTCGTCGTCGAGGGCGAGCACCTGTGCATGTGTTCGCGCGGGGTCAAGAAATACGGCAGCAAGACCGTTACCTCCGGCGTGCGCGGCATCTTCCGCCGCGATGTCGCCCTGCGAACGGAATTCATGTCGCTGATCAAGGAATAAGCAGCATTTGTCTTAAAGCGCGAGGGCGGTTGGCCCCGCGCTTTTTTCATGCCTTTTGTGCGCATAAGGGAAATTCCGCAAAAAGCGTCAAGCCGTCTCCTCTGCGGTTTGCTATAGTAGGGGGAGACGAATAGCCATTTGGACATTGGCTCATGATTCGCTAAGGAGAGACGGCGATGTTTGAAGTGGGAACGCAGTGGAACCCGAAGCAGGCGAGGCTGAAGGCCATCCTGCAAAAGCGCGAGCACTTCGAGGAGGCGGTCGGCCTGTTGTCCGACATGCACTCCCTGGTGCACGAGTCTCGCGTCGGCGGCGGGCAAGCGGACACGTTTATGGATGAAATCGCGGCAGGGTTGGACTCCGAGACCTGTCGGGCGATGCCGGCTGCCAAGGGGAACACGATCGCATGGAACCTCTGGCACATGACCCGCATTGAAGACCTGACCGCGAACCGGTTGGTTGCACGGCGGGAGCCTGTCTTCGATGAGGAGTGGATGCGGCGGCTCGGGACCGACGTGAAGGACACGGGGAACGCGATGACCAAGGAGGAAATCCGCTCCTTCAGCGAATCGGTGAGCCTGACGGAGCTGCTTGAGTACCGCTGTGCAGTGGGCACCCGGACCCGCACGATCATTCAAGGGCTGCATCCGGAGGATATGAAGCGCAAGGTGGAAAAGGAGCAGTTGGGCCGGATCGCCGAGGAGGGCGGCGTCGCCCGCCGCGAAGCCGCGTTCTGGCTGCTCGATTTCTGGGGCAGGAAGACGGTGGCCGGAATCTTCCTGATGCCGATTACCCGGCATCAGATCGTTCATCTGAACGCCTGCCGCAGGATCAGGGAGAGCTGCCTCAAGCAAGCCCGGCGGTGAAGAGAAACAAAAGGACCGAACGGCTTTATTGCCGATTCGAGTCCTTTTTTGGTTTGGCGGTGAAAAAGCTCAATAAGGATACCACTTCACCTGGCGGGCGGTAGCGAACCGCTCGTTCACATGGGGCCAATTGACGAGATTCCACCAGGCGTCGATGTACTTGCCCCGCTCGTTCTGGTATTTCAGGTAGTAGGCATGCTCCCAGACGTCCAGAGCGAGCAGGGGAATGACGTCCCACTGCGACAGGTTCTGGTGCTTTTCCGCCTGCAGGATCTCCAGCCGGTGGCTGCGCGGGCTCCAGACCAGGATCGCCCAGCCGCCGCCCTCCACCTTTTCCGCAGCTTGGGAAAAATGCTTCTTGAACGCCTCGAAGCTGCCAAAATCGCGGTCGATCTGCGCCGCCAGCGCTCCGCTCGGCTTGCCGCCTCCCTTGGGCGTCATGATGTTCCAAAACAGCGTATGCAGGTAATGGCCGGCTCCGTTGAAGGCGGCTTCGCGTTCCCAGTGCTTGATCAGCGAGAAGTCGCCGGTCTTGCGCGCCTTCTGCATCTCCAGCTCCGCTTTGTTGAGTCCGTCCACGTAGGATTTGTGGTGGATGTCGTGGTGGAGCTGCATGGTCTTGGCGTCGATGTAGGGCTCCAGCGCGTCGTAGGCATAGGGAAGCGGGGGCAGGGTGTGACCGCCGATCGGTACGGGCGCCTGGTCGGGAACCGGCGGCCGCGACCACTGGCCTTCGCCGGTGGCAGTGGCATCGCCGGCTTCATCCCGGCGGAGTTCGCTTTCGGCGCCGGGTAAGTCGCCGCTTGACGTGAGGGCGGAGGCCGCTTCGTACTCCGACAAGTAGGGCTCCAGCGCATCCGCGTACGAGGTGGACTCGTTCGCAGCTTGGGCGAGGAGCACGGCGGCGGAGCCGGGGGCGGGCGGAAAGGCCCGGCTATCCGTTTCGGCCCTTTCGGCGGCAAACCGTTCGAGCTGGGAGACGAATTCCCGCGACTGGGCAAGCGAGACGGGCAGGAGACCGGCGATGGGGTGCTCCGGCCCGGTCGGGGGACCGGCTGCTCCGCGGCTGCGGGGTGCCAGCTCCCGTTCGATCAGCCGGACGGCAGCCTGCTCGGTTTGTCCGAAGACCCGCTCCCAGTTGGCCAGCCATTCTTCCACAGCGGGGGCTTGTTCGGGAACGGACTGCCGCAGGCTGCGGGCGTAGCCGGCCTCGCGGAACTTCCAGGAACGGATCACCTCCAGCAGGTGGAGCGGAGTGAGCTTGTCATAGCTCATGGACACGTTCGACAACTCCTTTCCGGATTGGACTTCATCCCTTATCTGTATTCCGCCGCCGACGAGCCTATGAATGCTTCGTTGCTCCCGTTCCCCTCTGGCAGGATAGGAGCTCCTGCGTTATACTGATGGTAACTGGGTTTCACTCTTTGAAACGGGAGGCGGGTTGCCGATATGTCCACGGAAGATTCCAAATTGACGGTGCGGGCGGTGGAGCGGGCCCTCGACCTGCTGCTCTGTTTTGCCGAGGACAGCGACCTCAGCCTGACGGAATTAGCCGCCCGGGCGGGCTTGCATAAGAGCACCGTGCACCGGCTGCTGGCCTCTTTGGAGGTCAAGGGCTTCGTCCGCCGCGATCCGGCTTCGGAGCGGTACCGGCTCGGCTACCGGATGTGGGAGCTCTCCGCCAACCTGGTACAGGATGACGACCCGGCGGTGATCCTGCTGCCGGAGATGGAGCGGCTCCGCGATCAGCTTGGAGAGACGGTTAGCCTCTATGTGCGGGACGGTCTGGAGCGGATTCGGGTGCAGGCGGTGCAGAGCAGCCAAGCCATCCGCCGGGTGGCCCCGGTCGGCGTCCGCCTGCCGCTGCACGTAGGGGCTTCCGGCAAAATCCTCGTCGCCTTCGGCGCGCCGGAGCTCCAGCGCGAGTTGTCGGCCGCTCCGCTGTGGGCCGACGAGGCGCAGAAGGCCGCGTTCGAGCGGCAGCTTCAAGAGGCGCGGGACTGCGGGTACGCCACGAGCCTGGAGGAACGGGAAGCGGGCGCGGCGGCGATTGCCGCTCCCATCGTCAACCGCGCTCACCGGATGGTGGCGGCGCTGGCCGTCTCGGGTCCGGTCAACCGGTTGACGGCGGAAGCGATGAAGGAGGATGCGCCCCTTCTCCTGGAAGCGGCTGCACGGATGGGCAAGATGCTTAAGCCCTAGTCCTTCTTTTCCCCATCCGATCCGGACAACGTCATGGATAGGTGTCAGGGTTCTTGACCTTATGAATGAATAACAACATGTCCATTGAAAACGAATAACCATAATATGCATAATTTAATCTTAATAGGAAAATTCGTCCATCTCGACGGACGAAATGGAATGACAATCGAGAGCATTTTTAGGCCTTCCTGATCGGGAAGGCTTTTTGGCATACCTGTCTTTCTTTATCGTGGCAGCGTAATAAACGTCACTTTATCTAACAATTCATGAAAAATTCCATTGTCGTATGCGCAATATGCTGGTAAAATCACCGTAATGATTTTACTTTTTCAAGCGTGGGGGGAGAAGGATCGAATGAAAAAGCTTGTTATGTTAGCTATAGCCGGTTTCATGGCAGTATCTTTTACGGGATGCGGCAATAAATCCTCGGACGGCGGAGAAAAGGTGTACCGGATCGCCACCGACGCCAGCTATGCCCCGATGGAGAGCATGGATAAAGATAAGATTGTCGGATTCGATGTCGACTTTTTCGCTGCGGTGATGAAGGAGGCGGGACTGAAATACAAGCTGACCAATACCGGCTGGGACCCCATGCTCGACACGGTCAAGAACGGCACCAACGACGCCGGGCTCTCCTCGGTCTCGATCACGGACGACCGCAAGCAGACGTATGATTTCTCGGTTCCCTATTTCGAATCGACCAACATGATTCTGGTCAAGGAAGGCAGCTCCATCAAGAGCGCGCTCGACCTGAAGGACAAGAAGGTAGCCGTACAGGGCTCGACGACCGCCGACACGCTGATGAGCGACATCATGGGAGCGACGAATCCCAACCTGAAGAAATACGAATCGAATACGTATGCCTTCCTCGAGCTGGATAAGGACGGCGTCGACGCGGCGGTAGCGGACATCGCCATCGTACGCGAATATGCCAAGAACAACCCGAAGAAGAAATTCGTTACGATCGAAGACAAACAGAATTTCGGGGTGGAGTACTATGGGATTCTCCTCCCGAAAGGAAGCGAGCTGAAGGCAAAGCTGGACCCGGCGATCAAGGCGATCCTCGAGAACGGCACATACGCGAAGCTCTACAAGAAGTGGTTCGGCGAGGAGCCGAACACGCAGGCTCTTCTGAACGCCAAGTAGGCCGACTCCGAGACGTCCTGCCGCGGGCGGGTCTGCCGGTAACGGGCCTTCACCCTCCACGAGACAAGCGAAGGAAGGAAGAACATCATGCTTGGTGGCTTTCGATTCGATATCATTGGGGATTACTTGCCCCTCCTGCTGAAGGGAGCGCTGCTTACCGTCGGCATCTCCGTCGGCTCCATCCTTCTGGGTTCGCTGCTGGGGCTTGCGGTAGGCTTCGGCAAAATGTCGCGGCGCTGGTTCCTGCATTACCCGGCTGTGTGCTACATCAACTTTTTTCGCGGGACGCCGCTCTACGTGCAGATCCTTATGGCTCATTTCGGCTTGATTCCGCCCATTCTGGGGCACACGGACGCCATCGTGGCCGCGATCACGGCGCTCTCCCTCAACTCGGCGGCGTATTCGGCGGAGATCTACCGGGCCGGCATTCAGTCGATCGACAAGGGACAGACCGAGGCGGCCCACTCGCTCGGCATGAACGCGGTTCAAACGATGCGGCATATCATTTTGCCGCAGGCGGTCAAACGGATGATCCCCGCCTTCGGCAACGAGTTCATTACGCTGCTCAAGGACTCCTCGCTGATCGCCATCGTTGCCGCGCCGGAAATTATGTATTGGGCGAATGCCATGCGCGGCCAATACATGCGCATCTGGGAGCCTTACCTGACGGCGGCGCTCATCTACTTCGTCCTAACCTACTCCCTCAACAAGCTCTTGGCTTACGTGGAAAGGAAGGTGTAGCGGATGGAGCCGATCATCCGGGTGCGGGGGCTGTCCAAGGCCTTCGGCAGCAGCGTCGTCCTGCGTGACATCAACGTGGAGGTTCAGCCGAGCGAGGTGGTGGTCGTCATCGGTCCGTCCGGATCGGGAAAATCCACCTTCCTGCGCTGCCTCAACCTGCTGGAGGAGCCGAACGGCGGAGAGATCGTCATCGACGGACAGTCGCTGATGGACAAGAAAACGAGCATCGCCGAAATTCGCTCGGAGGTCGGCATGGTGTTCCAGCAGTTCAATCTCTTCCCGCACAAGAAGGTCATCGACAACCTGACGCTGGCCCCCATCCTCGTCCGCAAGTGGACGGAGGAGAAGGCCCGGGCCAAGGCGATGGAGCTGCTCGACAAGGTCGGCCTGTCCGAGAAGGCCGAGGCGTATCCGCCGTCGCTGTCGGGCGGCCAAGCCCAGCGCGTGGCCATCGCCCGCGCGCTCGCCATGGAGCCGAAGATCATGCTGTTCGACGAGCCGACCTCGGCGCTCGATCCGGAGATGGTCGGCGAGGTGCTCGGCGTCATGCAGCAGCTCGCCCGCGAGGGCATGACGATGGTCGTCGTCACGCATGAAATGGGCTTCGCCCGCGAGGTGGGCGACCGGGTTCTGTTCATGGAGCAGGGCTTCGTGGTGGAGGAAGGTCCGCCCACCGAGCTGTTCGGCAGCGCGCAGCAGGAACGCACCAAGGCGTTTCTCTCCAAGGTGCTCTAGGAAAGGAATTCTTCCGCCGGGCCGAGCCGTTCCTACGGGCTCGGTCTTTGCCATTGGAAGAAATGCGATAGAGAGGATGGACGCGTCCCTCCCTTAAGGCTAAACTGAGAAGGACTACCATGCAGCCAAGAACAAGAGGGTGAAACCGAATATGAAAAAAATAGCGATTCTGGCGGATGTCCATGGAAACGCTCCGGCGCTGAAGGCGGTGCTTCAGGAAATCGACCGCCGCCGGGAGGTCGAACAAATCTACGTGCTGGGGGATACGATCGGAATCGGACCGGATACGAACGAAGTGCTGGAAGCCTTGTTCGCGCGGAAGGATGTTTCTCTCCTGGCAGGCAATCATGACGAAGCGGTGCTGGCGCTCGTTCGCGGAGAGGCTTATCCCGCGAGCCACGCCCAGGTCCGGGAGCATCACCAATGGATCGTCGACCGGATGGACCGGAAATTCCACAGCAAGCTGGCTGGCCTGCCCCGGACACTGCTGCGTACCTTGGAGGGGCGAACGTTCCGGTTTACCCATTACGCGCTGGTACGGGGCAAGGAGCGGGCGCCGATCGGCCGGGAGCCGTATGCGTCGATCGTCAAGCCGACGCGGGAGAACCTGGAGACCCTGTTCCGCGAATGCCGGGAGGATTTCATCTGCTTCGGGCACGATCATTTGCCCCTTTGCCTCCGCGGCAACAGGTCCATGTTCCTGAATCCCGGCTCTGTGGGCTGCACGGCCGAACCGAGCGCGCCTTACGCCATTCTCGAAGTGGCGAAGGACTCCGTCCAAGTTCACCTGGAGGAAGCGGCCTATGACCGGACAGAATTCCTGGCCTCGTATGAGCGCCTGAAGGTTCCCGACCGCGAGTTCATCCTGAAAGTGTTCCACGGCCAGCCGGGGGTTAAGCCCTAAGCCGGGCAGGCGAAGGCCGGGCGCATAAGCTCCGGCAAACGAAAACCCTCCGCACCTTTCTCGGTGCGGAGGGTTTTCGTTATGCGCTGCCGGAACACCGGCTAAGAGAGAACAGGTGGCGGCAATCCCGGTACGACCCCGGTCAGTTGCAATGGGACGGCGAGGCGATGCGGCCGGTTCGACGACGAACGCGCTCCCGATACAACCGTGCCGTTATCGCTGTGACCGCGATGCTGGATCAAGCCGTGGGGCCGGCCAACTTCTCCGACGCCGTAATCTGCCGCAGGACGGTCTGCAGAATGCCGCCGTTGCGGTAATAATCGACCTCGACCATGCTGTCGAGCCGGACGACCGCTTCGAAGTCGAAGTCGGAGCCATCCTCGCGCGTCACCGTCACCCGAACCTTCTGCCCGGGCTGCACGGCGTTGTCGAGGCCGGAAAGCTCGAACGTCTCCGTGCCGGTGATGCCCAGCGTCCGCCAGCCGAAGCCTTCCGGGAACTGCAGGGGCAGCACGCCCATGCCGACCAGATTGGAGCGGTGGATGCGCTCGTAGCTCTCGGCGATGACCGCCTTGACGCCGAGCAGATACGTTCCCTTGGCCGCCCAGTCGCGCGAGCTGCCGGTTCCGTATTCCTTGCCGGCCAGCACGATCAGCGGGGTTCCCTGCTCCTGATACTTCATCGACGCATCGTAGATCGGCATCACTTCACCGGTCGGCAGATACTTGGTGACGCCGCCTTCGGTGCCGGGAGCCGCCGCGTTGCGGATGCGAATGTTGGCGAAGGTGCCGCGCATCATCACTTCGTGGTTGCCGCGGCGGGAGCCGTAGGAATTGAAATCCTTGCGCTCCACCCCGTGCGACTGGAGGTACAGTCCGGCCGGGCTGTCAGCCTTGATGTTGCCGGCGGGCGAGATGTGGTCGGTCGTGACCGAATCGCCCAGCATGGCGAGCGCCTTCATGCCGGAGAAGCTGGAGATATCGCCCGGTTCCTCGGAGAGACCGGAGAAGAACGGCGGCTCCTGGATGTAGGTGGACGCTTCGTCCCATTCGTACAGCTCCCCGAGCGGCACGAGCAGGTTGTTCCAGCGCTTGTTGGCAATGAACACTTCCTTGTACTTCTCGTGAAACATCGCCGGGCTGACGCTGGAGCGGATCGTCTCGGCAATCTCGCGCGAGGTGGGCCAGATGTCCTTCAAGTAGACCGGCTGTCCGTCCTTGCCCACCCCGATCGGCTCCTTCGTCAGGTCGATGTCGACCGTGCCGGCCAGGGCGTAGGCGACGACGAGCGGAGGAGAGGCCAGGTAGTTGGCTTTCACCAGGGCGTGAATCCGGCCCTCGAAGTTCCGGTTGCCGGACAGTACGGCGGCCACGGTCATATCGTTGTCGGCGATCGCCGCCGACACTTCGTCCGGCAGCGGGCCGCTGTTGCCGATGCACGTCGCGCAGCCGTAGCCGGCCAGATGGAAGCCGAGCGCCTCCAGCGGAGCGAGCAGGTCGGCTTTCTTTAAGTATTCGGTGACGACCAGCGAGCCCGGGGTCAGGCTGGTCTTGACGTATTCGGGAACGGCGAGGCCGAGCTCGACGGCCTTCTTGGCGACGAGGCCCGCGCCCAGCATGACGCTCGGGTTCGAGGTGTTGGTACAGCTCGTGATCGCGGCGATGACGACGGCTCCCGTCTTGAGAACGGTGGTATTGCCGCTCGGATGGACAACCGGTACCGCCTGGGCGATCTTCTCGTCGGTCAGGCCATATCCGCCTTTATCGACGGGCGTGCGGATGATCGAGTCGAAGGAGGACTTCATGTTGGTGAGCTCCACCCGGTCCTGCGGGCGCTTCGGCCCTGCCAGACTCGGCATGACGGTGGACAGGTCCAGCTCGATGGTGTCGCTGTAGACCGGCTCGGGACTGTCCGCGTTGCGGAAGAGGCCTTGAGCCTTGTAATAAGCTTCCGTCAGGGCGACCTGCTCCTCGCTGCGGCCGGTGCTGCGCAGGTATTTCAAGGTTTCCTGGTCGACCGGGAAGAAGCCGATCGTCGCCCCGTATTCCGGCGACATGTTGGCGACCGTGGTCCGGTCGGCGAGGCTCAGGCTCTCCAGCCCTTCGCCGTAATACTCGACGAACTTGCCGACGACGCCCTTCTTGCGCAGAATCTCGGTGATCGTGAGCGCGAGGTCGGTGGCGGTCGCGCCCTCCGACAGGCTGCCGCTCAGCTTGAAGCCGACGACCTCCGGCGTCACAAAATACAGCGGCTGCCCCAGCATCCCGGCTTCCGCCTCGATTCCGCCGACGCCCCAGCCGACCACGCCGAGCCCGTTGATCATCGTCGTGTGCGAATCGGTGCCGACGAGCGAATCCGGGAACACCTCGACTTCTCCGTCCACGGTGCGGGTCGCCGCCACCGATGCGAGGTATTCCAGGTTGACTTGGTGAACGATGCCCGTATCGGGCGGCACCGCGCGGAAGTTATCGAACGCGGTCTGCGCCCAGCGCAGGAAGCGATAGCGCTCCTCGTTGCGCTCGAACTCGATCTGTTCGTTGAAGGCGAGGGCGTTCTCCGTCCCGAACTGGTCGACCATCACCGAATGGTCGATGACCAGATCGACCGGCACGAGCGGATTGATCGTCTTGGGGTCTCCGCCCATCCGCTTCATCGTCGAGCGCATTGCCGCAAGGTCCGCCACCACCGGCACGCCGGTGAAGTCCTGCAGCACGATCCGGGCCGGAATGAAGGGGATTTCCTTGTTCGCGTCGCGGTTCTCCGCCCAGCCGGCGATCTGCTTGACGTGCTCGTTGGTGATCGCCCGGCCGTCGAACTGGCGCACCGCCGCCTCGAGCAGCACCTTAATCGAGTAGGGCAGGCGGTGGATGGGGCCAAGACCGCGCTCCTCCAGCTTCTGCAGGCTGTAATAGACGTACTCCTGGCCGCCGCTGGTCAACGTGCTTTTGACATTGAAATGATCCTTTCTCGCCATTCCATGGGCCTCCTGTCATGATCAATTGTTTCACAGGTTGAAACACGATTTCATAATTTCGTCATCTTTAGTATAACGGTTCCCGCCCCGCGAGTAAACTGCTTTTTCGCGGAAAATCGCCTAGGAAACCGGCTCCAAGGACCTTTTCGATCCACATGAGCCATGCCCGGTTTACATATAGTTGGAATGAATGGGGGGAATGGCGATGAATTGGAAGACGCTCCTCTACGAATATGCCCACAGCCGCAACCGGATGGAGGCGGAATGCGATCCGTCCGTCCTGCAGCCGCTGGGGGAGAGCTCGCTCGATTGGGGCTTGCAGGGAGAAAAGCTGCAGCGTATCCGCGAGCAGCGGCGGGAGCGCCGGCTCGTTGCGGTCAGCCGGGAGGTTCGCCTCCGCATCCTCCGAGCCAGGCCCATCCGCGGGGGGCTCTTGGCGGATATCCGCTTGCACAGCCGCTTCGCCTACCGCATCGACGGAGCGGATCATCTGGAGGAGCGGGCGGAACGGGAGAGCGTCTATCTGTCCGCTCTGCGGGGCGGCTGGGCGATCGCCGGCATCGAGCCGGACACCCGCGAGCTGACCGGAGGCGCAGTCTTCCCGCCGGAAGGGGGAGCGGCAAACGCGGCGCCCTTGCCCGCCAACCTTAAGCCTATGCTGAATCCGCTCGCCCAATTCCGCAGAGCGGGCGGGTACGACCGGCAGGCCGCGGCCGACTATGCCGACCGGTATTGGGAGACGGCCAATCCCGGCTATCTCGAATTCGAGGTCGACTGCTCGAACTATGTCTCGCAGTGCATCTTTGCAGGCGGAGCGCCGATGAACTATACTGATAGAAGAGATTCCGGCTGGTGGTACCGCGGCATGAGCGGCAGCCGGGAGAACTGGAGCTACAGTTGGGCCGTCGCCGACAGCCTTCGCCGGTATTTGGCGGCGGGCCGGTCGCACGGGCTCCGCGCCAAAGCGGTTGAAAGCGCGCAGGAGCTTGAGCCGGGCGACGTCATTAGCTACTGCTGGAAAGGCGACGGCCGGTTCGGCCACAGCACGGTGGTTGCTTCCAAGGACAAGAACGGGATGCCTCTCGTCAATGCCCATACCGTAAGCAGCAAGCATCGATACTGGGACTACCGGGATTCCTACGCCTGGACAGAGAACACCAGGTATCTTTTTTTTCATATTACGGATCTGTTCTGATTCCATATTCAGGAGGTTTCCATGGCGAACAAAGTTCGGGTTGGACTGATATACGGAGGCCGTTCGGGCGAGCATGACGTCTCCCTGCAGACAGCCCTCGCCGTTATACGGGCGTTTGATCACAGCAAGTACGAGATCCATCCGTTTTACATTGACCGCACCGGCGGCTGGAAAACGGGGCCCGTGCTGAACGGACCTGTCGGTTCCGTGGCCGAGCTGACTTTCGAGCGGGAGGCGCTTACGGCCGACGGCCGGATCGCCGGAGACGATACGGGAGCCGCAGCGGCGGGCAAGCAGGCGGCCGTGTCGGAGCAGGCGATGCCGCTCAGTCCGATCTTTGCCGGAACGAACGGGGAGCGGGGGCTCGATGTGGTCTTTCCGCTGCTGCACGGAACCTTCGGCGAAGACGGCACCATTCAGGGACTCCTGGAAATGGCCGACATTCCTTACGTCGGCGGCGGCGTGCTTGCCTCCTCGGTAGGCATGGATAAGGTGGTCATGAAGAAGCTGTTCGCCCAGGAAGGCCTGCCGCAGTGCATGTTCCGCCATTTCACCCGGGCGCAATGGGAGAAGGACCAGGTATTCTTCCTGATGGAGATCGAGATCGCACTCGGCTACCCCTGCTTCATCAAGCCGGCGAATCTCGGTTCGAGCGTCGGCATCTCCAAGGCGACCAACCGGGACGAACTGATCGAGGGCATCAAGACGGCGTTTAAATACGACCGCAAGGTGATCGTCGAGGAATTCGTCGATGGCCGCGAGATCGAGGTGGCGGTGCTCGGCAACGACGACCCGAAGGCCTCCGTGGCGGGCGAGATCGTCGCCGGAGCCGACTTCTACGATTACAAGGCCAAGTACCTGGACGGCAAATCGACGATGGTCATCCCCGCCGACCTGCCGGAGGAGCTGTCCGACCGCATCCGCGAGCTGGCCGTTCGGGCCTTCTGCGCGGTGGACGGCAGCGGTCTGTCGCGCGTCGACTTCTTTGTCGGCCGGACCGACAACGCCATTCTGATCAACGAGATCAACACGATGCCGGGCTTCACCCCGTTCAGCATGTATCCGCTGCTGTGGAAGGAAACCGGCAAATCCTACGGAGAGCTGCTCGACGAGCTGATCGGTCTCGCCGTGGAGCGGCACGCGGAGAAGCAAAAGCTGCAGTTTACTTTTGAAGCCGGAAGGTGAGACCATGGGATTCTCGACGGAATTCAACTCGGTCTGCAAGTTCAAATCCGAACGGGAGCTTGAAGACCTGTTCGAATACGGCAAGACCAAAATGCGCAAAAACGGCTTCCGCATCTATCCGACCGGCATGAAGGTAATCGCCTTCGATCCGCGCAATCAAGCCGTTGCGATCGTGAAGATCAGCGCCTCCATCGCCGAGATCGACTTCCAGGGCAAAGAGATCACCCTGGTGGAGATGGAGCTGGTTCGCCGCCTTACCGCCCAGGAGTCCGAGGTGGAAACGGCGCTCGCCGACGAAATGTTTTTCCGCGATCACCCCGGGCTGTGACGCAACGGGCGGAGAAAAGGGAATACTAAGGGCAGGCCCTTAGGGGCCCAGTCCGCTATTCCCGGAGTTGACGTTCATGCTGATCCGTTTCGGCTATGTGGCCATGTCGGTCCATGTGGCGCATGCTTCTCCATCGAAGACGATGACCGCGACGCAGTTTGCCAAGATTGCCGACCGTGAAGCGGCGCTCGGGAAGCTCGTTCGGATTGCCGAGGAGAATCTCCATAATACGCTGCGCCTGCTCCGCCACAACCGCGCCTACGATATCCATGTCTTCCGGTTCTCGTCCAAGCTGGTTCCGCTCGTCACCCATCCGCTGACCGAGGGCTGGGACCCGATTCCGCGGCTTGCGGAGCCGTTTCGGGAGCTGGGCGACTACGTCATCCAGCATGGCATGCGTACGTCCTTTCACCCCGACCACTTCACGGTGCTGACGACGCCCCGCGAGGAGGTGTTGCGCACCTCGCTCGCCGATCTGGCCCATCAGGTGCGGATGCTGGAGGCCATGGGTCTGGACGAACGCTCCAAATGCAACATCCATATCGGCGGTACCTATGGCGACAAGGAGTCGGCGCTGGCCCGCTTTCACAGCCGGGTTAACGATCTTCCGGCCGCAGTGAGGCGGAGGCTGACCCTGGAGAACGACGACAAAACGTATACCGCCGAGGAAACGCTGCAGGCCGCCGAGGAGCTCGGACTGCCGATGGTACTGGACCTGCACCATCACCAGGTGAATCCCGGCTCGGGCGTCGCCGCGGAAGAGCTTTGGCCGCGCATCCGGGCGACTTGGAAGGACACCGGGATTCCGCCGAAGATCCACGTGTCGAGCCCGAAGAGCGAGAAGGATGTGCGGGCCCACGCCGATTTCGTCGAGCCGGAGCCGCTCGCCGCCTTTTTGGGGGCAATCGCCGCCGAGACGCCGCGGCTCGATATCATGATCGAGGCGAAGCAGAAGGACGAGGCGCTGTTCCGGCTGGTCGCCGATTTGGCCGGACGGGAGGAATTCCGCGAAGTCGACGGCGCTACCTTGGAACGCTGAGCGCTGAACGTTGACCGCTTATGGTCCGTTACTTCCGCTCAAGCGGCACGCTTGATCCATCCCCACCGCAGACGGTGGGGTTTTTAGCGATAGGGCCTGCAACACCCATGCCCTTTGTCACCGCTTACGATGAAATTTGGGGGAAGCTCCGGTAGTTTTTGCGAAGCAACTCTACTATACTGGGGAATAAGAGATTAACCGAAATGAGTGATGATTCATGGCTGAGCCGATTAATGTCCATTATTCCGCAAGCGGGAAGAGCTTTACCGCAGTTGCCATCAACACGGCGGCCAAGGCCGGGGAGTGGATCAAGAGCAAGCTGGGAGCCTACACCACGCTGGGTACCAAAACATCGCCGGCCGATCTGGTGACCGAAATCGATAAAGGCTCGGAGAAGCTGATCAAGAACTTGATTATGACGCATTTTCCCGAGCATTCTTTCTTGGGGGAAGAAGGAGTAGAGCCCGGTCCGCTCGCATCCGCCCAAGCGCTGGAGAGTGTGAGGGACGCCGATTACCTGTGGATCGTCGATCCCATCGACGGCACGACCAATTTCGTTCACGGCTTTCCGTTCTTCTCCGTCTCCATCGCGCTGGCCTTCAAGGGCGAGGTCATCGTCGGGGTTGTCTACGATCCTTCCCGGGATGAGCTGTTCGTCGCCGAGAAGGGCAAAGGGGCTTATCTGCGGGGCAAGCCCATCCACGTCTCCTCGGAGGCGGCGCTGGCCGAGAGCCTCCTCGCGACCGGCTTCCCGACCGATCCGGTCGCGGCCCTGCCCGTGAACATGCGCGGCCTAACGGCTGTGCTGCCGCGCGTGCGCAACATCCGCAACGGAGGCTCCGCCGCGCTGCATTTGGCCTATATCGCCGCCGGCCGGCTGAGCGGCTTCTGGGAAATCAACCTCAACGCCTGGGATCTCGCCGCAGGCTCGCTGCTCGTTCAGGAAGCCGGCGGGCGGGTAACCGATACGACGGGGCAGGAGTATCACCTTGGCGTCCGGAATATCGTCGCAACGAGCGGAGGCATCCACGGCGAACTGATCGATGTGTTGAAGCAGGCGGAAGCTACGGGAATGGAATAGCGCCTCGGGACGAACGGGGCTTATCCAAGGCAGACGGTTTTCCGTCTGTCTTTTTGGTAGGCCCTTTTTGGCATGCTGCCGGGCCTTAGGCGTCGCCTTCGGCGGCGAAGGGTCACCCTCTTAGGTCCCTCGGCTCGCAGTCCGTATTCCGAAATCCGTCCACCAGAGACATAACCGGACAGGACTTGCAGGAAACGGGAAGGAAGTCTATTGATTAATGGGTTTTTGGAAAGTATACTTAGACTAATGGCAGGACTGTGGTCCTAACAACTTGATGCGAAAAGGCAAACCTACCGAAAGGCAGGGACGCAAAGCCTCGGGCCTAAAGGACCAGTTCCTACGGCGGCCGGGTTGCCGAACAACAGTGGCATTGGACCCTACCGGGAAGACCGCTATTGCTTGGTTTCGCACGATTCCAGCGAGTGAGAGAGGCGAAAAAATGCAAGCAGCTTACATCAATCCGTTTCTGATGTCTTCCTGTACGGTAATCGAATCCTTGATCCAGGTCAAACCGACACTGGGCGAGCTCACCATCAAGCAGATCGAGATCGGCGACGATCGCGTCTGGCTGAAGATCGGCATCGTCGGGGGCATGACCGGCGAAGTGGTATTCGGGTTCCCCGAAGCCGTGGCGCTGCGAATCGCTTCAGCGATGA
This sequence comes from Gorillibacterium terrae, assembly GCF_051594785.1. Taxonomy (NCBI): domain Bacteria; kingdom Bacillati; phylum Bacillota; class Bacilli; order Caryophanales; family Paenibacillaceae; genus Gorillibacterium; species Gorillibacterium terrae. The sequence continues at coordinate 257,906 of NZ_JBPPGI010000001.1, forward strand.
TGGGGGGATTTTCCCTGACTGAATTTGACGAGATCAGCCGCAGCGCCATCTCCGAATTGGCCAACATGATCAGCGGCAACGCCAGCACGCTCCTCTACAACCAGGGCATCTGCGTGGATATTACTCCGCCTGCTTTCATGGAGCAGCGCTCCGGAGTGCCCGGCGGCGTGAAGGCCTTGTCCATTCCGCTCAATCTGCATTCTTACGGAGCATTTGATATTTATGTCATTACCCGCTAAGGGGAGAGAACGCCGCGAGCAAGCGGCGTTTTTTTTGTAGAAAGGGATGAACCGCGACCGATTCGCAGTCCTTCACCCGAAGATGCTTCCCGGAGAAGAGGGAGCCGCGTTTAGGCGAACCCGAAAGGCAGGAGCCTCATGAAACGACCGAGCAAACGAAAGACCGCACTCCTAATCCTATCTTCGTTGATTCTGCTGTTGGCGATTTCGCTTTACCTGAAGACGCCCCAGCCCGTCAACGCGATGTTCGCGGGTTCTTCGAGCCTGACTCCCTATGGGAACCGGGTTTACATCGACCCGAGTATTTCGCAGATGACCCGTGAGCAACTCTTGCAGGATCTCAAAGAATCCGAGGAACGGATTAAGGGATTTTACGGAGAGGTTCAAGCCGACCCGACGTTCCTGTTCGTGGAGTCGCCCAAAATGGTTAAGCGGTATGCCCAGAACTCGACGGGACAAACGTATCATCTGTACTGGGGAGATTACATTGTGGTTGGACCGAGCGGATTTAGCCAGGATGTGATCGCCCATGAAAGGATGCATTCCGAATTGAAGAAGAGGGCCAAGCTGGATCGGATTCCCGCTTGGTTTGACGAAGGCTTGGCAACGCTGGCCGATGATCGGTTTCCCGATTACAAGTCCTTCGATGCCGGTCCCCAGGACAAGCAGAAGCTTCAAGCGATTTCCAAGCGAAACGACTTTAATCGAATGAGCTCGGACAAGAGTTATCCGATTGCCCATGCGGAAGTGGGGCATTGGTTCGGAAAGGTGGGGCAAGCCGGCCTGGCCCGCCTCATCGATGGGATCAACGATGGAAAATCCTTTGACGAGCTCTTCGCGGAGATCGATGTTGAGTAGGCAGTGCAGAAGAGTTCGGCCTTGAATACAAAAAGGACCGCTTCCTCAAATGGAAGCGGTCCTTTGTCTTACCTACCGGTATGACCGGATACGGCTATCAATCAGCCCAATACGACCTCGACTTCATGCGTAGCGCCGTCGCCGACCACCGGCAGAACATTGCCTTCGATCTCGCGGCCGTCCAGCGTCATCTTGGCGACGCCCTTCGAGACGTGGTTCGGGTTGGTGATCTTGATGCGGTAGGTGTCGCCGCGGAAGACGCGGGTGATCGTGTAGCCGTCCCAAGCCTTCGGGATGCAGGGGTCGACCTTCAAGCCATCGAAGTCCGGCTTGATGCCGAGGATCGCCTGGGTGATGGCGACGAAGTTCCAGGACGCCGTGCCGGTCAGCCAGGAGTTCTTGGCTTCGCCGTGGCGGACGGCGTCGCGGCCTGCGATCATCTGCGAGTAGACATACGGCTCCATACGGTGCAGGTCGCTGATGTCCTCGCGATAGGCGGGAGCGATTCGGCTGTACACCTCGAACGCGCGGTCGCCGCGGCCGATCTCGGCTTCCGCAATCATGATCCACGGGTTGTTGTGGCAGAAGATACCGGCGTTTTCCTTATAGCCCGGCGGGTAGGACGAGATTTCGCCGAGGTTGATGTAATACTTGGAGTACGGCGGCTGCTGCAGCACGATGCCGTGCTTGGTCTCCAGCCGTTCGATGACGGAGTCGAGCGCCTTCTCGGCGTCGCCGGTCTCGACACCGATGCCCGCCATGACGCACATGCCCTGCGGCTCGATGAAGATTTGGCCTTCGGCGCATTCCTTCGAGCCGATCTTGTCGCCGTAGTGGTCATAGGCGCGAAGGAACCAGTCGCCGTCGAAGCCGTGCTTCATCGTCGTTTCCTTCATGCCCTGGATGAGCGCTTCCGCTTCCGCGGCTTCCTTCTCCAGACCGCGGCGGCGGCAGATTTCCACGTAATCCGGACCGACGAAGACGAACAGGCCGGCGATGAAGACGGATTCGGCCACTTTGCCTTCGATGTTCTCCGTCGTCTGGAACGATTCGCCCGGCGTGTTGGAGAAGCAATTCAGGTTGAGGCAGTCGTTCCAGTCGGCGCGGCCGATCAGCGGCAGCCCGTGGGGCCCAAGGTTGTTCGGCACGTGGAAGAAGGAGCGCTTCAGATGCTCGAACAGCGTGGCGGAGTTGTTCGGGTCGTTGTCGAACGGAACGTCTTCATCCAGGATGCTGAAGTCGCCGGTTTCTTTGACATAAGCGGCGGTGCCGCTGATCAGCCACAGCGGATCGTCGTTGAAGCCGATGCCGACTTCGGTGTTGCCGCGCTTCGTGAGCGGCTGGTATTGGTGATACGCGCTGCCGTCGTCGAATTGGGTGGAGGCAATGTCGATGATCCGTTCGCGGGCGCGCTCCGGAATCTGGTGCACGAAGCCGAGCAGGTCCTGGTTGGAGTCGCGGAAGCCCATGCCGCGGCCGATGCCGGATTCGAAGTAGGACGCCGAGCGGGACATGTTGAACGTGACCATGCATTGGTACGGGTTCCAGATGTTGACCATCCGGCCGAGCTTCTCGTCGCCCGTCTCGATCATGTACTTCGAGAGCAGGTTGTTCCAATAAGCGGCGAGCTCGTCAAGCGCGGCGTCGACTTGGGCCGGCTCGGCGAATTTGGCGATCATCGCTTCGGCGCGGGTCTTGTTGACAACGTCGAGCGCTTCCCATTTCTCTTCCTGCGGATTCTCCACGTAGCCGAGAATGAACACGAGCGTCTGCTCTTCGCCGGGAGCGAGCTCCAGGTTCAGGCTGTGCGAGCCGATCGGCGACCAGCCGCTCGCCACCGAGTTGCGGGATTCGCCCGCGGCGACAACCTGCGGGGCATCCAGTCCGTTATACAGGCCGAGGAACGATTCGCGGTCGGTGTCGAAGCCGTCCATGGGGCGGTTGACCGAGTAGAACGCATAGTGGTCGCGGCGCTCGCGGTATTCCGTCTTGTGGTAGATGACGGAATCCTTGACTTCCACTTCGCCGATGCTCAGGTTGCGTTGGAAGTTGGTCATGTCGTCCTGGGCGTTCCACAGGCAGAATTCCACGAAGGAGAACAGCTTGACGCTCTTCTTGGCGTCGGAGGTGTTCTTGACGGTGACTTTATAGACTTCGCCGTTGTAATTCAGCGGCACGAAAGCCAATTGATTGACCTGGATTCCGTTCCGGGCGCCGGTGATCGAGGTGTAGCCGAGGCCGTGGCGGCACTCGTAGAAATCGAGATCGCGCTTGACCGGCATCCAGCCGGGCGTCCAGAAGTCGCCTTCGTCGTACAGGTAGAAATAGCGGCCGCCCGTGTCGACCGGGATGTTGTTGTACCGGTAGCGGGTGAGGCGGCGCATCCGGGCGTCGCGGTAGAAGCAGTAGCCGCCGGCCGTGTTCGAGATCAGGCCGAAAAAGTTCTCGTTGCCCAGGTAATTGATCCAGGGATAGGGGGTTTGGGGGGTGGTGATGACATACTCTTTGCGGGCGTCATCAAAATGGCCGAATTTCACGATTCCAACTCCTCTCATGATAGGGAAAACCGTCTTGCGCTAGCCTGTGTATAAACGCGCGTTCACAAACGCGCCAAATGAACCCCGCGGGGGTTATTTGCGAAAAAAGGATAAGGGCCGATCAGCCCGGAACATCCGATCCGTCGTCTGTTGAAGCCGAGCTGTCCGCTGGAACCTCAGCCCTCTTCGCGCAGGATTCGCGGACGACGAGCCGGGTGGGGAAGCTGACGGCGCTGAAGGAGGCGCTCCGCTTGCGGCACATGGCGACAACCGTTTCGGCGGCCGTCTGCGACATCTCCGCGATCGGCAGGCGAACGGAGGTGAGCGCAGGCGTGAGGCGTGAGGCGATCGGCGAATCGTCAAAGCCGATCAGCGACACGTCCTCCGGCACTCGGAGGCCGAAATCGCGGAAGGCGTCGAGCGCGCCGAGGGCCATCTCGTCGTTGGCGGCGAAGAAGGCGGTCGGACGCTCTCCGGCGGCGAGGAACTCGGTCACCGCCCGGCATGCCGGGCCGCGGCGGAAATCGCCGTCGAGCACAAGCTCCTTGCGGAGCGGTATTCCGTGCTCCTCCAGGGCGGACTCGTAGGCGCGCAGCCGCTCCCGGCCGGAGTGGGTATTCAGCCGGCCGCTGATGAAGGCGATCTCCCGATGTCCAAGCGCGATCAGGTGGGCGACCGCTTCGCTGCCGCCCGCGAAGTCCTTGGTGTTGATGACCGCGACCGTGTTGTTGTCCATATGGTGCCTGGCGAGCTCGGCGGGGTCGTAGTCGATCAGCACGAGCGGCTCTCCGAGCTGGACGATGCTGCGGATTTCCTCCAGATTCTTCTGCGTGCCGACGATGACGCCGCCGTCGATCCGCTTTTGCGAGAAGGCTTGGCGGATCTTCTGGAAATCCTCCTCGGAATACACCGTATGAATGAGAACGTAATAGCCGAGGGCATTGGCGGTATCGACCAGCGCGTCCACGAAGGGCGCGAAGTAATTGTTCTGGTAAATCCGGTTGCCCCGCGTCTTCTCGGCGGTGCTGATGACGAAGAGGCCGATGGTGTCCGTGCCCTTGCCGGCGAGAACGCGGGCATTGGTGTTGGGCTCGTAGTGGTGCTCCTCGATCACCTTCATCACCTTGCGCCGGGTCTCCTCGGGAACGTTCGGGTATTGGTTGATCACTCGGGACACGGTGCTGCGGGAGACTCCCGCCAGCCTGGCGATATCTTCGCTGCGCATGTTCGGCTCCTTCTCATAAACGCGTGTTCACACCCATTGTAGACCAACGGCGGCCGCTTGGCAACGACAAAAAGAAAGCGCCGTCAAAAGTAGATGAAGTCCCGAGTGGGGGATGCGCCGCGGAGCCCCCGGCTCGAAGGAACTTTTGAGAGAATGTGATATAATCGGTGACAAGTTCGCTATCTTGGTGAAGGAAAGAGGGCATTGCCGGTGAAATGGCGCATGATCGGAATCGGTATTGTTTTCTTGGGCGTGTACGCGGCGCTCACTTATTATATCGGCTGGAACGGGCTGGTCTTCCTGGATGCCGCCGGAGCGGCGGTAAACGGCTGGGCCTATTGGCCGGTGCTCGCGGTGCTCGCGGTGGCCTATCTGGCGGGTCGGCTTCCCTTTGGTCAGGGCAGAGTAACGAGGTTTCTTAAGGTGGTAGGCTCGTATTACTTCGGCCTGCTGGAATACCTGCTGATCCTGCTTCCCCTCGCGGACCTGGCCGTGGCAATCGGAACGGCTGCCGGAGCGGACCGGACCGGGATGATTCTGGGCAGCGGCTGGACGGTTGCGGCCCTCCTGGCATTTATTCTTCTCTACGGCTCCTGGAACGCCTGGTCGCCGGTCGTCCGCTCGTATGAGCTGGAGATCGACAAGCCGCTGGGCGAGAATGGGCGGCTAAACGTGATCATGGCCTCCGACATCCACCTCGGGAACATCGTCGGCAACCGCCATCTGGGACGGATGGTCGAGCGGATGAATGAGTTAAAGCCGGATGTGGTGCTGCTGCCGGGTGATGTCATCGACGAGGACATCGAGCCGTTTGTGCGCAACCGGATGGCCGATACCTTCGGCAAGCTGAAGGCCAAGCACGGCATTTACGCCTCGCTGGGCAACCACGAATATTACGGCGGCCATATCGAGGAGTACGTAAAACGGATGAAAGCGATCGGCATTCCCGTGCTGCTCGACGAAGCCATTCTGGTGGACGGAGCGTTCTACGTGGTCGGCCGCAAGGACAAGACAGCGGAGGGGAGAGGGCAAGGCGGCCGACGGGCGGTGTCGGACCTGCTCTCCGGGCTCGACCCGGCCAAGCCCATTCTACTGATGGACCATCAGCCGTACGGCTTCGCGGAAGCGGCGGCGGCGGGAGCGGATCTGCTGGTGTCGGGGCATACGCACCGCGGGCAGTTCGCGCCCAACCATTGGGTGACCAAACGGATGTACGAGCTGGACTGGGGTTACATGCGCAAGGAGCGGATGCACGTCGCCGTCTCGTCCGGCTTCGGCACCTGGGGGCCGGCCATCCGGTTGGCCAGCCGCTCCGAGATCCTGGAGCTGACACTGGTGTACAAGCCCAGGCAGTAGAACGAGAACAGAACGGTCGGCCATCCGATCGGCGCCTGACGACAGTCGGACGTACGCAGGGCTGAGGGGCCTGAGCGAACGAACCCGGCTGTCGGCAGGCGCTTTTTCGTGGAGGAAGCTTTTCAATTGGAATCCATTTGAGCGGAACCGATTGACGAATCTAATTGATAACGATTATCATTGATAATATCAAAATGAAGATCGGATGAAGAAAGGGAAGGAATCCGCATGAACACCTTGGAGACGAAAGCTCTCGATATCGCCTATGCCGACCGCCTGATCGTGGAGGGCATGAACTTATCGCTGCCGGAAGGAAAGATTACGGCGCTCGTCGGCGCGAACGGCTCCGGCAAATCGACGCTCCTGAAGACGATGGCCCGCATCCTGAAGCCGCAGCGCGGCGGAGTGTACCTGGACGGCAAGTCGATCCACTCCCAGTCCACGGTGGAGGTGGCGAGGCAGCTTGCCATTCTGCCGCAGAATCCGAGCGCTCCGGAGGGACTCACGGTCAGCGAGCTCGTCTCCTTCGGCCGGTTTCCCCATCAGCGCGGCTTCGGTTCCCTGACCGCGAAGGATAAGGATGCGATCCGGTCCGCGCTGGAAGTAACCGGCATGGCCGGGCTCGCGCTGCGCTCCCTGGACGAGCTGTCCGGCGGGCAGCGGCAGCGCGCCTGGATCGCCATGGCGATCGCCCAGGAGACGGACATCCTGTTCCTCGACGAGCCGACCACCTACCTGGACATGGCGCATCAGCTGGAGGTGCTCAAGCTCCTGCAAAAGCTGAACGAAGAGGAGGGGCGAACCATCGTGATGGTTGTCCACGACCTCAACCATGCGACCCGCTACGCCCAGCACATGGTCGCCATCCGCGAGGGCAGGGTCGTGGCCGAAGGAACGCCGACCGAGGTCGTTACGCCGGACGTGCTGCGTCAGGTGTTCGGGATCGAGGCCGATCTGGTGGCCGACCCCCGCACCGGCGTACCGCTGTGCCTGCCTTATGAATTGGCCGGAAAAGCCTCGGAGCCTGTCCGGGTTCCCTCGCAGAAGGAGGCGCTGGTATCGGCGCGACGGTGATCGACCCCGAAATCGCCGCTTATTACGGCGTTGTCACGGAAGAGCCTGCCGACGCCGCAGGGTTTTCCTTTGCGGAGCTGGCCCGGCCGGAAGGGGCGCTCGTCTTCGCCCAAGCCTTCGCGTCGCGGCTGCGGGCGCGGACGCTGGACGTAGCGGGCACGTACTTGGCCTCCTGGCTCGCTCGGCTCTCGGGAGCCTATCAGGAGACGCTGGTTCAGGCTTCGGCGGAGCTTCGTCTCCAGCCGGAAAACACGTTCCTGTACCTGTCGGGCGAAGGACCGGCGGTTTCCTTATCGTTCTTCCTGAAGACGGCCGAGCTTCGGCCGCTTCCCGCAGGCGTTGGCCGGGGTAGCGCGGCGCGGGCAGGCATGGACCGCTTTTACGGAGAGCTCGTCCGCCCGCTGTTCGAGTCGGTGGCCGCCGCCGCGGCAGTTCAGCCGCAGACGCTGTGGGCGCTGCTTGCGACCAGTCTGCGCTATGGCTGGGACCGGCTGCAAGCGAAGGAGCTGCCCGAGCCGTACGGCAGCCGGCTTGCGCACGACTTCTCGTATCTCATGCAGGAGATGCCGGGAGAGATCTTCGGGACGGGAAGCCGCAATCCGCTGGCCGTCCGGTTCCGCAGCGTCGACAGCCCCTACGAGCCGGGGGCGAAGGTGTTGATCCGCGCCGCCTGCTGCCTCGCTTACAAGACAGATAACGGGTATGGTTACTGCTACAATTGCCCGAAGCTCAGCCGAGAAGAGCGAGAGGAGCAGTTCCGCGAGATTCGTCGGCGGATGGCGACCCCCTAACTTCCGGAATCGACGTCCCTTGAAAACGCAAACACGACTCATCATCCGATAGCCGCCTTTCTTCTCCGGGAAGGGCGGTTTTTGTTAGGGGGAAGCCTGCCTGCTTAGGCACCCCGACCGGACAAGCGGGATGTTATCCATTCTGCAAAAGACTTCGGCGCTGTTTATCGGGAGAACTGCCTGCCGGCTGCTGCCCGGTGTCTTTCGCTAGACAGAGCGGGCAAGAGGATGACAAGGATGCGGCAGAATAGTGGATAAGAGTGGAATTAATTCGGAAGATATATCTAATTATTAGAACGTTTATATCTAAAAACAGCTTTGAAAAAGAACGATTGACTTTGTATAATGAAGATGTTGTTAAGTTTAATGACATCAAAACGAACGGAAACGAAAGAGGTGCACCATGAAGCGAATCGGGTACTGCGATACGACACTGCGTGACGGAGAGCAGGCTGCGGGAGTGGCATTTACGGCGGAGGAAAAGCGGCAGATCGCCCGGATGCTCGCCGAAGCGGGCGTGCAGCAGATCGAAGTCGGCACGCCGGCGATGGGCGCGGACGAGGAAGCCGCCATTCGCAGCATCGTCGAGCTGGAGCTGCCGGTGGTGATTTCCACCTGGAACCGGGCGCTCGCCCGGGATCTCGATGCGACGCTCCGAACCGGTGCCCGTTGGGCGCACGTCACTCTTCCCGCTTCCGAGCTGCATATCCGCGACAAGCTGGGCCTGACGAAGTCCGGGGCGCTATCGCTGATCCGGCGGGCGGCTGACTACGGGATGAAGCGCGGGCTTCAAGTCTCGATCGGACTGGAAGATGCTTCGCGGGCGGACCCTTCGTTTATGTCGCTCGTGATCAATACACTCTATGAAGATGGTGTGCGCCGCTTCCGGTATGCCGATACGGTGTCGGCTCTGAACCCGGTGACCACGACGGAACGGATCAAGACGCTCGTCGACTCTGTTCCTTCGGATACAGAGCTGGAATTCCACGGCCACAACGACTTCGGGTTGGCCACGGCGAACACCCTCGCCGCTTTGGCGGCCGGTGCGGCCATCGCCAGCACGACCGTCGCCGGTCTCGGCGAACGGGCCGGCAATGCGGCCATGGAAGAGGTTTCGATGGCCTGGCGCCATCTCTACCAAGGCTGCGATGTGCTACAGACGGAATGGTTCCAGCCGCTCGCCGATTACGTCACCCAGGCCTCGGGCCGCCGCATGCCGGAGGCGAAGCCGATCGTCGGCAGCCTGGTCTACGCGCACGAATCGGGCATCCATGTGGACGGCCTGATCAAGAACCGGTCCGTGTACCAATGCTTTGAGCCGGAAGAACTGTGCCGGGAGCACAGCTTTCTGTTGGGCAAGCATTCCGGCCTGCATTCGCTGGAGCATGTGCTCAGCCTCCAAGGGGTGGAGATGAACCGAATCGGCGGAGCGGATCTGCTCTCGCAGGTGCGCAAGGAAGCGGAGAAGCTGAAGCGTCCGATCGCCCCGCGCGAGGTGGCCGATCTGGCCCGCCGCCTGGAAACGGCAAACGGAATCGTCCAATAAAAAGAGAGATTGCTTTACCCTTTGGATAGGGGCAGCCCCATCGCACAGAGAGGAGCGCAACGCCATGGCGCGGAGAGGCCAATCGTTCGTATCGTATTCGCCCGAGATCAAAGCGGAGGCGGTGCGTCTCCGTTTGGAAGAAAAGGCGTCGCTCCGGGAAATTCGGCTGCTGCTCAACATTCGCAGCGACGCGCAGATCATCGGCTGGGTTAAACGCCATGAAGACGGCCTTTCCTTGGAGGACGGCCGGGGGCAGTGGCGGCGGGCTCAGGAGGCGTAATCTTCTTGGCGCACCGGGCCGCAGGCCGCGATCGCCAAACAGGCCGTTTTCGGCGGGAACGACTCCCGTCGGAAAACGGCCTGTTTGATTTGCCCTGACGGCAAGGAAGCTTTAGACGCGCCATCTGCGGCGGCTTGCGATCGCTTCCTGCCCCCGACGGGCTTGGCTCCTATTCGGCTCGGTGCAGCTCCAGCGCACCCGTCGCCGGATCGCGCAGGACGAGCCGGCCGTCGAAGGAGCCGTCCGCGTCGCTGAACTTCAGCTTGCCGGTGCGTCCCTTCTCGGCGAGCTGGCGCACCATGCTGTCGGACAGCGATTTGCCGAAGCTGTCCTTCCAGATCACGAAGCCGCAGCCTTCCTTGTAGCGGCTGCAGCCGTAGCCCCGGCGGCCCATGAACAGCTCGCCGCCGCAGCCCGGCCGCGGGCAGCGGGCCACCCGAGGCCGCTCCCCGGCCGCTGCCGGAGCGGCCGCCGAGGCGCGCGAATCGCTGCCGGACGTCGCTGCGGATGCGCGGGCTCGAACCTCGGCGGCCGCGCTCGGGGCCGGCGCTCCACCCGACCCGCGCCTGCTGCCAGCGGCCGCCTGCGCCGCCGATGCGCCGCCGGTGCGGCCCGCGCTCTTCGCCGCCGCGCCGCTCCCGCCGCGCGCCGAGGCCCGCTTCGTCCCGGCGGCTCTCGCGGCGGTGTCCCCGCCTGCCGCACCCCGGCCCGTACCGCGCCCGCGTGCGCCGCCCGGCCGTCCCGCGCCGGCGGTCTCGCCGAAGGCGGTCTTGTCCGCCGCCGCCTGGCGGCTGACCTTGTCCACGATCAGCCGCGCGAACTGCTTCACCTTCTCCATGAAGGCGGCGCTGTCGGCTTGGCCGCGGGCGATGTCGTTCAGCCGCCGCTCCCACTGGCCGGTCATCTCCGGGGAGGCAAGCAGCTCGACGCCCGCGCCGCGGATCAGCTCGATCGCCATGCGCCCCTTCGGGGTAACGGCGATCTTTTTGCCCTGCATGTCGATGTAGCCGACCTGCTTCAGCCGCTCGATCGTCGCGGCCCGGGTGGCCGGCGTACCGAGCCCCGAATCCTTCATCGCGTCGCGCAGCTCCTCGTCCTCGACCTGCTTGCCCGCGCTTTCCATCGCCTTCAGCAGCGTGCCTTCCGTATAGGATTTGGGCGGCTGCGTTTCCTTCTCGACGGCATTCGCTTCCTCGCAGTGTACCGGGCGCGCGCCATCCAGCACGAACGGGGAGGAGGTTTCCTCCTCGGCACTCGGATCGTCGGAGTCCGGCCCGGCCTCGTTCGCCTTGGCCTTCGCATTCCGCCGGTTTTTCCGGGCGGCTTCCTCACCGGCATAAATCGCCTTCCAGCCTTCGGCCAGCAGCTCCTTGACGGTCGTCTTGAAGCGTTCGCCCTCCGCCTCGGTCAGCACGGTGTGCACCTTATATTCCGCCGGAGGATAATACTGGGCGAGGAAGCGGCGAACGACCAGGTCGTAGACCTTCTGCTCGTCCGGAGAGAGCGCGCCCGGCTTCTTCAGCGTCGGCAGAATCGCATGGTGATCCTCGACCTTGGCCGGATTGCAGACCGCCTTGTTGTTCTTGTGCACCCGCGCCGGATCGGCACCCGCCGCCAACTCGCCGTAGGCGGTGGACTTCAGCATCTCCAGCGACTTGCGCATATCCGGCAGGTTTTCCTCCGTGACGTAATTGGAGTTGGTCCGGGGATAGGAGATGACCTTGTGCTTTTCGTACAGCCCCTGGGCGAGATCCAGCGTCTTCTTGGCGGAGAAGCCGAGCTTTGCGTTCGCCTCGCGCTGAAGCAGGGTCAGGTCATACAGCTTATAGGGATATTCCTTCGTTTCCTTGATATCATAGGAGGCGATCCGGCCCGGCTTGTCCGCCACTTTGGCGGCGATCGCCTTGGCTTTGTCCGGGTCGGCGATTCGCTCGCCCTGCCACAGCCCGCGATAGCGGGCTTCGTCCTGGCGAAAAAAAGCCTCCACCTCGTAAAATTTCGCCGAGGTGAACGCCTCGATCTGCTTTTGCCGATCGTAGATGAGCGCCAGAACCGGCGTCTGCACGCGCCCCACGGAGAGCAGCTCGTTGTGCCTGACGGTAAACGCCCGCGAGCCGTTCATGCCGATCAGCCAGTCGGCTTCGCTGCGGGCCCGCGCCGCCCGGGTCAGGTTGTCGTAGTCCGCGCCGCTCTTCAGCTCGCGGAAGCCGCGGCGGATGGTCTCCGCCGTCAGATCCGAGATCCACAGCCGGTCGACCGGCTGGCGCAGCTTCAGGTGCTGCTGGATATAGGCGAAGATGAGCTGCCCCTCGCGCCCGGCGTCGCAGGCGTTGACGATGCGGCCGCACTGCTTGGCGAGCTCCGCGATCACCTTCAATTGATCCTTCGTGCGGTAGACCGGAATCAGCTTGAAGGTGTCGGGGATGATCGGCAGGTCGGCCATCCGCCATTTCTTGTATTTGTCGTCGTATTTGTCGGGCTCGGCCAAGGTGATGAGGTGGCCGATCGCCCAGGTGATGATGTAGCTTTCGCCTTCCAGGTGCGTCCGCCGGTTGGCCGCCTTCGGTTCGATGGCGGCGGCGATGTTGCGCCCCATATCCGGCTTTTCGGCGATGACAAGGGTCTTCATGCGGTTTCCTCCCCTTCGAGAAGTATAGCAGATTGCGGCTCCCGGCGGGAGCGAGCAAGGGAATTGCCGTAAACCGCAACCAAACCGGGCGTTCGTTCGTCCCTATTTAAGGGGTTTCTTAAGAATGGTAAAGAAACTCTTAAGATGCGACGCGGCTTCTTTACGGAAACGGGTCGATCCCGTATACTTGCTTTTGGAATAAAGGGGAGGTCTATTTTACATTGAACACGCGCAAGCTGGTGCCGCCGCTTCTCGTCCTCATTGCTCTATCGCTGATTCTTGCTTCCTGCGGGCTTACCGGCAAAAGCTCCTACCAATTTTTCGTTAACGGCAGCGAGGTCAAGAAGCCGTCCACGGAGACGAAGCAGGATGAACTGTACGTTCCGGCATCCTTTTTGAAGGAGAGCCTGGGGATGGAGGTCAACTGGACCGCCTCGGCGAAGAACGACACTCCGCCCGCAAAGGGCGTCTATTACACCGACCGCGTCCAGACGCTGATGTATCACGACATCTGGCCGAAGGATCAGCCCGGCCGTTCCTCCATCACGGTGGCCGACTTCCGCAAGCAGATGGAGCTGCTCCGGGACGAGGGCTTTCACGTGATTTCCATGGACCAGTACGCCGACTTCATCTTGAATAAAGGAAAGGTTCCCGACAACGCCGTGCTGCTCACTTTTGACGACGGGTACGAAACCTTCTATACCTACGCCTATCCGATCCTGAAGGAATTCGGCTACACCGCGACCAACTTCTTGATCGTATCCGGCGTAGACGACCCCAAGAAGGCGGGATCGCCCAAGCTGAAATGGGACCAGATCCGCAAGATGAAGCAGGACGGAATGAGCTTCTACAGCCACACCTACGATCAGCATATTACCGTCGCCGTGGACGCCAAGGGCTCGCAGAAGCCCGCGCTCATGCACGCCCAGTACCTGAAGAAAGAGAAGCGGATGGAAACCGCGGAGGAATACCGCAAGCGGATTTCGGACGATCTGACGAAGGCGGAGGAACGCCTGAAGGCCGAGCTCGGCAACAAGCTCAGCGTGCTCTGCTTCCCCTACGGCAAATACAGCCTGACTACGCTGGAGGTGGCCAAGGCGGCAGGAATCGACTTCATGTTCACCACCATGGAGGGCATTGACACCCGGGCAGACCGGATCGGCTACCGGATGAACGGCTCGAAGGCGGGAGAGAAGCCGGAGACGTTGATCGGGCGGATGAAGCAGGGGGACCGGACGCTGGAAAACAAAGAAACCCGGGGAGTCCTGAGCGTCAACGGCAACGACATTCCTCTGTCCGGACTGACGCCGGAAATGAAGGACGGCGAGCTCATGGTGCCCCTGCGGGAATTCTGCAACGCAACGCGAGTGGGGCTGGTCTTCGACAAGAAACGCCAGCGCATTGAGTTAACGGCGACCTGATGATAGAATGAAGAAAGTATGCCCAAAACCCAGCAACGGGCAGCAAGGGCAACCATCGTCTCGAAAAGAGGGGTTGACATCAAACCAGTGGCAGCAAGCGGCAATCTATTCAAAAAATCGGCCAAATACCTGATCGTGCTCGTGTTGGCAATCGCCTTTTTCATGCGGTTTGACTATGTGTCCCACTACAAATTTCCCCAGATCAAGAACGACCAGTACAACTACACTGTCATGGCGGCGCAAATTATCGAGGACGGCGTCTACGGCTACAAGTCGGAGGCTCCGAACGCCAAGGTTCCGCCCGGCTGGCCGCTGTTCCTGGTCGGCGTGTTCAAAGTGTTCGGCTACGGCGATATGCTCCATACGCTCTATGTAATCCGCATTTTTAACTGCCTGTTCATGACGGGCACCATCTATTTTCTCTATCGGATCGGCTGCCGCTTATTTAATCGGGCGGCCGGGTTGATTGCGGCCGGCATCGCCACCGTCTACGGCCCTTATCTGTTCGTGACCGGTCTCATCCTGACCGAGAATCTGTTCCTCTTGCTGTTCCTCGCCGCGGTCTATTACCAGGTGAAGATCATCCAGGAGAACAAGCCCAGGGATCATATCATCGCCGGAGCCTTGGCGGCCCTCGCCACGCTGGTGCGGCCCAACACCATCATCATCACGGTTGTGCCGTATCTGTTCCTCTGGATCAAGCACAAGAAGCTCTTCCTCAAGCAGATCGCCTTCGGCGCCGCGGCCTTCGCCGTGTGCATGCTGCCCTGGTGGATCCGCAACCTGATCACGCTGGACAAGTTTATTCTCCTGTCTCAAGGATCGGGCAATCCCTTTCTGGCCGGGACGGAGCCGTATTTCAAGAAGTCGATCCCCTGGAACGACATCGACTACGATCACCAGACAGAAATAGGCCTGGAGCGGATCAAGCAGGGGTTGAAGGACGACCCCAACACCTGGATTCGCTGGTTCACCACCGGCAAGACCAAGGCGATGTTCCTGAGAGGGATATACGCAGCGAACTACTTCGACTATCTCACGTGGAAGCCCTGGGAAACCGTGCTGCGCAAGCTGCACAAATTCCTCGTGTACTACGGGATGCCGCTTGCGGCCATCATGCCGTTCATCCGCCGGCCGTACCGGTTCCTCGCCGTGCACTTCTTCCTGTTCCTCTTCGTGCAGCTGCTGTTCATACCGGAAACCCGCTACACGCTCGGGATGATGCCGTTCCTGATGCTGATTGTCGCCGGAGTCATCACCGATCTGGTCGGACTCGGCCGGAAATGGATTGCAGGCCGCCGCGCCGCCCAGCCGGTTCAGTCGGCCTGATCGTACCTGGTGGAATAAGCCCGCCTCTTCGGAGGCGGGCTTTTTGGATGGGCGTTGCGGGTACGGGCCATTCATGGATGGGCGCTGCGGGTCCGGATCGTTCTTCCAATCGCTGTTGCCCCCGGATTTCTGAATGAGTCTGCTAAGGTTGAAATCCGGGGACAAAGGCGAGCGCTGCGCTTTTCCAGAACGACTCCGCCCCCTTCGCTTGGGAAGCCCGCCTCCTTGGAGACGGGCTTATTTGTTGCGTAAGGCCGCTGCGGACGGATTCCCGCTCCTCAGGCTCCCCCGCTTAGCGAAGCGGAGCGAACGATACCCGAACGCGTTCCAAGGACTGCCTCATCTGGGTGTATTCCTCGGTGAGGGCCGGGTCCTGCGTGTTGTACTGGACGTCGGAAGCGGCGATCATTGCGAACACCCGGCCTCCGGTTTCGCCCAGCACCCAGGAAGGGACGATTTCCAGGATGGCTTTTCCCGATTGTTCCCACTGCTTCTTCGGGCTGATCTGCAGGGTGAAGACGGTTCCGCCGACGGCTTGGTTGGCCTTGTCGACGAAGCGGAGAGAGACGACCCCGGTGTCCGGATCGGTCTGGGTCTCAACGGTGAACTTTCCTTTCCAATAGTCGGGCAGGGCGAGCGAGAAGCCCTGTTTCCGGTCCTCGTAAAGGAAGGTCGGAGCCGGGGAGACGGACGTCCCATTGACGGACAAGATATCCAGCAGGACGGTTTGATAGGCGCGCAGGTCGCCGCTTCCCGAAGCGGAGAAGGTCTTCGTTTCCACGCCGAAGGCGTCTCCCTTGATCGCAGCGGCGCCCAGCTTGCGGTTCGCGGCATCGTAGAAGGTCAGCCGCGCTTCCAGCCGGTTGAGGCTGTTTCCTGTGCCGGCATATTGCAAGTGGCCGGTGATGGCCGTATTGCCGCCGGAGCGGGTAAGGACGAGGTTGCCGACCGAAACGCCGGGAAAGTTGGGATCGGCGACGGTCAGAGGGCCGTTCCGGATGCGAACCGTCTTTGAGTCGGCCTCGTACCCGACGACCGCCCCCAGCTCTTCGGCCACGAAGCGGAGCGGCACATAGGTGCGCCCATTCACCTCAATAGCCGGATTGGCGCTGTCCGGGTGGACGCTCTGACCGTTGATTTCAAATAAAGCGGAGGTCAGTTTTGCTTGCAGGGAGGGAGCGGCAATGGCCGCGGTCGAGCCGGCCAGAAGAGCGCCGCTGAGCAGACCGAGCAGGAACTTTTTCATGGAGCACCTCTTTCAGGGGATATAGGGAAAAGACGATACGCCGGGCGGGGGAGTTGCGGAGGGTTTGTCTTTAATGATTCGTTCCGGCTTCTTTGGGAAATCGAGACAGGTATTTTTCGATTTTCTCTCTTAGGTTGACCCAGTCATACTCCTGCTTTGGAAAAATCTCATCGGGACGGTTTACGGCGGTTTTCACGGGGAGGGAGATGCCGGTATCCCATTCCTCCGAAAACGGGATGACCCTTAATTGAATCGTATCCAGAGCGTTGGCTATCGTATCATTGACCATCGCTTTGTAACTGGACAATGCCCAGTCTGACCCGCCGCCGTGGGAAAGGATTCCGGTCGGAATGCCATAAACCTCGGATTGGTAGCGATTGTCCTTCGCCCAGTGCAAAAATGTGATTTGCTCCATCTTTTCTAAAATCATGCTTAATTTCGCCGGTATCGGAGCGTAATGGGGAGACACGATAAACACCCTGTCACTGCGGATGATCTTCTCATAAATGAGGTTAAAGGCTGTATCGCAGACGCATCGATGCGTCCGGTAACACTGGCCGCACCCTGTGCAAGGCTGGAGCTGCCGGGTTCGCAAGTCGATGATCTCTCCGCAATAAAGCTCTTCCGATAAGCATTCCATGATCATCTTGCATATTCTAACGGATGTGCTATCGGTTAAGGCCTGATTCGTCATGTTGGATGCCGAAATGCATAAAACGTTCATCCTGTCCCTCCCTTTACGATTTACTGGCATATTATACCTTCCCCCAAAGCGAACATACAAACAAACGTTCTGTGTCCGTATCCGGCTCCGCGAGCTTTCCGATTCCTATCCAAAAAATAAAAGCCGAAGTCCTTGACGGCTTCGGCTTGTGCTTGTGGTCAATCCTCCGATTCGATTTGTCGCGATCCGCGTGTGGGTTGGGCTTGCTTGCGGCCGCCCTTCTCCTGGGCGCGCTGCTTTTCCTGCTCCTTGCGCGCGACGAAGGCGAGCTCGGATTCCAGTTTGCGGAAGCTGTCGTAGCGGCTGCGCTCCAGCGTTCCCGCCCGCAGCGCTTCCTGCACGGCGCAGCCGGGCTCCTTGCGATGCGTGCAATCGCCGAACCGGCAGGCTTCGGCCAGCTCCTCGATATCGGCGAAGGCGGCGGTCATGCCTTCCTCCGCCGACCAAAGCTGCAGCTCGCGCATTCCCGGAGTGTCGATCATCAAGGCTCCCCCGGCGAGCGGAATCAGCTCGCGGTGGGTGGTGGTGTGGCGGCCGCGCGAATCGTCCTCGCGGATGCCGCCGGTGGACATGACCTCGCTTCCGGCCAAGAAATTGGTCAGCGAGGACTTGCCGGCGCCGGACGAACCGAGCAGGGTCAGGGTGCGGCCGGCGGTCAAATAGGGGGCGAGCCCGTCCATGCCCGCACCGGTTACGGCGCTGACGGCGTGGACCGGGACGCCCGGAGCGATGCCCTCCGTCTCGGCGACGAACAAGGCCGGATCGTCGCACAGGTCGGACTTGCTCAGCACGATGACCGGCTGAGCCCCGCTCTCCCAGGCGGGAATGAGATACCGCTCCAGCCGGCGGAGATTGAAGTCGCCGTTCAAAGCGGCGATCAGGAACACCGTATCGACGTTGACGGCCGCGATCTGCTCGTCGGTCGTATTCCCGGCGATCTTCCGGGAAAACTTGCTGCGCCGCGGGAGAATCGCATGGATGGAGGCTCTTCCGTCCTCATAGCGGGGAGAGAGAGCCAGCCAGTCTCCGACCGCGGGGTAATCCTCCCGCTCCGAAGCGGCGAAGCGGAATTTGCCGGTTACCTCGGCAAGCAGCTCGCCTTGTGCGGTTTGAACGGTATAGATATGCTTGTGCTCGGCCGTCACGCGACCGGGAATGTGCCCGAGCGCGGCGTAGGGGACAAAGGCCTCGGCCCACTCGCTGTCCCAGCCCCACCGGGCCAAGCGTTCTTCATGGTTTGTCGTAATGATGATTCCTCCCGATTGGTTATCTTTTGGTTCATTCGTAGACGGTAAACATCCCGGTCATGCCGGGGGTGTGGTTGCGGAAGCCGAAGGCTTCGTAGAAGGCTTCGGTTCCCTCGGCTGCAAACAGTCCGGTAAACGCGAGCCCTTCCGGACTCCGCCGGCTCTGGGCATAGCGGATCAGACGCTCCAAAACGCCGCGCCCGATCCCTTGCCGCTGGTGCTCCGGCAGGACGGCCACGTCCTGGATATAGAAATACATGGCGCCGTCGCCGACCATCCGGCCCATTCCGACCAATTGTTCTCCGTGATAGACGACCACCCCGTGGAGCGTATTCGCGAGCGAGGCGACGGCCATTCGGGCATCGAGCGGCCCCCAGCCCACGGCTTCCCAGAGGGCGCGGTGCTCGTCCGCGGAAGGGATTCGTTCGAGGTAGGTATAAGCGGATGGGATCATAGCCATCCCTCCCATCTGGATGCGCGCATGCATGCGGCATCGTTCATTGAATTGTGGTCGACTGCCCTTTCAGTATAAGGGTCGGCTTCCCGCCGAAGAAAGAGAAAGAAAGAGTATAATGGAACGATCGTCAAGGCAGAAGTTTGACAAAATTTTAAAACTCCTGTATAGTTCAATCTTGTATCAGACTCAGTCAACCCCATACTTGCCTGTTAACGAATTGAATCCCCGCTACGCAAACT
Source organism: Gorillibacterium terrae (assembly GCF_051594785.1). Taxonomy (NCBI): domain Bacteria; kingdom Bacillati; phylum Bacillota; class Bacilli; order Caryophanales; family Paenibacillaceae; genus Gorillibacterium; species Gorillibacterium terrae. Next base: position 277,104 of record NZ_JBPPGI010000001.1, read on the forward strand.
ATCCTTCCTTCCAGGATTTACGAAGATCCCACCGGCGATACGATTCCAACGACAGGTTCGACAAAGCTTAATTCACACTGGCGCGGTCATCGGAGCCGCAAGGATGGAAGAGAGGCAGGGCTTTCATCGTTTTAAGATCACGATTGTCTGAATAGGTATGTGAGTTTGTCCAAGGCCGTCCTCCAGGGGCGGCCTTTTCCACGCGCTGCGGCGCAGAGAACGTCAAAAAGCCACTGCGAGGTTGCAGTGGCTTTTTGGATTCGGGGTGTGCGATTTAAGGCAGCCGTTCTTACCTGTCGCTTTCCTGCATATGGGCGAACGTCGCTTCCGCCGCTTCCAGCGTGTAAGTGACGTCGGCGTCGGTATGAGCCGTGGTCAGGAACCAGGCTTCGTACTTGGACGGGGCGAGGCAGATGCCCTTGTCCAGCATCAGCCGGAAGAACCGGGCGAACGCCTCGCCGTCGGTATCCTTGGCCTCGTCGTAGTTGGTGACGGGGTGGGCGCAGAAATGCGTCGAGAACGAGCCACGGATGCGGTTGATTGTCAGCGGTATGCCGTGGCGGGCCGCCGATTCGGCGATGCCTTCGGTGAGCCGGATGGCCAGCTTGTCCATCTGCTCGTAGATGCCCGGCTCGGCCAGCGCTTCCAGGCAGGCGATTCCGCTCGCGATAGAAGCGGGGTTCCCCGCCATCGTCCCGGCCTGGTAGGCCGGTCCGAGCGGTGCGACCTGCTCCATGATCTCGCGCCGGCCGCCGTAAGCGCCGATCGGCAGACCGCCGCCGATGATCTTGCCGAGGGCGGTCAGATCCGGTTCGATCGCGCGGAAGAAGGCGGCGCGGGCTGCGGCAGCGTCGGCGGCGAGCGCTTCGCCGGCCGACGGGCCGTCCAGGCTGGAGACGCGGAGCGGCTCCGGCACGAGCCCTTCGTAGGTCTGGGCCGAACCGTAATGGAAACGGAAGGCGGTGATCACCTCGTCGTATATGACGAGGGCGCCGTGGGCGCGGGCCAGCTTGCCGAGGCCCTCGAGGAAGCCCGGCTGCGGCATGACCATGCCGAAATTGCCGACGATCGGCTCGACCATCACGGCCGCGGTCTCCGCGCCCCAGCGGTCGAGCGCCGCCGCGAGCGCGTCCAGGTCGTTGAACGGCACGGTGATGACCTCGCCGGCGATGCTCTGCGGAACGCCTGCGCTGTCGGGAGTACCTAGCGTGGAGGGACCGGAGCCCGCTGCCACCAGCACCAGATCGGAGTGGCCGTGGTAGCAGCCGGCGAACTTGATGATCTTGCTGCGGCCGGTGAAGGCCCGGGCGACGCGGATGACGGTCATGACGGCTTCCGTGCCGGAGTTGACGAAGCGGACCTTGTCCATCGACGGGATGGCGGCCTTCAGCATCCGGGCGAGCTTGATTTCCAGCTCGGTCGGGGTGCCGTACAGCACGCCGGTCTGCGCGGCGCGAACGATCGCTTCGGTGACGTGCGGATGGGCGTGGCCGAGGATAATCGGGCCGTAGGCGCACAAGTAATCGATGTAGCGGTTCCCGTCTTCATCCCAGAAGTGGGCGCCTTGGCCGCGCTGCATGAAGACCGGGGCGCCGCCTCCGACGGCCTTGAAGGAACGCGAGGGCGAATTGACTCCTCCCACAATGTGGGTGAGGGCTTCCTGGTATAACGCTTCGGAACGGGGGCGGTTCATCCGTCGATACACTCCTTAATAGAAAATCGAGGGCGCCGTCCGACTGCCCTTGGCCTAAGCCCGGCGGGTCTGACGGAATCCCTCGTTTGTGAACGGGCGGCATTCCGCCGCGTATGCTGCTCTGAATCATGCCATTCCCGGCTATTCCGCTTACGGACTGGCCGAGGGCGTCGGCATCGCACCGGAAGCACCCGGAGAGGCCGAATCCGAGGGAGAGGGCGACGCCTGCTGCTCCTCCAGAAACTCCTGAATGAACGACTGCACGGCAGCTTGGTCTGTCCCGACAACCTGGGCTCCGCCTACGTTCAGTTCCTGAACGAGCTTGCTCGGAGGCAGCTGCTGGCTGGCGACGGTCCCGGCCATGACCTTATAGCCCAGCGTTCCCAAGCGAAGCATGTCATTGACCGACAGGTTCGTATCGATGTAAGGGTCCATCGCCGAGATGATCTTCGGCAGCTTCAGGATGTTCGTCGTGCTCTGCATCTTCTGGGCGACGGCGGTGAGGAATTTGCGCTGGCGCTCGGTGCGCGTGAAGTCCGACGTCGCATCGTGGCGGAAGCGGACGTACTGCAGCGCGGTCTTGCCGTCGAGGTGCTGGAAGCCCTTTTTGAGGTGGATGTCGAATTCATGTTTGTCCCAGGCGTCCTCGTAGTTCATATCCTTTTCGACATCGATGTCGATCCCGCCGATGGAATCGACGAGCGACATGAAGCCCTGAAAGTCGGTGTACACGTAATACTGGATTTGCAGGCCGGTAAATTCGCTGACCGTCTCGACGGCCAGGTTCGGACCTCCGTAGGCGAGAGCGGCGTTGATCCGCTCCTTGCCGTGGCCGGGGATGCTGACCCACGTGTCGCGCAGGATTGAGAACAGGGCGGCCTTCTTGGTCACCGGGTCGATGGAGGCGATAATGAGCGAGTCCGAACGGGGGATCTCGCCTTCCTTCTTGCCCCGCGAGTCGCCGCCGAGCAGGAGGATATTGACCCGGTCCTTGCCGACCCATTCCGGCGGAACGTACGTGGAGGCGGGTTCCTTGTTTCCGCCGGCCGTACCGGTGTTGGTGTTGGAGATGGCTCCTCCCTTGTGGAGGCCGTTCAACGAGCTGTATAAAGAATAACCATAATACCCGACCGAAATCAAAGCGACAAAAGACAAAGTCAGCGCGAGCCATTTGATTGCTTTGCGCATTCACAAACTCCTTCCGGGGAGGCGGGACGTTCCCGTTTCCTTGTGCCAATTTCTGTGTCTTAAGGGGCAGTTCCGGCCCCGAAGCCTGTCGAAAAAAAGACAGTGCCTGTTCCATTATACGGTCTCAGGCGGATAAGCCGCAATACGAAAAGTATGTCAGAAGCCGGCCGCCCTCATTCGGCGGGTTTGCATAATCTGTGCCGCACGCGCTCATCCTGACAACGAGCGGGAAAATTCGCCGCGAAAGCGCGAAAGGAGCATCGCCATGCTGGAACGAACGGATGCCCTCGCCTTGTTGGGGCTGGCCAGCGAAGCGGGGGAGGATGAGGTCGAATCCAAGTACCTGATCCTGGCCAAGCGGCATAAAAACAAGGACGACGACGAGCCCTCCTATCCGGGCGGGCCGGTGTTTTCCAAGGTGACGGAGGCTTATCATTCGCTGATCGGCTACCACAAGCTGGAGGCTCCGGTCTACGCGAAGCTGTCTCGGCGGGAGAAGCTTCGGTACCTCATCGACAATTACAGTCCCGAGATCGGGTTCGCGGTCTGCGCGGCGCTGCTGGCCGTCATGATGGCGCTCGGTATTTACTGGTTTATGAACGGACTGCGGTAACAAAATCCGATCAGCCCATCGCCGTTTGCGGGCGCTCGCCCGGGAGCGGCTTTTTCCCATGCCTCGGAAGTTTGGTACAATAAAGGAAAGACGTTAAGACGAAGGGAAGGGATTGGAATGACACTGGAAATGGGCAAGCCTGCTCCGGAGTTTGAGCTGCCGAACGCAGCGGGCGAGACGGTTCGGCTGAGCGATTTTCGCGGACGCTCGGTGGTCTTGTATTTCTATCCGAAGGATATGACGCCGGGATGTACGACGGAGGCGTGCGACTTCCGCGACCGGCATGGGGAGTTTGAGGGATTGAACGCGGTGGTCGTGGGGGTAAGCGCCGACCCGGCGAGGTCGCATGCCCGGTTCGCCGACAAATACGGCCTGCCGTTCGTGCTGCTCTCCGACGAGACGCATGAAGCGGCCAAGGCCTACGACGTGTGGAAGCTGAAAAAAAACTACGGGCGCGAGTACGAAGGCATCGAACGGTCTACCTTCCTGATCGGGGAAGACGGTACGCTGCTTCGGGAATGGCGCAAAGTGAAGGTGGCCGGTCATGCGGATGCCGCGCTGGAGGACTTGAAGGAACGGGCGGACGCTGGACAGGCTTAGCGTTAGCGAGGATACAGGCTTATCCGAAGGGTTCGTCGAGAGCGGCAGCGAGCCCCGACGAACCCTTTTGGCACGGCAGGTTCGGCCATCGCCGCGCTGACGGGGTGTTTGAAGTGCCGCAAGGATTCGTTAAGAATAGCCAATGAGGCATGGGCGGGGAGGCGACGGCAATGAGCGAAACGAATTCGGTACCAACCGACCGGCAGGAGAGATCCGCTGGAGCGGAAGTTCCGGTCAAGTCGGTCTACTTTCTGTCGGGCATCGGAACGTGGAAATCGGGCAATCCGTTCGGGGCGGCGATGGCCGACCTCGTCCACCGCTACACGGCGGCGGGCCTCTCGCCGGTCCGGGTGCGCGACATTTACCCGTACGGCTGGATGGACGACGTTCCTACGAAGCGGTTCCGGCGGTTTCTGGCCAGGCAGGCGCTCAAGGTCAGCCGCGACATGTACGTCAAGTATTACCGCAATGCGGGCGGCCACCGCGCTTTCCGGGAAATCCGCCGCGATTACGACCGCGAAGGCGGCGGGGAGATCGTGCTGATCGGCCACAGCGGCGGCGGGGTGGCGGCCTACAAGACGGCCAAGCTGCTGGCGGACCGGGGATACCCGGTGGAGCAGGCGATCCTGGTCGGCGCACCCATGCATAGCATCGCTTCCGATTGGCAGGGGAGGGTCAAGCTGCTGCGCAAGGCCGGGCCGATCGGCGATTACGTCACCTGGTGGGGAAGGCCCTGCATCGGCGCTCCCCGGGAGCTGCAGACCGTTGCCATCCGCGGCGGACACACCGATTATTTCCGCAAGGATCTGATGGACGCGAATGGACGCTCCAACGTCACGCTGGTGATGGACCGGATTTGGCGCTGGCTGCGCCCGGACCGCGAAGAGGCCGAGGCGCCGGCACTGCCGGTCGGCGGAAAGCGTCCGAAGCGGAGCGCCGGGTTTCGCCTGATCCGGTGACGCTTCGATTTATCCGTCAGCCTTACGCCAGGCATAACCTCCGTTACTCTCCCATATACTCTATCAATCGATTTCGATAGCGCCTTAGCGGCGCATGGGATAACGGAGGGACTACGATGAACGGAAACCGCGGCGGATTAACCGGATTCTTTCGAAAAGGGACGGCCTTGCTGGCCGTCTTCTTGCTGCTCTGGGGAAGCTTCCCGGCCATGCTGTCGGCCGAGAGCAAGGCGTCCCCGTCTTCGGCGGCGAATCAGCTCTATCAATCTCTCAGCTCCGGCAAACGGATTTCCGTTCCGGCCGCCCCAGGCGTGGCCTCTCCGGGCGGTGACGATGCGTCCGAGTCGCAGGAAGGGGGCAAGGTCGTCTACCTGACCTTCGACGACGGCCCGAGCAAGCTGACGCCGCAGGTGCTGGATATTTTGCAGCGGGAGCAGGTGAAGGCAACCTTCTTCGAGCTGGGCGAACTGGCGGAGCAGCGGCCGCAGCTCACCAAGCGGGTGGTGGCGGAGGGGCATGCGCTCGGCAACCACAGTTACGACCATGTCTATAAGGAGCTGTACGGCTCGTTCGAAGGCTTCTGGAATCAGATCACCCGGACTGAAGCTATCTTCTACCGGATCGCGGGTCTCCGGCCGGAGCTGGTGCGGCCGCCCGGCGGTTCGTACACGAATTTTGACTCGTTCTATTTCTACTTGCTGGAGCAGGGCGGCTACCGGGTGTTCGATTGGAACGTGGACAGCACCGATGCCTCGCGCCGGGGAGTGCCCGCCGAAGCGATCGAACGGGCGGTGTTGGGCGCGCCGCTTAAGGATCGGATGGTGGTCCTGATGCACGACGGCGCCGGACATGAGGAATCCGTGAAGGCGCTGCCTGCGGTCATCCGCCATTTCAAGGAGAACGGCTACCGCTTCGACCGGCTGGACGCGGCGCCCGAGTCCGTTCAGTTTCGCCTGGGAAAGGTGAAGTGGCAGCGGGCCCTGGGCTTCGGCGCATTCGAGAAGCTGCTGGCGGAGGCCGCGGAGCATCGCACTCTCCTGGTTAGGGAGCCTTCCGGCGGGGCAGCAGGCCCTGCGGGAGTTGTCACGACGGCGAAGGGAGAGGAGACTGCCGGGCAAGGGAAGACTCCGGAGAACGGAAATACGAGCCAAGCGGTTAAAGCGGCGGAGCCCGTTAAGCCCGCAGCCGGCTTATCGGCAGGGACGGATGCGCTGTTGACAGGTACGAATACGGAGGTCCGACCGGCGGAGGGATCAATCGCGGTCCCCCCTGCGGGCGGGCTGAATCGCAGCGCCGGGCTGGCGGCCGTTTCCGGTTCGGCGGGACCTGCGCCGGAACCCGGCAAGCTCACGGTGCGCGTGAACGGAAAGAGCTGGACGTTTACCGACGGCGAGTACGAATTGGACGGAGGGCGGTTCACCGTGCCGCTGTCTGCCGTGGCGCGCATGTTGGGCGGCGTGTACACGGCGGGGCCGGATGGCGAGCGGCTGCAGATCGGCCTTACCCGGCTGACCCTGGCGGCAGGCGGGTCTTCGGTCGCGGTGGAATTTCCCGGCGAAAAGACCGCTTCGTATCCGCTGGTGAAATCGGCGGTTCAGGCGGGCGGAGAACGGCGGATCGCTCTGCGGACGGCCATTGAGCTGGCGGGCGGAAGCATCACCGGATATGCCCTGAACGGAACGGGGGGCATCGTCGATGCGGAATGCCCGGTTCGCTTGGTCCAATGTGCGAATCTGGCCCCGGGGGCTTAATCCGGGTTCTATGAACCTTTTCTTCCAACCGGAGGAAATCGGGTCTAAATCGCTAGGAAGATGGGAAAAATGATAGCATCCTGTCCGATACGGAGGCTGTTGTCATGCCCATTTTATCCAGTTCTTGGGACCGGGGCGAACCGGTCACCGATTTGCTGATCCGCCAGGTGGAGAAGGCGGTGGTCGGCAAGCGCGAAGCCATCGAACGGTGCGTCGCCGCGATTCTGGCCGGCGGCCATGTCCTGATCGAAGACGTGCCCGGCACCGGCAAGACCCTGCTCGTCAAAGCGCTGGCTCGATCGCTCGATTGCGGCTTCAGCCGGATTCAATTTACGCCCGACCTCTTGCCCGCCGATATGACGGGAACATCCATCTATCATCCGGTCACGCACAGCTTCGAGTTCCGCAAGGGGCCGCTGTTTGCCCATTTCGTATTGGCCGACGAGCTGAACCGGACCCCGGCCCGCGTTCAAGCCGCATTATTGGAAGCGATGGAAGAGGGGCAGATCACCGCCGACGGCGAGACGCATCCGCTACCCCGCCCGTTCATCCTGATCGCCACCCAGAATACGGTGGACGGCGAGAGCACCTATACGCTGCCCGAGGCGCAGCTCGACCGGTTCCTGCTGCGGGTGCGGCTCGGTTATCCGGGCATCCGCGAAGAGGCCGACATCCTGGCCAGACAGGGCGAGAAGTCGCCGCTCGACCAGCTTCGTCCCGTGCTGATGCGGGAAGAGCTGCTGGCTCTGCAAGCAAACGTGCGGAAAATTCACGTCGATGAAACGCTTCGGGACTATATCGCGCTCCTCGCGGCGGCTACCCGCCGCAGCCCGGATATCGCCCTCGGCGCCAGCCCCCGGGCGTCGGTGGCGCTGATGCGCGCGGCCCAAGCCAAAGCCTTCATGGCCGGCCGCGGCTACGCCGTTCCCGACGACATCAAGGAGCTGGCGCCTGCGGTTCTCGCCCACCGGCTCGTGCTTTCTCCGTCCGCCCGGTATGAAGGGCGCACGGCCGAGCAGACGATCGCCGAGGCGTTGGAACGAACGCCCGTTCCCGCCGCGGACCGGAGGGCGCGCGCATGAGGGAGGCTGTGATGGGACGCTACCGGCTGTTTGCCGCTTTTGTCTTGTTCTGGTTGGCCGCTGCCATTCTCGGTGTGGCGCGCGGCGGCTTTGTGCCGTGGTTCCTGACCGGGAGCCTCGGAGCGCTGCTGATCTACGCGCTGCTGATTCCGGCCCTGTGCCTGAAGGGAGCGTCGGCTGCCGTTTCGCTCTCGGGAGAGAAGACGGCTGCGGGCGAGTCGGTGCAGGTGAAGCTCGAGCTTCGCCTGTCCGGCCGAATTCCGCTCCCCTGGTTGACGGTACGGAGCGTCTGGAAGGACGGGGCGGGCCGGGAACGTTACCGCTCCACCCGGTTGCTTGAGCCCGGCCGCAGGCGGACAGTGGGCTGCCGCTACGCCATTCGGGACCTCGAGCGGGGCATATACCGCCTGGATTCGATCGACCTGGTGACAGGCGATCTGTTCGGGCTTATGACCGTATCCAAGCGGCTGCCGCTGGATGGCGTGCTAACCGTCCTGCCGCGGCCTTGTCCCATCTCCCTCACCGACGGGCGAGCCGATAACGGCAGCGCTCTGCGCGCAGACGGCGGTGGCGCCGCCGGAACGGGGCCGTTCGCGGGGCTTCGGGCCTATCAGCCCGGGGACCCGCTGCGGCTGATTCATTGGCCCGCCACGGCGCGGACCGGCTCGCTCCAGTCGGCGGAGCGGGGCGCGGAGCGTTCGGACCGGCTGAGCGTAATCCTATGCGGGAGCCGCGCGGACCGGTTCGAAGCGGAGGTCGCCGTCGCGGCGGGGATTCTGGCTGCGGCCTTCGCGAGCGGTGTCCGACCGGCCTTCGCCTGCGCGCCGCACCTCCGTCCGGCGGCGCAGCGCGGGCTGCCGTTGTCCGCTTTTGCCGACTGGGAGGAGCTGCAAGTCGAGCTTGCCGGCCTGCTGAGTCCGGCCGGCTCGGAAGAGGAGGGGCGAACCGCCTTCGCGGTAACCCTGCGCCAAGCGGTCTTGGATGGGCTTCCCGGCTTTCCGGTCTATGCCGTTACGGCTTCGCCCGACGAGGCAGCGGCTCAAGCTTGCGGGGAGCTGGCCCGGCACCGGCGGACCGTGCTGATTCACGTGCTCGCCCGCGAGGAACGGGACGCCGCCCATGCCCGCTGGGAGGCGGAGTTGATCCGCCGCGGCTGCGCTTACCGGACCGTTCTCCTGCCGGCGGACGGCGAAGGGGGTGTCCGCCATGGCGGCATCGCTTAAGGCGCCTCACGCTTCCGGACTGCCCGGAACGGATATGTCCGTTGCGGACCGTTCCTCGGAGGCGGCAGATGAACCGGCGCTGCGGATCGGAGCCGCGCTGCGGTTGGTCTACGCCGGTTTTGTGTTCCTGCTGCTGCGGGAATGCCTGGAGGCGGTGCTGCGGCTGACCTCCATGGACCAGGTCTATGAGAGCGCGTGGTTCTATGCCGCCCTCGGGCTCGGTCTGCTGTTCGTCGCCCTGCCCATTCCCCGGGCGCTGAAGCCGCTGGCGGTGTCCGCCGTCTGCCTGTGGACGGTCGGACAGCTGTTCTTCGACGGCCGGTTTCCCGGCTTCGGGCAAGGGGCGGGCTTCTATACCCGGTTAAGCGAGGATATGCTGCTGGCGGGCGGCGGCCTGCTCTCGGGCGTCAGCCTGGAAAGCCGGACGCTTGCCTTCCTGCTCGGCTGGATCGCGCTCGCCACGGTGCTGCTCTGGCTGGTGGAGTACTGCCGGCCGCTGTGGCTGGCGGGTGCGGTGCTGTTCGGCCTGGCCTTCGCCTCGTTCGCAGCCGGCCTCGATGTCTCCGCCGCCTTGGTCCGCACGGCGGGCCTGGGCCTAGCCTTTGCCGCGCTTCAGCGGCAAGCGGCGCTTCGGGCGGCCGCTTGGGAGGAAGCCCGCGCTTCGGGCGGCCCCGGGCCTGGGCCGGTCCGGCCCGCCTCGTGGCTGCCGGCCGCGGCGCTGGTCGCCGGCCTGTGCCTCGCCGCGGGCTGGGCGGCGGGAGGGAGCGAGCCGCGCAGCTCGGCCCCGCCGGATTGGACGAGTCTGGGCCGCTTGTTCCAGGACCGGCTCGGAATTAACGGCGCGCACAGCGCCGTGGTGAACCGGGCCAAGACCGGCTACAGCGCCGACGCCTCCCGTCTGGGCGGCCCGCTTGCGCTTGACTCCGCCGTCGTCTTCACGGCGCGCGCGTCCAAGCCTGCGTACTGGCGCGGCATCACCAAGAGCGTCTACACCGGCGCGGGCTGGACGGATGCGCCGGAGGACGCCGGCGCTTGGCTTCCGCCCCGGATCGAGGAAGCGGCAACCGGCCGGCGCGCTTATTTTGCCGGAAGCGAAGGCGCCGTCCGGCCCAGGGAGGACCTGCTGGTTCAGCAGGTCCGGATGGAGGGGACCGGACCCGGCGCGCTGTTCTTCGGCGGCGACCTGGTCGCGCTGGATTCCGCCTATACGGCGGCGGGAGCCGAGTATCCGCTGGAACGGCTCCGCGTCTCGGCTGCGGATGGAACGGCGCGGGCATCGGACGGACAAGCTCTGCCCGACTCCTATCGGGCAACGAGCCTTGTCCCCGAGCGCGATCCCTCCCTGTTGCGGGCAAGCGGAGCCGAGTATCCGCCTGCCATTGCGGGGGAATACCTCCAGCTCCCGGCGGAGCTTCCCGAGCGCGTGAAGGAGCTGGCGCGGCAGATTACCGCTTCCGCTGCAACGCCTTACGACAAGGCGGCGGCGGTCAGCGAGTATCTGCAAAGCCATTATGCCTACCGATTGGATGCGGCGGCTCCGCCTGCGGGAGCCGATTTCGTCGATGCGTTTCTCTTTCAAAGCAAAGCCGGATACTGCGACTACTTCTCCACCGCCATGGCCGTCCTGCTTCGGGCGACAGGCGTTCCGGCCCGCTACGCCGCGGGCTTCGCCCCCGGCGACTGGTCGCTCGCGGACGAGGCGGCGGAGAAACTGACGCAAAACCCGACACAGAGCCCGACACAGGACCCGACGCAGGACCCGACGCAGAACCCGACACAGGACCCGACACAGAACCAGGCACAGGACCCGGCAGGTGAAGCGGTTTCTGCGGGCGGCGGATCGCCGCTTCCTTATCAAGTGACGGTCCGGAGCAGCGACGCCCATTCCTGGGTGGAGGTCTACTTCCCCGGCTACGGCTGGAGTGCGTTCGATCCGACTCCGGCCGCCGCCTTGGCCGGCACGTCTGCGGATTCGGCCGCATCCGGCAAGTTGCTCGCTTTCCTGGAGGCAAAGCTCGCCCGGCTGAAGGACCGCGTCGACGGCTGGTTGATCGACGCCTACCTGAACCTTTGGCAGCCGCTCAGCTCCCGGCTCTCCGCCGCTTTCGCTTCCCGCGACCGGCTGATGATTGCCGGAGCGGCCGCGCTGTGCGACATGCTCCTGATCGGCCTCGCGGGGATCGGGCGGCGCCCCCGGAGCAGCGGCGCTCCCGGAGCTCTGTCCGGTCAACAGCCGGTTGCCCGCGGCGGCATCGGCGTCGGGACTCCCGTTCCGGCTGAGCTTGCCCGGGCCTGGCGGCGGGTTTACCGCCGCTACGGTACCCGTCGGCCTGGAGAGACCCTGCGCAACTATACGGACCGTCTCTCTATCCGGGCGGGCGAAGATGCGGAACGGGTGGAGGCCCTGACCCGCCTGACCGAGGCGGCTCTCTATGCGCCCGGTCCGGCGAGCCGAACGACGGCCCGGCGGGCGAATGAGCTGAGCCGTGCCCGGTCTGGGCACAAGCGGCGCAAGCGCTTGGCGAGCCCAGACGTTCCCATGTCCGGAAGCGGCTCTCCGCCGGCAGGCTAGCCGCTTTCGATTTGGCGCCAATGGCTCTTCGCGAACCGAAGCGCCTGGGAATGCGCGCCTTGACGTTGTCGACAGGGGTCATCTATAATAGTCACAATTTGAAAGAAAGCGGGGCCCAACCTTGAGCAAACCAAATGAAATCGTCGTCGTGTTGGATTTTGGCGGCCAGTACAATCAACTGATCGCCCGCCGGATCCGCGATCTCGGCGTGTACAGCGAGCTGCTTCCGTTCAACACCCCCATGGAAAAGATCCGTGAACTCTCTCCGAAGGGAATCGTCTTCAGCGGCGGACCTCTCAGCGTTTACGAAGAGAACGCCCCGAAGCCCGACCCGGCCGTCTACGAGCTAGGGCTGCCGATTCTCGGCATCTGCTACGGCATGCAGCTGATGGCGGAGCAGTTGAACGGCAAGGTGGAACGCGCCGAGAAGCGCGAGTACGGCAAGGCGATGGTCGATTTCGAGGAGATCTGTCTGCTCTCGGACGGGCTCGAGAAGAACCAGCAATGCTGGATGAGCCACGGGGATAAAGTAACCGCGCTGCCCGAGGGTTTTGCCGTGACCGCCCGCTCGGAACACACGCCGATCGCCGGCATGGCCCACACCGACAAGAAATTTTTCGCGGTGCAGTTCCATCCGGAAGTGCGCCACTCCGTATACGGCAACGAATTGATCCATAACTTCCTGTACAACATCTGCGGGTGCTCCGGCGACTGGAACATGGAGACCTTCATCGAGGACACCGTCCGCGACATTCAGCGTCAGGTCGGCGACCGCAAAGTTCTTTGCGCCCTCAGCGGCGGCGTCGATTCCTCCGTCGTGGCGCGCCTGATTCACAAGGCGATCGGCGACCAGCTCACCTGCATGTTCATCGATCACGGCCTGCTGCGCAAAGGCGAAGCCGAGAGCGTGATGGACACCTTCGTCGGCAAGTTCGACATGCACGTGGTCAAGATCGACGCCCAGGACCGCTTCCTCGGCAAGCTGGCCGGCGTGAGCGATCCGGAGCAGAAGCGCAAGATCATCGGCAACGAGTTCATCTACTCGTTCGACGAAGAGTCGGCGAAGCTCGGCAGCTTCGATTTTCTGGCCCAGGGCACGCTGTATACCGACATCGTCGAGAGCGGCACGGCCACGGCGCAGACGATCAAGTCGCACCATAATGTCGGCGGGCTGCCGGAGGATATTCGCTTCGAGCTGATCGAGCCGCTGAAGACGCTGTTTAAGGACGAAGTGCGCAAGGTCGGCTCCGAGCTGGGGCTGCCCGACGCCATCGTCCAGCGCCAGCCGTTCCCGGGTCCGGGCCTCGCCATCCGCGTGCTCGGCGAAGTCACCGAGGACAAGCTGCACATCGTCCGCGAATCCGACGCCATCCTCCGCGACGAGATCGCGAAAGCCGGGCTGGAGCGGGAGATCTGGCAGTATTTCACCGCCCTGCCGGGCATGAAGAGCGTCGGCGTCATGGGCGACGCCCGCACTTACTCCTACACTGTCGGCATCCGCGCCGTGACCTCCATCGACGGCATGACCGCCGATTGGGCCCGCATCCCGTGGGACGTGCTGGAGAAGATCAGCGTGCGCATCGTCAACGAAGTCGAGAACGTCAACCGCGTCGTCTACGACATTACGTCGAAGCCGCCGGCCACGATCGAGTGGGAATAGACGGAGATAACATTTCTTATTGTTGATGCTTAATAGCATAAAAATAAAATGATTTTGGTATCACCGAATTGGGATCTCCAATTTACCCGCTACTATAGAGCGTAAAAAATACTCCCTTCTATCTGCGTTATTTAGCAAATAGAAGGGAGTATTTTTTTGACATAGTTAAGAATATACTTAGTTCCTTATAGGTGGCTATACGCTCAATTGGCTTACAACTTTCTATTAAGATCAAAGTGAGTTAGTTTCGATTCGAAAAACTTCTAATCTCATAATCCTCTTTATGAATTAATGTTGTATCCATTTCTGGTACTTTATTGTAGCTTCTTTTGGTTATGAACATATTCTTCCACCACTTACTAACCCTAGGGAAGTATTTTTCGAATGATTTCGAAATCACACCCTTTTGAGGATTACTGGTAAAGTTAGAATAATCTAAATTGGCGAATTTTAGAATTAAGGTAAACAAAACACTTAACCCCAATATCTTAAGATTCACTTTCCAAGAATCTCTCGGAAATAAATTGATAGCAAATATATTGGAAGATATTATAAGATATTCAATAAATAAGAGCGCTACATTCGATCCCTTTGCTGTATCAAAAAGAAACTTAACTAATTCCAAATAGATTTTTTTCCAATAAGGGCTAATTTGGAGATGCTGTTGCCAATTAAACTCGCGATATAATAGAGCAATAGAGTTTTTATATCCTTGACTTATCTTGTAGAAGAAGAGGTTTTCAAATTCCCACCAGAAGTTTCTCCATAACTCTAAATCTCTTGAGGGCTTAAACATTGCAAACTTCTCTTGTAGATCATAGAAGCTATTTAGCAATTCAATATTACCTAACTTATAGATGGAGGTGTTTATGTTTGAATATTTATCAAAAAATGAATCAAGCATCCTTTCTCTGTCTTTTGGACAAATAGATTTATTGATAATTTTTTTCATCTCATGGTATATTGGGCTGTATATTTCCCTGAGATTGTCCTGAGTAAATTGAATCAATCTATCGCCTTTTTTACTCCTCATGCTATACCAATAGACAATACTTGCGGAAATAATAGCAGTGCCCAGTGGAAGGTATTTGCTGAAATCAATTTCCATAAAGATTATCACCTTATTGTCGGTTAGTTTGAATCAAAATAACCTAGACGAATTTATTTTGTGTGAATTTATCATAAATTATTCCAGTATTATTTTGTATTAATTCGTATTATTCCTTAATTTTATTGAAGGTTTCAATAAGCTCGTCAATGCTTTTGTAACGTTTCGACTTATCTGGGTTAAGACCTTTTGCAACAAACTGTTTCAAACTTTCATGTGTAATCTTTTCAGTGTTAGTTCTTCCGGTCATGATAAAGAAGATCAACCGAGTTAGCGCATAAGTCTCATGTATTATTGAGTAGGAACTGAATCCGTCGAGTCGTAATTCTGGGTCATTAAAATATCCCTTATATTCAGTATTGTTAGAAGTAAGTTGACTCTCGGGTATTTTAACAAGGCCAAAATCAGATATTTTAGCAATAGTTACATCATCGTACTTCTTAATTAATATATTTTTGGGGCTAATATCTCTGTGCAATAATTCTTTGGAGTGGATATATTTAAACCCTCGAAGTACTTGCACTGCAAGATTCTTTTTGATTTTAAATGTAAGAACTTCATTGTTCTTTGATATGAACTTTTCAATTGTACAGTCCATGTACTCCATTACATATTCATGGTTCACATCGTTGTAGCTATAAACTTCTACAACATAAGGCGATGAGAGTTGTTTCATTTGTTCAAATTCTCGTTTAAAGCGCAATATTTCTTTCTCGTTTAGATCCGTTTTTGCCCTTTTAAGTACGAACGGATGGTTGTAAAAGTCATCCTCAAATTTGTATACAAAGGCGTAAGAACCCTCACCTATTATCTTTAAATGGTAAGAGACAGAGGGATTCCCTTTATCAATTTTTATACTATTCTCAGCTATATGCCTCCATTTATAAACTTCCCTTCCAGAAATATGATCTCTTTCGTAGAGTTCATAGCCGTCAACTCTTAAAAGATCATTGAAAATTCTTAAGATCTCTCTCCAAGGTTGATTCTCATTTCTGACAACGGGGTGAACATCTCACATAAAAAGTTGAGCAAAAATTCATCGGGACCGGAATCCAATTTGAATCTACTATCTGTAAAAACCCAATCCCAATCCCAATCACTATTGTTGACAGTGTGTTGGTAAATATCCCCAAGAGCATTGTCGTATCGACTATCTGTCGATGGTAGCTCTCTAAGGTTGTAAATTCTCCCTAAAAAATCAATTTCATTTAAGCGTCCATGATAGGTTATCTGATACGCGTATGTCCCATCGTCAGGATGTTTACGGCCAGGATAATTAGTTTTTTGATGACCCGTTTCTTGAAATCCAATACGAATAATATCTAAAATATCTCTTCGTGTTATATAGGTTATATCATTCATTCATTCATATACCCCCAGCAATTCCATTACGTTTCATCTATCTTCATTTTATGCGTGGTTGGAACTTCTTTCAATTGTTAACAATTATATTTTCATTAGCTTTTCCGTCAACTAATTCCTCTTATTTAACATCACAATGCTAACCCATTAATCCTCACTTACCAAAAAAACTAATTCAACTATTATTGTTTCGCTAACTTCATGAGCCCAATTCCTCTTTCCCCAGAAAGGAGACCGACCCATGCTCTACGAATACAGCCTGAAGACGGAAAAAGAAGGATTCACCGAGATCACGTCTCGGGTGCGTCAGGCGCTCTCCGCGAGCGGCGTTCGGGACGGGCTGTGCGTCATCTATTGCCCGCACACCACGGCCGGCATCACGATCAACGAGAACGCCGATCCCGACGTGGTGCGGGATATGTTGCTGGGACTGGCAAAGGCTTTTCCCGACCGTTCCGAATTCCGCCACGCGGAAGGAAACTCAGCAGCGCATTTGAAATCCAGCTGCGTCGGCTCGAGCGTCAACGTCATCGTTCATGAAGGACGGCTTATCCTGGGCACGTGGCAGGGCATCTACTTCTGCGAGTTCGATGGGCCCCGCAGCCGGAAGGTATATGTGAAGGTCATCGGCCAGTAGCTGCGGCATCCACGGGTACGCTTTCCGAGGCAAAGCAGGGCAGGCCGCCCTTGCTCTGCTTCTTTTTGCGTTCCTCCACTTCGCCTTTCAGGCGTGACTGAGAGGAAGACCTCTACCCGGAGTTCCAGGGAGAGGTTATTTTTATTGATAAACGATAAAAATTCATTGATTTTCAAATAAACCTTTCGTATAATCCCCCTATAAACCATCGAATCGAGGAAAGGGAGGACGCCGGCATGAGCCAAGCGAGTCTTGCGAAGTGGCTGAAGGCGATTATCCTGGCTACCGGCTTTTGCGGGCTGGTCTTGTATATCTTGATTTTTCCCTTATATGGACAGGGACTTGTGCTAGACGATCCGGAGCTGTCGTCCCGCCGCTGGGCCTGGCTGATCCTCATCTGGGTTACGGCGGTTCCGTGCTATGCCGTGCTGGCGCTGTCCTGGCGTATCTCCAGCGAAATCGCCGCGGATCGCTCGTTCACCGAGAAGAATGCCCTGCTGCTGAAACGGATCGCCGCGCTCTCCCTGCTGGATTCCGGGATCTTCTTCGTCGGCAGCGCGGCTTATCTGCTGCTCGGGCTGAGCCATCCCGGCGTCGCCCTCTTCTCCCTGCTGGTCGTGGCGGCCGGAATCGTCTTCGCCGTTGCGGCGGCGGCGCTGTCGCACCTGGTTCGGAAGGCGGCGGACTTGCGTCAAGAAAACGACCTGACCATCTGAGGTGAAACCATGACAATCCGGGTAAATGTGGATGTGATGCTGGCCAAGCGGAAGATGAGCGTGACCGAGCTGGCGGATCGGGTCGGCATTACGATTGCCAACATATCCATCCTGAAGACCGGCAAGGCGAAGGCCATCCGGTTCTCTACGCTCGACAGCATCTGCCGTGTCTTGGACTGCCAGCCGGGAGATATTCTCGAATGGGAGGACGGAGAATGAAACTGCGCATCCTGCTGATCCAGCCGGAGAACCGCACCCTTCACCGCTTCCGCCGCAAGCAGCTCAATAATTTCTCGCAGATCACAATGCCTTATCTTGCCGCGTTTGTCGACGAGGGCCAATACGACCTCACGCTCGTGGATGAATACAGCCAGAGGATTCCCTACGGCAGGACGTTCGATCTGGTCGCCATCACCGTCAATACGCCCAATGCGTACCATTGCTACGAGATAGCGGACGCCTTTCGGGCAAAAGGAGCGAAGGTCGTCTTCGGTGGCCCCCATGCGACGCTGCTTCCCGACGAAGCGGGACGCCGCTCCGACCATGTGATCGTCGGCGAGGCGGAAGAGACCTGGCCGCGGTTTCTGCGGGATTTCGCAGAGGGAAAGGCGCAGGCCCGCTACGTCTCCGAGACGCCTCCGACGCTCGAAGGCCTGCCCGAACCGCGGTGGGATTTGCTTCGCGGTAGGAGTCGGCTCATGAAGGGAGCCGTGTTCGCCACCCGGGGGTGTCCCTACCGCTGCCGGTACTGCAACTTGAAGCAGATCTACCACGACTGCTTCCGAAGCCGTCCGGTGAGCGAGGTAATCGGGGAGATTCGGGCGATGAAGGCTCGGCACTTCGTCTTCTGGGACGATAATTTCTTCGCCGACGCGGGTTATGCCCTGGAGCTGATGAAGGAGCTGGCTCCGCTGCGCAAACGCTGGGCGGCGCAGGTCACCCTGGCGGACTGCGCGAACGAGAAGCTGCTGAAGGCGGCGCAGGAGGCAGGCTGCCTGTATCTGTTTGTCGGGCTGGAATCCTTCAGCGAGGCCTCGCTCGGCGATGCGGGCAAGCGGGTGAACCGCGTCCGCGATTATGAAGCGATCATTCAGAGCCTGCATAGGCACAACATTATGATTCAAGCGGGCATCGTCTTCGGGTTCGACAGCGATACGGAGCAGGTCTTCGGCGAGACCCTCCGGGCTTGCGAGCGGCTCGGAATCGACGGAGTAACCGTGAGCCTGCTGACACCGCTGCCGAGAACGCCGATCTACGAGCAGTTGAAGGCCGAGGGGCGGCTGCGGTCGGAGGAATGGAACCGCTACAACGGCAAGACGCAGGTGGCGTTCGATCCGAAGCGCCTGACACCGGAGCAGTTGTACGAAGGGTACATGGAGTTTCGCCGGAGCTTCTATTCGCTGCGGTCGTTTGTCCGGCGAATGCGGGTCTCGCGGACGCATCCGCTGTACAACTTGGCCATCAACCTGGGGTACCGCTGGTCCATCCGCTGAAGCGAATCCGCCGTTCTTCGGCGAGGCATCGGTTCTTTACGGGGCATCCGCTGGGTAAACAATTCGAAATTTTGGCGAAAAACCGAACGACCGAAGAAAATGGAAGTTGAATGTTCGTCTTTTCATCTTGACAGTTGTTTAGGCTGCCTCTACAATAAGCCTGTAAGTGCTTTTTTCGTATAATTCCGGGGATTGGCCCGGGAGTCTCTACAAGATCACCGTAAATGATCTGGCTACGAAAAGAGAAGGAACGGCGCGAGGCAGGCTTGTCGACTCTGGTCGGCATCTGTCGGATCGGCCGCTTCTTCTTGAATGACCGGAGAGCCGGCAATCACGCTGGACTTCGATCTTCGCAAAGGCAAGAACCCGTCCCGGTCATTCTGGGTTTCTTCCCGTTGCTTTTCGCATGCTCAGGTCCCGGAACCTGAGTTTTTTTGCGTTCTACCACATTTTCCGAGGGGGACAAGCAACACCATGGAACGATTGTTTAAGCTGAAAGCAAACGGAACGAACGTCAAGACGGAAATCATGGCCGGCCTCACCACCTTCATGACCATGGCCTACATCCTGGCAATCAATCCGAACATTCTGAGCGGAACCGGTCTGGCATGGTACAGTGTCTTTCTGGCAACGGCACTGGCAGCCGGGATCTTCACCGCAGCGATGGGCCTGTTTGTCAACTTCCCGGTGGCGCTCGCGCCCGGCATGGGCCTGAACGCTTACTTTGCCACCGTCGTCATCAGCTCCAAGGGCGGCACGCACCCGATTACCCCGGAAATCGGCCTCACCGCCGTCTTTATCTCCGGCTTGGTCTTCATCGTATTAACGGTTACCAAGGTCCGCCAGCTCCTGCTCGTCGCGGTTCCCGATAGCCTCAAGAACGCCATCACCGTCGGCATCGGCCTGTTCATCACGATCGTCGGCCTGAAGAACAGCGGCATCATGACGATCGCGACGGAGAACACTGTCACGGACATCGCGAAGGGCCAGTTTACCGACCTGCTCAGCTTTGAATCCGTCATCCATATGGGGGATTTGATCCATAACCATGACGTGCAGATCGCCCTGATCGGTCTGGTGCTGATCTCCATCCTGATGGTCCTCCAGGTCCGGGGCGGTATCCTCTTCGGTATCCTGGGTACGACGGTCGTCTCGATCATCCTGGGCTATACCTCGTTTGACAAACTGAGCGATCCGGATACGCCCTGGGTTCCGAATTTCTCGGAGCTGAACTTCGCTCATTTCGACTGGAACGGCGTCATCCACACCGGCTTGATCTCGGTCATCCTGACCTTCACCTTCGTTGAACTGTTCGATACGTTCGGCACCCTGGTCGGCACCGCGACCCGCGCCGGCATCATGAAGAACCCGGAAGAAGGCCGCAAGCGCGTCGGCAAGGCCATGATGGTCGATGCCGTCGCCGTCAGCGGCGGCGCGCTGCTCGGCACCAGCACCACGACCGCGTTTGTCGAAAGCGCCGCGGGCGTCGCCGAAGGCGGGCGCACCGGCCTCACCGCCGTTACCACCGGCGTCTGCTTCCTGCTCTCCCTGTTCCTCGCGCCGATCGCCGCCCTCATTCCGGGCGGAGCCACGGCGGCCGCTCTGATCGTCGTCGGCGTACTGATGATGCAGGCGGTCAAGGACATCGACTTCCAGGACCTGGTCGTCGGCATTCCGGCCTTCTTCACGGTCACGATGATGCCCTTCACCTACAACATCGCGAACGGCATCTCCTTCGGCATCCTGTCTTACGTCATCCTTGCCACCGTCGCCAACCTGCGCGGCGGCGAAAAGAAATACAAGGTGCACTGGCTCATGTGGATTCTGGCCGTGCTGATCGTTGCCCGCTACGCGTTCATCGGCAGCCAAGGCTGACCCGGCCCCATAGAGCAGAACGTTTCACGCCATTGCCCCTTCGGCCCGCGAGCCGAGGGGGCTTTTTTTGCTTGTGGCCGGTCCATTTTTTCGCTTACCTTTTATTTTTCCGAAATGGATTCGCGAACTGCCACAAGAATTCCCGCACCGCTCGCGCTTTCCGTTAGCTTGTCTACCCAGTTCGACGGCCGCCTGCACCTGGCGGTTTCGTGTCGAATTTTGCGGCGCTTCTGCGCGGTTTGGTATACTAAAGGAATTCCAGTAAGGGACGGTGGACGGTTTGGATGTATTCCTCCTGGTTCTGATCTTGCTTATTCTCATTTCCATCTCGCATGTAATTGGCCGCTTTGTGCCGTTCGTTCCGGTGCCGCTTCTTCAGATCGCGCTCGGGGTCGGACTGGCATTCCTGCCGATGGGCATCCATATGGAGCTGGAGCCGGAGCTGTTCTTCGTGCTCTTCATTGCGCCGCTCCTGTTCAACGACGGGCGGCGGACGCCGCGCGAAGAGCTGTGGCAGCTGAAGGCGCCGATTCTGATGCTGGCGCTCGGGCTGGTATTCATCACCGTGTTCGCGGGCGGCTACTTCATCCATTGGCTGATCCCTTCGATTCCGCTGCCGGCCGCCTTCGCGCTGGCGGCGATCCTGTCTCCGACCGATGCCGTCGCCGTCAGCTCGATGGCGGGCCGCGTGCATCTGCCGGAGCGCATTCACCGCATCCTGGAGGGCGAAGCGCTCATGAACGACGCGTCCGGTCTGGTCGCGTTCAAGTTTGCGGTCGCCGCTATGGTTACGGGCGCTTTCTCGCTGCCCAAGGCATCGCTCAGCTTCGTGGTGATCGCCGTCGGCGGCCTGCTCGTCGGCGCGCTTCTGGCGTTCCTCATTCTCCGGGCCGGAGAACTGCTGCGCCGGTTCGGCATGGAGGACGTGACGATCCACGTCCTGCTGCAGCTGATGACGCCCTTCATCATTTATCTGGTGTCCGAGGAGATCGGCGTGTCCGGCATCCTTGCCGTCGTAGCGGCGGGCCTCTTGTTCACCGTGCAAAAGGACCGCGCCCTCTCTCCGCAATACAAGCTGCAGCTTGTCTCGGCCAGTACCTGGTCCGTACTGCTGTTCATTCTGAACGGGATGGTCTTCCTGCTGCTCGGTCTATCGGTGCCCGATGTGATGGACGTTATCATCCGCGACGAGGCAATCAGCAACTGGACGGTAACCGGCTACGTCCTGCTCATCGCGGCTTTCCTGATCATCATCCGCTTTCTCTGGATCTGGCTGTTCTCCAAGTTCCAGCGCAAGAGAGCGGGCAAGGTTCGGCTGAAGTCGATCGCCCTTACCTCCATATCGGGGGTGAGGGGGGCGGTGACACTGGCCGGCGCCTTTTCCATCCCGCTCGTGACCCAGAGCGGCGCTCCGTTCCCCGAGCGCGACCTGATCCTGGCGCTGGCCGCAGGCGTCATTCTGGTTTCGCTCGTGCTGGCGAGCGTGGTTCTGCCGCTGCTTGCCGACAAGGCACCCGCCGAAGAGACAACGGACAAGGATGACAACCGGAAGCTGATGGAGATCGGCATCAACCGGCTCCGAGCGCTGACCCGGCCCCAGTCGGAGGGCGAGACGCTCGCGCTCTCCGATATTCAGGAGAAGTTGAACCAGGTGCGCCCGGACGATTGGAAATTCACGGCAGCGGCGGCATCGCTGCTCCGCCAGATCACCGGCCTCCGGCTGACGGGGCTGCGCGCCGAACGGCAGGCGCTGCATCAGCTCAAGGAACGGGGAGAGCTGGACCCGGCCGTCGCGGCGAAGCTTGCCGGCCGGCTTGACCAGACGGAAATGCTTCTGACCAAGGGCTTCGATTCCGAATTCCGCCATTCCGTCTTCGAGGTCGGCCGCATGCTGTCCGGCTGGTTTGCCGGCGACGCGGAGCAGCCCTGCGCGCCCGACGACGCCTCTTTGCGCGAGTCCCTCTTGCGTGCCAAAGAGGCAATGGTCCGGGCGGGGTTGCAGGCGGTGCGCGCTGCGGCCGGCCCCGACAACCAAGCCGCCGTAAGCCAAGTCGCCTCCCGCTACGAGCGGTATCTCTTCCGGCTGGAGCAGGGCGGCGGAGCGAACCTGCTCGGCGGCAGCGATCCGTTCGAGCTGGAGCGGCGAATTATCCAGGAGCAGCGCGACGCCGTTCAGCAGATGTACGAGGACGGAACGATCAACCGGCGGATCGCCGGGCGTCTGCGCAAGCTGGTCGACGAGCTGGAAGCCTCGATCTGGGAATCCTGAAGGCGAAGAGTCTGGGCGATGTGCATCAATTTCCTCCCGCGGGACAAAATGTGTGGGAACGGGGGGAAGCGTATGAAACATCGTGCCGATTATTGGATTCGCGCGGGAGTGGCCGCAGCCTTCCTGCTGGCCGCCGGGGCGGGATTCTGGCAGATGGGGCACCGGCCGTCGGCCGCACCGCCGATTCGCTCGGCAGCCCCGAGCCGCTTGGCAGCCGTGCCGAGCCGGCTGGCCGCGGCCTGGAAGAGCCAGATGCCGGGCGCTGCCCGGGCGGCGGCCAAGCCGGTCCGCTTCGGTGAAGCGCCGCAGGGCTTCTCGGGCGGCCTCGCGCTGCTCGGGGCGGAGCACGCAAGCCCGGGCGGCGTCTTCCGGCTAAGTCTCCACGTCTATTCCTCCGGCTCCGCGGTCCTGCCGGACCGAATGGAGACGGATATCTGGTTCGACCGGCAGAAGTTCGTCTTCGACCATGCCGAGGGGCTGACAGAGCCGGTAGTGAAGGAGCCGGGGCGGCTTCGGGTGGCGGTCAAGGCCGTCCGGCCGTTTCCCAAGGCCGAGCGGGGAGAATACCGCCGCTCGCGGGTTGCGCAGCTGTATTTTCGCCCCGTCGCTCCCGAGGGAGAAGGCCGCTTCGTCCTGGAGGGAACACAGTTCTCCCGCAAGGGAGAACCGCTTCTGCTCTCGCGGCTGGTTTATGAACATGCGACGGTGCGCATTCATCCCCGCCCGGCAGAAGACGTGAGCGGCGACGGCCTCGTCTCCGTCGGCGATCTTGCCTTGGGATCGGGCGGCGCGGTCCGCACGGCCGTTGCCGACGAACAGGAGCAGCGGATCGCCAACAAATTGGCGCTCTATCCCTACAAGCATGTGGTCGTCATCGGGCTGGACGGAGCGGGGAACTCGGTCTCGCCGAACGCCCCGTATTATCCGCTGCTGACCTCGCATGCCGTGCGCAAATCCGACCGGTTCGCCCTGCCTCACCTGCGGGCTATCCTGAACGGAGGGGCGGTGAGCTATACGGTCAGCTCGACGAAGCCGACGTCCTCCTCGCCCAACTGGGGGGCGATGCTGACGGGAGTGGATTACGACAAGCACGGCATTTCCAACGACCAGAGTGGGGAGAGCTATTACAACGGCCCGTATCCCACCGTCTTCTCGCGCCTGCGCGAGCTGGCTCCGGAGCGGCGGCTTGCCTTCTTCGCCCATTGGGAGCACCTCCTGAACGGGCATATCGAACCGGCCGCCGGCGTCACGCTGTTCTCCGGAGACGACGACAAGCTGGTCAAGGACTTTGTCACGTACGTCGACTCCGGCCAGGCGGCGGACACCTCGCTGATGTTCCTCGTCCTGGACGAAGTAGACAATGCCGGTCACGCCCGGGGCTGGTTTACCCGCAGCTACTACCGGGCTTTGCAGCGGGCGGACCGCAAGGTCGGCGAGATTTACGGCGCCCTGCGCCGGAACGGCATGCTGGACGACACACTGGTGCTGGTGGTGGCGGACCACGGCGGCGGCACCTCGACCGCGATCAAAGCCGCTTACCGGAGCCGCTCGCACAGCCACGGCGGCAAACAGGCCGGCACGGTGTTCTTCGCCGCGTCCGGACGGACCGTGGCCGGCGGCAGCCGGGAGCAGCCGCTGAGCGGCGGCCATACCCGCGATGTAGCGGCCACGATTCTGTCGGCCTTCGGCGACGAACGGGCGATCGGCGATTCCCGGCCGCTCGCGGGGATGTTCCGCCCGGCCGCCTCCGGACAACGGCGGGGGGGGCTTCTTCCCGCGGCGGCCCGGCCCTTCTCTCCCGGCAAGGTCCGCCTGACCCGACCCAGCCGGGCGGAGGCGACGCTCAGCCTGGAGGGCACCGGCTCGCGGACGAAGGCGGCCGTGGTCCACATCGCCTGCGGCGCGTCCGGCCTGACCGCCTCGCGTCCCGTTCGCGCGGTTCCGCTCGCGCCCGGTATCCGCGTCTATGTGACGCCGGACCGGTTCCGGCCGGACGCGGTTCAACTGATCGTGGCGTCCACGGGGCCGCTGCCGCCGAAGACGCCGCTTGTTCGGCTTCTGCCGCCGAAGGGGGCCGACGCTCTGCCGGAGGTCCGCCCGCTGCAGGCGGCGGTCGCGGACGCGAACGGCGTGGAGACCCTGCCCGCCGTCGAGCTGGCGGCTCCGAGCTGCGGCGTTAAGCCATAGCCGTCCGGACAGGCTTACCCGGCCGAGAAGACGCTATAAAGAGAAGCGGAGGGGGCGGAATCGTTCTGGAAAAGCGGCAGCGGTCGCCTTTGTCCCCGGATTTCAACCGATCTGGGTTTCCTTTCAAGAAATCCGGGGACAACAGCGATTGGAAGAATGATCCGTACGTGCAGCCCTCTCTCTTTAAGTGCCGCCCCGGCCGGGACGGCCTTTTTTGCGTTTCCATGAAAATCCTTCTATGGTAGCATGAAAGGAGCAGAAAGCGCCGGGACCGGAAACCGGCGATAACATTCCGCGAACAATCCGGGAGTAGGATAAAAGCAGCTTGCGTTAAGCAAGAAGGGAACTCATCCGGTGCGGGGACCGGTCGTCCGACCGAGGCCCGTCCCCGCCCGCATCAATCAGGCAGAGGAGAGGATGGCATGGAACAGCGTACGAAGATTCTGGCCCACCGGGGAGCGGCCGGAGAAGCACCCGAGAACACGATGGCGGCGTTTCGCTTGGCCGTAGAGCAAGGGGCGGACGGCATCGAGCTGGACATCCAGATGTCCAAGGACGGCGAGCTCATCGTCATCCACGACGAAACGCTCGACCGGACGACGGACGGAACCGGACTGGTGGTGAAGCAGACGGCGGCGGAGCTCCGCCGGCTTGACGCGGCGAAGGGGCGTTCCGACTTTCGGGGAGAGAGGCTGCCGCTGCTCCGCGAGGTGCTGGATTTTCTCCAGCCGACCGGACTCGCGCTCAATGTCGAGCTGAAGAACGGCATCGTCCTCTATGAGGGCATGGAGGAGAAGGCGGTGGCGCTCATCCGCGAATACGGGATGGAGAGCCGGACGATTTTCTCTTCCTTTAATCATTACAGCCTGGTCAAGCTCGCCGACCTCGCTCCCGAGATCGAACGCGCCATTCTGTATACCGCCGGTCTGTACGAGCCGTGGAGCTATGCCCGGCTGGTCGGGGCGGACGCGCTGCATCCGCTGTTTTACAGCATCTATCCGGAGATCGTCCAGGGGGCCCATGCGGCCGGAGTCAAGGTTCGGCCCTATACGGTGGACGATGAGCCGACCATGCGGCGGATGCTGGCCTGCGAAGTGGACGCCATCATCACGAACTATCCCGCCCGGTTGAAAGCAATCTTGGAAGAGGCCCGGGTATGAAACCGTTCGCCTACCCGCGGATTTTCATCGTCGGGCTCGGTTTTTTCGCCATCTCGGTCGTCTGGCAGCTCTACAACTCGTTCATGCCGCTCATGCTGGGCGATTATATCGAATCGAAGGCCCTGCGCGGCTCCATCATGGGACTCGACAATTTCGCCAACATCTTCCTCATTCCGCTGATCGCCGCCTGGAGCGACCGGCTCGATACCCGCTTCGGGCAGCGGCTGCCCTTCCTCCTGGTCGGCATGCCCCTCGCCGCCATCTTTCTCCTTCTCATGCCGCATTACGTCAATCTGGCGACGCTGATCGCCGTCGACGTCGGGTTCCTGCTCGCCATGACGTTGTTCCGCGCCCCGACCGTGTCGTTGATGCCGGACGTCACGCCGCCGGACAAGCGCAGCCAGGCCAACGGCATCATCAACCTCATGGGCGGCGTCGGCACGCTGATCACGCTGTTCGGCTTGGCCAAGCTCTATGATTCCAACAAGCCGCTGCCCTTCGCGATTGGAGCGGCCGTGCTGATCGTCTGCGCCATCGTTCTCGTCCTGTACGTGAAGCCGCTGGTCGGCAAGCTCCGCTTTGCCGCGTCCGTCGATTCCGACGCCTCCGAGCAAAAAGAACCGGGCCCCGCCGGCCTCGTCTCCGGCCTCAAGCGGGTGTTCACCTCCCGCGATCGCACGGCGCTCTGCATCCTGGCGGCTATCTTCTGCTGGTTCGTGGGCTACAGCGGCGTTGAAGCGCAGTTCACCACCTATGGGGTGGAGACCTTGGGGCTCACGGCGGGCAACGCCACGCTGACGATCGGATTCTTCAGCCTGGCCTTCATCCTGTTCGCCGTCCCGAGCGGCTTTCTCGCCAAGCGGTTCGGCCGCATTCCGATCATCTCCGTCGGGATTGCCGGGCTTGGCGTGCTGTTCCTGCTGTTGTTCCTGACCCGCGACCTCATGGCGATCCGCGCTCTCTTGCTCGGCGGCGGCCTGTTCTGGGCGCTTGTGAACATCCATTCCTATCCGCTTGTCGTCAGCTTCGCCGGACCGGGTAAAATCGGCCTCTATACCGGACTCTACTATTTCTTCTCCTCCGTGGCCCAGACGGTCGGCCCCGCCCTGCTCGGCGCATTCATGGACCTGTTCGGCGGCAAATGGATGTTCGCCGGATCGGCGGTCTGCATGCTGGCGGCGCTGGCGTTTCTCCTGCTGGCACGGCGTGCGGCGGCGCGGCAATCTTCATGAAACCGACAACTTTATCCGCCGATCCCCGGCCACAGCTTCCAGGCCAGCCGATATAATGGATTCATGTTAGAAAAGGCTAAGGAGACGAGCTATGTACCGCATCCTGCAAAAAGATACGCTAAATGATACGGTGGAGCGTATGGTCGTTCACGCTCCTTTCGTGGCTCGCAAATGCGAGCCCGGCCAGTTTGTAATGGTTCGGGTCCAGGAAGGCGGAGAACGGATTCCGCTGACGATCGCCGATTACGACCGGGTACGCGAGAGCGTCACCATTATCTATCAGGTGGTTGGTTTCACCACGCGCCTATTGGCCCAGAAGGAAGAGGGCGAGGAGCTGTCCGATTTTGCCGGTCCGCTCGGGCGGCCGGTGGAGCTTGCCGCGAAGCGGCGGGTGCTCGGCATCGGCGGCGGCGTCGGCGCGGCGCCGCTCTATCCGCAAATCCGCAAGATGAAGGAGCTCGGCGCCTCGGTCGACGTCGTGCTCGGCGGTCGGACGAGCGAGCTCGTCATTCTGAAAAGCGAATTTGCCGCCATTGCCGACGAGCTGTTCGTGGCGACGAACGACGGCAGCGAGGGCGTGAAGGGCTTCGTTACGGATGTGCTGAACCGGCTGCTCGACGAAGGCCGCGTGTATGACGAGGTAATCTGCATCGGGCCGCTGCCGATGATGAAAGCGGTGGTGTCGATCACCAAGGAGCGGAGCATTCCGACTGGCGTCTCGCTCAATCCGATCATGATCGACGGCACCGGCATGTGCGGCGGCTGCCGCGTCACGGTCGGCGGCGAGACCAAGTTTGCCTGCGTAGACGGGCCGGATTTCGACGGCTGGCTGGTGGATTTCGACGAATGCATCCGCCGCCAGGGCATGTACAAGGACATGGAAGAGCACTTGTGCTTGATGGAGCAGGAGGGTTGACCGGATGGCGAATATGACAAAAGAAAAGGTGCGGATGCCGGAGCAGCCCCCTGCCGTGCGGGCTCGCAACTTTGAGGAAGTGGCGCTCGGCTATACCCCGAGGCAAGCGATGGAGGAGGCCGAACGGTGCCTGCAATGCCGCCATCAGCCCTGTGTAAACGGCTGCCCGGTCGGCGTACCGATTCCCGCCTTCATTAAAGCGGTGGCCGCCGGCGAATTCGAGACAGCGTACCGGACGATTATGGCGGAGAACAGCCTGCCGGCCATATGCGGGCGCGTTTGTCCGCAGGAGAGCCAATGCGAAGGCGTATGCGTCCGCGGCAAGAAGGGCGAGCCCGTCGGCATCGGCCGGCTGGAGCGCTTCGCGGCGGATTACGCGCTCCAGGCCGGGGTTGCGGGCGGAGCGAAGCCCGCTCCGAACGGACATAAGGTAGCCGTCGTCGGCGGCGGTCCGGCGGGGCTCAGCTGCGCCGGCGACCTGGCGAAGCTCGGCTACGAGGTGACGATCTTCGAAGCCCTGCACGCCCTGGGCGGCGTGCTGACCTACGGCATTCCGGAATTCCGGCTGCCGAAGGCGCTGGTGGAGGAAGAGATCGACAAGATCGCCGAGCTCGGCGTGACCATTCACAAGAATGTGGTGGTCGGGCGCTCCATCACGGTCGATGAATTGTTCGCGGACGGCTTCGAGGCCGTCTTCGTCGGCAGCGGCGCCGGCTTGCCCCGTTTTATGGGCATCGACGGCGAGAACCTGAACGGGGTGTATTCGGCCAACGAATTCCTCACCCGCGTCAACTTGATGAAGGCCTACGACTACCCGCACAACCCGACGCCGGTTAAGACCGGCAAGCGGGTTGCCGTGGTCGGCGGCGGCAACGTGGCGATGGACGCGGCCCGCACTGCGCTCCGCTTGGGCGCGGAGGAGGTCAGCATCGTCTACCGCCGCGGCATGGAGGAGCTTCCGGCGCGCGCCGAGGAGATTCACCACGCGCAGGAGGAAGGCATCCGCTTCCGGCTGCTCGCCAACCCGAAGCGGATTCTCGGCGACGGCGTGTGGGTGCGCGGCATGGAATGCGTCGAGATGGAGCTCGGCGAGCCGGACGAATCCGGACGGCGCAGCCCCCGCGAGAAAGCGGGCAGCGCGTTCGTGCTGGAGCTGGACACGGTCATCATCGCCATCGGCCAGAGCCCGAATCCGCTGATCCGTTCCACCACGCCGGGTCTGTCGGTCCAGCGCTGGGGCGGCATCGTCGTCGAAGAAGCGACGATGGAGACGAGCAAGCCCGGCGTCTACGCCGGCGGCGACGCGGTCACCGGTGCGGCGACGGTCATCCTTGCGATGGGCGCCGGCAAGAAGGCCGCCCGGGCGATTCATGAATCGCTCGTCGGCATCGGGAAGGCGTAGGCGATTGGCATAACTCGCTATCACTTTGGGATGGCGAAAACGCAGTACCAATCGTAATACACGGTTGTTAGGAACCTTCCAGAAAGCAGGGGGTTCCTTTTTCGAAGGGTAACCTCTTTTTGAGGTGCTACAGCTGCCGCTTGCGTCAGGCCGCCGAACCCTCGAAACAAATCGTTGAAGCCGCGCAGCAGGTGCAGATCACGAAATTCCTCGACCATGATCCCCACAAGCTCAATACGCATCGGTCGCAGGCATAACCAGCTATCCTATTTTACCGGATTGAACCCCCGTATATGGCATGGTATACTTAAGTCAAGAAATGCTTACAATGCAAAGAGAGCCGTGCTGCTAACACGTCTCTCCCGCGCAATAGCCGCTTTTAAGGGCGGTGGCTTTGAGTAAGGCGACAGAAATAGGCCTGCTACCTTTGGGAAGGGCGGCCTATTTCTTTTTGTTTAGGTACGTGAGCAACGCTAGAATGAACATGCCGAATATGAACATTAAGCTGAGTGCTTGAAATACCTCCACAGGCATCTCAAGGCTTTCGAAAGAAAGCCGCTTCGGAAGCAGGGGCTCCCTTCTATCGGGAGACTAGCCGACCGCCCATATAGCCGTTCTATCACCTTACCATTATATCACAGAGATTATATGCTTAATAGGCAAATATACGAACGTGCGTACCCCGCTTTTAATTCTATTCCTCAATTTACTTGATTATCTACAAGATCAATTAGACCCCTTCGACGGGCATCCTTCCAGCATAACCACGATTTGTTTCCTCGGGAGTCCTCTATCATCCAGCTGGCTTCGCAGAGCGTAAACTCCGTTGATTTTGAACTCCGTCGATCTGAGGCAAGCGGACCGCCTGGATACTCTCGATCTTTCTTATATACGCATTGGAAATATCAAATTTTTCACGCAGGTTTCTCAAAGGTTAGGTGATCTGCAAAGAAGGCTATTGCTATTGCCGCAGCGTCAAGTGCTAGGATTAACCTTGAGCTCGGAAGGGAGTCCAAGATGAACAGATCTGTTGCCATCCATAAGGTTTCGGAACAATCGGGATTGACCAGCCGTACCTTGCGGCATTGGGAATCCGAGGGGTTGTTCATAAGCGAAAGGGACCCGTCTTCCGGGTGGAGGATGTATGACGAGAATGCGCTTCTGCGTATCCGAATGACAGCCACCCTCCGAAAAATGGATATCTCGCTAAAAGACATTAAAGCGGTGTTGGCCAACCCCTCCTTGGCGCAGCTAAGCACGGTGGTGGAGAGCAAAATATCCGAATTGCAGTCCCGGAAAGCGGAAGTCGCTCTTTTTCAAGACCAACTGGAACGCGTTCATACCTTTCTGCAAAAACAAGATTCGCTTTGCCAAGTCGATGAACTCTTAAAGGAGACGGAGGATTTGTTTATGCGCAGTTTGACGGAAAGCAGTTCGGTGAAAATCATTACCCTTCCCCCTATGAGAGTGGCCTATCACCTGGCCGTCGGCGTCTCTCCGGAAGACGAGGCCATGGCGCCGGTGCTGGAGTGGATTAAAGCCTCGGATTTGCTCAGCACGGCACGCTTTTTCGGAGGCCATGTAAAACCGATGCCGAGCCGCCCCGGAAAACCGTACGGATACGGAATGTGCGTCACCATCCCCGAGGGAGTTTCGGTTCCTCCGCATCTCAAGGAAATGGTGCTGCCCGGCGGTCTTTACGCAATGTTCGAAAGCGGCGAGGATATTCCGTCCTCTTGGAAAATGGGTATGAATGAACTGGCCAAGGACGGGACCTACCAATCGGATCGATCCAGACTGTGCTTCGAAGAGCACGTCCGCAACGACAAGCCCAGCGGGTGCGGAGACGAGTACCACCTGATTTTGTTGGAACCGGTAAAGCCGAAGAAGAACTAAATTCAACTCGCTAAAACACAGCTAAGAGGCTGTTCCTCCGTCATCTGTGATGGCTTTTGGGACAGCCTCTTTAAACGTGCCCTCCAGGTGATGGGCTTGTTTCCTAGGGAAAGGTTTGCCGAGGGGGACTCTGTCTGGCAGCCGTCTGTTTACACGGCGTTTACCTTCATCCGCTACACTGGCAGTAGGGCAACCTGCCGCCCGACCCGGCGTTTCGTTCGCATTCCGCGGATTGCGAATCCGGGCCGGGACGGCTACACTGGTACCAAATCGGCAAGCCGAGCAGGAGGGAAGAAGCGATGGCGAAGATTCTGGTCGTCGATGACGATCCGCATATCCGCGAGCTGGTCCGGCATTTTTTGGGCCGGGAGGGCTTTGAGGTGAGCGAGGCGGAGGACGGGCAGGCCGCGCTGGAGCGGATGGAGCAAGCCCCGGCCGATCTCGCGGTCCTGGATATCATGATGCCGCGGGTGGACGGCTGGACGCTTTGCCGCAGGCTTCGCCGCGAGTACGACATCCCCATCCTGATGCTGACGGCGAGGGGCCAGACGGCCGACAAGGTGCGCGGCTTCGAGCTCGGAGCCGACGATTACCTGGCGAAGCCCTTCGATCCGCCGGAGCTGGTCGCGCGCGTCAAAGCGCTGTTCAAGCGCTACCGGATCATGGCGGCGAGCCAGCTTACGGTGGGCGGGCTTACGCTCGACCGGCCCAATTACCGCCTGCTCGTCCGGCAGACGCCGGTGCCGCTGCCTCCCAAGGAATTCGAACTCTTGTTCTTGTTCGCCGGCCATGCCGGGCGGACGTTGACCCGCGAGCAACTGATCGAGTCGGTGTGGGGGTACGACTTCGAAGGCAACGAACGAACCCTGGACGTTCACGTGAACCGGCTGCGGGAACGGCTGCTGTCCTGGAAGGCGCCGCTCAGAATCGCCACGGTTCGCGGACTCGGCTACCGGTTGGAGGAGACGAAGGAATGAATCGCAAGCGGTGGCCGTTCGCGGCGAAGCTCTTCGCCCTGCTGTTGTTTCTCGCTGTCATTTCCCTGACTTACTATAGCGTTGGCTATGCGGTCGCCCGGTGGATCGGTGTTCTTCCAGCCGCCGGTCAGACGCGGCTCGTGCCCAATCTGATCGCCGATTTCATCGGAACGCTGCTGTTCATGCTGACGGCGGGCCTCATCAATGTATTCGCCCGTCCGGGGCGGCGCAGGGAGCTCGACGAGCTCAATACCGCGCTGCGGCAGATCGCCCGCGGCGATTTCAACATCATCCTGTCGGAACGCAGGGGCGACGACGATTGGAATGGGGAATTCCGCGAGAACATTAAGCGGATGGCTCAGGAATTGAAGCAGGTCGAGAACGTTCGCCAGGAATTCATCTCGACCGTATCGCACGAGATCCAGTCGCCGCTGACCTCCATCCGCGGGTTTGCCTCCGCGCTGCGCGATGAGCGGCTCACGCCCGGCGAGCGGCGCCATTACCTGGATATCATTGAGATGGAGAGCATGCGCCTGTCCAAGCTGGGGGACAATCTGCTGCGGCTGACGGCCTTGGAAGGCGAAGGGCCGGCGCTGGAGCTTCGCCCGTACCGGCTGGACCAACAGATTCGCAAGGTGGCGCTCACCCTGGAGCCTCAATGGCTGGACAAGGAGCTTGAGCTGGAGCTCGATCTGGCGGAAGTGACCGTGTCCGGCGATGAGCAGCTGCTGGATCAGGTGTGGATCAATCTGCTGCACAACGCCATCAAATTCACCCCGAAGGGCGGGACAATCCGGCTGTTCCTCGGGGAACGGGACGGAAAGAAGAAACCGGAGTCGAAGCCGGGCATACCGCCTGCTGCAGCGGACCGGGCAGCCGATGTTTCGTACGGGGAGAGTCCGGAGCCGGGAGTCCGGGAAGCGGTGTTCCGCATCTGCGATTCCGGTCCGGGGATTCCCCAGGAGGACCAGCTGCGCATCTTCGAACGGTTTTACCGCGGCGACAAGTCTCGGCTTCGTACGGTGGAAGGAAGCGGGCTCGGCCTGTCGGTGGTGAAGAAAATCGTCGACCTGCACGGAGGCCGGATTGCCGTGCAGAGCCTCCCGGGCGAAGGAGCGGAGTTTGAGGTGCTGCTGCCCGGGGGATAGGCCGGCTTTTGTTAAGAGCGCTAGACCAGGCTTGGAAAAGATCCGGCAGACCGGAGAGTCTTTGACAAAATGCGAACTATTCCCTCACTTCTATAATCTAATGTTCGTCTTTCGTTGACACGAGCTTGACCCGGCTGGTAAGATAGAAGGGCCGATGCAGAGGGATTCCACTTTGCGGCGATTGCTTCCTTCCGGTGCATCATGCGAACCGGCGGCAGCCGTCCGCCTGCGGAGGCTTAACCGATGTTCAGATGTTCAATCGTATGACGATTATCGTTTCTCGTATAAATTCGGGGATATGGCCCGAAAGTCTCTACCCAAAGACCGTAAATTTTTGGACTACGAGAAGGATCGCCGCTTGGGCTTAGCGCCCGAATTCAGACTGCCGGAGCAGTTTGGCTTCGGCGTGCGGCCAGGCGTTCTTTCTCGTCCGGCTGCGGGGCCTTGAGGCCTTGCGCTGGACTTTTTTGTTGCCAAGGGGAGAGCGGCCACCAAAGAGAGGAGCGGCGATTATGCCGGCAAGCGTAGGAGTGATTATGGGCAGCGAATCGGACTGGGCGACCTTGAAGGAGGCGTGCCGCATCCTGGACGAGCTGCAGGTTCCCTATGAGAAAAAGGTGGTCTCGGCGCACCGAACCCCGGACCTGATGTTCCGTTACGCGGAAACCGCCGAGGAGCGGGGCTTGTCCGTGATCATCGCCGGGGCGGGCGGGGCGGCCCACCTGCCCGGCATGGTAGCGGCGAAGACGCTGCTGCCCGTGATCGGCGTGCCGGTTAAGACCTCGACCTTGAACGGCCTCGACTCGCTGCTGTCGATCGTCCAGATGCCGGGCGGCATTCCGGTCGCCACGGTGGCGATCGGGACGGCGGGCGCGGCGAATGCCGGACTGCTCGCGGCCCAGATTCTGGCCGTGACCGATCCCAAGCTTCGCCGCCGGATCGGCGAGCGACGAGCGCGGATTCAGGAAGCGGTGCTGGAGTCGAGCGACCGGCTCGGAACGGAGGAGGGGCTATGATGACGAGCGAAACGGGGATGGAGCAGATGCCGCTGAAAGGCGCCAAACTCGCCGGCGATGCGGCGGCTGGAGGTACGGGCAACGCAGCGAATGCGGCGGAAGCCGCCGTTACGCCGTTGTCGGCTCCGCGCATCCTGCCGGGCAGCACGATCGGCGTGCTCGGCGGCGGTCAGCTCGGGCGGATGCTCGCCATCGCCGGGCGGGCGATGGGCTATCGCTTCGCGACGCTCGATCCGACGGAGGATTCGCCGATGGGACAGGCGGCGGACCGGCAGATCGTCGCCCGGTACGACGACGCCGACGCGGCCCGCGAGCTCGCCCGCGTCTCGGACGTCATCACCTACGAGTTCGAGAACGTAGACGCGGGGGTCGCCGGCATGCTCGCCCGCGAGGCCTATGTGCCGCAAGGCCACGCCCTCCTGCACACCACGCAGCACCGGCTGCGCGAGAAGCGCGCGATCGAAGCCGCCGGCGTGCCGGTGGCGCCTTACGCCGAGGTGAAGAGCGAGGCGGATCTGCACGCGGCCATCGGCCGGCTGGGCTTGCCCGCCGTGCTGAAGACAGCGACGGGCGGCTACGACGGCAAAGGCCAGCGGGTGATCCGCCATAGCGAGGACGCGGTCCCGGCTTACCGCGAGCTGGCGGAAGCCGGGACGGAGCTGGTGCTCGAGCAGTTCATCCGCTTCGAGCGGGAGCTGTCCGTCATCGCCGCCCGCAGCACGCGGGGGGAGACGAAGGCGTTTTCCCCTGCCGAGAATGTTCACGTGAATAACATTCTCCATCTGTCCATCGCTCCGGCGCGGATTCCCGCCGAGGTTGCCCGCCGGGCGGAGGAGCTGGCTGTCCGGCTGGCCGAAGGGCTGAATGCGGTCGGGCTGCTCGCCGTGGAGATGTTCCTGACCCCGGAGGGCGAACTGTTCGTCAACGAACTCGCCCCTCGCCCGCACAATTCCGGGCATCATACCATTGAGGCCTGCCGGACCTCGCAGTTCGAGCAGCACCTGCGGGCGATCTGCGGGCTGCCGCTCGGCTCGACCGAGCTGGCGACGCCCGCCGTGATGGTCAATCTGCTCGGCCAGCATGTCGAGCCTGCGCTCGCTTGGCTGAATGGCCAGGAGCGCGAGGAAGACGGGCTCGCCGCGAAGCTCCATCTCTACGGCAAGGCGAAGGCCAAGCCGGGACGCAAGATGGGCCACCTCACGCTGCT
The DNA here is from genome assembly GCF_051594785.1 of Gorillibacterium terrae. Lineage (NCBI taxonomy): Bacteria > Bacillati > Bacillota > Bacilli > Caryophanales > Paenibacillaceae > Gorillibacterium > Gorillibacterium terrae. Next base: position 313,046 of record NZ_JBPPGI010000001.1, read on the forward strand.
TGCGGATGATACCGAGCGCGCTCTCGATTGGGTGGAGCGCTCCGGCATCTGGCGGCGGTAGCCGGGATTCCCCTTTTGACCGCTATTCTTTTAATACACCAAACCAAGGGAGTCATCCACATGATCGAACGCTATACACGACCCGCCATGGGCGCGGTCTGGACCGAGGAAAATAAATTCAAAGCCTGGCTGGAGGTCGAGCTGCTCGCCTGCGAAGCCTGGTCGGAGCTCGGCGTCATCCCGAAGGAGGACGTGCAGGCGCTTCGGCAGAACGCCCGCTTCGACATCGACCGCGTCTACGAGATCGAGCAGGAGACGAAGCACGACGTCATCGCCTTTACCCGAGCGGTGTCGGAGACCGTCGGCCCGGAACGCAAGTGGGTGCATTACGGCCTGACCTCCACCGACGTGGTGGACACGGCGCTCGGGTACCTTTTGAAGCAGGCCAACGACATCCTCGATCAGGACCTGCAGAACTTCCTCGGTATCCTCCGCGAGCAGGCCATCCGCTACAAAATGACTCCGATGATGGGGCGCACCCACGGCGTGCACGCCGAACCGACCACCTTCGGCCTCAAGTTGGCGCTCTGGCATCAAGAGATGAAGCGCAACCTGGAGCGGTTCCGCCGGGCGGCGGAGGGCGTCCAGTTCGGCAAGATGTCCGGGGCCGTCGGAACTTATGCCAACATCGATCCCTCGATCGAGCAGTACGTCTGCAAGCGGCTCGGCACCACGCCCGCCCCGATCTCCACCCAGACGCTGCAGCGCGACCGCCATGCCGATTACCTGAGCACCCTGGCGCTGATCGCCACCTCCCTGGACAAGTTCGCCACCGAAATCCGCGGCCTGCAAAAGAGCGAATTCCGCGAGGTCGAGGAGCCGTTCAGCAAGGGGCAAAAGGGTTCCTCCGCCATGCCGCACAAGCGCAACCCGATCGGCTGCGAGAGCATCTCGGGCCTCGCCCGCGTGATCCGCGGCCACATGCTGTCGGCGTACGAGAACGTGCCGCTGTGGCATGAGCGCGACATCTCCCATTCCTCCGTCGAGCGGATCATCCTGCCCGACTCCACCATCCTGCTCGATTACATGCTGAGCCGGCTCGGCACCATCATCAAGAACCTGAACGTCTACCCCGAGAACATGAAGCGCAATATGGAGCGGACCTTCGGTCTGCCGTTCTCCGGCCGCGTGCTCACCAAGCTGATCGACAAGGGCATGAGCCGCGAGCAGGCGTACGATACCGTTCAGCCCCGCGCCATGCGGGCTTGGGAGGAGCAGCGGTCCTTCCGGCAGATTCTCGAGGAATCGCCCGAGATTACCGGTCACCTGACGCCCGAGGAGCTGGCCGACTGCTTCGATCCGTCCTGGCACCTCAAGCATGTGGACACGATCTTCGCCCGGCTCGGTCTGGACTGATTCGGTTTGTTCCGGCCTATTGGACGGCCGCGCCAGTGGGTGTCGTCCACCGTTCACACTCCTCTGTGCGTTGCCGTCTGGGCCACTCGGTACGTCCGACCGTGCAGATGGCCGATAGGGTCCACAGTTCCCCGATAAGGATACACAGTTCGCCGATTAGGGTCCATAGTTCGCCTAACCACGCGCCGCTGTCAGGGGAGGTCTTTTTCGTAGCCAATCGCCCATTACATCGCATATCGGCCGTTTACCCGGCTTGCTTTCACCGCTTATCCAAAAAGGGGGTTCCACCATGTCCACCGCCAGCCCGCTTTCCACCGCCGAGGGGCTCGTTCAGGCGCCGCTCGTGCACAAGGGCAAGGTTCGCGAGCTGTACGACCTCGGGGAGCATTACCTGATCGTCGTCACCGACCGGATCTCCGCCTTCGATTACGTCCTTCGCCCGGGAGTTCCGGGCAAGGGGCGCGTCTTGAACGAGCTGTCCGCTTTTTGGTTCGACCAGACGACGGTATTTCAAGAGAACCATCTGGTGCATGCCGACGTCGACCGGCTGGACGGCATCGTAGCGGACCCCGAGCCGCTGCGCGGCCGGGTGATGGTGGCCAAGAAGGCGGAGCGCATCGACATTGAGTGCGTCGTCCGCGGCTATCTGACCGGCGGCGGCTGGCGCCAGTACAAGGAGACGGGCATGGTGAACGGGCACGAGCTGCCCTCCGGCATGCGCAAGAACGGCAAGCTCGATCATCCGCTGTTCACCCCTGCGGCCAAGAACGACATCGGCCACGACGAGGACATCACCATCGACCGGCTCACCGAATTGGTCGGGCCGGAGCTCGCCGCCGAGCTGGAAGAGAAGAGCGTGCGGCTCTATCAGTATGCGCACGATTACTGCGCCGGCCGCGGCATTGTCCTGGCCGATACGAAGTTCGAGTTCGGCCTGCTGAACGGAGAGGTCATCCTGATCGACGAGCTGCTCACGCCGGACTCGTCGCGCTTCTGGGACGAGAGCAAGTATGCGCTCGACGTTGAGATCGACAGCATGGACAAGGAGCCGGTGCGCACCTTCCTTGCGGAGAGCGGCTGGGACAAGAACAGCGAGCCCGACCCGCTGCCGGACAGCGTGGTCGAGGCCACCTCCGTCCGCTACCGGGAAATTCTCCGCCGCCTGACCGCGCCCGCATCGGAAGTCTACCAAGCCCGGGACTAGAGTTCGAGGTTCATCAACCGAAGGAGGCCAACCGCCATGAAAGCGACCGTCTACGTAACGATTAAGGAAAGTGTTCTCGACCCGCAGGGGAACGCCGTGCAGGGAGCCCTGCACTCCCTGGGTTTTGCCGAGGTGGAAAAGGTTCGCATCGGCAAGTACATGGAGCTGGAGCTCGGGACGGAGGACCCTGCCGAAGCGGAGGAGCGCCTGCGCGCCATGTGCGAGAAGCTGCTCGCCAATACCGTGGTCGAGGATTTCCGTTACGAGATTGCCTGATGCCAGAACAGCTTCAAGAGAGGGGTAAAACCATGCACTTCGGAGTTCTCGTCTTCCCCGGTTCGAATTGCGACATCGACTGCTACAAGGCGGTGGAAGACACGATCCGCCAGACCGTGGAGTACGTCTGGCACACCGAGACGGATTTATCGCGCTTTGACGCGGTTCTCGTGCCGGGAGGCTTTTCCTACGGCGACTATCTTCGTTGCGGGGCGATCGCCCGGTTCGCTCCGGTTATGGGGGCGCTTCAAGCGTTCGCCGCCCGCGGCGGGTATGTGCTCGGCATCTGCAACGGCTTCCAGATCCTTACCGAGGCGGGACTCTTGCCCGGAGCGCTCCTGCGCAACCGTTCGCTTCAGTTCCGCTGCCACCCGGCGCTGCTGCGGGTGGAGAATGCGCAGACGGCGTTCACCGGCCTCTATCAACCGGGTGAAGTGATCGACATTCCCATCGCGCATGGAGAGGGAAACTACTACTGCGACGAAGAAACCCTGGCCGAGCTGAAACGCGAGAATCGCATCGTCTTCCGCTACGCCGGAAGCAACCCGAACGGGTCGGTGGACGACATCGCCGGCATCGTGAACCGCGAGGGCAATGTTCTCGGCATGATGCCGCATCCCGAGCGCGCCGTGCACCCGCTGCTCGGCTCGGAGGACGGAAGCCGGATGTTCGCGGCGATTTTGAACGCATGGAGGGAACGCAATGGCGCAGTTAGCAGCCGCTAAGGAACCGACGGCCGAACAAATTGCCGAGCAGAAGGTGTACCGGCAGTTCGGCGTGACGGACGAGGAATATGGCAAAATCTGCGGCTTCATGGGCCGACAACCGAATTACGTGGAGATTGGCGTATTCAGCGTCATGTGGTCGGAGCACTGCGCCTACAAGAACTCGAAGCCGCTGCTCCGGCGGTTCCCCACCAGCGGCTCCAAGGTGCTGATGGGCCCCGGAGAAGGCGCGGGGATCGTTGACATCGGCGACAACCAGGCGGTCGTGTTCAAGATCGAGAGCCACAATCACCCGTCCGCGGTCGAGCCTTATCAAGGCGCGGCTACGGGCGTGGGCGGCATCATCCGCGATATCTTCTCGATGGGCGCGCGGCCGGTGGCCCTGCTTAACTCCCTGCGGTTCGGCAAGCTGGAATCCGCCCGGGTCAAATACCTGTTCGAGCATGTCGTGTCCGGCATCGCCGGCTACGGCAACTGCATCGGCATTCCGACCGTCGGCGGGGAAGTGATGTTCGACGAGAGCTACGAGGGCAACCCGCTGGTCAATGCCATGTGCGTCGGACTGATCGACCATGACCAGATTCAGCGCGGCGTGGCGAGCGGCATCGGCAACCCGGTGTTCTATGTGGGTCCGGCAACCGGACGCGACGGCATCCACGGCGCGACCTTCGCTTCGGAGGAAATCACGGCGGAGACGGAAGCGAAGCGTTCGGCGGTGCAGGTCGGCGATCCTTTTATGGAAAAGCTGGTCATGGAAGCCTGCCTCGAGCTGATCGCCTCCGGCATCGTTGTCGGCATTCAGGATATGGGCGCGGCGGGACTCACCTGCTCCAGCTCGGAGATGGCGAGCAAGGCCGGCAACGGCATGGAGCTGGACCTCGACAAGGTGCCGCAGCGCGAGCAAGGCATGACCGCCTACGAGATGATGCTCTCCGAATCGCAGGAGCGGATGCTGTTCGTGGTGCGTCCCGAGCATGAAGACCGGGCAAGGGCGATCTTTGCCCGCTGGGGGCTGGAGTGCCACAAGGTCGGCCGCGTGACCGACGACGGGCGCCTGCGGCTGATCCACCACGGAGCCGTGGTCGGCGACATGCCGGTGCGGGCGCTGGTCGACGAATGCCCCGTCTACTACAAGTCGTCGAGCGTTCCGTCCTATTATGAATTTGGGGCGACGGTGGACACGGCCGATTTCCCGGAGGCAGAAGACCTTGGCGCGGTGCTGGAGGGGCTGCTTGGCTCCCCCTCGATCGCCAGCAAGGAATGGGTTTACTCGCAGTATGACTACATGGTCCGCACCTCGACCTATGTCCGTCCCGGCTCGGACGCGGCGGTGGTCGGCGTGCCCGGCACGCGCAAGGCGCTGGCCATGACCACCGACTGCAACAGCCGCTACGTCTACCTCGATCCCGAGGTGGGCGGCCGGATCGCCGTCGCGGAAGCGGCGCGCAACCTGGTCTGTTCGGGCGCGGAGCCGCTCGCGGTGACCGACAACCTGAACTTCGGCAGCCCGGAGAAGCCGGAGATTTTCTGGCAGCTCGAGCAGGCCGTCGACGGCATGGCCGAAGCCTGCCGTTTCCTGAACACACCGGTCATCGGCGGGAACGTCAGCCTCTACAACGAGAACGCGCGCGGCGCGATCTACCCGACGCCGGTCGTCGGCATGGTCGGGCTCGTCCACGACCTCGACCACATCACGACCCAGTCGTTCCGTACCGAAGGCGACGCTCTGGTGCTGCTCGGCGAGACCAAGGCCGAGTTCGGCGGCAGCGAATACCAGGCGCTGTTCCTCGGCAAGACGGAGGGCCGCCCGCCGGCCCTAGATCTCGCCGTCGAGCGGCGGCTGCAGGAGACGGTGCTCGCCGCGATCCGCGCCGGACTCGTCGCCTCGGCCCATGATCTGGCCGAGGGGGGACTCGCGGTGGCGCTCGCGGAGTGCTGCATCGGCGGCAAGCTGGGCGCCTCCGTCGAGCTTGCGACCGAGCTGCGCGCCGATCACGCGCTGTTCAGCGAATCGCAATCGCGCGTGCTGCTCAGCGTTCCGGCGGAGCGGGCCGCGGAGCTCGTCCGCCTGGCGGCGGAGCAGGGCGTTCCCGCGGCCGTCATCGGCACGGTCGGCGGAAGCAAGCTCGCCGTCCGCGTCAACGGCAATGCCGCCTTCGTCCGCCCGGTGAGCGAACTGAACGCCATATGGAAGGACGCGATCCCATGCCGGATGAACGCTTGACGGCGCGCCGGATGGAAGCGGAAGCGGGCGTTCCGGCAGCAGCTCTGGAAGCAGCTCCGGCAGGTTCCGCTCCGGGGAGTGCGGAAGTCCGCTTGTCCGCCGACTTGCCAGCTTGCGCCTCGGCTTCCGTCCCGACTTCCGTCCCGGCTCCGGCGGACCGGGCCGCCTCCCGGATTTGGACCGGCGGCTACTACAACGAGGGCATGGACGGCTCCTTTGACAAGCTGAAGGATGAATGCGGCGTCTTCGGCGTCTTCGGCCACGACGAGGCGGCGGCCCTGTCGTTCTACGGGCTGCACGCCCTCCAGCACCGCGGCGAGGAAAGCGCGGGAATCTGCACCACCGTGGACGGCAGCGAGTTCTTCCTGCACAAGGGAATGGGCTTGGTCAAGGAAGTGTTCGACAACGACCGGCTCGCCTCCCTGAAGGGCTCGACCGCCATCGGCCACGTCCGCTATTCCACCTCCGGCGCGAGCCTGATCGGCAACGCCCAGCCGCTGATGTTCCAGTTCCGGCATGGGCATATCGCCATCGCGACGAACGGCAACATCGTCAACGCCGACGAGATCCGCGAGGAGCTGGAGGAGGCCGGGTCGATCTTCCAGACGACCAGCGACACGGAGGTTCTGGTGCATTTGATCGCCCGCGCCCGCGGCGTCGCGCTGGAGGAAGCGGTTAAGCCCGCGCTGCAAAGGGTGCGCGGCGGCTATGCCTTCCTCATCATGGCGGGCGACAAGCTGATCGTGGCGCGCGACCCGCACGGCCTGCGCCCGCTCGCGATGGGGCGGATCGACGGCGCGTATGTATTCGCGTCGGAGACCTGCGCCTTCGAGACCATCGGCGCGGAATATATCCGCGACATCGAGCCGGGCGAGCTGCTGCTCTTCGACCGCGAGGGCGGTATGCGCCAGGAACGGATCGCCCCTTTGGAGCGAAGGGCCATTTGCTCCATGGAATACATCTATTTTTCCCGGCCGGACAGCGACCTCGACGGCATCAACCTGCACGCCGCCCGCAAGCGGATGGGGGTGCAGTTGGCGATGGAGGCCTTCGTCGACGCCGATGTGGTGACGGGCGTTCCGGACTCCAGCATCTCGGCGGCGATCGGTTATGCCGAGCAGACGGGCATTCCTTATGAGCTCGGGATGATCAAGAACCGCTACACCGGCCGCACCTTCATCCAGCCGAGCCAGGAGCTGCGCGAGCGCGGGGTGAAGATGAAGCTGAGCGCGGTGCGCAAGGTCGTCGAGGGCAAGCGCGTCGTCATGATCGACGACTCGATTGTCCGCGGCACGACCAGCCTGCGGATCGTCAAGATGCTGCGCGACGCCGGGGCGTCCGAGGTGCATGTGCGCATCAGCTCGCCGCCCTATGCGAATCCGTGCTTCTATGGCATCGATACGCCGAGCCGCCGCGACCTGATCGCTTCCACCCACTCGCTGGAGGAAATCCGCCGCGCTATCGATGCGGACTCGCTGCATTTTCTCTCCAAAGAAGGACTGCTCGCCGCCATCGGCCGCGAGCCGGGCGAGTACAACCGGGGCATGTGCACCGGCTGCTTCGACAACGATTATCCGACCCGCGTTCCGGCCGACGCCGACAGCTGCGGCTGCTGACGGGAGGAAGGGTCAAGCCCTTCATCGGGCAACTTAGATAGAGGAGTGAAATCCGTGTCTGACGCATACAAACAAGCGGGAGTCGACATCGCTGCGGGCAACGCCGCCGTCGAACGCATGAAGAAGCATGTGCAGCGCTCGCTGCGCCCCGAAGTGCTCGCCGGTCTCGGCGGCTTCGGAGCTTTGTTCGGACTGAACAAGGACAAGTACGAGGAACCGGTGCTCGTCTCGGGTACGGACGGAGTCGGAACAAAGCTGATGCTGGCGTTTGCCATGGACAAGCATAATACCATCGGTATCGACGCCGTGGCGATGTGCGTCAACGATATCGTCGTTCAAGGCGCGGAGCCGCTGTTCTTCCTCGATTACCTCGCCACCGGCAAGGTGGTGCCGGAGAAGATCGAGGCGATCGTCGCCGGCATCGCCGAGGGATGCGTCCGCTCCGGCTGCGCCTTGATCGGCGGCGAAACCGCCGAGATGCCGGGCATGTACGGAGCGGAGGATTACGACATCGCCGGGTTCGCCGTCGGCATCGTCGACCGGAAGCGAATCGTCGACGGCTCGCGAATCAAGCCCGGCGATGTGCTGATCGGCCTCGCGTCGAGCGGCGTGCACAGCAACGGTTACTCGCTCGTGCGCAAGCTGCTCCTGGAGGACGCCGGCTTCGGACTTACCCGGCCGCTGTCCTCCATCGAGGGCTTGGAGAGCCTGGCTGCGCAAGCGGCCGAGGCCGGTCGTCCCGAACGGACGCTCGGCGACGCGCTCTTGGAACCGACCCGGCTGTATGTCAAGCCGGTGCTCGCCCTGCTGGATCAGGCCCCCGAAGCGATCAAGGGCATGGCGCACATCACCGGCGGCGGCTTCACCGAGAACATTCCGCGCATGCTGCCGGAGGGCGTCGGCGCCGAGATCGACTTCGGCTCCTGGCCGGTCCATCCGCTGTTCGAGCTGATGCGCCGAACGGGCGGCCTGCCCTACGGCGACCTGTTCCGCACCTTCAACATGGGCATCGGCATGGTGCTTGCGGTGGAGGCGGAGCAAGCGGACGAGATCGAACGGCTCGCCCGCGAGCACGGCGAAGAGCCGTACCGTATCGGTCGGATCGTTGCCGGCGAACAGGTTGTCTCCTACCGCGGAGTCTCCGTATGACGGGTGCCTTTTCCGCCGGGTCTTCTGTTGCCTCTTCCGCTTCACCGGCATCCGCCGCCACCGCCGCTTCTGCAGCAACCATGGCATCCGCAGAATCCGCCACCTCTGCCGCGTCCGTAGCACCCGCCGCAGACGGCCCGCGCGAGAAGCGCATCGCCGTCTTCGCCTCGGGCGGCGGCAGCAACTTCCAGGCCCTGGCCGACGCCGTCCGGGACGGGCGGATTCCCAACGCCCGCCTCGAGCTGCTCGTCACCGACAAGCCCGCTGCCGCCGTCGTCGGCCGCGCCGAGCGAGCCGGTGTCCCCGTCTTCGCCTTCCGGCCGCGCGACTATGCCTCCCGCGAGGCTTACGAAGCGGAGATCGCCGCCCGGCTGACCGGGCTCGGCGTTGATCTGATCGCGCTCGCCGGCTACATGCGGCTCGTTACCGCGACGCTGCTCGAGCCGTTCGCCGGCCGGATCGTCAACATCCACCCGTCACTCTTGCCCGCTTTTCCCGGCGTCGACGGCATCCGCCAGGCGCTGGACTACGGCGTGAAGGTGACCGGCGTCACCGTTCACTTCGTGGACGCCGGGCTCGACTCCGGGCCGGTGATCCTGCAGCGTGCGGTGGAGATTCGGGACAGCGACACCGAAGAGACGCTGGCCGCCCGGATTCACGCCGTCGAGCACGAGCTGTACCCCGAGGCTGTCCGGCTGCTCGCCGAGGGCCGCGTCGCGCTGACCGGACGCCGGACACGCGTGCTGCCGTCCGAACCGGCTTCGTTCTGACTTTTGCTAAGAGCTGAAATAGAAATAGGAGGGTATCCACCTTGGCCATCAAACGCGCGCTTATCAGCGTATCCGATAAAACCGGCATCGTTCCCTTTGCCCGGGAGCTGGCGGAGCTCGGCGTCGAGCTCATCTCCACCGGCGGCACCTACAGCTTGCTGAAGGAGAACGGCATCCCCGTCACCGGCATCTCCGAGGTGACCGGCTTCCCCGAGATCATGGACGGCCGCGTCAAGACGCTGCATCCGTCGGTTCACGGCGGTCTCCTCGCCGTCCGTGACAACGCGGGGCACCGGAAGCAGATGGAAGAGAACGGCATCGGTTTCATTGACCTTGTCGCCGTCAACCTCTACCCGTTCGCCGCCACCATCGCCCGCCCCGACGCCTCCTACGAGGACGCCGTGGAAAACATCGACATCGGCGGCCCGACGATGCTCCGGTCGGCAGCAAAGAACCATCATGACGTCACCGTGCTCGTGGATGCGGCCGATTATCCCCAGGTGCTGGAGGAGCTTCACGCGACCGGAGACACCGAGCTCGCCACCCGCAAGCGGCTCGCCGCCAAGGTCTTCCGCCACACCGCCCACTACGATGCCCTAATCGCCGATTATCTCACGAAGAAGACCACGGGCGAGGCGTTCCCCGAGACCTTCACGGTTACCTACGTCAAGGCTCAGGACCTTCGCTACGGCGAAAATCCGCATCAGCAAGCGGCCTTCTACAAGCAGGCGCTGGCCGGAGCCGGGACGCTCGCGGCCGCCGAGCAGCTGCACGGCAAGGAGCTGTCCTACAACAACATCAACGACGCCAACGCGGCGCTGCAGTTGCTCGCCGAATTCGCCGAGCCCGCCGCCGTGGCGGTCAAGCACATGAACCCGTGCGGCGTCGGCATCGGCCGCGACATCGATGAAGCGTACCTCAAAGCGTACGAGGCCGATCCGGTCTCGATCTTCGGCGGCATCGTCGCGGTCAACCGACCGGTGGACAAGGTCACCGCGGACCGGATGCACAGCATTTTCCTGGAGATCGTCATCGCTCCGGATTACACCGACGAAGCGCTGGCCATCCTCAAGGCCAAGAAGAACATTCGCCTGCTGAAGCTCGATGTAGCGGAAGCCGCCGCCGGGCCCGAGCTGGCGGTGACCTCGATCCGGGGCGGCGCGCTCGTCCAGGAGACGGACAAGCACCGCATCACGGCGGACGACCTGAAGGTGGTCACCGACCGGCAGCCGACCGAGGAGGAGCTGAAGCAGCTCCTGTTCGCTTGGAAGGTCGTGAAGCACGTGAAGTCCAACGCCATCGTGCTGGCCGCAGGCGACCGGACCGTCGGCGTCGGGGCGGGCCAGATGAACCGCGTTGGCTCCGCCAAGATCGCCGCCGAGCAGGCGGGGGACAAAGCCAAAGGAGCGGTCATGGCGTCGGACGCCTTTTTCCCGATGAGCGACACCCTGGAACTGGCAGCCGCTGCGGGCATCACCGCCGTCATCCATCCGGGCGGTTCCATCCGCGACGAGGATTCGATCAAGGTGGCCAACGAGCACGGCATCGCCATGGTGACGACCGGCATCCGCCATTTCAAGCATTAAGGAGCTGCGCTATCAAATAACTCCGGCTCCGCTTGCCGTCCTCCGGCCTCTTCGGCTGGTTGAACCGGATCAAGCGGAGGGAGGCGGGAGGAACCCCCATGAAGGTATTGATTGTCGGCCGCGGCGGCCGGGAGCATGCGCTCGTCTGGGCGCTGGCGCAGAGCCCTCGGGTGGACGCGCTGTACTGTGCGCCGGGAAACGGCGGCATTGCCGCGCTGGCGGAGTGCGTGCCGATCGAGGAGATGGATTTTGCCGGCATTGCCGCATTCGCCAAAAAGCAGGAGATCGGCCTCGTCGTGATCGGGCCGGAGGATCCGCTGGCCGCAGGCATTGTGGATTATCTGGAGGCGGAGGGCCTCAAGGTATTCGGGCCGAGCCGGAAGGCTGCCGCCATTGAAGGCAGCAAGGCGTTCATGAAGGAGCTGCTGCGCAAATACGGCATTCCGACGGCCGCCTACAAGACGTTCAGCGACTATGACAAAGCGCTGGCTTATCTGCGGACCCGTCCGCTGCCGGTTGTGCTCAAGGCGGACGGCCTTGCGGCAGGCAAAGGCGTCATCGTGGCGCATACCGCCGAAGAGGCGGAGCGGACCCTCGCCGAGCTTCTGGTCGACAAGACCTTCGGCGCATCCAGCGAGACGGTCGTCATCGAGGAGTTTCTGGAGGGCCAGGAAATGTCGCTGCTCGCCTTCGTCGACGGCAGCACGGTTCGGCTTATGGTCCCCTCGCAGGACCATAAGCCGGTGTTCGATGGAGATAAAGGACCGAATACCGGCGGCATGGGCACCTATTCGCCGCTGCCGCACGTCGATTCCTCCATCGTCGAGGAAGCGGGGCGCACCATCGTTCAGCCTGTCGCGGACGCGATGGTCGCCGAAGGCCGTCCCTTCCGGGGCGTGCTCTACGCCGGGCTGATGCTGACCGCCGAGGGACCGAAGACGATCGAGTTCAACGCCCGGTTCGGCGACCCGGAGACGCAGGTGCTGCTGCCTCGGTTGGAGACCGATCTGTTCGAGATCCTCCTGGCCGTCGCCGAAGGGCGGCTCGCCGAGATGGACATTCGCTGGAGCAGCTCTGCCGCCGTCTGCGTTGTCCTCGCGTCGCCGGGCTATCCCGGCCCCTATCCGAAGGGACTGCCGATCACCGGTGTCGAGGAAGCGGAATGGGATGCGCTGGTCTTCCATGCCGGCACGGCCCTGTCGCCGGACGGCGAGAGCGTCGTCACTGCGGGCGGCCGTGTGCTCGGCGTCGTCGGGCGGGGAGCGGACATCGCGGAGGCGAGGGACCGCGCTTATGCGGCCGCCGAACGCATCCGGTTCGAGGGCGCCCATTACCGCACCGACATCGCGTCCAAAGCGCTTGCGGCCGAGAACGGCAGCCGGTAGTCATATTCCACTTGCGTCTTATGTATTTGGGCTTATTCAACCAACCGTTCTCCGTGAGTACGGACGCTTTTTTGACAATTCGGTGAAACCAAACCGTGCTTTTGCCGTAGAGGAATGCTATACTAGCCGTAAGCGCTACTCTGCCAATAAACCGGAAAAGGTGGGAACTTGATTGGATTTCCAACAGCAGCAAACCCTTGGCATGGAGAGAGAATACAACGGCTCCTTCCATAAGCTTCTCCGAATGTTCACCCTGACGATCCTGGTGTCCTTTATCGGCACCCTGGCCGGGATGTTCGTGCCTCCCGCGCTGTTTATGCCGCTCGTCGTCGTGGAATTCATCATGATCATCTCGGCGTTCGTTATCCGTCGCCGCAAGAAAGCGATCGGCTACCCGTTCGTCTTCTCCTTTGCGTTCCTGAGCGGCATCACGCTGTACCCGACAGTCGCGTACTACTCGACCCAAGGCGGGTTCTCGCTGGTCAACACGGCGTTCCTCGTGACCGCCGCCATGTTTGCCGGTCTTACCGCGTACGCGTATTACTCCAAACGGGATTTCAGCTTCCTTGGCGGCTTCCTGGTCATGGGTCTCATCACCCTGATCGGCTTCAGCGTCGTCGGCCTGTTCACCGGCGGCTTTGGCGGCAGCCTCGGGCTCGCCATCGCCATCGGCGGCACGCTGATTTTCTCCGGCTACATCCTGTACGACATCTCGCATTACCGTCAGGGTCTGGAAGAAGAGATGATTCCGACGGCTGTGCTCAACCTGTATCTGGACTTCATCAACCTGTTCCTGTACGTGCTGAGACTGTTGGGCTTTTCCCGCGACTAAGCGCGTCCTGCCGGGCGATTTCGCCTTCCCGGCTCGGTTTCATCGGAATACCAAAAAGCAGACCGTCCGCGTCCGCGGGCGGTTTTTTCGTTTCGCTGCACCGATTCTGATCCCGTTAAGGAGATGCTTCTCATGCGTTCCAACTTCGCTGCCCGCCGCACCCCATGGCTCACCGTCCTCGTTCTGTCCATTGCCCTGTCGCTCACGCTCGTCGGCTGCCGAAAGGACGCGGCCCCTTCGGATCATCCGTCTGGCTCGGTCTCGCCCGGGTCCACAGAGGCATCGCCTGCCGGCTCGGCTGCACCGGATAGCGGCAGTCCTTCGCCTTCTGCGCATGAGGTGGATACGAACCCCGACAGCCTCGCCGTGCTGGTGAACAAGCAGTACGCGCTCCCGGACGGCTACAACCCGCCGGACTTGGTCTACCCCGATGTCCCGTTTCTCTTCAAGGAAAAGATTGAAAAGCGGATGATGCGCAAGGACGCCGCCGCCGCTCTGGAAAAGCTGTTCGCCGGAGCCAAAGAGGACGGCATCTACCTGGCCGGGGTCTCGGCCTATCGCTCTCACGCCACCCAGACAGCCTTGTTCAACAATTATGTGAAGAAGGACGGGGAGGAAAAGGCAAAAACCTACAGCGCTGTCCCCGGACACAGCGAGCATGAGACAGGCCTCTCCATCGACGTCTCTGGCTCGGACGGCAAGTTCGCCGCCGAGCCGGGATTTGCCGGTACTCCGGAAGCCGAGTGGCTGAGCGAGCATGCCGCCGATTACGGCTTCATCATCCGCTACCCGGAAGGCAAGGACGCCATCACCGGCTATACCTACGAGCCCTGGCACATCCGTTATGTAGGCGAAGCCATCGCCAAGGAGATCGCGGCCGCCGGAAGCACGCTGGAGGAATATTACGGCGCGGTTCCGGTTTCGGGCCAATAAGCCGTATATCGAGCATGCACCTGCCGGACGGTCGGGGTGCATGTTTTTTTTGTGGTAAGAATGGGTGATATTCCAGTCCTGCACCTAGCCATCTCAAGCCCCCGTCAGCGTCCTGACGCAAGGAAAACGCCGCCCGCAAACCGCAGGCGGCGTTTCTCTTCATTTCCTCCGGACCTTCCGCTTGCCGGATGTGCCCTTGCGCTTGCCCCGGCCCTTGGCGGTTCGGCGGGAACCGGTCTTCTTGCTGCGTTTTTTCTTCCGGCGTTTGGCCGGGGCGAGGCCGTCGCCGTCGTCGTCTTTGTCCTTGGTGAAGGCCTTGCCGATGCCGGAAATCATCTTAAACATCGGCGCAATCTGCTGGACGGTTCCGGCGAGCTTCTGCATCTTGGACAGGGTGCCCAAAATGCCGTCGATGCCGCCCATCCGCTCCAGAAAGCCGCCGATGCCGGCCGCGCCCGCTCCGGCAGCCCCGCCTGCTCCGCCTGCCCCAGCCGCTCCGCCGCCGCCGAAAAGATTGCCGAGCAGCCCGCCCAGGCCGCCTCCGCCTCCGGCTCCGGCAGCGGGTGCCGCGGGCGCTCCGCCAAAGCCGAAGCCGCCGCCTCCGGGGAGAGCGGGCGGACCGCCGGCACCGAAGCCGGCGCCGAGTCCCGCTCCGGGCGTGGCCGGAAACCCGCCGCCCATGCCCATTCCGGGCGGCATGGGCGGCAATCCAAGCCCGCCCGCGCCTCCGCCGAAGCCTCCGCCGAACGCCGCGGGGCTTTCCCAAAAACCGGCGGTCGCGGCCGTAGGGGATACCGCCCGGCCGGCCCCGGCGGCGGGAACGGCCGGATACGACGGAACCGGCCGGTTGCCGCTTGCCCGATATCCCGACAGTTGCCGGGAATGGTTCGGTTGTTGTATAGTCATCTTGAGTCACAACCCTTTTCCTTTTATGGGTGTTTGTATATAATCTATGAGGTAGGCATTTGTTTCGTATGGACGAATGCCCGTATTTATGACGTTTGCTGAATTTAGCGCACTAACGCTTAAAAATTTTACAGACCGAAAACCGGATTCAGCAGGATTTATCCGCACCGATATCGAATGATAACGCTACCGACGTTATGAAGGAGACATACCCATGCAGCTCAAAAAACTCAACGACAAATCCATCGACCAGCTGTTCGAGGCCATCCTCACCTTGAAGGACATGGAAGAATGCTATACCTTCTTCGACGACCTCTGCACCGTCAATGAAATCGAATCCCTCGCCCAGCGCCTGGAAGTGGCCCGGATGCTGCGCAAGGGCAATACCTATAACCAGATCGAGGCCGAGACGGGAGCCAGCACGGCGACCATCTCCCGCGTGAAGCGCTGCCTGAATTACGGCAACGACGGCTACAAGATGGCCCTCGAGCGGTTGGACCGGTAAAACGGAGACCGCCATGCCAACATTCGGTGTACTTATCGTCAGCCACGGGTCCCGCGATCCCGAGTGGGTCCGGCTGGTCGACCTTGCAGCGGCTGGGGTTCCTTTCTTGGAGGGAACGCCAGTTTCTTGCTGTTTTCTGGAGCAGGTGCCCGGCCGCCTGATCGCCGACGGCATCCGCGAGCTGGAGCAGGCCGGCGTGACCGACATTCTGGTCATTCCGCTGTTCCTGTCCTCGGGGAGCAGCCATGTCGAGGCGATTGCAGAAGCGCTCGGCACCGTCTTCCGGCCCGCTTACCTGGAGGATGAGGAATGGAACGAGGAATGCCTCTTCCGGCAAAGGACCGAACGCCGCGAACAGCCGGTTCTGCCGCCGATTCCCCATCAGGCCCGCATCCATTTCGGCAAGCCGATGGAGGACGACGCTACCGTTGCCCAAATCATCTATGATAAAATAGAAAAGCAAAAGACGGACCCCTCAAGCGAGGCGCTGCTGCTCGTCGGCCACGGCAGCTCCGATCCGCGCCTGGAGCGGCGCTACCGCCGCACGGCCCGCCTGCTCGCCGCGAAGGTGCAGGCCCTGGCGGGCTACCGGGAAGCCAAGACGGCGCTCCTCCTGCCGGACCGGGACGAGGTCGAAAGCAAGACCGAGCGGCTGTACGCCAAAGACCCCGGCCGGACCGTCCGGGTCTTCCCGGTGTTCCTCAGCGAGGGATATTTTACACAGGTGGAGATTCCGGCGCGCCTGTCGGCGAGCCACAGCCTCATCGCGTATGCGAACTGCGCCCTGCTGCCGCATCCGCTCGTCTCCACTTGGCTGTACGACCAGTACCTGGAGCTGTTGGAGCAAGCCTCGACGAGCCGCGGCCCGGCGGCGTAACCGGATGAAAGAGGGGAAGCGGGAGATGGCAGTCTTCCGCAGGAAAGTCCCTGCCGCGCGCAGGGGAGTCGGAGTTCCTTTGGCCTGTTCTTTTCCTTCTATAAGGAGTAGAAGATGCGGCGATGGAACAAACTGGGTATAGGGTGGTTTGGAATGGGAAAACGGGCAAGGTTGATTTACAATCCCACATCGGGCCGCGAGGAGATGCGGCGCAGGCTGGCGGATGTCCTGAACCGGCTGGAAAGAGGCGGACTGGAGACATCGACCCACGCCACGACGGGAGAGGGCGACGCCGTTATCGCCGCTCAGGAGGCGGTTCGCCGCGGGTTTGACATCGTGATCGCCGCCGGTGGCGACGGGACGCTGAACGAAGTCATCAACGGGCTGGCGGAGCAGCCGAACCGTCCGCAGCTCGGCATCCTGCCGCTCGGAACGACCAACGATTTCGCCCGGGCGATGGGGATTCCCCGCAACTACGAAGCGGCCTGCGACCTTATCCTGCGTCAGAACACGATGCCGATCGACATCGGGAAGGTCAACCAGAAGTATTTTATCAATATCGCCGGCGGCGGCTCTCTCACGGAACTGACCTACGAGGTACCGAGCCGGTTGAAGACGATCCTCGGCCAACTGGCTTATTACGTCAAGGGCTTGGAGAAGCTTCCGTCGCTGAAGCCGATCAAGACGATCATCGAGACGGACGAGGAGACGCTGGAGGAGGAGCTCATGCTGTTCCTCGCGGCCAACAGCAATTCGGTGGGCGGTTTTGAAAAGCTCGCTCCCGACGCCAGCCTGAACGACGGCAAGCTCGATCTCATCCTGCTTAAGAGATGCAACCTGGCGGAATTCATCCGCATCGTCACGGCCGCCATGCGCGGCGACCATATGAACGACCCGAACATCAAGTACGTTCGCACTTCGAAGATCAAGGTCACTTCTTCCGATTACGTCCAGCTCAACCTGGACGGCGAGTACGGCGGCACACTGCCGTGCGAAATTTCGGTTCTCCCCTCGCACCTGGAGATTTTCGCCGACGAATCGGGGCAGTTCTCGTATAAAACCGGACGCCGCCACCACGCCATTCCGCCCCGCCTCCTGGAGGAGCTGGAAGAGTAGCGCGGCTTCACGCACGGGTTGATTAGCGCAGTTTTATTCTTCGCTCCGATCCGGAGAGATCGGGGCTATCGCAAGGAAGCCACTGAAAAACGAAGCCGAGTGTGCGGAATCGTCCTGTAAAAGCGGCAGCGATCGCTGTTGTCCACGGATGTTGACTGCAAAAGCGGTCCAACTCAAAGCAATCCGCCGGCAACAGCGATTGGGCGAGGAGAAGGACGTTCCGTCTGCGAAGCGATGAGTTTTCGGAGGCCTCATCGAAGCCGGGAGCTTTGACGCTCCCGTTTTTTCACGTTTAGGAAGGGTGTGCCACATCATGGGAAAAAGAACGAAAAACAGCGCTCCGCACAGGCGGAAGCGTGTCGATTCCCCGGGAAATAACACAGCACTAGCGGCAGGAGCCGAGCCGGAGGAGCGAAATCTGCCTGTCGCCAAGAATGCCGAATACGAAGCGGAGATCGTCGGCTTGACCCATGACGGAGAAGGCGTCGGGCGGGTCAACGGTTTTACGCTGTTCGTGGCGGGCGCCTTGCCGGGCGAGCGCGTCCGGCTGAAGGTGCTGAAGGCGAAGAAGCAGTACGGCTACGCCAAGCTGCTGGAAGTGCTGGCGGAGAGCCCCGACCGGGTGGAGGCGCCGTGCCCGCTGTACAAGCAGTGCGGCGGCTGCCAGCTCCAGCACCTGAGCTACGAGGCGCAGCTCCGCCACAAGCGGCAGATCGTCGTGGACGCGCTGGAGCGGATCGGCAAGCTGCCGGTGGCGAAGGGGGAAGAGGAATTCGAGCGGCTGGACTCATCGGCGACCGGTTCTACGGGTCCTGCCGGCGCTGCGGATTCAGCCCGTTCCGCAGCTTCAGCCCGTTCTGCGGATTCGGCTCGTTCCACGGATTCCGCCCGTTCTGCGGATTCGGCTGCCCAATCCGCCTCTTCGGTGGCTGATCTTTCCTCTCATCAGCCGCCCATTCCCGTACGTCCCGTGATGGGCATGCCCGATCCGTGGAAATATCGCAACAAAGCGCAGGTCCCGCTCGGCGAAGTAGAAGGAGGCCTGGTCGGCGGCTTCTACGCCCAGGGCAGCCACCGGATCATCGACATGGACGCCTGCCTCATCCAGCATGAGGCCAATGACGAGGTGGTCCGCCGGGTGAAGGAGATCGCCCGCCGTCTCGGAATTAGCGCTTACCGCGAAGAGACGGGCGAAGGCCTCTTGCGCCATGTCGTGGCGAAGATTGGCTTTCGCACCGGAGAGATCATGGTCGTGCTCGTCATTAACGGCAACAAGCTGCCGCGTCAGGAGGATATGGTCGACGAGATCCGCCGGGCGATTCCCGGCGTGACCAGCATCTGCCTCAACCGCAACACGCGCCAAACCAACGTCATCTTTGGCGACCGCACCGATGTGCTCTGGGGCAGCGAGACGATCCGCGACTATATCGGCGACGTGCAATTCGCCATCTCGGCCCGCTCGTTCTATCAGGTCAACCCGGTGCAGACCGAGGTCCTCTACCGCACGGCGCTCGACTACGCCGCCCTGACCGGCAAGGAGACCGTGATCGACGCCTACTGCGGCATCGGCACGATCTCCCTCTTCCTGGCCCAGCACGCCCGCCGCGTCTACGGCGTCGAGATCGTCGCCGACGCCATCGCCGACGCCCGCCGCAACGCCGAGCTGAACGGCCTTGCCAACGTCGAATTCGCCGTCGGCAAGGCCGAGGAAGTCATCCCGGCCTGGCGCGCCGACGGAGTCACGCCGGACGTGATCGTCGTCGACCCGCCGCGCAAAGGCTGCGAGCCGGAGCTGCTCGACACGATGCTGGCTATGCAGCCGGAGCGCATCGTGTACGTATCCTGCAACCCGGCGACGCTGGCCCGCGATCTGCGGGTGCTGGTGGAGGGAGGCTACCGCGTGGTCGAGGCCACGCCGGTGGATATGTTCCCGCATACGGTGCATGTGGAGTCGGTAATCCTCATGATGAGGAATTTAACAGAGTCTGAAATCCCTTGTCCTGATTGATCTATTGCATGTGGTGCAGCACAATAAAAGTTATGATACAGTGGTCGAAGAATGGCATGGATGTAAAAGTGAAATAAAAGATGAGCCAAAAAAACGGAGAGACGCTCGGGAAATTCCCAAGCGTCTTTTGTCGTCCTTGAGTTTGTTGATGTTAAAGACTGATTCAAATTTGTCGGCAGCCTTATGGTCAACTGTACAGAAAGCATGACCATATCTGTTCATGATGGCCGACAACGTTGAGTGATTATGAGGGGCGTTATCCTACGATACATCGATTCAAATGATGGGACAAGTCTGGGCAGTTGACGCTAGGTCTTCGATTTCATTTCGCCACGCCGAATAGAAGGTTCTTTGTTAAAACGCATCAGAATTGTGCGCTTAGAAGTTTTATTTGGGTGACTCGTATTCGCCAATCCACATGCCTAGCACAATCCCGAACGGGGGCAAGCAAAGGCTTTTCGTGCCAATAGCAATGGTGTCTGCCAGCCAAATAAATGGTTAAAGGTACAGAATTTGTAGTGCTGTTGAACCTAGTAGCAACAACATCGAAAATATTCAAATGTTGCGCTAACGTTGGTCAGTTCGGTTACGAATTGGGTGGGTGGACAAATTAAGAGTTTGCAACAGAATCCTAGCGGAGTGACCCTTAATAAGGGAATAAAGCGCATTTCCTAGTGCTGGACGAGCGCTGAGGCTAATGGTGGCACCTAAGTCTTGAATCCTCAAATAATGACATTATGAGATTTTTTTTGGAGAATAAAGGAACCAATAATCGTATTGTGGAATAATTCATAGGAACTAGTTTTATACATTGATCTAAAATAGAAAGAGAAGAGGACATATGGACTGGGCCTTTGATCCAATAGCAAAAAAAGAAATTAGTGCATTTGATTCAAAAATTTCAAAGTATCGCAACTATATATGTCCCGGTTGTGAAGCGCCTGTCCAACTTCGTAGAGGTAAAAAGCGTGTTTATTTTGCTCATGTCACTGGTCAAGCTAATCCCAATTGTGAAAAATACATGCCAGGGACTTATGCTGAGAAATTACTTTTAAAGACAATCCAACAAGAAAGACTTTCAAAAGCGCTCGGTTTGTATATTCGAGTAGTTGAAGATAAAGAACGGTACTCTTGGAATCTAGAAATCGGTATACCAGAACCAGATAGAACTATTGGAGTTTTAAAGGTTCCATTTGGACGACAAGGGGAAAGACTCATTCCAATTAACCAAATCAAATCCGGCGGACTACGAATTGGCATAATTCCTAAAGAAACAGCGTATAAGCTGCAAGTTGAAAATCTCTTTGAAGGTGATTGGTACAATCGAGTTACTCAGCCTATTATAGGACTGTATAACTATACCGTATTTAACTACTCCTCCCAAGGTGGAAGGAGACTCCGCCAAGAACAATCATTGTTTTGGGGTAAGGCGTATTTAATTCTATGGAAAAATGGAGCAGAACCGGAGTGGTTTCCAAAGGCAGATGGGCTAGATATAAAACTCCTTTATATGCAGGATTCTTGGACCGGTATTTTTATTAAACTGCCTATTGAATATGATCTTGTCGTAAATAAATGGGTATATCATTGGTTGAAAAGAAGGGTGGAATTTCCACCAACTGATGTAACATTAATTACTCCGATTCCATTAACAAGACTACCTGATAACTCACTAGTAATTGAACCTCAAAGTGATGTTCTAATTTCTCTGGTTGGCACAACAAGATCAAAAAAATGGAATGAAGTATGTCTTCATTCTTCTAGCGAAAACAAAATAATTAGGCATCGTGGTAATGGTATAACTCCGTATTTACTATCGTTAGGTCGATTAGAAAATGGGGAAATTAACATTTGGGTTGATGGAGAATTTGAAACCGGAATTCAACTTATTGTTGCATCTCAAAAACAAAAAGCGTCATTTGGAACACCTTGTTTCAAATTTATTGGGTATAAACGTGATACCACCGAGTTTGTTTCTGTAAGTTTTCACAGTCCTAAAGCAATGGACTTCATTATGAACTGGTACTCGAGAAGTATTATTTTGAACAGAATAGACGTTCCAAGTCGTTTAAGTATAGATATTAAGTGGGGTATTGCTGGTGAAAAGAAAATACACGAAAGTGTGTTAGTTGGAAATAGTGGTAACAATTATTCAAGTGTTGGTGACCAACTTTGTTCGCTTCTAAATGATTTATTATTAGTAGAACTAACTCAGTTAATAATTGAAGCTAAGGATTATGGAAAGGTTTGTGTGCATTTTAAGACACAAGTTGATTGTGAAATAAAAATGAGTCCAAATTGGCGAAAGAGGACAAAATGGTTATTAGTACATTCATTAGGAACAAGGCCTAATATTCGAATGGTACCATATTGCGATAATCAAAATTTCAAGTATTTGTGTAGTTTAGACAAAAAGTTGGTTAGTAAGCTTTTAATTTCTTTAATTCCAATCGATTTTATAAGCCAATATTATACAATCATCAAAGAATTGAATAAGACCCTGGAAGATAAAAGAGGAACGAATTAAGGAGGACCTTAATATGTCGTTGAGTTATTCCATCGAAAAGAGAGATATAATCTCTAACATTGAAACAGAGAAGTTAACAAATTTTATTAAAAGCATTTCAACTCCGCTCTTATCAATACTCTTAAAAAGACTGCCAAAAGTAAATGGATTCCGTCCAGAAAAAGAAGTTGAAGTGAAGATAAGTAAATATTCTAAAAGGATAATGCATTGGACAGAAAAAGACTGGGAACTCATGAAGGAGATATGGTTGGCATGGACACAATCTAATGAATCTTTTCGAAATGTTTTAAATTTTACGTCGAAACTAGAACTTGTAAGTGAACTTGAATCCCATTATGAAAATAATGATTTAAAAGAATTGGTGAAGAAACTAATCCAACAACGTGGCAATGAAGTATTATCACGTGATGCATTAAGAGATTGGTTGAAATTCAGTCCCTTTTTGCCTGACTCTAAAATAGAGGAGCTTTTAGAACAAGCGCCTAGCCAAGACGAAATCACAAATAAATTAAAGCTTAATTCATTTGAACAACGTTTAAAACAAAATGAAACTCAAATAAAAAGCATTGATCAGCAAAACAAAGTAATAAATGATAACACTGCGAAACAAGTTTTAAAATTAATTAAAGAGTATGTTGAACTTAAAGAAGAATTCAATAAATTGGATATTAGAATCAATGAATATACGTATGATAAAGATACTTACGAAAGAGAACTTTCAAGACTGAAAAACAACATTGATAATAAGCTTAAAGAATATAAAAACCTAGTAAATGAACTAAACAAAAACACCGTAAAAATCAACAACCAATTAACCAATCAAATTTCAGAGGTGGAGAAGAACTCCCAAGAACAAATAGATTCCTTCAGTTTGAAGGTTAATGAAATATCAGAGCAATTAGAAAGACAAAGAAAGGTACATACCGAGGTTTTAGATCAGCTTTTTCAAATGAAGACTGATCTGGAGAATACGATCTCTAGTGTATTTAATACAGCCGTTACTACTCAGCAGATTTCTAAAGGTATGAATGACTTGAGGGTTGATCTGTTTCCCCAGAAGGACATTTCTGAGCCGATTATATTATCGGGAGTTGAAGAAGCACTTTCTCACTTGGAAGAGAATCTTAAGAGAACCGGGATAATTTTGGCTCATGCTAGGAAGCTTTCATTAGAGCTTATATCGGCGCTTATTTCGGGACAAATGGTTTCTTTTTCGGGCTCATTAGCAGTTACTGTTGCGGAGGTTGTTGCAAAAACCCTAGTAGGAGATTCTATTTACAAAATAAAAATTCCACTAGGAATAATGAGCCCTATTCCATTTGAATTGGCATTTGAGAGACTAATTTTTGAAAAAATGATAGGTCCGAAAGTCATATTAATTGAAGGGATAAATAGGTCAACATTTGAGGTGTACGGGGGAACACTACACAAATTTATCTCAGAAAGAGTGCTAAGGATTAATACAAATATTCAAATTATTATTTTAGCAACAATAACAGAAGGCTTAGGAGCCTTACCTTTAAGCAAAGGTGTTATTGAAATGGGTCCAATATATAATACTGAAGCGTTAGGCTGGGGAGACAAACCTGCGATTAACCCAATACTTAGCATAATAAATCCGTCGGATATTTATGATGAGATTATGCAGAATCCATACTCTATTCTACTAGATGAAGAAGACCTCGGATTACCAATATGGGCGAGAAACGTCGCAGGGGTATTATGGAGGAAAGCTATATTAAGCGTTGAACGAATTAGCTCTTTATTATGTGAAAGAATGCAATATAAAACTGTCGGACTTATCACCACGTTTGGGTGGCTTATACCAATGTTATATGTATGCAAAAGAAGCAAATTATTAGAATTGCAGAGTGAGGTAGAACTTGATGATCGTTCAAAGTTGTTTATTGAAATTATTGAACTTCAAGAGGAAATAATATGAGAGCAATTAGCATAGAAGTGGGTATAGAAATTTTACTAAAAAATCTTGACGTTCCCACAAAACCTATTTTGGGCAATAAGATGATTCAAAAATATATAGTCTTCGCAGAATATTTGCGTTTTATACTTAACAAGTTATCAATTAATGAAAAAGATGAAATAGAACCAATTCATATAAAAAAATTACTGAATGCTGTTAATGGTCATTTAGAAGGAATTTGGACAGATTTAAAGGCAACAAAAAATATAGAGGAAATTGACTCGTATAAATATATTGAATCATCTGATTTACTGAAGTGGACATTAAGCAACTTAGCCTTACTAAGAGATTGCATTTATGTTCACAATGGGTTTTGGTTACCTACTCCGGTAAGATTAATCGAACTTCCGGACCTTTCTCTTGGAGAAAGCTATGTTGCGGTAATTGGTACTCGTAGTACTAAAGAGATTAAGTCCATATTACCAAAGGTTAGAGCGCTAGGAATAGGTAGAATAATTAGGAAAGAGGATCTCCCTGACGATCTATTCTTAGATTCAAACTTATGGCAAAGTTTCAACGATTGGGTAGGTTGGATACCATCAGATACTTTGGATTGGACACGGAAAGCATGTAATTACGTACAAAGATACGGTAGTACAAGTTTATCTTCTTTTAATCAGTTCGAGGTTTTTCTATCAGATAATCCTCTGAAGTATAAATCAAAGCGTAAGTGGTTGCATTATGAAATTTTTTTATCCTTTGGAACAACTATGGTTATGCTGTGCAGAACTATATCTAAACCTAGAAGCTATTTTTTAGGTGTTTTCGAAGAAGGAATTCTCAGGAAGGAATTTGTTGTAAATGAAAAGGAAAAAATACTATGGTTATTAAACGGGCTTCAATTATTGCATAAATACCCAATAAAGGCTGTTTGGTATAAGAATGAACTGAATGTAATTCAAACTCCGTCAGCAGTTGATCGGTTATTATCCATTTTCTCTTATCGAATTCCATCAAATTCAGGATATCCAAGGTACTATATACATCCAGATTATAGAGAATATATCAACTCATTTCTTAAGAATTTGGGTTACTCCATAATTAATAGAGAGGACAAAGGAAAATGACTTCAAAAGATTCGTTAGGCGTATTCGGAATGTCGCAAGCGCTTCATGACGCCTTAAGATCATACCTAGAATCAACTTATCATATTAAAAACCTTTCACTGATAAATGAACGAAGAGAACTTTTGCAAACGATTGGATATATCCATCAAGAACCGTTTGTTGAATCAACGCCTAGTTATGAATTGGGGCGTCCTTATTCTGAATTAGAAATTCCCCAGCCAGCAAAAGATACTCTTACTAAGCTTTCAAAGTTATCTCCAAGTGTTGGAGTGTTTCAAAACCCTTTTAGTCATCAATCAGAAGCTTTAGAGACATTTCTAGGTAATGGGAAAGATATTATAGTTGCAACCGGCACCGGATCTGGTAAGACGGAAAGCTTTCTAATGCCGATTATTGGGGAGCTCGCCAATGAAACTTCTTATAGACATGATACTGCCGATATGTTTGGTTGCCGAGCCATTTTACTTTATCCAATGAATGCGTTAGTTAATGATCAACTCGGGAGAATTAGACGCTTATTTGGAAACGAGAAGGCTTCGGAAATTCTAAAGGGCTCCCGAAATCGTCCAATCCGATTTGGATCGTATACATCGCGAACACCATATCCAGGAGAATTAAACAATTCTAAAAACAATACTCATATTGCCCCCCTCTTTGAAGATTTCTATTTGAAGCAAGTAAACGAGCCTAGGATGGTTTCACTTCTTAAAGAAAAAGGAAAATGGCCGAGTAAAGATTTAGTTAATTTCTATGCAAAAGACCAAGAGGAACAAGCAGTATATCAATCTGGAGTAAAGTCTGGTAAAAAGTATATTAAACGAAATTGGCATAAAAGATTAAAAACTCAGCCCTCAGATAGAGAATTATTGACAAGACACGAGATGCATGAGTCATGCCCTGATGTATTTATTACTAACTATTCGATGCTTGAGTATATGTTAATTAGGCCGATTGAGCGTCCCATATTTAATCAAACAAAAGCGTGGTTAGAAAGTAATAGCGACAACAAATTAATCCTTGTACTTGATGAAGCACATATGTATCGGGGTACTGGAGGTGCTGAAGTTGCACTTTTAATTAGAAGATTAATGGCCCGCTTAGGAATTGGCAGAGATAGATTGAGATGTATCCTAACAAGTGCAAGTTTGGGAGAGAGCCTAGAGGCGGAGAATGCAATTAAAATGTTTGCTGCTGAACTTACAGGCCTTAATGACTGTAATAAAATTGAGCTGGTAAAAGGGGTGAAAGAGAGAAGAAGTGGCGCCTCTTGTGGTACTACTATTGAAGCAGAAG
Organism: Gorillibacterium terrae; assembly: GCF_051594785.1. NCBI lineage: Bacteria > Bacillati > Bacillota > Bacilli > Caryophanales > Paenibacillaceae > Gorillibacterium > Gorillibacterium terrae. The sequence continues at coordinate 339,442 of NZ_JBPPGI010000001.1, forward strand.
CCTTGGCAAAAGTAGACCTCAACAGCTTTCAAAATGCAGCTGTAGATCCCGCAGCAGTTTTAAGTCAAATTGAACAACTGGGAATAACTCTTGGTTGGAGTCACATACCTAGGAGTATTGAGGAACTTCCTAATTATATGTACACCCATCTGGAAAATTGGGGACCTGCAGAAATGATGATCATCTCTCTTAGTGGAAGGGCTGTACCTTTAAAGGAAATAAGTGAAACTCTATTTCCCCATACTTCTTTGAAAACCGCTAACCTGGCAACTGAGGTCTTGATTGCTCTGGGGGCCTATGCCAAAAGGGCAGATGATAATCGGGTATTTTTACCAACAAGGCTGCACCTTTTTTATAGGGGGTTACCTGGTTTATATGCATGTATAAATCCTGAATGTACAAAACGGCTTTCAAAAAAAGGAAACGAACAGCATATTTTAGGACGTTTATACACAACTCCTCGACTGCATTGTAGTTGCGATAACAAAGCACGTGTATATGAACTGTTAACTCATAGAGACTGTGGAGCAGCATTTATTCGAGGATATATAAGAGGAGGAAACGAAAACTTTTTACTTAATGAGCCAACTTCTGATATAGGAATAGAGGATGAAGAACTTCAACACCTAAAAGAGATTCAATTATTAGTTGATGGAGAGCCTCATCCTGATGCATTGATTAATTGTGTACCAGCTTGGCTTGATATCACAACGGGTCATCTAATGAAAGAAGAACCTAAAGACTTAAATGGCTTTATTATGGTATTCAGGCCTATTTCGGAAGTGGATTCAAATGACCATGTATATAAATCATGTCCTATTTGTCTTAAAAAGTGGCGCGGTAAGAGTAAAATAATGGATCTAGTTACAAAAGGTGAAGCCCCCTTTGCAAATCTAGTAAAATCCCAACTTCTTTTGCAACCTCCTAGATTGGTAGAAACAATGGAAAATCCAAATGGGGGGAGAAAGGTACTCCTGTTCTCTGATGGTCGACAAAAAGCAGCCAGGTTGGCCAGGGACATACCTCGGGAAGTTGAATGGGATACGTTTAGACAAGCAATTGCGTTAGCAGTTTTTAAATATAATAAAGTCAAAAATAAAAATCCAAAAATAAATTCGTTGCTCTATGTATCTTTTATTTCGATTGTTGCTGAATTTAATTTACACTTTTTTGATGGAGATGATCGTAAAAGACTTATAAGTGACGTTAGAGAGTTTCAATGTGATTATGATGGGTCTCTCGAAGAGGCATTAGATAATGACTGGCAACCACTTCCTAGCCCAAGTTTTTATAAAGCGCTGCTACGCCAAATATGCAATAGGGAATATTCGTTACAATCTGCACTTTTGGGATATGTAAAAGCGGCTCAACCCAACAATATTTATAGGGATATAACCACAATTTGTAATGATATTCCAAGTAGTACAGTAGATGCTATTATATTTGGATTTCTAAACAGTTTACTAGAGGATTATGCTTTTGGTACAGAAAGGTTGATTTCATCTTCAGTGCGGAGGGAAGCGGCAGGGTATCCCCAGAAAAGTTGGGTAGGTGACGGGAAGCTTAACGAAACTATTATACGATTATTGGTCGATAAGTATGAATGCAGTGAATACCAAATAGGCTCGATACAAGATGTTTTAAGAAGGCGACTCTGTGAAGCTGACGGTAACGCCTTTACGATCAAAAATGAAGCTGTTTTACTTGCAATAGACACTCAATCCAAATGGTATTCGTGTAATCTGTGTACTCAAATTAATCCAGTATCTGTTGAGAGCTGCTGTGTTAATTGTGGAGGCGAAATAGAGGTAATTGATCCTAATACTAATAAGTATATACAATCTAGGAAAGGCCATTTAAGAAATCCGATTATTGAGGCTCTTAATAATGGTAGACGCCCCCAACATATTACAGCTGCAGAGCATACTGCCCAGTTAACAAATAGGGATGCTGGAGTTGTCTTTGCAACAACAGAAAAATATGAACTTCTTTTCCAGGATGTTTTAATTGAGGCCGAAAGTGGCCCTGTGGACATCTTGAGTTGTACCACAACAATGGAAGTTGGAGTTGATATTGGTTCTTTAGTTGCTGTAGGACTAAGAAACGTACCTCCTCAACGTGAAAATTACCAACAAAGGGCTGGGCGAGCGGGACGTAGGGGTTCTGCGGTTTCCACAGTAATTACTTTTGCTCAAGGGGGACCCCATGATAGTTACTATTTCCATAACCCAGAGACAATCGTTGCAGGCACACCAAGACAGCCCATGGTCAAAACAGATAATGAGAAAATTGCCCGAAGACATGTTCATGCTTATCTCTTTCAAACCTTTTTTCATCACTTAATGGATGGAGGTTTAGAGTTTGAAAGCAGTAAGAGTTTGTTTTCAACTCTTGGAGCTACATCTGATTTCTTTAGTAAGAATGAAAATAATCCATTTAGATTGTCATCATTTAAGTCTTGGGTCTATGATCAATTGTTCGGAAACAAAGATGGCCTATTGGAGTCTTTGGTGAAATGGATTCCGAAGGGTATTTCTAATGATAATAGTAAATGGGTGCTTGAAGTGACAAAAGAATTGGTAAAAACTCTAGAAATCAAATCGCTATCTTTTGAAACACAACCCACCCTAGTTTACGATAATAGCGATGATAATGAGGATACTGACGAATCCAACTATGAATCTAAGGATGAGTTGCTAGCCTATCTGTTCGATGAAGGACTTTTACCAAGTTACGCATTTCCAACGAATTTATGTAGTTTTCTTATTGAAGAGAGGCAAAAGAGGAAAGGTGGTTTCAAGGTTGTTGTAAAAGAGAAGCCGCAGCAATCAATAGATAAAGCTCTAAGTGAATATGCACCTGGCCGACAGATAGTTGTTGATAAAATAACTTATCGCTCGGGTGGAATAACAGCAAACAACGCACATGTAACAGACCCTGACAGGGCTGCTACGTTATTTAGAAGAAATATACGGCCCTATGTTACATGTGAAAAGTGCACTTTTGTACAGGACATAATTTCTGACCAAAGGGACTTAACTAGTTGTCCGATTTGTAATTCTAAATTGATCAAATCAGAATTATTGATTCCGGAAGTGTTTCACCCTGAAGAAGGAAGATCAATTATTGAAGGCGATCATGAACAGGATTATACCTATGCAACTTCTGCCCAATTCCCAGTTCCCCTTGCTGAAGACGATCTAACAGATTGGGGCAGTTTGGGCAGAAACATTAAGTTTACGTATGCAAAAGATCGTCGTTTAGTAATGGTAAACAAAGGGGATGAAGAAACCAATGATGGTTTCTCGGTCTGTGTTAAATGCGGGGCAGCATCGGTATTTGATAGGGAGAAGCCTAGAAAGGGGGCCCATCGACGTCCCTATGAGGTTGAGCCACGTGAGGGAATTAGTGTTACACCTAAGTGCGATGGTCACTTTAAAAAGGTTATATTAGGCCATCAATTTCAAACAGATTTATTATTACTAAGGTTAGAGATCGATTCACCGTTACTTAGGGATGCAAGCTCTAGATTATCGCTAAGTATTTTACACGACGGTCTCAGAACCATTTCTGAAGCTTTATTGTTATCCTCAAGTAAACAGTTGGATATTGACCCCGCGGAATTTCAAGCGGGCTATCGGTTAATTGAAGCTGGGTCCGATAACAAGCCGTTACGTGCAGATATTTATCTTTTTGATACATTATCGGGCGGAGCTGGTTATGCTGAACAAGCAGGCCAACAACTTGAGGCTATAATAAACAGTACATTGGATCTTCTAGAGCATTGTCCAAGTGATTGTGATCGATCTTGTACAAATTGCTTAAGACATTATAAAAATCAATACTGGCATTCCAATTTAGACCGCTATATTGGTGCAGCGCTTTTAAGAAATTTATTTAACGGTGTCGTTCCAAAAATAGAAACAGCAATAGAGCAATCAGAAAAACTAATAGCTTTAAAACGGCTATTAGAATTGGACGGGTATAAAGTGACGACAGTTGAAGGTGAGATTCCATTAACTGTTTATGGGAAAAAGAGGGGGATAGCTGTAGGCACCTATAATTCGTTATTCGATTCTAAAAATATTAGAGATTATCATCCGTTATTGTCCAAACCAAATGAATTACAAGTATTTGTTGAAAATGAATACCTATTGACCAGGAATATACCGTTAGTGTACAACAAGATTAAGAATATGCTTGAAGCATAAAAATGGACACCACCTACCTCCTGTATGGTGGTGTCCAATATTCTTTTTTATTTGTCTTTTAAGACTAGATTGGATGGGGATAAAGTTGCCTTCTTTAAGCGAGAAAATAACAAAAGAGCAAATTAAGGATAAATTATTCAAGTCCCTAGAAGACCAAGGTTATTTAATCCTTAATGACCAAATCCGATCTCCATTACTAACATCAAAAGAGGATGTTAGAAGACTACATCTTCAGCAAAAGAGATCCCGTCATATGGAGGATATAAACTTTTTTAATGAGTATGGGAATTATCTTATTAATACCTATTTTGCAAATGGATATGAAATTGATCCGGAAAGATTTGAGCCTGAGCTTATACCTGTATCATCAAACGATTGGACAGGAAGACTCTTTAGAATAGCTACCTTACTTTGGAGTGTTCCTGTGAGTAAAGGCTATGGACGAAGAATGAGATTCTTAGTCATTGATAAAAGTAATGATAAGCTTGCAGGGATAATAGCTCTTGGGGACCCTGTTTTTAATTTAAAAGTACGTGATGACTATATTGGATGGAATGCTCAGGACCGTAAAGAACGATTATTTAACGTAATGGATGCTTATGTATTAGGTGCTATTCCTCCGTACAATCAATTGCTTGTTGGAAAGTATATAGCAGGGATTCTAAGCACAAATGAGATAAGGGACTATTTTAGAGAGAAATATAAAGATAAGCAAACAATTATTCAAAGAAAAAATAAACCCTCTGACCTGGTATTAATAACCACAACTTCCGCCCTAGGGAAATCGTCTGTTTACAATCGGGTATATTTTGATAGAAACGGACACAGAAGGCTTTTGATGGATAAAATTGGATTCACAGCTGGGTTTGGACATTTTCATGTCTCAGAAGATGTATTTAGATTAATGCGTCAATTTTTATCCGAACGAAACGAAAAATATGCAAGCGGACATGAATTTGGTAGTGGACCGAATTGGAAAATGAGAGTCATAAAAAAAACTATGGAGCTCTTAGGATATTCCAAAACTCCTGTTCTTCAACATGGAATTAAAAGGGAAGTATTCATTTGTCCACTTGCAACAAATTTTAAAGAATATTTAATAGGCCATGTATCTGAACCTATGTTTATAAATATGCCAATCCAAGACTACACGGAATATTTTAAAGAAAGATTCTTAATTCCTAGATTTCAAAGAAAGCCGGAGGTAAGGCTACATGTTGCAAATAATATATATTTGAGTCTATTGGATGAGTTTAATGGTTTTGTGGATTCAGACGGCGAAATGGTATATTAAGACTTTTCGCGAAGGATGAAAACGAACACCAGGCGTTCGATTGGTACGACATTCCGCCCGCCTTCATCTTACTCTTCCGAAAGAAGTAAAAAACGACCAAGCCCTACAACCTAGGGCTTGGTCCATTAAAAGGAACTATGCTGCGGCAGCTAGCTAGGGGCCTCCAGCTTCTCCCCCTCAACCCTTCCGATAAATAAGCTGCACCAAGCCGTTAGGGAAACTCTTCGCTTGCACCATCTTCAACCCGACCCTTTCCTTGATCCCCGTGAACAGCGGCTTGCCTTCTCCGAGCAGCAGAGGATGAACCGACAGGCGATATTCGTCGATCAGCCCGAGTTGGACGAACGTGGTAGCCAGATCCGCTCCGCCGTAAAACCAGATGTCTTTTCCCGGCCGGTTTTTGATCTTGGTCACTTCTTCCAGGATATTATCGTTGATGTAGATAGCGCTGGAATCGGTCGCCGTTTGCGTTCGGGAGAAGACATAGCTTTCTTTACTGTGAATCAACTCCCATATTTCTCTATCCGTGTCGGAAACCTCGCTGTCCGGCTCATATTGTCCCCACAGGTCATAGCTCTTTCGGCCATAGAAGATCGTATCAATGTGATGCAAGAAGTCAGTAAAATTCATCTCCGGGTCCATTCGGCACCAATCGGTTTCCCCATTCTTTCCTTCAATAAACCCATCAAGCGTTACCGCCAAATCCAAGATGATTTTCCGACTCATGACTGATCGCTCCTTTTCGCTGATTTATCTCCACTATATCCGAGGATTCAGACACCTTCTGTCTTATTTCATTAGAAATATTCGCTCTCCTTCACATCCTGCGTGGTTGACTGGGAGGGGAGACACCGATCCAAGCCGCCACCCTTCGTGGCGGTTTTTCTTGTTTATTCTACGTTTAGCGCTGTCGCTTAGAATAGAACTATGTCTGAAAAAATGAAAACAATGGAGGAAAATGCATTGAGATTTAAGCGGGTTATCGCCTTGTTGCTGGCATTGGTCATCGCTCTGCCTATGGGAATGGTCCATGCGGAGGAGCCGGAGTTTACGGAATTCTATAAATTAGTAACGTTGAATCCTTACTTTAAGGATGTACCGGGTACGATTGATGTAACCACCCAAGGTTACTCCGGGGATCTCATGGTAGTCACAAAAGATCTTTCGGGTTCTTATGACTCCTCCCTCACGGAGCTATCCATTGAGGGCGGGAATCAGACGGATAAGCGAATTTCAGGGCATACCCTGCAAATCGATCAGGGCGCCGTCTCGGGAACCATTACGATTCGCGCTGTAATCGACGGAGAATACTTTTTTACACAAACGATCACCGTCAAGGGCACAGCCCCTACGCCTCAGGCTCATCCGCTTACCCTGACGGTGAAGGACGCGAATACAGAGGAGCCTTTGCAAGGGGTTACGATTGAAGTAAGCGGGACCTCTCTGAATGATTCCACGAATGAGCGCGGAGTCGCCGTTCTTGATGTAGTCGGAACGGAAACCGTAAAGCTGTCCAAAGAGGGATATATCCTGGTTACCCTGGGTGCTTCGGAATTGTCAGGCAATACGTTAGAGGTACGGATGGAGAAACGTATCTCGGGCCCAAGGGTAACCCACACTCCGCTGGACACAAGCGATCTTGATAATCTGATCGTAAGCGTAAAGGCATTGGATGACAGCGTTCAGAGTGTTCAGATGAGAACGTTTTATAAGTGTCCCTACGGTATGGTGCCGGGAGGTATCGTCTCTCTGAAACAGGACGATCTCGACGATGCCGTATTTAAGGCGGATATTACCTATCAAGTCAAGAGTATGATGAGGGATTACAATGCGTATGAGATGACGTATTTTTTTGCCATGTCCGATAGTGACGGGGGGTTCCTGAAATATCCGGAGGACGTCGTCGAGGGAACCTTGGAGGGAGCCTTGACGGTTCAGTTGACGGAACCTCTTGACCTTTCCCATGCTCCAATCGTGGAACATACCCTGCCCGTTGTAACCGGATTCAACAATATACCGGCAACCTTCACCATTACGGGGCTGCAGGATGGCGATACTCCTACCATCAATGTCTATTACCGATCCGAATCAAGCGGCAATTATCTGAGTGTCGTTAAGCAAATGGGCCAATTGACTCATGTTCAAGGAGCGACTTATACCGTTAATTTGGCTAATCCGGAGTTTGAACAGGAGAAGGCCTATACGATTGAGTACTTTATCACCATCAATCAGGGAAAAGATTGGTTTTATTACCCGAACGGCATCAATCCTTATGCGGTAACCGGCTTATACAGCATCTCCATACCGCAAGAATTATACGGAGGTTTGGAAGAGCCGGAGCTTAATAAAACAGATTTGATTACGAAGATCAACGAAGCGAAGGATCTGTATTCCCATGCCGTTGCCGGCAATGATTATGGGGAATACCCGGGGGAAGCGATGGATGCGTTCCATACGGCCATCGAAACAGCCTCGCACACAAACGATACGGCGACCACGCAGGCTGAAATTGATACGGCCTATCAAAACCTGACAGGCTCCATCTCGGCATTTAAGGCTACAGCCATTAAGGGAGCAAGTTACCAAGACCTTTGGAACAAGTATAACGACGCGAGAACCCTTTATTGGGACACCCTACCCGGTGAAGGAGTTGGACAATATCCGCAACCGGCAAAAGAAACTTTTATGCTGGCTATTGTGTCAGTTGAAGGTGTTCTAAACAACTCTGCACCGCCCCAAGAAGAAATTGATAGTGCCTACCAAACGATATCCTATGCGATAAAAGCATACCTCGCTTCCGAAGTCCAAGCAGGAGATCCTGCAAAGCTTCAGGCAAAAATCAATGAAGCGCAGCAGTTATTGGATTCTGTTGTTGTAGGGGATTCTGTCGGTCAATACCCGGCTGAAGCAAACGATGCTCTGTTAGCTGCTGTTACTGCAGCCTGGACAAAGCTTAACGACACGGCGGCTACCGAAGCTCAGTTGGATGCGGCCTATCAAGCCCTGGATGCCGCGATAACAACTTTTAATAATGCGATAAATAAGGCAGGAGATACCACAGCACTCCAGGCGAAAATAAGAGAAGCTTGGGATCTTATCGATGCCAGTTATGAAGGGAATGAACCCGGACAATACCCGCAATCCGCATTTGATGATTTAAGTAATGCCAAGATGGTTGCAAGCATTTATGTTTCTACTCCATTCACCCAAGCCGAAATTAATCAGGCTTACGATGACTTGGTAAAGGCAATTCAGGCTTTCCGGGATGCGGAGAATACCGGAACCAATAAACAAGCGCTTTACGCTGCGGTCGGAGCAGCCCAAACCTTCTTGAATAACAGTGTAGAAGGGACGAAGGTCGGCCAATATCCGGCAGGTTCCATAAACGTTTTTGCCGACTCCATAAGTACGGCAATGGATATATTGATAGACATGTCTTCCACACAGCAACAAGTCGATCAAGCGTTAGCCAATCTAAATAACTCATTAACTGTTTTTAAAGCGTCTGTGCTTAAACAAGGAGAGACTTTGTCCCTTCACGTCACCATTATGGATGCAAAACCGCTTCTGGATAGCCCGGTAGGCGAAGGGATCGGGGAGTTCCCGGCTGCCGCCATCGAAGCGCTGCGGACCGCGATTGACGCAGCGGAGGCGGCTATCCACGAACCCATGACGGATGCCGAGCTTGCTGCCGCTCAGCACACGCTGGAGACCGCGGTCACAACCTTTAAAGCGGCAGAAGTTAGAGAGGGAGACAAGCTCGCGCTGCAGGGCAAAATTGCTGATGCGACATCCGCTTACATGATGAGCCAGGTTGGGACAGAGGTAAACCAATATCCGGCCGAAGCAAAAGCGGCGTTGAAGGCAGCGATCGACGCGGCAAAGTTGGTGCAGGACAAGCCGACCGCTTCGCAAAATGAGATTGATGCGGCCTGTCAAACGTTGAGTGCGGCATTAACAACCTTCTATAATGCCATAGTCCAACTTGGGGATTACCATGCGCTTCAAGCTAAAATACAGGAAGCCTCCTCCCTTAAATGGAACAGCACCCGAGGCGATCAGATCGGCCAATACCCGGATGCGGCATTTGATGAGTTTAATGAAGCTATCGGGGCGGCGGATGAAATAGCCATGTATCCAGCCAGCCAGACAAAATTGGATAAAGCTACCCAAGCCTTATCCGGTGCCATGGAGAAATTCAAAGCCTCCGTCATTCAGGCGGGAGACGCCACGGCACTCAAGGCAAAAATAAAAGAAGCTTGGGATCTTATCGATGCCAGTGTAGAAGGGAATGAACCCGGACAATACCCGACATCCGCCATTCGTGATTTAAATGATGCCATGACTCATGCAGGCATATGGGCATATGATCCAGCAACCCAAGCCGATATTAATCAAGCTTATGATGACTTGGTAAAGGCCATTCAGGCTTTCCGGGATGCGGTAAATACCGGGCCGAATAAACAACCGCTTCAAACCGCCATCGGAGCGGCCAACGCCTTCTTGAATGCCAGTGTAGAAGGAACGAAGGTCGGCCAATACCCGGCAGGTTCCAAAAACACCCTGCAAGGCATCATCGATACGGCATTTGCTACGTTAGTGGACCTGTCTGCTACGCAAATACAACTCGATCAAGCATTAGCAAATTTGAATCATTCCTTAGCGGATTTTAAGGCATCTGTCCTCGTACAGGGAGATCCTGCCCCGCTTCAACTGAAAATTGCCAGTACCAAAACGCTTTTGAACAACAGCCAAGTCGGCGAGAATGTCGGGCAATATCCGGCAGATGCAAAAGCGGCGCTGCAAACGGCCGTTGCTGCAGCGGAAGCCGCGCTTGGCGAACCGATGACGGATGCCGAGCTTGCTGCAGCCCAGCAAGCGCTGGAAGCCGCGATTGGAGCCTTTCAAGCTACCGCAAATGGGGATAACACCCAACTCAAAACCAAAATTGATGAAGGAACTAACCTCTTCCTTACCTGTCCAATAGGAGATAGGCCAGGCGACTACCCGCAAGCGGCCATGAATGCTTTGGGAGAAGCGATTAATACCGCATATTTTGTAACCATGCATCCGGCTTCCCAAAAGGTAATTAACGATGCTTACCAAGCTCTGTTGGCAGCCATCCAAACCTTCCAGGATGCAAAGATTCCGGAAGCGGATAAAACGGCGCTTGTCACGGCGCTAGCCGAGGCGAAGGCATTTTTGGCGGCCAGTGTGGAAGGCGACGGGATAGGCGAGTATCCCTCCGGTTCAAAAGAGCTTGTGGAGATTTTTGTGGAAATAGCAGAGGGAACCGTTGGGGATTCCCATGCTCCCCAGGCACTGGTTCAGCAGTCCCTTACTCAATTAAACAGCTCATTGGCAAGCTTCAAATCGTCTGTCAATAAGGCGGGAAATCCGACGGCACTTCAAGCGGCCGTGGCCAATGCGGAAGCCCTGCGGAATCAAGCAGAACCGGGCGAGGACGTAGGTCAATACCCGGCTGAAGCCATCGAAGCTTTGGAAGCGGCAATTGTGGCAGCCCAAGGAGTGCTGGATAAACCGTCAACGCAAGCTGAGCTTACTGCCGCAAAGCAAGCGCTCGAAACGGCGGTCACGACCTTTAAGGCCGCAGTCATTAAAGCAGGAGACCATGCCGCACTTCAAGCTGCCATTACGGAAGCGAAAGCCTTCTTTGAGGGAAGTATAAAGGGAGAGGCGGTAGGCGAGTATCCGGCTGTAGCAGTGAATGCGTTCGAAGTGGCAATTGCAGCAGCCCAAGAAACGCTGATGAGCCCGAAAACGCAAGCGCAGCTCGATGCAGCGAAAGCAGCATTGGACGCCGCAGTGGCAACCTTTGAAGCTGCGGTAAATGTGAAAGGCGACAGCGGGGAAGCGGACGCAGCCGTAATGGCAGCCGAAGCGACACTGGATGATGCAGTTGTAGGCGAAGGTGTAGGCGAATACCCGGCAGCCGCCGTCGACGCGCTGAACGCGGCGATTGCAGCAGCCAAAGAAGTGCTGAAGAACCCGGCTACGCAAGCGCAGATCGACGCAGCCAAAGCTACGTTGGACGCAGCGGTAGCTACTTTTGAAGCAGCGGTAATCTTGGCAGGAGATAGCGCAAAGCTTACTGACCAAATGGATAAAGCAAACGGTCTTCTGCAAAACAGCGTAGAAGGCGATCATGTTGGGGAGTATCCGTCGGAAGCCGTAGTTGCTTTTGAGAAGGCTATTCATCAGGCGGAGGAGCTGCTTGATTCGCCCAGAACACAGAAAGAAATTGATGCTGCTTATCAAGCCCTTGCAGAAGCAATTAAAGATTTCACGGATGCCAAAATTCAGGCAGGTGATAATACTGCGCTGCTAACGGCGATTGCAGAGGCAACGCAGCTCTACAATAACAGCAAGGAAGGCTACGGCGCAGGGCAATACTGGCCGCAAGTCCGAGCGTTGTTTATGGCCGACATTCAAACGGCGCAGGATGTGGCAGGCAGGCCGTCCACTCAAGAAGAAATTGAGGAAGCGCTCCAAGCACTTGAGGATGCGAAGGAGGATTTCTCGAAATCTTATGTCCCTGCCGGGGATGATTCCGATCTCCAGGAGTTTATCACCAATTTGAAATCCTTCCTAACCACTGTCGTAGAGGGGATTGACGCTGGGGAGTATCCGGCAGGTTCAAAAGCCGTCCTGCAGGCAGCCATTGCAGCGGCAGCCCAGGTAATCAGCGAGCCTGCAACTCAGGAACAAATTGACCAGGCTTCTGAAAAACTGGAAGATGCAGTAGAGGTATTCGTCGCTGCAAAAATTCCAGCCGGCAATAACACAAAGGCTCTGAATAAAATCTATGAGGTTGGCCGTCTTTTGGAGGACAGCCAAGTAGGGGGCGGCGTTGGACAATATCCGGCTGAAGCAAAGGCAGCGTTGAAAGCGGCATTCGATGCAGCCGTTATTGTACTCGACAAACCGTCGTCTCAAGTAAAGCTTGATGCTACTTATCAATCTCTTGTTGACGCGATGGATGCGTTTAAGAAGGCGCAAATCCAGGCTGGCGACAGCAAGGAAGCCGACGCAGCTGTGACGGAAGCAAAAGCGACGCTGGACGCTGCAGTTGTAGGTAAAGGCGTAGGTCAATATTCTGAAGCAGCCGTCGACGCGCTGAAAGCCGCGATTGAAGCAGCCAAGGAAACGTTGAAGAGCCCCAAAACGCAGGATCAGATCGACGCAGTTAAAGCGAAGTTGGACACCGCGGTAGCAACTTTTGAAGCTGCGGTGAATGTGAAGGGCGACAGCAAGGACGCCGACGCAGCTGTGACGGCAGCGGAAGCGACGTTGGACGCTGCGGTTGTAGGTGAAGGCGTAGGCCAATATCCTGAAGCAGCCGTCGACGCGCTGAAAGCCGCAATTGAAGCAGCCAAGGAAACGTTGAAGAGCCCGAAAACGCAAGCTCAGATTGATGCAGCGAAAGCCACGTTGGACGTAGCGGTAGCTACCTTTGAAGCTGCGGTGAATGTGAAGGGCGACAGCAAGGACGCCGACGCAGCCATGACGGCAGCGGAAGCAACGCTGGACGCTGCAGTTGTAGGTGAAGGCGTAGGCCAATACCCGGCAGCCGCCGTCGACGCGCTGAAAGCCGCGATTGCAGCAGCCAAGGAGACGCTGAAGAGTCCGAAAACGCAAGCGCAGATCGACGCAGCGAAAGCCACGTTGGACGCAGCGGTAGCTACCTTTGAAGCTTCGGTAAATGTGAAAGGTGACAGCGGGGAAGCGAACGCAGCCGTAACAGAAGCAGAAGGCCTGCTGGTCGATGTTAACGAAGGTGAAGACGTAGGGCAATACCCGGCCGAAGCGGTCGATGCACTGAGAGCCGCGATTGCGGAAGCCAAAGAAGCGCTGAAGAACCCGGCCACACAAGCGCAGATTGATGCGGCCAAAGCAGCCCTTGACACCGCAGTGGCAACCTTCGAAGCTGCGGTAAATGTGAAAGGCGAAAGCGGGGAAGCGGACGCAGCCGTAACGGCAGCGGAAGCGACGTTGGATGCAGCAGTTATAGGCGAAGGCGTAGACCAATACCCGGCTGAAGCCGTCGATGTACTGAGAGCGGCGATTGCGGAAGCCAAGGAAGCGCTGAAGAACCCGGCTACGCAAGTGCAGATCGACGCAGCGAAAGCCACGTTGGATGCGGCAGTAGCCACCTTTGAAGCTTCGGTAAATGTGAAAGGCGACAGCGGAGAAGCGAACGCAGCCGTAACAGAAGCAGAAGGCCTGCTGGTCGATGTGCCTGTAGGTGAAGGCGTTGGCCAATATCCGGCTGAAGCTGTGAACGCGCTGAAAGCGGCGATCACGGAAGCCAAGGAAGCGCTGAAGAACCCGGCCACGCAAGCGCAGATTGATGCAGCGAAAGCAGCCCTTGACACCGCAGTGGCAACCTTTGAAGCTGCGGTAAATGTGAAAGGCGACAGCAAGGACGCCGACGCAGCTGTAACGGCAGCGGAAGCGACGCTGGACGGTGTAGTCATGGGTGAAGGTGTAGGCGAATACCCGGCCGAAGCCGTCGATGCACTGAAAGCCGCCATTGCAGAAGCCAAGGAAGCGCTGAAGAACCCGGCCACACAAGCGCAGCTTGATGCGGCCAAAGCAGCATTGGACGCCGCAGTGGCAACCTTTGAAGCCGCGGTAAATGTGAAAGGTGACAGCGAAGAAGCGAACGCAGTCGTAACAGAAGCAGAAACCCTGCTGGTCGATGTGCCTGTAGGCGAAGGCGTAGGCCAATACCCGACTGCAGCCGTCGACGTACTGAAAGCGGCGATTGCGAAAGCGAAGGAAGCGCTGAAGAACCCGGCCACGCAAGCGCAGATTGATGCGGCCAAAGCAACACTTGACGCCGCAGTGGCAACCTTTGAAGCTGCGGTAAATGTGAAAGGCGACAGCGGGGATGCGAACGCAGCCGTAACAGAAGCAGAAGGCCTGCTGGTCGATGTCCCTGTAGGTGAAGACGTAGGGCAATACCCGGCCGAAGCGGTCGATGCACTGAGAGCCGCGATTGCGGAAGCCAAAGAAGCGCTGAAGAACCCGGCCACACAAGCGCAGATTGATGCGGCCAAAGCAACACTTGACGCCGCAGTAGCTACCTTCGAAGCTGCGGTAAATGTGAAAGGCGACAGCGAAGAAGCGAACGCAGTCGTAACAGAAGCAGAAACCCTGCTGGTCGATGTGCCTGTAGGTGAAGGCGTAGGGCAATACCCGGCCGAAGCGGTCGAGGCGCTGAAAGCGGCGATTGCAGCAGCCAAAGAAGCACTGAAGAATCCGGGCACGCAAGCCCAGATCGATGCTGCGAAAGCCACGTTGAACGCGGCAATCACCGCTTTCGAGAATGCGGTGAATGTGAAAGGTGACAGCAAGGAAGCCGACGCAGCCGTAACGGCAGCGGAAGCGACGCTGGACGGTGTAGTCATGGGTGAAGGCGTAGGTCAATACCCGGCAGCAGCCGTCGACGCACTGAAAGCGGCGATTGCAGCAGCCAAGGAAACGCTGAAGAATCCGGCCACGCAAGCGCAGATCGACGCAGCCAAAGCAGCACTGGACGCAGCAGTAGCAACCTTTAAAGCGGCCGTCGTAAAAGCAGGGGATGCGGCAGAGCTTCAAACCCAAATCACCGCAGCCAAATCGCTTTTGGATAAGAGCACGGAAGGCTATAGCGCAGGCCAGTATCCGATAGGATCAAAAGCGGTTCTGCAAGCAGCGATTACGGAGGCAGAGAAGGTTATCCGTACAGCGGCAACGCAGAACGAAATTGACAAGGCGCTTGCAGTCTTAACAAAGGCGTATGATGCTTTCCGGGAAGCGGTCCTAACGACGTCGCCGGTTTATCCCAATCCGCCGCAGACATCTACGCAGCCCGTGGTACAGCCGTCTACCAAAATTACCGATGGACTGACCACAGTAGAAGTCGGGCAAGGCACCGTAAAGGCCGATACGACTGAGGTTCAATCGATCATGAAGGATGGCAAGCCGATTATTCTGGAATCCGCATTGGCTACCATTGATTTTGGTAAAAATGGCTTGAACGTACCCGAACTCAAACAAGGCTTGAAGGCTACCCTGGAGTTAGGGACGCTTCTCACCGAGAAGTCCAAAACCGAGGAGGTATTGGCAGGAGCCAAGCTGGAGCAGGCTGGTTTGCAGCCGCTCGGCGGGAAAGTTCTGGATCTGATCGCTCAATTGAACTATTCCAACGGCACCAGCACAAGAATCAAGAGCTTCGCTGAACCGGTCAAAGTGACGATCAACCTGAAGGAATTGGGCTTGACCGGAGGGACGACAAACCTGACCGCAGTTCGGTTCGTTCCTCAAGCCGACGGCACGTATAAGACGATCAAGCTTGGCGGTGTCTATATCCCGGCATCGAATAGCTTTGAGTTCTATACCGACAGCTTCAGCTTGTACAGCATTGTTAAGGCCGATTCGGTCACCAAGATTACGTTCAAGATCGACAGCACGAAGTATTCGATCGGAACGCTGGCCAAGCAAACCGATGTGCCGCCGGTTGTCCGGGAGCAAAGGACGCTGGTGCCCATCCGGGTCGTAGCGGAAGCATTGGGCGCGAAGGTGAAGTGGAACCAAGCCACCCAAACGGCTACCATTACGCTTAACGGCAGAGTGCTGACCCTGACGTTGGGAAAAACCATCGAAGGAATGGATGTGCCCGCGCAAGAGATGAACGGCCGCATCCTGGTGCCGCTGCGTTACGTTTCGGAAGCTTTGGGAGCTTATGTGATGTGGTTCCCGCAAGATCAGCGGATCGAGATTATCCGCTAGCCGCAGCCTGAATGACAGAAAGCCGGTTGCCTGATTTCAGGGCAACCGGCTTTGGTTTGCTTACGGACTGGATGAAGAAGATACGGATTGATTCGGACCTTAACCTACGCGGAATGGCTCTATCGGTTTATCCATTCAACCGGCGCATCATCTCCCGGATGGGGGGGGATGGCTGCGTTCCCAGCTCCTGCAGCAGGACCTCTTCCAGCCTGCGGTACCGCCGGATGGCCTCGCTGGTTCTCCCGAGTCCGATCAACAAACGCAGCACCTGTTGGGTGATATCCTCGCGCAGGCCATCGAGCAGGAGGATTTGATCGTAGGTTTGCAGGGCCTGCTCCACCTGATTCTGCTCAAGAAAGAGTCGGGCGCCGAGTTCCAACAGCTCCATGTAATCCTGCTCCAAACGGCGCGTCTTGGTGCTGGCCCAATCGTAGGTTTTGCCCTTCAGGAAAGGCCCGGTATACAGAGTGGCCGCCTGTTTCAGCATTCCCTTGCGCCCATCCCGGTACAGTCTAATATCCCTCAGTAAACGCTCGAACGCGTAGAGATCGCAGGACAGGGAATTCTCCACAATCTGAACCTGGTTGCGGTCCGCGAGCAGGCAGGCCTGAAGCCCGCTTTCAACCATGGCCTTGCGAATATAGTGCAGATTGGAATTCAGGTTGTTGCTGGCCTTCTCGGACTCAAACCCGCCCCATAGCGTATCCATAATCTCGTCGCGGCTGACCGAGCGCTTGTACAGGAGAAAAGCGAACAGCTCCTCCGTCTTGGGGCTCCTCAGTTTAAGGGGCTTCCGGTCCGGACCGGGGTGCGCCAGTTTAAATCCGTTGAACATGCGCACCTCGAGCACCGGCTCTCCCTCCCGCGGCAGCGTTCGCTTTCGGATTTTATGCAGGGCTTGCTCCACGCGTTCGGCCGACACCGGCTTCAGAAGGTAGTCCGTGGCGCTAATGTCGAATGCCTGGAGGGCATATTCCTCATAGGCGGTGACGAATATGATGTCCATGGTTTCGTGCAGCTCATGAAGCTGGCGGGATAACATCATTCCGCTTACCCCGGGCATGGAGATGTCCAGAAAGGCAATATCCACGGGGTTGTCCTTCACATACTCATAGGCCTCCAGCGGATTCAGGAACGTCTGGCAGACTTCAACATCTCCGCTCTCGGACAGAATCCGGCTGAGCCGTTTCAAGGAAAGCCCTTCGTCATCGACAAGGATCACTCGCAGCATTTATTACCTTCCTCCCTGCTTACACGGCCCTACGGAAGATCGAAACAAGACCTTGGTCCCGGTTATCCAGTCAGCCTATAATACTAGCAAATGAGAGAGAAGCTTACAATCATCCTTCACCTTAAAAAATGGGCTTTTTTGTTAATAATGAGTTGTCGGAAAGGCAACAAACCATGATCGTTTGCCGTCGTGGTTTCATTTGTTGGGATTGCCCAAATCCTGGATGGTTTCTATATGAATTTTTAACCAAAAAACACAGATCGCCCCCTGTTCATTTCCAAAAAAGTAAGCGACAATACAAGAAGCGGCCAACCCAGCCTAGATGCCACAGCGATTGAGAAAGCGCCGGAAAAGCAGGTGCGGTATTTTCCCGCCGACGTTAGGAGCAGATGGATATGGCAATCGTCCAACTCAGATCCACCAACCCCCAGTTTTCGTTTTTGATCAAGAAGAATCCGAACACCGGTATGATGCTTCGTTCCATTCGCAAAGGGATGGCTTACGGCTGGTACAGCGATCCGCAAAGCTTCAATGTGTATTTCAAAGATGCAGACAACGAGGTTTCTTATAAGCGGGATGAGGGAGAGGCCTTTGAATACCTGAATGTCTCCCGTTACAACACGCCCCTATTCCCGCTGAATGCGATAAACGAGTTTTTCTCGGCTCCGCTAAAGGGCCGGGATGAGCGGGATGTGGACGGTTATGAACATACCCTATACGTCAATATGGTTCATATCGAACGGGTTCACTATGTCGAATTCTTCGAGAAGCACCTTAAGGAGTTTACCTTCGAAATTGCCCATCAGGCGCATAAGAGCTATTCCCTTACCATGACGACAAGCAAGAGTCTGTACCACCTGCTGCATGCGGCAAGCGTATTCTGCTTGTTTCTCTCCATGTTTGGCAACGAGTACATCGATATTTCCGACAGCATTCTGGAGAAATACATCAAGAGTATAAATGTGATCGATGCGCCCTTCTATATCCGCAGCCTGTTTGCCCGGAACTTCCTGAATTCTCGGGATCGGTTCCATAAATTTAAGGGACAACTGGAGAATACGGAACGCTACCGAATCCGGTTCGCCTACGGGGGGACCGCCTTCCAGAGAAGAGCTTACATCGGAAATGTGCTGCCCTTCGATAAGGCGATCTTGGATGTGGGCTGCGGAGAAGGCTTCTATGCCATTCCCTTTGCCGGTAAAATCGAGGGCACCTACTATGCGATCGACATTCAGGAAGAACTGCTCGAGCAGGTTAGCCGCAAAGCGGAGGCCAAAGAGATCGAAAACATCGTGACGTTCCGTTCGGTCGATGAGTTTTTGGAAAGCTACAACGGAGAACAGGTGGATGTGATTCTGACCGAGGTCATCGAGCACATGAGCCAAGAGGAGGCCAGGCGGCTGATTCTTCGCATCTGCTCCGAGGTCGAGTTTGACCGCTTCCTGATCACGACGCCGAATGCCGATTTTAACCGCTACTACGAGCTGAGCGGGTTCCGCCATGAGGATCACAAGTGGGAGCTTGGGAAAGAATCCTTCCAGGCCTGGATGCGAGAGATCATCCGGGAGGCGGATCTGCACGCCGAGTTTGTCGACGTTGGAGACGGGGTCGACGATGTTCAAACTACCCAAGGCGTTATCTTTCAGAAGAGGGGGGCCTGATCCATGGAAATCCAAACGAACGTTCATACGATTTTTATGCTGGTTGGGCCAACGGAGTGCGGCAAGACGACGTTTGCTCAGGAAGTCTTGATTCCCGCGCTGCGTTTTGAGGATGTCAATCGGGCGCTTAGGACAAACGTTCAATATTTGTCTTCCGACCGGATTCGCCAGGAAGTCCTTGGCTATGAATACGACAAGTATGAGCAAGTGATGCTGGAGATGAGCGGGCAGGCGTTTCATCTGCTGTTTGAAAGACTGAAGACGGTGACGTCCTTTCCGGTCAATGCGGAGTTTGTCGTCGTGGATACCACGGGATTGTCCGAGGATTTCCGGAGCAAGGTGAAGGAAATTGCGGTTCAGAATCATTACAACCTGGAGGTTATCGTCTTCGATTACCGAAAGCGGGAAGATTATTATGCTTCGGAGCGCTCGAAGAAGCTGATTACGAATCACATCAATCGCTTGAAGAAGGAAGTCCTCGGTTCCTTGCCCCGCGAGGGATACGGAAAGATCCATAAGGTGCGGGCCAAGGACTTCTATCTTCCCGAGGAAAGGCGGGCAAACCCCGAATACACCGTCCATATTCAGAATCGGGAGGCCTACCTCGCAACCCTTCTTCCTCAAGACCGGTCGTATCTTATTATTGGCGATGTCCACGAATGCGTAGATGACCTAAAAGGACTGCTGCTGGATCAGGGGTATAAGCTCGAAGCGGGCAAGCTTGTGCCAACCGATAGGCTGAAGCAAACCAAGCTGATTCTGGTTGGGGACTGGATCGACAAGGGAAAGCAGACGAGGGAGATCATCGATTTTTTGCATGACAACCAATCGCTCTTTTGCTTGGTGCTGGGCAACCACGAGAATTTTGTCGACAAATACCTGAAGGACGAAGTTCAGGGGATCGATCAAGAAATGCTGCATACTTATTTCGATTCGACCCAGGTGCTTCGGAACGACCCGGACCTGCTGGCGAAATTTCAGCATCTGGTTGCGACTTCGCAGCCTTTTTATCGGATGATCGGAAGCAAAGGGCCGTCCTTCTATGTTACCCACGCCCCATGCCGGAACAAATACATCGGCAAGCTGGATGCGAATTCCCTGCGGCACCAACGGAACTTCCGCATCGACCGGGAAGCGCCGCTGGAGGGGCAGCTTGCTTTTCTGCAGGAGGAAGCGGTGCCCAATCATCCCTATCATGTATTTGGACATGTTATGGCCAAACAGCCGTTTCGGATCGGCAATAAGCTTCACCTCGATACGGGCTGCGTGAACGGCAATCTGTTGACCTCGGTTAGCTTCGGGCCTAAGCCGATGGTGAAATCCCGGAAGTCCAGCCAAACGGGAATTGCCGAGGAGCTGCAGACGCTTTTCAAGGCGGAACGGAAGGTATCGCTCTCGGACCTGAACGAGGAGGACGTCCGCCGGCTGCACTATTGCTCGCGAAACAAGATTAACTTTATCTCCGGAACCATGTCCCCGGCGGACAAACAGGACGAGACGAATGAACTGGAATCCTTGAAGCAAGGCCTCCGCTATTTCAAGGAACGCGGCGTTGAGCAGGTTGTTCTGCAGCCCAAATATATGGGGTCGAGGTGCAATGTCTATCTGCATCAAGACCGGACGCAGTGCTTTGCCGTCAGCCGCAACGGCTATAAGATCAGTCAAGTCGATCTGACCGAAATCTACGACAGGCTGCTGGTTCAATTTGGCGGCTATATGGAAGAACAGAAGATCGCGATGCTGATTCTGGACGGAGAACTTCTTCCGTGGAAGGCGCTGGGGGGAGGGCTGATCGACCGACAGTTCAAACCCATCGAGCGGGCCTTGGAGTCGGAGCTCACTTTCCTGCAGCAGAACGGCTTTGAAGAAGCCTTGCAAAAGCTCCTCGGCGAATATGAAGCGAGCGGCTTCGAGAAGGACCAGCATCAGACGGCCAAGTCCGCGCTAAGCGATAAGTATGGTGCCGGTGCCTATCAAACCTACAAATGCGTCCATGAAATCAAGCATGCTTTTGTTCCCGTATCCCGGCATGTCGAAGCTTATCAAACGTACAAAAGACAGCTGGAGCTGTATGCCGAAGAAGAGGAATTGGAGTACAAGCCGTTTTCCGTTCTGAAAATCGTCTATGCGGACGGCCGGGAAGAGCTTCCGAATTGGCCGACCTCCGAGATGTATGGCTTCTTGTCGGACGATGAGGCCGTCGTGCTGGACCTGTCCGATCCGGAAGGGTTGGAAAAAGCCGAATCGTACTTCTCCCGGCTGACGATGGAGAATGGGATGGAAGGCATCGTGATCAAACCGGAGCTCTGGAACGGAAAGACGGTACCCTATCTGAAAGTCCGGAATCCCAACTACCTGTCGATCATTTATGGATACGACTATCAATTCCCGCATAAATACCGCAAGCTGCTGAAGCAGAAAAATGTCAATCCGAAGCTTCGCACCTCGCTTCAAGAGTACCGGCTGGGGCTGCGGATGCTGGCTGTTCCCTTTCATGAAATTGCGCCCGACCATGAGACCTATCGGGAAATTGCGGCCAATCTTCTATTTGAAGTGGCCCAGGAGCAGGGGATTGATCCGCGTTTGTAAGGTGAGGAAGGAGTTCTGAATCGTGGGGGATTCAGGCTTCCATAAGCGTTAGGAGTTGGGGAAGTGGTCTGTTTCAGGCTTCGGGGAGCAGTTGAGTGCGAGGACCGGATTCCCGGTTCGTATCACCCTTGGGGAAGGGATGCCCTTCTCGTAAGGGTGAAGAACGGACTCGGAACCCTGTCCATGAGATATGGTGTGGATGAAAACGGCGATTCTTATAACTTTTTGCTCCTGGATCATCTGCCGCTGATCACCAGTTATGGAGAGGAACAATACTGTCCAACCTGCGCCAAGCTGTTAAGCAGAGGACTGGGCAGAGAGCATGTGAACCCAAGCTTGATCGATACCCTTAAAGCATCTCAAGAACCCACAAGCGATATTGCGGAAACGTTTGAAACGATTAAGCCGGTGCTGACGATCTTGGACGACGGGTACTACTTGTTGACTCGCATCGAAATGATTCCGACGGATGGAGAAGGCGGATTTTTCTGGAATCTAACGAGTTCCCGAAGACCATATAAGGCTACGGCAGATGTGTTTTATAAGTCTTTTTACTGTTCGGGAACTCCCAACTTCCTCCTTCCTTCCCAAAGCATTCGGCAGTTGAACCGAGAGAGGGTAGATCATTATTTAGAGCAGATATCGGCTGGAAAAACCATGACAGGGCTGGCCTATTACTATGATGGGTTTATGAGTACCTTGTTGGATGGTCATCACAGAGCAACTGCTGCTTACCTCGCGGATAAAACGATTGATTGTTTAACGCTGATCGAGGTTACGGGGATCTGCTGGAATGCGGATCAAAAACCGGTATATTTCAATGCCGGCGGTGTTAATTATCCTTTTCATTTGCTTAAAAGGCCCAAGCGGGTTTACCACAACCTGAAGAAGATCATTGAAACGAGCAAATCGAAGCTCGAGGTTCGTGAAGTGGAGAATATCCTTAAAGACTGTCAGAGGGTATGGATGGCGGAAGCAGAGGAGGAACATCCTTTCTCTCAGAACGGCAGGAGGACTTATCCCGAGTCGATCGCATTTTCGAATAAGGTGACAGATACATCCGAGGGACACATCGCAGATTTGCTAAACAGGCGAGATGAAGAGGCCGAATTTGAAGTAGAGCTAATCTTTAAGAAACTGCAGCAGGAAGAGTCCGAGAGAGCGTTTCAACTTGCAAAGAGTCTCTTCCATGATACAAATTGGAGGGGGCTGCTAGAGGAAGTCATGCGATATTTTGCTTCTTTGGACAGTACGGAAGTGGAGGATCTATTTATCCACTATTTAATCCATACGGAATATGATTCAAAGGATCCCTATAGGAAATTAGCCGATGATTATTTGAATAAGCGATGAGGCAGGTTGCCTTATCGGTTCCACACGGGGGGATGAAAATCCAGTCAATTCTCGGGACTTTGGAAGCAGTTTTCCAGAGTCCTATTTACATTTATTAGAAAAAATAATAGACTGGGGATGGGCATAAGTTAAAGCGCTTTAATTTAAGTAAAAGGAGGGGGGGGTCTCTCTTATCGTATCGCAACAAGCGGATTCAAGCACGAGCTGTCGGATCAAACGCTGGGTTTCATCGACTTCAAGGTTATGTCAGGGTTCCAACCATCCGAACCTTAAAGGAGCGTATGACAATGGGAAAAATCAGAACATTCTCGCTTAGCGGCAAGGCGGTTGCGATGGGCTTGCTCGCTTTTCTGCTGATTCCTGCGGGCTTCGCCTTCGCTGCTCCGAGTAAACCGTTTCCGCAGCACACGACCTATACCAGCGGTACGATCAAGCCGAACAACGTGACGCAAAGCGCGATGGACAGCGCCGTGCAGGCCAAGTGGGACAGCTGGAAATCCGCCTATCTGAAGCCGGCTGGCACGGGAAAATATTACGTGAAATACGAGTCCAATGGAGACACGGTATCCGAAGCCCATGGGTACGGGATGCTGGCGACCGTCCTGATGGCCGGGTATGACGGCAGCGCACAGACCTACTTTGACGGACTCTATCAATACTACAAGGCGCATCCGAGCGACAACAATTCGAAGCTGATGGCGTGGAAGCAGAACAGCAGCTTTCAGAATATCGAAGGAGCCGATTCGGCTACGGACGGCGACATGGACATTGCCTATTCGCTCCTGCTGGCGGACAAGCAGTGGGGCAGCGGCGGCGGCATCAATTACCTCCAAGCCGCCAAGGATATGATCAACGCCATCATGCAAAGCGACGTGAACCAGACCCAGTGGACGCTGCGCCTCGGCGATTGGGCTACGGACAGCACGTACAAGAACGCCACCCGTCCTTCGGACTTCATGCTGAATCATCTGAAAGCGTTCCAGGCGGCGACAGGCGATGCGAAGTGGGCGAACGTCATCGACAAGACGTATACGATCATCAATTCCATTTACGCCAACTACAGCTCATCCACGGGCCTGCTGCCTGACTTCGTGGTGCTGTCCGGCTCCGCCTACAAACCGGCGTCGGCCGATTTTCTGGAAGGAGCCAACGACGGAAATTACGAATACAACTCCTGCCGCACGCCTTGGCGGATCACGACGGACTATCTGATCAGCGGCGATACCCGGGCTTTGAGCCAGCTTACTCAAATGAACACCTGGATCAAGGGCAAGGTCGCCAGCAATCCAAGCAGCATCAAGGACGGGTATAAGCTGAGCGGCAGTGTTGTCGGTTCTTATAACAGCGGTGCGTTTTACGCCCCGTTCGGCGTCAGCGCAATGATATCCTCGGCCAACCAAAGCTGGCTGAACGCCATCTGGACCAAAACGGCCGGCAGCTCCAGCGAGGGGTACTACGAAGACAGCATCAAGCTGTTCTCCATGCTGGTCATGTCCGGCAATTGGTGGACGTATTAATCGTTTGTCGAACGATATTCAGCTTAAGGGTCCGGAAGACGATTCCGGGCTCTTTTTTGCGTTTATTTCCTATATGATTTAATCGCAAATGACCGGAGGAAGCGCCGCATTCTTGAAGACAAAATAATCCTCATTTTGGTAAAATGGAAAGGCGACCTTTTTCGACATAGAACGAGTTCTTTCGTATCCTGCCTGCATGAACGAGGCTTTAACGATTGGGTCGGCTAGCGGATTCTATCATTTATAGATCGAGGAAATCAGATGACCAAACGTACGATAACGCTCCTCCTTATTACCTTGACCGGCCTGATGCTCCTCTACGTTCCGCTTTCTATGAAAACGGGGCGAGCCCAGGAGGCAACCCCACCCGCATACCAGGGAAAATTGGACGCGGCTGCTTGGAATAGGGCCAAGAACCCGATCATCCGGCTGGACGGCCAGTGGGAGTTTTACTGGAACCGGCTGCTGACGCCGGAGGATTTTGCCGATCGCTCCCCATCTTCCGATGGATACATGCAGGTGCCCTCCCTGTGGAACGGGAAAAGCATCCAGGGGCAGAAGCTGCCCACTTACGGCTGTGCAACGTACCGGCTGGTGCTGGAAAACGTTCCGTTTCAGGGAATGCTGGCGCTGAAAAAGGAAAACGTGCGTTTTTCCAGTCAGGTGTACGTGAATGGTCAGCTGCTGCTTGCCGATGGCAACCCTGCGCGGACCGGGGCCGACTACCGCGCCGGCAACACGCCGCAGTTGGTTTTTTTTGAGTATAGAGGAGGAGCCATTGAAATCCTTGTGCAGCAGGCCAATTATGACTACATCAATTCCGGTATTCCGGCCTCGCTGGAGCTGGGAACGAAGGAGTCCATGATGCTGCAGTACCAGCAAAAGCAGCTGATGGCGCTTTTGGTGTTCGGCGTGTTATGCACTCTTGCCTTGCTGTACTTGGTTTTCTTCCTGGTCACCCGGGACGGCGTTCTGAGAAATCCCATGCTGCTGCTCTTTGCCCTCTTCTGTGTTTTATTTGCGCTGGGAAACGGACTGGCGGATCAGCGCTCCCTGTTGCTGGTTTTGCCGGACCTCCCGTTCATCTTGGTCTTTAAGCTCAAGGATTTCTTTCTAAGCGCCTGTTTTATTGTCCTGCTGTGGATTTTCTATCCATTTAAGAGCGGACTGCTGCCGCGGCGCTTGGCGATCCTGATCTCGCTGGCATACGCCTGTTACCTGGCGGCGATTTTTGCTTTTCCGATCCATACGTACCTCAGAATTCATGGACTGGTGATGATCGTGAACACGGTGGTTCTGCTGGGGCTGTTCGTCCGGTCCAGTTGGGTTTATATCCGCAAGGGAGAAGGATTTTTACTGGTTACTGCCCTTTTATGCATCAATCTGTATTCCGCCGATTCCATTCTGTTCTCCCTGGGGTTCGAGGAAAGCTCCGGCTTTGTCCAGCTCTACATCATGCTCTTTACCGTGGTGATGATGGGGTATCTGTCGGTTGAATACCGCAGTACGGTCGCGCGCCTGAGCGTCTCCATGCAGCAGGCTCGGGATGCGGAAATCGCCTTTCTGCGGGCGCAGATCAAGCCTCATTTCCTCTACAATTCCCTTAGCGTGATTGCGGCGCAGACGACGCTGGAGCCGCAAAAGGCGAAAACCCTGCTTTACGACCTGACCGATTACCTGCGGGGGAGCTTTCATTTTCATACACAGGACGGCAAAATCCCTCTTTCGGAGGAAATGAATACGGTCCGGGCGTACCTCTCCATTGAGCAGGCCCGATTTGATCAGCTGCTGCTGGTCGAATATGACATCGAGGAAAACCTGGATACCATGGTTCCCCTCCTATGCCTCCAGCCGGTGGTAGAGAACGCTGTCCGACACGGCATCTTCAAGCGGGCGGAGGGGGGACACGTGCGGCTGCGAGCTCATCGAATGGGCGACCTTGTTGTGATCCGAGTAGAAGATAACGGTGTAGGCATTCCGCAGGCCCAGTTGGAGAGCATACGCCGGGGAGATAGCTCGGGCGTGGGGCTTAAAAATATCCAGCGGAGGTTGGGGACGCACCAGGGAGCGGGCCTAGAAATCGAAAGTGCAGAGGCTACAGGAACGGCAGTCACGCTCAAAATTCCTTATGAGGAGGTGCACCGTGCGGATTATTATCGTGGATGATGAAGCGCCGCTGCTGCGGGAGCTGGCGGAGCTGCTCTCCCGTTACCCGGATTTTGAGCTGGCGGGCTGTTATACCAATCCCCTGCAGGCCTTGGAGGAACTTGAAGCTACGAGGCCGGCGGTGGCCTTTCTTGATATTGAAATGCGGACCCTGGACGGCATTGAGCTGGCGGAGCGGATGCTGGCGACACATCCGGAGATGGACGTGCTGTTTGTAACCGCCTATAACCAGTATGCGGTGACGGCCTTCGAGATCAACGCAATCGACTACATCCTGAAGCCGGTGCGCCCCGAGCGGCTTGATAAGGCGGTGGCACGGATACGGCGAAAGCGGGGACTCAAATCGGAGAAGGAGAAGAAGCTCCTGGAGATCCGGTTTTTCGGCAAGTTTGCCTTGTATTACGGCAAGGAAGCCGTCAAATGGAGTCGGGGCAAGCCGAGGGAACTGCTGGCCTATTTCCTCGCAAACGAGAGCAATTGGATCGATAAATTTAAAATCTGCGACGATCTTTGGCCGGAAAGCCCGCCGAATCAGGCGCTGCGCAATTTGCAGACGGCGGTGTGGGCCATCCGCAAATGCCTGCGGGATTACGGGATATCGGCCATCCAAATCAGCTATGCGAACGACCGTTATTTCCTGAAGCTTGAGGATGGGCGCTGGGATTTGCGGCAGTATGATCGGGCGCTTACCCGGTATCTGCAGACCGACAGCTTGGCTGCCGGGATGGAGGCGGCAGAGCTGTATCGGGAGGATTATCTGGCGGATGAAGATTGGCGTTGGGCGAATCCAAGGCGGGCCGATTACGCCCTGAAACAGCGGGAGCTGCTGGTATGGTTATCGGCAGGCAAGAAAACTGCTTTGGATTAGTCTCGGTATGTTGAGAATCTGTAGAGAGGCGGCGATTACAATGCAAATTGGAATATTGTCAAAAAAGGACGAAACCAGGCGTTCTGTGGCAGTCTCCACGACAGCAAGGAAGAGGAGGAATTTTTACGAGAAAGCAGACTTTTATGCGACGCCTGTTGGCGGTGGTCCTGTCGGCCGCCATGGTGCTGAGCAACGCTCCGGCCCCAGCCTCGGCAGCCGGAAACTCCACTTGGCAACAGGTGGCCGGTGATGTGCTGAGCAGCGCAGCCCAAGCTACCTCCCTGTATGTGCTAAACGGTGTACCCTATGTATCCGCCGCCAGTGGCAGCAAGATTCAAGCTTGGAAGGGAACCGGCTCAAGCTGGACGTCCTTGTTGAATCAGTCCGCTACCGCACCCACCAACACGTCCCTATTTTTAAATGGAGCCGGCAAGCCCTATGTGGCTTACAGCAATTCGGAAACTGCAGGAAACACGAAGGTGTTGAAATATAGTTCGGGTACGACTTGGACTTCATTAAATGCCCCGGTCCCTACAGCGGATCAGACCGTCCTCAGAGAGTCCTCCATCTCCCTAACCATCGACGACGATGGAACCCCCTATTTGGCGGCCAATCAGACGAACATGTCCGGCCGTGTCTCGGTAACCCGATACAAGAACTCTGCCTGGGAGTATGTGGGCAGCAAGTCGATAGCGGGAGATCAAGCCTTTTCCGCAACCATGGATCTCTACCAAGGCACCCCCTACGTGGCTTACTGTGTCAATGACAGTGACGCTTATGGCGCATACGTGTCGATGAAGAAGTACGACGGCACTCAGTGGAATACAGTGGGCGATGCTCAAATCTCAACCAAGACACCAAGATCGTCGTATGTAACTGGCGCGTATGTAGCGATGAAGATTTCGAGCTATGGAACCCCGTATGTGGCCTTTGCGGATCCGGGCACCGGC
Source organism: Gorillibacterium terrae (assembly GCF_051594785.1). NCBI lineage: Bacteria > Bacillati > Bacillota > Bacilli > Caryophanales > Paenibacillaceae > Gorillibacterium > Gorillibacterium terrae. Next base: position 368,079 of record NZ_JBPPGI010000001.1, read on the forward strand.
AATCGCCTGATGGTAAAGAAGCTCAGCGGGGCCAACTGGATCACCGTGGGCAGCGGTTACCTCACCTCCGGAGAAGCCTCCTCCATTTCTCTGTATGTGGATGGCGAAACGCCCTACGTCGCCTATAAGGACGGAACGGCTGCCTCAACGGCCGGCGTAACGGTAAAAGGATTTAACCCGCAAAGCAACAGCTGGATCACCTTAGGCAATTCGGAAATCGCCCAAAGCAGTAACGCGAAAGGCATTTCCTTGTTTGTGGAAAGCGGAATACCCTATGTCTCCTATTCGACCGCATCCGCAGTTAAAGTGATGAAATACGCAGAACCGCCCAAGCAGCCGGTCACCATCACGCCCGGCAACACTTCCGTCATCTACGCCGGCACGACCATTGACCTATCCGCCGTATCCGGTTTGTTTACGGTGACGAACGGTGCAGGCGCGAGAACCTATTCCCTGGAAGCTGCAGTCTCGGAAGGCAGCGGCGAGGGGCAAATCCTTAACGGGACTTCTCTCAGCGTCACCAAGGCGGGGATCTTCCGAATCGGCCTGGTGACGGCAGAATCCTCGACCAACACGGCAGGCAGCAAGGCAATCGCTACCCTGACGGTAGGGAAAGGGACGCAGAACGCCCCAAGCGGCCTTGGTGCTGAGAATGCCTCATCCTCCAGTGCCAGCGACGGTAAAATCACCGGGCTGACAAGTGGCAGGGAGTATGAGTACAAGCTGACCGGCGGGTCTGCTTATACAACAGTGACCGCGAGTGCAAGCGGGGAAATTCCCAACTTGGCTGTGGGAACCTATGTGGTGCGTTATCCCGCCACTCCCCTCTACAATGCGAGTGGGGACTCCACGCAAATTACGGTTTATGATGCCACTTCATTGACCTACTCCGCCTCGGTTAACGCGACCAGCTACACTTTTCCAGCGGCATCGGCGAATTATGCGCAGCAGGCGGAGAAGCAATTCACCATCACCAACACCGGATCCGGCACTCTTACCGACCTGTCGGTCTCGCTTTCGAATGCGGACTTTTCTATTACTTCGATGGTATTTGTCACCCAGCTTGCGCCTAATGGACAGGCAACCATCCGAGTACGTCCTCAGACGGGGCTCGCCGCGGGAACCCATACCGGTACGCTGACCTTTACGGGCGCCAACGGGATTTCCCTGACGGTGGATTTGTCGTTCACGGTTAATAAAATTCAAACCTATAACTCCCTCAAATCCGGCGTCTCTTCCTCCTACGATTATGTATACAATGGTACCGCCTGGGAATTATTCTACTGGTTCAACTTTAGCCCGAGTAATGGCAAGCGAGTTTATACCCTTGAAGAAGGAACGACCGGTCAGGGGTTCTTTGTTGGCTCGCAACTTAATTTTACAACGGCCGGAACCTTTGTAGTCGGCCTGGTAACGGAAGAAACCGACATCTATGCGCAAACTCCCAAGATCTTCTTCACCATAAATATGTTCAAGGGAACCATACCCGCACCGGCCATTGGGGCTGTGAATGCAACCGTCGGCAGCAGCAACGGTATCATCACGGGGCTGAGGGCTAACAAGGAATGTGAGTACAAACTTACGGGTGCAAGCAGCTATACCTCAGCGACCTCCAATGCATACGGGCAGATCACCGGCCTTCCTGCAGGCACCTATGTGGTGCGCTATCCCAATAACGACTTGCACGCCGCAAGTCCGAACTCCAATTCTGCGACCATTGGAGAGGATGCCTTGCCCTTCTCCGCTACCGTAAACCCGATCAGCGGCACCTTTGCGACGGCCCTGTATGGGTACGGTCTCCAAGAGGCGCAGACGTTCACGATCACCAACACGGGAACCAACACCATTACGAGCCTGTCGGCTTCCCTGAACGAAGGCGCAGACTTTGCGATCAGTACGGCGTTGTCTGCCGTACAGCTTGCGCCGCATGCAACGGCGACCGTCAGCGTACAGCCTAATTCGGGGCTTTCCGTTGGAACGCATACCGGTACGCTGACCATCACCGGAGCGGATGGAATTTCCTTGACGGTCGCTTTGTCCTTCACGGTAAACAAAGCGGATCAGAACCGGCCGGAGAATCTCGGCGCTGAGAATGCAACGAGCGGAAGCAGCAACGGGAAAATTACCGGGCTGGTACCCGGTGCCAAGTACGAATACCGGCTCACCACCGCGAGCGAGTACAGCGAAGTGACCGCCGATGCCAACGGGCAGATTACCGGTATTCCTGCTGGAACTTATGTGGTACGCTATCCGGCTACTCCTGTCTATAACGCAAGCCCGGACTCCAATTCCGTGACCATCGGAGAGGACGCCCTAACGTACTCCGCTACCGTGAACCCGATCAGCGGCACTTTTGCGGCGGCCATGTACGGGTACGGACTGCAGCAGGCGCAGACGTTCACGATTACCAACACCGGAACCGGCACCCTGACGAGCCTGTCGGCTTCCCTGAACGAAGGCGCAGACTTTGCGATCAGCACGGCGTTGTCTGCCACGCAGCTTGTGCCACAAGCAACAGCAACCGTCAGCATACAGCCGCAGACGGGTTTCACTGTCGGGACGCACACCGGTACGCTGACCATTACCGGAGCTAATGGAATTTCCTTAACGGTCGATTTGTCCTTCACGGTAAACAAGGGCGATCAAAACCGGCCGGAGGGTCTCGGCGCTGAGAATGCAACGAGCGGAAGCAGCAACGGAAAAATCACCGGGCTGACAGTTGGTGGGGAATACGAGTACCGGCTCACCACCGCGAGCGAGTACAGCGAAGTGATCGCCGATGCCAACGGGCAGATCACCGGCCTTCCCGCAGGTACCTATGTGGTGCGCTATCCCGCTACTCCTGTCTATAACGCAAGCCCGGACTCCAATTCCGTGACCATTGGAGAGGATGCCTTAACGTACTCCGCTACCGTGAACCCGATCAGCGGCACCTTTAAGGCGGCCATGTACGGGTACGGACTGCAGCAGGCGCAGACGTTCACGATTACCAACACCGGAACCGGCACCCTGACGAGTCTGTCGGCTTCCCTGAACGATGGAGCAGACTTCACCATCAGTACGCCGCTGTCTGCCGTACAGCTTGCGCCGCATGCAACGGCGACCGTCAGCGTACAGCCTAATTCGGGGCTTTCCGTTGGAACGCACACCGGTACGCTGACCATTACCGGAGCGGACGGGATTTCCTTGACGGTCGCGTTATCCTTTACGGTTAATAAGGCGGATCAGAACCGGCCGGAGGGTCTCGGTGCTGAGAATGCAACGAGCGGAAGCAGCAACGGGAAAATCACCGGGCTGACAAGTGGTAGGGAGTACGAGTACAAGCTGACCGGCGGGTCGGCTTATACAACAGTGACCGCCGATACCAACGGGCAGATCACGGGGCTTCCCGCAGGCACCTATGTGGTGCGCTATCCTGCCACCCCTGTCTACAACGCGAGCCCGAACTCCAATTCCGTGACCATCGGAGAGGATGCCTTGACCTACTCCGCCACGGTTAATGCCACTAGCTACACCTATCCAGCAGAAAAGGTGAACTATGCGCAGCAGGCGGAGAAGCAATTCACCATTACGAACACCGGAACCGGAACGCTTACCGGTCTGTCTGTCTCGATTACGAATGCAGACTTTACCATCACTTCGATGGTGTTTGTGACCCAGTTAGCACCAAATGCGCAGGCAAGCATTAACGTACGCCCAGAAACGGGCCTCGCTGTAGGAACGCATACCGGTACGCTGACCTTTACAGGAGCGGACGGAATTTCCCTTACCGTCGATTTATCCTTCACCGTAAACAAGGCGGATCAGGCCCGACCGGAAGGTCTCGGCGTTGAGAATGCAACAAGCGGAAACAGCAACGGGAAAATTACCGGGCTGACTAGCGGCAGGGAGTACGAGTACAAGCTGACCGGCGGGTCCGCTTATACTACAGTGACCGCCGATGCCAACGGGCAGATCACGGAGCTTCCCGCAGGTACCTATGTGGTGCGCTATCCCGCTACTCCTGTCTATAACGCAAGCCCGGACTCCAATTCCGTGACTATCGGAGAGGATGCCTTGACCTTCTCCGCTATTGTGAATCCGACGAGCGGCACCATTCCAGCGGCCGTGTATGGGTACGGACCGCAGCAGGCGCAGACGTTCACGATTACCAACACCGGAACCGGTACAATCACCAACCTGTCGGCTTCGCTTAACGATGGCGCAGACTTCACCATCAGCACGCCGCTGTCTGCCGCACAGCTTGCGCCGCAAGCAAAGGCAACCGTCAGCGTACAGCCTAATCCTGGCCTTTCCGTCGGAACGCACACCGGTACGCTGACCATCACCGGAGCGGACGGAATTTCCCTGACGGTCGCGTTGTCCTTCACGGTTAACAAGGGCGACCAGACTCGTCCGGAAGCTCTCAGCGCTGAGAATGCAACAAGCGGAAGCAGCAACGGAAAAATCACCGGGCTGGTACCCGGCACGAAGTATGAGTACCGGCTCACCACCGCAGGTGAGTACAGCGAAGTAATCGCCGATGACAACGGTCAGATCACGGGTCTTCCCGCAGGCGCCTATGTGGTGCGTCTTGCTGCAACGGATGTGTATAACGCAAGCCCGGACTCCAACTCCGTCGTTATTGGAGAGAATGACTTGACCTACTCCGCCACTGTGAACCCGACCAGCGGCACCTTTGCGGCGGCCCTGTATGGGTATGAACCGCAGCAGGCGCAGACGTTCACGATCACCAACACCGGAACCAGCACCCTGACGAACCTGTCGGCTTCCCTGAACGATGGAGCAGACTTCACCATCAGCACGCCGCTGTCTGCCGCAGAACTTGCGCCGAATGCAGCGGCAACCGTCAGCGTACAGCCTAATCCTGGTCTTTCCGTCGGAACGCACACCGGTACGCTGACCATCACCGGAGCGGACGGAATTTCCCTGACGGTCGCGTTGTCCTTCACGGTTAACAAGGGCGACCAGACTCGTCCGGAAGCTCTCAGCGCTGAGAATGCAACAAGCGGAAGCAGCAACGGAAAAATCACCGGGCTGGTACCCGGCACGAAGTATGAGTACCGGCTCACCACCGCAGGTGAGTACAGCGAAGTAATCGCCGATGACAACGGTCAGATCACGGGTCTTCCCGCAGGCGCCTATGTGGTGCGTCTTGCTGCAACGGATGTGTATAACGCAAGCCCGGACTCCAACTCCGTCGTTATTGGAGAGAATGACTTGACCTACTCCGCCACTGTGAACCCGACCAGCGGCACCTTTGCGGCGGCCCTGTATGGGTATGAACCGCAGCAGGCGCAGACGTTCACGATCACCAACACCGGAACCAGCACCCTGACGAACCTGTCGGCTTCCCTGAACGATGGAGCAGACTTCACCATCAGCACGCCGCTGTCTGCCGCAGAACTTGCGCCGAATGCAGCGGCAACCGTCAGCGTACAGCCTAATCCTGGCCTTTCCGTCGGAACGCACACCGGTACGCTGACCATCACCGGAGCGAACGGAATTTCTCTGACGGTCGCCTTGTCCTTCACGGTAAGCAAGGAGGAGCAGGCCCGACCGGAAGGTCTCGGCGCTGAGGATGCAATGAGCGGAAGCAGCAACGGGAAAATCACCGGGCTGGTACCCGGCACCAGGTATGAATACCGACTCACCGCTGCGAGCGAGTATACCGAAGTGACCGCCGATGCCAACGGGCAGATCACCGGTCTTCCCGCAGGTACCTATGTGGTGCGCTATCCTGCAACGGATCTGCATAACGCAAGCCCGGACTCGAATGTCATCGAAATTAGAGGCTTGTCCAGCAGGGAGAACTCGGTCATCGCCGTAACGGCTCCGGCAAACGCAGTCATCCGCGAAGACGAGAAGAGCATTACGGCCACGGTAACTAGCAATGTTACCGACCTGACCGTCAATGTTACGGTAAGTGCGGGGGCAAGCTGGAAACTGTACAGCGACTCGGCGTGCACCCAGGAAATCGACAAGACCCTACAACTGAATGTAGGCTTGAACAAGGCCTATCTCAAGGTCACTGCCCAGGACGGCACTCCATCGGTCTATACGCTGAACATTACCCGCACGAGCCCCTCCGGCGGTTCCAGTTCGGGTGAATCCGATAACGGGGCTTCCGTTATTGTCAACGGCGAATCCAAAATCGCCGGTACAGCGCAGACCACGACCGGTCCGGATGGTCGAACCACCACCACCGTCACCGTCGATTCCGGCAGACTGGAGAGTATCCTCGCTTCCGAGAAGAGCGGCGCTATTGTCGTGATCCCCGTTACGGGAAACACAGATACGGCGGCTGGCGTTCTGACGGGTCAAATGGTGAAGACCATGGAGAATCAGGCTGCGACCCTTGTCGTCCGAACCGATTCGGGCACCTATACGCTGCCTGCCTCCGAAATGAAGATCTCGGCGGTGTCGCAGCAGCTCGGTACGAATGTAGACCTTAAGGATATCAAAGTAGTCGTCAGCATTGCGAAGACGTCCGGGCAGATGGCGACGGTTGTGAAAAACGCGGCCAAAGACGGCGGCTATACCCTGATGCTGCCGTCCGTGGACTACACGGTCACCGGCAGCTACGGCGGACGCACGGTACCCATCAGCAGCTTCAATGCCTACGTGGAAAGAAGGATTGCGATACCGGAAGGCATTGATCCTGCCAAGATTACAACCGGAGTAGTAGTGGAGCCGGATGGAACGGTCTATCATGTTCCTACTCAGGTTACCGTAATTAACGGCAGATACTATGCGGTCATCAACAGTCTGACCAACAGTACCTATTCCGTCATCTGGAATCCCATTGAATTTACTGATATGAATAACCATTGGGCAAAGGCTTCGGTCAATAACATGGGTTCCCGAAAAGTCGTGACCGGGGTTGGAAATGGCGAATATGAACCGGATCGTAACATGACCCGCGCTGAATTTGCCGCCGTTATGGTTCGGGCGCTGGGGCTTGCCCCTGGAAAAGGAAGCAGCAGCTTTAGCGACGTGGCCTCTACGGAGTGGTACTGCGGATATATTCAAACAGCCGCAGCCTACGGGATCATAAAGGGCTATTCCGATAAGGAATTCGGACCTGCCGACACGATTACCCGCGAGCAGGCCATGACGATGATTGCGCGGGCTATGAAGATTACCCGGCTGAATGCCGGACTGGCGAACGGGGAGGGCAGCAAGCTGCTTGAAGCGTACAGCGACAGATCGAAAGTATCTGCCTATGCAAAAGACAGCGTAATCGAGTGCATTAAAGCTGGAGTAGTATCGGGCAGAGGCAACCATACGCTTGCGCCAAAAGCTTATGTAACACGCGCCGAAGTCGCCGCAATGGTAGAACGGCTGCTGCAAAAATCGAAGTTGATCTAACGCGGGTGATGTTTCGGGTCAACAAGAAACTGGCCGAACTACGCTCTTCGCTCAATTAAAGCTCCACCCTCCGGGGTGGAGCTTTTTTTCTATTAAAAATCTCTAAATTTTCGCCAATCCCCTATATTCTATCTCTATTTCAAGATAGGATAGGAGAAGGCAGTGCAATTATCCAATATTTTGAAGGAGGAAGGGTATGAGAGAGCATTCGGGTTGGAAGAAGAAGCTGCTGAACAGTTCGCTGGCGGTCGCGGTGGCGCTGCCGCTGCAGTGGTTTGCCTTGGGTGCCGCACCTTCGGCATTTGCCGAGGGCCCGGCCGATCCCGCACCTTACATCGAGGCCAAGGTCGTCAACGAGCATGCGGGACAGAAGATTCTGTTCGACAATACCCATGAGCAGACCGCGGGTGCGGCGGACTGGGTGATCGACGGCGCTTTCTCCGATTTCGGCCAAGCGCTTGCCCAGGAAGGCTACTCCGTCAAGGAGCTCCGCAAATCGACGCCGATAACGCTCGCCGATCTCACCGGCTATGACGTGTTCATAACGGCCGAATCCAATGTCCCTTACAAAGCCAGCGAGCAGCAGGCCCTGGCGGACTATGTGGAGAACGGCGGCAGCATCTTCTTCATCGCCGACCACTACAATGCGGACCGCAACAAGAACCGCTGGGACGGCTCCGAGGTGTACAACGGCTTCCGCCGCGGCGCCTGGGACAACCCGGCCAAGGGCATGAGCGCCGAAGAGGCGGGCTCCGCCGCAATGCAGGGGGTCGTCAGCTCCGATTGGCTGGCGGACGAATTCGGCGTTCGCTTCCGCTATAATGCGCTGGGCGATCTCAACGCTACCCAGATCGTAGCACCGGCCCAGTCCTTCGGCATCACGCAGGGCGTGTCTGCCGTCGCCATGCATGCGGGCTCCACGCTGGCGATCTTGGACCCGACCCGGGCGAAGGGGATCGTCTACCTGCCGCAGACCAAGGAGGCCTGGGGAAACGCCGTGGATCAAGGCGTTTATGCGGGCGGCGGCGTAGCGGAAGGCCCCTTCGTTGCGATTGCGAAGAAGGGAGCCGGCAAGGCGGCCTTCATCGGCGACTCTTCCCCGGTGGAAGACGCGACGCCGAAATACCTGCGCGAAGACACCGGGGCCAAGAAAACCACCTATGACGGCTTCAAGGAAGTAAACGATGGGACCCTGCTGGTCAATACGGTCAACTGGCTCTCCAAGCGGGAGAGCTACACGGACTTCACCCAGGTGAACGGCCTGACGCTGGATCAGCCGACGCCGCTCTTGTCGTTCGAGCAGCCCGCCCTGTCCACGGAGCCGCAGGCGGAGCCCTGGGCCGCTCCCGAGGCGGGGTACAAATGGTACGACCGCAGCACGTTCCAGGCAGGCTCGTACGGCGGCCCCGCGGCGACGGCCAATGCGGCCTACGGCTTCACCCATCAAGCGGTCCTGCCGAACGCGGCGGATTTCCAAATCCGGGTGACGGCGGATAACCTGCCCGCCGGCACGACCGTATCCGGCTTCCAGGTCGGCATCTACCAGGTCAGCGGCGGCGCCCAGATCGCCAAGATTCAGAACAGCGACGGCACTTGGCCGTCCAGCTACGCTTACAGCTCCTCCTTCAGTCTGACGGCCGACCGGAACGGCCATGCCTACCAGGACCTCACGGTCCGGATCAAGCCGGGCACGACGGCGGCCTCCAACCTGCGGCTGCGCCAGAACGGAACCAACCTGAAGACGGAGGCAGTGACGCTGGGCGACGTGCCGGCGGAACCGCTGCCGCCGGAGGACGATCCGATCCCGGCGAAGATCTCCATCGGAGCCGCGCGCGGGCAGACCGTCGGTTCGCTGGTGACGGTCGAAGGCGTGGTCACGACCGAGCCGGGCATCTTCGGCGGACAAGCCTTTTACCTACAGGACGATACGGCCGGTATCTACGTATTCCAGAGCCTGAGCGGCTTCCACGCCGGCGATACCGTCAAGGTGACGGCCCCTACCGCTCTGTACAACACGGAGCTGGAGCTGACCAGTCCGGTCGAGATCGCCAAGACAGGGACGGCAGCGCTGCCTCAGCCTCCGGTCACGAAAGCCGTCGGCGAGGCGAATCAGGGGCAGCTGTTGGAGCTGGATGGGGTGAAGGTGGCCGGGATCGTGAGCGCGAGCCCCAGCGGCTCCTTTGAATTCGAAGCGGTCGCGGCAGACGGGACGAGCACGCATGTGCGAGTGGATGCCAGGACCGGCGTCACGCAGAGCAGCTTCCCCTATTCGGAAGGGCAAACCTTGAATATCCGGGGTGTGGCCTCCGTCTTCAAGGGCGTATACCAGTTGAAGACGCGCAACCTGGGCGACTTCACGGCGGTCGAGGAGGAAGCCGTGCCGGTAACCACCGCGGCGGTTTCACTCGAAGCGAATGGAGCGGGCTGGCATAACCAGCCGGCCACGGTCAAGCTGGAGACGGCCGTCGCGGGCGGTGCGACGGCTGCGATCCATTACCGGCTGGACAACGGCGACGATCAAGTCTATACCGCACCGCTCGTATTGAGCGAGGACGGCAGGCATACGCTCGCGTATTATGCGGTGTCCGGCAAAGGCGTCTCGGAAGAGCCGCACACCCTGACGGTGAATCTCGACACGACGGCGCCGGTGATTCAGCTAACCCAGTCCGGCCAGGCGATCGGCGACGTAGATCAGCAGGCCGCGCTGCGCTTTGACCTGACCGCCGCCGATGCCTTGTCGGGCCTGGCGTCCCAGCAGCTTCTGCTGGACGGGCAGCCAATTGCAAGCGGCCAGAGCTTCCGCGCCGCCGATCTGGGCATCGGCGCTCACACGGTCAGCTATACGGTGACCGATGTGGCCGGCAATACGGCCGCACAGAGCCACTCGTTCCAGGTAACCGGCAAGGTGCTGGCCACCGGAGCGCCCGCTCAGCCGGTTCTGTCCTCGAACAGCGGCCATCAAACCGGACTGAGCGACGGCCGGTATACGGTGACGATGAACCTGTGGTGGGGCAACAATGGCGCGACCTACAAGCTCTATGAGAACGGGACGCTGGTGGATACCCGCACGCTGACCGACGCTTCTCCGGCGGCGCAGACGGCAAACACCGCCTTCCAGGGCAAGCCCAATGGCACGTATGTCTACACCGCCGAGCTGACCAATGCCTTCGGCACCACGAAGAGCGCCCCCCTGGTCGTGACGATCCGCGATGCCGCCCCGGGCAAGCCGGTGCTTTCCCATGACAACTGGGACGGCGACGGCCAATATACGGTGACGACGAACCTGTGGTGGGGGACCAATGCCACGGAGTACCGGCTGTACGAGAATGGACAGCTGATCGACACCCAAGCGCTGAACGCAGCGACGCCTTCGGCTCAAAGGGCCATAACGGCGATCCGCGACCGGGCTCCCGGGGTGTACGAGTATCGGGCTGAGCTGGTCAATGCCGCAGGCGTAACGGCGAGCGATACGATCAAGGTAACGGTCACCACCCCATGAACAACCGAAGCAGCCGGCAAAAAAGGCCTTAGGCCATTGGGACTCTCTCCGTTTTTCGGTTGATTTGCATCAGCTCAGGCGCGGACTTCCATGACCGCTCCTGAGCTGTTTTTAGTGAACTCTATCAAATCGGGGGTCTATCTCTTTAATTTGTTAAGTGTATTGTATGCGCTTTCTTAATATAATGAACTCGACACCAAGATGCAAAATATTGTTAGCAAAACCTATTAATGAGAGAATCAAACCGGCGAAAGGGGGTGAAGATGGGCATTCGCGCCTGCATTCGCGTAAAGGATGTGTGACAAGAGGAACCGTCCAGTCGTACTCAGTAGGCAAGGAAAAGGAAAAAGACTATTTAATCTTAGGAGGTAAAATGATGGTTAAGTTAAACAAGAAAATGATGACGCTGCTTCTTACCGCTTCGCTGGGGGGAACGGGCTTGTTTGGGGCTACCGCCAGTGCGGCAACGGATTATTGGCAGAACTGGACGGACGGCGGCGGAACTGTAAACGCTGTCAATGGATCTGGAGGAAATTACAGTGTAAATTGGTACAACTGCGGAAACTTCGTGGTCGGCAAAGGCTGGACGACCGGATCGCCGAGCCGGGTCGTCAACTACAATGCCGGTGTCTTTGCTCCGTCCGGGAACGGGTATCTGACGCTGTACGGGTGGACGAGAAACGCGCTCATCGAATATTACGTCGTTGACAGCTGGGGGACGTATCGGCCGACGGGCACATACAAGGGCTCCGTCAGCAGCGACGGCGGCACGTACGACATCTATACGACCATGCGCTACAATGCGCCTTCCATCGATGGAACCCAGACGTTCCAGCAATACTGGAGCGTCCGCCAATCGAAACGGCCGACCGGCAGCAACGTGTCGATTAATTTCGGCAATCACGCCAACGCCTGGAAGAACGTCGGCATGAACCTGGGCAGCAGCTGGTCTTATCAGATGCTGGCGACCGAAGGGTACCAAAGCAGCGGCAGCTCCAACGTTACCGTCTGGTAATCCTCCTGCTCCAGCCGCCGTGCGCAGCGGACCGGCTAGAGCGGGATTCCTGATCGCGATCCGCGTGAACGTCGCTAAGGTCTGCCGGCCCCTTGCCGGCGGCCTTGGCCCGTTCCACCCGGACGCGCTCGAAGCCATACCGCCCGGATGTGGAGTCCCCCATAACCGGCAAGACGAACTTCCATAGAAGGAGCGCTATCCATGATCAAGCGATCCCTTTTCCTCGCGCTGCTCATCCTGATTCTGGCCGGCGTCGGCGCTTGCTCGTCGTCAAAGCCCGACAACGGCCTGGTACTCGTCCAAGGCGGCACCTTAACGAACGACAAGCTCGGTTCCGGTGACAAAAGCATCACCCTGACGGATTTTTATATCGGCCGCTACGAGGTCACCCAAAAGGAATGGACCGAGGTCATGGGGAATAGCCCCTCCCAGTTTAAAGGCGGCGATCGGCCGGTCGAAACGGTAAGCTGGTATGACGCGGTGGAGTATTGCAACAAGCGGAGCCTCCAAGAGGGCCTGACTCCCTATTACGAGATCGACAAGGACAAGCAGGACCCGAACAATCGCAGCGAACGCGATCCATTGAAATGGACCGTCACGCCCCACGAAGGCGCGAACGGCTACCGTCTTCCGACGGAAGCGGAGTGGGAATATGCCGCAGCCGGAGGGCAGGAGAGCAAGGGCTACACCTACAGCGGAAGCAACGATGCCGTTAAAGTCGCCTGGTATTGGAAAAACGCCGGCGACCGCCCCTTATCCGGGGACTGGAACTGGCCGGCGATCGAGAACAATCATAATCAAACCAAGCCGGTGGGCGGCAAGAAAGCCAATGAGCTGGGCCTCTACGATATGTCCGGCAACGTGCGGGAATGGTGCTGGGACTGGTACAAGGGCGAGGACAGCGACGGCGGAATGTACCGGGTGGTAAAAGGCGGCGGCTGGATCGGCGATGTTCGCGGGACGGAGCTGGGATACCGGGGAAAATTCGAGCCGAACGGCACCGGACCCGATCAAGGCTTTCGGGTGTTTCGCAGCAAGTAGCATTCGCAGCCTCGCAAGAAGAGGCGGGGGAAGGAGTCAGGCGCCGGTGCCTCCGGCGTCTTTTTTGCGTTAGGGCGAGAAGGGGGTTCCTGTACGGCGAATTATCGGTTCATTTCGAACAAGCCTGTTATATAATAAGAAAATCTGGTAACGTCTTATACCTTCCCGCAACGTAGATAGGGAGTTGATCGTCCGATGAGAAAAATGCTGTTGGCCCTGATTGCGGTGAGTCTCGGAAGCTTCCTTTTGCTGTTTGGCTTATTGCAGGCGACCGATCACGAGGAAACCAAGCTGGCCCATTCCGAGCCGGGTACCCTGGATTTGACGGACCGGAATTTTCAATCGGACCGAGTCGTTTCGTTGGACGGGCAATGGGAATTTTACTGGAACCAGTTGCTTAAGCCGGGTTCGAAGCCGGTTCCATCGCCGGATTATATTCAGGTGCCGGGCTTTTGGAAGCAGAATCCGCAAGCGGAAAGCGACCAGGCGAAAGGCGCCGCTACTTATCGTCTGACGATCAAGGTTAAACCCTCCAGTCTCATCTACGGGCTAAAAATCTCCAACATCCGGATGGCAAGCACGATTTATGTGAACGGCGAGAAGGTAGGGGGAAGCGGGGTTCCCGCCTTATCCAAAAGCGACTATACCTACGTGAATCAGCCGTATAATGCGTTCTTTTCCGTGCAGGGAGATACGGCGGAGATCCTGATTCATGTGGCCGACTTCGAAAATACGCAAGGGGGCATCCCTTACCACATTTATTTTGGGAGCGCCCAAGGCATTCATACCGCGAATACCCATACGACGCTGCTCAATATGACCCTGATTGTCTCGCTCTTGATGCTGGGGTGCTATCAATTGAGTGTGTTTATCATACGCAGAGAAGAAAGAGGGCTGCTCTATTTTGGCATAAGCTGCGTCGTCATCGCCTGGTCCTTCGCCAGCAACGGCGACCGGATTCTGGTTGACTATATCAAGCTGCCGGCAGAGCTGTATTACAAGATTCAGGCGGTCTCCTTATACTCTTCTCTGATTACGATGGTCCTGTTCATCAAAACCGTCTGCCAAGGACTGATTCCCCGTTGGCTTATCCGCGGCATTGTCTACGGAATGGGTGCGTATAACGGGTTTGTCCTCCTCACTCCGTTCCAATGGTATTCCAATTTCAATATATGGGCCGGTTTCTTTCAAATTGCAGCTTACTTGGTCATCATCGGCCTGCTGCTCCGCTCCTACCGGCAGGGGAGATACGGGGAGTTCAACCGAAAAGGCCTGGCCCTCTTTATCCTCGCTTTGTGCTGTTATTTTGTCGGATTAGTCGATTATGCGCTGTATTTAAGCAGTGTGGTGCTGAGCTGTCAAATCGGCTATTACGCCATCCTGGGCTTTTGCTTTCTGGCCTCGTTCATCCTGTCCTACCGCTTCTCGGAGGCTTATAAAACCATCGAACAGATGGCGGTGACGCTTCGCCAAGCCGATAAGCAGAAGGACGAATTCCTGCTTCAAACCTCCCATGAGTTCCAAACTCCGCTGCACGGCATCATCAATTTGTCCCAATCCATGATGGAGACGGCGGCGGGAGAACTGACCGAGAACCACCTGCAGAACTTGTCTTTGATCCATGACACCTCCCGAAGGCTGTCCGCTTTGGTTCACGATATCCTGGATTTGGAGAAAATCGAACGCAATGAGCTCACCGTTCATCCGGCCGGGGTCGATGTCCGCGTGACCGTCTCCCTGGTGTTCGATTTGTTCCTGCACTTGATTGCAGGCAAAAAAATCAGGCTGGTGAACGCCGTTCCTTTCGGATTGCCCCTCGTGCTTGCGGATGAGAACCGGCTGAAGCAGATTATTCATAATCTGGTGGGCAATGCCGTGAAGTTTACCCATGAAGGATCGGTTACGGTTTCCGCACAGGCTCTGGGAAACCAGGTGAAGATCCTGGTCGAGGACACCGGAGTGGGAATTGATCCGTCCGATTGGGAAGCCGTGTTCCAGCCCTTCAAACAAGCTCAGTCTCCTCGGGAATATGGAGGAGCCGGTCTGGGACTTTCCATAAGCGCGAAGCTCGTGCAGCTGATGGAGGGGGAAATCTACGTCGATTGGTCGGAGCCGGAGCGCGGCACCCGAATGGTCTTCACGCTTCCGGCTTTGGATGAAGCTTCGGCCGCCGTTCAAGAGAAGGACAAGATCCCGGAGGGAGCCTTGATGGCTCCGCAGTCGGGCATGGCCGATCGGCCCCAAGGCGGACCCGGTAAGTTCACCCTCCTGGCCGTGGATGACGAGCCGGCCAATCTTCAAGTGCTATCCCGTTTGTTTGCCCATGACCCCTACCACCTGCTCTGGGCGACAAACGGAGCGGATGCCCTGAAACTGCTGAAGAGCCGCTCCGATATCGACTTGGTTCTGTTGGATGTGATGATGCCCAAGATATCCGGCTTCGAGGTCTGCCGAGAGATTCGCAGGCAGCATTCCCTGTTTGAGCTGCCGGTTGTCTTGCTGACGGCCCTTCATTCCCCAAGCGATATCGCGGCGGGCTTTAGGGCCGGGGCGAATGATTTTATCGTTAAGCCTTTCGATGGCTTGGAGGTACGGGCGAGGACCGAAACCCTCTTGCAGTTAAAGAAGTCCGTTCAAGCGGCGATTAAGGCGGAGCAGGACTTCCTCCAGTCGCAGATCAAACCCCACTTTTTGTTCAATTCCCTGAATTCGATTATCGCTTTAATCCAGACCGATGCCGAGCGCGCGGAGACGCTGATTACGCATCTCAGCTACTACTTAAGGCGAAGCTTTAATCCGGGACCGGACCGGTTTGTGCTGCTGCAAGATGAGCTCCAATTGGTTAACGCTTATGTGGAGATCGAGAAGGCCAGGTTCGAGGATCGGCTTACGGTGGAGTACGATGTTCACCCGCACGCTCTGATGAAGCAAATTCTGCCGCTTACCATCCAGCCCTTGATAGAAAACGCCATTCGGCATGGGGTGATGAAGAAGCTGGAGGGAGGAACCGTCAAACTGACCGTCCGATTGGAGGGAGCCAATCTTCATGTGGAGGTATGGGATAACGGAGTGGGAATGAGCCGCAAGCAATTGGAGCATTTGTGGAGCGACGACAGCTCTTCGACCCGGAGGCGGGGAGTAGGCCTGACCAACATCCACCGGAGGTTGGCCCATTTCTGCGGAGAGGAACTGAAGGTCGCCAGTGTAGAGGGAGAATGGACAAGGGTTCAGTTCCAAGTGAAGGGCTGACCAGGGAAGGCGAGGTCCTCCTTTATTCCCAATAAGGCTTGCCTGCGAACAGGAACGGCTCGTTCCGGACATAGGAGCCGAATTCGCGGGCGGTCAATTTTCCGATATGGGCAGGCAGCCATTCCTGCGCATCCGGCAGCCCCAGCCAGAAGCCTATGGTATCCAATTGCGCGGCGACGAATAATCCTTCCAGCCGTTCCAGGTAAGCATCCGGCAGCGGGAAGTGGTTCGAATAAGCGGCAAGCAGCGGCTCGCGGAAGGCGGGATGCAGATAGGAAAACGTCCATGCCAGATCAAACAGATAGTACCCGAAGCCGCACGCGCCAAAATCGATCAGCCGTGCTTCCTCTCCGTGGAATACGAAATTTCCGGGAATCAAGTCCGCATGAATCATTCCCCAAGTCCGAGGGGTTTGCTCCATGGCGTTCATCATCCGAATCGCACGTTGCCCGGCCCTTTCGAGGAGATCGGCCGTATTCGGATCGAGCCAGCCGGCATACGGCTGCTCCCCAAGCCGTTGCAGCGACCGTTCGATTCGGGCGGCGTCATAGGACGGCCGTGTAAAGGCATCCGGCGCTTTCCAGGAGGAAGCATACCGATGCAGCTTGCCCATCGTCTCGCCGAGCGATTCGACGTCTTGAACGGTGGATAGAAAGGGCTTCGTTTCCCCTTCCACCCAACGAACCAAGGTGCAGACCGTGCCGTTCACGTCGGTGACGAATTTCCCGCGATGATTGGCGACGGGCGTCGGAACGGTTAGATCGGTATCCCGGGATAAGGCGCGAAGCCAGTCCAGTTCGGACCGAATTCGCTCCGCATCCGTCCACGCTTCGTCCAGGGTTTCGCTCTTGGACAGGTGAAGCCGCAGGCTGTAGCGGCGGTCTTCCGAATCGACAACCTTAAAAATCGTAGTGCCGCTTTGCCCGATATAGTCGATGGCCGGACGGTCCAAGGGGTAATTCGCCAAGGCATTGCTCGCGATATTCCAAGTTTCCTGCAAAGTCTAACCGCTCCTTCTGAATCCGGATTTATTCCAGCATAGCATGGGTTGGGACAGGGTTGGGAGAAGGTTTGGTTATAACGATTTTCTGCTGGCCCCTCCCGAATACTCCCTTGCCGTCTCGGCGAAACTACCCTTACCTATACCGAAAAAAGGCCAGGGAGGAAGCCTATGCAGGAGGACATGCATGACGGCAGCGACTACCATCGGATTCCGGCGACTTCGATCCGGAGCGGAACCGGAGAGGAAGTAGCGAAGGACCTCTACTGCCGTACGATCCAGATCGTAAACATCGCTTTTATTGGCCGGCCGGGCGGAGCTTACGTGCTGGTGGACGCGGGAATGCCCGGTTCGGCGGCGGAGATTCGCTCGGCGGCCGAGGAACGGTTCGGGAAGGAGAGCCGGCCAGAGGCGATTGTGCTGACGCACGGCCATTTCGATCATGTCGGCGGATTGATCGAGCTTGTCCGCGAATGGGACGTGCCCGTCTACGCTCATCCGGCGGAGCTGCCGTATCTCACGGGGCGGCAGAGCTACCCCGAGCCCGACACGACCGTAGAGGGCGGCCTGGTCGCCAAGCTGTCCGCGCTGTTCCCGCACGAGCCGGTTGACCTCGGCACCCGGGTGCAGCCCCTTCCGGAAGGGGGAGAAGTGCCCTTCCTTCCTGAATTTCGCTGGCTGCACACTCCGGGACATACCCCCGGCCATGTATCGTTTTACCGGGAGCGCGACCGGGCGCTCGTGGCGGGCGATGCGTTCATCACCGTCCGGCAGGATGAGCTGTACAAGGTGCTGGTCCAAAAGCCGGAGGTCTGCGGCCCGCCCCGCTACTTGACGACGGATTGGAAGGCTGCACGGGAGTCGGTCGCACGGCTTGCTGCACTGCGGCCCGAAACGGCGATCACCGGCCATGGCCGTCCCTTGTCGGGCATAGAGCTGGCCGAAGGACTCGAACGGTTGAACCGTGAATTCGAGAGCCTGGCAGTTCCGGATTACGGCCGCTACGTTTAAGGGCCGCAGGGGGAAATGAGAACGCAAAAGTCGGATATGCCGCGGATCGGTGAACACGGTTCACGTTTTTCTCATTTTGACCGATAAAAGGAAAGGAGGAGTATGGGAACAGGAGGAATGAAGGGTGAGAATACAAGCAGGATCGGCCGGCTCCGCGACCGGCGTTCAACCAGGCGGGTCGAGCGCCGACAGCCAACTGAAGGCGATCCAAAGCCAAATCCAGGACACGCAGCAGAGGCTCCAAGAACTGTCGGCGAACAAGGAGCTGTCCAAGGAAGCAAAGGACGCCCGCCGCAAAGAGCTGCAGGAGCAGCTTCAAACCCTCAACCAACAGCTCATGCAGCGAAAAGCGGAGATTCTTGAGGAGCGGAGGCAGAAGGTGGCGGAGGCAAGCCGAAGCCAAGAAGCGCCCCAGGCGAAGACCGAGGAGGAGCAAGCCCGGCAGGAGTCGCTCGCTTCCCTGCAGAGCACGGTTGATATCAGCGCGAACCTGCAGCAGATGAAATTCAAGCATTCCGTGAAGACCAGCTTGGAAGGCCAAGCGCATGTCCTCGGAGCGGAGATTAAAGCGGACCGGAGTAGAGGGGTTCTGTCATCAAACAAGGTAGACAAGCTCTCGGACCTGAACAGTCGGATCCATAAGGTGAATATGGACCTGTCCGGCGGCGTCTCCAAGATCAACAAGAAATTGAAAGAGACCCAGGAAGCGGATTCGAACGACGACCGCGTGAGAACGCCGGAGGAAACCGAGGCAACGCAGTCCGATCGCGTTAAGCGGGAGGACGAAGAAGCCACCGAAGCCTTGCAGGAGTCGGCGTCGGCCAATTTGGACGGAGCGGCGGCGTCAAAACGGAAGGACAAGGGACAATACGTCGATCTGCTGGTATAGCTTCTCCGTCACAGGAAGCCGAAATACCGCGGAGTGGACCGCCGATAGTCTAGGTACTCTTGGCCGAAGACGGTCGGAAGGAACTTCTCTTCCTCCAGAATCTGCAGGTGCAGCAAGACGATGCACAGGGCCAGCAAGACGAGGATCAAGCCGTGGCTGAAGGCGAGAGCGAAGCCGAGGTAGAACAGATCGAAGCCGACAAAAGCCGGGTTGCGGCTGAACCGGTAAATGCCGCGGCGAATCAGCCGGGTTTGCTGGGAGGCGTCGATGCCGGCCCGCCAGCTCGTGTTCATCGTCGACATGGCGGTGAAGAACACCGCGACTCCGGCGAAGGCGAGACCGAGTCCGACCGACCGTACCGCCGGAGCGGACAGCAGCAGGGTTTCCGGCCGGGCCGCGAACAAGGCGACGAGCTGCACGGCCGCTGTCGCGAAGGTCATGGTCTTCAGGATGACTTCGATGTAGAAGGTCCGCTTGGGCTTCGTTCCTTTACCCAGCAAATCTGTGGAAATCCCTTGCCGGCGCTGAAGGAGCTGTTTGGCCAGGTAGCTGCCATAGAAAAGCAGCAGGGCAAGCAGACCGAAAAGTGGATAGCGATCCATAAGCGACACCTCACACAATAGGTTGGAATACATATTAATATATGAGCATTTACTCATATGTAGTATAAGCGATTATTTCTTAAAGGGGAAGGGGCTTTTTTCCTCTGGGGACGGCAATGGAAATCGCGGGTAGACAAGAAAAGCGCCTCCGGCTTCGGGGAGCGCTTTTCTTGTTGGATTATTCGCACCGGAAAACGGTGGGGGTTTATCGATCTATCAAAGATATTTATATAGGAAGAAAACAACATTTTGTACAAGAAAAATACACAAAATGAAAAGGAAAAGTATGGTAATATTCAACCATGAAACGGGCCTGTTTCAAATAAATGGAGGGCGGGATAACCATGGCGAAGACGAAAAAGGCTGGCGGAAAGCGCATCGTGTTTATCGTGAGAGGCAACTAAGTATTGGATGAATAAGGCGGGTTTTCCCGCCTTATTTATCTAAAGCCAGCAGCGACGGTTTGTCGATCCGCAGCCGGGACAGTCCAACAAGAAGCGGGTGTGGTGAAGCTTTGCTTAACAAAGCTTATATTTCTTCTTCCAGTCAGAAGCTAAGCCAATTTAAACGGCTCTACCTCCTAAACAGCATAATGCTGTGTTTTACGACCGGCATTCAATTCGTGGTGTTCGATATATTCGTGAATAAATCGGTAGACGGTTCCCTATGGAAGAGTACCGTCGTATACGT
This sequence comes from Gorillibacterium terrae, assembly GCF_051594785.1. Lineage (NCBI taxonomy): Bacteria > Bacillati > Bacillota > Bacilli > Caryophanales > Paenibacillaceae > Gorillibacterium > Gorillibacterium terrae. Next base: position 388,446 of record NZ_JBPPGI010000001.1, read on the forward strand.
GTTTGTTTCGAATGCGTTGAATGTGGTGGTGACCCTGTATCGGGTTCCCGAATTTTCCGAGACCGTCGCGGACGGCAACATCATTCGTTATTTCATTCGGCCGACGCGGTTTGTCCATCAATTCCTGTTGCATGAAATAGGCGAGGTCTTGATCCAATTGGTTGTGATCATTCCTCAATTCCTCATTTTTGCCATCGTCGCTTGGGTTTGGAGGCTTCATCTTTACCCCGTGAGCTTCCTTATGACGGCCTTTCTATCGATCATTTTGTCCGGTTTGCTGACGAACCTCTTTTACTCGCTCACCTTTTTCACGATCAAGAGCTCGGCTCCGAAGGCATTGCTGCAAAGTGTCGCCGGACTGCTTTCGGGTTCTTTGATCCCCTTGATTCTATGGCCAAGCGCACTTGCCAACGCTGTAAAATATTCGCCTTTTGCCTTGATCATCGACGCTCCCGTGAAAGTATTGCTGGGGAACGAAAAGCTCTCTACCGTGGTCCTGCATCAGGGAGGTTGGATTGTCGGGTTGTATTTGGTTAGCCTGTATGGCTTGGAAAAGGCTTTTCTTCATTACAAACATGTAGGTGGGTAAGGATGATCTCCAAGGGGATTAGGACATATTTATTCTTTGCCAAGCTGGACGTACAATCGCAGCTTAAGTATCCGCTTGATTTTTTTGTGCAGCAACTGATTTGGCTGGTATATACGATCATCCCTTACCTGGGATTAAGAATTCTGTTCGAGAACATCTCAACCCTAGGCGAATGGACCGTGTACCATGTCGGGATTCTCTATGGGGTCATCGGATTAGCGTACGATTTATCGAGAATGCTGGGCAGGTCCTTGGACGATTTCCACAAGCTCATCCTCAGAGGGGAACTGGACCTTTTTTTGCTGCGTCCCGTCTCCTTGCCGCTGCAATTGTTCGGAAGCAATGTGTTCCTGAGGAGACTGGCGGGAATCGTCCAATACCTCGCCGTTCTGCTCTATTCGATCCACAAGGGGATGGCCCCCTCCGCGGCCTTATTCGCCGGAATCCTGATCAGCACCCTGGGCACGTTCCTGGTGTTCTTGGGGCTGCTGTTTTGCAACGCCACGCTCTGCCTGTTCACGGTACGCAAAAGCCTCTTCTCCGAATTGGTCGTGGATACGACGGCAACCCTCGGGTATTATCCCTTGAAATTTATGCAAAAAGCGGTCCGGGCTTTGTTCTTCACGGTTATTCCGGTTGGGGTGACGGCCTATCTTCCCATAAGCCGTCTGCTGTTTTCCCGCCATGCGCTTGCAACCGCGGCCAGTTTATTCGGTTCCGTTGCCGGGGGAGCGCTGTTTTTTCTGCTCACGCTGAAGCTGTTTACCTACTCGCTTCGCTACTACAAAAGCTGTACTTAATGGGGGACGGATATGATTCGATTGACCAATGTGGAGTATGACTACCAATCCTCCCTTTTCCCCAGGCTTCGCAAGCGGCAAAAAGGGAATACGCTCAGCATCCCCGAGCTGGTCATCCCCGAACGGGACCGGCATGCATTGATCGGGAACAATGGAGCCGGCAAGTCGACTTTGCTCAAAATGATCATGGGCATTATCAAGCCGACGAGAGGGCAGTTAACCGTAGGAGGCATCGAACCGTGGAAATCGAGAATCCGGCATGTGCAGCGGCTGGGCGTCGTCTGGGGGAACCGATCCACCTTATGGTGGGATATTCCGGTTGTGGACAGCTTAAGGGCCGTGGGTTCCATTTACGGTGTGGAGAAGCCCCTGCTGGAAAAGAGGATCGAGGACTATGTGGAGAAGTTTCATTGCCAGTCCTTCATCCATCAATCCTTGCGGAACTTGAGTCTCGGTCAAAGGGTGAAATCCGAGATGATCGGGGCACTCCTTCATTCGCCCGACCTTCTGATTTTGGACGAGCCTTTTATCGGGTTGGACTTTGCTTCGCGGCATACCATCATTACCGAGCTGAACGAGATCGTTCATAAGGGGAATACGACCTTATTGCTGACTTCCCACAACATCGAGGATATCGAGCTGCTCGCCCGGACGATCACGGTGCTGGATCGAGGATCGATTGTAACGAGCGGCGATAAAGATGCGATTATTCGGCAATTGGCCAAATCCAGTCAGATTCATCTGAAAAAGCGATCGTTCGAGCCGTTCCGTTTACCCGGCCCTCTGATGGAGAAGTTCCAAATTGTCGTGGAGGCGAATGAAACCAACACCGATATCAAGCTGACAGCCCATATGGACGAGGCGGACCGGGATGGTCTGATGGAAGAGATTTTTCACAGCAATTCGGGAATTACCGAGATCGGAGTCGGTTCTTCCTTGCAGGATGCGGCGGCAGAGCTTATTCGAAAAAATAATCCTTAGGGGCATTGGACGAATGATAGAACGGAACTACAGTTCGATAAGATTGGAAGTTACCTCCAAGTGCAACATTCACTGCTTGTACTGCCACAACTCCGAATTTATGAATAAAACCGACGATTTGCGTCCTTCTGAAGTGTTGGAGTTGATCCGGAACCTGAAGGCCGTTTTCCCGATCAAGAAAATCCTATTGACCGGAGGTGAGCCGCTTCTTCATCCCGGTATCGTCGAGATCGTTCAGCTCATCCGTGACCTAGGAATCAAGCCGGACATGGTGACGAATGGAAAGCTGCTGACCGACGAGCTGGCCGACGAGCTGATCGCCGCCGGTCTAAAGCGGTTTCGGTTAAGCATCGACGGGTTCGCCGAACATGCGATGTATCGAAAGGGAAGCTCGGCCGACGATTTGTGGACAATGGCCGGCAACTTGGTGAAGAAGGGGAACGTCAACGTATGCGTGCATACGGTTTGTTCCCCCCATAACGTCGATACTTTGTATGAAATCTATCAAAAAGTTCTTCAAACCGGGGTGCATCGGTGGCGAGTGTTCGATATTGGCTATAAAGGCGGAGTCCTCGAGAACAAGGACCAGATGGGCTTGGAAGTCTATTACGACAAGTATTTCGATGCCGCAAAGAGGATTGTCGAGGACTTTGTCCGTTCCGGCAGATACAAGGATACCGATATTGAAATCAGCAATCTATTTAAAACGGAAATCCTGGGCTATCAAGCCGAGGACTACGACGATGCCGATTTGGACGAGGTGCTGGAAGAACGTCTGCTCGATTCGCCTTGCGATTACATATCCCACCAATTGACGATTCGAAGCAACGGGCAGGCCACGTTTTGCCAATACTATCACCATGCCATTTACGATTTCGCGAAGCATGGCCTGAATGTCTCCGAGGCCGTGGCCCATGCGAATCCGGTACTGGAAAATGACAGTTCTCTCGAACGGATCCGGCCCTGCAACGAATGCAAGTATGTGCTTTTGTGCAATTCCGGATGCCGGGCAAGAGCCGAATATTTAACGGGCAACGCATTGGGGGCCGATCCAGTCGGCTGCTTCATGATCCCCCGAATGATCCGTGAGATTGCCCCCGTTCTTCCCGGCGAAACTCAACGGATCTTGACGAACCTAATCGTCGATAAGGGGAAAGAGCCGATTTACACGCAGCGGGATTTGGAGGTTTTCCTCAAGGACGGAGGTTTTCTCTTTTGACCGCCCTCCATAATCCTTACGGGTTTCGGGTAAAGCTGCGAATCGAGAGATTCGATCGCAAGAGGATCACGGAGTGGATGACCGAATACCGGAAAAACTATGAAGCCATTGAAGTGAAGATAGCCTCCAGCCCTGCGGCGGCGAGACGGCACATGACGGAAGTCGCCGGTGTCCTCAACGGGTTGTTCGACCACTTCTCGCTGCACCTGCCGTCCGCTTGCAAGGAATTGAACCAAGCCGCCTCTTCCGTCATCAGCGGGTATTCCAAGGCATTGCCGGCTCAGGCGCAGTTGATTGCCCACGCTTGCTTCGACGATGAGGAACTCCTCGATTCCATCCACGGTCTCACCTTAGTCGGCGAGTTATTGCTGGAAAACCCGAGTGGGATTGTCGATTACAAGGAATACCTAAAGAAACTGGAGGGGGTCATGACCCACAATAAGAACGAGAAAGTGAAGCTGTGTCTGGACGTTGGACACCTGCTGTTCGATATGCTGAAAAGCCGTAAAACGCCGGAAGACTTTCTTGAAATCTTGGCTGCCATCGGTGAAAACCCGAATTTGCAGCGGCACATCAGGCAGATTCATCTGCACGATTGCAGCGAGCTTGAGGATCACCTGAACCTCGGCGAAGGACGAATGCCGCTAGGGGAAGTGGGGCAGCTCCTATCTAAGCATTTCCCCGGTACCCCCCTTATTTTCGAGGTAAGCCTGCCGGATATCTTAAGCGGGGCCGTAAACCCGCTTAGGCTTTTGGAAAACGGGCTAACCTGACCAGAGGGATGCATCCTTGTTGATGCATCCCTCTGGTTTTCTTACAGCTCCACCGTCTCAGTGGCGATCCGGCGGCAGAATTCGCTGTCATGCTCGACGAACAGAAGCGTCGGCGCATGCTCCAGGAGCAGCTCTTCAATCTGCATGCGGGAGAGGACGTCGATGAAATTGAGCGGTTCGTCCCAGACATGCAGATGGGCGCGCTCGCACAGGCTGCGCGCGATCAGCACCTTCTTCTTCTGGCCGCCGCTGTAGGAGGCGAGGTCCTTCTCGAACTGCAGCCTTGAGAAGTCGAGCTTGCGCAGAATCGCCTTGAACAGCGATTCGTCGATGCCGAACTCCCGTGCATAGTCCGTCAGGTTCCCTCTCAGGTGCGAGGTGTCCTGGGACACGTAGGAGATTTGCAGTTGGCTTCCCTTGCGGAACGTTCCCGTATAAGGAATGTCCTCGCCGCAGATGAGCTTCATAATGCTGGATTTGCCCGAGCCGTTCCGGCCGGAGAGCGCGATGCGGTCGCCTTGGCGCACGGTGAAGCCAACGTCCCGGCAGACCGTATGGTCGCCGTACCGGATGGAGACGCGATCCAGCTCGACCATCTGGTCCTTGTGATAAGGGAGCTGGGCGAGCTTCAGGCTCTCGGCGCTCTCGATGTTCTGCAGCAGCGAGGAGCGCTCGTCGATGGCGGACTGCTGCCGCTGCTCGATCGATTTGGAGCGCTTCATCATCTTTGCGGCCTTGTGGCCGACGTAGCCTTTATCGAGCTTCGAGCCGGAGTTCAGGGTACCGTTCTTGGTCTTCTCCACTTCGTCCGACCAGCGGCTCGTTCGCTTCGCCGCCTCGGACAACCGTTTGATGTCCTTGCGCAGCTTTTCGTTCTCGGCCAGCTCGAATTGGTCCTGCCGCTCCTTGGTCTCCCACCAGTCGGAAAAGTTGCCCTTCTGGATGTCGATGCCCGTCTTGTTGATGGACAGGATGTGATCCACGCAGTTGTCCAGGAACGCGCGGTCGTGGGAGACGAGGATAAACCCCTTCTTCGACTGCAGGTAATCGCTGACCAGCTTGCGGGCATGCAGGTCCAGGTGGTTCGTCGGTTCATCGATGAGCAAAAACCGGTTTTCCTTGGTGAACAGGGTGGCCAGCAGCACCTTCGTCTGCTCCCCGTTCGACAGGGACTCGAAGGGCCGGTACAGAATATCTTCGGATACCTTAAGCAGAGACAGCTCGCGAACGAGCCGCCAGTGCTCGTAGTCCGGGTGGATGTCCTCGACGATTTCATACGTCATGCGTTCCTTGCGCTCGACCGGGAACGGAAAATACTCGAATTCGACGTTCGCCGAGATGGTCCCGGCGTATTCGTATTTGCCGAGCAAGAGCTGCAGAAAGGTGGTTTTGCCCCGGCCGTTGCGCCCGGTAAAGCCGAGCTTCCAGTCGGTGTCGAGCTGAAAGCTGACGTTCTCGAAGATCGGGTCGTAGCTGCCGTCATAGGCAAAGGTGAGGTTGCTTACATGGATCAAGGACATGGCGGAATCCTCCCGTGAAAAAGATAAAAGCTGCAAGAAAGGAATCCTTTCTCGCAGCTTTTCGCCATACATCCAAACAGCCCAGCTGAATCAGCGCGGACCTGGAGTCGGTTTCCGATGGAGAAGAGGAAAAAGGAGCTTTCTTGCATGCCAAAGAATAAAACAGGGTCTGTTTTATCGTTTGCGGCCGCAAGAAATCCTACATTCTTCTTCTCTCCCGTCTTCATCAAGTAAAAGTAGTGTACCATAACCGGATTTCGGTTCACAAGAAATATAGCCAAACTTTCCGGACGATAGGCTTATCCGATAAGCACCGTCAGATCCACGGTTACGAAGGATGGCTGGGAAAACCAAGTCCCATTATAGCACATCGGCGCTCCTGCCAAATAAAGGGGGGATGGCGCATTCGGCCGGGGCCGTGTATTCTTTGGGAAGAATCGGTTCAATGTTGCGGAGGGGCGGAGTTGATCGACCGGAAGAAGATAGGGGTCGGCCAGACGGCGACGGTGTATGAATGGGAGGACGGCCGGGTGCTGAAGCTGTTCGTGCCCGGCTATCCCGAGGAAGCGGCCGAGCGGGAGTATCGAAATGCGACGGCATTAAGCAAAATGAGCTTCGCCAAGCCGAAGGCGTTTGACTTGGTGAACTGGAACGGGCAACGGGGCATTGTCTACGAGCGGGTGGACGGCGAGGCCTTGGACACGTGGGTGCTGCGGACCGACGATCTGCCCCGTTGCGCGGAGTGGATGGCCGGTCTGCATCGGGACATCCTCTCGAACGCAGCCGGAGATGCTCCGAGCTGCAAGGCTTTTCTGCGGGACAATCTCGGACGGCTTCCGGCGGAGGCGGCGGGCATGCGGGAAGAAGCGCTACGCCTGCTGGACACCCTCGAAGACGGGGACGCGCTCTGTCATGGGGACTTTCATCCCGGGAACATTCTTCTCTCGGAAGGCAGGCCGACCGCGATTGACTTCATGAATATCTGCCGGGGACCTCGCGCGTACGATGTCGCCAGGACGGTGTTCCTGGTCGAATATACCCCGGTGTCGGAGGAGAGTGAGGACCGGGAAAAACTGCTGCGATACAAGAAGACGCTGGCGGAATTGTACCTGAAGCAGATGGGATTGACACGGCAGGAGATTTCCGGCTATTTGTCTGTCATTCGGGCATCCCGGTTGGGTGAATGCCCCCACGAAAAGCCCGCCGAATGGGCTTGACAGGGCGGCCGGCCGATTTGGATAATAAAGAAAGCAATTCAGATCGGACAACCGGAGAGGGTTTGGCGAAATGGCACGAAGCCGGATTGCAACGGAAACGCTTGTGGTTCAAACGATGATCTCGGTCTACTGCCGGGGACAGAGACACGGAGCGGCGTCCCTGTGTCCGGATTGCGCAGCAATGGCGGAGTATGCGTGCGAGCGGCTCGGCCGCTGCCGGTTCGGAGAGGCGAAGCCGTTTTGCCGGGAATGCCCGGTGCATTGCTATAAGCCGGCTATGCGGACCAAGGTCCGGGCGGTGATGCGGTATTCCGGCCCCCGTATGCTGCTGCATCATCCGGTGATCGCCGTGCGGCATCTGGCCTCCCAGACCCGCCATTCGGTTCGAAGGCGGCGTACCCGATAGGGATTCCAAGCGAACTACAGAGTCGCACCCCTCCGAATCGAACCCGAGCCTCTTCGCAAGAGAGGCTCTTTTCTTTGATACGGTAGGGTGGACCGGTCTGCCGTTGCTCAAGAAGGGATGACAGCGAGATGGCAAGTTTGGTAAAGCGTTATTTGAAGGGAATGGCGGTGCTGTTTGCCTGCCTGGCGCCGCTCGCCATGTTCGGCGAAGTCTTCATGGATTTGCTGCAGCCGAAGCTGCTGGCGGATATGATCGACATCGGCGTGGCGCAGAGAGACCTGGCCTATGTCTTTGCCACGGGGAAAAAGATGATCCTGATCGCCCTCCTCGGGTTTGTGGGAGGGGCGGCCTGCTCGGTCTTCGCTTCCATCGCTTCGACCGATATGGGGACGAAGCTGCGGCAGGGGCTGTTCGACAAGATTCAAAGCTTCTCGTTCCTGGAGCTGGACCGGTTTCAGACCTCTCCGCTCATTACCCGGCTGAGCAATGACGTGATGCAGGTGCAGAGCATGCTGGTCATGGTGCTGCGAGGGGCTGTCCGATCGCCTCTGCTCTGCATCGGCGGGATCATCATGGCGGTGGCGTCAAGCCCGCGCCTGTCGGTCGTCTTCCTGCTGGCGATCCCGGTCATCCTACTGGTGACCGTCGTCATTCTGCGCCGGTCTTATCCTTTGTTCGCCGGCGTCCAGAACCGGATCGACCGGATCAACACCGTCATGCGCGAGAGCATCCTGGGCATCCGCGTGATCAAATCGCTGACCCTGGAGAACAGCCAGCGGAGCAAGTTCGACGAAGCGAACGGCGATCTGATGGCGCAGAGCATCCGGGCGCAGAACATGAACATGCTGCTCTGGCCGGTGGTTACGCTGGTCATGAACCTGAGCGTTGTGGGCGTCCTGTGGTTCGGCGGCAACATGGTGGCTTCCGGGTCGCTTGAGATCGGCAAGATCATGGCCTTTATCAATTACCTCATTCAGATCATGAATTCGCTGATCATGATGGTCAGCCTGGTGCTGAGCTTCTCTCGGGCCAAGGCGTCCGCCGACCGCATTCAGGAAGTGCTGGAGACGGAGCCGGCGCTTCGCGAGGACGCTGCGGCGGAACCGGTCAGGAACTGGGATATCGAATTCCGGAACGTTTCCTTCCGGTATCACGGGCATGGGGAAGACGTGCTGAGCCGCATCTCGATCAAGATCGAAGAAGGCGAGAAGGTCGGGGTGATCGGGTCGACCGGCTCGGGCAAAAGCACCCTGGTGCAGCTCATCCCCCGGCTCTACGACGTGACGGAAGGCCAGGTGCGGATCGGCGGCACCGATGTTCGAAAGCTGAGGCAAAGCGAGCTCAGGGAGAACATCGGCCTGGTGCTGCAGGACAGCATCCTGTTCTCGGGTACGATTGAGGAGAACCTGCGGTACGGAGACGGCAGCGCCGGAGCGGAAGCCTTGACCGCCGCCGCCCGACAGGCGCAGGCTCTGGCTTTTATCGAAGAGAAGGAGGAGCGGTTCGCCGGCGTCGTCGAGCAGCGGGGCAAGAATTTCTCCGGCGGCCAGAAGCAGCGGCTGTCGATTGCGCGGACGCTGCTCAAGCATCCCCGCATCCTCATCCTGGACGACTCGACCAGCGCCCTGGATGTGGCGACCGAGTCGCGTCTCTTGCAAAGCGTCATGGAGACGATGCGCGGCCGCACCGTCATCATGATCGCTCAGCGAATCTCGGCCGTCATGGACGCCGACAAGATTCTGGTCATGGAGAACGGAACGGTGACCGCGGCGGGAACGCATCGGCAGCTGCTGCAGGAAAGCGAGACGTATCGGACGATTGCCGTCTCGCAGCTCGGAGAGGAGGTGCTGGTCCATGGCTGAGAAGCGGGCGGAATTCGAGGTCCGGCCGGGCGGGATGCACGGAGGGCCCGGCCGGTTCGGGAAGAAAGCAGAGAAGCTGAAGAACCCCAAGGAAACGCTGAAGCGCATCCTGCGCTACATGGACGGCAGCCGCAAGGCGCTCATCGTCACCTTCCTCCTGTGCGTGGTCACGGCGCTGATCAGTATCGCAGGCACCCGGCTGAACGGGTATGCGGTGGATCGTTACATCGAACGGGGAGATCTTCGCGGCCTGTTTGTTCTCTGCCTGCTGCTTGCAGGAATCTACCTGGTCGGCGTGGTGTCGACTTATATCCAGAACCGGATTATGGTCGGCGTGGCGCAGCAAACCTCCTCCGACATCCGCCGGGATTTGTACCGGAACACGCAGGACTTGTCCATCGGGTATTTCGATACGCATTCGAGCGGCGACCTGATGAGCCGCCTCACGAATGACGTCGACAACATCAACATGACGCTGTCCCAGACGATCTCGCAGTTCTTTGCCGGAATCGTCGGCATTGTCGGCATGTTCATCGCGATGCTGCTGCTGAGTCCCATCCTGCTCCTCGCCGGGATGCTGATGTTGCCGCTGATGTTCTTCCTGACGAAGCTGATCGCGGGCCGCACCCAGCCGTTCTTCGTCACTCAGCAGAAGGAGCTCGGCCGATTGAACGGCTTCATTGAGGAGCGGATTTCCGGGCAGAAGGTCACCCTGCTGTTCGGCAAGGAGGAGCAGACGAAGGAGGAGTTCGGCCGCATCAACCTCCGCTTGAGAGGCGCGAGCATCCGGGCGCAGGCGCTCTCCGGGATGATGGGCCCGGTGAACAACATGATCAACAACCTCGCGTATTTTATCATCGCGGTGACCGGCGCTTATCTGCTGCTGAAGGGATACGACATGACTGTCGGCGTGATCTTCACGTTCATCCTGTATATGCGCGGCTTCATTCAGCCGATCAATCAATTACTCAATACGTTCAACACGATCCAATCGGCCCTCGCCGGGGCGGAGCGGGTATTCGAGATTCTGGACGAACCGAAGGAGCAGGACAGCGGCAGCGAGCCGCAGGCCGTTTCCCTGCGCGGAGAAGTCGCCTTAAGCGATGTCGGATTCTCCTATATCGAAGGCAGGGAGATTCTGCGCGGCGTCAGCCTCGAGGCGGAACCGGGCCAGACGATTGCCATCGTCGGCCCGACCGGCTCGGGCAAGACGACGATCATCAACCTGCTGACCCGCTTCTATGACATCGACCGGGGAGCGATCACGCTGGACGGTCGGCCGATCCAGGTCCTGGACAAGCGCGGGCTGCGGAGGAATATCGCCATGGTGTTGCAGGATACGTTCCTCTTCTCGGACAGCGTCCGGCAGAATATTCGCTGCGGACGGATGGACGCCACCGATCCTGAGATCGAGCAGGCGGCCAGGATTGCCAATGCGCACCGGTTTATCGAGCAATTGCCGGACGGGTACGACACGGTGCTCACGGACAACGGCAGCAATCTGTCCCATGGCCAGCGGCAGTTGGTGGCCATTGCCCGCGCGGTGCTGGCGGAGGCGTCGATCCTGATCCTCGATGAAGCGACCTCGTCGATCGATACGGGAACGGAGCTGGCGATCCAGCAGGCGTTAATCAACCTGATGAAGGGCAAGACGACCTTCATCATCGCCCACCGGCTGAGCACGATCCGCCACGCCGATCAGATTCTGGCGCTCGACCACGGACAGATCATCGAACGCGGCACCCATGAGGAGCTGATGGCCAAGCGGGGCTTCTACTACGAGCTGTGCCAGAGCCAGTACAAGGGAATCGCGATCTAGGAAAACAACAAAGGCCGGCTACCGGCGATCGGAGGAGAAGCGTATGGCAGACAAGGAACGGGAAGCACTCGACCGAATCAAGGGCGCACTCTATGGGGTAGCGATCGGAGATGCGCTGGGCGGCACGACGGAATTCATGACCGTGCCGGAGATCCGCAGCCGGCATGGCTATCTGACGGAGATCATCGGAGGCGGCGTCTGGGAGCTGACGCCCGGCGAAGTGACGGACGACACGATGATGACTTTGGCCGTGGCCGAAGGAATCATCGAGAGCCCCGCCGAGCCCGTCGAGGCCATCGGCCGCCGGTTCCTTAACTGGTACCGATCCGGTCCGAAGGACATCGGCAACATCATCCGCCGGGCGATGCAGCGGTATGAGGGCAATTGGGGTGAAGCGGCCTTCCTGGCCGATCAGGATCTGGGCCAGAGCGCCGGCAACGGCTCGCTGATGCGCTGCCTGCCCGCCGCGCTGGCCTATGCCGATCCGGCGGCGATGGAGCGGGTCACCCGGGCGCAGTCCCGGATGACGCATTACGATCCGCTCTGCGACGAGGCTTGCCTGATCTATAACCGGATCGCCTCCCGCCTGCTGGCCGGGGAAGCGCCGGACCGTGCGATTCGGGCCGAGACAGCCGGGACCGCGTACGCGGAAGGGCTTGGAGCCGAACCGGACTGCGAGCCGAGCGGCTTTGTGGTCCACAGCTTCCGCTGGGCGCTCTACCTGCTGCTCCGTTCGGACAGCTTCGCCGCCGTTGTCCAGGGGGCGGCCAATCGGGGCGGCGATTCGGATACAATCGGCGCCATCGCCGGCGGACTCGCCGGGCTTGCCGCCGGTTACGACAAGCTGCCCGGCGATTACACGAAAGCGATCTTGGTCCGCGAGCGGCTGGATGCCGCCGCGCAGGGGCTGCTTCAGGTCCGGCATCCGGCCTGACGGATGGTATCACAGTCGAGCGGCGTCGGCTGCTGGATTGCGTCACAGCCGAATGGCGTCGGCTGCTGAACTCGCCCGGCAGCCGGCACACGCCTATAGCCAAACTCTCCCTTGTCGCGGTTTGCGGCTTCCTGCATGATAGGGATAAATCAACGGCGCGGCTCGCTGAAAGCGCTGCCGCCCCTACCAGGAGGACGATGGTACTGACGACGCTCAAGCAGGGTTTTACGATCCGCAATCCGCGGGAAGAGGATGCGGGCCGGTTGGCGCAAGTGAATTTTGTATTGGAGCTGCTGTACCGGTATCATGGAGATTTTGAGCCGGCCAACATGTTTTGTGCCGTAGACGGGAAAGACGAGTTGCTGGCCGTCGCTCACCTGATGCCGCATGATACGTTCGATGCAGTCGGGCATGACGGCGATGCCCGTTTCATCCGTTACCTGGACTTCGAGATTGCCTTCGCCGAAGGGCGGGAGACGGAAGCCGTCAAGGACGCGCTGACCGAAGCGCTGATCGGACGAGCGCGGGAGATCAAGGCCCGCTATCCGGAGAAGAGGATCGTGATGGCTCAGTATATCGATACAGACCAGACGGATGAACTGTCTTATTGTCTGAGTCGCGGCTTCGCCGTTTATGACACGATTGTCGTATTCAAGTACGATCTGGAGCCGGCCCTTCCCCAAGTCTCGCTGCCCGAAGGCGTCCGGATCGAACGGTATGCGCTGAACCATCCGGAGGCCCAAGCCAAGTATCGGGAAGCCGAGCTGGCGGCGTTTGACGGCGTAGCATGGAGCCTCAACCACCTGGGCTGGATGCAGGGCTCGCCGGAGATGACAAGCTTCTGCGCCTTTTCCGGCGATCGGCTCATCGGCAGCACCTCGACCTGGAGGATTACCGACGAACGGAGCGCGACCGAGAATATATTCGTCGTCCCCGAATGGCGCGGCCGCGGCATCGCATCCGCTCTGATCCACACGGCGCTCGGCCATCTGAAGGCGGAAGGCAAGCGCATCGCTACCTTGGGAACCCACGGGACCAACCGTAAGGCCATCGCGCTCTATACCCGCCTCGGCTACGAGCTGTACGGCTTTCGGCAGACGATTGGGTACGAGATTGACGGAGAGACGACCGGCCGCAGAGACGCCTGTCGATAGAGCCGGTAGCAGGAGGGACTGCCATGGAGATCAAGCTTCGTGACCGCACCAGGGAAGATGTCGAGGTGTTCTGGCGCAGGACGCAGGACCCGGAGATTCAGCGCTTTTTTCCAACCGAACAGCAGACGCTGGAAGAAGCGCTCGCTCTCTTCGAGCAAGCCTGCGGGCCCGAAGCCCGGAGCTTCGGCCGGGTGATCGTGGCGCAGGATACCTACATCGGCGATATCTGGTGCTACGCCATCGAACAAGGGGAAGAGCGGCATGCCATGCTCAGCATGGTCTTGTTTGATCCGGCATGGTGGGGCCAAGGCCTGGCGGCAAAAGCGACCCGCCTGTTCCTCCCGGAGGTGCAGGAGCGCTTCGGCGTTATCCGAATGGGCGCCTTCGTCTACGCCGATCACAGCCGCTGTATCGGCCTTCTGCGGAAGCTCGGGTTCGCGGAGCGGGAACGGTTCGTGGAAGATGGACGAGCTTCGCTCTATCTGGAGAAGCGCCTCGACGGCTTAGGCTAGAATTCCTTATCCAGCCGAATCCGCCAGTAGACGCCTGACTATCCTTGGATACCGCGCTCTTTATTCCAATGAAAAAGGAGATGCTTGCATGCTGGCTCCCTTTCTTCACCTTCACGGCCAAGCAGAAGAAGCCATGACGCTCTATGAACAAGCGTTTGGCGCCGTGGATAAGGTCATCAGCCGCTTTAAGGATGCTCCTCCGAATCCCGGCCACCCTCTGCCGGAAGAGATGCAGGAGTGGGTGTTGCACGGCGAGCTCACTCTTCTCGGCTCGCGGCTCCTCGTCAGCGACTCGCCCGACGGCGAGAGCCGGCCAGGCGAACGAATCACGCTCGCAGCCGTCCTGGAAGACCCGCAGGATGTGGAGCGGGCGTTTGAGTTGCTGAAAGTGGGCGGGGATGTCTTCACCGCCCTCGCACCGATGTTTTTTACGCAGATGTTCTGTGCGGTTAAGGACCGGTTCGGCGTCACTTGGCACGTGTATTGCGGGTAACGGCGTTAAGCGTTCACGTTGGCCTAGCTTGCCTCGGTCACCCTCCCGATTTTCCTCGCCTCCGAAACGCAAAGACGCTCCTCTCTCGCCGGGGTTGATCGGCAAGGGAGGAGTGTCTTATTTTCGTTATCGGGCTGTTCGGATGTGCAGCTTACGCTTCCATCTTCTGTGCCGAGTACAGCCGGTAGTACAAGCCGCGGCGCGCCATCAGCTCGTCGTGCGAGCCGGATTCGGCGATGCCCTTGTCGGACACGTACATGATGCGGTCGCAGTTCTTCACCGTCGAGAGGCGGTGGGCGATGATGAACGAGGTGCGGCCCTTCAACAGCTCGTTCAGGCCCTGCTGGAGCAGGCGCTCCGTCTTGGCGTCGATCGACGAGGTCGCTTCGTCGAGGATGAGGATGCGCGGGTTGGCGAGCAGCGTTCGGGCGAACGAGATGAGCTGCCGCTGCCCCTGGGACAGCTTGGAGCCGCGTTCGTTGACCTCGGTCATGTAACCGTCCTCGAACTCGCGGATGAACACGTCGGCGCATACGGTCTTCGCCGCGGCGATGACCTCTTCCTCGGTGGCGTCCAGCTTGCCGTAGCGGATGTTGTCCAGGATCGTGCCCGAGAAGATGAAGCTGTCCTGAAGCATGATCCCCATCTGGCTGCGCAGCGAGGAGAGGGTCACCTGCGAGATGTCGTGGCCGTCGATCAGGATCTGCCCGCCGGTGATGTTGTAGAAGCGGGAGATCAGGTTGACGACCGTCGTCTTGCCGGCGCCGGTCGGGCCGACAAGCGCGATGCTCTCGCCCGGCTTGACGTCGAACGACAGGTGCTCCAGGATGTTGACCCCCGGATCGTAGGCGAAGGTCACGTCGTCGAACGTCACCCGGCCCTGAATCGGCGGCAGCGTCTTGGCGTCCGTCACGTCGCTGACCGTAACCGGTTCATCCAGCGTCTCGAAGATGCGCTCGAGGTAAGCGACGGCGTTGATGAAGCTGTTGTACAGGTTCGACAGGTTGAGGATCGGCTGCCAGAACCGGTACGCATAGCTGCTCATTGCCAGGATGACGCCGAAGGTGACCGCCTCCGGACCGAGGGCGAGCAGGCCGATCAGGTAGATGGCGGTCCCGATGATGGTTGCCAGGTTGTCGACGGTGAACGGGATGAGCAGGTTGAGGCGAACCGCGTTCATCCAGACCTTGCGGAAGTTGCCGGCTAACCGCGTGAAAATGCCTTCGTTGCGCTGCTCGCGGGTGAAGATCTGCGTCACCCGGATGCCGCTGATGCTCTCCTGGAGATAAGCGTTCAGGTTCGAGCTCTTGTTCGAGACCGCCTGCCAGGCCCGGCGCTGCTTGGTCTTGATCAGCAGCATGAGGCCTAGGAAGACGGGAAGCCCGGCGAGGATGACCAGCGAGAGCCGGACGTTCACGGCGAACATGAACACGGCGATGAAGATCAGGTTCAGGATTTCCAGGATGAAGTTAATGATACCGTTCGACAGAACGTCCGAGACGGAGTTCACATAGTTGACGACGCGGATGAGGATCTTGCCCTGGGGCCGGTCGTCGTAATACTGGAACGGCAGCTCCTGCAGATGCTTGAACAGGTCGGTGCGGATATCAAAGATGATGTCCTGGCCGACGCGGGTCATGATCCGCGAGCGGATGGTCGCGAGGACGACGGAGACAACGATCGTCGCGAGCGTCAAGAGCGACCACCAGATGAGCGGCCCCTTTGCCTTCGCCGGAATGGTCACATCCACGACATGCTGCATGATCAGGGGAGCCGACAAGGCGATGGCGGCCGACAGGGCGCTCAGCACGAATGCAAGGATCATCGGCTTCTGCTGCTTGCGGATGTAGACCATGGCGCGCTTGAAGTGCGTGATGTCAAACGGCGACTCCAGATTCTCGTCGACGTCGAATTTATTCCTGGCCACGTGCGGTCACCTGCCTTCCGATGCCTTCGTTTTGAAGCATGAATACGTCATAGTAATAGCCGCGCCTTGCGAGCAGCTCGGCGTGGGTTCCTTCCTCGATCACCCGTCCGCCTTCCAGGACGAGAATCCGGTCGGCCTGCGCCGTCGTCGAGACGCGCTGGGCAATGATGATCTTGGTGCACGGGAAGTCGAGCTCGCGCAGGCTCTTCTGGATGTGCTCCTCTGTCTCCAGGTCGACCGCCGAGGTGGTGTCGTCGAGGATGAGGATCGGCGGCTGAATCGCCATAGCGCGGGCGAGCGCAATACGCTGCTTCTGTCCGCCGGAGAGGCCGACGCCCCGTTCGCCGACGACCGTGTCGTAGCCTTCGGGCATCTTGGCGATGAACGAATGCGCCGCGGCCAGCTCGGCAAATTTGACGGCGTCCTCCTCCGGCATCTCGGGATCGCCGTAGGCGATGTTGCCGTCGATCGTATCGGAGAAGAGCAGCACGTCCTGGGTAGCCACGCCGATATTGCCGCGCAGCTCATCCAACTCCAGCTTGCGCACATCGGTGCCGTCCACCAGCACCCGGCCCTTGGTCACGTCGTAGAAACGCGGGATCAGGTTGATGAGCGTCGTCTTGCCGGAACCCGTCGCGCCCATGATGGCGACCGTCTCGCCCGGGTTGACCTGGAAGGTGATGTCCTCCAGCACGGTGACATGGTCGTACTTGAAGCTGACGTGGTCGAATTCGATCTTGCCCCGATACCGGCGCTTGACGTCCGTCTTGTGCTCGTTGACGATTTCGGGGTGGGCATAGTAAACCTCGACGATCTTGGTCAAGCTGGCGAAGAACCGCTGCAGGTCGTTGATGATGATGCCGATATTGCGCATCGGGTTGGACAGGCCCCAGATCAGGGCGGAGAAGGCGGAGAATTCCCCGAAGGTGATCCGGCCGTCCATGACGAACAGACCGCCCACGATCATCAGAATGACGCTGAACGCCTGGGCGAAGGTTTCGAGATAGGGAAAGTAATCCAGCCAGACGAGCGCCGCGGCCTTGTTCGCCTTCGAGTAATTCACGTTCTTGTCCGTGAACTTCTGAATCTCGAACTCTTCGCGGGCAAACGCCTTGACCACCCGGTTGCCGGCAATATTCTCTTGGGTGATGGTGTTGAGCTGCGACAGCCGCTCGCGCAGGTCGATGTACATCGGACGAACGCGGCGCGCGAAGATGAACGCCACGATGAAGATCGGCGGCGACAGGAGAAGCAGCCACAGGGTGAGCTGCGCATCGATGGTGAAGAAGTACGCCACTGCCGCCACGAAGATGGTCAGCGATTCGATGATCGTCTTGATGATCCAGGCGAGGGAGTGGCGGACCATGTCGAGGTCGCCGGTCATCTTGGTCATGAGATCGCCGGTCCGGTTGCGGTCGTAGTAGCGCATGTCTTGCCCTTGAATCTTGTTGTACAGGTAAATCCGAACCCGGTACAGCATGTTCTGCGAAGAGATTTCATACTGCATGGAGGTAAGGTAGGACAGGCCCGTGCGCAGCAGCGAAAAGCCAACCATGGCGAGGCAGAGCCAGATCAGGAGATTCTGGTCCGTCGCGAGGCGCGCTGCGGCATCCTTGCCCGTGATGAACGTGTCGACAATGCGTTGGCCGATGTAAGGATTTACGATGGTGAGCGAGGAGCACACCACCGAGAGGATCAGCGCGATGATGTACCGCGTCCGGTCCCCTTTCAAATTCTGCCACAGCCATTTGAATTGAAACATTTAATCACCTGATTCTCTGTTTTGGAATGGGTCCGGGTTTCAACCGTTGCGTAGCATTATACCATAGATCATTGACAATGAAGCCCCTCGATTTTGGCTTTGGTTGATGGGATATTGTCCTAACAATAAGCTTTTCCGTTAGGCTTGGCGAAGCGGGACCCCTTTTTACGATGTTGACATAAATCCAGCTATTTTCTCAGGCCAATGACCGTCCTCTCCCCCTCGCTTTGGAAGTCATATCTCCTACTATACCTTCTTGCAAAATGGCG
This sequence comes from Gorillibacterium terrae, assembly GCF_051594785.1. Taxonomy (NCBI): domain Bacteria; kingdom Bacillati; phylum Bacillota; class Bacilli; order Caryophanales; family Paenibacillaceae; genus Gorillibacterium; species Gorillibacterium terrae. The sequence continues at coordinate 406,683 of NZ_JBPPGI010000001.1, forward strand.
TATATAGGAGCCGCCTACAAAAATTCGGCCGATATTTCAGACGAATCTCCATGGCTCGCCCAACCAGAATACCCAAAAACCCCCTGTATACCCGAAGGCGGAGAAAGGGGGTGAATCCCGAAGCATAGCGGGCGTCAGGGTGCAAGAACGACGGAACCCTCCCGAAATTGCTGCGATTTGGAGGAATACAAGCGGCCAAGCGGGTTGACGACCGATCTTTTCTCCTTGCACAGCGCACAGCGACCCGAAGGCCCGGCGACGAGAGCGGGGCAAAAATCCGAAGCTTTCCCAAAAGCGGCCGGACGGGCACCGGGAAGATCGAACCGATTGCAAGAGAAGGAGATCTTTTCCAAATGGCCGCATCCGCTGTCCGGTTTCTTGTGCTACAATAGCGCTGTTCGTTACAGCTGTTCACAACCGAAGGGAAGGGAATGAGCGCATGGAGCATAGATTCGGCGAGCCCCGCTTGGAGGGATGCTCGCGGCAGGGCGAGGCTATCGTGTTTGGCAAGGAGGGAGGCGTTCTGCGCTATCCGCTCGATGGAGAGACGCTTCGCCGCTTCGCCTACGTGCTGATCGAGATCGAGAATCCGGAGGATTATGCGGTTTGTCTGACCCTCTGCTTCTGGGAGGAAGGCAAGGAGGACAAGCTGCCCGAGTTGTTCGCTTCGGTGGGCGTGCTGCCGGGGGTCCGAACGACCGTAAGCCTGCCGGTGAGCTACCTGGACGGCCAGACGCTGTTCGGGAAGCGCCGACCGGGCATCCTCAAGACGGTGATCAAAGGCAATCGAATCAACCCGGACCGGCTTTCCTCGTGGGGACTGCGCCTGCCGCCCTCCCACCAGGAAACGCGTCTGGTGATCCGCGCGGTGCGTCTGGCCGAGGAAGAACCGAAGGTCGAGCTGGATACGCTCGCGCTGGTCGATGATCTGGGTCAGCGTGCAGACAAGGAATGGCCCGGCAAAACGGCAAGCCGCGAAGCGTGCACGGCGCGTCTGCTGGAACTCCGCGAGGAAGCTCATAAGCATCTGGAAGGCAGGGAGGACGAGTATTACGGCTCGCCGGACGTTCTATTTGCCGCAAGCGGTTACTTTCGCGTGGAGCGCGAGGCGAACGGCCGCTGGTGGCTGGTTGCGCCGGACGGCCGAGGCTTCTTCAGCAGCGGCGCGGACTGCGTCAATGCGCATGCCGGAGGACCGGTAAACGCCGAGGGCGAACTCCGCGACTACCTGGTTCACAATCTGGAGCAAGCCTTCGGGGAAGAGTGGAAGGAGGCTTGGGCGGAGATGGCGAAGTCCCGCCTCATCCGCTGGAAGCTGAACACGGTGGCGGCGTGGAGCGACATGGAATTTGCCCGCGAGGCCAAGCTGCCTTACGTGGCCATGCTGGATGACTATCCGTCTACGGCGTCGGCCGTCTACCGCGACTTTCCCGACGTGTTCTCGGAAGAATACCAAGCGGCTTCCGAGGCCTATGCGCGCCAATTGGATGCTTACCGCGGCGACCGGTACCTGATCGGCTATTTCATGTCCAACGAGCCGAATTGGGCATTCGTCGACCGGTTGAACCTCGGCTACGAGCTGCTGCGCAACCCCGCCGAGCTGGCGTCCAAGAAGCACCTGCTCGTGTTCCTCCGGGAGAAATACGCTTCTGTCGCCGAGCTGAACAAGGCTTGGGGCACGGCGGCGGAGGCCTTCGAGGGCTTGTTCCGCCTGGGCGAGTTCCCGCAGGTATCCGAGCGGGGGATGGCCGACCTGGACGAGTTCTCCTGCCGGCTGATCGCCGAGTACATCAAGGTCCCGGCGCTCGCTCTGAAGAAAGCCGACCCGCATCACCTGAACCTCGGCATCCGGTATGCCTACATCTCCAGCCCGACTTTGTACAGCGGCAGCGAATACTTCGACATCTTCTCGATCAACTGCTACGAGAAGTCCTGCGTCCCCTCGGTGCAGGAAGTCTATGAGCGCGTCGGCAAGCCGGTGATGGTCGGCGAGTATCACTTCGGCGCGATCGACCGGGGACTGCCGGCGACGGGCATACGCGGAGCCGAAGATCAGGAGCAGCGGGGCAAGGCCATCCGCCGGTACATCGAAGAGGCGGCGGCGCTTCCCTGCTGCGTGGGCGTCCATTACTTCCAGTTCAATGACCAGCCCTACCTCGGCCGCTTCGACGGAGAGAATTACAACATCGGCCTGGTGGATATCTGCAACCGGGAGTATGCGGAGGTGACGGAGGCCGTTCAAGCGGCGAACGCCCGGCTGTATGACCTGCGTCTGGGCAAGACGCAGCCTTTTGATGAACCGATCGGGTACATTCCCGCCATTTTCTATTAAGCGTTCCTTCCCTTATCCCATAAAAAGGATGCCTATCAACCGGACCCGATCCGGGAGAAGGCATCCTTTTTCTGCGTTTCCTGAGCATGGCTGCGGATAGTCCGTTCTCAAGCAGATATCGGGGCTGTTGTGCGATTTCCGATAGTCTGGCGATATACGGCGCTATGGTGCGATTATCGATAGTCTGGCGGTAAACAGCGCTATGGGCGATTGGCGAAAGTCAGGCGGCATGTGCCCCTCTTAAGCGGCGGGACGGCGAAGATTGCGCAGGGCTTTCCATTTCTTGTACTGGAAGTAAACGGTGCATCCGATGCAGTAGCCCGCGAGCGCCCCTCCGGCGGCGGCCAGCAGCAGGAAGGCGATGGCATAGCCGGCTATGGTCCAGCCGAGCAGGAACGAGATCAGGGACAGGGTCAGGAACGTCACGGCGAGCGTGTTGTTGAAGCGCTGAAGCTCGAAGGCTTCCGTGTGCGCGCCGGTAACGCGCAGCCAGGGCTTCGCGATTCGGACGAACAGGTTGTAGCGTCCGGCACTGGCCAGACCGGTGAGCTGAACGAGCCAGAGGCCGGCCAGCACCCAGGGTTCATGCAAAAGGAAGGAGGCGATGACCGACAGGACGATGCCGGTTTGGTTGGCTCTCACATAAGGGACGGGAACCTCTTTTGGTGACATGGGTTATTCCTCCTTTTAATCCGATTGGAATAGTATAAATTTAAACCTTTTTTCCGCCGGTGTAAAGAAAATCCTCCCGACCGGGCGAAACGTCCTTGCCGGATAGGGGGAAGCTCCTTTTTTAAGGCTGTTAAGTATTTGACTGTCATCCGCCTTCCGAACCGGTATGATGGGAATATAATCCTATTAACAGGCAGCGAGGAGGCGGCATATGCGTCACAAGAAGGAACATCAAAATAAGGACAAGCTGGCGGCATTCGGACACCGGCAGGTGCCCGAATTGATTCCGCTGGAATCGGAGCTGCCGGAAGGCTTCAATCCCCGGCGGACAGCCTTGAGGATTGCCGGAATTTACATGGGAATCGGGGGCGTCTGGATTCTGCTCTCCGACCGGCTGCTGGAGATGATGGTCAGCGATCCGCGGTTGCTCGGAGATATCAGCGTAGGCAAGGGCTGGTTCTTCGTTCTCATGACCGGCGGCCTGCTGTATCTGCTGATCTCCCAGACTCTGATGCGGATTCGCAAGACGGAGGAAAGGCTGCAGAGCGCTTACCGGGAACGGGTGCTCGCCCACGAGGAGCTGGAGCAGGCCTACGAGGAGATCACGGCCACCGAGGAAGAGCTGCGCATGCAATACGAGCAGATGGAGGAGCAGCAGCAGTTGATTCTGGACAACGAGAAGAAGCTGGAGCACCTCGCCTATCATGATGCGCTTACGGGCATGCCCAACAAGCTGGCTCTGCTCGAACGCGCGTCCGCGAGCCTGCGCACGGGCAAGGGCCGTTCGGCGCTGCTGTTCATGGACATCGACAATTTCAAATACATCAACGATACCATGGGGCACGACTTCGGCGACGAGCTGATCGTCGAGGCTTGCCGGCGGCTGGACGCTCTTCTGAACGGACAAGGGACGCTCTACCAATTCGGCGGCGACGAGTTTCTGATCCTGCTGCCCGGAATTGGCGATCAAGCCGCCGCCGAGGCGATTGTGGAACGGGTGCTGGGTTGCTTCCGCAATCCGCTCACGATTCGGGGAAGCCAATTCCATATCGGCTTCAGCATCGGCATCAGCCTCTATCCGGAGCACGGGAAGGAGATGATGGAGTTGGTCAAGCGCGCCGATATCGCCATGTATCGGGCCAAAGAGACCGGCAAGGGAGGAGCGGTTTTCTACGACGAGAGCTTGAAGGACCGCTTTACCGAGCGGATGGCCATTGAGAAGCACATGCATCAGGCGCTGAGCCGGGAGGAATTCTATCTCGTCTACCAGCCGCAATATCGAACCGACGACGGAACGATCAACGGGCTGGAGGCGCTGGCGCGCTGGAACAGCCCGGTCCTCGGTGAAGTGTCTCCTCTGCGCTTCATCCGGGTAGCCGAGGATTCGCACCTCGTCATCCCGCTCGGCACCTGGGTGCTGCGCAGCGCATGCCGGGTGCTGCGCCGCCTGCGCGACCGGGGGCACCGGGAGCTGATCATGTCCGTCAACGTCTCGCTGCTTCAGCTCATGCACAATGAGTTCTGCGAGCTGGTGCTGGATACGCTTGAGGAGTTCGGGCTTCCCGCCGATCGGCTGGAGCTGGAGCTGACCGAGTCGCTGTTCATCGAGTCTTACGAGGCTTTGGCGCCGAAGCTGGACCGATTGCGAGAAGCGAGGGTGCGAATCGCCCTGGACGACTTCGGCACCGGTTATTCCTCGCTCGGCTGCCTGACGAAGCTGCCGATCACCACGCTGAAGATCGACAAGTCGTTCATCGATTCCGTGCTGACGAACGGGCGGCAGGAGGTTTTGGTCGAAATGATTATCGGGGCAGGCAAACGGATCGGAATGGCGACCGTGGCCGAGGGCGTCGAGGAGGAGGAGCAGCTCACGCTTCTGCGGCGGCTCGGCTGCGATTTGGTCCAAGGCTTCCTATGCAGCCGTCCGCTTCCGGAGGAGGAGGTCGTCGCGCTGCTCACGGAACCTGCGAAGACGGATCAGGACGAATAGGGGGGAACGGATGGATCGGCCTTGAGGCCGTACTCGGATGGGGTTGGAACGCCATAGATGAGGGAAGGCCCGCTCGGATTCGGGCGGGCCGCTTTTGTCCGGAAGCCGGAAGAGCGACGATTTTTTTCAATTTGCGGCAAACGCTTGCCGACTCTGCATCTGCGAACGGTTACAAAAAAATGAAAGCGCATGAACTAACAACATGGTTATAAAAATGGGTTGTTAGTTTCGGGCGGAATGCATATAATGGATGTCAAGCAAGCATCCGACGATAGAGAATGGCGGCTCGAAGCCGCTTCAACGGAAAGGGGAATGCCTGATGCTGAAAGCCATTATTTTCGATTTTGACGGAACGATCATCGATACCGAGACCGCTTGGTACCTTGCCTTCCGCGACAGCTACCGGGAGCACGGCGTCGACCTGAGCGTCGAGCTGTACTCCGGCTGTATCGGAACGAGCCTGCATACCTTCAATCCTTATGAATACCTCAATACCCACCACAACCTGGGGATTGATTCCGAAGAGCTGCGGCGCAAGGTTCGGGCGCGCCATGCCGAGCTAATGAAGGAGGAGCAGATCCGTCCCGGCGTGCGCGAGTACCTGGAAGGGGCGAAGGCGGCCGGCTTGAAGGTCGGGCTCGCCTCCAGCTCCGACCGCGAATGGGTGGAGCGGCATTTGCGCCAGCTCGGCATCCTGGAATACTTCGACTGCATTCGCACGGCGAACGACGTGGAGAAGGTGAAGCCCGACCCGGCTCTGTATCTGCAGGCTTTGGAAGGTCTGGGCGTAACCGCCAAGGAAGCCGTTGCGGTCGAGGATTCTCCCAACGGAATGCGGGCCGCCTGCGCGGCGGGAATCGACTGCGTGGTCACGCCGAACCGGATCACCGGCCTGCTCGAATTCGAGGAGTCCCGGTGGCGGGTCGACGACTTGAGCCGACTGGACTTCGCCGAGCTGGTGAAGGCGATGACTGAGCCGCTCGCGGACGCAGTTCCCGGCGAAGAGTCCCGGTAGGACCGGAGATAGGAGCCGAAACGCAGGAGGGACCGGTGACGCCGGTCCCGACCGATGAGAGAGGAGGAATGGGGATGAAAGCCGTTCATTTCGGAGCGGGCAATATCGGCCGCGGTTTTATCGGACCAATGCTTGCCGCGTCGGGCTATGAGGTATGCTTCGTGGTGCGCAATGTCGGCAAGGAGTCGCTGCTGCGCAAAAAAGGCACCTACCCGGTCCTGCTGGCCAACCGGAGGCATGACCGGGCGATGGTGAACCGGGTGACGGCGGTCAATTCCGCCGACCCCTCAAAGGTGGCGGGCGCCATCGCCCAAGCCGACGTCGTCACCACAGCGGTCGGAGTGGGGGCGCTCGAAGAGATCGCCCCCGCCATCGCCCAAGGCATCGAGCTGAGGCTGGCCGTCCAGCCGAGGCGGCTGCATGTGATGGCCTGCGAGAACGGGAAAGGCGCGAGCACGCGGCTGAAGCGGATGGTCTATTCGCATCTTCGCTCCGGCCTCCACGCCAAGGCGGACCGCTACGTCGCGTTCCCCAATACCGCGGTCGACCGGATCGTGCCGAAGCAGAGCCATCCCGGAGATTCCCTCGCCGTCACGGTGGAGCCCTTCTGCGAATGGGTGATCGACCGCTCGGCGCTGCTCGCCGATTACCCGCAGATCGAGGGGGCGGTCTATGCCGATTCGCTCGAGCCGTATCTGGAGCGCAAGCTCTATACCGTCAACACCGGCCATGCCTGCGCCGCTTACCTCGGTTACCTGCACGGCTGCCGGACGATTCAGGAAGCGATGGCGAAGCCGCTGATCGAGCTGGAGGTAGCCAGGACGCTGGAGGAAACCGGACGCTACCTGGCCGCGAAGCACGGCTTCGACGAGACCAAGCACCGGGTCTACATCCGCAAGGTGCTGGACCGCTTCCGCAACCCCGACCTGACGGACGAGGTCGTCCGGGTCGGCCGCTCTCCCCTGCGCAAGCTGTCCCGGCGCGAACGGCTCGTCTTCCCGGCCGTGCAATCCCATGAGCTCGGCTTCGAAGTGCCGGGGCTTATGCGGGCGATGGCGGCCGCGCTCTGCTTCGCCGCCCCGGACGACCCGGAGGCCGTGCGGCTTCAAGCGGAGCTGGCGCGGAAGGGCGCTGCCCGCGTCTTGACCGAAGCGACGGGCCTGGAGCCCGGTCATCCGCTTCACTCGGGCGTCCTCGCCGAGTACCGGCGCTTCCGCCAGGAGCTGCAATCCGCCGACAAGGTGAGCATGTAACGCGGCGGCAGTTGGCCACCGTACCGTCCGTTCGGCGCCTGATCGCTGCCGTGTCGGCGGGGCTCAGACCGCGAGCCGCCCGGCGGCAACGGGCCTGCATGCGCCAATGGCGCACGGCCTGCGTGCCGTCCATGGCGGTCGGCTTGCATGCCGTCCATGGCACACGGCCTGCATGCCCGTCCATGGCGCACGGCAGCGGCGACCGGATCAAGCTTGCCTTCCGGCAGCATCTGCCGCTCCCGAGACGGGGCGGGCCGGGTTACCTGCGGTTCCTGATCCTTGGCTTCGCTCCCAACGGTTCCGTCTACGCTCACATCGTCACCGGTTCCATCTCGGCTGGCCGCTCTTTCCTCGCTTTCCTCCGCTCGCCAGTTACGCAATTGGGCCGCTGCCCGCTTTTCCTCTGCCTTCCGGATGGTTTACAATGAAGGCATGAGCCGTTTGTCGCTTTCCTCCCGAGGAGAGCGGGCAGGCGGCCGACGCCGGGAGGAGACCCCCTAGCCATGAACGAGCTGCCCATCTACCAATCCATCGCGCTTGACCTCGCCCAGCGCATCGCCAACGGGGAATTCCCCGAGAACTCCAAGCTGTCCGGCCGTTCCCTGCTGACCAGCCAATACCACGTCTCCTCCGAGACGATCCGCAAATCCGTCTCGCTGCTGCGGGATGCCGGCATCCTGAACGTGTCGCAAGGCAAGGAGATCACGATCCGGTCGCGGGAGAAAGCGCGCGATTACCTGAACCGCTACAACGAATACCTCGGCTCGGCTTACTCGCTGAAGCAGGAGCTGGAGCAGCTGCTGCGCGCCAAGAAGGAAACCGACGCCAAATTCGATGCGCTCATCACCCAGGTCATCAACTATTCCGACCGGCTGCGCAACCTTACCCCGTACAACCCGGTGGAGGTGGAGATCCGTCCGGGCGCGCACGTCATCGGCAAGACCATCGCCGATCTTCGCCTCTGGCAGAGCACGGGGGCGACCATCATTGCCCTGCGCCGCGACCAAGGCGTGACGATTTCGCCGGGGCCCTACGTCAAGCTTCAGGCCGCCGACCGGTTGGTTATCGTCGGGGAAGGGGATACCTACGAGAAAACGGAGCGCTTCCTCAACGCGCCGCCCCTATCCGCTCAGCCCGAGGGAGACGGCGAATAGCCGTTTTTTTCGAAAAAACCTTCCTCATGGGAACCGAAAACGGACAAGGAACCGCACCGAGAACCGGCACGGCCTACCAAACCTTCCCGTTCCATGGTATAGTGGGAGCAGGATTTGCCAACAATGCGAAGAGAGCCATCCTTAGGACGGCCTTCTTTTTTTGAGGAGTGACAGGGTTGGAGCAGGATAACAAGACGGAGCTTCCCGCCGATTACGAGAAGCTGAAGGCGGCGGCAAACCGCACGTCCAGCTGGCGGGAGCGGCTGGCGGCCGTGGAAGAGCTCGGCAAGCACAAGAGCCCGCAGACGATTGCGGTATTGACCAATCGGATGAACAACGATCTCGTTCTGACGGTTCGGGAAGCCGCTTATGCCCGGTTGAAGGCGTGGGGCGAGGAGGTTCAGCCGCCGGTGAGGAAGCCGGGCGATCTCGTCAAGGATTTGATGAAGACGCTGGTGCGGATCAAGAAGAGCCTGCCGGAGGGCCACGATTACGAAGCCTTCAAGCAAAAGCTGAAGAACATGCGGATCGACCTCTACGATGCGTACGAAGGAGATAAAGGTGCCGACTTCGACCTCTGGTTGGAGGAAACCTGGAAGTCGGTACGGACTCGCAATCATTAAGCAATAGAACGGAGTGGTGGTCTGAAAAAGCATAAGCCCTTGTCATTCGACGATCTTCTGCTGGAGCTGCAAGGACAGAAAACGGCCCAGGAAGATCCGTCCAAGGTTTCACTCGACGAACTGTTCAACCCCGGTTTTATGCAAAGGCATTCCAGCTTTGCAAGCTTTGCGGAATTCATGGAAAAGGGGAGCTTTACGGCTTCCACGCACGAAGAGATCGGCAACATCATGGAAGAACTGCTGGACCGCCATGTCGCCCGGCATACGGATTTTTCGAAGTACTCCGCGATGCTGAAGGCGGCCACGGACGAACGGACCCGGTAAGCCACAAAAGAAAAGGTCAGGTCAACGGTCAATCGGAGGCTTTTCCGCTTGGCCTTTTTGACGTGGGGGCGGGCTTTGGATTCTTTTTTGGGAGAAAGTATGGTATCCTTAACCGTTGCGTCCCTGAGGCCCGTCCATTTAGGGCCGCAGACCCTGTTAAACGCCGCCGACCTAGTTAAACCCCGCTACCCCTCCTAAGAGGGGAGCTTACGGATAAATAAAGGAGAATACCATGACATTTGATGAATTGCGCCTCGTTCCCTCGATTCTGAAGGCGCTGAAGCAAGAACATTACGAGACCCCTACGCCGATTCAGGAAAAGGCGATCCCCGCCGCACTGGAAGGCCGGGACGTGCTGGGCTGCGCCCAGACGGGCACCGGCAAGACGGCGGCCTTTTCCCTGCCGATCATTCAGCGGCTCAGCGAACAGCCCGTGTCCGCCGGACCGTTCCGGCCGATTCGCTCGCTCATCCTGACGCCGACGCGGGAGCTGGCGATTCAGATCTATGACAACATTCAGGCCTATGCCCGCTTCACCCGCATCCGCTCGGTCGTCATCGTCGGCGGCGTTTCCCAGAAGCCGCAGGAGCAGGCGCTGAAGAACGGCACGGACATCCTGATCGCGACGCCCGGCCGCCTCCTCGATCTGCTGAACCAGAAGCTGATCGACCTGAAGCAGCTGAAAATTCTGGTCCTCGACGAAGCGGACCGGATGCTCGACATGGGCTTTATCCACGACGTGAAGCGGATCATCGCCCAGCTTCCGCCGAAGCGGCAGACGCTGTTCTTCTCGGCGACGATGCCGACGGAAATCGCCAATCTGGTCAAGACGCTGCTCGTCAATCCGGTGAAAATCGAAGTGCATCCCGTCTCCTCGACGGTCGAACGCATCGAGCAGCGGCTGTACAAGGTGGACAAGGAGAACAAGCCGAAGCTGCTTAAGCTGCTGCTGCAGGACCCGGCCATCGAATCGGCGCTCGTCTTCACGCGCACGAAACATGGAGCCGACAAAGTGGTCAAGGATCTGACCCGAGCCGGGATTCCGGCTCAGGCAATTCACGGCAACAAGTCCCAGAACGCCCGCCAAGCGGCGCTCGGCAACTTCAAGAGCGGGACGACCCGCGTGCTGGTTGCCACCGACATTGCGGCGCGGGGCATCGACATCGAGGAATTGTCGCATGTGGTGAACTACAACCTGCCGAACATTCCCGAGACCTACGTTCACCGCATCGGCCGGACCGGCCGCGCGGGACTGAGCGGCGTCGCCATCTCCTTTTGCGAGACGGAGGAACTGCCGTATCTGAAGGATATCCAGAAGCTGACCGGGAAGACGATTCCCGAGGTGAAGGAGCATCCGTATCCGCTGGGCAGCGCTCCCTCGTCCGTCGAGCCGGAGCCTGCACCGCAGGCACGCGGCGGCAGGGGTGGCTCCCGCAGCGGAGCCGCAGCCGCCGACCGGCAGGCATCCGCGAAGCCGCAGCGCCGCCGGGAAGAAACGGCGGGCGAAACCGCTCGGCGGCCGCAGGCGAACGGACAGCCGGGCGGCCGCAAGCCGCAGGCAGCGCCTTCGCCGCGGCAGGAGCAGGGCCGCTCGGCGGCTACCCCGGCGCCGGCGCGTTCCGGCCGCGGGACCCAGCCGAGCCCGGCGCGGGCAGGCGGCGCGGACAAGCCGCAGCCGCGGTCGAACGGCCGAACAGCCGCCCCGGCCCGGCCGGCAGCGCCCGCTTCCTCGGCGCGCATCTGGCCGGACCCGAAGCCGGCGGGGACGCGGCCGGACGGCGGCCGTCAGCGGTAAGGGCGGCCGGGCCGGCATCCCGCCGCGCGCCGCAAGAATAGGATAAGGCCCGGTAACCATCGGGCCTCCTCTGCAGGCAGCTCCGGAATCTGGAGCTGCCTGTTTGGCGTCCGGCGGCCCGTTGGCCGAGCCCCCGGGCCCATGCCGCATGCGCCGGCCCGCGCCCGGCTTCCCCCGCTGACCAGCTACCCTGCCGCCCGATTCTGGCGGCTGCTCGGCCGGGCATGGTATAGTGAAGAAAGTTTCCACCCTCTAGACAAAGGACGGAGTTCTCCGATGAAGGAACGCACAGGACCCGGGCGGGTCCCTTCGAAATCCCCACAAGCACAGTCCAAGCCCAACCGGCCCGGGCCTACCGGACGTCCGGGTAAACATACATCCGGCGCGAAGCCGGAAAAAGCCGTCCCGAAGGGCGGCGCGGAAGACCTCAAGCCGGGCGACAAGCTCGTGGTCACGATCAAGCGCCTCGGCATCAACGGCGAAGGGGTGGGCTATTACCGCCGCAAGGCCGTCTTTATCGACGGCGCGCTGCCGGAGGAAGTGGTGAAGGCGGAGGCGGTCGACATCCAGCCTTCCTACCTCAAGGCCAGGCTGAGCGAGGTGGAGAAGCGCTCGCCGCTGCGTATCGAGCCGCCTTGCCCCGTGTTCGGCATCTGCGGCGGCTGCCAGATCCAGCATCTCTCTTACGAAGGACAGCTCGCGGCCAAGGCCGAGCTGGTGCGCGAAGCCTTCGAGCGCTACGCTGGGCTGAAGGACCTGAAGATCCAGCCGACGCTCGGCATGGACCGCCCCTGGGATTACCGCAACAAGGCGCAGCTCCAGCTCGTCCGCCGGGACGGCGAACTGCTGGCCGGCTTGTATGAAGCGGGAAGCCACGAGGTGGTCGACATCAGCGGCTGCCCGATTCAGCACCCGCAGGTAAACGCCGCGGTGGCGAAGGTGAAGGCGGTGCTGGACGAGCTGAAGATTCCGCTGCACCATGAGGCGGGAGCGAAGGACGGCGTCCGTACCGTCGTCGTCCGGCACGGCTTCCAGTCCGGCCATCTGCAGCTTACCTTGATCGCCACGACGGATCGCCTGCCGCGCCAGGAAGAATTCATCCGGCTCATTCGCCAAGAGCTGCCGGACTTGACCGGCATCTCGCTGAACGTCAACCCGAAGAAGATGCCGCTCATCTTCGGCGAGCGGACCATCCTCCTCTGGGGCGAAGAGGCGATGAAGGAATCGCTCGGCGACCTGGAGTTCTCCCTCTCGCCGCGCGCCTTCTTCCAGCTCAACCCGGCCCAGACGGTCAAGCTCTACGAGGCTGTCCGTGCCGCCGCCGGGCTGACCGGCCGAGAGACGGTCGTCGATGCCTACTGCGGCACCGGCACGATCGGGCTGTGGCTGGCGCCGTATGCGCGCGAGGTCCGGGGAATCGAGTCGATTCCCGAAGCCGTCGAGGACGCTCGCGAGAACGCCCGGCGCAACGGACGCGCCAACGCCTCCTTCTTCGTCGGCGAAGCGGAGGAGCTGCTGCCCCGCTGGGCCAAGAACGGCCTGCGCCCGGACGTGATCGTCGCCGACCCGCCGCGCACAGGGCTCGACCGCCGCTTCCTGGATACGGTGCTGCGGATCAAGCCGCAGCGGTTCGTGTATGTCTCCTGCAACCCGGCCACCCTGGCCAAGGATTGCAAGGTGCTGCTGGACGGCGGCTACCGGATCGAATCGGTGCAGCCGGTGGACATGTTCCCGCAGACGAGCCATGTGGAGTGCTCAGTGTTACTAAAATGGGGAGGTTGTAAATAGCAATAAACTTGTCCCACAGCATATAAAATCATATCAAAGAGCCGAGCGAAACTCAGGTATCACTCCTGTTTTCCTCGGCTTTTCTCATCTTTTTCTTTACCCCTGGTCCACTGAAGGAAACGGAACGGTATACCGTCTGGCTTCGAATGAGACTTAGACTAATAGCTGAAGGGTATCTTCAAGCCATTTAACATAACTTTGTTCTCGATTAATAGCCCTGCTTAAAACTAGATAATGCCCAAATTGCCAAGAATCAGGCGATTTAATATTATCATTTGCTAACTCCAGCAAGTGCTGATTGCTCAATAACATCTCTAATTTTGCATTTCTCTTAGTAATTTGGTCCTGCAGTAGTCGCTTTCTCTCCTCCATAGAAATCGCAGCTGAAAAATACATCATTAACATAAATTCATCTTTTTCTGTCTCTGGCAGTGGTTTCGGTTGTGTGAGCCAATTAAGTAATTCTTGCTTGCCTTTTTGCGTAATGCAGTAAACTTTTTTCTCTAGTTTAGTTCCTGTGATAAGGGTTCGGTATTCGATCAGCCCTTCCGCTGTCAGCTTTTTAAGTTCTGGATAAATTTGACTGTGTTTAGCGCTCCAGAACTCGCCAATCTCCCGCTTAAACTGATTTGAAATATCGTATCCGGTTATTTCTTCTTTTTCTATCAGACCCAATAGAGCATATTTTAGAATACGCATTTGCATTCTCCCTACGATACATGTTTGACATCAATATACCACAATGCTAGAATAATCATGTTGTTTTTAACATGTTTATATTTACATGTTTCGTCGTTATACTGCTATTCATTTCAACAAAACATTATTTAGGAGAGAAGGATTTAAGAATGGACAAGTTTATTGGCAGTCACATGATTTATACGTACGAGAACGGTTGGGAATATGAAATTTATATAAAAAATGAGGATACCATAGATTATCGTATTCACAGCGGCATGGTAGGCGGTCGATGGGTGCGTGACCAAAAAGTGGATTTGGCTAAACTTGTAGAAGGTGTATACAAAGTGTCTTGGACAGAGCCGACCGGTACGGATGTGTCTCTGAATTTTATGCCTGCTGAGAAGCGGATGCATGGAGTTATTTTCTTTCCAAAATGGGTCCATGAACATCCGGAAATCACAGTTCGTTATCAAAATGACTTTATCCCATTGATGGAAGAATCGCGTGAGAAATACGATACCTATCCAAAATATGTTGTGCCGGAATTTGCGGATATTACATTTTACGAAAACGCCGGTGTGAATAACGAAGAGTTAATTTCGATTGCACCTTACACCGGTATGACGGATGATATTCGTGCGGGAAAACCCTTGAACAAATAAAAAACAAAATATGCATAAATGACCTTTTATATCAAGTATTTTATCCAACTAACACAGAGCCCAAACAATTCTCAGATGTCCCCGCTTACGCTTCATGTGGAGTCGGTCCTATTGTTGGTACCTCTGAAATATTGAAGCAAAAAGCCTGCCACCCGGCAGGCTTTAATGCGTGGATCATCGTAATCTTGCTCGTCGGCTCTTTCGCATTTTCCCCCTTGCATATGACGTAAGGTTATCCCTTACGCTTGGTTACAGTACACGAGAGGGGGAACGTCCAATGGCTCAACGCAAAAAAATCATGGTGATTTTCGGAACCCGACCCGAAGCAACCAAAATGGGACCCGTTGTCCAAGAACTTAGAAGGCATCCCGAGTGGTTTGAAACGAAGGTGATTGTGACAGGACAACATAAGGAGCAACTCGATCAAGCCCTTTCTCATTTTGGTATCCAACCGGATGTCGACCTGACCCTGATGAAAGAACAACAAACGCTCGCCTATCTTACATCTGCCGCCATTACCGGATTGGATTCCATTATTTCCGAAGAAAAACCGGATCTCATCTTCATTCACGGAGACACTCAAACCACCTTGTGTGGCGGTTTGGTCGCCTTCCTCCATAAAATCAAGGTCGCTCATATCGAGGCAGGATTGCGTTCACACAACAAGTACTCCCCTTGGCCGGAAGAAATAAACCGAAAACTCGTGGATGGGATTGCCGATTTTTTGTTTGCCCCCACCATGAATAGTCGAGATAACCTGCTAAGAGAAGGCTTCAGCGAGAGCACTATTTTTGTATCAGGTCAAACGGCTATTGATGCCGCAATAAAGGCGAATCGTTCTGATTATACGTTTAACGAAGGAAAGATAACTCAGATACTAAATCAAAAGAGCAAAGTCATAACCATGACCGTCCATCGGAAAGAAAATTATGGCGCTCCTATGCTCCGAATGTTTCGTGCCATAAGACGTCTTGCCGATGACCACCCGGACATCTCCATTATTTATCCCGTTCATTTGAGCCCAATCGTTCGAGAGACGGCCTTCCAAACCCTTTCGGGGCATGAACGAATTCACTTGCTTGATCCGATCGATTATTCGGACATGATTAATTTGATAGCCCGTTCTTATTTACTACTAAGCGATTCCGGTGGTTTGCAGGAAGAAGCTCCCGTATTCCATAAGCCGCTTGTTCTCATGCGCGATACGACTGAACGCCCCGAGGCGGTTTCTGCTAAGGCGGTTTATCTCGCAGGGACGGAAGAAGAGGATATCTATGCGGTAACAACGAAACTTCTTAAGGATAAAAGTTTTTATAACACCATGCAAAATGCCGAAAATCCTTTTGGTGACGGGGAAGCTTCGAGACGTATTGTCCAATTTATTGCCCATCATTTTGGGTTAATTTCCGAAGTTCCCGAACCATTTCATGCCTGATAGGCCGGAGGAAATCGAATGCATGTAGAAGGGGAATGGATGACCGCAGGCCATTTTGCGGATAAGGCGGGTGTAACGAAACGAACCGTACAGTTTTACGATAAGGTAGGACTTCTAAGTCCCAGCTTTAGAACCGGTACTGGGCATCGGTATTACACGAAGCAGGATTTGGCACGACTCCAAAGAATTCTGACCCTAAAGTATATCGGATTGAGCATAGACGAGATCCGAAGCATTATACACCGCGAGGGGCGTGAAGAGGACCTGAAGGAATCCTTACGAGTACAGAGCACCATTATTGGTCAGAAAATGGAACATCTTCGTCTCGTCCAAAAAACAGTTAAAGAGACCCTTTCCCTGCTGGAAAGCTTGGAACACAAGGAGCAGGGAACTCAGGGGTCCACTGTTGAATTCTCTGAAAGCAGTCCGGCATGGGATCTCTTCGCTTCCATCATCCGAGTTGTGAATCAGGAGTATGAGAGCGCATTTAATCTCCAGACGAGGATTCGATTGCATGACGACTTCAGTGTAAATCCTTACTGCTGGCATCGGTGGCTTTTTGATCAAATGATGATACCGGAGTCCAGCAAGATCCTTGAGCTGGGTTGTGGGGACGGAACCTTGTGGAAACGGAATGCCGATCGGATCCCGGAAGGATGGGACGTTACGCTAACCGATCTTTCCGAGGGGATGTTAACCGATGCCAGGGAGGGGCTGGAGCATTACGTTCCTGCTGATCGATTTCAGTTCACTTCGGCAGACGCCCGTTCGATTCCTTTTCCGGATGCAAGCTTTGATGTGATTTTGGCTAATCATATGCTCTATCATGTAACCGAACGCCACCAGTCCTTGAAGGAAATCCGGCGTGTTCTGAAGCCTGGAGGCATGCTGTTCTCCTCCACGATGGGGAGGCACCATATGGTTGAAGTAAAAAAATATCTAAGCGAACTGAATCCCAATTATGATTTTGGACGCCAGGATTTTGCCTGCGAGTTCGGGTTAGAGAACGGGGAAGATCAGCTGGAAGCTGCAGGTTTCGTGGATATTCGTCTGGAACGATACGAGGACGCCCTTCGGGTAACGGATTCTAAGCCCCTTATCGATTACATACGAACAACGCCTGGAGGCCGCGAGAATTTTACGGACAGCCGTCTGTCGCAACTGGAGAACTTGCTGAATGAACAGATACAGGCGGTTGGCGCCATTCATCTTACGAAGGAGGTCGGGTTATTCGTCTCTTTTCGTAAATAACTCCGTTGGACAGACTAGTAATCAATTTGAGGAGGAAGTGTTGTTTGCGGAATGGTTGAAAAAAACATGGAGACAACTTGAATTCTAAGGAGCAGCAGGGGACTCCTAAACTTGTGGCAGTTGCTTCAGAGGTACGGGGATAATATCAAGTTCAACAACTTCACTGACATCCGTTGTCAGTGGAGTTGTTTTATTATCCTAATAACCACTCATGAAAGAGGAGCGCTTAGAAATGAATAATACCGTATATCTTTATGTGTTTGATACCATGTCCGATTGGGAAATAGGCTATTTAGCCGCCGAGCTGAACTCTGGAAGATACTTCAGACAGGGGCTGGCTCCGGCCAAAATAGTCACCGTTGGAATAGACAAGACTCCGGTAACGACAATGGGCGGATTGAAGATAATGCCTGACATGAAAGTGGATGAGTGCAGCATGAAAAACGTAGATGCATTGATTTTGCCTGGCGGAACTACATGGACAGAGGCTATTCACGTGCCCGTCCTAAAAATGGCCGAGATGGGTTTAAAGGAAGGAATAGTCGTTGGAGCCATTTGCGGTGCGACCTTAGGACTTGTTCAAGCCGGATTGTTAGATTCCTGTTGGCACACTAGCAATAATTTGGCCTACCTTAAAATGACTTGCCCTTCTTACACGGGCGAAGACTATTACAAAGAGGAAGCTGCGGTCACCGATGGGAAATTGATCACCGCATCCGGAGTAGCTCCATTGGAATTTACGGCTCATGTTTTAAAAGCCCTAGATGTATGCTCTCCAAAAACTTTAGACGCGTGGTATCGTCTTAATAAAACTCATGAACCGCACTGTTTCTATGAGTTAATGAATTCAATCCAATGATGTAAATGGACGGCTCCATATGCCTTTGCTGATGGGTTTATTTGACAGATGGGAACGTGTGTTCTATAATGAATTAGCATCTTATGAATCGGTTAAGATATTGCATTGAAATAATAATTAACGGAGGTTTTGCTGTGATTAAAGTTGGAATTTTAGGAACGGGTTTTGGAAGACAGCATGCAGAATTATTTAACAGAATGGACGGTTTTGAGGTTGTTTTAATGTATGGACGGGATGAAAATAAATTAATTGATATAAAGAACTCTTTGAATATTGATACCACCACGGATATCAACGAAATCATCAACCATAAGGAGATCGACTTGGTTGATATATGCTTGCCAACTTCACTTCATGCCGAATGGGCTATCAAAGCTTTGAGGAATAAAAAACATGTCTTCTGCGAAACCCCGCTATCCTATCGGATGGATGAGGCAGAAGAAATTCGAAGTATCTCGGAAGAGTATCAAAGAAATGTATTTGTGGATTTGTTTTATAAATTCTCGACACCACATCATATAACGATAAACAAAATTAAAAACCTTGAATTAGGTGAGGTAAGATCATTTCATTCCTATAATAAAACAGCTCCGAATTGGGGTAACCTCGGATTACAGAAAAACGTTTCCGATTTCCACATACATAACTTTGATTTCCTGATGGAGATTCTGGGAATGCCTGAAGCCGCTGTTTCAAATGGCATAGATTTTGGTGATCAATCCATCGTCATCACCACGTTAAACTATAAAAACAAATTCGGGGTTATTGAAAGCTATACAAATCTACCAAAGAATTCTCCGTTTTATGTAGGGTTTGAAGTTAATTGCGAGAGAGGTTCTATTAAATTCGATGCAGAATATGGAATTAACACAAGAGAGGAATTCGTAATCTACTCCTGTGATGGAACCAAAGAGGTCTTAAATCCGCAAATGAAGGATGATTATGAACAAGTCATTCTTCATATGAAGGATTGTTTGGAAAATAACAAAAAAAGTGAGTTTCTTGATATAGAATCTGCAATGCAAGGGATCAAGATTAAAGATGCCGTATTAAAATCCTTAGAAGCTAAAAATGCGTAAAGGATATAATGGCGGGTAATACGTTCATTCTGTTGCTTACACGGTTCTGTTGTTACTATCCCGTTAAACGATATGAAACGATGGAATGACGCCGAATAATCGGCGTCTTTTTCATATCGACAAGTCGATTCCTCTCGGAAACTCTTGCTGAACAAGATTATTCGGAGAGAATGAAGGTTCTTGAAAAAAATCTCCCTACCTGGCTTTCATTGCATCACGGTACGATCTCAAATACGGTACCTCGGTTATAATCAGCCACTTTCATAGAGCCATAAACCCCTAGATAGAGACGGGTTTGATTCAGATTGGCGCCTAAGGAAACGTAATACGCGTCATCGGACCCAAAAGGATAATCCGTTTCGATAACCTGGTAATCGTTTGGTTTACAATCGGCCGTTACCCGGGTGTAGGCTAGAGCTCCCCTAACAGGCTGCTTCGCATGTGCTTGAGCCAGGTCGGTAAACACAACGCTTCCCATTAAATCGGGGATATGGTTTCCATTGTAGGCCTGGACCCCGGTTAGGGCGATCCCTCCAAACTTGTTGGGGCGGGGATCATCATGGTAATAACTCGTGAGCGGCGGAAGGCGCAGTACAGAAGTTTCCAGAGCTTCATTGAAGTAAGGAATGATTTTCTCATTCAAGCTTGAATTTGCAGGGCAGTTCCTTATTACCGTGGTAGGGAAAGTGCCTTCCCACCCGTGCCAGCCGAAGTTAATCAATCCGGCTTGGTCGTACTCCGACCCCATCCTGGCTGCTTGAACAAGCGGAGTGACCGGTATGGGCTGATAATGAACGAATGAATAAATGGATTCGACCAGTTCTTGTCCGACATTCCCTACATATTTCCTATAATGATTACGATGCCTCTGATAGGAGATGCCCGGTATATTGCGTACCCCTTTTGCCATGACGGTAAGCGCTCTCTGAACCGACTCAGGCAGCTCCTGAAACCGCGTGACCGCAGGCGGATGATCGACAAATCCATTCATGCTTACATCGATTTCAATGATCTTACCCGCTATTTCCATCAAGTCTTGGCTCAAGTTAAACGGATCATAGGCAGAACCGCCATCTCCGGTTGTTAAAACCAGTTTTCCTGTTTCAGGCGAAAAATTCAAGCTGTTGACCCCATTATGATTTAGAAAGGGCCTTCTTAGGTTGAGTAAAGTACGCCGTCTATGGGGCTGCCCCGTCGGTTGCAGAGTCCATTCTTCCACGGTATCGATATGATCATAGTTTTTTTCTCGATCGACCCACTTCAGGGTTAAAGTACGCGGATCGCACGGGTTAGGTTTAAACGATTCAGAGAATGCAGTTGGCCCTTGAGTATCGGCCAGGGAGTAATGGAGATAAAACAATCCGTTGTAGAAAAAATCGGGATGAAAAGCTAGCCCGATCAGCCCCCGTTCATCGTACCCGCCGCCGGAGCCTCCAAGTTTTAAGACTCGATGGCGAATATCCAGAAACGTTTTTATCGCTCCATTTCGGATAGAAAAAATCTCGCCGACCTGCGTAGCGATCATGAGACTTTCGCTAAAATCACCCGGAAGAAAAGTCGTTCTTATGACAGTAGGTAAGTTTACCTTACTCACAATAGGCCGAAGGCTGACTTTAACGGGCTTCACTTTCATTACCCCCTTTGGTTAAAGGTATCTCTTAAAACTATGACGAGATTTTTTTTGTTAGCACCAAATGGGGGGAAGAGGAATTTGTTGACCTACCGCCCTGGGACGTGTTGGAAGAAACGATGCAAAAAGACGGAAAAGGGCGGTCCGCCCTTTCCGTCTTTTTGCGTGCAGCGGGAATCCTTACGACTTCTTAAAGCCATAATTCCAATCGGTCTCGTCCATCTTGCGGATGAAGGTTTCCAGCACATGCAGCACCGCTTCCTCCAGCTTCTTGCCTTTCTCCAAAGTGGCGACGCTGGGGTCTCCGGAGGCTCCGGTGTCGGTCAGTTCGTCGAATCTCCACTTGATGTCGACGAATTCCGGAAGGTCGGGGACGACGCCCTTGGCGTGCTCCATCTCGACCAGATCGCCGAACAGAGCCAAGCCCATCGACGTTTCCCCCTCGCCTGCATGGCCAAGGCCGTTCCACACCTCGAACATGTCAGGCGGAACCAGCTTGCCCGCTGCGACCCACCAGTCGTTCAAGCTGGCGATGGTCACTTCCGGATGTGCCACTTTCACGGCCCGGGCAGCCAGCTCAATGGGGGCGATGTTGCCGTCGTGTCCGTTCATGATGATGATTTTCTTGATTCCGTTGCGTACGATCTCGCTCAGCACTTCCTTGATGACGTTGGTCGTGGTCTCCGGGGTCAGACTGACGGTGAAAGGCAGCTTGTTGTAATGCTGGCTCATGCCGTAGTTAATCGGGGGAAGGACCAGGAGTCCTTCCACACGCTCGGCCAGCTTTTCGCTGATGAGATTGGCGGTCAGGGCATCCGTGCCGAAGGGCATGTGATAGCCATGATTCTCAAATGCGCCGACCCCGAAAATGACTTTGTCGATCTTGCTCTTGTTGGTGTTATACTGGTTTCCCGTCATATGGGATCCGATGAAAGCCATACGTACGCCTCCTTAAGATGGATGTTGTCGAATGTGGCGATTAGTGCGGGAGGATTTCCTGGGCAAATTCGAATTTGCCGTCCTTCACCTCGATGATGGTGACGCTCTTGGAAGGAACATGGCCGCTGTCGTAGCTGATCTCGCCGGTGACGGACTTGAAGCCCTTGGTCGCGTTCAGCGCATCGCGGATGGCCTTCGGGTCCTCGCTGCCGGCACGGGTGATGGCGTCGGCGATCAATTTCATCGTGTCGTAGCCGAGGGCCGCAAAGCCGTTTTCCGGAGCGTGGCCGGTCTTCTTCGTATAAGCCGAGACGAAATCGCTGACGATGGCGTCGGAGTTGCTTAAGGCGACATGGGTGGAAAAATAGACCTTGTTCGTTTGCGGAACGCCGCCCATCTCGATGAGAGCGGGGGTGTCGAAGCCGTCGGCGGACAGAATCGGCAGGTCGATGCCTTTGTCGCGGATCTGCTTGACGACGATGCCCGCCTTGTCAGGCAGGGCGGAAACCATCAGGACATCCGGCTTGTCGGACAAGTTTTGCAGGCGGGTAATCTGGGCGGAAAAATCCGTGTCCGCCGCTCCGTCATATTTGTCCTCCAGCACGATCTTGCCGCCCTTGGCCGTAAACCGTTCCTTGAAGAACACGGAGACGTTGTTCGTGAAGTCGGAGGACGTGTCGGTTAAAACCCAGGCGGACTTGGCGCCAAGCTTTTCTGTGGCGTAGTCCGAAATGGCGTAGGATTGGGAGTTA
Organism: Gorillibacterium terrae; assembly: GCF_051594785.1. Lineage (NCBI taxonomy): Bacteria > Bacillati > Bacillota > Bacilli > Caryophanales > Paenibacillaceae > Gorillibacterium > Gorillibacterium terrae. Next base: position 428,917 of record NZ_JBPPGI010000001.1, read on the forward strand.
TCGCCGAAGGCGGCCATGAACATAAAATCGCCGACCTGTTCCGGGATCAGGGGAGACGTAGCCCCTGAGGTGATGAAGGGAATGCCGGCGCTTTGGGCGACGGGACCCGCCGCAGTAACGAAGGTCGTATCGCTGAAGCCCGCAACGGCGACGACTTTTTGCACGTCGATCAGCTCCTGCATGCCGTTGGTCGCGGAGGTCGGATCGGTCTTGGCGTCGATGGAGACGACCTTGATCTTCTTGCCGTTGATGCCGCCCTTGGCGTTGAGTTCTTCGGCCGCCAACTGGAAACCTGCCAAGGACGGGCCGTCGAGGGAGGCTTGTCCGCCGGTTACATTGAAGAGCGCGCCGATTTTAATCTCTCCGCCGGAAGCCGGAGCGGCCGCGCTTGAGGCCGGTTCGCTTGCGCTGGTACCGGAAGTCGGGCTGGCGGTCTCTTTGCCGTTTCCGCAAGCGGACAGGATCAGGACTAGGGAAACAAGCAGGAACGTAAGTTTTTTCATAAGGTTCTCTCCCTCTCTCGGTATGGTAGTTGAAGCAAACGACTGCGATGGCTTTCCGCTAAGCTGCGACAAGAGAATTGGCCCCCTCTGCGTTACATCTTTCTCACCTCCACGATGAAGTCAATTCCGCGCTGCTATTTTCCCAAAAGTCCTTTTGGCCTCAGGATAATGATGGTAATGAGCGCCAGGGACATGATGATCTGGCTTAGCCCGTACATCTGGGGGAATTGAACGCCGAACAGCTCGATTCCCCGCTCCAGCTTATTCAAGAACAGTTCCGGGACAAGGGTCACCAGCACGGCTCCGAGAATCGCTCCCGGAATGCTGCCCGATCCGCCGATGACCAGCATCAGCACGAGCCCGAAGGTCATGGAGTAGGAGAACATGTTCGGGTTGATGCTTGTCACCAGATGGCCGTACAAGCTTCCGCCGATTGCCGCGAAGAAAGCACCGATGGAGAAGCTGAGCATTTTTGCCTTGAGGACATGGACTCCCATCGCTTCCGCAGCCAGATCGTCCTCCCGGACGGCGAGCATCGAGCGCCCATACGAGGAGCGGAGCAGCCTCCAGATCAGGTAGATCGTCAAGGCCGCCGTCGCATACACCCACCAGAGGTTGGTCACGGGGGGGAGCCCGGAGATGCCGCTTTTGCCGCGGGTGAAGCTTGTCAGGTTGGAGGCCACCACGTTGACGATGACGGTGAAACCGAGCGTCGCTACAGCCAGATAGTGTCCGCGCAGCTTGAGGACGGAGACGCCGATGAAGAGGGAGAAGAGGACGGCCAGGGCACCGCCGATCAGAAGCCCTGCGGCATAGGGGAGCTGGGTGGTCTGCAGCCAGTCCGGCATGTTCGGGAAAAGCAGGCGCTTGCGGCTCAGCGGGTAGGTGAGCAAGGCGGTGGAGTATGCCCCCACGGCCATGAAACCGGCGTGCCCGAGGGAAAAGATACCGGTGTAGCCGTTGCTGAGGTTCAGACTGACGACGAGAATGATGTTGATACCTACGAGATTGATGATCCGCAAGTAGTAGCCGTTGAAGGCAAAGTTGGCCACGATCAGGAAGGCCAAGGCGGCTCCGATGAACAGGATGGCAGCCGTTCTAGCGTTGAGTAAACGCCGAATCTCGCTAATTGGATTCATAGTGCTACACCCTCCGATCCTCCACCCGGCCGAACAGTCCGGTGGGTTTAATGAGCAGCATGACGATGAGAGCCAGGAACACGAAGGCATCCTTGTACGCCGACAGTTCGGGCGGCAGGAAGGCGACGAACAGGATTTCACCGAGACCCAGAAGAAGTCCGCCTACAGCCGCGCCGGGGATGCTGCCGATCCCGCCGATGACCGCGGCGACGAAGGCCTTGAGTCCGGGAACAAAGCCCATATACGGCTCAATCCGGCCATAGCGTCCCGCCATCATGATGCCGGCGATGGCTGCGAGCGTGGAGCCGACGATGAACGCCGTGCGCACGACGGAGTTGATGTTGACTCCCATCAGAATCGATGCGTTCATGTTCTCTGCGGTCGCTCTCATGGCAATGCCGATTTTCGTCTTCTTGATCAAGAGGGTTAGCGCCAGCAGGAGGATGAAGGTGACGCCCACGATCCAGACATTCATGAGGGGAAAAGTAACCGGGCCCACCTCCACATTGGAGTTGAAGGAAGAAGGCAGCGAGAAGGCTTTCGGCTGCGGAGTCAGGATCATAACAGCCAGGTTCTGGATGAGGATCGACACGGCAAAGGAAGTGACCAAGGTCGTTTCCTCCGGCTTGCTGCGCAGCGGCCGGTACGCAAGCCGCTCGATGGTGATGCCGATCAGGGCGACGAACAGGATGGAGAGCATGACGGCCAGCGGAAAGGGGAGGAGCCAGTTGGCAAGCACTCCCGCAACCGTGTAAGAGGCGATCATCAAGAGGTCCCCGTGGGCAAAATTGATCAGCCGGAGGATGCCGTACACGAGTGTGTAACCGATGGCGATCAGAGCATAGACGCTTCCCAGTCCCAGGCCGTTGATAAGCTGTTGAATGATGTATTCGGCGGAGATGTCCATCTCTTAACCTCCCAAATAAGCCTTCTGGATTTCAGGATCGTGGAGCAAATCGGCCGCGGCGCCTTCAAGCTTGACGGCACCGGTCTCCAGGACGTAGGCGCGGTCGGCGATTTGCAGCGATTCATAGGCGTTCTGCTCGACGAGCAGGATCGCCATGTCGTTGGTCTTCAGGCCCTGGATGACTTCAAAAATGGTCTCTACCATGATCGGAGCAAGTCCGAGAGAAGGTTCGTCCAGCAGGAGAAGCTTGGGCCTGCTCATAAGCGCCCGTCCCATGGCCAGCATCTGCTGCTCTCCGCCGCTGAGTGCGCCGGCCGGAAGCTTCTCCCGCTGTTTGAGCACCGGGAACAGGCTGTAAATCCACTCGATATCCTCGGCAAGCTGCGCCCCCCTCTTGCGGGTGTAGGCGCCCATCAAGAGATTTTCCAGGATGGTGAGCTGCGAGAACACCTGCCGGCCCTCCGGCGAGTGGGCCATTCCCATGGAGACGATGCGGTGGGGGGGCATGCGTGCGATATCCTGTTCCAAATAAGTGACGGTTCCGGACCGGGGCTTGAGCAGACCGGACAGCGTGCGCAGCGTCGTCGTCTTCCCGGCCCCGTTGGCCCCGAGCAGAGCAACCAGCTCGCCCGGACGCACCTCGAAGCTGACATCCTTCAGGACATGGATCTGGTCGTAGTACACATTGAGGTTGGTGACTTTAAGCATGTTCGGCAGACCTCCCCAGATAAGCCTTGATGACCTCGGGATTCGAGCGGACTTCCTCCGGGTTGCCTTCTGCAATCAGTTGGCCGTAATTGAGCACCTGGATATGCTCGCACAGCTGCATGACAAAGGGAATGTCATGCTCGATGACCAGGATACTCAAGTCGTAACGGTCGCGAATGGATCGGATCATCCCCATCAGCTCCATGGATTCATTGGGATTCATGCCGGCTGCGGGCTCGTCCAGCAGCAGCAGCTTGGGAGCCAGCGCCAGAGCCCGGGCGATCTCCAGCTTCCGCTGATTGCCATAGGACAGGCTCCGGGCCTTGTGATGGGCGAGCCCGGCGAGCCCGACCTCCTCGAGCAGTCGGATTGCGTTATGGTGAAGAGCCTTCTCTTCCCTGGTATAAGAGGGGAGGCCGAGCATGGCAGAGAAGAAGCCGTACTGCTTATGGATCTGGGCTGCGACTAGGATATTGTCCAGTACGGTCAATTCCTTGAACAGCCGAATGTTCTGAAACGTCCGGGCCAAGCCCAGCTTGGCGATCCGGTCAGGGCGCTTGCCGGTGATGGGTTCCCCCCGGAAGAGAACCCGGCCTTCCGTCGGTTCAACGAGGGAGGTCAACATGTTGAATACGGTGGTTTTGCCTGCGCCGTTTGGACCGATCAACCCGTGGATGCGGCCGGGGAGAACACGCAGGCTGTAGGAATCCACGGCCGTAAGACCTTTATACTTCTTCGTTAAGTTAGCGGCTTCCAGTATCAAGGGGGAGCCTCCTTTCCTAGATGAAATCCGTGGAGAGTATCCGGTTTCGCGTATTGGTAATATGGTCGACCATCCGTTTTTTGGCGGCGGCGGGATCGCGCTGCTTGATCAAATCCACAAGCTGCCGGTGATCGTTCATGGAGAACGTGCTGCCGATTCTCAGGTCCAGATACAGAACGCGCTGCATCGTGTCCAAAATATGGACGATCATTTTCTTCAAGCGCAGGTTGTTGCCCGCTTCGGCCACCGCTTCGTGGAAGTCGAAGTTCCGCTTCATGATTGAAATTCCATCCGCCTGGTCCAGGCTGCTGATATCGACGTCCACAAGACTTTCCAGTTTACGGATGGCCGGCTCGGTCGCGTGGATCGCGGCAAGCTCGGCCGCTCCTCCTTCCAGCAGGACGCGAAGAGTGAACAGCTCGCCCAGGTCCTTCAGGTTCAATTGGCTGACCAGTCCTCCCTTGTAAGGAAGAATATCGATCAACCCGTCATGCTTGAGAAAATGGAAGGCTTCCCGGACCGGGGTTTTACTGACGTTGAATCGATCCGCGAACTCTCCGACGCTTAGGGCTTCCCCAGGCTTGAGTTGGCCATAGACGATCATTTCCTTGATCTCTTTGTACACCTTGTCCGTCAAGGACGGCTCTTTGTCCGCAAATCCGTTCATAGGAAGGGGCAACCTCCGTTCGGTTAGGATGACTTAGATCCGAATGACCTCGATGGGCGTAACGGATCCATTCTTCACCATGGCAACGGGGAAGCGGTCGCAGTTGTGAACGGCCGCCGTCCTGCCGAACCGATCCACGACGATCAAGCCTCCGTATTCGCCGGTTAAGCTCGTCATGCGCTGGATCGCCTGCTTTGCGGTCTCAAGAGGCGTGACGCCTTCCGCGATCCGATCCTGAACGAACTTGGCGGTCAAGGTAACCAGGAAGGCTTCGCCTCTGCCGGTGCAGACGACCGCGCATTCTTCGGAAGCAAAGATGCCGCCGCCGATGAATGGCGTATCCCCTACCCGTCCAGGGAGTTTCAGGAACGAACCCCCGGTGGAAGAGGCGGCAGCGAGACGGTGTTCGTCATCCAGGAGGACGCATCCCACCGTGTCGGTTTCTTTCTTTAATCCGGTGAACGCGCTGTATTCCAGCCTGCGCCCTTCCCTGAGCAGAGAGGTGGCGGTGCGCCAGGAATCCAGTTGCTCTTCGGTGACGCAATCGTCTTCCTCGAAGCCCATCTCTCTGGCAAATAAGGCTGCGCCTTCTCCGGCAAGGACGGCGTGCCTGGAAGCTTCCATGACTTTCCGGGCTACAGAGGCCGCTCTGCGGATTCCTCTCATGGCCGCTACCGCCCCAAACCGGCCGGTAGCTCCATCCATCATCGCTCCGTCGACTTCAACGTAGCCGTCCCGGTTCAGGACGGAACCCAAGCCGGCGTTGTAGAGCGGGTTGTCTTCCAGCTCCTTGATCGCCTCCTCCGCCGCATCGAGCCGGTGTCCCCCCGCCGCCAGCTTTTTGAAACCTTGAATAGCCGCTTGCTCTAACCCTCTTATGTAGGGAGGCTCCGTGCTTGTTTCCACGCTTCCATGCACGACTATGATGCTCATGGCGACAAGCTCCTTTTGGTTGACTGATATATCAGTGATATGTAACATAAATATTGTAGAAATACTAACATCAATTTGTCGAACGCGCAAGATATAAGTCGAAAAAGCTATTTATATGTACAATAATCTATCATTATTGATTAATATTGCGGAAATGAATGATATCATTCAATCATGTGTTAGATAATCTAACACAACTGAGGGTAGATTTGGGAGGGGTTCATCCCGGGATGCCCGCTGCTATTGCTTGCGGGCACTGAGGGGGAAGGCTCACGGAGGGGCGGAATCTTACGGGATAAGACGTACTCTGATAGGAAGCAAACTGGGAGTAATGGACAAAAGAATTTCTCGAAAAAAAACCGCCATCGGCGGCAAAGCGGTTCATGCTTGATACTTACCGATATAGTTAACGTAGTCTTTGGCGCTCTGATGAATTTCCTCATCGCTCGCTTGAAAAGAAGCTCCGAAGACCGCAAAATAGGGGAGGGCCTCTGCGCCGACGTGTCTCATACTGGCTTTGAACGGCACAATCACGTCCTCCACGGTAAACGAAACGGAGCCGTCCGGCCGATAATTTTCTTTTTTGTCACCGATGGACAGGGCAAGCCCGAACCGTTTCCCTTTCAGTTTGTCGCCTGTCGATCCATAGGCCCACCCGTGAGTAAAGACATCGTCGAACCACTTTTTCAGCAGAGGCGGGTAGCTGTACCAATATAACGGAAACTGAATGACAATATGGGAATGAGTTTCTAATAAATTCTGCTCTCGAGGAACATCGATGGTCCAGTCCGGATATTCTTTGTAGATCTCATGAATGGCAATCTCGTTCGGATACTGCAGCAGTTCATTTTTCCAGCGCCGGTTTACCCTCGATGCCTCAAGGTTCGGATGAGCCAAGATCACTAGAGTCTTCATAATAAACCCCTTCCTTTTGCTCTTTGTTAGGTACTCCCTCATTATCTGGCAAGCCAAGCAAAAAGAAAATACACACAAAAAAGTAAGAGAGTTACCTTAAGGTAAGTACTTGGATGGAGGGTTGCTTCGTGAAGGAATACAAACTGGGGATCGAAGCCACGCTTGAAATCATCGGCGGCAAATGGAAGGCTCTCATCATCTGCTTCCTGATGACCGGCGTCAAGAGAACTGGCGAATTGCAGCGTGAGATCAGCGGCATTTCCCAAAAGGTTCTGATCCAGCAGCTTCGCGAGCTCGAAAGGGATGGACTCGTCTACCGGCATGTGTACCAGCAGATGCCGCCAAAGGTTGAATACAGCCTTACGGAATATGGGGTTACCGCCAATCGGATTGTGGATGTGATGTGTGCATGGGGAAAAGACAACATTAAACGAAGGCAGGATCAAGGAGAAGATATCGTTTTACTGGAGGATACCTAAACGAGGCTTGGGAGAGAAGCGATTAAACCGGCGGAGCATGTTTGGTTTTCGAATCGGGGTAATATCGCTAATGTCGCTTTCACTCATACAACCACCTCCTAAGAAAATACAAATTTTCTCCGCTTGTAGCTCATTATACTAAACCTTGCCGCGATTCAAACCCTCCATTTTCCAGGGGGAATCCGGGATCAAAGGCGAACGCTTCGCTTCTTCACGACCTTCCTCTTCTCCGACGTTCTTTTGTTCAATCTATATATCCAGAGAATCTATTGTTCGGTTTGTCCTTATAGAGGAGGTGCTGTTGGTTTGGATATGTTCCCGTTGCTTCAAACCTCAATTAAGCAATATGGATTAAATCCCGGCAGTCTAACCATTGAAAAGGAGCTTAATCCTACTAGCGGGCATGGAGATTTACATTATAAAATTCAGGTGGATAACCAATTTTATTCAGCAAGATGGATGAGCAATAAACGCTATGAAACGGAGGCGTTTATTCAGGTGACGGATGAAGTTTTGACGGAACAAATGCGTTTTTGTAAGTTCGTTCGTCATTCGGGAATCCCTTTTATGAAACAGGTGTTAACGGTGAAGGAGGAACCCTTTACCGTCGTAAACCAAGCGGACAAAGAATGGAGGTTCGTTCTGTTTGAGTGGATAGAAGGGGAACACCTCACTCATTGTACGGACTCCATCGCAAATAAAATGGGTGCTTTTGCCCGAAAGATGCATAATGTATCAACGAAATTCGAAACTTCCGTTTTTCCTAAACAGCCACATCATAAGGGGTACGACCATTTTTCCACGTTACTCCGTCATCATGCAGAATCGTCGGGTTCTTCGCCATCCACTAATGAATTATTAACCAGCTATTTTAACGAAATGGAATATCATCTGAAAAAAGCCAGGACGGATTCTTATGACTACCTCGTTCAATCGGACCTTAATCCCCTAAATATCCTTTGGAATGAGAACGGGGATATTATCGGCGTTGTCGATTTCGAATCCATAACCTACACGGATCGAGTGGAGGGGCTAGCCTGGCTAGTTAAATGGTACTCGAGAACTCATGGACTCGGATCGCACGAAATGTCTCCAACGCTTGCAAAAACTGTACTGCGGGGATATGGCGCTGAAGAATGGCTCTCACCAAACGATTTCGAAAGGCTCCCTTCCTTGTTGTGGTTGACGGGTTGTTTGAATTGGAATTTTACAGCCAAGGCAATCGAGTTGCTTAAGAACAAGGAAGACGCTCTTCTGAACGAACATTTGATCACGTATTTTAAGCGAGGAGAAATCCTGCTTTCCCTCCTATGAGGGCCATCCCCGCCGGCCATTGACATATCCTGCCGTTTGATTCGGGCTGCTTCCCCATGTTATAAGTGAAGATAAAGATTGTCCTGTATAGAGAGGTTACCTGAGATGAAACATAATTTTTGGCGTGAGTTGCAGCGCCCTTTTTTTATACTGGCTCCCATGGAAGATGTGACGGATGTGGTGTTTCGTCATGTAGTAAGCGAAGCGGGCAGACCGGATGTGTTTTTTACGGAATTTGCGAACACCGAGAGCTACTGTCACCCGGAGGGAAACCATAGCGTTCGCGGGCGGTTGACGTATACCGAGGATGAACAGCCCATGGTCGCCCATATCTGGGGAGACAAGCCGGAGTACTTTCGTCAGATGAGCATCGGTATGGCAAAGGAAGGGTTTAAAGGCATTGATATCAATATGGGCTGTCCGGTTGCGAATGTGGCGGAGAACGGGAAGGGAAGCGGCCTGATCTGCCGACCCGAAATTGCAGCCGATATCATTCAGGCTGCGAAAGCGGGGGGGCTGCCGGTTAGTGTAAAAACCAGACTCGGCTTTAGCGACGTCGGCGAATGGCGCGGCTGGTTAACCCATATCCTGCAGCAGGACATTGTGAATCTAACCATCCATCTGCGAACCCGAGAGGAAATGAGCAAAGTGGACGCTCACTGGGAGCTGATTCCGGAGATTAAGCGGCTACGGGATGAGGTCGCGCCGGATACTCTGCTGACCATTAACGGAGATATCCCCGACCGGCAGACCGGCCTTCGGCTCGCGGAGCAATACGGTGTGGATGGCATCATGATCGGACGCGGTATTTTTCAGAATCCGTTTGCTTTCGAGAAGGAACCGAAGGCTCACAGCAGGAAAGAGCTGCTTGATTTGCTGCGGCTGCATCTGGATCTCCATGATCGCTATTCCGCTTTGGAATCCCGTTCGTTTGGGCCGCTTCCCCGTTTCTTTAAGATCTACGTCCGCGGATTTAAGGGAGCGAGTGAATTACGAAATCACTTAATGAACGCCAAATCAACCCATGAAGTGCGCGCATGGCTCGATGAGTTTGAAAGACTGGAGCCGGATGGCACGGAGGAACATCCATGTCCTGGAGCAAATTGAAGCAGCAGTTGGATAGCTTTCTAAGCCCTGCGTTAAAAGAAAGGGTGGAATATCGCGCGCCCGCTTATCGGTATTGGGCGGATAAGCCCGGCACTTGTTATATCACCGTAGACAAAAAGAACGTGCTCAATCTGAGCGATAAGGCGAACTCGATAAAATGGTATCCAACCGAGCTGGACATTAAGCATGATCCAGCTATCCACCTGTCGATCAGCCGCGACGAAATCGAAGCGATCCGAGAAGAGCTGAAGGGGCCGGTGCCGGAGGATCGTCTATACGTCATTGCCCGCAACCGAAAGAGTACGGCACATGCAAAGGAGCTTATGGCGGCGCAGGCGGCACTAAGCAAATCGAATTTTATCGCTCAGGCGAATACGTTTTTAACGACCTCGTTAGAGAAAAGCCTGGAGAGCCAGGATATCCTGCTGAATATTCTGGCTTTGGTGGATAAACGGCTTGGGAAAAAGCGGATATTGGACATGTCCGACAAGATGAAAGTAAAACATCCAGCAGTTCAGTATTTTTATGAACTGCGGCGCAGCGCGTTGTGAAGTATGCTCGAATTAGGCCCGACTTCAACAGAATGGATTCGTTTTCAAGAGAACGCCCCGGGGCGTTCTCTTTTTTTGCTGTACATATTGCACATCCTCAACTTAATTGGAAAGTGTATACTAAAAAAGGAAACAAAAAAAGAATTAGTCTGAGTTTAGAAATTGAGGAACTGGCGACTGCAAAAAGGAGGAAATCAATATGGATGAGCTGATATGGGGGCTGTTTCGTAGCAATGTCAGGGAACTGGACGAATTTACTCAACGTAATTTGTTTTCGGCTTACAGGGAGCTTGTGTTTCCCTATATTCTCCTGATGCTTCATGACCGTCCTTTAACCGAAGACGTCCTACAGGAAGGCTTTATGAAAGCGATGAAATTTGGCCCAAAGGCAAAGGCCGATTCCAATATAAAGGCATGGCTTATCCAGGTTACCCGCAGAACTGCGATCGATTTTATTAGAGTAAATAAAAAGTACCGCCTGGTTTTTGATATAGATTCCGTTGTTCTCTACGAGGGAAGCGAGCTATGGAATTCAACCTACGAGGCCGTTGAAAGAACCATGCAAAAGGAGCTGCTGCTCGAATCGCTCAACGAGCTTCCGCTCCATCAACGCATTATTTTATCCATGCGCTATGTGGAGAACATGTCCTACAAAGAAATTGCCAGGGAGCTGGACATTAATGAACCGGCATTAGGCAAACGAATCGAAAGGGCCAAAAAGACATTGGCCAACTTATTCGCCGGAAAGTGGGGGGAAGCCCATGAAATCGAGTAAATCAAGGAAAAGTGGACGTCCAAGAACAATTTTTATTATTTTTCTCAAATCCTGTCATAAATCATCAAGTTAACCCGTTTATCTAGTAGCTGTCCAATCATGAAAGCACGATCCGGACATGAGGGGAGCGTAAGGGTTTTCCAGTCCAATGCTTTTGTATTCGACAAGCTGCCTATTCTACGAGGAGGGATTCCAATGAAGTTGGCTAAGAAATCTGCGGTTGGTGTTATTGCTTCTGTTGCATGCTTGGCGTTCTCTGTAAATGCGTTTGCAGGTACGGATATCAAAACCGTTTCGACAACGGGTTATGGAACGTTGACCGGTAAATTGGAATATGTATCCGGCAATCAGTACGCCATGTGGTATACCAACACGACGGCGAATCCGGATAATGCCTATCATACCATTACCGGCTCCCAACAGAACATCAGCGGAACCACGCTTCACTCTTTTTCCATGACCGGCGTAAGAGGCATTGGCGGGATCGGCCGAGGGGATGACTTATATCCGGGCGCATACGCATTTTATGGGACGCATGGCGTACAGGGCGGTACTACGTACTCCGCGTATGCCGCATACACCGTAACCCACACCTAAGAGGAATAGCATCCGCTTAGAGGAATCATCCGGAGCCAATGAAGCCAGCGCTCCCTCGTCGGAGCGCTGGCTTACTTATTCCGGGAGACGGGCTTGAACGATCGTCAAGGACCGATCGGGTAAGGACTGGAAATCAAGAGGGAGATGACAACAGGGTGAAAAAATCGGTTGGCTTCAAACGCATGGCGGTCCTCATCATGATGACACTTGCCATCATCGCGGGAGGATGCTCCCTGAACAAAACGGAAGACCCTCAGGATACGGCCGCTGCCAGCCAAAATCCATTTGAGAAGAATAAACCGCAAACCACCGTTCTGGGCACGATCGGCCATGGCTTCATCCATCTCCAGATGGATGGAAACGGGAAGGTCCTTCCTTTGGAATACAAGGGCGGCGAACTGAAAATTCCATACTCGGTGCGTGCTTCGGGGACAGCAAAGAATGTTGGTTTTTTTCTTTTTGTCGACGGAAAGGCGCAACCCTACAAACTGGATGAGAACGGCTCCTCCTATCAGTATATGCACCTCCTTCAATTGAAAGAGGATGATCAAGATACGCCGTTTACTTTCGTGTTTACCCCGGTCACCGGAAAACAAGGGGACACTTTGCAGCTCCGCGTCGCCAGCCTGTACAATCCGGGCTTTATACCAGACATGAAAACAACAAGCTCCTATGGAGGCTTTCAAACGACGTTGGAGGCCGGCAGGCCGCTTGTGTTCAAACAAGCTGCCGAGGCGGTTGATTTTGCTCCTTATGCGCTGCAAGGGGGGTTAAGTCATGTTCAGCTGTCCACCGCACCGGTGACCCAAGAGCTATTGGATAAGCACAGCATCGCGGAGACCGTGGACATCGATAAAATGGATAAAAACGTGTACAGCGATTTATATACGGATGGAGCCATCCGGCAGGACCACTTCCAGATCGGGAAGAACGGAAAGCTCCATGTGACCTTCCATCTGTTCGGCCATCCCGGAATGAAATATCGAAACACATTTTATGTGAATCATCGGGCGTTGGCCAGCGAAGAGGGCGTGTCCTTTGAAACGGAACTGACGAAGGGAAATGCCTCTGTTATAGAAGCCGACATCGAGCTGGAGAAGCTGGAGGATTTCAATACCTTTTATGTCGTCTCGGTTCCCCTCAACGCGGATGATTTTCCCGATGATGTCGTGGTCTTAATGAAGACCCCTTCCTTGCTGCTCTATAAGTGATGGGGGAAATCGAGATGAGGCGATTGAAGCTCTTGGGCATGGCCCTTATTCTCTCCGGGCTGCTCGCCGGATGCGCACAGCCGGAAGGGAAGTCCGCACCGGCGACGGCGAAGTCGACGGTTGAAGCGGCTCCTTCTGTTCACACCGACGCTCCTCCTGAATCTGCTCCTCCATTGAAATTGCCCCTGGAAGAGATACAGGGACATATCAAGAATGTCCATTATGCGGACGAAGACCATGTGCTGATCGCGGCGGACAAGCTGTATCTGTATGATTTCGCGACAGGGCGGATTATAGCGGAAACGTCGGACGAAGGAATTCAATCGATCCACAGGGGAGAGGATGGCTACGAGGCGGTTCGGGCGACCTTCGATCCCGTAAGCAAAAGCGGGGGAGGAATCGCGGGCGGCGCCCCTGCATACAGCATGATTTTCTACGACTCCGGTCTGGTTAAGCAATCGGAATTCAGTCCGCGTTCCCTGCTAAGCGAGGAAGAACGGATGATTTCTCCTGAATCCATCGCGTTCTCGGCAGATGGCAAACGGGCAGCTTATGCTACGGATCAAGGGCTCTATCTGTATGACTTCAAGAAGGAGCAACAGACAACGCTCATCGATTTAGGGCAGACGGATCTTGCGAATCTTAAGAAGCGTTCCGGGATTGTCGCATTTGAACGGCTTGGCTTTACGAATGAGGACCGGGACTTGGCTTTTACGGCGCAAAGCTTTGATATTCCGCCAATCGACGGCAAGTCGTCCTTTTCGACTTGCGGCACCGTTCATGGGGATGGCAGCAGCTTAACCAACCAAACCTTCGAGTCGTTTTCGTGCCGGGAATTAATCAACTACGATAAGGTTGTCCTTTTCGCCGAGGATTTGGATTTTACCGCCCCTTCGGGAAAACTGCTGGTTATGAAGATGCCCGGCGGGAAACCGAAGTTTCTTTCCTTGACCGAAGCAGGCGAAAGCCGATTTGTCTCCGGCTCCGATAAGGGCGGCTCTTTCGCGACTGCGCTCGCCGATCGGACCGATTGGAAGGTACGGATCTATGATACGAACACCGGCAAGCTTGAGAAGGAGCTGCGAATTCCGAACGATGGAGATAAGCGTTATATGGCTCAAGTCCCCATCGTTAAACTCTTGGATGAGAAACGGCTTTATATCGTATTGGTAGGGGCAAAAAGCCCGGATGTTCAAACCAACGTGGTGATGGGCCAGTTTTAAGAGGAGTGAGCACCGATGAAGGTCGCCTTTAAAGAGATTTCGAAACAATATAAAGGGAAGTTTGCCCTGCAGAATTTTTCCGCAGAGCTGGAAAATGGCGTCTATGGACTCTTAGGGACGAACGGCGCCGGGAAGACAACGCTCCTCAATATTTTCGTCGGTATTCTGAAAAGCGATCAAGGGCAGGTGCTGATCGATGGGGTGGATGCGCGAAGCTTGGGGAACCAATTCTTATCCCATATCGGTTATTTGCCGCAGTTCCCGCAATTCTATAAGAACTTTGAAGTGATGGATTTTCTCAACTACATGTGCGTCTTGAAGGAAATTCCCCGGCAACAAGGGGAGAAGCGGGCGAAGGAGCTGCTGGAGACCGTCAATTTGAGCGGCGCCGCGAATAAAAAAATCGGCGCTTTGTCCGGAGGGATGCGCCAGAGGGTCGGAATTGCGCAAGCGATGCTGGGCGATCCGGATATCTTGATCTTGGATGAACCGACCGCGGGACTGGACCCTCAGGAACGAATTCGCTTCCGCAATCTCATTACCAAGTTCTCCGAGAATCGGATCGTTCTGCTTGCGACCCACATTGTTTCGGATATCGAGTTTATCGCCAACCAGGTTATTTTGCTCAAAGACGGGCATCTGCTTAAACAGGGTACGCCTCAAGCGCTTGTGGATAGCATGAAGGGAAAAGTATGGCATGTCGCGGCAACGGACCGAATGGTGGACGAGAAGCTCCAGCGGCTTAGAATCAGCAATATGCTGCGGGAGCAGGATAAAATCCTTCTGCGGGTGATAGACGATGAGAAACCCGACGATCAGGCAGAGAGCGTACCGGCCAATCTGGAGGATGTTTTTCTCTACTATATCGGAGAGGGCGAACCATGGTGAGGCTGGTTGGCTTTGAATGGCGCAAGCATTTTCGCAAGAGGTCGCTCCTTGTGGCCTTACTGCTGTTTTCTGTCCTGAATGTCGTCAAAATAGACAGCGTACACGAAAGAGATTCCATGCTGGCAAACCCGGGCTGGAAGGAGCTGTATTGGCAGAAGTACGCCGAATTCGGCGGGACGATCACGAATGACAAAATAGAGAAGCTGATGGCTATCTATTGGCCGCTTAATGAGCAGGTGGGCCAACGGACGACAAGCACCGAATATCGGACTCCGGATACCTCTTTGTCCAATGTCTACGAGGATTGGAACTTCTTTCGGCTTAACTACGTTCAGCCGATGAAGTATGCATATGAATACCAGGCATACGCCCAGGGCGTCGTCCGCGCAGCCAGGGAAAATATAGCGTTCTATAACTCGCTTGGCAATTCATATGAGAGCAGGAAGAATGCAGCGATTGCGAAGCTGTTTCGGGGACGGTCCATCCCGAGCTTGGCCTATACGGAAATGTATCAACATTATGTGGGGTATGATTTTTCGGGGCTGTTCGTGCTGTTGATTTGCCTGTATGGCTTAATGAGCGTTGTTCTGTACGACAAGGAAACGGAAATGGATCGTTTGCTCCTGACGACCAAGGCAGGAGGAGGCGCGTCCCTTCGGGCGAAGCTGATCGCCGCCGCTTTGTTTGTATCGGGGGTTTCCCTCTGGTTTTGGTTATTGGACTTTGTTGCCTTTTCGGCGCTGTTCGACTCGTGGGGCGCCGCTTCTTCTCCCTTGTTTCAGCTTGAAGATTTTATCCACGCCGCCCTAAACGTGAGTCTGGGACAATACGCTATCCTGTCGGCACTCGTGAAGACGGCGGGATTGCTTGTGTTTGCCTTGGCATTCTTGCTCCTATCGAGCTTGTTCCGAAACGCGCGCATTCCGTTTATTGTCGGGTTGTCGCTTTCGTTGGTTTGTATTTACGTGGAGGAAGTGTACATGGGCTCGGGACGGGTCTGGATCAAAGTCATGAATCCGTTTGTGCTGTTGGTTAACCGAGAACTATTTCGAAAGCTGGAGTTTGTTTCAGTGGCCGGTTTTCCCCTCCCCAGCTATATCGCGGCCTTGTTGGCGGCGGCCGTCTGGGGAGCCTTGCTTCTTACCGGCATTTGGATCGCTGCCCGGAAGAATGTGTTGAGGAAGGGGGGAGAGAAGCGTGTCCATCTGGAAGTACGAAATGAAAAAAATGCTTTTCCATCATAAAGGGGCTTGGTTGATCGGTCTGTATTTCATCTTGAGCATGGCATCCCTGGCCATTCTGGATAAACCCGCCAACCCGGATATGGAGTTGAATCGTTCCGAGTATCAGTTCTACCTCCATCAGGTTCAGGGTCCCTACTCGGAAGCAACCGGGTCTTTTTTTTCAAAAGAAGCGGCCAGGATTTCGGATGCGAAGGTTGCCTTGCAAAGAATAACGGACAACTTCTATGACGGGGAGATCGGAGAGCAAGAGTTCCTGACTCAATCCGAAACCCTGGCGAACCTTCTGAAGAACGAAACCGGGTTTAAACTGGCTTACAAGCAGTACGTCTATGTGCGTGAGCATCCGGATCAGCGCGATTTTCTCTATACCAATGGCTGGGATGGGCTGCTCTCCAACGACAGCCTGGATCTCCTGTTTGTGCTGTTGGTTTTGCTTCTCGTTGCCCCGATGTTTTGCTATGAGTTTGAAAGCAGGATGGATGCGCTCCTTCTTACCGTCAAAAAAGGCTCCAAACCGCATACCTTAAGCAAAATCGGCTTGGCGTTTGCGACGGTCGGTCTGCTTTGTTTTCTGAGCGCCGGCTTGCGATATGGCTTCTACGCTTTTAAATACGGCTTAGGCAACGGTAACTATTCCTTAGAGAGCTTGTCCTTCTTTGGTACGTCGACCAAAGAGGTGACTCTGCTTCAAGCCTTCTTAGGGATAACGGCAAGCAAACTCGCGGGTAGCCTCTGTTTTGCCGTAGGGGTCCTGTTTGCTTCGGTTTGCTTGAAGAAATATGCCATCACCTTGTTTGCTTGCACGGCGGTCGTGCTGTTGCCTTACTATGGACTGCCCTTGGAATCGACTAAGTATTTCTTGCCGGGACCGCTTGGGTTCATGGTGGCAACGGGCTATTTCCGCGGGAACGAGTTCAAGCCCAATTCGTGGAAGGCTCAGATGGATCTGGTGTTCCGAGAGGTTTCCCTTCCAATGGGCAGCGTGGTTTTTGCCATTACCTTTGGTCTTTGCGCAGCCATGCTCGTGGTGATCCTGCGTAAGCGATCCAATGGGTGGATAACAAAACGGCGAACACCTATCGGGAGAAGACTGCCGTTTACGTTGCTTCTCCTCGGTGTGACGGCCTCCCTGCTGGTTGGCTGCGGCTCATCCAAGGGTAATCGGGTGGACGTTGCGTATAACTACGCTTCCAGGCAGTCGTTTCAACAGGATAAGGTTCGAATTTATATGGACCCCAAGGAATTGGAGCTTGGGAAGAATCAGATTGTCTTCGAGGATCAAGCGAGCGGAGAGAAGCATAACCTGGTCCGCGATCCTCTGACCTCGTTGACCCGAATAGAGGGAGCCCTTTTTGGAGAGGGCACGCATGTCTATTACATGAAATATGATTATGAAAAATCAGGCCTCCGAGAAGGGGTAACCCGGTTTTCCATTATAGGAGTCGATACCGCGAAGTTTAAGGAGACTATCATCTTCGAAAAGAAGCTAAGCGCCGATAAGGGTACGGTGTTGGGGCTTGTGAAAGGAAATGCCTACGTGGCAAGCTTCTATCTCACCGTGAGTGGCTTTTTTTTGGATGAAACCCATCTTTACCTCATAGGACAAGCGGATGGGCAAACGGATGGACAAACGGAAATCCGGCAAGTGAATCGTCGAACCGGAGCTGCGCGGGTTATTCTCCGAATTCCTGTGTTGAGAAGCCTGGCCTTTGACGGCCGAACGATTTATTATGTCGATGAGAGATCCCAGATCGCAAAGTATGATACCCAGATGGATACCCAGACCGTTATCCCCGGTCTGGTCACGAGAGACTTTATTTTGACCGATACGGAGCTATTCTACTTGAACCGCAAAGATCAACAGAAACTCTACGCGATGGATTTACGCGATTCAACCACCCGTCCGGTCACGCAGGTTCCCGTGTTGAGCTTCCACTATGATAAACCGTATATTACCTATATCGGGAAGCTGGACATGAAGGAAGAGCGGGTCCGGGTTGATCCGGATTAAGAACGTTAATAAACTGATCTTTGTAGAGCCGGCCCCTCCCCTTTTGATGGGAGGGGCCTTTTGCCTTGGGTCCATCCGTTGGATATACGAAGCATGGTCTCCCGGTACGACCATGAGCCAACTCGGACAATAGGGGATCAAACATGCGGGCCATCGCAAACTGACCGTGGAGCATAAAACTTCCATTATTAACAAATTGCGAACGCAGGGGTTCGCCGCTTCCGCAACGAATTAAGCAAGTGACCTTTAGGCATCGATCCTTGCGAATAAGGGAGTGGGGACGGACAGTGGAGTCGGGCACGAGAGAAGACCCAAGGAGAGTCTATCTTGAACTAAAAACCTATTGCGAAAATGAATTCGGTTTCCGTATCTTCCAAGCGACACCGATTAACCGGGGGTGGCTGAACCTCAAGTGGATATTGGAGACGGATCAAGGTACCTTTTTGTTGAAGGAATATAGCAAAGAAAGATTTAGACGGTATGATTCAAATCAAATCAAGACTACCTTGAACAGGCAACAGGAATTGCATGCCGAGGGCGTGGCCTGCCCGAAGCTGCTCACGAACGCAGGACGGGTCTTGCATGAAACGGACAACCATCGAAGATTCATCCTCATGGAATTTCGGAAAGGCAAAGTGGCAAAACCCGGTGAAGTTTGCGAAGCGCAAATGGTTGACCTGGGACGTCACACCGGAAGAATGCACCGGTTGTTAAATCGAGAGGTGCCAAAGCACCCGCCCGCGCCTCAATTCCTTCCGCCAAGCAAAGAATCCCGAGTAAGCCATTGGAACACGCTCTATCGGGAGGCGGAGAGGGATGGGAAACAGGGGCTGCTGCCTTTTGTCGAGCTTCAAATCAAGGCGACCGAAGCCTTGGATTTATCCATGCTGACGGCCTGTGAATGCGGCTGGGCCCATCGGGATTTGTGGGTGGATAATCTTCTGTTTGAGCAGGATCGCCTGTCGGCCATTTTGGACTTTGACCGGTTGAATTACGATTATCCGGAGCTGGATGTGGCAAGAGCGATCCTGTCGTGCTCCCTCTTAAAGGACGATTTTCAAGCAGGGAATGCGAGGGCCTTTTTGAGCGGATACCGAACCGAATGCGAGTTTCCCGTCGGGAAGTTCGTTAGGGCATTGCGGATGCTCTGGTACATGGAAAGCCCTTGGTGGATCACCAAGACGATGGACCAACACAGCGTTCCCCCGGCAAGGTTTGCCGAAGAGATGCTGTGGCTCGCAAAGTCTCACTTGGAGTTGGGAGAGATGGTTGGGGATTTGTAGCCGAAGAAAAGCCCGACATTCACCGAATATGGGCAACAAGGAGGACCGTATGACCTTATCCAAAATAACGCAAAGCACGAATGAGGAGAGTCAATATGTTCGAAACCGACTCATTGAATTTAATGCCGAGCACGTACCGAACGGGCGCTATGAGGAACTGAATCTATGCGTGAAGGACGATCGGGGAGAAATCGTTGCCGGATTGAACAGCGCCATTTGTTGGAACTGGCTGGAGATTGATATTCTATGGGTTCATCCCGGCTGCCGGGGACAAGGATACGGGAGAAGGCTCCTGGATGAGGCCGAACAAATAGCCAGAGAGAAAGACTGCTCCTTCATTCAATTAAATACGTTCAGCTTCCAAGCACCGGAGTTCTATAAAAAGCTCGGATATACCATCCTGGCCCGAATCGATAATGCCCCAAATCATTACCAACACTATTATATGATAAAAGAATTATAATACGGAGGTACCCCATTCAAGGGGAAGACTTAGAGTCGGCTGAGGGAGACACATGAGAATTCTGATATCGCCTGCCAAAAAAATGAAGACCGATAACGAGATGATGGCTTATCGCCGGCTGCCGCAATTTTTGAGCGAGTCGAACGTTCTGCTGGCCCTGGTCCGGCAGATGGACTATGCGGAAGCCAAGTCGCTGTGGAACTGCAACGACGCCATCGCCACGCTGAACGTGGAGCGGTTTCGGACGATGGACTTGACCCGCGGGCTGACACCAGCCCTGTTTGCTTATGAAGGCCTTCAGTACCAGCACATGGCGCCCGGGGTATTCGAAACGCGGGAACTGGACTATGTCGAACGGCATCTGCGGATTCTGTCCGGCTTTTACGGGCTGCTGCGCCCCTTCGACGGCGTGGTTCCGTACCGGCTGGAGATGCAAGCGAAGCTCGCCGGGCCCGGCTTCCGTTCGCTCTATGCCTTCTGGAACCGCAAGCTCGCCGATCAACTTCAGTCGGAGAGCGATTGCCTCGTGAATCTGGCCTCCAAGGAATACAGCAAATGCATCGCTCCGTATCTGGGCGAGAAGACCCGCATGGTCACATGCGTGTTCGGGCAGAGCGTAAACGGCAAGGTCGTAGAAAAAGGCACCCAGGTCAAGATGGCCCGCGGCGAGATGGTGCGCTTCATGGCGGAGCGGCAGATCGGCTCCGTGGAGGGAATCCGGGCGTTTGACCGGTTGAATTATCGGTTCGCCGAGGAACGCTCGGATGAATGCACGTACGTATTTCTCCAAGAATGCGGGTAACGGTGCAAACGAATAGGAGGCAATCATGGGAAACACCGACATCTTCGAACGGATGGCCGACGGGTACGACACGGCGGAGCGCATTCACGTCGCCAAGACGGCGGCGGAGGCCATCCGCGGTTATCTGATTGACGCCGATCAGAAGAATGCGATCGATTTCGGCTGCGGAACCGGTCTCGTCGGCCTGAACCTGCTGAACGAGTTTCGGCATATCCGGTTTGTGGACTCCTCGCAGAAGATGATCGACCGGATCAATCGGAAGCTCGCGGAGTTTGCCGTTCCGAACGCGGATGCTCTCTGCCTTGATCTTGAAAACGAAACCGGAACGGGCCTGCGCGCGGATTACATCTTCATGGCCCAGGTGCTGCTTCACATCCGGGATGTCGATGCGATCCTGACCCGCTTGTACGAGGCTCTGGCGGAGGGCGGGCATCTGCTGATCGTCGATTTCGACAAGAACGAAAACATCGTCTCCGATATGGTCCACAACGGCTTCGAGCAAGCCGAGCTGGCCGATCGGATGACCCAAATCGGGTATGCTTCCGTGCGGTCCGAGACGTTTTATTCCGGCAGCAGCCTGTTCATGAACCGGGATGCCTCGATGTTTATCCTGGATGCGCAAAAAGGGCGGTAGTCCTCCCCTTGAAAGAGTCATTGATGTCTCTTATAATAAGAGTCATCAATGACTCTTATTTAGTGAGGGAGCTGGTTACCGTGCCCAAGGTTTCCGACAAGCACCGGGAGGAACGCATAGGCGTCATTTTTCAGGCGGCTGAACAAGTCTTTCGCGAGAAGGGATATCAAGCGGCGACGATCCAGGACGTCATCGAGCGGTCGGGGGTCAGCCGCGGCGGGATTTATACGTACTTTCCGAACATGGAGCAGCTGTTTCTCGCGCTGCTGCAAGCCCAGGATGAACGAAGCCGGGCGGCGATGGCCGAGGCCGTTCGCCAGGGGGACCGCGCTTGGCCCGTCCTGGAATTGCTGATCCGCAGAACGGCGGAGGGGATTGCCGGCGTCTCCGGCAGCATGGCCCCGGCGATCTACGAGTATTTCTTCACCGAAGGCTGGCGAAATAAGGAGCATCTGCCCCTGCTGGAACGCAGAGTCGCGGCGACCGTCGACGCATTGACGGCGTTGATGCGGCGCGGCATGGCCGGCGGAGAATTCCGGGCCGATGCCGACCCGGACTTGATCGCGCGGACGCTCGTGTCCACGTTCGACGGGCTGATGCTTGCCGTCCTGCATTTCGGGGCGGAGGCGGCCCGGTTGAAGGAACAGACGGCCTTCATCATCGGGTATATCCACGCCGCGTTAACCTCAGGCGGGGAGGAGGCTCCGGATGCATGAATGGGTCTTCGTTCTTTGGAGGGTTGCGGCCGCCTGTCTTGTTTCCCTGGGATTGTCCTTGCTGGCAATGCTGACGGTGAAGCGGATCGGAGTCGATCTGAAGGACATGAACAGCCGGAGCAACCCCAAGGTCCTCGCCGTCGCCGGACTCTTTAACCTGCTGTTTCTTGCAGCCGTTGCCGTCCTCCTGCACATGGGCGACGGCGCCCCCTTCTCCGTTCTCGGGTTTGCCCTCACGGAGCGGAGCGTCGGCTTGGCGGCGGGAATGCTGGTCGGAACGCCGATTACAGCCTGCCTGTTCGTTATTGTTTTACAAAAGAACGGGACGGTTGCGGCTCGTCGCAATCCGGACTTCTGGAAATCGCTCCGCCGAGATCCGGTCCTGCCCTTGGCGTTCGCTGTTTTGTTCATAGCCGCCCTTCAAGAAGAGGTTCTGTTTCGGGGGTACTTTGCCTTCGCCATGCGCGCCTACGGTTGGGTGACGGTCATGCTCGTGTCCGCCTTGGCGTTTACGGCCTGGCACTTTCTCACAAACCGCGCTACGCTGTTTCAGACGCTGGACTGGTTATTGGGCGGCTTGATGCTGTTCTATGTCTACCATGCGACGGGGTCGGTGACGGCGGCGGCACTGGTTCACTTCAGCCGCAATGCGGCCAATGTCCTGATCTTCCATATCGCCGGCTCGGGCGGCTGGTGGCGCTTCGACAGGCCGATTCCTCCCTCCTGGAAAACCGGGTATACGCTTGTCCACTCCGTCCTGGCGGCGGGGCTGGCCTATTGGCTGTTCATCCCCTCCTGATTCATCAAGTCTCGGTCAAGTCGAATAATCCCCTGCCAATCACGTTTGCCGTGACCGGCGGCTTTCCAATTTCCCGCGACCAGACCGACAATTGGCCCATGTGGTGGATCTCGTGGGCAATGACATGCCGCATGACTTCGCCGAAGGTATGGGGTTCATGTTCCCCTTCATCCGTGATATCGACCATAATGCGGTTTTCCAGGCTGTCGTTCCACCCCCTGACGAAGGGGGCAATTTCCGCGTGGCAACGGGCGGAGAACTCCTTCACGAGCGGCAGACGGGCCACTTCCTCGAACGGCGGAATCTCAATCGTTTTTTGTTCAATGCCGCCGCAGATCCAGCCATATTCGACGGCGACAATGTGATACAACGTAGGAAGGATGTATCCTAAGCCGCCGATCCGTCGTTTCAGCAACTCTTCCTCGCTCACCGTCTCGCACCAGTTGAACCAATCCCTGCGAACTTGCCAATTGTACTCAAACAGCTTCAGCATGGCGGCAGCCTCCATTATGAATAGGATGATTCCATTGCCCCTTCATTATAGGACATCCCGCCTTCGAATGAAGGCGAATTTCGCGATTTGGCGGTAGCCGAATCGTAACAAATCTCTTAAGCGCATCTTCGCCAAATAGGATAAAATGACCATAACCGATGATTGAAGCGAGGATGATCATGAAGCAGAGTCCGCCGAAGAAGTGGAAGCATTCTCTTAAGAAGGGAGCACGCATCAGTGCAGGAGTGGCAGGCCGGTGTCTTCTCGTCATCGTCTTGTACGCGACTTACCAGGCCGCGCATCTCGAGTTGTGGAACCGAAACACGCCGAGCGGAGTGAAGGCGCTGACGAAGCAAGAGAAGCGGGAGGATTTCGAATATTTGACCCGCTATGTCCGGGACGTGTATCCCTATAACGACGCGATCGTGCGCCTGAAATCGCTCGAGGATCTACCATCCTTGGAGCAGAGCTACATCGAGAGGGCCGGTCTGACGGAGAGCAATGCCGAGTTTTTTCAACTGGTTTACGAGTACACGCAGCGCTTAAGACAGGGCGACGGCCACATCGGCGTTTATTTCGGAGGCTACCGCCCGGCGAACGATTCTTTTTTACAGGCTTATTTTTACAATATCAAGAAAAGCGCGTACCTCAAAATGGACTACTGGGGCAAGGAAGCGGCAACGTTCGGCTGGTATGCGTTTTCCAATGCGGATGTCGTCTACTCGGGCGGGAACTATGTTCTGAATCGGGAATATGCCTTCCCCGACATCACCCTGCCCGAAGGAACGGTCATCGAGAAGGTTGATGGCAAGCGGACGGACGAGTACGTGAACTCGCTGCAGAGCAAAACTCGACTGCTGTTCGATGCCGCTCTGAACAAGAATTTCATTGGCACGCTGTTCTCCATTGATTCGAATACCGGCTCCGATCATTGGACCGTCGATTTTCGGTTGAAGGACGGAACGGGGTATACCGGAAAGCTCATGAAACAAAGCGCAAGCGCCCAGGCGGAAAAGGGCCTGCGTTCCTCGGATTACCCGAATGCGGTTTGCCGGGAATTGGACGGGGAGACGGGATACATCAAAATTTTTACGTTCAACGGGCAGTACATTGAAAGCGATCATGCCATCCTCCAAAACTTCTTGAACGATTCCAAGGGGAAATACAAGAAACTCATAATCGATATTCGGGGCAATGAAGGCGGAGAGCTAACCTATTGGGGCGAGAACCTGGTCCGGCCGCTCCTTCGCGAGCCCAAGACCTTCGTGCAGTATTCCGCCGTGCGAAAAGGCTTCTTCGACCGGATGGGCTTCAAATACAACCTCTACCGGTGGGTAATGACAAACGATCTCCTGCAGAAGGACGTCTACCATATCGAACGGGTGGAGAAAGCCTCGCTTGCGGAATTCGACGAGAAGGACTGGAACGTGTTCAAGATCACCAAGCGGTTTACACCCCGGGACAGCGTTCCCTTCGACGGCAAAGTCTATATCCTGACGGACCGGGATACCTTCTCGGCCGGAGATTCCTTCGCCGCCGCCGCAAAAGGGATCAAGCTCGGGGAAGTCGTCGGGACCTCTACCGGCGGCAGCGGGAGCGCTTTTCTCGCACCGGTGGACATCGCTCTGCCGCACAGCGGGATTCTGCTCAAAATGAACGTCGAGCTGACCCTGACCGACCGAAATCAACCGAACCAGATCGTCGGAACGGCTCCCGATGTGGAGCTGCCCTCCGTATACCCGTCGGATACTCCACGAAGCCTCGAAACGGCCGATCTCTTGGCGGACCCCTGGATCAGCTGGGTGCGGGACCAATAGAGCGCCGCCCAGTTGCTTTTCTCCCCCCGGTTTGTCATTCTGGGAATCAAGCGCCGGCGGGAGCCGGCCCTGTCGAGAAGGAGGATGCGCATGGAATGGGATGACGTGATGCGGGAGCTGGAGGCGCTCGGGAAGGAACGCCTCAAGAAGATGTACCGGGCGAACGGCGCTCGCGAGCCGCTGTTCGGCGTAGCGACCGGCGAGATGAAGCCGCTGTTCAAGAAGATCGGGCTCAATCAAGCGCTCGCCGAGCGGCTGTATGCGACGGGCAATTACGATGCCATGTATTTCGCCGGCATTATCGCGGAGCCGAAGAAGATGACGGGAGAAGACTTCCAGCGTTGGATCGACGGCGCGTACTTCTACATGCTGTCCGATTTCGTGGTCGCCGTCACGCTGGCCGAAGCGGAGATCGCCCAGGAAGTCGCCGATGGCTGGATCGCCGGCGGCCAAGAGCTGAGCATGTCGGCGGGCTGGAGCTGCTACTGCTGGCTGCTCGGCAACCGCCCGGACCGCGAGTTCTCCGAGACGAAGATCGCCCGCTTGCTGGACGCGGTTCAATCGACGATCCACAGCGCTCCCGACCGCGCGAAATATTCGATGAACAACTTTCTCTACACCGTTGCCGTATCCTATGTGCCGCTCCATGACCGGGCGGTCGAGACGGCAAGGGCGGTTGGCCCGGTGGAGGTCGACGGAGACAAGCCCAAAAGCAAGGTCCTGCTTGCCTCCGAACGCATTCAAAAGGCGGCCGAGAAAGGGATGCTGGGGTTCAAACGCAAGCATGTCCGATGCTAGAGGAGGAGAATCATGCTTAGCTTTCATGCCCTGGAAGGGGATCGGATTCGGTTACGGCCGCTCGCGGTCGAAGACGCTCCGGCCGTCCACGACTATGCCTCGGACGAGCAGGTTTCCCGGTTTATCGGCTGGAGGCTCATGAGCCGCCCGGAGGAAACCGCTGCGTTCGTGGACACGATGCTGCAGCGGGAGGCAGCCGGCACCCATCGGTATGCCTCCATCGTCGAGAAATCGACTCAAACTGTGATCGGGACGGCGATGCTGTTTAACTTTGATCAGGAGGCCAACCGGGCGGAGCTGGGGTATGTCCTGCATCGGGGCTATTGGGGCAAGGGCTACGGAACCGAGTGCGTGGCGCTCGCGACCGGCTTTGCCTTCGACGTTCTGAAGCTCCATAAGCTCCAGGCGAGCGTGGTAGATGCCAACGTAGGCTCTGCCCGGGTTCTGGAGAAGAACGGGTATCGGCTGGAGGGACGGTTAACGGATCACTATTATCTGGAGGGCCGATATCTTGACGCATTGCTGTTCGGCCGAATTCAAGATCAAGGTTGAAATCAATGAAGGGGGACAACCAGATGGCAGAAAACGATTCGGTAACCCGCCTGTTTCAAGCGGCCCAAGCCGGAGATGCACCGGCTCTGGAGGAGCTGCTGCAAGCCGAGCCCGAGCTGGCGAACCGGGAAAACGAGGACGGGCTCACTCCGCTCGGCTTTGCCGCCCATTTCGGCAGCCCGGCTGCGGTCCGCGTTCTTTTGGAGCATGGAGCGGATGTTGAGGCGCTCTCGCATTCCCGCGTTCCGTACATCCCCTCGAATACCGCCCTGCATGCCGCGATCGCGGGTGAGCGGAGCGTGGAGGTGATTCGGCTGCTGCTGGACCGGGGCGCCGATCCAAACCGGACGGACAGCGATGGGCACACCTGCCTGCATGCGGCGGCGTTTCACGACGATGGGACAGAGATTCTTCAACTGCTGATCGGGCGCGGAGCGGAACTGAACGCCCGAGGCGGAGCGGGAGAGACCGCGCTATCCCTCGCAATCCGGCAGGGCAATCGGACGACGGCGGAGAGGCTCCGTCAGCTCGGAGCCGAGGAGTAACGATGGAGCGGGACCGCTTCGTGGAGGGTTACCTCGACCGATTGAGGTTTACCGATCCGCCCGCTCCGGACGCCGAGACGCTCCGGATGCTGCACAGGCGGCATTTGCTGCACCTTCCGTTCGAGAATTTGGATATCATGGACGGCAGACGGATAGAGCTTAATGAAGATGCACTGTGGGATAAGCTGATCGCCCGAAGGCGGGGTGGAATCTGTTACGAGCTGAACGGGCTTTTCTGCCTTTTGCTGCGGCATTTGGGTTTCGAAGCCGACTATCTGGCGGCTCAGGTAATGGAAGACGGAACGGAATTCGACCATGTTCTCCTGCTAGTCCAGGCGGACGGAGAGCAGTATCTGGCGGACGTAGGTTTCGGCGATCATTTCCTGGAGCCGCTGCGCTTCCAGCCGGATCTCGTCCAGCGGGACGCGAACGGGGATTTTAGGCTTCTGCTCGACGGGGACGGGCGCTGCTCGCTCCATAAGGCGGGGAACGGTTCGGAGTGGAACCTGGAATACGCCTTCCGTCTGCAAAGCCGCTACCTGGAGGAATACCGGGAGCGCTGTCTGGCATTTGAGACAGCGGCGGATTCCCGATTTCGGAGGACCCGCCTTTGTTCTCTGGAAAGGGATAAGGGCCGAATCTCGTTGACGGAAAAGAAGCTGATCGTGACCGAGAAGGGGGAACGGACGGAAACCCTGTTGGATAGCGAGGAAGCGTACCGGTCCGCCTTGTGGGCCTATTTTGGTATCCGATTGCAGGAAAGGAAGGTTGACATGGACGAGTCTAACGCAGCGATTGAAACCATCGACGCCTATATCGCTTCGTTCCCGCCCGACGTGCAGGAACGGCTGCGGGAAATGCGGCGCACCATCCGCGAGGCGGCGCCGGACGCCGTGGAAGCGATCCGTTACCGAATGCCGACGTTCGTGCTGAACGGCAATCTGGTGCACTTTGCGGCGTTCCGCCGTCATATCGGCTTCTATCCCGATCCGGAAGGGATCGAGGCGTTCCGGGATGAGCTGTCCGCTTACCAAGGCGCCAAAGGCTCGGTGCAGTTCCCGCTGGACCGGCCCATCCCTTACGATCTGGTCCGCCGGATCACCGAATACCGGGCGGAGCAGAATCGGGCGAAGCCGAAGCGGTCCGGCCGGAAAGCATAAGGATGTCCAAGGCGGCAAGCGGTCGAACAACGCTCCCTCAACGCTGCCTCAAACCGAGAAAAGGCCCTTCCCTCCGGCTGCTGTCCGGGTGAAAGGGCCTATTCAGATTTAATCCTTATGTCTAGAAGATGGTAATAGTCTTCGTAATCTGCACGCTGATTCCGCGGTTGTCCGTAACCTTCAGTGTGACGGTGTATACCCCGCGCTTTGCATATTTATGCTTCGCTTCCACCGTTGAAGCCGTCGCGCCGTCTCCAAAGCTCCATTCGTATTTAACGATCTTCCCGGCCGGGGCGCTGGATTTGGCGGCGCTGAACGTTACCGGCAAATATACGCTGTACAAGCTCGGCGCCGTGATGACGGCGACCGGAGGCTTAGCCGGTTCCTCCACGTACAGCTTGCCGGCTGCTTGGGCGGTTGCCGTATTGCCTGCCGCGTCGCGGGCCGTGACGGTGATAATCCCGCCGCTCAGCCGCAGGGAAGCAGGGGCCGTGTAGGTTCCTTCATAATGGCCGGGCGACGTCTCGGCGAGCGGCGTTCCCGCAATGCCCGAGCTGGCCGGAGAGGCCGGCAGCGTAATGGCGAAGGAGGCGGTGAGCCCCGGCTCGCTGTCGAAGGCGATCTTCACGCTGCCTCCGGGAGTGATGTGCACATCGGCTGCAGGCAGAACCCCGGCGATGACCGGCGGTGCCGTGCGAAGGGTGACCGTGCGGGTGACCGCCGCGACATTGCCGGCTTGGTCGACGGCTTCGACGGTGATGCGGTTCTCGCCTTCGGCGCCCAGGAGGCGCTCCGTAAAGGCTCCGTTCGTCAGCGTCACCGTTTTGCCGTTCACCCTCACCTCCTTCAAGTGAGGGTCTTGCACCGTACCCGTAACCGGGATGGCCTCGGAGCGGGTAACAAGGCGATCGGCCGGCGAGGTCACATCAAGGACCGGTGCGGTCGTATCGAGCGTGTAGACGAGCGGCAGGCTGCGGTCGGATGCGGCACCGTTCACGACGACCTCGGCCGTCAGCGGGTTGTCGCCCTCATGCAAGCTTACTTGTGCCTGGAAGCGCCCGTTCTGAACGGTGGCGCTGGCGGCAAGGATGCCGCCGTTGTAGAGTCGAATCGCGCCGCCGTTCGCCGGGGAAGTGCCTTGGATCGTCACCTCCGCTCGATTGGTGAGCGTTCCGCCTTCCGGCTGGAGGAGCACCGGAATGCCGGCGTCATAGTTCACGAAGGCGCGGATCATGTAATTTCCTTCATCCGCCGGGGACGGCGTCCAGACTCCGCTGACCGTCTGCCAGCTGCGGCCTGCGTTCGGCCCGCTTTCATCCGTCGCAAGGCCCGGTGAGAGGGTGCCGACCTGCGGCTGAAGATACACGATGTAGAAATCGCCTGTTACGGTAACGGCTGCCGGGAAGGACACGTTCGTCCATTCGCCGTTGCGCAGCGCGGTTGCGTTAAAAGGGCCGGCGAGCTTACGCCCCGGAGCTCCGCCCGCGCCGCTTGCGTCATAAACCGCATACTGGAAGGCTGTGCCTCCCGGAGACGGGAATTCCGTCGTCCAGAACCGGAGCGAGGCGCCGGTCACTTGGACGGTGGTAGATTCCGGCGTAAATCGGACCGCCCAGCCGTTGTTCGCAGCATTGAAAGCGCGGGCGTTCTCCGCCGTTCCGTCGTCGTAGGCGATCGTGGCCGAGTAACCGACGAACGGCTTCAATGCGAGGTTAACCTCCGCGCCCGCCGCGGTCACGGTCACCGTCTTCGTGAAGCTGTGGTAGCCATTCGCCGCTACCGACAGCGTGTACGTACCTTCCAGGACGTTCAGGCTGTAGCGGCCGTTCGCATCCGTCACCGCCGGCGTCACCGCCGCGTCTTCCCGCACGCTCACCTCGGCCCCGGCGATCGGAGCGCCGGTCCGCTCATCCGTGACGATCCCGCTGAGGATGCCGTAAGGAATTTTTTCCAAGCTGAAGTTGACCTTGGCTTCCGCTCCTTGCGTGATTTCGACCGTCTTCGTCTGCGCCTGATACCCGTAAGCTTCGGCTTTCAGCGTGTAAGTGCCGGCTGCGTGCCGAAGCGAATAGCGGCCGGTGGCCGGATCGGCCTTCACGGAACGCCCGGTCTCCAGGACGGTCACGGTGGCGCCGACCGGCATGCTTTGCAGCTCGATGCTCCCCTTGTCCGCTGTGCGGGTCAAAGCAATTTCCCGCTGATGGAGCTGCGGCAGGTAGGATTCGTTCTTCACCTTGCCGTCCATCAGCTCTGCGGAGGAAGCAGATGGGGTGGAGGCCGGGGCGCTTCCTTCCGTGATGCGGAAGTCGTCGATGTACCAGCCCGCTTTGTTGACGCTGGAGTCGGATTTCAGCCGGAACCGGAATTGGACGGGGCCGCCCGCATAGGCGCTCAGGTCGTAGACGACCGGGGCCCAGGCTTTGCCGTCCGTGCTGCTGCTGAAGCGGAGCAGCTCGGTCCAGGTGAGCCCGCCGTCCTTGGAGGCTTCCACCGTACCCGCATCATAGCGCGTCTCAATCTCATACCACTGCGAGAAGTTGAGGGAGGCGTGCGCGTGTCCGGTCAGGTCGATAACCGGGCTGTACAACGAGGAATCGGTGCTGCTCTCATACGCGGCATCCAGATCGGTTCCCCAAACGTTGGGGCGGGAAGCCGCTTCACCGGGACCTACGGTTCCGCTGGGCGTTCCGCGTTCCCATTCATCCCGGGTGCCGCTATGTGTCCAACCGTTGTCCGTCGGTCCGTCAAAGCTGTCGGAATAAAGGACTGCGGCAAAGTGGATCGTAACGCTGGCCGATTCCGAGGCCGGTCCGGTGTTGCCGCTGTAATCCTGGGCGGCGATTTTGTAGGTGTAGACGGCATCGCTCGGGGAGCCGTAGACCTCCGCCGTAACCGAATCCGTATACGAGGTTGCTGCCGTGGTGGTGATCGGCTCGAACCCGGCGGTTCCCTTGGCCCGATAGACGACGAACTGCTTCAGGTCTTCATCGGCGGGCGGGGACCAGCGAAGCTGGACGTGACCGACCGAATCGGCGGCGGCCATAAGGCCCGTCGGCGCTCCGGGCGGAACATCGTCCGGTGCGGCCACGCGGAAGTCGTCGAGGTACCAGCCGGCTTTGTTGATCGAATTGTCGCTCGTCAAATTGAACGCGAGCCAGACGCGCTGACCGGCATATGGAGTCAGGTCCAGGGTCTGGGTCTTCCATCCGCCGCTCGCTCCGGTAAACGAGGCGAGGGGGATCGGGTCCTCGTCGTTAGCCTTCAACAGGTATACGGTGCCTTCGTCATAATTGGTCTCGATTTCGTACCACTGCTTGAAGGAGACGAGGGCTCCCCGCGGACTTGCGCTCAGGTCGATGGGAGGCGAGAGCAAGTAGGTGTTGGAGTTGGCCGCATACGTCCCGGTCAGGTTGGTGGCGACCACGTTCTGGCCGGAATAGGCCGCTCCCGGTCCGCTGACGGGCTTGCCCCATTGCCAGGCGGAACCGGTCCCGCCGGTGGTGAAGCCGTAGGCGCCCGATTCGAAATCCTCGGCATACCCCGGCTGAACCCCGTCGCTGATCTCGACCGCATAGAGGGGAGAGTCGTAACCGTTGTTGCCGTAATCGTTGACCCGGAAGCGGTATTCCAGTCCGGGCTTCGCGGCGAGCTGCCCGGGGATAACCGCCTCGTAGACGCCGTCGCGGTAGTCGCCCGACACGCGGGCGGCGGGAATGCTCGTGAACAGCGTATCGCCTTTCTTGCGCGCTTGAACCTCGACGGCGGTTACGCTGACGTCATCGCGGACGCGCGCGCTGACGGTGATATCCAGACCGCTGAAGGCCGTCGTTACCGGAGTATGATCGATGACGGGTTCCTCGAAGTCATCGCCGCCCGTCACGACCCTGCCGGAGACGGAGCCGCTGCCGACCAGCACTTCGTTTACGGCGGCCAAGGCGTTGATGATCCCATGGCCGTAGCCGTTGTTCGGAACGGCCGGGTACTGCGCGTCGGTCTTCGGATCGGCCGTGTCGATGAGAATCGTCTCCAGCTGATCGACGGTGAGCGAGTGATTGGCTTGCAAAAGCAAAGCGGCGAGGGCCGTTGTATGGGGCCCGGCCATTGAGGTCCCGTCCCAGCCGCCTTCGTAGCCGCCCGGAACCGAAGAGCGAATGTTTACCCCGGGAGCGGATACCTCCGGTTTAATCTCGCCGTACGGGGAAGGGCCGCGCAGCGAGAAATCGGCGAGCTGCCCGTTGATGTTCGTCGCCCCGGTCGAGAACGATTCGGGGTAGTTCGCCGGATTGGCGACCGAGCCCGGACCGCCCGGATTGGTCAAGGTCACGTTCCCGGCGGAGAACTCGGGGAAGATTCCCGCCGCGCGCCAGGCTTGAACCGTGGGGCGGAACCATTCATCGAGCCCCGCTCCGCCGCCCCAGGAATTGTTGACCACATCGGGAGCTAGCTCGGGATGAAGGCCGCCCTGGGCGTCAACCGGAGCGAGAATCCACTGAGCGCCGGACAGGATGACGCTGTCCGTCGTCTTCGGATTGAAGATGCGGACGGCGATCCATTTGGCGCCGGGGGCGACCCCGATCTTGTTGGTGCCGTTCGCTTCCGATCCGACCATCGTGCCCATCGTATGCGTGCCGTGCCCATCGCCGTCGACCGGCAGAGGCGAGCCGCTGTGCGCATCGAACCAGCTCAGCTCGGGATGGACGATCTGCCCGTTCGCGTCGATACCCCGCCATTTGCGCTGAAGGGAAGGGTGGGTGTAATCGACCCCGCTGTCTAGGCTGGCCACGACGATGCCGGTACCGTCGATGCCTTTGTCCCATACGGCGGGAGCACCGATGGCGGCGATGTTCCATTCGACATTCGGGTCCGCGGCCAGAGCGGCTTGGGCGACGGCGCTTGCCGCATTCGGCTTCGCTTCCGGAGCGGCAACGGCGGCTCCGCTTGAGGAAGCCGTCACGGTGCCGCGGTCGAGATAGCGTTCTTCATCCGGAAGAACCTTGGCGACCTCCGGCAGCTTGGCGATCTCCTCCATGACTTCCTTGGTGCTGGTAACCGACAAGGCATTGACGACGAAGAAGCTTTGGAACGACTTGACGTTGCCGTTTTGTTTTTCCTTCTCCAGCAGCTTCTCCACCGATCCTTGGGTATCGGCCGACAACTGCCGAAGCGAGCTGATCACGGCGTTGCGCGCGGTCAGCTTGGCCGCCGAGGGAGTCGCTTTTTGCAATGACGCTTTTTGCATGGCTTGGTGCGAGACCTCGGCCGTGTTAACCTGATCCGCCATTTTAACCAGATAGCTTATGTAGTCCGAGCTTTCGAATTCCTTGGACAGCTTCGCGGAGATCTTCGCATCCGGCGCGGTTTGCGCAGGCTTCTGGGAGCCCAGCTCCAGCTTGTCTCCGGCCGAACCGGCGGAGGAGGCGAAGGCCGGAACCGCAAGGGTCAAAGACAGAACCAAATGGGCTCCGGTCAGGAGAACCCGCTTTGCTCGATGGCCAATAATCAAATTTAACCACTCCTAATACTTGGATTTATGATGCCAATACTGCCAAGCCGAAGTTGATGCCAGGGGCGGGAACCGCAGAAGCGGAACCGAATCCGATGGAGAGGGGACGGGGAACAGTTCGTCTACTGAATGCGGCAAGTCTCGCTTGGAAGTCCGCCCCTCGTCTGAATGCGGCAAATCCCGCCGGAGAGTATGCGCTTCGAATACCCAAGGCGCCGTTCGCCAAGCTCCCGGTCTTAGGTCCTCCTTTCGTCAAAGTATCCTGCCGGCGCTCGCAATCTGGCTGAATCATGCTCTATGTTCGGTTATAGCACGAACAAAGGAGAATGGATATAGAACCCAAATACTGGATTTAAAATCATATACAGGAATTTAGCCGAGATCAATTAAACGGATATCGCCTTTCGCCGACACTGTAAACCCTGCCATTTTGCAATTGCGGGAATTTTCTGTCTCTTTAATAGACAATCTTCTTGAAGCCAGCAGAAAAAAGCATGTCCTTGGACCTAGGTGCTACGGCCTGGGGAAGCGGCAGCCGTTGGACATTCGCTCCACGAAGGATGCGGGTTCTCCCCGATTCCGGTAAGATAGGGGAAAGGGAGGTTACCCGTATGGCACAGATCGAGAAGTGGATCGAAGTGGACGAATATCTTGCGGATCGTCTTATTCCGCACACCGTTCGACCTCATCTTCCTCGATGCGGATAAACCCAACAACCCGCACTACCTGCGGTGGGCGCTTCGGTTGTCGCGTCCGGGACCGCCGTTCAAACGGTGGGAAGCAAGGGCTACGACGGCTTCGTCATCGGAATCGTCAACGGCTGACGGCAGCGGGGAACGAGCGACACGGGGACAGACACCCCTTATTATTTGAACAGAGGTAAAGCCATGAACGTTATGATCGTCTATGCGCACCCGAGCGAGGATTCGTTCACCCGGCATGTCCGGGACAGCTTCCTTCGCGGCTTGGAGGACGCCGGACATACGTGGGAGCTGTCCGATCTGTACCAAATGAACTTCATCACCGATATGAGCGAGGCGGAATATCTCCGGGAAGCCTACTACCGCATGGACCTGGAGGTACCGGAGGACGTCCGCCGGGAGCAGGAGAAGCTCAACCGCTGCGACGCCGTCGCGTTCATCTATCCCGTCTTCTGGACCGAGGCTCCGGCCAAGCTGGTCGGCTGGTTCGACCGCGTCTGGACGTACGGCTTCGCCTATGGGGAGAACCGCACAATGAGGCCGCTGGCCAAGGGGCTGGTGCTGTGCGTGGCCGGGAATGCCAGGGAGAAGCTGGTGGAGTCCGGCCTGCTCGCCAGCATGCGGCGGGTGATGCTGGACGACCGCTTGTCCGACCGCGTTCGCGAGAAGGACCTGATCGTGCTGGACCGCACGTCGCGCGAATACGCAGAGGAACGCGCGGCCCGCTGGGACTGTCACCTGCAGACGGCTTACCGGGCGGGGTATACCCTCTGACCCGGCGCTTCGCTCGATAAGGCTCACTGGATGAAAAGCCCTGAGTGCCTGCACTCCGGGCTCTTTGCTGTGCCATCGCCTGTCGAAAAGTGGGCCGATGGCCTGAGCTTGACTGGGGATTATGGGATATTTTGTTGAAAAATCGCGACTAATGGACTATTCTGGAAGAAAGACAATGGAGCGGCGGCACAGCCTCAAGTTGGAAGCACGAATGGATTCCCCGAACCTGGCGCCTCGGGAATTCAAAGGTGCGAACGCGGCACGGCCAACCCCCGCGGGAAGGGATTGACCAGATGAAATCAGTCCAAGCAAGGCTTGCCTGGGGGATTGGAATGCTCCTTGCGGCGATCTGCGTGGGGCTCGGCGGAGGCGGCTATGAGCTGGCCGGCCGTGCGATCGGGAGCCATGTGGAAAGCACGATGCCCAAATACGCACAGGAGGCGGCGAAGACCGTCGAGGGAAAGATCGAGGGGCAGCTCGGAACGCTGGAGGCGCTGGCGCAGCAGGAGGACCTACGCGCATTCGTTCAAGCCGCCGGCGGGGCGGCGAAGGCGCAGCCGCTGTTGGAGCGGGAGGCGAAGCGCGCCGGCCATCTGCGAATGGCGGTGATCCGGGCCGATGGGAAGGCGCTGTACGATAACGGGGAGACGGCCGACGCGGGCAAGCAGGAAGCCTTCGTTCAGGCGATGGCGGGACAGGCGAGCGTCTCCGATCCTTACCTGGACGGGGACTCGATCCGGATGAGCTATACGGTGCCGGTGCTGGTCGACGGGAAGGCAGTCGGCGCTCTGCAGGCGGTCCGCGACGGCTATGAGCTGAGCCGGATGGCGGCTTCCATTACCTACGGAAATGAAGGAAAAACCTTTATTGTGAGTGCGGAGGGAAGAACCATCGCCCATGCGGACGAATCGGTGCTGACCCAACTGGTCAAAAGCGGGTCGGCCCCGGCGGACGGCGTGTCCGCGGCATCCGTCGCGGGCAAGGCCGAAGCGGCATCGGACTCCGGCGATTCGGCAGGGAAGGCAGAGGATTCAAAAGCGGCGGCTTCCGGCGGCGATGCGGCGCTCGCCAAGCTGGAGGAACGGATGATTCGGCAGGAAACCGGCTTCGGCGAATACCGGTTTGACGGCACGCCCAAGGTCATGGGGTATGCTCCGATCGAAGGACAGGGCTGGTCGATCGCCGTCGAGATGAACCGCGCGGAGGTCTTCGAGAAGCTCGTCTACCTGAAGCGGATGTTCCTGATCGCCGGCGGCGTCTTTCTGCTGCTCGGCCTTGCGGTCGCGTTCGGCATCGCCCGCGGCATCACCCGTCCAATCGCCCGGTTGACGGCTCAGGCTCACCGCATGTCGGCGGGAGACTTCTCCGGGGAGCCGGAGGAAGCGTACCGTCGCCGCCGCGATGAGATCGGGGCGTTGGCCCGCGCCTTTGCCGCCATCGCCTCCAACGTCAAGCTGCTTCTGCGGGAGGCCGCCGCAGCTTCGGAATCCATGGCGGCTTCCTCGCAGGAGTTTACCGCAACGCTGCAGGATTCCTCGCAGGCGAGCAAAGAGATCGCCCGGATGATCGAGCAGACCTCCGTCGGCGCTGGGGAGCAGGCGGCGAATACGGAGCAGGGCGCGCTCATGGTGAAGGAGATCGGGGACCTGATCGACCGGGAGCAGCAGGCGCTCGCCGCCTTGACCGACGCGGTCACAAGGGTGGACCGGATGAAGGAGGAAGGCTTCGCCATCCTGCGGGAGCTCGTCGAGAGGACGGCGGTGAGCAATCGGGCGCGGGAAGCCATCTCCGGGGTGATGGAGCATGCCGGCGCAAGCGCAGCCCGCATTCAAGAAGCGAGCGGTATGATTCAGACCATCGCCCGCCAGACCAACCTGCTCGCGCTGAACGCGTCGATCGAAGCGGCGCGGGCGGGGGAACACGGCAAAGGCTTTGCCGTGGTGGCGGGGGAGACGATGAAGCTGGCCCGGGAATCGTCGGGCTTCAGCGAAGCCATCGGCGTGATCATTCGCGAGCTGTCGGAGCGGATGGCGGGCGCTGTTGCCACCATGCAGGAATTTCGCGAATCCTCGGCCGGCCAGTCGGCCAGTGTGGAGGAGACGCAAGAGAAGTTCGAAGGGATCGCCGAATCCATCGACCGGATGAAGCAAGGGATCGCTGCGCTGGCTGCCGCAGGCGAGGAGCTGGGCGGCAGGAAGACGGCGGTCGTCCACATCATCGGCAGCCTCGCAGCCATAGCCGAGGAACAGGCGGCGGCGACGGAGGAAGCCTCGGCCGCCGTGGAGGAGCAGAAGGCGTTCATGGAGGAGATTGCCCGGTCGAGCGACAATTTGGCGCAGCTCGCGGAGGAGCTGAACCGCAGCATCGAGAAGTTTATTCTCTGAGGCGGCTGGGCTCCAAGCGTTCAAACGGATACGTCGAGGGAGATGATCTGCGGAATATCGCCCAGCAGGACCAGCAGATCATCCGTCTCCAGGTTGGCGGGAAGCTTGATGCTCAGCTCATAGAGCCGCTCGGAGGGCTCAATGCGCTCGGCATGAAAGTGAAGGATAACGATGTCCTGGGCGCGAAAGAGGGCTCGGATTCGTTCGGCGGAATCGAAATCGGGAGCGTGGGCGATCCGCAGGGTAAGCTGCTCCGTCTTGGGGCCGGTCGCGAGCCGGCTGAAGCGGCTGTGAAAGAACAGTTGCGCCGCCACGATGACGAAGGTGACGCCGAGTCCGGTCAGATACAGCCCAGAGCCGATGGCCATGCCGATACCGGCGGTGGCCCACATGCCGGCTGCCGTGGTCAGGCCTTTGACCGTCTGCTTCTGCATGAAGATCATGCCGGCTCCGAGAAAGCCAACCCCGCTCACGACTTGAGCGGCGAGGCGGGACGGGTCCAGGGAGGTATGTTCATCGCCCAGGATATCGCCGAAGCCGTATTTGGAAATGACCATCATCAGCGAGGCGCCGATGGCCACGACGAAATGAGTCCGGATGCCGGCTTCCTTCATGCGGCTTTTGCGCTCGTAGCCGATCACGAGGCCGCACAATCCGGCGAGGCCGATTCGCAGCAGATAATAGAATTCCATGCGATTCTCCTTTCCTGATGCGGATTCATGGGATGAGGGAAGCGTATCCTTCCATCGTGTCACGATCGGCGCCCTCTGTCAACCCGAGCCCGGTCTGGCGAGGGGGATAACGCTCCATGGGATCGTTCGGCTCCTTCCGGAGCAGTCGGTCCCAGCACGCTTCCAACAACAGGTAGCCGAAAGTGTGAATGATGAACCACAACGGACCGGGCCTCCCCTGCGGGAAGTCCGGTCCGTTGTGGTTAAAGGGGCGCTTGCCGAGAAGCCGGCATCTATTCGGAGTCTGCCAGCTTCTGCAAGTCGTCCATCATCGCTCGATATTCGGTGCTTGCCTTCAGGCTGGTGACATAGGTCCGCCACTCCTCGAGGGAAGCCGCGCCCATGACGACCTTGATTTTCATTTGGACGAGCTTGCCGTTCAACTCGGCATAGGTGCCGCGGCTGAACAAAGCGTCGGCGTTGGCAAGCCACTTGCCCTGATAGGTGACTTGGCTCCAGGCGTCGACGGCCCTCTGGTAATCCTCCTTCAGCCCATGCGCAAAGGCGGCTTCGGACCGGACGGTTTCCGGCAGCAGCTTGGGGCTGCCGAAGGTGGCCTGGTTCAGGTCGGCGGCGGCCGCGTCGGAACCGAGAGCTGCTGCGGACGCGCTGCCTGCGCCGGTTATCCGTTGCTCCAGCCAGGCGAGCAGCTGTTTGATTTTGCCGGAGTCGGTTTGCTTGGAAATGATGTACATGCCGACGTCCTTCACATTCCAAGGCGCGACGGCGGCCGATTGGGCGTTCGCCCGCAGCGAGGCGAGCGGCGCCCACTGGTCGAAGCGGTTCGGGTTCCGCCGCTGCGTGTCGAGCGTCAGAGTGGCGGCGTCCCGAATGGTCAGCGCGCCGAGGCCCGTCTTCCCGGCGGCTAAGCGGTCATGCGCTTGATCCGCCGTCAGCAAGGCGAATTCGCGGTCGATCAGCCCGTCCGCATAGGCACGGGCGAGCCATTGAAGCGCGGATGTCTCGCCTTCCGTGACGGCGGTGTCGACCACCTTGCCGTCTACGATCGCGAAGCGGGCCGGAGAGCCGGTGAACGCCTGCTCCGCCCAGGCGAAGTCGCCCAATCCATCTCCGTCGGTATGCCCGGTCATGCCGACTGTATCGTTCTTGCCGTTGCCGTCGGGGTCCGAGTAGACGAATTCATGCAGCACCTGATACAGCTCGTCCATGGTGGTCGGCTGTTTCAGCCCCAGCTTGTTCAGCCAATCGGCGCGCAGGGCGGGGAACGGAGCCAGATGCGGATCGTTCGGGATGGGAATGCCGTAGACGGCGCTTCCCGTCTGACGGGCCGCTTCCGGGTTCTGCTTCACCCAGGCCCGAAGGGCCGGGTAGGCGTCCAGCCAGCCGCTGAGGTCGACGGCGACCGAGGAGAGGAGATCGTCAT
Organism: Gorillibacterium terrae; assembly: GCF_051594785.1. NCBI lineage: Bacteria > Bacillati > Bacillota > Bacilli > Caryophanales > Paenibacillaceae > Gorillibacterium > Gorillibacterium terrae. The sequence continues at coordinate 468,391 of NZ_JBPPGI010000001.1, forward strand.
GGAACCGGTAGGAATGATAAAGCTGCATGAGATCCGAGAGATCTCCCGCCGCGATCATGAGTGTAATCAAGTTGTCGTAATCCTTCGTGGGCACGGCCGTTAAGCTGGTTTGGCTTTGCAGCGCACCGTCCAAGCTCGCACTCAGATCGTTCAGCTTAGACGTGTCTTCTTCTGCCGAGCGGACGACGACCCGGTAAGCGGGAGCCGGAACCGCCTTGGAGATCGCCGCCGACTGACCGCCGGTCCAAGAGATTTGGAACGACTCGAAGTAACCGACCGCCTCGAGCGGCATCCAGGCCAGGTGATTTTGTAGATAGGGGATGTACTCGGAATTTAGAAGAAGGCCCGTATGCCGATTTCCCGCTACCTTCGACTTGCCGATGTAGAAGGTCAGCTCTTCCCCGGAAGGGGCGGCGACGCTAAAGCTCTGTTCCTTGCCGTTCCAGCGGACCATACAGCCCAAGGCTTCGAATACGGCCCGGGCGGGAACCATGACGATGCCGTTGCGCACGGTCGGCTTACTCGGAAGCGGGACCGGTTTACCCTCGTAAGTGATCCCCCCCATTTGAATTGCGTTCGACGCTTGTGCCCCTGCCGCCGGAGCGGCTCCGGCTGTGGCCGCACCGGCGATGGGCGCAGCAGTCAACGCCGCTGCAAGCACGGCCGCAGCCACGCTCCCCTTGGTCCATTGCCGGGAGGCCTTCTCCCGAGCAGAATGAGACGTATGCCTCACTGCCATTCCTCCTTTGTGGTTTTGAAAGCGCTATAAGCCCTATACAGGAAGACGCTGGAAACCGGCGACAGGTTGCAGATCGATTAGCTTGGTGACACCCGTATCGTGTATGGGGTCGGCGAATTGGGATATTTCTCAACCCGGATGGCCACATTTGACACTCTCAATTCCTTGATTAATTTGTAAGCGTCAAACCCTACACACCTTCAAGAACTCAAATTTACGTGAGAGAATGAGAGCAGCCTAATCCAATCGCAGGTTGCCCTATGACCACTAAAGAACAGCGTCGCCAAGAATGGACAGCCCGTATCGCGGACTATAAAGAAAGTGGGCTTACAATGTCAGCGTGGTGCGATGCTCATCATGTTACAAAAGAGCAGTTGAAGTATTGGCTCCGCAAACTTAAAGTAGTTCCTTCCGAAGTCGTAACTACCCCTACACACTGGGTGCCGCTAACAGTTGCTGATCCCATCCAATTTAACAACCATACTTCCCTTGTGGTTTACATCGGTTCAGCCCATATTGAGATCCGCTCTGGCTTCGACCCAAGGCTGCTAAGAGAGAAAGTCACGGCTGAATCTATACGGTATGGAAAATCGAGCGGATACCTTAACGACAATCAAACAACTGGAACAGCAAAACGCCAAGCAGGAGCAACAAATTGCAGAGCTTACTGCTAAGCTTAAACGAGGAGCAGTTCCGTCTTGCGCAACAAAAACGCTTCGGTGCATCTTTCATTGTCCCGGCAAACGATGGCGAACTGGATGATTTATGGCGTGGAGCAGGTCGCCATCGTTGCCGCTGACCTGCCGCGTAGTTAAATCCTGATTGTAACTAATACTGGCCCTCATCTTAATAACAAGGTGGGGGTTGTTTGACGTTCCAAAGCACATCAACCACTTCCAAGAAGCTGTTGCCTTAAACTAAAGTTTAAGGTGTACAATGAATTGAAGATTCTCCCTAATTGGTAGGAGTCCTGTAAATCGGTATATATTATCTTACCGGAAATGGAGGTCTCAAGGTGAGTTTATCCATTAAAGAGGCTTCGGAAAGGCTGGGGATTCCTCCTCATACCATCCGATTTTATGAAAGGAAAGGGTTGCTGCCATTTCTTCAACGCGACCCTTACGGTAATCGAATTTTTGAAGAGAGGGACATGGAATGGATCAACCTGATGATATGGTTTCGCACGACCGGCATGACCGTTGCCGAATTGGAACAATTCGTTGAGTTGGCCGTCCAGGGCGATTCGACCATTCCGCAAAGACAGGATTTATTGGAAAAGCACAAGCAGAAGCTACAAGAAAGGCAATGGGAGCTCGATAGAGCGTTTGAAGCGGTCAATTTAAAACTGGCCAAATATGCGGAAATTCAAAACGAAAAAAGGAAGTGAAGGCTGTGACAACACCTATAGGATTTATTGGATTGGGGAATATGGGGCAAGCTATGGCTCTTAATCTGATCAAAGCCGGTTACACGCTTAGAGTATACAATCGAACAGCAGGCAGAGCTGAGCCTCTGGTCGCGCTCGGGGCCGAATCCGTCTCCAGGCCGAGCGAAGCCGCTACAAAGGGAAATATCGTCATTACTATGGTGACCGACGATTCTGCGCTCGAAGATATTGTGCGGAGCGAAGGGTTTATGGAACGGCTTGGACGTGGAGGCCTCCATCTCTCGATGAGTACCGTTTCGCCCGCCACCTCTCGGCAGCTCGCCGATTTTCATAACGAATATGGGAGTCATTATGTTGAAGCGCCGGTTTTTGGTCCTCCCGAAGCGGCTACCGCGCGAAAACTATGGATCTGCATCGCGGGATCGAAGGAGGCGAAGAAACGAGCATTGCCGCTTCTGGATGCGATGGGGCAAGGAGTTTTTGATTTCGGTGAAAGGATCGGCTCAGCCTTAATCGTCAAGATTTGTGGCAACTTCATTAGCTTTACGGCCATGGAAGCCATGATGGAGGCGTGCAGAATGGCGCAAAAAAACGGAATCAATCCTTCGGAAATGATGGAAATGCTCTCTCGGACGATGTTTACCGCTCCGGTGTATCAAAATTTTGGCAAGTTAATTGCACTTAATGCCGAGCAAATTACGTTGCAAAGTCTCCCGAACAACTGGATTGTCGTCAAAGACATTGGGTTATTCAAGGAGAGAGCAGTGATGGCGGAGACGGAGGCACCGCTCGCTAATTTATTAAACGACCTGATAAGCGAATCTCCTTCTCCTTAACAGTCGCATGAACAACGCAGTTACCGTATTGGTTGAAGTGAACGTCAAATAGGCCCCACCTAGCACGTAGATGGAAGCCCGGGTATGATTGATGAAGATTACGTGAGGCGGCAAGAATCAAGAAGCAACGGCGACCAAAAAAGGTTCCAATGCTGCTGAAAACGGTTTTTTTATCGCACCAAACAGTTAACAGGACTTTTTCGGAGGCCTCCAATGATAGGCTGGAGCCATTGATGTTTACATTAATATCCTCCGGACCGAAGGAAATACCGTTCGGCCGCGATGGTGCGGTCTGCCGACTTATTAACTCCCCTTGGAACGTCTCGCCTATACCTTTGCCCGGTTGGCTAATCCGTGGGATCTGAGAGGGGAGCTGGCGCCGGCCATTCGCCGTCTGACGGATGCCATAACCGAGCATCCGGACATGATCGAAGGCACAGGCGACTTCGATACCCGGCTGATCCAATAGACGAGACCGGGAAGACCGGAGCCGTGGCCGTCTAACCCATGGCTGTTCCGGATCGGGGATGGAGCATTGGCCTAAAAATTCATGACGGCAACCGCCGCGCCGCCTCCCCGCTGCCATTAAACTTTTGCAGCAGCTGCAGATTCTAGAGCCGGAGGAAAGCGCCAGTCTGTCCAGCTTCCATCGTCTCGTTCTATAGTTGAATATCCCTTGTGGGCAGATCGTAAGGGCTGCATTGTGGAAATGAGTAGCGAGGATTGACATTCGTTTGCCTGTGGGTGATTCTCTTTCTAAGAGGTGGCTGGTTTGAACCACCTGGAATGTTTGGCTTAAAACCCTTGCATGCTATAATGGAACGACCAACCCAGTCGTCCTTTACCATGGAGGATGTAGCTGGAATCTGGCCGAACAGGATGGCAGTTCACCGGACCAGACGTTAGAAAGGGAGAGCCGGATGAAAAAGTTTGAAGAAACCTCGTCGGATGCGCTCGCCGCCCATGCACTGACTGTAGTTCAGCAAGAAGCCATCGTGAAGATTCTGAAAGAGAGCATCGAACCGGTTTCCATTATTCTGTTCGGTTCGCTGGCGAAAGGAACCTATCGTCCCGACAGTGATCTGGATTTGGCTTACATTGCGGATAAGCTCAGACCGAATGCGTACGAACGCTTTCGCATTGCCTCAAACCTTGCCGATGCGGTTGGCCGCGAGGTTGATCTAATCGATTTTGATCTGGCGAGTCCGGTGCTTCGAGTTCAGATTATTGACAGCGGGATTCTGTTGTATGAGGATGATCCGCGCAAAAGACAGGAGCTGTTCATGCGGTCGCTGAAGGAATACGCTATGCTGAACGAAGAGCGACGGGAGATCATCCGGAATCGGATGCGGGAGGGGCGCGTATGAACCGGGATATTTTATTGAATAAGACGGAAGTCATTCAACGGTGTTTGCGCCGAATCCATGAGGAATACGCCGACGACGAACGCAATCTGTTGAACTATACCAAACAGGATTCCATTATTCTGAATTTGCAAAGAGCCTGTGAAGCCTGCATTGATCTCGCAATGCATACCGTGGCTGAGCTTCAGTCGGGTGTTCCTCAATCCAGCCGGGAGGCATTTGACTTATTGTTGAATCAGGGAATTATCCAAGAGTAGCTCACTCGAAATCTGAAGGCGATGGTCGGTTTTCGCAATATTGCGGTTCACGGTTATCAAACGGTGCAGGTGGAGATTTTGCGGGCCATTATCCAAAATCACCTGGACGACTTCACCTCGTTTGCGAATGCGCTGAAGGTCTACGCAGGTTGATGCTTCCCAAGTCGAATCCTTCCATATTCCTAGCCTTGAGACAAGAGCCTCTTTGGCTCTTTTTTTTGTATCCATTCTCTCACACAATTTCATAAGTAGACTGCCAAAAGGAGGAAATACGTCGGAACTTGTAGAATCAAGAACAAAAGAAAGTCTCTTCCTGATCCTTCTAATTTCAGACAGCCGCCGTGAAGCAGGGCTGTGAGGTGTTCGGCGAGAAGCTCGGCATGGCCCATCTGGTGGGGATGACCGGTTGGCTGCAGCCAGTAAAATGGAATGATCATAACTGACAAGCGGATCGAAGGAATCTTGAAATTTCTTTTTCAGACGCAGCAAGATTTGGTCCGCTTTAAGAGCGCTTCTAAATCCGATAGTATTCCAGAGATCCGAGTAATTGCTGCTAAAGGGGGTAAGCGGTCGGAAAATCGGCTAATCATCTCGCGAAAATACTCATCATTTTGTAATATTCCGTTCATATTGCGTTCTTATTCGTAGGTTATGCTTTCGGTAACAATTGATAACAAATATCGATTATGATACGAGGAGATAAGATCATGAAAAAACTGTATTATACTTCTTTTTTCTATGCGATTCTTGGTTTGTTGGCAGGGATTGCCTATCGAGAAATCACCAAACATAGTGATTTCAGTGGACCCACTGTATTAGTGGCGCTTCATACCCATATTCTGGTGTTAGGCTTCTTCTTTTTTATCATCACACTGATCTTAGGCAAGTTATTCAATGTGCATGAAGCAAAATCCTTTGGCGCATGGTACATTGTCTATAACGTCGGTTTGTTGATTACAATTGGTGCCATGGCGACTCGCGGAATGCTTCAAATTAACGGTGGAGACATCAGCTTCTTGCCACATATTGCAGGACTTGGTCACACGATTCTAGGTGCAGGTATTATTTGGCTGCTTATTCTACTCGGTAAACGGATCAAATAATTCACAAAGGGCTCCCTGATTAAGAACAGACTGAACGGCTCCACCTTAAGTAGACAGCTAAAAGAAAAACAATGAAGTGGCCTTTGTTCTGATTCCCATCGGAGGAAGGCCATTTAGTTTTGCCTGCATTCTCTTGCAATGGAAAAGCTCTCCCATAGAGTAACAAGGATTTTATCTGGCATGATCAATAACATAGGATTGAAGATTCATTCAGGTTGCTGATTCGAGCGATTTACTTGAGCATAATAGGTAGAACGCTCCACTTCCAAGATGCGCAGCACAAGGCTGATTGAATGACCCTCAGCCGTATAATCAGCAGTTGTAGGAAAATCTACGAGATCAGTCAAATGGTCGGCTACCAGGCCGTGCCGCACTTTATTAAGCGGTTTAAAGCCTTCTCGAACATGACCCCGCAAGAATTCCGCGATCGAACGGAGCTGTCTTTCTCTCACTCATCCGATGGTTCGCTGCCGGCAGTCGTTTGCGCTTGCTCCGCCTTCTTCCGGGCGCGAAAGCGGCGGACCTTCAGCAGATTGCCGCAGGTCTTGTCCTCGCAATAGCGTTTGGACCGATTGCGGGTGTCGTCGTAGTAAACCCACAGGCAGTCCGGGTTCTCGCAGACACGAATGCGCGTCGTGTCCCGCTCGGCCAGGGTCTTGGCCAGCGAAGCGGCGATTTCGGCCTGGACCTGCGCCCAATCGGCGCCGAGCGGCCGCAGCGCCAAGGCCGGTTCGCCCTCCGCTTCTTCCAGCTGGCGAACGACAGGCCCCCGCGCCATCGCCGCATTCAGCCGCTGCCGCTGTTCCGGTACCAGCGACCGGCCGTCGGCCAGGTCCTGCACGATCCCGAACAGCTCGCTCCGCAGGGAACGCAATTCCGCCAGCGTCTCGCCGGTCGGAGCGGGAAGCGGGGGCAGGTCATACTCCTTCAGCCACGCGGGTACCCACTTGTCGTCCGTCAGCCAATCCTTGGCCTTGCCTTCGTCTCCGCTCCGCCAATCCCTCGCGTAGGAATTGATAAAATCCGTCCACAGCATGTCCGCGCCATCCTTTCCAATCTGTATATTGTAACAGTCAAACTAAAATAACGCCAGTTACTTGCCGGCCGGAGAAGGATGTGGTACAGTCTCCTTGTAATGGTTTAATATCAAAGTAGATAGTTACACGAACGACAAGGAAATTCACTGCATGGACTGAACGAAAGACAGCCGGAATCAACCGTTGCCGGAATAACACTCCATCTGTACAGGCGTAAATGTGAAGTGCATTCACCTATCCAATCGAAAACGGAGGCAGGAACATGGGACTTACGTACAAGGAAGTGCTGCTGCGGAGTTGGGATTATGCGATGGATCAGGAGGATTGGTCCCCGCCCCTGGCGGATGCCCTCAAGGGAGTAACCGCCGAGCAGGCGCGGTGGAAACCGCAGGGCGAAGCGGGCAATTCGATTTGGGAGAACGTTCAGCACCTGACGTACTATAAGGAGCGCTTGCTGCGGAGGTTGAAGGGGTTGCCGAAGCAGCCGAACCTGGCGAGCAACACGGATACGTTTACCGTGACGGAGAGCGGGGAAGAAGCTTGGGCGGGCGCTGTGGAAAAGCTGAAAAGCATTCATGCCGAGCTCCGGGGATACCTTCAGGCGCTGGAAGACGACGGCGGCCCGGAGGATTCACCCGCCGACGAGCTGATGAGCCTGGCGGTGCACGACGCGTACCATACGGGGCAGATCGTGCTGGTCCGCAAGCTGCAGGGCTCCTGGCCGAGCAAGCGCAGCTTCAGTTGACGCCATCCGGCCTCCGCCTTCATCCCCACAGCCCGCGCCGGTCCCGGCTGAGCTCGCGGGACGTGAGGTGAATCGCCAACTCCTCGGCCGAAGCCAGGACGGCCACAGCGCAAGCCAGCCATAGAGCCGCTTGGATCCGATACTGCAGGAACAGCGGCGCCAGGAAGAGCAGCAGCCCGGTCAGCTTGTTTCCCCAGGTATGCAGGATGGCGAACGTCCGGTATTTCCAGGCGGCGAGCGCGATGCCAGCGCCGCGGAGCAGCCCGGCGGCGAGCACCCAAGGCAGGTACCGGCTGAATTCGCCGTAGGGCTGAGAGAAGAGGAAGAATAGGACCGCCGCGAAGAACACGAGGTCGGAGGCCGAATCCAGGAAGGCTCCCCGATCGCTCGCCGTGCCCATGCGGCGGGCCAGCCATCCGTCCGCTGCGTCGCTCAGGCCGCAGTACAGGTATACCGAGAGAAACGCAAGCTTATGCTCCATCACGAACGGCAAAGAGAGGGAGAATGCGATTCGGCTCAGGGTAATCCAATCGGGCAGCCGCTTCATCTCTTCGCTCCTTCCGCATCCGCAAGGGCGGACGCATGGCAAAATCCCCCGCGAGTTCACTCGTCGCCTCATGATACCACATGGCGGCTTTGGAGTGACCGAAGCGGGGGATTTTTTGGTAGGTCTCGAGGAGCGGCCCCGTCCTATGACGAGACGCTCTCCTCCCGGCGATGCCGCTGCCGCGTAGACCGGACGGTGAGCAGGAAGCTTCCAGCGACCAAGGCGCAGCAGACGGCGAAGACGGAGCGGTAGCCGTGCAGCGCGGGGGCACCGCTTCCGGCGGCGAGCAGGCCGCCGCCGGCCACCGTGCCGAACATCATGCCGAGGTTGCGCGACAGGGCGAGGATGCTGCCGATGATGCCGAGATGCTCCGGCGGGGTCTCGCGCATGACCAGGCTGTTGTTCGGCGAAGTGATCATGCCCATCGAAGCGCCCAACAGGACGATCAGCGCGAGCAGCAGGGCGAGCGGATAAGCGGGCGACAGGAAGCCGAGCGCGAGCAGCGCGGCCGTCATGAGCTGCATGCCTGCGGCGAGGATCGGCAGCACGCCGTGCTTGTCCGACAGGCGGCCGAACAACGGAGCGGCCAGGATCAGCGCGAGCGGATAGGCCATCAGGCAGAATCCGGCGGCGGCTGCGCTCAGGCCGAGCTCGCTGCGCAGGAAGACGGGCAGCACAAGCTGGGCGGAGAAGGCCGCCAGGTAGGTGACGACCGTGATCAGAATGCCGGCGCTGACCCCGGCGTGGCGGAACAGCGCGACTGGCAGGAACGGCTCGCGGCCTTCGGCTGCATTCCACCGCGCCTGCCGGCTGTGCCGGAGGAAGAGTGCGAGGAACAAGCCGGCAAGCGCCAGCAGGAGCAACACCGGCCAGGAGGCAAATCCCTGCGTGCCGGACAGGCTCAGCGCCGAAGCGAAGCCGGTGAGCGCGGCGGCGAACAGACCGGCGCCGGTTAGATCGAGCCGGGCCTGGCCCGTCGCCGGCTCGCGGGGAATCATCCGCTCGGCGAGCAGCCAGGCGGCGAAGCCGACGGCGGCCAAGAGGCCGAAGCTGGCCCGCCAGGAGAACCATTCGATCAGCACCCCGCCCAGGCTCGGTCCGATCATCGAACCGGCGGCGACGAAGGTGCTCATCAGGCCGAGCGCCTGTCCCCGCTTGCCGGGCGGGAAGACGGAGACGATCAAGGCCATGTTGGTTGCCTGGTACATCGAAGCGCCGAAGCCTTGCAGGAGTCGGAATCCCACCAGCCAGCCGAGGGAAGGCGCGAACGCACAGGCGAGCGCCCCCAGCACGAAGATAAGATAGCCGGTGTTGTGCACCTTCGTTCGGCCGACGAGGTCTCCGAGCTTGCCCATGAGCGGCAGGCAGACGGAGATGACCAGCAGGTAGACGGTCACGATCCATTGCGCCGAGGAGAGCGAAGCACGGAATTCGCCGGCGATGTCGACGAGAGCGATGTTGAACATCCCGGCGGACAGGTTGGACAGGAACGCGCCGAGGCAGATAACATAGTGGACCGGTGCCCGGGCGGAAGGCCTCAGATCGCGATCGACGAGGGAGTGCGCTCGTCCCACAAGCGGATCACCTCGCCCGTGTCCGTGACCGCCCCGAAGTAATCGCGGATATTCGCCAGGGTCATGTCATGCGCCTCCTTCGAATACGCCGCGCATGCATCGGAGAGCAGGACGATGTGATAGTCGAGCATGAAGCCGTCGCGGGCCGTCGATTCCACGCAGACATTCGTGCTGACGCCGGCGAGAAGCAGCGTCTCGACCTTCAGCGTCCGCAAAACGGAATCCAGCCGGGTATGGATGAAGGCGCTGTAGCGGTGCTTGTTCACGACGATCTCCTCCGGCCGCGGCTCTACCTCGAAGAACTCCGCCCCCCAGCTGCCGCGGCGGCAGACCGCCGACGAGCGCCCGGAGGAGCGGGACGTCCAGGCCTCCGAATCGGTGGCGTCCTCGTGGAAGGTTTGAATATACACAATCGGAACGTCTTGATTCCGGGCCGCCTCGATCAAGCGGTGCAGATTGGGCATCATGGCGCGGACGCCGCCGACGTCGCTGCCCTTGCGGGCAAGCGAGCCTTCCGGATGACAGTAATCGTTCTGGACGTCGACGACGACGAGCGCGCAGCGGCTGTTTTGCAGCAAGCGTTGTTGGGTTTCCGTCAAGTTGAGCACCTCACTTTTTGGATTCGTTGGCTTTGTTGACGAACTGCATGTCCACCAGCTCGGCGTAGCTGTAGCTGCCCTTGAAGATGCCGGTTTTGATCATGACGTCCATGTCGTTGTCCAGCGCCTTCTCGGAGATCGTGCCGTCCGGGCTCCACAGGGAGTCGGCATAGGCCCGGTCGAGCGCCGCCTGGATCGATTCATCCGACAGGGTGGGGAATTCGGCCTTCAGGTTCTTCTTGGCCAGCTCCTTGTCCGTCTGCACGGCGTGCAGGGCTTTAATGATCGCGTTCGTAAACTTCTGCACCGTCTCGGGGTCTTTGGCGATGGTAGACTTCTTGACGCTCAGCACCGAATACGAGAAGTCGCCGAGGTCGTGGAATTTGTAAAACGGCTCGCCCCAGACCTGCTGATTGATGCCGTCGGCGATCTGCGGCTCCGCGCCGTTTGCGATCTGCGCCGCGCCTTGCTTGACCATGGTGACCACCGTCGAGCCGTCCGCCGGTTCCAGGAGCTGCACGTCCTTGTCGGGATTGAGTCCGAGCTGCACCAGCAGGTAGCGGGTCAGCAGGTTGGGCGTTCCGCCGTGGCGGCCGGCGTTGATCTTCTTGTCCTGAAGGAAAGCTTTCAACTCCTCCGGCGAGCTGCCGGTCGGGGCGAGACCCGTCTTGGCCATCAGGTAGACGTTGGCCCGGTTGACGACATTGACCACCGAGACGATCGGGTCGGAGCTGTTGACATTGGCGAGGGCGTTCGATTCCGTCCCGCCGATCACGCCCCAGGCGTCTCCGCTGACAACGGCGGTGACATGGGCGCCTCCCGCCGCTTGGATCACCTCCACCTGCAGGCCCTGCTCGGCAAAGTAGCCCTCGTGCTGGGCCACATACAGCGGCAGGTACCCGGTCGAGTGCAGCGGTTCGGCGATCACGAGCTTTTTCAGACTCCCTTTGGCTTCCGCGACGTTGTCGCCGGAGGCTTCCTTGCCGCAGCCGGCAAGCGGCAGGGCGATGAGGGCGGCAGCCGCAAGCAGAGCAGCCGGTTTGCGTAAACGGGCGAGTAGGGTCATAGGTTTCTCTCCTCCTGATTCATCTCTTTATGGGGACAAGCAGGCTATTGCTTGACGAAGCCCTTGCTGAGCCCTTTCTCCAGCACGACCACGCCCCAGTACATCAACATGGAGAGCAGGGACAGCACGACGACGCCGACCCACACCAGATTGATGTCGAGAATCGTGCCGGCGTACATGATCATCCGGCCGACGCCGTGCCGGGAGGCGATGAATTCGCCGACGATGGCGCCTGCAAGCGCCAGCGCGATGTTGATCCGCAGGCTGTTGATGATCCACGGCATCGACCAGGGGACAACGACCTTGGCGAACACCTGCCGCCGTTTCGCGCCGAGGGAATACATCAGCTTTTCCATATCGGGGTCCACGCTCTTCACCCCGCTGTAGGCGGACAGGGCGGCGACCACGACGGTCATGGAGAAGGCGAGCGCCACCTTGGAGAAGAATCCGATGCCGAGCAGGATGACCAGCACCGGAGCGAGCGCCAGCTTGGGCATCGCGTTCAGGATGATGAGGTACGGTTCGCTGACGTCGGCATAAGTGCGCGACCACCAGAAGGACAGCCCGAGCAGCGCTCCGCACAGCGTTCCGAATACGAAGCCGAGGATCGTGGCGGCGGAGGTGTAGGAGATGTCGCTCAGCAGCTCGCCCTCGGTGATCTGGGTCCAGGCGGTTTTCAGAATGGCGCTCGGGGTGCTCCAATAATACACGTCCAGCCAGCCGATCCGGGTGAACAGCTCCCAGACCACGAAGATCAGCATGGCGGCGAGGGTCCGCAGCAGGGTGACCTTCCGGCTTCGCCGCCGCTCCTTGCTTTCCTCGTCGATGATGAGCGGGGCGGCCTCCGCCTTGCGGACGGCAGACAGAGCGGGTTCGGGTGCGGCAACCGCGGCGTGGATGACAAAGGCTTCCTTGCGTACCGTTTCCATAGAGGAGTCCTCCTTCAAGAAGATATCGTGGGATGCGGATTGCGGCGGAAAAAGCGGCGGTCTACGAGATGCGCTGCTCCTCCGATTCGTGTCCGGCGGACAGCAGGTCCAGCAGGTGGTGCTTCAGCTCCATGAAGGCGGGGGAGGTCATGTCCTCGGTCTTGCGCGGCCGTTCCATGGTGACGGTGATCTTCGATTTGATCCGGCCGGGGCGGGGGGAGAAGACGTAGATGTCGTCCGAGAGGTAGATGGCTTCGTCGATGTCGTGGGTGACGAAGAGGACGGTCTTGCGGAAATCGGCCCAGATTTGCAGGAGCCAGTTCTGCATGGCGAGCCGGGTCTGGGCGTCGAGCGCGCCGAACGGCTCGTCCAGGAGCAGGATATCCCGGTCGTAGAGCAGGGTGCGCAGGAGGGCGGCCCGCTGCTTCATCCCGCCGGATAGCTCCTTCGGGTAATGCTTGTCGAAGCCCTTCAACCCGTACTTCTCCATGAGGGGCAAGGCGCGCCCGACAGCCTCCTTGCGGGGGATGCCGCGGATTTCCATGCCGAGGACGATGTTGTCGAGGATGGTGCGCCAGGGAAGCAGCATGTCCTTCTGCAGCATATACCCAACATAGCCGGACTTGCCGACGATGTTGCGGCCGTCGGCGACCACTTCGCCGGTGGAGGGAGGCATGAGCCCGGCGATGATGTTGAACAGCGTGGATTTGCCGCAGCCGCTCGGGCCGATGATGCTGACGAACCGGCCCTCCTCGATCGCCAGGCTGGTCTCCTTCATAGCCGGCACTTCCCGGCCTCCCCGGCGGAAGGTCTTGCTGACTCCGTTGATCTGGATCTTGTAGCTCATCGTCTCCACTCCTTTTCTTTCGGGTATAAAAAAATCGCCAGTTCAGTCCCGTTCGGCACGAGGGTGCCGCAGGAGCCAAACTGACGACAATCGGCCGCTCTCTGTTAAGGGAGTTCGGGCGCTTCGGTCAGATAAGTGCCGATGTCACGCTCCAAGACGACAACGGTACCGGAGAATTCGGTCTCTGCGTCATAGTCTTTGAGAATGGCAACAATATTCAGTTGGAACCGCTGCTCCAGGGCCTGCCGAATCTCCCGCTTAAACACCTGGGACAACAATTGGTCGATCCGGCGGGTGTCGTTCGGATGGTCCCCGTCGAGCAGCTTCAGGATCGGGACCCGGCTGTTGCGGGACATGATCAGGATCTTGTTGTCCAGGAAGTCGACCCGCTGCTGCTTCACCCCCGCACTGAAGATTTTCTGGTTGATCGCGTTGTAGATGCGGAGGATCTCCTGCTTGGCGGCTCCCTCGGATAAGGCCATAGACCTCACCCTCATTCGAATTAAATGTTAGATAATATTACAAAGCGGTGAACTTTGTCGAGGAATTAGTTTTATTATACCGACATATAGGAGGGTGTCAAGAGGTTCGTGTAAATAAACATAACATATCGAAAAGAAATTCGTGAAGGAGGAGGAGCCGCCATGGTTTCACGGCTGTCCTTATCGTCGGCGGGAAGCGGGACTGGGAGGCGGTGGCCGTGAACGGCGCCTGCGCCGGAACGGAAGGAGGACGGGATGAGAGGTTTGCCCGAAAGTCGCGATGGTACGACGGGACGGTTCAGAGGCGTCTGCCCGGAATTTCGGTGGGAGTAGGCAGCGACGCCCGCATAACAATAAAAACTCCCCCAAGCCCTAGGACGTTCCCAAAGGACCGACCTGAAAGCTTGGGGGAGCGGAGCGTTAAACCGGCTTACAGCACATTCAGCTCGACGACAATGTTGCCCCGCGTAGCGCGGGAGTAAGGGCAGACTTCGTGGGCGGCTTCCACCAGCGACACGGCCGTCTCATGATCGACGCCCTTCACCGTCACGTCCAGCCGAGCGGCGATGCCGAAACCGCCGTCCTCCACCTTGCCGAAGCTGACAGTGTTGGTGATTTCCGTGCCTTCCAGCTTGATCCGGCGCTGGCGGGCGACGAGGTTCAGGGCGCTGTCGAAGCAAGCGGCATAGCCGGCCGCGAAGAGCTGTTCGGGGTTCGTGCCTTCGCCGCCCGGGCCGCCCATTTCCTTCGGCGTGGTGATCTTCTGGTGAAATTCGGGCGAAGCGGATTCCACGTACCCGTCGCGTCCGCCAACGGCTTTAACCGAGGTTTCGTACAGCTTTTGCTGAATCTTGTTCATGCGAGATCTCTCCTTTGATTAAATAAATTGTATACAATTTAATTTAACACAATAAAAATAATTGTCAAGCGGTAGGGAGGCCCTGTCTTTTATACCCCATGGAGGCTTGGAAGAAACGGATCAAAAGGCTTTGAGCCCTCGGGTGGGTACCGCCCCATCCCCTGCGACAACATCCCGTGAGCAGAATACAGGCCACATGTCCGGCGGACAAACCTATCGCAAGTAGTCATCGGGCCGCCATTCCCGGCGGGCAGAATCCGCGGTATGTCGCCATACCTCGGCGAGCCTCCGGGCAAGTCTTGGTCCTTTCGGCTAACTCCGCCTTGCGCGGCTCCTCAGTTTGCAGCCAAACCAAAACAGACCGCGGCATTCGCCGCGGTCTGCGTGAAAGAGAAGGTTCGATGCCGAACCGGCTTAAGGCAGTACCACAAAGTTGGAGGCGACCTTGCGTTCCCGGCCGTCGGACGGGCTGTTCAGCACTTTGCCGTTGTAGACGAACGAGCTGGAGCCGCCGCCGTCCAGGTTATAGGCGTCGACCACCTTCCAGGACAAGAGCTTGGTCTGCGCTTCCTCCAGGGTAATCCCGGAGCTGCTCGCCTGGCGTCCGTCAATGACGATGAACAGCATGTCCCCGTTGGAGAAGTGCCCGATCAGGGTGCGCGGCTCCTTGCGGTTCTTCCAGTTGGAAGGAATGGTCAGCTTCTTGCCGTTCTGCAGCAGGGTGGGTACGAAGGTGGCGCCCTGCTGGATATCCATCTGCTTGATTTGGGCTTTGCTGGTGATCGAGCCCCCAACCAGATGGCCCTTGCCGTTCAGGCCGATGAAGCTGAGGTCGATGCGGGCGAACGAGCGGATCGCCCCGTCGACGACGGTGATGCCCATGGGGTACAGCATGCCCCTCTGGCTGGCGAAGCCGCCGCCGTTGATCGCCAGCACCGCGTCCTTGCGGGCGGCGGCATGGGACGTGGTCTCGCCGGGATCGGGAGTTCGGTCGCCGGAGAGCACCAGCTTGACCGCCTTCGGGTCGTGCAGCTTGACCTTGGCCATGTAGCCGCGCAGCCCCGCTTCCTTCAGCGAATAGACCTTAACGGTGGAACGGTCGCCGTAGGTTTGGCCGATCGGGTCGCCGAGCATGCCGGCCAGAACAGAGTCCAGCGCGTCGCCTGCGGCCTTCACCTGCTTGGCGCTGTCGCGCACGATGGCATCGACGGCCGACTTGTGGGCGGCGTCCTCGGTGCTTTCCTTCTTGGCGTTCTTGTCGAGCGCTGTGAGAATGTCCTTGATGCCCGCGAGCTCCTGCGTGGACTGCTTCGCGGAGGCGGACATGCCGGCGAGGGCCGCGGTCGCTCCCGATACAGGCTGGCCGGCCAAGCCAGCGGCTGCGCCGCGTTCCGCTCCGAGGTCGAGGCGGGCTTGCTCGAGGCCGGGATCGAGCTTGTCCCGATCGCGGATGAAGCCGGTCAGGAGACCGGCCAACAGAGCGAGAATTAATAGCGGAGGGGCGATCCACTTAGTAAACACGGGCCGCTTCCTCCAGACGCTTGACGACCTTGCCGAGCTCGGTCAGCTGCTTGCTGAGGTCGGTGATCCGATTGTTGAGCGCTTGCTTGGTCTGGGCGGCGGTGCTCAGCGAATCCCCGGCGAGCGACATCTCCTCCTTGACCGCAGTCAGTTCCTTCTCCACGGCGGTGAGCTGCTTCTGCAAGGCTTCGGCCTGGGTCTTCTCCTGCGCCTTCTGATCGTCCATATGCTCACGCAAAGCGGTAAGCTGCGTATTCAGCTCCTGGATTTGCGTCTGGTTCGTCCGGGAAATCTGGTCGAGCTGCTGTTGAAGGTGGCCGATATAGGTATGGGCGAGCGAGTAGCCGGCATAGCCGATCGCCAGCCAAAGCGCCGTGATTGCGGCCAGTACGACCCAGCGCGGCAGTTTCTTGCCGCTCGTCCTGTTCTTCGGCCGGGCCCGTTCTCCGCTGGCCAGGCCGGGTTGTTCCATCATGATCGCGAGACATCCTTTCCTTGCGGGTTCTTGGGGTACACCCAGTTTATACCCCCCGAATCGGCAATGGTTGCGAAAAAAATGGAGCCTTGTTGGGAAAACTGGAGAAGACCGGGGATTGCCTTTAACGGCGGGAATCGTGGTTTTAGGCCACGGAAAAACAATGCGGAGGGTGCGGAGTCGTCCTGGAAAAGCGGCAGCGACTGGAAGGACGGTAAGTATGCGAAGCGATGGCTTTTTCGGTGGCCTCGCGCGGTTTCGGGGCTGCCTTCGGTATGGTAAGATGGCGTCATCCCGATTGCGAAAAGAGGTTACTTATGTCCCCGTTAACCCAGGAACAAGCCGCCATTCTCGCGGATGCCGCCCAATACGTTCAGGACGAAATGCGGCACGACTCAACCGGCCACGACTGGTCGCATGCCGAAAGGGTCGTCCGGCTGGCCCGCACCATCGCCGCTGAGGAGCAAGCCGATCCGTTTCGCTGCGAGCTCGCCGCGCTGCTTCACGATATCGCCGACGCCAAGCTGAACCCGAGCGAGGCGATAGGTCTCGCCAAGGTCCGCCGCTGGCTGGAGAACCGGTCCGTTTCAGCGGAGGACGCCGAAGCGGTGCTCGAGATCATCTCCACCCTGTCGTTCAAAGGCGGGAATTCCCCCGCCATGAAGACCGTCGAGGGGAAGGTGGTCCAGGACGCCGACCGGCTGGACGCCATCGGAGCGATCGGCATCGCCCGGGTGTTCGTGTACTCGGGAGCCAAGGGACGGCCGATTCACGACCCTTCGCTTGCGCCTCGGACTTCCATGACGGAAGCCGAATACCGCAGCGGCCGGGATACGGCGATCAACCATTTTCACGAGAAGCTGCTCAAGCTGAAGGACCGGATGAATACGGACTACGGAAGGCAGCTGGCGGAAGGAAGGCATCAGGTGATGCTGCGCTACCTGGATGAGTTCGATGCGGAGTGGAACGGCGAACGGTAACCCGGTCCTACACACCAAGGAGGGATTCGCTATGCAAAAAATCGTCCCGCATCTGTGGTTCGACAACCAGGCGGAAGAGGCCGCCGCGTATTACACCTCGATATTCCCCGACTCCCGCTTGAGCCAAATTTCCCGGTACGACCCGGCCGGAGCGCAAATGGCGGGGAAGGCCGCAGGGAATGTCATGACGGTGGAATTTGAGTTGGGCGGGCAGCCCTTCATCGCCTTGAACGGCGGTCCGTATTTCTCCTTCACGCCGGCGATCTCCTTCTTCTTCAACGCAGAAACCGTGGCGGAAGTGGACGAGGTCTGGGAGAAGCTGGCGGACGAAGGCGTCGTGCTGATGGAGCTCGGCCGCTACCCCTTCAACGAGCGGTTCGGCTGGGTGCAGGACAAATATGGGGTCTCCTGGCAATTGAACCTGCTGCCGGGCAAGCAGCGGATGGTGCCTTGCCTGATGTTCGTCGGCGACCAATACGGCAAGGCCGAGGAAGCGATGAGGCAATATTCATCCCTGTTCCCCGGCTCGGAGGTCCGTCTGCTGATTCGAAACGGCGCGGAAGAGGGCGGAGACGCCGGAACGGTTCAACTCGCTCTCTTCACGCTGCATGGCCAAGAGTTTATCGTCATGGACAGCCCGCTCGACCATCCGTTCACCTTTACGGAAGCGACATCGCTGTTCGTGAATTGCCGGGATCAGCCCGAGGTGGACGGGCTGTGGGAGAGACTGTCGGAGGGCGGGAAAACGGGGGAGTGCGGCTGGGTGAGCGACCGGTTCGGCGTTTCCTGGCAAGTGGTACCGGAGGAGCTCGGCGTTCTGCGCCGGGACTCCGATCCGCTTAAAGTCCAGCGTGTCATGCAGGCGATGCTGAAGATGCAGAAGCTGGACGTCGAGGGCCTGCGCCGGGCTTACGCCGGGGATTAAGGAATTCGGAGCGGAGACACGACCGGCTCGATCGAAATGTTGTTCCATCGCTGGTCCCGAATTCCGACTTCCGCCGGGGCGATATGCAGGTAGCCGCTTTGCATGCCGGCCAGGCTCACCGCGCCGTCCGGCTCGATCGTCACGACCGCATGCAGGCCGTTGCGGTAGAGGATGAGGTCCTTCAGCCCGGGATAACGGTCGTGCACCTCCTGCGGATAAGGATACATCTCCTTCATGCCATGCCAGATGTACGACATCGCATTCAGAGTATAGTACCAGATGCCGTTAACCTGGGCGGCATGGTCTCCATGGTCATGCCCGTTCATGGCGAGCAGCACGCGGCCGCCGCCTCCGGTGCCCCGCTCAAGGATGGTCCGGACTTGCTCCCGGTTGGCGATGCCTCTACGGGCGAAGGCGTTGATCAGGCTGTGATGGGAAAAGACGACGGCGTCGCCGCTCCAGTCGCGCAGCTCCTTTTCCAGCCAGACAAGCTGCTCGTTCGGAACGACCGGGTAGCGGTCAGCGGTGTGCGCATAATTTCTCCCCCCGTAGGGCTCGGCGCCTTCCGTCCGCTCGATATGGCAGCCGTCCAGAACGAGGAATTTGATCCCGCCCTGGGTGAATGAGTAGTACGAGCGGGGCAGCCCATAGAAATCAAGCGCCGCCTGCTGGGAAGAGACGTCCGAATCATGGTTGCCCAGGACGTGGTAGCAGGGCAGGCCGCTCGCCTCCAACCGCTCGAGCAGGAACCGGTTCTCCGGCAGAGGATAGCTGAAATCGCCCAATTGCACGATAAAATCGAGGGCCGTCCTTCGAACCGTACCGAGGAATTCCTCCAGCCGCCGCTCTCCGTCCGGAATTTTGTCGAAATGCAAATCCGTACATACCGCAAAGGTAACCCGCTTCATCCGTTTCTCCGCCTTCCCTCATGGAATGAATGTCCATTTTACCCGAAATGGAGGTTCTTGCGAAGAGGGAAGGCGCGATTATCCGGACAGCCGAATTCGATCGGTTCGGTCGGTAACCTCTTTTTTGCGCTTGGGATGGGCGGCCTGCGTCCTCTGATAGAGATTCAACAGCTTGTCCAATTGTTGGGATTGGGCCAGCACCCGGGGATGAGACAGGCCGTAGCGCTCCGCAAAACAGTTCAATTTTTGACGTTCCTGCTCGATTTTTTGGATCATGGGAAAACCCCTCGCATTCCGAAAGGATGGAATAATCGATTCTATATGTAATATATTAGTATGTGTCGTCAAAAAATGGAGTTTTGTGAGATTGAAAACACAAAAAACCGCGCCGAACCGCGCGGTTCCTGTCTAGCTGGGACTGGTCTTTGGATGAGGTTAAGCCAAAAGAGAACTCTTCCACTTTTTGTAGTCCTCATCTTGCTCTGACGAGGCAAAGTCACGATTTTGTTCAAAGTCGCTAACGGCTTTTAGAAGGATTTGAAAATTCCCAATACCGGCGGCTAATTTCAAACCGATCAGGATATGCTCCAGTCCGAGCGCAGGCCGGCCGGTTCGCAGATAGTATTCGCCAAGTTCGACATGGAAGCCCGCATGGCGGTCGGCGGCGATGTGCCGGTCTACCTTGCCCATGCGGCTTTGCTGTTCTTCGAACTCCATCTGGTTCAGGAACCGGGCCAAGGCGTCATCGATTCGGAACGAATGCAGATTGGCGGCTTGAACGATCATGTAGAGGGCGGTTGGAACTTCGTTGGGTCTTGCCTCCACGTAGTCCAAGTAGCTCTCCATGACCGTCTCCTCTCCCGACATCAATCGGTATACGAGAGAGTTCGCGGTTGCCCATTCCCGGAATTGGAGGATCACGATCTGTTCGTCTCCCGTGAAGCTTTCGATCGGCGTTCCGCTTGTCAGGCTGGCGTATCGGGTGGTCCAATGAAGGGCTTGCCCATACTCCCTCCCGGCATCGCATACGGCGGCCTTCAACAGATAGGCATAGTGCAGATAGTACAGAAGCGGTCTTTCCGGCGGCGGCTCCAAGGCTTGTCCGGCAAACCGTTCGGCCTTTTGCGCCAGTTTATCCGCCAGTTGATCCACCTGACTCCAGGCATGCAGAGAAGCTTGTACGTCGGCCAGCTTTTTGAGAGCGTCCAACTGGTAGGGGGCGTCCAGCCGGTCCAGAAAAGGCTCGAAGCGGTGGGCCGCCTTGCCGCTATGTTCCGGCTCCTTCCCGAGGGAAAGGAGGAACAAGCGATACTGGCAGAGAGCAAGCCGTTCGGAATGCTGGTACCGCTCGGCCTCGGCCACGCATTCGTAGAGAATCGCCGCCGCTTCGGAATGACCGCTTGCCGCCAGCTCTTCCGCTGTCTCGAACAGCATGGGCAGGTAGCTCAATTGCTCCGCGAGCCACGAAACCAAGCGCTTCACGGAGGCCGGCTTGCCGAGTTCGGCGCATCGGAACAACAGCGGCTTGACCCGTCGCCAATTGGGCGGATGATTCTAGATGTGTTCGTCGATATATTGCTCGTACAAGGTGCCTTCTTCCCGGTTAAGCCCTGCGGTATTCAGGTCCAACTGCCGGATGGAAAGCGGACGGCGTCCATGGATCAGGTTGCTTAACGTTCCCGAACGAAGGCCGGAACGCTCGGCGAATTGGGTGAGCGTGAATCCGGAATGGGACAAGTAATGGTCAACCATTTCAAGTATGGCGGATTCCCTTTCCATGACAATTCACCCGGCTTGTCCTCATATTGGTCTTGCTGTTTCTATTTTATCACTTGTATCTGAATTTTCCATATCGTATGGCCGCTATCCAAGGGCCTTGGTCATGATGTAATCGCGCTGCTCGTCGTCCCCCATGAAGAAGGAATGGGTGCCCGTTCGGACAAAGCCCATCTTCTGGTAAAAGGCGAGGGCGTTGTCGTTGTGCTCCCATACTCCCAGCCAGAGCTTGGCCTTGTGGCGTTCCTGCGCCATTTCGAACGCTTTCGTCAGCAGGCGTTTGCCGAGTCCCCGCTTGTGGAACTTCCCTCTTACGTAGATTCTCTCGACTTCCAGGAAGTCGTCGCCCATCGGTTCGGTTTGGGCATCGCCGGTATTGAGCTTCAGATATCCGGCCGGTTCTTCGCCGCAATAGAGCAGGTAGAAATCCTAAGCGGGATTCAATAATTCTCCCTCCAACTGCGAGGCGGCAAAGGCTTGATCCAGATAAGCCCGCATGTTCTCATCGGAGTTATGGGCCTGAAAGGTCTCCAGGTAGGTCTCGATTCCGATGGCTTGCAGGGCGCTCAGATCGGATAGCGCGGCTTTTCTTAGCGTGATCGTCATAGAACTCATCCTCCTGTCGGTTAGTAATAGTCTCGCTTGGCATGGTTTTCCCAACCCGGATACAGCCGAGAGGATTTTGGCCCGGAGAGGGAGAAGAAGACAGCAGCGGATTTCAAAGGGCCCTTGAAGGCCGATCAGCGCCGCAAGTGGGGAGATGGAAGCGATGCAGGATTGGAATTCCAGGCAGTATCTGATGTTTGCGAACGAGCGAACTCAACCCGCCATTGATTTGGCGAACCGCTTGATGGGAATGGAGGCCCGCCGGGTGATCGACATCGGCTGCGGACCGGGGAACAGCACGGCCGTGCTGGCCGAGCGGTTTCCGGGCGCATCCCTGCTCGGCATCGACAGCTCGCCAGCGATGATCGAGGCGGCGCGGGCGGCGTGTCCCGGCGCCGAATTTCAAATTTGCGACGCGGGGCGGGAACTGCCTGCGCTCGGGGACGGCTTTGATGTGGCGTTCTCAAACGCCTGCATCCAGTGGATTCCCGACCATCCCCGGCTTGTCCGGGACATGCTCGGTCTGCTGCGTCCCGGCGGCGTCCTGGCGGTTCAGACGCCGATGAATTACGAAGAGCCGATCCACCGGATCATCGGAGAGGTAACCGCATCGGCGGAGTGGCGGGACTATTTTCCGAATCCCCGGATCTTCTTCAACCTGACCCAGCCGGAGTATTTCGATCTGCTGGCAGAGGTGTCCTCCGGCTTCGCGATTTGGGAAACCACGTACATCCACCGGATGAGCTCGCACGAAGCGATCCTCGACTGGTATCGGGGAACCGGCCTGCGGCCATACCTGAATGGGCTGCCGGACGCCAAGAAGCCGGAGTTCGAGAACGAAATCCGGCGCAGGGTAATCGAACGGTATCCGGCGCGGCCGAACGGAGAAATCCTCTTCCGGTTTCCCCGATTCTTCTTCCTCGCCTATCGTTGATGGGTAGCGGCTTCAATCGGGAGACGACGGGGTTTATTCGGCCCAGGATCGAGCCTGCCGGACCAGAGCCGCCGCTTGAGCGTCCGGCTGTTCGGCGGCTTCGATCCAGTTAGCCACGGTCTCGAGCCGGTCCGGGCAGAAACCGTCGCGGCCGTATGCATCGAGGAAGCGGCGCCCCCCGTCTCCCGTCTTGAGGTTATACGCCAACGACCACAAGCCCCAATACAAGTCGTAATGGCGGTCGCCGACTCCGCCGCTTCCGGCGTCGATGAAGGCGCTGAAGGCGAAGCCGTTCAGAATGAGGTTCGGCAGGCAGGCGTCGCCGTGCACCACGGTCTCATTCGCCGGATCGTCGCTTGCGGGGAAGCGATGGACCGAGCCGCCCTCCGCTTCGGTCTCGGCCTCCCGAATCCAGTCGGCCAATCGGTCGGGATAAGGACAGCCTTCGGCCGGTACGGCGTGCAGGCGGCGCAGCGATTCGCCGAACACGGCGGCAAGCCGCCCGGGCTGCTCCAGGTGGGAGGCCTCCGCCGCGTCGTCGCCCGAAGCGGCCTCCAGGAGCAGATAGTCCCTGCCCGGCTCAGGGCGGTACAGGATAGCGGCGGGAGCCAGACCATGGCGGTTCAGGAAGCGGGTCATCGCATTTTCCCGCTCCAGCGAACCGGGCTTATCCATCTTCAGGTAGAACCGGCCGTCTGCGCTTTCCGCGTACAGGGTGGTCGCATGCTCGGAGCAACTGCTGTCAAAGAGAGCGGCGCCGCGCACATAGGGACGGATGGCCGATGGGAGTGAATTCAGGTCGAGGGTAACCGGCGTTTTTTTCATGGGGAGTCCTTTCGGTCTAATGGGAATAGGAAAGCGTTTGGAAAAGTGTATCATAAAAAAGCGGGCGACGGTGCCCGCAAGGAGGGAATGTTCATGGCTTATCCCATCGCGGAAGATAACGGCTCCCGGGTCGCTCTGATTTCCCGGGAGGACGTGCAAATCGGTTCGATCCGGGAGGCGCTCGATCTCATGGCGACCGTCCAGTATCAGGGCTGCGACAAAATGCTTCTCCGCAAGGAGCAATTGCCCGAGGAGTTCTTCCGGCTTACGACCGGCTTCGCCGGAGAGCTGCTGCAGAAATTTGCCACGTACCGGATGAAGCTGGCGATCGCGGGCGATTTCCAAGGCTATGACAGCAAGAGCCTGCGCGATTTCATGTACGAATGCAACCAGGGCAGCCAGGTGCAATTTAAGCCGAGCGAAGCAGAAGCGCTGGAGGCGCTGCATCGTCTGGCCTGAGGACAAGCTGTCCAACGCCCAAGGAAGGAGGAAGAGCAGATGAAGGTAATCGCCGAGCGCAGGGAGGCGGGCGACGCCGTCACGGTTGCCGAGACGGAGGAGCTGTACGGCCAGCGGGGCCGCTTCCGGCTCCTGTGCTTCGCGGACGGAGCCGTGCAGGGTGCGCTTGACCTGGACCGGCCGGAGCGGAGCGTGTTGGAATACCCGGCGGCGATGGTGCATCTGCTGAAGCAGAACCTGGAACAGCCGGACCGGATCTTCCTGATCGGCCTCGGAACCGGCGCGATTCCCCGGCTCCTGCCCGGCTGCCGGGTGGAGGCGGCGGAGCCCAGCGCCGCGGTCGTCGAGCTGGGAAAGGCGTACTTCGGCTGCGCCGCCGAGCCGGTGTTCGTCGAGGACGGGCGGGAAGCCTTGTCCCGCCAGCCGGACGGCGGCTTCGACGCTGTGATCGTGGATGCGTTCACCTCCGAGGGAACGCCGCGCCACCTGCTGACGCGCGAATTCTTCCGGCTGGCCGCGGACAAGCTTCGGCCGGACGGCCTTCTGCTCCTGAACCGGTTCGGCCGCGGACCGCAGGACCCGCGGATCGAAGCAGGCGCGGCCACGCTCGCGGAGGTGTTCCCAGAGACGGCGGTCTTCGCCCTGCCGGGGGAGGGGAAGGCCGAACGAAATCTCCTGTTCGCCGCCGGCCGAAGGCCGATCCGCTGGCGGGAACGGGAGCTGGCCGGGTTCGTCCCCGTCCGGCCTTTCCACGGGCGGATTCTGACGGACGCCCCGATGTGAATTGACTCCGTTATCCGCGAGACAAGCGGTGCGGGGTCTTTTTTGATTGGAGCCGTCCGCTCGCACGGAGCCTTCTGCGAACGGACGGCTTAGGTCACCGATCAGCGCCCGTTGGAAGCGGAACCCGGCGGCATCGGCGCTTCGGCGAACTGCGCCCGCCAGTCCGCCGCGTACCGTTCCAGGAGCCGGAGCAGCTCCTCCAGGGCGGGCGTCACCCATTTCTTGCGGTGGTAGGCAAGCTGGGTGGTCATCCGCTGCGAGCGGTCATCCCAGCGCAGGCGGCAGAGCTTGCCCTCGGCCAGCTCCCGCTGCACGGTGATGAGGGGCACGAGGGCGATGCCGAGCCCGAGCATCACGCAGTTCTTGATCGCCTCCATGCTATAGAATTCCAGCCCCGCTTCCGGCGTCACACCGGCCTCCCGCAGCTCCCGCTCGAATACCTCGCGGTACGTGCAGCCCGTCTCCGTATACAGCAGCACCTCCTCGCGCAGGTCCTCGGCCGTCACGAGCCGGGCGTTCGCGAGCCGATGATCCGGAACGGCGATGAGCGCCATCTGCTCCTCGACGAGCGGAACGATCACGAAATCCGGATCCTCGTGAACGGGCTGGAGCAGGACGGCGAGGTCGATGTCGCCGATGCGGGCGAACTCCTTCATTTCGGTGCAGAGCCCCGGCTTCAGGATCAGCCTGACCTGCGGGTACAGCCGCTTGTATTCGCGGATAACCGCAGGGAGGCGGAAGGCGGCCAGCGATTCGGGCGCGCCGACGGTCAGCGTGCCGCTCGGCCGGTCCGGAAGCGGGACGGATTCCTTGATGGCGCCGTGCATCTGCACCATTTCCTTGGCCTGGGGAAGCAGCCGCCGCCCCGCCTCCGTCAGCACGATCCGTTTGCCGAGCCGGTCGAACAGGGGGACGTCGAGCTCCGCTTCAAGCGCCTGAATCTGCGCGGTGATGCTGGACTGGGCGTAGCCAAGCCGGGCCGCGGCCCGGGTAAAGCCGCCTTCCTCAGCGACGACGACAAAGGTGTGCAGGTTCTTCATTTCCATCAGGTTTCCTCCCTCGTTTACGGCATTCGCATGTCCGCCCATCGGAAATCCCGATGAAAAGGATCAAAAAGTTCCGTTTTACTGATAGCTTCAGTATCGGGTAGCATAGAGAAAATGGCAAGAGGGAAGAGGGGATCACCGATGGAGAGAGCGGCGGGGTGGCAGGCAACAAAGACCGGGCGGGGAAAAGGGGCGGTGCCGGGGGCACCGGAACAGGGAATGAAACGGACGATTGGCTTGCCGCAGGCGGTCGCGCTGTACATCGGCTCCGTGCTTGGCTCCGGCATCCTGGTGGTGCCCGGCCTGGCGGCGGAAATCGCCGGTCCGGCTTCTATCGTCGCCTGGGGGTTCATGGCTCTCTTGATCCTGCCGATGGCGCTGTCCATGGGCTTCCTGGCCGCCCGGTTTCCGAACGCGGGCGGCGTGTCCCACTTCGTCGAGCGGGCCTTCGGGCCGAAGGCGGGTGCGCTCGCCGGCTGGTTCTTCCTCGCCTCGGTGCCGATCGGCGGCCCGGTGGCCGCCCTCACCGGCGCGGGCTACCTGACGGACGCCCTCGGGCTGGGCGAGAACTGGCGGTTTGCGCTGGCCTGTGCGATGCTGGCCGCTGCGCTGCTCGTCAACGCCGCCGGCATGAAGCTGGTCGGCGGCGTGCAGATTGCGGTTGTGGCGGCCATCGTCGCCGTCCTCGCAGCGGGAATCGTCGGGGCGGCGCCGCATTTATCCGCCGCCTCGTTCACCCCGTTCGCCCCGCACGGCTGGCTCGCCGTGGGCAAGGCGACGGCGCTCCTGTTCTGGTGCTTCATCGGCTGGGAGGCCGTCTCGCACCTGTCCGGCGAATTCAAGGACCCGAAGAAGGCGGGCATCCGCGGCGTTGTCATCGCCGCGCTGCTGCTCGGCGTGCTCTACCTGCTGACCGCCGTCGCCACCATCGGCACCGCCAGCTATCACGGCGGCGCGGCGGATGTCTCGCTCGGCCGCGTCATCGGCATGGCGCTCGGCCGAGCGGGCGGCATCATCACCGGCGTGGTCGCCGTGCTCATCTGTACGGCGACCATCATCTCCTATGCGGGCGCGTCGTCGCGCCTCGCCTACTCGCTGGCCGAACGGGGAGAAGCGCCCCGCGCCTTCCGTACCCTGACGAAGCGTTCGGCCACCCCGGCCGGCGGGCTCCTCTTCCTCGCCGTCTGCTTCGCCCTGGTCATGGCGGTCTATGCCGGCGGGGCGGTGTCCTTGTCGCAGCTGATCCGCTTCCCCAACGCGACCTTCATTCTGACCTACATCTGCGGAACGGCTGCGGGCGTCCGGCTTCTGAAGGACAGCCCATGGCAGGCCCGCATCAGCGGGATATCCTGCCTCTGTTCGCTCGCGGTCTTCCCGTTCGTCGGCTCGGCGGCCTGGTATGCGCTCGCCGTGGCTGCCGCGTTTCTCCTTACCGCCTACCTGCGCAGCCCCAAGCATCGGGTGCCGGTCCCGCGGGTCTTCGCGGCCGACCCCGAGGAGGACGACCGGCGATAAGGGGATTCTGCTTCCCTATCGCTTCCGTATCGCTTCCACACCGCCTTCGTTACGCGAAAAATTCGCGTATCGGAGGCTTTTTTGGGTTAAAAGGGAGGGGCGGCAGCTTGCCCGGCTTAAGAAAATTTTTTTCAAAGCATCCGGAACGATTTTGCCGTGCGGGCAATAAAGTAGAGGTACGGAAACGATTTTGATTGAGGCAACAAAAATTAGATTAATTCTAATGTAAATGTATTTACAATTCTTAGACCGGAGTTTATAATCAAAGCAAGAGTTGCACTTGGCTAACATTTATGCGGATAGATAACTTTTTCACAAGGGGTGAACGACCATGATGGAACAACCGATAGCGGCCCGGATGACCACGGAGAGGGCGGCCGAATCCGTCCTGCGGGGAGAGGTCCGCGGCTTGCGGCGGCTTCTGCCGTTTCTGGGTCCGGCCTTCATCGCCGCCGTGGCTTACTTGGACCCCGGCAATTTTGCAACCAATATTACCGCCGGTTCGAAATACGGCTATCTCCTGTTGTGGGTCATCGCCTTCTCCAACCTGATGGCGGTGCTCATTCAGTCCTTGTCCGCCAAGCTCGGCATCGCTACCGGAATGAACCTGCCGGAGGTGGCTCGAAGCCGGTTCTCCAAGGCTTCGTCGATCTTCCTGTGGATTCAGAGCGAGCTGGTCATCATCGCCACCGACCTGGCGGAATTCATCGGCGCGGCCCTCGGCCTGTACCTGCTGTTCGATATTCCCATGCTGCCCGCGGCCGTCATTACGGCGTTTGTCTCCTTCGCTATTCTGGAGCTGCAGCGGCGCGGCTTCCGATCGCTCGAGGTCGGCATCTCGGCCATGATCCTGATGGTGGTGCTCGCGTTCGCTTTCCAGGTGTTCATCGCGGGTCCGGACCTCGGCGGCGTGGCGCACGGGCTGACGGTCCCGGCCTTCCGGGGAACGGACAGTGTCCTGCTCGCCGCCGGCATTCTCGGCGCCACCGTGATGCCGCACGCGATATACCTGCATTCCTCGCTCACGCAGAACCGGATCGTCGGGAAATCGGATGCCGAGAAGAAGCGGATCTTCAAACTGGAGTTCATCGATATCGTCCTGGCGATGGTCATTGCCGGAGCCGTCAACATGTCGATGGTGGTGATCGCCGCGGCGCTCTTCCACAAGAACGGCCTGTTCGTCGACGATCTGGCGGTAGCCTATACCCAGCTCGACCATCTGGTCGGTCCGGTTGGAGCGGTTTCCTTCGGCCTGGCCCTGCTGATTGCCGGCATCGCCAGCTCGGCCGTCGGCACCCTGACCGGCGACGTCGTGATGCAAGGCTTCATCAACAAGCGCATCAACCTGTACCTCCGCCGCGCCATTACGACCGTGCCGCCGCTTGTCATCATCATGTCGGGAGCGGACCCGACGAAGGCGCTGGTCATCAGCCAGGTCGTCCTGTCCTTCGGCATCGCCTTTGCGCTCATTCCGCTCATTCGGTTTACGAGCGACCGCCGCATCATGGGAGCGCTCGTCAACCGCAGGCTGACCACCGTTCTCGGCTGGATCGTCGCCGTGATCGTCGTCTCGCTCAATGTCTTCCTGCTGGGCGACCTGATTTTCTAACAAGGCACGACTGGGAAATGTCCGGTGAGAGTCCGTTCCATTTCGATGGAAGGACTCTTTTTTTTCGTTGCCGGTTGATCTTCATTCAATGAAGGCGATATCCTGAAGAAAAGGACAACCGGTTCCTGTTAAGTCCATTCGCGCAGTGACAAATGCCCGTTTCGATATGGTTTTTCCTATGAAGGGAGAAGAATATGGAAAATTCATTGCACGAGCGTTATCTGAAGTCTCGCTTGCCTAACCGGTTCCCGGTTGCGCAGGTCTGCCGCATTCTGACGGATAAATTCCGCGCCGAGGAAATGGACAAGAGTTGGTTTGCCGATCTGAAGAAAGACCCTCTGGTCCATTATGAACGGATAGCCAAATGCTTCAAAATCGTGGACAATTCGGTTCTGCAAAGCCTGTTTAGCCCGGAAGAGCGAAAGATGCACCGGGACTCCGCGGTGAGCTTCCGGAATGACAGGCTTCACGGGGAACGGGAACGAATCTGGAGAGACATTCAAGAGGGCAAACGGCTGCATGTGGTGCTGGAGACAGTGGACGGGGAAAGCCTATCGGGGTTTACCCTGCAGGGAATCAGCCAAAAGCTGCTAGCGGAACTGGTGGTGCTTCAAGGGATCGATCCGGCGAGAGCCATACCGGGGACTCCCCCTTATGAGCGGTACCTTCAGTTCGCCGCCGAAGCCGGTTATCTTTAAACGCGTCCTACATGTCCTTCGGCGTTTCCGCATATTGACATGGCAAAACAGAACGTGTTAAATAAAGGTTAGCACTCTTCCAGTTCGAGTGCTAACACCGCGAGTTGCTAACGGGTTTATTTTACCATTTGGGCAAAGGGGATAGCAGATTCATGGCCAAACAACAGTTCAAAGCGGAATCGAAACGGCTCCTCGAGATGATGATCAATTCGATCTACACGCAGAAGGAGATCTTCCTGCGCGAACTCATCTCCAACGCCAGCGACGCCATCGACAAGATGTATTACAAGGCGCTTACCGACGACAAGCTGGAATTCAACAAAGAAGACTACTTCATTAAGATAGCCGCCGACAAGGATGCGCGGACGCTTACGATTACCGATACGGGGATCGGCATGACCCGCGAAGAGCTGGAGGACAACCTCGGCGTGATCGCGAAGAGCGGCTCGCTTGCTTTCAAGTCCGAGAACGAAACCAAAGACGACCATACGATCATCGGTCAGTTCGGGGTCGGGTTCTATTCGGCGTTCATGGTCGCGGACAAGGTGTCCGTCGTCACCAAGGCTTACGGGGCCGAGGAAGCTTATGTGTGGGAATCCACGGGAGCGGACGGTTATTCGATCGAGCCGGGCGAGAAGGCGGCTCCGGGAACGGAAATCACGCTGCATTTGAAGGCCAACACCGAAGACGAGAACTATGACGACTACCTGCAGGAATACCGTCTGCGCTCGCTGGTCAAGAAATATTCCGACTTCATCCGCTATCCGATCAAGATGGACGTCACCCGCAGCGTGCCGGTGGAAACCCCGGAAGGCGAAGACGACGCCGAACCGAAGTATACCGAGGTGCACGAGGAAGAGACCGTCAACAGCATGGTGCCGATCTGGCGGAAGAACAAGAGCGAGCTGACCGACGAGGATTACGAAAAGTTCTACCAGGAGAAGCGTTACGGCTTCGACAAGCCGCTCAAGCACCTGCATCTGAAGGTGGACGGAACCATCTCGTACAACGCCATCCTCTACATTCCGGAGAAGACCCCGTTCGATTATTACACCAAGGAATACGAGAAGGGGCTGGAGCTCTATTCGAGCGGCGTGCTGATCATGAACAAATGCGCCGATCTGCTGCCGGACTACTTCAGCTTCGTCAAGGGCATGGTCGATTCCGAGGACCTGTCGCTGAACATTTCCCGAGAAATGCTGCAGCATGACCGCCAGCTCAAAGCGATCGCGAAGAACCTGCAGAACAAGATCAAGGGCGCGCTGCAAAGCCTGCTGAAGGACGAGCGGGAGAAGTACGAATCCTTCTACGAAGCCTTCGGCCGCCAGTTGAAGTTCGGCGTGTACAGCGATTACGGCATGAACAAGGACGTCCTCCAGGACCTGCTCCTGTTCACCTCCTCGAAGGAGAAGAAGCCGGTGACCCTGGACGAATACGTCTCGCGGATGCCGGAGGACCAGAAGTACATCTATTACGCGACGGGAAGTTCCGTGGAGCGGATCGAGAAGCTGCCGCAGACCGAGCTGGTGGCGGACAAGGGCTTCGAGATTCTGTACCTCACCGACGACATCGACGAATTCGCTCTGAAGATGCTCATGAGCTACAAGGAGAAGGAATTCAAGAACGTGTCCGCCGGCGACCTCGGCCTCGACTCCGACGAGGAGAAGAAGAGCGAGGAGGACAACCAGGAGAATGCCGAGCTGTTTGCCGAGATGAAGACGCTGCTCGCGGGCAAGGTGAAGGAAGTCCGCGCCTCCAAGCGGCTGAAGACCCATCCGGTCTGCCTGACCAGCGAGGGCGAGCTCAGCATCGAGATGGAAAAGGTGCTGCGCGCCATGCCGAACAGCCAGAACATCGAAGCGGACAAGGTGCTGGAGCTGAATGTGGGGCACGAGGTGTTCCAGTCTCTCAAGGAGGCCGCCGGGAAAGACAAGGACAAGCTTGCCCTGTACACGAACCTGCTGTACAACCAGGCGCTGCTCATCGAGGGGCTTCCGGTGGAGGATCCGGTGGAGTTTACGAACGCAATCTGCAAGATCATGGTATAAGGAAAAATGAGTTATAGGGGGACCATGCGGATGGTCCCCTTTTTTGTCGTACGGAAAGAAATCCTTGGAGAGGGTCAACTTTGTTTCGCCCGCATGATTCTCCGGCAGGGGGACAACACTGTTTCTGTAGACCCACACGGTCCGGTTTGGATAAGCTGGAGGAGACCCCCTTCCCCATCATTCCGTGAAGGAGGAAATCATGAAACAGGAGCCAACCCCATCATGACCGCAACCCGGAACGAAGCCGACAAAGGCGCTTGGCTGAGCATTGCCGCTTACCTGCTGCTCTCCGCCGTCAAGCTCGCGGTCGGCAGCTTTACCCATTCGGATGCCCTGCGCGCCGACGGACTCAACAACACCACCGACATCGCCGCTTCGCTCGCCGTGCTGATCGGGCTGCGCATCTCGCGCAAGCCGGCGGACCTTGACCATGCCTACGGCCACAGCCGGGCCGAGACCATCGCCTCGCTCGTCGCTTCGCTGATCATGTTCGGCGTCGGCTTGGAGGTGCTGGCCAGCGCCATCGACAAGCTGCGCTCGCCGCTTGCGGGCTCTCCCGACTGGGCGGCTGCTTGGACGGCGATTGCCTGCGCGGGTGCGATTTACCTGGTCTATCGCTACAACCTCCGCTTGGCCCGCCGGCTGAACAGCGGCGCGCTGCTCGCGGCGGCCAAGGACAACAAGTCGGACGCGCTGGTCGGCGTCGGTGCTTTCGTCGGCATCCTGGGCTCTCGGTTCGGCCTGCCGTGGCTGGACCCGCTCACCGCCGCCTTGGTGGCGCTCATGATCGGCAAGACGGCGTGGGATATTTTCCGCGACGCCACGCACAATCTGACGGACGGCTTCGACGAGCGGCGGCTGGAGGACATCCGCCTTACCGTTCGGGAGACGCCCGGCGTGATCTCGGTCAAGGACCTGAAGGCGCGCTTCGCGGGCAGCGAGACCCTGGTCGATGTCACCCTCGAGGTATCGCGGGAGCTCACGGTCGGCGAGGGCCATGCGATCACCGAGGAGCTGGAGCGAAGGCTGATGGAAGCCCACCGGATCGCCTATGTGCAGACGCACCTGGAGCCGGATGAATGAGGAAGACCCGTCACGACGGAGGCGGGGGATAAGCGTAAAAACCGAACGCGACAGGGGAGGCCTCTGTCGCGTTCGGTTTTGTTTCTGCCGAGATTTTGGTCAGACTCAACTCCGCTCCTGTTCCGGCACTTCACAGACCAATTCCCGCATGCCAAAAAGACCGCTCCCGACACGCGCAAAGGGCGAACGGAGGCGGTCTGAAATCCGAGCCGGACTAGCGGTCTGTAAAGAGCTCGGCGAACGAGCGCGCCGCCTGCCGGACGTCGGCGGCACCGGCGATGGCGGAGATGACGGACAGGCCGTCGGCACCTGCATTCAGCACCGGGGCGGCGTTCGAGGCCGTAAGGCCGCCGATGGCGACGAGCGGCAGGTCGATTCCCTGCTCCCGCAGCGCCGCGATGAAGGCAGGGCCGCAGGCTTCCTCGGCGTCGTCCTTGGAGACGGTCGGGTAGATCGGCCCGACGCCGATGTAATCGGCTCCGTCGCGGATCGCCCGCCGGGCCTCCTCTTCGGTATGGACGGAGACGCCGATGAGCTTGTCCGGGCCGAGGCGGGCGCGCAGCAGGCGGGCCGGGGCGTCGTCCTGACCGACGTGGACGCCGTCGGCGTCGATGGCGACGGCGAGCTCGATGTCGTCGTTGACGAGGAAGGGTACTCCGGCCCGGCGGCAGAGGCCCAGGAGCCGCTCCGCGAGCTCCCGCTTGGCGGCGCCGGTTGCGGCGACGGGGCCCTTTTCCCGGAACTGGAAGAGAGACACGCCTCCGGCGAGCGCCTCTGCCAGCACGTCTTCCGGCGGCCTGCCTGCCGTATTTGGGCTTCCCATGATGAAGTAGACGCGCAGCAGGCGGCGAACCGCCGCCGGGGTGCGCGGGCTTGGCCGGCTCATCGCAGTCCCTCCTTC
This sequence comes from Gorillibacterium terrae, assembly GCF_051594785.1. Classification (NCBI taxonomy): domain Bacteria; kingdom Bacillati; phylum Bacillota; class Bacilli; order Caryophanales; family Paenibacillaceae; genus Gorillibacterium; species Gorillibacterium terrae. The sequence continues at coordinate 501,854 of NZ_JBPPGI010000001.1, forward strand.
CGGCGGCGGTAGGCAAAGTGATTGGTCGGCCCGTGGCCGCCGCCAAAGCCCAGGCTGTCTTCGATGGCCGCTTGGATGAAGGCTTTCGCCAGCCGCACGGCGTCGAGAAGCGGCAGGTTCTGCGCCAGCCCGGCGGCCACCGCCGCCGAGAAGGTGCAGCCGGTTCCGTGCGTATGCGGCGTAAACACCCGCGGGCTTTCCAGGTACGTGAAGCGCTGGCCGTCAAATACGAGGTCGACGGCAGCTTCCTGGGCTTCGTCATGTCCGCCCTTGATGACGACGCAGCGGACGCCGAGGTCCGCAAGCTGCCGCGCGGCCGCTTCCCGGTCGGGAAGCGAGCGGATCGTGCGGCCGGTCAAAGCTTCCGCCTCCGGCAGATTCGGCGTGACCACCTCGGCCAGCGGCAGCAGGCGGCGGCGCAGGGTGTCCACCGCTTCTTCGAGCAGAAGCGCCGAGCCGCCCTTCGCGATCATCACCGGATCGACGACCAGCCGCCTCCATTCGAAGACCTCCGCCTTCGCCGCTACCTCTCCGATGATCCGGCCGCTGAACAGCATGCCGGTCTTCACGGCGGCGGGCGGCAGGTCGGTGCCGACCGACTCCAGCTGGGCGGCCACGGCTTCCGGCTCGAGCGGATAGACGCCCTGCACGCCGAGCGTGTTCTGGGCGGTGATCGCGGTCAAGGCGCTCATGCCGTAGACGCCGAGCTCCTGGAAGGTCTTCAGGTCGGCTTGAATGCCGGCGCCGCCGCCGCTGTCGGAGCCGGCGATGGTAAGCGCCCGGGGGATCGACTTGGCCGGAGCGGGCATGGCGGGAAGCTCCTCCCGGCCGCTGAATAGCCGCTCAGACATAGCGAAGCCGCTCGATGCGCGCTTGTTCCCGCACCACATCGGGCGTGATGAGCGCCAGCTGGTTCAGGAACTCGATCTGGAAGCTGCCCGGTCCCCCGTCGGCCGTCAGCTCGCGGGCGGTCTCGGCGGCGATGCCGTAGAAGGCGACTGCTTCCGTCGCCGCTTCCACAGCGTCGTCCCTTCCCACCGCCAGGAACGCGCCGACTACCGTACTCAGCAGGCAGCCGGTTCCGGTCACTTGGGTCAGGATCGGATGGCCGTGGCTGCTTTGGTTCGTGCGGCTGCCGTCGGTGACGATATCGTCCTTGCCGGTGGCGACGACGACCGTGCCCAGCTTGCGGGCGGCACGCTCGGCCAGAGCCCGGACGTCGCCGCTTCCTGCTCCGGCATCGACGCCCTTGATCTCCCAGGGCTCGCCGATGACATTGGCGATCTCGGCGACATTGCCGCGGATGGCCGCCAGCCGAACGGAGCCGGCGATCCGCCGCGCCGTCTCGGTGCGGTAGGGAGTGGCCCCCGCACCGACCGGATCGAACACGACGGGCACGCCGTGCCGGTTGGCCGCTTCGCCTGCGGCGAGCATGGCCTCGACGGCCTCCTTGTCCAGCGTGCCCATGTTCAGCACGACGACGCCGGCGATGCGGGCGACGTCCCGCACTTCTTCCAAGGCGCTCGCCATGAACGGCGACGCGCCGAGGGCGAGCAGTCCATTGGCGGAAAAGTTGGCGACGACAATGTTGGTGATGTTGTGCACGAGCGGATTGGCGGCTCGGAGCTTGGCCAGATAACTCATGGATAATTCCTCCTTAAGGATGGTTGATGGGATAGAGGGACGAATGGATGGAGCTACCAGGAGACGAAGGCGTCGGCGGCTTGAATCGAATCGGAGATCAGCCGGTTGGCCGACAGCCAGGCCCGCACCTCCTCCCAGGAAGCTGCCGATTGGGAGCCGAAGGGCGTTCCCGGCTCGGTCATCAGCGGCAGCAGCAGCCCCAGGCTCTTCGTCTCGACGTCCTTGTCGAGCGGAGAGGTTTGATCCTCATGCTTCAGCAGCACCTCCAGCGCGCGGGCCGGATCATTCGCTACCTCCGCTTGGGCCTCGCGGATGGCGGCGAGGAATTCGCGGAGCGCTTCTTCGCGGCCGCCGACGGTGCTGTCGCTGGCGGCGAGCACGAGCTCGCTGTAATCGGGAACGCCGTAGCGGACCGGATCGAAGGCCGCTACCGGATGCCCCTCCTTCTCCAGCAGCAGCTTCTCGTGGTTGAGGAAGCCGCCCAGGGTCGCGTCCGTCTGCCGGGCGGCAAGAGCGGGAATCAGGCTGAACCCGACGTCGGTCAGCTTGACCTTGCCGGGATCGCCGCCGTCCGCTTGGACCATCGTCTTCGCCATCGCTTCGTACAGCGGAATGGAGGAGAACCCGATGGTCTTGCCCTCCAGCTCGCGCGGACGGGTGATGCCGCTCGTCTTCAGCGCCATGAGGCGATTGAGGGGATGGCGGACGATCGAAGCGATGGACTTGACCGGCACTCCCTCGCTGCGTGCGAGCAGGATCTGCGGCTGATAGCTGAGCGCGAGGTCGACCTTGCCCGCGGCGGCGAGTCGCAGGGCGTCGTTGGTATCGGACGGCATTTCGATGGCGACCTCCAGGCCATGCGCGGCGAAGATGCCTTGATCCTGGGCGACATAGAGGAAGGAATGAACGGCGTTCGGATACCAATCGAGCATGATCGACAGCTTAACCGGCGCGGCAGGCTTCCCGGCTGCGCCGGACGTCGCAGGGGGGCCGGACGGCGCTTGGCCGGTTGAAGCGGACTTCGCGCAGCCTGCGGACAGAATCGCTGCAGCGAGCAGAACGGCAGCGAGGGCGGCCGTCAAGGCGGCCGGGCGTTTCGGGATCATCAAGGAGTCCTCCTCGTGCAGCAGAGTTTTTCCAGACCGGCGATCGCGAGGAAGCCGAGGATGCCGGTCAAGGACAAGAGCAGGACGGCGGCGAACATCTCCGCCGTCTGGAGATTCGCCGACATGCGGCGGCTGTAATACCCGAGGCCGGCGTTCCCGCCGAGCCATTCGCCGATGGTCGCGCCGACCACCGAATAGACCGCCGCGAGCTTGAGGCCGGAGAAGAGGGAAGGCAGCGCGAAGGGAATGCGCACCTTCCGGTAGATCTCGCCCCGGCTGGCGCCCATCGCCCGGAGCAGCTCGCGGTACTCGCGGTCCGTCTCGGCGAGCCCGTCGTACGCCCCGACCGCCACGGGGAAGAAGGCGGTCAGGAAGACGACGGCGACCTTGCTCGTCAGCGAGTAGCCGAACCAGAGGATAAAAACCGGCGCGAGCGCGATGAGCGGCAGCGTCTGGCTGACGACCAGCAGCGGGTACAGCGCTTTGTCGAGCGGCCGCCAGGCCCGCATCGCCGCGCCGATGAGAGCTCCGCCGGCGGCGGATAGGGCGAACCCGACGGCGACCTCCCGCAGCGTGACCGGCAGGTGAACGGTCAACAGCAGGCGGCTGTTGTCGGCCAAAGCCCGGGCGATCTCAATCGGGGCGGGCAGAATAAACGGAGGCACGAGGCCGAGCCGGACCGCCCCTTCCCACAGGAGCAGCAGGAGAGCGGCCGTCGGCAGGAAATAGCGCATGCGCCCGGGCCCGGCGAAGCGAAGCCGATTCATGGCCGGAGCCTCCCTTCCATTTCCCGCCGCAGCCGCAGGAAGCCGGGTTCGAAGCGGGCGTCTGGATTTCGCGGCCGGGGCAGGCGGACCGGGTAAAGCTGCAGCTCCTCCCCGGGACGGCGCGGCATGATGCCGATCCGGTCGCTGAGCAACAGCGCTTCCTCCAGGTCGTGGGTGATGAACAGGACGGTGACGCCGAGCTCCTCCCAGAGGGACAAGAGCCAGCGGTGCATCTCCTGCTTGGTGATCGCGTCCAGCGCGCCGAACGGCTCGTCGAGGAGCAGGAGTCGGCGGCCGGTCGCCACCGTCCGCAGGAAGGCTGCCCGCTGGCGCATGCCGCCGGACAGCTCCCCGGGGTATGCGCCGGCCGCTTCCTCCAAGCCGAAGCGCTTCAGCAGCCCGTGCATCCGGTCGGCGGAGTAAGCCGAATCGGCGACGGCGGTCAGCTCCGAGGCGAGCCGGGCGTTCTCCAGCACGGTGCGCCAGGGCAGCAGCAGGTCCTTCTGCGGCATATAGCCGGTCTTCCCCAGCAAGTCGCCCGGCTTCGCGGAGGAGAAGGCTCCGATCCGAATCTCGCCGGACCGGGGCTCGGCCAGACCGGCGATCAGCTTGAACAGCGTGCTCTTGCCGCTGCCGCTCGCTCCGACGAGCGAGACGAATTCGCCGGAGGATACTTCCAGCGAGAGATCGCGGAACAGCGGGGGAGAGGGCCCCGAAGTGTAGGAATACGAAACGCGGTCCAGGATGAGCATGGCGCTTAGGGCCTCCTTTATTTGGGGGGGGGCGGCTTCCGAAGAGTCCCTTGGATTCGAAAGGCTGCGGGTCGAAGGGGCCGGCAGATCCGCCGAACGCAAAAAGACCCGTTCGTCTTCGCAGGAAAACGAACGGGTCCGGACGACACCTTGGCAATCGGGTGCAGGCAGGCTCACTCACTTCCCTCCGCTGGTATGATCCAGTTCAGGTTCCAAGGGTCCGGAGCTTCAGACGCTCCATCTCAGCCGGTTGGCCCCCCTAGTGATTCAGGCAGATTCATTTAGAACTAACTATACCACATGTCCTCCGGTTGTAAAGTCCGGCTTCCTGCCGTCGGTGAAGGTATAGAAGGGGAGAAAAAACGCATAAAATGAGCAATAAAAATCGTTTTATCCAGAAATATTGAAAAAATATTTGGTTTTTTGCTCAATTGTCTGTATAATAAATGTATAAATCCAATGAATAAGGGAGGAATGGTATGGATCATCTGGTCTTTGAGGTGGGGACGGCGCTTCTGCTTGTCGCCCTCGCCTCGGTGCTCGCCAACAAGCTGAAGTTCTCCATCATTCCCTTCTTGATCGTCCTCGGGATGGCGGTCGGCCCCCACGCCCCCAAGATCGGTATCCTGGACTTCCGCTTCATCGAAAGCCAGCCGTTTATCGAATTCCTCGGCCGCATCGGCGTGTTGTTCCTGCTGTTTTACCTCGGTCTGGAGTTCTCGGTGTCCAAGCTGATAAAATCGGGAAAGAACATCGTCTTCGGCGGGAGCGTTTACGTCCTGCTTAACTTTGTTCTCGGCCTCGGCTTCGCCTACCTCGCCGGATTCCCGTTCAGCGAAATGCTGATTATCGCCGGGATGATGTCCGTGTCGTCCACCGCCATCGTCGCCAAGGTGCTGGTCGACCTTCGCCGTACCGGCAACGCCGAAACCGAGCTGATTCTCGGTATGATTCTGTTCGATGATATTTTCCTCGCCGTCTTCCTGTCCGTCATGTCGGGCCTCTTGCTCGGCGGCGCGACCTCGGCGGGCGGCGTGCTGGTCTCGGTGGGGATTTCCATCGGCTACATGCTGCTGTTCTTCGTGATCGCCCGGTTCGGTCCGCCGGTGCTCAACCGGCTTCTGCGGATCGCATCGAACGAGATTTTCATCATCGTGGTGTTCGCGCTGCTGTTCTTCATCGCCGGGTTTTCGGAAAAGCTGCACGTCGCCGAGGCGATCGGCGCGCTCCTGTTCGGTCTGGCGCTGTCGGAGACGGAGCACAGCAAACGCATCGAGCACCTGGTGGTGCCGTTCCGCGACTTTTTCGGGGCCGTCTTCTTCTTCAGCTTCGGCCTCGGCATCGACCCGCGCACCCTCGGCAGCGCCGTCGGCCTGGCTCTCGCGGCGGTGGGGCTGACCATTGTCGGGAATCTCGTCTCCGGCTTGATCTCCGGGCGCAATGCCGGTCTGTCCCACAAGGCCTCGACCAATATCGGCCTGACGGTCATGGCGCGGGGCGAGTTCACGATCATCGTCGCCAACCTCGGCATCGCCGCCGGCTTGATGGAGGTGCTGCGGCCCCTTTCGGCGCTGTATGTGCTGATTCTCGCCATTATCGGCCCGCTCCTTACCAAGGAATCCAAGCACGTTTACCGCTTCTTGAACCGCATCTTCAAATGGACCAAACCCAAGCCCCAGGAGCGGCCCGCTTCGCAGCCTTAACCGCCTGGCTTGTAGGCCCTCACTACCTGACAATGGAGGAAATCCAGACATGGGAGTCATACGCGAATCCGATTTGCCCGGACTGGGCAAAAAATATCAGATTGAGGCCCGCTCCGGCGACAAGCTGGTGGTCGTCATCCACGACGACGGCCGCCGCGAGCTGTACCATTACGCCGACGACGATCCGGAGGAGAGCGTCTCGCTCGTCACGCTGGAAGACGAGGAGGCGCGCCAGGTCGCCGCGATTATCGGCGGCATGACCTACAAGCCGAAGGCGCTGGAAAGCATCGAGGTCTCGCTCGACGGGCTGGTCATCGACTGGTTCAAGCTGGAGCCCGGCTTCCAGGGCGCCGGACGGACCATTGCCGAGCTGGATGTTCGCGCCCGGACCGGCGCCACCATCCTCGCCATAGTCGGCAAGTCCGGTCAGACGATCAATCCCGGCCCGGAGGACCGGCTCGCGGCGGGCGCGACCCTCGTCATCGCCGGCGAGCGCAAGCAGCTGCGGCTGCTGAAGGAGCTGCTTACGCTCGGTTGACCGGCGCACAAGGGCGGACTTAGACGCGGGCAGACAAAAACAGCGCATCCGGATTGGATACCGGATGCGCTGTTTTGGCCTGCTTGCCCTTATCTGGCTTCGCAGACGTAGCCCCGCTCCGCAGCCGCTCGTCGGTTGCCGGAGCAATCAAGCCGGTAGCCGTCAGGAGGGCTTGCTCTGGGGAGCGCGCTCTTCCTGCTCCGCCGATTCTTCCAGGACCGGTCTGCGGGAATAGTAGAGCCGGTCCATGGCCTTGACCGCCGACCGGCGCGAGCTGGCGCCGATGCGGTAGGTCGCCCGCCGCCGGAAATCCGCGCCGGCGTCGGCGACCGCATAGCTCTCGTCGGCCAGCAGCGCGAGCGGCAGATCGGCAACACCGGCTCCGAACACCGCTACCGTATCCGCCGTAGCCGCCGCCTTCAGATCGGCGAGGGCCGGAGCGAACACCGTCTCGGCGCTGTAGATGTCCAGGCATTCGCCGGTCCCGCCGGGCGCAGGGCTCCGGATCACCCGCAGCCGGTCTGCGCTCTGAAGCGTTAGCAGCTCCCGGTGGAGGGAATCCGCCGTCTCCCGGTCCGTCCGCACGGCGATATGCAGCACGTCCCCTTGGGCGGGTGGATCGGCGCAGATGGAATGCTGCTGGGGGAGCCGTCTCATCGACCGGTGATGCGCCCGTTCCGCGTCCGTGGTCAGCTCCCGGTGATAGACGTACAGATCGTCTTCGATGGCATAGGCGTGGAAGCCGTTCACCCCCCGCCGGTCGAGGAGGTCGCGGACCTCCCGGGCGGAATCGTCCGGAATCGGAGCCGTCCGCAGGAAGCTCTCGGCCAGCGGGTCGTACAGCGCCGCTCCGTGCATGACCAGGACCGGCAGCCCCCAGGGCATGCCGGCGAGCAGGGGACGCAGAGCCGCGGGTGTCTTGCCCGTGGAAATGGTGATGGCGGCTCCGCGCCGCAGCAGGTCGTTCAGCTTGAATTTGGCGGGGTTGTCCCAGGCGCCGCGGTCGTTCAGCAGAACGCCCTCCAAGGCGGCGACCATCAGCAGCTTCCGGCGGCGTTTGCGGGGAAGGTGAACCGCGTTGACGCCGAGCGAGACGAAGATGCCGAGCAGCGTGTCCAGCATCCGGCTGATCGCAAAGACGAACGGACTCGCGTCTCCGCTGTGCGAGATCGTCACGCTGAAAAAGACGACGCAGGTGATGTACGAGGCCGCCGGTTTTTTCAGCAGCAGGGTCGTGTAGATCAGCGGGATGACGCACAGGGATTCGATCAGGTAATCCCAGGCTTGTCCGCTGGCCGGAATCAGGCTGCGCTCCAGCAGCAGAATTCCCATTCCGAACAGTCCGCCGATCAGGGTGCCCCAGGCACGGTTGGCCGCCACCTTCCAGCTGTTGGGCACATCCGGCTGCATGCACAGCACGGCGGCGATGGCGGAATAAAACGGAAGTCCGTCTTTCCACAGCAAGGGGTTCAAGTACATGCAGAGGCAGACCGCGACAAAGGTCTTGATCATTCTCATTCCAACTCTTGGCATTCGTTCCATCGGGCTAACCTTCTTCTGTGAAAGAGATTCTCTTGATTATAGTGGGCGGGGCAGCGATTGAAAAGCCGGTTCTTCCACCGGTTGCGGAATCCCCCCGGAATGCGGCTAATGGACACGGCAAGCCATCCAACGGTTTTCGCGCAAAACAACAGCCCCTCCCAGGACGGAGCATTCGGTCATCGCAAGGAACGATCGAGTGCGGCCGGTCAGGAAGGGGCGGGAGGAACGTAGCGTAACAAATCGCTAATTTTTACTTATAGACGATCCTTCTCGGTTCTTTGCCGTAAGGGTGGGCTTTGGAGATGCCGCCAAACCATTCGTAAGGGACGTCTCTCTCATTCTCGCCTTCACAGACTTCTTTTACGGCATTCCGGTGGGCTTCATAGAGGGACGCATCCTCAAGATTGCGGCTGTGCCCGGTTAAGAGATAATCATAGTCGCCGCGAATTTCCTTCAACGCATCAAGGGATTGGAGGAACTCCTCCAGGGGCAGGCTTTCCTCCAACTGCATCCACGTCTGTTCGATAATGCTGTCACCGGTGAATAAGATCCGGTCCCGGCGGTCCAGCAAGCAGATGCCTCCCGGCGTGTGGCCCGGAACGCTGTAGACCTCCAGTTGGATCTCGCCCAGGTCGATCACGTCGCCTGCGAGAATCGGCCGAAACGCCGCCGGTTTCCGCTGCATCTGCCGGATGGCCTCTACAAACAACGGCTCCTGGTAAAACCGCTCGGCCAAAGCCTGATCCGCCGGATGAAGGAAGGCTTCCTCAAAATAGATGTTGCCGTAGATGTGATCGGGATGACCGTGGGTGTTCACGACGGTGAGCGGCAAGCGAGTTAACGTCTCCGCAATCTCCTTCACATTTTCGTAGCCGTTCATCGTATCGATGATCAGGGCTCTTTGAGAGCCGACCACAAGATAGCCGGTTGCTTCGTCGTTGTCGTTCATTAACCAGATATGATCGTTGATTTGCTTCAGTTGGACTCGCTCGAACATGGATTCACCCTCATCGGTCCGTTCCTCGAATTAACGCATCGCTCTTGCCTGCGATTGTCGTTCACCAGTATAAACCCGATTACCCGGGATTTCCAGTTTGGCTTCGGCCGGTCCCAGACCTTATTTGAAAAAGCTTTCAAATGCCTTCGCCACCTGCTGTTGCTCGCGGGAGATGCTGAACAAGACATAGTCGCCTTTGCGGACGATCTGATAGTTCTTCGCCAGCTCATATTGGTCCGGCAGATAGGTGGAGAACATGCGGATGACATCGTCGGCGCGTTTCTTCAGCGCATTGGCAACCGTATCGTAATCCTTCTCCGCTTTCAGCCGCACGACGACGATCTTGCTCGTGCTGACGTTCATCATCGGCTGAAGAAAGGTCGAATCGGCGAGCTGGGCCGGATCGAGGTAGTAGACCTCTTGGATGCGATCGCCTTCCACCGCCATAAGCGTCGGCATTTGAACCGTCTCCTTGATCTTGGCCGCGATGTCGGCCGTTTTGACGGGGGCCGCGGGCTTCACGGAAGGAGATGGCTTTGCGCTGGGCTTCACCGTAGGCTTGGCCGTCGGTTTAGCGGTCGGGCTGACCGCCGGCTTTGCGGTTGCAGCCGGTTTCGCTGTCGGTTTGACCGTCGGTTTCCCGGTCGCGGCCGGCTGAGCCGTCGGCTTGACGGAGGGCGTTGCCGAATCGGAGGGCTTCACGCTCGGCTTAGCCGTTCCCTCCGGGCTGGTCCCGGCGGATGCGCTGGGGACCGTCGAGGCCGATGCGGCGGGCGACGCGCTGCCGGCAGGACTCGGGCTGACCCCTGTGGGCGAGCTCTCCGAAGAAGGGGAGCCGGTGGACGGAGAAGAGCTCGGAGCGGCGTTGTCGGCCGCTTGGCCGCAGCCCGTGGCGAAGAGCGCCAGGGAGACGGCGAGGGCAGTGAGCTTGGGGGACAGGGCGGACTTCGGATTCAATGTACATTCTCCTTTTTCTACGATGTCGAGGTTCCCCTCTCTAACGGCGGCATTCGACAAAAGGTTGCAGGGCCTGCCTCCATTCGTGCGAATCGGCCGCGGTTTGCCTGTGTTGCGAGCGGTGATGGCCGACCGATTCTTCCAGCCTTTGAGCAGACGGACATGCTATACTGAGGGAGATTGGAAGACTTGTACCAGGAGGCCCTCATGAGACTCGTCCGATTCGTTCCCTTTCGGAAAGCCGCGCTTTCCGGTTCTCTGCGCAAGCTGCTCCTCATCGGTGCTTGCGGCGCCCTCCTGCTCGCGGCAGGCTGCGGCTCGAGGAAGCCGACGCCGACGGCTTCGCCCGTTCCCTCCTCCATCGGCCCGTCAAGAGCTCCTACCGCCGAACCGACGGCGGCCCAGCCGGTTGCGGCGTTCCGCGCTCCGCTTACCGGGCTGCCGATAACGGAAGAGTCGTCGGGCCGGGCGTTCCTGTTCACCGTCGAGAACTCCCCCGCCGCCCGGCCCCAGACCGGACTCGACCAAGCCGACCTCGTCTACGAGGTGCTGGCGGAGGGCGAGATTACGCGGTTTCTCGCCGTTTATCAGAGCGAGCATCCGGCCGTCATCGGCCCGGTGCGGAGCATGCGGCCGTATTTCGCCGAGATCGGCGTCGGCCTCGATGCGGTACTGGTTCACGCCGGCTGGAGCCAGGACGGCATGAACATGATGGTGAAGCTGCACGCCGATCACATGGACGGCGTCTACGCGGACGGTGCCGTATTCTGGCGCTCCACGGACCGCAAAGCGCCGCACAACCTGTACACCTCCTGGGAAAAGGTGATGCAGGGCTTCGAGCGGCACAAGTTTCGCGCGGAGTGGAAAGACCCCGGACTGGCCTTTGCGGCTCCGGGAGAAAGCGTCGCTTCCGGAAGCGCGGAGTGGCTGGCAGCCGAAGCCGTGACCATCCCCTACATCCTGGGCTACAAGGTGGGCTACCGCTATGATGCGGCCTCCGGCGTCTATATGCGCTTCATGGACGGCGAACCGCATAAGGATAAGGAATCCGGGAAACAGCTATCCGCCGCGAACGTGATCGTCATGGAAGCCTCGCACAAAGTCTTGGACCAGGCGGGGAGGCGGGACGTCAATGTGAATTCCTCCGGCAACGGCTACCTCATCCAGCAGGGCATGGAACGGAAGGTAACCTGGAGCCGCCAGGACGGCGTCATCCGCGTCTTTGCCGACGGCCGCGAGCTGCCGCTCGTTCCCGGCAAGACGTGGGTGCAGATTGTGCCGACGGGCACCGTGCCGGTTTTTTCCTGAGCCTGGAACGAATCCGTACAATAAAGAGGGCCGGAGCGGGAATTTCCCGTCCGGCCCTCTTCTAATCCCCGTTTATTTCGGTTCGATTCCCCAAGCCAGTTGGCCGCTCTTGTACCCGGTCACCTGCTGGTTGTTCGTGTATTGGGTGACGGAGGCCTTGAACGAATAGTCGTCGGCCTGGTTGTAGTTGGTCCAGTTGGTCTTCGAGAAGCGGGCCTGGATTTCTGCGCTCTGGCCGGGGCTTAAGGTGCCGGCCGCGCTCGTGAAGCCGATCTCCAGATAATAATCGGCTCCGGACACGGCTGTCGCCAGCTTGACGAACTTGCCGGTGACATTCGCGCTGCCGACGCTGGCCCAATCGCACCAGAAGTTCTGGGCGATGTCCCCGTCAATCGTGTAATAATAGCGGAGCTTCACATCGGCGAGCGAAAGCGCGGTGGTGCCGGTGTTGACGATTTTGAACTTGGGCGAAATGCCGTTGGTGGAGGAGCTGGTCGTGCCGTTATACGCCTGAACCGTCAAGCTTCCCGACGGCGTAGCGGTCGGCGTAGCGGTCGGCGTGGCCGTTGGCGTAGCGGTCGGTGTGGCCGTTGGCGTAGCGGTCGGCGTGGCCGTTGGCGTAGCGGTCGGTGTGGCCGTTGGCGTAGCGGTCGGTGTGGCCGTTGGCGTAGCGGTCGGTGTGGCCGTCGGCGTAGTAGTAGGCGTGGCCGTCGGCGTGGCGGTCGGCGTGGCCGATGGGTTCGGAGATTTCAGGTTGGGCAGCTCGTCCAGGGTGATGACGTAATCGCTTTGATAAAGCGTTTTCAAAGTGGCCGGATAATTGTACGCAGAGCTCATCAGATACTCGCCGTACCAGGGCAAGAAGTAGAGCCAGCCGGCTTTTTCCTCGGTGAGGTTCTGGACGCTTGGAACGGTGTCGTTCTCGGTCATGGCGACCATTTTCTTGCCTTGGGTCAGATCGACCAGTTGATAGAACGTCGAGGTAATCGCATCCTCGTTGGGCACGCCGGACAATCCGTCATAGCGGTTGTAGATCGTGTTGTATTTGTCGTAGCCGACGATATCCACCTTGTCATTGCCGGGGTACCAGGCGGGAGAAGTGCTGTACACGTAGCTGTTGTAGGTCCAGATCAGGTTGTGCAGGCCGTACGTCTGCGTCAGCTCGGTGTAGAGCATGTTCCAGAGCTGCTTGTATGTCTGGGCGCCGGCAGAAGCCCACCAGAACCAGGCGCCTTCGCCGTTGGCCCCGCCGTTGCCTTCCGCTTCATGGAACGGACGGAAAATCACCGGCACCTTGTTGGTCTGCAGAATCTGGAGCTGTTCGGCCAGGTCCGCAATCGCCATCTTCAGGTACTGATACTCCTTGGTTCCGGGAACGACGGCGTTAGCGGTAACAAAATTGGTCTCCGTAGGCTTGTAGGTGGCTTCCTTCCAATCCACCGCATTGCCTAGCGTGTAGGCGGTAAAATTCTTCGGAACGGTGATATGCCAGCTGGCCGTTGCGATCCCGCCCCGGGTGTTGACCCAGTTGATTGCCCGATTGGTGGTGCCGTCTTCCCAGCCGTACAGCGGATTGTAGTTCATAAAATCAAAGCCGCGAATGGCCGGGTACTTGCCGGACAGGTCGTGGATCCAGTCAAATTCGAGCTCGGAGTTGCCGTTGTTGCCGCCTCCGTAAATTTCCTGCTGGCCGGAGAGGATATGCTTGCCGTAGACGCTCGTCAAGTAATTCATCAGCAGTTGGGTTTCTGCCGTCGCTTTGGAATCGACGAGAACGGGCTGCACGACGAGCGGGTCGAGAGCGGCTTTGTCCACCGTAAACGAGTCAAAGTAGGCGTATCCCCAGCCGGCTTTCAACTGGATCGTATTCACGCCCTTGGTCAGCTTGTGAAAACCGAAGTTGAAGGTCGACCAGGTTGTCGTGTACGGCAGCATGAACGATCCCTTGTTGACGCCGTTGACGGTGAGGTATTGCAGCCTGCCGTCGGTGCTGAGCTCCTGCATGTAGCGGCTGGTGATGGAGTACATGCCGGTTTCCGGCGCCGTTACGGTGAAGGTAATGGTTCCCGAACTCTGCATCCAGACAAACCCGGTGCCGGTGTATCCCGGTTTGGCTTGTCCATAAATCTGGGTCGCCACTTGCAGATCGGAGCTGAGCTGCGCATTCTCGCCTTCAATCGTGAACAGCGGGGCGGCGGCATGAACGCGAGCTGGGGCATTCATCCCTCCAAGCAGCAGAGTCAAAGCCAGGAGAAGTGCACTTGCCTGTTTGAATAATTTTTTCATTTGCAGCTTCCTTTCCATGTAAAATAGAATAAATTCTTGCGCATTCGGTCGAAAGATGGATGCGCTTTCACAGCAAACATACCACATGTTCCAAATTTTGTAAATCCATTTCCGACAGAAAATTTCCCGCCGTTTTCCTCCGTTAGGAGTCGGTTTTTTGGGGCGCCTCTCGTGCGGCTAGGCTGTGGAGACCGAATTTAAGCGGGAGATCGGCCAATCCAAAAAAATAAAAAAATTTACCAATAATGTTCTTTATTAAGAACGAATTCGATGATATGATTAGAATAATTCTATAATCGGTCGATATATCGAATTTCAGGGGGCATGTGCATGGGAATGGCGACTCACCGAATTCAGTTTCACCCCGATACGATCCCCGCTCTGCTGCAGCACCGCGCGAGCCGCTGTTCTCGGGACGTCGCTTACAGCTACCCGGAGCTGGGCCAGCATGCAACGTGGCTTGCGCTGTGGGAAGACGTCCGAAGCACGGCTAAAGGGTTCCTAGCGCTCGGCATTGAAAAAGGGGACCGCATTGCGATTTTGATGCAGGGCAGGCTGGAGCTGATTGTGACGCTGTTCGCCGCCATGTCGCTCGGAGCTGTCGCCGTGCCGGTAAACGCGTATTCCAAGAAGGATGAATTCGCCGCATGCCTGCGCGACGCGCGGCCAAAAGCGCTGGTGCTCGGCTCCGAAGGGCATCATCTGCAGTACCCGGCTTTAATGAAGGAAATCCTGAGCGACGCGGGTGCGGAAGGACGGGAATCCGGCTGGCTGCCGGACTATGTCTTCGTAACCGACAAGCCGGAGGCGATAGAGCCCCCCTTCCTTCCTTACGCCAGTCTTGCTCTGCTCGGCGCTTCGACGAGCGACCGTACGTTCGTGGAGGCCTGCCAGCAGGTGGAAATCCAAGATCCCGCTGTCCTGCTGTACACCTCGGCTACGCTGGGGCAGCCGAAGGGCGTCCTGCGCACGCTTGCCTCGTTTCTGCCGAAGGGCAGCGGACTCAAGCAGCCGTCAAGCGGCAAGGAGGCGCTTCTCCGCCTCGCGGACCGGATTGCCCGCCGGTTCTCGCTGATGAACCTGCTTCCGCTCTATCATCTCGGCGGCTTCGCCGTGCTGATTACCAACCTGAAATCCGTCAACGTCCGGGTCGTCCTGCTGACCCGCTTCAACCCCGTTCACGCGCTGCAGGCGGTCGAGCGGGAACGCTGCCGCATTCTGACCGGAACGCCGTTCATGATCCAGCACATGCTGGCGGCGAACCGGGAGCACCGGCGGGACCTGTCGAGTCTGCTCGGCGTTGCCTTCACCTCCGCTGCGGTCAACAATCGGATTCTGCAGCGGGTGATGAACGAGCTCGACCTGCTGTTCTTCCTGGTGAGCTACGGGTCGTCGGAAGCGGGCTCGGTGGCGAACGGCACCTGCTTCCTGGAGCGCAGGAACAGCCAGGTCTTGCGGCTCCTGTACCGACTGCTGGAAGGGAGCGGGCTGCTCAGCGGAACCGTCCGCCGCTCCGACTTCGAGAATACCGCTTACAGCTTGGCGGGCAAGATCGACAAGGGAGTACGAGTCAAGGTGGCCGATCCGGATTCCGGCGAGGAGCTTCCGCAAGGGCAGCAAGGAGAGATCCTGATCAAGAGCCATCGGGTCATGCGGTATACCCGGGAGCATCCCGGACGGGCCTGTTATACCCGAGAAGGCTGGTTTCGTTCCGGCGACCTGGGCTATTTCGATGAGCGAGGCTATCTGACCATCACCGGCCGGATGAACCGGCTGATCTCGCGCGGCGGGGAAAAAATCTCGCCGGCGGAAATCGAGCATGCGCTGCTCGCCCATCCCGGCGTGGAAGAGGCGATGGTGCTGGGCATCCCGGACGACCTGTACGGGGAGCAGATCTGCGCCTGCGTCGTCGCCCGTCCGGGAGCGGAACTGTCCCCGGAGAAGCTCGGCCTGGACTTGGAACGCCGGCTGTCCGCCTTTAAGCTGCCGCGCTATTATGTGTTCCTGCCGCAGCTCCCGCTGTCGGCCACGGGCAAGAATTCGGTGGCCGAGATCCGGGAGCTGGCGCTCGGCGACATCGGGGGGCTCAGGAAGAATGCGTAACTATTACCCCGGCATTACCGTCTTCAAGCTGGCCGGCGCGCTTGCCGTGCTGCTGGCGCATGTGCTGTTCTTCCGCTATGCGTCCGCCCTGCCGACCGAGTGGAGCGGCCTGCAATTCTTGTTCCTCCTGCTGAGGGTGATCGTGCCCTGTTTCTATATGGTGTCGGGCTTTCTCACCTATCAAGGCTGGACGCATGCGTCCGACTCCGGCGCCTACGTAAGGCGCTACCTTAAGCGGATCGGTCTCGTCTACGGCTTCTTCGTGCTCTTGTTCATCGGGCAGCATACGGTCCCCGATCTGCTGCGCCAGGGCGTCAGCCCGGGAAATGCGCTCCTGCAAGCGAAAATCCTGTTCATGGCCGTGTTCCTGAACGGGCCGTTCCTGCAGCTCTGGTTCATTCCGCCGCTTCTCGCTGCGGTGGCCGCCGTTTACGCGTTTGCCCGAAAGGAGAGGCTGAAGCAGGCGGTATGGCTCGCGGCGGCGGGCTTCGCGCTGTGTCAATTCGTCACCGGAACGCTCCGCCCCCTTTGGGGAGAAGGGATGGGAGCGGGCTTATTGAACGCCGACCAGCGGGAGTACGCGGAGCTGTTCCTCACCCGCTACCTGGGCTTCGGCTTCATCTTCGTACTCGCCGGCGTGCTGGTCGCCCGGCACGAGGCCGCCTTCCGCGCTGTTCGGCTGCGGACGCTCGCGCTGCCGGCCCTCGCGGTTAGCGCCGTGGAGCTGGCGCTCCTGCTTAGGTACGAGCAGTGGACGCTCGATTACAAGCTCGCCTTCAGCCTGCTGCCGAACACGGTGCTGCTGTTCTATGGCGTGCTCCGGATTCGAAGCGTCAAGATCAGAGCCCATCACCGGACGATCAACCGCTTCAGCATCGTCACCTTCTGCGGGCATATTCCGTTCATGCAGCTCAATCTGCTGCTGTTCGGCTGGCGGGAGGCGTCGATGGGCAGGGCGCAGGATCTGATCTATCTGGGCTTGACCTTCCTCGAATGCGCGGCGGTGACCGCTCTATTCGGACTGGGCAAGCGCGGGGAGAAGTCCGCATCCGACCGCTTTGCTCCGGTTCCCGATGCGGGGCTGCGGCTTGCGGCGGAGAGCGGGCTTCCGACCGAACGGGTGAGCGGCTGAGAAGGAGGCGGTTCGCTTCGGCGCGTCCAACAGGCATGACCCAAACCTAAAACGGCCGCTCGTCCAGACGAGCGGCCGTTTTTGCCGTGGCTTTCAAGGGTTCTGGTCGGGAAGCACGGTCGATTCGCCGGATTTTCGATAATCGAAGGTTTCACCTTTGGCCAAATTCAAGGTCACCCTGCCGATCCTCACCCGGCTCTCGTCCATCCATTCGACCTTGGGGCTGTAGTCCTTGGCATTGTAATAGACGGTCTTTCGCTTGCCGGACTTGTTGTCGACCAGCACGGCTTTCGCTTTATCGTACCAATAACCGGTATAGTGATACGTTCGAATCGTCAACGACCGATCGGGAGAGCGGTAGGCATGGTTCAGGATTCCGGCGGGGAGGTTGACCAGCGTGAGAGCGTAGCTCAACACGAAGCAGGCCGATACCAGCAGCGGGACAAAGGACACGAGGGCGAGCAGGACCGGGAATCTCCGGTCATTTCGTTTCTTGCGCTTCACAATCTGTGCGAGCAGGAAGGGGAGACAGATTAAGCCGAGCAGCGCCAAGGCATAGGAGAACAGCAAGCCAATGGCAAACCGGCTCTCGTTCATACGGCTCTCTTCCTTTCATCCAAAATATTAATCAATTCCCATATTAGGGTACTATTTGAGCAGAAAATGGTCAATCGATTTTGTCGGCTTCCTCCTGCTCCTTGAAGGAAGCGCTCGGCGGCAGCTTGCCGAAGCTTTCCAGGAACCGGGCGGCGGGGGCGGACAGGTACTTGTCCTTCATCCAGATGGCGGCGATCCGCGTCTTCAGAACGTCGCTCGATATCTCCCGGACCAAGAGGCCGCCGCTTCCGGCGATCCGGATCGCCGACTCCGGCACCAGCCCGATGCCGAGCCCGGCCTTGGCCCACTGGAGCGTGGTGCGGGCGTCGTCGTTCAGGCAGAACACCTCCGGCTCGAAGCCGGCGAGACCGCAGGCCTCGCGGATCAACGACTCGAAGCGGCGGTAGAGAATGAGCGGCCGACCGGCGAGCGAGCCGACCGGCAGCGGCGAGACGTCGTCCGGCCCGGCGAGCCCCGGGGCCATGACGGCGACCATCGGTTCGGAATCCACGTACAAGCACTCCAAGGAAGCGGTCGGGAAGGGCGTCCGCACGATCCCGACCTCGACGATCCCTTTGCGCAGCATGTCGAGCACGGCAAAGGTGTTTCCTTCGTGCAGCTCGAATTTCACCCCCGCATAAGCCTGGTGAAAATCGGAAAGCCTCTCTTCAAGAAGGGCCGCGCCTGAAGACGAGACGGTCCCGATCGTCAGCGTCCCGGTCAATCCTTTGGCGTAATCCTCAATCTCCCGGATAGCGGAATCGGTAAGGCTGATGATCTGCCGCGCACGGTCGCGGAGCAGCTCTCCGGCTCCGGTCAGCCGGATGCTTCGCGCTCCCCGCTCCACCAGCTTGACGCCAAGCTCCTCCTCGAGGAGGCGCAATTGCTGGCTGAGCGGAGGCTGGGCCATCCGGAGCCGCTTGGCGGCCGCCGTGATCTGCCCCACCTCGGCGATGGCGAGGAAATAAGTCAATTGCCGAATGTCCATTTCCGGGCACCTGCTTCTGCTTGAAATTCCATATGAAATCGATATGGGACGGATATCGAACCGATAGTTTTCATATGCGAGGGAATATGCCATAATCATAACCGATAGAAGGAGAACGTCAACACTACAGCCGAGGTGTGAACGCAATTGCGCGAGTTAACGGGATATTTGAAGCCTTTTCGCAAGGAATGCATCATCGGGCCGCTCTTCAAGCTGCTGGAAGCGATTCTGGAGCTGCTCCTGCCGACGGTGGTCGCCCTCATCATCAACAACGGAGTGGCCCGCCACGATTCGAGCTATGTGCTCCGAATGGGCGGGGTCATGCTGCTCATGGCGCTCTGCGGCTATTTGAGCGCCCTTGTCTGCCAATATTACGCCGCGAGGGCTTCGCAGGGCTTCGGGACGCTGCTGCGCAACGCCCTGTTTCGCCGCATCTCTTCTTATTCCTACGCCGAGCTTGACCGCTTCGGCACGTCCACGCTGACCAACCGGCTCACGAACGATGTCAATCAGCTGCAATTCGCCGTGGCGATGCTGATCCGGCTCGTCATTCGGGCCCCGTTCATCTGCATCGGGGCGATCGTCATGGCGATGATCCTCGATCTGCCGCTTTCGCTCGTGGTTCTGGCGACGGCTCCGGTGTTCGCCGTGCTGCTGTATTGGGTCATCCGCCGCACGTCGCCTCTGTACCGCAGCTACCAGCGCAAGCTGGACGGACTGGCCGTCGTGCTGAGCGAGAACCTGACGGGCGTTCGCGTCATCCGCGCCTTTGCCAAAGCGCGCCGGGAGAAGGCCCGGTTCCGCGACACCTCCGACGACCTGACCGCCACCGCCATTCGGGTCGGACGGCTGTCTGCGCTGATGAATCCCTTCACCACGCTGGTCGTCAACGCGGGCATCATCGCCATTCTCTGGGTCGGCGGCGGCCGGATCGACAGCGGCAAGCTGTCCCAGGGCGAAATCATCGCCTTCATCAATTACGTCACGCAGATTCTGCTGGCGCTGATCGTCGTGTCGAACCTGGTGATCATCTTCACCAAGGCGTTCTCGTCCTCGGCGCGGGTCAGCGAAGTGCTGGCGGCAGAGCCGTCGGTGCAGGACGGTGCAGTGGTCGCCGGGGCCGCCAACCCCGAGTCCGCGGGCGTTGGCCGCGGACCGGCCGATGCGTCGACGCCCGCCATCGAATTCTCCGGCGTGTCGTTCGGCTACAGCGCCACCGGCGACACCGCCTTGTCCGACGTAACCGTGTCGATCGGCCGGGGCGAGACGGTCGGCCTGATCGGCGGAACCGGCTCCGGTAAATCGACGTTCGTTCACCTCATCCCCCGCTTCTACGATGCGACGGCGGGCGAGGTGAGGGTGAACGGCATTCCGGTTGGCGATTATCCGCTCCTGGAGCTGCGCCGCAAGATCGGTTTGGTTCCGCAGAAGGCTGTGCTGTTCACCGGAACGATTGCGGACAACATCCGCTGGGGCAAGGAGGACGCGCCGGACGAGGAAGTGGTTCGGGCCGCCCGGATCGCCCAGGCGGACGACTTCATCCGCCGGCTGCCGAAGGGCTACGATACGCCGGTGTCCCGCGGCGGGCTGAATCTGTCCGGCGGGCAGAAGCAGCGCCTCACGATCGCCCGCGCCGTCGTGGCCCGGCCGGAGATTCTGATCCTGGACGATTCGTCGAGCGCGCTCGACTTCGCCACGGACGCCGCGCTGCGGCGGGCGATCCGCGAGACGAGCGGGGGCGCGACGGTGCTTCTCGTCTCCCAGCGGGTGAGCTCGATCCAGCATGCGGATAAGATTCTGGTGTTCGAGGAAGGCCGCCTGGCCGGAATCGGCACACACGACGAGCTGATGCAGACGAACGAGGTTTACCGCGAGATCGCGTTATCGCAGCTCGACAAGGAGGAGGCCGCCCGATGAACTCTTCGACAAGCTGGGATGTATGGAAACGGCTGGTGGTCTACGCCGAGAACAACCGGCGTCTCGCCTGGGGCTCGGTGGCGGCGGCCCTGATCAGCGTCGCCGCGAGCGTGGCGGGTCCGCTCCTGATCGGCCGGGCGATTGACCGGATGCTCGGACCGGGCTCGGTGGATTTTCGCTCGATCGGCGGGATTCTGCTGGCGCTGGCTGTGGTGTATGCGATAGGCAGCTTTTTCGCCTGGCTGCTGACCTACTTGACGAATAAAATCTCCTACCAGACGGTCAACCGCATGCGCGACGACCTGTTCGACCGGCTGAACCGGCTGCCTCTGCGATTTCACGACAATACCCCGCACGGGGACACGATCAGCCGGTTCGTCAATGACATGGATGCGGTCTCGGACGGGATGCTTCAGGGCTTCTCTACGTTTCTAACCGGGATCTTCACGATCCTCGGCGCCATCGGCTTCATGCTGTACATCAGCCCGCTGATGACCCTCGTCGTGCTGGTGTCGGCTCCCGTCTCCTATTACGTCGCCCGGTTCATCACCACCCGCTCCCAGAAGCTGTTCCGCGAGCAGGCGAAATTCCTCGGGAGCCTGAACGGCTACGCCGAGGAAATCATCGGCGGGCAGCGGATCGTGCAGGCGTTTCATTACGAGGTGCATACCCGGGGAGAGTTCGAGCGCCGCAACGAGGAGCTGAAGCAGGTCGGGATTAAATCGCAGTTTTACGGATCGCTTGCGAACCCGACCACCCGGATCGTCAACAACTTTACTTTTTCCATCGTCGCCGTTATCGGCAGCCTGGACATCATCTACGGCGGGATTTCCGTCGGAGACCTGTCCAGCTTCCTGATCTATTCCAATCTGTTCGCGAAGCCGTTCAACGAGGTGACCGGCGTACTGACGCAAATTCAGGCGGCCACCGCTTCGCTTCAACGGATCTTTGCCGTGCTGGACCAGGAGCCGGAAATCCCGGATGCGCCGGACGCCCGCGTGCTTCCGGCGGTTCAGAGCACGATCGTCTTTGACCGGGTGAGCTTCCGCTATACCCCCGACCGGCCGCTTATCTCCGATTTTTCCCTGGAGGTTCCGCCGGGGACGCGGGTGGCGATCGTCGGCCAGACCGGGGCGGGCAAGACTACGCTGGTGAACCTGCTGATGCGGTTCTACGACGTGGACAGCGGCAGCATCCGGGTGGACGGCACCGATATCCGTCACCTGACGCGGGACAGCCTGAGGAACAGCTTCGGCATGGTCCTCCAGGACACCTGGCTGTTCGGCGGCAGCATCCGCGACAACATCGCCTACGGCAAGCCGGACGCCACACTCGAAGAGGTGAAGGCGGCGGCCAAGGCGGCCCATGCGCACGGCTTCATCATGCGGCTGCCGGAAGGGTACGACACCCTGCTGTCGGCGTCCGGCGACAATCTCTCCCAAGGGCAAAAGCAGCTGCTGACCATCGCCCGCGTCATGCTGGCCGATCCGCCCATGCTCATTCTGGACGAAGCGACCAGCAGCATCGACACCCGCACCGAGCAGCGCATTCAGCAGGCCTTCCTCAAGCTGATGGAAGGACGGACCAGCTTCGTCATCGCCCACCGGCTGTCGACGATTCGCGAGTCCGACCTGATCCTGTTCATGCGGGACGGCAACATCGTCGAGAAGGGGACGCACGAGGAGCTGCTGGCGCTGAAGGGCGGCTATGCGGCGCTCTATAACAGCCAGTTCGCCGTCTGACGGCGGCTTCCCGAAACCGCTGCGCCGGACCCGACGTAGTATGGAGCAAGGAACGCGCTGGATGCGAAGGAGGAGAACGCGGCATGGACTTTCTGAAAAAAGCCGGACACTACGCCGGCAAAATGACCGGACTCGTGATCGGCGGCAGCGTCCGGGTGGTCGGCGAGCTTGCCGGAAGCCCGTTTATCAAGGAGATCGGCGACAGCGTCGAGCAAGTCACGGTCAAGACCGGGGATACGCTCGGCAGGGCGGCGAGCGGTGTTTGGGACACCGGAGCGGGTCTGATCGCGGATGATGCCGCCAAGCGGGACGCGGGGCTGGCCGAGCTCGGCGGAGCCGCCCGCAGCGTCGCCCGGGGAACGGTTCAGGGGGCGGAATACGTCTACCGCAACGGCAAGGACGCGGTGAACGGTCTCCGGGAAAAGGACGGCGAGCAGGTAAAGGGCGCGGCCAAGAATTTGGTCAAGGCCGCGGCCATCGGCGTGCTGGCCGTAGGCGTAATCGACCTGGCGGACGGCCCGGACGGGATTGAGGGGTAACTTTTTAAAAGGTAACGCTTACCCCTGCATATTATTTGTAAGCGACTTATGCTCCGTGTATAATGATTCCCAAACTAATCTATAAGGTTTGGGAGGCCATGCGCATGAATATCGTATCGACCGAAGCCAAGTTCATGGACGTGATCCGGGAACGTCATTCCGTTCGCTATTATGATCCTTCCTTCAAGATTTCCGAGGAGGAGCTGAGGCAGATGCTGGAGGAGGCGACGCTCGCTCCCTCCTCGTCGAACCTGCAGCCCTGGCGCTTTCTCGTGATTACCGATCCGACCGACAAGGAACGGCTGAAGCCGATCGCCTACGGCCAGCAGCAGGTGGCGGACGCGTCCGCCGTCATCGCCGTATTCGGCGACCTGGATTCGTGGCAGCAGACGGAGAAGATCTACGACCGCAACGTCGAGATCGGCGCGATGGACGAAGCGACCCGGAACCGGATGGTTCCCCGCAACATCGAGACGTACAAGAACCTTCCGCCCGAGGTGGCCCGCGGCATCGTGCTCGTGGACGGCGGACTGGTGGCGATGCAGCTTATGCTCGTGGCGAAGGCTCACGGCTACGATACGGTTCCCATGGGCGGCTACGACGCGGCCCAATTCAAGGAAGCATTCAATGTGCCGGACCGGTATGTCCAAGTGATGCTCATCGCGGTGGGCAAGGCAGCCCGGGAAGCACATAAAACATCAAGGCTGACCGTGGATGAGATCACGGCCTGGAACCGGTTCTGAGCCGGCGATTCGTCGTCGTCGGCGGAGAACGGGATGCGCGAGTCGCGCTTTCCGGCGACCGGCAGCTGCGGAAGGCCGAGGACGACGGAGGCGCTGACCATGATTGTGATTAGCCATGCAGGCAAATGGAGAGGGGCCGCGGACGGCCCTTTTCTGCGTTTTCAAGGCATTCCCTACGCGCTCCCTCCCGTGGGGGAGCGCCGGTTTCTGCCGCCCGAGCCGTTTCCGCCTCTGACGGAGGTCTGGGACGCCGCGCAACCGGGGGCGATCGCTCCCCAAGCTTCGACGGAGGAAGCGAGTGCGATGGGACTTCGGCAGGACGAGAACTGCCTGACCTTGAACATCACGGCGCCCAAGGGCGGCAAGGGACTGCCGGTTCTGGTGTTTGTGCACGGCGGCGGTTTTGTGTCGGGCTCCGGCATTCAGAGCGGAGACGGCGCCGCCTTCGCCGAGAAGGGCATCGTCTACGTGTCGGTCAATTACCGGCTCGGCAGCCTGGGCTTCCTCTACTTGGGCGAGCTGTTGGGCGGCAAGTACGCCCAATCGGGCAACGCCGGGTTATTGGATGCGGCGCTTGCGCTGCGGTGGGTTCGGGCGAATATTGAGGCCTTCGGCGGCGACCCCGAGCGGGTGACGGTGATGGGGCATTCCGCCGGAGCCAAGCTGGTCTCCGGCCTGCTGGCCACGCCGGGCGCGGACGGGCTCTGCCGCCAGGCGGCGCTGCAGAGCGGGGCGGCCCAGTCGGTGCGCTCGCTGGCGACGGCAGCGGCCATCGCCCGGGAGCTGCTGGACCGGCTCGGCCTGCGGCCCGACCAGGCCGGCGAACTGCTGCGGCTGCCCGCCGAGCGCTTGATCGAGGCCCAGGGCCGGCTGTTCGACGGCCGGAACACGCTCCACGCCTTCGGGCCGGTGGTGGATGGCATCACCCTGCCGCAGCCGGCGCTGGACGCGATCGCGGCGGGCTCCGCCGCCGGAATCCGCGTGCTGATCGGCACCTGCCGCAACGAGTCGATCTTCTACGCGAGCGAGGAGAATCCCTGGAGCCCGACCCTGCGGGCGGCGCTGTTCGGCCGTCAGGCGGAAGCGGTGGGCCGGGCGTATGAACGGGAGCAAGCGGTGGCGGGCCATGAGCGGCAGAGGGCGGCAGAGGGCGCGCGGCAGGCGGCGGCAGCGAACTGCGGGCGGCAGACGGCGGCAGCGAACTGTAGGCGGCAGGCGGAGGAAGCAGAGGGCGAGCGGCAGGAGGTCGGAAGGGCGTCCGGCAGCTTCGGGTTCGACCCCGTTGCGGGCAAGGTGCTGACGGAGTATCTCTACGGCATCGCCTCTTACCGGCTGGCGTCCGCTCTGGCTTCGGCTCCGTCGGCGTCGCCGGTGTACCGGTACCGGTTCGACTGCGACCGGGACGAAGCCCGCGCCTCGCACGGCGCCGAGATGGCGTACGTCTGGAAGACGGATGCGGAGCGCGCCGCCGATCCTCATACCCGCGGGCTGTCGCGGTTGATGAACGAGGCGTGGGTCGGCTTTATCCGGCAAGGCGTTCCCGCAGCCCAGGGACTGCCCGAATGGCCTCCGTTTGCTCCCCAAGACGCCGAGGGAGAGGGGAAGGGCGAGATCATGGTGTTCGACCGGGACGGCCGGGTGGAGCGAGAGACTCCGCCGCGGATCGAAGAGGGCTTCGGCCCTCAAGTTCTGGTGCTAGGAGCGGAGGATGGAGAGTAAGGGGTAGTTTGGCGGAGCGGAGCCATTCGGCGTCGAGAGGCGCCCGCCCCTTGAGCTCCGCGCGAATGGATAGCCTTCATCGATTCGAGTGGGACCGACGCGGAGCAAGCGCCGGTATTTGGGTTGGCTGATCTTGACAATCGAACGGCATCCTCGTATGGTTTATTTAGAAAATAATCGAATTGATAAAATTCGAAATGAAGGGGGCAGCCGTGGAATGAGCCTCAAGCTGACCTTTAAGGCTCTATCCGACGAGTATCGCAGGGAAATGCTCGAAATGCTGCGGGCGGGTAAAATGACGGCGGGAGAAATCTCCGCCCGGTTCGCCATGACCCAGGCTACGGTATCGCATCACCTGGCGATTCTGAAGGAGGCGGAGCTGGTCCGCACCGAACGGCAGGGGAAATACATCGTGTACGAGCTCAACACCAGCGTCTTCGAGGAAATCATGAAGTGGCTGGCCGCCTTCGGCAGACCCTCCGGCCTGGAGAAGGGAGAGACTCGAGATGAACTCGACCGGAAAAGGGGGTAGCCGCCACCGTGAGGCCCATCCCCACGGCAGCGGCCCGTCGGCCGGCGCTCTTTGGCGGGAGCGCCAAACCCGCTGGGCGCGCCGGGATCGCGGAAATCGCGCGATCTCCCGGCTCATCTGGCTCGCGGCGGCGCTGCCGCTCCTTGCGCTCGCGCTCGTCTATCCGCATCTGCCGGAGAGGGTGCCCGTGCACTACGACGCCGCTTGGCGGGCGGACCGCTATGCGGACAAGACGCTCGCCGCGCTGCTGCCGTTCGGCTTCATCGGTTTCCTCGGACCGCTGCTCATGAAGCCGATCGCGTATGTCTCCCTCCGCGCTCAAGCGTCCAAGGGAAACGGGAGTCCCGCCCTGGTCCGGTTTATGAATGCCTCGGCGCTGCTCGTGACGCTGATCTTTGCCGCGCTGGGCGTCTTCTCCTTGACCTCTATGCTAAGTAAGCCGCTCTGGAGCGGCATCTCCCTGCCGCGCGTCCTGCTGTTCCTGCTCGGCGCCACTCTGCTCTATACCGGCAATTTCCTGCCGAAGCTGAAGCGGGGCGTCGTGTCGGGCTTCCGAACGCCGCGCACGCTGCGAAGCGACGAGGCTTGGGCGCGTGCCCAGCGGCTCGCCGGCCGGATCTGGACCGCGGGCGGCCTTGCTGTGGCGGTCTGTGCCTTTTTGCCGGGGAGGCTGGTCTATCTGGCTGCGCCCGTTATGCTCGCGATGATCGCGCTGCCGCTCGCGTTAAGCCGAAGGATGACGGACTGAGCGGCTGCCGCTGCCCCCTTTGACCGGAAATCCCGCTTTCGCTCGTATTAACCGGGCGGCTTGTAGTAAAATAAAGGAATCCCACATCTTTTCAGGAGGAACCGCATGGACTATCAAACGTATTTTGAACAGCACCGCGAGCAGCACCTGAACGAGCTTCAGGAATGGCTGCGCATCCCCAGCATCTCCGCCCTGTCCGTACATAAACCCGATATGCAAAAGGCCGCCGAATGGCTGGCCGCGAAGCTCACCGCCGCCGGCATGGAGCATGTCGAGATTCATCAGACCGCCGGGCATCCGATCCTGTACGCCGATCATCTTCACGCGCCGGGCAAGCCGACCATCCTGATCTACGGCCATTACGACGTGCAGCCGGTGGACCCGCTGAATCTGTGGCAATCCCCGCCGTTCGAGCCGGAAATCCGCGACAACAAGCTGTACGCCCGCGGCGCGACCGACGACAAGGGACAGCTGTTCCTGCATGTGAAGGCGGTCGAAGCGATCCTGAAGCAGGAGGGCAAGCTGCCGGTCAACGTCAAGTTCTGCATCGAAGGCGAAGAGGAGATCACTAGCCCGAGCCTCTATGGCTTCCTCGACGAGAATGCCGATAAGCTCGCGGCGGACGCCGTGCTCATCTCCGACACCGAGCTGCTCGGTCCGGATAAACCGGCGATCTGCACGGGCCTGCGCGGTCTCTGCTCTTTGGACGTGGACGTGGCGACGGCGAACACGGACCTGCACTCCGGCACCTTCGGCGGCGGCGTCCCGAACGCCCTGCACGCGCTCGTCGAGCTGCTGGCTTCGCTGCACACCGCGGATGGCCGCGTGAATGTTGCGGGCTTCTACGACGGCGCGCCGGACCTGACGCCGGAGATCCGCAAGGAACTGGCGCGCAAGGAGTTCGACGAAGAAGCGCTGAAGAAGGAGCTCGAGCTCGACGACCTGTTCGGCGAAGCGGGCTATTCGTACGTGGAGCGCACGGGCGCCCGTCCGACGCTGGAGCTGAACGGCGTCTGGGGCGGCTTCCAGGGCGAAGGCACCAAGACGGTCATTCCCCGCGAAGCTCACGCCAAGATCACCTGCCGCCTCGTCGACCGGCAGGACCCGCAGGACATCCTGAACAAGCTCGAGCGCCATATCGCGGAGCATAAGCCCGTCGGCGCCAAGGTGACGGTCACCCAGCGGGAGAAGGGCAACCCCTTCACCATCGACCCTTCCCTGCCGATCCTGCAGAAGGCGGCCGACGCCTTCGAGCACGTGTACGGCAAGCGCCCGGTGTTTACCAAGGACGGCGGCTCCATCCCCATCGTGGAGAACATGGCCCGCGTCCTGGAGGTGCCGGTCGTGCTGATGGGCTTCGGACTGCCGGATGAGAATCTGCATGCGCCCAACGAGCACTTCCACCTGGAGAATTTCGACAAAGGGCTGCTGACGCTGGTCCGCTTTCTGGACTCGCTGTAAGCCGTCCGGTCGGAGCCGGAACAGCTCCATCCAGACTGCACGGACCTCTCGGTTCCTTCGGGAGCCTCCTTCGCCAAGCCCGACGGGCTTGGCTTTTTTGCGTCCATTCCGAGTTGGGAGGAAATTCAAGAAAAGGGCTTGCGTTTTCGATGTTATAGTGTATTATTTAACTATGACACTGATACAAACGATGAAGACGGAACAAGAAACTAAAGGAGGCATTAGCCCATGGAGAATAGCGCAGCAAGGGAACGCGGAGCGGCCCCCGTCCTTCGCTTGAACGGAGTGACGAAGAGCATCGGCGGCAAGCGGATCGTGGACGGCTTGACGTTCGAGATCGGGTCGGGAGAGGTGGTTGGCCTGCTCGGCCCGAACGGGGCGGGGAAGACGACGACCATCCGGATGATCGTCGGCCTGATCGCCATGACCGAGGGAGATGTCTTCGTCGGCGGGCACAGCATCCGGCAAGCGCGAGCCGAAGCGATGAAGCAGGTTGGCGGGATTATCGAGAATCCCGAGTTCTATCCTTACCTGAGCGGCTATGACAACATGCGCCAGTATCGGCGGATGACGCCGGAGGTAAGCGACGAGCGGATTCTCGAGGTGATCCGGCTCGTCGGTTTGACCGACGCGCTGGGCAAGAAGGTGAAGACCTATTCGCTCGGAATGAGGCAGCGGCTCGGCATCGCTCAGGCCCTCCTGCACCGGCCGAGGCTGCTCATCCTCGATGAGCCGACCAACGGCCTCGATCCGGCCGGCATCCGCGAGATGCGCGAGTACCTGAAGAAGATCGCCGGCGAAGAAGGCATCTCGGTGCTGGTCTCGAGCCACCTCTTGTCCGAGATCGAGCAGATGTGCAACCGGGTGGTGGTGATTCAGGAAGGCAAGCTGGTGACGATCCGGGGGCTCGGCGAAACGGCTGCCGAAGCGGGCGATACGGAGAAAGAGCGGGTGACGGTGGCCCTGAAGGTGGGAGACGGGCAAGAAGCGAAGGCCCGGGGATTGATTGAATCGATGCGCGGGATTGAAGTGCTGGACGCGTCGGACCGGCTCGTGCTGCGGCTGGCCGAGAAGGAAGTGCCGGAGCTCGTGAGCCGGCTGGCTGCGGAGCAAATTCGCATTCACCGGATCGAGGAGCAGAGGACCACGCTCGAAGACGAATTCCTGAAATGGACGGGAGGAAACCGCATTGCGTAACTTCGGATTGCTCGTATGGAACGAATGCTTGAAGGTCTACAAGAAGCCGGGGGCGTTCGTCTCCTATCTGCTGATTCTGCTCTTGGCCGTGGGAAGTGCGCTGATTATTCACAACGTCGCTCCGGAGCTATTCTCCTCGGCATCGGCCTTTACCGAGGGCATGCTCGATAAGACAGGCACCGGCAAGTTGCTGCTGATTCTGGCCATTTCCAACACCGCGCGCATTGTCACGCAGGAATTCCGCCTCGGCACGGTGAAGTTTCTCTTGATCCGGCCGCACGGCCGGGCCGCCATCCTGGCGTCGAAGCTGGCTGTGGTCCTGCTGTACTCGGTCAGCGTTACCGCGGCGGCCACTCTGCTGTTCTACGCGGCGGGAAGCGTCGCCTTCGGTACCTCCGGCGGGGAAGGCTGGCTGCATCTGCTGCAATTCGCCTTTTACCAATGGGTGTACATGACCATCTTCGTCCTGTTCGCCTTCTTCCTCGGGACGGTATCCCGCTCCAGCGGAGCGGCCATCGGCGCAGGGATCTTCGCCGCGATGCTGAGCGAGCTCGTCATCCCGAAGCCGTTCTTTAAATATGTGCTGTTTCCGAATGCCGATCTGTCCGTGTACGCCGCCGGACATCCGCCGCTTGCGGGAATGTCGCTCGGGTTCTCGGCGGCCGTGCTGATCGTTTATGCCGCACTCTTCGTGCTGATTGCCTTTCTCTCCTTTTGCAAGAGAGACGTGGTTTAAGATGAAGGGGCGGATGGAAAGGGGGCTTGCGAACCGTGCCCATCGAATTTGACAACAACCTGCCGATCTATCTGCAGATCATGACGCACCTCAAGCGGCAGATCGTAACCGGCCTGCTGCAGCCGGGCGATAAAGTGCCCGCCGTGCGGGAGCTGGCGGCGGAGCTGACGATCAATCCCAATACGGTCCAACGGGCCCTCTCGGAATTGGAGCGCGAGGGTACGGTGGAGAGCCGGCGCGGTCTGGGCCGGTATGTGACCAGCGAGGAAGGGAAGATTATGGCGATCAAGAAGGAAATGGCCGGAGAGCTGCTGGAGCGCTTCATCGGCGGTATGCGGGAGCTGGGGTTTCAGGGCAGCGATATCGCTGCCATCGTAGCGGATGCGGTCCGAACGGATGCCCGGACCGAGACCTTGACGAAAGGGGAGGCGAAGGCATGAGCTTCGTTCTCGAGCTGGAGCATGTCGCCAAGCGCTACCGCAACGGGCGGGGGCTGAACGAAGCCACCCTGCGGCTTGGTCCCGGTAAAATCGTCGGCCTGCTCGGTCCCAACGGCAGCGGCAAGACGACGCTGATGAAGCTGATCGCCGGTCTCAGCCATCCGCAGTCGGGAACGGTGCGGGTGCAGGGAATCCCGGTGGGCCTTGAGACGAAGCGGCTGGTGTCCTTCATGCCCGATCAGCCGCTCACCGAATCCTGGATGAAGGTGAGCGATGCCATCGCGTTCTATGCCGACTTCTATCCGGATTTCGACCGCCGCAAAGCGGAGGAGCTGCTCGCCTTCATGAAGCTCGCGTCCGGCGACCGGATCGCGTCGCTGTCCAAGGGCATGAGCGAGCGCCTGCAGCTTACGCTCGCGCTCTCCCGCAGCGTTCCGCTCTATCTGCTCGACGAGCCGATCGGCGGAGTGGACCCGGTGGCCCGCGGCAAGATTCTCGACGCGATTGTGGAGCAGTACAGCGAGAACAGCACCTTGGTCGTGTCAACCCATCTGGTGCGGGACATCGAACGGATTTTTGACGAAGTGATTTTTCTCAAGGAAGGCCGAACCCTCCTGCATCAGGAAGTCGAGGAGCTGCGAATCCAGACCGGGAAAAGCATCGACGACTATTTCAAGGAGGTATTCGCGGAATGATCAAGCTGCTGAAATACGACGTAAAACGAACCGCAGGGGCGCTGCTGGCTGCGCTTGCGGTCCTCGTGATCGTAGAGATCTGCGCCTCCTTCATCTGGTCGTTCCAGCCTCCGGTCGATCCGGCGGATACGTCTTCGCTCAAGACTGCAGGCGTTATTCCCCTGATCGTCAGCCTGACGGCTTACGGCGCAGCTTGCGTCTATGTTTATGTGCAGAGCATCAAGAGCTTTGTCATCAATCTGCGATCGGTGTCCCGCCGTCTCCTGCCCTTGAAGCCGCTCGCTTTCGTGCTATCGCCGATTCTTTACTGCACGGCCGGGTTTGCGGTTATCGGCCTGCTTGCACTGATGCACATAGCCATTATACGGGCTCTGCCCCAGAACCCGCTCCACTCGCTGCTCATACCCTTCCGCTTGCAGGATGGAATCGCGACCTGGCTAATCGGAGTGTGGACGACCCTCGTCATGCTCCTGGGGATTTTCCTGCTGATCGCTCTGTTGATGAGCTTTCGCTTCCGTGGCCGGGTATTCGTCGGGATCGTGCTGTTCACCCTCTTTGAAAATACGATTTCCATGCTCGAGGCGAAGTGGTTTCCCGAGGTTCGATCGGAATTTTCTTCTTTTCTGAATATTAAGCTGTACGAAAGCGACAATACCGGCCGGCTGGCCGTTCCGACGGCAATCCCGTTCGGCGAGTGGGCATCGGGCCAGTTCTTGTTCGAGCTTGCGGTCGCAGCAGCGGTGCTCGTTGCGACGGTGTGGGTGATCAAGCACAAGCTGGAGAGCTAGGAGAGGCGGACCGATAGAAACAGGAGACCGGCGGGCGGTCTCCGAATGCCGACAATGGCTTCTTGATTCGCTCAGGATCAAGAAGCTGTTTGCTTTTTCAGGGGAATCAACCACCACATTCCGGACCGGTTTGGCCTCCGCTCTTCGCCACGACGTTGCGGTTATACTTGCGGAATATAGAGGAGGACGCGCCGCTTTCGCCGTTGTCCGCATCAAGACCGCCTTTCTGTCCTTCCATGAGCGTGAATCCGCTTTTTTGCGCGGTTCGGAAGGAGGCCGGATTATCACTGGCAACCTCAGCCGTAATGAATTCCAGCGACAACGCTTCAAGGAAATAATCCGACGCTGCCGTCCCCGCTTCCGCTGCGTATCCCTGACCGGTGTATTGGCTTTTCAAATACCAGCCCATATGCCATTCATCGGAATGCGGGACGGGATGAAGGCTTATGACACCGATGACGTCTGCGGAATCCTGCAAGCAGATGCCAGACAAATGGCCGCGTTCGGGATACCGGTCGTCGATGATCCGGCCTTTGCGTTTCACGCTTTGAAAGAAGGCAATCATGTTTGTAATAAACTCAATGGTTTCATCCCCTTGAAAAAAGGGATGTTTCCTGACCTGCTCGTCGTTTTTAATCTCGAACAGCGCCTCTGCATCCTGCTCCACGAGGTCGCGCAGACGCAGTCTCTGTGTTGCCAAGTCCATCTCATCACCTCAAGTTGAGCATCCGATTCGTGAAAATGATAGCATACTCACCTTCTCCTAGGGATAGACGCGCTTGATCTCGGTTCGCCCGAGGGTCCATTCGGTTCCGCGCTCTTCGGCAAAATCGGCTTTCACCGCCTGCGAGTTGGGATCGTAATAGACGGCTGCTGCTCCCATGGCGGCATTCAAATCGGTTGTCTCGGCGGCTCCGTCCTGCCCGAACACATAAAGCGAGGATAGCGGCGCCGGCGTGCCCATGGTGGCCAGCACGGCATAATCGCCGTTCGGAAGCGGCAGCTCAACGGTACCGGCCTCCAGGGTATACACCCTTCGGGCCGCGGGGTCCACATAATAGACGATCGGCGCGCCGGCGCCAAGCACACCGGATAGTTTGACGACCGGGCTCTTTGCCAACGTCGCCGATTCAACCCCGTAGAGGGAACCGTCGAGAAAAGGAGGATACCCGATCGGACCGAGCCGGTAATACGCTTCTCCCTCCCGGACCGAAGCATAGTAGATGTCGGCCGACGCTTCCGTGGAATACAGCTCGACGGTTACGCCGCCGATGGAACGGGAGACGAGAACGGTGCGTCCGGACTCCTCCTCCCCGGCCGTGAGCGGCGCGGCGATTTGGACGGATTGGAAGCGGAGCGGGAAGGAGTCCGGTTGCTCAGCCTTTGGCGGGTGATCCGAGACTTGGGCAGCGGGAGAAGCCGCTGCCAGAGGTGAGGGAGCTGTAGCGTCCTTGGGCGAAGCGCACCCGGGCAGGCTTAAGGTCCCGGCGGCGAGAGCCAGGACGCATAGGAGGGAGGACAGGCGTGTCAATGGCGCACCCGCTTTCGAGATAAGATTCTCCGCCGTGAGGGGGATACTCAATAGACGAGAATGCACGGAGAATCGTTGCGGGAGGGATGGGCCAGAGACTGAACCCGGTTTAAGGGTTAAGGTTTAAGGTAGGCTTAAGCTTCGCCGTGCATACTGGGAGGAACGACAGCCGACGCGGCTGGGGGAGGCGGTTCCTAATGAAACGGCGAAACGGCAGAGCGCTGCGGGCCAGTCTGATTGTCATCTTGATCGTCGCGATGGGCACAGCGCTCTATTCGCTTTGGTCCTTCCACGGCAGCGCCGGCTATTCGAATGCCAAGACCGTCGGCTCGGGCTCCTTCACACCGGGCGGCGGGTACATGGGCGGTCAGCGCGGGAGCGGCGGAATCCGCGGCGAGACCGGAGGCGTCCGCGGCGGAGACGACGGAGCCCGCATGCCGGGAATGCGCGGCCAAGGCAGCGGCGGCTTTATGGGCGGAGACCGTGGCGGCAACAGCGGCAGCGGCGGTTTCGGAGGAGCGGATCGAGGCTTCGGCGGCGGAATCGGCCGCGGCTTTGGCGGAGCTGGCCGAAGCTTTGGCGGATCTGGAGCGGGCGGCTCGGAAGAAACCCCGCTCATCCTGTATGCCGCCGGTTATGCGGTGCTGTTCGGCGCGGGCGCCGTACTTCTGCGGAAACGGGGAAGCCTGCAACTCCCGCGACGCGACCGGCTGCTGCTTGCCGGAACCGTGTTCGGTACGGGCTTCCTGCTGCGGGTTGCCGTTGCACCGTGGACGGCCGGACACTATGACCTCACGCTGTTCCGCAATTGGGCCCTCGCAGCGGCGCAGGGGCTGCAGAACGTCTACACGCAGGCGAATGCGGATTACCCGCCCTTCTACCTGTATCTCCTGTACCTGATCGGCAAGGCGATGTCGGCCTTTAGCCTGAGCGGCTATTCGGCGCTGCTGCTCAAGCTGCCTTCGATCGCCGCCGACGTTCTTACCGCAACGCTCCTCTACCGATTTGCCGCCAAGCGGTTCTCCGACGGAACGAGCCTGCTCGTCGCCGCCTTCTATGTGCTGAACCCGGCGGTGTTCCTCAATTCCACGGTCTGGGGGCAGGTGGATTCCTTCTTCACGCTGCTCATCGTGCTCGCCCTAACCGCCGTCGCCGACAAGAAGCCGGTCTGGGCGGCGGCGGCATTCGCCGTGGCGGTGATGATGAAGCCGCAGGGGATCATCTTCCTGCCGGTGCTGTTCTTCGAGCTGGTGCGCCGGCGGAGCCTGAAGACCTGTCTGGCGGCGGCCGTTGCGGGACTCGGATCGGCGGCTCTGATCGCGTTGCCGTTTGCCGTCCATCGCGATCCGCTGTGGATCGTCGATCTGTTCCGCGGCACCGTTGGGGAATACCCTTACGCCTCGGTCAACGCCTATAATTTCTTCAGCCTGATCGGCGCGAACTATACGAACAGCTCCGAGGTCGGATTCCTGCTCAGCTACCACACTTGGGGCTTGGCGTTCATCTCCGTCACCACCTTGTTCTCTTGGGCCGTCTACCTGCGGGGCCGCAGTCCGGCCTTTGCCATGCTCGCCGGGCTGATCCAGATCGCCGGCGTCTTCACCTTCTCCACCAGCATGCATGAGCGCTACCTGTTCCCGGCGGTGGCGCTCGCGCTCGCCGCATACATCGAGTTGCGCGACAAGCGGCTGCTTGCGTTCGCCGCCGCTTTTACCGGGACGGTCTACGTCAATACGCACGAGATCCTGTTCTCGCGGTCGGCGGGGATGAACGGCGCGACGGCCAGCTTCTCCTCGCTGGCGATCGCCCTGTTGAACGTGATTCTCTGCTTCCTTCTGGCCAAGGTTGCCTGGGAGCTGTCGGGCCGGGCGCGTTCGCAGCCTTCGGCCGGGGCCGGGCATGAGCAGGCGCCGCTGGCTCTCTCCGATGCGGGCAGTCCCTTGTCTGCCGCCCATCCGCCCGCTTCCCTGCCGGAGTGACTCCGGCAGGCAACTGCCTCCGGTAGGGAACCGGCTGGCCGATGTCTCGGCTTCCTCACACAGCAAAGCCCCCTTTCCTTCCCATTTCGGGAAGAGGAGAGGGGGCTTTGCTTTATCGTGCAGTAGCGACGCTTGAATTCCGTTACTCTACCTTTGCGCCGAACGCGCGCAGGAAGGAGACTGCCTGCGCGATATCCATGCGCGCGCCCTTGACGAGCATCGACGGGAAATCGACGCCGTCCAGCTTGGCTCCGCGCAGGTCGGCTCCGGCGAGCTTGGCCTTCGCCAGGATGGCACGGGTCAGATCGGCCTCGCGCAGATCGGCCTTCTCCAAGCTGCATTCCCGGAGATCGGCCTCGCAGAGGCGAATGCCGCGCAGGTTCTGGCGGGACAGGTTGGCATGGCGCAGGTTGGTATACGACCAGTCTCCGCCGATCACGGTAAAGCCGTCCAACTGGCTTTCCGTCAGGTCGGAGCCGGTCAGCTTGCATTCCTCGAACCGGGAAGCGAACAGGTTGGTTCCCTGCATCCGGCAGTTCGTGAACGCGGTGTTCCGGTGCACCGAGCCGTTCAGGAGGGCGCCGGTCAAGTCGCATTCCGCGAACCGGCAGCTTTCCGTGAGAATCTCCTCCATGCGGGCTCCCCGGAACCGGCAGCGCAGGAAGACGCACTGCTTCCACGTCGTGTCCCGAAGCTCCTCGCCGGAAAAATCCCGGTCTGTCCATTCTTCGTCTATGTGTATACTCATGGGCGGTTCCTCCTCGGGATCAGCGCTTCCGTAAGGCAAAAAACTCGCATTCCGACCGCGGGTAATACGCTACGTCGCCCACGCCGGCCTGAATGACGGCGAGCTCGGAGGTGAAGCGGACGAGAACGCCGCCTCCTTCGACCAGATGATCGTCGCGGAACACGCGGACGAGGAGCTGTTTATCCTCCGCCTCGGCAAAGTCGGCGTCGGTGATAAGCTTGCGGGCAGCGGCCATGATAGCGGCCTCCTCTTTTAATAGATTGACGGTCTTTGGATAAGAGCACAGCATGAAAAAAGCTTGTTATCCTGTATGGATAAGACATAATGAGCGTAACAGAGCCAAGGTGTTAGGGTTGGGCTGCAGCGGTATCGACATCGCCAAGCGCAACCAGGCTATACGAAGTTATATCAGCAATAAAGAAGGAAGGGAGATCAAAATGGAAGAACCGCGCATTTACCTGATCGCACAATTTGATAAGAGTACCAATCAAAAGCTGGCCGATATTTACGATGTGCTTGCTCAAACCGGATTGATTGGCGAACAAACGCAGGGCATTCCTTATCATTTCACGTTGGGAAGCTTTGCTCTTGAATGCAGAGATCAAGTTTTAGAACGTGTGCAATCCGTTTCTCTCCATTCAAAGGCTTTTGATATCCATCTCAATCATATCGGCTTGTTCGGGCTGAAGGTTCTATTTATTGCACCTTCCATGAATATGGAACTGCTCCATCTTTATAAGGATTTAGTCCCAAGCGAGCCGATAAGCGGTTATCACCATTGGGTTGCCCACGCTACCATTCTCATCGATGACCCTGAGAGAATGAGGACCGCTATCCCCATTGTGGCTCAGTCTTTTTCACCTTTCGCTGCAAGAATTGAAAGTATCGGGGTATATGAGTTCTTTCCGGAAAAGTTTATTGCGGAGTACCCATTAGTCCCTTGACTGATTATAGCTACTCTTTAATTAATTCCCGTCGCTGCCCGCTGCCAATTGGCCGGAGGAAGACTGCAGCCGGGAATGGACCGCGTAGAACGAGGCGGACAACCCGGCGGTGACCACGGCGAGCCAGGCGACCGGCGAGAGCCCGCCGGCGTCAAACAGCGTGCCCATGACAAATGGCCCGAACACCCGTCCGACGGAACCGATCCCGCCGGTGAGGCCGATGTAGAACGGGGCGTGGCGGCCCCCGCTTTCCGCGAGGTAGGCGGGAACGGCCGGGGCGATCAGCATCTCGCCGATGGTGGCGAATACCATCCCGGCGATCATGCCGGGGTAGCTTGGCCAGACCAGGATGCAGGCGTAGCCGGCCAGGTAGAACAGGCTGCTGGCCGTCATCTGGGCGGTGACGGTGCGGGCAACAAACCGGCGGAGCAGGACGGTGACGGGTTGGGCGGCAAAGATCAGGATGCCGTTCAGGGTCCAGAGGAAGCCGTAGGCTTTTTTCTCCATGCCGCTTGCGATGATGGACGGCGAGACGCCGGCATTCCAGATCGAATTGCCGACCTGCAGGAGCAGACCGCCCAGCGCCAGGAACAGGTACAGCCGGATGTTGCCGAGCAGCGCCCAAGTCCCGCCGGTTTTCTTCAAGGAGCGGCCGCTGGAAGCGGAAGCCGAATCCTCGGCCGAATCGCGATCGCCCGTTCGGTCCTTCCAGCCGGCGCGCGAGCCCCGTTCCAAGCCTGCTTCGTCTACCTTGTGCAGGTAAACCAGGAAGAAGGCGGCGAACAGAAGGTTCGTTGCGCCGTTGGCGATGAAGCTGAGGTTGTAGGAGATATCGGCCAGGAATCCGCTGCCCGCCGTGCCGACCGCGACGCCGATGTTATTGGCCACATAGATCACGTTGAACAGCTCGGCCCGGCGTTCGGCGAACCGGAAGCCGACAAATGCCTGGATGGCGGGCATGGAGACGGCATTGAAGAGGCCGACGAGCCCCATGGCGACGAGGAAAAGCGGCCAGGATTCCCGAACGACGGGAAGCAGGAAGAGGCTGGCTGCGTTCAGCACAAGCGATCCGACGATCAGGCGCTTGACGCCGACCTTGTGATAGAAGGAACCGCCGATCAGCTGGCCGACGATTCCGCCGACGGATTGAATGAGAATGACGAGACCGGCGTCCGCCATGCTGCGGCCCAGCTCGTCAAAGACGAACATGCTGACGAGCGGCCACATCAGGGAACTGCCGATCGCGCTGATCAGGCTCGCGGCAAGGAACACGTTCACTTCCCGCGGATAAGCTTTGAGAGGATTCATATCGGACTCCTAAGGGTGAGTGGATCGGTTAGCTGCGCAGGATGCGGGTGAGCGCAAGAGGATGGTCGTCCGGTTCCTCCCATCCGAGCGAATGGGCGCGAACCAGCTCCGCCAGAAAGTCCAGCCAGTCCGGATGGTCGTTCAGGCAGGGACAGAGTACGAATCCGGCAGAGTCGCCGCCATGCCCGGCGTATTCCCCGCGGGCTTCGATCCCTAATTCGTGCAGGGTTTCCAGGCAGTCCGTCACCAGACCGGGCGAGAAGACCAACGGCCGGCGGATGCCCTCGCCGGCAAGCCGTTCCAGCACCTCGGTGACGGAAGGGCCGAGCCAGGTCTCCGGGCCGAAGCGGGATTGGTACGCCAGCGTCCATTCCTCCGGCTCCCAGCCCATCTCGGAAGCGAGCAGGCGGGAGGTCTCCTCGCATTCCCCGGGGTAGGGATCGCCGGTCATGGCATACCGGGCCGGAATGCCGTGGTAGGTCAGCACGTAGTGATCCGGCTTCTGCGGCAGCCGGTCCAGCATCTCACTGAGCAAGCCGCACATGGCCCGAATGTAGCCGTATCGGTTGTGGTAGCTGCCGATCAGCCGCAGCTCCGGCACGAAGCGCTTGGGTGCCGGGCCGTTCGCGCGGCTGCGGCCGAGGGCGGCAAAGCAGGCCTTATCGTACATGACCGCCGTCGTCGTCGAGGAATACTGCGGAAACAGCGGCAGCACGACGATCCGGCGGATGCCCGCTTCCTCCAGACGCTGGATGGCGGAAGCGATGCCCGGCTCGCTGTAGGCGAGGCCGAGCTCCACCCGGAAGCCTTCGCCGAGCCGTTCCTGGAGACCGTCTCGCTGCTTCGCGGAAATCCGCATCAGCGGCGAACCTTGCTCCGTCCAAATTTCCCGGTAGAGCGCCGCCGACCGCTTGGGACGTACGCGAAGGATGATGCCGTGGAGCAGGAGCTTCCAGAGATAGGCCGGATAATCGATAATTCTCCGATCCGACAAAAACTTGGCCAGATAAGGCCGAACTGCCCGGGCCTCCGGGGCTTCCGGCGTGCCGATCTGGGCCAGCACCACGCCGATCTGTTGGGATTCCATCCGTTCATCACCGTTCCTTGAACGATAAAAACAATGGCTCTATCGTACCTTTTGCCCGCAGGGGTGTCAATGAAGGAACGCGCACGGGCTCGGCTGGGAACCTTGTCCTTTTTGGGTTGCAAAAAATCCCCTCCAGTGTAAACGGGGCTGGGGCGCTTCGTATCCGTGCCTTTCGCGCTGTCTACCTAAAGGGGATTCTCGTGATTTGCTATCAAATTACTTATTATAGACGCTCCGCCCGTCACTTTGGCCGCTTATGGTACCCGGCATCTCCATACGGCTGCAGCTTCTCGATCCACAGCTCCAGCAGCGCCTCGACCTCGTCCTTGTACTGCGCCTGCTCGGCCGCATCTCCCGGCTGCTCCTCCCGGGGCTTGATCTCGTCCAGCTCTTCATAGACGAAGCTTTCTCCGCCCAGACGGGTCCAATCGGCCCGCAGCTCGGCGAAGGCGGGGGTGTTCATCTGTAGCATGAAGGCGAAGCGGTTGCGCGCCCCGTCCAGGTCCATCGCGGAGCGAAGGAGGAGCTTGCCGTTCTCCGCGTTGCGGATCTGATAGACGCCCATGCGCCGGAACGACGATTTGTACGCATCGGCCCGTTCCTTCTTTTGCTGTTTGTCGAGCGACATGCCTCAATACCCCATTTCCTTTAAAATGCGAGCCAACGTCTGCAGCCGTTCGCCGATCAGCTCGTCGTCCTGGCTCAGGACTTGCCGGAACAACTGAATGTCTTCGTCGATCCGGTCGTTGGCAGTGCAGACGGCGATTGTCATCGCGTCGCCCTGGAGTCCGATCCGGTCGATCTCCGGCTTCTCGGGATCGTAGAGCTCTTCGTGCCGGTAAGCTTCGCGGAAATGCTCCAGGCTGCGGGCCACCAGAATGGCCAGATCGATGACGCGGTGCAGCGGCAGCTCTTCGGATTGGCGCGACCATTTTTCCCCGGTATACCGCCAGACCTTGGCGGAGATATCGAGCTTGCCCCGTTCGTTCCATTGGGCCAGGCCGAGCGAGAGCCCTTTGGCGTCGCTGTGGCCGGCGTTGCGGCCGTCCACCTGCTCGTAATTCTCGGAGACGATGACCGGCTTGTGCTTCAAGGTAGTGGGAATGGACATGGTCCAACCTTCTTTCGTTTATTATTTTAGTAAATTAGTAATTTAGTAGATAAGTAATGGCAAGCTCAGTATAGAGGATGGCGAACCTTCGGTCAACCCATCAAACAAATGGGATAACCGTTTATCTCCTTGTCGTGCAACGAATGGATAATCTTGCAGCGTCCCTCTTTGCAGGATGATTTTATTCGCTATAATGGAAAAAGGTGGATCGTATGGCGGGCCGTCCTGCCGTGCTTGCTCGATCGCCTCTTGAATCGGTTATTAAAAGGAGAACGCTTTTATGGAGGAATATGTCCTCAAACCGGATGGCTTAAAACAGATTTACAAAACGCTGCTCCCGATTTCCCTGTTGACCGTCTGTCTTCCCGCTTTTCTTATGGCCAGCTTTGGACTGTCCTTCCCGGTTCACGAAATGAAGCTCTTCATGTGGGGACTCGCCGGACTTGTCCTGGTCTTCGGACTGCTGCGCGAGGGGAGGAAGCTGTACAAGATCCGGCGGGACTGGCTGAGCTTTCGCATTGAATTCAGCGACACCGGTATCCGTAAAACCCAGCGGGGGCAACCGGAGGTTCAGGTGACCGCGGCGGAGCTGAGCCGGGTCGTCAAGGCATCCGGGGGCGTCTTGCTGCAGGGCGCGGACCCGCAGACATCGATTTTCGTGCCGGACAGTCTGGGCCGTTATGACGAGTTGCTGGTTGGGCTGTCCCGACTGCGTCCGGTGGAGGAAAGCCCGGTCACGTCCGTATCCGTTTCGCCGCAGTATGCGCTTCTCCAGCACCGCCCGCGCAAATCGTTCGCCATGCAGCTGCTGAAGGGAATCGGGCTGTTTTTCGGCGGCATCCTGCTATTTTTTCTGTTGGTCATCGGCCTCCTTTACTTCCTCTCCAGTTGACTTTTTGCCGCCGATGATGTAAAAAGATAGGAAGACCATATCCGCCGAAACTTCATGGACGGGAATCCCGTCGCCGGTCCCTTGCATCCCCAGAGAGTTGGCCCTCGCGCTGAAAGCCAACGTTCAAGCCCGGTCGATGATCCTCCCCGAGAAGGCGAGCCGAACTTCAGTAAGCTGGCCCGGTCCCCCGCCGTTATTCGGGGCGCGCATGCTGGTGCGCGGACAAGGAGCCGTTTCACGCCCGCTTCAAGCGGGACGGACGGAAGCAGGGTGGTAACGCGGGAACAATCCCGTCCCTTTCGAGGGGCGGGTTTTTTGCATTTTCCGGCGGAGCCGGGGAGCAGGACGGATAAGGACAGTCGAGGACAGGAAAGGAAGGAACCCCATGCAAAAGGTGGACGTCAAAGAAAAGGCGCGGGCGCGTGAGCTGCGCGTGCTGGACAAATGGCGCGAGGAGAACACGTTTGCGGCTTCCATGCAGAACCGGGAGGGCAAGCCGAATTTCGTCTTTTATGAAGGGCCGCCGACGGCGAACGGCAAGCCGCACATCGGGCACGTGCTGGGCCGGGTCATCAAGGACTTCGTCGGCCGCTACAAGACGATGGAGGGCTACCGGGTCGTCCGCAAAGCGGGCTGGGATACCCACGGCCTGCCGGTCGAGCTCGGTGTGCAGAAGGAGCTAGGCATCTCCCACAAGTCGGAGATCGAGGAATACGGCGTCGAAGCCTTCATCAAGAAATGCAAGGGCAGCGTGTTCGAATACGAGAAGCAGTGGCGCGATCTGACGGAGGCCATCGGCTATTGGACGGACATGGATCACCCGTATATCACGCTGGACAACAATTACATTGAATCGGTTTGGCACTTGCTGTCCGATATCCACGGCAAAGGCCTGCTGACCAAGGGCCACCGCGTCAGCCCCTATTGCCCGTCCTGTCAGACGACGCTGAGCTCGCACGAAGTGGCGCAGGGCTATGAGGATGTCAAGGACCTGAGCGCCACTGTCAAGTTCAAGAGCAAGAACGAGGACGCCTACTTCCTCGCCTGGACGACGACGCCCTGGACGCTGCCGGCGAACGTGGCCCTGGCCGTCAACAAGGACATGGACTACATCAAGGCTCGTCAAGACGGCGAAGTGTACATCCTGGCCAAGAACCTGGCCGATAAGGTGCTGAAGGAAGGCTACGAGGTGCTGTCCGAGCACAAGGGCGCGGAATTCGTCGGCACGCCGTATACGCCGCCGTTCGATTACGTCACGGTGAGCAAAGGGCATATCGTCGTCGACGCCGATTACGTCAGCGATACGAGCGGCACCGGTATCGTCCACACGGCACCGGCGCACGGCGAGGACGACTACAAGACGACGCAGCAGCACGGCATCGACTTCGTCAACGTGGTCGATTTGGCAGGCAAGTACACCGACAAGGTGACGGCCTTCGCCGGCCGGTTCGTCAAGGACTGCGACGTCGACATCGTCAAGAACCTGTCCGAGCGCGGCCTCCTGTTCAGCAAGGAGCGCTACGAGCACAGCTATCCGTTCTGCTGGCGCTGCAAATCGCCGCTCTTGTATTACGCGATGGAGAGCTGGTTCATTCGCACGACGGCAGTTCAGGAGCAGCTGATCGCCAACAACAAGGAGATCGCCTGGTACCCGCCGCATCTGCGCGACGGCCGCTTCGGTAAATTCCTGGAAGAGCTGGTCGACTGGAACATCAGCCGCAACCGCTATTGGGGTACGCCGCTCAACGTTTGGGTCTGCCGCGACTGCGGAGCCGAGTATTCCCCGAGCAGCCGACAGGAGCTGCAGGACAAGGCGATCGACCCGATCGCCGGCGAGCTGGAGCTGCACAAGCCGTACGTCGATGCGGTGAAGGTCCGCTGCTCCTGCGGCGGCGTCATGGAGCGGACGCCGGAAGTCATCGACGTCTGGTTCGATTCCGGCTCCATGCCGTTCGCCCAGTACCACTATCCGTTCGGCGACCGCAAGCAATTCGAGGAGCAGTTCCCCGCCGACCTGATCTGCGAGGGCATCGACCAGACGCGCGGCTGGTTCTTCAGCCTGCTCGCCGTCTCCACCCTGACCACGGGCAAGGCTCCGTACAAGGCGGTCATCTCGACCGGCCATGTGCTCGACGAGAACGGACAGAAGATGTCCAAGAGCAAGGGCAACGTCATCGACC
Source organism: Gorillibacterium terrae (assembly GCF_051594785.1). NCBI lineage: Bacteria > Bacillati > Bacillota > Bacilli > Caryophanales > Paenibacillaceae > Gorillibacterium > Gorillibacterium terrae. Next base: position 545,311 of record NZ_JBPPGI010000001.1, read on the forward strand.
CGTGGGAGATCATCGAGGAGTTCGGCACCGACGCCTTCCGCTGGGCGCTTCTGTCCGACAGCGCCCCTTGGAACAGCAAGCGGTTCTCCAAGCAGATCGTCGCCGAAGCCAAGTCGAAGGTCGTGGACACGATCCACAACACCCACGCCTTCTTGGCGCTCTATGCGAACATCGACGGGTACAACCCGGCGGGTCACGCTCGCGTGGAGCTGACGAATCCGCTCGACCGCTGGATTCTGTCCCGGCTAAACACGACGCTAGCGCAGGTGAAGAAGGGACTCGACGGGTACGATTTCCTGAACCCGGCGCGCTCCATCGAGACCTTCGTCGACGAGCTCAGCAACTGGTACATCCGCCGTTCGCGCGACCGCTTCTGGGGCGGCGAATGGACGACCGACAAGGTGGCGGCCTATCAGACGCTGACCGAGGTGCTGAAGACGCTGGCGCTCATGATCGCCCCGTACATGCCGCTGATCGCCGAGGACCTGTACGCCAACCTCGGCGGCGAAGGCAGCGTGCACCTTGCCGATTATCCGGCCGTGAACGAATCGGCCATCGACCGCGAGCTGGAGAACGACATGGAAGCGGCCCGCCAGATCGTGGAGCTTGCCCGCAACATCCGCAACGAGACCGGCCTGAAGACGCGCCAGCCGCTGTCCGAGCTGATCCTGTCGCTCGACCTTGGCCGGGAATTCCACATCGACCGGTTCGCGGATATCATCCGCGACGAGGTGAACGTGAAGGAAATCCGCGTCGTGGAGGGAGACGGCGGCTTCGTCGACTTCACGATGAAGCTGAACCTGAAGGTCGCCGGCAAGAAGTACGGCAAGCTGGTCGGACCGATCCAGCAGCACCTGAAGGAGCTGTCCGCCGAGGCGGCGAAGCGGATCGTCGACGACGGCTTCCTCGATCTCACGCTTGACGGCGGGGAGCAGCACATCACCCTCGATGAGCTGCTCGTCGAGAAGCAGGCGAAGGCCGGCTTCGCCAGCGCCAGCGGCTACGGCATGACGGTCGCCCTGAACACCGAGCTGACCGAGGCGCTGGTGCAGGAGGGCCTCGTGCGCGAGGTGGTCCGCGCCGTACAGGATTACCGCAAGAAGCTGGAGCTGCCGATCGAGAAGCGGATCAAGCTGGTATTGGACGCCGACGCCGAGCTGCAGGCGGCGCTGGTCCGATTCGACAACGTGCTGCGCGACAACGTGCTGCTGGCGGACTTCCGTTATGCCGCCGAGCCGGATATGGAGCGCGCTTCGCTCGGCGACAAAACCGTCGGCATGAAGGTGGAAGACTAAGGGTTCGGTCCGCCACTTGGTGGACCAATACGAAGAACCGCAAGCTCCCGTTCCGGCGACGGAGGGGCGTTTGCGGTTCTTTTTTCGTGCGAGGAAAGCAGACGGAGGAGTCCCCTTGTTTTTTCTCCATTATCCTCCAGAAGTACGGCCTCTTCAATCGATTTCCCTTTCACCGGATGAATTTCGTGGAACCGATCAACCCGGACAGGCGTACTCCTTCGTAGATCCCAACAAAAGGAGGCGCATATGGAAAAGTGGATTACGGGTTTTATGGAGGAGTTCGGCTACCTCGGCATCCTGCTGATGCTGGCGCTGGAGAATCTGTTTCCTCCCATTCCGTCGGAGCTCATTCTTCCGTTCGGAGGCTTCATGACGACCACCTCGGAGCTGACGCTGACCGGTGTGGTGCTGGCGTCGACGATCGGTTCGCTGATCGGAGCGGTCCTGCTGTACGCGCTGGGGCGGCTGCTCGGCGTGGAACGGCTGGAGGCGCTGGTCGACCGCTACGGACGCTTTGTGCGCATCTCGAAAAAGGACATTCGCCGCGCGGACGCCTGGTTTGACCGGTACGGCGCTTGGACGGTGCTGTTCTGCCGGATGATCCCGCTCGTCCGCAGCCTCATCTCGATCCCGGCGGGCATGTCCGGGATGAATTTCGGGCTGTTCCTGCTCTGCACGACGGTCGGCACCCTGGGCTGGAACGTGCTGCTCGTCTCGGCCGGAGCCGCTCTCGGGGCATCCTGGGACCGGGTGGGCGAATACATGGAGGTTTATTCGAGCGCCGTCTATCTGCTGCTTGCCGCCGGAGCCGCCGCGCTGCTCTTCTTCTATATCCGCAAACGGCGGAAATCGGCCGCGCTAGAGACCAATTCCGACTCCCGTCCTTGACGTGACGAGGCTTTATCGCAAAACAGGCCGGAAGCGATCCTAATCGGATTGCCTCTTGGCCTGTTTGCCGTTCAGGGAGGTTCAGTAGAGCCAGTGGACGCATTCGTCGGACAGCTCGAAGCCGAGCTTGCGCTGCAGGGAAAGCGACGCCGCGTTGTCCGGAGCCACCTGGGCGAACGGCGTGAAGCCGCGCGCCAGGCAGCGGTTGATCATGCGAATCTCCAAGGCCTCGGCGATGCCCTGCCGACGAAACTCCGGCAGCACCTCCAGCATGCCGATGGTTCCCTCGGCGTGCATCCCGATGAAACCGGCCAGCCGGCCGTCCTCGGCGAACGCGCCGAGTATGGCGCCGGAACGCAACCGCTCACTCAGGTAATCGCGGTCGGCGGAATGCGTATAGTGCCGGTGGACGAAGTCGAGCTGCGATTCGCCCAGCGCTTGAAGCCGGAAGGGGACGGTCGGTTCGGGCAGCGGAACGCCACGCCGGTAGGCCGCTTGACGAACCGTTTCGACGGTGGCAAGCGATAATCGCTCCCGGGCTTCCGGAAGGTAGAAATCCTGATGAGCGACGACAAGCGTTGCCCCGGAGAGGGAGGAGAGCATACGGCCGGCTTCCTCCCGATCCGCGGTGCTGAGCATATAGGCTTGGCAGACGGGGTGAAACAGCAGCACCCCGAGCCCGGATGCCCGCAATAGCTTCGCCTCTCCCCGGCGAATGGCCTCCATCATATCCATGTGCAATAGAGGATTGCGGGAGAGGTAGTCGAGCGCCATCCAACGGAGCGCATCCGACGGTTCGGTAATGGGGTTCGGCATGGGAATCTCTCCGTTCGGGAAAGAATGACTATAACTTCCTTTTCCGTTGTCCGCAAGCAGACTTAGAACCCATAATAAAGGGGTCCCGCCGCGGATTCAAGGATAAACTCCGGTTGAACACCGTTAGGCGCGATTATCCCGTATCCGGGCCGGACCTCAAGCAAAGTGCGAACTCCGCCCAAAGGTGGTGATGTTCCGATGGCCGTTCATTTTGGTCACGTACTCAACAAGCTCCATGCAAAGTCCGCTGAATAAGCGCCGACGATGCTTTGCATGGAGCTAAGGTGTCACCTTCATCGTCGGGTTCGGCAACCGCTTTGACCGGCGGACTTTGCATCCTTAATGATCATCATTCCATTAAGGAGCGGGTCCGGTATGAGCAAATTCAGCAAAGCAGGCGAAGTCCTTCCGCCGCATCTCGTGGCGGAGGTCCAGAAGTACATGGACGGAGGCCTTCTCTATATCCCCGAAGCATCCGGCGGCCGCAGGCCGTGGGGGGCCAAATCGGGCGCGCGGCAGGAGCTGCGGCTGCGCAACGAGCGGATGCGCCGGGATTTCGGTTCCGGGACCGCCACCATCGGCGAGCTGTCGGACCGATACGGCCTGGCGTTCGATTCGGTCAAGAAGATCGTCTATACCCAGTAAAGCCAGTAAAACCGGTTTAACCGGTAAAACCAGTAAAGCCGCCCCTCGGGGCGGCTTTTTGCTAAACCGTTCTCGGTAGATACGCCGGGCGGCCGCCCCTTTACAATGAAACCGGAAGCCATGGTAAAGGAGAGAACGGCAATGACTGTCCAATGGATTGCTTATCCGGATGAAGCCGGATTTACGGAAGCGCATTTGAACGTGCACAAGTTCCTGGTACGCTTGAACCAGCCGTTCCGGCGAAGCGAGTGTTTCATGTGGGAGCGCTGGGAGTGGATGTTCTCCCTGCCCTATCTCGATACAGGCCATTTAAATCGGATCAGCACCTGGCAGGAGGACGGCCGGATCGTCGCGCTGGCGACGTATGAAGAAGGTCTGGGCCGGGCCTGGTTCTGCCTCGACCCTGCCTATTCGCACTTGAAGCCGGAGCTGATTCGTTATGCGGTCCGCAACCTGAAGAATGACTCCGGCGAATTGCGGATTCTCCTTCGGGACGACGACGGGGAGTTCCAGGCTTGCGCCGCCCGGCAGGGGTTCGTGCCCACGCAGGAACGCGATCATAAAGCGGTGATCCCCGCCGACGAGGCTCTGCTGCACTACACGCTGCCGGAGGGATTCCGCATCGTCAGCTTGGACGAGGACTACGATTTGGCGAAATACAACCGCGTGCTGTGGCGGGGATTCAACCACCCGGGGGAAGCTCCGGAAACGGAACAGGCCATGGAGGACCGACGCCTCAGCCTGTCCGGTCCCCACGTCGATCTCAGCCTGAAAGTAGCCGTGGCCGCGCCGGACGGCGAATTCGTCTCCTTCTGCGGCATGTGGCATTTGCCCGGCAGCGATTATGCGCTGGTCGAGCCGGTCGCGACCGATCCCGCCTACCGGCGGATGGGGCTTGGCCGCGCGGCCGTGCTGGAGGGCGTCCGTCGTACCGCCGCGAGGGGAGCGAAGCAGGCGTTCGTCGGGTCGGACCAGCTGTTCTACTACGGCATCGGCTTCCGCCCCTCCCTGACGGAAACCTGGTGGGAGCTGAAGGACAATGGCCGGACCGTATAAGCGCGACGATTCCGTCTCCTACACCCTCGGAGCCTTCGCCACCCTGGAACTCCTGCAGGCGCGGCCGGAAGCGGTCCGCCGAGTCTATCTGCACTCGCGCTTCGACGACAAGGCCGGCATCGGAGAGCGATGCCGGCGCTTGGGAATTCCGACGGTCCGGGCCGATAAGCCGTTCGCCCGGTTAAGCCCCAGGGAAAACTGCTATGTGATCGGCGAGTTTGCCAAATACGGGCAGGAATTGGAGCGCGACCGGCCCCATCTGGTGCTGGTGAATCCGTCCGATCAGGGCAACCTGGGCACGATCGCCCGGATTGCCGCCGGCTTCGGCATCGCCAGTCTGGGCATCGTCACACCCGCCGCCGACCTGTTTCACCCGAAGACGGTCCGGGCCTCCATGGGAGCGGTGTTTCGCATCCGCTGCGAGCTCTTCTCCTCCTTCGAGCAATATCGGGCTAAATATGCCCGCCACCGGCTGTATCCGTTCCTGCTGAATGCGGACCGGATGCTGACCTGCGAGACCTGTCCGCAGGAGGAGCTGTTCACCCTCGTCTTCGGCAGCGAAGCGGCGGGCCTGGAGGAAGACTATTACTCCCAGGTGGGCACGGGGTTCCGGATTCCGCAGTCCGAGCTCGTCGACTCGCTGAACCTGGCCGTGGCCGCGGGAATCGGAGCCTACGTGTTTGCCCGCAAGAACGGGTTGATCTGACGGATGACCGGGCACCCCAAGGAGCATCCGGCCTGGACCCTTCCGGCTTGGAATGGAATGGGCGGGAGGTACGCGACGGCGGCACGGAGGGCCTGACGCCGGATAAAACGGCCTGCTGTCCGAGCTAGACGACCTACGCCGGATGAAACGGCCTGACCGAGCTAGACGACCTGACGGCGGCGAAACGCCCGGTAAGCCAGCGGAAGCGTCACGCAGACGACCGCGAGCGAGGTGAACCCGAGCATGAGATGCTGGGGGACCACGCCCCAAGGCAGATGATAGAGCTCGTAGTGCGTGATCGACCCCAGGGCATTGGAATGGTTGCCGGGCAAGAGGGCGATCAGGTGGTTCACGAGCCGGCTGTCCTTGCTGTAGGGAATCAGCATCGAACCGAACAGTAGCACCGTGCTGCCGATGATGACCGGAAACGGCGAGCTCATCCGGGCCGACAAGAACAGCGTGACGCCCGCCATCATCAGGGTGAGCAGCCAGCCGATCAGCTCGAGACGGAGCCAGGCGCCCCAAGCGGTGAAGGCGAAGGGAGCGGTCAGATACCGAGTGCTCACGGCTTGCAAGGAGAGGTTTCCTCCCTCCGCTCCGTAGATCGCAAACGTCAGCAGCAGTTGGAGAAGGGCCGCGAGGAGGAACAAGCCGGTGGCGAGCAGCAGGCTGGCCCTCAGCTTCGCCCCGATCACGCGGCTGCGGCCGTACTTGGTCGACAGCAGGATCGCATCCGCCCCGCTCTGGTATTCGCCGGAGAAGACCGGGGCCACGCAGATGCTGATCAGGAACGCGGACAGGAGCAGCAGGGCTTCGGAGTTCTCCAGTAGATACTCCCAGCCTTTGCTGAAGCCCACTCGAAAGGGAACGCGAATCTCCGCGTTCTTTTTCTCATAATACGCCTTGTCCTTCTCCGAATAATTGCCGTAGGTGTAGTCCATGTTCAGGTAGGCGTGGATCTTTTGCATCCGCTTCTCATAAAAGGCGTAGGCTTCCTTCGGCTGTATTCCGTCCAGCACGAAGTAATCGTAATCGCCGCCCGAATACGCGACACGCATCAGGCCGAACACGGGATCGAAGGGCTGTATCCATTTTTGGTAGGCTTTATCGGTGAAGAAGGTGCCGTCGGCCGAATGGACGAGGTTGCGCTTGTCGGCTCGTACGGACTGATACCGCTCCAGCGCCGAGGCGATCGCGTCTGTCGTGAGCTCGCCCGACCAGGCGCGCGCATCCCGGCGGTCCAGCGCGATCGCAGCGAATCGTTTGACCTCCGTCCCGTTCTCGTCGGTCCGGCTCTCGAACAGCACCGGTACGAACGACACCAGCGTGATGATTACCATGAGCGCGGCCATGGCGGCCAGCGCCGTCTTGCGGCCGATGAGCTTGCGCAGCTCGAAGCGGGTGAGCGTGTTCATCGGGCGTTCGCCTCCTTCGGTTCCGGGCCGTCCTCGGCCTCCGCGGCCTCTTCCTGAAAATGATACAGATAGACATCCTCCAGCGTCGGAGCGACGGAAACGGCGTTGATCGCCGGGGAACCGCCCGCGATCAGGCGCAGCTCGATCCGGCCTTCGTCATGCCGGAACTGGCTGACGATGTGCCGCTCCGACAGCGCTCCCGCCTCGGCCGGATCGGCGGTGCAGCTCCAGACCGCGCCTTCCAGGCTGCGGGTTAGCTCATGGGCGGTGCCGGACATCAGGATGCGGCCTTTCTTCATCAGCAGAATGCAGTCGGCCACCGCTTCCACATCGGAGACGATGTGGGTGGACAGCAGCACGATCTTGTCTTTCGCCAGATCGGCGATCATGTTGCGGAACCGAACCCGCTCCTTGGGGTCGAGTCCGGCGGTCGGCTCGTCCAGCACGAGGAGATGCGGGTCGTTCAGCAGGGCCTGGGCGATGCCGAGCCGCTGCAGCATACCGCCGGAGAAGGTGCGAACCTTCTTGCGCGCGGCCTCGGCGAGGGCAACCTGCTCCAGCAGCGTGCGGCTTCTCCGCTTGGCGAAGGACGGCGGCAGGCCCTTAAGCGCGGCGACATAACGGAGAAACTCCTCCGCCGTAAAATCGGGGTAATAGCCGAAGCGCTGCGGCAGATAGCCGAGCTTGTTCCGGTAGGCCTCGCCGAGCTCGGCGATGGACCGGCCGTCCAGGCGGATCTGCCCGGCGGTCGGGTTCAAGATGCCGCAGACCATGCGCATGAGCGTGGTCTTGCCGGCGCCGTTGGCCCCGAGCAGGCCGTAGACGCCATGGGTCAAGCGGACGGTTACACCGTCTACGGCAGCCTGTCGGCCGAACCGCTTGGTGAGTTGATCGAGGGTGAGTTCCAAGTAGCTGTTCCCCTTTACAGGTTGATTTCTCTTGCACGGCAGGACCGCAAGAGCCGGTTGATCTGCCGGGCCAGCGCCGCGAGCGACAGGCCGAGGACGAGCAGCCAGACCGGAGCCGCGGCGGCTCCGTAGAACCGGGCCAGCAGATGGCCGGGCTCCGGGCTGGACACGGCGGCGGCGGCTTGAAACGCCGCGAAGCAGGCCAGGTACAGTTGGGCCGATAGGCCGCGGTCCAGGCTTCGCGAGCGGTTCTGCAGCCACAGCGCGCCGGACGAGGCGAGCGTGAAGGGAGTGAACAGGTAGAGCAGCATCCGGGCGAATTCCTGCCCCCCGGACGCGCTGAACAATCCGGCCAGGAGCGCGAGCCCGAAGGCGTCCACCGCCCCGAGCAGGCTGAAGCGGGCGAGCAGCAGGCGATCGAGCGAATAATACGTGCTCGCCTCCAGCTCCATCATCCCGCAGGCCGACGATTGAGCGAGCGTACGGAGCCCAGCCAGCACCAGGAGCGGCGCGGCGGCCGAGAGCAGCGCGATGAGCTGCAGCCGGTCGGACGCGATGGATTCCGGCAGCCGCTGCATCAGGGCTCCCGCGAATACCAGAATCAGGGCATGCAGCGCCCAGGTCCGCCTGCCGACAAACCGGAGCTGGGCGAGATAGAACTGCCGGAAGGTGGAGCGGGGCTGTCCGCCGCGCCGAAGCCGATCGGCGAGCAGCTCCTGTGAGCGGGAGAGGGTCTCGGCGATGCGCCCGGGATCAGCTCCGGGTACAGGATGAGGCTGAAGAATGCGTTCTAGGCGGTTCCGTTGCCGGTTTCTCATCGCGGGCCTCCTTGTCCAACTGTTTCTTCAATGCGGCAAGCCCGCGGCTTGTCCGGTATTGCACCGTATACACGCTGCTTCCCGTGACGGCGGCGATCTCGCGGAACTTGAGACCGCAGGCGAAGCGCAGGGCGAGCACCTCCTGCTGCTCCGGAGGCAGCAGGTGCAGGAGGCGGTTCATCTCCTCCGCGAGCTGCCTCTGTTCGGCCGTCTCTTCCGCGGAGGCGGCGATGCCCCAAGCGCTCTCCTCGATCGGCTCCGCCGACACGGGCGGCTTGTCCCGGAAATAGTCGCTGCACAGCCGGCGGGCGACGGTATAGAGGTAGGCGCGGCATTTGCCCGCATGCACGTAGGTGTCGATGGACCGGACGAACCGGTAAAAGGTTTCCTGCGTCAGGTCCTGCGACGCCTCGGCACAGCGGGTTTTCCAATAGCAATAGCGGCGAATCGGTTCGTAATGGCGCTCGATCAGGGGAGTGAGGTACTGGCGTTCTCCCTGTTGGATGCGTTCGAGCAGTTCGGCGTCGTCCACCGGCTCCCCTCCCTTCATGGGGTATAACCGGATTATGGCGGCTTTTGGGAGAGGAAAATGTGACAATCTGGCAAACTCGATAAAAGGGATGGCGGAGTGCTCCGCTGTTAACAAAAAAAAGCCGTTCCCGGCGGGGGGCGGCTTCTTTCGCTTCGTATGCGGTTTGGGTTGCGGCTAGAGAAACGAGCGGAGCTGCCGGCAGAGCCGGTTCAGCCCGGCGGCGAATCCGGCGCTTTCGCGGCGGGGAACGGCAGGCCGGGGGCTGGGTGCCGACTGTTTCAAGCCCTTGCGCAGCCGATGAACTTCGGCTTCCCGTTCAAGGTCCTGTCTTCGCTGGCGCGCCACTTCTTCGGAGAAAGGGATCATCGGGCCTCAAGCCTCCTTTTTAAGTAGAAAGGGATTCGGATTCGTCGCCGGCTCGTTACAGGGTCAGCACGCCGATGTTGTTCAGATACCCGTCGCCGGCCGAATCGCTGGGCACTTGAACATAGCCTTGCTGTGTTCGGATATAGGGCTGCAGCCAGCCCTTGAAGCGGGCGTTCGGAACCGTCACGCTGCCGAAGCTGTCGAGGCCGCTCACCTTCGCGGCCAGGGTCTCGGACTGGACGTCCTCGGCGAAGGTGAGGCTTCCTTCGACCACCACCTGTACGGGGGCGGGCAGGGCGTTCAGCTCCGCCTCGCTCAGGGTTTCCTGATCTTCGATATAGAGGTAGCTATGCGGGTAGGTCAGCACTTCGGCCTCAAGCGAAGGGCACAGCTCATAGACCAGGTCCTCCAGCTCCTCGGAGCAGACCACGTACGAGTTGGAATCGATCCGCTCGAAGGCGGCGGCGAGCGCTTCCCGGGTGACATCGGCGTCCAGCAGGATGGGGCTGCGGGTATAGACCTTCGCTTTGCGGAACCGGCGGAGCGAACGCTGGTTCAGCTTCAGCAGCCGGTCGAGCTGCTGGAAGCCGTCCGGGATGATCTCGACCCGGCAGCCGGCGAGCGAGTCGCTCTTCCGGTAGAAGAAGGCGGACTGCCCTTCCCGCAGCCGGGCGGTACCGGCTACGGTCAGCTCCTTCAGCATCCGGTCGGCCAGCGTTAAGTCCAAGTCCTCGGGCAAGATAAACGTTCCGGCGACGATCAAGGAAGTCGGTTCCTCCAGGCTGTTCAGATAGGCGTTGCTCAGGACAAAGGTGCCCGCCTCCGTACGCGGCGGCGCTCCGTCATAGAGCACGAGCTTGTTGGCCTCCACAACGGATTCGACGGCTCCGTGCAGGTGCTTCGGCACGTAGGCGATCCCGACCGTCTGAACGGCGAGCCGAGTGCGTTGCAGCTGCTCGGCCGTTACCGAGCGGTGAATCAGCACCGTGCCGGTAACAGCGTAGTGCGCCGGCTCCCCCGACGTTTCCAGCTGCTCCAGGAATTTCTCGGTAATCTCGAATTGCCCTGTAATCAGACGGTAGCCCTGGGGCAATTCGATGCTCTTACCCACGTTGCTGATGTTCATTCGGGCCAGCAGCTTCGTGCTCTCGGGGGTTGAAATCAGAAGTCCGACATTCGCAATGCTCTCGATATCGCTGATGCTCTCCTCTGTGGCATGCAGCAGATTCAGCACGCCGATGTTGCCGATTTTTCGTCCCATGTCAGTTCGCCTCCATGATTTTTCGCAATTGCCGGATCGCTTGCTGCAGCTTGTAGCGCACAGTGGCCGCCGGCAGGCCGAGCTGCGCGCCGATCTCCTGGCTGGACAAGTCCAGCCAATACCGCTTGAACACGATGTCGCTCAGCTCCCGGGGGAGCCGGGCAAGCAGGTCGGCGGTTTCCACCGGGTCCTGCACCGGAGCGATCAGGGGACCCTCGGGCTCCTGCTCCTCCCAGGCCGTCAGGCGGTGGTCCTTGCGGCGCTCGTCGATCAGGCGATTTTTCATCACCCGATAGAACCAGGCCTTCTGCTTATAATCGGGCCAGTCCGCCAGCTCGGGGAAGCCAAGCGCCTTGACCAGCGCTTCCTGCACCAGATCGTGGGCTTCCTGCTCATGCCGTGCCAGGCTCCGGGCGAACCGCCGCAGGTCGGCTTGCAGATGGGAGAACCAGGGATCGTTGGCCATGTGGGGCGTCGCTCCTTTCACCGGCGGAATGGCGTGTCGTCTAGATAACGTGCGGGGACGGCAAAGTGATGGACTGTTTCAAAAAAAATTTCTGCTCTTCTAATTCGTTCCCGAGAATTGGCGTTTCTCCTGCCGGGAGAGCCTATCGAATCCGCAAAAAAACGGCTGCGGGGCGCAGGCCGACCCGCCTCGTGGCGGGTTCGGTTCCCTGCGTCTCGCGGCTGCCTCGCCTCTCTTGGCAGGTTCGGTTCTGCGGCGGCGGCCGCCCGGTAGGGGAAGTACGATTATAGAACAGGCAGCAGCTCGTCCCAGACTGCATCCAGGATATCCTGCAACCGGTCCTCATCGCTCGCGATGGCCACGACGGCCTGGTGCTCGGGCAGCACGAGGCAGAACTGGCCGTGGGCGCCGTCGGCGCGGTAAGCTCCGTGACGGCACAGCCAGAATTGGCAGCCGTAGCCTACGCCCCAATCTCCTTCGCCGCCGTTGTCGATATGGCGGCGGCTGACGAAATCGATCCAATCGGCGGGGACGAGCTGTTCTCCGTTCCAGCGGCCCTTCTGCAAGAGCAGCTGCCCGAAGCGGGAGAGCTCCTCCGCCGAGAGGTATAGGCCGGTGCAGCCCAGCGTGATGCCTTGGGGAGACGCGTCCCAGCGGACGCTTTCGATGCCGAGCGGCTCGAACAGCCGGGGCGCGAGATAGTCGCGGACCGTCTCGCCGACCGCCGCCTGGAAGAGCGCGGAGATCATATAGGTGTCTCCGCTGCTGTACGTGAATTGCTCGCCGGGCCTTCGGTCGAGCGGCAGCGAGAGATAATGCTCCGCCCAATCCCGGCCGGCGGCGCTGAGCGCCTCCCGCTCGTCCTCCCAGAGCGGGGGATGGTCATGACCGCTCGCCATGCGGAGCAGGTCGTACAGACAGAGATCCCCCGGGAAATACGCAGCGCCGCCGCTGGGGCGCTTAGCCGTTTGCCGGGGAAAGTATTCCCTCAGCCGCGTGGCGAGCGTCAGCTTGGCATCGGCGATCGCCAGACCGACGGCAAGGCTGGTGAAGGACTTGCTGACGGAGTGCAGTAGCCGGCGTTCGTCGCGGGTTCGATCCCACTGGCCGAACGGCTCGCCTTCCTTGAGCACCCGGACGGAATGCACGTGGAGATTTTTGTCGGTGAACCGTTTCACAAGACCGGAAATCGGGTTATTCATGATGGAGCCCCCTTGAATGAGGAATTTTGTCAAAAAGTATGGAGCTGTCTTCTTGGTTTGGCTAACGGTTCCTTCATCATATCGGAAACGAATTTGGATGTAAATCGCCCGAAATCGCCGAAATTCGGCCGAATATCGGATAATCTGCGATGAACGAAAACCATGTCCTACCAGCCCAAAAACTTTGTTGCGAGGGGGAGTTGACAGAGAGCGGGAGGAGGTTTATCATAAAAATCGAAACGTTTCGAGGTAATCGCTTACAAACGTTAAAAACGGCAACATTTGCCTTAGTTAAGCGGTTACCAACAGATGAAACGATTCGATTTTTCTTTCATTGATAACTCCCATGCAAAGGGCAAGGCCGGGCGCAGCGGACAGACGCACCTTAGAAGCGTCACCCTTATCCCGGTTGATCGGATGGCGAAAGAGAGGGGCGGTTCATGGCTTATGAATTCGAAGGAACGGCGAGCTCCGTTCCGGGTATCTCCTGCGGCAACCGCATGGTTCCGGGAAAGCGGCGGGGTCCGGCAAGCCGGATGCCTGATCGAAACGGCATTCCCGGGAAAACTGATAGAACCGGGTTGATGCCGGTTCCTTGGATCTGTTCAGCAGCAACGCATTCCAATAAGCGAGGTGAAGCCCTTTGAAACCCGCAGTTGCCGGACCCGGCAAACCGGAAAGAACCTGGGTCAAACGCTTAGGCGCGGAAATCTGGAAGAACCGGATGGTGTACACGCTTCTGATCCCCGGCATCGTCTGGCTGTTCCTGTTCGCCTACATGCCGATGGGCGGCCTGTCCTTGGCGTTCAAGCATTATAACGCCAGGCTGGGGATCTGGAAGAGCCACTGGATCGGACTGGAGAATTTTCGGTACGTCTTCCGCGATCCCAACTTTACGGCAGCCGTTTGGCGCACGCTCTATATCAACATTATCAAGCTGGTGATCCAGTTCCCGTTTCCGATTCTCGTCGCTCTTCTGCTCAATGAGCTGAGAATGCGGCGGATGAGCAAGATTTTTCAGACAGTGCTAACCTTCCCGCAGTTCCTGTCCTGGATCATCGTCTCCGGGATCGTCATCAACGTGCTGTCGTATGACGGGCTCGTGAACAGCGCGCTGTCCCTGCTTGGTCTGCCGACGATCAACTTCCTCGGTTCGGCCAGCACGTTCGTCCCGATGCTGCTCCTGACGGATATCTGGAAATCGACCGGCTGGGGCGCGATCATCTACCTGGCCGCCATCTCGGGTATCGATCAGGACCAGTACGAATCCTCCCAGATCGACGGAGCGACGCGGATGCAGCAGATGTTCCGCATCACGCTGCCCAACATTCTGCCGACGATCGTCGTGATGTTCATCCTGAACGTAGGCGGGCTGATGTCCTCCGGCTTCGACCAAATCTTCAACCTGGCGAACGCCGCTACGAAGAATGTGTCCGAGGTGCTCGACGTTTACATCTACCGGATCACCTTCCAATCGTCCACGGACTTTTCGTTCTCCACCGCCGTCAGCTTGTTCCGTTCTTTGGTGAACATGGCACTACTGCTGCTCGCGGACCGGGGCGCCAAGCTCATGGGCGGAGACGGATTGTTCAAGTAAGACAGAGAGGAGAGGTACCCGATGAGCAAAACCCGCAAATCAACCCATCTCGGGATGGGCAAGATGACGCTGATGGACTATGTGATTTTCGTCATCATGCTGATCGCCGCGCTCTTGATCCTCATTCCTTTCTGGAATGTCATCATGATCTCCTTCGCTACCCAGAAGGAATACGCGGACAACCCGCTCTTAATGTTCCCGAAAAACCCGACGCTAACTTCCTATAAAGCCTTGTTCGCGGACGGCACGATTCTCACCGGTTACTGGAACACGATCAAGCTGCTGCTCGCCGGTCTGCCGCTCAGCTTGTTCCTGACCACGAGCATGGCATACGGCCTGAGCCGTCCCGCTTTTCCGGGCAAACGCATCATCTTCTTCCTGGTGCTGTTCACCATGATCTTCAACGGCGGGATCGTGCCGCTGTACCTGGTCATGAAGTCGCTGCACCTGACCGGCACGCTCTGGGCCGTCATCTTCTCCGGCAGCTTCAGCGCATTTAACATGATCCTGATGATGAACTACTTCTACAGCCTGCCGGAATCCTTGATGGAATCGGCCCGTCTCGACGGAGCCGGCGAATGGAGAATTCTGTTCCAGGTCGTGCTGCCGCTGGCCGCTCCGATTCTCGCGACCATCGCCCTGTTCTACGGGGTGGGCTTCTGGAACAGCTGGTACGACGCGATGATCTTCCTGCGCCGGGCCGATCAGCTTCCGTTGCAGAACGTGCTGCGGGCGATCATCGTCGAATCGACCACCAACGCCTCCAACGCGTCGTCCGTCGATCAGATCGGCAAGAATTCGTTCTCGATGGGCATGAAGATGGCCGCCGTCTTCGTGACAATGGTGCCGATCATGTGCTTCTTCCCGCTTCTGCAGAAGCATTTTGCCAAAGGGGTATTGACAGGGGCTATCAAGACCTGATCCATACATGCTTCACGCTTCAAGGTTCACGCATTAGGTTCAACCATTATGAATCATGGGGGAAAGAACATGAAGAGATCGTGGAAAACGGCTAAAACGGTGCTCGCCGTCGGCATGAGCGCGGCTCTGCTTCTCACGGCTTGCGGCAAAGGCGGCTCGTCGGCCGACGGCAACGCGAAGGACGAAAACGGCAACTACAAGGAACAGTTGACCATCTCCGCCGCCAACCTGATCAATCTCAAGGAAGGCCAATTGGACAACGAGTTCCACAAGTACTGGATGGATAAATTCAACATCAAATGGGATTACAGCTACATCGATTGGGATTCCTGGGCGGAAAAGCTTCGTCTGTGGATCAACTCCGGCGACCTTCCGGACGTGGCGGTTTGGAACTACGTCCACGGCGACGCGATGAACTATATCGACCAAGGCTTGCTGTACAAGTTCCCGGATGACTGGAAGACCCGCTGGCCGAACGTGGCCGCCGCTTACAAGCTCACCGGCCTCGGCGACAAGCTCGAAGAGCTGACCGGCGGCACCTATGTCCTGCCGCGCCCGGTTTACTACGAGAACAAGCCGGCGGACCCGCTGCTCAACCAGATCGGCGTCATCGCCATCCGCAAGGACTGGGCGGAGAAGGTCGGCTTCCAGCTGAAGGACGTCTACACCACGAGCGAAGTCAACGACTACGCACGTCTGATTAAAGAGAAGGACCCGGGCAAGGCGGGCAGCAAGCTGGTTCCGATCGCCTACAACTCGGGCGACGCCCTGACCAACTTTGTCATGGCAAACAGCGAGCACTCCCGCGTGGAATCGGCCTTCTATAAAGGCGAAGACGGCAAGTTCCACTGGGGACCGGCCGATCCCGAGACGCTGACGGGCCTCAAGGTCATGCAGCAGGCGTTCAAGGAAAAGCTGCTTGATCCGGAGTTCTACACCTGGAAGAGCAGCGAAGGCACCGACAAGTTCCGCGTAAACGGCGTTGCCGGCGTCATGAGCCTCGGCGGCCTGGCATCCTATCGCCAAGACCTCAATACCAACATGAAGAAGAACCTCGGCGTCGACAGCGACGCGCTCGTGCATACGGCGCTCGTAACGGGCGACGACGGCAAATACCGCAACCTGGAGCAGGCGAACTTCTGGTCCGCCCTCATCTTCAACCCGAAGATCAGCAAGGCCAAGTTCGAACGCATCATGGACCTGATTGACTACTCAGTCAGCAAGGAAGGCCAGCTCGTCCTGAACATGGGCTTCGAAGGCAAGGACTGGAAGTATGACGAGAACAAGCAGCTGGTCAGCACGCTGCCGGAAGGAAAGAGCCTGGAAGACAAGTACCCGAGCCGTTTCGAAGGCCTGTACCTCTTGGGCGACGACTTCAGCGTCATCAACCCGGCGATCAAGAAGGAATACCGCGACCGCGCCGTCGAGCTCTACAAGGAAAAAGCCAAGCTGAGCACCGAGGGCGGCAAGATGGCGACCTATGATTGGGACGTTCAGTTGTACGACTCCAAGGCCAAGAACCAGGCCGGCTTCGATTACGCCACCGAATACACCAACCTGATCCTCCAACCGGGCGATCTGGAAGCCAACTGGAAGAAGTGGGTGCAAAGCAAGATGTCGATCGTACAGCCGGTGCTGGACGAACTGAACAACCCGAAGAAATAACTACAGAGAAGCGGTGATCCGGCCGGAGGCGATACGCTCGCCTTCGTGCCGGAGTCGGAACCCGGCCTGCCCACGGATCGTCCGCACGCAGCCGGGTTCTTACCCTAGAACGCCGCAACAGGCTTAACGGATAGGTGGGATGGAACCCAAATGGACGAACAACGATTGCTGGCATTGGTAGACCGGATGACGCCGGAGGAGAAGATCGCTCAATTGCAGCAACTGATTGGAGCCTTCTATGAAGGATTCCACGACGTGGAGCTCCTTACGGGGCCGATGGAGGAACTGGGCATTTCCCAGGAGGTGGTTCGGGCGAGCGGTTCGGCCCTCAACCTCAGCGGGGCCGAGACCATCACCCGCGTTCAGCAGGCTTACCTGGAAAACAATCGCCTCGGCATTCCGCTCTTGTTCATGGCGGACGTGGTCCACGGCTTTAAAACGATATTTCCGATCCCGCTCGCAATGGGCTGCTCCTGGAACCTGGAGCTGGCCGAGGAGAGCGCTCGGGTGGCTGCCCGTGAATCCGCCGTGTCCGGCCTGCACGTGACCTTCGCGCCGATGGTCGATCTGGTGCGCGACCCCCGCTGGGGCCGGGTGATGGAATCGACCGGGGAAGACCCGTATCTGAACGCCTTGTTCGCGCGGGCGATGGTTCGCGGCTATCAAGGCTCCGATCTCAAGGGAGATACCGAGCGGCTGGCGGCCTGCGTCAAGCATTTCGCCGCCTACGGCGCTCCCGAAGGCGGACGGGAATACAACACCGTCGACATGTCCGAGCGCAACCTTCGCGAATACTACCTGCCCGCCTACCGTGCGGCGGTGGACGAAGGCGCCGCGCTGGTCATGGCTTCCTTCAATACGGTCGACGGCATTCCCGCGAGCGGCAACGAGAAGCTGATGCGCGGCTTGCTGCGCGGAGAATGGGGCTTCGACGGAGTCCTCATCTCCGATTGGGCCTCGGTCCGCGAGCTGGTAGCGCACGGCGCCGCCGAGGATGACCGCGAGGCGGCGCTCCGCGCCATCCGCGCCGGTCTCGACATTGAGATGATGACGCCCTGCTACGTGCATCATCTGCCGGAGCTGATCGAGCAGGGGGCCGTCGACCCCAAGTGGATCGACGAGGCCGTCCTGCGCATCCTGAAGCTCAAAGACAAGCTCGGTTTGTTCGAGAAGCCGCTGCGCGGGGCCGATCCGGCCCGGGAGAAAGAGCTGCTCCTGTCGCCGGAGCACCGCCGGGCGGCGTATGAGCTGGCCGTGGAATCCTGCGTCCTGCTGAAGAACGAGGGCGGCGTCCTGCCGCTCGCGCCGGAAGCGAAGGTCGCGCTCATCGGCCCTTACGCCGAGAGCGACGACATCCTCGGCTGGTGGTCCTGCAACGGCGAGCGCAAGGATGCGCAGCCGCTCGGCGCCGCGCTGGCCGAACGCCTCGGCGCAGGCCGCTTGACCGCCGTCCCCTGCGGGCTCGACCGCGTGACGGCGGCGGAGCTCGACGCGGCGCTGGCCGCTGCCCGGAGCGCCGATACGGTGGTGCTCGCGCTCGGCGAAGCGTCCGAGATGAGCGGCGAAGGCGCGGCGCGCACCGACATTCGCTTGCCCGCAGCGCAGCTTGAGCTGGTCCGGCGCGTGAAGGAGCTTGGCAAGCCAATGGCTGCCGTGCTGTTCAACGGCCGTCCGCTCGATCTATCCGGGCTCTACGAGGAGGCGGACGCGGTGCTGGAGGCTTGGTTCCCGGGAACCGAGGGCGGAGCGGCGGTGGCCGATCTGCTCGTCGGCCGCCGTAACCCCTCCGGCCGGCTGACCATGTCCTTCCCGCGTGCGGTCGGGCAGATTCCCGTGCATTACAACCAATTCTCCACCGGCCGGCCCTTTCAGCCGGGCCGGGAGGGCGATCGGTATGTCTCGAAGTACCTCGACTGCCCGAACGATCCGCTCCTGCCCTTCGGCTTCGGTCTCTCCTACACGGATTTCCGCTACGGGGAACCGGTGCTCGGCAGCGACCGGATCAGCCGGGACGAACCGCTTCGCGTGAGCGTCGAGGTCGCCAACACCGGCCGCCGCGCCGGCGTGGAGACCGTTCAGCTCTATATCCGCGATGTGGCCGGGGAAGTCGTCCGGCCTTTGCGCGAGCTGAAGGCGTATGTCCGGCTTGCGCTGGAGCCTGGAGAGACCGGCAAGGCGGAATTTCTGTTGACGGAAGAACAACTGCGCTATCATCATTCCGATCTGTCGTTTGCGAGCGATCCGGGAGCGTTCCGCCTCTATGTCGGCGGTAACAGCCGCGACACCCGGGAGGCGGCGTTCACTCTCGTCGGCCAGGCATCGGCGTTCTGAAACTTCATTCATAGAAGCAGCTCAAGCTGCCCATAAGCCCTCTCTTCCGCCACTCGCGCGGAAGAGAGCCGGCTTGCGGATAGGAGGCGGGACATACTCATGACCATCACAACCCCATCGAACAAAATTCGCATCCAAGCCGGGTCGCTGGCCTTTTCCTTCTGGAACAGCGGCGATCTGTTCCTCGCCGAGAGCGGGCGGACGATGCTCAACCAATTCATGGCAAGCCCGATCGACGGCTCGCTGAACAACCTGTATCTGCGCGTGCACGGCGGGGAAGGCATCGCGTATTACCCGCTCATCGGCATCCGCTCGAACAGCCGTTTTTCCTACGGCGCCGATTACGCCGTCTGGGAAGGGGAAGCGGCCGGCATCGGCTACCGCGTGCTGTTCGCCCCGACGGAGCAGGACGTCTGGTTCTGGGAGGTCACCGTCCAGGGAAGCGGCAAGCGCATCGACGTGGTCTACGGCCAGGATGTGGGCCTCGCCGACGGCGGCGCGGTTCGCAGCAATGAAGCCTACCTGTCGCAGTACATCGACCACACGGTATTCGAAGACGCGGACCAGGGCTTCGTGGTCTGCTCGCGCCAGAACCAGCCGCAGGGCGGAGCCTTTCCGTATCTGCAGCAGGGCTCGCTGACCCGCGCGGCCGGGTACTCCACCGACGGCTTCCAGTTCTTCGGCTTGTCCTACAAGGAAACCGACGTGCCGGAGAGCCTCCTGCACGAGAAGCTTGCAAACGAAATCTATCAATATGAATTTGCCTACACGGCCCTTCAATCGGAGATGGCCGAGCTCGACGGCAAAGCCCGGTTCGTCTTCTACGGACTCGTTCGTCCCGATCACCCCGAAGCGATCGCGGAGCTGGAATTCCGCGAACTGGTCGAAGAGGCTTACCGCAGCTTCCAGGCCCGGTTCGCCGACCTTCCCGTTCTCCTTGGCGCAGCTAAGCCCGCGCCGAAGGCGGCGATCCGCCCGGCCATCGGCAAGCCGGTGCGCACGCGGGACGTTACCGCCGAACAGCTGGGCGAGTGGTTCCCGGCCGAAGCGCGGCGCCAGGAGGAATACCTGGACGGCGAGCTGGCCGCCTTTTTCACCGACACCTACGAGCATGTCGTGCTAAAGCGCAAGGAGCTGGCGGTCGAACGTCCGCACGGGCACATCCTGATGAGCGGCGACAATCTCGAGCTGGGCGCTCCCGTGGTGACGACCACCTCGTACATGTACGGGGTGTTCAACTCGCAGCTCGTCACGGGCAACACCAACTTCAACAAGATGATCAGCGTGGCCCGCGGAGCGCTGAACCAGATCAAGACGTCGGGCCAGCGCATTTATATTGAACAAAATGGTGAATTTTCCCTACTGACGATGCCTTCTCTCTGGGAAATCGGTTTCAACTACGTCCGTTGGTACTATATAATGGAAGAAGACACGCTGGTGATCACCAATTACACGGCGGCGCATGAGCCTGAAGTCAGACTGCAGGTTCGCTCCCTCGGCGGAAAGGCCTACCGCTGTCTGGTAACTCATCAAGTGACCATGGACGTGAACGAATACGAATACCCGGTGCATCTGTCCCGGGAAGGCGACGAGTGGGTATTCCGCGCCGATTCGGCCTCGCTCAGCCGCACCCAGTACCCGGAGCTGTGCTACTCGCTGCGGGTGGACGGCGCCGAAGCCAGCGTCTCCGATGAACGGGAGCTGGCCGACGGCGTGGCGGCGGGCGACGCTTCGCTCGTCGTGCTGAAGCTGGACGCCGGTCCGGAGTGGACGCTGTCGATCCGCGGCATGCTGGACGGCTCCCGGAACCGGTCCGCCTCGGCCCCGGCGCGCGGCATGCAGGACGGCTCCCGGAACCGGTCCGCCTCGGCCCCGGCGCGCGGCATGCAGGACGAAATCGAAGACTATCGCGCGTTCCTTGGCGGCTTGATGAACGGCTTCCGGCTGTCGCAGGAATCCGTCGGAAGCGGTGGAGATGCGGCGGGAGCAGCCGATCCGCTGTTCAAGGTCAACGCCCTCGCCTGGTGGTACACGCATAACATGCTGGTGCATTATTCCGTACCGCACGGCCTGGAGCAGTTCGGCGGCGCGGCCTGGGGCACGCGGGACGTGTGCCAGGGGCCGGTCGAGTATTTCCTCGCCACCCAGAAGTACGCGCAGGTGCGCGACATTCTGAAGACCCTGTTCTCGCATCAATACGAGGACGACGGCAACTGGCCGCAGTGGTTCATGTTCGACCGCTACCATGCAATCCAGCAGACCGAGAGCCACGGCGACATCATCGTCTGGCCGCTCAAGGTGCTGGCCGACTATATCGCGGTCACCGGCGACCGGAGCATCCTGAACGAGCAGGTGCCGTATACGGTCAAGGAAGGCTTCGGGTTCAGCGAGAGCACTGCTACGATTCTGGAGCATGCCCGCAAGGAGCTCGGCTACATCCGCGAGCATTTCCTGCACGGCACGCACCTGTCCTCTTACGGCGACGGCGATTGGGACGATACCCTTCAGCCGGCGAACGCCCAATTGAAGCAGTACATGGTCAGCAGCTGGACCGTCGCGCTCACGTATCAAGCGGTGACGGAGCTGTCCCGGGTACTGGCCGATACCGAGGATGCCCTCTCGGCGGAGCTCGCCGCCATGGCGGAAGCGATCCGCGAGGATTACCGCCGCTACATGCTGGCGACGGGCGTCATTCCGGGCTTCCTGTACATGGAGGACCCGGAGCATGTGAAGCTGATGCTGCATCCGACCGACACGGAGACGGGCATTCAGTACCGGCTCCTGCCGATGACCCGCAGCATCATCGCCGAGCTGGTGGACGCCGAGCAGGCGGCCGTCAATTACCAACTCGTGCAGGAGAAATTCCGCTGCCCCGACGGCGTGCGGCTAATGAACCGTCCCGCACAGTATGCGGGCGGGGTGAGCACGCACTTCAAGCGCGCCGAGCAGGCCGCCAATTTCGGCCGCGAGGTGGGGCTGCAGTACGTACACGCGCACATCCGCTACGTCGAGGCCATGGCCAAGCTGGGGAACGCCGAGGATGTCTGGACGGGCCTCGCGGCGATCAATCCGGTCGGCATCCGCGATGTGGTGAAGAACGCCGAGCCGCGCCAGAGCAACGCCTACTTCAGCAGCTCGGACGGCAAATTCAACACACGCTACGAGGCGCAGGAGCGCTTCGACGAGCTGCGGACCGGCGGAGTGCCGGTCAAGGGCGGCTGGCGGATCTACTCCAGCGGCCCGGGAATCTACATGAACCAGTTGATCTCGGCCGCGCTCGGCATCCGTCAGCTGGAAGGCGACCTGGTCCTCGATCCGGTGCTTCCCTCCGAGCTCGCCGGGATGACCTTCCGTTACGCGTTTGCCGGCAAGGAAGCGGAATTCCGCTACGTCAGCCTCGGCGGTCCGGTGCGCAAGGTGGTCATCAACGGCAAGGAGGCCGAGGGCGTCCGGCTGGACAACCCTTATCGAACCGGGGGATTGCGCATTTCGCGCAACGTGTTCGAAGAGCTTGCGGGGCAAGGAAGAGCCGTCATCGAGCTGCACGCGTAAGCGTGCGGCCGGGGCGGCGGGCTTCCCTTTGCTTTAGCCCAGAATAGTAGGAGAGAAGTGCAGTGGTAAGTATAAAAGACATCGCCAAACAAGCGGGTGTCTCGATCTCGACGGTGTCCTATGCGCTCAACGGCAGCGACAAGGTGACGGACGAGACGAGCGCGCGTATTCTGCAGATCGCCAAGGAACTTAACTATGTGCCCAACGCGTCGGCGAGAAACCTGAAGAAGCGGGAGACGAAGATTCTCGGCGTATTTCTGACGGACTTCCGCGGCGATGTCTATGGCGATCTGTTGCACGGCATGAAAGAAATCAGCAATGCGCTCGGCTACGACCTCGTCGTATGCAGCGGCAAGCAGTCCCACAAAATGCTGCCGGAGCGGATGATCGACGGGGCCGTGGTGCTGGACCAAGCGTTCGAGAGCGAGGAGCTGCTGCAGTACGCCGACTTCGGTCACAAGATCGTGGTGCTCGACCGCGAGCTGGACCATCCCAACATCAATCAGGTGCTGCTCGACAACAAGGCGGGAGCGACGCTCGCGATCGATTACCTCCGCGATAAGGGCCATCGCAAGATCCACGTCGTCACCGGGCCGGAAGGCTCGTACGACTCGACCCAGCGCATGAAGGGCGTCCGCCTCACGGCGGAGCACGCCGGGGTAGAGATCATCGAGATTCCCGGCGACTTCCTGAAGAGCGGCGGCGTCCAGGCGGCGGAGCGGCTGATGCGGGAATACCGCGAGCCGGTGGCGGTCTTCTGCCTGAACGACGAAATGGCCATCGGCTTCTATAATCGGCTGAGCGACAGCCAGTTCCGCATCGGCGAGCATTTCCACCTGATCGGCTTCGATAACATCGAAGTCTCGGGGTACCTGCAGCCGCGGCTTGCGACCATCGAATACTCCAAGCGGAGATGGGGCGAGCTCGCCTCTCAGCAGCTCGTCAAGCTGATCACCGGCGAAGAGGTGGAGAACGAGCGGGTCTACGTCAAGCTGATCGAAGGCCATTCCGTAGGAAGGGCGTAGGTTGCGGGTATAGCGGTAAAAGCAGGGGGAGCGTTGGCACCTGCGAACAAAGTCGGGAGACTCGCAGGAAGCCAGCAAACCGCAGCCGCGGCGCGAGCCGCGAATCAACCACAAGCGGAGATGACAGAACATGACGGCAATTAAGGCAATGACCTTCAACCTTCGGGTGATGGTGGAATCGGACGGCAAGAACGCCTGGACGAACCGGATCGTCGCCGCCGGACAGGCGGTGCTGGACAAGCGGCCGGACGTCCTCTCGACGCAGGAAGGCCGTTACGGAATGCTGGAGGAGCTGCATGCGCAGTTGTCCGGCTACGCCTGGCTCGGCGAAGGGCGCCGGGGCGGCCGGGAGGACGAGCACTGCGCGGTATTCTATGATACCGCCCGCTGGCAGCCGGTGGAGTCCGGAAATTTCGGCCTCTCGGAGCAGCCGGAGACGCTCGGCGTCTTAAGCTGGAACACGGATTACCCGCGCATGTGCACCTGGGTGCGGCTTCGGTCGCTCACAGGCGAAGGAGAGCTGGCGGTGTTCAACACGCACCTCGACCACATCAGCGAGGAGGCCCAGGTGAAGGGCATGGCGCTCATTCGCGAGCGGATGGAAGAGCTGAAGCGCAGCCATCCCGGCCTGCCGCTCGTGCTGACCGGCGACTTCAACGTCGAGCCCGATCACGCTGTCATCCGCGGCTTGGAGGAAGCAGGCTATGTCAATGTGTACTCCGCTCTTCCGGTGGGCGCCCCCGACCGGACGCCGGGCATGACCTTCCACGATTTCCAGGGCGGAGAAGCCGGGCAGCCGATCGATTACCTCTTTTTCTCGCCGGATGTCCGGGTGGAATCCGTCTCGGTGGACCGCGGGCAGTATGATGGGCGCTACCCGTCCGATCACTATCCGGTCTGCGCATGGATCGAGCTATAATCATTCGTAATCCCCGGGCCGTTTCCGAGTGGCGTTGTGCCGCTTGGAGACGGCCTTTTTCTGCGCTTGGGGCCGAGCTTAGGGACGTGCTTGCATTCCCCCATTGGCAGGAACTGCAACCTCTGCGGCGTTTCATCAGTCTATTAGGGAGACCGGTCCGACGTTTGGCCCAGTCCCCAGCCGTTAAGGGGCATGCTTGTGCCAAGGCCGGGGCACCCTTCTAGGGATGGCCGCCGGGGTCTGATTTTCATAGGGGTAGGTGCCGCAAGTTGTTTAAATCCAACAAGATCAAGCTCGTCGGCTTGTTCCTCCTCATCGCGATGGCTCTGGCCTTGCTGATTTATGTGCCGAGAACTCTGGGAGTGGCCGATAATTCCGATTTTAACCGGACGATGAAGGCCTTCGGGCTGTCCTCGGCCAGCGGCATCAAGTTTTGGAGCGCCGATACCCAGTATAAGCTGTCCGATCCGGGAACCGCCGTCCAGTATTTCAAACGAATCTTTTGGCCTGCCCATAATCCCGCCCACTATTACTCGACGCAGTTTATCTTCGTCAAGCTCGCGCTGTTCTTGAACGCGGCGTTCGCTTCGTTCACGCATCGCGACCCAGGGGAGTTTAACCTGGCCTTCCAGACGGTTCAATACATTCTACTCTACGCCGCTGCGTTCTTCCTCTTTTTCAAGGAAAAGTGGAAAACCCACCGGTTCGCCGACCTGGCCGGAAAGGCGCTGCTCGCTTTTTTTTTCCTGGATAGCGGCTATTTGGTGTATTTCAATTCGTTTTACGGCGAATCGACGACCCTGATCTTTCTATTGATCGCCTTCGTCCTGCTGCTCTATCTGGAAAAGGGCAAAACGAGCCTGTTCGTCTACTTGGGCGCACTCTTGTCGCTGTTTCTCTTCTCCGGCTCCAAGTCGGCCAACTTCCCGTCCGCGCTCTTGCTGGCCGTCCCGGTGCTGTATCAGGCGATGCGAAAAGAAGACCGGAGGAAGAAGATCGCGATCGGCGTCTCGGTTGCCGTCATGCTGGTCGCTTCGTACGGCTATGTGAAGAATTCGCCCGACTGGATGAAAAAGGTCACCACCTTCCAATCCGTCTTCTTCGGCGTGCTGTACGAGCATCCGGCGCCGGAACAGGCCGTGCAGGAGCTGGGGCTGCCGCCGGAGCTGGCCAAGCTGGAAACCGTCAACGCCTACGCGCCCCGGGCGCTGAATCCTTACAATCTCTATGAACCTCCGTTCGAGTCCCTGTTCTTCGACCATACCGGCAAGCTCGAGGTGTTCACCTATTACTTGATCCATCCCGAGCAATTCGCCAAAAAGCTGGACGAAAGCGCCGAAGCGGCTCTGCCCCTGCGGCCTACGTATTTGGCCAATCTCCAGTTGCCCGAGGACCAGGCGGATTTGCGGTTCGACTTTCGGCTGAATCTTTGGGAGCGCCTGCGCAAGCAGATCTCCGGGTTTGCGTCCGTCTTCGTGGGCATGGTCTTCCTGCTGTATACGGCAAGCTGGATCTCGCTTCTTCGGATTAAGGCGGACCCGTATCGCCTCCTGCTGAGACTTGCGCTGCTCGGCGCGGCGGCCGGACAGTTCATCGTTCCCTTGGTGAGCAACGGCCATGCCGACCTGCAAAAGCACATGTTTCTCTTTAATGTGCATTTCGATCTCCTGATCTTCCTGCTGTTCTTCGATCACCTGGGCGTGAAAAGCAAGACGTTCCGCAGGGTCGGCATCGCCTCCACTGCTGTTCTGGTCGGGCTGTGCTTCTATCCGAGCCGGCCGGAGACCGTCACCTTGGGCCGCATGGACGGCAAACCGATTAAGTGGTACGTGCTGGAGAGAGAAGGCGACTGGACCAAGGTCATCGCCAAAAAAGCCCTGTACCGCAGCGCCTACGACGAACGCTCCAACGATTACACCGAAGCGAGCATTCAAGCCGGACTGGACGCCAAGGTGGATGTCTGGTTCACCGCAGACGAGCGGAAGCTCATTCGGCAGGCGGAGTATCCGGCGCTGTGCAACGAAGTCAATTGGCAGCAGGCCGAGGAGGGGGACCGGCCGCATTACTGGTTCTCGCCGATCAAGTACGTCTCCCAGGACAGCGAGCGGGCGTACCGGAAGAGCTATTCGGCTTCACTGACGCTGCCGTCCGTCGATGATGCGGAGCGCCTGTTCCGCAAGTCCAAGACCGCATCCGTCCTGCCGGGCGGCTATTGGCTGTCTACGCCTTATTACGGCAGCACCGACAAGGCGCGCGTCGTATCTCCCGATTATCAGGTCTATCACCGCAAGGTGGACACGGTGTTGGGGGTTCGGCCGGTTATGTGGGTGAGGGGAAAGTAGGCGAAAAGAATTTAAGAACACTACGAATATGTTTAAGTTAACGGATAAACGAGGATAACAGAAAGAACCGGTCTGTTCCTGCACATTCAGTGCGGAAGTGGGCCGGTTTTTTTGGAACGGGAAATTGTTGAACCTCTTTAATTTTGAGTATCGAATGGCTGTTCCTTCTGAAGCTTCCGGGCTTGCAAACTCTTTTCCAGGCGTAAATGAAGCAACTCGGTACGATAGTCCAGTTCGATCTCATGAATAGAAGTGAGGATGGCCTCGCCTACCTCTCGATCATCCAAATGGGTGTAGCAGAAATTCAAAACGGCCCATTTGCATTCCTCGCAATGATGGATTTTCTTCAAAAGCGTGTCCTCTTCTTCGACCAAGCTTTCGTATTCGATTCAGCCATGCCCGCCACCTCGATTTTAAAGGCTTTATCTATAAATAAATGTTGTCTATAGCCTACGTTTTAACTGAATTCTGTTTTGTTGGCAATAGCCTACGGAAAAGAGGGGACACTAACTTTATGATTATGGGTAGATAAGCGATGGGAGTTTTTCATGTGTTGCCAAAAGATAAGCGAATTGAACTGTTGGCATTGGGACAAGCACTTCGTGCTATCCGGAAGGACCGGCAGCTTACACAAGAACGGTTATCCGAGATAAGCAGGGTAGACCGGTCGTATATCAGCGAGGTTGAAAATGGAGAGAAATCGCCAAGTTTTTTGGTAATTCTGTCTCTGACTCGCGCTTTGGGCATTAGCCCCGTTACCCTAATGGAGCAATTTGAACAGCAACTCAAGGGGTTTAAATTGTAGGCTATATTTAATTCTAATGTTTGTTGATATTATCCAGAAGAAAACCGCCTCGGTGAGATGGCGGTTTATTTAGCTAGCGTTCTTCGTAAGGTCAACCGTCAATTAACCATGTAATTTCGCATAACTGAACAAATTTTAAAGAAAAAGGGGTCCTCTGACTGCCGCTGCAGCCGGAGACCCCCTATTCAAGTGCCTTTTAGGGCGCTGGTTCAAGTTCACAACTAAGCTGGAACGTAGGTCAACCTGATCACGTGCTCGCCAATGCGATCGCTTGCCACGAGGCGCAACGGCGGCCGCGGACCGGCGAAGAACGGCTTACCGTGACCCAGCACGACTGGATGAAGATAGAGCCGATATTCATCCACTAGGCCGAGCTCCGTTAGAGTATGCGCCAACTCCGGCCCGGCAACTTCAATCTCTCCTTCATGCTGTGCCTTCAGTTCATGTATCGCTGCTGCCAAGTCCCCCTCGATCAGAGAAGCATTCGGACCGACGGACTTTAACGTCCTGGACACCACCCACTTCGGCTTGCTTTGCCACGCGGCTGCGTATTCCCGTTGCGACGAATCCCATTCCAAAAGATCTTCGTCCCAATAACGCATGCTCTCGTACATGCGGCGCCCGTATATGCAGCCCGCCAAGCTGCGCATGTCGTCGATGAAATGACGGAAGAGCACGGAGTCAGGCATAGATTCAGTGAAGTCAACGAACCCATCCAGAGACTGGTTCAATGCGAAAACGATCTTTCCCATACGGCTAACCTCCTTGGTTTTCTTGCCCATTCCTCATCAAGATTACACGTTGCATATGAAGCCTCTTCTATGTCTACATTTTATCATCCATCTGACAGCATGTCCGGTTTCTTGTGCATCCGAGGCATTGACTTTTCTGATGAAGAAATACTCCTTGTACAAAGAAAAGACCTACTATCGAAGACCGGAGTCTTGACGTTGAACGCGCTAAGTGAGGTCTGTTTTTGGTTTCAGGCGTTCAACTCCCCCTCACAACAACACCCCTTGACCGCGCCCCAACGGAACCCTTTATGATGAAGCCAGAGGTGAGATACATGCGGTATTCGATCGGCCAGTTTGCGGGCCTTCACCAAGTTTCCAAGAAGACGCTCCGCTACTACAAGGACATCGGCCTGTTGGCTCCGGCGGGCATCGATCCCGCGAACGGGTACGCCTATTACGAGGACGAGCAAAGCGAGCGGATGCGGCGGCTGCAGTACCTGCGCAGGCTTCGGTTCTCGCTGGAGGAGGTTCGCACGCTGCTGAACGCCAAGCCGGAAGCCTGGGCGGACCCGATAGGGCTGCAATTGGCGGCCGTTCGCTCGGAGAAAAGGCTTCTCGAAGGCATCGAGCAGGAACTGCTCGCCTTGCAGGGACGGATCGGCGGCGGGGAGGAGCCGTTCAAACCGGCGCGGCCGTCGGCAGAGTATGCCGCGGATCTGTTCGAGCTTCGGGAACCGCGGTTCATCGTCGGCCGGGCGGTGCGGGTTCCCTACAACCGCTACGAGGAGAAGCAGCGCTTGATCGACGAGCTGATCGGGCGGTTCTTCGGCGACGGCGAGCCGAGCCTGATCCCCAACCGGAGAGTGCCGGCCGTCGGCTTCGGGTTGGTCTGCGAATGCGAGGAGGACATGAGCCTGGGGACGTACCTGATCGGGGTGCAGGTGACGAGCCTGGATGAGATTCCGGACGGCATGCGCAGCTTCACCCTTCCCGCCGGGCGGTACGCACGGACCGTGTTCCAGGCAAGCGACCGGGAGACGCTGACCTCGTCTGCCTTGGAAGGGGCGTATGACTTTTTGCATAACCAATGGCTGCCGCAAGCGGGGCATCCCCTGACGGAGCGGCTGACGGCGGAGGTCTATGCGGACGATCGGATGGAAGACCCGTTTCATCCCGAGATGGAGCTCTGGCAGTTGCTCCGACGCGATTAACGGCAGGAGGTTCTCTATTTCAGTTGGACGAGAGGAAGCAGGCTTACAGGATGAGCATAACGGATAAGTTCGAGAGCGAGCGGCTGCGGTACCGGCCTTTTCAGCCGGAGGATCTGGAGCCGTATGTGAGTATGTGCAACGAGGCGACCCGCCGCAGATGGTTCTACTTTCAGGAACCGGCGTGCTTAACTGCGGAATTCTGGGCGAAGGAAATCGAGCACGGCCGGGAGGTCTGGTCCCGCAAAATCAATCTGCTGAAGGACGAATGCAGCCTGGCGGTCGTTCGCAAGGATACGGGCGAATTCATCGGCTTGGTCAGCCTGTCGAAATTTCACGGGCCGGAGGAAGAGCTGGAGAACGTGGAAATCGGCTACCACATCGGGGAAGCTTACCAAAGCAAGGGCTACGGGACGGAAGCGGCCCGAGCGGCCGTGGAGTGGGGCTTGGCCCAACTGCGGGAAATTGGAGCGGAACCGAAGATCGCCGGCCGAGCCGAACACGAGAATTGGCCTTCCCGCCGGGTGATGGAAAAAGCCGGGTTTGTGTTCTCCCGAGGCGAAACGTATGTGAGTCTCTACGAGTTCGTCGACGGTACGGAAGATTGAACTTAACAGTTGCACCGCCCGGTTGGAGTGGCCTTCCGATCGCGGCTGAACCCGGATTGCCCGAATGAATTTCATAGGGGAAATCCGGCATCAAGGCAAATGCATCGTTTCTTCGCAGCCTTCCACTTCTGTAGCGTTTTTGTTCCTTCTACATAGCAGGCTTTCTCCAAATAGTCTTGGTGTGCCGCCGACAACGAAACCCCTTTCGTTATCGGCGGTTTTTAGTATAATGGGACTAATCGGCCATGCATTTTCCAGAACGCCGAATCGGGAACAGAAAAGGGGACAACTCATGTTCGAACAGACAGCCCGTTCGCGGGTAAACGGATTTCTGCGGGCGGAAGGCCGAACCGTGGTCAACGGCAACGGCGAAGAGATCATCTTGACCGGCTGGGGGCTCGGCAACTGGCTGCTGCCCGAAGGCTACATGTGGCTGACCCACCACGGTCGCTTCGACCGGCCCCACCGGATCGAAGCTGTCATCCGCGAGCTGGCCGGGGCCGACTACGCGGAGCGGTTCTGGACCAGCTTCCGCGAGCGCTACATCACCCGCGAGGACATCCGGCTTATGGCGGAGCTCGGCTACAACTCCGTACGGATTCCGTTCGGCTGGCGCGTGCTGATGGAAGAAGGCCCGGGGCTGCACTGGAAGGAAGAGGGCTTCGCCCTCCTCGACCGCTGCCTGGACTGGTGCGAGGAATTCGGGCTGTACGCCTTCCTCGATCTGCATGGAGCGCCGGGCGGGCAGACCGGCGCGAATATCGACGACTGCGTTGATGACGTTCCTCGGCTCTATACCGACGAGGATAGCTGGACGAAGGCCATCGGGCTATGGAAGGAGCTGGCCCGGCGCTACCGCGACCGCTGGATCGTCGGCGGCTACGACCTCTTGAACGAACCGGTTCGGCCAGGGCTGATGCCGGACTATCATCCGCATTATTACGTCCAGCGGCTGGTGGAGTTCTACGAGGAAGTGATCCCGGCCATCCGCGCCATCGACTCGCGGCATATGCTGTCCGTGGAGGGTCACCACTGGGCCACCGATCCGGCGATCTTCTTCAAACGCTATGACGACAACATGGTGGTTCATTTCCACCGCTATGCCTGCATGCCCGGGATCGAGGCATATCGGACGTATCTGGAGGTGTCGGAGCGGCTGAACCAACCGCTCTGGCTGGGGGAAACCGGCGAGAACCGAACGGAGTGGTTCGCCGCCATGTACCCGCTCGCGGTGTCGCTCGGGATCGGCTTCAACCTGTGGCCTTGGAAAAAGATGCAGTGCGACAACTCGCCCCTGTCCATCCTCAAGCCGGACGGCTGGGACGAGCTGCTGGCTTATGCCGCCGGAGGGCCGCATCCCGGCTTCGAACGGGCGAGGAAGAGCCTGGACTCGTTCCTGGACCTGCTGGCGGCGGAGCGCTGCACCACCAATCCGGCGGTCACCGCCGCCGTCTTCCGGCGTCCGGGCTGCCGGGTGCGGGGAACCGACTTCGATCAGCTTCCGGGCAAGGGCGTCTCCTTTAGCGGCCGCCGGCCGGAGGGCAACCTGTACGGCTTCCGCTGTGACACGGGCATGGGCATCGTGCCGCTGTCGGCCGAGCCCTGGAGGAAGGAATTTTTCTTCGACAGCGGCTGGGATCGGCTTGTGCTGGAGCTGACGGAAGGCGAATTCGCCGCCTATACCTTCACGTCCGTGGGGGAAGGCAGCTCGCTGACCGTGGACCTCGAATGTCCGGCAGGAGCGGCCTTGACGCTTCATCAGGAGGAGCGCGAGCTTCTGCGCACCTCGCTCCCTGTGGGCGAAGCTCCGATCGTTTCGGTGAAGGCGGAGCTGGTCGCTGCCGCCGAGACCGTGATCCGGCTATCCGTGAGGAGCGGGCGAATCCGGCTTCACGCCATCTCCCTGCATTAAGGCAAGCGAGTGCTCGCGCTGAACCCGAGCGATTCTATCTAGCAAAGCTGCATGTCCAGCGGCCTTTCGGCAGTCACCGCCGGGGGGCCGTTTTGCTCTCTGCGCCTTGTCACGGGGGATGGACAAACCGGAAACTTCTGGATTTTTGCCCCGTAATAGAGTAGAGTTTTCCGCCGGGTAAGCAAACTCGATCGGAACGGGGAATCGCATCCAAAACATAATGAACGAGGAGTGGATTTAATGAAAAAGCAATGGGCAGCCGCCCTGATCGCCGTCGCCGTCCTGAGCGGATGCGCCGGCAATGCCGACAAAGAGAAGGGAGGGAGTGCCGCCGGGCAAGAGAGCTCGAGCCCCCCGGTGTCGGCAAGTCCGTCTTCCGGCGATCCCGAGCCGGTCCGTTCGGACGCTCCGTCGCCCGCTTCCCCGGCTGCCGAGACTTCTACCGCCCCCATCGCGGCGGAAAAGGGCCCGTCTTCCTATGAAATCACGCTTCCGGCTTCCTTGTTCGACGAGGAGACTACCCTTGAGAACGTGAGTGCCAAAGCCAAGCAGGACGGCATTTCGCAGGTCGTCAAGAACAAGGACGGCTCTTATACCTACAAGATGTCCAAATCCGTCTATGGTAAGATGGTGAAAGACACGAAGCAAGGAATACTGGACTTCGTGGCCGAAGTGAAATCCGGTAAGGACTTTCCGTCGATTAAGGACGTGACGCCGAACAAAGCTCTGACGGAGTTTGATGTTCTGGTGGATTAGGCGGCTTACGAGAACAGCCTGGACGGCTTCGCTCTCTACGGCCTTGGGATGGCCTCCATGATGTACCAAGCGTACGATAAACCGGGCCAAGCGCTCAAAGCTACCATCCGCCTCGAAGATCAAGCAACCGGAAAGGTAATCGACACGACTGTCTACCCGGATGCGCTGAAACAGAAATAATCTTTCGCCGCACGGCTTTCGGATTGGACAAAAGGGATGAGGGGATCAACATGCAATCGTTTCGCGGGATTCCGGGCTCCGAGCAGTGGCTTCGGGTAGAGAAAATCGACAAGGGCTGGTCCAGCGACGAGAAGTACAAGATCGTCTGCGAGACGGGGGAGATCTATGCGCTTCGGCTGTCCGGCGCGGACAAGGCGGAGGACAAGCGAACCGAGTTCGAGCGGCTGCGGAAGCTGAGCGGGCTTTCCTTTCCGGTTTCTCGCGCGCTCGAATTCGGCACGACGGCCGACGAGGCGCAGGTGTACCAGCTATTGACCTGGGTGGAAGGCGACCCGCTGGAGGAACGGCTGGACGCGTTCTCGCCGGATGCGCAGTATGTACTTGGCTGGGAAGCGGGGGAGGCTCTGCGGCAAATTCATGACCTGGACCCGGCGGCCCGTCAAGCGGGATGGGAGCGGCGAATGACGGACAAAATCCTCGCCCGGACCCGCGCGTACGAGACGTGCGAGCACCGCGTGGAGGGGGACGGCATAGCCATGGCGTACGTGCAGGAGCAGGCGGGCCTTTTGCAGGATGTCCGGCAGGTGTTGCAGCACGGAGACTATCACATCGGCAACCTGCTTCTGACTCCGGAAGGGAGAATCGGCGTTATCGACTTCAACCGGTCCGATATCGGCGATTATGTCGAGGAGTTCTACAAGGTCCAGGCGTTCGACCGGGAGCGCAGCATTCCGTTTGCCAGGGGGAAGATCGACGGCTATTTCGGCTCGGCTCCGATCCCGGAGGAGTTCTGGCGGCGGCTCTCGCTCTATGTGGCGTATACGTCGCTGTTCTCCATCGTCTGGGCGATCCCGTTCGGACAAGTGGACGTCGAGGGCATGCAGGAACGGTGCCGGATGGCGCTCGACGACTATGAAGGGTTTCGGAGGTTCATCCCGAAATGGTATGAAGGCAAAGGTTGACGGTTATCCAAGGATTCCACTCGAAAGGAAGCGGGAAGATGGTCCGGTTGGAGCCCATGACGGAAGAGGAATATGACGGGTATCTGCGTTATTCGATTGAGGAATACGCCAAGGAAAAGGTCCGCGCCGGAACGTGGAAGGAAGAAGAGGCGCTTCGCCTGTCCGAGGAGAGCTTCCACAGTCTGCTGCCGGACGGGCTTGCCACGCCGAAGGCGCTGCTTTACCGGATCGTGGACGGGGAGAGCGGCGTGAAGGTCGGCCATTATTGGCTGCATGAGATGGACAGCCCGGCGGGAAAAACGTTATATATCTATGATTTTCTCATCGAAACTCCCTTCCAGGGACAGGGCTACGGCAAGGCGGCGATGGCGGCTTTGGATGTCAAAGCGAAGGAACTCGGAGCGGCACAGCTCTCGCTGCACGTCTTCGGCCACAATAACCGGGCCTTCCGGCTGTATGAGAAGAGCGGCTTTCATGTCACGGATTACATGATGAGCAAGCCGCTGGCTTGAGCGGAGGAACAGGATAGTTGAACGGGGGATGTGGATGAATCGGAAGGAAAACACGGAGACGGTGCGGATCGGGGAAATCGCGCTGACCAAAGCTTGGGCAGGCCCGATCCCGGTCCTCTATCGGGAACCGGAGTCCGTCCCGGCGAAGGCGGAGCGCAAGCTGGCGATCTTCTTGACCGGGCTCGGCGGAACGAAGGAAAAGCAAGCGGAGTTCTTGAAGGACATCGCCGAGCGGGGCTACGTCGCGTTGGCCTTCGACAACGCGGGGCACGGCGAGCGGGGAACCGAGGCCCGGGACGACCTGGTTAGCCGGGTGTTCGGCAACATGCGCCGGGAGGGCTGGAAGGTGCTCGGCCAGACCGTGCTCGACACCTCGGCGGTGATCGATTGGGCGGTGACCGCCCTCGGCGTCTCCGAGCAGGTGCGGATGGGCGGTATCTCGATGGGCGGCGACATCACCATCGCGGCGGCGGGCGTCGATAGGCGAATTGTCCGCGCAGCGCCGATCATCACGACGCCCGATTGGCTCCGCCCGGGCATGCGCGAGATTTCGTCGGAAGCGCCGGTGATGGACCCGGGCGCCCCGGACGAGGAAGCGCAAGCCTTCTACGATCGGTTCAATCCCATCACCCATCTGGACCGATACGTGGACGGTCCGCCCATGCGGCTGACGCTGGGA
The DNA here is from genome assembly GCF_051594785.1 of Gorillibacterium terrae. Taxonomy (NCBI): domain Bacteria; kingdom Bacillati; phylum Bacillota; class Bacilli; order Caryophanales; family Paenibacillaceae; genus Gorillibacterium; species Gorillibacterium terrae. Next base: position 580,393 of record NZ_JBPPGI010000001.1, read on the forward strand.
GCGGAAGACCGGCACATCCCGCCGGAGAACGCGGAGCGGTTCAAGCGAGAGCTGGGCCGGCTCTCCGGGGAATCCGCCGACCGGATCGAGCTCGTCTATGTGCCCGCGCCTCAAGCGGATCACGCCGATGTGATTCGGCGCAAAGCGGAATGGTGGCCGTCTCTGCTCGACTGGTGGCTGAACGATTGATGATGGAGGCGGGCTTGCTGTTTTGAAGAGGAAGGAGGGAATGCCGGATGGCAGGACCCCTTCCTTTTTTTGTTATCGGGGCGACGGAAACATGCTAAGATGAAGAAGAATGCGTCATACGGCGATTTCTATGGAGGGGAACTGGGGAAATGACGACCAAGGGGTATGCAATTCGCTGGCCTCGTATGATGCCGATCCAACTGGGAGGCCAGATTCTGATCGTGCTGTTGATGCTGGGGAGCGTCCTATCGGGGTTGGTATCGTCTTCCCGTTGGCTTCTTCTATTCCAATGGTTTGTCATCGCCTTCATGCTCGGACTTACCGGGGTTCAAGGATTTCGGCTGTTGAGAATATCAAACCCGGAGTTGGAGCTTTCCGAACAAGGCCTGACCATCCGCGGCCGGGACATTCCGATCGACCAGATCGACCGAATCCTCCTGGACGGATACTTCCTGTCGAGCATCGGCATCAAGCTTCGCGGCCGGAGGATGATTCCGGCAGGGCTGCATTTTCGGTTCGCCGGTGAAGAGGACAGGAGTACGAATGAATTGAAGCAGTGGGCGCGTGCGCATGAAATCCCAATCTCGCCGGGGAGAGTCGTCAGATGGCTTTAACTCCGAGGAAGTCGGATGCAAGGGAAGTCGGGTTCGGCGAATCTCGGGGAATACACGACCCATGGTTATGAATGGCTAGGCGACGATTCATCGACAAATGAGAGGACCGACTATGAAAAGCAAGCCAAAATCAAGAGATTGTCTCTATCTCTGCCGCTGCCAAGAGGAAATGGATGGCTTTTACTCTTACGGAATCGAGTTTCACGAGTTTATAGCCTGTGTTCACAGCAGGCCGGAGAACCTGATCTTATTGAAGCACCAGTTTGGCGATGCCCAATGGAATCGGCATACCCGATTGGATTATGTTACGAAGCAGGAACTACCCGAGCTGCTGGAAGATAACGTATATGGGTATGGGGACTTTTGCTGGGTGGATATACGCCGGGAAGAGGACTTGGACCAATTGAACGACTCTCAAGTCGCGCAGCTGCTCTTTTTCGGCCATCTGGCCAAGCCGCTGAATGGCATTCCCATGGAGAGGTTCGCTTACTATGCCCATGACGACGGTTGGTTCAATAAGCTCTATGTAGCCCGGGTTGAGGATTACGCCGGGATGCTGGCGCGATGCATTCCCTTCAAGCTTCGCAACCTGTACAAAAGGGACTGCGCGGATTTGCCGGTGAATCTGGCCGATGCGTTGGTGCAAACTGCCGCTGACGGATGGGTGATCGATTTTGCCAAAGCCCGGTTGAGCCGCACACAAATTCAATTGCCTCTGACTACCATCGGATTCTACACGGATATGGATCAGATGTTCGAGCGAAAGGGACAGATTAAAGAGTCCGATCGCTGGTTGGTTTATTCCCAGCGGAGGTGGCAGCTTTCGACGGAAGAGCCGAGACGAACTTAAACATAGGAGGAATCGGATGAAAATTTCCCTCACGGAAGAAGAGCTTCAATCTGCGGAAGCGAGCTGGCTTTGCGTGAAGCCCTTTTTGCTCCAGGTCAGAGGCAAGTCCCAATCTGTCAAAAACGAGATGTACCGGTCTTTGTCCCCGGGGCAAAAAGCGTTGTTCCTGTTCTACTCTTATCACAACCATACGGATACCCTCGAGGGCTTCTTCTGGTTCACCGGCTACCATGTGCTGGAGCTGAAAGCCTGGGACGGGATCAGGACGGGGCTGCGGTTCCTGGGCGAATCGGCGCTGGCGGATGATCTGGATGAACTGGAACACTGGATCAAGCGCCTTCCGCGAAAATCGGACGAGCCAGGAGTCGCGGATTTAAAAGCATTGGCGGACGAGCGCGTCCGGTTGGAAGCCGAGGAACGGTACCGGCGGTATCAAGAGCTGGCGGCAAGCGCGATCAAACGGATGAACGAGTGGGTGCGGGAGCATCGGCAGGAATGGATAGGGCCATGAAGGTTATTCTCGCGGTTAGGAGGACTTTTTTTGAACATTCGCTTGAACGACGAACTGACGCTGCGCCGTTTGGAGACAGAGGACGCTGGCCTGCTGGAAGCTTGGCTGTCCGATCCCCGCGTGCTGGAGTATTACGAAGGGCGGGACCGTCCGCATGACCGGGAGTTGGTTTGGAAGCATTTTTATGAGGATCGGGAAGGAATCGCCTCCTGCATGATTCGGTATCAAGAGAAGGACATCGGCTTCCTTCAATATTACCTCCTGGATGAAGCGGGCAAAGAGGAGTACGGCTGCGCGGACGAGCCGGGCCGGATCTATGGTATGGACCAGTTTATCGGGGAACCTGCGTTTTGGAACCGGGGAATCGGCTCCGCACTGGTAGCTGCGACGGCCGATTATCTGATCGGGCATGAACGGGCGGATGGCGTCGTCCTGGACCCGCAAGCCTGGAACACACGGGCAATCCGGGCTTACGAGAAGGCGGGGTTCGTCAAAAAATCCCTGCTCCTGCGTCATGAATGGCACGAAGGCGAATGGCGGGACTGCTGGATCATGATTCGAAAAGCCGGTGGAGAAGGAGGAACGGTATGCGGGTTGGACGAAAGGGAGGGCTCCACTTCCGGTTGAAAGGCGACAAGCCTTCCCGGGAGAGCCGCTCGATCCGGTTGTATGCGGCGCCAGGGGAGCCCCCTGACCTCCTGGATTCGGTGATGCAAAGGCTGGAGGACGATTGCGCCCGCATCTCGGCTAATCTTCAGACACCACCGGGTGCCCCCATCACGGTGATTCTGTATTCCAGTGTCGCCGAGTATCACCTCCAAGCGCTGGGTTCATTGAATTACCCGGATTGGGTAGTGGGGCACGGCAATCGTCGCGGCGTTTATATGGTATCTCCCGGCTGCATGGACTGCGTTCATCCGCCTGAACACCTGTTGGTGACCCTAACCCATGAATTGACTCATGTACTGGTTCATCGGTCAACCAAGCGTCCGCGACAGTTTCCGCTTTGGCTTCATGAGGGGATTGCCACCTATGAAGCCGGGCAATTTACAAAAGAGTCGCTATCCGTTTCGATGGAGGACATTCCGAGCTTGAAGGACCTGGCCCAAGACTCCGTGGCGTTTGGCAATCAAGGAGGCTATGCGTGGTCTTTTCTGATCGTGGACTATATCATTCGCACCTACGGCTACGCTCGGCTGGCCCGTCTCATCGAGCGGCCGGACCATTTTGAGTCCATCTATGGAATCGGATTAGGACAATTCGAAGCGGATTGGAAGGCCTCACTGGCTCCCGCCGTGCCAAAATGATTATACCGGAGATTGGATTTGCGGCCGTGCGAATCAAGGGGCTATAATGGAGGGGAAAGGTGGTTGGTACACATGGCAAATCATTTTGCCGGAACACAAAGCGGCTCATGCAAAGCCTGACCGCAGGGCGATCCTTTGCATGGGCGGATCGTTGAACGTACGATCGCCCCTTGGAAGAAGCGGTCGCTTCTGCCATGGCTTTGCGCCTGATGAATGAACCATTCATATAAGGAGCTGAGAACCATGGTTGAACCCTTCATCCGCAATCACGATTTTAATGCCCTCTCCAAGCAGGTAACCGCTTTGCAGCGGGCCGCCAGCACGGTATCCGACCCGAGAATCGTCGAATCGGTTCGTCAGAGCGCGCTAGCTTGGGTCCAGGAGACCTTTGCCGATGCGACGGAACCGCAGAGAGATATCTTAAACGGCTTTGCCTCGCTCACCCAATCCGAGGAATTCCAGCACTATCTGCAAACGCTCGACCGGTACCGGATCGCGCACTTGGACGTCTCGGAGAAGCGTATCGCCAAGCTGTATCCGAAAATCAAAAAATTAAAAGTCCCGGACCTCGCTGCCATCGATCTGCGGAAGCTGACGTATTTGGGCTGGACGGACATCGCCGCCGGGCGGATGTTCCTGGTCTACCCGCTGAACGGAGAGCCTGCGGGCGTCGAAGGCCGGTTTACCCCGGCGAAGAAAGGCGTCTGCTTCATCTGCAACCGCGTGGAGGACGTCGCGCTGTTCACAACGGTCGCCAAATCGCGGCCGGCGAATGCCTCGCTGGATTATTACAAGGCGATCGGCCAGTACATGTGCTTGGACAGCGAAACCTGCAACCGCAACATCACGGACGTGACGGCGTTGGAGAAATTCTTGACCGAAGCCTTGAAGAAGGATTAAACGTCCTTCCTTGAACCGGCCGAGTCCAAACAAACCTGAAACAAGCCCGAAAGAAATCCCTTAGGGGAGGCCTTTCGGGCTTTTTTGCTGAAAAAAATAGTTTTTTACATTCTAGTTCAGCGACTGGGGCCTCGTTTAATTTACGTCAATGGGATCTGTCTGCTCATATCATTTGATTCTATAGACCTATTTTTCCGGAAGTGCTAAGATATGGGTAAATCATTTTAGAACAAACCTTTGAAAAACAGCAGCAAAGAAAGGGGCATTCCCGGGGGAAGAATGCTAATACGGCATCGACCTGAAGGCTCTTCCTGGAGTCCGATAGAGAGACACCAAAGCTCGAAAGAAGCTGCTTTCGTGAAGAGCTCTTTCGGGTTTTTCTTCGAACGAACCCCGTTTGGCGGATACGAAGGAGGCATGCCCATGAATCCCGATTTGAAGCCGTATGAGTTGGATTACCGCGACCCGCGGAGAAATCGCATCGCGGCTGTCTTGAAGGGGGCTTCCGGCCTTGCTTTTGCTGCGGGCTGGCTGCACCCGCTTTTCCTGAAGGGAGAGAGCTTGTACGGATTCTACTGGGGAGTATGGATGGGATTTGCCGCGCTTGCGTTAGTCCTGTTGGGAATGGCCGAGATCATTCGCCTCCTCAACGACATTCGGAACGGGCGCAGGCCGGAAATCTAGAAACGAATGGAGAGGAGCAATCCCATGGGACTGGATGCGTATGTCGCTTGCAATTGCGTAAAGGAAGGCAAGGCGAAGAAGCCGCCCTTCGACGAGAGCTTGCTGGTGTGGAAGCAGGGGTTTCCCTACTTGGATGAATCCGCTCCGGATGGCTGGTGTTCCTTGCTCTATGACCCCTGGAGAGAAACGGCCTGCGAGCATCCCGATTTCTATTACTTCAGCGACCGGGTGTACAATGCGAGCGGACACCTCTTCTATAACGGAATCATGGACCGGCTCGGAAAGGGAACGTTTCCTCACTTGGATGCCGTATGGAGGTCCTCCTTCACCCCGGATCAGGCCGAGGCGGCCATGCAGGACCTGGAGCGCTTGGAATCGCGGCTCGGAGAGGTGGAAGGCGTGTTCCTGGTCGACCCGGCGACGGGAAAGGAATATCGGGATGCTCTGACCGGCAACCAGAATTGGTTCTTTTCCGCCGGTGCGGAGTACACCTACATCCTGAACGAACAGGGCTTCAATATCCTCGGCCCGGAAGGCGAGGTTTGGTTTCGTTCCCTGGCATTCAGCCAGGAGATCATTCGAACCATGGTGGATGGCAAGGAATCCGTCACCGCTGTGTTTCGCGACAAGGCTACCGGACAAGAGCAAGCAGGGGGGTCTACCTTTAATTGGAAGACCTGGGGCGTGGACGAATTGGAGTATCCCGCCTTCCTCGAGGTTGTCGTTCGCCCGCTATGTCTAGATGATGTGTACACCTTGATAGTATTGAGGAAACTGCTAGAGGCCGTCATCGATACCGGGAACCCCATCGTGTGGGCGTAAGGTTGCTTGCTTGATTTGTTTGGTCGGCGCGCTCCATTATCAAGGATTCTCTACCATGTCAAAATACCTGCCATACCATTATAATAAGAGTATCGCATAGAGAAGGGAAGTCGATCTGTCCATGAAATTTTCCGAATACCGGTACGAGCGGCCCGACGCCGAGGCGTTCATACAGGCGATGGTTCGCTTGCTGGAGGAATTGAAGAACGCCGGCTCCCCCGAGGAGAGCAAGCAGGCGGTCATCGCGATCAACCGGCTGCGCAGCGAATTCGACACGATGCAGACGCTGGTAAGCATTCGCCATTCCATAGACACCCGTGACGAGTTCTATGAAGCCGAGCAGGCGTTCATGGACGAGACCGGCCCGGTGTTGGAGGAATACATAACGGAGTATTACCGGGCCTTGGTTCAATCGCCTTACCGCAGCGAGCTGGAACAGGAATGGGGAACACAGTTGTTCCGCATCGCCGAAATCTCGCTGAAGACCTTCCATCCCTCAATCATCGAGGACCTGCAGGCCGAGAACAAGCGGACGACGGAATATTCGAAGCTGATTGCGTCGGCCCAGATCGAGTTCGACGGACAGACGCTGAATCTCTCCCAGCTCGTTCCCTTCGAGGAAGCGCTGGACCGCGACGTGCGCAAGCGCGCGTCGGACGCCCGCTACGCCTTCATGGCGGAGCATGGGGCGGAGCTCGATCGAATCTTCGACGAGCTGGTGCAGATTCGGACCCGGATCGCCGGGAAGCTGGGCTACCCGAGCTTCGTCGAGCTAGGGTACGACCGGATGATGCGGACGGACTACAACGCCGGCATGGTCGAGCGGTTCCGCCGCCAGGTGCTGGAGCGGATCGTTCCCGCCGCCGAGAAGCTGTGGAAGCGGCAGGCCGAGCGGATCGGCTTGGACGGACTGAAGCTGTACGACGAGCCGGTCAGCTTCCGAACGGGCAATGCCGCTCCTAAGGGCGACCCGGACTGGATCGTCGCCGGAGCGGAACGGATGTACCGGGAGATGTCGCCCGAGACGAACGAATTCTTCACGTTCATGCGGGAGCGCGAGCTGATGGACCTGGTCAGCAAGCCCGGTAAGCGGGGCGGCGGCTATTGCACGTTCATCAGCGGCTACGAGTCGCCGTTTATTTTCTCCAACTTCAATGGGACCTCGAAGGATATCGACGTGATGACGCATGAAGTAGGCCATGCCTTCCAGGTCTACCAGAGCCGGGCCATTCCGATTCCGGAGTACGAGTTCCCGACCTACGAAGCCTGCGAGATTCACTCGATGAGCATGGAGTTCCTGGCTTGGCCGTGGATGGAGCAATTCTTCGGAGAAGAAGCGGACAAATATCGCTTCGCCCATCTGGAGAGCAGCCTGGAGTTCATCCCCTACGGCGTGGCCGTGGACGAATTCCAGCATTACGTCTATCGTCATCCGGAAGCGACTCCGGCGGAACGCAACCGAGCTTGGCGCGATATCGAGCAGAAATACCTGCCGCAGCGCGACTATGACGGCAACGCCTACCTGGAGCAGGGCGGCTTTTGGCAGAAGCAGGCGCATATCTACCGTACGCCGTTCTACTATATCGATTACACCCTCGCGCAGATCTGCGCCTTCCAGTTCTGGAAGCGGGCCGGGGAAGACCGGGCCAAAGCCTGGAGCGATTACCTGACCCTCTGCAAGGCGGGCGGGAGCCGGTCGTTCCTGGGCCTCGTCGAGCTCGCCGGGCTGATCTCGCCCTTCGAGGACGGCTGCGTCGATTCGGTAATCGGAGAGATCGAGGGCTGGCTGAACGGGATTGACGACAAGGCGCTGTAAACCCGTAGGAGGAAAGGCGCGGCTCGGAGGCGAGCCGAAGAGGTGAAACGATGAAGACTCTTTTGGATGATCTGGTTGCGTCCGTCCGGCGGCAACAGCTGCAGGTTCGGAACGTCGTGGTCCGGCAGGGCGGGGATGTGATCGGCAAGCACGATTTCGAGGAGGAGCAGCCCGCGCTCTTGTACTCCGTGAGCAAGACGTTCACGTCTATGGCGGTTGGTATAGCCATTGGAGAAGGGGCTTTTCGATTGGACAGCCGCTTGACTGAATTCTTTCCGGAGGCGGCGCAGCTTGCCGCTCGGGATGAACACGTGGCCGCCCTCACGGTTCATGATTTGCTGTGCATGGGCTCGGGCCATGCGGAATGCCCGGTGACAAAGGCGGATTGGTCGGAAGGCCGGAGTTGGGATATCGAGCGTCTGTTCTTCGGCGAACCGTTCGTCTATGCGCCCGGAACCCGGTTTACGTATGACAATTCGGCCACCTACCTGCTTTCCAAGCTCATCGGCCTGACCACGGGCGTTCCCCTTGACGAATACCTGGACCCCCGGGTGTTCCGGAAGCTGGGGATACCGAAGCCGAGGTGGGATACTTGTCCCAAAGGCGTTCCCCAGGGCTTCTCCGGGCTGCATCTGACGGCGGAGCACTTGTCCCGCTTCGGGCAGCTGATCCTGGATCAAGGCAGGTGGAAGGGAGAAGCGCTGATTCCGTCGGGGTACATCGAGCAAGCGACGTCCGTACGGATCGCGACGTCCGATTTCGACCCGCCCTTTGCCACGGACGATCACCATCAAGGGTATGGGTATCAGGTGTGGATGAACGCGTATCCCGGCTCCTGCCGGATGGACGGCCTATACGGGCAATACGTCGTCCTGCTTCCCGACCGGAACGCGGTAGTGACCTTTGTATCCGCCGAGCCGCACCGGATGACGGCCGTTCTTGAGCTGACCTGGACCACCTTGCTGGACAAGCTTTAACCGAGCGATGCTGCGAAAACCCGGTTCCGTAACCGGGTTTTTGTTTTGCCATTCAACGGCGGACTATTCCAAATTTCCCCGCTCCTGCAAACACGGGATCCAATGCTCGATCCTAATGAAATAAAAAACGGCTTTTCCAACTCAATTATGTAACTGTATTGTTTTTTCTACGAATTCCTTGGGCATGGCGGTTTTTCTAACCACTTCATCTAAAGAAAATCCTTGGTGATAGAGACGGCTTACTACATTTTCCATTGCTTCACCAAGAGTCACAACATGATTATCTGGATCGTAGAATGTAATTCCCCGCTGTCCCCACGGTGCCTCTTGAATTTCATGCAGAAATTCTACCTTTAGTTGTTTGAGGTCACTATAAATTTCATCCAACTCTTCCGTCTCAAAACTCAAGATCACGCTATTTGACCCATATAGTATGTTACTGACACCTTTATTTAAGTGAACTTTATCATAGTGTGAACTTAAATGAATAGCTAAGCCCCCTTCAAAAGATATATTTACTCCGAAGTCAATCAATACCTTTTGCTTTAAGATTCTTTCATAAAAGTCCCTTGAACGCTCAAGATCCTCAACCAGAATTATGGGCCCTATGAATTTCACTACTTCAGCTCCCCAATAAATAGAATAGCGCTTTCATTTATCGAACGTTTGCCTCTTTATACTGCTAGTATTGGGAACTCAACTAGCTTATGCTCATTTAGTTCATCTGTGTTATCCCGCAAACCCCAATTCGTTCCCATCCAAATCTCTAATTGTAAATTTGCGTGTTCCCCACGGGGTATCAAACAAGGGTTCAACCACTTCAACCTTGCCTTTGAGAGATTCCCAAAGTTCATCAACTTTCTCTACATCAAAGTTAAATCGGCCGTACGAGCGTTCCCCCTTAACCTCCATGATTGCAAACTTTGCCCCTTCTTCTAATTTGAAATCGTAATAGGTAGGATTGGCATGCGGCCATCCACCATCGTTTTCAAAACCAAGTACCTCTTCATACCATTTCAAGGCCTTACTTATATCCGAAACATTGACTCTTACATGATTAAGACGGGTTTTCACTATTGTTCACCTCTATAAAAGATTGCTGCATAGCCAGCACCCGGCTCCTGCATTGTTGAAAACTTTCAAAAAAACAGAACGTACATTCCTATTATTAACATGGGTGTACGTTCCTTTGCAACTTTTATTTTGGAAAAAAGCAGAAACATAGAAACGAAACCAATTCCTCTATCACCGCCGCGCTAAGCTGCCGTCACCACGTTGTTCCAAAGCACGCCAATTTCCCCCTCCCCCAAAACACGGGTATAATGGGAACGACATAACCCATTCTTATAAGACGGGGTGAATATCATTCCCATGAAGCTGCTGCTTGTGGAAGACGACCAAACCATTGCGGCCGGGCTGGAGTATTCGCTCAGCCAGGAGGGCCATGCGGTGACCGTATGCCCGCTGCTCCGCTCCGCCCGGGAGGCGCTGGCCGCCGCCGAAGGCAAGGAGCCGCCCTTCGATCTGATCCTGCTCGACCTTACGCTTCCCGATGGCAGCGGTTACGAGCTGTGCCGCGAGGTGAAGGCCCGTTTTGACATACCTGTCATCTTCCTTACGGCTTACGACGATGAGGTGAACGTTGTGATGGGCCTCGATATGGGCGCGGACGATTACATCACCAAGCCGTTCCGGCTGCGCGAGCTGCTGTCGCGGATCAATTCGGTCATGCGGCGGTACAGCAAGAACGGCGCCGGTCCGGCCAAGAGCGTGCTTCAGCTCGGACCGGTCCGCATCCATACCCTGGAGGCCAAGGTGTACAAGCAGGACCAGGAAATCCTGCTGACCCCCCTGGAATACCGGCTGCTGTTGACCTTCGCCGCGCACACCGGACAAGTGCTGACGCGCGCCCAATTGCTCGAGGGCATCTGGGACCTCGCCGGGGATTTCGTCAACGACAATACGCTGACGGTCTACATCAAGCGGCTGCGCGAGAAGCTGGAGGAGGACCCGGGGAATCCGGTCCTCATTCAGACCGTGCGCGGCCTCGGCTACCGGGCGGGGGAGTGACCGATGGACCGCAACCTCGAACTCGTGCTGCTGCCGCTCGTGTCCCTGCTCCTAACCGGAGGAGCCGCCGCCATAGGCTTCTATGGGATCGGCCCGGAGAGCGGCTGCCTCGCGCTCGCGCTCGGTCTGCTGCTGACGGGCTGCTCTCTGGTATTCTCGCTGAGGCGGTATGCCTCGATCCGCCGGCTGTCCTTCGACCTGCGCGCCATCCGCGCCGGCAATTATAAGCTGGAAATCCGCGATTCCCGCGAGGGAGAGCTCAGCATCCTGAAGAGCGAAATCTACAAGATGACGCTCATGCTCTCCGAGCAGGCCGAGCTTCTCCGCAAGGACAAGCGCTACCTGGCCGACGCGCTGTCCGACATCTCCCATCAGTTAAAGACGCCGCTGACCTCCATGCTCGTCATGACCGAGCTGCTCGGCAAGCCGAACCTCGCCGAGGACAAGAAGCGCGATTTCCTGCGCAGCATCCGCTCGCAGTTGGAGCGCATCGAATGGCTGGTCACCTCGCTGCTGAAGCTGTCCAAGATCGACGCCGGGGCCGTCGTCTTCCGTAGCGAACGCATCCCCATCCGGCGGCTGTTGGAGAAGGCCGTCGAGCCCCTGCTCATCCCGATGGAGCTGAAGGAGCAGGAGCTCCGAATCGAAGGAGACCCGCCGGAGGCCACGGTGGCCGCCGATCCGAACTGGACGACGGAGGCGCTGGTCAATCTGGTCAAGAATGCGGTCGAGCACGCCCCCTGCGGCGGCCAAATCCGGTTGGCGTATACCGAGAACCCGCTCTATGCGGAGATTCGCGTGGCCGACAACGGCGAAGGCATCGATCCCGAGGATCTGCCGCACGTGTTTGAACGCTTCTACCGGGGGAAGACGGCCAAGAGCGACAGCGTCGGCATCGGGCTGGCGATGGCCCGTTCCATCCTGGTCAATCAGCAGGCGGAGCTGACGGTCCGCAGCGATCCGGGAAGGGGAACGGAGTTCTCGGCACGCTTTTACAAGCGGGAAACTGACTAAATTGTCACTTAAGCCGTCACCGAAAAGTCACCTGCAGCCGGTAAAGTAAGGGTATCCCATTAGCAGGAGGGCTTTGATCCATGGAAATTTTGCGCATTGAACACTTATCCAAAATATACGGCAGCGGCGATACCGCCGTGAAGGCGCTGGACGACGTCTCGTTCTCGGTTGAAAAAGGGCAGTTCGTCGCCATCATCGGTCCGTCGGGATCGGGCAAATCGACATTGCTCCATCTGCTCGGCGGAGTCGACCGACCCTCGTCCGGCAAGCTGTTTGTCGATCAGACCGATATCTACAACCTGAACGAAGACAAGCTGGCGATCTTCCGCCGTCGGCAGATCGGCCTCATCTACCAATTCTACAACCTGATTCCCGTGCTGAACGTGGAAGAGAACATCACGCTTCCGCTCCTGCTCGACCATCAGAAGGTGGTGCCGGATTTCCTGAACGAAATCGTCACCAGCCTGAGCCTGCAGGACCGGCTGGGACATCTGCCCAATCAGCTGTCGGGCGGCCAGCAGCAGCGCGTCTCCATCGGCCGGGCGCTCATCAACAACCCGGCGATCGTCCTGGCCGACGAACCGACCGGCAACCTGGACAGCAAGAACAGCGAAGAGATCATGACGCTCTTGCGGCTGTTTAACAAGAAGTACAACCAGACCTTGATCGTCATTACCCACGACGAGCGCATCGCCTTGCAAGCCGACCGGATCATCACGATCGCCGACGGCCGGATCGCGAAGGACGAGGTGATCCGCCGATGAACGTTCTCAATCGGCTGACGGTCCGCCAGCTCAAGCTGAACCGGCGGCGGACGCTGATCACCCTGCTCGGAGTCATCATCTCGGTCGCGATGATCACGGCCGTCGCCTCCCTCGGCACGTCTTTCGTGGACTTCCTTCAGCGCGGAACGAAGGCCGAATCGGGCAATTGGCATGTGCTGTACAAGGCCGTTTCGCCTGAACAGGCCAAGGGCATCCAGGCGGACAAGCATACGGACATCGCCTCGTTCAGCCAGGATATCGGGTACGCCAAGCTGGCGGGCTCGCAGAACGTAGACCGTCCGTATCTGTTCCTGCGCGGCTACGACCGCAACGGCTATGAGAATTTTCCAATCAAGCTGAAGGAAGGGCGGCTGCCGGCTACTCCGGAGGAATTGGTCATCTCCGAGGCCATTGAACCGAGCTCGGGCGTCAAATTCTCCATTGGCGACAAGCTGACGCTTGAGGTCGGTGACCGCATCCTGGAGCAGGCTACCGGGGAGCTGCCTGCGGGAAGCCGGCTTACTCAGAACACACCGCTGCAATGGAATGAGAAATCGGAGCCTAACGAGACCTTCAAGCCGATCTCGTCCCGGTCCTACACGGTGGTCGGGGTGATCGAGCGGCCGCCCTGGGAACCGGCCAATTCGCCCGGTTACACGGCCATGTCTTACCTGGACATCGCCAAGCTCAAGCCCGGGGAGACGGTCAACGCCTCCGTTGCCGTGAAGAAGGTGACCAAGTCGATCTTTACTCATGCGGAGAACCTGAGCAAGGAGCTTGGCATCACGGAAAAAATCCAGTATAACACCGATCTGCTTCGGTATTACGGCGTCATGAAGGAAGACAACCTGAGGAAGACGCTCTATTCGATCCTCGGAATCATTATGGTGATCATTCTGGTCGGGTCGGTTTCCTTGATCTACAACGCCTTTGCCATCTCGGTCTCGGAGCGCTCCCGGCAGCTCGGCATGCTGTCCAGCGTCGGGGCCACGCGTAAGCAGAAGAAGCGATCGGTGTTCTTCGAAGGCGGAGTCATCGGGCTGATCAGCATTCCGATCGGGCTTGCTGCGGGACTTGCCGGGATGGGCATCACCCTCCGGCTGCTCCAGCCGCTGATTCGGGCAGGCATGGGTGTACCGGTCGACTTGGAGCTGGTCGTCTCACCGCTTACCCTGCTGCTGGCGGCGGCGATCTCGATCGTCACCATCCTTATCTCGACCTACAACCCGGCTCGCCGCGCTTCGCGCATCTCGGCGATGGATGCGATTCGCCAGTCGCAGGACGTCCGCTTGACGGGCAAGGCGGTAAAGACATCTCGTCTTACCCGCAAGGTATTCGGCTTCGAAGCAGAGATCGCGCTGAAGAACCTCAAGCGCAACAAGCGCCGTTACCGGGCGACCGTCTTCTCGCTGATCGTCAGCCTCGTGCTGTTCCTGACAGTGTCGACGTTTACCTTCTACCTGCACAAGTCGGTCGAGATCAGCCAGAGCAATTACAATTTCGACATCCAGATCCACCGGGCGAATGAAAATGCGTACGGCGGTCTCTATACGGAGGGACTGAAGCCGGAAGAGACGCTCGGACTGTTCAACCAGATCGCCGCCATGGACAAAGTAAAGGAGAGCGCGGTGACGTACCGGTTGGATGCCGGGACGCTGGTTGCTCCGGGCCAAGCAACGGAGCGGGCGAAGCAGGACCTGGCCAATTCGGGTGAAACGGCCCCAACGGGCAAATTTCCTTATTATGTCCAGATCATCAGCCTGAACGACGAGGCGTTCCGCCGCTATGCCAACGAGGTCGGGGTGAACCCGGAGGCGCTCATGAACGCGAAATCCCCGTCGGCCATCGTAGTCGATACCGCGACATACCGGCAGCAGAAGGACGGCAAATTCGTCAAGGTGAAGACCATCCAGCTGAAGGAAGGGGACACGCTGCCGCTGACCGTGGAAGTGGGAGATCCGCTCAAGAAGGAACCGGTCGGCACGCTGACCGCGGTTCGCTTAACCGACAAGCTTCCGCTCGGCGTTACCCAGTATGAGGAACCGCGCACCGTGTTTGCCGTACTGCCGCTGTCCGCTTTTAAGGCGATGGAGAAGGCCGCTTATGGTCCTGACTCCGTTCAACCCACCCTGTCCCTGAAAAGCGACGATCCGATCGGACTGCAGACGGACATCGAGAAATGGAAGAGCGCCGAATCGCGGACCGACATCTACACTTGGAATGTCTACAAGAGCCGCCAGTCGGACCGGCAGATGATGCAGATCATCAACGTCTTCGCCTACGGCTTCGTCAGCCTGATCACGGCGATCAGCACGGCCAATATCTTCAACACGATCTCGACCAGCATCGCTCTGCGCAAGCGCGAATTCGCCATGCTGCGCTCGGTCGGCATGACGCCGAAGAGCTTCAACAAGATGATTCGCTTCGAGAGCCTCTTCTATGGAATCAAGACGTTGCTCTATGGCTTGCCGATCAGCTTCGTCGTCATGCTGCTCTTGTTCAAGTCGCTGTCGGGCACCTTCAGCTTCGTCTTCAGCATTCCCTGGACCAGCGTGCTGATCGGAATCGGCGCCGTATTCGTGATCGTAGGCGCGTCCATGCTGTATTCGGGCTCCAAGGTTCGCAAGGAGAACATTCTCGACGGCCTGCGCACCGAAAATATATAAGCGCCAGGACGGCTTCTCCTCTTCGCACTCCCCGTGTTCGGTATCGACGAACGCGGGGAGTTTTGTTGTGCGGACTTCTCTCCGGCGAGGTGCCTCCATCGACGGGAACGTTCAGGATCGTTTATAATCGGTTTGTCATTTGGTCCGGAAAGAATCTTCGTTTACGTCTTCAAGAGAGGCAAGGGGGAAGAGGCATGAGGCAAATCTTGACCGTTACGCTGAGCCCGGCGCTCGACAAAACCGTCGGCGTCGACGGCTTCGAGATAGGCGGTACCAACCGGATTCGCTCCATCCGGCTGGATGCGGGCGGCAAAGGAATCAATGTCGCCAAGGCGCTGAAGAGCTTTGACGTGAAAATCTGTGCTTTCGGACTCCAGGCAGGGCGTACGGGAGAAATTATTAGGCAAAGGCTGGATGCCCTCGGCCTCGCTCATCGCTTCCTGGAAGCGGAGGGGGAGACCCGGACCAACCTGAAGCTCGTCGATGAGCGCAGCGGGGTGACCACCGAGCTGAACGAGCCGGGCTTTCAAGTGGCGCCGGACTTATTGGCGAGGCTGGTGGACGAATACCGTGCGGCGCTGGAGGATGCCGCCGTGGTGGTGCTGGCGGGCAGTCTGCCTCCGGGGGCGCCGGAGGATGTATACCGGACGCTGATCGGCATAGCCCGGGAAAAGGCCGTACCGGTCATTCTCGATGCGGATGGTCCCGCTCTCGTGCACGGGGTGAACGCCCGGCCTTATGCGCTCAAGCCCAATCTGGCCGAGCTGGAACGGCTCACCGGCAAGTCGCTTCGGACGGACGGGGAGATTCTGGACGCGGCCCGGGCGCTCGTCCGAGAGGGCATCCGGCTGGTGCTGGTGTCCATGGGCGAAGACGGCTCGCTGCTTGTTGGACCGGATCGGGCCTTTCGGGCCCGGCCTTTTCCCATTCAGCCGCAAAGCACGGTGGGGGCAGGGGACTCGATGGTGGCCGCTCTGGCTTACGGCCTGATGAAGCAGCTTCCGCCGGAGGACATCGCGCGCATGACCTCGGCCGCGGGTACAATAACGGCGACCAAGCCGGGCACCGAGGTCTGCACGCTGGATGAAATCCTGGAGAAATTGCCGCTCATCGAGGTTACGCCCCTGCTCTAAGCGGGTCTCCTTCGCTCCGCGCGTCCTCGCGGGGAGCGGCCGCAAACTGGACATTGCCCGCTGTGCATGAGACAATCAGGCTATTCCCTATGAAGAACAGGAGTTGCCGATTGCATGCAACCGACAAGAGAGCAATGGATCGCTTTATACGAAGCGGCGTCCGCCTTCAAGGACCAGGCCAGCTGGGAATGGCTGACCAACGGGCATATCTTCGGGATCGAGAATCCCGTTGACGGCGGACTGGGTTATATCAGCATTCTCGGAAACGGCGGCGAGGCCTTCGGCCTGTCCGTCTATCTCGGCACGGAAGGAATTCGCGTGCTGATGGATATGCTGAACGGCGAGGTCGAAGAAGACCCGCTGTTCACTCAGCACTGCCTGCTGATGGCGTTGAACGACCGGGAGGACTTGTACCCGGAGGAGCGCAAGAAGATCAAGGAGCTCGGCCTTACGTTCCGCGGCAAGAAAGCCTGGCCGGCATTCCTCTACTATGAGCCGGGCTTCGTTCCGAGCCCCGAGCTGTCCGGCGCACAGGCCGAATTCCTGACCTTGGCTCTGCGGCAGACCATGGCACTCGCCGGTGAGTTCCGGAATAAGCCGGATGAGCTGTTCCATGACGATCCCACGAAGATTCTGGTCCGCTGTCCTTCGGACGAGGGACAGGCTTGGACGAACGAGTGGCGCTCGCTGCCGGAGCTTCCCGAGGAAGAGTCGAACGAGCAGGTGGCCATCCGGGTAGACGAGCTCCGGCTCGCCCGGATGAAGAAGACGATCACGAGCCGCGAAGCCGTCTGGGAGATCGACTGTTCCTATGTGCCGATTCCCCTGATGGAGGGCGAACGCGGGGTGTTCCCGAAGCTGATGATGCTCGTCGATCAGACGAGCGGGCAGATCCTCAAAGCGGCGCTCAGCAACCGCCGGGAGATCGTTCAGGAAACGGTGGACAGCCTGCTTGCGGTCATGGAGAGCTTAACCGTCATCCCTTCGCGGATCGAGGCGTTGACGGAAGAGGCTTTCCGCTACGTTGGCCCGCTTCTGCAGTATTTCGAGATCGAAGCTTACCTGACGACCGAGCTTCCCGCGCTCGAAGAGGCCAAGGACAGCATGATGGCGGGCCTCATCGCCAACCGGAAATAATCGGACGCCCCACGTTCGGGCAAAAAGGTTCCCCGCGTCGAGAAGACGGCGGGGAACCTTTTTCTATGGGAGCCTCGGGCGTCGTTCCTGGACCAGTACGGCCATACGGCAAGCCGCAAAACCGGGGGCCGCAACCTTTGCCGCGTATGCCGGACCCGGTTCAAACCGGGTGCCGGATGCAGGCCGACCCGAATTGGGCCAAATTGCCAGGCGTCCGCCGCCGATTTAGCGGCACCCGGCGGTCGATCCCGCTCCGGCTTACTCGACTTCGTCCAGGTTGTCGCTGGTGATTTTCTTGTAGGAGATCCAGATGTACTTGCCGTCCGTGATGTCGTAGCCGGTGTTGGCCTTGGTGGGAAGCTGGCCCTGGGCAAGCACATGCGCCAGGTTGAAGGTGGCGATGCCCTGGTTGACGGCGTCGTTCAGTACCGTCCCGAGCAGCGTTCCCGCCTTCAAGGCGCTGCGCGCGGGTGGCGCGGCATCCACGCCGACGACGGGCATGTACTTGCCCTTCTTGAAGTACCCCGCCGCCTTCAGCGCGTCGATTGCGCCGAGCGCCATGTCGTCGTTGTTGGCCAGCACCGCCTCGATCCGGTCGCCGCTCTTCGCCAGAAACTCCGCCATCTTGTCCTGGGCCTTCAAGCGCTCCCAAAGCGCCGTGTCCTGGGCGACCTTTTCCACCCGGATGCCCGCGTCCTCGATCGCCTGAATGGCGTATTTGGTTCGCAGCTGCGCATCCTGGTGCCCCGGCTCGCCCTGAAGCATGACATATTGCAGCACGCCGTCCTGGTTCTTGTCCGCCTCGGGATGGGCCTTCCAATAGTCGGCGATCAATTGGCCCTCCATCATGCCGGATTCCTCCGCCTTGGCGCCGACATAGTAGACCTTATCCCACTTCTTCATGTCGTCCGGCAGCGGCTCCCGGTTCATGAAGACCACCGGAATGTCGGCGGCCTTCGCCTTGTCGATCAGCATGCCCGCCATGGTCCGGTCCACCGGATTGATGGCGAGGGCGTCTACCTTGCTCTCGATAAAATGGTCGATGTTGTCGTTCTGGGTGGCCTGGGAATTCTCGCTGTCGACGATGTCGACGTTGGCTTTGTTCTTGGCCGCCTTGACGATGGCGTCGCGCTCCCAGATCATGAACGTGTCGCTCGCCTTGTAGATCGCGACGCCGATGGTGCTGCGGCTCGCATCGGCGGCCGGCTTCTTCGCCGCGCACCCCGCGCCCAGCGTCATCAGGAGGGCCGCTGCCGCGATTCCCGCTATGGGCTGTTTCATCCTCAATCCCCCGCTTTCCGCATCAGACCTTGCCATCCGCGCCTTCCGGCCTCTATTGAACGAAAGGGAAGAGCCGCTTCTGGTTTTCCTTCCAGAACATATTCTCCAAATCGATCACATACGTCCCGGTGTCCACCTTGGCGGGAATCTTCTTGCCGCTCAGCGCTTCCCGGGCGTACTTCACGCCGAGGTACCCCATGGTGAACGGATTCTGGATCACAGTCGCCTGAATCACCCCGGCCTGCAGAAGCTCCAGCTCCTCCGGGGTGTTGTCGAAGGTGACGATCTTAACACGGCCCTCCAGCTTCTGCCGCTCGATCTCCGAGGCGACGCCGGTGGAGGCGATGGCGTTCAGTGCCAGAATCCCGTCAAACTGCCCGTACAGCTCCATCACCCGGCGGGTCAGCTTCTCCGCGCCCGCCGACGAATCGGTCTCCTCGAAGCTCTTCTCGACGACCTGAACGCTGGGAATTCGGCCCAGCACGTCGAGGATGCCGCGCTTGCGCTCCATCGCGTTGCGGTCCTCGCGGGAAAAGCGGATGATGGCAATCCGCGCTTCCTTGCCGGTGAGCTCGAGCATTTTTCGGGCGGCTTTTTGCCCGGCCTCGAACTGGTTGGTGCCGATCACGCTCTGCACCTGGTCGCTGTCCAGCTCCGAGTCGATGGTCAGGACGGAGCGGCCGTCATGGACGGCTTGCTCCGCCTGCTCCTTCCATTCCTCGTAGCCGATCGGAGCCAGCACCAAGGCCTGCGGCGGTGCCGTACCCTGCAGGACCTCCTGCAGGAGCGCCTGCTGATCGGCGGCGGTGCTGACCTCCTCTTTTTTGGCGGGCGCCAGCACCTGCAGCTCGACGCCGAATTCCTTGGCGGCGGCCTCCGCCCCCATCTGCACCGTGCTCCAATAGACCCCCTGCTGCGATTTGGCGATCAAGGCGATCCGCGGGGGCGCTTCCTCCCGCTTCCAGAAGGAAAAGCCGGTGCAGGCGGTGAGCGGAAGCGCCAGGGCGAAGAGAGCAAGGAGGAGGCGGGCGGAAGCGAAGGCGGGAAGGAGGCGCCGGGGAATGAAGGACGGGAAGAGCCGCTTTAAGGCGCGCCGAAGCGTTGCATTCCGAATCATTCGGGGTTCTCCTCCTTTACGAGCGGCATTCGCAGAGTCACGGTCGTGCCGATCTCCCGTTCGCTTTCGATCTCCAAGCCGTACGCTTTTCCGTAGGCGAGTTGGATGCGTTCCGCGACGTTGCGGATGCCGACGCCGGAGCCGGTCGCGCTTTCCGCCGTGCTGGCCCGCACCTCGGCGAGCCGCTGCTCGTCCATGCCGACGCCGTTGTCGCTCACGCGCAGCACAAGGTCCCCTTTCTCGGCCCCGGCGGTGATGAGAATCCGGCCTTCCTCGGTGAGGTATTCGATGCCGTGGTGGATGGCATTTTCCGCAATCGGCTGAAGCACCAGCTTCAAGGTGAGCGCGTCCTCGATGCCTTCCTCCGCGCGGATGTCGAACACGAATTTTCCCCGGAAGCGAAGCTGCTGGATGATCAGGTAATGCCGGACATGCTCCAGCTCGTCGCTCAGCGGGATGACCGCCTTTCCCTTGCTCAGGCTGATGCGGAAGAACTTCGACAGCGAGGTGATCGTGGTGACGACCTCGTCGTTGCGGCCGCTCCCGGCCATCCGCACCACGGAATTGAGCGTGTTGTACAGGAAGTGCGGGTTAATCTGCGCCTGCAGCACCTCCAGCTCGTTCTTCCGCCGGGTCTCCTGATCGCGGGCGTTCTGGGCCAGCAGCTCGCGGATGCGGCCGAGCATGGTGCCGAACCGGCCGGACAGCTGCTCCACCTCGTAGGCGCCGTCGACATGGACGTTCTGGTTGAGGTCGCCCTTTTCCACCAGCCGCATCGACTTCTCGAGCCGCTTCATCGGCTTGGTAATCTTGGCGGACAGGTAGGCCGAGATGGCGAGTATGAGGGCGACGAACAGCAGGAACAGGGCGAGGATATAGCCGCTGAGCTCCCGCCTTGCGGTGAACACCTCGTTCAGGTAGGACACGCCGACCACCTTCCAGCCGGTGTCGCGGACGGGAGAGATGGTGATGAGCCGCTTATGTCCGTCGAGGGTATCGGTATAGCGGCCGTAGGAATAGTTGATCGCCTGCTCGATGTTCTCGCTCTTGAGCCCGAGGTAGAGCAATTGCTGCTGCGGGTGGTAGACGACGTTGCCGACGGCGTCGAGCAGGTAGACATACCCTTTGCGGCCGAGTGCGATGTTCCGGCACAGCTCGTCGATGCGGCTGAAATTGGTGTCGATCAGCAGGACGCCTTTGACCTCTTTGCCGTTTTGGCTGAAGGTAAAGCCCTTGCTCATGGAGACGACCCAGGGGTACTGGCCCTTGAACAGATTCTGAATATGCGGCGGCGTCAGGGTGAGGTGGTCGGGATGCTCCAGGGCGAGGCCGAACCAGCTCTGATCGGTCAGCTCGGTGTTCTTGCGCAGCGACGTGTAGGGAAGGGAAGTGACCAGCTCGCCGTCCTTGGTGAACAGCGCGAGCGAGACGATATCCCGCCGGGTGCCGATGATGGTGTTCAGCTTCTCGGTGAGTCCGGCATCGGCGATCGACGGAGAAGCGGCCATTTCCTTCTCGGCGGCCCCGAAGATTTCCTCCAAGGCCTCCAGGTATTGACCGAGGTTGTTGGTGATCTGATCGACGATCTGCTGGGTGCTGAGGTAGGCATTCTTCTCCGCCGTATCGGAAAATTTATTGGTCAACACCACCCCCACAAAAACGACGAAGGTGAGGGTGATAATCGTCAGGCTGGCGGTAAAGATAAACGGGATGCTCCGAAACCGGGAATGCTCGGTCCAGGCGGCGAGCCGCCTGCGAAGCGGCAGGGGGAGCCGCGCTCTCATACGCCGTCTCCGCCCGCCCGGCTGCGGTATTCCTTAGGAGACAGGCTGAACAGCTTCTTGAAGCAGAAGCTGAAGTAATTCGGGTCGGAGTAGCCCACCTGCTCGGAGATTTCAAAAGCGCGCAGGTCGGTCGTGCGAAGCAGCCGCGCCGCTTCCTCCATCCGAAGCTGGAGCAGGAAGGCGACGAAGGTGCTCTTGGTCTCCTTCTTGAAGATGGCGCTGAAATAGCCGGCGCTGATATGCAGATGCTCGCACAGGCGGGCGATCGAGATGCCGGGATCGCGGAAGTGCTCGCGCGTATACCGGATCGCCTCCTGCACCAGGTTCTTATGGGCGCTTAACCGGTCATTCGCAATGCTGCTGCGCAGACGAACGCACAGCGCCGTCACCCACTGCTTGGCCTCGTCGATCGAGGCGAAGGTGCGGATTTTCGCGTAGGGCAGGATCAGCTCCGCCGTCGTTTCCTCGTCCGGGGAAGCCCCGGCGTCCTTGGCCGCCTTCATGATCGCCGTCAGCAGCTCCAGGTGGAAGATTTGCAGCTCCGCATACGAGGCGCTCTCCGGGAAGCCGCTGAACACCTGCTCCACGGCCGACTCGATCTCGTCCGGCGTGCCGACCTTCAGGCTGCGGGTGAGCGCGCTTTCCTTCCATTCGTCGAAGCGCAGCGGCTCTCCCTCGCGCTTCTCCATATCGCCGATCCAGAGGACGCGGCCGGCGCCGTGAATGAGCCGATAGTCGAGCGCGAGCACGGCGTCGTCATAAGAGTATTTCAGGTCGGCGGGCTCGGACGTCTCCGTGCCGACGCCGATCGTCAGCGTGAGCTTGAGAAATTTGGCGACGCTCTGCCGGATTTCCTCCAGCGCATCCATCGCCTCCTGCAGCTCGGCGGGTTGATCGGGTTCGCCCAGGGCGGTGATGATCGCCACCTTCCCGTTGTGGAGGAAGACGGTGCCGAGGCCGCGGCGTCCGGCAATCTCCTCGGCGATGTTGTAGACGGCAAACTGCTTCAGCTCGGGATCGCCGGAATCGCGCAGCGAGTGCGGGGCATCCTCCGCGGCGGCAGCCGGAACCTCCACATGCAGCACGGAGGCGACGAAGGACCGGCCGGACAGAGCGATTCCGTATTGCCGCGCTTGGTCGGCGACATCGGCGGGGCGCAGCCTGCGGGTGACGAGCGAGACGAGGAAGCTCTCCCGAAGCACGGGCAGGCTGCGCCGGTAATGCTCGCGAAGCAGGAACTCATTCT
This sequence comes from Gorillibacterium terrae, assembly GCF_051594785.1. Taxonomy (NCBI): domain Bacteria; kingdom Bacillati; phylum Bacillota; class Bacilli; order Caryophanales; family Paenibacillaceae; genus Gorillibacterium; species Gorillibacterium terrae. Next base: position 603,275 of record NZ_JBPPGI010000001.1, read on the forward strand.
TGCGGGCGGCGATTTCCTCGTCGAGCCGCAGCTTTACCTTTGACAACGCTTGCAAGAGATCGGCGGCGGAAAACGGCTTGAGCACGTATTCATCGATGTGCAGGCGGATCGCCTTCTGGGCGTAATCGAATTCGTCGAAGCCGGTCAGAATGACGATCCGGGTGAGCGGGTGGCGGCTTCGCAGCCATTCGGCGAGCTGCAGCCCGTCCATAAAAGGCATGCGGATGTCCGTCACGACGATATCGGGAACGGTCCGTTCCGCCAGCTCCATCGCTTCGCGGCCGTTCTCGGCGCAGCCGACGACACGGAAGCCCGCCGCCTCCCAGTCGATCTCCTTCAGCAAATCTTCCCGCACATGTTCTTCGTCATCGACGAGCATGAGGTTGACCATTGGCAGAACCCAACTTCCTTCCCAAAAGAAACTGCCCTCCGGCCGCTTTTCCGCACGCGGAAGGCTGCCTGTGCCGGGGATGAAATCCTTTACTAACTATACCAGACGGGGGCTGCCCCCGCACCCGATTTTGTCTCAGAGCATTCCGTAAATCCGCCGCTGTTATCCGTCCCCTTCCCATGCTACAATAAATCGAATGCACCGATCGAAACGATTATTCTTCAGGAAAGAGAGGGCCACCCATGCGATTCAAGGACGTGTTCTCGATCATCGGACCGGCCATGGTCGGGCCTTCCAGCTCCCACACGGCGGGAGCGGCCCGGATCGGCCGGGCGGCCCGCCAGTTGTACGGCCGAGACCGGCTGCCGGCGCGGGCTGAGATCGTGCTCTACGGCTCCTTCGCCGATACGTATAAGGGGCATGGCACCGACATGGCGATCGTCGGCGGCCTGCTCGATTTCGCCACCGACGACGCCCGCCTGCCCCGCTCCCTGGAGCTCGCCCGGGAGGGTGGCATGGAGGTGGCCTTCATCCCCGGCAAGGGGCTGCATCCGCACCCCAACACGGCGAAGATTGTGCTCTACCCGCCGCACGCGGAAGGAGGGCCCGCAGCGGTCGGAGCTTCCGCAGCGGCGGACCGGGAGCCTGCGCTCCGGCTGGAAGCGGCGGGCGGTCAAGCCGGAGTCGGAGGGAACTCGGCCGGCGGCATTGCCGGCGGCGCTGCTGCGGAGACAACGGCCGGCGGTATCGACCAGCGGACTGGCGGCAGCGGCGATCGGCCGTCGGGGGCTGCGCCGGTCCCGGATTCGACCGCGGCGGCGGGAAGCGGAGCAGAGCCGCCGGAGCCGATCGGCGCGGAGCGCAACGGCCTGCACCGGCCTGCGGCGGAACCGGCGCTCGTGATGACCGGGACGTCCATCGGCGGCGGGAATATCGAGATTGTCGGCGTGAACGGCTTCAACGTGCGGTTCTCCGGGGTCTACCCGGCGCTCGTCGTGACCCACACCGACAGCCCGGGCGTGATCGCCGACATCACCCAGATCTTGAAGCGGGAATGGGTCAATATCGGCTACATGTCGGTGGACCGCAAGAGCCGCGCAGGCGACGCCATGATGGTGCTGGAGCTGGACTCGCCCATTCCGGTGGCGCTCGTCGAGGAGCTGACCGGCTTCCCGTCCATCCGGGAAATCCGGACGGTCGAGCTGACCTGACGCCCGGAGCGAGCCGAGGCAAGAAGAAGTTTGCCCTTTTTCGGAGGGCGGCAAGCGGATAGAAGCAGGAGGAAGGGAACAGACGTGAGGTTTCGGACATTGAAAGAACTGGCGGAGCTGTGCCGCAAGGAAGGCTCCGCCATCGGAGATATGATGCTGAAGGAGCAGTGCCAGGAATCGGGCCGGGACGCCGCAGGCGAGTTCGCCCAGATGGGCGCGTATTATCAAATCATGAAGGAAGCGGTGCGCAAGGGGCTGACCGAGGACACCACTTCCCGCAGCGGCTTGACCGGCCGCGATGCCCAGCGGGTTACCGCTTCGGCCAAGGCCACAGAGACCTGCTTGGGCGAAGGCGCATCCAAGGCGATGGCCTACGCGCTCGCCGTGTCGGAGGTCAACGCCTCGATGGGGCGGATTATCGCCACGCCGACGGCGGGCTCCTGCGGGATCATTCCCGGCGTCTTCGTCAGCTGCCAGGAACGGTTCGGCTTAAGCGACGAGACGATGACGCGCGGGCTGTTCGCCGCCGGGGCCATCGGCTACGTGATCGCGAACAATTCGTTTATCTCGGGCGCCGAGGGCGGCTGCCAGGCGGAGGTCGGCTCGGCCATCGCCATGGCGGCCGGCGCGCTCGTCGAGCTCCGGGGCGGCACGCCGGAGCAGGCGGTTCATGCCGTGGGGCTGGCGCTGAAGAATACGCTCGGCCTGATCTGCGATCCGGTCGGCGGCCTGGTGGAGATTCCCTGCATCGTGCGCAACGGCTTCGGCGCGGTCACGGCTCTCGCCGCGGCGGATATGGCGCTCGCCGGCGTGCGCAGCGTGATCCCCTCCGACGAAGTGGTCGAGGTGATGCTGGAGGTCGGTTCGGCCATGCCCGAGAAGCACCGGGAGACGGCCAAGGGCGGGCTCGCGCAGACCCCGACCGGCCGCAAGATCATGAAGGAGCTTGCCGAAGACGGCGAGTGACGCAAAGAACCCGCATGCGAGGCTGCCCGTCCCGAAGGAGGACATGCGGCCTCTTTTTTGAAAGGCTGGATACCGGATACCCGACAGAAGGAGGAGAAGGACCGTGAAGAAACGCCTGAACCGCTCCGAGGTGCCCGCGCGGGAAACCTGGAACCTGGAAGTGCTCTTTGCCGATTGGGAGGAATGGGACCGCGAGCTGGAGGCGCTGAAGGACAGCCTCGTCACCGTCACCAAATTCCGCGGAAAACTGGCGGAGGGGGCGGAGCAGCTGCTCGGCGGCCTGGAGGCCCAGGAGGCCTACCTCACCCGGCTGCAGCAAGCCGCGGTCTATCCGCGGCTCAAGCTGGCCGAGGACGGAACGAATCCGCTCTACCAGGCCAAGTCCGCCGCCATGGGCGACTGGAGCGCCGAAGCCGCGGCCGCACTGTCCTTCGTCCGCTCCGAGATTCTTGCCATTCCCGAGGAACGGCTTGAACGCTGGATGGAGGAGAACCCGAGCCTGGCAACCTTCCGCAAGAGCTTGAGCGATATCCTGCAGACCAAGCCGCACCGGCTGTCCGCCGAAACGGAGGAAGCTCTTGCCGGACTCGGCGAGGTGCTGGGAGCTCCGTATACCATCTACCTGCGCAGCAAGCTGTCGGACATGAGCTTTGCGCCGGCCGAGGATGCCGAGGGCCAGCTGCATCCGGTCTCGTTCGCCGCCTTCGAGACGGAATACGAGCTGTCCCAGGACCCCGTGCTGCGCCGGTCCGCTTACGATTCCTTTTCGGCGACGCTGCGGAATTACCGGCATACCTTTGCGGCGGTCTACGCCACGGAGGTCAAGAGACAGGTGGTGCTCGCCCGCATGCGCGGCTACGAATCGGTGACGCATCTGCTGCTTCAGCCGCAGCAGGCGACGCCGTCCATGTATCGGGCGATCCTCGATACCGTCTTCTCGGAGCTCGCTCCCCATATGCGCCGCTATGCCCGGATCAAGCAGCGGACGCTCGGGCTGAAGCGCTTCGCCTATTCCGACCTGAAAGCGCCGCTCGACCCCGAGTTCAGCCCGCCCATCACCTTCCGCGAGGCGGAGAAGACGGTGCGAGAGGCGCTCTCTGTGATGGGCGGAGAATACGCCGCGATTATCGACGAGATGCTGGACCGGCGGCGGATCGATTACGCCGATAACGTCGGCAAGTCGACAGGAGCGTTCTGCTCCAGCACCTACGGGCTGCCGTCGTTTATCCTCATGACCTGGTCGGGCAGTATGCGCAGCGCCTTCACCTTGGCCCACGAACTGGGCCATGCCGGGCATCTGACGCTGGCCGCCGCGTATCAGCGACCGTCGAACTGCCGCCCGACGATGTACTTCATCGAAGCGCCCTCGACGATGAATGAGCTCCTGCTCGCCGAGCATCTCAAACAGCAGTCGGCCGACCCCCGCTTCAGGCGGTTCGTTATCCAGCAGCAGTTGAACACGTACTATCACAACTTCGTGACTCACCTGCTGGAAGGCGAATTCCAGCGGCGGGTCTACGCCGCCGCGGAGGCGGGCGAAGCGCTGACGGCCAACCGACTGTCCGACCTTATGGGCCGCGTGCTGGCCGAGTTCTGGGGAGACGCCGTTGACCTGGACGAAGACGCCGGCCTCACCTGGATGCGCCAGCCCCATTATTACCGGGGACTGTACCCGTATACCTACGCGGCCGGGCTCACCGCCTCCACGGCGGTCGCGGAGATGATCCGCACCGAAGGCCAGCCGGCCGTCGACCGCTGGCTGGAGGTGCTGAAATCCGGCGGCTCGCTTCCGCCGCTCGAGCTCATGAAGCGGGCGGGCGTCGACATGGAGGACGCCGCCCCGATCCGCGCGGCGGTGGCGTATGTCGGCCGGCTGGTGGAAGAGCTGGAGGAGCTGTTCGGCTGAACGCAGCGGCGGCCGTCAATGGAACAGCCAGCGGAACAGCGCGAACAGCGCCATCGCCGCGAGGGCTGTCGTGAAGAAATAGCCGAACAGCCGAACCGGCATCGGCATGGCGGCGTAATCGGCCTTTCGCGGCGGGCCGCCTGCGGTGATCCGCTGAAGCTCTGCCAATTGAGGATCGGAATAGCCGACCGTTTCCTGGGCGTGGAGTTGCAGGTTCTCTGGGGCTTGAACCGCTTCGGTCGATTCGCACGATTCGGACGATTCGGGCTGAGCGGAATGGTGGGGGACTTCCATGCCAAACACCTCCGGAATTGTTGTATATTCCTAAAACACTTTGCAGCATCGAAGGTTGCAACCGCCAAAAAACCGCCCCTGCCATCGGCATGGGGCGGTTCGCGTTTCACGGCCATTCCGTCGCAATCCGCCGGGTGCCGCTGCTCTCGGCGGCCGGTCCGCGATGAACCTCCAGAGCGGTCAAGGCGGTGAAGGCCCGGATGGCATGGGCGGTTCCCGCCGGAACGGGCACCTTGTCGCCGGGGTTTAAGAGGTGAACGCTCCCGCCGACCAGCGCTTCGCCGCGTCCCGAGAGCACGAGCAGCCACTCCTCGCGGCGGTCGTGCGCATGAACGGCCATAGCGCAGCCGGCTTTCATCTCCACCTTGTAAATCGCGGTCTGCATCGCAGAACCATCGGGAGCGGCCGGCTCATCTCCGCCGGTTTCCTCGATCTTCGCCGTCAAGTCCAGCATGCGCCGCGTGCCCCAATGCGTCTCCTCGAACCGGATTTCCCGGTCCGAGCCAGGCAGGGCCGCTTTGATTCGACTGGCTTCCTCCTTCGCCGCGACGAGAATCCCGTCGGCGCTTGCGGCGACGATGGCGTTCGACAAGCCGATCACATGAATCGGGTACGGCAGCTCATTGACCAGATGAGTGTTGCGGCTGTCCGGGGATACTTGTCCGGGACCGACGGCGGCAGAATCCAGGTGAGCCGACAGGGCGGCCCAGCTCCCCAAGTCCTCCCAGGTCCCCTGATAGGGGAGCACCACCGCCGACCGCGTCCGTTCCGCCACCTCTTCGTCGAAGCTCGCTTCCGGCAGCTCCGGATAACGGGCAAGCAGCGATTCGTAGCCGGTCGGCAGTCCTCGCTCGCGCAACCGGTCGAGCATGAAGCCGACCTTGAACAGGAATACGCCGCAATTCCATAACGCCCCTTGGGCGATCATTTCGCGGGCGGCCGCCTCCGACGGCTTCTCGGCAAAGCGGGCGATGGCCCGTGCATTCGCAATCGGAGCGCCCGCCGCGTCGGCCTCGGGGATAATGTAGCCATACTGCGTCGACGGATAAGCCGGTTGGGTGCCGATGAGCGCGAGCTGGACGCCGGTCCCGTCCAAGACCGCCGCAGCCCGTCCCGCCAGCCGGAAGAACTCCGTATCCACGCAGGAATCTACGGGCAGTACGCACAGCGTCTCGCCTTCGTCCGCACCGAGCTGCGAATGGATATAGCTTGCGGCCAGCGCCGCCGCGGTGAAGGTCCCCCGCTTGTGCGGCTCGCTCAGGATCTTAACCGCGTCGCCTACGTGAGCCCGGGTGATCTCCACTTGACTCTCGTGGGTCAGGATCAGCGTATCCTTCCACAAGCCGGCTTCGCCCAATTGACGGCACACCCGCTGAATCATCGACTCGCGGAGCGGGCTGGACGGGTCCGGCGCCAGCAGCTTCAAATACGCCTTCGACCGAATCTCGTTGGACAGCGGCCATAGCCGCTTGCCCGAGCCTCCCGACAGCAACACCACACGCACCGCAAACCGCCCCCTTGTGAACTTAACGATCAACTGAAATAGGGTATGAATGCGGGAAGCCGATGGCGAGGGCAGGTCCGGGCAATGGCCGGGAGGCTAAGGCAAAATCCGCAGCTGCGGTCTTACCCGGGTGTTCCGGTCCGGTTCCGCAGGTGGCCCCTTTCCGGGCGACCATGCGCGGTCAAGACCGTTTCGGCCCGGCGACCACCTGCTCGATCGCCCGTTTGAGCGTATTACCGGCATGGGGCCAGGAGAGGCGGAGCATATCCTGGCGCCCCTGCTTTCCCTTGGCCCGGCAGAGCGTCGGGTTGGAGAAGGCAGCCCTCATCTGCTTGCGGAGGCTGGCGATGTCCGGCTCCGCCCAGAGCTGCCCCGGTTGATCGAACAGGCCGCGGAACCGGCGGGCCAGGGCGTGCTTGCTCTTCATCGAGACGCCGGGGGGAGCCAGCTTGTAATCCACGAGGAAGGCGTTCCCGGCATGAAGAAAATCCATCTGTCCGCCCCAGCGGGTGGCGATCACCGGCGTACCGCTGGCCAGCGCCTCCAGGAACGGCAGGCCGACCCCTTCACCGCGCGTCGGCAATACGAAGGCGTCGGCGCGGCCGTACAACCCCTTCAGCTCCTGCTCCTTCACCTGCCGGGCGATGACGGTCACGGGGGCGGTTTTGACGCCGCCCAGTCCGAGCGAGGCTTTGTAAGCCTCCACCTTTTGTTGGATCGTCGCCTCGGTGTCGCCGGAAAACCCGCTCGTCTTGATCACCAGAAGCACCGGTTCGTCGGCCTTGAATTCCTGCCAATAGGCGCGGAGCAGGCCCTCGGGGTTCTTGCGGTGCTGGAAAGTGAAGACCGAGAGGAAGACGAACCGCTTCTCGCCGTTCAAGAGGCTCGACGGGGAAGAACCCGGGCGAAACCGGGCAGCATTGACCCCGTGCGGCACCAGGTGAATGGGGACGGTCACGCCGCTGTCGCGCAGCGCCTGCTTGTTTTGCCGGGAGGGAACGAACACCGCGTCGAAGCGGTTCATCCGGGGCACCCAGGAGCGGGGAAAGCGGGTGGTTTCCCAGACGGTATTCAAGATGAGGCGGTCATACCGCTTGCGGTCGAGTCCGAAGTTTATCGCATGCGGAGGGAAGTGATGAACCAGCACCCGCAGCTCCCCGGCGGGGCGGGCGGCACCCGGCCTCCCGCTTGTCTCCGTCTCCACGGCAGCCCCTTGGCCGCGCAGCGCCTTCAGGTATTCCCGGCTGGCGTTGCCGAGTCCCGTCCGCCTGCCGATCGGTCCGCGCCAGAAGACCCGGTACGGCTTCATGCCCGCGTCTTCCTTGGGATCAGGTAGCTGCCCCGCTTGTGAAACGAGACCGACCGGTAGCGGCCGGACAACTCCTTCCACTGGGCCGCCGTCAGGCGGGACGGATAGCCGGACAGCGTCTTGTTCTGCACGGATCGGCGGACAATCTTCCCCGACGTGCGGGCATGCACGAAGTGGCCGTAGGATTCGAATTCGGAGAAGCCGAACATTTTGGTCCGGTTGACCCGCGCCAGAATCGCTTGGTGCCAGACGAGTCCGGTATGGGCGGTAATGGCCTTCTTCAGCTCGGCGAGCCGGGTTTTGGAGAATAGCATGTAATGGGCGACGAATGAGCCGGACGCGGCGGGCGGCTTGCCGAGGAGGCGGCGGTAGGCGTTGCGGTATTCCGGCTGGGTCCAGCTCCGGCTGTACATGACCGGCTTGCCCCCCTCCATAAAAGCGTGGGGGCGAAGCAGAACCGTATCGGCGTCGATCACGAGGTAATGCTCCGAGCCGGATATCCGGTCGCCGGCCAGCTTGAGCAGCTGCTGATACAGCCAACCGGAGCGCTCGAAGCGGGCCGAGCGGTAGCGGATGTCTTTTTTGCCGAAGGGGAGCAGGGTGCTTTCGGGCACGAACCGGCAGCCCTTGGCTTTGCAGAGCGCACGGATGCGGTCGCTTGCGGGCGAGACGATATGAATCCGGCGAATCGGATGAAGCACCTGCTTGCGCAGCGAATCGATGACATAGGGAAGCGTGGGCAGATCCTTCTCGATGGCGGGGATAATCACGTCGATGGCGGGAAGGCTGCTTAAGGCAGCGGGCATAGAGGATCACTCCAATCGGACGCTCGTTTGGATCAGGATATGACCGGACACGGCAAAAGGAATGGGCCGGGGAAGCAGAGGGCTTCCCAGAACGCGAGGCGCGGAGCAGCGGTTCGATAGGTTCTTATGCTTTTGTTATAGTCATTCTCTACCCTCGCGGCTGATCGGGGTTATGGTAAGCTGTGGGAGGAAAGCGGGGGGGATTGTCCAGACCTTCACAAACCGCATGAAGTAGAGGAGTTTATACCAAGCCGAAACGAAAGGATGAACACGCATGCTGACCTGCCATCTCTTGACCCTGGAACCTGCCGGGGGCGGACCTGCCCAGGCAATCCATCCGGTCCTCGTCGAAGACGGACCGAATCTCGTGCTGGTGGATGCGGGATATCCGGGCGACCTGGAGCGGATTGAACAAGCTTTGTCGGCTATGGGGCGAAGCGGCGATCAGTTGACCCGGCTCGTCCTAACGCATCAGGATTACGATCACATGGGGGCAGCCGCCGCCTTCAAGCGGAAATATCCGCGGCTGGAGGTGCTCGCGGGCGAGACGGAGGCGCCTTACCTCACGGGGGAACGGCCCAATGTCCGGCTCGTTCAAGCGCTGGAGCTGCAAGACAGCTTGCCGGCTTCCGAGCGCGAAGCGGGAGCGGCGTTCATCGAGCGCTTGAGCGCTTTGGAGCCCGTCGCCGTGGACCGGACGCTTCGGGACGGCGAAGCCCTCTCGCCGGACAGCGGAATCGAGGTCATGTACACGCCCGGACACACGCCGGGGCACATTTCCCTCTACCTGCGGGCGCGGCGGACGATTCTGACAGGCGACGCTGCGGTGCTCGAGAATGGGGAGCTTGCCGTAGCGAACCCCCGGTTCACCCTCGATCCGGAGCAAGCCCGGCTGTCCCTCGCCAAGCTGCTCGCCTGCGACGCCGATACCTTCATCTGCTACCATGGCGGAGTGTACCACCGGGTATAGCCGACGGCCGCTACTACTTTTGAATCCAACCCAAAAACAGGAGGCTGACCGCCGTCAGCCTCCTGTTGCCGTTTCCGGCGTTCCTGGCGTTACCAGTGGTTCCGCCGTTCCCAGCGTTCCTGGCGTTACCAGTGGTTCCGCCGTTTCCAGCGTTCCGGTCGTTTCCGCTGTTGCCCGCGTTCCCGGAAAACCCTATTCGCCCCAGACTTCCTCCGCAATTTCCTTCACCAGCTCAAGCTTCCTCCATTGCTCGTCCTCGGTCAGGATGTTGCCCTCCTCGGTGGAGGCGAACCCGCATTGCGGGCTCAGGCACAGCCGGTCGGAGGAAAGATAGCGCTCCGCTTCCCGAATCCGCGCGATGATCGCATTCTTGTCCTCCAGCTCGCCCGTCTTGGAGGAGATGAGGCCGAGCACGACACGCTTGCCGTCCGACACCCGGGCGAGCGGCTCGAAGCCGCCGGCGCGGTCCGTGTCATACTCCAGGTAATAGGCCGACACGTTCTCGCCCCCGAGCAGCGTCTCGGCCACGGGCTCGTATCCGCCGGACGTCGCCCAGGTCGAGTGGTAATTGCCGCGGCAGACGTGGGTGGTGACGGTGAGATCGTCCGGAAGGCCGGCGATCGCCTCGTTGTTCAGGCGCAGGTACAGCGCCTGCAGCCCGGCGGGATCGTACCCAACGCCTGCCATCGCCGACCAGAAGGACGGGTCGCACAGCATGCCCCAGGTGCAGTCGTCGAGCTGGAGGTTCCGGCAGCCTTCCTCGTAAAAAGCGAGGATGGCGGCGCGGTAGGCGGCCGCGATGTCCCGGTACAGCTCCTCCCGGTCCGGATAGATCCGCTCGACCTCCAGCGCGTTGACGCCGCGGACGAGCTCGGCCAGAAGCTGGGCCGGAGCCGGAATCGTCTGCCGGGCGATGACCTCCTCGCCCGCCGTCTCCTTCAAGAACCGGTAGTGGGCGATGAAGGGATGGCCGGTATACCGGATTTTGCCGGTCAGCCGCGCGGAGTCCGCCCGGGTCTCTTCCCCGTGGAACAGGTATCCTTGTTCCATCATCACGTGCTCGATGCCGTCGAAGCCCCAGAAAAAGTCCAGGTGCCAGTAGCTGCGGCGGAATTCGCCGTCGGTGACGGCTTTTAAACCGAGCTCCTTCTGCTTGGCGACCAGCCGGCGAATCTCCTCGTCTTCAACTTGCGTGAGCTCCGCTTGCGTCAGCCGACCGGCGGCGAACTGCTCCCTGGCTTTCTTCAGCGCTTCGGGCCGCAGGTAGCTGCCGACGACGTCGAATCGGAAAGGCGGTTTGGCGGAAGCGGCGGCGCTGCTTGCGCACGAATGCGAATGGGAATGCGAATGAATGCTCATGGTTGATCCTCCTTGGTCTGTCTTTAGGTAGGATCAGTATAGCGTGAGTGTTGTCCTATAGCGTAACACTTATCTTCTATGCCAAGATATAGGAAAAATCTATATCACAGCGGAGCAAAGCCGTATTCCCGAATGACGGCCTTTAACTCCTCCACATAGAGCGCCGCCTGCCGGCTCAGCCGGGCCTGATGATGGGCGATCCATCCGACCTCCATCTCGTCGTCGGCTACGAGCGGGACGGAGACGATCTGGTCGCCGTTCAGGTCGGCGCTGACAATGCCCGTGGAGATCGTATAGCCGTTCAGTCCGATGAGCAGGTTGAACAGCGTCGCCCGGTCGCTGACGTGGATGCTCTTTTTGCGGTATACGGTGCTTAGGATTTCCTCGGAGTAAAAGAACGAGTTGTACTCGCCCTGCTCGAAGGACAGATAAGGGTAATCCTCCAAGTCCTCCAGCGTGACGGAAGCCTTCTCCGCCAGCGGATTGGCCGTGGAGATGAAAATATGGGGGCGGGCCGTGAACAGCGGGTGAAAGTCCAGGTGCTGCTCGCGGAGAAGCTTCTCGATCACCTTGCGGTTGAACGGGTTCATGTACAGCACGCCGATCTCGCTGCGCAGGTTCTTGACGTCCTCGAGAATCTCGTGGGTGCGCGTCTCGCGAAGGGTAAACTCGTATTCATCCGCGCCGCTTCGCCGGATGAGGTTGACAAACGCATTGACGGCAAAGGCGTAATGCTGCGTCGAGATGGAGCAGAGCTGGCGGGACGGCTTTTTGTTCAAGTAGCGCTGCTCCAAGAGCGACGCCTGCTCCACCACCTGGCGGGCATAGCCCAGGAACTCCGCTCCGTCGGAGGACAGCGCAATGCCCTTCGGCGTTCGCGTAAACAGCTCGAGTCCGATTTCCTTCTCCAGCTCCTTCATGGCGCTGGACAGGCTCGGCTGGGAAACGAAGAGCCGCTTGGCCGCCTCGTTGATCGAACCGCAGGACACGACCTCGATGAAATACTTCAGTTGCTGCAGCTTCATGGCGGACTCCTCCGTTTCACGGGCTTTTGCTGCAAGAGGGAGAAGATTGTGTTAGGTTTCGGCAATTTCCTTACAGAATCGACGGAAGAGAAACAATATAATACAAGCAGATAGCTTCCATTATACCGAAGACGATGGGGAAAGAGGAGGAGCACGATGAAATTTACGAGTTCGGGCAACCGGCTGATCGGGCAATTCGGGGTCGAGACGATCTGGATCGAGCCTTGGGGAGCCAACTCCCTGCGCGTGCGCATGACCAAGGAAGCCCAGATGGACGCGAATGATTGGGCACTGACGGATAAGCCCGAGGAGAGGAAAGCGGAGATTACGATTCAGGAGATTGATCTGATCGAGCCGTGGATTCCCGAAGCCGAACGGGAGCAGGCCGTGCGCAAGAGCCAGATCGCTTCGATCAAGAACGGCGACATCGTCGCCTCGTTCAATGCCGAAGGCTGGCTGTCGTTCACGAACGGCGACGGGAAGCTGCTGACGGAGGAATACTGGCGCGACCGCAACCGGATCGACCGCTACTGCGCGCCGCTGAGAGTCGAAGGGCGGGAGATGAAACCGCTTACCGGAACGAGCGATTACCGGCTAACGCTGCGCTTCGAGGCGTTCGCGGACGAGCAGATTTTCGGAATGGGCCAATACCAGGAAGGCATCCTGGACAAGAAGGGCTCCGTTCTGGAGCTGGCGCACCGCAACTCCCAGACGAGCGTGCCGTTCATGCTGTCGAGCCGCGGCTACGGCCTGCTCTGGAACAACCCGGCGATCGGGACGGTGACCTTCGGCACGAACCGGACGGAATGGGTGGCCGAGAGCACCAAGAAGCTCGATTATTTCATCACCGCCGGCGATACCCCGGCCCAGATTGAGGAGCAGTACGCGAATGCGGTCGGCAAGGCGCCGATGATGCCCGAATACGGCCTCGGCTTTTGGCAGTGCAAGCTGCGCTACCGCACCCAGGAAGAAGTGCTGAATGTGGCGCGCGAGTACAAGCGCCGCGGCGTTCCGCTCGATGTGATCGTCATCGACTTCTTCCACTGGACGAAGCAGGGCGACTTCAAGTTCGAGCCGCGGGATTGGCCGGACCCCGAAGCGATGATCCGGGAGCTGAAAGAGCTCGGCGTCGAAGTGATGGTCTCCGTCTGGCCGACGATCGACAGCCGCTCCGAGAATTACGGCCCGATGGCCGAGCAGGGGTACCTGGTCAACGCCGACCGCGGGATGAACATCAACATGAACTGGATGGGCGAGACGGTCTTCTTCGATGCCACGCATCCGGGAGCCCGCGAGTACGTCTGGCAGGCCTGCAAGCGGAATTATTACGACAAGGGCGTGCGGCTCTTCTGGCTGGATGAAGCCGAACCGGAATACGGCCCCTACGACTTCGACAACTATCGGTATTACCAGGGGCCTGCCCTGCAGGTGACCAATGTCTACCCGCGCGATTACGCCCGCGGCTATTACGACGGCATGACGGCGGAAGGCCAGGAGGGAGTCCTTAACCTGGTACGCGCCGCTTGGGCGGGCAGCCAGCGCTTCGGCGCCCTGATCTGGTCCGGCGACGTCTCCTCCACCTTCCGGGCAATGCGCGAGCAGCTTCAGGCCGGACTCAACATGGGCCTCGCCGGCATCCCGTGGTGGACGACCGACATCGGCGGCTTCCTCGGCGGCCATGTCCACGACCCGAGCTTCCAGGAACTCCTCTTGCGCTGGTTCGCCTTCGGGGTGTTCACGCCCGTGCTGCGCCTCCACGGCGAGCGCGTGCCGCACATTCAGCCGGAGCAGGCGGTCATCGACGGCATCACCCAGATGTTCACCGGCAGCGACAACGAGATCTGGAGCTACGGCGAGGACAACTACGAGGTAATGAAGGCTTTCATTCTCATGCGCGAACGGCTGCGCCCCTATGTGCGCGCCTGCATGGCAGAAGCGCACGAGAAGGGCACGCCGGTCATGCGGACGATGTTTTACGAATTCCCGCAGGACCCGGCTTGCTGGAAGGCCGACTCCCAGTACATGTTCGGCCCCGACATCCTTGTCGCGCCGATCTTCGAGCTCGGTGAGCGCAGCCGCGAGGTCTACCTGCCCGCGGGACAAAGCTGGTGCAACGCCAAGACGAATGAAGTGCTGGAAGGCGGCCGGACCGTGACCGTCGAAGCGCCGGTCGATTCGATTCCCTTGTTCGTGAGAGCGGACAAAGACCTGCCGATCTATTGAGACGGCGTACATCTGGAGGTTGGCATGGCTGCTGAACGCATTCCCTATACGTATCATTCCCTCTCGGTGCCGGGAGGCGGCTTCGTGACCGGCTTCCTGTTCCATCCGAAGACACCGAACATCCTGTACTGCCGGACCGATATCGGCGGCACCTACCGGTATGACTTCGATGAAGAGCGCTGGGTGTCGCTGATCGACCACGCGACCGATCCGGGGGCTTGGGAGACCTATCCCCTTTCGATCGCGCTCGATCCGAATCAACCCGATTGGCTCTATGCCATGGTCGGACTGCACCCGGACCACAAGATCGCCTTCTCCGAGAATCGGGGAGAGACGTGGAGCTACTTCGATCCGCCCGTCGTGGGCGAAGACGGCCGCACCGCCACCATGCACGGCAACGCGCCGGGCCGCTCGACGGGCGAACGGCTCGTCGTAGACCCGTACGATTCCGAAATCCTCTACATGGGCACGATGGAGGACGGCCTGTGGAAGACGACGGACCGCTGCCGAACCTGGCAGCGGCTCACCGTGGCCGCGCCCGGCAAACCGAACGAGACGAACATCTCGTTCGTCGAGCTCGATCCGGCAAGCGGCGGACCGGGCCGTCCGGCGGCGCGGCTCGTCGTCGGCACGAACGGCCAGCAGGGATCGCCCGGCGGCGACGTGCGCGGCCCGAGCGTGTACCTGAGCCTCGACGGCGGAGCAAGCTTCGCGCCGATTCCCGGCGAGCCGGAGCCGGTCATCGGCGGGACGAAGGACTACCCCGGCTACGTCGGCCAGCGGGCCGCCTTCGCCGGTCCGTACCTGTTCGTGTCTTACGCCGCCTACAACATCGGTTGGTCCGGCTGGCACACGTACGGCTGCGATACCGGCAAATGCTACGACGGCGCGCTGTTCCGCTATGAGCTGGACGGCGAAGGCCGCGTCGTCGAAGCGTTGGACCTCACTCCGCCGAACGTGATCGAGCCCGGCTTCCGCGACCCGGAAGCACCGGGACGGCGGCTCGGCTACGGGATCAGCGGCATCGGCGTCGATCCGCAGGCGCCGGGCACGCTGATCTGCTCGACGATTACGGCCGCGCCGGATACGATCTACCGGTCGACCGATTACGGTCGCACCTGGACGCCGATCCTGTCGGGCCTCGCCATCGGCCGCATCGACTGGAACACGGCGTACCAGCAGCCGAAGTACAATGGCAACGGCTCGCTCATCCACTGGATGTCCGATCTGAAGATCAACCCGTTCAACCGCGACATGGCCGTGTTCAACACCGGAGCGGGCATCTTCGTCAGCCGCAACCTGACGGCGGCCGACCGGGGAGAGCCCGTTGAATGGGCCAACTTCAACGAGGGCGTCGAAGAGACCGTTCACCTCAACGTCTACTCGCCCCCGGCTGGCGACGTGAAGGCGATCGATATCATCGGCGATTACGGCGGCATCGTCTTCACCGACCTCGACCGGCCCGTCGAGAACTCCTTCGCGAACGGGCAGGGCGACCGCTGGATCACGGCGATGAACGCCGATTACCCGGACGCCGACCCGAATCTGCTCGTCACCACGCCGCGCGGCAACTGGACCGGCCGCACCAAGGGCGGGCTGATCCTGTCCCGCGACCAGGGGCGGACCTGGACCCTGCTGCCGAATCCGGAAGGACTTAGCCCGGCGGTAGATGAATGGCTGAAGGAGCTGGCGCGGCCGAACGTCACCTCCGGCTGGACGGCGATCTCCGCCGACGGCCGGACGATCCTGTGGGTGCTCGGCCTGCCGGTCTACGCGTCCCGGGCGGTGTACACTCGCGACGAGGGCAAGACCTGGGCGCGCTCGATCCTGTACGGCGCGGACGGCGAACGCCTGCCGGAGGACGTTCTGCCCGCGCTGCCGTTCAAGGTCATGGCGGACCGCGTGAACCCGGACGTGTTCTACGGGTTCAGCGATCACGCCGAGGGCCGGGGCTTCTACGCCAGTGTCGACGGCGGCGCGACCTTCCACGCGGCCCCGGCGCCGGAAGGCTTCCCGCGGGTCGACCTCGCCGGCATCGACAGCGAGCAGCACTACGAGATCCGCGTCGAATCGGGCGCGGAAGGCGTGATCTGGCTCGCGATGCAGGCGGGCGGGCTCTGGCGGCTCGTCTATGACCGCGAGCGGAATGCCTTCGACGGCGCGCGCGTCTCCCGGCCGGGCGACTTCATCAAGCGCATCGGCCTCGGCAAGCCGCTTGAGGGCAGCCCGTTCATGACGCTGTTCACCAGCGGCACGATCGGCGGCGAGTACGGCTTCTACCGCTCTCACGACGGCGGGGCGACCTGGCTGCGCATCAACGACGACCGCCACCAGTACGGCGACATCCGCTCCATCGCCGGCGACCCGCGTGTGTTCGGCCGCGTCTACGTGGCGACGGGTACCCGGGGGCTTGTGTACGGGGAGCCGGTCTGACGGCTATTACCGAACACCGCTGACGCCAGCCGCATTTCGTTGTTCCCGCCGCTTAAGCGGAACCGAGCCAAAGGTTAATTCATCTGCCCATACCAAAACAGCCTCTTTCGCCCGCTTGTTGTCAAGGGAGCGAAAGAGGCTGTTGCCGTTAACCGGGAGCGTGGGTTGCAACACCGTGGCCTTTCTTGCCCAAGGCTGTAGACAGAAGGCAAAGGCCAGAATGCAGAAGGCTGCTAGCTCCGCTTGCCCATGGGTGGAGCACCGTCAGCGTGGTTACTTCTCCTGCGCCAGGCGTACCAGCATATGCGCGAGGGCGTGGCGCTCGTCCTTCTCGCCGACCTTCCAGAGCTGGTGCAGGAGCCGCTCCTCGCTGTTGCGCGGGGCTTCCTTGGCCGCCAAGTAATCGGCTACTTTCTCCGCCGCGAGAGCGAGCTGCTCTTCGCCGAGCCCGATCCCCTCGCCCAGCTTGATGCGCTTGGCCAGGTACGATTTGAAGCCTTCGAAATCGCTCAGAATTTCATCCTTGCGGTCCTCGCCGATCCGGTCCACGACGTTGTCGATCTTTTGCACGTTCAGCTCTCCGTCTTTGGAGATGGCATGGTTTTGTTCCATTGGGCTGAAACCTCCTTGGGAAGGGATGCGGATGGGAATTCCCCACTATTTTAACCCTGCGGCTCCGGGTTGAACCAAATTCGCCCAGCCGTCCGGCCGTATGCCGCTGCGCGCTCAGCCCGTCGCTATGCCTTCCGCAACTCCGGGGTGCGCCCAACCTGTCGCTATGTCTTCCGCAACTCCGGGGTGCGCCTAACCCGTCGCTATGTCTTCCGCAACTCCGGGGTGCGCGCCCAACCCGTCGCTATGTCCTCCATGGAGCTGCCTGCCGAAGTTACCCGTCCCACAGCCGTCCCCCGTCCTCGCATAAAAAACAGCCTCTTCGCCCACCCGCTGCCGGGAGTTCGAAGAGGCTGTTGCCGTTACTCTTTTTCCTACGATGCGAACTGCGCTTAATACCAGCCCCAGATGAAGATGTACAGGGTACCGAAGATGGTCACGAGTCCGACGAACAGCGCGTACGCGATGTTGATGTACAGCGTCGTCTTCGATTTGTCCTCGCCGATGTGCATGAACAGGAACAGCTGCAGCGAGGCTTGGAGCAATGCGGTCACCAGCAGAATCGTCATCTGCGCGGCGAAGGACAGGTCGAACGCGAGCACCGACAGGGCGGCCGCCGTCAGCACAAGCGACGAAAGGAAGCCGACGACATGACGGACCGGGAACAGTTGTTTCAACATGTCACATCATTCCTTTCAGGTAGACGAAGCTGAAGATGAAGATCCAGACCACGTCGAGAAAGTGCCAGTACAGGGAGAAGATGAACGACTTGTTGGCCGTCGCCGGCGTGAAGCCCTCGCGGGCGATCTGAATCAGGATGGCCGAGCCCCAGAGGAGGCCGAAGGTCACGTGCGCGCCGTGCGTCCCCAAGAGGACGAACAGGCTGGACAGGAACGCGCTGGTGGGCAGCGTTGCTCCCTCGTGAACGTACGTCACGAATTCGGTGATTTCCACGCCGAGGAACACGAGGCCGAGCGCCAGGGTGATGCCGATGAACACCATCGCCGGCTTCTTGAAGTTGTGCCGCATGGCATGGACGGCGAGCCCGATTGTGAAGCTGCTGGTCAGCAGCACGAAGGTTTCGATCAGGACCGGCCCGATCTCGAACAGTTCTTCTCCGCTCGGACCGTTCGCGTACCGGTTCACCAGAACGAAGAAGACGGTGAAGAGCGTCGAGAAGAGCGCGATTTCCGCTCCGAGGAAGATCCAGAAGCCGAGAATCTTGTTGCGGTTCTCCTCGGTGGAGTATTCAAGCGGACGGGAAGTATCTACTTTCATACCGATTCACCCCGCAGTTTCTTTTCGGTTTTGCGGATTTCGTCGACCGGGATATGGAAGCCGTGATCGCGGTCGAACGACATCGTGGCCATGATAACCAGAACCGCCAGGAAGGCGATGATGGCGGGCGTCCACCAGCTGAAGACGAGGAAGAAGCCCAGGAAGAAGAATGCGACGCCGAGGACGAACGGTTTGCCGGTGTTATTCGGCAGATGGATCGGCTCAAGCTTTCCTTCGAAGATCGGCATCTTCTTGTCGATCTTGGAGAACCAGTAGGCATCCCGGGTCTTGACCTTCGGGATTTCGGCGAAGTTGTAGGCCGGTACCGGGCTGGGCGTTGCCCATTCGAGCGTCCGGCCGTCCCACGGGTCGCCGTTGGTGTCGCGCGGAGCGTAGCGGAAGCTCCAGTATACGTTGTAGACGAGCACGACGAAGCCGGCCGCGAGGCCGAGGGCCCCGACGAAGGACAACAGGTTCAGCGGGCCAAATCCGGTTTCCGCCGAATAGGTGTACATGCGGCGGGTCATTCCCTTCAGACCCAGCAGGAACAGCGGGAAGAAGGTGATGTTGAAGCAGACGGCGATCAGCCAGAAGGCGATCTTGCCAAGCTTCTCGTTCAGCCGGAAGCCGAATACCTTCGGGAACCAGTAATGGAACCCGGCGATGACCGCGAAGACGGCGCCCGGGATCAGCACGTAGTGGAAGTGCGCGACCAGGAACATCGTGTTGTGGTAATGGTAGTCGGCGCTGGCCATGGCCAGCATGACGCCGGTGACGCCGCCGATCGTGAAGATCGGGATAAAAGCCATCGAGTACAGCATCGGCGTCGTGAAGCTGATTTTCCCTTTTCGCAGGGTGAACAGCCAGTTGAAGATCTTGACGCCGGTCGGGACGGCGATCGCCATCGTCGTGATGGAGAAGAAGCCGTTGACCATCGCGCCTTGGCCCATCGTGTAGAAATGGTGAGCCCAGACGAGGAAGGACAGGAGTGAGATGGCGACCATACTGACGACCATCGATTTGTACCCGTACAGGTTCTTCTTGGCGAAGGTCGAGATGATGTCGCTGTAGATCCCGAAGGCCGGCAGGATGACGATGTAGACCTCGGGATGGCCCCAGACCCAGAACAGGTTGGCCCACAGCATATCCATACCTCCGTTGGCCATGGTGAAGAACTGGCCGCCGAACAGCCGGTCGAAGGTCATAAGGATCAGCGCGATCGTCAGCACCGGGAAGGCGAAGGTGATGATGACGCTGGTGATCAGGGTCGACCAAGTGAACATCGGCAGGCGCATCAGCTTGAGGCCGGGAGCGCGCATCCGCAGGATGGTCACGAGGAAGTTGATGCCCGTCATCAGCGTCCCGATCCCGGAGATCTGCAGGGCGATGGCATAATAGTTGTTGCCGACCGTCGGGCTGAACTCCTTGCTCGCGAGCGGGAAGTAGGCGGACCAGCCGGCGTCCGGCGAACCGCCGATGACGAACGACAGGTTGAGCAGCATGGCGCCGAAGAAGAACAGCCAGAAGCTGATCGCATTCAGCCGCGGGAAGGCGACATCGCGCGCGCCGATCTGCAGCGGCACCACCACGTTCATGAGCCCGAAGATGAAGGGCATGGCCATGAAGAGAATCATGATGAGGCCGTGGGTGGTAAACACTTCGTTATAATGCTGCGCGTCGAGGAATTTCATGTCCGGCGCGGCCGTCTGGGCGCGCATCATGATGGCGTCGACGCCGCCGCGGAACAGCATGAGCAGGGCGCTGATGATGTACATCACCCCGATGCGTTTGTGGTCGACCGTAGTCAGCCACTCCCGCCACAGGTAGCCCCATTTCTTGAAATAGGTGAGTCCTGCTACGATCCCGATGGAGGCGAGTGCGATGGCAACCATCGCCCCGTAGATCATCGGTTCGCCGGTAACGAAAAATTCGTCCCATTTCATAAGGGTATGTTCTCTCCTTTCGGGTCGACTTACGGATTAACGGAAGCGGAAGGCGAGACCGATTCCGGTGTCGGCGTCGGGCTGACGTCGGGACTTGCATCGAATTCGGCGCGGTCCGAGGGGGCCGGAGACGGATGCTCCTGCATGCCGTCCATGCCTTCGCCGGAGCCGTGCATGCCGCTCATGTCCTCGGGTGCGGGACGGAAGGTCAGGTGAGTCGTGGAATAGCTGAGACGGCCGACATGGGCGGTCTTGAGCAATTCGGAGAACTTCGTTTCCGTGAGCTCCGGCTCGTTCGCCTTCACCTTCTTCGCCCATTCGTCGAAGTCCTTCTGGCTCATCGCCAGCGCTTCGAATTCCATGTGGGCGAAGCCTTCGCCGCTGAAGTTCGAGTTCTTGCCCATGTACGAGCCCGGAATCTCGGCGACCAGGTTCAATTTGTTGATCATGTCGCTCATGGCGTACTTCTGACCGGCCAGTTGGGGAACCCAGAAGCTCGTGATCGGACCGAAGGAATACAGGCGAAACTCGATGGGGCGGTGGACCGGGATGTTGACGTAGTTGACCGTCTCAATGCCTTCCTCCGGATAACTGAAATGCCATTTCCAGTTCGAAGAAGCGGCATAAATCACCAAGGGCTTCTGATTCTCATAGCCCTCCGGCATCTTCTCGACCGCGCTGGTTGTGCGCAACGTAACGACGGAGAGAATGATGACGATGACGATCGGAATCGCCGTCCAGATGGTTTCCAGCCACTTGTTCCCTTCTTCGTAGGGGGGGATGTAGTCGGGAGCCGACTTCTTCGCCCGGTACTTCGACAGCATGATGATGTAGAGGATGTACACGACAACCAGAACGCCAAGCATCATCAAGATGGAGAAAATGATCGTGTCCGACAATGTCCTCGCTTGCGGCCCTTTGGGGTTCAGGACGACGAACGAGTCGCCGCAGCCCGTCAGCAGGGTGGCAAGTGCGATAAACATCACGAACAATGGCCCTCTCTTTTTCATATGGGAGCCCCTTTCTCTAGTGATAAAATCCAGCTTCCTGCGAATGATTCGCTATGCTTATAGTAATAAAACCGTTCCTTGAACTCAAACTCCATATGGTAACTTAATTCCCAGTTAAAAACAAAAATATGAATATATTATTACAAAAAACTGGTTAAGCGGTTTCATCAACGGCATTATTGTGATTAAAGTCACTGAAAAGACGCGGTTTGTCTAGAGTTCACTGTTTGTTCACATTTAATTGGATTTATATAAAAGTTCTTCATTTCGTAACAATTAAGGCCCTACCAAGTGACGAATTTAACTCGGTTTGCCTTCATTCTCAACAAAGGGAAAGCTCGATATCAAGAAAGGGAAAGCTCGATATCAAGAAAGGGAAAGCTCGATGGACTTGCGTTTTCGCATTGACACCCGCCCGCCGGAATCGTAAGATGAACGAGAGTTATCGATTAGGTTACAATTCAGGGAGGCAGAAATGAAAGCGAATGTGACCATGCGGGACATCGCGGAGAGGCTGGGCATAAGCAGCGTGACCGTCTCCAAGGCTCTGGGCGACCGGGAAGGCGTCAGCGAGGAACTCAAAGAGAAGATCAAGCAAGTGGCGGCGGAGATGGGCTACCGCATGAACATGGCCGCCAAATCGATGCGCGAAGGGTATACCTACAATATCGGCGTGGTGGTATCCGAGAGGTTTACGCGCATGACCAACTCCTTTTACCTGAGATTCTACGAGCAGATTTCCAAGGTGCTGGAGGAGTACAAGTATTCGGCCATCCTCCACATTCTTACGGGTGAGGACGAGAGTTCCTTTACGCTGCCGCGCATCTACCTGGAGGGAAGGGTCGACGGCCTCATCGTGCTCGGCCAGCTCGAGCGGGACTACGTTACGGCCTTGGCGGAGAGCGGGGCTCCGCTTGTCTTCCTTGACTTCTACAGCGAGCAGTCCGGAATGGACTGCGTCATTACCGATAATTTTTACGGCATGTACGAAATGACCAACTATCTGATCGGGAACGGTCATCGCGACCTGGCCTTCGTAGGCCATTTATATGCGACGAGCAGCATTCAAGACCGGTTTCTCGGTTTCTATAAATCGCTGTTGGAGCACCGGATTCCGCTCGGAGCGGACCGGATCATTCGGGACCGCAGCGAAGAGGGCCAGCTCGTCGAGACCTTTGAGCTGCCCGAGCCTATGCCGACCGCTTTCGTCTGCAACTGTGATCAGGTGGCGTACAACCTCATCTCCTTCCTGAACAAAAAGGGCATCTGCGTGCCGGAGGATTGCTCGGTGACGGGGTTCGACAACGACCTGTTCGCGACGCTTTGCGATCCGCCCCTCACCACGGTGGAGGTCAATATGCCGGAAATGGCCCGGGCGGCCGCCCTCAGCATCATCCGCCGGCAAAGCCGGGAATCGGTGGAGGGCCGCATTCTCGTCAAGGGAAAGCTGCTGCTCCGCGACTCCGTGCGGCGGATGGACCGCTGACCCTTCGTTAGCGGTTTTTTATGTTTGTTTTTCATCTGCGGCGAGCATTCGCCCGGCAGAATTGCTTTTTTACCCGCGCCGGAAACCGGCGCGGTGTTTTTTTTGTTAGGGTATATTGACCCGTAAACGCTAACAGGATAAAATGTAAGTGTTACTTAATCGATAACCTAAACGCTCTGTTCAACCCGGTGGACGAAGCCCGGCCGGACGGTTACATGGATGGATGCCGAATTGGTTAAGCTAGCCAAAGGATTGGCATTACTTGAGGAGGTAAGAGGACGAATGGCAGAAGTGAAGATCATTGGAGAAGCTTTGCCGAATATGCCGTGGCAGGAACGCCCGGCGGGAAGTGATTCCGTCATTTGGCGGCACAGCAATAATCCTATTATCGACTGGAACCCGACCCCGAAGAGCGCCCGCATTTACAACAGCGCCGTTCTTCCCTATGAAGGCGGATTTATCGGCGTATTCCGCGCCGACCATAAGAACGGCCGTCCGCAGATTCACGTCGGCCGCAGCCAGGACGGCTTGTCCTGGGATATCGACGATGAAGAAGTACACTGGGTGGATGAAGAAGGCAAGCCTTACCAGCCCAGCTATGCGTACGATCCGCGCCTCGTCAAGATCGAAGATACGTACTACATCGTCTGGTGCACCGATTTCGGCGGCGCTTCCCTCGGCCTTGGCCGTACGGAGGATTTCAAGACGTTCGTCCGCATGGAAAATCCGTTCATTCCGTTCAACCGCAACGGGGTTCTGTTCCCGCGCAAGGTGAACGACAAATACCTGCTGCTCAGCCGTCCGAGCGACTCGGGCCACACGCCGTTCGGCGATATCTTCCTGAGCGAAAGCCCGGACCTGGTGCACTGGGGACGGCACCGCAAGGTCATGTCCCGCGGCGGCAACGGCTGGTGGCAAGGCGTCAAGATCGGCGCCGGCCCGACCCCGATCGAGACCACCGAAGGCTGGCTGCTGATCTATCACGGCGTTTCCACCACCTGCAACGGCTTCGTCTACAGCATGAGCGCCGCCATTCTCGATAAGGACGAACCGTCGAAGGTGCTGTACCGCTCCGGCGATTACCTCCTGACTCCGGAACAGCCGTATGAAACCACCGGCTTCGTTCCGAACGTCGCCTTCCCCTGCGCGACGCTGCACGATGCCGAAACCGGCCGCATTGCCATCTACTACGGTGCCGCCGATACGTATGTAGCGGTTGCCTATACCGAGCTGGAAAGCCTGGTCAACTGGATCAAGGAACACAACGATCTGGTAGCCGGAGACGCCGAAAGCACCCGCTAAAAAAGGGAAGCGCGGGTTCGCGGGGCCATGGCCGCCGCGGACCCGCGCTTGTGCCGTAATTGAACGAAGGAGAGGATCCACAATGAGCAACCAAACCGCATTCTGGCAGCGGCTTCGCCGCTTGGCCGCCTCCTACGAGGAACTCGTCACCCGGCCGAACGCTCCGGAGGAGCTCGGCAACGGCATCTACGACCGGTATCAGTACCCGGTTCTCACCGCCGAGCACACCCCGCTGTACTGGCGCTACGACCTGAACCCGGAGACCAATCCGCATCTAATGGAGCGCAACGGCGTGAACGCCGCGTTCAACCCGGGCGCCATCGAGCTGAACGGCCGCGTCTATCTGGTGGCCCGCGTCGAAGGGAACGACCGCAAGTCCTTCTTCGCCATCGCCGAGAGCGAGAACGGCGTGGATAACTTCCGCTTCTGGGATTATCCGATTCTCCTGCCGGAAACCGACGTTCCGGACACGAACATCTACGACATGCGCCTCGTGAAGCACGAGGACGGCTGGATTTACGGCCTGTTCTGCACCGAGCGCAAGGACCCGAACGCTCCCTTCGGCGACACCTCCAGCGCTTACGCCCAGTGCGGCATCGTCCGCACCAAGGACCTGAAGAGCTGGGAGCGCCTCCCGGACCTGAAGACGCCGTCGCCGCAGCAGCGCAACGTCGTCCTGCATCCGGAATTCGTGGACGGCAAGTACGCCTTCTACACCCGTCCGCAGGACGGCTTTATCGAAGCCGGCTCGGGCGGCGGGATCGGCTGGGGCTTGTCCGACAGCATGAGCCCGGCCGTCATCGATCATGAATCGATCGTCGACGAGAAGGTCTACCATACGATCAAGGAAGTCAAGAACGGCCAGGGCCCGGCCCCGATCAAGACCGACAAGGGCTGGCTGCACATCGCGCACGGCGTGCGCAATACGGCGGCGGGCTTGCGCTACGTCATCTATTCGTTCATGACGGCGCTCGACGAGCCGAACCGCGTCATCCATTCCCCGGGCGGCTTCCTGATTGCTCCGCAGGGCATCGAGCGGATCGGCGACGTGTCCAATGTCGTGTTCACGAACGGCTTGGTCGTTCGGGACAACGGCGAGGTGCTGATCTATTACGCCTCCTCCGACACGCGCTGCCACGTCGCCAAGACGACGGTCGACCGTTTGGTCGATTACGTGATCAACACGCCGGAGGACGGTCTGCGCTCCTACGCCAGCGTGGAGACCCGCAGCAAGCTGATTCAGGCCAACCTGGAGCTCCTGCAGAAGCCGGAGTATTCGTTTTTGATTAAAGAATAACAGCCAAGCTTTTTCTCTGCGCCCGTATTCAACGGGCGCAGTTTTTTTATGGAATCGATTATGATAGGATGAGATCCGATTGTTCGATCGTCCGTTGCCAGGACGGTTAAGGAGGGGGCTTGCCTCATGCTGAATGCTGCGAGCGTGTATGGCGTATTGGAGAACCAGTTCGAGCTCAACCGGAACCGAAGTCTGTTCTTCCGCAAGGCCGACGGCGGCCCTGTGCTTGAACTGAGCCGGCAGACGCTTCGAATGCTGACGGAGCAAACGGACGAAGTCGCAGCCTATTTGAATGACGGCTTAGCGACGGGAGCCTATACAAGGCTGGTGCAGCATGTCGCGGCGAAAACGCTGGCCCGCTTCATGGAAGCCGACCAATTTTTGTCGTTCGCCCCGGACGACCGGGTTCGGCTTGTCGGCTTGTACGACCTTTTTCTCATGCAGCTTCATCGGGCGTTATCCCGGCCGGACCTCAGGGAGGAGGCTTCGCTGCGCCGTTTGGCTGCCGAGCATTACGTCCGCTTGAGTCGATTCCTGATCGAGTCGAACGGGGAGGAGGCCGTGCGGACCTTTGCGGCTTCCCCGAAGCTTACCGCCGTACCGTGCGCGGAATACTCCTCCCGGTTTCAATTCGAGATGATGGACTTGGAGGCGGCAGACCTGATCGAACCGATATTGGACCTGGGCTGCGGCCAACACGCGAATCTGGTCCATGCGCTGCGCTCCCAAGGGATGGAGGCTTACGGGATGGACCGCTCTGCCGACGACGCTCCTTATCTGCTCCGGGGCGAGTGGTTGGAGGCGGCGTTTCCTCTCAACAGGTGGGGGACGATCCTCTCGCATATGGCCTTTTCCAATCATGCGGTTCACCATTTTCTCCGAAGCGACGGCAAGCATGAAGCGTACGTGCGCAAGTATATGGAAATCTTGCGTTCCTTGAAGGTTGGAGGGAAGTTCATTTATACGCCGGGCATTCCGTTCCTGGAGGAGTTGGTGCGGCAAAATCCGGCTTTTGCCATCCAGATTCAAAGGTCATCCTCGATGGCGGAGCGGCTGAAGGAAGCCGAGGGCAAGGATGGCTTGGGGCGGATGTATACCGCATGCATCCGGCGGATGATCTAAAAAGCGTTTCCCATGGCAACGGGGCGGCTCCCATGTTAGGATAGGCATTGAACAAAGTTGGGGCCCCGGAACGAACCAGGAGAGGCCGGCGATGCCTGAAGGAGGCAACGAATTGAAAGAAATGGATATCGATAACTCGGAAAGGCTGGAGCTGTGGTACGGCCGGCCTGCGGGGATATGGGAAGAAGCGCTGCCGGTGGGGAACGGTCGGCTCGGCGCAATGATTTTCGGCGGAGCTCGCCGGGAACGGATTCAATTGAACGAAGATACCCTCTGGAGCGGCTTTCCCCGCGATACCAACAATTACGAAGCCCTGCGGCATCTCGGCAAAGCCCGGGAGCTCCTTCGCGAAGGCCGTTTTGCCGAAGCGGAGAAGCTCGTCGAAGAGCGCATGCTCGCCGTCAACTGCCAGGCGTACCAGCCGGCGGGCGATCTGCTGCTCGAGCATGCGGGGGCGGACGGCGACGTTTTGCCCGTAGCGCCGGACGCGACCGACGAGCCGGACGCGGCATCCGGTGCGGGCTACCGCCGGTCGCTGGACCTCGATGCGGCGTTGGCTGTAACCCGCTACCGGATCGGCGAAGACGCTTTCGAGCGCGAGGTGTTCGCGAGCGCGGTCGATCAGGTGATCGTCGTCACCGTGCGCTCGCTCGGGAAGAGCCCCGTCGTGCTTAAGGCGCGGCTCGATGCCAAGCTGGGGCATATCCTGCGGCCGGGGGCCGGCGGAGAGCTCTTCCTCGACGGAGCGTGTCCGAGCCACATCGCGGACAACTATCGGGGCGACCACCCGCAGCCCGTGCTCCGCGAAGAGAACCGCGGCATCCGGTTCCGTTGTGCGCTTACCGTCGCGGAAGGCCGGGCCGAGCTCGCGGGCGGAGACGAACCGTGCCTACTCGCGCGGGGAGACCGCGAGGTGACGCTGCTCCTCGCGATCGAGACGAGCTTCGCCGGCTTCGACCGGATGCCGTCCGCCGGCTTCGAAATTCCGGCCGCGCGCTGCGCGGACCGGCTGAGCGCGGCGTTGGCTTATTCGCCCGCCGAGCTTAAGGATCGCCATCTGGCCGAGCATCGGCGCTTGTTCCGCCGGGTCAGCCTCACGCTCGGCCAGGAGAGCCAAGCGTCCCGCGAAGCGACGGACAAGCGCCTCGAAGCCTACCGGCAGGGCGCTGCCGATCCCGCGCTCGAAGCGCTGTATTTTCAATACGGGCGCTACTTGCTGATCGCCTGCTCCCGGCCGGGAACGCAGGCGGCGAATCTCCAGGGCATCTGGAACGAGCACATCCAGCCGCCGTGGAATTCCGACTATACCGTCAACATCAACACCCAGATGAACTATTGGCCGGCGGAACCGGCCAACCTCGGCGAATGCCATCTGCCGCTCTTCGACATGCTGGAGGAGCTCAGCGTGACCGGAGGGCGCACCGCCCGCA
Source organism: Gorillibacterium terrae (assembly GCF_051594785.1). Taxonomy (NCBI): domain Bacteria; kingdom Bacillati; phylum Bacillota; class Bacilli; order Caryophanales; family Paenibacillaceae; genus Gorillibacterium; species Gorillibacterium terrae. Next base: position 631,152 of record NZ_JBPPGI010000001.1, read on the forward strand.
TTCATTACGGCTGCCGAGGCTGGACGGCGCATCACAACGTCGACCTCTGGCGCATGTCTTCTCCCACCGACGGCTCCCCGAGCTGGGCCTTCTGGCCGATGGGCGGCGCTTGGCTATCGCTTCACCTGTGGGAGCACTACGCGTTTTCGATGGACCGCGAGTTCTTGCGGAGCCGCGCTTATCCGTTGATGAAGGGAGCAGCGCTGTTCTGCCTCGACTACCTCGAAGAGCAACCGGACGGAACGCTCGTCACCAACCCGTCGACCAGCCCGGAGAACAAGTTCCTCACGGAGGATGGCGAGCCGTGCAGCGTGTCGATGGCCTCGACGATGGACATGTCGATTATCCGAGAGCTGTTCGCCTGCACACAGGAGGCGGCCTCGCTGCTGGGTATGGACGAGGAGTTCGCCGACGAGCTGCGGCGGGCGGCGGAGCGGCTCGTCCCGTTCCGGGTGGACGACCGCGGCCGCCTCGCGGAATGGTTCCGCGATTTCGCGGAGAGCGAGCCGGGGCACCGCCACGTCTCGCATCTGTTCAGCCTGTATCCCGGCCGGCAGATCAACCGGCGCGACTGCCCCGAGCTGGCGCAAGCGGCGTCGAAATCCCTGGAGGAACGGCTTGCGAACGGCGGAGGCCACACCGGCTGGAGCTGCGCCTGGCTGATTAACCTGTACGCCCGGCTGCGGGAGGGAGAAGCGGCTCACCGCTACATCCGGACGCTGCTGGCCCGCTCTTCCTACCCGAACCTGTTCGACGCCCATCCTCCGTTCCAGATCGACGGCAACTTCGGCGGAACGTCGGGCATCGCCGAATGCCTGCTGCAAAGCCATCTCGGTGAGCTGGACCTTCTGCCGGCCCTGCCGCCGGAGTGGCCGGACGGTGAAGTTCGCGGGCTGCGGGCGCGGGGCGGCTTCGACGTCTCTCTCGCCTGGGAAGCGGGAGAGCTCGCGGAAGCCGATATTGTCTCTCTGGTCGGCGAGACCTGCCGCTTGACCGACCCCGGCGCCTGGATCGTGACCGGTCCGGACGGGTCCGCGCCTTGTCCGCCGGAGGGCTTCGCCACGGCCGTAGGCGGCAAGTACCGTGTGACCCCGGCCTGACGCGTTCTATCTCTTTTATCGATGTATCCTGACACGTCTTCCTTGGAACATCCGGCCGCTTCCTCCTACGTCCCGCCCGACTCTTCCGGCGCAATGGGGGAGGAGGCTCTTTTCTGGAAAAGGAATCCGACGGGTGAAGGCGATGCCAAGCTGGTATATACTGAATGCATCCGCTGCTTGCCTTTACCGGCAAGCGGTTACAAGAGATGGGAGAGGCCATGTATCGAAAGCTGCAAGGATTCTTTTTGAAGACCAACAACATCCGGCTGAAATACAAGCTCATTCTGTTCTTCATTCCGGTGGTGTTCGTCCCGGTCATGTTCGTCGGCAGCTACCTCACAGCGGAGTTTCGCCATACGGTGCTGGATCATGCGACGACGCAGACCTCCAACAATGTCGACCGGATCAAGTCGCGGGCCTATGAAATCTTGAAAATTCCCATCGACGTCTCCGGGCGGCTGATGGTGGACACGCGCCTCAGCAAGCTGGTCAACACGAATTATTCCAATCGCTACGACATTGTCCAAGCGTATTGGGAGTATCCGGACTTTTCCAACTACGCCAATCTGTTCAAGGAGATTACCACGATCCGACTCTACGTGGACAATCCTACCATTCTCGACAACTGGGAGTTCATCGTCCCCGACGAAGAGACGCTTCAAGCGCCGTGGTACCAGAAGGCGATGGCCAAGCCGTCCAGTCGGATCGACTGGGACTACATGAAAGAGGCCCAGATTCCCGGCTCACCGCCTGCCTTCCATTTGATCCGTAAGGTCTCCTTCGACAACGAGCGGATTGGCGTGTTTGCCGTTTCGATCAGCCAGGACGAGATGAATCTGATCGTCAGCCAGGAGCCGTTCGACTCGCTTTTGCTCGATTCGAAGGGAACGATCGTGGCAGCGAAGAACACCTCCTGGGTCGGCAAGAACATCAAGGAAATGGATTTTGCCAACGACTTGACCGGACGCACCAAGGGGACCTACGAATTCGATTTCGAGGGCAAGCCGTCGAAGATCATCATCGACGATCTGCTTCCCTCTGACAGCGACAACGGGCTGAAGATCATTTCGGTCTTCTCCATTGAGAGCATCATTCACGAAGCCAATAAGGTCAATCAACTGGGCACCACCATCATTCTGGTCAGCCTGGTGTTGGCGACGCTGCTCATCTACCTGTTCTCCTCGCTCCTGTCGAACCGTCTGCTCAACCTGAACAAATCGCTGAACAAGGTGGCTTTGGGCGATTTCAACACCAAGCTGGCCATTGACGGCCGCGACGAGATTGGGCAGCTCGCCCGCCAGTTCAACTACATGGTGGCGAATATCGCAAGGCTCATGGATGAAGTGACGGAGTCGAACGAACAGCGCAACCAGCTTATGCTGCACCAGAAGGAAATTAAGCTGAAAATGCTCGCCAGTCAAATCAATCCCCACTTCTTGTTCAACGCCCTGGAATCGATTCGCATGCGGCTGCACATGAGCGGCGAAACGGAGGTGGCGACCATCGTCCGCTTGCTCGGCAAGCTGATCCGCAAGAATCTGGAGATCGGAGCCAAGGATATTCCGCTGGAGGACGAATTCGAGATTATTCGCTGCTACCTGGAGATTCAGCGCTTCCGGTACGGGAACGAGCGCTTGAGTTATCGGCTGGAGCTGGAGACGGAAGGCCGCGAGCTGCGGATTCCGCCGCTGATTATCCAGCCGCTCGTCGAGAATGCCGTCATTCATGGGCTGGAACAGGTGGAAAAGGGCGGAGAGCTGACGATTCGCGCATACGTGCAGGAGAAGCGGCTGTTCGTCGAGGTGGCGGACAACGGCCTCGGCATGCTGCCGGAACGGCTGGAGGAGATCCGCCGGGCGATCGGCGAGACGGAGGACCGGCAGGAGCATCGCATCGGCCTTCGAAACGTAAACCAGCGGTTGGTTCTGACCTACGGGGAGACGAGCGGATTGATTATCGAGAGCGAGCCGGGCGAAGGAACCCGGATTTCCTTCTCGCTGCCGATAGGAGGATGAACACATATGTATAAAGTCATGATTGTGGACGACGAACCGGCGATCCGTTCGGGCCTCGCCTCACTCATCGATTGGAACACACTGGGGTTTGAGGTAACGGGAACGGCGGCCAACGGCCGGGAGGCTTTGGAGCGCTACCGGGAAGCCGCGGTCGATCTCATGGTGGTGGATATTCGTATGCCGGGCATGGACGGGCTGCAGCTTATTCAGGAGATCCGCCGCCAGGGCGGCTCCTGCCATTTCCTCATCCTGAGCGGCTATTCCGATTTCAACTACGCCAAGGAGGCGATCGGGCTCGGGGTCGACGGTTACATTCTGAAGCCCGTCGACGAGGAGGAGATGGCGGAGGAGCTGAGGCGGATCGGCTCGGCGATGATGCGGGAGATGGAGCTGGAGAAGCGCAGGCGGATCAGCGAGGAGATCTACCGCGAGCGGGTGCTGCAGGCTATCGTCGGCGGAGACGGCGAGCTTGACCCCTCCCTGAACCTGGATGCGCTGTTCGGGCGGACCGACACGGGCTACCAGGTGGTGCTGATCGCAGCGGACCTCCCGAAGGGGGAAGCGGTTCTCCGGCAGACGGCTGTCCGTCTGGCGGTGGACGGGGTCTTGCGCAGCCGTTCGGCGGGCTTCAGCTTCTTCGCGGACGGCTACCTGGGGATTCTGCTGCGGGAGGCGCTGCCGAACGGCCGGGCGCTGACCGACTTCTACCGCCAGCTTCACGCGGCGCTGGAGCCCGGCGGCATCCGCTTCTTCGCTTCGGCAGGAGGGCCCGCGTCCGACCCGGAGGGCATCCGCGCTTCGTTCCGGGAGGCGGTCCGCGTCGTGCAGAGCCGCTTCCTGCTGGAGGGCGAGACCATACACCTCTATCGGGAGGAAGAGCTCGGGCCGGCCTCCGGGGAAGAGACGCCGCTCTCGGAGGCGGTACTCCGGCAGATGGCGGACAAGCTGCTGTTCGCGCTGGAGCTGGGACAGGCCGACCGGGTGCAGGAGACCGTTCGGGAATCGGGTGACCGGATCCGCGCCTCGCGGAGAACGGCGTCCGGGATCAAGACCGATCTGGCGCATGTGCTGACGCTCACGCTGAACAAGCTGGCCACGCAGCAGCCCGGCTATGCCTCCTCCGTCAAGGAACGGATCGGAGCGATCCCCGACCTGCTCGCCAGTCCAACCTATCGAGAGCTGGTAAAGGAAGCGGCCCGGCAGCTTGCCGGACTCGCGTCCGAGATCGGGAATGCCAGCAGCGCGCCGGTCATCAAGCAGATCACCAGCTTCATCGAGCAGCATTACGGCGAGAATCTGAAGCTGGAGACGCTGGCCGAGCTGTACAATTACAACAGCGGCTACCTGGGGAAGCTGTTCCGGAGCGAGACCGGGGAGAGCTTCAACACGTACCTGGACCGGGTGCGAATCCGCCATGCCATCGAGCTGCTCGGCAGCGGGCTCAAGGTTCATCAGGTCGCCCGGCTCGTCGGCTATGCGAACGTGGATTATTTCCACAGTAAATTCAAAAAATATGTGGGCGAATCGCCCTCTACGTACAAGGGAAAGGAAGGACGGACGCATCCGGAGGGCTCCGTCCGCAGCGAGGATGATCGGGTTTAAGAAACCGCCCAAACGGGCGGTTTTTTACATGCCCTTTTGAAAGCGGATGCTGAAAGCGCTTATTTTGATATGATTTTGCCTTCAATTTTGCAGGTTTTTTCGCCCGCTTCGATTCGATAAGATTAATCCATGAAGAAGAGAGAAGGGGGATACCCGATGAAACCGCTACCAGCAAGCGGCTCCCTGCCATTGGATGGGAACCAGAAGCGCTTTTCCTTCTGGAGGAGAATGGTTCAACAGCGTTATTTGTACTTCATGTCAATTCCGTTCGTCATCTGGCTGTTCATCTTCAGCTACGTGCCGATCTGGGGATGGCTGATGGCCTTCCAGAAGTACAAGCCCGGTAAATCGATCATGAATCAGAAGTGGGTGGGGTTGGATAATTTCCGCCAGTTGTTTTCCGACGACACCTTCTACCTGGTGCTTCGCAATACGCTCGCGATGAGCGCCATGGGCCTGATCGTGGGCTTTACCGTTCCGGTTATCTTCGCGCTTCTGATGAATGAATTGCGCGGCCAGCTGTTCAAGCGGACGGTCCAGACGATCTCGTACCTGCCTCACTTCGTTTCGTGGGTCGTCGTGGCCGGCATCGTCACCAAGATGCTTTCCATCGACGGCGGCGCGGTCAATGACCTCTTGATGAGCCTCGGCCTCATTCACGATCCGATTCAATTCATGGCGAAGCCGCATTGGTTCTGGGGAATCGTCACGGTATCCGACATGTGGAAGGAAACCGGCTGGAACTCGATCATCTTCCTGGCGGCCATGACCGGCATCGATCAAGAGATTTACGAGGCGGCCACCGTCGACGGAGCCGGACGGCTCAAGCGCATGTGGCACATCACGCTGCCCGGCATTCGGCCGACCATCATGGTTATGCTCATTCTCTCCATCGGCAACCTGATCAGCATCGGCTTCGAAAAGCAGTTCCTGCTGCAGAACCCGCTCGTCACGGATTACTCCCGCGTCCTCGATCTCTATGCGCTCGATTACGGGATCGGCATGACCCGCTATTCCTTCGGTACCGCCATCGGGATCTTCAATTCGGTCGTCGGCGTCATCCTGGTGCTGACAGCGAACGGCATCTACAAGAAGGTTACCAAGGAAAGCGTCATCTAAGGGGGGATTCTCGATGCAAGCGAAGATCGGCAGAAGCCGCAATGAACATCTATTCGACATCATCCTGTACATCGTGATGATCCTGGTCTGTGTCGTCACCCTGTACCCGTTCCTGAACGTACTCGCCATATCGCTCAACGATTCCACCGATACGGTGCGCGGCGGCATTCACATCTGGCCCCGGAAGTTCACCCTGGCCAATTACGATACCATCCTGCGGTACCCGACCTTGATGATCGGCTTCCGCAACTCGGTCATCCGCACCGTGCTCGGTTCGGCGATCGGCGTCCTGAGCGCCGCCATGGTCGCCTATGTGCTTAGCCGGACGGACTTCCAGGCCCGGCGGTTGTTCTCTACGATGTTCGCGCTCACCATGTACTTCTCCGGCGGCATGATCCCGGGCTACATGCTGATCCGCAACCTTCACCTGATCGGCTCCTTCTGGGTCTACATCATCCCGGGCATCCTGAGCGTCTGGAACATGTTCATCATCCGCTCCTTCATCAACGGCCTGCCGTATGCGCTGCAGGAATCGGCCAAGATCGACGGAGCCAACGACTTCAAGATCTTCTACCGGATCGTCCTGCCGCTGTGCATGCCGGTGCTCGCCACCGTGGCGCTGTTCGTGGCCGTCGGCCATTGGAACGCTTGGTTTGACGCTTACCTGTACAATAGCACCAAGGAGCAGAACACCACGCTGCAATACGAGCTGATGAAGATTCTGCAGAGCACCACCCAGTCGAGCGACGCGGCCCATAATCCGAACGCGGCGCAGGCGCTTACGAAGGTTTCTCCGGAATCGATCAAGATGGCGATCACCATCGTTTGTACCGTTCCGATTCTGGTGGTGTATCCCTTCCTGCAAAAGTATTTTGTAAAAGGCATGACCCTCGGCGCCGTGAAGAGCTGATCGAAGGAACGGCGCCCATCGGCGGAAGCCGTACAACAAATTCGGATTTTCGCCGCCAGTTCGATATCTCCGGGGAAACCTGTGTGATATAGAGATTACCGATACCCAAAAGGGAGGCACACGTTACATGAAAGGAACAGCAGCGAAGCTTACCAGCGTTTTGCTCGTCGGATCACTGGCTCTCACCGCTTGCAGCAGCAAATCGGGCAACGAAGCATCTTCTTCTCCCAATGCATCCGGCGCAGCGTCGCCGGCGGCCAGCGCGTCCGCGGAACCGGTGAAGCAGATCAATGCCACGGTGTACAGCGCAGACCCCAACGCTTCTTGGAACAACATGCAGGACCGCGTCGGCAAAGTGATTACCGAGAAGACCGGCGTCTCGCTGAAGATGGATTTCCCGCTTAACAGCTCCTCCACCGACCAGAAGATCGCCCTCATGATCTCGGGCGGCGAATACCCGGATATGATCCTCCCGAAAGGCGACGCGGGCAAACTGGTTGACGCCGGCGCCCTGCTCGACCTTCGTCCGCTGATCGAAAAGTACGGTCCCAACATCAAGAAGGTATACGGCGACTACCTGAACCGCTTGAAATGGAGCGCCGACGACGATGCCATTTACATCCTGCCGAGCGCCGGAGTTGGCCAGAAAAACTTCGATTCGAGCGGCGGCTTCGAGCTTCAGCACCGCGTGCTGAAAGAGCTCGGCTATCCCCAGATGAAGACGGTTCAGGACTATGAGAACGCCATCAAGACCTATATCGCCAAGCATCCGACCACGGACGGCAAGCCGACCATCGGCATGTCGCTGAACGCCGGCGAATGGCAGATCCTGATCTCCACCACGAACCCGGCTTTCTATACGACGGGCGGTTCGGACAACGGCGAATTCTGGATCGACGACAACACCCACCAAGCGACATACCACTACCTGCGTCCGGAAGAGAAGGAATACTTCCGCTGGCTGAACCACATGAATGACATCGGCCTCCTGGACAAGGAAAGCTTTGTGCAGAAGTACGACCAGTATAAGGCCAAGGTCGCCACGGGCCGCGTGCTCGGAATCATCGACCAGACGTGGGATTACCAGGACGCCGAGAAGGCTTTGAAGTCCGAAGGCAAGTATGACCAAACCTACGCCCACTTCCCGATCACGATGAGCGAAGACATCAAGGCGAAAGATTATCAGGATACCGGGTATGTCGGCGGCTACGGCATCGGTATCACGGTTGCCGGCAAGGATAAGGCCGAGCAGCTGATCAAGTTCCTCGATTACCTCGCCTCCGATGAAGGACAGATTCTTCGCAACTGGGGCGTAGAAGGCACCGACTATAAGAACGAGAACGGCAAGCGCGTGATTCCCGATGACATCCAGACCCGTCGTGTCAACGACAATGCCGCTTATACCAAGGAAAGCGGCGTCGGCAACTATTGGGGGATTGCTCCGCAGTACGGCGACGGCGTCAACGACCCGACGGGCCAGCCGTACACGCTTAACTTCAAGGATCAAATCATCAACAACTACACCACGGCCGATAAGGAAACGCTGAAGGCTTACAATGCTACCACGTACATCGACCTGTGGCCGAAGCCGGAAGAATTCCCGGTCAAGGCATGGGGTGCGGCTTGGAACATCCCGGTGGAAACCGGTTCTGACCTGCAGATCCTGCAGAAGAAATGCGACGACATCATGAAGAAGCGCGTGCCGCAGGCGATCCTCGCCAAACCGGGCGACTTCGACAAGGTCTGGGACGAATTCATGAACGACCTGAACAAGGCCGGCGTGGAGAAGATGAACAAGCTGTACACCGATTTGGTTAAATCCCGAGTCGAGCTCTGGAAATAAGCAAGCAACCGAACACCGGTACAAGGAAGCCCGCAAACCCGGGCTTCCTTGTTTGCCGTTGGCGGGATATGATGAAAGCGCACAACAAACCGCATGCGGAAGAGGAGAGAAATCCATGATCAGCGACAAGCTGCCGAAGATCTGGTATGGCGGAGACTACAATCCCGAGCAATGGGATGAAGCGACGATGGAGGAAGACCTGCGGATGTTTAAGCTTGCCGGAATCGATGTGGCCACGGTCAACGTTTTTTCCTGGGCGAAGCTGCAGCCGGACGAAGACACGTACCGGTTTGAAGGGCTGGAGGCCATATTGGACCGGCTGCACCGGGAAGGCATCCGGGTGTGCCTCGCGACGAGCACCGGGGCCCATCCGGCCTGGATGGCGAAGCGATACCCCGATATCACCCGTGTCGATTACAACGGCATGAAACGCAAATTCGGCGGACGGCACAATTCGTGCCCGACGAGCCCGACCTACCGCACTTACGCCGAGCGGCTGGCAAGCAAGCTGGCGGAGCGCTTCAAGGACCATCCGGCGCTTGCCGCCTGGCATATTTCGAACGAGTACGGCGGCTACTGCTATTGCGACAACTGCGCCGAGGCATTCCGCGTCTGGTTGCGGAAGCGGTACGGGTCGCTGGACGCGCTCAACCGGGCGTGGTACACCGCCTTCTGGGGACATACCTTGTACAATTGGGACGAGATTGTTCCGCCGAACGGGCTGAGCGAGGAATGGGGCGGTTATCGGACCAACTTCCAGAGCATTTCCCTCGACTACCGGAGGTTCCAGTCCGAGGCTCTGCTCGATTGCTACCGGCTCGAATACGACGCGATCAAGCGGCACACGCCCGAGGTGGCGATCACGACGAATCTGATGGGGACCTACCCGGAGCTGGACTATTTCGCCTGGGCCAAGCACATGGACGTCGTCTCCTGGGACAGCTACCCGTCCCTGGATACGCCGGTCAGCTTGACGGCCATGACCCACGACCTCATGCGGGGGCTGAAGGGCGGCCAGCCGTTCATGCTCATGGAGCAGACGCCGAGCCAGCAGAACTGGCAGCCCTACAATTCTCTGAAGCGCCCCGGCGTCATGCGCCTTTGGAGCTACCAGGCCATCGCTCACGGAGCGGACACGGTGATGTTCTTCCAGCTCCGCCGGTCGATCGGAGCCTGTGAGAAGTACCACGGGGCGGTGATCGAGCATGTCGGGCACGAGCACACGCGCGTGTTCCGCGAATGCGCCGAGCTCGGAGCGGAGCTGGCCAAGCTTGAGGACAAGCTGCTCGACTCGCGGATAAGCGCCAAGGCGGCCATCCTCTACGACTGGGAGAACCGCTGGGCGGTCGAGCTGTCCAGCGGCCCGTCGGTGGCGCTGAAGTACGTCGACGAGGTTCATAAGTATTACGACGCTTTGTACAAGCAGAACATCCCGGTTGACCTGATTCCGGTCGACGCCGATTTGGAGAACTACGACCTGATTGTCGCGCCGGTCCTGTACATGGTCAAGCCGGGCATGGCGGACAAGATCGACGCCTTCGTCAAGCGCGGCGGCACTTTCCTCACCACCTTCTTCAGCGGCATCGTCGGCGAGACCGATCTGGTGACGACCGGCGGCTATCCCGGCGAGCTGCGCCCGATCATGGGCATCTGGGCGGAGGAGATCGACGCCCTGTTCCCCGATGCGAGCAACCGGATTGTCATGAAGGAGCCCTTCGGCCAACTGGCCGGAGCCTATTCCTGCGGTCTGCTGTGCGACCTGATCCATTCGGAGGGCGCGGAGGTGCTGGCCGAATACGGCAGCGACTTCTACAAGGGCATGCCGGTGATCACCCGCAACCGCCGCGGAGCGGGCGAGGCCTGGTATGTGGCCTCCAGTCCCGAGCCGGCTTTCCTGGAGGGATTGCTCGGTGGAATCTGCCGGTCGAAGGGCATGGAGCCGCTGATTGCGCCCTCAGAGGGAATCGAAGTGACCGAACGGCGGAAGGGAGACAAGACCTATACCTTCCTCCTCAATCACAATGCGGAGGCCGGCGAGGTGAAGCTGCCGGAAAGGCTCGCCGGAGCGACGGACCTCTTGACCGGACGCAGGTTCGACGGCGTCGCCGCCATTCCCGGCAGAGGCGTGCTTATCCTGGAAAAGTAGCCCGATGTCCATTTCCCGGGAAATTCGACAGGCTCTGTTCAACCGCTCTCCAGGTGAGGTAAAATGGCGGAATGCGGCGTTTTTTTACAAGGCTCGCCGTAAGTGACATCTCGGAGGATTGCCATGAAATCGACCCTGATCGGCGGGCTTAAGGGGAATGCCCGAGGCTGCCTGAAATACGAGCCCTTCTTTTTGATTCCTTACAGCATGTACAGCACCTATGCCACGCTCTATATGCATCAGCTCGGGCTGAAGGAGACCGGAATCGGCCTGATCGCTTCGCTCGGCCTGTTCGTCAGCTTGTTCGCCTCGCTCTTCAGCGGTTATCTGACCGACCGGATGGGCCGCAAGCGGGCGCTGCTGGTCTTCGATCTGGTGAGCTGGACTGCGGCGACGCTGATCTGGGCGGTGGCCCAGAATGTCTGGTTCTTTGTCGCCGCCGCCCTGGTCAACGGCTTCGCCAAGATCCCCAACACCGCGTTTTACTGCCTGCTGGTGGAGGACACCCCCCCGGAGGAGCGAAGCCGGGTGTTCACGCTGCTCCAGCTCATCAGCGTCGTCGGCGGCTTGTTCGCTCCGCTCGGCGGCCTCATCGTCAGCCAGTTTACGCTGATTCCCGGTGTCCGGGCGATGTATGTGCTGGCCTGTCTGATGATGACCTATCAGTTTCTCGGCCGCAACCGCGAGACGCACGAGACGGAGATCGGCTACCGCAAAATGGCGGAAATCAAAGAACGGCGCGCCGCGAAGAGCGGGATCTCGGGTTACTTGTCCGATATCCGTCCGCTGTTCCGCAACCGGCCGCTCCTGCTCTTGTTCGGGGTATACATCCTGTTTCATTTTCAGTCGACGTTGAATTCAACCTTCTTGTCGCTGTATCTGGTGGACCAACTGAAGATTAACGAGGGCGTGCTCTCCCTCTTCCCGGCCATGTCGTCCGTGGTGATGCTGCTGTCCCTGCGGTTCCTGCTGCCTCGCATCGGTCCGCAGGCCGTTCACCGGGCGATGCGCTGGGGCTTCGGCTTCTCGCTCGTCTCCGTAATCGTACTGCTGCTTGCACCGGCCAGCGGCTACGGCTTGATCGCCGTCAGCACGGCGGTCGGGGCCATCGGCACCATCTTAAGCGGCCCCTACCTGGAGACCGCGGTAGCCAACGCCCTCGACGACAACAACCGGGCGAACCTGTTTGCGATTCTCACGGTGCTGATCCTGCTGTTCACCTCGCCCGCCGGGATGATCGGCGGCTGGACGTACCGGATTAACCCGGCTATCCCGTTCATGCTGGTGGCCGCTTCCTTCGCGCTCGCTACGTTGCTCTTGACGCTGCACCGCATCGCCGCGAAGCGCGCGGAGCGGGCGTCCGTCGGGGCCTAGAGGCCAACCTGCTGCTCGCTCCATTCCCAGAGCCGGGCCGCGAGCTTGCGGTCGCTCGCACGCTTCGACACCGGCGATTCCAGCTTGCGGTAGAAGTATTCGCCGCTGACCCCGGCGATCTCGTCGCAGGTGGCCAGGTACAGGGCCGTTTCCGCCCCCTGCGCCGGCGTGAGGAAGAACGGCCGCAGCAGGGCAAGCACCCGCTTGCCGAAGCCGGTTCGCCGGTCGATGCCGATGTTCGTGCCCACCGCTCCGGGGTGCAAGGCGTTTACCGTGACGCCGGTGCCAGCGAGCCGCCGGGCCAGCTCTTTGGTAAACAGGATGTTCGCCAGCTTGGATTGGGCATACCCGCGGACGACGTTAAAGCCCCGGGTGAGGAAGGGATTGTCGAAGTCGATTCGCCCGATCTTGTGGGCACCGGAGGAGACGTTGACGATGCGGGCGGCGGGCGCCTTCTTCATGGAATCCAGCAGGAGCCGGGTGAGGAGGAAATGGCCGAGGTGATTGATGCCGAGCATGGATTCGAAACCGTCCTTGGTGGTTTCCCGGCTTAAGGTAACCACGCCGGCGTTGTTGATCAAGAGGTCGACGACGGGATGGGCGGCCGTGAGGGTGTCGACGAAGAAGCGGACACTGGCCAGGTCGCCGAGGTCGCAGAGGAACAGCTCGATGGCGTTCGATCCGCTTTGCCGGACGGCTTCCTCCAGCGCTTTCTGCCCCCGCTCCCGGGAGCGGCAGGCCATGATGACCCGGGCTCCCCGCCTGGCGAGCTCGACGGTGGTGGCGAAGCCCATCCCCGAGTTGGCTCCGGTTACGACCGCAACTTTATCGTGCAGATCCATGGTGAGCGCCTCCGTTTCCTGCGGTACTTGTTTTTTATCCATTCGGGATCGGCGGCGCAAATCCTGCCGCAGCCGCAAACATTCCCTTGCGCGGCGGCGGGTGGGTTTGTTACACTGGAAAACAAAGATACACGGGAGGTGAAGCGGAGATGAATCTCGAGCGCGCAAATGATGCCGTAAGCCGGCTGCCGATGGCAATGGCCGGCATCGTTCATGCCGATCGGACATACGGGAGAGGTCTGTCCATTTTTGCTCTTACGTATTGCCCATTCGAGAAGAATCTCCTGCTGTAGCCGCATCGGATGCGATGAAGGGCCGCGGGGTTTTTCCCGCGGTCCTTTTTCTTTTGCCGGCGTCCGGCTGGAGGATCCCAAGGAGGATTATCCATGATCGTCGCAAGCTTAAACGAAGTGACTGTCTATAACGGAGCGCAAGAAATTTTCCGCCAAGTCGGCCTGGAGCTGCACGAAGGGGACCGCGTCGGTTTGGTGGGTCCGAACGGCAGCGGCAAATCCACGCTGCTGCGGCTTCTGGCCGGAACCGAAGCCCCCCACGAGGGGAGTATCGCCCTGCGCAAGGGGCTGCGGGTCTCGTACCTGGCGCAGAACCAAGCGGAATGGGCGGGGGATGCGGCGACCCTCTATGACCGGCTGGCCTTCGGCCTGGCCGAGATGCGCGAGCTCGGCGGCAAGCTCGCCGAGGCGGAGGCCCGGATGGCCGATCCGGCTTGGACGGAAGATGCCGATCGGCTCGCCAAGCTGCTCGACCGCTACGCCGAGTGGCAGGAAGCCTTCGAACGCGGCGGCGGCTACGGCATGGACGCCCGCATTCGCCAAGTGGCCGCCGGGCTCGGCTTCGCCGAAGACCGGTTCGGCGCTCCTTACGCCGGCCTGTCCGGAGGAGAGAAGACGAAAGCCGGGCTCGCCGCCGCCCTGATTGAACGGCCGGAGCTCCTGCTGCTCGACGAGCCGACCAACCACCTCGATCTGGCCGGTGTGGAATGGCTGGAGAGCTACCTGTCGGAGTATCCCGGCACCTGCCTGATCGTCTCGCATGACCGCTATTTCCTCGACCGGGTCGTAACCCGGATCGTCGAGCTGGAAGACGGCTCGGCCTCGCTGTACCCGACCTCCTACTCCGGCTATGTCCGGGAGAAGGAGGAGCGGCTGCTGCGGGAATTTGCCGAGTATCAGGAGCAGCAAAAGCAGATCCGCAAGATGAAGGAATCGATCCGCCAGCTCCAGGAATGGGGCGGCCTCGGCGGCGATAAGCGCTTTTTCACCCGCGCCGCCTCGCTGCAGAAGGCGCTCGACCGGATGGAGAAGCGCAAGCGGCCGGTGCTGGAGCGCCGCACAGCGTCGTTTGACCTCGCGATCGGCGAGCGCTCGGGACGGAAGGCGCTGGTGCTGGAGGACGTGCGCAAGCGCTTCGGCGAGCGGGAGGTGCTGCGGGGCGCCGCCGGCGAGCTGGAGTTCGGCGAGACCATCGCCATCGTCGGCGAGAACGGCTCCGGCAAGACCACGCTGTTCAAGCTGGTGCTGGGCGAGCTGCAGCCGGACGGCGGACGGCTTGCGCTCGGCGCGCAGGCGAAGGTCGGCTACCTGGCCCAGGAAGCGGTTCCGCCGGACCGCAAGGAAACCGTGCTCGACTGCTTCCGCAAGGAAGCGGGGCTGGAGGAGGGCGAAGCCCGCGGCCGATTGGCCCGCTACCTGTTCTGCGGCCAAGAGGTGTTCAAGCCGGTGGCCGCGCTCTCCGGCGGGGAATGGACTCGGCTGAGGCTCGCCCTGCTCGTCGAGCGCAAGCCGAACCTGCTCCTGCTGGACGAACCGACGAACCACCTGGACATCGCTTCGCGCGAAGCGTTGGAGGAAACGCTGGAGGACTACCCGGGCAGCGTGCTCCTGATCTCCCATGACCGCTACTTGATCAACAAGCTGGCGGGCAAAATCTGGGAGCTGAAGGACGGCAGGCTGACGCTCTACTACGGCAGCTATGAAGAATACCGGGCGAAGGCCGGCCGCTCCCCGGCGCTCCCGGGCGATCCGGAAGCCCGCGGCGGCAAGAAGGCGGCAGACGGCGGGAAGGAGCAACCGCCGAACCGGTCCTCCTCGCCGCCGAAGTCCGCTCCGGCCTCCGCCGCCCGGCGCGCCGAGGAACTGGAGGCGGAGATCGCCAGCCGGGAAGAACGGCTGGCCCGGCTCGAGGCCGAGCTCGCCGATCCGGATCTTGCTGCGGACGGAGACCGATTGAGCGGGCTTTGGGAGGAGCAGGAGGCGCTCCGGCTGCGGCTGGAACAGACCTACGAGGAATGGCTGGCGCTTACGTCCAAGGAAGAACCGCCTCGCCCCTAAGGCCCGGTTAAAAAAGATTTATTCCCATCGGCAAATGGCCTATACTGAGGCTATTGCCGGGCCGCCCGATTAGGACCGGGCGGCCTTTTTTATCGGAAAAGGGGGCTGCATACCGTGAAGCAGACAAGCTGCGCGATCGTCCACAACGGCAACCTCGGCAGCGAGAAGTTCCTCGTCCAGGTCCGCTGGCTGGAGAAGGCCGCCGCCGAGCTGGGCTTCCGCGTTCGCGTCATCGGCAACCAGGAGCTGATTCCGGCCTTCGAGGGGGGAAGGTCAACCTTGAAGGGCCGGTATGCCGGGTACGAGCCCGACTTCTTTTTCTTCTGGGACAAGGATGTGCGGCTCGCCCGCCATCTGGAGCGGATGGGCTTCCGCCTCTACAACCGCGCGTCCGCCATCGAGACCTGCGACGACAAGATCCGCACCTTCGAAGCGCTGGCGGGCAGCGGACTGCGGCTGCCGAAGACGCTGATCGCGCCGCTGATCTTCGAAGCCTGCGGCATCGCCGATTACCGGCCGTATGATGCCGTTATCGAAGAGCTCGGGCTGCCGCTCGTGGTCAAGGAGGCCTTCGGCTCCTTCGGCGAGCAGGTGTATTTGGTGCACAACCGCGAGGAGCTGCTCGCCCTGGAAGAGAAGCTCAAGCACCGGCCGCATCTATTCCAGGAATTCGTCGCCGCAAGCCGCGGGCGGGACATGCGCATCAACGTAATCGGGTCGGAGGCGGCGGCCAGCATGCGACGGGAGGCGTCCGGCGATTTCCGCGCCAACGTGACGGCCGGGGGCCGCATGTTCCCCTATGACCCGACCGAGCGGGAGCGGGAGGTCGCCGTCGCCTGCGCCCAGTTCGTCGGGGCGGATTTTGCCGGGGTCGACCTGCTTTTTGGCGAGGACGGGGAGCCTTATGTGTGCGAGGTCAATTCCAACGCCCACTTCAAGAACATCTACGACTGCACCGGCGTCGATCTGGCTGTCCGCATGCTGAGCTACATTCGCGAGGAAAGGGCGGAAACCCATGCTTAACGGCTGGCTGCTGTACCATGAAACGGATGCGGAGCGCAACCGTACCTATATCGACTGGTTTATTCAGGAAGCGGAGGGACTCGGCATCGGTCTGGAGTTTGTCGGCAAGCGGGAGCTGACCGCCGGCGTTCGCGGCGGCCGCTTGCACCTCGACCGCCGGGGAGCTGCCGCCAAGCTGCCCGACTTCTGCGTCATGCGCGACCGCGACGAGCTCTTCACGCTGCAGCTGGAGGCGCTCGGCGTCCGCGTGTTCAACGATTCCTCCGTCTCGCGGATCGCCAACGACAAGGCGCGCACCTGCCAATACCTGGCGCGGCACGGAATCCCGATGCCGGACACGCTGTTCCTGAACAGTGCCGATTACTGCGAAGAGGCGTACCGGGAGCTGGCGTATCCGCGTGTGCTGAAGGCGGCGGGCGGAAGAAGCGGCAGCGAGGTCTACCTCGTCGACTCGGTCGAAGCGTTGACCGAACGCCTGCGGACGTATCCGGCCGGCAGCCGCTTCATCCTGCAGGAGTTGGTCACGCCCGGCCGGGATGTCCGCGCCTTCCTGGTCGGGCGGAAGGTAGTGGGAGCGGTGCTGCGCGAGTCGGATACGGATTTCCGGGCCAATCATTCGCTTGGCGGCAGGTCCTCGCTCTATCGGCTGACGAAGGAGGAATCGGAGCTGGTCGGCCGGATCGCCGGGCTGTTCGACTTCGGCATGGCGGGCGTAGATTTGATCTACGGTGCCGATGGGCGGCCGCTCCTGAACGAAATCGAGGATGTGGCGGGCAGCCGCACGCTGTCGCTTCATTCCGATATCAACATCGTCCGCCTGTACCTGGAGCACATTTGCGGCGAGATGGAGCAGCAAAGTTGCGGCGAGAGTTAAAGGGCAAGTCGATGCGGTCATTCCATTAGCTTAGGGGGAATTGAGATGCTTCAGGTGAGAGGATTGACGAAATCCTATGACAGGACGCCCGCGGTCAAGGGCGTCAGCTTCGAGGTGAGAGACGGCGAGCTTGCCGTCCTGCTCGGGCCGAACGGAGCGGGCAAGAGCACGACGATCAAGTGCATCATCGGTTTGCTGAATCACGAGGGGGAGGTGCGGGTGGATGGCCATTCCGGCAAGAGCCTGGAGGCCAAACGGATTTTCGGCTACGTCCCGGAGACGCCGGCTCTCTACGATATGCTGACGGTCGGGGAGCATCTGGAATTCATCGCCCACGCGTACGGACTCTCCGACTGGCAGGCGTACGGGAACGAGCTGCTGGAGAGGCTCGATCTGGCCGACAAGAGAGACAAGCTCGGCAAGGAGCTGTCCAAGGGCATGCAGCAAAAGGTGAGCATCTGCTGCGGGCTTCTGCCGCGACCGAAGGTCGTCTTCTTCGACGAGCCGATGATCGGCCTCGATCCGAAAGCGATTAAGGAGCTGAAGGGGTTGTTCGTCGAGCTGAGGGATGCGGGCGCGAGCCTGCTGATCAGCACGCACATCATCGACAGCGTCGAGGGCCTCTGGGACCGGGCGCTCATCATGAAGGACGGCGAGGTACTTTACTCCGGAACGCAGCGGGAATTCCGGGAAGGGGAAGAGAAGCTGGAGGATATCTTCTTCCGGCTGACGGAAGGCGGACGCCCATGAGACCTCTCTTGTTCATCCTCCGCAAAAGCCTGCTCAACACCCTGAAGGAGCTGAAGCGCAAGCCCGGCGCCCTGATCCTGTACCTCTTCATCGCTCTGTTCATGCTGCTGTTCATCGTGTTGGCCTTCATTCCCCAAACAGCCACGAATCCGGCCCTGAAGTCCGCCGATCCGGCCGTCTACGGGATGATCGTAAGCGGAGTCATCCTGTTCATCGTCTATTCCTCCATCTCCAAAAGCATCAAATCGGGGAACAGCTTCTTCCGTATGGCCGACGTCAACCTGGCCTTTACGGCGCCGCTGTCGCCGAAGAAAATCCTGCTGTACGGCTTCCTTAAACAGATCTGGCTATCCTTCGTCGGCGTTTTCATGCTGATCTGGCAAATCCCCAACCTGCGCAACCATTACCGGATCGACGGCTGGGGCGTGATCGTCCTGCTCTTCGGGTTTGTGCTTCTCCTGTTCCTGCTGCAGCTCGTCGGGGTGCTGATCTACTCCTGGACCTCGCGGACAAAGCGGGCGCGCGTGCAGGCTACCCGGGTCTGGAACGGGCTGATGGCGGTG
Source organism: Gorillibacterium terrae (assembly GCF_051594785.1). NCBI lineage: Bacteria > Bacillati > Bacillota > Bacilli > Caryophanales > Paenibacillaceae > Gorillibacterium > Gorillibacterium terrae. The sequence continues at coordinate 649,664 of NZ_JBPPGI010000001.1, forward strand.
TTCGCCGCCGTGCTGCTCGTTGAGCTGGCCCAGAAGAAGGACCTGGGCGATGCCCTTCGGGCCGTCTTGCATTCGCGCGGCTTCGAGTACATTCCGCTGATCGGCTGGTTCAAGACGCTGTACATGGCGCCGATCATCGGCGTGACGCCGCGCTTCTACCTGGCCGCCGGACTCCTGCTCGCGGCTACCGTGCTCCTGATGGTGCTCTTCTATCGGCAGAAATCCGATTATTATGAGGACGTGCTGGCCAACACGGAGCAAAAGGAAGCCCTATATGCCGCCAAGCGGGAAGGAAGGCAGGCCCGGACCGGCGGAACCTCGGCGCTCATCAAGAACCGCAAGGTGAAGCAGGGACGATACCGGAGCGGAGCCGCGGCCATTTTCAGCCGGCAGATGCTGGAGTACCGGAAGAAGGGCTTCTTCCTGATCGACCGATCCACGCTGATTCTCGCCGTCTTCGGCTTTGCCGCGCAATATTTTGTGCCTGACCAGGACCTTACCGTGCTGTTGCTCTTCTCCATCTACTACCTGTTCATCCTGTCGTTCCAGGGAAGCTGGATGCGCGAGCTGGAGCGCCCCTACATCTATCTGTTTCCGGCAAGCTCGGCCGCCAAGCTGTTCTATTCCACCTTGGCCGACCTGATCAAGGGACTGCTCGACGGCGCGGTTCTCTTCGCCGTAGCGGCGGTCGTGATGGGCGGCAGCCCGTTCGTCGCCCTGCTTTGCGCTGTGGCCTTTACGACCTACAGCGCGGCGTTTACCTACTCCGACGTGCTGTTCCGTCGGGTGTTCGGTCCCGTGCACGGCAAGGTGGCGCAACTGTTCCTGCGCATGTTCCTGCTGCTCGTGCTGATCGGTCCCGGCGTCGTGCTGGGCTTTATCGCCCGCTACCTGACGGGAGACGGTACGGCGGGGGACGCCGCCTTTGTCGGGGGCGTCATGCTGTACAACCTGCTGCTGGTCAGCGGAATCTTCGTCGGGGCGAAGGGGATTTTCGACCGGCTGGAGATGAAGTAAGGGGATCACCCGGAGGAGGGTACCGAATCGTGAAACGATGCATTGGCAATGCTCCGTGCAGGGTCTAAGCCGGACGAACCGGCACGGAGCGCAACAGCCGCTAATTCGTCCGCTGGGCTTTGCACTTTAATTTCTTGAGCAATCAATAAATTAAAGAGGAGCAAAGTCAACATGCAATCGTTCAAAGCTACCGCAAAAGACCTTCGGCCGTTCCTGCTGCTCTGGAGCACTCAGCTCTTATCGACCCTGGGCAGTTCCATGACGAGCTTTGCCTTGGTGATCTGGTCTTACCAGCAATACGGGTCCGCCTTAACCACGTCGTTGTTGTCGATCTGCTCTTACGCGCCGTATGTGCTGCTCAGCCTCTTCGCCGGCGCCTGGAGCGATAAATGGAATAAAAAATCGATTATGCTGATCGGCGACAGCCTTGCCGCCCTTTGTACCGTTGCGGTGCTTGGTCTGCTGGCGGAAGGCCGCCTTGCCGTCTGGCATCTGTATGTGATCAACGCGGTGAACGGGCTGATGAGCACGGTGCAGCAACCGGCCTCCGAGGTCGTCGTCAGCCTGCTGGTGCCCAAGCGCCATTACCAGCGGGTCAGCGGAATGCGCTCGTTGGCCAATTCGGCCGTTACCCTTCTGACGCCCGTGACCGCGTCCGCTTTGCTGGCGTTTACCGGGATTCACGTCGTTCTCGCCGTGGACTTGATCACCTTCGCCCTGGCGGCTTCCACCCTGCTCGTCGGCATTGCCATTCCTTCTGCCGCAGGAGCCGAAGCTCCGAAGGAATCCCTGCTCCGCTCGGCCCGAAGCGGCTTGCACTACCTCCGGGCCAACCGGGGGATTCTCGACCTGATCTTATTCCTGGCGATCATCAATTTTACCGCTTCGATCTTCAACGCCGCTTTGCCTGCGATGGTGCTTTCCCGAGCGGGCGGAGGCCAGACGGCACTGGGGTGGGTCAACACCTGCACCGGGCTCGCGACCCTGCTGGGAAGCATCCTCGTATCGGTCGCCCCGCCGCCGCGGAGCCGGGTCCGCGTCATTCTGAATGCCTTGCTGCTGTCCATGAGCACGGAGAATTTTATCCTCGCTTTCGGCAGAAGCGCGCCCGTCTGGTGCGTGGGAGCCATTCTCGGGTGGATCGCCATTCCCTTCATGAGCGCCAACATGGACGTTCTGTTCCGCTCCCGCATTCCGCTGGAGCTCCAGGGACGGGTGTACGCGGCACGTAACACTCTGCAGTTTTTTACCATCCCGCTCGGCTATCTGTGCGGAGGCTTGCTGGTGGACCGGGTCTTCGAGCCGTTTATGGCCAAGCAAGCCCCGGGGAGCCTGTGGGTTCTCCTCTTCGGAACGGGAAAAGGCTCGGGAGCCGCTTTGCTGTTCCTGGCGATTGGTTTCTTCGGCATGCTGTCTTGCCTGCCTTTCCGCCGGGATCCGCATATCCGGAGGCTGGAGGAGCGGCGCGATTGAAGCGCCCGAAGATCGAACAGGCTGCCCGAGGGGCAGCCTGTTTTGATGTTCAGCCGTGGAAGCCGGACACCCCTTCCTTCGTTAAGTCTGCGGCATTCGTTCTCCGATTCCGTGCATGACGAGCGGCAGGCTCTGCTCGACGAACGCGTCCAGCGAGGTCCGACGGCCTTCTTGGTTCCAGGCATAGGCAGCCCCGTACAGGCCCCAGCTGAGCAGGATCGAAGCGGTGTGCAGCAAGGCGGCATCCTCCGCAGGGGCGGTCCTTTCGTTGGTCATGAAAGAATAGAACGCGGACCGCGTGATTTCCTTGATCTGATGTTCGAAGCTGAACCCGAGCGCGTTATAGCTTTTTGGGCAGAGGTCGCTCAGCTCCCGATGGAACTCGCAGAGAGCCAGAAAGACGCTGCGGATCGACGCCTCGTCCAATCGCTCGCGGCCGCTTATTCGGCGGGCCAGAACGGCTCGATAGGTATCGGTTATCTTCGATTCGAGGATTTCGAATTTGTCCGTAAAATGCGCGTAGAACGTGGCCCGGTTGAGCGTCGCCCGCTCCGTAATGTCTTTGACCGTGATCGAATCGAAGGCTTTCTCCCGGATCAGCGAAGTGAGAGCATCCTGCAGGAGCCGGCGGGTCCGAATGACGCGCGGATCGGCTTCGTTTTTGATGGCCATGGTGAGAAAACCTCCCAAAATAACCGACAAATCAGGAAGCGTGTTGGCTAAGCGATAGATCCGCCTTCTTTGCCGGTTGCGACTGTTTCCCGGTCAGTATACCATAAACGCAACATCCGTTTGATTCCCAACGCTTGTTGGTTAAAAAAAGATCCGAGGAGGCTTTACCATGCCCGAAACGAACCAGGCTTTGCGGGAGGAAGAGCGACTTAGCGATGTCATCCGGGAACGCAGGTCCGTGCGAATGTACGACCCCGAGGTCCAGATTCCGCGGGAGACCTTGACCGAGCTCTTGCAGTTGGCCGTCCGCGCTCCTTCGGCCGCCAATCTGCAGCCGTGGCGCTTTCTTGTTCTCGATACGCCCGAAATGAAGCTAAAGCTGTACCCCATCGCCTATTCTCAGCGGCAGGTCATCGAAGCGTCGGCCGTGATCGCCGTTCTCGGCGATTTGGACAGCGTGCGAATGGCAGAGCGAATCTACGGGCAGACGGAGGCGGCCGGATACATGTCGGCGGATATAGCCCGCTCTTTCGTCGACCGGTATACGGCGCTCTATGCCGGCATGACGCCGCAAGCCATCCGCGATATCGCGGTCGGGGACTGCGGACTCGCAGCCATGCAGCTCATGCTCGCCGCCCGCGCCCTGGGATACGATACCGTCCCGATGGGGGGCTTCGACAAGGAAGCCTTTGCGGAAGCCTTCGGCCTCTCCGACCGGTACGTTTCCGTCATGCTGATTGCGATCGGGAAAGCGAAGGAGCCCGGTCATCCCACGGTTCGGCTGCCGATCGAGGAGGTAGCGTTCTTCGGCGACCTGCCTTAAACGCTCGAATGACGGTTTGCCGCATCTTCGATCCATTGGCAAATGCACGACTGACGGGTTAGCGCGACCCTTGCGCATGCCCGTCTTTTTGCCGTTTCGACGGGGAAAACGAACCGGAAGGCGCCGGAGCCAAACGGCCAGGTTCGCGGTACGCCGGGGCGTGACCGAAATGAAATGGTTTGGTACAATGGAGAAACTGGAAGCAGCGGTCTGAAAGGAGGGATAACATGCAACTGAAGGTGCAAGGGGCGAGCATGGCCCACAGCGAGGAGAACGGTTACCTCGGCAACGTGGTGTTTGCCGTCGAAGGACACGGCGAGCCGTACGAGGTGACGCTGCAGAGCGATACCGGAGACGACTGGAATTACAGCCTGCACTTCTTGGACACGCCGGGAACGGAGGAAGAGATTCTCGCGGTGGAGGAGTGGCTGGAGGCAGACGACGACGCCTTCGACGAGCTGCTGTACGCGGCGGAGCAAGCGTTGGAGGAATAGCGCCGTATCTGGTCAAAGGTGAAAACGAACCGATACTTGGGAGGGGAATGGGATGTTGGCTCGACCGCTTGACGAAGAGATTGGAGGCCATTTTGGCCATTACATCCGGCAGGTGCCGGACGGGGACGTGCTCGCCATACTGGAGGAGCAGGGCGCCGAGGCGCTGAGCTTGTTCCGCTCTCTGCCGGAGGAGCAGGGGGATTACCGCTATGCTCCGGGAAAATGGTCGCTCAAGGAGCTGATCCTGCACATGAGCGATACCGAGCGGATCATGACGGGCCGTCTGCTGCGCATCGCGCGGGGCGATGCGACGCCGCAGCCCGGCTTCGAGCAGGACGACTATGTGGCAGCGGCGCAAGCAGACAAACTGACGCTTGCCTATCTGATCGAAGATTACGCCGCGCTGCGCCGCTCGACGCTGCTGCTCCTGAGAGGCATTCCTGAGGAAGCCTGGACCCGCATGGGCGTTGCCAGCGGAGTGAACATGAGCGCCCGGGCCTTCGCCTATGTCGTGGCGGGCCATGAACGCCATCACCTGAACGTCATCCGCGACCGCTACCTTGGGACCGAATCGGCATATTGACCAACGAGGAGTGTGACGAACCATGGCCAACACCCATGTGTATACCCGCCGAGAAGAAGTGGCCAACTCGATCACGCACGGCATCGGAGCCGGTCTCAGCGTGGCCGCTCTTGTCCTGTTGGTGGTATTCGCCGCTCTGCGCGGCACCGCTTGGCATGTCGTCAGCTTTGCCATTTTTGGCGCTACGATGTTGCTGCTCTATACCTCCTCGACGCTGGTTCACGCGTTCCGGGAAGGGAAGGCCAAGGATCTGTTTGAAATCTTCGACCATTCGTCCATCTATCTGTTCATCGCCGGTACCTATACGCCGCTCATGTTGACCGTGGTTCGCGGAACGCTCGGCTGGACGCTGTTCGGGGTCGTCTGGGGCATCGCCCTGGCCGGTGTGGTGTTCAAGATGTTCTTCGTCAAGCGGTTCCTGTTCACCTCCACCCTGATCTACATCCTGATGGGCTGGGTCATTGTGGTGGCCTGGAAGCCGCTGGTGGCGAATATGCCGCATACGGGCGTGGTGCTGCTGGTGATCGGCGGCATTCTGTACACCGTCGGCACGGTGTTCTACGTCTGGCGGTCTTTTCCGTATCACCATGCCGTCTGGCACTTGTTCGTGCTTGGCGGCTCGGTGCTGCACTTCTTCTCCATCCTGTACGCGCTGCCGCCGGCTTGAAGCGGGCAGCGAATCCCTGTCGGCGGTCGTTTCAACCGGCCAACAAGCGAAAATCCCCCTTTCCCATTCAACGGGAAAGGGGGATTTTTAGGCTGCCATCGCTGCCGAGCCGATGGCATGGAGGCGGTCAGCGCCTGCGCTGCTTGGCGGCCAGCAGGCGGTTGAACGTCTCGTTCGCGGCGGGGCTCGCCGCCTCGCCCGGCGGTGGTTCGGACCCCGCGGACGGCGCGGGACGAACCGGCGCGGCGGCGGGTGCCTGGGGCCGCTGCGGTTCGGCCGGGGAAGCCGTCCGGGCCGGGCGTGCATCCGGGCGAGGGACCGCGGCGGGTGCCGGAGGAGTACGCGTCGATCGCTCCGGGCGATCGGTCGGCGGCGGGATGGGCCGAGCCTGATCTTGCGCGCTCGCCTCCCGCTCGGCGGCGGTGCTGCTAACGGGCGAGCCGGACGGCGCATTGCCCGACCGGTCCGCGCCGTAGAAGGCGCGGGCGCGCTCCTGCCGGCCGCGCAGCCGCGACAGGGCGGCCGGCGGCTCGGCTGCGGCGTCGGGGCCGAGGCGAGCGCCGCCGAGCCGCCGCGGGTGAAGCCGGGCGAGCGCAGCGGCGATCCGCTGCCAGGGCAGGGCCAGCCGCCGCGAGGCGATGTCGAGCGGCCAGAGCAGGAGCGCCGCGATTAACAGCGGCAGGCTGAGGCCGATCTGCCGCTCGCCGGGGCGGACCGGTCCGGCGAAGACCTCCTCGGGGCGGTCGAGCCGGAGCAGCTTGCCGCCGGTCGACTCGGCCAGCTGCTTCAGCCGGTCCATGGCGTCGCCTTCGTCGATGCGGTATTCCGGCGAGTACGGCACCACGAAGCCGGTGGACGCGGCTCCGGCGGATGCGCCGGAGGAGTCCTGCAAGTCGACGCGCGTCAGGTAGGTGCCGGGCGCGAGCTCTCCCAGCTCGGCGCGGTACTGGCCGGGAGCCGCGGGCAGAGCGTCTGCCGTGCGCTCGGCCAGATCGTCGCCGCTCACGATCACCTTGGCTTGGGCGGCGGTGTCGGAAGTCCGGCTGTCAAGCGACAGCACCGTCTCCGCTCCGGAGGTATCCGCCGTCACCTCCACCGGCGAGGCGTGGAATTGCGGGAAGGTCCATTTGACGATCTGGCTGAAGGTATCGGCGAATTTCGTCCACCCGGTCCAATCCGGCGCCCATTTGCCGGTCACGTCGCTCGTCCAGGCCACCGTTCGTCCCGAGCCGTATTGCCAACGGGCGAGCAGCGGGTCCGGCTCCGGACTGAGGAGGCCGACCTCGGCCAGCTCCTTCGGGGTGGTGGCGACATACGCGTTCACCTGCGGAACGCCGCTGCGAAACAGCTTGTCCCAATCGGCGGCTTGGCCGATGGCCGGAACGAACGGCTTGTCCACGATATACGTCCGCGACAGCAGCACCGTCTCCCGGCTGAAGATGGCCGGTATCGTGCTCTGGTCGTCGGTGAAGTAGTAGCGGCCGTTCGCGAGCCCGGCGAGCCGCTCCAGGAGTTGCTGGTCGGAGTCCGTTCCGACGGCCACGGTGGACATCGTGATGCCCTTGGCGGTCATCTCCCGGGTCAGGCTCTCATAGCTGCCGCCTCCGGCCGATTGGCCGTCGGTCAGCAGGATGATGTGCTTGCGCGCCGCCTTCACCTCGGACAGCTGACGGTAGGCCTCCTGCACCGCCGGGAAGATGTCCGTCCCGCCTTCCGCCTGGATCGAGCCGATCCGGTTCACCATGTCGTCCTTGTCGGTGAGCGGCGTCGGTTCCGCCACCCACCAGAGCGAGGAATCGAAGGCGAGCACGCCGACGGTATCCTTTGCCCTCAGCAGCTCAACGGTCCGCATTGCCGCTTCCTTGGCCAGGTCCAGCTTGCCGCCGCTCATGCTGCCGGAGCGGTCGATGACGAGCGCCATGGCCAGCGGCGGAATTTCCCGCTTGCCGGTCAGCTCCATCTTGACGGGCAGCGCCTGCTCGATGGGGGTCTTGAAATACCCGCCCATGCCGTAGCTTTGATCGCCGCCGGTCATGACGAGCCCCATCCCGTAGTCGCGGACGGCCTGCTCGATGAGCCGCATGACCTTCTCCGGCAACCGGGTGGCCGGAACGTTGTTCAGAATGAGGCTGTCGAAGGCGGCGTAATCGGCCAGCTCCAGCGGAAGCTGCTCCGGCGGGACGACCGAATAGCCGATCAGCCCCGATTTGAGCACATTCGCCAGGTTGGCGGAGCTTCCGGGCTCGCCTTCGGCGATGAGCACCTGCGGCGGGCCGTTCACGCGGCTGAAGGCATAGCCGGCATTGTTGGCGCTCACCTCGTCGCCCGCCATGTAGAGCTCCGCCCGGTAGCGGTGCAGCCCGGTACTGGCGGCAAGCGCCTCCAGGGCGAGCCGATTCTCGCCCTTTTCCAGAGCGACCGCCGAGCGGGCAATCTCCCGGTTGTCCTCGAACACCCGAAGCTCGCCCTCGGCGGCGACGGTGCTGGTGACGGCCACCTCCAGCGTATACTTCTCCGCCTGATACAGGGAGGCCGGCAGCTTGACGCTGTCCACCGCCGCGTCCGGTCGGGAGGCGGCCGCCGAAGCGACGGGGAGAATGTCCAGCACGATGCCGCGGTCCTTCAGCAGCCGCGCTTGCCGCGCCAAATCGCCGGCATTTTCCCGGCCGTCCGTGACGAGCACGACCCGGGAGTCGGAGCGGGTAGGCAGGAGTCCGCTCGCAAGCTGCAAGCCGCTGCCCGGATTGGAGAACATCCGGTTGACCTGAGCGGCGAAGCCCCAGCCGGCAAGCGGCTCGGCCGACAGGCTGCGCTCCACGGCGGAATCGAGCCCGGCGGCGATGACGCCCACCTGATCCCGCTTGCCTTTGGCCTCGGCCGAGCGCCTCAGCCAATCCTCGACGCCCTTGCCGGAGGGCATGCTCTCCGAACGGTCGGCGACGTAGAACACCGCCCGCTCATGGACGGGCAGAACCGCTTGCAGCCCGGCCGCCGAGAGGATCAGCGAGGCGAGCAGCGTCAGGCGAAGCGCGAGGAAGAGCCGCCTCGGCCCTCTGCCCCGGCGCGCGGGAGACCGCCAGGTGAGCACGGCGAAGCCGATTAGGGGCAACAGGAGCAGCAGCGCCCAGGGAAAATCAAAGCGAATGCCCACGCCGGTACACCCCCCATTCCAGGAAAATCATCAGCGCTGCGGCGAGCGCCAGCCAGCGGAGCAGCGGCAGCCGGTCGCGGCCGTCGTTTGCACGGCTGGCCGCATCGCCGTCCGTTCCGTTGGGCGGTTGTGCGCCCGGTTCCGGATTGGTGGCGGACAAGGTCAGGCCGCTGCGGTTGTCGAGGCGGCTCTCCGCCGGATCGGCGGCGACCTCGAGCAGACTGGCCCGCACCGTTCCGTCGCCCGCCGTCTCTTCGAACCGGTACAAGCCGGGAATCGGCGGTACGGTTTGCAGGCTTGCGACGGTCCCCGCCTCCGTCTCCGCCGGATAGCTGCCCGGCGCTCCGGCGGCGGTGCCCGCAGTGCGTTCCACGGCGACCCAGCGGGCCGAGGCGGTGTTGGCGGACAGAGGCAGCTCCACGCGCGTCCCCGCCGTTTCCCGGCCGAGGGCGCGAACGGCGGTCTCGCCCAGCCAATCGGCGGCGTTTTGCACCAGGATGGGAAATTCGGTCCGAAGCGGCAGATCGGAATCGTGCAGGCTGAAGGCAAAGGCGAGCCGCCGCTGCCCCTGCTCCGTTCCGCCGATGACGAGCGGAACGCCTCCTTCGGAGATCAGCGCCTTCCCCCAGACGGGAAGCGCGGCGGATTGGGCGGCGGAGATATGCGTGTCCGCGAAGCTGATGTGCGCCGTGACGGGATGTGCGGCGACGACCGGCTCTCCGCCCGGCAGGGAGACGGAAGAAGCGTCCGTGCCGGAGCCGATCGACCAGACCGGCTTCGTAGCGAGGAGCCCGGCCCATTCCTTGGAATCCGCCTTCGGCTGAAAGCCGTCCAGCACGATGAAATCGACGGCTTCCTTCAATTGCGGCGGCGCTTCGCTCGGCGCGGCCTTCGTCACCGCCGTTCCGGTGAGCTGGAGCGCCTTTTCCAGGAACAGATTGCCGTCCGTAATCAGCAGCGCCCGTTTGCCGCCGCTGTCGGCCGGGAAGGCGTAGGCGCTGTCGTCGAGCGGATAGGGATCGTCTCCATCCACGAGCAGCCGGTAGTAGTCGGCGGCAGGCAGTCCGTCGAAGGAAACGCCGGCCTGTCCGCCCGCTTCGAGCGTCATTTGGCGCGAATCGGCCGGAGTCTGTCCGGCATAGACCGTCAGCGTAAAGCGGCGGGGGGCGTCGGATGTGTTGCGAATCGTCCCGGCGGCATGGAACGCCTCGGCGTTCCCGTCGCCGGACGGCGCGGTCTCTCGGCCCGAACCGGACGGAGAAGCTTCCCGGCTCACGCCGAACTGAACGACGGACAGGTTGCCCGCCGCTCCTGCCGCCGTTCCCGCCGCCGTTCCCGCTTGCCGGACCCGCACCGGAACGGCATACGGAATGCCGTCCGTTTCCTCCGGCCACTGGCCGTCGGTATATACGACGATTTCGCCGTCGGGCTTGTCGGCGGTCAGCGCCGCGGCCAGCGACATCGCTTCCTTGTAGCCGATTTTGCCGTAGGAGGGGGCGATGTCCCCGATGGCCTTGCGGATTGCGGACCGATCCTGTTCGCCGGTGAGCAGAAGCTGCGGTTCTTCGCCCATGGCGATCAGGGTGATGCGGCTGCGCCCCGGTTTTGCCCAGTCGGCGAGGGCGAGCCGTTTGGCTTCCTCCAGACGGGAGGCAGGAGCGGCCGAGCCGGACGATCCGTCGGGGCCGGCCGCTGCGTCGGCCGCCGCCGTCATGCTGGCGGAGCGGTCGATCACGATCACCGTCTCGCTCTTCGCTCCTCGCGCGTAGACGAACGGCTGCATGGCCGCGAGCACGAGCAGGGCGGCGGCCAGGAGCTGGAGCAGCAGGAGCAGGTTATTCCTCAGCCGCTGCCAGGGCCGGTTGGCCTCCGCTTCGCGGAGCACCCGGTTCCACAGCAGGTGGCTGGAGACGAGCGTGTCGGTATATCGCCGCTTCAACAGATACAGGATCAGGATGGCGGGCAGAATCAGCCCGAAGCCCAACCCGGCGAGCGATGCAAAATGCATGCGTCCATTCTCCTTTCGGCCGGAATCAGCGGACCAAGCCGCCGGAGCGAAACAGCCGGTTGATCGTCTCCATCGCAGGGACGTCGGTTACGGCGCAGATGTAGCCCATCCCGCGCTCGCGGCAGAACGAGGCGAGGCCGTCGGTATAGGTCCGCACCGCTTCCCGATAGGCTCCGAGCACCTTGGGGCTCAACGCCACTTCCTTGCCGGTGCCGGATTCGCTGTCGACAAGTCGCAGGTCGCCGAACAGCTCGGGGGCCAATTCTTCGGGTGACAATACCTGCACGGCGATGACCTCCTGCCGGGCCGCCTGCAGGTAGGCGAGCGCTTCCTCGACCCCCGATTCATAGAGAAAATCGGAGAACACCCACGCCATGCCGGGCTGCTTCGGAACGGCGAGCGGCGTCATCAGCGCGGCGGCGATATCGCCGGCCGCTTCCGGGCGCGTCTCCTCCAGAAAGGCGAACAGCCGGGAGGCGGAGCCTTTGCCCCGAAGCTGCGGCAGCTCCCGGCTGACGCGCTCGCCGAAGAAGCGGACCCCGGCGCGGTCGTATCCGGCGAGCGCCATATACCCGACCGCGGCGGCCAACCGGCGGGCGTGAAGGAATTTGTTCCCGCTCCGGGGGACGGCCGGCGAAGCCGAAGGCGGCCCGGCCGGCGAATCCCGCATCGGAAGCGGCGCGTCCGGATTCGGAGCGGCCGTCCCGCTTGACGCCGCCTGAGCTTCTCCGCCTGGTCCGGAAGCGGGGGCGGCTCCGGCGCTGCCGGCTGTTCCACTGCCGCCGAAGCCGCTGCTGTCGCCGCCGAAATCCATCGAGCGCGAACAATCGAGATACAGGTGGACCTGCAGCTCGCGCTCATCGAGAAATTGCTTGATGAACGGCTTGCCGGTCCGCCCGAAGACGTTCCAGTCCAACTGGCGGGTGTCGTCGCCTGGCGCGTAGAGCCGGTAATCGGCGAATTCCAGCGAGGAGCCGGCCTGGCGCGACCGGCGGCGGCCCTGCATGGCGCCGCGCACGCGCGATTTGGAGACGAGCGCGAGCCGCTCCAGGCGCAGCAGGTCCTGCGGATCGGGGAACAGCAGCGTGCCCGGTACGTTGGCCTGGTTCATCGGGAGCCGTCCGCCGCCGCCAGCATATCGCCGATGAGGGCGTCCGTCGAGATGCCGGAGGCTTGGCCCTCGAAATTGAGCAGAATCCGATGGCGCAGCGCCGGAAAGGCGACCTGGCGGATATCGCCTGCCGAGACGTGCAGCCGCCCTTCGCTGAGTGCGCGGATCTTGCCGACCGTGATCAGCGACTGCAAGCCGCGCGGCCCGGAGCCGAACGCGGCATAGCGGCGGACGGAAGCCGGAGCTCCGGCTTCCGCGGGGTGGGAGAGCATGAGCAGCCGAACGGCGTAATCCAGCACCTCGTCGGCGACGAGAATGTCCTTGGCCCCTTCGCGGATTTCCTCCAGCACGGCGGCGTCCGCCGCTTTTTCCGCTTGGGGGACCGCGCTTGAGGTCGTGCGCCGGACGATCTCCTTCAGCTCGTCGGGCGTGGGATACGTCACGTTGATCTTGAGCTGGAACCGGTCCAATTGGGCCTCCGGCAGCGGGTAGGTTCCTTCGCTTTCCAGCGGATTCTGCGTTGCCAGCACGAAGAACGGGCGGGGAAGCCGATGCGTTTCCGAGCCGATGGTCACCGTTTTTTCCTGCATGGCTTCGAGCAGGGCGCTTTGGGTCTTGGGCGTGGCGCGGTTGATCTCATCGGCCAGCACCAGGTTGCCGAAGATCGGCCCACGCTGAAATTGATAGGAGGTTTCACCGCGCGCGCCGAACTGAATCACGTTCGTGCCGGTGATGTCGGCGGGCATCAGGTCGGGCGTAAACTGAATCCGCGAGAATTCCAGGCTGAGGGCGTCGGCCACGGTGCGCACGAGCATCGTCTTGCCAAGTCCCGGTATGCCTTCGAGAAGGGCGTGGCCGCCGGTAAAAATGCACCAGAGCAGCTGCTCCACCACCTCGGTCTGGCCGACGATCACCTTGCCGATCTGCGTCCGTACCTCCGCGAGGGCCGCCTGCCAACGCTCCACTTGTTCCTTCGATTCGATCAAGTCGTCCACCTCTTATTCCGGATTGATCCCGGTAAAATAATCGCGCACCAGATTCTGCAGGTTCTGCGGCAGGGGATTGCGCTCGAGCGAGCTTCTGGCCGCGGTTTCGTAATCGCGGTAAACCTCTTGATAAGGCCGGGTGGTTCCGTCGATCGCCGGGGCCGGTCCTCCTTGCTGGACCGAGCCTTGGCCCGGCGAAGCGGGGCCGCCGTCCTTCTGGACGTTGCCGGAGCCCTGCAGCGAGCGGGGGGTGCTGACGAGGTTGCGGCTGCCCGCGCCGAATCCGGCACCGGATCCCCCGGCACCCGATCCGCTGCCGCCGCTGCCCGACCCGGTTCCCCGGCCGCTCCCTGAACCGGCTCCGCTGCCGCCGCCGGTGCCTCCTTGCCCGGAGCCGCTTGCTCCCGACCCCGGGCCGGTTCCTTGGCCGCTGCCGCCGCCTGCGGCTCCTCCGGGCGCGGGGCTGCCGGCCCCGGGGGCGTCGCCTCCGGCGGAGGAATCGCCGCCCGGCTCCGGCTCGCCTGCGGCCATCGCCTGAGCGTCGCCGCCGGGCGCCCAACCGCCGGATGCGGGCTTACCGGTTCCCGCGGCAAGCCGACCGGCCGCGGCGGCGCCGACCTCGGCGAGCGCCTTGCCTTCCTGCGCAGCCAGGGCGGCGAGGCCGCTGTCCAGCTTGCCTTCGGCCAGCGCCTGCTGCAGCGCCTGGTCCATGGCGGTCAGCGCGGCCTGCATGGCCGCCGTGTCCGCCTTGGCTCCGCTGTCCGCCGCCTGCTTCATCCGCTCGGCGGCTTCTTTCATGGCTTGCTGGACCTGCTCGCCGGCTTTGCCTGCGGGCGTCTTCGCAGCCAGCTTCTCCAATTGCTCGGCGAGCGCCTTCTTCTGCTCGTTGCTCATCTTCGCGACCGACTCGCGGAGTGCGCCGCCCGCCTTCGCAAGCTGCTCCTGCGAGCGCTTGGCCAGGCTTTCGCCGAGCGCCTTCAAGTCGGGCGTCTTCTTCAGCTCCTCGGCGAACCGGCGTGCGGCGGCTTCCTTGCCGCGCGCCTCGTCGAGCTGCTTCTGCATCTCGCCGAGCGCCTTTTCCATCTTGTCCAGCGCGGCTTGCGGGTCCTTGGTCTGCCGGAGGTCCTTCTGCAGCTCGGCCAGCGCATCGGCGATCGGCTTCTTCGCCGCCGCCGGGAGCTCGGCCTCGCGCACCCGCTCGGCCGCCTGCTCGATCTTGTCACGGCTTTCCTGAGCCAGCCTCTGCCGCTCTTGCCGTTCGGCGATGACGGAATCCTGCGGGTTCGGCAGCAGGAGCAAGACGGCGGTCAGCGCCAGCAGCGCGCCAGCAGCCGCCAGGCGCCGGCGCTCCACCGGCAGAGGCACCGCCGCGCTCAGCCGCTCCCGGGCCGCTGCGATGGCAGCGAGCCCTTCCTGCCGCTGCAGGCGGGCGACCGGCTGCTCGCTGTCGGCGTAGTCCAGGGCGGTAGCGGCCGGATTGCCGCCGCTCAGCCGGTCCGCCGCAGCGGCGGCTTGCGAGAGCCGCACCGGACGCAACAAGCCCCAGGCGAGCCCGGCCAGCAGGCCGGCGGCGAGCCCAATCAGCGCCGCAGGCCGGTAGTAGGCGAGCGGCCAAATGCGCGCCGGCACGGCGATGCCGCTGGCCGCTCCGCCTCCGGCGAGTAGGCCGACGAGCGTATAGCGCGCGGCGCGGACCCCGCGAAGGCGGCGGCGGATGGGGGAGAGCGCCGCGCTCAGCGACCCGGCTCCGCCGGTGTTCCGCCGCTCGGCTTCCGTTTGGGCCCGGCCCCGCCTTCCGATTCGGTTAAACGGCAAGCGGCTGCTTCGCGGGCGTCCGGTCTGCTTTTCCATAGCCGTTCCCTCCTAATCTATCGGTTCGATATCCTTGCGATTCATTGCCCTGCCGGTTCATCCAGCCCGGTCAGCGCCGGCGCTTGCCCATGGACGGGCGAATGAAGCGGATGCTGAGCAAGATGGCGGCGATCGCCAGAATGGTCATGGCGATCCCGTAAAGCTGCCACATTTCGATCGGGGCGACGGAAGCGCCGGAGGAACCCGGCTTGCGGAAGAGGCTGTCCGAGAAGCCGTCTTGGAACAGGCTAATCAAAGCGGCTACGGGGTTCAGTCCGAGCACGTAGCCCGCCCAGCTATGGCCGGTGGTGGCGATGCCCCCGGATGCGTAATAGGAACGCTCCATCAACTGCCGGAAGAACAAATAGAGAATGCCGGTGCCGCCGAACAGGAACAGGCTGGTCCCATACGTGACGATGACCGACGTAACGGTCCGTTTGATAATCGTCGAGAAGAGCACCCCGAACGAGCCGAGCGCTGCCATGGTAAAGACATAGAATAGGAAAACCTTTCCGAGCTGGCTCGGGGAAATGCCGCCGTACAGAAAGACGATGCCATAGATGGGCAGGGTGGAGAGGACGAGCAGCAGCATGAAGCTGAGCGAGGAAGCCAGCTTGCTGAGAACGATCGCCGTCGAGCTCTGCTCCGTGGTGAGCAGCATGTTCAGCGTCTGCTTCTCCCGCTCGCCGCTGATGACGCCTGCCGTGAGTCCAGGTGTCATGAAGCCGATCAGCCCGAGCTGGACGACGCTCAGCACATAGAACAATTCCCGGCTCTGAGAAGGGTTGAAGCTGACGGCGGCGGTTCCGTTGATTCCCCGGGTGATGTACAGGAACGCGAGGGCGATTCCGCCGAACGCGACGAGGTAGAACAGCAGGGCGAGAGGCGAGCGCAGCGTGCGCATGCGCAGCCGGAATTCCTTGCCCAGCACGGGGTTAACCATGCGTCTCTTGGACGCGGCCGATTTCGTTGTCATTCGGCGGGCCCTCCTCTCGTGATTTCCAGGAAGACGTCTTCCAGATTGGTCTGCGCTTCGTTGAAGGCGATGACGCCAAAGCCCCGTACGGCCATTTCCTTCAGCAGCTCGGCCTGCTCGGCGTCCTGTCCGCTGAATTGGACATGCAGCCCGTCTTCCCCGGCAAAGACGGACGCGACATGGGGCTGGTCCCGCAGGAAGCCGGCCGCCTCCTCGACCGGACCCAGCAAGCGGATATGCAGCACCCGCTTGACCCGCAGCCGGTCCTGAATCTCCTGCACCTTGCCTTGGGCCACCATGCGGCCGTTCTCGATGACGCCGATCTCGTCGACCATCTCCGCCAGCTCGGGCAGGATGTGCGAGGAGATGAGGATGGTTTTGCCCATCGATTTCAGTTCCTTCAGAATCTCCCGCATCTCGATGCGGGCCCGCGGATCGAGGCCGGAGGCCGGCTCGTCCAGAATGAGCAGATCGGGCTCATGCACCAGGCAGCGGGCGAGGCAGAGGCGCTGCTTCATGCCGCGGGAGAGCGAGTCGACATAGAAGTCCTTCTTGTCCGACAGGTTCACGAGCTCCAGGAGCTGCGGGATCAGCTTGTCCCGCTCCTGCCGGGGAATGCCGTAGCTGGCTCCGTAAAAATGCAGGTATTCCGTGGTCTTAAACTGATCGTATACCCCGAAAAAGTCCGGCATGTAGCCGATTCGGCGGCGGATTTCCTTGGGGTGCTCGGTCACCTCCAGCCCGTCGACCTTGGCGGAGCCGGAGGTCGGGGCGAGCAGGGTGGCGAGGATGGACATGGTCGTCGATTTGCCGGCGCCGTTCGGTCCGACGAAGCCGAAGACGGAGCCCTTGTTTACCTTCATGTTGAGCTCCCGCAAGGCGTGGAAGGAGCCGTAGGATTTGGTCAGTCCTTGAATGTCGATCACGGCGACACCGTCCCTTCCAGAGAGAGTTGCGGCAGCCAGTAGGGCATCTGTGCGGTGGAGGTCGCTTTCAACCGCAAGATCCGGCCGTTATCCAGGTAGTCGCCAACGCTGTCCTGCAGAACGAACTGTCCGCCCTGATACGTCACCGGCACCCACTTGCCGGTCTTGTTGTTCTTCAGTTCCACCTGAACGCCGCCTTTGGAAATGCCCTCTTCAAGAGTAAGCTTCTGATAGGAAGCGGTTCCTCCGACGAGCGGCAGACGGTATTCCACTTCGATGGAGCCTGCCGTGATCTCCAGGTAGTCGCCATTGTTGAACAGCACGGAGTTCCCGCTTCCGGTCACCTGCGGCTTGACGGCGCCGAAGGGAACCGAGATCCGGTTGCCCGATATGGCTTGAACCGGAACTTCCTGCGAGTACAGGTTCAGGCGATCGAAGCGGGAGGCTCCTTTGGCCTGGAAATCGGCTTTCTGGTCCTTGCTCCAGCCGATCACCCGAACCGCGCTGTATTTGCCTGCCGCGCTCAATTGAGTGAAGTAATGGGAGGCGAGGTTTTGCTCGCGTTCGAACGGGTAGCTCCGGCTGCCGTTGGAGTTGGGGAACATGCGGAAGCCGATGTCGCCGTTGTTCATGCTGCTCGAATAGCTGCCCGTATAGCTCTTGCTCTCCCCCTCGGCCAGATCGCCAACGGAGATCAGGCTGCCGTTCCAGACGACATAGACATCCGTCAAGGCTTGCCCGGTCTCGTTGGTAATCTCACCCGATAGCTTGTTACCCTCGAAGGTCGCGGTGGCGCGGAACTTACCGAGCGACTCCTCCCTGAGGTTCTCCCAATGCGTCTTGCGGACGGACCAATAGGAGATTCCCCGCCATTCCACCTTCAAGCTGTCCGGTTGGCTGTACAGGTAAGCGGAGGATTCGCCGGACAGCGCGGTGCTGATGTTGCCCATGTTCTGGGAGGTGTCGAACGGCATGGCCGAGGCGGAAGCCGGGAGGCCGATGCTGTATTTGCCGCCGTTCGGAACGAAGACGGCCGCGTCGGATATGCGCTTGCCGCCTCCGGAGCCGTCGAGCTCGAAGCGGTTCAGCTCATGCACCAGCACGGACGATTTGTCCGCCGCGCCGACGACATAAATGACACCCGTGGCGAGGATCGCCGTGAGCGGAATGATGCCCCAGGCCCATTCCCTTCGGTCGAGCTTCTTCAGCACGAAGTAAAGGATCGGAGCGACCAGGAGGGCGTAGCCGGCGAACAGCAGGGCGAGCAGTCCGAGCTTCGGCGCTTTGATCGACGGAAACAGATTGAGCGCGTTGTCGATCTGCCAGATGTTATTGGCGAAGGCCATCTGGCCGCTCCCCTGGTTCGTCTGCTTGAACGGAAAGAAGGCCTGCCACAGGGAGGCGTTGCCGTTCCAGCCGTTCAAGGACGGGTCCGCCAGATCGTACGCCCAGTAATAAACCTTGCCGAGTCCGGCCTGCTTGACGGCGATCAGCGGGATGTCCCCTTCGGACAGCAGGACTTCCGCTCCTTGCAGGGTGCCGGTGGATAGGGTTACCGGCGCCGACGGCTTCAGCTCCTTGCCTGCAAATGCGGCCAGCGCGGGCAAGCTGTCCCGCTGTGCGGTTCCTTCCGGACGAAGCGGAGCCAGCGCGGGGAAGGCCTGAACCGTCTTGGCGTATTGCGCGCCTCCGGCCAGGATCAGCATCCCGCCGCTCTTCACCCAGCTCTCGATGGCGGCCGTCTGCTCGGGCCGGAGCGCATCGCTCGATATGTCGTTCAGCACCAGCGCATCAAGCCCGGAGAGCAGACCTGCCTCGTCGGGCAAGTCGTCGGGAGTAAGCGGTACGCTGGTCAAATCTGGATTGCGGATGCCGGACAGGAAGCTAAGCGTATCCGGGTCGCGGCTCACGCCGCCGATCAGGCTGTAGCTTGTCACCCGGAGGGACACGGCGGTCTTGCCGTCAAGGGCAACCGCTTTTCCTTTGCTTACGCCGCCCTCGATAAATGTCACTTCGTTGTTCTTCACGGTGTAGCTCAGTGCGGGCAGCGACAGCCACACGGTTTTGGAGCTGCCCTCGGGCAGCTCCAGGTGGCGGACATAGGAAACATCCTTGCCTCCGGCGGGACTGACGGCCGTCAGGACCAGGTCGCCCTCCAGGGTTTTGCCCGGATTGGTCAGGCTGATGCGGACAGGTACGTTGCTTCCCTCCCGCGCCTGTCCTTCATATCCGGCTTCGATGCCGATTTTCACCTTCTCGCCCTCGGCATGCACGGTGCCGGAGGGCAGAGGGAGGGGGGAGGCTGCGAGCCCGATGGCGAGGGCCACAGCGAACAGGCGGACGGCGAGCGTCCAGGGTTTCGTGCGCAAGCGGCAAACTCCTCTCTTTTTCGTCTGTCTCTACCTAAATAACGGAAAGAAAGCGGGAAAGTTGCGAGATTCGGGAAGTCCGGTCGCTTCTCTCCTGTATTGGACGAAGCCGGACCTGGCGTCCCCTGCGTTTCGTTGGCAATGAACCGGGACTTTTTATAGAATAGGAAGGGATAGGGACCATAACCCAACACGGGAGCAAGGAGGAGTTACGGTGGAGTACCGGATGGAGAAGGACACCATGGGCGAAATTAAGGTGCCTGCGGATCGGCTATGGGGGGCCCAGACCCAGCGCAGCAGCGAGAATTTCCGCATCGGCACGGAGCGCATGCCCCTGGAGGTGATCCGCGCGTTTGCCCTCTTGAAAAAAGCCGCGGCTGCGGTCAACGCGCGCCTCGGCAAGCTGCCGCAGGAAAAGGCGGAAGCGATCGGGCAGGCGGCGGATGAGATCGCGGACGGCCGCTGGGACGATGAATTTCCGCTGGTCGTTTGGCAGACCGGCAGCGGCACGCAATCGAACATGAACGTCAACGAAGTGATCGCCCGCCGGGCCGGACAAGTGCTGTGCGAGCGGGGAAGCGAGCTGACGGTGCATCCCAACGACGACGTGAACCGCTCGCAGAGCTCCAACGACACCTTCCCGACCGCTATGCATGTCGCCGGCGTGCTGGCGGTGGAGGAACGGCTGCTGCCCGCTTTGGAAACGCTTCAATCCACGCTCGCGGCCAAGGAAGCGGAATTCGCCGACATCGTCAAAATCGGCCGAACGCACCTGCAGGACGCTACCCCGCTTACGCTCGGCCAGGAATTCAGCGGCTGGCGGACGATGCTGGAGAAGACCGGCCGCATGCTGAGGTTGAGCCTGGACGGCATGCGCGAGCTTGCCATCGGCGGCACCGCGGTCGGCACCGGTCTGAACGCCCACCCGCGCTTCGGCGAGGAGACGGCGGCCGAGCTAAGCGCTCTGACCGGAACGGAATTCCGCTCCTCGGCCAATAAATTCCACGCGCTCACAAGCCACGATGAAACGGTATTTGTCCACGGTGCGATGAAGGCGCTCGCCGCCGACCTGATGAAGATCGCCAACGACATCCGCTGGCTCGCAAGCGGGCCCCGCTGCGGCCTCGGCGAGCTGCGGATTCCCGAGAACGAGCCGGGCAGCTCGATCATGCCGGGCAAGGTCAATCCCACCCAGTCGGAGGCGCTGACGATGGTCGCCGTGCAGGTGATGGGCAACGACGCCGCCATCGGCTTCGCGGCGAGCCAAGGCAACTTTGAGCTGAATGTGTTCAAGCCGGTCATCCTGTACAATTTCCTGCAATCGGTTCGCCTGCTGGCCGACGCGATGCTGTCCTTCAACGAGCATTGCGCCGTCGGCATCGAGCCGGACCGCGAGGTGATTCAGCGGTACCTGGAGGAATCGCTCATGCTGGTGACGGCGCTGAACCCGCATATCGGCTATGAGAATGCCGCGAAGATCGCCAAGCTGGCGCACAAGGAACGGCTGTCGCTGAAGGAAGCCGCCGTTCGCTCCGGGCTATTGACCGCCGAGCAATTCGACCAAGCGGTGCGCCCCGAGGAGATGATTCACCCGAAGGAGTAACCGAGTAACCGCGCGGGCCGTTTACAGGAGCCAGCCTGCCAGCGCGGCGGCCGCGATCCCGCCCAGCACGACGGCGATGATCGGCAGCCGGAGGAGCGACAGGAGGAGCGCCGCCGCCGCTCCTGCCGCGCCGGTGCGCAGGTCGCCGGTCGAGTCCAGGATGGCGGGAAAGGTCAGCGCCGCCAGCACCGCGTAAGGAAGCTGATCGAGGAAACGGCGCAATCGGCCGTCGACCCGAAGCTTGTCGGCGAGGACAAAGGGCAGCAGACGGGGCAGGTAAGTCACCGAGGCCATGCCCGCTGCCGCCAGAAGTCCGTTCATCAGATCCGTCAAGCGGGTTCCTCCTCTCCGAGCCAAGCCCCGGCCCCGGCGGCCAGCACGGTGGAGAGAATGACCCTCCAGCTTCCCGGAAGCGGTGCGAAGAGCGGCAAATAGGTGAACAGGCATTGGAACATCGCCGCCAGCCCGGCAACCCGGAGGGCCGGCCGGGATTTGCGAAGGCCGGGGACGAGGAGGGCCAGGAACATCACGTAGAGGGAGATGCCCATGCTGTTCTTGATCAGCTCGGGCAGCCCCGACGAGAGCAGGAGACCCGCCCACGTTCCCGCGTTCCAAGCGGCATAGGCGATCAGGTTCAATCCGAGCAGGTAAGGCGCGCCGAGCGGACGAACCGATTCCCGCATGCTGGCTACGGCGAAGGTTTCATCCGTGACGCCGAATGCGATTGACGCTTTTATCCGTCCCGACAGGGACGGATTTATTTTTTGGGCCAGGGAAGAGGACATGAGAAAGTGGCGGAAATTGAGAATGAACGCGGTGAGCACGATGGCTGCCGGAGCCGCGCCCGCAGCCAGCATGTTCACCCCGACAAATTGGGAAGCCCCCGCGTAGACGAAGAGCGAGAGGGTTATGGCGATCCACGGCGACAATCCCGCCGATTCCGCCAGCATGCCGAACGTCACCGCAATCGGCAAGTAGCCGACCGCGATGGGAATGCCGGCCTTGACCCCCTCCCGCCACGACTCTCCTTGATCCCTCGAAACAGCGGCGAGCCGGCTCACCGCTTGCCCGCCATCCTTGTCTGGTTCCATGAGCGGCTCCTTTTTCCGATCGCGTTCGGACATTATCCCTAATCCTATCAAACCTCCTCGTCCCTTGTCTGCGGAAGGGACGATCATTTTTTTATATACGGGTGATTGGCTGTTTAAGCGGCTTGTGCGAAGGGTATAGAATAGAAAGCCGCCATCCCTCTTTGGGCCTATTCGGTCTGCCGGAGGACGGGCTCAATTGACGGAAAACAGGATCGGAGGGAGAGCCTTGTACCAGCTCAGCTACAAAGGCAAAGCGTTCGGAGAAGCGATGGACGAGGAGCGCGCGCTGGCGATGGCGCTGTATCTCAAGCCCTGCTTTCTGAATCTGGAGGTCATCCGGATGGAGGAAGCGGAGGCGTTGGAGTCCTCGGACGAACAAGCGTCTTAAGGGTCAGGAGCCGTGTCGGAGACCATTCTTCCACAGTGGCGGAACGCTCCCGTTTCCGCTACAATTGCAGCAGCATCTCTGGCCCTTGTTCGCCGGAACGCCGGCGGACGAAGGGTTCTTTTGTTACCTAGGAGGATGGGGCATGGCGGGAATCGTTACGGGAGAAGGACTGCATCGCGAGCTTGGCTCCGCGGCGGAAGCGCTGAGCGGGGAAGGGCCGGTCTATTGCGTATGCGTGGGCACCGACCGCTCGACGGGAGATGCCTTCGGCCCTCTTGTCGGCAGCTTGCTGGAGCAAGCTGGCTATCCCTATGTGATCGGAACGCTGGAGCGTCCATGCGATTCCGATACGCTGATTGAACGGTTGAAGGAGCTGCCGCCGGAGGCGCGGGTGCTGGCGGTGGACAGCGCGGTCGGCGCATCGGTCGGGTATTACCAACTATCCCGCGGACCGCTCTCGCCGGGCCGGTCGATGGGCAAGCCGCTGCCGAAGGTGGGACAGGCCTCGCTGTTCGGCATCGTCTGCCCCAACCGGGCCAATCCCTACTCGGCTCTGCAGACGGCCTCGCTGCATCGGGTGCTCGGCATGGCGGGCGAGGCCGCCCGGGCCATCCTGCAAGCCTTCGGCACCGGAGAACGGACCCAATCTCCCTTGCATACGATAACAGACAGGAACTGTCAAGAATAGACCCGAACCGGCTGCGCTGTTCGAGCGACTTTGCGGAAGGGCTTCGATACAATGGAGAGGCTTTGTTTTGCATAACGGAAGACGAAAAGGAGTGAACGTCATGACGATGGTCAACCATTACAATAAGACGAACGAGGATCGGGAGATTTACTGCTGCTTGCGCAACAAAGTGGTGAAGGCGGATGCCGACCATCTGGCTCAGTACTGCAACGGCTGCAAAATGTTCAGCGCCGTTCATCCCGACGGCGGGGTGGAGTGCGTATGGGAGGACATTCGAACCGACCGCAGCCGCGTGGTCGTGGCCGATCCCTATAGCGAGTGGATGGAGAACCAGCGCCGGGACGTAACGCCCGGCCTATCGGCGGAGCTGTCCGGTCCGGACGCCGCTCTTGCCGGATGAGCATTCGGCGATCTGGGTCAGAGACGACCGCTCGGAACCGGTGATCAGGCCGGCCGGGCGGTTTTTGTATGCCGTATGCCGGATGAGAAGCAGGAGGAGACCTCTTTTCTGAGTCAAAGGGAAGGAAAGACGAACGTCCTAGTTGTCAAGCCCTATTTGTGGATATATTTTCATTTTCCCGTTTCGCCGATGGTTAAGCGGGTTAATGGATCTTACCGACAATCGGAAGAATTATCCATGGAAAAGGAGTTGACCAGCATGTCGATCGAACGTTTTATCCTTCGTAAGCTCAGCCGATGCAAACAAAAGGAACTGCGGGCGAATCTTCTTCAGTTGCTCGTCATCCGTATCCAGAAGGCCCAGGAACAGGCCAGCCTCGAAATCCAAAGACAACGGGCGATTTGACTGCAGGTTGTGTCGCGAGTCGCTTTTTCCGGTTCAGGCTCTCCTAGGGAGCCTGTTTTATTTTTTTGGGGCGGATAAGCTTGGGCCGATTGAATAGCGGAAGTGAACCTGCCAAGGATTGCCCTGGACAACGGTCGAGGGGGACGTCTATACTTATTCTCTGTATGTCATTATTCTTACAACTTGCGCTGTTAACCGGATGCGGATGGACATGGCTTGGTCGAGGATAAAGCAATTTGTACGTTTCCTTCCTATCTTGTGTTAACAGCCTACCCAGTCGGAGGCGGACAATGAACGGCTTCAAAGATTTCATGAAAGCATCCCGGTTTCCGTTTATTTCGGTCATGGTTCTGCCGGTGGTTCTGGGAGCGCTCGGAGCATTTGCTTGGAACGGGGTTTGGCATTGGGGGCGGCTGCTCGTTACCGTCATCGGAGCGGCTGCGATGCATCTGTTCTCGAATATGATCAACGACCTATGGGATTACCGCAATGAAACGGATACGGCCGCAGCCGAGACCGAAGGTGCCATTCAGACCCACTCGCAGTACCTGACCCTGGGCATCTGGTCGGAAAAGAAATATGCCGCCTGGACCTGGACGATGTTCGCCCTGTCGCTTGCGAGCGGAATCCTCCTCGCGGTCTTGAGCGGGTACCCGGTGCTGCTGTACGGAGGGTTCGGCGCTCTGATCGCCTACTATTACGTCGCACCTCCGATCCGTTTCGGTTACCGGGGCAAAGGATACAGCGAATTCGCCATCGTTGTGGCGTTCGGAGTCCTGCCGGTCGTCGGCAGCTATTACGTGCAGACATCTTCCTTCCGCTGGGACGCGGTGCTGCTCTCGCTGCCGATCGGGCTGCTGACAACGCTGATTCTGTTTAATCACCATTTCCTGCATTGGCGGGCCGACCTCAAGGCGGGTAAAATGACGCTGGTCGTGGTGTTTGGCGAACGCAAGGCGATCCGCTTCTCCCTTCTGCTTGCGGTTCTGTCTTACGTCACGCTGATCGCGGCGGTAGCCGCGGGATCGCTGCCCTGGTACGCTCTCCTCGCGCTCGTGACCGGCCTGCCGCTGGTGAAGCTGTACCGGGGGTTGAAGGACGAGAATCCTTCGGAGGCCTACTTGCCGCTCATGGGCGGAGCGCTTAAAGCCAGCGTCAGCTGCGGACTGGTGATGGGCGCAGCTCTTCTCATTCAAGGCTTCTGGGGTTGATCGAACAGCGACCCCCGAGATCGAAACAAGCAAAGACGGCATGGATTCGCGGTTAAGGCGAATCCATGCCGTCTTCTTCTTTGAGATCAAACGCGCTTATGCTTATTTGGACCGGTTCCGGCTGAGCCGCAGGGTGGTCAAACCGGCGCCGATCAAGAGCAGACCGGCTGCATAATAGCCGAGCGGCAGCGTTTCGCCCGTCTGCGGCAGGGTGGCGGTTCCACCGGCGGTTCCCGTACCGCCGACCGAGGTGCCGCCGTCGCCGCCGCTGCCTCCGCCGAGAGGAATCGGCTCGGGACTCAGCTCGATCAGGCCGCTATCCGAAGGCGACGGAGATGCAATCGGCGAAGCCGTGTCCGGAGAAGGCGAGACCGTAGCGGTCTCCGCTGCGCTTCCCGGCGTAGTGGTAGCCGTAGCCGTCGGCGTGGTCGTCGGTGTAGCGGTCGGCGTGGCCGTCGGTGTAGCGGTCGGCGTAGCGGTCGGCGTGGCCGTCGGTGTAGCGGTCGGCGTGGCCGTCGGCGTAGCGGTCGGCGTGGCCGTTGGCGTAGCGGTTGGCGTGGCCGTCGGCGTAGCCGTTGGTGTAGCGGTCGGCGTAGCCGTTGGCGTTGCCGTCGGCGTAGCCGTTGGTGTAGCGGTCGGCGTAGCCGTTGGCGTAGCGGTCGGCGTTGCCGTCGGCGTAGCGGTTGGCGTTGCCGTCGGCGTAGCGGTTGGCGTGGCCGTCGGTGTAGCGGTCGGCGTAGCGGTTGGCGTCGGCGTCGGCGTCGATGCAGGCGGAATCGCCAGCGTCGTTATCTTTTCACAGGGCAGCAGGGTGACGATCAATTTGTCTTGGTCGCCCACTTTGGTGGTTTCCAGGGTCAGCTTGCCACCCGCCGGGATGACAACCTTCTTGGCCCCTTGCTTGGTTCCTTCAATCTGCCAGTTGAAATAAGCGGGGACATCCAGTTTGCTCGTCACGGTCCAGACATGCTTGGCGCTGCCCGGAACGACCGAGAGCTCGAGCGGCAGGGCATTGCCCCGGCATTTGTCCCAGATTTGCAGCAGCGACAAGATAATCAAGTTGCCGTGTCCTTCCGTTCCCGGGTAAGTCAGAACTCCCCCGGCATACAAATCGGTCTGGTACGGACCGACATCCGGCAGGTCGATCTCCAGATCGTATACGCCGGGCGAGAACGTGCGAGTAATGGAATCGTGGAGAATCTGGGCTTCATAAGGCTGTCCGTGTTCCTCCACCTTGGTTCCGAGCGGATAGCGGTAGCTGCTGAAGCTGACTGTGGCATCTCCGTAGACGACGACCAGATGGAGACGGGCCTTGCCGGTCACGGGATCTTCCGTGATCGTGGTGCGGCCCTTGTCGATGTGATTGGCCCCGTAATCGTTCGGATTCCCGCTCATTTCACGGGAGGGCGCCGCCACGGTGAAGAGCTTTTGCTGGCCATCTACCTGGAACGCGATGGAGAGGGTCCGATCGCTCTTGAATTTGCCGGCCAGCTTGAAGGAAAAGTCGATGGTATTGCCGGTAACGCTGGCGCTCAAAGCGGGGCTGAGGCCCGTGCTCCAAGCCGCCGGGTCGACCGGAAGGCTCAACTGGTCAGCGGGCAGCGAGCCCGTCGAGCCGAGGAACGGCAGGGTCTCGCCAAAGGCGAGCTGCAGAACGGAGCCGCTGAACGCGGACGGAGCCACCGGCAGCCTCAGGGAATACTTGAAGACGGTGTTCTGGCCGTCGTCCGTTCGCTCGTACCCTTTGAAGTCGAGATAAGTGCTGTCCAGGACGGAAGTGTACGTAGCATCGGCAACGCTGACCCCCTCGGTCGATTCGCCGGTTGGTAAACCTGCCGCCATCGCTTGAAAGACGGGAGCTAGGCTGAAGACAAGGAGGGTGCAGAGAAGCAGTCTGGCGAGCCGGTTTTGCTGAGCTTTTTTCATGCCTTCACCTCATTAGAATAGAATTGAAGTTCCCTCAAGACCAACGGCGGACGAGATCGATCACTCCAATTGTTCGTTATAAAGAACAATGGGGATCGAGATAAAT
Organism: Gorillibacterium terrae; assembly: GCF_051594785.1. NCBI lineage: Bacteria > Bacillati > Bacillota > Bacilli > Caryophanales > Paenibacillaceae > Gorillibacterium > Gorillibacterium terrae. The sequence goes on from NZ_JBPPGI010000001.1 coordinate 676,589, forward strand.
TTCGAAGGATATGTATTCCTCCGATTGAGGCAACATGACACCCTTTCGGAAAAGATGACCAACGTCCTAAAAAAGGGAGTCTATTCGCAAATCGCTCTGATTCAATCGCCCCTTTCCTAAGCGCATCGCCATGATTTCACGGATGTCCGGATCGATTTCGGACCATCCCCGGCATCCCCCTAACTATCTCACAAAGACGGATGCTCAGCAAGAAAAAGTTCTCTATATAGAACATCACTTTTCTTTACCCCATCTGCGCCGAATTAAACGCCGACCGGAGAACAAATGCCGGAAATTTCATAAAAGAAAACGGAACCGCGGGCGAAAGGCCGGCGGCTCCGCTTCCGATTGCCCGCACGGCGCGGACGGAGGATCAGGTTACCGTGGTTGTCGTTACCGTGAGCGACGGGGTGGATGTGGATACGGAGGATGTTCCGTCGTAATTGTGAACCTCGACCACAACCGGCGTTCCTTCCGCAATGGCAGCGGAAGCAATGGACAGTCCGGAGGCGGTCCAAGAGGTAAGGCTCGATTCCTGCAGCACGCCGTTGATGTATACATTGACATAACCGCCGGCGGAAGGAAGAGGCAGGGAACCGGTGGGGACCGGGTTGCCGGCGTCATCGACAAAGCTGGTGTCGGGAACCGTGGTCGTTCCGCCGGTGATCATGGCGGCCGTCACGATCGCGACGAACCGGGTGACGGCGTCGCTGACAGTCGTCGTGGTTACCGTACTCACGGTTCCGCTGACCGTACTGCTTGCCGCAACGTATAGCTTGATGAGAGAAGGGGGCATTGGCTTCACCTCCACACGTTTTATTAAAACGTATGTCCGGCGAGCCGCACCCGACACGTTGAATGTCCCGGCCACCCTAGAACTGGACGTTCCCCCATCAAGAGATCATCCGAAGATACGGACAACTTGCAGCACAATCGGGGTGCCCTGCGGCGGCAGATCCTCGGTTAACAGCCGCAGCCGTCCTTTGGAGACGGAGTAATGATCGGGCGGCTGGAGAACGGCATTGACGAACAGATTGAGGTAGGTTGCCGTTCTCGGATTGGGAATCCGGCGGATGCCGTGGCCGGCTGCATCCTTGTCTCGGTAAACTCGGCTCTTCCCGTCGGAGTAGACGACGAAGACGCTGGCTTTCCCCCGCAGCAGCCGAGGGGGTCTTGGCCTCGGGCAATGGGGCTTCGCCGGCTTGTGAGGAGGCTTCGGGCAGGGCCCCTTCGGCGGCTTCATCGGCTTAACCGGCTTAACCGGTTTCGCAGGTTTCCGGGGTCTGCACGGAGGCTTGTGCGGTTTACAAGGAGGCTTTCGCGGATTTCTCCCGGGACACGGCCGTTTAGGAGGCCTGCCGGGTTTTGCCGGTTTGCGGGGTCCGCACAGCGGAACAGGCCGGCGCAGATTGCCGGATTTATCCGATCCGTCGGGCCTGCCCGGTCTTCTCGGTCGGGTCGCTATCCGCCGCTTGGGAGGGCGGGCGGATGGAGTTGAATGGCTCGCAATTTGGGCCTTGCCCATGCCGCGCCGTCGGCTCGCCGTGTTCATGTCCCTCCTCCCCCTTTCGTGCTTCTTCCCCATTATATGTGGGAAGGGAAGGGGGCGGTGTCGGTCCGGGCTTACAAATATTCAATCAAATCGCCGGCGAGCAGGGTTTGACCTCCCCGCGCAGCGCGGGCCAGGTCCCCGGCGCGGCCGTGCCGCCAAACGCCGAAGCAGGCCGCCTGCAGGCTGGACAAGCCTTGGGCCAGCAGGCTCGCGATCACGCCTGTCAGGGCGTCTCCCGTGCCGCCCGTCGACATGCCGGGATTGCCGGTGGTGTTCAGGTAGACCTCGCCATCCGGGGCGGCGACCACCGTCCGGGAGCCCTTCAGCACCAGCGTGACCCGGTGCTTGGCTGCATAGTCGCGGGCAATGCCGATCCGGTCGGCCTGCACCTCCGAGGTCGGGCGCTTGACGAGGCGGCCCATCTCCCCGGGATGCGGGGTCAGGATGGTGGGGAACTGCCGCTCGGGCCATTCGTCGAAGTCCGCCGCGTCGGCGAGCATGCCGAGCGCATCGGCATCCAGCACGAGCGGGCATTGGGCCCCTTCCCAGATGGCGCGCAGCCACTGGGAATCGTCGGCGTAGCGTCCGAGGCCCGGTCCCATCGCGAAGGCGTCCTTGTCCTCGGTCAGCCGGAGCAGCGTTTCGGCGGAGACGTGCGTCCAGTCGCCGTCTCCGGCATCGGGTACACCTACCAGCATCGCTTCCGGCAGGCGGCCGAGCAGATGCCGCGTCAGGCTCGCCGGCAGGGCCCAGGTGGCGAGGCCGCAGCCGGTGCGCAGCGCGGCCCGGGTGGAGAGCAGGCCGGCGCCGCTCATGCGCTGCGTGCCTGCGGCCACCAGCACGTGGCCGTAGGTGCCCTTATGCGAGTCCTCCCGCCGCGGACGCGCCGCGTCGATGCCGAGCGCGCCGGAGAGCGTTTCCGGCGAGATCAGCCGGGCGAGCGGCGCGAGCTCCGCGAGCGCTTCCTCCGGGATGCCGATGGGCCGGACGAAGACGCGTCCGGCGTATTCGGCGCCCGGATGAAGCACGAGGCCCTGCTTTTGCCAAGCGAAGGCGACGGTGACGTCCGCGCGGATGCACGGCTCGTGCACCGCGCCGGTGTCCGCGTTCAGGCCGCTCGGCAGATCCGCGGCGATGATCGGCAGGCCGGAATCGTTGGCGGCCCGGATCAGCTCGGCGACGGCGTCCCGGGGAGCGCCGGCCGCGCCGGTTCCGAGCAGCGCATCGACGATGCCGTCGTAGCGGCCGAAGCGGACGTTGTCCGCACCCGGCAGGAACGCGATGCCGAGCCGAGCCGCGATATCGCGCTCCAGCGCGGCGTCGCCCGCGAGCTCTTCGGGCGGGCAAGCGAACAGCACCTCCGCATCCAAGCCCAGCGAGCGGAGGTGGCGGGCGGCGACCAGCCCATCGCCGCCGTTGTTTCCCTTGCCGGCGAGGATGAGCCAGCGCCGGTTCAGCTTGCGGCCTGGGGCTTCCAAACCGTCCGCGAAGGTCTTGACCTCCTCGGCGAGCGCCTTGCCGGCGTTCTCCATCAGGCAAACGGCAGGAATGCCGATCCGGTCGATGGCAAACCGGTCGGCCCGTTTCATTTGATCCGAAGTCAGTGCATACAAAGGGACTTCCCCCTCAAGAATAAGTGTGTGAAGCCGTCGATGTTTTGAAAGGCTTGCCTTCCCTTGCATTTCCGCGTGCGACAGCGCTAGAATCAGTATAGCGAAAAAGCGGCGACATGACGAATGCTACCGCGCCTTGCGCCAACATATAATGAAACCGATCTTTGACGACCAGCGCTGCCTGAAGGAGGCGGCGCGCAGGCTAGAGGAGGAGCAGCTTTGATCAAGATGAAAACAACCGAGGAGATCGCCCTGATGAAGCAGGCGGGCATCATCCTGGCGGACTGCCACAAGGAAATCGCCAAACGGATCGCCCCGGGCGTCACCACCTGGGAGATCGACCAATTCGTCGAGGAATTCCTTAAGGAGCGGGGAGCCACTCCGGAGCAGAAGGGATACAACGGGTACGAGTATGCGACCTGCGCCTCGGTGAACGATGTCGTCTGCCACGGGTTCCCCAAGAAGGTGCCGCTCAAGAACGGCGACATCGTCACCATCGACATGGTGGTGAACCTGAACGGCTGGCTGGCGGACTCCGCTTGGTCGTATGCGGTGGGAGAAGTCAGTCCCAAGGCCGACGACCTGCTGAAGGTGACCCGCGAATCCATGTATGTCGGGATTGAACAAGCTGTGGTGGGCAACCGCATCGGCGACATCTCCCACGCGATCCAAGTCTTTGCGGAATCGCGGGGGTATTCGGTCGTTCGCCAGTTTATCGGCCACGGAATCGGCAAGGAGATGCATGAGGCTCCGGAGGTGCCGCATTACGGACCGGCCGGCCGCGGACCCCGCCTCAAGGAAGGCATGGTGATCACCGTCGAGCCGATGTTGAACGTCGGTCATTGGGAAGCGTACGTAGAGGAAGACGGCTGGACCGCCCGGACGGTGGACCACAGCTTGTCCGCCCAGTACGAGCACACCATCGCCATCACCAAGGATGGACCGGTGATCCTCACCGATCAGGGAGAACCGCGCTAACGCGCTGCCCCGTTCTCCCGCTTGCCCAACTGAAAAAGGACGCGACCGGATAGCCGGCACGCGTCCTTTTTCGTTCCGGCTTCGGCTTACCCGCCGAAAGCCGCGCGGAACGCTTGGGCGACCTGTTTGGCATCTTGTTCCCAGAGCTCGGCGATTTCCGCCGCCGCATGCTCCTCGAACCAGTCGCAGAGCAGCCGCTTGTTGCTGCCGTTCTGGACGATGTACGGCAGGTCCAGCATCACCCGCTTCACGTACAGCTCCTCGGCCTCTTTCATCCGCTCCGCCGGAATATACCGGTCGAGCCGCTTGGCGGTCCGATACAGCTCCCGGGAGCAGGCCCTCCGGATGCCTCGTGCATTCGGTAGCGGCGTCTCGTGCTTGCCCGTATTCGGTTTCATCGCGCACTCCCCTCGCACGGAGGAGGCCGCTTGAAGGTAGCGCCCGCATGCGGCCCGCGCTTCCCATCGCGGACAAAGCGCGGTTATTCCGATCCCGCTTCCTTTTAGCAGCCTCCGCCTAAAACCGGCATATGCCGTTAATCATCCTATGCGGGCCGAAGGAGGCGGGCTACCGGAACGGGCGAGGGGGGAGTTCGCTTCGGCCGATTTACTTGCAATCGGCGCTGGATGGGTTCCTCCCGTTAGTCTACAGTCAGGTAAGCGATCATCGGACCGTGATGGGCGGCGTCGGGATGATCCATGCAGATCAGCCGGTAGGTGCCTTCCTTCTCCGGAGTGAAGGTGACTGAGGCGGTCATGCCCTTCTTGACGATTCCTTTGATGTCTCCGCCGTCTTTCCCGGCAATGCCTTCGATGACAAACGAATGGCTCGCTCCGTTGATGCCACGGATGCGCAGGGTGACGGGTTCTCCCTTCTCCAGCGTGAGCGAGCCCGGATGCCAGATGTAGGCTTCCAATTCCTTGCCGTCCTGGGTCGAGCTGAATTCGCCCGCCACCATCTCGACGATTCGGGCCGGCGCGGCCGGGGCCGAGGCTGTCCAAGTCCGCCCGTTGCCGTAGTAATAGCCTCCCGCGGCCAGTCCCAGGCAGAGCACCGCCAGGATCGCGGCAAGCGCCCCTTTGCGGATGCGAATGGTTCGAAACATCATTCAATCCCTCCTTTTGCCTAGGGGGTTCGAACCGGATGCCCTCGACCGAGACTTTTCTTCCGGTGCGCGAGCGTGTCCCTTCCCCTTCCCCAGATGTTTATGTAAGGGCTCGTCCGGGCATTCCAATGCGGTTTGACAGACGGCCGAAGCCTGTGTTATAACTTGCAAAAACAATGCGGGAAGGGGACTCACCCATGAATCGAAGCGCAGCCAAAATACTGGATTGCACCATCCGGGACGGAGGTCTCGTCAACAACTGGGACTTCAGCGCGGACTTCGTTAAGGCCCTGTACAAGGGCTTGAGCGAGGCCGGGGTCGAGTATATGGAAATCGGGTACAAGAACTCGGCCAAATTGCTGAAGGGAGCGGAGGCCGGACCGTGGCGCTATCTGGATGAGGCGTTTCTGCGCGAAGTGATTCCCCACAAGTCCGCCACCAAGCTGTCCGCCTTGGTCGATATCGGCAGGGTCGACGAGAACGACATCCTGCCGCGAGAGGAATCCGTGCTCGACCTGATCCGCGTAGCCTGCTATGTCCGCGACGTGGGCAAAGGACTGGAGCTGGTGAATACCTTTCACGACAAAGGCTACGAGACGTCGATCAACATCATGGCGCTTTCCCATGTGCTTGAGCACGAGCTTGAGGAGGCGCTGGCCAAAATCGCCGAAAGCCCGGTGGACATCGTCTATGTCGTAGACTCCTACGGCAGCATGGACCCGCGGGACTACGGCCTGATGGTGGACAAATTCCGCGAGCTATTGCCGAACAAGCAGCTCGGCATTCACGCGCACAATAACCTGCAGCTCGCTTTCGCGAATACGATCACGGGGATCGACCACGGGGCCGTTTTCGCCGACGCTTCCGTATTCGGCATGGGCCGCGCCGCCGGCAACTGCAACACGGAGCTATTGATCAGTCATCTGGGCAGCACGCGCTACGAGCTCAGGCCGGTGCTCCAGGTAATCGAGGAGCATATGATCGACATCCGGCGCAAGTGGGAGTGGGGCTACAACATCCCTTACATGGTCTCGGGCGTGTTTGACGAGCATCCGCGCATGGCGATGGCGCTCCGCGCAAGCGAGAACCGGGACCGCTACCTCGAATTTTACGATACGTTGACCAACCCGGAAGCGATTGTCGCCAAAAAAGGCGACTGACGGGCGCTCGGCGCCTGAAGCAATCGGGATGGAAGCGGCATGCTGCGCGGCTTTCCCGTTCCCGTGGGAGACCCGTTTTTTCGCGGAGGCGCGCTCCCGAAGCCTGCCGCGAGCCGCCGGGTCCGGTGTTCCGTCGCCGGTCCCTTTTATCCGCGGAAAGCGCAACGGAAGACCCACGTTCCCCTTGTTTATTTTTAGGAGACATTAAGGTTTCATAATTCCCCCCGGGTTATGATAGAATGGTAGAAACCAATGTCGGGACAAGAGGGAACGACTATCCGGAAGGCAGGTTGACAATGGGCCACTTTGTTACGCAAATTTTGGACTTTTTGACCGGACTGGGTTATTGGGGCATCATGCTCGGTCTCATGATCGAGATCATCCCGAGCGAGATCGTGCTCGCATATGCCGGGTTCCTGGTCGCGCAGGGCGAAATCAACTACTTCGAAGCGATTCTCTTCGGCACCATCGGCTGCTTGATCGCCCAGATTTTTATCTACTGGATCGGCCTGTACGGCGGTCGCCCGGTCGTCGAGAAGTGGGGCAAGTATATTCATCTGAAGAAAAAGCATATCGATATGGCGGAGGGCTGGTTCCAGAAGTACGGCGGCGGCGTCATCTTCGCGGCGCGGTTTATCCCCGTCGTCCGGCAGGCCATTTCCATTCCGGCCGGCCTCGCCAAGATGCCGCTGTGGAAATTCTCGGTGCTGACCACTCTCGCCAGCGTCATCTGGAGCGCTCTGTTCGTCTGGCTGGGCGAACGGCTGTACAGCCTCGGCAAGAGCTGGACGGACATTCACGAGCTGTCCAAGCAATATACCGTGCCGTTTATCGTCGCGGCCGTCGGCCTCATGGCTCTTTATTTCCTCATCAAGGTATTGCTCAACAACCGCAAGAAAACCAAGGCCTGATTAAGGAGGAACCGCGATATGGCGAAAAATGTAGCCGGCTCCATCGGCGCCGGGCTGAAGCCCGCCGTCTTCATCGACGGGATGCAGAAGAACCGGGAGGCGTTCCTCGATTACTACACCTCCTTCGAGTGGCCGAGCGAGGACGACCGGCTGTTCTTCGAATCGCTCCGAAACCGCGATGACCTGCGCTGCCTGATTCTCGCCGCCGAATGGTGCGGCGATGTTGTCCGCAACGTCCCCGTCGTATTTCGCACGCTGGAGAATAGCGGCATCCCGTTGGAAGTGCTCGTGATCGAGCAGCACCCCGAGGTGATGGACCAGTTCCTTACCATGGGCGGCCGGGCGATCCCGATCGTCCTCTTCGCCGACACCGGCGGCTATGTGCTCGGGCAGTGGGGACCGCGTCCGGCTCATGTCCAGGAAGCGATGACGGCCTTCAAGACGGCCAATCCCGACCGGGAAGCGCCGGACTATCAGGAGAAGCTGCAGGCGACCCGGGAAGAGATGGGCCGTCGCTACGGCGACGGCACCGCATATCAGGCCGTCATCGTGAAGGAGCTGCGCTCGCTGCTCTCTTCGTTCTAAACTATCCGAAACGGAGCTTGTACGCATGACCCTACAGATTGAAACGCTGGTGCTCGGTCCGCTCCAGACCAACGCTTATCTGGTGAAGGATCCGGAGACGAACCGGGCGGTTGTCATCGACCCCGGCATGAAGCCGGGAGCTTTGCTTAAGCGGATAGAGTCGCTTGACGTAGATGCCATCCTGCTCACCCACGCCCATTTCGACCACATGGCCGGAGTGGACGAGGTGAGGGACGCCAAGCAGTGCCCCGTCTACCTGCATGGGCTCGAATCGGAGTGGATGACCGATCCGAAGAAGAACGGCTCGGCCCGCTGGCCGGGCGTCGGCGGTCCGATCACGGCCCGGCCCGCCGAATACGAGCTGGCCGACGGCCAGACGCTGAAGCTGCTGGGTGGCGAATTTCGCGTGCTGCACACGCCCGGACATTCGCCCGGCAGCGTCGGCTTCCTCTGGCAGGACAAGCTGTTCGGCGGCGATACGCTGTTCCGGCTCGGTGTCGGTCGCACCGACCTCTACGGCGGCAGCGACCGCGAGCTGCACGATTCGCTGCACGGCAAGCTGTTCAAGCTGGCGGACGACGTTCAGGTGCTTCCCGGCCATGGGCCGCGGACGACCATCGGGTATGAACGGGCCAACAATCCGTATGCTTAAGCGGAGCCAAAGGACAGCGCTGAAACAAATCGGTTCGTCCTTCGTATAAAGAAAAAAAGCGATAAGTCGCATCCGCAGGGGATGTCAAAGGGGGAAGACAGGATGCTGCGACTGGGTCAGAAGGTTTATTTCGTGGGAGATTCGCTGGAGCAAGGACTGCCCGTGGAGGATTACGGGTACGTCATCGCCTATGACCGCAACGCCGATAACATATTCGATTACGTCGTTCGGATTCCCAAGCTGAACCGGCATGTGCTGGTTCCCGCTGCGGATATCGAACGCGAGGAAGTACTGCTGGAGCAGGAAGCCGACCGCGTCGAGCGCGAGGCGCTGATCGACTTCGCCCTTGCGACGCGCAACGAGGAGCTGTTCTACCGCCTCATGAACGGCGAGCCGGAGGCCGCTCCGGCCGAGGAGCCGGCGAAGGAAATCACCAGCCGCGATGAATTCATCAAGCAGATCAACCTGAAAGCCTGGATCTGAAACAGGGTCCGGACAGGTGCAAGAAAGGCAGCCTTCTCTTCCCGGGAAGGGCTGCCTTTTTTTTGTGAGGGCCGACCGTTGCAGCCGACCGGTTGGGTCGATTGGATCGATTTAACCGGCTTGCTCGGATGGGAGTTGGGTCTTTTCAAAATCTATCCGCAAAAAAAGTCCGCTCCGGAAAAACCGATTCGCTCCCACCGCAGTCTAATGGGAAAGAAGAAGCACAGGAGGACGAACGTGAGCATAACGCAATGGGCTGCCGAGGCCCGCAAGGGAGATGACGAAGCGTTCGCGAAGCTGGCCGGCTCCTGCCAGGAACGGCTCTACCGGATCGCGTACGCTTACCTGAAAAATGAAGCGGATGCGCTGGAGGCCGTCCAGGAGACCGTGTGCCGAGCGTATACGAAAATTCGCAAGCTCAAGCAGCCCGAGTATTTCCTAACCTGGATCACGCGAATTCTGTTGAATTATTGCGCCGACGAGGCAAAGCGGCGTTCGCGTTCGTTCCGCCCGCTGGCCGAATACGACGCGGGCGTCTGGGATGCAACAGCCGACCCGGACCTGGCGGCGGCCATCGAAGGGTTGGATGAGAAGTATCGGCGGATCGTGGTGCTGATGTATTTCGAGGGCTTTACGCTGACGGAGATCGCCCGGATTCTCGAGCTGCCGGACGGAACGGTCAAAACACGGCTGCACAAGGCGCTCGGCGAGCTGCGCCGCCATTTGGGGGAAGGGGAGTGGAACCATGCCTGAGGAGAAGGGCCGACGGTGGACGGCTGGCGGAGAAGAACGGAGCGGGGCAGAGAAGGACGGCAGCGGCACGAGTAGCCGGCAAGAGCTGAATCTCACCGAGCAGGAGGACGACAGTGCGAGCGGCGGTGAAGAGCGGGTCCGAGCGGAAAAGGTGCTCGCCAGCGCCGGAGGCGTGGAGGATACGTTAATCCTGGCGGAATCGGACCAGGACGCCAGGGGCAGCGGACAGGGCGAGCTTGGCGTAGATACACCAGCTAATCCGCTCTCCGAACTGCGCAAGGAGTATGGCGCGATCGCCATCCCCGCCGGGCTGGACGGAGCGGTTGCCACTGGTCTAGCGCGGGCCAAGCGCAGGCGGCGTTCCCGTCGGCGCTCGCGGGCGGCGGCCTGGACAGCGGCGGCGGTGTTGCTGCTCTTCATCGGCAGCGTTCGCGTATCGCCGGTCTTCGCCTCTTACCTGGAGAAGATTCCGGGGATGGAGGGGTTCGTCCAATTCTTCTCCCAGGACAAAGGGCTTCAGCTCGCCGTGGACAACGACCTTCTGCAGAAGGTGGACAAAGCCGACAGCCACGACGGCCTGACCTTCCGGGTGGACGGGGTCGTCGCCGACGAAGCGCGGATCGTGGTTTTCTATACGCTGAAGGCGGAACCAGGCAAAGCGATTCCAGACTCACAAACGTTTAATCTGCAGATGTATGATGAATCCGGTTCGCGCATCCGGGAAGGTTATGTCTTCTCCAGCGGGTCCTCGGCTACGGAGGAGAGCGAGCAGACCGGAAAACTGGAGATTGAATTTGACGAAGCAACGAAGGCTCGTCCTGTGCGATTGGATATCACGTTTTCTCGGCAAAACGAGGGGATTGCTTTCGGCCCTGGATTTACGGTTTCCTTCCCATTGGATACCGAGAAATTCGCCGGCCTAAAGCGGGAGATCGCCGTTAATAAAGCTTTTGAATCGGCGGGGCAGAAGTTTGTGGTCGAGGAAGCGGTATTCTACCCAACGAGAATGAAGCTGACGATCCGGTTCGATCCTGCCAATCCGCTTCATATCTTTGGATTAACCGGACTGAAGCTGAAGGATGAAGAAGGACGGACATGGACGACTTCAACGGCCAGCCTGGGTACCGATCGGCAGACTTATTTTTTCGAGAGCACTTACTATACCCGCCCGCATCGGCTGACGCTGGAAGGAACCGGAGTGAACGCCCTTTCCGAAGCCGAACGGCCGATCAAGCTGGATTTGGCGGGCAACCGACTCATCAGCGGGCCATCCAACCTGCTGTCCGCGGATTCGGTGCTGGACGGCGCCAAACGCCGGATTACTCTTCGGGTCCGCGTGTCGCCGGGGGACAACAGCGGAGTGAGCATCGAAAAGGCGACGGACGGGGCGGGACGGGTGTTCGAAACGCACTTAATGGAAACTCATTCGAGCACCGACAGCAACGACCGTGACAGGGAGTTGACTTTCGTATTCGAGAACGGGGCGGAGATGAAGGATACGCTGACGATGATTCCGAGCTGGTTCCCCGCTTTGCTGGAGTCCCCATTCTCGGTGGAGTTCGAGACTCCTTTCAAGTAAGCGGGCCACAGGCAGAACGCGGCTCAACTTGCCCAATGGGATTACAGCCGCGTCGCCGGTTCCAGACCGGTAGGCTCCCCCTGCATCTCCTCCAGCGCCTCCCGCAGAGCGTCGGGATCAATGTTCGGTACGTCGAACAGATGGCGGGCCGCCTCCAGATAGGCAAGGACATCGCCGGAATCGGCCTGCAACAAGTAGGCAGCCAGCATGGTCTTCAGTTCCTCCTCGGTAAACGCATACTGATCGAGATAGGCAATGATTCGGTTTAGCGAACTCAAGGAAACCGCACTTCCTTTCCCGGAGAATGGGCACGATCGTCTCGCATTACCGCTACTTACCCGTCCCTCACGATTATCGACTCACCTTTTACACGCCAAAAGAGGCGGACCTTCTCCCGAACGGAGAAGCCCGCCTCTTTTTTCAACGTTGCTACTCCTGCGGCTCGTCCTTCCACGCCTGCAGGTGATTGTCGCTCAGCAGTTCGACCGCGACGGCGTTCGCCTCGACCTGCGCCGTATCCTTGCAGCCGGGAATCACGGCGCTCACCGCATCATGCTTCAGGCACCAGGCGAGCGCCCAGGCTGCCATTGAGGTGCCTTCCGGCACTTCGTTGCGCCGGATTTCCTCCACCAGCCGCAGCTTGGCGTCGGTCGCTTCCCGGTCGTGCCGGTGCCGGACGTCGTCGGACCCGAACACGGCGCCTGGCTTATACTTGCCACTCAGGTAGCCGCTCGCCAGCGGCACCCGCGCCAGTACGCCGAGGTCTTGCTCGCGGCAGGACGGGAAGACTTCGGCTTCCGGACCGCGTTCCAGCCGATTGTACACGACCTGGATCGCTTCCGCTCCGACGCGCGTCGCGGCGGAGGTTTGATGAATATTCGTATTCGCGCCGATGGAGATGCCGAGGTGGCGGATTTTGCCCGCTTCCACCTGTTTGGACAGCGCGGTCCAGAGATCGTCGCGGTCGAACGAGGCATCCGGCCCGGAGTGGAATTGATACAGGTCGATATAGTCCGTGCCGAGGGCGCGCAGCGAGCCCTCCAGTTGGCGGATGACGTCATCCGGATCGTAGACGTCGGTCCGGGAGAAGGGACCATGGAAGTGATGGCCGAACTTGGTCGCCACCACCCAGTCCTCGCGGCGGTCGTGCTTGAGGAATCCGCCGATCCGCTCCTCCGACAGATGATCGCCGTAGCACTCCGCCGTGTCGATCAGGTTGATGCCGAGCTCCTTGGCTCGGCCGAGAATGCGGTCGGCGTCTTCCTGGCCGAACTGCTTGCCCCACTCACCGCCGAACTGCCAGGTGCCTACGCCGACGACGGACACCTTCAGGCCGGTCTTGCCCAGCCTGCGATATTTCATTGCCATGGGTTGCTCCTCCTTGGAATGCAGAGTAGTGGACAGGCTGACTTGCTCCTGTAAGTTTACCTCATGAAGACAAGAGGATCAAAACGGCCCAAGACAAAAGCTCGGCCGCCGCCGGATTAGAGATTAAAGATTCCGCTCGAATAAGGAAGAATTTTGTTCCGTTAACAATATTATTGATAGAAAATGGATGGATGTGGTATTGTGTGCTTGCATTAGGGGTTGTGGAAACTCTTTTCATGGTATTTGGAGGTTTTAAGTGAAGGAGGTTTAGCTTTGCGCTACACCATTCGCGTCACAAAGCTGGTTCTTTTCTGCTTAATGCTAACCCTTTTGCTTGTTGGCTGCCGCTCAGAAGACAACCCAGATACTCTCGGGAATCTTTATGAAGAGAAGGAAATCCCGGTAGACTCTTTCGTCCATTCGCTCTATAGTGTAAAACCGGATAAAGCCGTCAGCGGACGTTTTCTTCTTGCGCTTTATAACGAGGAAGTTAGGACTTTCCAGTTAGCTTATGCGGATGCCTCGTTCGCCAAGTTGGACTATGTGGAGAATGATCTTCATTCCATAACCGATTATCGCAATGTGTTGGAGCAACCGAAAGCAGAGTACGGAGTAGGCGACCACCCGATCTTCGACACAGATCCACAAGGTTCGATCTATCTGCTTGAATATCGGATCGAGCGGGGAGATCAACCGTTGATGAATAGCAGATTCGTGTTCATTTACGATAAGACCGGACATTTTAAAGACAGAATGCCCGTCAAGGGAACCTCCGCGCTGCAAAATTTTACCCCCTTCAAGCTGGAAGTTAGCAAGGATAAGATGATTCTGGTCGGAAACAACGGCATCCAGATTCTCGATCTTGGAGGAAGTCTCTTGTCGGAGGTGAGACTTGGGTCTACGAAAGCGCTGAATGCGCACCGGGGCGAAGAGCTAACCCTGCCGAGCGGGACCATTGTCGATGCGGTCTGGATGGATAACGGAACATTGGCCGTTCTGCAGCAGTCGAGCGGGGGGGGCGCGACGCTTTCCGCTTACCGCTTGGATTTGAAGCAGACGAGTTGGAGCACTTCGCTTCCCGAAGGATTCTTCATCCGCGGCGTCTTCTATGACTCCGCTGCTCGCATCCTTTATGCAGGCTCACCCGATCGCATTCTTTCCCATGATACAAGCGGCGGATTTGTAGAAGAGACGATCCGGTTTGACTCTTACCAATCCGGCTCCTATACGGCTGCCTTTCTGCAAGGAGACGAAACGCTGGAACTTGGACCCTTCTTCTTAACCGGGAATAAGGAGTGGAAGGCGTTCTTTCGGACAACCCAAGCGCCACGGCTGATCTCGAAAGGGTATTCTTATCGCCAACTGACCGGAAAAGAACGCACGCAAAGACTGGCTGCGATCGAGAGCGAGGAGAAGGAGAAAAAAGTCCTGCAAGTCCTCGTACCCTTTCCGGACAATGCCATAAAACAGAAGGTTGCCGCTTACGAGAAGCAGCATCGGGATATCAAGGTGGAGCTGTCTTATTTCCGGGAATCCGACCAGGACTTCAATACGGAAGATTATAAGCAATTTATCAGCCTTCAATTGTTCACCGGGAAGAGGAAGTGGGACCTCATGGCCACTCAGTTTCTTCCCTATAAGAATTATCTGGACAAGGATTTGTTCGCCGATGTGGTAGAGGCAGCTCCTTCTCTATGGGAGAGGGAAAAGCAAGCCTTCCTCCCCAATATCGTCAAGGCAATCACTCGTGGTGGCAAGGTTTCGATCATTCCCTCCCGCATCTCTATGATTACGGTCATGGCTGATCGAACTGCTGCAGAATCTCTTTCTCCAACGAATTACAAATGGGCGGACTTAGCAAGGTTGGGTCAAGAATTCAAGACCAGGAACCCGGCTGTTAAGCTGTGGTATATGAATGCCAAACGAAAGGACTCTTTTGTTAATCGATATCAGATGACGATTGATGGATTTTCACAAGACATGCTGGACACCCGGGAAAAGGAAAACCAGACGGCCCTGATTTCCCAATTTCTTGATGTCATCAAAACGACAGGCAGAGAAGGCGACTATGCCGATCCACCCCAGGATAAACCGTTATTTATTGTCGATTATTTCTTTATGCAGGATTTCCTGATCAATTTGGATCTTTATACGGATGGCAAAGTCTTGCTGGGAGAGCCCGCTATGGAACGATCGGGAAGACACTCCTTTTTGATTCAGGAAGGGTATGCCGTCAACAAAACCAGTGATCGGCAGCAAGAAGCGTTTGAGCTGGCTTTTTTCCTGTCGCGGTATGGGGAGCAGAACAATATCATTCGTCAGGATACCTATGAGAATTTGCTCAAGATGGAGGGGATGACCCCCGAGAAGGAAGCCGCGATCATGGAGGTGCGCAACATAACGGGAAGTCTGGATACATTAAACTACCTTGACCATAGGGTAACGGACGCCATTCTCTATACGGCGGAGCAGTATGATTCCGGGATGATCGACAAAGACGCAGCCATCCAGACCATTCAAGAGAAGCTCTGGTTGTACCTCCATGAATAAGAAACGGCTGCGACTTCAGCGAAGAACTCTCCCCTGGCTTCTGATTCTTCCTCATCTCGGGGGAGTTGTTCTCTTTTATGTGTATCCGTTTCTATGGAGTCTTCAATACAGCTTCCGAAGCCGAAACGGGCTTAGCCTCGATGTCTATCGAGACCTTGTTCAGAACGATGCTTTCCGCTTGGCAATGCGAAATACGGCTCTCTTCACCGGACTTGCCGTCCCGCTCCTTTTATTGGTATCGTTTGCCGTCGCGATGGCTCTTCATCTTGTGTTGAAGGGGAGCCGATTGATCCTGCATCTGGTTATCCTCTATTATGCCGTGCCGTCGATTTCCATCGCCTATACTTGGACCCTCCTGTTCGCCAACTCCGGACTTTTCAACCGAGGTGCTGCCTTCGTTATGGGAGTTGCCCCCCTAAACTGGCTGGACGGCAGTTGGCTGTTTGTTCCGCTAGTCAGCTTCTTCTTGGTCAAGTACAGTGCTTACCCCATCTTAATTCTCTTTGCCGGGTTAGGCGCCATTCCCGGGGAGCTTTACGAGGAAGCCGAGATGGGAGGAGCAACATTTTGGCAGAAGACGCGCTATTTGACGCTGCCGCTCCTTGCCCCTGAACTCGGTTTTGCGGCAGTTCTGGGCTTTTACTTCTCTTTGCGAGTCTACAAGGATGCTTATGCGATGTTTGGCGCCTATCCGCCGAAATCGGTTTATCTGCTGCAACACTTTATGAATAACAACTTTATCAGCCTTCACCTGGAGCGGTTAACGGCAGCCTCCAGTCTGACCGCTGTCTTTGTTGCCATTGTCATTCTCTTCTTTTTCCAACGAAACCGCTCCGCTTATTTTCCACAAACCGAAAAATGAGGACAAGTCATGATCATCAAACCATGGAGAGTTCGCTTGCGATGGCTTCAAGTTGTTCCGACGCTGCTCCTTGCCGTTCTATTGAGCGGGCCTTTGTTTTTTTTATTCCACTATGCCATCGCTGAGCCGGAGCGTGTGGAGCGGATAGTAGCATCGCTGAAAACCGTCGCCGCCGAACAGTCCTTGTTCACTTGGCAGATCGACCTACGGGAATTTGCTCGGATCGGGACGCAAAGCAACATCTTTGCCACAGGATTCCTAAATTCCCTGTTGTACAGCCTGGCAAGCGCGGGTGGACAACTGTTGTTCGCCTTTCCGGCGGCATTATTTCTGGCCCTCTTCCCGGGAAAAGCCAAGCGAATTCTGCTCCCGCTTTATTTAATCCTCATGCTGCTTCCCTTCCAGGCTACCGTCGTTCCGACTTATCTGACCTTGGATGAGTTGAACTTGCTCGATCATGCCTTCGGGATCATTCTACCGCAATGGTTTCTGCCCTTTTCCGTGGTTATGCTCTATCTGTTCCTGATTCAAATCCCTGCGGACAGTTTGGAAGCGGCGAAGGTGGACGGAGCGAGCTTCTTTCACGTCGTGCGGCATATGGTTATCCCCCTGACTCGCAATGGGGTTGGCTCCATTCTCCTCTTACAGTTGATAGACTCGTGGAACATGCTGGAGCAGCCGCTGTTCTTTCTGGAATCCCAATCCCGCATGCCGCTAGCGATCCTGATCCGGCAATCGCTGGAGCAAGCGCCCAGTGAATCTTTTGGTCCTTCGCTGCTCTTCCTGCTTCCAGCTCTGGCTGTCTACGTGCTCTTTTATCCTTCTATCGTCACGGGAATGCAGAGTCTTTTCCAGGATGGGAGAAAGAAGGGGATGACATGATGGGAGGACCGGTTTCTTGGAAGCGACGATTAGGGCTGTCTGCGGTCTTGATCGTCCTGTTGTCTTTCTCCGTTCAGATGGTTCGCATCACCGCCTATTCCGGAAAGGGGACAGAGGTTTTCGTCACCAGAGTCCCTCTCGCTTCCTTGGAGAATTCCATTCAAGTCCGGATCGTTCCCAAGGAGGCCGTCTTTAAGCGGGAAGAGCACTGGTACGTTTATGAAGTAGAGCAGAAAACCAACTATTGGCTGAGAGGAACGTATGCCCTTCAAAAAGAGGTTACTCTTTTGGAGGAGGGAACGGCGGACTATACGATTTCGATTATGGGCAAGAACGGAGACCCGTTGCAAAACGAGTTGGAAGCCAGGGACTGGAGGGTGGTGTTGAATCCGAGTAAGCTGAAGGGGAAAATGGAACAGAAAGTGCGGGTTGCCAATCCGTAATCCTGTAGGAATAGGGAGCGTCCGAAGTTTACAGGGTTGACGCAAGGCGCCTCCTGTTTCACAATGAAAAGAATCAGCCTCATGGCGAGAAAACAGGAGGCCTGCCGCAATGTTTGTTCTGATCGGTTATTTGGTGATCGTCAATCTTTTTGGTTTTGCCCTCATGGGCAACGACAAAGCGCGCGCCAAGCGGCGGAAGCGCCGCATTCCCGAGCGAAGGCTGTTCCTGACGGCTTTTTTCGGCGGGGCGCTTGGCGTCTTGCTCGGCATGAACCGATTCCGGCATAAAACTTTACATCCTTCGTTCAAGTACGGTATACCGCTGTTGCTCGTTCTGAACGCGGCCGTTGCTGCTTTTCTGTTTCGCATTGTCGGCGGTTAGGCTGCCTGGCTCCGGCATTAAACCTTGTTCGATAGGATGTGTTAGGTATGAGTGTGGACAAGCAGCGTTGGCGGAAGCCGGAAGACGAGGAAGCCGAACAGGTGCAACGGTTTCGCTTTGAACGGGATGAATGGGAGGAGCCGAGCGGGGAACGGAGAATGCGGATCGTCCGGATCGCCATATGGGCCTTGACGTTCGTCGCTGCAATCGCCGCCGCTATCTGGATCAAGCAGATCGGGTAACGGCAAAAATGGGCTCCGCCCGCGCCGCCTGAGCCTTGCAATCCGCGGCCGGCTTGCCTATAATGAAACGTAATAGACGGACGGGTCACGCGATCGGCGTACCGTTCGGCACGAAATGCTGGGATGGAGAAGAGTACGCAGTACGCCGCAACAGGGAGAAGACGCCGGAGATTGAGAGCGTCTTTCGCGGGAACGGCTGCCGAAGTTCGCTCCGGAGCAGTCGCTTGAACGCCCATTCGGGCCAGTAGAGCGGACCGGCCACGAGCCGTTATCCTCGTGAGAGCAAGTTCGACTGACGCGACCGGAACCCCGGCCTGCGGGCGGCGGCTTGGAATAAGGGTGGTACCACGACGTCTTCGTCCCTTCGGGGGATGAACGGCGTCTTTTTATTTTCGCCGGATGCCTTCCGCAGGCGAAAGCGCGTTAAGGAAAAAAGCGAACGAACAGCAAAGGGGCGAAAGGGATCATGAAAGAGCGTTTGATGGAACTGAAGCAGGCGGCCCTCCGGGAGCTGGAGGCGGCGAGAGGCAGCCAGATGCTGAGCGACCTGCGGGTCAAGTATCTGGGCAAGAAAGGCCCGCTTACCGAGGTGCTGCGGGGGATGGGCGCTTTGAGCGCGGAGGAGCGTCCGGTCATCGGACAGGTGGCCAACGACGTGCGGCAGGCGATCGAAGAGAAGCTGAACGCCCTGCAGGCGGAGCTGGCGCGCCGCGAGAACGAAGAGAAGCTGAAGAGCGAGACGATCGACGTCACCCTGCCGGGGCGGCCGTCGCCCGCGGGCACCGTGCATCCGATCAGCCGGGTGGTGCAGGAGATCGAGGATATCTTCGTCGGCATGGGCTATACGGTCGAGGAAGGGCCGGAGGTCGAGCAGGATTATTACAATTTTGAAGCGTTGAACCTGCCGAAGAACCATCCCGCGCGAGATATGCAGGATACTTTCTACCTGACCGAGGAGTTACTGCTCCGTACGCACACATCCCCGGTCCAGGTGAGGACGATGGAGCGGCGCAAGGGCGAGGTGCCGGTCAAGATCATCTGCCCGGGTAAGGTTTACCGGCGCGACGAGGATGACGCCAGCCATTCCCACCAGTTCACCCAGATTGAAGGCCTGGTGATCGACAAGGGCATCCGCATGAGCGACCTCAAGGGCACGCTTCTGCAGTTCGCCCGCGAGATGTTCGGCCCGGACGTGCAGATTCGGCTGCGTCCCAGCTTCTTCCCGTTCACGGAACCGAGCGCCGAGGTGGATATCTCCTGTATGTGCGGCGGCAAGGGCTGCCGGACCTGCAAAGGAACCGGCTGGATCGAAATCCTCGGTTCCGGCATGGTACACCCGAACGTGCTGCGCATGGGCGGCTACGATCCGGAGGTCTACAGCGGCTTCGCCTTCGGGATGGGACCGGAGCGGATCGCCATGCTGAAATACGGAATTAACGACATCCGCAATTTCTATACCGGGGACCTTCGCTTCCTGAAGCAGTTCGACCGGATTTGACCGGCTTCTATCCACGGCAGACCGGATAGGCTAGGCACACATGATGGGAACGAAGAGTATAAGGACGATAACGAAAAGGGACGTGACGAATCCATGAAGGCATCCTATAGATGGCTGTCCGAGTATGTGGACATGACCGGCTGCACCGCCGATGAGCTTGCGGAGAAGCTGACCCGCAGCGGCGTAGAGGTCGATGAGGTGGAGAAGCTTAACAAAGGCGTGGAGGGAGTCGTAGTCGGCTATGTGGCCGAGAAAGTCAAGCATCCCGATGCCGACAAGCTGAACGTTTGTACCGTGGACGTCGGCGGCGAAGCTCCTCTGCAGATTGTCTGCGGAGCGAAGAACGTAGCGGCCGGGCAAAAGGTGCCGGTGGCGATGATCGGCGCCAAGCTGCCGGATGGGCTGACGATCAAGCGGGCGAAGCTGCGCGGCGTGGAATCCCAGGGAATGATCTGCTCCGCCAAGGAGCTCGGCCTGAACGACAAGTTCCTGCCGAAGGAAATTCAGGAGGGCATTCTCGTACTGCCGGAAGGCACGCCGGTCGGCGCCAGCGTCCTCGAAGTATTGAACATCGACGACGAGGTGCTGGAGCTCGACCTCACGCCGAACCGCTCCGATTGCCTGAGCATGATCGGCACCGCTTACGAGGTGGCCGCCATTCTCAGCCGCGGAGTGAAGCTGCCCGATCCGCGCGAAGGCCTCGTCGAGGAGGAGCCGACCGCGGCATCGCTCCTGGAGGTATCGATCAGCGCGCCGGAAGCCTGCGACCGTTACCTCGCCCGCGTGATCGACGGCGTCAAGATCGGGCCGTCCCCGCTGTGGATGCAGAACCGCTTAATGGCGGCGGGTGTGCGCCCGATCAATAACGTGGTGGACATCACCAACTATGTTATGCTGGAGTATGGTCAGCCGCTGCACGCCTTCGATGCCGGGAAGCTCGCAGGCGGCCGGATCGACGTCCGCTTCGCCGCGCCCGGCGAGAAGCTCGTCACGCTCGACGGAGCGGAACGCGAGTTGACTCCGTCGATGCTGCTTGTCACCGACGCCGAGAAGCCGATTGCCATCGCCGGCGTCATGGGCGGCGAGAATTCCGAAGTGACGGCGGATACGGTCCGCATCGTGCTCGAATCCGCCAAATTCTCCGGCTCGTCGGTGCGCCGCACCTCGCGGCAGCTCGGCCTTCGCTCGGAAGCGAGCTTGCGTTTCGAGAAGGAAGTCAACCCCGAAGCGGTTGCGGATGCGCTTGACCGCGCGGCGGCCCTGATGTGCCGTTATGCCGGAGGCCGGGCCAAAACGGGAATCGCCGAAGCGGCAGCCCGTGCGGCTCAGCCGGTCTCTATCCACTTGACGCTCGACAAGGTCAACGGCTATCTCGGAACCTCGCTTACGGAAGAGGAGGTTCGCCATGTGCTGGACCGCCTGCATGTTGCCTATGAAGTCGACGGTGAAGCATTCCGCGTGACCGCTCCGGGCCGCCGCGGCGACATCACCCAGGCGGTCGACCTGATCGAAGAAATCGCCCGCCTGCACGGGTATGACAATATCCCGACGACGCTCATGAACGGGGTCACCACGCCGGGATCGCTTTCCCCGGCCCAGAAGATTCGCCGCTCTGTGCGGCAGCTGCTCGCGGCGAGCGGCTTGAACGAAGCGATCACCTATTCGTTCACGCAGCCGTCTGCCCGCGACCGCTTTCCCGGGGCTTATCCCGAATCGAAGCTGATCCCGCTCGCCATGCCGATGAGCGAGGAACGCAGCGTGCTGCGCACGAGCCTGATCCCGGGGCTTATCGCCGTCGCCGAATACAACGGCAATCGCTCGCAAACGGATGTCGCCCTGTTCGAGATCGGCAAGGTCTTCCTGACGGACGAAGCCGAGCTTACCCGGCAGCCGGTCGAGAAGCAGCTGCTTTCCGCGATCCTCATCGGCAACCGCACCGCCCCGCATTGGCAGGTGAAGCCGGGCAAGGTGGATTTCTACGACCTGAAGGGCATTCTGGAGAAAATCACGGCGGCGATCGGCATTGAAAGCGTCGTGTACCGCGCCTCTTCTCCGCAAGGCTGGCACCCCGGCCGCACGGCGGATGTTCTGGCGGTGAAAGAAGGAGAAGAAGTTCTCCTGGGACGCATCGGCCAGCTTCATCCCGAGCTCACCGGAGACCTGCCGGGCGAAGCGTATTTGATGGAACTGGAGCTCGACACCCTGATCGGGCTGGCCGGTCCGACGGTCACTTATCAAACCCTGGCCCGCTTCCCGGCGGTTACCCGCGACCTGGCACTCGTGGTCGGAAGCGAAGTTCCCGTCGGCGAGCTTCTGGCGACGGCGCGCGCTGCGGCCGGACCGCTGCTGGAAGCGAGCGGCGTATTCGATATCTACACGGGCGAACGGCTGGGAGCGGACCGCAAGAGCGTCGCGCTGTCCTTGGTCTACCGTCACCCGGAAAGAACATTGACGGATGAAGAAGTCAGCCTTGCCCAAAGCAACGTGCTGGCCGCGCTGGAACAAAGTTTTGCCGCGGAACTGCGGAAATAAAGGCAGGAACCGGGACCGTTCTGCGCGAATAGGTAAACGAACGCGAGAGGAGGTCTTTCCATGGCAGGTGAAGAGAAGACACGGCTTACCGTTGACATATACGGAACGACATACAAATTGAAGGGCAGCTCCAGTCCGGGTTACATGAAACGGGTGGCCGCCCAGGTCAATGAGCAGATGCATCACATCGCCGGCTCCAACGAGCGGTACGACACGACCAAGATCGCGGTGCTTGCCGCCGTGAACATGGCGGATGAACTGACAAAGGTGCGGGATCGGCTCGACGAACTCGCCGCCGATTGGGAACGGCTTGCGGCAAGCGAGCAGAGCCTGCGGGCGGCCGCGGAGGAAGCCGAGAAGCTGCGCGAGACGACTGCGGCCCAAGAGACCGAGCTCGTCGAGTTCCGCAAGCAAGAGGCCGCATGGCGGTCTGAGCGTGAGACGCTCGCATCCGAGCGCGATGCCTCCCGCTCCGCACAGGACGAAGCGGCGCGGCGCAGCGAGGAGTTGGCCGCGCGGCTTGGCGAGCTGGAGGAACGGCTTGCTGCGGGACAGCAGGCGCTGGAGGAAGCGGAGCTCGCCCTTGCGCTCGCCCGCGAAGAGCATGAGGGCGAGACATCCCGCTTCACCGAAGAGAGCGCCAAGTTGACCCGCCGAGTCGAAGAATTGACGGGCGAGCTGGCGAAGGCCTCGGAGCGCATCAAGGAATACGAGAATGTGCGCCATTCCCTCATGCAGGAGCGCAAGTCGCTTCAGGATAAAGCCTCCGCTCAAGGAACGGAGCTCGCCGGCCTGCGCCGGGAGCTGGAACAGGCGGCGGCCCGGTTGACTGCGCTGGAAAGCGCGGAGAAGCGCGCCCGCGAGCAGCTGGAAGCGGCGCGGGCGAACCACGCCAAAGCGGTTCAAGAGAGGGAAGCCGCCCATGCGGCGGAACTAACTAAGCTGAAAGAGTCGCACGCCGGCGAGCTCGCCGGGTTGAAGACGGCCCACGACGCGGAGATTGCCGCTTATCTGGAAGAGAGCGAGAAGGAAGCCGCCGAGAAGGAGCGGCTCCATGCAGCCGAGCTCACTCGGCTGCAGGAGACCCGCTCGGCGGAGATCCTTGAGCTGCAAGTCGCCCATGCCGCGGAACTCGAACGGCTGAAGGACGAAACGGAGCGCGAACGCAAGAGTCTGCTGGAGGAGCATGAGCGGGAGCGATCCGAGCTGAGCGCCTTGCTGCGGGAAGCGGAGGAAGAGCTCTCCGCGCAAGCAGAGCGCCTCGCTGCGGAGTACCGCAGCGAACAGGAAGAAGCGGCAGCCCGGCATGCCGAGGAATTGGAACACAAGGACGTGTTCCTCTCCGAGGAGCTGGATCGGCTGCGCTCCGAGCAGGCTGCTGCTCTGGCCGAGCAGGAGCGTACGCAGCAGGCCGAACTCGAGCGCGCGGCGGCGGAAGCCGGCGAGCTGCGCGAGCGGCTGGCCGAGCAGGAGCGTGCGCAGCAGGCGGAGCTTGAGCGCACGGCGGCGGAAGCCGGCGAGCTGCGCGAGCGGCTGGCCGAGCAGGAGCATGCGCAGCAGGCGGAGCTCAAGCGCGCAGTGGCGGAAGCCGGCGAGCTGCGCGAGCGGCTGGCTGAGCAAGAGCGTGCGCAGCAGGCAGAGCTTGAGCGCACGGCGGCGGAAGCTGGCGAGCTGCGCGAGCGGCTGGCCGAGCAAGAGCGTGCGCAGCAGGCGGAGCTTGAGCGCGCGACGGCGGAAGCCGGCGAGCTGCGCGAGCGACTGGCCGAGCAGGAGCATGCGCAGCAGGCCGAACTCGAGCGCGCGGCGGCGGAAGCCGGCGAGCTGCGTGAGCGACTGGCGGCGGCCGAGGACGCCTTTGTCCGTGGGCGTGAGGATGCCGACGCCGAACAGCGTCGCTTGGCAGGCGCCCTGGAGGAGGCAAGGAACGAATTCCGCGGCAAGGAAGCGGAATTTGCCGCCTGGAAGCAGAGCAAGGAAGAGGAGACCGACGCTTTGTTCCGCGACTTGGAAGCGGACTTGACCCGTCAACTCGCCGCAAAGGATGCCGAGTTGACCGAGCTTCGGCAGCAGCTCGCGCGTCAGCAAGCCGAAGCTGCCGACCAACTCGCAGGCAAGCAGGCCGAGGCGTCCCGCGAATTGTCGCAGCTGGACGAAGAGCTGACTGCGCTTAAGACCGAGCGCGAGGCGCTGCTCACGACGCTTCAAGCCCGCGAGGAAGCTGCGGCCGCCTTGGCCGAACAGACTCGCACAGCCGAAGACCGGCTGGCCGAGCTGGAGCGGCTGCACGCGGGTGAACGCACCGGCGCAGCGGAGCTGCGAGCCGAGCTTGACGAGCTGCGGACCCAAACAGAACAAGCGCGGACCGAACAAGAACGCAAGGCTCAAGAGCTGCGCGACACATTCGACCGCGAGCGGGTGAGCTGGAGCGAGGAGAAGGACCAGCTTGAGTACGCCCTCTTGGGGCTTCGCCGCGAATTGAATTTGGCGGCGGAGCGCGACAAGCGGGCCGCGGCGCTCGAAAGCCGCGTGTCCGAGCAGGAAGACGAACTGGCTCAGCTTCGGAGACAGGCGGAAGTCGAATCGGCCGAGCTCACCGACCTGCGGTGTCGAGCCGATGGACAAGCAGCCGAGCTTGCCGAGCTGCGCACTCTGGCGGATGGCAGAGCCGCCGAACTGAACGAGGCGGCGAACCGCGCAGCCGAGCTGGAAGAGCTGGCCGCCGAGCGGGCCTCGCAGTTGGCCGAGCTGCAGCAGCTCGCCGACGGCCTGAGCGAGGAACGGGAGCGACTCGCGGAGGCTTTGCGGAACGAGCGGGACAAACACGCCCGCCAAGGCGAGTCTGACGCCGAGCTCGCCGTCCAATATGAAGCGCTGCAGCATGAGTATGAGTTATTGAAGAAAGAATACAACGAGTGGATAGAGCTCGTCATGGAAGAAACTTCGGAAGAAGCGAGCCGCAAGTAGCGCCTCATGAATGCCATTGATGTTGCGATCGGCGCGGTGCTCTTGCTGGCTTTTGTCCTTGGCTGGCGGCGCGGACTGGTGACCCAACTGGTCTCGCTTGCCAGCTTCATCATTGCCGGGTATGCTGCGTATCGGCTTACTCCCGTCTTTTTGCCACATCTGGAACGTTGGTTGCCTCCGGACATCCTATCGGGAATCGGCCATTACGAGACGAAGCTCGGCCGATTCGATTGGGAACAGCCGCTGCTGAAGGCGATGGCGTTCATTCTCATTCTGCTCGCAGTGAAGCTTGCGCTCACCCTCTTGGGGTATTTGCTGAACGCCATCGCACGGGTGCCCGGTTTGAATGGACTGAACCGACTGGCGGGCGGAGCGCTGGCCTTGCTGGAAGCAATGGTTCTGGTCAGCTTATTGGTTTACGCGCTCTCGGCGGTGCCGGGCGACGGATTCCGCCGGACCATGGCGCAATCTCGAGCGGTGGAGTTGATCATGGACCAAGTTCCCGATGTGCTCCAAGACTTCGACAGCCGCTTGAACGGAGGGAAGGAAGATGGACCGTAAGCGATTGGCGGCCGAGAAAGCCGTCGGCTATGTTCGGGATGGAATGATGGTCGGCCTCGGTACGGGGTCCACGGCGTATTGGGCAATCCGCGAGCTGGGACGCCGGGTGAAGGAAGGCTTGTCCATCCGGGCGATCGCCACCTCGAAACAGTCGGAAGCGCATGCCCGCCGGCTGGGGATTCCAATCGTCTCCTTCTCGGACTTTGAGAGTATTGACATCACCATCGACGGAGCCGATGAGATCGATGATCGGCTGCAGGTGATCAAGGGCGGCGGGGGAGCCCTCCTGCGGGAAAAAATCGTCGCCAGCGCCTCGAACGAGCTGATCATTATCGTCGACGACGAAAAGCCCGTAAACCAGTTAGGCGCGTTTCCTCTGCCGGTCGAGGTCGTCCCCTTCGGAAGCGAGCTGACCCTTCGGCGTCTGCAGGCGCTTGGCTGCAGGCCGGTACTGCGGCAGCAGGAGGACGCACCGTTTATGACGGACAACGGCAATTACACGGTGGATTGTCATTTTGGTCAAATCGGGAATCCGGTGGAGCTGCACGCAGAGATCAATGCCATTGTCGGCGTCGTGGACAACGGCCTGTTCCTCAATATGGCGAGCCGCGTCATCATCGGCCGAGCGGACGGCACCGTAACCGAGCGGCTCAGGCAGGCATAAGCGAAATAGAGCGAATCAAGGACGGCTAGGGCTGAAATTGATTCGCTTTTCGCGTTGGTGCGAATGTGAAGCTCCCATGAAAAGCCCGGACCTTTCGCACCTCAGATTTTATCGAAACAGATCGAAAAATCTTTTTTGTATCGTTTGTCAAGGATCAACCCTTATCAGAATCAGATGAGTTTTCTTCAAAAACGACCGTACCGATATCTGTACGGGATAAGTGATGTGATTTTTCGCAGTCGCACCTCGTATGAGGTGCGTGGATTGAAACGGTCGGACACCTACCAACAAAAGCTCTGGATAAAGCCGCATCTCTTCCATAAGGTGGTTCGTAAGACGTCCGCAAGGACGTCTTTTTTGCGTGGGGGCGTGCCCCGAGGCACGAATCTTCTAGCCGGTGAAAGTCCGGCCGCGGGAGGGGCCAAGCCCCGAGGCACGCATCTTCTAGCCGGTGAAAGTCCGGTCGCGGGAGGGGCTAAGCCCCCGTGCAGCTGGGATGCCTGCGTACGGCGAAATCCGTGCGTAGAAGCGTATCGACGAAAGTACCGGTCGGAGACAGGGCGAGCGACATGCCAGGCCGAAACATGAAGTGAATCCTGCCGTGTCGTCAAAAAGGCCTCGTAAGAGGGACAGGAGGAAGCCGAACCTTGCTACATGGGGTGAGGGCGGAAGCTGCTTGGAACTTGGAGTGGCAGCGAAGAATCCTTCGGCGTAGAGGGATCGGCATGGCATGAAAGAGGATGCAGTGAACGGGGAGACCCTGGAACTGACCCCATAAAGTGAGACAAATTCGCCCTCCATCGGGGTAGGCCGCGTTGAAGTTGGCGTTGTCCAATTATACATATTGCTATTCACATTTACAGATCATAATTGAAAGAAAAGAGGCGAAATGATAAAATTCGTTAATAACTTACACTTTATTCCTTGGATAATTTGCCCATACTTTACACCGGTTAAGAAGTCGCGAGGGCCATCAGATGGTCATTTATATGACGAAAATATGCAACCGGCTGGATGATAGCCTCTTAATGCTGCTGCTAGAGAGAATCGAGCAATCTAGAAGACTCAGGGTTCTGCAGCAAGCGCAGCGAAAAGGCACCTATGAAACGCTGCTATCCGATGTCCTGCTCCGAACGCTCCTCGTGGAGCAGCTTAACCTGTCGAATCATGCTATTCAGATTACCAGGACCCCGTTTGGAAAACCAATGCTAGCTGGATACCCGGGGGTCCATTTCAATCTTTCACACACTAGGAAATGGGTGGTCTGCGGCCTGCACAGCGAACCGGTCGGGGTTGATGTGGAGAGGATCAAGAGCGGACGGGTGGGGGCCGCCGAGCTTCTATGCGGTGTTGAGGAGCTCGAGAGGCTTCATCTCCTGAGGGACTGGGAACAGGACCTGTATCTGTGCAGGCTGTGGTCCTTAAAGGAGAGTTATGTGAAAGCGCTTGGATTGGGTTTGCGGAAGATTCCCCTGAAGTCTATTCGCATTCACGCTCAGAGCTCCAGTATGGATTCCTTGACCTATGGAACCATGTACTTTCACACACGCCGTATTGATCCGGACCACATCTTGTCGTATTGCTCCCCGCATCCGATGGGCAAACCAGCTGCACTTATCTATCGGGACTCCTATGCCATGATGCAGCAATTCGCAGCCTGCAGTAGTCCCCTAGGGCCAAAAAGTGAATGAATCCGAGGAGATGATGGACATGATGGCGGTTTCCACAGCGATTCGAGACCGAAGAAGTATCAGGATTTTTCGTAAAGATCCTGTCTCCAAACAGGCATTAGAGGAGATCATCGACGCCGGAATTCTGGCCCCCTCCGCCCATAACAGGCAGCCGTGGAGGTTCGTGGTGCTCCAGGAGGAGAGCAAGCCGGCATTCGAGGCACTGCTCACCGATGTGATGAAGACCTATGCGGCCATGGGGAAGCAGACAGGAACCCTGAAGCGATCCATCGGCTGTATTCGAAGGGCAAGCGCAGCCATTCTCGTGTTCAACCCGTATGGATACGAGGAGACGGAGTCTGAACCGTTCACACGGCTTGAATATGTGTCGGATATTCAATCCCTTGGGGCGTGCATTCAGAATATGCTGCTGGCTGCCCATGCTCTGGGGCTCGGGTCCCTATGGATTGGCGATGTGCTGTACGGCCAGCAGGAAATTGCCGCATGGGCCAACATCAGCGGTGAATTGATCGCTTGCATCTGCTTCGGTTATCCAGACGAGGAGCCTCTCGCAAGGCCGCGCTTGGAAAGACAGGAAGTAGCGTTCTTTAAGTGAGATTGTGATTGTTATCACATTTAAAACAAGTAAGGGAGATGTCGATGATGTCCACGATTCAAAACGAAGACTTGGCTTTGGAGCAAAAGATTAAGCATATGATTATTGAGAGGCTGGGCTTGGACATTACGCCTGAGGATATTGATCCCAGCGCACCGATCTTTGGTACGGATAAGGAAGGTAAGGGCCTCGACCTAGACTCCGTGGATGCCCTGGAGCTTGTTGTCGGCATTAGGGAAGTTTTCGGAATCAAGCACCAAAGCGATGATCTCTCCGTTCTGGAGAATGTTCAGTCGATTGCTGCCTTTATTCGCGGCCATAACGGACAGGCATGATGATATTTCAGGATAACAATCGGGCAGTCGTAACCGGAATTGGCGTTATTGCCGCAAACGGATTATCCAGAGAACCATTTTACCAGTCGATCATAGGTGGAGCGAGCGGGCTCCGTGAATCGGAGATGCTGCGAAGGCTTGAGACAAGAAGCATCATTGCCGGTGAGGTCCCCATGGATTTCGAGGAAATGGAGGAGCCTAGTGACAACGAGAAGATCACGACAATGGCCTATCTTGCGTTGAGCGAGGCATTCGAAGACAGCGGTGTCTGCAGAGAGGAGATCGAGTCCCTGCACATGCGAGCCGGGCTTTCCTTCTCGACCTCCCTGGCAGGCAATCAGAAGACCCTGCGCTACATGAAGAACAAGCGGGAACAGAAGCAGAATGATCCCCGGTGGCTGGTTGAGAAGAACTCGAGCACATCTCGAATTGCCCATTATGCGGGAGTCCGTGGTCCTGTCTACACTACCATGTCCGCTTGTGCGGCGGGAACCGCCGGAGCTGGGCTCGCCATGGAGCAGATTCGCAACGGTACAGCAGATGTCGTGGTGGTTGTGGGTGCGGATCCTCTGACGGAATTTTCCCCTGCGGGGTTTCACAGCCTTAAATCCATGAGTATTACCGGCTGTCGTCCTTTCGACAAGGACAGGGATGGGATGTCCCTCGGGGAAGGCGCAGCTGCCTTCATCGTGGAATCGCTGCGGCGGGCAAGGGATAGAGGGGCACACATCTACGGTGAGCTCTGCGGGTATGGGCTCGGCAATGACGCTTATCATATGACCAGTCCTGACCCCAACGGAACAGGCGCTTATCGGACGATGAAGATGGCGTTGGAGGATGCCCGGGTATCCCTTGAGGAGCTGGATTATATCAATGCCCACGGCACAGCCACGGAGCTCAACGACGTGATGGAAACCAATGCCTTGACCAAGCTGTATGGAGATAGTCCCAAGAAATCCGAGGTTATGATCTCCTCGACGAAATCCATGACCGGGCATTGTCTGGGGGCTGCAGGAAGTGTGGAGCTGGCTGTCGTGCTTCTGGCCCTGGACCGGGGCATGGTTCCTGGGACGGCGAAGCTTGAGGAACCGGCGGAGGACTTCCAATGCTTCCGTCTGATTAAGGAATCCGTAGCAGCGAACATCGATTACGCCATGTCTAATTCCTTTGCGTTTGCGGGCAATACCTCCAGCATCGTCGTTGGGAAGGTAGAGGAGGAGAACAATGGATAGTAAGAGCATCATGGGGTATTTCCCCCAGCGCTTTCCTTTCCTGATGGTAGATCGGGTGTTGGAAATCCGCTATATGGAGAGCTCCAAAGGGGCAAAGAATGTAAGTATGAATGAACCGTGGGTTGTCGGCCACTTCCCGGATGAGCCTCTTTTCCCCGGTGCGATGATCGTGGAAACCATGGGCCAAATAGGAGGGCTTATCTTCTGCGACCCGGAGAGCGACATCCGGCAACGCAAGGGCTATCTCTGCGGTGCGGACAAGCTGAAATTCATCCGCAAGGTAGTTCCCGGGGATGTACTGGTCGTTGAGGCGCAGCTTGTCGAGAGCATTGCCCACATGGCCCGTGTGAAATGTGTGGCAAAGGTATCCGACCAGGTGGTTGCTTCCGGACTGCTGTCCTACGCGTTTGCCCAATAAACGGATGAGGTGGAAGTGCAAAACGATGAAAATGTATATCACAGGGTTAGGCATCATCTCCCGGGTAGGAAACAACAAGGAGGATTTCTGGGCGGGGATTAATAACCCCGAGGCCAGCCGTAAAAGCGCCTACGCTTGTCCCGTGGAGCTCCCCAAGACCATCCCGAATAATGTGGCACGACGCATGGACCGGTTTTCCCGAATGACGCTTATTGCTTCCATGATGGCGATGGAGGACAGCTCCTTGCAGGAGAGGGGCTTTGACCCCTTCCGGGTAGGAACCGTCATGAACTCTGGCTACGGCCCCATTGACTCCATCCATATTTTTTGGAACAAGCTCTTATCCGATGGTGTGGAGGTGGTCAGTCCGACGGTGTTTGCGAGCACGGTCAATAATTCGGGTGTCGGCCATACGTGCATTCAACTCAACCTGAAAGGAGCCAGCACCGTCTTCATGGGAAGCGATGCTGTTGGATATTCGGGGGTTTTAATCGAAGGCGGCAAGGCGGATGCCATTCTCTGCGGAGGGGTAGAGGAGTACTGCCAGGAATTGAACGATTGCTACAGTGAACTGCATGTCGTAGACCCGGATCCTGATTGCTTGTGCCGTCCCTTGGACCGGACAAGGAACGGATTGCGGTTAACCGAGGGCTCGGCGGTACTCATACTGGAGAACGAAAGCATAGTGGAGCAGAATCCGGACCTGATCTATTGTCAGGTTGCCGCCTCTGCAAGCGCTATGTCGTACACATACCCCGGCATAGAGGAGGCATCTCTTGATCCAAGCCAATTTGTAAGCGTTATGCGGTCGGCAATTGAACTCGCTGGAATAGGAACCAGCGACATCGCAGGAATCCTTATGGCTGCCGGCGGGGGCAGACAGGCGGATCTGATCGAGGCGAAGGCCATTAAGGAAGTGTTCGGTGACTTGGCGGCCGGGATTCCGGTTACCTCCATCAAAGGTGCAATCGGCGAGAACTTCGGTGCATCGATGAACCTTAACATTGCGGCAGGGGCCCTTACGATTCGGCACGGAATGATGCCAATGACGGTTGGCTGCACCGAACCTGATCCAGTGCTTGGACTAGATATTGTTCACACGGAACCCCGCAAGGGCGATTACCGTTACATCCTGGTCAACGGCTACGACATTTCCGGCTGTATATTCAGCACCGTACTTGCCTCAGCGGGGAGATGATGATTTGAGATTCGAGGGCAAGGTCGTATGCGTTACAGGCGGGGCAAGGGGTATCGGCAAAGCGATCGTTACCCTGTTCGCCAAGGAAGGCGCAACAGTGGTATTCACGTATCACGACAGCAAAGACACAGCCCTGCAGCTTGAAGCGGAATTATGCAGGGCAGGGATGCGTGCCCAGGCCTGCCATATGGATGTCACGGATACGCCGAATGTGAAGATTGTTATTGATTCGGTGACGGACACCTACGGACGTTTGGATGTTCTGGTGAATAACGCTGGGGTGACCCAAGACGGCTTTTTGATGTTTATGGGTGAGGATTCATGGGACCATGTGGTTGATACGAATTTGAAGGGCGCTTACGCCAATAGCAAGGCAGTACTGCCTGTGATGCTGGGCCAGAAGGCGGGGGTTATCATTAATGTTTCCTCCATTGCCGGGTTCATGGGTACCGCCGGCCAAACCAACTATTGTGCTTCCAAGGCAGGGCTCATCGGATTTACCAAAGCCTTGTCCAAAGAAGTTGCGGCCAAAAACATTCGCGTCAATGCAGTGGCCCCCGGATATATTCAAACGGAAATGCTGAATAAAGTGCCGGAGCCGATTCGAAACAAATTTAAGGCAATTATCCCGTGCAGCCGAATCGGACAGCCCGAGGAAGTGGCACGGGTCATACTCTTTCTGGCCTCGGAGGATGCGAGCTACATCCACGGCCAAACCATTATCGTCGATGGAGGGATTGTATAACATGACGGAAACAAATTTAGTGCCCGTTACGCAGGAACGGTTGATGACGGTCGTCGAGCGGGTCATTGAGTACCCGGCGGTTAATGGGGAAGGTGATCTTCTAACCGCCAATTTAGTGGATTTGAACATCAATTCTATCACCTTTATCAAGCTGGTTATCGAGATGGAGAAGGAATTTGATATTGAGTTTGAAGATGATGATCTTGATATCAGCAGATTCCCGACATTCCAGGGAATTGCCCAATTCGTGGCAGAAAAGCTAGCTTCGTCCAGAAGACAGCTGTAAGGAAAGAACGCAACATTTCATTAGGGGGGAAGGCGTACTTGGGGCAATCACATTCTCAATCTTCATGGTCATCATTCACCAGATTAATGCCCTATCTGAAGCCGTATTGGTTTTGGGTAGTTCTTAAGCTCATCGGAACCATCATAAATGCGCTTAATGATATTTTGCTCGTCTACTTCATTCAGCAACTGGTCAACTCCTCGCTGTCCAAAGACCGGTCTGAGCTGATGCAATCCATTTATTTAATGTTGGCGGTTGTAGGAATCGGAATAATTGTCAACTTTGTGGAGGCCTATTCCGCCGGGCGTTTCTCAGCCGGAGCCGTTCGTGACATGAAGGGGCAAATAAGCAACCACCTCAGCAATCTTCCCGTGGCCACACTGGACCGCTACCATTCAGGTGACCTGATCTCAAGGATGACGAATGGGATGAACGGGATGGAATCGTTCTACAAGCATGATTTTACAGGGATCATCTTTCATCTGCTGCGGCTTGGCGTAAGCTTTGCGGCAATGCTTTATTTCAATTGGAGCCTTCTGCTGTTCTGTATGGTCCTCATTCCTGTCACGGTTGTCTTGTCCAATGTCGTCGGCAAGCCTTTGGAAGGATATGCGGCCAAGCTCCAACAATCCCTGGCCCAGACCAATGCCACCGTTGCAGACAGCTTGGGCGGCATTCCTATGGTGAAGGCTTACAACCTGGCTCAAGTCTTGTTTGGCCGGTACAGCGGCAACGTCAAGGCAGCCCTGCAAGATGCGCTGGCTATCGAAAAAAGTAGAGCGATTATGTCGATGGTAAGCGTTATCATCAATACGGCCCCGTTTCTGCTGTGCTTTCTGTATGGGGGGTATCTGGTTATTGAGGGGGACTTCACGGCTGGAGGCCTCATTGCTTTCGCCCAGCTGTTGAATTACTTCGTCCAGAGTGCCGGCCTCGCTCCAAATCTGTTCGGCAACTATAAGGTTACGATGGGTACTGCGCGTCAGTTATTCGAAATTCTCGATGAGACCGCAGAACGGACGGACGGCAGCGGTTTTTCGGAGGACCAAACGGTACCTGCGATCGACATCAAGGATCTGTCCTTTTCCTACGATGGTGCGAATCAAGTGCTGCACGGGCTGACCATGGGGGTTGCCCCCGGTACGGTGACGGCAATCGTTGGACCAAGCGGCGGCGGCAAATCGTCGATCGTTAAGCTGTTATGCGGGTTCTACGCGTACCAAGACGGTTCAATCCGGCTTTATGGCAAGGACCTGTCGGAATGGAGTCTGCCTGCAGCCCGCTCGATGATGGCTGTGGTGTCTCAGGATACCTACCTGTTTCCCGGAAGCATCAAGGAGAATTTGCTCTATGGGAATCCAGACGCCACGATGAAGGATGTCATCGAAGCGGCCCAAATCGCCAACATTCATGACTTTATAACCGAACTGCAGGATGGATATGACACGTTGGTGGGGGAACGGGGGGCGCAATTATCCGGCGGGCAGAAACAGAGGGTGTCCATCGCAAGGGCCATTCTGAAAAACTCGCCGATCATTCTCTTGGATGAACCGACCTCAGCCCTGGATACGGAATCCGAAGCCCTCGTTCAAGAGGCCCTTGAACGCATCATGCAGGGGAAAACCGTACTCGTCATTGCCCACCGTCTGTCCACTATTCAGATGGCAGACCAAGTGCTTGTGCTGAACCAGGGGCGAATCGTGGAGAAGGGGACGCACCAGGAATTGCTGGAGGCCCGCAGCTTCTACCAACGGCTATACCTCGGTCAATTCATAGGTGAAGACTCTACCCTGACATTGCCAAGAGAAGAGGGGGCATCCTAACTTTGCGACAGAACAGCAAGGAAATTCGAAGCCTTCTGCGTTTTATTATGCCTAGGAAGCATGCGTATTTCGGTGGTTTGATCGGCGCAAGTCTCGTGGATGCCAGCATTCCGACGATCATGGCCGTGGTTTTGAAGCTTGTGCTGGATGCTGCGGTCAGCCTGGATATGGATACCGTATGGATGGTGTCCTTGGCCTTGGCTGGGGTTATTGCTGCGTTTGCCGTTCTCAGTCCCTTGTTTAATTATTGGTTCGGAAGTGCAGTCAAGCGGATCATGGCAGATATTAGGCTTACGGTGTTTGGGCATATGCTGCGGATCCCCCTTTCGTATTTTGAGAACACGCATAGCGGAGACAGCATGGCCAGGCTGACCAACGACATGGCTACGGTCGAGAACGCGTACACATCCAGCGTCCGATCCATCCTGTCTCTTGTGTTTACAGGCCTGTATGCAGCGGTCATC
The DNA here is from genome assembly GCF_051594785.1 of Gorillibacterium terrae. Classification (NCBI taxonomy): domain Bacteria; kingdom Bacillati; phylum Bacillota; class Bacilli; order Caryophanales; family Paenibacillaceae; genus Gorillibacterium; species Gorillibacterium terrae. The sequence continues at coordinate 711,695 of NZ_JBPPGI010000001.1, forward strand.
ATGTTCGTCATGGACTGGAGGTTTGCCTTAGCACTCATTCTGCTAGGCCTCCTATCCACCTACATCAATGCCAAGTTTGCCATACCTTTGCGGAAAATCAGCAATGACATACAGAAGAATGCCGGTCTGTCGACGGAGCGCTTGACGGACTTGCTTGCCGGATTCCAGGTCATGAAGATGTTTCAGTTGCGCGAAGCGATTACGGGCAAATACCGGGAAACCGCACAAAGGGGAGCCGACCTGACGGTAGCCCAATCGAAAACCTATGCTTATCTGAATAGTACGAATTTTCTGCTGATTTGGATTAACAACGGGGGCACCTTCATCGTTGGCACACTCATGCTGATTGAGGGGCAGACGAGCCTGGGCACATTATTCTCCATGGTGCTATTGCTGGAGCAGGTTACGAATCTATTTCGCAATCTGGGCAATCTATGGGCCAACCTTCAAGCCTCCCTGGCCGGTGCCGCTCGTGTTATCGAGATTCTGGATACACCTGTGGAGCTTGAGGACCCGCGAAACCAGCAAGAAAATCAAGGGAACCGACAGTCTGGGACAGGTATGGTAGACATTCAGGACGCAGTCTTTGGCTACAAGGAGAACCGAAGCGTGATTGAGGGGGTGAGCCTCCAGGTTGGCAAAGGTCAGCTGGCTGCCCTCGTCGGGCCAAGTGGAAGCGGCAAGAGTACCCTCATTAAGCTACTGTTAGGATTCTATCCCCTAACAAGCGGCCAGATTGTGCTTGATGGCCGGCCCATGGCCGACTATACCCTGCCGGAGCTTCGGGAGATGATTGCCTATGTGCCACAGGATGCGTATCTGTTCGAGGGCACCATACGAGAGAACATCCGCTATGGCCGCATGACGGCAACAGAGGAAGAAATTGTCCAAGCAGCCATTGCTGCCCATGCCCATGGGTTCATCATGGAGCAACCCGACCAATACGACACCATGGTTGGGGAAAGGGGCTTGCGGCTGTCAGGCGGACAAAAGCAGAGGATTGCCATTGCCCGGGCGCTCTTGAAGAACGCACCGATTCTGCTGCTTGACGAGGCAACCTCAGCTTTGGATTCCGAATCGGAAAAGGCGGTTCAGGACGCGCTGAACAATCTGATGCGGGGGAAAACAACCATTGCCATTGCCCATCGCATCTCCACCATTGAGCATGCGGATATCATCTACGTCATCGATTCCGGAGGGGTTGCGGAGCAGGGGAGGCACCATGACCTTTTGAGGGAAAATGGGGTTTATGCGCGTTTTTACCAAATGCAGCTTCATCAACCACGTGAGGATAACACGATACCCCCTCTTGCGGCAGGCGCCCAATAGGGGTCCAAGGAGCGGAACCATGGGAACAACGACAGATTGTTTATTTATCGGGCATAATTATGATTTATCCGAAAAGCTTGTTCGAACACGGATAAGAAATGGGAGAAATTCCATGGAGTTCCGGGATTTGGACGGAAATTTTATATGGTACAACGGCAAACGGTATACGCCCAGCGATATGTTCAACCATATCTTTTATGAAGAGATGCAGATGCAGGATGACATGGGCCCGATTTGTATGGCTGGTGTGTTCAATAGTGCCATTGCTTTCTTGGGGAGCTATTTAACCAAGAGGGGCTATAAAGTGGATTATATCAATTCCTTCAACACCCAGCAGCATGAGCTGATCGAGAAGCTGAAGGGAAACGTCCGATCCATTGCCATTCCTACTACCTTATATACGGAAGAGTACCCGATTGTCGAAATCATTCAATTCATCCGGAAGTACAATCGGGAGGCCAAAATTATCTTGGGAGGCCCTTATATTTATTCCGCTTTGCGTATTTTGCCTAAGCAGGACGTGTCGGACTTCTTGAAGCGGTTAGGTGCGGATTACTACGTGGTCAGTACCGAGGGGGAGGAGGCGCTGGGGCACCTCGTTGAGGCTATCAAAACCAATGCCAGCTGCCAGCACATCCATAACCTGTACTTTTTGTCCAATGAGGAGTATGTCTTCACCACGTATAAGCAGGAGGATAACCCGTTTGAGGAGGGTATCCTGAACCTTAGCTTTGCGGGGGATTCGGTAGTCAGCTCTGCTTATGTCCGTACCACCAAGTCTTGTCCCTTTGCTTGTTCCTTCTGCAGCCGGGACCAATACGCCGGTTCGTATCAAACGGCAAGCGTGGAAGTGATCGAGAGCATTCTGGACAACAATATGCAGTATGAATCGGTGAAGAGCGTAATCTTCGTCGATGATACGCTGAATGTGCCGCCGAACCGGTTCAAGGACATGCTTCGGATGATGATCCGGAAGAAATACCCGTTCAAGTGGCACTCCTACTTCCGATGCCAGTTCGCAGACCGGGAAATGGTGGAGCTGATGCGGGACAGCGGCTGTGAGGGGGTCTTCCTTGGAATCGAATCCGGGAGCCAAGCAATGCTCGACAATATGAACAAATCAGTAAAGATCGAGCAGTATTACCGGGCTATGCGGCTGATGAATGAGTACGGGATTACAACAACCGCCTCCTTTATTATAGGGTTTCCCGGGGAGACCTATGAGACCTTTCTGGAGACCAAACGATTCATTGAGGAATGCAAGCCGACGTTCTTCCGTGCATCTTCATGGGTGTGCGACCCCTTGTCTCCGATCAACAACAACCGGGACAAGTGGGGTTTGACCGGCATGTACACCCATTGGAAGCATAATACGATGGATTCGGCAACGGCAAGGGATCTGCAGGACGAGCTGTTCCTCGATATTGACCAATCCATTTGGACCAAGTTCGATGAGTTCGATAGCATGATTGCGTACCATATCATGGATCGGGGGTTGGACCTGGATCAGATGAAGCAGTTCCTTGGGTATTTTAACTTGGGCTTGAAGGAAAGATTGAGAGGGTCCGATCGAACAGAAATCAGCCCCCCGATTATGGAGAGCATGCGTCAGGCTTGCGTGTTAAGGGGGAAGGAAAACGAACTCTGCAGGTAATAGACGGAGGGTGAAGGTATGCTGATCTTAGGGATCAACGGCGGGTTGGATTTTCCCCACGAGGACATGCATGTGATGAGTTGGAATTTAATGGCGCATGATTCTGCAGCTGTGTTAATCCATAACGGCAAGGTCGTCGCAGCAATAGAAGAGGAACGAATCAATCGAATCAAGCACACGGGTAAAGGGCCGATTTATTCCATGCAATTTTGTCTGGATCAGTATGGCGTCACCCTCGCTGATGTAGATCGGATCGTCCTTTTTACAGCAGAGAATGAATCAAAGTACGAGGTTCTGTCGAAACGAAACATGTTCAACACCATTGAATATGCGGATGCCAGGGAATGGATGGCAAAACGGTTCCAGCAATTTTTTGGGGTGGAAATTCCGAGGGAGAAATTCGCCTTCGTCGATCATCATACCTGCCATGCGGCGAGCGCGTATTTCATGTCGGGCTTCGATAAGAGTCTGGTCCTGACCATCGACGGCGCCTCGCCGGAGGGTTTTGCGGGATATGTCATCAGCGCCGAGGGCAACTCGTTTCAAGTACTGGAGCGAATTTCAAATGATAACAGTCTGGGTACGTTCTATAACGTAACGATCAATATCTTAAGCTACTACCAGCATGATGAATACAAGGTCATGGGGTTAGCTCCTTACGGTAATCCATCCACCTACCGAAGAGTCATGCGGAAAGCATACCGATTGCTTCCGGATGGGAAATTTACGATCAATAAGCCTTGGCTGCTGTACGTGCTCATGGATTATGTGAAGCCAAGAAGAAAGGGAGAACCGATTACCCAGGAGCACAAGGACCTGGCGGCAGCCCTGCAGGAAGCGTTGGAAACCATTGTCCTGCATGTGCTGACCTACTATCGGGAGGCTACGGGACATACCCGGCTGTGCTTGGCCGGCGGGGTCGCCCATAACTGTTCGATGAACGGGAAGATCCTCTATTCCGGGTTGTTCGATGAGGTGTTCGTGCAGCCGGCGGCCCATGATGCAGGCAACTCCCTGGGCGGCGCGTTGTATGTATCCAAGCTGTTCAAACCCGAGCAGGAGACCGAGACGCTGCGGCATCTTTACTGGGGGACGGACATTGGGAACCAGGACCAAGTAGGGGATATCCTCTCCCGGTGGAGCGCCTTCGTGGATTATACGAGGGTGGACCATATCGAGGAGAAGACCGCCCGATTGATTGCAGATGGTGCTGTCATCGGATGGGTGCAGGGACGCTCGGAATTCGGACCGAGGGCACTGGGCAACCGCAGCATTTTGGCTGATCCAAGACCCGAGGAGAACAAACATATCATCAACGCCATGGTGAAGAAGCGAGAGGGCTACCGGCCCTTCGCCCCTTCCGTGTTGGAGGAGTATGCGGGGGAATACTATGAAATCCCGCCTAGTAAGGCCCCGCTGTCTTACATGAATTTTGTGCTTCGGACGAAGGAAGACAAACGTGCTGCGCTTGGCGCGGTGACCCATGTGGACGGAACCGCTCGTGTGCAAACCGTATCCCGGGAGACCAACGAGCGGTATTGGACGCTAATCGACGAGTTCCGCAAGCTGACGGGGATTCCGATTCTGCTCAACACCTCGTTTAACAACAATGCGGAGCCGATCGTGAATACAGAAGAGGATGCCATTGTAAGCTTCTTGACCACCCATATTGATTACCTGGTTATTGGCGATTATCTGGTTTCGAAGAAGGAAGTCGGCAGCGCAGAGCATATGCAGCTGGCTCCCAAAAGGCACATGACAGCCGAATTGAAGAAATCGATCGGCTGTACGGCAGACGGCAGCAAGCAGGTGACCCATATAGTGAGGCTTCATTTCGGGGAGAACTATACCGCTTCGATCTCGGAGGAGACCTTCAGACTGCTCGAAGCGTGCGACGCGCAGAAGACGGTTGAAACGCTTGTGCAGGAGCTTGGCCTAGCATGCGGAGCCAAGGTCATGGATGAGCTGCTTGAGCTGTGGTCCCAGCGGCTGATCGCCCTTCATCCATGAAGGGAAACTTGTCTGTCATTTGGGCACCTAGAGGTGACCAAGGATAACCAATTCAATGGGGGTTCAACCAAATGCTCTTACTTGGTATTAATGGAGGCTTAGAGGCTCCTGATCAAGATTTGTTTACGTACGGATATGGTGGAATTGCCCATGACGCGTCTGCGGTTCTGCTGCATGATGGCAAGGTCGTGGGCGCCATGGAAGAGGAACGGCTCAATCGCATCAAGCACACCGGCAAAGCTCCCTTTAAATCCATGGATTTTTGCATCCAGAGCTATGGCGTGTCCTACAGTGACGTGGACCGTTTCGTGCTCACCACCGGTGAATATGAAGCCAACGTAAAGATTCGGGAATATTTTTTCTACCATGGCCTTCCATATACGAACATTAAGGATTACATAATTGATACCGTTCGCCACTATCATGGGGTGACCATTGACAGAAGCAAAATTGTATTCGTGGATCATCACACGTGCCACGCGGCCAGCACTTATTACATGTCGGGCTTTGACCGCAGCCTGATCTTCACCATTGACGGAGCCTCCCCCGAAGGCTTTGCAGGATATGTCATTAGTGCCGACGGCACAACCTTCGATATTCTGGACCGGGTGAATAACGATAATAGCTTAGGCTCCTACTATCTCTACATCATTCGTCTGCTTGGCTACTTCCAGCATGACGAGTATAAGGTAATGGGACTGGCTCCTTATGGAGACCCCAAGCGCTTCAGGAAATACCTGAAGAAAACCTACCAGCTGCTTCCGGATGGGAAATTCCAGGTCAACTTTAACTGGTGCATGGCCTTATTCGACCTAATCACCCCACGGAAAAAGGGAGAGCCCTTCACCCAGGAGCACAAGGACCTGGCGGCCGCCCTGCAGGAGGCTCTGGAAGTGATGGTCATGCATGTGTTGACCCACTACCGGCAGGTTACCGGCCATACCAAGCTCTGCTTGTCCGGCGGGGTGGCGCATAACTGCTCGATGAATGGGAAGATCCTCTATTCCGGTCTATTCGATGAGGTGTTCGTGCAGCCGGCGGCACACGATGCAGGGAATTCCCTGGGCGGAGCCTTGTACATGTCGAAGCTGCTTCAGCCGGAGATAGAGACGGAGACTCTACGCCACCTATATTGGGGAACCAATATTGGCAATCAGGAGGAATTGGCCGGCATCCTGGCCAAGTGGGAGCCGTTCGTCAGCTATACGAAGGTTGACCGGATCGAGGAAACAGCCGCTCGCTTGATTGCAGAAGGTGCGGTCATTGGATGGGTTCAGGGCCGTTCGGAATTCGGGCCGAGGGCCTTGGGCAACCGCAGCATCCTGGCTGACCCTAGACCGGAGGAGAACAAGCACATCATCAACGCCATGGTGAAAAAAAGAGAGGGCTATCGGCCCTTCGCTCCTTCTGTGCTGGAGGAGTATGTTGGGGATTATTATGTCATTCCATCGAGCAAAGCGCCGCTGTCTTACATGAACTTTGTGCTTCAGACGAAGGAAGACAAACAGAGTGAACTGGGCGCGGTAACCCATGTGGACGGAACAGCCCGTGTGCAGACCGTATCCCGGGAAACTAACGAGCGGTATTGGACCCTTATCGACGAGTTCCGTAAGCTGACAGGAATTCCGATCCTGCTCAATACCTCCTTTAACAACAACGCGGAGCCGATCGTGGACTCCGAAGAGGATGCGATCGTCAGCTTCCTCACGACGAATATCCATTACTTGATCATCGGTGATTATCTCATATCGAAGAAGGAAGCTGGGCGCCCGGAGCATTTACAGCTGGTGCCTCGCATGCTGATAACCACGGAGCTGCGAAAATCCACCGAATGCAAGCTTGACGGCCAGAAGCGACAGGCCTATGTGGTTCGGCTGCATTTCGGGGACAAGTACGACGTGAAGGTTTCAGAGGAAACCTTCCGGCTGCTCGAGGCTTGCGACGGCGAGCGGTCCGTCGATGTTCTCCTGCGGGATTTGGGCATTGCGTGTGAAGAGAAGGTTATCGAAGAGCTTCTTGACCTATGGTCCAGAAGGCTGGTTGCATTCACCCCGTCCCCGGTATTCGCGGGCAAGGCATAAACAGAGGAGCCTTACATGAAGAAGCATAAGCTGTATTGCTTTCCTTATGCCGGAGCCTCCCCGATTTGCTATTACGGCTGGAACAAGTATTTGGACCGATCCATCGAAATGGTCCAAGTGGAACTTGCCGGACGGGGAAGGCGTCAAACCGAGCCGTTCTGCCAAACCGCTCAGGAAGCCGTGGAGGATCTATACAACCGGCTGTCGGATCAATGGAATGACGAGCCCTTCTCCTTCTTCGGACATAGCATGGGGAGCTTACTGGCCTTTGAATTAAGCCGTCTCTTGCAGAACCGAAAGGGATTAGAACCGGCGCATCTGTTCGTGTCAGGACGGTGGGCTCCCCACATTCACAGGGAACAACCGGATTATTACAACCTCTCGGACCATGAGCTGAAAGAGAAGATCATTGGACTAGGCGGCACGCCGGAGGAGCTCTTCCAAAGTGAGACGTTGACCAAAGTGTTTATTCCCATTCTGCGGGCTGACTTCGACATGATGCATCACTATACCTTCGAGGAGAGAGAGCCGCTGTCGTCACCCCTGTGGGTGATGACCGGCTCAGGCGACATCGAGGTCAATCAGAGGGATTTGGTGGAGTGGAGCCGGCACACAACGGGCGAGTTCGCCATGATCAAATTCAAGGGCGGACATTTCTACATAAAAGAAAGCGAGGAATCGCTAGTGGAGCGGATCAACAGAACCATCCTCCACTACTGATCCATCTGGGGGTGGACCATGTAGATGAGAAACCACTTGCTCGATATTATCGAAGCGAATCATGAGCTTACGGACAAAGGAATCACATTCATCCACGATGTAGATCAGGAGGAATTCCTTTCCTATCGGGAGTTGTACCAAGAGGCCCTTCGCTTGCTTCATGGTCTGCAGGCCCAGGGTATGATGCCTGGACAGGAATTGGTGTTCCAGGTGGAGGAGAATCGGCCGTTCCTTGAGCTGTTCTGGGCGTGCATCATCGGGAAGATCATCCCTGTGCCCCTAACCGTGGGAACCACGGAGGAAGCCAGACTCAAAGTCTACAAGGTCTGGGAGAAATTACTCAATCCTCGGTTAATCGGAACGGCAAAACCAATCGATGAATTACTGGCATACGGCGCGGCTGAAGAAGCCTTGGCGGATCGCGCCCAGGCGATGAGGAGCAGCTTGATTAACCTGGATGGTGTCTATGCTTCGGAGGGTACGGGGGTTGTTCACCGGCCGGAACCGGGAGACATCGCCTTTGTCCAGTTCTCCTCCGGATCCACAGGGGACCCCAAGGGGGTAATCCTGACCCATGAAAATTTGCTTTCCAATACAACAGCTAATAATGCGGACTACGATATTCAGACGGATGAAGCCGTCCTCAGCTGGATGCCCTTGACCCATGATATGGGGATGATTGCCTTCCACTTGTGCGCTTGTTTGTCCCAAACCAATCAATATTTGATGCTCCCGAAGCTGTTTATCCGAAAGCCGATTTTGTGGATGAGCAAGGCCCATGAGCATCGGATCAATGGCATGTACTGCCCGAACTTTGGCTACCGGTATTTTCTTTCCTTTTATCAGGAAGACCGGAATTACGGATGGGACTTGTCTAGGATCCGTTACATTGCCAATGGGGCGGAGCCTATTTCCATTGACCTCTGCAATCGGTTTGTGGAGCTTATGGGACGTTATCAATTAAGGAAGAGCGCCATGAAGCCGGTGTATGGGCTTGCTGAAGCAACCGTTGGGGTATGCAAGACGCGATGCCATGAGGAATACCGGCTGGTTACGCTGGATCGAAGGCACTTGCAGATTGGATCGCAGGTCCGGGAGATGGATGCCAGCGATCCCAACAGCATATCCTTGGCAGACGTAGGCTATCCCTTGGATGACTGCAGCGTCCGTATTGCGGATGAATATGGAAACGAGGTTCAGGATCGAATCGTAGGCTATATTCACGTCAAGGGAAAGAATGTAACCGAAGGGTATTACAATGACCCGGAAGCGACGCGACTGGTTAAGACAGCGGATGGATGGCTGGATACCGGCGACTTGGGCTTCACCAAGGAAGGTAGATTCGTCATTGTGGGACGGGCGAAGGACATCATCTTTGTCAATGGGCGGAACCTGTATCCCCATGATATTGAGCGGGTCGTAGAGAAATTAGGCGGGGAACAGCAATGGAGCACCGCGGCTTGCGGGGTGCGGAACAACGACAAGCAATCCGAGGACCTGATCATCTTTTTGACCTACAAGAAGAAGGACTTAGGCGCATTCTACGATATAGCGGAGCGGATCAAGAAGCATGTCCAACAGGTGATGGAGGTGCCTGTAGAAGCCGTCATCCCGATTGCCCAGCTACCGAAGACGACAAGCGGTAAGATTCAACACTACAAACTGGCTCAGATGGCGGAAGCCGGGGATTTTCAGGCGATCCTCCAACAGTTGAGGTCTATTGCGAGAGACAGGCAGCAGGCTCTTCAGGAGAAAAAACAACCGCTGCCTACGGCGGATCGTATGCTGTCCATTGTCCGGAGCATTCTGGGCAAAGATGACATAGGGATCCATGACAATTTCATTGATCAGGGGGGCAATTCTCTCCTGTTGGTGAAGGTGAGCGAGGAACTGGATCAATGGTTCGGCGGCAAGGTGTCTATTCCTGATCTCTTCGCCTATCCCACCGTTGCGAAGCTTGCTGCATTCGTGGAGCAAGGGGGAAGCTTCACCGTCCCTACCGTTGGTCTGCCGGAGGTATACTTCTCCAGGGGCAAGGCCGGGGCTGCGCCTGAGTTTGAGGCGAGCCTGCAGGGAGCTCTAAATGAAGGCATTCGCAGGCTGTCCCAGCTGGCGGAGGGAGACGCCTTCATCGTTCTCTTAGCGGTCTTCGCCCTCCTGCTGCAGGAGGTTTCCGGCGAGTCCCAGGTGAGCCTTCAGGCTTCAACAGACGATGTACACATCCGATCATTGACGATTGATTTTGGCTCCATTGCCCTATTCCAGGAGCTGTGTGAAGGGATCCAGGCTTGGCGCCGGGACCCTGCTCTGGGCCTGACCTATGCCTGCTCAGCCACAAAACGCCTTCGGACGGAGCCTGCGGGCCATCGGGTGATTCCGTATGTGTCTTATCGAAGGGCTTTCGAACGGACGAGCCAGGTGAGACCCGAGCCCTTCGATATCGGATTGGAGATCTATGACATGGATGAGAGCCTTCACTTAACCCTGGCCTATGACCGTATGAGGCTTCACGGGGGACACATGAAGGATCTGTTCATCCGGTATGTAGGCTTGCTGGAGCAGTTGATTGACTATTCCATGGGTTCAAAGAATACCACAGCAATCGAGGGATAAGAGGGCATAATGGAAGAAAATCTGTTTGGCATCAACCTTAACAAGCTGCAAGGGTCGACGGCTGGAACAACTCAGGTAACGGAAGTGTCCGATAACGATATTGCCATTATCGGCATGTACGTTCGGTTTCCGATGGCGGAAGACCGGGATGGGTTCTGGGAGAACATCCTAAACGGCGTCAGTTGTGTTAGCAGCCTTCCACCGAATCGCAGGCGAGATGTTGAGCGGTATTTGCAGTACAAGGGCCGCAAGAACGGGACAAGCGAGGAAATCGCGTTCTTGAAGGGGTCTTACCTGGAAAATATCGACCTGTTTGATTACGGCTTCTTTAACCTTTCCCCGATGGAAGCCAAGCTGATGAATCCGATGCAGCGGTTATTTTTGGAGGCGGCCTGGTCGGTTTTTGAAGATGCGGGATACAGCAGCCAGGATGTGACGGGAACTTCCGTTGGCGTATACCTGGGGCACATCAGTGATACAGAAGGGGGTCAATACCGGGAGATGATCCATGAGGTGGATGCCGAGCTGCTGCCGGCTTCACTCTCGGGCACCCTCTCCTCCATGATCCCAAGCCGAATCTCGTATGTCCTGAATCTGAAAGGCCCCAGTATGATTGTGGACACGGCATGCTCGTCCTCTCTCGTGGCCGTGGACCTGGCCGTCCGCGCGCTGCAAAGAGGAGATTGTGAGTTGGCCATGGCTGGCTCTGTCCGCATCAATCTGCTGCCCCTGGACCGGGACCATTACAAGGTAGGCATTGAATCCAGCGACGATGAAACAAGAACCTTCGATGCCCATGCCGATGGTTCAGGAATGGGGGAAGGGGTGGCGGCGATCCTGTTAAAGCCGCTTAGTCAAGCCCGGCGGGATGGAGACACCATTTACTCCGTTATCAAGGGCAGCTGGGCCAACCAGGATGGCGCTTCGGCGGGAATTACCGCCCCCAATCCGTTAGCCCAGGCGGAGGTTATGACGAAGGCCTGGAAGGACGCGGGAATCGATCCGGGCACCATCACCTATATTGAAGCCCATGGAACAGCAACCAAGCTGGGCGATCCGATCGAGATTGAAGGCATTCAACGTGCGCTGGAAAAGGCAACGGACCGGAAGCAGTTCTGTGCGATCGGCTCCGTGAAAAGCAACATGGGGCACCTCTACAGCTGTGCAGGGCTAGCCGGGCTGATCAAGGCCAGCTTGGCCTTGAAGCATCGCATCATCCCGCCCAGCCTGCATTTTCACCTTCCAAACCCGAAGATCCCCTTCGTCCATTCGCCCCTGTATGTGAATACCCATCCGGTGGAATGGACAACCGACGGGGGCCCCAGACGCTGCGGCGTCAGCTCCTTCGGGCTGTCAGGGACGAACTGCCACGTGGTGCTGGAAGAATCTGCAGGTTCGGACCAGAAGGAGCGGTTTCCGCGAAGCCTTCCGACCGAACGGTGGACAGGACCGTCTCTACTGGTCTTATCGGCGAAGAATGCCGCTACGCTCCATAAGCTTGTGGTTCGTTATCAGGACTGGATGGTCAAGAAGCCAGAGGTATCTCTCGCAGACCTATGCTATACAGCGGCTGTCGGCCGGGATCATTACGCCTGCCGATTAGCCATTCTCGCAAGGGATAAAGACGATTTACAGGGTAAGTTACAACTTCTTGCCCGCGCCGGGATCGAAGAGCAGAAGCATCCATGGCTGTGGATGGGCGAAGGGACAGGACGATCTGCTCCGAATGAACAAGGTCTCTCTCCTGCATCCATCGGGGAGCTGGTTGAACAATGGAGCCACGGGGGCCATGGGGATGCTTTGGAGTCCATCGCAGCTTCCTATGTGTTAGGGACGGAGGTCCCTTGGAAACGGATGTACAGAGGGTCAGGTGCACGAAGAGTCAGCCTTCCGACGTACCCCTTCGACCGCAAGCGGTGCTGGGTTGAGCCTCCCCAACATGGGAAGTTCCAGACTACGGTGGAGAGCCCGTTGTACTACGGCTTGGAATGGGTACGGGAGGAAGCCAAGGCGCCCAGCCATCCGGTGACAGGGGATACGGTTCTGATCTTCGGGGCTTGGGAGGAGCTGCAGCTCGCCCTTGTTCAGCAGGGCCGGAGTTGGATCAGCGTTCTTACGGGGGACGAGTACAAACGGCTGTCCCCGGATAGATTCATGATTCGGAATGAAGAGGAGGACTATGTGCGACTCCTTGGGGAACTACGGGACCTGCCAATTGAGGTTATGGTTCATGTGGCGGCCTATCGCGCAACCCCTCCGACGTCCCTGGAGTCCTTGGCGGAAGCTCAGGAAACCGGCGTGTTCAGTCTCTTCTATCTGTCCAAGGCTCTGATGAAGGCCAGACTCAACCGCCGGGTGGAGCTGCTGCTGATTGCAGACTGCGTGTCCCGTGTTACGGGGCGCGAGGCTTCTCTGAAGCCGGAGCAGGCTACCTTGTTCGGGCTGGGCAAGGTCATTCGAATGGAGGCCCGAGAGATCGCCTGCAGGGCATTCGATGTGGATGAGCATACGCCGATTGAAGCGGTTCTTGCAGAAATGAGCGAAGCGGGAACATCCTACGCAGCAGCGTTTCGTGACGGCTTTCGTTATGTGCAGTCCATGGTCGAGACGGATCCCGCATCCTTGAAGGAGCGGTACATTCCACTTCGCAAGGACGGAGTCTATGTCATTACGGGGGGATTGGGTAATCTGGGGCTTCGTATGGCCCAGCACTTGGGGGCCAAAGGCAGTGTCAAGCTCGCCTTGGTCAGCCGCACTCGCCTTCCCCATCGCGACGAGTGGAGCGAAGTGATTGCAGCCGGGACAGATCCAGTCCTGTGTAGCAAGCTGACGGCACTGCAGCAGATGGAAGCTGCAGGAGCTACAGTGGCGTGTGTATGCGCTGATGTCAGCTCCTTGACAGACATGCGGGGCGCCATGGAGCAGCTTCGCAGACAATACGGGCGAATCAACGGCGTCATCCATGCCGCCGGGGTCGTGGGCAAGGGCTTCCTCGTGACGAAGGACAAGCAGTTCTTCCATGAAGTGCTGAAGCCGAAGGTGATGGGAACGTGGGTCCTAAACCAGGTGACCGAGCAGGATGAGTTGGATTTCTTCGTCATGTTCTCCTCCGGCGTTGCGTTGTCGGGAGAGGTTGGCCAAGGGGACTATACGGCAGCGAATTCGTATTTGGATGCTTTTGCAGCCTACCGAAGCCGGCTAGGGAAACCAGCCTTATCCATCAATTGGGTCGTGTGGGAAGGCTTGCGGATGGCAGAGGGGAACAGCATAGCCATTGATGGGGTCTTCAAACCCCTGCCTCTTGGTAAAGCCCTGCATGCCTTTGACACGATCGTGAATAAAGAGGTGACCCAGCTCTTGGTTGGGGAGATCAATCCCCACCTTGCGGGCCACGCAATGGAATGGTTCGGGGGCGAGGCGTTATTCCATCTGCCGGAGAACATCAAGCAGCTGTGGAGCGGAACCCCTCGAACGCCAGTGGATGCAGAGGCTGAAGTCGCATTATCGGAGGCTGAACAGGCTGTAACGCTCAGCGGGAGCAGCACGGGGAGCTACTCGGATCTGGAATGGAAGCTGGGACGGTTGTACGAGGAGGTCCTCGGCTTCGAAGAATTCAATATTCATGACAGTTTCTTCGAGATTGGCGGCGATTCCGTCATGCTAAGCCGGCTCTATATGCTGTTAAGCAGAGAGTTCCCGGGCCAATTGGCCATTGCCGATTTGTTCGCCCATACTTCCATAGCCAAGCTTGCCGCTTATTTGTCGGAGACGATCGGGAAGCGGCAGAAGCAGGTGGAGCGCAAGGAGCGTGCCTGTGTTCATGCTTCGGACGGAAGCACTGAAGATATTGCGATTATCGGCATGGCCGCCCGATTCCCGGGGGCCCAGAATGTGGATGAGTATTGGCATAACCTGAAGCATGGGCTGGATTGCATCAAGCAAATCCCTGAAGACCGAAAAGCCAAGCTGGATGAATATTTGATGGCCATCGGGCAATGGCAGGATGGGAATACCCCGTATATGGAATGCGGGTATTTGGATGGCATCGAGGAATTCGATTACGCCTTCTTCCGCATGTCCCCCCGAGAGGCCGATTTGACCGACCCCTGCCAGCGGCTATTCATGCAAACCGTGTGGCATGCCTTGGAGGATGCGGGCTATGGCGGAAGCAGGCTTCGCAAGAGCAGAACAGGGACGTACGTCGGGTTTGCCAACATTATACGGGACTCTTATCAGAAAATGCTCAGCGACATGGATCCGGTGGTCCTGTCTCAAGCGGTGGTAGGGAATACCGCAGCCATGCTCCCCTCCAGGATTGCGTATCTGCATGACCTGCGGGGACCGACCATGGTGGTGGATACGGCCTGTTCCTCCGCTCTGGTCTCTGTCCATTTGGCGAGCAGGGCTATCCGCAGCGGAGAGTGTGAAATGGCTATTGCTGGTGGGGCAAAATTGTTCCTGGCTCCCCTGGACGTAGACCATTTCAAAATTGGCATCGAAGCCTCGGACGCAAGGACAAGGGCGTTCGATGCCCATTCAGACGGGTCCGGCATGGGTGAAGGCGTTGCTGCCATCGTACTGAAATCGCTGCGGAAGGCACAGGCCGACGGAGACCATATCTATGCGGTGATTAAAGGGAGCTCCATTAATCAGGACGGATCATCCATGGGGATTACGGCACCCAATCCGGAGGCTCAGACGGATGTCCTGCTCCAGGCTTGGGCGGACGGTGGCATTGACCCGGCATCCATCGCCTTCTTCGAGGCCCATGGTACGGGAACCCGACTGGGAGACCCGATCGAGCTGAACGGATTAAGCACCGCCATGAGAGCCTATACGGACAAGAAGCAATTTTGTGCCTTGGGCTCGGTGAAAACCAATGTAGGCCATATGAATGAGGGGGCAGGCTTGGCCTCTTTGATCAAGACCGTCCTGGTCCTGAAGAACCGGCAAATTCCGCCGACCCTTCATTTCAACCGGCCGAACCCGAAGATTGATTTTTGTAACTCTCCGGTATACATCAATACCGCCTTGCGGCAGTGGGAAGGCGACAAGCCCATGCGGGCTGCGGTCAGCAGCTTCGGCTTCAGCGGAACCAACTGCCACATGGTCATCGAAGAATACATTCCGGGCAGCCGGAATGATGCAGGGATGAGGGATTCCTCCCGCCAGCATGTTCTCACACTCTCGGCGGTCAGCAAGGAGTCGCTGCGTAGACTGGTGCACCGATATGGGGATTATTTCCAAAACCTTCCGAACTCGGAGCGGTTGGAGGATATCTGCTATACGGCCAATACAGGGCGGGGTCATTACAGCTACCGCATGGCGCTGCTTCTGACGGGAGAAGAGGATGCGAGAGGGAAGCTTGACCTGCTGCGGCATGTTGAAGCCTTCGAGGACGTCCACCTTTCCTGGTTCTATTACGGCTGCCATCAGGTAACAAGCAGCGATGCGGGATCAAGGAAGCCATACGCCATCACGGAGCAGAAGAAAAGAAAGGCGACCCAAGAGGCCGGGGAGACCGGACAGCTCCCGGTGATTTGTAGATTATACGTTCAAGGGGCAGAGGTGGATTGGTCCCGATTCTACGGAAATGACGTGCGCCGCCTGGCCTTGCCCTTGTATCCCTTCGAACGACATCGCTGTTGGATGCCGATCACGAAGAGGAAGAACCATCCCCCGGCATTGGAGGCGGCGCCTGAACCTGTCACCTATCAGGTCAGTTGGGTTCCGGCACCAATGAAACCGAGTCCGGTAGCGGAAGCATTACCCGCTTCCGATGGATGGACCCTATTATTCATGGATGACAGAGGCATGGCCCGTCAGATGGCCGAGACCTGGAGGAATCGGCAAAGCCAGGTAATAGAGGTTGTGATTACGGGTGAACCGTGCTCGCCAACTGTACCCTGTGGAGAAGCAGCGGGTCGATGGATCATGGAGGGTAGCGAAGATGATTACATGGGACTCATCCGCACTTTCCATAGCCGCCCCATCTCTCGCATCGTTCATCTGGCGACCATCACAAGCAAGGACGAGATCCAATCCCTGAACGAACTGAAGGATTCCCAGCATAAAGGCTTGTACAGCTTATTCTACCTAGCCAAAGCATTGGCGGCGCATCGGATAGAAAACGACATCGAGCTGATCTTGGTTTCGGATTCTGTCAACCGGGTGACCGGTAAGGAAGGGGTTACCAAGCCCCACCATGCTCCGTTATTCGGGTTTGGCAGGGCGCTTGCCAAGGAGCAACCGAATCTTCACTGCCGGTGCATCGATATGGATGGCAGGATGACTGCCGAGGAGCTGGCCCAGGTGCTGGAAAGCCCGGCGGACGCCAGAATGGAGGCGTACCGCTCCGGTTGCAGATTTGTAGAGATGCTGGAGGAGGCGGTCGTTGAGACAAGTGCGGAGAAGGAGCTGCCCATCCGGGATGGCGGCGTCTATCTCTTCACCGGCGGGCTCGGTGCCATCGGGCTTGCAGCAGCGAAGCATCTGGCAAACCGAGGCAAGGCCACACTGGTGCTGATTAGCCGGCGTTCCTTCCCGGCTCGGGATGCATGGGATGGCTTGCTGGAAGCTTCATCGGATGCCAGAGCCTGCAGCATCATTACGGACATCCGGGAAATTGAAGCCATGGGCTCGGTCGTGGTGCTCTACCGGGCAGATGTCACCCAGGCGCATGAGGTTGCAGACATGCTGTCCTTCATTCGCCATCGATACGGTTCCATACGCGGGATCATCCACGGCGCCGGCAGCGTCAGCGTGAGTGCCGCCGCCGAGCAGTCCGCTGCCGCCTTCGAGGAGGTCATTGGCCCCAAGATCTATGGGACGTGGCTTCTCGACGAAGGAACTGCGGAAGACAAGCCGGATTTCATATTAATGTTCTCCTCCATTGCATCGGTATTCGAGAGCCTGTATCAAAGTGATTATGTAGCGGCCAACGCTTACCTGGATGCCTACTCCGCTTACAAGGCATGCAAAGGAGAACGGGCGCTTACAATCAACTGGGCGACCTGGAAGGACAAAGGAATGGCGGCCAACAATAGCTTCCAGGTGGAAACCCTATTTAAAACGATCCAGTCCTCCAAGGCATTGGAGGTAATGGACCTTGCCTGGACGACCAACCGGTGGACCGTTATCGCAGGAGAATTGAATGTAGACAGCCGCATGATCCTCCTGCTGGAGAAATACGCCATTGCCCTCGCCACTGGAATCAAGCGCAAGCTGGAGGCAGCCAAGCAGCAGTTTGCCGCTGAGCGTACGGGACCGCAGCATCATACAACCAAGCTCACCCTGACCGGTAACGGGACGGAGGAGGCTTATACCGAGACCGAGCAACGGCTTGCGGAGGCTTGCCGAGAGGTCTTGGGCTATAACGAAATCGACATTCACATGAATTTCTTCGAAATGGGTGCGGATTCTCTGCTGCTGAAGCAAATTTATGCCCTTTTGGATAAGCAATTCCCGGGGGTCGTGGCCATCACGGATCTGTTCGAATACCCTTCGGTCGGCAAGCTCGCCCAACACATCAGCAGCTTGACCCAACAGACGCATACGGAACAACCGGCTATGAATAGCCATCGTAGACAGGCAGTAGCTGGCGCGAACCTGGAGCATGATTTGAATGACCTGTTCGACCGGATGGAACAAGGTAACTTATCCGTTGACCAAATCATCCGGAATCTTAACAGCATATAGTGAGGTAGTCCCATGGAGCTCGTTTATAAGTATCTGGTTGACAGCGTGAATCAGAAGAAGCTGGATCGGCAGACAGCCATTGAGGTTATCAAGCTTCTGAAGGCAGAGGAAGAGGCTGCCGTGCAGGACATTGCTATCATCGGCATGGCCGCCAGGCTTCCCTCGGCGCGGGATGTGCACGAGTATTGGGACAATATCAAGAATGGATTGGACTGTATTACGGCTTTTCCCCAATCCCGGGCGGATGACATCACAGCCTACCTTGCCTCTACCGGGGTCCCGCTGGAGGAGATCGCTTACAACCAGAGCGCTTATCTGGACGAGATCGACAAATTCGATTACCCGTTCTTCAACCTGTCCCCCAAGGAAGCCAGCTTGATGGACCCCTGCCAGCGGATGTTCCTGGAGGTGGCATGGCAGACCCTGGAGGATGCGGGCTATGGCGGCAAAAGACTGATGGGCAGCAGGACGGGGGTCTATGTCGGATATGCCAATAACCTGCGGGATATGTATGCCAGGCTGATCCTGGATACGGACCCCGAAGCCCTGTCGATCTCGATGATCGGCAATCTGACAGCCATTACACCGAGCCGAATTTCCTATCTGCTCGATTTGAAGGGGCCTAGCATGGTCATTGACACGGCTTGCTCCTCCGCGTTGGTATCCATTGATTTGGCCTGCCAGGCCATACGTAACGGGAGCTGTGATACAGCTATAGCTGGGGGCATCAACATCAATACCATACCGTTGGACAAGGAATTCCTCCGAATCGGCATCGAGTCCTCGGACGGCCGTACTCGGGCCTTCGATGATGCTTCGGATGGTTCAGGCATTGGGGAGGGTGTGGGTGCCGTTCTGCTCAAGCCCTTGAAGCAAGCGATCCAGGATGGAGACTACCTCTATGCGGTGGTGAAGGGAAGTGCTTCCAACCAAGACGGACGCGCCGCAGGGATCACTGCCCCCAACCCGCAAGCGCAAACCGATGTGTTAATACAGGCATGGAAGAATGCGGGGGTTGAGCCGGCTTCCCTATCCTACATCGAGACCCACGGCACCGGAACCAATCTGGGTGACCCCATCGAAGTGAGGGGCATACACAGTGCTTTCCGGAAATTCACGGAGAAGAAGCAGTTTTGTGCCATCAGCTCCGTGAAGTCCAACATTGGCCACCTCTGTGAGGCAGCGGGAATCGGAAGCTTGATGAAGGCCGTCATGGCGCTGCAGCATAAGGAGCTTCCACCCTCCATCTACTTCAATAAGCCGAATCGGGCCATCGCCTTCGAAGATTCACCAGTCTATATCAACACCAAAGCAAGGCCGTGGGAAACGGACGGACAAGCGCGAAGGTGCGGCGTAAGCGCCTTCGGCATTAGTGGAACCAACTGCCATGTGGTGTTGGAGGAAGCGCCGATGCCGCGTGCGGAGGAGTCCCATGCGGGAGAACCGGGCCTCCAGCTATTTACCTTGTCGGCGAAGGACCCCGAGGTCTATGCCAACTTGATTCAAGCGTATATTGAATACCTGGCCCAGCACCCTACGGTAAGCCTGGACCGGGTGTGCTACACCGCAAATACGGGCAGGGGGCACTATGAGTACCGGTTGGCCGCCCTTGCTTCCTCTGTGGATGAGCTTGCCGCTAAGCTGCGCCAAGCAGCATCCGGCACGGCCGATACGTTCGTTTATTCAGGCAGACACCGGGTAGTGGATGCTAAGAAGAGCAGCCGGGAGGAACACGACCTAACTGAAGCGGAGCGGGAGGAACGGACCAAGGAAGCCCACGAGAAGGCACGTGAGTACCGGGTTGGCAGCCTGGGGGATGAACCAGTACTTCGAGGTCTTGCAGCCTTGTATGTCGCAGGAGCCGATGTAGATTGGGAGCTGCTGGCTGGTGACGAGAAGCCGAAGAAGCTTCCCCTGCCGGTGTATCCCTTCAAGCGGGAACGGTGTTGGCTGGACCTTCCTTCTCCTGCAGCGATCGCCGTTGAACCGACCCTGAATCATTCGACCTATGAAATGGGGTGGGTTGAAGAAGCGCTAAGCGTGGCGGATCGGAATCGCTCGAAAGGGGCGGTCATGCTTCTCAAAGCTCCAGGCTCCCTGCCGATGGTGCAGGAATTGGCCGAGCTTTTAAGACAGGAGGGCAGGCGTGTCCTTGAGGTCGACTTGGCAGCCAGCTATGAACGAACCGGACCGGATGCCTACCGGATTCGCTGCTGTGAGCAGGATTTCGACAGATTGCTGGAAGAGCTGGCTGAGGAGTCCGTCAATCATGTGATTCATGCCACAACGCTCAGACAACACAAGGAAATCGAATCCTTGAAGGACCTGGAGGAGAGCCAGGAGACGGGGGTATACAGCCTGTTCTACCTAACCCGAAGCATGCTGAAGCATGAACGAACGCAGGAAACGATGCGCATTCATCTCCTAACCGCTCATGTCCATCCGATTCGGGAGCGGGAGGACCGGCTCCAACCCGAGAATGCCACCCTCATTGGATTGGGCAAGGTGGTGTACCAGGAGTACCCTCACCTCCAATGCAAGGCAATGGATCTGGATGACAGCACAGGGGCCAGGGATATCCTCCCGGAGCTGTTTACCAATGCCAAAACCTATCAATCCGCCTACCGGGATGGCAAGCGGTACGTCGAGGTGTTCCGGGAAGTGAACGTGGAGCAGGCGGAGCCTCGGGAGCTGGAATGGAAGCCATCAGGCGTGTATGTCATTACGGGCGGTATGGGTGGAATCGGTTTGGAGATGGCCAAATATATATCCGCCAGTACTCCAGTGACCCTCGCACTGATCAACCGCACGCCATTCCCCGATCGTGGAGATTGGAACACGTACCTGGATTCCGGTGACAACGAACGGATCCAAACAGCGATAACATGCCTATTGGAGATCGAATCCAAGGGTTCGAGGGTCGAGTGCATCCCTGCGGATGTATCGGACCTGCAGGAGATGGATGCGGTACTGCGGTCCTTGCGAGAAAGGTATGGACGGATTAATGGCGTGATTCATGGAGCAGGCATCGCTGGTGCGGGCTATGTGCTGACGAAGGATATCGCCGTATTCACCAACGTCATGAAACCCAAGGTGGAGGGCACCTGGATTCTGGACAGGCTGACAAGAGAGGATCCGTTGGACTTTTTCGTCATGCATTCCTCCGGTGTTTCGCTGATCGGGGAGGCCGGCCAGGGCGATTATGTGGCGGCCAACTCCTACATGGACGCGTATGCCTCGTATATGAACGGCCAAGGAAGGAACAGCTTGACGGTGAACTGGGTGTCGTGGAAGGATGCAGGCATGTCGGTACGGTACGGCATTAATGTGGATACCATCTTCAAAGCGATAACGGCCCAACAAGCGGTTACCGGACTTGAAGCGGTCATGAGGAAGAAGGTGTCGAGAGTCCTGATTGGAGAAATCAACGAAAGCAAGGAGTATTTGACTTTGTTTCCGGTACTCCCCTTCCGTCTCTCGGACCGCTTGAACGCTTTTATCCACATGAAGCTGGGTGCAGACTTGCTCGACGGAGAGAACCAAGTCATCTCCAACGGCAAGTACGATGCAGCCATGGTGGATAACGGGAAGCTGATTATTCTTCCCAAAGGGAAGGCCATGCAGTCCAAGCCGAGAACCGCTGCCAGTGAAATCCTGCTGAAAGGTCGGGACAACAACAGCTATACCGATACGGAGCAGCAGATCGCCCGGATCTTCAATGAAATTTTGGGTCATGACGAGATTGACATATATGCCAGCTTGTTCGAATTGGGAGGAGACTCGGTTCTGCTCATGCGCATTCACCGGATGGTGGATCGATTGTACCCCGGAAGGCTCAAAATTGCGGATTTGTTCGAGTTCCCATCCGTCCACACATTAGCGCTGCACTTGACGGAAGGCGCCGAGGGCAAGGAGCAGGCCAAGGTCAGTGTCGAGCAGGAGACGAGGGAGATCTTCACCAAGCTGGAGCAGGGCACCTTAAGTCTTGAAGATGCCATTCTTCATATCGAAGGGCTGTAAAGGGAGGCAGTATCTTGCAAACCGAAGGAATATTCAATTTTATCGTCAACCATACCTCACAGGGCAAGATTGACAAGGAAACGGCTATACGCATGATTGCGATGCTCAAGCAAGGCGGCGCTGCGTTGGAGCAGGATATCGCCATTATCGGGATGGCCGCCCGGTTTCCAGGAGCAGAGGATATTCATGAATATTGGGACAACATTCAGCACGGATTGGATATGGTGTCCCCCTTCCCTGACAGCCGACGCGAGGATTTAGAGCCGTATTTACGGCATATGGGCATGACGGACGAGCAAATTCGGTACGCGGAATATGCTTATCTGGACAATATCAACTGCTTTGACCCTGCCTTTTTCCGGATATCCCCCAAAGAAGCGAGCCTGATGGACCCTCATCAGCGCTTATTCCTTGAGGTGGCTTGGAAGGCCATTGAGGAGGCGGGCTACGGCGGGGAGAAACTAGCCGGAAGCAATACGGGGGTTTATTTGGGATATGCCCCGAGCCCCAGGGACTTGTACGCACGAATCGTTTATGATGTCGAGCCGGATCAGGTGCCCATCGCGTCGGTAGGGAACATGCCGGCCATTACCGCCAGCCGTATTTCCTATCTGCTGGACCTGAAGGGACCCTCCCTTGTGATTGATACGGCCTGCTCCTCTGCCTTGGTGGCCATAGATTTGGCTTGCCAATCCATTAAGCATGGCCATTGTGATATGGCGATTGCAGGTGGCATTAAGCTGAATATTGTTCCTATCGATATGGACAACATGCGGATCGGCATCGAATCCTCCGACTGGAGAACGAGGGCCTTCGACGATGCTTCGGATGGTTCGGGTATCGGGGAGGGCGCGGGAGCCGTGTTGCTGAAGCCTCTCTCCAAGGCGCTTCGGGACCGGGACCATATTTATGCGGTGATCAAGGGAAGCTCTGCCAATCATGACGGAACAACGGCGGGGATTACCGTCCCCAATCCTGCCTCTCAGACTGAGGTTATTGCCAAGGCTTGGGAAGAGGCACGAATCAACCCTGAAACCATTACCTACATGGAAGCGCATGGAACGGGAACGAGATTGGGAGACCCCATTGAGGTTCAGGGAATCGAAGGGGCATTCCGGCGGTACACGGACAAAAGGCAGTTTTGTGCCATCAGCTCCGTGAAATCGAATATGGGGCACATGTGTGAGGCGGCGGGGATTGCCAGCCTGATCAAGATGGCTATGGCACTCAAGCACAAGCAGCTTCCCCAAACCATCCATTTTAACAAACCGAATACAACGGTGGATTTCTGCGATTCCCCTATCTATGTGAATACGAAGCTTAGGGAATGGCAGCCTGAAGGCCATCCAAGAAGGGGCAGCATCAGCAGCTTTGGTATGAGCGGGACCAACTGCCACCTGGTTCTCGAGGAGGCTTTAGAGCCCGAAGGTGAGGAAGCCGAAGAGCGCCTCTCGTTGTTTACCCTATCTGCAAAGAGCTTGTCGGCTCTGGTTCGTATGATTGCAAAGTACCAGAGGTTTGTGCAGCATGCCGATGATGCCCTGCGCTTGGATGACCTATGCTACACCGCCAATACCGGCAGGGGGGCTTACAGCTACAGGCTGGCGGTTGTCGTGGAGAGCCTGGCGGATTTATCGGACAAGCTGAACCTGCTGTCAGAAATGAATATGGAGCAGTTGAACGTTCCATGGGCGTTCTATGCTTACCATAAAGTGGTTCGGAGCAATAAAGAAGAGCTGGCTCTAGGTGAGTTGACCGAGCAAGGCAAGCTCGCCCTCAAGGAGCAAGCCGATCTCAGGTGCAGGGATTGGTTTGCATCCGGGAAGAAGGACAAAGCTGTCCTCGATTCCCTCAGCGCACTCTATGTCAAAGGTGCGGATATTCGCTGGGAGGCACTGTACGAAGGGGAGAAGCGCCAAAGAATCAGTCTTCCCACCTACTCCTTCGACCCCATTCGCTGCTGGGTAGATCCCCCTCTTCCTGCCGATGGAATATCCGATCAGGAAGCTGCCGGAGACAAGAATCTGTTCTATGGCGTGACGTGGGTACAAGAAGAGCGGCCGGGAAAGGCAAATCCGCAGCAAGGGAAGGTTCTGGTGTTCTGCGGCAAGGAAGGGGACGAAGCCCTCGCAGCAAGCTTAGGGGGGGAAGGTACAGCTGTCATTACGGTTGCTCCTGGCCAACGATTCGAGAAGATCGGCCCTCATGCCTTCCTGCTCATGGATGAACCGGAACAATACTCGGCACTGCTTCGGGAGGTGGGGTTGGACGGCCTGGTTCGAATCATTCACATGCAAACCCTTCGCCAAGGGGACGTCACAAGCCTCGAAGAGCTGGAGGAGAGACAGCGTGCTGGCGTCTACAGCCTGCTGCACCTGTACCAAGCGCTCACGGAAGCCAAGCTTCAGCAGGAGCTGGAGCTCGTCATCCTGACGGATTATGCCTGCGAGGCGGATGGAAGCGAAGGCTTGCTGAAGCCGGAGAATGCGCCGCTCATCGGCTTGGGCAAGGTTCTGACCAAGGAACAAGCCCTGATCAAATGCCGAAGCATTGATTGGGATGAGCAAACCCCGGCGGAAGTTATCCGTGAGGAATTGAACAGCCGGACAACGGGCGCTCTCGTTGCCTATCGGAAGGGTCAACGATTCGTAGAGGCCTTCGGTCCGATTCCGGTGAAGCCTTCGTCTGATGCGGTCCTTCGGGAAGGCGGGGCATATGTCATCACCGGAGGAGCGGGCGGGATCGGCCTCGAGATCGCCAAGGCCTTGTCCGCTCAGGCACGTATTGTTGTTGCACTAATCAACCGCTCGTCGCTGCCGGACCGTTCGAGCTGGGAAACCATCGTAGAGGCAAACGAAAATCAGAAGACAATCAAGATAATCAAGAGCATTCAGGACATCGAAGCCTCCGGCTCCCGGGTGGAGTACTACAGCGCCGACATATCCAGCGAAGCTGACGTTCAGGCTGTGCTGGAGAATCTGCGGCTCCAATACAAGGAAATCCGCGGTGTCATTCATGCGGCGGGGGTTGCCATGGATGAGCTGCTGGTCCAGAAGCACGATGTCACCATGAAGAAGGTGCTTGCGCCGAAGGTGGCGGGCACGTGGCTTCTGGATAGGCTGACGGCCCAGGACCCGCTGGATTTCTTCGTTATGTTCTCCTCCGTTGCCACCATCTTCAGCGCGGTCACGCAAGGCGATTATGCAGCAGCCAATGCCTATATGGATGCTTTCGCCTCGTACCGGAATAAGCGGGGCAACCGTACCCTGACGGTGAACTGGACCACATGGAAGGAAACCGGCATGGCGGCAGAAACGGGTGCGGCGGTGGATACCATCTTCAGGACGCTGCCAACCTCTAGGGGGACCGAAGCCTTCATGCAGGCCTTGCGGTCCAAAACCGACCGTACGTTGATCGGTGAGATCAATGACAGCAAGATGGGACTCCTGCTGCTTGAACGCTCACAGGTCCGGCTGACGGAGGACTTGTCTCAGGTGATCGAACGGAAGAAAAGCCAACTGCCGCAGAAGAAGGCCTCTTCGCCATCCTCGCAGGCAAAGAACGGCACGGTCCAGTTGACCGGCCGAAGCGACGATGCCTACAACGAGATGGAGCGGAAGGTCGCGCTGGTGTGCAAGTCCGTGCTCGGCTTTCATGAGATTGACGTCTTCGATAATTTCTTCGAGCTGGGTGCGGACTCGATCCTGCTCATGCGAATTCACGCCGAGCTCGATCAGCAGCATCCTGGACTCATTACTGTGGCCGACATGTTCGAGTATTCCAACATATCCAAGCTGGCCCAATTCATGCTGCAGAAGACCGGGGCACAGGGATCCCCTGGTGCACAATCCCAATCGTTTGCAAGGGAAGCCGCCCGGGAGAAGGGGAACGAAGGTGACCCTACCGGTGAGATTGCGGTGATCGGGATGTCCTTCAGGTTCCCGATGGCTGACAACACGGATGAATTCTGGAGTGCCATGGTGAACAGCCAGGATATGGCCACTATAGTTCCGGAATCCAGACAAGAGGACATCAAGCGGTACATCAAGTTTAAGAAATTCCCGGTCAACGCCATAGAATTCGAAGAGGGCGCCTACCTGGAGGACATTGACAAATTCGACTACCGGTACTTCCGGCTGTCTCCTCGGGAGGCAAGTCTTACCGATCCCAATCATCGGCTGTTCCTGCAAACGGCATGGGAGGCGATGGAGGATGCGGGGTATGGCGGAGACGGCATGCTCGGCTCGCAAACGGGCATTTATTTGGGCTTCGCCTCCAACATGCTCTATTATCACCGGTTCATCAGCGAGATTGACCCGGATAGTGAGTCCATGGCCCTCGTTGGCAATACAGCCTCCGTTGCAGCCGGCAGAACCTCCTACCTGTTCGACCTGAAGGGCCCCAGCATGGTAGTCGATACCGCCTGCTCCGCCTCACTGGTCGCCGTGCATCTGGCCTGCAAGTCCATCCGGAATGGAGACTGCGAGATGGCGATTGCCGGAGGGGTCAAGGTCAATCTGCTCCCTGTTCATCGCAAAGGCTCACCTAGGGGAATCGGGATGGAATCCTCTGACGGCCGAACCCGGACCTTCGATCAATGGTCCGACGGTACGGGCTCCGGCGAAGGTGTAGCGGCTATCCTCTTGAAGCCGCTGAAGAAGGCCATTGCAGATCGAGACAATATCTATGCCGTCATCAAGGGCAGCGCATCCAACCAGGATGGAAGCTCAGCGGGCTTGACGGCTCCGAACCCGGCTGCCCAAGAGGAAGTCATTGTGAAGGCCTGGAAGGATGCGGGTATCGATCCAGAGACGATCACGTACATGGAGGCTCATGGAACAGGCACGCAATTGGGAGACCCTATCGAAATTCAGGGGATTGCCAATGCCTTCCGCAGGTTTACGGATAAAAAGCAGTTTTGCGCCATTGGATCGGCCAAGTCCAACCTCACCCATTTGGCTGAAGCAGCGGGGATCGCGGGGGTTATCAAGGCCATTCTGGCCCTGCGCAACAAACAGCTTCCGCCCAACCTTTATTTCCATCGCCCCAACCGAAAAATAGATTTCAGCCAGTCGCCGGTCTATGTCAACACCGTTTCCCGTAAATGGGAAACCGCCGGGTATCCCCGGAGATGCGGCGTCAGCGGCTTCGGCATGAGCGGAACCAACTGCCATGTGGTGTTGGAGGAATACGTAGGTGCAGAAGAGACCAAGCAAGCCGGTATAAGCGGCAGCCGTTTGGAATGGTTGGTGTTATCCGCCAAGACAGAAAGCGCGCTGCAGCGGCTTGTGAGGAAATACACGACGTTTATCCGGGTTACAAGCTCCTCTCTTCACAATATCTGCTACACGGCTGCAGCAGGAAGGGGCCACCACAGCTATCGGCTGGCCATCCTTGCAGAGAGCCTGGATGATGCAAGACGCAAGCTTGAGCACGTGGCACGGGTTGGTGTCGCAGCGGCACAGGAGCCGTGGTATGCATACGGGCACCACAAAATCGTACCGGCAAGCAAAGGCCAGCTGTCTCCCGGAGAAATGACAGAGAGATACCGCATACAGCTGGGAGAGGATGCAGCTCTCAAGGTTGAGTGTTGCAAGAACGGAACGGACGCCGATAGCGCAGGGCTGTCCGGCCTTGGCAGGCTTTATGCGCAAGGGGCCGATGTGGATTGGAAGGAGCTCTACCGCGGAGAGTCTGTCTATCGTGTCAGTCTGCCGACGTACGCCTTCGACTTGGAGCGATGCTGGATTGAGATCCCCGAATACGAGGATGCTCCGCTGGCCCTTCCTTCAGCCGGCCAATTCCATGGCGGCCGGTGGATGAGACAGCCCCTAGGAGCAGCAGCTCCAGGCAGAACCCGGGAAGGGGCAGTGGTTCTGTTCCACGATGAAGCCGGGATTGGAGAGCAGCTGGCGCATAAGCTGGCGCAACAAGGGACGGAGGTCATCCACGTCAAGTGGGGAGTTGGCTACAGCCGGACGGGCGAGAGGCAGTTCACGATCGGAGGCGAGGAAGAGGATTATGCAACCCTCCTTCGCGAGCTCAAGCCTGTGAAGCCTGCGCGAATGATCCACCTCTTCTCGATCATGGATGGAAGCCATGTGACGGACTACAGCCAATTGATTCAATCCCAGAAACGGGGAGTATACAGCCTGTTCTACTTATCCAAGGCTGCTGCGAAGATCGGGCTGAGCGGAGAGGTAGATCTGGTGCTGGTCTCCAAGCTCGTAGAGCAGGTTAGCGGAAAGGAAGCTGCGCTTATCCCCCATGGCGCCCCGCTCTTCGGTCTGGGGAAAGCCGTTAGGCTGGAGCAGTCCAACCTCAAGTGCAGATGCATCGATATGGACGAACCGACAGACGTGGAGCAGCTCTTCCAGGAGATCATAGCCGACCCCGGCATCTACCAGTCGGCGTACCGGGAAAACGAGCGGTATCTCGAAGAGTTCGGCGATTTCCCGGTACAGCAGGCAGAGGAAGAGCGGATCGAGCTCCATGAGGAAGGCGTCTATGTGATTACCGGCGGCTTGGGAGGCATGGGCATTGAGGTCTCCAAGTACCTGGCTTCCCGCAAGCGTGTAAACCTTGCTTTGTTGAGCCGCTCGGCTATGCCGCCTAGGGAAGAATGGGATCGGATTGTGCGGGATAACAGCAGGATGAACGCCAAGCTGATTCAGCGCATTCAGTCCGTCCAAGAGATCGAGCGCTTAGGTGCCCATGTGGTATGCCGCTCGGTTGATGTGTCCGAGCTGGAGGATATGAAGCGGGTGCTAGATGAGCTTCGAAGCCAATACGGAAGAATCAACGGCATTGTGCATGGAGCCGGGGTGGCCGGTGATGGATATTTGTATGTGAAGGAAGAAAAGCGGTTCAATGAGGTGGTTTTGCCGAAGGTTTACGGCACTTGGATATTGGATCACCTGACAGCCGCAGATCACCCGGACTTCTTTGTTCTGTTCTCTTCCGTCAGCTCCATCTTCGCTGCTGCCGGACAAGGGGATTATGCCGCTGCGAACGCATACCTGGACGCATACGCCCGTTATCGAAGGAACACAGGCAAGAAGACCCTGGTAATCAACTGGGTAGCTTGGCGGGATACGGGGATGGCAGTGGATTATGGAGTCAACGCAGACGGGACGTTCAAAGCCATCTCCACGAGCTTGGCCATGTCCTCCTTCGACTTGGTCTTCCATAAGGCCATAACCCGGGTCATGATCGGCGAGATCAACCCCGAGGCGGATACGCTGTGGGAGCTGAAGCAGCTTCCTGTATTGCTGGCACCGAATATCGACGCTGCTGTCCATTACTCCATCCGAAAGAAGGAAGCCAGGCAGCAGGCGTCTCAGAAGTTCCTCGAAGGCGAGATCAAGCTGAAGGGCAAGGCGGAAGGCTACACGGACCTGGAGGCCAAATTAGCCGCCATTTACTGCGAGGTTCTGGGATTCAGCGAAATAGACATCGAGGATAATTTCTTCGAGCTCGGCGGGGATTCCATCCTCTTGGGCAGGGTTCACCATTCGCTGGAGAAGCTCTTCCCCGGACAAGTCAGACTGATGGATTTGTTCGAGCATACGTCCATCAGCAAGCTTCATAGATTCCTGACAAGCGAAGGCGAGCCGGAGCATACCGGCACAGCGGACGCGGATGAGGACCGGAGAACCGAGGAATTGCTCCAGGCCATTGAGGCGGGGCAAACGTCTATCGGTGGCACGCCGGATCTTCCTCAAGAAGACCATGGAGAAGCCGGGCTCATGGAGGAAGATACCAGACATTTGCTCGAAGCGTTGGAACAAGGGAATCTCTCCATCGAGCAGGCCATCGAACGCATGAAGCGGGAAGGCTTGGATGAGGACAAGTAAGAGGGTTGCCTTCAGGACGAAGCGGTTGGAGGACGTGGGACATGGACCAATTATATACCTATATACTTAAGCAAAATGCAGAGGGAAAACTCAACAAGGAAATCGCCATTCAAATGATCAGTTTGCTTCGGCAGCAGGAAAAGACGCACAGCCACGAGGACATTGCGATTATTGGCATGGCCGCGCATTTTCCCGAGGCGGATACCGTCAGTGACTATTACGAGAACATCCTTGCCGGAGTCGGATCTGTGGGCGAGTTCCCTTCGGCCCGGCAGGCCGGTGTGAATGATTATGTAACAGCCCAGCTGGAGCGCATGGGGATGGAGCTGCGGTACCATCGGGGGTCGTATTTGGAGGATGTCGCCTCCTTTGATTATGGGTTCTTCCGGATGTCCCCCAATGAGGCGAGCGCGCTGGACCCCTCCCAGCGGTTATTTCTGCAGACGGTATGGGAAGCCATTGAGGATGCGGGATACGGGGGCAGGAAGCTGTCAGGAACGAAAACCGGCGTGTATGTCGGGTTTGCCAGCAATTCCAGCTATCACAACATGATCTTCGACATGGACCCGGACCTGGTCCCTATTGCATTGGCGGGCAATATCGCCGCCATGCTTCCGACCAGAATCTCCTACATGCTGGATTTGAAGGGGCCGACCCTGATTCTGGATACGGCATGTTCCTCGGCACTGGTTGCCGTTCACTTGGCATGCCAGGCCATTCGCAGTGGCGATTGTTCCATGGCCCTGGCGGGAGGCATCAAAATCCACTTGTTCCCGGCAGAAAATCCAGGCCTGCAGCTTGGGGTTGAAGCGGCGGATGGCATGACCCGATCCTTCGACGCGGATGCCGGCGGGGCCGGGTTGGGCGAAGGGGTAGCGGCAATGATGCTCAAGCCCCTCAGCAAAGCCCAGCGGGATGGGGACCCTATCTATGCAGTCATCAAGGGCAGTGCGGTGAATCAGGACGGAACCTCCATCGGCATCACCGCTCCCAACTCCACGGCACAGGCCGAGGTGATCATGAAGGCATGGGAGAATGCCAGGATCGAACCGGAGACCATCCGCTATGTGGAGGCCCATGGCACCGCAACGAAGCTTGGAGATCCCCTGGAGGTCGAGGGTCTTCAGAAGGCCTTCCGTAAATTCACGGATAAAAAACAGTTTTGTGCCCTAAGTACCGCCAAGACGAACGTTGGGCATTTATACGAATGTGCGGGCATGGCAGGGCTGATCAAAGCCGTGATGGCGTTAAACCATCAAACCATTCCGGCGTCTCTATCTTTTACTAGGCCGAACCGCAACATCGAGTTTTGTGAATCGCCCTTGTACCTCAACACCGTAGCCCGGCCTTGGGACAAGGAGCCGTTCCCGCGTAGGTGCGGGGTAAGCGGCTTCGGACTAAGTGGCACGAACTGCCATGTGGTCCTGGAGGAGTACATCCAGGAGACGAGTGAGCCCAGCCTGCCGGAGGAAGGTCCGCAGCTTCTTGCGCTGTCGGCCCGAAGCGAAGGCTCCCTTCGTGGGCTGCTCAGCAAATATCATCGGTTCCTCTGCAAAGCGAAGGACCTCCAAGCCGCCGACCTATGCTACACGGCAAATACCGGAAGAGGCCACTACAACCATCGGCTGCTTATTGTCTTCCAAGGCTTGAAGGAATTGAAGCAGAAGGTCAAATGGCTGCTGGAGCATCACATCGCGTCCAACGAGGAGCAGGGGATCTTTTACGGGGAGCATGTGGTGATCTCCGCCAACAGAACCCAGCTCTCCGCCAAGGAGATCAAGGATTCGGACAAAGCACAGCTCACCCAAGAGGCGGCCTGCCAGCTGCAGGCCTATCGGGCAAGCAACAAGGAGGATACAAGCTCCTTATGGAGAGCTTGTGCGCTTTATACCCAGGGCGCAGAGCTCAAATGGGAGGAGCTCTACCCGGACCGCAAGCCTCGGAAGATCCATGCACCGACCTATGCGTTTGACAAGAACAAATGCTGGATCCGGATACCGGAATCGAAGAGGAGCTTGGACCAAGAGAAGCCGGCTTTCTACTATAAGATGAAGTGGCGGCCGCAGGCGGCAGGAGAGGGACGCAGGCTGGATAAAGCGGGCGTTACGCTCTTGCTGAAAGACAACGGGGGGGTGGGCAGTGCCATTCAAGAAGCCTATCGCTGTCGGGGAGAAGAGGTCATTGAGGTTCAGCTAGGAAGAAATGACGATCCGAACAGCGGCAGCCTCTACTTTGTGGACGGTACACGGGAGAGCTACGATAAGCTGTTTGAAACGCTTAGCGGACAACGAATCAGCCGGATCATCCACCTGTTCAGCTTCAATGAAAGAGGGGAGACGGCGCAGTTTGTCCGGTTGGATGAACGGCTAAGAGCGGGTCTCTACAGCATGCTATACCTGGTACAGGCCATGGCTAAGGCAGGTATTCAGGATGAAGCGGAGCTGATCGCCGTGACAGAGTACGCCGCCTCCGTTACAGGCCAGGAGGTCCGGGTGATACCGGACAACGCTTCGCTCTATGGTATCGGGAAGGTGATCGGGAAGGAACATCCCAACCTTCAGTGCAGATTCATTGATGTGGATGAGGCGACCTCAATCCAGCATCTGCTCGAAGAGCTCGACGCCGGATATACCGCCTATGCCGTCGCATACCGCGAGAATGAACGCTACACGGAAGTATTCACTGAGCTTGACGTATCCCTTCCTGATGCTGGCGGCAGCTCGATCAAGGAGCAAGGAGTATACGTGATTACAGGCGGTACGGGCGGCATCGGCTTGGAGGTCGCCAAGTACTTCGCTGCGGCGCAGAACAAGGTCCATCTTGCTCTGCTCAACCGACGACCCGTCCCTGCGCGGGATGCCTGGCAGGACCTTCTGGATCGAGAACCCGCAGGCAAAACAGCCAAGACGATTCGAGCCCTGAAGGAGCTGGAGGCTGCAGGAGCGGTAGTCGAATGCCTCAGTGTGGATGTATCGAATCTGGAAGCCATGGGAGCCGTTCTGGCACAGCTTCGTTGCACCTACGGAGCGATTAACGGCATCGTCCATGCTGCGGGCGTGTCCAATGACGGGCCCATGGCGAACCGTAGCCCAGAGCTGACGAAAGCCATTCTTGCTCCCAAAATCCACGGTACGTGGGTGTTGGATTCCCTTACGCAGGAGGATGAACTGGATTTCATGATTCTGTTCTCCTCCGTCGCCACGTACTTCAGTGCATACGGTCAAGGGGAATATGCAGCAGCAAACGCCTACTTGGACGCCTATTCCGCTTACCGAAGCCGGAAGGGGAAGCGAACGACGACGATCAACTGGACGACCTGGAAGGAAACCGGTATGGCTGCCGACAGCGGACATGTGGTGGATACCATCTTCAAAACCCTCGCCACCCCAAAAGGCATCGAAGGCTTTCATACCCTGCTGTGTGCAGGAGAACCAAGCGCTCTGGTTGGGGAAATCAACTACGGCGGTGTCGGGTCCATGCTTTTGGAAAGGTCCGGAGTCCCTTGCTCGGATAGCATCATGCGCAAGCTGGTAAAGAAGGAAGGCAAGCCCCGCCGGTCCATCACAGACGAGGACCAGGGCAGCCGCAAGACCGACGTCGTCCTTCAGGGGCGGGAAGCGGGCGACTATACCGATATCGAGCGTTTGCTCGCTCAAGTGTGCATGAATGTGCTGGGCTTCAAGGAAGTGAACATTCAGGAGAGCTTCTTCGAGATGGGGGCCGATTCCCTGCTCCTGATGCGAATTCAGGGAGAGGTGGATCAGCATTATCCGGGAGCCGTGTCTGTGACGGACTTGTTTGAATATACGTCGATCCACCAATTGGCAGAGCTTCTGGAGGAGCGGGCCGCTGCTTACGGTCACCGCACGAAGTACCCGCCCCTTACCCGATTGGAGGAACAGGAAACCTACCCGGCCTCGTACAATCAGACCCGGATGTTCCTCGCCTATCGGAAAGACCCGCTCAGTACCAGCCTAAACCAGTACCGGGTTTCCCTAATGGAATTCCCGGTGGATGCGAGGCGGCTGGAGGATGCAATACGCCAAGCCATCGCGCGGCATGAGGTGCTTCGCACCTCCTTGCATGTTGTGGATGGTCAGATTGTCCAGCGGGTAAGCCCTGCCGTTGACTTCACCTTGGAGTATTACGAAACCGAGGGCAGATCTCCTGATTCCATCATCAACGGGTTCAAGCGGCCCTTCCAGCTCCATCAAGCCCCTCTGTTCCGTGCGGGATTGATCAAGCTGGAGGAGGAGAAGTTCCTGCTTCTGTATGATGCCCATCATGTGATTACAGATGGGGTTTCAACGGAGCTATTCATGAAGGACATGTCCCGGCTGTACCTACGGGAGCCATTGCCGGAGCTGCCGTTCCAATACAAGGATTACGCCGCCTGGCAGCACCAATGCATGGAGATGGATTTCATGAAGCAGCAGGCCTCTTATTGGCACGGGGTATACCAAGACGGTCCTCCGCTGCTTCAAATGCCAACCGATTACAGGAGACCGGAGGTCCTGGTGTTCGAAGGGCGGATGGCATCGTGCTACACGAGCAGAGAGTTAGCAGAACGCCTCAAGAAGCTTGCTTCCGGCACAGGCACAACCCTGTACATGGTGCTGCTGGCTGCCTACAACGTTCTCCTGCATAAATATTCAGCGCAGGAGGACCTGGTGGTGGGTTCGCCCATATCCGGACGCCCCATACCCGAGCTGGAGCACATCGCGGGTGCCTGCATCAATATGCTTGCTATGCGCGGCAAGCCGGCCAAGACGAAGGTGTTCTCAACCTTCTTGGAGGAAATGAAGGAGCATGTCCTGCAGGCCTTTGAGCATCAGGATTATCCCTTCGATGAGCTGATCAACCGGCTGGGCTTGCCAAGAGGCAGAAACCGGCATCCGCTGTTCGATACGCTGTTCATTCTTCAGAATGTGGTGGTCGACAACTCCTCCTCGGAGTTGTTCCACTCCCGGCCAAGCGGGCATGTGTATAACCTGGCCGATTATGATCTGACGATGGAGGCGGTGGAAGCAGGAGGGTGCATTCGGCTCAATCTGGAGTATTGTACGAAATTATTCAAGCAGGAGACGGCGGAGCGCTTGCTGTCGGATTACGTGGGCATTCTCGAAGCAGTAGCGGAATGCGCCGATGTGGCAATTCAAGATATCGAACTGCCAAGCAGCCGCCTCCATACCCCCCATTACGAGGATGAAGAAGATGTTGAATTTAGCCTGTAATCACGCTGGTTAAAAGGGGGGATGATTCCATGCAGACGGAAGCGTTGATGGGGAACCTGCTGCTGACCAGCGGCAAGTATAAGGAAGAGCGGGACTATTGGAGCCGCAAGCTGGATGGGCGCTTGGAGATCACCGGCTTTCCGGCGGATGGTCCGGCAGACGCTATGCGCGCAGGTACTGCTAGAGCCGCTTATCCGATTCCCGAGGAAGTGGCGGACAAGCTGAATCAAGTCAGCCGGCATAACCAGGTAGGGCTCTATATTCTGCTGGTGACGGGGGTTCAATACCTGCTGCACCGGTATGTGGGCACGGAGGAAGTGGTTATCGGCATGCCGCCGCCCTCATCGGCGGAGCTGGTCCAACCGAATCAACCGAACCAACCGATCCAAGAAGCCCGCCACACGATGCCGATTATCACGACGATGCGGGCGGACTGGACGTACCGGGAGCTCCTCACGGACGTGACCCGAAGCGTGAAGGAAGCCCGAAAGTACGGGCATTTCCCCCTGGCCATCCTGTCGGAGCTGGCGGGCCATAGGACCGACGGCGAGGAGGCTCCATCCTTCAAAACCGTTGTATCGCTGGATAGCTTGCATGGGCCAGCAGGGATCAGCGAGGAACAGGCCGATATGCGCTGGACCTTCAAGACCCGTGAGGGCAGCTTGGACCTTGAGATCGCTTACAACAAAGCCTGCTTTTCCGACGGAATGATTCGAGGTGTTTTTGCCCGGCTGCTCCGGTTTTTTCGCCAGGTTCTCGATAACGGAGATGTCGGGCTGAGAACGGTGCGGCTGCTGGCGATGGAAGAGGAGCGGCAACTGCTGCATGACTTCAATGACACCGCTGCAGCGTATCCCAGGGAGAAGACGATCCAGGATTTGTTCCGCCAGACCGCAGCCCGCTGCCGGAGCCAGACCGCCATCCAATGTGGCGGGCACCGGCTGACCTACGGAGAATTGGATGCGCGGTCCGACCAGGTGGCCGGTTATTTGAGGCAAAGGGGAGTCGTGCCCAACCAGGTTGTAGCCGTCATGGTGGAGCGGTCTGTGGAGCTTCTGATTGCCATCCTTGGAGTGCTGAAGGCAGGGGGAGCTTATCTCCCGCTGGACCCTGAATATCCTCGCCAGCGGCTCGAGTACATGTTGGAGGACAGCGGTGCGGCACTGCTGCTTACGTTGGACGGCCTTCGGGAGCGGGTGGACTTCGCCGGGGAGATCATGGATTTGAAAGCCTTCGATTGGCTTGATGCATCTCCAGCCGCTCCACTTGCCCCTGTGGCGGATTCGTCTCATTTGGCGTATCTCATCTACACGTCAGGCTCAACTGGAAAACCCAAGGGCGTCATGATCGCCCAGCAAGCGGTTGTTAATTTCATCTATGGCATAGCGGGCCGCATTCCCTTCACTCCCGGGAAGACCATCGCGGCGCTGACGACCGTTTCCTTCGACATCTTCGTCCTGGAAACCCTGCTGCCGCTGACCCTGGGACTGCAAATCGCCATGTCGACGGGGGAGCAGAATCAAGACCCGGCGCTCCTCTGGCGCATGCTGGCTCAGCACCAGGTGAGCATGCTTCAGGCAACCCCCTCCAGGATGAAGATGCTCTTGAATAAGGAGGAAGGCATCCGGCAGCTTCAGGGGATCACCGAGCTCATGCTTGGAGGGGAAGCCTTCACCCCAGGGCTCTTGGACCGGTTGAAGCGGGAGCTGCCCCAAACCAGAATTTACAATATGTACGGCCCGACAGAGACCACCGTATGGTCAGCGATGAAGGACCTGACGCAATCACCTGGCATTACCCTTGGCACACCGATCCTGAATACCCAAATCTATATTTTGGACCCGTGGCACAGGCTCATGCCCGTTGGTATCCCTGGTGAGCTGTGCATCGCGGGCGATGGCCTCTCGGAAGGATATTGGAAGAACCGGGAGCTGACGAGTCAGAGGTTCGTCCTGAACCCCTATACGGGGAAGCTCATGTACCGGACCGGGGATTTGGCCCGCTGGCTGCCAAACGGGGAGCTCGACTGCCTGGGCCGAATGGACGATCAGGTCAAGATTCGGGGCTACCGGATCGAGCTTCGTGAAATTGAACAGGTGCTGACAGGCTGCGAGGGCGTCGAGGAGGCAGTAGCCATTGTCAGAACCGATAGCGAGGGCAACCGCAGCATCTGCGCTTATTTCACCTCAACCGTCCTGGTCGATATCGACCAGCTGCGAAGCCAAGCCGCCAGGGTTCTTCCGGATTACATGCTCCCTTCCTTCTACATTCAATTGGATGCATGGCCGCTGACGCCCAACGGCAAGATCAACAAGAAGGCACTGCCCGACCCGGCTGCCCACCTATACGCTGCCATGCCGTACGTTCCGCCGGCTAATGCAGCGGAGGAGCAGATGGCTGCCATTTGGAGGTCGGTCCTTGATCTGGACCAGGTGGGAGTTCTTGATCACTTCTTCTCCATCGGCGGTCACTCCCTCAAGGCTTTGAAGCTGGAGACCGAGCTGGAGAAGCATCACATTCCCTACCAGATCAATGATATTTATGAATATCCTACCATCCGGGAATTTGTCTCCCGTCAAAAAATCACAGGTGGCCATTCCATCATTCGGGGGGAGAAGCAGGAGATGCACGAAACGATAACCGCCTCAGCCAGCTTGGTAACCATTGAGCGGGTCGACGAACTGGTTCCGTATAACGACTTGTTTTATCGAAAGTGCTTTTATAACTCACTCTTCTCGATGCTTGCGTATTACGGACAAACGATTCTGCCGATTTTCGCCAGCGATATTGTGGCGTATACCTTCGATGAGAAGCGGCTGATTTTCGATGTGAAAAGCGTGAATGAGAAGACCATCGAGAGGGTTCTTGCCGACATGGGAATCGTGCTCGAGGCGAAACCGTCGGGTGAGCCCATCATCGATAAGCTGCGAGCTTCCATCCGGCACAATCGGCCCGTGGTCATTTGGGTAGACTGCTTCTACGAACCGCTTCTGTCCGATACGTTCCATAAGCAGCATATTCCCCACACATGGCTGGTGATCGGATATGACGATGCCCAGGAGCAGTTTTTGATTGTTGAGAAGGACCACCTGGAGAGCTTGACCTATGAGAAGCGT
Source organism: Gorillibacterium terrae (assembly GCF_051594785.1). NCBI lineage: Bacteria > Bacillati > Bacillota > Bacilli > Caryophanales > Paenibacillaceae > Gorillibacterium > Gorillibacterium terrae. Next base: position 750,026 of record NZ_JBPPGI010000001.1, read on the forward strand.
TGGATCAGCTATCAGGATGCGGTACGTTGCCATGACGGCTACAAGGAGCTGCTGAAGACCCTGCCGGCCTATGATATGGCTCCCTACTACGAGCTGTATGCCACAGCCGACAAGCCGCAGCCTCACGAGGATTATGCCAAGCTCTATATCGAGAATATGCGGGCTTACCGGGAAGTCGTGCTTGGCGGGATGAAGGTGCTGACCTTTGCCGTGGACGTAATGAAAACTATTTTGTTGGATGAAAAGCTGACTCGGCTTTATGCCGCAGGGGTGATGAATATCCTCACCCACATTATCAATAGCAAGATTGTGGAGAAGCACAAGGCCCAGAGGCTGCTGGCGTCTTATCCGGAGGTTGAACAGTGGATCGAAGCATGCATTGAACGGTGGGGAAAAATCAGAAGGCCGGTGGCCAAGTACTTGTTTACCGATACTTACAAGGCGCTGTCCATGCAGAAGCTGACTGCCGAGCTGGATGAGGTGTGTTCCGTGGAGGCCGTCTACCTGGATAACGTGTATGCCCTTCTGGACCAGTTGGTTCCCATGTGAGCCGAGGAGCTAAAAACAAGAAAGGGGAGATTTACAGGTGAACAAAGTAGGGGTTATCGGCGCGGGGGTCATGGGCAGTGGAGTGGCCCAGAGCCTGGCGCAATCCGGCTTGCAGACGGTGCTGGTGGATCTTTCGGAGGAGAAGCTGCAGCAATCCCGTGCCTCCATCTCGGAGCAGCTTCGGTTTCGAAGCCTGTTCCAGCCGTCAGCCAAGGATGTGGAGCCGTCTGATGCCGTAATGGATCGGATCACCTTCACAACGGACTACGAGCTTGTTGCGGATGCGTCCTTCATCATCGAGAACGTCACCGAAAACTGGGAGGTGAAGAAGGAGGTCTATGAGAGGTTGGATCCCTTATGCCACGAGGAGACGATCTTTATGGTCAATACATCCTGCATCTCCATCACCAAGGTTGCCTCGTTGACCCGCAGGCCCGACAAGGTTATTGGCACCCACTTTATGAATCCTGTCCCGGTCAAAAAAACCGTGGAGGTCATCCGGGGCTACCATACGTCCGAGGCGTGCATTGCATCGGTAGGCTCGCTCTTGGAGCAGATGGGAAAGGACATGATTGTGGTCCAGGATTACCCGGGATTTGTCAGCAATCGCATCTCGCATTTATTCATGAATGAAGCGGCTTACGTAGTTCAAGATCAGGTCGCTTCACCGGACGAGGTGGATGAGATTTTCAAGAAGTGCTATGGACATGCCATGGGACCGCTGGAAACAGCGGACCTGATCGGCCTGGATACCGTTGTCCACTCCCTCACCGTTTTGTATGAGAGCTTTCAAGACTCGAAATTCCGCTGCTGTCCTCTATTAAAGAAGATGGTGGATGCCGGTCTCTATGGCCGCAAGAGCGGACAAGGCTTCTATCAATACTAATCCAACGAAGGTGGGTTGAACATGGAACAAACCAAGGAAAAGATCAAAGGCTTTCTCTCCAGATTCTTCAGAAAACGTGAATTGCAGGATGATGAGGACATTTTTGCCCTGGGCTTCGTGAACTCCCTGTTTGCCATGCAGCTGGTCATGTTCCTGGAAAAAGAATTCTCCGTCCGAATCGAGAACCAGGACATGGACATGAACCACTTCAGAACCATCAACAGCATTGCCGATCTGGTGCACGGGAAGCTGCAAGTCCAATAAACCATAACGAGGTGAATCATCTTGAAGATGGAATTAACACCTGAACAGGAACGCAGCAAACATGAATTCCGGACTTTTGTTGATGAAGAGATTATTCCATTCGCAGAAAAGAATGACCGGGAGGAGCGAATCGACCCCTCCGTGATTGATAAGGTGATCAGCAAAGGGTACCTGGGCTCCATGCTGCCCCGCCAATACGGCGGATTGGACATGGACCAGGTTACGCTGGGCATTTTGAATGAAGAGATTGGGCGAGGCTGCTCCTCTGTTAGAAGTCTGCTCACCGTACATGGCATGGTCGGGCTGGCGATTTTGCGCTGGGGCACGGAGGAGCAAAGGCAGCATTGGCTGCCCAAGCTGGCGAAGGGCGAGCTCTTATCCGCCTTCGGATTAACGGAGCCGAAGGTAGGCAGCGATGCCAAGAGCATCGAAACCACCGCTGTAGCGGATGGGGATGATTACATCCTGAACGGAACCAAGAAGTGGACGACTCTGGGACAGGTGGCGGACTTGTTCCTGATTTTCGCCCGATGTGAAGGCAAGCCGACGGCATTCCTGGTGGAACGGGGGACGCAGGGCTTCTCTACCAAGCCAATTACGGGGCTCATGGGGGCCCGCGCCTCTTCCATCGCCGAGATTACCTTAGAGGATGTTCGGATCCCGAAGGCCAACATCGTTGGGCAGGTAGGCATGGGCTTATCCCACGTTGCCATGACCTGTCTGGATTATGGCCGCTATACCATCGCCTGCGGCTGTGTCGGCCTAGCTCAGGCCTGCTTGGAGGAATCCGTGAAATACGCAAGAAAACGGAAGCAGTTCGGATCCCCGCTTAGGGAAAATCAACTGATTCAGAAGATGATCACCGAGATGGTGGTCAATGTGAAGGCTGCCCGATTGCTGTGCTACAGTGCAGGCTCGATGAAGGAGCTTGGCGACCCGGACAGCATCATGGAAACCTGGTCGGCCAAATATTTCGCCTCGCTTATGGTGAACAAGGTAGCCAGCGATGCCGTCCAAATTCATGGAGCCAATGGCTGCTACAGCGGTTACCCGGTGGAACGGCATTACCGGGACGCCAAGATCAACGAGATCATTGAAGGCACCACGCAAATGCATGAAGTATTAATCGCCATTAACGCATTTCGTACCATCTAAACCAAGGTGTGAGGAGGGTAGTACATGATCGTTCACATCAATGACCCAATCGTCAAAGAGCTGACCCCATCGAAGAAGATCAAGTGCTTGGTATGGGATCTGGACAATACCCTTTGGGAGGGGGTGCTGCTGGAGGACAAAGAGGTGGTGCTGAGGGAGGGAGTCGTTGCGATCATCCGAACCTTGGACGAGCGGGGCATTCTGCAATCTATCGCCAGCAGAAACGAGCATGATCTGGCCATGGAGAAGCTGAAGGAGTTCGGCTTGGACGAGTATTTCCTGTATCCCCAGATCAACTGGAACAACAAGTCATCCTCGGTTCAACAGATTGCCCGCTCTATCAATATCGGCATGGATACGATGGCGTTCATAGACGACCAGCCCTTCGAATTGGAGGAGGTCGCGTTCCATCATCCCCAAGTCCTCTGCATCAACGCCTCCCGGCTGGGCCAACTGACGGAAATGCCTCAATTGAAACCAACCTTTCAAACGGAGGACTCCCAAAACCGCAGGAAGATGTACATGAGCGATATAGTGCGGAACCAGGTGGAGGAGGCCTTTGATGGCTCCCAGGAGGATTTTCTGTCTTCCCTGCAGATGAAGCTGACCATCTCCCAAGTGAAGGAGAATGACCTGCAGCGGGCGGAGGAGCTGACCGTCCGGACCCATCAGCTGAATGCAACCGGATATACCTATTCATACGAGGAACTGGATCATTTCCGAAGCTCGGACAAGCACAAGCTGCTTATTGCGGGGCTGGAGGATAAGTATGGGACCTATGGCAAAATCGGCTTGACGCTGCTGGAATGCGAAGAGGAGATTTGGACCCTCAAGCTTCTGCTCATGTCCTGCCGTGTCATCTCCCGAGGAGTCGGCACCTTGATGCTGGGTCATGTGATGCGGCTGGCCAAGGAGGCTCATGTGAGGCTGCGGGCCGAATTCGTATCCACCGACCGGAACCGGATGATGTACATTGCCTACTCCTTCGCTGGCTTCAAGGAAGTCGAAACCAAGGATGGCCTTACGATCTTCGAGAACGATCTGAGCTTGATTCAACCCATACCGGAGTACATTGACGTGATCGTTGAATAGCACGCTTTTACGAGGACTCATTCAAAAAGGAGTGTTTCACCATGGAAAAAATTGTGTTCCTGTTTCCCGGTCAGGGATCGCATTTCGTCGGAATGTCCAAAGGCATGGTCGATCAGTTCCCTATCGCCAGGCAGACCTTCGAGGAAGCCAACGATGTGCTGGGCTTTGATCTGACGAAATGCTGTTTTGAGGGTCCTCTGGCCGAGCTGACGAAGGCGGAGAATGCCCAGCCAGCCATTCTGGTCTCCAGCGTCGCAGCCTTCCGGGTCTACATGCAGGAAATTGGCATTGCCCCGCAGTTTTGTGCAGGCCATAGCCTGGGCGAATATTCCGCCTTGACCTGCGCCGGGGCCATCCGGTTCGAGGATGCGCTGCGCATCACCCGGTACCGGGGGAAGCTGACGGATGAGGTTGTCCGTACAGGTACAGGTGCCATGACCATTATTGATGGGGTAGAGCAGCATGTGGTGGAGGAAGAATGCAAACGGCTGACAGAGCAAGGCCGATATGTGGCCATTTCCTGCTACAACGCTCCCAACCAAACGGTCATTGCCGGGGACGCCGAGGCGGTGATGGAGGCGGAGGTGAAGCTGCTGGAGCAGGATTGCCAGGTTACGCCGCTCATTGCCAGCGCCCCGTTCCATTCCCGCTTGATGCAGCCGGTGGCGGATTTGATGCGGGAGGAGCTGAAGAAGTACACCTTCGGATTCTTCAAATACCCGGTCATCAGCAATGTCAACGCCCAGCCGCTCAGCCAGCCGGAGCTGGTGCTGGATAATCTGGCCAACCACCTGGTCAAGCCCGTCCAATGGCAGGAAACCATGTCCTACCTCAAACGAAAAGGTGTCACCCTTGCCATTGAAATGGGAGCCAAGAACGTCATGACCAACCTGCTCAAGGTGAATACCCAAGGCATCGAAGCCTTGTGCTACGGGATCAAGGACGACAGCCATAAAGTCGAAACCATCCTATCCGCCTATCCGAACCTAAGGAAGCACATTCCAACCGTCGTGACCAAATGCCTGGCTGTCGCTGTGTCCACACCGAACCGGAACTGGAACAATGAGGAATACCAGGAAGGCGTCGTGCAGCCGTACCGGAGAATCCAGGAGATCCAGGATCGTCTGGATCAAACGGGCGGCAACCCATCGGTGGAAGAGATGAAGGAGGCGCTCCAGCTTCTGTCCATCATCCTGAACACCAAGAAGGTTCCTGAACTGGAGCAGACCCGCTGGATGAACCAAATCATTGATGAAACCGGTACCTATTACACGCTGAAGGATGTCTCACTGTCCGGGTCGTTAGTTGGCACGCATTGATTATCCCCAGGTTGAAGGCATTTTCGTGTGACGAGGTGCTTTCAGCCTGCAAAAGGAACTTAAGAGGAGTTGTCGAGGCCATGGACAAATTTGTGCTGGAAGCGGAACCGTTCAATGGGATCTGGTTGAACTGTGTAAATAACAACTTGATTTCTATGATGCTGAATGTAGACCCCTCCTTCAAAGAGATTATGTTTTACATGCAGGTGAAGTACTTCAAGTGCAAGTTTGATCAGGAATTTGCTTCGGATGAGGCAAAAGTCCGCATGGTGGCCGAAGGCAATATGACTCCCTATGTGAACTACTTTAGTGACATGATGTACCAGTTTTTTGACTACAAAAAAGAGAGCTTTAAATCCAATGACTTTTCGGGTTTGCAGGATTGCCTGAAAGCGGCTATTCGCGAAGGCAGCTATGTCTTTTTGGAAATCGACCGGTTCTTTTATCCCAACGGCAGAGAAGCCGGAAACTTTCACATGGTCCATCCTGTGTTTATTCATGGATATAACGATAGGGAAGAGGTCTTCTATGCCATTGAAGATTGCTTGAATCCCGGCGTTATGGAGCATTATGTGCTCCCTTATTCGTCCGTGAAGCAGTCCCTGGAGTATTTCATTGGCCAGGGGGAGGAAATGTCCGCAGGCCTATGCAAGCCACGTGCCAAAGAAGCGTTCGAAGGCTTTTTTCAGGATAAAACCATCCCGCTCCTAGAAGCAAAAAAAATGGCCGCCGACCTGTTGGCAAACGAGATTATTTACCTCGAGAATTACGATTTGTACTGTGATACCGGGCTATCCAGCCTGGACTTATTCCATAATGAGTTAGAGCTGCTGATGAACAAAATGCAGGAAAGAAGCATGTTTGCCCTTCGAATGCTGTCGTTTCAGCAAGTGCACAAGCGCAACCAGGATTTGCTGGAGTACTTCGAAGCCCATAAACTGGTGGACCCCAAGGAGTCCCGCAAGCTGAGGCAGCGGTATCAAGAGATCCAGCAGGAATGGGGGTTCTTCAAGAACAAATCCCATTATTTGCTGGAGAAGCATGGCGGGCAATTGAACTGCCAGCCTCTGAAGGAGACGCTCAGCAGCATCAGAGCGCTGGAGGAAACCGCTGCAGGCAAGCTGCTGAACCTTTGCCAATAGCTGGAGAGGGGTCTACACGAAATGAGCCTAATGGATAATTTCTATAAAACCCGCCTCCGTGCGGGCAAGGATACCTACCGTGAATATCCATCGGAGAAAACCATACATGAGCTGTTTGAGGAGCAGGCGGAACGAACGCCGGACCGAACGGCCGTAAGCTTCAAGGGAAAAAGCCTCACCTACCGGGAACTGAACAGCCAAGCCAACCAGCTTGCCCGAGTCATCAGAAGAATGGGGATCTTGCCGGATCATATCGTTGCGTTGATGGTGGACCGTTCCTTGGACACGCTGGTTTCGATTTTGGCGATTCTGAAGGCCGGCGGGGCGTTTTTACCCATTGATCCTCATTTCCCCAATGCGAGAATCGATTATATGCTAAGCGACAGCCAGACTCGCCTGCTGATCACCCAAAGGACGCTGCAGGCGAAAGTAAACGAGGTCTACACCGGCCAAACCATTATTTTGGACGATGAGGTGGCTTCCCACGAGGATACCTCAAACCTTCCTCACACGGGAGATAGCCGCTGCCTGATGGATGTCATCTATACATCCGGTTCCACAGGAAAGCCCAAGGGGGTCATGATTGAACACCGGGCGGTTCATAATTTTATCGTCGGGATGACCGACGTGATTGATTTCGATCCTGACTACACTATCGTATCGTTGACTACCATATCCTTTGATATTTTTATCCTGGAAACGCTGCTGCCGCTGACAAGGGGCATGCGGATCGTGATTGCGGACCCGAGGGAGTTCCATGCCCATGTGGGGAAAGAGCGCATCGATATGCTTCAGACGACCCCTTCGACCATGCTGCTCCTGCAGAATGACGAGGCGAACCTTAAGACGCTCCGTGATCTGAAGGTTATCATGCTGGGCGGGGAGCCCTTCCCCACCGTCTTGCTGGAGAAGCTGAAGGACATCACCGGGGCACGCATCTATAACATGTATGGGCCAACGGAGACGACGATTTGGTCCTCGGTAAAGGAATTGACCCATGAGCAAGAAATCACGATCGGCTGGCCCATTGCCAACACGCAGTTTTATATTTTGGATCCAAACCGGACCCAGCTGCCCCCAGGTGAAATGGGGGAATTGTATATTTCCGGGGACGGTGTCGCACGGGGATACCTGCATAAGCCGGAGCTCACGGGTGAGCGATTTGTGACCCAGCACATCGGGGATGCGGAAGTCATCATGTACCGGACAGGGGACTTGGCTCGGCTGACGGAGCGGGGGGAATACACGTTTCATGGCCGGGTGGACAACCAGGTGAAAATCCGGGGCTTCCGAATGGAGCTGGGGGAAATTGAGGAGCGCCTCAGCCGGTTTGATGGGTTGAAGGAATGCGCCGTAACGGCCCGAGAGAATAAAACCGGGGAGAACTATTTGGCGGCCTACTACGTGGCAGATGAACCCATTGAGGCTTCGCAGCTCATCAGACACTTGGCCAAGGATTTGCCTGAGTATATGATTCCCGGATTTTATATCCGCATGGAGGCCATTCCGCTGACTCCCAACGGGAAGCTGGACCGGCGTTCCCTGCCGGAACCCGACAGCAGCAGGCCTATGCTGGAGACCGCTTATGTCTCTCCAGCTACAGCCATTGAGAAACAGCTGGTGGAGCTGTGGGGAGAGATCCTTGGGCTCGACCTGATTGGCGTCCATGACAATTTCTTCGAGCTGGGCGGCAATTCCATTCTCCTGTCGGTCATGCATGTGGAGATCAAGCGCAGGATGGACGAGCAGCTGACCCTGCCGGACTTATTCTCTTATCCAACCATTGCCAAGCTGGCTGACTATATGATGAGTAGCCGCAGCACTAGCCCGGCCGCGAGGAGCACGGCCGTTTCCCTCCCCCGCTCCTATGGCGGATACGACCCCGCAGGCCCATACGCGGGGTTGAAGTACCGGCTGGCCCAAGGCGATTACGCCGGACTGCTGAAGATATGCAGTTTCCAGGGCGTAGAGCTTCTTGATGTCTTGGCTGGTGTTTGGGGCTATATCCTCTCGGAAGTGAGCGGCACGAAGCAAATCCCTATCAACGTGCTGTGCAAGGATAGGGAGCAGGTTCAGCTTCAGGCCATCCCTGTCGATTACGGACAGTCCCGCGACCTGAGTCAACTGTTTACTCTCTTTCACGAAGCCCGGCAGGCTGCTGGAGCAGACCTGCTTCCGCTGGAGGCTATGCGCCATGTGATTCCCCAGGGGGAACAGGTCTACCCAATGGTATGCCTAGCGGACGGCCTGCAGGAGGACTTCGGTCGTCTGTTCGGAGTGGCTGTGGGTTTTCGTCAGGAGGCAACCCAGGGTGAGCTCCTCTTCAAGTATGACGGCAGCCGATTCGGCGGCGGCAGGATGAAGGAGCTGCTGACGACCTATATCAAGGCGTTGAAGGCCATTTGTACAATTTATCAGAAAAGGTGGAGCCAATGAAGAAACGGGCGTTGCTGTTCCCCGGTCAAGGGTCCCAATACGTGGGCATGGGCAAAAACCTGTATGAAGACAGCCTGACGGTGCGGAACGTCTTCGACGAGGTTAGTCACTCCCTGGGCATAGACATGGCCAAGCTGTGCTTTGAGAGCAGCCCCTCGGAGCTGATGAAGACCGAGAATACCCAGCCGGCGATTCTTACTGTGAGCGTGGCGATGTTCCAAGCGTATAAGGAACGCGGGGGAATCGAACCGGCCTTTCTCGCCGGCCACAGCTTGGGGGAAATCTCCGCGCTGGTATGTGCGGGTGCTATTACGTTAAGCGACGCAGCGCACCTCGTAAGGCAGCGGGGCCGGTTCATGCAGGAGGCCGTTACCCTCGGCACAGGGGCGATGGCTGCCATTCATAATCTCGATGTGGAGCTGATCGAGCGAGAGTGCCAAGCCCGGCAGAACGCCGGAACGACCGTCGTGATCTCCAACTACAATGCGCCCTTGCAAACCGTAATTTCAGGGACGGCCGACGGGGTTGAAGCCGTATGCGCCGCATTGAAGAAGCTGGGTGCCAAGGCGGCTCCCTTGAATGTCAGCGCCCCGTTCCACAGTCCGCTGATGAAGGCGGCAGCCGAGCAATTGAAGCAGGAATTGGAGAAGGTCAGCTATCATCCGATGAAATGGCCGGTCATCTCCAATGTCACCGGGCTGCCTTACCGGGACGTCTCATCCATTCCGGACAGCCTGTACCAGCAGATGGCTCAGCCGGTCCAATGGGTGTACACGATGAAGTACTTGGTGCAATCCGGCGTAACGGCTGTTGTGGAGATTGGACCGAAGGATGTATTGAAGAAGCTTACGATGAAGAACTGCCCCCAGCTCGAAGCTCTTGCGTTCGACAAGACGGAGGATCTGCCCGATATTTTAGAGTCCGCTTCTTCCTCTCATCAAGTCCACGGCGCAAGCAAGCTCAAGCTATTGACCCGGTCTCTGGCCATTGCGGTCTGTACGCCTAACCACAACTGGAACCAAGAGGAATACCAGGCTGGGGTGGTTGAGCCGTACAAGCGTCTGGAAGCGGTTGTGGAGGAACTGGAGAAGAACAGCCTGGAGCCCACGGAAGCGCACATGACCGCAGCATTGGAGATGCTTCAATCCGTATTTCGCACCAAGCAAACGTCGGAGGACGAGCAGAGCGAACGATACCAGCAGCTGATGTATGAATTGGACATGGAAGCGTTCATACGAGACAAGCTGTTTAAGTGAGGATTCCATATGGACAAGGTGAAGAAGTACATCTATAAGCAAGTCGCCGGGCAAAAAATGACCAAGGAAGAAGCGAAGGAGCTGCTTCTGGAGCTGCAGGAGCACCCGGGCAAGGAAGCGGAGCGGGACAAGGTTGCCATCATCGGGATGAGCCTGCGCTTCCCTGATGCGGATACGCCGCAGCAGTATTGGTCCAACTTATGTGCAGGCCGAAGAAGCATCAAAGACTTCCCCAAGCTTAGAGAGCGGGATGACTTCGGGTCTCAGGCAGAGGGCAAGACATTCAAGAAAGGCGGCTACCTGGACCGGATTGATACCTTCGATGCAGGGTTTTTCCATATCGCACCGAGTGAAGCCAAATATATGAATCCGCTGCAGCGGGTCTTTCTGGAGCTGGCGTATGAGGCTGTTGAGGATGCGGGCTACGCAGGCAGCCCGATTCGCAGGTCCAGAACGGGAGTATACGTCGGCGTCGATCACACGTCCAAGCCGGACTACCCGCCGCAGGAGCACAAGAAGAACCCTCTTGCGGTTACGGGCTCCTGGACCGGCATCTTGGCCAGCCGAGTATCCTATGTCTTGAACCTGCGCGGGCCCAGCATGGTCGTCGATACCGCCTGCTCCTCGGGATTGGTTGCTGTTCATACGGCCTGCAAGGCCATTCAGAATCAGGAATGCGAGATGGCAATCGCCGGAGGCATCTGTCTGGAGCTGAAGCCGGCGGTTGAGGATGATGAACTCAGTATGGTCGCTTCCAAGGATGACCGAGTCCGGACCTTCGACCGGAACGCCAACGGCACGGTATGGGGCGAAGGTGTAGGGGTGGTGCTCCTGAAACCGCTGAAGAAGGCCATTCAGGACAAGGACCATATCTATGCAGTCATTGCGGGAAGCGCCGTCAACAATGACGGAACCAGCAACGGCATCACTGCGCCGGATGCAGAGGCCCAGGAGGATGTGCTGGTTGCCGCATGGGAGGATGCGGGCGTACAGCCGGAGAGCATCGGGTATATGGAAGCCCACGGCACGGGGACCGTGCTGGGTGATCCGATTGAGGTGAAGGGGTTAACGCAAGCCTTCGGAAGGTATACGCGGAAGAAGCAGTTTTGCGGCATCGGCTCTGTAAAGACGAACATCGGACATACGGTAGGCGCTTCAGGAATGGCCTCCTTGCTGAAGGTCGTGCTGTCCCTGAAGGAAGGCGTCATCCCGGCTACCTTGAACTTCGAAGAGCCCAACCGCTACATCAGCTTTCCGAACAGTCCTTTCTACGTGGTAGACCGCACACGGGAGTGGAGGAAGGGCAGCCATCCTAGAAGGGCGGGAGTCAGTGCCTTCGGCTTCAGCGGAACGAACTGCCATATGGTGGTGGAGGAGGCGACGATTCCGCTGGAGAGCCGTTCGGCCGCTGCCCCCTATGGACAGGGAGTCATCACCCTGTCTGCCGCCTCCAGGGAAGGGCTGCTCCGGCTATTAGGCAAGTACCAGCAGTTCTTGGCGCAGAATGAGCATGTGAGCAGGGAGGCCCTCTGCTTCACGGCGAACACGGGCAGGGAGCACCGGCATGTCCGCCTGGCCATCCTTTTCCAGGACATCCCCGAGCTGCGTGAGCGGCTGGCCAGCATCCTGCAGAAGGGACTGCTGACCAGCGAGTCGGAAGGGATCTTCTATGGTGGAGGACTGGCGCCCGCGAAGGGCGGCCAATCGGAGAAGCTGCGCATGAGCGCACTAGCGAAGCAATGGCTTCAAGAGGAGGGGCATCACGGGGGCGCCGCCCGCTTGAAGGAACTGTGCCAATGGTACGTGCGGGGAGCCGAGATCCCCTGGGAGGAGTATTACAAGGGGCTGGACTACTGCAAAATCAGCCTGCCCACCTATCCCTTCGAGGCGAAGCGTTATTGGTTGGATCAGGATGAGGATTCCTCCTTGGACCAGAATGCTAGGAGCGGCTTCGGAGCGACTGAAGCGGCGTTATGGAGGATCTGGTCCGAGGTGCTGGAAACCGATCACCTCGGGCTGGATGACGATTTCTATGAGTTGGGCGGCAACTCCATCCTATCGCTGAATATCGAGGTGCGGATGCTGGAGCAGGGCATGGAGGTCACTGCAACTGATCTGATGCGTTATCCCACCCTAAGGAAGCTTGCGGCTTATGTGGATGGCAGCCGCTCTGCAGTGACAGGGGCTGATCAGGGAACCGATGCGTCACCTGATACGAGTACCGATTGGGGTGCTGATACGGGAACGAAGGCTGATGCAGTCCTCCGTCGGACTGCCAACCAGTGGGAGCCCTTCAATGAGGTCTTCTACAAATACTGCTTCTATAACTCTTTATTCCCCGTAGTTTTCTATGCAGGAGGCTCCATTACGCCGTTCCTGGCGAATGATGTGCTCTTGTATGCCTTTGACAAGTCCTCCAGTTTGGCTGACTCCCAGGTTAGCTACCGTTCGGTGAAGTCGGTGAAGCAAATCCTCGATTCCATGGGAATGACCATGGTGGGGAAGAGTCATTCCACCGATCAGCCGGCAGAGAGCGAGATCTCGGAAGCTGACAGGATCATGCTGAACAATTATGGGCGGGATCTCGGGCTTGAGGATGAACCTGCTGGCTCTGCGGACTCCTTGCTCGAGGAATTGCGTGAAGCGATGCTTCGCAAACATCCCGTAATTCTTTGGGTCGATTGCTTCTACAGCTCCAGGCGAAGGGATACCTATCAGATCGAGCATTGGCCCCATGCCCTGCTCCTCCTGGATTATGATGCAGAGAACGGCACGTTTCTTGCCCTTGAACATGACAAGAAAGACAGCCTCAATTACAAACGCTGCTCGATCAGCCAGGAGGATGTCCTTCATTCATATAAGGGCTTTCTCGCCCATTACAAACAACATACGGGTCTCCCGGCCTTTATAACATTTCCCATGGACCCCTTAGAGTCCCGAGGGCTTGTAGAGCCCTCCTTGCTGGAACAGGACACCTTGATGTATGCTCGCAACCTGCTGGAAGCCAAAGAAGAGGTTGGAGCCGGTCTGCCCAAGCTGGAACGCTTCTTCTCCCAGGTCAAGGAATGGATCTCGTCTGAGGAGTGCCTGCAGCTTCATGTGAAGGAGATGATCGAGGATTTCAATGGGCTGATTGACGGCAAGAAGGTCGATAAATTCCGCAGCCACGTCTTGTTCGGCCCCCATCACAGCCTTACCGGACAGGCGGACGCAATGGTGGAGCAGTGGAGTCAGGTACGATCGATATTGACGAAGTACTATTTCTCAGCCAACTACGCCCCGAAAAAAATCAGCGAAGTGGATCGTTTGCTTGGGGACATCCTGCAAGCCGAGCATGTCTATTATCAGGCTCTTATTTCACAGATGGACAGCATTGCTTTATGTGGGGGGAAGGCCAGTGAATGAACTAACCGAGCAGATGATGCTTATTCAATTGGATGTGGATGAAGAGATCGAAGTGGAGCATCAGCCGGTCAGCCGGGATATTGCCATCATCGGAATTTCCTGCACCATCGCGAAGGCGAATGGGAAGGAGGCGTACTGGCAAGTGATCCGGCAGGGGGAGGACTGTATCCGCCCCCTGCCTGCGGACAGAGCGGCCCATAACGACAGCTACATCGAATACTTGGGGATCCCGAAGGACGAGCGGGCGTATTATGAGGGCGGGTTTCTGGATGAGATTCACCGGTTTGATCATGAGCTCTTCTCGATCTCGCCCAGGGAAGCAAGTCTGATGAGCCCGGCCCAGCGGCTGTTCCTGGAAACCGCTTGGCATGTGATTGAGGATGCAGGCTATGGCGGACAGCGCATCAAGAGCACGAAGACCGGCATGTACGTGGGGCACAGTACGGATTTTGGCGAGAGCTACAAGCATATTATTGAAGCTATTGATCCGTCTCTGGCCAGTGTGAGTATTCCGGGGAATCTTCATTCCATCATCGCCAGCCGGATTTCGTATCTGCTGGATTTGAAGGGCCCCAGTCTTATGGTGGATACGGCTTGCTCCTCTTCCCTTGCTGCGGTGCATTTGGCCTGTCAGGCTTTGCGGAATGGCGAATGCGAGATGGCGATAGCCGGCTCTATCAAGGTCGACCTGCTTCCTCTTGCCAGCATAAGAGAAAAAGAGGATGAGCTGGGCATCACGTCACCGGACGGGAGAACAAGAACCTTCGACGACCATTCGGAGGGTACCGGGTTAGGGGAAGGCACCATTGCCGTCTTCTTGAAGCCTCTTGCACGAGCGGTGGCGGACAAGGACTCCATCTATGCCGTCATCAAGGGCAGTGCTATGAACCAGGATGGCAGTTCAGTCGGGTTAACTGCACCCAATGCAGCAGCACAGGAGGAGGTCATCCTTCGCGCTTGGCATGATGCAGGCGTGGACCCCGAGACCATCTCCTACATGGAGGTGCATGGCACAGGCACGAAGCTGGGCGATCCCATTGAGATTAGCGGCATCGAGCGGGCGTTCAGGAGGTACACCACCAAGCGTCAGTTCTGCGGGGTCGGGTCGGTAAAAAGCAATATTGGCCACTTGGACAACGCTGCGGGCTTGGCCGGCTTGGTGAAGGCTGTATTATGTCTGGTTCACAAGGAGCTGCCGCCGTCGCTGCACTTTGACCGGCCAAACCGGAAGATCAGCTTCGAGCAATCCCCGGTGTACGTCAACGATACCCTGCGGCGTTGGGAAACAAACGGGTTCCCCCGAAGATGCGGGGTCAGTGCTTTCGGGCTTAGCGGCACCAACTGCCATGTGGTGCTGGAGGAAGCGCCAAGCAGAGAGGAGGGGTTAAGAGAGGATGCCGGTCCGCTGCAAGGAGCGCCTTATCTTGTTACCTTGTCAGCCAAGAGCATGCCTGCCCTGCGGGAAATGGCTAGACAGCATCTGCGGCTGCTGCATGAGAACCCGAAGCTTCCCTTAGGGGATTGGTGCTACACCTTGAACACCGGAAGGGAAGCCTTCTCGCACCGTCTGGCGATATGCTTCCGCACGGCCGATGAGCTCATGGACAAGCTGTGCCAATTCTCCATTCAGGATAGGGACCGCTTCTCGAAGGGAAGGGCTTGGTCTGGCTGCCACAAGCTGGCCTCCGATCACGCAGCCCGGCTGATGAACGGGGAGATTACCCTGGCCCAGAAGCGGGGGATGACCGAACAGGCAGAGGTGCTTCTTGCGCAAGGCCAGAAGCTATGGGCGGACGTTGAACGCTTGTCCACTCTGTGCCAGCTGTTCGTGGATGGCGCAGACGTCTCATGGAACGTGCTCTACCCGGAGGGGCGGCACCGCCGACTCCATCTGCCGGGCTACGCCTTTCACCGGAAGAGCTGCTGGGTGGCCAAACAAAGTCCCTCCGTGGTGGACCAATTCTCCATGCACGAGGCAGGTGTGCGGCATCCCCTGCTGAACCGGTGCTTGACCATTTCCCTGGACCGGATGATCTATGAAAGCGTCTTTACGCCGGCTGACCATTGGATCCTCCATGATCATATCGTGAATGGATTGTATGTGGTGCCGGGCACCGTATACCTGGAGCTAATCACCGAGGCTGTAAGAGTTAGCTTCCCCCATAAGAAGCTTCAGCTGAAGAACGTATTGTTCCTGTCTCCGATGATTGCAGGCAGAGAGGAGAAGCGGGAGGTCCATACCATCATCAAGCTGGGCCCTAACGACCCGGAGTTCGTTATTGCCAGCAGAAGCGAGGAGCAATCCCCGTGGGTGATTCATGCGGAAGGCAGGATTCACCTGGAGGATGCCATTAGCCTGCCGAAGCATTCGGTGGCTGCGCTGAAATCCGCTTGTACAGGGGGCAGCCTACCCGTTTATTCCTACCAGCGGGGCAAGGGGATCGAGACCGGCCTCCGATGGGATTGCATCAAGGAGTCGTTCTTCGGAGTGGACGAGTACCTGGCCCTGATTGGCATGCGGGAGGAGTTCGTAGAGGAAGTCAGCCAATACAACCTTCATCCCGCCTTGCTGGACGAAGCGGTGAACCTGGCGCTCCGAAGCGTCGGAGAAGAGCTGTACCTGCCGTTCTCCTATGGCACGGTGACCCTCTGCGGCAGGCTGCCTCGGACCTTCTATACGTATACCCGTAAGAAAACCACAAGCGGCAGCCAGCGGGAAATTGTCGTCTTCGATATTTTGCTGTTGGATCTGCAAGGAAATGTTCTGGTCAAGATCGACGACTATTCCATCAAGAGGGTGCATGGGGAGCTTCAAGCCACGAGCAAGGATTGGGCCGCCTTCGATATGGGTTGGGTGAAGTCCGAGCCGCAGTCCTGGGAGGAAGTTGATCTGGACGCACCGTGCCTGGTGCTTAAGGGAAGTACCCGGTTCGCTGCCGCAACTGTCGAGCGGTTAAAGGAACGGTTCAAGGAAGTGATCGAGGTCAGCCTGGGCCATCCGTTCGTCGCCATCAGCCGCAACCAGTATTCCGTCGACGGAAGCGAAGAGGATTTCCTGAGGCTCTTCGAAGCTGTCAACGACCGGGGCATCAGCCAAATGGTTTGCCTGCAGACCTTCACTGACCAAGCTGCAGGACAGCTGGACGGCTTGAATGAGCAGCTTGAGCGAGGAGTGTACGGTCTGTTCCTCGCCGTCAAGGGTCTTCTGAAGGCAGGCGCAGTCCGCAAGCTGGATGTTGTGCTTGTCGGTGAGGCTGCCTATGCTGTGACTGGTAGGGAGGAGCGGATTCAGCCTCATCATGCGGCATGGTTCGGCCTAAGCCAAGTGATAAGCCTGGAGTATCCCAAGCTGCAATGCCGGTCCATCGACATCGATGCCCATACGACCCCGGAGCAGCTCCTGCAAGAGCTGCTGTTCCGCTCGCCGAACCCTAGGGTCGCGCTGCGGGAAGGCATCCGGTATACCCCCCTGCTGCAGCGTGTGGTGGTGGAGGAGTTGCCTGAAGAGCCGGTTATGATTCGACCTAACGGGGTGTACGTCATCACTGGCGGGCTTGGGGGGCTTGGCCTTGCATTCGCCAAACACTTGGCCTCCCGAGAGGCGGTGAAGCTGGTGCTGATGGGACGCACGGGCTTGCCCAAGGCTGAAACCTGGGATGCTCTATTGTCGGATGGTGCCGACGCGAAGCTGGCAGGGAAAATTCAGGCCATCCGCGAATTGGAGCAAAGCGGCTCCGAGGTGGAGTGCATGAGCGTGGATATTGCCGACCTGTGTCAGGTCCAGGCCGCCATCGCTTCTGTTCGGGCCCAGTATGGCCCCATTCACGGCGTCATTCACGCTGCTGGCGTAGCAGGTAATGGCTTCCTCATCAGGAAGAGCCGGGAGACGTTTCATCAGGTTATGGCGCCTAAAGTCCAAGGCACCTGGATCCTAGATCATGTAACGGAGCACGATCCGCTGGATTTCTTCGTAATGTTCTCATCGATTTCCGCCATTCTGCCTGAGGTCGGGCAGGGCGATTACATGGCAGCCAACTGCTACTTGGACGCCTACGCCAGCAGCCGTATGATGCGGGGCAAAAAAACCCTCTCCATCAACTGGCCGGCATGGAATGAAATCGGGATGGCGGTGGATTATGAGGTGGATATGGATGGAGATGTGTTCCAATCCATCGGCACCGGTCAGGCCATGGCAGCCTTCGACGCCGTCCTCTCCAGGAGGGTCCATAAGGTCCTGTTGGGCCAGATTAACGAGAAGCAGCTGCGCCAGAAGCGGGGTCGACTGCCCTTTGATGTGGAGGAGCGGCTTCGGCTTGAGGCTGAGCGCAAGGAGCAGTCGCCCCCCCCGAGGACCATGGCTCCAGGGGCCGCGTCCGATTCTGGAAGCCGTATGCTGGAAGATCGCGTAGAAGCCATCTGGAGCCGGGTATTGGGCCTTCCGCAGATCGACATGTATGAGAGCTTCTATGATTTGGGCGGCGATTCTATATTGGCTACTCTGTTATGGAAAGAGCTGAATAAGGAATTCCCCGATTGTATCGATATATCGGATATTTTCACACACGCGACGGTTATGGACATGGCGGAGTATATCCGAAGCAAGATCGAGCCAGAGCAGCCGGAGCGGCCGGAGCCCAGTAAGCCAGCGGAGCCGGTGAAGGAAGGGCTTGACTTGGATGCCCTGTTGGAGAAGCTGGCCAGCGGCGAGCTCAGTGAAGAAGAGATTGATCAATTGGTGTAACCCTCTAGAGGGATCGAACCCGGTGAACAGGAGTGACTCCCTGCTTCCTCACCGGGTTCCTTTGTGTACGCCCGGAATGGGAGATAACTTGGCGGTGAAAGTCCGCTGCAGGCTTGGCAGTAGGAACGGTTAGCCAAGGGCAAGGGCTTCTCACATGCGGATACGCTTTTTGACAACAAGAGTGAGACGGCATTTATAACTCATAAATTGTAAAATAAACTATAATATAGTAAATACACCCTGGGAAATGGTATCCTTTGCCATTATGATGGCAGTTCAGAAAGTCAGGTGTTTTCTTTAGGTTTGTGGCATTTTCTTAGGCTCTTTTTGGTTTTTTACTATTAGTTAGGGCGAAATACATAGGTTATGTTATTTACTTGACTTTAGGCCAAATAGAATTTAATGTTAAATTATTAAGGGAAGCGTTTTTGTTTTATTCAAGTGATGATGGGGTGACTTTATGTCAATCCGCTCATACCTGCAGCCTTATGAAACGTTTTCAACTGATCATCGGCCCAAGCAAATGCAAAAGGATGATTGCTCCCGAGCCATCATCGAACTGATCGCATCTTTGTTGAATACCCCCTATTTCAATCCCCCTGCGGACCAGGATCTTCGTTCCTGTGGAATGGATTCCATTAAGACCATCGTCCTGATTGTACGACTGGAGGAGCGATTCGGGATTGTATTTGACGATGCCGAGCTGTGGTACAAGCATTTTGCGACCCTTCGCAAAATCAACCAATTGGTTTGGTCTAAGCTGAGGTAACGTCCGTCATTTTTTTCTTTACCACAACACTCATAGGAAAATGATGCCGATGAATGAAGTTGTTTTGATTATATTGCAAGGCTGCTTGCTTCCCGAACGGTCGATCGCCTATCATCTGCGGGGAAATGAATACCTCTATCTGGAGAGCCACTCCAAGGTACACCTCACCATGGGAACCGTGGATATGTCGCTTGCGGACGGGGACTTGATTCTCGCTCAGGACTTTCTCCTTCACAACCTCACCGATGCTCCAGCCTATTATCGGGCTGTGCTGCTTGATCTACATGACGGACATCATCCGCCGGGACCGATTATTTCTACCATCGATCCGGTGGCCAGCTCCCATATTCGCAGCTTGCTGGAACCTCTGTTTTCGGACTGCGTGAGCTGTCATAACCAAGATTTGATTAGCACATATCTCACTACATTATCTACCGGGACTGCCGAATCCTGCGCAGCTTCTATGGACGACCCTCCCAAAGCCCCATCCAACCGCATCGACAGCAGACTCATCAAGGTCAACCGCTACCTTCGGCAAAATCATGAGAAAATCATCACCTTACAGGATCTGGCCGCCTTGATCGATTGTAATCCGGTTTATTTGAGTAACAGGTATTCCATGGTGTTCAATATGTCCCCTATGAAGCATCTGCAGCAAATGAAGATTGAAAAGGCCAAGGAGCTGTTAGCAACCACCAAGCTGAAGGTCAGCTTGATCTCCCAGCGGCTCGGCTATATTTCGACGTCACAATTTTCCCTTCTCTTTAAACGTTACACCGGTTATACACCTACCGAGTTCCGAAACACCGAGCACTAAAGAGGACGAGTTTTCCCACATCATCACCGAGTTGTCGGCCTATATTCAGCTCGAAGAAGGGGAATGAGAATCTTACTTCCCCCGGCAAAAAAGGCGGCCGGTCGTCGATGCGTTCATCGACGCCGGCCGCCTTGCTTTTGATTGCTCCCAGGCTCCGAGTGCCGTTCCATGGCCCACGAATCTTCCTGGAATGGTTCGAATTGCATTGTGTCGGTTCATGGTTAATCCTTATCAGCCCGGCAGGTGGTAATAGGGCAAAGTGAAGACCGGTTCGAACCCGAGCTTGCAGGCGAGGGCATAAGACCCGGCGTTGCTCTCTCGGCAGGCCCATACGGGCTCCAGCCCGGTCTCCAGGCAATAGTCGATGAGCGCTTCGCCGGCATCGAACGCCATCCCTCGGCCGCGGAAGGGCTCCATCGTCTCGATGCCGATCTCCAGCTCCCGGTGCGTCAGGCAGGAGGAAAAGGCGACGGATGCAACCGAACCGTCTCCGCCGCGGACGGCGAAGGCGACATTCGGCTCGGGGGTCCGCCCAGCCTCGGCGGCTTTTCCTTCCTCGGCGGCCTCCTTTCGCCAGAACAATCCGGGAACGACGCTTCCCCTAAGCCGCATGGCTTCTTCCCGCTCCAGCCGCTCTGCTTCCCGGACGGAAGCGTTCGTGCTTTCGCGTCTAGCTCGGCAGGCTTCCGCAAATGCCTCGCGGTTGAGCCGGAAGTTCACCCGTACGTGCTCCTCGACGGCTCCTTGAAGCGAGGGGAGGACCTCCTTCCAGGCCGGCGGATAGGCTTGCAGCCATTCGGCTGCCGGCCGGGTCCCGGCGGAATTCGTTATGTATTCGTCGACCTTCTGCCGGAACGAATGCCGTTCCGGGCGGCCGAACAGCAGCGACATTCCATACGGATGCACAATGTAGAATGCCTGCGGGTCTGCCGGGTCATCGGCATAAACCGTTCCTTTCACCTTTCCCTCCGCCACCGCCTGAGCGAAGAGCGTATTCATCGGGAGCCGTTTCAGTGAATCCAGGAGTGCTTGACGGGCTACAGTCGAGCCAGTAGGGTCGGAAGATGGATAGGAATCGAGAAACAACGGAAACAAACGTCAACACCCCTTCGCCTCTTTGTCCGGAACAGTGAGTCTCAACGGGTGGCAGGCTCCTCCTTCGCTGGCGGCATGGGATTGACTGCCGAAGGGGAAGGAGGGACCGCCCGTCCGCATTTGAACCATTGTAACGGAATTGGAAGTCGGTTGACTGTGCCGAAAATTCGAAATTTTTACACTAGTGGATACCGGCGTTGGAATTGCGTTTGCCGATTCCGGAGATGGGAACAAACAGATCGAAGATGCCGATCACCAAAGCCGCGAGTAAGGCTCCAAGCAGGGTGACGCGGCTTCCCGCAACGACGAACTGGGCGATGTAGATCACGACGGCGCTGAGCAGAAAGCCGACGATCCCCCGTCCAAAAGGAGTGACCTCCCGGCCGACCAGGTTCTCCACCAGCCAACCGACGACGGCGATAACCAGCGCAAGCAGCACCGCGCTGCCGAAGCTGCCGATCCGGAATCCCGGAACGAGCCAAGCCGTGATCATCAGCACGACGGCGGTCACCACAAACCGCATGACGGCTCCCAAGATGCGCATGTCCTGTACCTCCTTTCGCTTGCAGCCTTGTTCACTGCGCTTTGCCGTCCGTTACCGCCGGAAAACGGCTGCGGCCTCTTCCGCCTGCCGCTTACGAGCGAACTGAGTCGGGTGAAGGGCGATAGGAGAAGGCCGCTCTCCAGTAAGGTTCCCCGGCCTTGGGCATCCCATAAACCAAACGCGGCGGAATGCGGAATTTTCCGTTATAGGTAACCCGTGGAATAGCTTCTCCGTGCGCCATTGGATATAATAAAAGGCGAAATGCCGGAATCAAGATGGGAGAAGGATCGAGTGGAAGGCCATGCAACCAGCCAATTGGAAGGCAAAATTCTGAAGACGTTGGAATTTCATAAAATCAAGGAACGGCTCGCCGCGCGCGCGGCTACCAGCCTGGGCAAGTCCCGGGCGGAGGCGCTCGCGCCCAGCGCCGATCTGGAACAGGTGAAGAAGCGGCTGAAGGCGACCGACGAGGCCGCTGCAGTGGACCGGTTGAAGGGGCCCGCTCCGTTCGGCGGCATCCGCGATGTCCGCGCGCCGCTTCGGCGTGCGGAGCTGGGCGGCGTATTGAACCCGAACGAGCTGCTCGATATCGCGAACACGATGCAGGGAGGACGCCGGCTGCGGCGCTTTCTCGAGCTGGCGGCCGAGGATCACGCCATTCCGCTGCTCTCCGACCTCGCGGAGCTGATCAGCGAGGATCGCAAGACGGAGGAAAGCATCCTCAGGTGCATCGACGAGGCGGCATTTGTCGTCGATTCGGCGAGTCCGGAGCTGAACCGCATCCGCCAGGAGCTGAGGACCGGCGAATCGCGCGTCCGCGAGAAGCTGGATCAGATGATCCGCACGCCGTCCGTGCAGAAGATGCTGCAGGAGAACCTGGTGACGATCCGCGGAGACCGCTATGTCATTCCGGTCAAGGCCGAATACCGCAGCCACTTCGGCGGCATCGTGCACGACCAATCGGCCTCGGGGGCGACGATGTACATCGAGCCGGAGGCGGTGGTCCAGATGAATAACCGCCTGCGCGAGCTGAAGATGAAGGAGGAACGCGAGGTCGACAAGATCCTCCAGATGCTGACCGCTCTCGTGGCCGAGGACGTGCCCGCGCTCAGCGCTAACCTGGAGATTTTGGCCGAGCTGGACTTTATCTTCGCGAAGGCTTATCTTGCCCGCGAGATGAAGGCGACGCTGCCGATGATGAACGACCGCGGCTTCCTGAAGATCAAGAAAGGGCGGCATCCGCTGCTAAACCCGGGGGCGGTTGTGCCGCTCGAATTGGAACTCGGCAATCACTACTCCGCGATTATCGTCACCGGTCCCAATACCGGCGGCAAGACCGTGTCGCTGAAGACCGTCGGTCTGCTCAGCCTGATGGCGATGTCCGGGCTGTTCGTCCCGGCGGAAGACGGAAGCCAGCTCTGCGTCTTCGACGGCATCTACGCCGATATCGGCGACGAGCAGAGTATCGAGCAGAACCTGAGTACGTTTTCCAGCCATATGACCAATATTATCTCCATCCTGCGCGGGATGACTCCGAAGAGCCTGGTGCTGCTGGACGAAGTCGGGGCGGGAACGGACCCCGCCGAGGGTTCTGCGCTTGCCATCTCAATCCTGGATTACATTCATTCCATGGGCAGCCGGCTGATCGCCACCACCCACTACAGCGAGCTGAAGGCCTACGCCTACGATAAGAAAGGCGTCATCAACGCCAGCATGGAGTTCGACATCAACACGCTGAGCCCCACATACCGGCTGCTCGTGGGCATTCCCGGCCGAAGCAACGCCTTCGCCATCGCCGAGCGGCTCGGCCTGCCGAAGCGGATCATCGACCATGCCCGCGGCCAGGTCACCGAGGAGGACCAGCGGGTGGAGACGATGATCGCCACGCTGGAGGAAAACCGGCTCACCGCCGAGGCGGAGCGGGAGACCGCGGAAGGCCTGCGCCGCGAGGCGGAAACGGCCAAGCGGAAGCTGGAGGAGGAGCGCCGCCGGTTCGAGGAGGAGCGGGGCAAGCTGCTCGCCAAGGCGGAGCAGGATGCGGCCGCCGCGGTGGCCAAAGCCCGGCGCGAGGCCGACGAAGTGATCGCCGAGCTGCGACGACTCAGCATGGAGGGCGTGCGCGTCAAGGAGCATGAGCTGATCGACGCCCGCCGTCGGCTCGACGAGGCGGTGCCGGAGCTCGCGCCCAAGCGGAGCGCCGCGCCGGCGAAGAAAACCCGTCCGATCGAGCCGGGCGACGAGGTGATGGTGGCCAGCTTCGGCCAGAAGGGAACGGTCGTCGACATCGGCGCCGAAGAGGCCACGGTGCAGCTCGGCATCCTCAAGATGAAGGTGCCGGTGAAGGAGCTGGAGCTGGTCAAGGCCGCAGCCGCTAAGGCCAAGCAGCCGGCGCCGCAGGCGACCTCCACCGTCAAGCGGACGCGGGACGAGAACGCGCGGCTCGAGCTCGACCTGCGCGGCCACAACATCGAGGAAGCGATCATCGAGGTCGACCGGTTCCTCGACGAATCGTTCCTGGCGAACTTTCCCCAGGTGTATCTCATTCACGGCAAGGGCACCGGCGCCCTGCGCGTCGGCATCCAGGATTACCTTCGCCGCCACCGCCACGTGAAGAGCTACCGGATCGGCGCCTACAACGAAGGCGGCACCGGAGTGACGGTCGTCGAACTTAAATAATCTTGAAACCGCGGAATCGCCCGCCACGTAGATAATACATGTAAGCAAGACGAAGCCCACAGAGGAATACAAACCACCACAATAGATCATGGGAGGAATTCACAATGGGAGTTTTCAAACGTTTGCGTGACCTGACGATGGCGTCGATCAACGATCTGCTCGACAAGGCCGAGGACCCGGTCAAGATGCTGAACCAGTTCCTGCGGGACATGGAACAGGACATTTTGGACGCCGAAGCCGCCGTTGCCAAACAGATTGCCGTGGAGAAGAAATTCAAGCAGCAGGTGGAAGAGGCTCAGGATTTGGTGGAGAAGCGTCAGCTTCAAGCGGAGAAAGCGCTGGAGCAGGGCAACGAAGACCTGGCCCGCCGCGCCCTGCAGGACAAGAAGGAACATCAGACCCGCTACGACGAGATGAAGGGCCAGTACGACATCGCCAAGCAGAACGCCGATCGCCTTCGCGCCCAATTGGACGAGATGAAGGACGAGTTCAACAAGATGAAGAACAAGAAGGACCTGCTCGTGGCTCGCGCCGAAGCGGCCAAGGCCCAGAAATCGATCAATCAGGTGATGTCCGGCTTCGGCACCGACAACGCCGCCCGCGGCTTCGACCGGATGAGCGACAAGGTGGCCCAGCTGGAAGCCGAGGCGCAAGCCGCCGGCGAATTGAAGGACAAAAACCGCAGCCTGGACGACGAGCTGGCGAAGCTCGACCAGAACGACGGCGTCGAAGACGAGCTGGCCGCGCTGAAGGCGAAGGTCGCCGCCAAGAAAGACCCGCAATAACGATCGTTCTCCGCTCCGCCCTTGCGGCGGACAGGTGACCCGAAAAGAGGCTGAAGCTCAAGGCTTCAGTCTCTTGCGGCGTTTGGAGGCGGACCTGACATGAACCAAGAGGTGGATTCCCTGATGACCAATATCTATCTGAATACCCTCGCTTATTTTTCCGTGGCGGTTGTCGCGCTGCTCGTCTTTATGTTCATTTTCAACCTGATCACGAAATACAACGATTGGGAAGAGATCAAGAAGGGCAATGTCGCCGTGGCCATGGCCACCAGCGGCAAGATCTTCGGGATCTGCAACCTGTTCCGCTTCGCCATCCTGAACAACGATTCGGTGCTGGAATCGGTCGTGTGGGCGTCCTTCGGATTCGTGCTGCTGCTCGTCGCCTACTACCTGTTCGAGCTGCTGACCCCGTATTTTAAGATCGACGAAGAGATCAAGAACGGCAATAAGGCGGTGGGGCTCATCTCGATGGTGATTTCCATCTCGGTCTCCTACGTCATTGGCGCGAGCGTAGCGTAATCCGCAAGAATCGTTCGGCAAGCCGCAGCCTCCGTGCTCGGCTTGTTTTTCATTTGCGGGCAGTCTATCATGGGATAATGAGAAATGGAACTGAAGGGAACCGAACGGAATAAGGAGGAACAGCATGAGCGATAACGAGACCCAGGTATGTCCCTGGTGCCAGACGGAGATCGTCTGGGACCCGGAGATCGGACCGGAGGAGGTCTGCCCTCACTGCCTGAACGAGCTTGGGGATTACCGCAGCGTTTCCTTCCAGATGGAAGGACAGGAAGACGAGGAAGAAGAGGCAGAAGAGGAAGACGGGGAAGAACACGAACATAACCATGGGCATGGACACCGCCATCCCGGACATGTTCAATCGCTCCCGGCCGAATCCGATGAGGAGCTGGACGATTACGACGAGGAGAGCGAGCCCGATCCCTTCCGGGAAAAGGTTCAGGAGATTCTCGATACGCAGCTCGAAGCGCCGGAGTGCCCCAATTGCCGCGAGCTGATGCTGTTCGGCGGCCAGGTACGCCTGTCGGGAAACCGGTTCGACCCGGCGCAGCCGTTGGCAGTGGACGAGCCGATGCTGCCGGAAATTCTCGAGATGGATCTGTTTGTCTGCCCGTCCTGCTTCAAGACGGAGACTTATCTGGCGGAGCCCGGACGCATCCGGCTGACCCAAACCCTAAGCAAGTGAGGCATCCTGAAGTCCGCTGCCGTTTGACCGGCGGACTTTTTTTTCATACGAAGGCATTTCGGTAGCGAAGGAGAGATAACGGGCAATGAAAAGCGTCATGGTGAATCATATCACCGATCTGATCGGCAACACGCCGGTGGTGCGGCTGAACAAGCTGGTGGAGGAGGACTCGGCCGAGGTGCTGGTCAAGCTCGAATCCTTCAATCCGAGCGGCAGCGTCAAGGACCGGGCGGCCTATAATCTGATTGTCCAGGCGGAAAAGGACGGCAGGCTGAAAAGCCGGGACACGATCATCGAGCCGACCAGCGGCAACACCGGCATCGGACTGGCGATGGCGGGGGCGGCCAAGGGCTACAAGGTTATCATCGTCATGCCGGACAACATGACCAAGGAGCGGATCAATCTGCTCAAGGCTTACGGGGCCGAGGTCGTGCTGACGCCCTCCCGGGAACGGATGCCGGGGGCGATCCGCAAGGCCTTCGAGCTGAGAGAGCAGATCCCCGGCAGCTTCATCCCGCAGCAGTTCGAGAACCCTGCCAACCCCGACATTCACCGCGTCACGACCGCCCGCGAGATTCTCGAGCAGACGGACGGCCGCCTGGACGCGTTCGTCGCCTCCTCGGGGACCGGCGGCACAATCACCGGCACGGGCGAGGTGCTGAAGGCGGAGCTGCCCGGCATTGAGGTGATCGTCGTCGAGCCGGACGGTTCGCCCGTCTTGTCGGGCGGACGCCCCGGCCCGCATCAGCTCGTCGGCACGAGCCCCGGGTTCATCCCGGATGTGCTCAACACCGCCGTGTACGACCGCATCATGCGCGTAAAGGACGAGGACGCCCTGCGCACCGCGCGCGACCTGGCGGCGAAGGAAGGGCTCCTGGTCGGGCCTTCTTCGGGTGCGACGGTCTGGGCGGCGTTGGAGACGGCCAAGCGGCTCGGCCCCGGCAAGCGGGTGCTGTGCATCGCGCCCGATACAGGCGAGCGCTACATGAGCATGAACCTCTTCGAAGGCTGACTCCGAACCGTTCGAAAAAAGGAAATCGGCGAACCCGGCAAACGGACAAGCTGCGGCGAATGCGGCCGGGAAGCGTGCGAAATGCAGCTTTTTGCGCCGAAATGGCGGCGGAAGCTCCTTTGCAGGGGGCCGGTTTCGTTGTATAGTGGTACTAATGCTCTTTCAAAAACGGAAGGCATTCGTCGTTTGCGGCGCCATTCAACGTCAGGAGGGAATTCTTATGGTGGAATTGAAACTCAGAATCCTGGATCTTCTCAAAGAGGATGCCAGAACGGACGCGGAGACCGTGGCAACGATGCTCGGCGCGGCCCGGGAGGACGTGGAAGCGGCGATCGCGGAACTCGAAGCGGAGCATGTTATCGTGAAGTACGCGGCGGTCATCAATTGGGCCAAGGTAAACGAATCGGTCACCGCCCTCATTGAAGTGCAGATTACGCCCGAGCGGGGAAGAGGCTTCGACGCCATCGCCGAGCGCATTTACCTGTACCCGGAGGTCAATTCCGTATTCCTGATGTCCGGCGCTTACGATTTGTTGGTCGAAGTGCAGGGGCGTTCCCTGCAGGAGGTCGCCTCGTTCGTCTCGAACCGGCTGTCCCCCATCGACCGCGTATTGTCGACCAAGACGCATTTTATTCTCAAAAAATACAAGCATGACGGCATCATCTTCGAAGACCGGGAAGAGGACCGGCGGATGATCGTCTCGCCGTGAAGGGAGGCAGCAGTCGATGGACCCTATAACCAAGTCCATGCAGGACTACTTGAATCCCCGGGTGCAGGCCATTCCTCCTTCCGGGATTCGCAAGTTTTTTGATCTGGTGAGCGGCGCCAAGGACATCATCTCGCTCGGCGTCGGCGAACCGGATTTCCATACGCCGTGGCATGTCCGGGATGCGGCGGTCGTGTCGCTGGAGCGCGGCTATACCAAGTACACGCCGAACGCCGGGATTCCCGAGCTGCGCGAGGCGATCTGCCGGTATCTCGCCGACGGTTT
The DNA here is from genome assembly GCF_051594785.1 of Gorillibacterium terrae. Classification (NCBI taxonomy): domain Bacteria; kingdom Bacillati; phylum Bacillota; class Bacilli; order Caryophanales; family Paenibacillaceae; genus Gorillibacterium; species Gorillibacterium terrae. Next base: position 778,161 of record NZ_JBPPGI010000001.1, read on the forward strand.
CAAGGTTTCGTACGACCCCGACCGGGAGGTGATCGTGACCATCGGCGGCAGCGAGGGCATCGACCTGGCGCTGCGCGCCTTGGTGTGCCCGGGCGATGAAGTGCTGATTCCGGAGCCCTGCTACCTTCCCTACAGCCCGATTACCTCGATCTCCGGCGGCGTGCCGGTTCCGATCGAAACCTACGCCAAGGACAGCTTCAAGCTGACCGCGGAATCGCTCAAGGCCAAGCTCACTCCCCGCTCCAAGGTGCTCGTGCTCTGCTACCCGAGCAACCCGACCGGCGGCATCATGACCTACGAGGATTTCCTTCCCATCGCGAAGCTCGTCGAGGAGCACGACCTCATCGTCATCTCCGATGAAATCTATGCCGAGCTCACCTACGGCCGGAAGCACGTCAGCTTCGCTTCCCTGCCCGGCATGAAGGACCGGACCCTTCTCGTCAGCGGCTTCTCCAAGGCGTTTGCCATGACCGGCTGGCGCATGGGGTACATCTGCGGACACCGTGAGTTGATCGCGGCAATGCTGAAGATCCATCAGTACACGGTCATGTGCGCGCCGGTGATGGGACAGGTAGCTGCGCTTGAAGCGCTGGAGAACGGCATCGAGGAAAAGGACCGGATGGTGGAATCGTACAACCAGCGCCGGCGGCTCGTCGTCAAGGGCTTCCGCGATATCGGGCTGCCCTGCCATGAACCGGAAGGAGCGTTCTATGCCTTCCCCAGCGTGGCCGGAACCGGTCTTACGTCCGAGGAATTCGCCCAGCGATTGGTAGTCGAAGCCCGGGTGGCGGCGGTCCCCGGAGAGGTCTTCGGACTGGGAGGAGAAGGGCATCTCCGCTGCTCCTATGCGACTTCCGTCGCCCAGCTCAATGAGGCTCTGGACCGGATCGGGGAGTTTGTCCGGAAAGTGAAAGCTGAGCAAGGCGGTTGATTTTTTTGTAAAAAATGCTATATTTATAATACATCATGAAGGAAACCTCCCTCAAAATCTGTCAATATTCGGATTTATCTGATTATTTTGGTTCCCATGTCCCGGCTGCTTCCTACGCGGGACGGGTCAAAAGAAGCGGAACGCCGCACCAGCATTCACAGCAAAAAGGGGGGGTAAACGTGCTCTATGGCCAAAGCGCTTTAGCGACCGGAGGGTATCTGATCCGGGATCACGGGTCCAGATTGACGCCTGCTCCTCACCAACCGGCTTCCTCCTCGCAAGCTTTATCTTTCCTGGAAGAAGAGATCCACCGCCTGCGCATCCGCATGGAGAAGCTCTTCGAGCAGGAGCAGTCGCTGACGTCGCCGCATGTCGTCGAGGCGAGCAATGAGCTGGATCTTAAGATTAATGAATATATCCGGTATCATGAATTTCAGGAAAAGCCCGGCTCCCGTTAAGGGCCGGCAGACCGACGAGATGGCCTCGGCGGTCTTTTTTTGCATAGCCTTTTAACAGCAATGCGCCGCCGGCCGGTTGCCGAGAGGGAGGATTCCGGGTATGGCTTGTCAAAGCCGATAGGTTCCACTATACTTTGGATCGGAGAGCTTTTTGGTCCGGAAACCTTAAGATCCATATCCCGCCAGGTGCCTGTCCGCCAAGGAGAGGTTAAAAGGGAAGCCGGTGCAAATCCGGCACGGTCGCGCCACTGTAACCCGGGAAATCGTCCCCAAAAGAGCCACTGTCCATCCGGATGGGAAGGCGGGGAGGGTGTCCGACCCGGGAGTCAGGAGACCTGCCCGGCGGTGAAGCTGACGAAATCCTTCGCGGAAAAGGATGCGGCTAAACTGGGGTATGACGAGCTGTTGTGCTGCCTGTAAGCTGAACCTGTCCGTATTGTGGACAGGTTTTTTTTCGTTCCAGCATGGATGCGGTAAGGAAAGCGGAGAGAAGCCTTACATGGAGCGAAATGGGGAATGGGGAATGGAAAGAAAGCCGGGGACAACAGCAGGGCTTGCGGGAAACGGGATGAAGCGGTTCGGCGCGTTCGGGATGGCGCTCGTTCTTACGGTGGGGCTAGCCGGCTGCGGAACGAAGAGCGGAGAGGGAGCATCGGTACAACCGACCCAGGCGGCGACGGCTGCGGCGACAACGGCACCGACGGCCAGCTCGGCACCGACGGCCGCACCGAGCGCCGATCAAACCGTTTATCCGCTGACGGTAAAGGATTCTACGGGTACGGACGTGGTCCTGAATGAGGAACCGAAGCGGATCGTCACACTCGCTCCAAGCGAGACCGAGACGGCCTTTGCCGTCGGCGCCGGCGAACGGGTGATGGGCGTCGACCAGTACAGCGATTACCCAAAGGAAGCAGCGGATAAGGCCAAGATCGGCGACATCAACACGAACGTGGAGGCCGTGCTGGCTTTGAAGCCGGATCTGGTGCTGGCCCACAACGGGCTGCAGGCGGACGTCGTCAAGAAGCTGCGGGACCTCAAGGTCACCGTCTACGCCGACGACCCCAAGACGCTGGATCAGGTGATCCAGCATATCGGAGCGGTCGGCAAGCTTCTGAACGAACAGGAGAAGGCGGCGGAAGTCACAGGTAAAATGAAAGCGGACCGCGACCGCGTGGTCGCCGCCGTGAAGGATGTCCCGAAGAAGAAGGTCTACCTCGAATTTTCCCCCGGCTGGAGCGTGGGCAAGGGCGAATTTCTGGACGAGCTCCTGACTTTGGCCGGAGGAACGAATGTCGCCGGAGACCAAACGGGCTGGTTCGAGATCAACGCCGAGTCGATCATCAAAGCCGATCCGGAGGTCATTCTTTACGGAACCGATGCCTTTACGGGCAACACGATCTATGATGCCATCCTGAAACGGCCGGGCTTCTCCGCGTTGACCGCGATCAAGAACAAGGACATCCACGCCGTGGAGTCCAATCTGGTTACGCGCACGGGTCCGCGTCTCACGGACGGGCTGGTGGAGATCGCCAAGGCTGTTCATCCCGATAAGGTGAACTGATATGCGCAAAGCTTGGATCTATGGAGGAGGCTTCGGCCTTCTCCTGCTTGTTTCCATCTTGATCTGCCTCTCGCTCGGCTCGGCCCGGGTTCCGTTGATAGAGGTATGGCGGGTGCTGCTCTACCACGTTCCCGTCCTTGGGCCGCGGCTCGTCGCGGTTCCCGACGCGACCTACGATACCATCGTCGCCGGCGTGCGCTTACCGCGGGTCGCTCTCGCCGTTCTGGTCGGTGCGTCCCTGTCGGTGGCGGGAGCGGGCTTTCAGGCGGTGCTCCGCAACCCGCTCGCCGATCCCTATACGCTTGGGGTGGCTTCCGGCGCATCGGCGGGAGCCGCTTTTGCGATTCTGTCGGGCATGCGGGCCGCGCTCGGCCTGTGGAGCGTTCCCGGAGCGGCGTTTCTCACCGGTCTGTTGACGCTGCTTCTGGTCTACACGCTGGCCGGCAAGAGCGGGCGCAGCAAGGTGGAGACATTGATCCTCGCGGGCGTGATTGTCCAGGCCTTTTTTGGCGCATTCGTCTCGCTCATGGTCTCGCTGTCCCAAGGGGTCATCAACGAGATCGTCTTTTGGCTGATGGGCAGCGTGGCCCTGCGCGGTTGGGAGTACTCGCGGCTGCTGTTCCCCCTCTTCGCCGCGGTCCTGCTTCTGCTGATCGCCTACAGCCGTCAGCTTAATTTGTTCGCCCTCGGAGAGCGGCAGGCCTTGCACACGGGGGCGAACGTCAACCGAACCAAGCTCGCGGTGCTGGGGGCCAGCACACTGCTGACGGCGGGAGCGGTGTCGGTGGCCGGCACGATCGGTTTCGTCGGGCTGGTGGTTCCCCACCTGATCCGGCTTATGGCCGGGCCGGACAACCGGCTGCTCGTTCCGGTGACCGCGCTGGCCGGGGCCAGCTACGTTCTGTGGGCGGATACGCTGGCGCGTCTCGCGCTCGGGGCGCAGGAGATTCCGCTCGGCGTGGTGACGGCGCTCATCGGCACGCCGTTCTTTGCTTATTTGCTGCTGAAGCGGCGGCGCGGACGCGGAGGGATACCCGAATGATCGAGGCAAACGAAGTCCGGCTTCGGCTGGACGATAAGGAAATCCTGCGCGGGGTCAGCCTGCGGATTGAGGAAGGTTGTTTCTACGGCATCATCGGACCGAACGGCAGCGGCAAATCAACCCTGCTGAGGCTGCTGTCGGGGGTGAGCCGTCCCGATTCCGGTACGGTCCGCCTCGGCGGGCGGGAAGCGGCGGACTATCCCCGCAAGGAATTGGCCCGCATGCTCGCCGCACTGCCCCAGGAAGGCGTCTCCGCTCCCGGCTTCACGGTCCGGGAGGTGCTGGAGATGGGACGGTATCCGTACCAAGATTGGTTTGGCCGCGAACCGGGCGATCCGGAGACCATCCTCGGGCGGGTGATGCAGCGGCTCCGGCTTGAGGAACTGGCCGAGCGCGAGATAGACAGCCTGAGCGGCGGCGAGCGGCAGCGGGTGGCGCTCGGCAAGACGATGGTGCAGGAGCCGCGGATTCTGCTGCTCGATGAGCCGACGACCTTCCTGGACATCGGCAACCAGCTCGAGCTGATGGATTACATCCGCGAATGGCAGGCGTCCAGCCGCATCACGGTCGTAGCCGTGCTGCACGACCTCAACCTGGCGGCGCAGTACTGCGACCGGCTGCTGCTTCTGGCCGAAGGCCGTTCCGCCGGGGAAGGGACGCCGGCCGAGCTGATCCGGCCGGATCGGATCGAGCGGGTCTACGGCACGCGTCCGCTCGTGCTGCCGCATCCGGTCAGCGGGGTGCCGCAGGTGCTGCTGCAGTCCGCAGCGGAGCGGGCGGCATCCGGCGCCTGGCTCCGCACGGACATTCATGCAAGGCAAAACAAGGAGGAACGAACGCGATGAAGACCTTGGAAGACCTGTGCGGCCGGATTGGGCCGCTTAACGAAGCGGCGGTGGAAGCGGCCAAGCGCAAGCTGGACAGCCTGACCAAGCCGCCCGGAAGCTTGGGCAAGCTGGAGCGCCTCGCCTGGCAGACAGCCGGGATTACCGGCGAGGTTGAGCCGGACTTGACCCGCAAGGCGGTCATCGTCATGGCCGGCGACCACGGCGTGACCGAGGAGGGGGTCAGCGCGTTTCCCTCCGTGGTGACGCAGCAGATGGTGCACAACTTCCTCGCCGGAGGCGCGGCGGTCAATGTGCTGGCCCGGCAAGCCGGGGCGGAGGTGCTGTGCGTCGACATGGGTGTCGACGCCGAGCTGCCGCCGCACCCGGGGCTGACGGACCGCAAGGTTCGCCGCGGAGCGGGCAACATCGCGCGCGGGCCGGCCATGACCCGCGAGGAAGCGGAGGCAGCGGTCCGCGCGGGCTTCGAGCTGGCGGCGGCGAAAGCGGCCGAGGGCTGCCGCGTCTTCGCCACCGGCGAGATGGGCATCGGCAACACGACGCCGAGCGCTGCGGTCTTGATGGCGCTGACCGGCATCAGCGCCGAGGAAGCCGTCGGCCGCGGCACCGGGCTGGACGACGCAGGGCTCGCCCGCAAGCGCCGCGTGGTGGAGCAGGCGCTGGCCGTCAACCGGCCCGACGCGGAGGACCCGCTCGGCGTGCTGGCGGCGGTCGGCGGCCTGGAGCTGGCCGGGCTGGCCGGGGTTATCCTCGGCGCAGCCGCCTCGCGCGCCCTCGTCGTGATCGACGGCTTCATCTCCTCGGCCGCCGCCCTCGCCGCCGTGCGGCTCTGTCCGGCAGCGCTCCCGTACATCGCGGCCTCGCATGTGTCGGAGGAGCGCGGCCACGCCCGGCTGCTCGCCGAGCTCGACCTGTCGCCGCTCCTTGAGCTCGGTATGCGGCTCGGCGAAGGCACCGGCGCGGTGCTGGCGTTCCATCTCGTGGATGCCGCCGGGCGGATCGTCCGCGAGATGGCGACCTTCGAGAGCGCCGGCGTATCCGGCAGGCGGGAGGATTAGGCCGATGGTTATCTTCATCACCGGCGGCGCGCGCAGCGGCAAGAGCCGGTTCGCCGAGGCCATGGCCGGCCGCCTCTCCTTAAGCGGAGAGGGCGATTATATCGCGACGGCCCAGCTCTATGACAACGAGATGGAGGAGCGCGCTCGGCTGCACCGGCAGCGGCGGGCCGAATCGGGCTTCCGCTGGCGGCTGCACGAGGAGCCCTACGAGCTGGCGGCCCTGCTGGCGGAACGGAGCGCGCGCTTCCGCGAGGGAGAGACCGGAGGCGTCGTCCTCATCGACTGCCTGACGCTGTGGCTCTCCAACTGGCTGCTGAAGCTGGAGAGAGAAGAGCGTTTGGACCGGCTGGAAGCGCAGATCGAGGAGCTCTCGGCGGCCCTCGCCGATTGTCCGATGCCCGTCCTCGTCGTCTCCAACGAAGTTGGCGACGGTATCGTGCCGGAATACGAGCTCGGGCGGCTGTTCCGCGATTACGCGGGACTGCTCGGGCAGCGGATTGCCCGGTTAAGCGACCGGGCGTTCCTGGTGACGGCGGGGATTCCCGTCGACCTCAAGCGGCTGGAGTTCAACCTGGACGACTGGGAACGTTAACCCGGACACTCGGATCACCATCGGTTCTCCTCGTCCCGCTGGCCGGAAGATCGGATTCCGGCTGAAGGCGGCGGAGCGCTGCCGCTTATTAAGTCCGTGCAGGGAGGAATGATTATGCTTCGAACGCGCAAGCTGCTGATCGCCTGGTTGCAGGCGGCCGCCGCGGCGCTGCAGTTCTTGACCCGCCTGCCGGTTCCGTACCGCTTCGAGTATACGGCTGCCGTGTTCCGGCGAAGCGTCGTCTTCTACCCCGTCGCCGGCGGGCTCATCGGACTTCTGCTCAGCCTGCTGCTCTACGCAGCCGGGCTGGCGCTGCCGGCCGGTCCGGCCGCGGCGCTGACGCTCGTCCTTTGGGTTGCCGTCACCGGCGGTCTGCACCTCGACGGCTGGATGGACTCGGCCGACGGTCTGCTCAGCCATCGCCCGCCCGAGCGGATGCTGGAGATCATGAAGGACAGCCGGGTCGGCGCAATGGGCGTGATGGCGGCCGTGCTGCTGCTGCTCGTCAAGTACGCCTGCCTGGCGGCGCTTCCCGGATCGGCCGCCGACGGTCTGCTGCTGCTCGCCGTCCTTCCGGCCTGGAGCCGCTGGTGGATGACGGTCGGCATGGCCGGCTGGCCTTACGCCCGCAAGGAAAGCGGGCTTGGCTCGCTGTTCCGCCAGGTCGGCTGGTCCGAGGTTTCCCTGGCCTGGGCGGGGGCGGCGGCCGTTACGTTTGCGTTCACCGCCCTCGGTCGGATGGTAGGCGGCGACACGGGGGTATTCGCCGGTACCGGCTGGGTCACTGTGGCCGGCCGATTCGTCTTGGCCGCTACCCTGCTCTGCGGCCTGTTCGGCGGCTTGGCCGCCCGCACGGTGAGCCGCAAGCTGGGCGGCCTGACGGGCGATCTCTACGGAGCGATGAACGAAGGACTGGAGGCGCTGCTGCTGCTGGTCGCGGTTGCAGCCTGCACCGCGCTTGGGTATGCTTAAAGCACGCAAAGAAGTGAACCGAGAAAACCGAGGGGGCGAGGGTGGATGAAGCTTTATACGCGGACCGGGGACGAAGGCAAGACATCGGCCATCGGCGGCCGAATCGGCAAGGATGACAAGCGGGTCGAGGCTTACGGCTCGGTGGACGAGCTCAATGCGTTTGTCGGGCAGGCGGTCTGCACGCTGACCGGTCTCAGCTTCGATGATCTCCGCGACGAGCTGATCCGCATTCAGCATGAACTGTTCGACTGCGGCGGCGATCTGGCTTACCTGGCGGAGTCGGCGGCCGCGGCCTGGAAGGTAACGGACGCGTATGTGGAACGGCTGGAACCGCTGATCGACCGCTATGACGGGGAAGCGCCGGAGATTCGCCGCTTCATCCTGCCCGGCGGTAGCATAGAAGCGGCCGCTCTGCACGTGTGCCGGACGGTCTGCCGCCGGGCGGAACGGCGCGTCGTCGCGCTCGCCGCGGAGCAGGAAGCCAACCCCGCCGTGCTGCGGTATTTGAACCGGCTGTCGGACTTCTTCTTCGCCGCCGCCCGGGCCGCCAATGCCCGCTTGGGCAAAAGCGACGTCGAATACATTCGCGGAGCCGAGGTGTTCAACCGCGGCAGCGCCGGCAAAGACGGCGAATAAACCGCTCCGCAAGCGGCATGAACAGGATGGAGAGACGAACGTGATCAAGGAAACCGGGGCTTATCACGAGCCCCTGAGCTACACGGCGACCGAAGCGGACGCCGGCATGAAGCTGGCCACTCTGCTAAAAAACCGCATGGGAATCTCCCGCACCCTGATGACCCGGCTGAAGCAGTCCGAACGGGGCATTACGGTGAATGGGCAGCGCGCCTATACCAATGCGATCGTCCGCCCGGGCGACCGGGTGGAGGCACGGATGGAGCGCGAGGTATCCGAGGATATTTTGCCGGAGGAGATGGACCTTGCGATTCTGTTCGAGGATGAGCATCTGCTTATGGTGAACAAGCCGCCGGGAATGATCGTACATCCGACGCACGGGCATTATACCGGTACGCTCGCGAACGGAGTGGTCTGGCATTGGCGGCAAAACGGCGAAACCGTCCGCTTCCGTCCGGTGCACCGGCTCGATCAGGAGACGTCCGGGGTGCTGGCGATCGCCAAAAACCCGTTCGTTCACCAGAGCATCTCCGAACAGATGCAGCGCGGGCAGGTCATCAAGGAATATACGGCCGTGGTCCACGGGCGGATGGAGACGAAGGAAGGCACGGTGGATGCGCCGATCGGCCGCGACGGGGACAATCCCCGGGTCCGGGTGATCACCGGGCAAGGCGACCGGGCGGTCACGCATTACCGGGTAGAGGAAGCTTATCCGGAAGGCTCCGTGGTCCGCATCCGCCTGGAAACCGGGCGGACTCATCAGATCCGCGTGCATATGCGGCACTTGGGACATCCGCTGTTCGGAGATAAAATGTACGGTCCGGGCGGCGAAGCGGAGACGGGAATCATTCCCGGCCGCGCTCCTGTCGCCGGCGATTCCGGCGCCGACGACTCGGTCGGCAGGACCGGCTGCGCTTCTTGCGGCGAGTCTGCCTCCTATGCCGAGCCCTCGGCATTGCCCGCAGCAGCTACGGCTATCTCCCGTCAAGCCCTGCATGCCGAGCGGTTAGCCTTTATCCATCCGGGCACCGGCTTGCCGGCGGATTTCCGAGCACCTCTGCCCGCCGACATGCAGCGGCTGATTGAACGCCTGCGCGGCGAAGAGAAAGCCTGATCGGCGAGAAGCCGCAGATGCGCCGGGGAGTCTGTTATTCTCGCTTCCTAATGCGGTATGCCGAAATTCAAAGCGACAAAGGAAGTGCGTTTATGAGTCTGGTCTTCTATTGGTATCCCCGATGCGGCACCTGCCGCAAGGCCAAGCAGTGGCTGGAGGCGGCGGGGCAGACGCTCACTCCGGTGGATCTGGTGGAGAGTCCCCCGAGCGCGGAGGAGCTGGACTTGCTTGTGAAGGAGAGCGGTCTGGAGATCGCCAAATTCTTCAATACCTCCGGCGAGGTCTATCGGGAATTGGGCTTGAAGGACAAGCTTCCCGCCCTGAGCCGGGAAGAAAAGCTGAAGCTGCTCGCCTCGAACGGCAAGCTGATCAAGCGGCCGATCGTAAAAGGCGGGGAACGGGTCACCGTCGGCTTCCGGGAAGACGAATACGAGCGGGTTTGGGGAACCCGCTAAGTTTTTTGCAGAGCGTCCAGTCGGACGCTTTTTTCTTTTTCCGATTGTCGGGACTGGACGAATTTCGACAATGCTATTGAAAATACCATAAAAATATAATTTGTCCTATACAAAGAACTAATGGAAAATATTATTATTTCTTTGTCCTGACCATCGTTCCTGAGAAAAGACCCGGCAGATGGGCTTGACGGACCTGCAGTGCGGGAACGGTTCTTTGGGGCGGATGGCCGGGACAAGAACGCGGTATTTGAATGATAGGATAACATCACATAATAAAAATAACGAAAATGCGACCGTTATCCTATGTTCCAAAACAGAAAAAACATGCTAGAATAGAAAGGAGGTTGGAATATGATGGATATTATGGGGCTTTTCGATAGAGAATTGGCTAGCCCCCAACGGAGGTGGATGCCGGTCATTCTCGCTTTCGTTCCTCATCGGCTGGAGCAAGCGAGAAACGGAAATCAGGGCCGTTCAAATTGGAAGCGCTTCATTTTATGGAGTCTGTTATTCGAATTTTGGTAGCGGTTCGATTATTCAATTCGGAGGAGGGCAATGATGAAAACACCATGGCTGCGCAAATTCGGAAGCATGGCGTTGGCGGCGGCGCTTGGCATCACCGGCTTCTATGGACTGGCCGGTTCGTCGGCTGCCGCCCAAGCAGGCACCGTTCGCTACGAAGCGGAAAACGGGATTCTCCAGGGAACGACGGTCGAGGCCACCGCCGCGGGTTATTCGGGAACCGGCTATGTCACGGGTTTTGACACGGCGGGCGATTCCGTTACGTTTACGGTGACGGTCCCGGCAAAGGGATTGTACGATCTGAAGGTTGGTTATCGGGCCCCTTACGGCTATAAGCAAAGCAACCTGTTTTTCAACGATGCGGCATCGGGACAGGTGGTCTTCCCGGAAATCTCGGTCTTCTCGACGGCTTCCGCCGGCAAGCTTCTGTTGAATGCGGGGACGAATACCATCAAGCTGGAGAACGGCTGGGGCTGGTATGAGATCGACTACATTGAAATTGCCCCTTCCGCACCGCGAGCTCCCCATCAGGTGACAAAGGCGCTGGTCAATCCCAACGCTTCGCAGAGAGCGAAATCGCTGATGAGCTTCCTCGTGGACCAATACGGCCAGAAGATCATTTCCGGGCAGCAGGAAATGAGCGATATTGACTGGATTAAGGCGAATGTCGGTAAAATGCCCGCCATGGCCGGCCTCGACCTGATCGACTACTCGCCGTCCCGCGTCGAGAACGGCACCACCTCCAATGCGGTCGAACAAGCCATCGACTGGTACAACAACAAGGGCGGCATCGTGACCTTTGTCTGGCATTGGAACGCGCCAAAGGGACTGATTAACCAGCCGGAGAAGGAATGGTGGAGGGGCTTCTACACTTACGCCACGACTTTTGATGTCGACTATGCCATGAGTCACCCGGCATCGGAGGATTACGCCCTGCTCCTGCGGGACATCGATGCAATCGCCGTTCAGCTTAAGCGCTTACAGGATGCAGGCGTGCCGGTGCTCTGGCGTCCGCTGCATGAGGCGGAGGGCGGCTGGTTCTGGTGGGGCGCCAAGGGCCCGGAACCGGCGAAAGCCCTGTATCGCCTGATGTACGACCGGCTGACCAACTATCACCACCTGAACAACCTGATATGGGTTTGGAACTCGGTTTCCCCGGACTGGTACCCCGGCGATGATGTGGTGGACATCGTCAGCTTCGACTCGTATCCTTCGGCCGGCGATTACGGTCCGCAGAGCGGCAAGTATGAGGAGCTGGTCAGCCTGGGACAAGACAAGAAGCTGGTGGCCATGACCGAAAACGGGCCGATTCCGGACCCGGACCTGCTCCAAGTCTATCAAGCGATGTACAGCTGGTTCGTCACCTGGAACGGCGACTTCATTCGCGGCGGCTACCAAAACAGTCTCGATCACATCAAAAAAGTATACGAGAGCAATCTGGTCATCACCTTGGACGAGCTGCCGGATCTGAAGAACTACGGCAATGGGGCCACGCCGACGCCGACGGCTACCGCAACGCCCACGCCAACAGCGACGCCCACTGCAACTCCGACAACGACGCCTACTGCAACTCCGACAGCGACGCCCACTGCAACTCCGACAGCGACGCCCACTGCAACTCCGACAGCGACGCCTACTGCAACTCCGACAACGACGCCTACTGCAACTCCTACTGCAACCCCGACGACCACGCCAACGGCGACTCCCACCGCTTCTCCGGCAACGGGATTGGTCGTCCAGTACAAAGTGGGAGATTCGAGCGCAACGGACAACCAAATCAAGCCCTTCTTCAACATCAAGAATAAGGGCACGGCCGCGGTGAAGCTGAGCGATCTGACTCTGCGTTATTACTTCACCAAGGAAGGCGGAGCTGCGCTCGATTCCTGGATCGACTGGGCCGCCGTCGGCGGAAGCAACATCAAACGGACCTTTACCTCGACTTATGTGGAGCTGAGCTTCACGAGCGGGGCGGGCTCAATTGCGGCAGGGGGACAGTCGGGAGACATTCAGCTTCGCATCGCCAAGACCGACTGGTCCAACTTCAATGAAGCGGATGATTACTCTTACGACAAAACCAAGACGTCTTACGGAGACTGGAACAAAGTAACGCTTTACCAAAACGGTCAGCTCGTCTGGGGCATAGAACCGTAAAAGGATGAGTTTACCGTATCCACTCTAAGAAGAAGGAATGTGGTGAAGGACATGACTCATAGATTTGGCAAGATTGTATTAGCCGGTATGCTGGTCCTCGCGAGCTTTGCGGGGTTGGCTAAGGCAAATGATACGAAGGCGGCTGCGGCATCGGGGTACTACCAAACCTCCGGCAACCGGATTGTGGATTCGAACGGCAATCCGGCCGTATTCAACGGCCTCAACTGGTTCGGCTTCGAGACCTCCAATTATTCGCCGCATGGCATCTGGGCCCGGTCGATGGACAGCATGCTGGACCAGATCAAGGAGAAGGGCTATAACCTGATCCGTCTTCCGTTCTGCAACGAAATGTTCGATTCCGGAGCGAAGGTGGCCGGGGTGGATTACGTCCGCAATCCCGATCTCGTCGGACTTTCCCCCATCCAAGTGATGGACAAGCTGGTGGAGAAGGCCGGAGCGCGGGGCATCAAAATTTTCCTGGATCGCCACCGTCCCGATTCGGGCGGCCAATCTGCCCTGTGGTACACCGCCGCCTATTCGGAGGAGCGCTGGATCAGCGATTGGAAGATGCTGGCCGCCCGCTACCTCAACAACCCGACGGTCATCGGCGCCGATCTGCACAACGAGCCGCACGGCGACGCGTCCTGGGGAACCGGCGACCTGGCGACGGACTGGCGGCTTGCCGCCGAACGGGCCGGCAATGCCATTCTCTCGGTTAACCCCAACTGGCTGATCATCGTTGAAGGCGTGGACAGCAAGGTGCAGGGAGAAAACGGCGGCTACTGGTGGGGCGGCAATCTCAAAGGCGTGAAAAACAACCCGGTGCGGCTGAGCGTTCCGAACCGGATCGTCTACTCCGCGCATGATTACGGCCCCGGCGTCGCCGATCAAACCTGGTTCCACGATTCGTCCTACCCGAACAACATGCCGGCAATCTGGGATGCGTATTGGGGATATATCAGCAAGCAGAACCTGGCGCCGGTCATCGTCGGCGAATTCGGCGGCCGCAGCGTGGACACGGCCAGCACGGAAGGCGTCTGGCAGAATGCCCTCGTCGATTACATCAAAGCGAACGACTTGTACTGGACCTATTGGTGCCTGAATCCGAACAGCGGCGATACGGGCGGACTCCTGCAGTATGACTGGCAAACCTGGGAAACGGCCAAACAAACCATGCTGAACCGGATCATGAAGCCGCTTACCGGACCGACTCCGACACCGACGGCTACGCCAACAGCGACACCGACGGCAACACCAACAGCAACACCGACGGCAACCCCGACGGCAACGCCAACAGCAACGCCAACAGCAACACCGACGGCTACGCCAACAGCAACACCGACGGCAACGCCCACGGCAACTCCGACCGCCTCGCCGACCTCCACGCCAGTGGTTAGCGGACTGACGGTTCAATACAAGGCCGGCGATTCCAGCGCGACGGACAATCAGATCAAACCGTTCTTCACTATCAAGAACACGGGAACGGCCTCCGTGCCGTTAAGCGAGCTGACCCTCCGCTATTACTTCTCCAAGGACGGCAGCGCCGCCGTCGAATCCTGGATCGACTGGGCGGTAATCGGAGCGGCGAACATCAAGCGCACGGTCACGGACACGTATATCGAGCTGGGCTTTACGGCCGGAGCGGGATCGCTCGCGGCAGGGGCGCAGACCGGCGATATTCAGGTTCGGCTGGCCAAAGCGGATTGGTCGAATTTCAACGAAGCCAACGACTACTCCTACGACGGCACCAAGACGGCCTATGCCGATTGGAACAAAGTGACGCTCTACCGAAGCGGCAAGTTGATATGGGGCATTGAGCCCTAAGAGCTTACCCGTCCCGCTCATAGCCTAAAAAAAAGCACGGTTCCCCGGAGGAACCGTGCTTCTTCGTTCGGTTTCGGGCAGTCCAGGACGTTCGACAGCTTCATGAAGCCGGCGATCAGGGAGCGGTCTCCAGCGTCACGACCACGATCTCCGGCCGGTTAAACAGCCGTTGGGGGATATCGCTGTTGCCGAGTCCGCGGCTGATCACCATCGCGGACGACCCGTTCCGGTGAAGCCCCTCGGTCAGCTTCGGAAAGAAGCCCTGATCCGGCGCATACAGCGGTCCGAGAAAAGGGAGACGGATCTGCCCGCCGTGGGCGTGCCCGGCGAAGATGAGGTCGAAGCCTTTGCCCGCGTAAAAAGGGAAGAGCTCCGGCCGGTGCGCCAAGAGCAGCGAATACAGCCCTTCGGGCCGGTCTGCCGTCGACCGGTCCATGTTCTCGTTGACAATCGCTTCGGTGTCCCGGCTGCCCGAAGGCGACCCGAACAGCGGATCATCGATGCCGGACAGCCAGATGCGCTGGCCGCTGCGGGAGAGGGGAGTGCCCCGGTTTGCCAACACGTGGACTCCGGCCTTCGTCAGCTCGCTTTCCAGGCTGGCGAAGCCCGGAACACTGTCGTTGTTGCCGCTCACCCAATAGACGAGCGCGATTTCGACCAGACCCCGCATGAGGGTCATGCTGCGGGAACGGTTGCCGGACGTATCGGTATCGATGAGATCGCCGGTAAAGACAATCACATCCGGCCGTTCCTTGCGGACCGCCTTCAGAAGCGGACGCTGGCCGAAGCCGAAGTTTTTGCCGTGCAGGTCGGAGAGCTGGACGATCCGGTACCCGGTAAAGGCCGCCGGGAGACGCCCCGAGGTGACGGTAAACCGGGTGAACGACAGGAGGTTGTTCTGGATGTAGGAGAAGACGAAGAGGGCGAGTAGTAGGCCGATGATGAGCAGCGGCACGGCTATCCTGCTTTTCAAGGAGTATCCCGCCTTCCGCAAGGTTCCATTTCTTTCAAGTAAAGCATGCCCCGGCGCTGCCGTCAAAAAAAGGCGTCCCGATGACCGGAACGCCTTGCCGGATGAACTTCAATTATCAAGAGAGACCGGCCGGTTTTCCCGCACGGACCGGTAAGCCGCTTCCATCAGCCGGGACAAATCGAAAGCCAGGCCCACGTTCTCGGCGTCGTCGGTGCCGTTTACCATATGGCCGACCCACTGCTCGAAGGCCGATTCCCGCCGGTTCTCCAGGGGCAACTCCTGCCACCCGTCGGTGTCCTCGGTGCTGAGGTAGAGCCGGTCGGCCTGAGGCGCGCCGTAGATCAGCGTTCCCTTGGTGCCATGAAGCTCCAGGAAGAGGGGCGACCGGGCATTGACGAAGCCTGCTTCGACGACGGCGCAGGCTCCGGTTCCAAACCCAAGGACGGCCACCGCGTTGTCCTCCACCTCTTTGCCGGTCACGTAGCCGAAGGTGGCGCTGACGCGGTTTGGCATCCCGAGGAACAGGCGGGCCAAAACCATCGGATGGCAGCCCAGATCGATGAGCGCGCCGCCGCCGCATTCGGCTTTGTTATAGAAGTGGCCGGGCAGCCAGCCGCCCGTCGCCCCGTTGTGGGAGAGCCTTGTACGGACCAGCGTCAGATCGCCGAGCAAGCCTTCCTTCAGCACCTTTTGAATGGCGAGGGTGTACCCTTCGTTCAGGTGGGGCAGGGACACCGTCAGCTTCACGCCGTTTTCGCGGGCCGTGTCCACCACCTCGCGGGCTTCCTGCTCCGTGGCGGCAATGACCTTTTCGGTGAAGATGTGCTTGCCGTTCAGGGCTGCACCGACCATGACGTCGCGGTGCAGGCTCGTCGGGGTGTCTACGATAACTGCGTCGATGCAATCGTCTTCCAGCAGGTCCTCCAGCCGGTCGTAATACTTCACCCCCCGTTTGGCGGCTTCCGCTTTGCCACGCTCGGGAATTTCGTCCCAGATGGCGGTGATTTCGGTATCGGGGTGTTTTTCGGCCTGCATGGCGTAATCGTTTGCATGAACGTGCCAAAAGCTGAGCATGGCCACTCGGATCATCGGAAGATCATCCTCTTTTCCATTGGTTAAATAGGCGGTACGGACTTCTTCGACCCGTTCATCATAGCACATCCGGCGATATCGGAAACACGGCTTCCCTGTGACGATCCTGTGATATCCTTCCAGAATTGTCGGATTGGTTACGGTGGGAAAATGGCTTTCCTTTACGGCGGACGCGGTGGACAAAAACATGGTAGAATGGAGAGACACGATGATCACGGTCGATCCGCAACCGGCGGCCATCGACGAAGGAGGCTCTCCCTTTTGCAAACCAACCTACCAACCCCCGCAGCGGAGCCGGCCAACCATGTCATGCTGGTAGACGGAATGGCGCTCTTGTTCCGCGCGTATTACGCCACCTCGTATAGCGGCTACATCCGGCGGACGAGCGCAGGCGTTCCGACCAATGCCATCTACGGCTTCCTTCAGTATCTGTTCGACGCGCTTGCCACCTTCGGACCCTCGCATGTCATCTGCTGCTGGGACATGGGCAGCAAGACGTTTCGCACCGAGCAGTTTGCCGCGTACAAGGGCAATCGAGCCGAGCCGCCCGCCGACCTCGTGCCGCAGTTCAGCCTCATCCGCGAGGTTACCGACGCCATGGGCATCCTGAGCGTGGGCATCGTCGGCTATGAGGCGGACGATTGCATCGGCACGCTGGCGAGCCGGTTGAGCGCCGAGGCCGAGGTTTCCATTCTGACCGGCGATCACGATATGCTGCAATTGGTGGCGGAGCGGGTAAAGGTGGCCATTATGGCCAAAGGCAGAGGCAACTACACGGTTTATACCCTGGAGTCGCTCGCTTCCCTGAAGCAGCTCACGCCGGCGCAGGTCGTCGATCTCAAGGGCTTCATGGGCGACACGAGCGACAATTATCCCGGCGTCAAAGGCATCGGCGAGAAAACGGCGCTCAAGCTGCTCCTCGATTACGGTTCCATCGAAGGCGTGCTGGAGAACCTGGACAAGCTGCCGAAGGGAGTGCGGAGCAAGATCGAAGCGAATCTCGACATGCTTCATTTGTCGCGCGACCTGGCCCGCATTCGGATCGACGTTCCCCTCTCCTGCGAGCTGTCCGCTTGCGGCCTCGTCAACCTGTCGCGCGAATCGGCGCTGCACAAGTTCGAGGAGTTGGAGCTTGGCAGCCTCGGGAAACTGCTGGATCTTCACGCGGCGCCGGACCTGGATCCGTTTGCCGTGTAGCGCTGCCGATAGGAACCAAGCGGCGGCATCCTGCCCACCGGTAGGGGAATGAAGCAAATACGAATCCATTGCGGCAAGCTCCCTCATGAAAGGTGGAGGGAGCTTGTTTTTTTCGGGGAAGCGGCTTGCTTGGCGAATCGGCAAATGGTTTATTTTATCATTCGGTCCGTTGATTCACTTTCATTTGGAAGGGGAATGAATGATAGCGGAAGCCGCGCGGAGGGGTCGGCTTTCTTTTGGAGTGAGAAAGGAGGGCCGGTATGGGGCTGATATTCGTCGTTTTCTATTTTGGAATCATTGTGGTGGTGCTGGAGATCTCGGTAGCGCTGCTCCGCCTGTCGGGACTCAAGAAGCCGATCGCCCGGTTTCAGGCGCTTTCGATGATGACGGGTACGGGATTCACCACCAAGGAGTCGGAGCTGATCCTCCGCCATCCGATCCGCCGGAGGATCGGGATCGGCCTGATCCTGTTTGGGGCGCTGTCGCTTGCGGTGCTCATCTCGTCCTTCAGCACCATTCTGGCGGAGAGCTTCCGCATTCTTCCGCTCGGCCTGGCACTGGCTATCTTGGGGATTCTGCTCCTTTTTGTGCGCAGTCCGTTTTTTGCCCGGCGGGCCGAGAGGTACTTCATCCATGAGCTGGAGGAGGAGTTTGAGCTGCATGAGCTGCCCATCCAGGAAGTGCTCTATTCGACTCCCGAGGATTTGTTTACCTCGGTGGCCATCTACGAGGATTCCTCGTATTGCGGCAAACGGGTGGGAGAGCTGTTCGGCGAAGACGAGGACATCCTCTTGCTGTTCATCCAGCGAGGCGAGGTTCGGCTGCGCTGCAAGCTGGGCCAGGAAACGATCGAGGCGGGCGACGTCCTCTATCTGTACGGCGACAAGGGAGTAATTGAGAGAGATTTCAAAAGGGAACTGAAGGAGATGCACGAAAAGGTGGTCGACGAGATGAAGGCCGCCAGCTTGGAAGATTAGGCGATAATCGGCTGCGGTTGCTGCGGAAACGGAGGCGATCCGATAGAACCCTTTTATGCGGCGGATTGAAAAATGCTTTTGCCCCAACCTCCCGCGGGCATGTCAACTATCCGCCAAACGTGATAGAATTGGTGAAACGAAGCATGGATTCCATACGCGGGAGGCGGACTGAACAATGGCACCAGCAGTGAAAAAGCGCAGCGATATGATCACCAAAGGGTTTGACCGGGCCCCTCATCGGAGCCTGCTCCGGGCAGCCGGAGTGAAGGAAGAGGATTTCGGCAAGCCGTTCATTGCGGTCTGCAACTCCTATATCGATATCATTCCCGGGCACGTGCATCTGCAGGAATTCGGCAAGATCGTCAAGGAAGCGATCCGCGAGGCGGGCGGCGTTCCTTTTGAATTCAATACCATCGGCGTCGACGACGGCATCGCCATGGGGCATATCGGGATGCGGTACTCGCTGCCGAGCCGCGAGATCATCGCCGATTCCGTCGAGACGGTGGTGAACGCGCACTGGTTCGACGGAATGGTCTGCATTCCGAACTGCGACAAGATCACGCCGGGCATGATCATGGGCGCGATGCGCGTCAACATCCCGACGATTATGGTCAGCGGCGGGCCGATGAAGGCCGGTCGGGACAGCAAAGGCAAAGCGCTGTCACTGACCTCGGTGTTCGAGGGCGTCGGCGCTTATCAGGCCGGCCACATCGACGAGAACAGCCTGTATGAGCTGGAGCAGTACGGTTGCCCGACCTGCGGCTCCTGTTCGGGGATGTTCACCGCCAACTCGATGAACTGCCTCGCCGAGGTGTTGGGCATCGCCCTGCCGGGCAACGGCACGATTCTCGCGATCTCCGAGGACCGCCGCGAGTTCGTCAAGAAGTCGGCGCGCCAGCTCATGGAGCTGATCAAGCTCGATTTGAAGCCGCGCGACATCGTCACGCAGGACGCGATCGACAACGCCTTCGCCCTCGACATGGCGATGGGCGGCTCGACGAACACGGTGCTGCACACGCTCGCCATCGCAGCCGAAGCGGGCATCGAGTACCCGATCGAGCGGATCAACGAAGTGGCCAACCGCGTGCCGCATCTGGCGAAGATCGCCCCGGCTTCCGATTATCACATTGAGGATGTGCACCGCGCGGGCGGCGTCAGCGCCATTATCCACGAACTCCTGAAGAAACCGGGCGCTTTGAACGGCGAGTGCATCACGGTGACGGGCAAGACGCTGGCCGAGAACGTGGCAGGCTGCGAGATCCAGGACCCGGCGGTCATCCATCCGCTGGAGAACCCGCACAGCGAACGGGGCGGCCTGGCCGTGCTGTTCGGCAACCTCGCCCCCGAGGGCAGCATCATCAAGGTCGGCGCGGTCGATCCGTCCGTCGGCGGCCGCCATGTCGGCCCGGCGATCTGCTTCGACTCCCAGGAAGACGCGCTCGCCGGCATCGCCGGCGGCAAAGTCAAGGAAGGCCATGTCGTCGTCATCCGCTACGAAGGTCCGAAGGGCGGTCCGGGCATGCCGGAGATGCTCGCCCCGACCTCGCAGATCGTCGGCATGGGCCTTGGGGCCAAGGTCGGCCTGATCACCGACGGCCGCTTCTCGGGCGCATCGCGCGGCATCAGCATCGGCCATATTTCGCCGGAAGCGGCGGAGGGCGGTCCGATCGCCTTCGTCCGCGACGGCGATATCATCGAGCTCGACCTCATCGGCCGCCGCATCGAACTGAAGGTGAGCGAGGAAGAGCTGGAGCGCCGGCGCGCCGAATGGCCGGGCTTCGAGCCGAAGATCAAGTCAGGCTACCTGGCCCGTTACTCCAAGCTGGTAACGAATGCCAGCATGGGCGGTATTCTGAAGATCTGACCCAAGCGGGGGTCGGCCTGCTCTAAGCGCCGATCCCGTCCGAATAGGCCAAAAAGCGAACCGAGCGGAATGCTTTCCGCTTTGGTTCGCTTTTTTTGGTTTGCTCGGTCTATTGCCAATTTACATTGAAAACCAAAAGTGATATCATCATGATATCAAATTGATTTGGTGGAGGCGTTGGGAAATGAACGAAAAGCTGCTTCGCCCGATTAGCGGATTCTGGGTGGTGCTGGCCATCGCGCTGTGCGCAGGGGGAGCCATCTACGGCTTGGCCGAGGACTACAATACGGTTCCGGCTCTGCTCATTGTCGTTGCTGCCCTGCTTACAACCTGCATCACTGTGGTTCAGCCGAATAAGGCGGTCGTGGTCATGTTCTTCGGCAGGTATGTCGGTACCATCAACAAGAGCGGGCTCTGGGCCGTCGTGCCCTTCAGCATCCGCAAGGCGGTCTCGCTGCGGGTGCGCAACTTCAACAGCGTCAAGCTGAAGGTCAACGACGTCGAGGGCAATCCGATCGAGATCGCCGCGGTCGTCGTCTTCAAGGTAGTGGATTCGGCTAAAGCGATGTTCGACGTGGACAACTACATGAAGTTCGTCGAGATCCAGAGCGAGACGGCGCTTCGGCATGTGGCCAGCAAGTATCCCTACGACAGCTTGACCGGCACGGGCCTGTCGCTTCGGGCCAATGCCGAAGAGATCGCTTCGGAGCTGGCCGAGGAGCTGCAGGGCCGGTTGTCCATCGCCGGAGTGGGGGTGCTGGAGGCCCGACTGACGCATCTGGCCTACTCCACCGAGATCGCCAGCACCATGCTGCAACGCCAGCAGGCCGCGGCCGTCCTCTCGGCGCGGCAGATCATCGTCGAAGGAGCCGTCGGCATGGTCGATATGGCGATCAAGCAGTTGAAGGAAAGCGGCGTGGTCGAGCTCGACGAGGAGCGCAAGGCGGCGATGATCAATAACCTGATGGTCGCCATCGTCTCCGAGAGGGGAGCGAATCCGATCATCAACGCCGGTTCGCTCTACTAGAGCGGCAGGGACGTGAAGCCATGGCCCCGAAAAAGAGCTTTCCCCTCCGCATCGACCCGGAACTCTATGAAGCGCTGGAACGGTGGGCGGCCGAGGAATTCCGCAGCGTGAACAGCCATTTGGAGTTCCTGCTGCGGGAGGCGCTGAAGCGCTCCGGCCGGCTTCCGCGCAGCAAGAACGCTCCGCCCGAAGAATAACGGAGCCTGGCTGAACGGACGGCCATAAGCTCCGCTCCATGCAGCGACCTCCGTTCTCAGATGTCGGTGAAATTCACCGTACCCAGCACCGGGAGGAGGAATTCGGCCAGCTCGCCGGCTTCCTCCTCCGACAGTCCGTAATGCGATTCCAAATAGCCCTCCTGCTCCAGGTCATCGGCGGCGAGAATGGCCGTTCGTCCCGTCTGCATATCCGTAACCAGCGTCTTGCCGTAGAACCGGCCCGATTGGGTCAAGGCCAGATCGAACCGGCGCAGGGCCGGGCCGATGAAGGAGACGAAGCGGGTGGAAGTCGCTTCGGTCGTGTCGTACAGATAATCGAATTCGGCGCTCATGGTCAGGCCTCCTTGGAAGAATCGTCGGTTTTCCTTCTCATCGTACCGGGAACCTTCGGTTCAATCAAGGCGAAAACGGGATAAGCGGAATCTCTCCCCGACGCTCGATGGAAACGAAACCTTTCACGAAGCGGACAGGGCTCCAATTCGGCTTGTCACTTCGTGGGATTGATGGTAAGATGAAGTCAAATCAGGCAACGTGAGGAAGCACCTCTTGCCGCTTCGGCGGCGGGAGGTGCTTTTTGCCGTTCCGGTTGAATCCATGGGGAGGGGTTTCAATGAGTTTGGTATTTCTGAACAGCTTCGAGCGGACCGGCGATGCCGGGGAGAAGGAGCAGGCTCGGCTCGGCATTCAACAAGCGGAAGAGGGTTGGCAAATCTGGTGGAGCTGCGGAGAAGGCGAGGAGGCAACGGAAGAGATGTGGTTTGAAGGGGCGTCCTGGATGCAGCTCATGGACCGATTCCGGTTGGGCTTGAAAACCAAGCAGAGCGAAGGCTATGCTCCGCTGATTGAGACGCTTGCGGAGGAGAAGGGCTTCGTGTTCAGCCGCCGCGTTCAGCTCTTGTACTGCTACAGCGAGCATCACTACCGACCGGACGCTTTCGAGCGGCTCAGGCTCTGGCGACGGGAGCATGCCAAGCAGGAAGGCAAATCCGCTTACATCATCGCCTCGAACCGAATGCTGCAGATGATTTCGGCTTTTCTGCCGCAGACGCCGGAGGAGCTCGCGCAGATCCCGGGCATCGGCGATAACCGATTGAAGGCTTACGGCGCCGAGATTCTGGCGATCACCGGAGAGTATGCGCCGGAGACCCCTTTCCCGCTCGATTGGGTAGCGGCCGCCGTTCATCCCGACGACTTCGCCGCTTGGCAGGTATTGACGGAGCGGGAGCGGTTTCGCCAGCAGGCGGACCGGCTGGAGCACCGGAAACAGATTATGGACCGTCTTGCCCAAGGAGACGGCCTGGGCGAACTGGCCAAGGCGTTGAAGACGAGCCGAAGAGACATTCTCAACCACCTGGAGGAGCTGAACCGGGAGGGGTGCGACATGGACCGGTTGTTGGAAACGGAGCTCGCCCATGTCAAACCGGAGCTTCGGGAGATGGCGGAACAGCTGTTCTGCGAGCTCGGCGACCGGTACCTGAGGCCTGTTGTGAACCGTCTCATGCCTGCCGCCGAAGCCGGCAGCAAGGAAGTCGAGCAGACCTACGAATGGCTGCGGCTTGAGCGAATTTGCCATCGGCGGCGGTTGAAGGAAGGGGAGGAACTCGTGTCCGTGTCCGAAAGCCGGGCCTGAGCCTGCTGGACGCTGGTGTTTCTGCAATGGACTAAGCTAACGTACCCGGTTCTGCGCGAGGCGAAATCGTCTTGTTGCAGAACCGGGTTGTTTGCTTAGCAACCCGCGACCGGTCCGGATTGTTTTACCCCAATCGGATGCCCGAATGTTCGTCGCTTTTCTAACGGTTTGCTATAATGGGTAAAGAGGGAAGCCTTTGCCATTGCCTGACCCGCTCGATCCTCGGGTCGATTTTGTGTTCAAACGGATTTTCGGCAGTATCAAAATGTGTTCCCCCTTAAGGAAGACCGACGTGGAATTGCCCAAGCTGGATGACCGGCCTTCGAGTGAGGACGGACTAATCAATTGGCTGTTGTTCCTGAAAGGGACAGATCCTACCCATTGGAAGGTGCTGAAGATGAACGAGACCGGATTGGAAAAAGCGATGGAGACCCTGCAGTATTTGAGCCAGGATTCGAAAGCGCGGCTTGTGTACGAAGCTCGGCAGAAGTACTTGCACGATCAGGCGTCCTTCGAGGAAGGGAGCAGAGAGGAGAAAGAAAAGCTTCGAGAGGAGAAAGAAAAGCTTCGTGAGGAGAAGGAGAAGCTTCGTGAGGAGAAGGAGAAGCTTCGTGAGGAGAAGGAGAAGCTTCGTGAGGAGAAGGAGAAGCTTCGCGACAAGAGAGAGCGGCTTCGAGATGAAATGGAAACGCTCCGCGACAAAAGGGAGAGGCTTCGAGCAGAAGAAGAGCGGTTCCGTCAAGAAAGAATGGAAATGAGCGTCCCAGAATGTGTGAAAGAAGGACTTCAGGAAGTGGCCGCTAGGATGCTGTCAATGGGGCTTGCTCTCGAGATGGTTGCCCAAGTGACGGGGTTGCCAGCGGAGGAACTGGAAACGCTTCGATAACCGAGCGGAAGCCCTGGCTGCCGAAAAGCAAAAATCCGAATCTTTTTGCCGGGGCAAAAAGATTCGGATCGGGAAATCGGCCCAGTTCGTTCATAGCCAATCCTTCTTGCGGAAGAAATAGAGCATCAGCGCCCCGAGAAGGAACATGCCGCCCAGCACGATGTACTCTCCGCCGGGAATGTCCTTGCCGGGTAAGAATTCAAAGTTCATTCCATAGATGCCGGTGATGAAGGTTAGCGGCATGAAGATCGTGGTCAGCGCCGTGAACACGCGCATGATTTCGTTCGCGCGGTTGGCGACGCTCGATTGGTAGGCTTCGCGCAAGTTTCCCATCAAATCGCGGAACGTATCGAACGTGTCGGCGATCTTAACGGCGTTCTCGTAGATGTCTCCGAAGTACTTCTGCAGTTGGTTGTCGATCAGGCGAAGCTCCTTCTTGTTGAGGGAGGCGATCAGATCCCGCTGTGGACCGAGCACCCGCTTCAGCCAGAGAATCTCGCTTCGCAGCCCGATGATCTCGTTCAAGTGGGTCTTCTTCGTGTTCATGAGAATCTGCTCCTCCAGATTCTCGATGCGGTCTTCGATGCGGTCGCCGACCAGAAAATAATTGTCGACCACGAGGTCGATCAGGTGATACAGGAAGCGGTCGGAGGAGTTGACCTCTTCTTCCCAGAGAATCGGCTTCAGCTTGCGCAGCTCGTTGATCTTCTGCTTGGTGACGGTGATGATATAATGCCTTCCGAGGAAGACGTTCAAGGCCCGGAGGAAGATTTCCTCGTCGTCGAAGCGAATGCTGTTGATGACGATAAAATACTGGGCGTCGTAGATTTCCAGCTTGGGCCGCTGTTCCTCCTCCGTCATGCAGTCCTCCACCGCGAGATCATGCAGGTGGAACAGGGGCTGCAACAGCTCCAGGTCCTCGACTTCCGCGTCAATCCAATAAAAGCCGCTCTCGGGCGCGGCAACGCAATTCGCCACGTCCTCGACCAGCGTAAATACCCCATTTTGCACCAGGCGCACTTTCATGGCTGTCACTCTCCTTCTCCCATAACGGAACATGCGGGAAGAAACAGCCGGCACACAGGCTCTTCATCGGCGAGAGGATGGCGGCATGTGCGGACACCGGCTGTTGCTCATAGCTTTCTCGATTTGTTGCATTCTACTCCTAGGTCGGTCTCCGTCCATTCGCCTGCACCCCTTTCGAAGATGAAATCGGTCAGAGACGAACAAAAAGCCCCGCCAGCAAGGGGGGAGTACGCTCTAACTTGTCTAGTATACCGTGGACAATCCCATTGTTCAAGACACCCCTATCGGCATATTATGTGAAGGTTTGCGGAAGTTTCCGAAGCGGAGAGGCAAGCTGCCGGAGAGACCGGATTTTTTGCTTTGATCCGAGGAGAAAGTAGGCTAAGATCAGAGCAGGCCTATAGAAAGGGGTTACTACTCAAGGGGAGCGGGAACGAAGATGGAGCTCGTCAGTTTGGATTTGTTTCAAACGCTGGTCAATATCGACAGCCGCCGAGAGCAGGTATGGAAGCCGATTCTGCAGGGCGACTATGCCCCGTCCCTGGCGGAGACTTGCGCAGGGGCGCTGCGGGGTCACTTTTTCGATCAGTGGGCCCTGAGTCACACATCCGGCGCGTTCGTCTCCTTGCAGGAGGTATACGGACGCAGCTTTGCAGCCTACTTCGCCGAGACCGGACGAAGCTTTGATGCGGAGGAAGCCGTCGATATTCTGTTCCGCGAGCACCGGGCGGCGCCTTTTTATGAAGAGACGGCGGAGTTTCTGGGAAAGCTGATGAACACCCGGAAGGTGTGCATCGTGAGCGACGCCGATGAGGCGATGATCCCCGATTTCTGCGCAGCTTACGGAATCAAGCTGTTTACGTCGGAGGAGCACCGTTCGTACAAGAACGACGACCGCAATCGGATGTTTAAAGAAGTCATCCGGTACTACGGAGTGCAACCAAGCGAGATTCTGCATATCGGCGATTCGGTCAGCGATGTTCTCGGCGCGCGCCGGGAAGGGATTCGGACCTGCTGGATCAATCGGACCGGCAGCGTTTGGACGCAGGGGGCGGAGCCCGACTTTACGGTATTCTCCTTGCTGGAGCTGGAGGGCCTCCTGCAGACGGCCGAGGCAGGCCGATCGTGAAGCAAGAAGCCGGACAAGCTGCGGGCACAGCCGCAGAGAACCCTTCACGTTTTGCTTGACGCCCGGGTCTTTTTCCATTACAGTAAAGTTAATTTTCAGAACAATTGAATAAGTTGTTGCTCTTATCAAGAGTAGGTGTAGGGACGAGCCCGATGACACCCGGCAACCGGCAAACCTTTTCGCAAGGGGGCGCACGGTGCTAATTCTTGCAGAACGCGGAAGAAGCGCGGATCTGAGAGATGAGAGAGGACACGCGAACCAGTGGTGACGAGCGGCCTTTCTCTATCGAGAAAGGCCTTTTATTTTTACATGACGACAAGGAGTGAAGGATGTGCCGATTAAAGTTCCCGACCACTTGCCCGCCAAAGAAATTCTAAGCGGGGAAAATATCTTTGTCATGGATGAATCCCGAGCATTCCACCAAGACATCCGCCCCCTCAAGATCGCCATCCTGAACCTGATGCCGAACAAGGAGACGACCGAGACCCAACTGCTCCGGCTCATCGGCAACACGCCGCTGCAAGTCGAAGCCGTGCTGCTTCATCCGAAGACGCATCAATCCAAGAATACCTCGAGCGAGCACCTCGACGCCTTTTACCAAACCTTCGAGGACATCCGCGGCCAATTCTGGGATGGAATGATCATCACCGGCGCGCCGGTCGAGACGCTGCCCTTCGAGGAAGTGAATTACTGGCAGGAGCTTCAAGAGATCATGAGCTGGGCGAGAGATCATGTCACTTCGACGCTGTATATCTGTTGGGCCGCTCAGGCCGGCCTCTACCACCATTATGGCGTACCCAAGCATCCGCTCCCGGAAAAGATGTTCGGCGTCTTCCCGCATACGGTCACCCGCCGCAATGTGAAGCTTTTGCGCGGCTTCGATGACGTATTCTATGTCCCGCAATCCCGGCACACGGAGGTCCGCCGCGAGGATATCGAGAAGGCTCCCGAGCTGACCATCCTGTCGGAATCCGAGGAATCGGGGGTCTATCTCGTAACCGCGCGGGACGGGCGCGAGATCTTCGTGACCGGCCACTCCGAATACGACCCATACACGCTCAAGTGGGAGTATGACCGCGATATCGCCAAGGGCATGGACGTCCGGATTCCGAGCCATTATTACCCGGGCAACGATCCCGAACGCGAACCGATGACCCTGTGGAGGGGACACGCGAACCTGCTGTTCTCCAATTGGTTGAATTATTATGTCTATCAGGAAACGCCGTTCGACTGGAGCATATAAGACAGGAGAGGAATCCGCCCATGAAAATCGAAAGCCGCCTCGCCCAGATTGGTTCGATCAGCGAACCCGGCACGGGAGCCGTCAATTTCCCGATCTACCATTCCACCGCGTTCCGGCATCCGGCGCTCGGACAAAGCACCGGGTTCGATTATTCGCGCACCAAAAGCCCGACCCGCACCGTGCTGGAGCAAGCGGCGGCCGAGCTCGAAAGCGGCGACGCCGGCTTCGCCACGAGCTCCGGCATGGCGGCGCTCACGACGGTGTTCGCGCTGTTTCAGCAGGGCGACCATCTGCTCGTGTCGCTCGATCTGTACGGCGGCACCTTCCGCCTGCTGGAGCAGATCATGACCCGGTTCGGCGTCAACGCGAGCTACGTCGATACGAACGATTTGGCCGCGCTTGAAGAGCACCGATGTTCCGCGACCAAGGCGGTGCTGATCGAGACGCCGACCAATCCGCTGATGATGGTCACCGATTTGACCGAGGTGAGCGCCTGGGCGAAGCGGCACGGGCTCCTCACCATCGTCGACAACACCCTGCTCACCCCCTTCTTCCAGCGTCCGCTTACGCTGGGAGCGGATGTCGTCGTCCACAGCGCCACGAAATACCTCGGCGGGCACAACGATGTGCTCGCCGGGCTGATCGTGACCAAGGGCAAGGAGCTGTCCGAGCGGATGGGCTTCCTGCACAATTCGTACGGGGCGGTCCTCGGCCCGCAGGATTCGTGGCTGCTCATCCGCGGCATGAAGACGCTCGCGCTCCGGATGGAGCGCCATGAGGCGAATGCGCTTACCGTCGCCCGGTACCTGCAGGCGCATCCGCTGATCGCCGAGGTGTTCCATCCCGGCCTGCCCGACCACCCCGGTTACGAGATCCAGCGGCGTCAGGCTTCGGGCAACACCGGCATCTTCTCCTTCAAGGTGAAGGAGGCCGGTCTCGTCGAGCCGATCCTGCGCCACATCAAGCTGATCGCCTTCGCCGAGAGCCTGGGCGGCGTCGAATCGCTGATGACGTATCCGGCCGTGCAGACGCATGCCGACATTCCCGAGGACATACGCAGGCGGGTCGGCGTCGATGACCGGCTGCTGCGCTTCTCGGTCGGCATCGAGCACGCCGACGACCTGATCGCCGACCTCGGCCAGGCGCTCGCCGCGGCGGAAGCCGAATTGCACGCGAAAGGGGACCGCTGACCATGAGCCATTCCGAAGAACGCCGCACCTCGAAGACCGGGGATCAATTCGCCACCCGTCTGATCCATTTCGGAGCCGAGGTCGACCAAGCAACCGGCGCCTCCAGCGTCCCGCTGTATCAGGCCTCGACCTTCCATCACGCCTCGATCGACGCGCCGCCGCAGTACGACTATACCCGCTCCGGCAATCCGACCCGCCAAGCGCTGGAGGATTATATCGCCGGGCTGGAGGGCGGCGTGCGCGGCTTCGCCTTCGCCTCCGGGATGGCGGCGATTTCCACCGCCTTCCTGCTGCTGTCCGCGGGCGATCACCTGATCTGCACCGAAGACGTCTACGGCGGTACGTACCGGTTTCTCACCGTCGTCGCCAGCCGGCTCGGGATTGAGACGACCTTCGTCGACATGACCGATCTGGACGCCGTGAGGGCGGCCTTGAAGGACAATACCAAGGCGGTCTATATGGAGACGCCCTCCAACCCGACGCTGAAGATTACCGATGTGGCGGCGGTCGCCGCCTGGGCCAAGGAGTGCGGCCTGCTCACTCTGCTCGACAACACCTTCATGACCCCTTACCATCAGCGCCCGATCGAGCAGGGAGTGGATGTCGTGCTGCACAGCGCAACCAAGTTCCTCGGCGGCCACAGCGACCTGCTCGCCGGACTCGCCGTGGCGGCGGACGAGAACATCGCGGTCCGGCTGAAAATGCTGCAGAACAGCCTCGGCTCGGTGCTCGGCGTGCAGGATTCCTGGCTGCTCATGCGCGGGATGAAGACGCTTCAGGCGCGGATGGAGCACTCCGAGCGCAGCGCGCGCAAGCTGGCCGCCTGGCTGGCGGAGCGCCCCGATATCGCGCGGGTCTATTATCCCGGGCTTGCGGACCATCCGGGACGCGAAATCCACGAACGCCAGTCCAGCGGCTACGGGGCGGTCGTCTCCTTTGACACCGGCAGCGGCGAAGCCGCACGGCGGTTGATGGACAAGGTTCGTCTGCCGCTCGTGGCCGTCAGCCTCGGCGCCGTGGAAAGCATCCTGTCGTATCCGGCGCTCATGTCGCATGCGTCCATGCCGCAGGAAGTCCGCCATGCCCGCGGGATCGGCGACGGACTCCTGCGCTTCTCCGTGGGGCTCGAGGATGCGGACGACCTGATTGCCGACTTGGAGCAGGCCCTGGCCCGCTAACCCGAATCGGTTCGCCTTCTCCGTTAAGTCGTCCCGTTCGACGCCCGGACCTGGGATGTGCTACCATAGAAACGTAGGGTTGGACACATTTCCGACAAGCTTTCGGGAGAGGGGACAGACGCGAGATGAAGAAAGTGGATCACATTTTAGCCCGGGCTTTACTCGGGGAACGATTGACCGTCGAGGACGGAATCACCCTGTTTGAGTCGGACGAAATCGAGAAGCTGGGCCACACGGCCAACCGAATCATGCAAAAATGGCATCCCGATCCGGTGGCGACCTTCGTCATTGGCCGAAACATCAACTATACCAATATTTGCGATACCTATTGCCGGTTTTGCGCCTTCTACCGCCCGCCCGGTTCTCCGGAGGGCTACGTGCTTCCCGACGAGACCATTTTCCGCAAAATCCAGGAGACCCTCGACGTTGGCGGAACCGAAATCCTCATGCAGGGCGGGACGAACCCGGAGCTTCCCTTCCGGTATTACACCGATCTGCTGAAGGCGATTAAGGAACGGTTCCCCGGTATCACCATGCACTCGTTCTCCCCGGCGGAAATCCTGAAGATGCAGGAGGTATCGGACGGGCTGACGCTTGTGCAGGTCGTCCGCGACCTGCATGCCGCCGGACTGGATTCGCTGCCGGGAGGCGGAGCGGAGATTCTCGACGACCGGACCCGCAGCAAGATCAGCCGGAAGAAGGGCTCGTGGACCGACTGGATGCGGGTGATGGAGACCGCCCACTCCGTCGGGATGAGCACGACGGGAACGATGGTGATCGGCTTCGGAGAATCGCTGGAGGAGCGGGTCCTGCATATGGAGCGCATCCGCGACGCCCAAGACCGCACGCAGCGCGCGGGCCATCCGACACCCGGGTTTCTCGCGTTTAT
The DNA here is from genome assembly GCF_051594785.1 of Gorillibacterium terrae. Classification (NCBI taxonomy): domain Bacteria; kingdom Bacillati; phylum Bacillota; class Bacilli; order Caryophanales; family Paenibacillaceae; genus Gorillibacterium; species Gorillibacterium terrae. The sequence continues at coordinate 808,838 of NZ_JBPPGI010000001.1, forward strand.
CCCCTGGACCTTCCAGCCGGACAACACCAACATGAGCAAGACGGAAAAGGCGACCCCTGAGGAGTACCTGAAGACGCTGGCGATCAGCCGCATCTTCCTCGACAATATCCCGAATTTCCAAGCCTCTTGGGTAACGATGGGACCGGAGATCGGCAAGCTCACGCTCTCCTACGGCTGCAACGACTTCGGCAGCACCATGATCGAGGAGAATGTCGTGTCCGCCGCCGGAACTACGCACAAGGTCAACATCGGCTCGACGCTTGCGCTGATTCGCGAGGCGGGCAAGATTCCCGCCCAGCGCAACACCCGCTACGAGATTCTCCGCACCTTCCAGGAGGATTCGGCGGTGGAGAAGGACTTCATCATGCAAAATTGATCCGCTAACCGCCGTTTTCCTGCCAAATACTTGGTTGTATATCGCCACCCCCCGGGCCATATACTTTATTGTGTCGCAAGACCGATAAGGCCCGGGGGGTGCTTACGCTTGGATCAGTTCAGGATCGCGCTCATGAAGGGCCCGGACGCGAGAGCCGGTAAGCTTCGGGAAAAGCTTGTTCAGCAGATCGGGACGCTGTCCTTTCTCGTCTCGCTCGATATGGAGGCCTATGCCGGCCACCGCCTGTTTCGCTGCTCCCGCATCGGGGAAGACAAATGGAGCGCGGCGGAGCGCAAGCGGGTCCGGCGCGAGCTCGCCCGCGCCGTCGCCCGGTTCATCTTGGAAGACGAAGAGGACGCGCTTCTGAAGCAAATTTTTGCCCGCGAATACCGGTACAAGACCGAGTCCGATCTCGAGAAGCTCCTGGCGTACTGCCGTTTGCCGGGCGAATCGGGGGAGGAGCCGGCCCGCAGGAAAACGCAGGCGATTCGTCTGTTCAAGGAATTGGCCGACGCGATCGAGGACTGCCTGCAGACGCATGGGATCGTCAACGTCGAAGGCGTGATGGAATTCCGCTTGGCCGGGTACCGCAAGGAATTGAAGGAAACGGCCGATTACGCCGTGGATGAGTATCTCATGGATAAGCAGTACCAGGAATTCATCGCCCTGCTCAAATATTTCGTCTTGGTCCAGCAGGTGAAAATCCCTTCGGTTCATGTTCTGCATCGCGGCGGCTCCGAATTCGAGCTGCTCGACGACAAAATGGAGGCGCTCGAGCCGGTGAGGTCGGAAGGCATCTCCTATGAGACGCTGGAGAAGGAGCTCAACTTCGAGGACCTGATCGTAAGCTCGCTTATCACCATGGCGCCGGAACGGATTTACATCCATACGGGGTTTCCGGAAGCACAGGTGATTCGAACCATCCGCCAGATCTTCGAGGACCGGGTGATTCTTTGCGACAGCATCGCCAAATAATCGGGGCGCTCCGCGGGGTCGAAGTTGACTTCCGGCGGAGCCGTTTTTATAATAATAGTAAGTGCCACAAGCAAAACGCGTTGACCAAAGACACGAATCTTCCGCATACGGTTCAGAGAGAGAGGCACGGGTGGAAGCCTCTTCCGGAGGGCGGCGGATTTACCCCTTTGCAGCAGCGGCTGGGAACGCCGACATGCGGCCGAAAGACGGCTGCCCTCGGTCAGTATCCGCCGCCGGTTCATCCCCGGTACCGGATGCCAGAGGACAGCGGCTTTCGAATGCGGACGGACGCTGTCAAAGTAGGGTGGAACCACGAGACCAACACGCGCTCGTCCCTGGGGACGAAGCGTGTTTTTTATGTTTATTTAGCCTAACACGACAAAGGAGTGCTTGAGGGATGGTAATCAAAGTGACGCTGCCGGACGGCGCGGTGCGCGAATATGCGGCCGGCGTAACCGTGGAATCGATCGCCGAATCGATCAGTGCGGGATTGAAGAAGAATGCGGTGGGCGGCAAGGTGAACGGCAAGCTGGTGGACCTGACAACGCCGGTTACGGAAGACGCGGCGGTGGAGATCGTGACGCTGGACAGCCCGGACGGGCTCTTCATCATGCGGCACAGCACCGCGCATCTGATGGCGCAGGCGATCAAGCGCCTATATGGGGCGGAGAATGTGCATCTGGGCGTCGGGCCCGTGATCGAAGACGGGTTCTACTACGATATTGATCTGGACACGCCGATTTCCTCGGAAGACCTGGCCAAGATCGAGAAGGAAATGGACAAGATCGTCAAGGAAAACCTGCCGATCACCCGCCGCGAGGTTTCCCGCGAGCAGGCGCTGCGGATCTATGAGCAGCTCGGCGATCCGCTGAAGGTTGAGCTGATCACCGATCTGCCGGAGGATTCCGTCATCAGCATCTACGACCAGGGCGAATTCTTCGACCTGTGCCGCGGTCCGCACGTTCCCTCGACCGGCCGGATCAAGGCCTTCAAGCTGCTGAACGTGGCCGGCGCTTACTGGCGGGGAGACGCCAAGAACAAGATGCTCCAGCGCATCTACGGCACGGCGTTTGCCAAGAAGGCCGAACTGGACGAGCATCTCTTCCTGCTGGAGGAAGCCAAGAAGCGCGACCACCGCAAGCTGGGCAAGGAGCTGAAAATCTTCACCTTTTCGCGCGAGGTCGGACAGGGCCTGCCGATCTGGCTGCCGGCCGGAGCCAAGCTGCGCCGCACCATGGAACGCTATATCGTCGATCTGGAGGAGCGGCTCGGCTACAGCCACGTCTATACGCCGGTGCTGGCCAATGTGGAGCTGTATAAGATTTCCGGACACTGGGATCACTATCAGGAGGACATGTTCCCGAAGATGGTGCTCGACGACAACGAAGAGCTGGTGCTGCGTCCGATGAACTGCCCGCACCACATGATGGTGTACAAGAGCGACATGCGCAGCTACCGCGACCTGCCGCTGCGGATCGCCGAGCTCGGCACGATGCACCGCTACGAAATGTCCGGCGCCCTGACGGGGCTGCACCGCGTCCGGGCGATGACGCTCAACGACGCGCACATCTTCTGCCGTCCCGATCAGATCAAGGAAGAGTTCGCCCGCGTCATCAACCTCATCAAGCAGGTCTATGAGGACTTCGGAATCAAGGAATATCGCTTCCGTCTGTCGTATCGGGACCCCAAGGATACGGAAAAATACTTCCCCAACGATGAGATGTGGGAAATGTCCCAGCGCATGCTGAAGGAAGTCGTCGAAGAGCTCGGCCTGCCCTATTACGAAGCGGAAGGCGAAGCGGCCTTCTACGGGCCGAAGCTGGACGTGCAGATCAAGACGGCGCTGAAGAAGGAAGAGACGCTCTCCACGGCACAGCTCGACTTCCTGCTGCCGGAGCGGTTTGAATTGGAATATGTCGGCGACGACGGCCAAAAGCACCGTCCGGTAGTCATTCACCGCGGCATCATCAGTACGGCCGAACGCATGACGGCCTACCTGCTGGAGAACTTTGCCGGGGCGCTGCCGACTTGGCTTGCTCCGACCCAAGCGAAGGTGCTGCCGGTCACGACGGCTCTTGAACCCTATGCCAAGGAAGTAACGGAACGGCTGCTCGACGCCGGCATCCGCGCCGAATACGACGGCCGCAACGAGAAGCTGGGCTATAAGATCCGGGAAGCCCAGCTGGAGAAAATCCCCTACATGCTCGTCGTTGGCGAGAAGGAAGCGGAGGAAGGCACGTTCTCCATCCGCAAGCGCGGAGAAGGCGATATCGGCGCGAAGAGCGTCGACGAGACCATCGCGCTGATCCAGGCAGACATCCGCCGCAAGAGCCGCGACGCGGAACAATAAGCTTACCTAAGCCGAACGCGGCTTAGATAGCACGCATAAATCGCCGGCTTCGGGTCACCCTATGGGGAAGGATCGGACACACCGTCCGAACCGTTAACCGAAAGGGTGATCTATGTCATGCTTGCCGGCTCGAAATGGCGGGCCATCTGGCTTCCGGTCGGTCTTCTTCTGGCCGCCGGGCTGTCCGCGGCCGGAACCGGGCTAGCGATGGACCGTCCGGCGGCTGCAGCGGGATCGGGCTTGGGAAACGCGGCTGCACACCCGCATGCGCCGCTTCCGGGCCATCCGGCTTTGCAGGCGGCCTCTGCCGGGGGAATCGGACGGCAAACCGTCCGGGTTCCAGAGGTTCAGCCGCTTCCCGCTGCTCCGGCGGACCATTCGACGGAAGCCTTCTCTTTTTTGGAGCCGCGGCATTTCCAGGCGGTGGAGGTCGTCGCTACCGGGTATTACGCCGGGCCCGAATCCACCGGGAAATCGCCGGGCCATCCGGAGTATGGAATCACGTATTCCGGCGTCCGGGTGCGCAAGGGTCTGTTCTCCACCGTCGCGGCCGATCCGTCCGTCTTCCCGCTCGGAACCATCCTCTATATCCCGGGTTACGGGTACGGGGTGGTCGCTGACACGGGAAGCGCGATCAAGGGCAAGAAGCTCGACCTGTATTTCGAGACCAAGCGTCAGGTCTATGAACGCTGGGGCAAGAAAAAGGTCAAGGTATCGGTGCTGCGGCGCGGCGACGGCCAGGTCACCGAGGCCATGCTCGACCGCCTGAACGGCATTGTGGAAGCGGCGGGGTCCCCCGCTCCTTAACGTATTGCCCATCAACGTATTGCCCATCCGAAAGCGCCCGACATCGGGCGCTTTTTTGGCATTCTATGGCTCGGATACCCGACGCACACCCCGGCCGATGTCTTTTGTGATCCATCTTTTAGAAGGGGCTTTGTCTTGTGTTTAAGGACATAGCCCGTTATGCTGGAAGGGGACTTTCCCGCAAGTTTTTTCGAAGATTCCTTGCTTTTTTAGGTAGCCTTTAGTTGATTTTAAGGTTCGATTAAGCTTTTTGGCGATAATGATAAGAGAAGGGAGCAGGAAAAGGCTCCCGCCCCGGAATACCAAGTCGAGGCCAACCGTCTCGCTATCATATCATCCTTACGAGGAGGTACATTTCTTATGGAAGACAACAAACGGCAGTTCGACGATTTCTTCAAGGCGAATTCGAATCGCGAGCCGGAAACGGACCGTCCGGCAGAGCAAGCGGACCGCGCTGAAATGGAGCACTCCACGACCGAACGGCAGGAAGCGCCTGCCGCCGAGGAACGGGCGAGCGACCGCATCGAGGCTTCGGCTTCTCCCGAGGGAAGCCGCTCGCCGGACGCTTCCGAATCCACAGAAGGCGAGCCGTACTATTACTCCTACGGCCCCTATAAATCGCAGGACAACGAATCGGCGCGCCAGAATATGCAGCCCGGCGAAGTCGAGATGACCCCGCCGCGGCAGGTCCGCCCGCTGGATACCGCCGCCCGTCCGGCTTACCAGTGGTCGGCCGGCCAGCCGCCCAAGAAAAAGCGCTCGCGGTTCATGTCCACGATGGCGACCGTGCTCGCTACGGCGCTCGTCACCGGCGGCCTCATGTTCGGCGCCGACAAGTACAACCTCTTCACTTCCGGCGAGTCGGTCGCCGCATCCGGCAGCGCCAACACGGCGGCCGCTACCGTCAGCACGACGAACAGCGGCAAGAATGTCGTCGATTCGATCCGGCCGAATAACATTCCGACCATCGTCCAGAACTCCAGCCCGGCGGTCGTCAAGGTCGTGACCTTGGAGAAACCCTCGAGCCGCGGATCAAGCTCCTCGCTGTTCGACGATCCGCTGTTCCGCCAATTCTTCGGCGGCAGCGAAGAGAACAACAGCCAGAGCCAATCGAACCAGCAGCCGCAGGTAGCGGGCTACGGGTCCGGGTTCATCTTCGAGAAGAGCGGCTACATCCTGACCAACGAGCACGTCGTGTCCGGTGCGGATGAGATTCAGGTGTATGTGGAAGGCAACGATGAGCCTTACACCGCCGAGCTGCTCGGCCACAGCTCCGACCTCGACCTGGCGGTGCTGAAGATCAAGGGCACGAAGGACTTCCCGACGCTTCCCCTGGCTGCCAATATCGACAACGCCAACGTCGGCGATTGGGTCGTCGCCATCGGCAACCCCTACGGCATGGACCATACCGTTACGGTAGGCGTGCTGAGCGCCAAAGAACGCTCGATTGAAATCCAAGACGGCAGCACCGTGCGCAAATACAAGCACCTGATTCAGACCGATGCCTCGATCAACCCGGGGAACTCGGGCGGCCCCCTGCTGAACATGAACGGCGAAGTCATCGGGATCAACACGGCGATCAACTCCGAAGCGCAGGGGATCGGCTACGTCGTGCCGATCAGCACGATCAACGAAGTGGTCGACAAGCTGAAGAACAACGTCACCATTCCGAAGGACCCGGTTCCCTACGTGGGCGTTCAGCTTGATAATATCCCGCAGGCTTATGTGAAGGAGCTGGGTCTCAGCAACACGAATGGAGCCCTTGTCAAAGATGTTATCATGGGCAGCCCCGCCTTCAAGGCCGGCATCAAGACCTATGACGTCATCACCTCGATCAACGGCAAGGAAATCAAGACGAGTCAAGCGCTCGTCGATACGGTCCAAACGCTCAAGGTGGGCGACAAGGCGGTCTTCGGCCTCGTCCGCGACGGCAAGAAGATGGAGATCACCGTCACCATCGGGGACAGCACCAAGCAGCAGTCGACGACGACCAACAACAACTAAACGGACGGCCCGTTCCCGCAAGAGCAGACTGACGGAGATTCCGCTCAGTCTGCTCTTTTTGCCCCTGTGGACAGGGAACGGCACTTGCGAAATAATAAGAAGACCGACACGACGAAACGGGGGACATCCGGCTTGAGGGAACAAATTCTGGTGATCGACGACGACGAAAAGATCACGTCCATGCTGCGCAGAGGGCTGGCCTTCGAGGGCTACTCGGTGACGACGGCGAACGACGGCCTGGAAGGGCTGAAGAAAATGATGGAGGCCGAGCCGCACCTCATTATCCTCGACATCATGATGCCTCGGGTGGACGGCTGGGAGGTCTGCCGCCGGATTCGGGAGAGCGGCAGCGCGGTGCCGATCCTCATGCTGACCGCCAAGGACGAAGTGTCCGACCGGGTGAAGGGGCTCGATATGGGGGCGGACGATTACCTCGTCAAGCCGTTTGCCTTGGAGGAGCTGCTCGCCCGCGTCCGGGTGATGCTCAGGCGGCGCACGGAGAAAAGCGAGAAATCCGGCAACCGGCTCGAATACCTGGACATTGCGCTGGACCCCGATACCCGCGAGGTGTTTCGCGGCGACAAGCGGATCGAGCTGACGACGAAGGAATTCGATCTGCTCCAATTGTTTCTTTTGAACCCGAAGCGGGTGCTGTCCCGCGATCTCATCATGGAGAAAATCTGGGGCTACGATTACAGCGGGGAGTCCAATGTGCTGGAGGTGTACATCGCTCTTCTGCGGCAGAAAACGGAGGAGTTCGGGCATAAACGGCTCATTCAGACCGTCCGCGGAGCGGGTTACGTCCTGAGAGGTGACAACTAGCATGTCCATTCGCACGAGGCTGACGCTCTGGTATTCGTTCCTGCTCGGAGCGCTCCTCCTGGTTTTCGGGATCGGACTTTACTCGTACATTTCGGTTAAGCTGTTCGACAGCCAGGACCGGGAGATGGCGAGCCTGGCCGAAGAGGTGATCAACCGCGGCATTCAAAGCAGTTCCAATCCGTTCACCGGCGAGCTGGAATTTACATGGTCGCTGAGCTTTCGCTTCAGCACCGGCTATGCCGCCCAAATCATCGACCCGGCGAGCGGTGAAATTAAACGCAGCACGCTGCCGCGCAACGTGGTCATCCCCCATTCGTCGGAATCCATCCAAAAAGCGATCAAGGATTCCTTCTATGTGGTGAACGAGAAGGGGAAATCACCGAACGGAACCGATATCGTCTGGAGAATCGCTTACGTGCCTTTTTCCATGAAGGTCGCCCCTGACCAGATCGTCGGGGTACTGCAAATCGCTACGACGATCGACAATACGCTGGCTATTCTCAGCCAGGTGTCCCGGTTCCTGATTCTCTTCGCTTTGCTCGTCATCGTGCTTGCGGCCACGAGCGGTCTGTATCTCTCGCGCAAGGCGCTGAAGCCGATCGAGCAGATCATCCGCACGACGGGCCAGATCGAGAGCAGCGAGGACCTCGGCCGCCGGATCGAATACAAGGGACCCCGGGATGAGATCGGCCGGCTCACGGAGACGATCAACAGCATGCTCGACCGGGTCGAAGGAACCTACCGGGAGCTGGAGGAATCCGACCGCATGCAGCGCCGGTTCGTCTCCGATGCTTCGCACGAGCTGCGCACGCCGCTGACCACCATTCGCGGCAACGTGGAATTCCTGGAGAAAGTTTGGAACCAGGAGCGTTCGGGCGGCAGCCTGAGCGATGAGGAGAAGCGCGAGCTGTCGCTCGAGGCGGTTTCCGATATCGCCGGCGAAGCGAGCCGGATGAGCCGGCTCGTGAACGACCTGCTGGCGCTGGCCCGCGCCGACTCGGGAACGGCGATGCAGCTGGAGGAGCTGGAAATCCGGCCGATTGTCGAGGATGTCTGCCGCAAGGCGGCCCTCCTGCCGAAGAAGGCCGATTGGCGGATCGGCAGCCTCGAAGCGCTGACCGGCGCATTCGTCCGCGGGAATGCGGACTCGCTCAGCCAGATGCTGTTCATCTTCCTGGAAAATGCCTTCAAATACACGCCGGAGGGCTATGTCGTGCTGGACGCCGTGAAGGCCCCTCGGCAGATCGGCATCCGGATTCGCGATACCGGCATCGGCATGGACAAGGACGAGGTGCCGCATATCTTCGAGCGGTTCTACCGGGCGGATGTCTCGCGCGGGAAGACCGCCGGCACCGGCCTCGGCCTGTCCATCGCCAAGTGGATCATCGACCAGCACGGCGGGTCGATCGAGGTGACCACCCGGCTCCAGGAAGGCTCGACCTTCTTGATCTGGCTGCCGCTATCGGCAAGCGAGGCGCTTGAAGCCGGGGAAGGCCCCATTCCGCTTGCCGACGGAAGTAACGCAGACGCTTCTGCGGATACAGACGAGTGATCCGTCCATACAATGGATCCAGCAGAGACTGACCAAGTAGACGACTGACCCAGCTGGACGATGGACCTTCCATCGGCCGGGTTCCCTCAGGCTGCCCCGTTTTTGGGGCGGCCTGTTCGGCGTCGGCGGGAGAATCGGCCGTCCAACTTTGACTATAGGGATAATTCCCCTTTTTCCGCCGGTAACCCGAAGGTAGAGTGAGAGGGAGGAAGTCCGCAGCATGCGGCGAAGGAGGAACGAAGACATGGACCCTATACGGTTGGAGAGCGGCGGATGGGTGATCCGTCAAGCGGAGGAGAGCGATGCCCGGCTCTTGTGCGAATGGTGGAACGACGGCGACGTGATGGCGCATGCCGGTTTTCCCGACGGTCTCGGAACCACGGAGCGGGAGGTAGCGGCTCTGCTTAAGACGGGCTCCGGTTCGGGACGAAGGCTCCTGCTGGAGGTGAACGGCGTACCGGTCGGGGAGATGAATTACCGGACGGTGGCGGCCGACGAGGCGGAAATCGGCATCAAGCTCTGCGATCCGGCGGCGCGGGATCGGGGGAACGGAACGGCTTTTCTGCGGATGCTGATCGAGTATTTGTTCGAGGAGGCGGGGTATGGACGAATCCGGCTGGATACCAACCTGCGGAATACCCGAGCCCAGCATGTCTACGAGAAGCTGGGGTTTCGCCGAACGGCCGTCCACATCAATGCGTGGAAGGATCAGCGCGGTTTGCTGCAATCGACGGTCGATTACGAGCTGACTCCCACCGCTTATGCCTCGGCTTGTCCGAGCGCTTAAGCCGGTTTCCTTTCCCAACCCGGCGGAATCCGGTATACTGGCAGTGGGGGACGGAATGACGCTTCGGCGCCGGACCGCCCGCCGACTTCCGCCGAAAGGAACGAAACCGCAATGGACGTAATCAAAATATCTCCCCGCGGGTACTGCTACGGGGTGGTGGATGCCATGGCGCTCGCCATGTCCGCCGCCAAGAACCTCGAGCTTCCGCGGCCTATTCATATACTCGGCATGATCGTTCACAATTCGCACGTCACCGACTTCTTCGAGCAGGAAGGCATCGTCACCCTGGATGGAGCCAATCGCTTGGAGATCCTCGATAACATCCGGGAGGGAACGGTAATCTTCACCGCCCACGGCGTCTCGCCCGAGGTGCGCAAGCGGGCGCGCGAGAAAGGACTCACGGTGGTGGATGCCACCTGCCCCGACGTTACCAAAACCCACGACCTCATCCGCGAGAAAACGGCCGAAGGCTACGATATCATCTATATCGGCAAGAAGGGCCACCCCGAGCCGGAGGGGGCCGTCGGCATTGCCCCGGACCGGGTGCACCTGATCGAGAAACCGGAGGAAATCGCTTCACTCGACGTACCCAATGAACGCATCATCATCACCAACCAGACGACCATGAGCCAATGGGACATCCGGGACATCATGAACCGCCTGACCCGCAAGTTCCCGACCGCCGAGATTCACAACGAGATCTGTCTGGCGACGCAGCTGCGCCAGGAGGCGGTGGCCGAGCAGGCGAAGGAAGCGGACCTCGTGATCGTCGTCGGCGATCCGCGCAGCAACAACTCCGGCCGCCTCGCCCAGGTGTCGGAGGAGATCGCCGGTGTCCGCGCCTACCGCATCGCCGACATCACCGAGCTGAATGCAGAGTGGCTGAAGCCGGTCCGCAAGGTGGCGGTCACCTCCGGCGCGTCGACGCCGACGCCGATCACCCGCGAGGTCATCCGCTACCTGGAGCAGTACGATCCGAGCAATCCCGCCACCTGGGAGATCGTACGGACGATCAACATGAAGAAGCTGATCCCCTCGCCGAAGGAGAAGAGCGTGCCGGTCTCGGCAGCGTCCGCCGAGGAGTGACGGAAGGCGAGCCAAGCGCATAACGCATCGTGAAGAGTCGGGAAAAGGATTGACACCCGGCTCTTTAAGCGCTATAGTTGCTTTAACGATTAAAAGCGTATAAGCGTTGAAGCGTCAAATTATTCATGATGGGGGAATTGCCATGATCGTCATAACATCCAATCAGGTTCCGGAGGAACGGATCGCCGAGATCGTCCGGTACATCGAGAAGCATGACCTCAAAGCTCACCTATCGCGGGGAGAAGACCATACCGTCATCGGCATCATCGGCAAGATTGAGCCGATGCTTGCCGAGCATCTGCGGCAGATGCAGGGCGTCGCCCAGGTGATCAAGATTTCCAAGTCCTACAAGCTGGCGAGCCGCGATTTCCACCCGGCGGATACCGTGATCGACATCAAGGGCGTCAAGATCGGCGGCCCCGAGCTGGTCGTCATGGGCGGCCCCTGTGCCGTCGAGAGCCCGCAGCAGATCGACGAGATCGCCCGATTGGTGAAGCAGGCGGGCGGCCAGGTCTTGCGCGGCGGCGCCTTCAAGCCGCGAACCGGGCCCTACAGCTTCCAGGGCGTCGGCGTGGAAGGCCTGCAGATGATGGCCGAAGCCGGACGCAAGCATGGCCTCCTGACCATCACCGAGGTGATGACGCCCGAGTATGTGGACGTCTGCGCCGAATATGCCGACATTCTCCAGGTCGGCACCCGGAACATGCAGAACTTTGATCTCCTGCGCAAGCTGGGTACGATTCAGACTCCGGTGCTGCTGAAGCGCGGCTTCAGCGCGACCTACGACGAATTCCTGAACGCCGCCGAGTATATCCTGGCAGGCGGAAATCCGAATGTTATGCTGTGCGAGCGGGGAATCCGCACCTTCGAAACCTATACCCGCAACACGCTCGATCTGGCGGCGATTCCGGCCCTCAAGGGCCTCAGCCATCTTCCCGTCATCTCCGACCCGAGCCACGGCACCGGCCGCCGCGAGCTGGTGGAGCCGATGGCGAAGGCATCGGTCGCCGCGGGAGCGGACGGCCTCATCGTCGAGATGCACACCGATCCCGACAACTCGATGACCGGCGACGGCGTCCAATCGCTGTTTCCCAATCAATTCTCGCGTCTCCTGGACGACCTGGAGAAGCTCGCGCCCATCGTCGGCAAGCGGTTCGAGACCGCCAAGCAGCCGGTTCTGGCGGGCTCCTGGGCAGTCTAGGAAGGACGAGCCGCATGCAATAGCCGCACAGCAAGCGAAGCCCCCGGGTTTCGCTTGTTTCGGTTATACGCATCGCAGCGGAAACGGCCGGTCTGCTTGGCGATCAATTTGTCAAAAGCATGAACAAAAAAACAAAAGGTGTTAGTAAACCTAACATGAACGAAAAAAATAGCTTACATAAGTATTGACGGTGGCAAATGATCGTTTTATAATAATCGCAAGATTGAGATCGAAAACCTGAACGTTAATCAAGCAGGGTTGATAAATGTTCGGAATTTGGGAGGGGTAATAATCATGACGGCAGCAAGTGTGTTGGAATTGATTAAAGAGAAGAACATCGAATGGGTGGATTTCCGCTTTGTGGACCTTTCCGGCAAGGCGCATCACGTGACGCTTCCGGCATCCGAAGTGGAAGAAGAAACGTTCGTGAACGGAGTTGCCTTTGACGGCTCTTCCATCCCCGGCTTCCGCGGCATTGAAGAATCCGACATGGTGATGATGCCGGATACGGAATCCACGTTCGTGGACCCGTTCACCGCTCATCCGACGCTGAACGTCATGTGCAATATCTATACGCCGGACGGCGACCGTTATGACCGCGACCCGCGCAGCATCGCCCAGAAGGCGGAGGAATACCTGAAGACGACCGGCATCGGCACGGCGGCTTTCTTCGCACCGGAGTCCGAATTCTTTATTTTCGACGACGTCCGTTTCGAGAGCGGCATGAACAAGTCCTACTACGAGGTGGACTCGGAAGAAGCCGTATGGAACACGGGCCGCAAGGAAGAAGGCGGAAACCTGGCATTCAAGGTGCGCCAAAAGGGCGGCTACGTGCCGGTTGCTCCGACGGACAGCCAGCAAGACATCCGCAGCGAAATGTGCCGTCTCCTGATCGAATCGGGCCTGCGCATCGAACGCCATCACCACGAAGTGGCGACGGCTGGCCAGGCGGAAATCAACTTCCGCTTCGACACCCTCACCAAAACCGCCGACAACCTGCTGAAATATAAATACATCGTGCAGAACACCGCCCGCCAATGGGGAAAGATCGCCACGTTCATGCCGAAGCCGCTCTTCGGCGACAACGGGTCCGGCATGCACGTTCACCAGAGCATCTTCAACGGCGACAGCCCGCTGTTCTATGAAAAGGGCGCCTACGCCAACCTGAGCGACCTCGCCCTCTACTACATCGGCGGCATCCTCCACCACGCTCCGGCGCTGATCGCCCTGACCAACCCGAGCACCAACTCCTTCAAGCGTCTGGTTCCCGGCTATGAAGCTCCGGTTAACCTGGTCTTCTCGAAGGGCAACCGCTCCGCGTCCGTGCGTATCCCGGTTGCGGCCGTTACCCCGAAGGGCTGCCGCATCGAGTTCCGCACCCCGGACTCCACGGCGAACCCGTATCTGGCCTTCGCCGCCATGCTGCTCGCCGGCCTCGACGGCATCCAGAACAAGATCGACCCGCGCAAGCTGGGCTACGGTCCGCTCGACAAGAACATCTACGAGCTGGCTCCGGAGGAACTGAAGGAAATCCGCAGCGTTCCCGGCTCCCTGGACGAAGCCCTGGACGCGCTGGAAGCGGACAGCGAGTTCCTGACCAAGAGCGGTGTCTTCTCCCAGGACTTCATCGACAACTACGTGGAGTTCAAGCGCGGCGAAGCCAAGTCCGTCGCCATCCGCGTTCATCCGCACGAATACTCGCTCTACTTCGATTGTTAATCCGGATTCATCCATTCGAACGGCTCCTCTCAGAGTGGCCGTTTTTTTCGTGCATTTGTTCGTCCGCGCGTATGAAAAACCGGAATCCGCCGACGCATCGGCGGATTCCGGTGAAAGCGGCTTATCCAGGATCCCATTTGCAGAGCACCCTTTACACGAGGGGTTTAACCGAACGGCCGGGCTTCAGCTCCGTGGAGAGAACGACGCGCTTCCAGAGGGCGGCTTCCTCGCCGCGCTCCCGGATGCGCTCTAGCAGCAGCCGCGCGCCTTGGTAGCCGAATTCGTAAGCCTGCTGGGAGATGACCGTCATGAATGGGTCGATCTCCGAGAAAGGGCCGAAGTCGTCGAAGCAGCAGACGGAGACGTCCTCCGGAACGGCGAGGCCGCGCTTGCGCAAGAGCCGGATGGCTTCGAGAGCCAGCACGTTGTTGCCGGCGATGAAGACGCTGGGGAACGGATCAAGGGTGCTGAGCCACGTCTCGATCGCCGTCAGCTCGCTCCGCATGCCGAAGCTGGCTTCCATGCAGTAGCTCTCGCGGAACGGCAGGTCGTTCTGCTGCAGGCCCTCCAGGTAGCCCTGGAACCGGTGGCGGGCGCTCGACACCTCGGACGAGCCGTTCAGAAAGGCGATATCCCGATGCCCCAGCTCCGCAAGCGCACTCACCAGCATACGGCCGCCTTCCTTGCTGTCGCCCAACACGACGTCGCATTCGATGCCGGGCACCTCACGGTCCAACAGGACGAACGGAATGCCGTTCTGCCGGAGCAGGGCCAGATGGGGCAGCGAGGAGTCGCCGGCGGGAGCGATCAGAACGCCGTCTGCTCGGCTGGCAAGGATCGTATCGATGTAATCGGCTTCCTTCAGCAGGCTCTCGTCGCTGTTGCCGAACAGGAGCCGGTAGCCCGATTCCTTGGCGGCGTCCTCGGTTCCGCGCGCGACCGTCGTATAGAAGGGGTTGGTGATATCCGTAATCAGCAGGAACAGCAGCTTGGTCTGCTGCAGCACCAGGCTGCGGGCCATGTGATTGGGGATGTAATGCATTTCATCCATGACTTTCTTGACGCGCTGGCGCGTCTTTTCGCTGATCCGTCCCGAATTGTTGATGACCCGGGATACGGTCATGGCGGAAACCTTCGCTTTTTCGGCAATATCGTATATGGTGACCATGGGAGTCTCCTTCGGTTCTTCGTGGGCAAACCCGTTAGAGTCTATCTTAAAGAAATGTCGGACGTTCAGCAACTACAGTTATAACAGCGCGGCGCAAACAAAAGACCGCAGCCTAGGCCGCGGTCAACAAGGAGGAGGAACCTGAGAAAAAAGAGGATGAAGAAAAGGCTGAAACCCATGCGCTACAGCAAAGAACCGAGCCAAGACTTGCGCCGGAGGGGCCGGTCCAAACCGGATGCGGCAGGTCGGCCCGCCACCGCCTGCGGCTGTTGAAGCGACTGCGCGAGCGAATCGAGCGAGCAGGCCAACTCCTTAACCGACATCCGCAGCTCGTCGATCTCGCGGCGGTGCTCGAGGATTTGGTAGGTGACGATGTCGCCGGCTTTGCGGTCGAGGCTCTTCTCCAGCTCCTTCAGGCGGTCGGACAGCTCGTCCCAGCCGGGAGGCAGGACCGGGCGCTGCCAGCCGTCGGTCACGGCGGGACCCAGCCGAACCGGTTCGGAGGCGGATCGCAACCCGCCGGGCGCTGAACTACTGTCCTCGCCGGTCCCCTTGGCCTCTGCCAATACGGAGAGGTCCTCCGGCAGGAAGACGTAATGGCCGGACGCGTCCTTGCGAAAGCGTTCGGGACGGGAGGAGGCCCAGCGTTTGACGGTCGTGGGGCTGACGCCGAGCGCCGCTGCCGCTTCCTTGGTTTTGAGGTATTCCATATCGAGTTCACCCGCTTTCCCATTGGTAGAATAAGGTATTCGCCTAGGGAAATGGATCTCCTGCACGGGTGACAAAGGTAGTCAGCGTTCGCTAAACAAAGTGGTTTTCCCGCTTTTCTCGCTCTTCATGGGAAAGATCGCCAACGGCTCATACATCGGCGAGCGGCCCAGATGGCTCCGGTACAGCACGACGGAATCGGCGTCGAAGGGCAGCGGCTCCGCCCACTCCCGCTCGGCCGCGGCCCGAATCAGGCCGCCGGGATCGCCGCCGCCCTGATAACGCCGGGCCAGGGTGATATGGGGCGAGTAGGGGCGGTTCTCCGCCGGGAAGCCGATTGCCGACAGGCGGCTTGTCACGTCGGCGGCAAGCGCGGAGAGCGCCGTCCGGTCGCCTTCCAACTCCGCGAAGAGGACCCGGGGCGAGGCGGGTGATCCGAAGAAGCCGAGCCGGCCGACCGCGAGCGGGAAGGGAGCGTGGCGGTCGGCCGCCGCCGCGAGCGCCTCCTGCACCGCCGGCAACCGGTCTTCGGCGACGGCGCCCAGGAACATCAGCGTGATATGCAGATCGAGCGGGTGAGGCCAGGTGCGGAAGGGCAGCTCGGCGTGCAGGGCGCGCATCCGCACGTCCAGCTCGGTTTTGCAGCCGGAGGGCAAAGGGACGGCGGCGAAGCAGCGGGATTCCGGCGTTCGGGGAGCGTTCACAAGAATTAACCTCCGTGATAGAATTTTTGTGCTTCCACGTCATGAAAGAGATCCGCTATAATAATGGGAATCAGGTCGCTAAAGCGGTAAAGACAGGCCAGCGTCCAATCCAGCGAAAGGTGTGGAAACATGAGCAAGCGAGCGTACAATTTCAACGCCGGTCCGGCGGCGCTCCCGTTGGAGGTTCTCCAACAGGCCCAGGAAGAATTGGTGGACTACCGGGGGATCGGGATGTCTCTGATGGAGATTTCCCACCGGAGCAAGGAGTATGAAGCGGTCAACGGCGAGACGCAAGAGCTTCTGAAGGAACTGCTCGGCATTCCCGACGGGTACAAGGTTCTGTTCCTGCAGGGAGGGGCCAGCACCCAATTCGCCATGATCCCGATGAATTACCTGATTGAAGGCAAGGTCGGAGCCTATGTTCACTCCGGCAGTTGGGCGGAGAAAGCATTGAAGGAAGCCGAGCTCATCGGCGAAACGGCAATCGCCGCCGAATCGCAGCCCGGCCTGCTGAACATTCCGGCCCTGTCGGATATCCGCATTCCCGACCGCGCCGCCTACCTTCATATAACCTCGAACGAGACGATCGCCGGAACCCAGTTCAAGGAATACCCGACCACCGGCGAGGTTCCGCTGATTGCCGACATGTCGAGCGACATTCTCAGCCATCCTTTTGATGTCTCCCAATTCGGTCTGATCTATGCGGGCGCGCAGAAAAACCTCGGCCCGTCCGGCGTAACCCTGGTCATCATTCGCGAAGACTTGGTCGAGCGCTCGAACAAGAAGCTGCCGACCATCTTCCGCTACAGCACCCACGTGAAGAACGATTCGCTCTATAACACGCCTCCGGCCTATTCGATCTACATCGTCAACCTGGTGCTCAAATGGCTCAAGAACCTCGGCGGACTCCAGGCGATCGAGAAGCTCAACCGGGAGAAGAGCGACCTCCTGTACAACATCTTCGACAACAGCGGCGGCTTCTACGAAGCGCTGGCCGCGCCGGACAGCCGGTCCACGATGAACGTGACCTGGAAGCTGAAGGACGAAGAGCTGGAGAAGCAGTTTATCAAGGAATTTCAGGCGCAGGGCTTCGTCGGCCTGAAGGGCCACCGCAGCGTCGGCCATCTGCGCGCTTCCATCTACAATGCCGTTCCCTACGAAGCGTGCAAGGCGCTGGCCGATTTCCTCCAGGACTTCCAGAAGCGCAACGGATAAAGGGAAGAGAAACCGGGTCCAGTCCGACAGAGAAGCATGAACATGAAGCAAGCCTTCCAAGTCCCGCGCGAGCGGAACGGGAAGGCTTTTTTACCGGCCGCCGATTGCGGCTCATTCCTTTACGGCGAAGCGATCTCGATCACATGGTCGACGGACAGCTTGCCGATCTGCTTGGCCTGCGGGAGAAAATCCGGCACATTCAGGTAGACCAGCTTGGTGCGTCTCGACTCATCGTCCATCATGATCAGGATATGCTGCCGGCCGTCCGTCACCGTATAGCCGAATCGGTTGAACAGGGGATCATGGGGAAGCGGAACCTCCAGCCATGTCTCGTTGCGGAGATCCAGTGCGTAGAAGTGCTCCGTGCCGCGCTCCACGAACAGGTAATAGTCCGACGGATCGTTGGAGCTGTCCTTGGCCAACTCCAGATCGCCTTGGAAGGTGACGACCGGCTTTACTTCGTCCCCGACGAGCTTGCCGAGGATCGCCGCTTGCGGGCCGTAGTCTTGGAAGTAGACATAGTCGCCCATGATCTTCATGGTGCCTACCGCCGAGCTTTCGGTCAGATCGTCAAATCCTTTCAGGGTGTACATTTTTCGGAGCATTCCCTGCCGGTCGTATTTCATCAGGATATAAGTCGGCTGGTTGTTATCCGTCTTCCGAGCCAAGGTGTACAGCGAGTCTCCCTGGGTGGCAAATTGCAGCATCCGGGTTGCCGGCACGTTCCCCAGCCCGAAGGAGGCGTTGTCCAGTTCAAACGTATCGACCTTGCCGGTGCTCGGCCCAAACGCCCGAAGTCCCGTTTGGTACGGGTTGCTTTTATAGACGAGAGCTTGATTTCCCAGCCCTTGCATGTAGAGCGGATGGGGGGCGTCTTTGCCGCTGAGCACCTTTTTCAGCTTCCGGTTCTCCGGGTTGTAGGCGTAGAGGTTGGTCTGATAAGCCTCCTCGGATTTGATTCCCACCGGAAAATAGAGGCGGCCTTCCAGCCATGCGTTGCTTCCTTCGCTAAATAAAAAGGGAGAGACCCTGCCCACGACCCGGCTGCGCGCCGTGGTCATATCGAATTCCGTGAAGGTGCAGGTATCATCTCTGATGTTGAAATAGAGAAATCGCTTGTCATACAAGGCGAGGATGCCGGTATAGTCCTTGAAGAAGGTCAAGGGAACTTCATAGGCAAACGGTCGATTCTGCTCCTGCGGGCGGACTTCCGCTTGGCTGCGGGTATCTCCGGCAGGGGAGAGCAGGGTACAGCCGCTCAGGGCGGCTACCGCGATCCAAACCAGGGGGACCCAGCGGTACCGGGTTAAACGCATGGTATCATCTCCACTTGGGGATATCTTCCATGCTAGCATAGGCTATCGCACCGCTCAACGTGCCTAGCTTCACAAAGTAGCTGACGAAAGTAACCGATTGGACAAAAAAGAGCCGAATTTCGGCTCTTGGGCGATTTCTCCCTGCTGCGGTTCCTTCGGTTTGCTCTATCCGGCTTACTCCCCGTCCGACGAAGTGGCGGTGAGGGGTTCCTTCGGCGTCCAGGAACCGGGCACGATCCTGCGCCCGCCCTGGCCTTGCAGCTTATAGCCGACATTGCGGACTGTCGTGATAAATTCCGGCTGGCGCGGGTTCTTCTCGATCTTGTCGCGGAGGTGGCTGATGTGCACGTCGACGATCCGGGTGTCTCCGAGGAAATGATAGTCCCAGACGCCGTGCAGGAGCTGAATTCGGGTCAGCACCTTGCCCGAATGGCGGCAGAGAAACAGCAGCAGATCGTATTCTTTCGGTGTAAGCTCGACCGGCTCGCCGTGGACGGTGACCTCGCGGCTCGCCGCTTTCATGCGGATTGGGCCGATTTCAAGTAGCTCCTCCTCGGGTGTGCGCTCCGGGTTCTTCCCGGTGCGGCGGAGGATGGCCTTGATGCGGGAGACCAGCTCCGGGGGGCTGAAGGGCTTGGTCATATAATCATCCGCCCCGTTGTCGAGGCCGGCGATCCGGTCCTGTACGCCGGTCAATGCGGTCAGCATCAGGATCGGCACGAGGTTGCCGGAAGCGCGCAGTTTGTGGCAGACCTCAATCCCGTTGGCCTTGGGCAGCATCCAATCGAGCACGATAAGATCGGGACGGTACTGGGGAAGAATCTCGAATACGGCTTCTCCGTCTCCCACCGACCGCACCTCGAATCCGGCCTGCTTCAGATTGAAATCCAGCAGCATGGAGATGGACGGTTCATCATCTACGATGAGTATCTTCATTTTGGACATGACGGATGCTCCTCTCGTCTTCTTCTCCTTCCCATTATGGGCATGGTAAATCAAGGCCGGATTATCGAAAAATAAACGGAATGTTAAATTTGTTCCTCGGTGAGAATCATGTATAATAGAATAGATGAATAGGCGAGGTGCACCGAGATGGCTTTTCACATTGTATTGGTAGAGCCGGAGATTCCGGCCAACACGGGCAACATATCCCGAACCTGCGCGGCGACGGGAGCCCACCTGCATCTGGTCCGGCCGCTGGGGTTCTCCACCGACGACAAGACGCTGAAGCGGGCGGGACTGGATTATTGGGACAAGCTCCACTTGTCCTACCACGATTCGTTCGACGAGGTAAAACAGCAGTATCCGCAGGGCCGTTTTTTTTGCGCTACGACCAAGGGAAGCCGGACGTACACCGATTTTGAATACCGGGACGGAGATTTTTTTGTATTCGGCAAAGAAACCAAGGGGCTTTCTCCCGAGATTCTGGCGGCTCATCCCGACAGCTGCATCCGGCTGCCCATGGGACCGGAGATCCGCTCGCTCAACCTGTCCAATTCGGTCGCGGTCGTTTTGTACGAAGGGTTGAGGCAGACGGGCTTTGCCGGGCTTCACTGATGAAACGAGGGGTTAACCGGAACCAATCATCCGGATGTCCATAACGTTGTCACCAATCGGGGGAATCGACATCAGGACTCCCAATACTCCTGACAACGAAATCGCAATCTAACATCTAATGAAAGAGTGAGGGGATTCATCATGAAACCGGCAGGTATTGTCTGGAAGGTCGACCAATTGGGTCGCATTGTACTGCCCAAGTCCTTGCGCAAAAGATATCAGATGAACGAGGGGGACCCGATTGAAATTCTGGTCCAGGGAGACCAAATTCTGCTGGAGCGTTACCGGCCGAGATGCGTATTCTGCTCGGGCATGGAAGGCGTCAGCGAATTCAAGGACCGTTTTGTCTGCAGCACTTGTCTGTCGGAAATGAATCAAATGAAAGCCTAACGCACGAATGCACGGCACGCGCCACCTCGACTGAGGTGGCGCTTTTTGTGTGTCAGGCTGCGGCGATTCCGCGGATAAGCGTCATCCGGCCGGTTAACGGGTATAGTACCTTCAAAAACGGAAGCGGGCTAAAGAGATGAACGATACGCGAGACTGCATCATGGTCGGTGGAGGAATTGCCGGGCTGCAAGCGGCGATTCAGCTCGGCCGGTATCAGGCGCACCGGATTCTGGTGATCGATTCCGGTGACGGCCGTTCGGCGCTCTGCCGCGGGTACCACAACCTGCTGGGCTGGCCCGACGGGATATCGGGCGCCGAATTGAGACGGATCGGCCGAAGGCAGGCGGAGCAATACGGCGCAGAGTTCGTCGAAGACCGGGTGATCCGGGCGGAACGAACGCAGAGCGGCGGCTTCGCCGTTACCGGCCAGAGCGGAGAAACCTACCGGAGCCGGACCTTGGTGCTGGCCACCGGGGTAACGGACCGGTTCCCGGAATGGCCGGGCTTCCGGGAGTGCTTCGGCAAGACGGCGTACGTCTGTCCCGACTGCGACGGCTTCGAGATTATCGGGCGCCGTACGGTCGTGCTCGGGTCGGGAAATCCCGGCGCGTCGATGGCCCTGCTCCTGGCGAAGCGCAGACCGAGCTCGCTGCACTACCTTAACCATGAGGGCAAGCCCGTATCCGATCCGCTCAAGCGTCGGCTGACGGACCAGGGCATCGCTTATGCGGAGGAGCCGGTTGCGGAAGTGGAGCTCCGCCAGGAAGGGGCGATCGCCGCGGTTCGCCTGGCGGGCGGCAGCCGGATCGAAGCCGAGCGGGCGTTCGTGGCGTTCGGAGGCAACGAGGTCCACTCGGAGCTCGCGGCTCAGCTCGGAGCCGAGCGGCTGGAGAACGGCCATGTGCTGACCCATGCCCGGTCCAAGATGACCAACGTGCCGGGACTGTGGTGCATCGGCGACGTCGGCGTCCATTCCGAGCAGGCCGCCATCGCCATGGGCGAGGGAGTTCAGGCGGCCATCTGGATTCACAAGGTGCTGATGGGCGAGGAATACGGCATGTAAGCAGGCACGGTTCTCGCACTTTTACCGCTTGTCCCCCATACAAGGAAAGCCGCCAAGCCGCCGTTCGGAGCAATCCTCTCGGGATCTGCTCCGCTGAACGGGGCTGGCGGCTTTCGTGTGAATGGCGTGGCGTACGGAATCTTTACAGCGGGGAGCGAGCATGCCGTTCCCCTGGCAGAATCGCAGACGGAAGCGCGCTTGCCGATTCGCGTTGGCGATGCGCACTGGCGGGAACCAGCGGTTTCGTTCAGCTTGCTTCCGTGGAAACGGTCATACGCTTTTCCAGGATGTAGCTCTCCTCCAGCCGGTCTCCCGGGTGATGAATCTGCACGATGTGGAATCCGCACTTGTTGACGTAGAAATGGTGGTTCCGCTTGGAGAATCCCGGTGTGTCCGTTCTCCAGATCTGCGCCTCGGGATAGCGCTGCAGGAGAAACTCCCAGACGAGGGTCCCGATACCCTGATCCTGAAGCGCCGGTTCAATGAAGACATTGCCGAGGTAGTAGACTCCGTCCGGGTTCGGGACTGCGTTCACGGCGCCGATGACGATCCCGTCGCGAAGGATTTTATAGCTGTCAACCTCGACATGCAAGTACCACCTTCGCAAGAAATCCCCGTTGTCGTACCCCGGGGGGCCTCCATGCTCCTCGCCCAAATGCCTCCTCGCATCTTCGTCGAAAGCCCTCGCCATCATCGGCGTGAGCTCCTCTACATCGCTTTCGGCGAGAGGGATGAATTCTAACGTCTTGTATCGGCTCATGCGTCTGCCTCCTTCGGGTATCTCCCGAAACCGAATCTTCACCGCTGCAATGCGGTCACCGATTCCTCGTTAAGGGGGCCGTTCGTGCGGAACGGTTGCCAACCCAGTATAGAGGGTGACGCGAGGTCAAAGTAAAGCGGTCGAGAAGGAGGACCTGTCTAAGGAGCGTCATCCCCGCTCGGCGATCTCCCGCGACCAGTCGGCGATGAGGGCTTCAAGGCCGCAAGCTCCCTTGTCGCCTTCGCCGCGCTTGCGGAGGGAAACCGAACCGTCCGCTTGCTCTTGATCGCCGAGGATCAGGAGATAGGGCACCTTTTCCGCGCTGGCCTGGCGAATGCGCTGCCCGAGCTTCTCGTCGCGGGCGTCGATTTCGCAGCGGATGCCGGAGGCGGCGAGACGCTCTTTCACCTGTCGGGCATAGGGCAGGTGCGACGGGGCGACCGGAAGCAGCTTCGCCTGCACCGGCGCGAGCCAGAGCGGGAACTGCCCGGCGTAATGCTCGACGAGGATGCCGATGAACCGGTCGATGGAGCCGTAGACGGCGCGGTGGATGAGGACCGGGCGGTGCTTGCCGCCGTCTTCGCCGATGTAATGCAGATCGAACTTCTCCGGCATCTGGAAGTCCAATTGGACCGTTGCGCACTGCCAGCTCCGCCCGATGGCGTCGCGGATATGGAAATCGATCTTCGGCCCGTAGAACGCGCCGTCCCCGGGATTGATCCGGTACTCGCTGCCCCTTCGGTCCAGGACTCCGGCGAGCGCCGCCTCCGCCTGCTCCCAAAGCTCGGCGGACCCCATGGAATCCTCGGGGCGCGTCGAGAGCTCCATCGTATACGAGAAGCCGAAGACGCGGTAGATGCGGTCGATCAGGTCGAGAATGCCGCCGATCTCGGCTTCGATCTGGTCGGGGCGAACGAAGAGATGCGCGTCGTCCTGGCAGAACGTGCGCACCCGCATCATCCCGTTCAGGGCGCCGGAGAGCTCGTGGCGGTGCACCTGGCCGAACTCGAAGAGGCGCAAGGGCAGGTCGCGGTAGGAATGCAGCTCGTTCTTGTAGATCAGCATATGGCCGGGGCAGTTCATCGGTTTAAGGGCGAACCGGGCGTCATCGACCTCGGCAAAATACATGTTGTCGCGGTAATGGTCCCAGTGGCCGGATTGCTCCCACAGGCGCTGATTCATCAGGAACGGCGTCCGCACTTCCTCGTAGCCGCGCTCCCGTTGAAGCTCACGCGAGAGGTCTTCCAGCTGAGCGCGCATAGCCGCTCCCTTGGGTAGATAGAACGGCATGCCCGGAGCCTCCTCCGAGAACATGAACAGCCCGAGCTCCCGGCCCAGCTTCCGGTGATCCCGCTCCTTGGCCTCCTCCTGCCGCACGAGGAAAGCTTCCAGCTCCTCGGAGCCGGCAAACAGCACGCCGTAGATCCGCTGCAGCATCGGCCGGGCCGAATCCCCGCGCCAATAAGCGCCGGCGACGCCTGTCAACCGGAACGAATCCGGCAGCTCGCCCGTCGAGGCCAGATGCGGCCCGCGGCACAGGTCGGCGAATTCGCCCTGCTCATAGACCGTCAGCGCTTCTTCGTCGGCGAGTCCGGCGAGCAGCTCCAGCTTGTATGGCTCCTCCCGGTCCGTAAACAGCCGCTCCGCTTCTTTGCGGTCCAGCTCTTTCCGGCGGATTGGCAGATTCTCCTCCACAATCCGCCGCATGCCGGCCTCCAACTCGGCCAGATCGTCCGGCGTAAGCGGGCGCGGCAGCTCCAGATCGTAATAGAAGCCGTCCGCCACCGCCGGGCCGATTCCCAGCTTGACCGCTTTGTCTCCGAAGTGCCGTTTGACGGCTTGGGCCAGCACATGAGCCGCGGTATGGCGGCTGACCTCGATCGGTTGAACCGGCGATGCGTCCGATTCGTGCGCTTGCTTGGAATGAACTTCGTTTTGTCCTGCCATGTGGAACTCCTCCTCCTTCGAGTAATGACGAACGCAAAAAAACACACCGTCCAAGGGACGAGTGCGTTCGGCTCGTGGTTCCACCCTGATTCGATCCCCATGCTCCGCGCTTCGCGAAATAAGGAGATCCTCATTGTGATCCGGTAACGGGGATGAGTCGGCTGCGCATACGTCCGTGAGTTTCCTCCGAAGGAGGGGGAGCGGGGTTCCGCGCAGCGGCTGCAAAGGGGTAACCGAGCCCATTCGCTGAAGGTGCTTTCACCACGCACACCTCTCTCTGACAGCTAGCTGGCAAGGTCATGTCTTTGGTCATGGCCGCTTGTGATATTGACGCTTATTATAGGACCGGGCGATGGGAAAAGTCAACAAGCGTTTTTGCCTAGGCGCTTGGCGGCCGGATTTTCCCCGGAAAGCGGATGGAGGCAAGTTCCGAGAGGAAAGGGACTTTACAGCGGGGGAGGAGAGGAATACACTAAAACTGATCAATGTTCAAATCAATGATCAACATTACGGTGAACGGATGTCCAAGGAGGCGGCGGGCTTGAAAAAGTCGGAGGAGATGAAGGAGCGAATCATCCGGGCGACCATGGAGCTGATCGAACAGGGAAACGGCCGGGCGGAAGAGATCACAACGCGGATGATCGCCGACAAGACGGGGATCGGCGTCGGATTGATCCATTACCATTTTCAGACCAAGGAGCGGCTGCTGGAGCTGTGCGTGCAGCGGATGATCGGGGGCGTCATCGCCCGGTTTCGTCCAAGCGAGGCAGGCAGGCTAACCGGAACCAACGCGTTGAAATCGGTGGCCAAGGAGGTGGCCGATTTTCTGATGGACCATCCGTCGATCTCGCGGATCTCCATCCTCGGCGACTTGGCTGCCCCCGCCCCGGAGGACAACACGGCCAAGACTATGCGCGGCTTCGCTATGGCATATAACGGGGGACGTATGGCGGATGGCGCTGAGACGGGGCCGGTGCGCAAAGCCGCAAAAACCGCAGAAACCGCGGAAACCGCAGAAACGGCAGGAACCGCAGAAACTGCCGGAGCCGCAGGAGCCGTAAAAACCGCAGAACTCGCAGAAACTGCCGGAGCCGATGGGACACCGCAGGCCTCGCTGCTGCAAGCGCGGCTCTTTGCACTGACCGCCATGCTGCAGGCGGCGTTCCTCCGCCGGGACATCAGCGGCGAGACGTTCGGCTGGGATGTGCGGATCAAGGAAGAGCGCGACCGTTATATCGACTGGTTGACGGATCAATTGTTTGCGGGGGAGGAACGAGGATGAACCGTTCGCTAAACCGGCCCGCGAAGCGGCCCTTGAACCACTCGCTTGGAATGGCCTGCTCGCTCGGGGCGCTCGCTTGCACAGGGTTGTTTTTGGTTGGCTTGCTGTTCGCTTGGCCGACGCTGAGTTTCGTCGTATGCCTGTTCTTAAGCTGGTTCTATGTCGGTCTGGCCTGCGTATATGCCCATTACGCGCCGGATGAGCGCAAAGCGGCGGCCACCGCCGGAATCGCCATCGCCGTCGTTTACTCGGTGTTCACCAACCTGGTGTATTACACCCAGCTCACCACGGTTGCCCAAGGCGGTGCGGATGGCGCGGTGCTCAAGCTGCTGACCTTCGAGCCGGGGAGCTGGACCTTCGGCTTCGACCTCCTCGGTTACGGTCTGATGGCCCTCTCCACCTTCCTGATCGGTCTCGCCCTGACGGCGAACACGCGCAGAGACCGCGCCCTGCGCTTTTTGCTGCTGCTTCACGGGGCCTTCTTCCCCTTCTGCGTTGCCGCTCCGGCGCTCGGGCTGTTCCGGCCGGACGAAAGGGCGGCGGAATTAGGCGGAACGCTTGCGCTTATGGGCTGGTGCCTCTATTTTGCACCGATTCTCGTCCTCTCGTACTTGCATTTCCGCGTTAAGGCCGCTGTGTCTGACACGTCTGCCCAATAGTAAAAGGAGCCGGTTCCGGCTCCTATTCGTTCACGCCAAGCTTTATAGTGTCTGCGTCCCGCGACTTCGGACTCTTATCCTTCTTCAATGTTCGCGGGGCATTCTTCGTTCCGGTTCGCGTCCCGCTGCCTGTCGCCGGTCTTGCGGCTTCCTTCGTGCTGTTTGCCTTCCGGTTGGCAGTCCTCTTCGTGCCGCTTGTCGTCGGGCTTGCGGCATCCATGGCGTCGCTTGCACCTTCACTCGCGTCGTTTGCCTTCGGACTTGCGGTCTTCTTCGCGCGAGCGGACTTCTCCCTCTCTTCCCCGCTGACGGAGGCAGGCTTAGGCGGCTCCAAGGCGGTCCGTCCCTCCAGGACGTGGCGGTATTGCAGGAGTGCCTCCGCCCCAAGCGGAGTCAGGGCATACCGGCCTTTGTCCGTGTGCTGAAACCAGCGATAGTGGTTCGTCCGCATCAACGTCGCCGCGTTCGCGTAGCCGGTCCTCGCCCTCACCTCGCGGCTCAAGCCCTCGCCCCCAAGATCGCTTAAGGATTGCGCGCAGAGGAGCGCCTTTTCCCGGTAGGCGGTGACCAGCTTCACCTTGCTGCTGCCGCCGACATTGTAATCGCCGCTGCGCTCCTGAAATTCGCGGACGAGGCGCACGGTCTTCACCGACGGGCGCTTCTTTCCGCCTGTCGGTCTCGGCGCCGCCGGCTCCGGGTCGCAAAGCACCTCCACGGCCGGCGCTTTGGTCTTGTAGAAGCGGACGACCAACAGTCCGAGCTCCAGCTTCCGGCACAGCCGAATCAGCTCGCACCAACGCAGTCCGTACGGCGCCTTGCCGTTGCGGTTCTGCTCGACGGCGAGGTACACGCGGCCGGAGCGGCGCTGGCGCTCCATGCCTTGGATGACCAGCGGCAGGTTGAAGCTCTTTTTCAGCTCCACCAGCACCGGCTCCTCGTCCGGCTTCATGGCGACCAGATCGCAGTTCAGCACCTCGGCCTTGACGGTATAGCCCAACCGTTCGAAAAACCCCTTCACCGGAGCATACAGCTCCGTCTCGCTTTGGATCGGCACGTCTCGTAAGCTCCTTGCATGTACCTCGGACGGTACAGTCTCTTACCCCTATTATAGCATGAGAGAGAAGGGGCGGTTGACTGCGGTTTCGGACTCCCAAGCGCTCCGGCAGGAGTCTGCGGAAGCTTGCCGTTCGCTTGTTATCAGGATATGCGGGAGTCTCTCGAAGCATACCTCGGAATCTCGAAAAGAGAGCTAGATTCGCCCCTTTTTCCCGAGTTTGGGCCGCTCCCGCTCTGAATTTTCGGGCAACTTCACCCCCCTTGGCGCATACACATTAATACGTCAATTTAATCGCGTGGGGAAAGGAGGCTGCCATGGACATCTTTGAACGAATCGCCCGGCACCGGGAAGAGAATGAGAAGCTGACATGGGTTGGAACGTTTGCGGACTATATCGAAAAGGTGAAAAGCCAGCCGGGCCTGGCGATGACCGCCCATGCCCGCGTATACCGGATGATTGCGGCGGAAGGCACAGAGACCGTGAACGGCCAAACCAAATATAAATTCTTCGAGAATGAAATCTTCGGGCTGGACCGCTCGTTGGAGCGGCTGGTCGAGGAGTACTTTCACTCGGCGGCGCGCCGACTGGATGTGCGGAAGCGGATTCTGCTGCTCATGGGGCCGGTCAGCGGCGGCAAATCGACGCTGGTGACGATGCTGAAGCGGGGGCTGGAGCGCTTTTCGCGGACGGAGGAAGGGGCGGTGTACGCCATCCAGGGCTGCCCGATGCATGAAGACCCGCTGCACCTGATCCCGCTGGACCTTCGCCCCGATATCGAGCGGGAGCTGGGCGTGCGCATCGAAGGCACGCTTTGCCCCTACTGCCAATTGCGATTGAAAACCGATTTTTCCGGCAAAATCGAGAGCGTCCCCGTGGAGCGCGTCCTAATCTCCGAGACGGCCCGCATCGGCATCGGCACCTTCAGCCCCTCCGATCCCAAATCGCAGGATATCGCCGACCTGACGGGGAGCATCGACTTCAGCACGATCACCGACTACGGCTCGGAATCGGACCCGCGCGCCTACCGGTTCGACGGCGAGCTGAACAAGGCCAACCGCGGCATGATGGAGTTTCAGGAAATGTTGAAATGCGATGAAAAGTTCCTCTGGAATCTGCTGTCGCTGACCCAGGAAGGCAACTTCAAGGCCGGCCGCTTCGCGCTCATCTCCGCCGACGAGCTGATCGTGGCCCATACCAACGAGTCGGAGTACCGCGCCTTCATCGCCAACAAGAAGAACGAAGCGCTCCAATCCCGGATGATCGTCATTCCGGTTCCGTATAACCTCAAGGTCTCGGAGGAAGAAAAGATTTACGCCAAGCTGATCCACCAGAGCGAGATGAACCATATCCACATCGCACCCCATGCGCTGCGGACGGCGGCTATTTTCTCGATCCTCACCCGCCTTAAGGAGTCCAAGAAGCAGGGCATGGACCTGGTGAAGAAAATGCGCATGTACGACGGCGAGACCATCGAGGGCTACAAGGAAGCGGACCTCAAGGAGATGCAGAACGAGTTCCTCGACGAGGGCATGGCCGGAATTGATCCGCGCTACGTCATCAACCGCATCTCCAGCGCGCTGATTAAGCCGGACGTGACCTGCGTAGGCGCACTCGACGTGCTCCGGGCGATGAAGGACGGCCTCGACCAGCACGCCTCGATCACCAAGGACGAACGCGAGCGGTTCCTGAATTTCATTTCGGTCGCCCGCAAGGAATACGACGATCTGGCGAAGAAGGAAGTGCAGAAGGCGTTCGTCTACTCCTTCGAGGAGTCAGCCAAGACGCTGTTCGAGAACTACCTCGACAACATCGAAGCATTCTGCAACTGGGGCAAGATCAAGGACCCGCTGACCGGCGAATCCGTCGATCCCGACGAGCGGCTGATGCGCTCGATCGAGGAGCAGATCGGCGTCTCGGAGAACGCGAAGAAGGCGTTCCGCGAGGAAATTCTGATCCGGATGTCGTCCTATTCCCGCAAGGGCAGAAAATTCGATTACAGCTCGCACGAACGGCTGCGCGAGGCAGTCGAGAAGAAGCTGTTCGCCGACCTCAAGGACGTGGTGAAGATCACCACCTCGACCAAGACGCCGGACGAACGCCAGCTCAAGCGGATCAACGAAGTGTCCGCCCGGCTGATCGACGGCCACGGCTACTGCCCGACCTGCGCGAACGAGCTGCTGCGGTATGTGGGGAGTCTGTTGAACCGGTAGGTAGGCGGCGAGACGGAGTCAGGAGAAATCCTGGAAGAATCGCTTTTGGAGTGGGAGTCAAGGGTAGGGATGGGGAGGAACCTTTCCGGACAGCGGCGGCTGCTGGGGAAGGTTCCTTTTATGTATGGCGGAAACCATAGGTGAAGGTCGAGGCCAGCTCCATTCCATGTGTTTGCGAGCATAACTCGAGCAGGTTCTCAAGATCGACAATTTCATTGGCTGAATGCCGTTCCTTCCAGACCTCCATTGCTTTGGATGCCTTTTGCCTCACTTGGTGATACTTAGGATTGCTGGACATTATTTTTTCATCAGGCTGTAAATTACCGTGATACAGTTCCTCCGCAAGACTCCGCATGGATACCTATCCTTTCCTAAAAGCCTTGATGCAAATTTATGCGAAAATCGCATAAAAGTCAATATACGAAAATCGTATTAATTAAGATTGCTTTGGGTGATGGATAATGTACAAGAAGATTCGCGATCTGCGAGAAGACAAAGATTTAACTCAACAAGAACTTGCAACCATGCTGCACCTCACACAAGCCACTTATTCCCGTTATGAAACCGGAGATTTGGACATTCCGACCGGCGTATTAATTCAGTTGTCGAAATTCTATAAGGTCAGTATTGACTATCTTCTCGGACAGACCGAGAACCCTAAGCCGTATGACAAGAGGCGGCGGGAATAGAAGACGCCGATCTTGAGCAGCAGGGAGAATGGCCGATCAAGCGGCCAATTTCTGCGGCCAGACCGCAGGAGCCATGCACGAGTCGAACTTGATTAGGGAAGAGGCAACATCGACCAAAATGAAACCTCGGCGGCGGTTCGATACTCGATCACATAGGACACGTAGGAAGAATGGGCGGATTGTTGCTTGAAAACAACCAAATACTGCTCCCCGGAGGCGGTTTGGATATTGACCCAGTCGCCTTTTTTTCGTCTGCTCCAGGAGGCGTTCAAGCCGCTCTTTTTCGGGTCTTGGAACTTTTCCTGTATCGATTGGGCATCGGTGACCGGAATCCCTTTGGTGAGACAGACCCAGTAAAGACCGCGAATGAGCTCCGATGTTATGGGAAACGACGAATTGGCATCAAGAATGCCGCTGAGTTGGGATTGAATGGAGGAATCCTCGGCATAGACAAACATAGCTTGTACGCCCTGCAGCTTCGACGCCATCTGGTTTCGATCCCAAGTGTCCAAGATGGAACCGACCGGAGTCCACAGCAAAGGGAAGAGAAAGGAGTTCACGACATATAAAACACAGGCAAAGCTAAGTGCGGTCCGTTTGAGTAACCGATTCGGCTTGGCCTCTTTTCCGCGAAGATAGATCAGCCCTGCGATGAGAAGTCCAAGGGGCAGAAATAGACCCTCGATTCTTAAACCGAGCAGGCCCGACGCGAGATAGAGAACGATTTTCAACGCCCGGTAATGCTCTGTTTCTCGTGGAAGCTTGACTGCGATGAATCCGAAGGCAACAAGCAGTAAACTCACAATCCCTATACCTACCATAATGACCTCCTGGTTTATTTCTATATCATCATGATAGGATAAATTTTGTTAATTTGGAAACAAAAAACCCGATTAATACCAGGTTAAATAAACAACAAATTATGAAGAGCGAGAGCGGGCTCCAGATGTGATTGCTCAATAAAGATTCCTAGCTATTTCTCGATGCAAAGCCAATCCTAAGAATAAGGGAATATCAATCTCCGTACTCGTCCAAATAGCGAGCGAATCCGCTGCTTCATGCGGCGAAAGTTGGGTTAGAGCGGTTTAAGGTTTGTTAACCGGCTGAGAATGAACGAGCAGCCCCGAATTAATGTTAGATGGGATGGGGTGACCCAGCCGCGCTTGACGAAGATAATCGACGAGCATCTCTCCCCAATGGCTCTCATGTTGGGACACGACAGACGTTACTTGTCCATTGAGAGATCCATTTTGAATTTCTTTGTTCTGGCTGAAAATTAATAGATAGCGATCGAGACCGCTGGCCTTCCAGGTGAGAATGGCAGCCGTTCCCGATATAAAATCCAAAGCAACGAACGCGTCAAAGTGGGGATGCTCATCGATCATCTGTTCGAGGTCCCGATAAGCCTGGGCTTCGTCTCCCCGATTATAGCGTACATCCAGAACCTGAATTTCCGTCCTCGTCCGGATATAGTCCAACAAGCCTTCCACGCGCAGCTTGGACCCGAGCATCCGGTCGAAGCCCGCTTGGACCAGGATCATGCCTTTGCCTCTCAACAGCGCGTTGACGCTCTCGCCCAGCTTCGCCCCGGCTTGCCGGTTATCGATGCCGATATACGCTGTTCGGCCGCTGTCCGGCGCATCCGATTCAAAACAAATGACCGGAATGCCGGCTTGGACGGCTTTCTTAATGACCGGTATCAAGGCGTCCGAGTCAATCGGAGAGATGGCGATTCCGTCGACCTTTTCTTTAATCATCTGCTCCGTGATCCGGATTTGTTGCTCTACGCTGGGATCGTCGGGTGCCCGCGCGATAACCCGACTTCCGTCGCGCGCGGCCGCCGTCTCGGCGCCTTCCGTGATCACTTGATAGAATTCATGCGCCATGGGATAGATGATGCCGTAGGTGAATCCATCCGCTGGCTCCGGCGCTTTCGATTCCACTGGGGCCGGATCGTTGGAAGACGGGCTAGCCGCGGGAGTGGCGTCCCTAACCTCCCGGTTGCAGGAAGCCAAGAGAAGTACCAATAAGACGGGAAGCAGGAATGCACGGAATAACCGCTTTGAAGCGCGCATAAGTCATCCTCCGAATTCCGGGATTAACCATCCGGCAATAGGGTTTTTCGAAACTCTCGGATCGTTTTCCCCGTAACCCGCTTGAACAGATGCGAGAAATAGTTCGGGTCGCTGTATCCGACCTGATAGGCAATTTCATAGGATTTTGCGTTACTGGATTGCAGAAGCTCCAAAGCCTTGCCGATCCGGGTTAACATGAGAAATTCAATGAAGGTTTGACCCGTTTCCTGGCTGAACAGTTTGCTCAAATGGCTGGCGCTGACATTAACATGGTCCGCAGCGTCCTGCAAAGATAAGGTGTTTTTGTGATAATTCGCGTTCACAAAGGATTTCACTTGCTTGATCAGTTCGCCGTATTTGCTCGCGGAGCGCAGACGCCAGCTCCAGAAGTGCTCACATAGCATCATTAAATAGGTTTGAAAGTCATCAAGCGATTGGATCCCCGGAATTTTCTTTTTGAGCTCCTGCAGGCGGTCGTCTTCGTCTTCGATAATCCGGTATAACGCTTTGCCTGAACGAAACACTTCCAGCGTGAGGTCATACAAGAC
The DNA here is from genome assembly GCF_051594785.1 of Gorillibacterium terrae. Classification (NCBI taxonomy): domain Bacteria; kingdom Bacillati; phylum Bacillota; class Bacilli; order Caryophanales; family Paenibacillaceae; genus Gorillibacterium; species Gorillibacterium terrae. The sequence goes on from NZ_JBPPGI010000001.1 coordinate 841,865, forward strand.
GTACTGCGTGAACAAACCGGGCTTCCACCCATTGGACACCCACTTCGACGTGTAGGAGGCAAGGAACGATTCTGCTTGCTGCCTGGTTCCGAGCTTAAGAAATTCGATAAACGCATGGCGGTCCAGATAGATGAAATCATCGTAAGTTTGGCCGGCAGCATCGTGCCATGCCTTTAAGTTTTGACTGGACAGCTTGCGCCAATGCTTATCCTCCTCGGCAGCCAGAAAAGAGTTGTAGATGCCTTGCATGCGGGCCTGAATGCTTCCTATTCCCATATAGAGGATACACCGCATCTGGGCCTCAATCATGTCCTTGCCTTGGATTTCAAATTGCCGAACCGATCGGGTTAAATCCTCTTCCGAGTCGTCCATCAGAATCCAAGCCAACTCACAGCGGCTTCTGCGGTAGGTCAACAGCTTTAACGTCCCCATCCACTTGCAGCGGATCGCCGTCTCGATCTGGTAAACAAGGTCGCTGCCCGCTGTTTCCTGACTTGCCATCAGCCGGATATCGGTGAGGACGACTGAATAATAGCGTGCCATAAGGTTGATGCCGAATGAATTCGCCTGTTCAATCGCTTCAGCGGACGAAATGAGGCCGTTACAGATATCGCCGATTAACTTCTCCGCCAACCGCTCCTGTTTGAGGTGAAGGTTTTTTTTCAGTTCCTCGATCTCTTTTTTGTTGTTCCAATCCTCATCGATTTTATGGCACACGCGGTGAAGAAGCTGAGTGAGGTCGGCAGAACCAATCGGCTTCAGGCAGTATTCCTCGACACCGAGCTTCAGGGCTTGCCGGGCATATTCGAATTCGTCGTGGCCGCTGAGAAGGATAATTCGGGTCTCCGGCAGCCGTTTCCGGACAATGTTGCTCAGCTCCAGTCCGTCCATAAACGGCATCTTGATATCCGTGATAAGGATATCGGGCTGGTTCGCCTCGATTAACGGCAGCGCCATTTCACCGTCGGGCGCATCCCCGCAAAAGACCAGGCCTTCCCGTTCCCAGTTAATGCAGTTTCGGATATTTTCCCGGATCACGATCTCGTCATCAACCAGAAAGACTTTCTTCATAGCTGTTCCCCCTGAAAAGTGCCGGAATTTCCACACAGACGGTTGTGCCTTCTCCTGCCTTGCTGTCTATGCGTATTTTATAGTCCTGACCGTAAAAGAGGCTGATGCGCTGCTGGACGTTAAGTAAACCGTATCCGGATTTGGTATTGCCCGGCTCCTGGGGAGCCTGCGTCTGATCGAGCGCGTTTCGCAATTTCTTCAGCGTCTCAACCTTCATGCCGATTCCATTGTCTTCGACCCGGATGACCACTGTCTTGCCGGGCCCGCTCCTGGCGGTAATCCGGATCATCCCTTTCCCTCGCTTGTTTTTAATACCGTGATATAAGGCGTTCTCGACGATCGGTTGCAGCGTCATCTTCAGAATGGTGTAGGGAAGGATGGAAGGGTCTTCTTCAATGGTAAAGTCCAAAATGTCGCGGTAGCGCACCTGCTGAATCGTCAAGTAGCTTCGAATATGCTCCAGCTCGTCCCGAATGGAGATCCAGTCATGGCCTTTGCTGAGGCTGATCCGGAAAAAGCGGGAGATCGCAGCAACGAGGTCGATCACCTCCGCGTTTTTTCCTGCCTCCGCCATCCAGATGATGGAGTCCAGCGTGTTATAGAGAAAATGGGGATTGATCTGGGCCTGGAGGATTTTTAGCTCCGCTTTTTGAATCTGCTTCTCCTCTTCAACGGTCTTGTCAATTAACCGTTTGATTTGTTCAATCATGGTATTGAAGCTTCGGCCTAAATCCGCCACTTCATCTGTGCCGTGCGGGCGGAACTTCGTAGCGAGATTCCCTCCAGCGGCTTGCCTCATTTTGTTCTTCAAAATTTTCAGCGGACGGGTGAGCCGTATGGTGATGAAAAAGTACAACGCCACGATAAAGGCGATACTCAGCCCGACCGTCAAGATGATCAGCCACCGGATTTTTTGGACTTCACTGACAATCTCCTGAAGCGGTGCCGCACCGATGATTTTCCAGCCGGTCATCTTGGAGGTCGTGAATATGATAAACAGCGGTTTACCGGCCTGCGTCTGAATGAAATGATCGTGATCCAGAGCCAGGCGCGAGTCCATCTCTTCGGGTAAAACGGTTGCGGCGTACGCCCCTGACGCAGGTCCGACAATGGGCTGGCCGCCGGTATCAGCTACATAGAAATAGCCGGATTTTCCGAGCTTGAAGGCGGTCGTGGACTGGCTGATAAAATCGTCGTTCAGATCGATGACCATAAACCCGATCACCTCATGCGTGATCGGCCTTTTGATGGCGGCCATGATCGAGACGATGCTGCCTTGCTCGTAGGTGAAGCCGTCCAGCCGATCCATCTCCAACGTATCACGAGGAGGCACGACCAGCAGTTGATCCGGATTTTGCATGAGCTTCTGAAAATGGGGGTTATTGAGCGGGTTTTGGTTAAGGGAAAATACCCCCTTGCGTTCACTGATCCCCCGTCCGTAAAGGTTGACCATCAAGATATTCCATACATGGTCGTACTTATAAATTTCCCGGTATAGTCCAATGGTCTGCAGAATTTGTTTCGCATCCGGGAAGGATTGCGTCGGCTTGGACAGAAACTGCAGGACGGACGGGTTCTGATTCAGTTCGAGGAGCCGGCTGGTATCTTGGATGCGGTTATCGATATCCCGGGCGAGTTGATCCACCACCAATATGGCCGAAGCTTTGCTGTGCTCGGAAATGGTACTGTAGGATTTCTGATAGGAAATCAATCCGACGGTAATGAGAGGTACCGACGTAAGAATAGCAAACATGATGAGCATCTTAGCCCTTAAACTGGACGCCGCCAGCCTATAAAGTCTTCTCATAGGGAGCACGTACCTTTCTAAGCGGAACACAAATTATAGCAATTTAAACAAAATCAAGTACATTCATGATACACCATCTCTGGTTGGAAGCGCACACAAAAATAATAAAATCGTGAATCTTCATAAACAATCAAAGAAAAAGGAGTCTCGCTTGCAAAACCATAAAATATCCAAGGTTATAGACAAGATCGTCCGTATGATTTGAAATAAAAGCGCTTTAGAATTGGCTTACACCAAAAAATGGTGATAGTTAGGGGAGGGATGAAAGTGAAGAAGTTCAAGAGTGTAGGCATGGTTTTCACGATTGCGATGGTTATCTTAATGCTCGCGGCGTGCGGCAACAAAGCCGCGAGTTCGAACAATGGGGGAAGCGGCGAAGCGTCCAACAGCCCGAACACGCAGGCGACAACCGCAGGGACGGATAAATCGGGCGGGGCTTCGAATAAGAAAGTCGTGCTTGGCTTTTCGCAGGTTGGGGCAGAAAGCGGCTGGCGTACGGCAAACACGGAATCGATTAAACAGTCCGCAAAAGATGCCGGTTTTGATCTGAAATTCTCCGACGCGCAGCAGAAGCAGGAAAACCAGATCAAAGCTATTCGCTCTTTCATCCAGCAGAAGGTCAGCGTTATCGCTTTCTCGCCGGTCGTGGAATCCGGCTGGGACACAGTGCTGCAGGAAGCTAAGGATGCGGGAATTCCGGTTATCCTGACGGACCGCGCCGTCGATTCGAAAGACACGTCGCTCTATAAGACGTTCATCGGTTCGGACTTCGTAGAAGAAGGACGCAAAGCCGGCAAATGGCTGGCCGATCAATACAAGGATGCCAAGGAGCAGGTCAATATCGTCGAGCTGCAGGGCACGACGGGCTCCGCTCCGGCGATCGACCGCAAGGAAGGGTTTGAAGAGATGATCAAGAGCAATCCGAACCTGAAAATCATCGCCTCCCAAACGGCTGAATTTACGCGTGCCAAAGGCAAAGAAGTCATGCAATCGTTCCTTCAGGCGAACAAAAAGATCGACGTCCTGTATGCGCACAACGACGAAATGGCACTCGGTGCTATTCAAGCCATGGAAGCGGCTGGTCTGGTTGCGGGCAAGGATATCAAAATCATTTCCGTAGACGGCGTAAAAGACGGCATGACGGCCGCTTCGGAAGGCAAAATCAACTACATCGTGGAATGCAACCCGCTCCTTGGTCCGCAGTTGATGCAAGCCGTCAATGACGTGCTGGCGAACAAAGAAATCCCGCAGCGAATTGTTACCGAAGAGAGCGCGTTTACTTCCGACGAAGCGAAGGCCGCACTGCCGGACCGCAAATATTAATAGCGGACTGGAGCTAATCATGAGGGCCACTCCACCCGAGAAGCTGGAGCGGGGTGGCTTTTCCTTTCAAAAGGAGATGTGCAGCCATGACTGTAAAGCAGCCGATCCTGCAGATGACGGGGATCCACAAACGGTTTACCGGCGTCCATGCGTTGAATAATGTGAACTTCCGGCTGTTCCCGGGTGAAGTGCACGCCCTGATGGGAGAGAACGGGGCAGGCAAATCAACGCTGATCAAGGTGCTTACCGGTGTATACACGGCAGATGAAGGGAACGTCACGATCGAAGACCGGCCCGTATCGGTCGCGAATCCGCTAATGGCACAAGCGGAGGGAATCAGCACCGTCTATCAGGAAGTGAACTTATGTCCCAACCTGTCGGTCGCAGAAAATATATACATCGGCCGGGAGCCGCGCAGGATGGGATGCGTGAACTGGAAGGAAATGAACGCAAGGGCGCATAAGCTCCTGCAAGAACGGATGAACCTGAATATTGACGTAACCCGGCCCCTTGACTCCTACTCGGTGGCCGTTCAGCAACTCGTCGCGATTGCGCGCGCGCTGAACATATCGGCCAAGGTGCTCATCCTGGATGAGCCGACGTCCAGCCTGGACCAGAAAGAGGTTCGCGAATTATTTGCCGTCATGCGTAAGTTGAAAGCCCAGGGGCTGGCGATCCTCTTCGTCACTCATTTTCTGGATCAGGTTTATGAAATTTCGGACCGGATTACGATCCTCCGAAACGGAGAGCTCGTCGGCGAGTATTTCACGGCCGAGCTTCCCCGAATCGAACTCGTGCTCAAGATGATCGGGAAAGACCTCGAACTGTTGGCCGAACTCCCGAATGGGGCCGAGGGAAAGCAGGCGGCTTTAAACGGACTCTTTTTGAAAGCGGATCGGCTTGGCCGCGAAGGCGCGATTGAGCCCTATGATTTTGCAATCAAACGGGGAGAAATCGTGGGACTTGTCGGACTGCTAGGCTCTGGACGTACAGAAGCGGCACGCCTGTTGTTCGGCGCAGACCGGTCGGACAGCGGAACCCTTGCGATAAATGGAAAGAGAACGAAGCTGGATTCCCCCCGTCACGCGATCGGCCAAGGCGTCGCGTTTTGTTCGGAAAACCGGAAGACGGAAGGGATTATTGCCGATCTCACGGTCAGGGAGAATATGATCCTGGCGCTGCAGGCCCGCCGGGGCTGGTTTCGCGCTTTGTCGAAAAAACGGCAGGATGAGATTGCGGATGAGTATGTCTTGGCCTTGAACATCACCCCCAAAAATCCGGAAGCGCTGATCAAAAACCTGAGCGGAGGAAATCAGCAAAAAGTCATCTTGGCCAGATGGCTGCTCATGCAGCCGGAGTTCCTCATTCTCGATGAGCCGACACGGGGAATCGATGTCGGGGCAAAGGCGGAAATCCAGAAGCTTGTTCTGTCCCTTGCAAAGAAAGGGATGTCCGTATTGTTTATCTCGTCCGAAATCGAAGAAGTCCTTCGCGTTAGCGACCGCGTCGCGGTGCTGCGCGACCATCGATTGGTTCAGGAAATCTCAGGCGAAGGCATGAATCAGCAGACCGTCATGCAAGCCATTGCAGGAGGTCAGGCCTAATGTGGACCCGTGTTGCCAAGCATCATCTGTTTTGGCCGTTCGTCATTCTTGCCGGGCTGCTGTTGTTTAACCTTATCTACAAGCCCTGGTTTTTTTCGATTCAAGTGAAGAATGGACATCTATACGGCAGTCTCATTGACATCATCAACTTCGGGGCGCCGCTTGCGCTTGTCGCCATCGGGATGACGCTGATCATCGCGACGAAGGGCATTGACCTTTCGGTCGGCTCCGTCATCGCCCTATCGGGTGCCATTTCCTGCTTACTGATAAGCAAAGCGGGGGATCAGAATACGCTCTCCATCGTGCTGCTGTCGGTCGGTGCGGCGCTTGCGCTTTCGCTGTTTGCGGGTCTTTGGAACGGTACCCTCGTGTCCGTGTTCGGCATTCAGCCGATCGTGGCTACCCTGATTCTCATGGTTGCCGGCCGGGGCGTCGCTCAACTGATAACGGGCGGTCAGATTATCACGGTATCGAGCCACAAGTATGAGTTCATCGGCGCCGGTTGGCTGTTCATGCTGCCCTTTTCCGTCTTCATTGTGGCGGTTCTATTTATCGCCGCGTTGTTCCTGACGCGCAAAACCGCGCTCGGCTTGTTCATCGAATCAGTGGGCTCCAACCCGACCGCCAGCCGGCTCATGGGCATCCGGTCGCGAACGATTCTGCTTGCGGTCTATCTGTTCGGCTCTTTGTGCGCGGGTATTGCGGGCCTGATCATCAGCTCGAACGTGTCAAGCGCCGACGGCAATAATGCGGGCCTGTGGTATGAGCTGGACGCCATTCTCGCGGTTGTCATCGGCGGAACCTCCATGAACGGCGGTCGCTTCTATCTGTCGGGCTCGTTGATCGGTGCCATGGTTATCCAGACGCTGACCACGACGATTTATATGACGGGCATTCCTTCCGACACCATTCTGGTAGTGAAGGCGGTCGTCGTTTTCGCGGTTTGCTTGATACAGTCCGAGAAGTTCCGAAAAAAAGTGTTTCGGTCGAGAAAAGCGACGGCGAAACCAAACGAAAGCGAGGTGGCCCGCAGTGTTTAAGCGCCGCTTTATACCGCTACTGGTCACGATCGGCCTGTTCGTGCTGATGATCATCGCGGGTTCCTGCCGGTATGCGGGATTTTTATCCGCCCAGGTGTTTTACAACTTATTGATTGATAATGCGTTCCTCCTTATCGTTGCGGTCGGGATGACTTTCGTCATCCTAACAGGCGGGATCGATTTATCCGTCGGTTCGATGGTGGCGTTGACGACCATGATCTCGGCTTCGCTTGTCCAAAATCACGGATGGCCGCCTGCCGTCGTCATTCCGTTGGTACTTGTCATCGGCACCTTATTCGGGCTCATTATGGGGGCAGTCATCCATTACTTTGAGATCCAGCCGTTTATCGTCACCCTGGCGGGGATGTTCCTCGCGAGAGGCCTTTGTTATGTCATCAGCATCCAAACCATTACGATTGACGACAGCTTCTACAAAACGATGGCGCTTACCAAAATCCGTATGCCGGGTGGAAACTTTATCTCCATCAGTGTTCTGATCGCCGTTGCCATGGTCCTGGTCGGAGTGTTTCTGGCCCACTATTCCCGGTTTGGCCGTAATACCTATGCGATTGGCGGCAGCGAACAATCTGCCGTCCTGATGGGCTTGCCCGTTGCCCACACGAAAATGCGGGTCTATGCTTTCAGCGGTTTCTGCTCGGCCTTGGGCGGCGTGGTCTTTACCTTCTACATGCTCTCCGGCTACAGCCTGCATGCCATGGGGATGGAGCTTGATGCGGTTGCAGCCGTCGTGATCGGCGGAACACTGATTACGGGCGGTGTCGGCTTTGTTGCCGGGACTGTGTTTGGTGTGCTGATTCAAGGGATTATCCAGACCATTATCAGCTTTGAAGGTACGCTCAGTTCCTGGTGGACGCGGATCGTCATCGGCATTTTGCTTCTGGTGTTTATTCTCATGCAGCGCGTGCTAAGCGCGAAAGCTGCGCAAACGAAGGCAGCCTAAGGTCGCCGGGAGGTCTGTGGCGGGACAACCCAAAGGTTTCCCTGCAGGCCTTTCCGCCGCAACCTAACATCGGCCACGGAGCCAGAATATCCGCAACGTCGAGGTTCGGATCGACGGCCTGACTTTGAGTATCGTGTCGATCCACGATATGGTAAAGTTGGTAATGAACTTTTTCCGCGTTGCGGATACCGATAAGGTGGACGAACCCCATGAGATACAATCGAATGAAGGGCATTGGCATGCTGTTGCTGATCGGCATGCTGCTGGTGTGGTTCCGGGCGTCGACGGACGGTAAGCATACGGTGCAGACCACTATTGCGGCCAATGGGCATGTGCCGGATAGTGCACCCCAGACGAGCAAGTTTAAGATGCGTCCCATCGTCGTCGGCTTTTCGCAGCTGGGTTCCGAAAGCGACTGGCGCAAGGCGAATACCCGTTCCATACAGGAAGCGGCCGCCAACATGGGGATCACGCTGCTGTTTAAGAATGCCGAACAGTCGCAGGAGAAGCAATTTGAAGCGATTCGGGAATTTATCGCCAGGAAAGTCGATGTCATTGCGATTTCCCCCGTCATCGAATCCGGTTGGGAAGCTATCCTGCAGGAGGCTAAGGAGGCGGGAATTCCGGTCATTCTGTCCGACCGTTCGGTCCAGATCCGGGACCCGTCTCTGTATGTCACCCTAATCGGTTCGGATTTTAATGAAGAAGGGCGAAAGGCCGGGAAGTACCTGCTGGACAAGGTCCGGGATCGGCCGGGGCCGGTCCGTATTGTGGAGCTGCAGGGTACGGCAGGCTCCACGCCTTCGATTGAGCGCGGGAAAGGATTTCGCGCTATCATTCAGAAGCGTAGGGATCTGACCATCATCTCCTCGGCGCCGGCTGATTTTACGGTCGAGCAGGGACAAACGGTGATGCAGCGGATGTTGGAAAAGTATGGACCCGATATCGACGTGCTCTACGCGCATAACGATGATATGGCACTTGGTGCGATAACGGCGATTGAACAATATGGGCTGCAGCCGGGGAAGGATATCGTCATCCTTTCGGTAGATGGGACCAAACGGGCATTTCAAAGGATGGTCCAAGGCAAGATCAATGCCGTTGTGGAATGCAACCCGATGTTCGGCTCGATTCTGATGCAAGCGGTAAAGGAAACTCTGGAAGGCCGAACTCTTCCCAAAAAATTAGTGATGCCGGAAAGCATCTTCACCGATGCACTCGCCGACAAGGAGGTAGACAGCCGGCAGTATTGAGCTAACGTCGTTGCGGATCGGCAAGTAAATCTTAAAAGTTTAATTAACAATTAAAATTAGTTGAAATCACAAATAGGGTATGATAAGGTCAAGATAGAACGACAACAGGAGGCTGTTATGAAAACGCTATTCCGCTATCTTGACCACCCTGTCATTGAACCGCAGCCCGGCTGCGCCTGGGCCGATAAAATGGTGCTCAATCCCGCAATCGTCGCGGACCCCGATCCTTCGTCGACCACGCTGCACATGCTGTTCCGGGCAACCGGCCCATGGCCGCAGAAGCGGAGAGAGGGCTGCCACGACCCGTATCCGATTTTCCTCGGCTATGCGAAGAGCGAGGACCGGGGCGTCACCTGGGATGCCGACTTTTCCCGTCCGGCGCTCGCGCCGGCGCTCGGCTATGAGGAAGACGAGCTGTACATCGAGGACATTCACGGGCGCCGCGTGCGCAATTATTCCAACGGCTGCATCGAGGACCCGCGCATTTTCTCCGTGGAAGGCGAATGGTACCTGACGGTGGCCTGCCGCCCGTTCCCGCCGGGACCGTACTGGCTGGCCGATCAAGACCCGCCCGTAGAGACGCGCTTCGAGTATGTGCCCTCGTGGATTTTCGAGGGGGAGACGGAGGACCCGTTCGTCCGGACGGCCCGCTCCAACGATACGGTGACGGTGCTGTACAAGCTCGACCTGGACCGGCTGAAGGCGGGCGATTACGACGCCGCGTTCCGCTACGTCTGTCCGCTCACGGAAGGCCATGTCAGCGACAACCGCGACGTGTTCCTCTTCTCGGAGAAGATGGTGATCGACGGCCGCCCGCAGTATGTCATGCTGCACCGGCCGATGAACGTGCTGCCCTTCCCGGGCGGCGACCAAGCGAAGAAGCCGTCCATTTATCTGGCGGCTGCCGACTCGATCGAGGACTTCGCTTCCCCCAAGGCGACTCACCGGCTGCTCGCGACCAGCCTGTTCGATTGGGAAGAGAACCGCGTCGGCGCGAGCTGGCCGCCCGTCCGTCTGGGCGACGGCGAGTGGCTCGTCCCTTACCACGGCAAGAAAGACATCTATTTCGGCTATACCCAGTCTTTCCTGATCGTGCGCGAACGGGCCAACGATTTTCCCGAGGTGGTGCACCGCTGCCCGGAACGGCTGATGTATGCCGAGCGGAACTGGGAGATGCCTTCCGATTACCCGACGCCCTGCCTGTTTACAACGGGCGGAGTCGTGCAGGACGGCGAACTGATCATGGCCTACGGAGCGGCGGACCAGAAGGTGGGTATCGCTTGGGCCGATTTCGCCGACCTTGTTGCGTTGATCCGGCAGTATGATGCTGAAGGGCGGCAAATTTCGGCGCCGGAAGAAGACCTGGTTCGTTAACCGGGCTCGAAGGTTCGAAGGAAAATTGATAAAAGCCCATTCTGCCAGTATGATAGAGAAAATCAGGAGCATGTGGGCGAGGGGAACGTTTTGTTGAAAAAGGTTACGTTGCAGATGATCGCCGACCGGGTCGGGGTGTCCAAGGCGCTCGTGTCGAAGGCGCTCGGAGGCGACCCGGCCGTCAACGACGGCACGCGCGAAGAAATCCGGCGAACCGCCCAGGAGATGGGGTACCGGTTCGACAAGCTGAGAAAATCCTCCGTGCAGCGCAGGACCGGCAATATCGCCGTACTGATGCCGGAGGCTTACCTCAGCGACATGGAATACTGGAGCAAGCTGATCGGCGGCGTGAGCAAGGCACTGGCCGCCCAGGAATTCAGCATGCTGCTCGCGAACATCGACCCGTCGCTAGAGCCGGAGGAGGGAATGCCCGCGGGTCTCGCCGACAAGGCGGACGGAGCACTGCTCTTGGGGCATATTCCCGCGGCGTATAGGAAAACGCTGGATGACCTCGGCCTGCCTTACGTGCTGGTCGATTCCAACGATCCGTTGGCCCGGCATCACCATGTCCTGGCGAACAATTTCCTCGGCGCTTACGAGGCGACGGCCTATCTGCTGGAAGCGGGGCACCGCAAGCTCGCCTTTGTCGGCGACCGGGAGGCGGCCTGGAGCTTCCGCGAGCGGCACCGCGGCTTCGAAGAAGCGCTGCGCGACTTCAACCAGAGCGCGGCCGAGGACCAAGCGGCGAGCCTTCGGGTTCGCGGGCTCGGCGTCAGCGGCCGAGGCAATTATGTCCACGGCGCCGAGTTCGAGGAGCAGCTGCGGGCCGCGATCTCTGCGGAGGCCGTGACGGCTTTCTTCTGCGCCAACGATACCCTGGCGATCGAGACGATGCGCCTGCTGTTCGAGTGGAAGCTGAAATGCCCGGAGGATTTCTCGATCATCGGGTTCGATGACCTGAGTCTCGCGCAGTTCATGATCCCCAAGCTGACGACCGTGAGCGTGCCCAAGGAGGGCATCGGCGCCCGCGCCGTGGAATCGGTGCTGGAGCTGACTCGCAACCCGGATAGGCCATGTGAACAGGTGCTGCTTCGAACCGAGCTGATCGAGCGGGAATCCGTGCGCAAGCAGGGAGACGGCAATCGGCCGGAGGCGCAGTAAGGCCGAAAGGCGGTAAAGCAAGGACAGAAGAAGGTTGTGTAAAGCCGCAAGACGGCACAGTAAGGCAGCACTATGGTAAAGGTAAGACGATGAGCGGCGCTCCGAAAGGAATGCCTTAACCGAATACGAGCAAGCCGCGCCGGTTCCGCTTTTGCGGGAGCGGCGCTTTTTGTGCAACGAAAGAGCGCCCGAGCGGCTATCGCTGGGCTCAGAGTGGGGGGGTGGGGCAGCCGGTCCGAGTGCTTTCCATCCCGCCTATGAGAGAGAACTCCTTCACGCCAATGAAGTTGAATAAAGTTTAATGAAACAAAAAAACTTCCTCCGGAGAGGAAGCCGGTCAGTATTCGATTCCGCGCACCTTGGCGAAGATCAGCGTGTCGCGAAGCTGACCGCTCGTGTCGAGCGCCTCGGAGCGCATTACGCCCTCCATGGTAAACCCGCAGCTTCGCGCTACCGCCGCGCTTGCGATATTGCGGCTGTCGCAGTAGATTTCGAGCCGGTTCGCGCCGAGCTCGCGAATGGCAAACTGCTCGATCGCCCGAACCGCCTCCGAGATGTACCCCTGACGGGCCAGGGAGGTCCGGACCCAGTAGCCGATCTCGAATTTCCTCGCTTCCCAATGGATGCGATGAAGGCCGCTGCCGCCGACGAACTCGCCGTTGTCCTTGCGGAACAGCTGCAGCCGCAGGTCCTCGCGGCGCAAGAACTTGAGCCGGGCTTCGCGCACGTTCAGCTCCGACGCTTCGACGGTCGGCGCCTCCGCCGCCCACGGCATCCAGGGCTTCAATTCATTCAGGCTTTCCCGGATCGCCGCGTTCATGGCGGCGCCTTCTCCGTAGCGCGGAGCGCCGATTCGCAGCCGTTCGCTCTCGAAGCTCTCGGGAAAATCCAGCAGCAGGGGGTTGGACAGGGAGCTCATGCTTTCCACCTCGGTCTCCTGACGGGCAGGAGCTAAATTTCTCGTTACTGTACCACGAGAAGCGAAGGCGGACAAGGGGCGGCCTCCGGAAAAAAATCAATTGAGCCGAATCCTCTCTCCCTATACAATGGAAAGCAGGCTTATCCGCGCGCTTCGGCGTCTATCCGGATAAGCCGTTATCCTGTCGCGAAAAGAGGCACCGGTTTGAACGCATCTTCTCCTACCCGCACATTTGCCTTCATCAAGCTGTTTACCTTTTTTACCTATGGCTCCATGGCGGTCCTGCAGGTCTATTTCCCCCTGTATTTCAGCGAGATCGGCCTCTCCAAGCTGCAGATCGGCATGATCATGGCCGGCGGACCGGTTTTGTCGGTGTTCGCCAATCCCTTCTGGGGCTACGTGAGCGACCGCCGGCAGAACATTCGGATGACGCTGGTGATCCTGCTTACCGGCAGCCTGTTGCTGGTTCAAGGCGTATCCGCCGCCCGTTCCTTCTGGCCGCTTACGGCGGTGATGCTGGTCTTCTTCTTCTTTCAAAGCCCGCTCACCTCGCAGGGCACCAGCCTGATTCTGAACGCCATCGAAGACACGGACCGCAAGTTCGGCGGCTTCCGGCTCTTCGGCTCGCTTGGGTACGCCGTCGTCGCGCTCGGCGCCGGGCCGTTGTTTGCCCGGATCGGCAGCGGATGGGCGACGGCCGCTTACTCTTGTCTCATCGTGATCGCGCTTGCCGCGGCCGTAGGGCTTCCGCGCGGAGGCGAGGCCAAGGTGGGAAGCGCGTTCTCGGCAAAGGGCTACGGGCAGATTTTTCGCAACCGGCCGTTTGTGCTCTTCGTGCTGCTCGGCGTGTTCCTCTCCGTGCCCAATTCGGTCAATTCGACCTTCGTCTCCCTCTACATCCGCGAGCTAGGCGGATCGAACGCCATGGTCGGCTGGGGATCGTTCCTGTCCGCGTTCTTCGAGATTCCCGTCTTCTTGCTGCTCGACCGTCTGGTAAAGCGCAACAGCCGCTACCTGCTTGCGGGGCTCAGCTTGGTGAGCGTGGTGTTCGCCTTGCGCTGGCTGTTCATGTCGCTCGCGACCCATCCGATCCATATTCTGCTCACCCAAATGCTGCATTGCGTCAGCTTCGGCGTCTATTCGTACCTGGGGACGACGCTCACTTCGCTCTGGGTACCGGCGGAGTACCGCGCTTCGGGGCAGGCGGTATTCACCCTGACTTGGGGCGGCCTGTCGGGGATCATCGCCGGCTTTGCCGGCGGCTGGCTGTACGACGCGGCGGGCGCTTCCGTGCTGTACCGGCTGGGAGCTGTGATGGCGCTCGTCGGCGCGTTCGGCTTCGCCTTGCTGTTGGTTAAGTCTTCGGCCGGCAGGAAGCCGGACTGGAAAGGGCAAGGGAACGCGGGATAATCAAATCCGCAGCCGAGTGGTATAATGAAACGGAATTTTTTTAACGGACCGGAGGGCGACGGCATGGAGCCATTGCTTGCGATCGATAATCTATCGAAGAGCTTTGCCGCGGAGAATGAGCGGGTTACCTTATTTACGGGCGTTACCGCCGCAATCGAGGAGCGGACGGCCATCGCGCTGATCGGCGTGTCCGGACAGGGGAAGAGCACGTTCTTGCGCATTCTCGGCCGATTGGAGGCGCCGGATGAGGGAACGCTGCGCTTCCATGGCCGAGTTGCGGCGGATTGGCCGCCGACGGAATGGCGGAAGCGGATCGTCTACGTGGCTCAGCAGCCCATCATGCTGCCGGGGTCGGTGGAGGATAACCTGCGCACGGCAAGCCGGCTTCACCGGACACCGTTCGATGCCGGCTTGGCTGCCCGGCTGATGGAGGAGCTCGGCCTGCCGGATGTCGCCTTAAGCAAGGAAGCGTCCACCTTATCGGGGGGACAAAAACAGCGGCTCGCGGTCATTCGCTCCTTGCTGCTGGAGCCCGAGCTCCTGCTGTTGGATGAAGTAACCTCGTCGCTCGACGGAGACAGCAAGAAGCGGGTCGAAGCGACGCTCGGCGCTTGGTCCCGCGAACGGGGGACGGCGCTCGTATGGATTACCCACGATCTGGAGCAGGCCGGAACGAACAGCGACCGCATCTGGCACCTGGCCGAGCATGCCCTGAAGGAGGACCTGCCGACCGCGAGCTTCTTCGCTCAGCGCGGGTATAGCGCTCCGAACAGCGGGGAGGAATGGCGATGAGCTATTGGACGCTCAGCTTGACGCTGGTGTTTATCTTGATCACCATGCTGCTTTCCTTGCGGCAGAAGCTTGGATTGGAGAAGGAAATCGCCATCGGCACCGTCCGGGCCGCCGTCCAATTGTTCGCCGTCGGCTATATCCTGGAGTATGTCTTCCGCTCCCGCCAACCGCTCATCATCCTGCTGATCTTGGCCGTGATGATAACGGTCGCGGCGGAGAACGCCCGCAAGCGGGGCAAAGGGCTGCCCGGTGCGTTCTGGCGGATCATGGCGGCCATCGCCGCGACGGAGACGGCGACCATGGGATTGCTGCTGCTGCTCGGAATGGTGAAGCCGGAGCCGCAACAGATCATCCCCATCAGCGGCATGATCATCGGCAATGCCATGGTGGTCTGTGCGCTGTATCTCAACCAGATGATGCGCGAGGTAGAAGCCTCCCGTGGAGAGATCGAGGTATTGCTGTCTCTGGGAGCCACCGTGCGGCAAGCCGTTCAGGACCCGCTCAAGCGCGCGGTCAAGGCCAGCATGATTCCTTCGATCGACGGGATGAAGACGGTCGGTATCGTTCAATTGCCGGGAATGATGACCGGGATGATCATCGCCGGAGCCAGCCCGTTGCAGGCGGTGCGCTATCAGATTCTGATCATGTTCTCCTTCAGCGCTTCGGCTGCGCTGACCTCGATCTTGCTTGCGCTGATCAGCTACGGGATGTGGTTCAGCGACGACGGCCGGCTGCTGGGAACACCCAAATGAAGGCAAGCTTTCTTCAATAATGGGGCCGTGCCGCTTTGCGAAATGGATGTTCGCAGGCGGCTTTTCGTGCTCCGCGGGAGACCGATTGCCGCAGCAACCCCCAGGCGCTTTTCCAGAACGCTTCCGTCCCCTCCGCTCGGCTTGCAGCTCTCTTCGATAACGCTCGTTTTTCCGGGCTGCCGGGTTGTCGTTCGGGCGGTTTTGGAGTAAGGTAGGAGAGAAAAATCGTACCGGGACGGGCTTGGGAAGTTCGTCTTCGGGCTTAAGAAATGAAGGAGAGATTGGGATATGACGCGCATCAAGGAAAACTCGCTGGTTCTGTTCCAAGGCGACAGCATCACGGATTGGGGCCGCAACCGCGAGGAATCGGAAAGCTTGGGACATGGGTACGCCCTCCTGGTCGCAGCGGAATTCGGCAGACGCTATCCGGAAAAGAAGGTCCGCTTCCTCAACCGGGGGATCGGCGGCAATCGGGTCGTCGATCTGCAGGAGCGTTGGCAGCGGGATTGCCTCGACCTGAAGCCGGACTGGGTCTCCATCTATATCGGAATCAACGATACCTGGCGGCGGTACGACAACAACGAGCCGACCGGCACGGAGGCGTTTTACGAAGGCTACCGCAAGCTGATTCAGCGCACTCTGGAGGGAACGGATGCGGGCATCCTCCTGGTGGAACCGTTCGTTCTGCCGTACCCGGAAGACCGCAAAGCCTGGCGGGAGGACCTCGACCCGAAGATCCAAGCCGTCCGCGAGCTGGCGCGCGAGTTCCATACGCCTTACGTTGCTCTGGACGGATTGTTTGCCGCCGCCTGCTCCAAGGCCGAACCGGAATATTGGGCAGCGGACGGCGTGCATCCCACCGCAGCGGGACACGCCATTATCGCCAAGGCTTGGCTGGAAGCGATGGAAGCTTGATCCGATTCTCCTGAAGATGCAGCAAAAAAAGCCTGCCGCTTGTGAGCTTTTTCGTCACGGCGGCAGGTTTTTTGGTGTACAGTGAAGAAAGGATATGACAAACAATGGAAAATTAGGATGGAAAGGGGGTTATTCGGCTTGCTCCGAGCCTGCCACCGCAATGCGGTAATCCCGCAGGAAGGCGGTTAAGTCATAGGGCAGCACGATCAGATGCATGCGCGAGTCGTCGTCGAAAAACAGCAGCCTATGCGGCCCCTTTGCATCCTCGGCGAAGAGAAACAGCTCCCGGACAGGACCGCGGTACCAATCGCGGTCGACCACAGCCGGAGGGACGAGCGCAATGCGCAGGCCGATTCCCTTGTGCGGCTCGAACGCCAATTCTCCGGCTTTGCCGGAAGCGGCGCTCAGCCAGCGGTCCGCCTCTTGGCGGAGGCGGCTATCCGCGGGAATGAGCCGGATCACCTGCTCCCGCTTCACGTCAAACAGCTCCGCGTCGGGTACGGCGGAGGGCGGGACTGAAGCGGTGGGCTTACCAGACGGCGTGGCGGTGCTTGGCGGCACGGCAGCGGTCGGTTGGGCGGGTGCGTGGGTCGGCGATGCGGCGGCGGTTGGCGAGGGAGCGGATGCCGCTGCGGCGGCGGTTGGCGAGGGAGCGGATGCCGCTGCGGCGGAGATCGGCGTTGCGATTCGAGCCGGTGGTCCCGCCAGGGCTAGGGAAGCGGGACAAGCAAGCAGCAGCGCAGCGGTCAACAGCAGGCCGGCGAAGAATTTGGACAAGTCGAATCTTCCTTTCCATTGAAGCTTTTGGTCCTAGTATGGGTGATTGGAAAGCAAAAAAAACGGCTTCCCGGGAGGAAGCCGGCCTGAGGCCGCTTGCGCGCCGTAGGCGGCAAGGAAACGGTGAGGCTTACGGAGCGTTGACCGGCACGGACTGGCCGAAATATTCATCCAGCGTTACGCCTTGACCGGCCACCTTCCGGGCGAGCTCTTTGCCCAGGTAGCGGATATGCCAGGGCTCGTACTGATAGCCGGTGATCTTCTCGGTTCCCTTGGGATAACGGATGATGAAACCGTAGTCCGGCGCATGCTTGGCGAGCCATTTGCCTTCGGCCGTCTCGCCGAACGACTCTTCCAGCAGGTAGTTGACCTCCTTGCAGGAGACGTCCATCGCGAGTCCCGTCTGGTGCTCGCTCATCCCCGGCCGCGCGCTGTAGCGGGAAGCGGCGGCTTCTCCGTCGCGCTTGACGTAAGCGTTGAACAGCGAGGTTTGAGTCTTGTAGGAACGGTAGCCGGATACGGCATAGAGTTTGACTCCGTCCTTGTCGGCAGCGGCGAATAGCTCCTCCAGGGCGGCGGCGGCCGTCTTGCGCATCTTGCGCTTCTCCAGCTTCTCGCTGAAGGAGAAGCGAACCTTCGGCTCCGTCAGATCCGAGGGAACATAATCGGCGGGAAGCTTGCGCGACTTGTTGACCCAGACGGCCAGCTCCGACGGCTTGGCGATGGTGGTGACGGCGTCGGGCTTGGCGGAAGCCGATGGCTTAGCAGTAGGTTTCTCCGGCGGCTTAGCGGTGGGCTTGGCCGTCGGCTTCGCAGTGGGTTTGGCGCTGGGCTTGGCCGTCGGTTTGGCAGTAGGCTTCGCGGTCGGCTGTGCCGTTGGCTTGCCGCTTGCCGTCGGTTCTGGCGAGGCGGATGCGCCGGTCGACGCCGACGGCTTGGCGCTTGCCGGCTTCGCCGACGGCGATTCCGAAAGGGAAGCGGATTGGGATGGTTGAATGGAAGAAGCGGAGCCCGCCAGCGGTTTGGCGTCCGAGCAGCCCGATGCGAGCAGCAGGGCGGACGCCATGAGCGGGATCTGCCAAGTCAATTTGGGTTTCATTCGTTGTACCTCCGGTTTTGCGGGTCTTGGGAGCGGCGGAACGCTCGGGTTCCTCCCTATAAGACGAATCGTAACCCCGAAGGGTTGCATCATCGCCTTTTTTGCGGGGGCCTACCTTTTCCCCTCGCAATTTGGCATAATGGACGGAGAACAATCGAACGGAAGGGGAAGTTTTCTTGTTCAAGAAAGCGCTCGGATTGCTCATGGCCGGGGGACTCCTGGCAGCGGCTTTTTCCGGCGGTTCGGCTCACGCCGACGGCGGTCTGCTCCAAAACGGCGGATTCGAAAGCGAGGGGGCCGGACAACCCACCTCCTGGTCAGTCGATTCCTGGCTTGCCGGTGAAGACAACTCCCGGCTGACCATCCAGCAGGAGATCGTACATAGCGGCACGCATGCGGCCCTCATTGAGAATCTGCAGCCCAACGACGCCAAATACGTCCAGAAGGTGTCGGTCGACGCCGACACCCTGTACAAGCTGTCGGCTTACGTGCGGGTGGATTACGCCGATGCCGAGACCAAAGGGGCCAACATCTCGGTGTTGGGCATTGGAGATACGTCCATTGACCTCAAGGCGACGAACGGCGATTGGCAGCTTGTCGAAATGTACGGCAAAACCGGCAAAAGCCAAAAGGAGCTTCAGGTTGCCGTCCGGCTCGGCGGGTACGGGAGTCTGAGCAAAGGCAAGGCTTACTTTGACGACGTCAGCCTGACCAGGGTAAACGAGGCTCCGGCCGGTGCGACCGTCCTGCCGCTGGCTCCCGCAGGCTCGGATATTCCCGACGCCGTGTCGGCCATGGGCATCGCAGCCTTGTCTGCCTTGTTCGTGCTGCTCTATTTCTTCGTCTATCAGCGCTGGATCCGGCCGCAGCCGGCGGGAGGGCTCCGGGAAAAACGGCATTTCGCCGCTCTGTTCGGGGCGGCCGCCGTCATCGGTCTCGGGCTCCGGTTCTACCTGGCTCTCAAGTCGCCGGGCTATGTAGTCGACGTGAATACCTTTAAGGCCTGGGCCGCCAAGGCGGCGAGCGGCGGGCTCTCCCGCTTCTACGACGGGCAGTTCGCGGACTACCCGCCGGGTTACATCTACGTGCTCTGGCTGCTCGGCACCCTGCAGAACGTCTTCCATATCGACTGGGCCTCGAAGTCTGCGCTTCTGCTGATCAAGCTGCCCGCGCTCCTCGCCGATGCGGCCGTCGCCTATCTGCTCTTCCGTGAGGGTAGCAAGCGGATGAGCGCCTCGGCGGGCTTCGGGCTGTCGCTCCTGTTCCTGTTCAACCCGGCGGTGCTCGTCAATTCGGCCGGCTGGGGCCAGATCGATTCCGTGTTCACCTTCGTCCTGCTCGTCACCCTGCTGCTGCTTGCGGCGGGCAAATGGGAGGGCTCGGCGGCCGTGTTCGCGCTCGCCATTCTCATTAAGCCCCAAGCGTTGATTTTCACGCCGGTCTTCCTGTTCGAAGCTTACCGGCAGAAGAAATGGTCCCGCTTCGCGGCCTGCCTCGCCATCGGCCTCGGCGTGTTCCTGGTGCTGATCGCGCCGTTCTCCTTTCACCAGACCGGACCGATGTGGATCATCGACCTCTACAAGTCGACGCTCGGCCAATACGCGTACGCCACGCTGAACGCTTTTAACGTGTACGCGCTGTTCGGCGCAAACATGGTCGCCTCCAGCCTGGGCTCGCCCTTGTCGTACCAGACGCTCGGCAATCTGTCCATCGTGCTCACGGTCCTGGTCGCGGCGTACTTCTTCTTCCGCCGGAAGAAGGAGGGAGGGGACAAGCTGTTCTATTCGGCGCTCTTCCTGATCTTTATGGTGTTCATGCTGTCCGCCAAGATGCACGAGCGCTACCTGTTCCCGGCGCTGGCTCTGGCGATGTTCGCTTTCTTGTTTTCCAAGGACCGGAGGCTCCTGCACCTGTTTGCGGGGCTCAGCATCGTCCAATATTTCAACGTGCATTATGTCCTCAAGAACGCCGCGATCAACCAGCCGCATATCGCCAAGCACGACGGAATCCTGCTTGCCGTCTCGTTCACCTCGGTGCTGCTGCTCATCTGGATGATCCGCATCGGATACGATCTCTACGTGACCGGGCGCAAGGAGCCGGTTGAGCCTTATCCGCAGTACAGCGCTCTGCCGCCGGGGCTTACCGACACAGCGCTCTTGCATACGCCGGACAGCGGCGCCCGCATGGAGCGGTTCAGCCGCCGCGACTGGCTCTGGATGAGCGTGCTTACGCTGGCTTACGCGGTCGTGGCCTTTATCAATCTGGGCTCGATGCACTCTCCGGTGACCACCTGGGAGCCCGCCTACGGGGGATCGGCGGTCGTCGATCTGGGAGAGGTTCGCCAGATCGATCGGGTGAATACCTTCGGCGAGATCGGGACGGGCAAGTTCAAGCTGGAATTCGCCCGTGAGCCGGGTCAATTCGGCGATGCCGTCATCGTCGAGAACACGTACACCAAGGTGTTCTGGTGGAACGTCCAGGACCTGGATGTCAAGGCCCGTTACGTGAAGGTATCGGTGGACGAAGCGGGCTTCTCGCTGAACGAAATGGCCTTCTACCAGAAGGACAACCATACGCCCCTGAAGGTCGCTTCCGTCGAGGAGGATGCCGGGCATCCGGCCAAGCGCGGGAACGCCGCTTTCCTGTTCGACGAGCAGAAGGATGCGGTGTACCAGCCGACCTTCATGAACGAAACGTATTTTGACGAAATCTATCACGCCCGTACCGCTTACGAGCATCTGGAAATGATGAAGCCTTATGAGAATACCCATCCGCCGCTCGGCAAGCTGATCATCGCCGCCGGCATCTGGCTGTTCGGCATGAATCCGTTCGGCTGGCGGGTGATGGGAACACTGATCGGCGTGCTGATGATTCCGCTGACCTACGTATTCGCCAAACGGCTCTTCGGCCGGTCGGAATATGCCCTGCTCGCGGCGCTGCTCATGGCGGCGGATTTCATGCACTTCGCCCAGACGCGCATTGCCACGATCGACTCGTATGGTGTGTTTTTCATCATGTTGATGTATTATTTCATGTACCGGTACTACTCGATGAGCTTCTACAAAGCGCCGCTGAAGAAGACGCTGGTCCCGCTGTTCCTGTCCGGCCTGTTCTTCGGCATCGGCGCAGCGAGCAAATGGATTGTCATCTACGGCGGAGCGGGACTGGCGCTCCTGTTCTTCCTGTCGCTGTTTGAGCGCTACCGGGAGTGGAGGACGGCCGGGAAGCTGCTTAAGCTGCCGGAGACGGCCCAGAAGCCGGAGGTGCGCGATCACCTGCTGCACATCCGCAAGGTGTTCGGAAAGTTTACGGCCAAGACGGTCGCCTGGTGTACCCTGTTCTTCGTCGTTATTCCCTCCGTCATCTATTCGCTCTCGTTCCTGCCGATCATGAGCGTGAAGGGCGAAGGGAAATCGTTCCACCAGCTGGTGCAGTACCAGATTAACATGTACGATTACCACAGCAAGCTGAAAGCCACCCACGGCTTCGGCTCTCCCTGGTACGAGTGGCCGCTGATGGTTCGCCCGATCTGGTATTACAGCGGCAAGCCGGCCGTAGGCGCCGATCAGGTGTCGAGCATCTGGTCGTTCGGCAACCCGGCGGTGTGGTGGATCGGCCTCGTCGCCTTCATCGTCACGCTGTTCTTCCTGAAGAACCGCGACAAGAACCGCGGGATGTTCGTGGTGGCGGTGGCGTTCTTCTCGCAATTCCTGCCTTGGGTGCTCGTTACCCGGCTGACGTTCATCTATCACTATTTTGCCATGGTGCCCTTCCTCATCTTCTCCATCGTCTATATCGCCAAATGGCTGCTGGACAAGCGGCCGGAATGGAAGTGGGGGGTCTGGGGATATGCAGGGGTAGCCGTGCTGCTGTTCGTCCTGTTTTATCCGGTCCTCTCGGGGATGACCGTGTCCAAGTGGTACGTGGACCATTTCCTGCGCTGGTTCGGCACCTGGTATTTCTACATCGGGTAAGGCAAGGCTGCTAGTAAAGAAAGGGGATTTCCATGTCCGAACGTGTCCGTATCTCCATCGTCATTCCCATGTACAACGAAGAAGAAGTCATCGCCGAGACCTACCGCAGGCTCCGCGAGGTCATGCTGCAGCAGCCGGAGGCGTTCGAGCTGGTGTTCGTCAACGACGGAAGCCGCGACCGGACGGCGGAGATCGTCCGGGAGATCGCAAGCCGCGACCGCACGGTGCGGCTGATCGATTTCAGCCGCAACTTCGGCCATCAGGTCGCGATCAGCGCCGGCATGGACTACGCCATGGGGGATGCGATCGTCGTCATCGACGCCGACCTGCAGGACCCGCCCGCCGTGATTCTGCAGATGATCGCCAAGTGGAAGGAAGGCTATGATGTCGTATATGGCCGTCGGCTGAAGCGCAAGGGCGAGACGGCTTTCAAGAAGCTCACGGCGAAGATGTTCTACCGGCTGCTGAGGAGCATGACGACGGTGGACATCCCCGTCGATACCGGCGATTTCCGGCTGATCGACCGGCGGGTATGCGACGTGCTGCGCAGCCTGAAGGAGAAGAACCGCTATGTCCGCGGCCTCGTGAGCTGGGCCGGATTCAAGCAGACGGCCGTCGAGTACGTGCGCGAGGAGCGGTTTGCCGGCGAGACGAAATACCCGCTGAAGAAAATGATCAAATTCGCGGCCGACGGCATCACGTCGTTCTCGTACAAGCCGCTGAAGCTGGCAACCTACCTCGGCATGGCCGTGTCGGTCGTGAGCTTCGTCTATCTGATTATCGTCATCGTCCAGAAGCTGTTCACCGACAGCACGCAGACCGGCTGGGCTTCGACCGTGGCGATTCTGCTGTTCTTCAACGGCATCATGCTGATGCTGATGGGCATCATCGGCGAATACATCGGCCGCATCTACGATGAAACCAAGGATCGCCCGCTCTATATCGTGCGGGAGGCAAGCGGCTATCCGGCGGATTATGCCGCCGCCGGCCGCGTCGACATCCGTGTCGGCGGCGGGGTACAGCCGCGGCCGGGCCATGATGAAGCGTCGCAAGACAAGGCGGAAGCGACCTATCGCTTCGGGGAAGAAGGCGGGCCCGCAGGGGCTTCGCCCGTCGTCCCGCCGGCTCCCGCCCCGCTGGACCCGGAAGAAGAGCGGCGGCTTAGGATGGAATCGCTGACGGCGAAGCTGCCGCAGGAACGGCTGTTGAACTACGGCGCAGGCTCGGGGCTGGAAGCGGCGGCTCGCGAGGAGGAATGGCCTGCGCCGGGAGAACGGGCATCGGGCCGTTCCTTCGGCGGCAGCACCGGGAATGCCGGCGAAGAGGGTGACGGCAAGTGAATTCGGTTCGCCGGCTTGTTCGGAAATACGAGGACTTCCTGAAATTCAGCGTGGTCGGCGCAGCCAATACCCTGGTCGATTTTGCCGTCTATACCGTGCTCTATCTGCTCGGCGTACCGTTCCGGGTGGCGCAGGTCTTCTCCTACGCGGCTGGGACGCTGAACAGCTACATCCTGAACAAGAGCTGGACGTTCAAAGCGGCGGCTCAGGGATCGGCGGTCGGCATCTCCGATAGCGGCGATGCCTCCGACAGGCCGGTTGGCGCGGAGCGGAAGCGATCTTCAAGCGGAAGGGCGCGCCGCGACTGGGCGCAGGCGGCTCGGTTTCTGACGGTTAACCTGATTACCCTCGGCGTGTCGATCGTGCTGCTCGGCCTGATTAAGGAGCGGCTCGGGGTGAACGCGCTGATCGCCAAGGCGCTGGTCACGGTCGTCACCACTCTGCTCAATTTCGTCGGCAGCAAGCTGTGGGTCTTCCGCAGCGGATCGCCGTCCGGCTTGAAGGAAGGCCTTGTCGGCCGCTCCGGACATTCGCCGGATTGACACGGGTTATCCCATAGGAAGTGTCCGGGGGAACGCCATTGTTCAACCGCAAAAAGACCGGCCGCGGCCGGTCTTTTGTGTCTCTTGCAATGCAGCTAAGGAGAGTGAGCCGGACCCTAAGCATTCGCCGCAACGGTCAGGCGTGCGATTCTATTCGATAGCGGCGCCCAGCGCTTCGCCGCTCTCCGAACGGCCGGCTGCAGCCAGCTCGGCCGCTTTGCGCAAACAGGAAATTTGCCCGACATGGATTCCCTCATGATGCAGGCTGAACGCGAAGAGCTCGCCGATCGTGTGCAGGGGATGCCCCAGCCGCCGAAACGGCTTAACGGCCGGTTCCCCCCAGCGCGGGACATAGATGCGGCGAATCGCTTCCCCTTGCTCCTCCAGCAGCCGGTACAGCTCGGACAAGGGGGGCGGAGGCTGCTTCCAATCGGCCGGCCGGGTTCCGTTGGCGAACAGCCGGAAGAGCGCGGGATCGAGCAAAGGCGGATCTCCCGCAAAGTGGGTGACAACCGTTTCCTGGACGGTAAGGATATGCCCGAATTGCCAGCGTATCGTGTTGGAGAAACCCAATGGCTGAAGGTCCGCCAGTTCTTCCGTCAATCCATCCATCGCTCTCAGGGTTATGCTGCGAACAAGCCTTAGCTGACCAAGCCATTGTTCTTGATTCATCGCGATCCCTCCGGGATGGTTTCTTTCAGTATAGATCAATCCGGGTGTTCGAACTAGCAGGGTTTTTCCATTTCCCAGAATTCTCCGCTAGGCCGGGCGGTTCGGGATGTGGTAGACTCTAGCAAAAGAAGGCCAAAGCTCTCTTCGTTGAGAGAGCGCGGGGGATTTCTTGCCGCATGCCGTTAGGCAGCTAGGGGTGAATCGCAAATGCGAGAGGAGGGCTCCCCCTTCTCAACCCGACAACTAACCTCGCAGGCCGAGCTTGTGGGAGGACGTTTTGAAAAAGTGGAAGACAGGTTTACTGTTCTTGTTGGTAGGTGTAGCTGCCGCCTTGGCGGTTGGGTTGGTTCAAGCGGCGAGGACGCCGCTCGCAGGCGGTTCCGCCGAGGTCGGTGAAGCGGCGGGAACCGGCATCTTGACGGCGCCGGCGTTTGCGGCAATGGAAGCGCCGCCTCTCTTGAAGCTCGGCGCAGCTCTGCCGCTCGGTGCGCCGGCCGCGGCCGAGCCGATGGCCGCGACGCGGGCAATGCCGCAAGCCGCCGCTCCGGCGCAAACCCCGGAAGCGGCGGCGCAGGCGGCCAAAGCGCAGGCGCAGGCGGCCAAAGCGCAGGCGCAGGCAGCAAAAGCGCAGGCGGCCCGCCGGGAAGCGGCCGCGAAGGAGGCGGCTGCGGCTGCGGCGAAGAGCAAGGCCGCTGCGGCAGCCAAGGCCGCCCAAGCGGCCAAAGCCAAGCAAGCCGCCGCCCAGGCCAAGCAAGCGGCCGCCCAGGCGGCAAAGAAGAAGGCGCAGGCGGCCGCCGCTTCGGCACAAGCCGCCAAGCCCTCCAAGGCGCAGTCGGCTTCGTCCGGCAGCAAAAAGGAAGCCGCGCTGTCGGCTTCCTCCCGCCGGGTCGTCTCCGCTTGGGGCGAAGTGCTGACCTTCAAGCGCTCGCTTAAGGTGACGGCGACCGGGTATTCCTCGGCTCCCGAAGAGAACGGGTGGGGGGCCGTGGACTATTACGGCAACGCCCTGAAGCTGGGAACCATCGCAGTTGACCCGGATGTGATTCCGATGGGGAGCAAGGTTTATGTAACGGGCTATAAAGGCAGCGGCCTGCCGGGGAGCGGAATGATCGCTTACGCCCGCGATCAGGGCAGCGCCATCCAAGGCAGCCGGATTGATATCTTCATCCCCGGAGGCAAGCAGGATGCGCTTGACTTCGGCATCCAGTCCGTCCAGGTGTACATACTGGAATGAGGAAGCTCGGTTAGAAGACGGCACGTGTCCCTTGCGGATTCGTTGCCGTCTTTTTGCAGACAGCTGCAACCTTTTTTTTCCTTTCCGCGTTCTATAAGTAGCCCAATTGGGGAAGCACGGAAAACGGGATAAGGGAGTCGATGAGGATATGCGGAGCAAGGGAATGGCGGCCGGACTGCTGTCGGCCGCGCTATTCACGACGGGGGCCCTTCCGGCAGCGGCAGCGGGAAACGTCTCCGAGAACATGGCGGCCAAGAACGCCGCTATGGCATTGGCCGGGGCCGGCGATACGGCCGTCAAGGCCAAGATCGGCAAGGAGGAAGCGCTGGCCAAGCTGAAGGCGGCAATTTCCATACCGGCCGGCTATAAGCTGACGGCCGCCAGCTTCAACGGCGACAGCTGGATTTCCGAGAATGGCAGTTGGCAGTTCCAGTTTGAAAGCGGTTCCGGCAGTCAGGTCTATTCTTACTTGTTCGGTACGATCGACGGAGCGACGGGCCGGCTCATCGGGTACAGCCTCTCCGATCACGATCCCGACAAGCAGGTGGTGTATCCGCCCAAGCTGGATTATGCGGCGGCGAAGGAGGTGGCCTTCGGCCTGCTGAAGAAGATGAACCCCGGGGAAGCGGCCTCGACGATCTACGACGGATCGAATGACGAATCCTATGTGCCGCCGCTGCAGGGGGAAGTGTCCTATTCCTTCCGGTTCGACCGGTCGGTGGACGGCGTGCGGTATCCGACCGACAATATCACCTTTACCATTGACGGATCGGGGGCGCTTACCGGTTATCAATTCGCCTGGCATCCCAGCGCCGCCTTTGAAGCGTCGAAGCCGGCGATCGCGGCGGCAGATGCGCTCGCGGCTTACAAGAAGGCAGCCAAGCCCTTCCTGCAGTACGTTTTGACGGAAGGGAAGAAGGCCAAGCTCGCCCTGACCTATGCACTCGATGCGCGTCCGCTCGATGCGGCGACCGGCAAGCTTGTTTCATGGGACCGGACCGATTTTGCCGGGTTTCAACCGCTGGCTGCCAAACCGCTCGCCGCCAAGCCGGCCCGGGGCCAAAAGCTGACGGACGAAAAAGCGGCCGAGATCGCCCGCAAGACCCTGTCCATTCCCGCCGCTGCCGTGCTGGAGGGCATCACCTACAACGAGCAGGCAGCCTATGACGCCGCCGGTGCCGCGCAAGCCGTATGGCGGGTTACCTTCCGTATCGGAAAAGCCGCCGATTCGAACGCAATTCGCTATAGCGCTGCCGTCAATGCCGATACCGGCGAGGTGCTTACGTACAATTACGATTCCAGCAAGGCTTGGCAGCCGCTGACGGAAGCGGAGCTGCCCAAGGTTCTCGATGACGCCAAGCTGAAAAAGTCCGTTCGGGACTTCGTGCTGAAGACGCTGCCTCACTACGCCGATCAGCTCGGTTTTATCGAAACGGACGTTCCCGATAAGCTGGCGGCCGCCGCGAATGACTCCAGCGTGAACACGGGCCGGATCGCAGACTTTTCCCTTCGCCGAGTCGTCGACGGCGCCGTTACCCTGGACAGTCTGTCGGTGAACGTCGACCGGATCAACGGAACGGTCATTCATTATTCGGCCAATCTCGCTTCTGTCGATTATCCCTCCAAGACACCGGCGGTTATCGCCTCCACGAAGGCAATGGATATTCTGCTGGCTCCTTACCGCTTGGAGCTGCAGTACCAGGATTCGCCCGCAGCCGATTATTCGACTCCGTGGAAAGACCGCAAGCCCGCCAAGCTGGTGTATATGCCGACCTCGCAGGTCTACGATTCGATTTACCTCGATGCCGTCACCGGCGAGTGGAAAAAGCAGGAGACCGGAGAAGTCACGCAGCCCGGCCGGACCGTGGCGACGGACATTGCGGGCCATCCGGCGCAGAAGGAGCTGCAACTGCTAATCGACTATAAGGCGCTGGACGTCAAAGACGGCAAGGTTCATCCGGAGCAGGCCGTCACCCGGGGCGAACTGATCAAGATGCTGATGACCGCCCTTCAGAACGGCAGCTTTCACACCTTTTACGCAGCCGGGCGCGCCAACAGCTACAAGGATGTCCTGGCTACCTCCTCCTACTTCTCGTACGTGGAAGCGGCGGTAGACGCCGGCATTCTCGACCGGTCTACGGATACGCTTAACCCGGACGCCAAGATGACGCGGGAAGAGATGGCAGGACTCTTGGTGCGGGCGCTCGGCTTCGATAAGCTGGCGGGGGTAAGCGGCCTGTTCAAGCTGGACTACCGGGATGCGGATCAGGTGAAGCTGAAGGGCCAGGTCGCCATTGCGCTGGCGCTGGGCTTGTTCAACAAAGCCGCCGACGGCAGCTTCCGGCCTACCGCCGAGGTGACGCGAGCCGACGCGGCCGTTGCCTTCTACAAATTCCTGCAGATTCGCCCGACCATGCAGTCCTCGCCGATTCGACCGCTGAACTGAGCCGGCGGGCCTCCTGCCCATGCCAATAGCCATCCTCTCCGCCATGTCCGGGAGAAGATGGCTCTTTTGCCGTTCCCGCAGAACCGGCCGCATGTGCATTGCACCCGGCTGATCGGGTAAGGCTTGGTGGCCCTCAGCCTATTCCGCCGGTACGGCTTTGGTTCAGCTTAACCGGGATAGGCGAGCTCATAGCCGGGTTGGGCCTCCAGCCAACCCTGCAAGCGCTCCAGCATGACGGCGGCCTCGGCGCGCGTCGTGAAGCTGCTTGCGCTAAAGAAATCGGCGGTGCGTCCTTTGACGATCCCCAGGTCGAGGGCCCTCGCCACCGCCTGCCGGGACCAAGCGAGCGTGCCGCCATCGGCGAAGGGCTGCAGCAAAGCGTCCTGACGGCCGGAGGAGAGCGGCGGAAGCACAGCCGTCCGGTCCATCAGACGGCTGATCATCGCCGCCATCTCCTCCCGGGTGATCGCCGCCTCTGGCCGGAAGGTTCCGCCGGGATAGCCGGAGAGCACGCCGAGCCCGGAGAGGAGCGCTGCGCTGCCGGCATACCAACTGCCGATGGGTACATCGCGGAAGCGGCCGGCGGCTCCGGAGGCAAGCGGGCTGCCGCCGAGATATAACCGGGACAAGAGCGCCGCGAATTCGGCGCGTGTCACGGAACGCTCCGGCTCGAAGCGGCCGGCGCCGGTCCCGGCGATCACCCGCCGCTGCGCCAGGGCCAGCACGCTGTCGCGGGCCCAATGGCCGGTCAGATCGGCATAGGCGGGAGCCGAGGCGAGCGGCTTGGCCGGAACCAGCTTGGCGAACGCCGGCCAGAGGTCCGGCGTCTCCTCGCCCATGTACCAAGCGGCCGAACCCCGCAGGGCGTACTGGGGGATCAACGCGGTCCGGCGCTTCATGGAGGCCGTGTCCTCCAGCCAGATCTGGTGAACGACGCCCGAGGCGGTGTAGCGAACCTTGTTCTGCTCGGCGCCGGCATCCCATGTCCGGCCGAGGCCCAGCCGGCTCACCAGCGCGGCGGCGTCCTTGGCGGACAGGTACTCGCTGACCACGGAGCCTGCCGCGGAAGTCGACCAATCGCGGGTATAGAACGGAACGCCAAGGATGACCTTTTGCGCCGGAACCTCCTTCAGCAGAAGGCGGACGCCCTCTCTAATCCAAGGGAGAGAACTGGTCGACCCGGCGGTCGGAGCGCCTTCGTAATGCTCATCGTATCCCATCAGGATGAGGAAATCGGCAACCTTGCCGAGCGCTTCCCGGTCAAGCGAGCCGGACCAGTAAGGATCGGGATTGGTGCGGGTGACGTCGACCGTCACTTTCATTCCGTAAGGATGCAGTGCAGACGCGAGCTCGCCGATGAAGGCGACGAACAGCGCCTTGTTGTCGGGTTGGATGTTCTCAAAATCGACGTTGATCCCGTCCGCTTTCGTCTGCAGGAGGGCCGAGCGGATTGTCGAGACCGCTTGCTTGCGTTGCTCCGCCGACCGGAGGAACGCATTGGTCAGATCGGAATCGAACCGGTTGCCGAACAGCGGCCAGACCTCCTGGCCTTGGCGATGGGAGGCGGCCACATACGCGGCGTCGGGAGCCGAGGTAAGCGGAGCCTTATCCGAATCGAGGAAGAACCAGCGCGGCGATACCGCATTGAGGTCCGCCGACACCCGGTTTTGGGCGAGGAAGGTTACCCGGTCGCCAAAGGCGTTCCAGCCGAGCACATACCGTTTAAGCGGTCGTACGGTTACGGCGGCCAGGTCGACGTAGCCGGTCTTGCCCCCCAGCAGCTGCAGCTTGCCTTGGCCGGACTCGAACGAGAGCACCGGGTATTCCTCTCCGGCGGACAGCGAGGCTATCCGCTCGGAATGCGCCGCGTCTAGGTAGACCGGCACTTGAGCCGAGCGGGCGGCGGCGGCTATGTAGGGTGAAAGCTCCGGGATCGGCGTCGCCATGGAAGCGGCACGATCTGCGGATGCGGCAGACAGCAGGGGAGCCGCGAGCAGCGGGAGCAGCAGGGGCTGGAGCAGGAGCATCCGCTTGAGGCTTTGGAAGAAGGGAAGCAGGGCCATGGTATCCACCTTTCCGCCGGGAACTCGACGGTTTTCCCTTCATTGTAAAGAAGCGGACTCTTCAACCCTAGTGAAGATCGCTGGTAGAAGAGGGAAATGCTAGAATCCAATACTAGAATCCACCGTGTGAAGTGCCCGCCTTCAAGCTTACCAGCCGCCTCCGGATTCCCGGGGCGGCTGGTAAGCGGCAACGAGGCTGGCGCACTATTCTTCGTGCTGCTCGATAAACCGGACGGTGATGGGGTCGGAGATGACGGCGGAGCGGCGGCAGGAGGTTTCGCTTTGGTACGCAAAGAGAGCGGCGGCCCGGTTAATAATGAGACTGCCGAATGGGGGATAAGCTGTACTAACCTCAAACGTTACGGTGCGCGACTCTCCCGGCCCGATCTCGCCGAGCTCGACTCCGACCACCGGGTCGGGCGCGGGGACGCCGTTGATCCGCAGGCTTCCCGTCACGTACTGCAGCGATTCGTCCAGCGGGTCGAAGAGAACGGTATTCTCCATGCGGAAGCGGGAGGAGCGGTTGGTGAGCACCAGGGTGTATTGGAAATGCTCGCCCAGCGATACGGCGCGGACACTGGCGCTCTTGGTCAGGAAGACAAGCGGCAGCGGCTGCAGGGCGGCGATTCGAATGATCACCGGATTGGATTCGAAGTTCTTGGTTGTTCGGCTGCCATCGGCCAACTCGAACATCGCTTTGGCCTCCGCCCGGTTGCTGAAGCGGCCCGGCTTGGTGGCGAGAACCAGGAAGCGGATGGCCAAGCCGGTGCCGGATGGGATCGATCCGATCTGAATGCCGTCCACCGGATTCTCGTTCAAACGGACAAACGGATCCACTTGAATCGTTCCCGGAATGAATTTCAATCCCTTGGGTATGACATCGGTCAGCTTGACGGACAGGGCCGGAGCGTTGCCGTCGTTGAAGATGAGGATCGTATAAGCAAGCCGGCTCCCGGTGGATTGGGCGCAGCGGTCGACGAATTTTTTCAAAACGAGGTTCGGGAAGGGGCGCAGCGTTCCTGCGGTGACGGTGACGGGATTCGGAGTCGTGATCGGGATAGGAATGCCGCCCTGCGCCGCTAAGATGGTTCCGGGCAGGGGAGGAATGGTGATGCCGGGAAAGGTCACCGGGGAAGCAAATACCAGGGTGCCGTCCGGCAGCACGACGGCCCCCGACTGATTGGGATGAGAGGGCGTCGGGGAGAACTCCGGCGACAGGACGGAGAAGACGGGAAGTTCCATCCCGGGAGCGGCGGGAAATCCGAACGGAGGCGTGAGCTGAGGGATGTGCGGATGGCAATCCGGCAGGAAGGTGCCGGGAGGCGCGACGACAAGGTTGCCCTGATTGATGATGACGCCTCCCGGAGGCATGCCGAGGATGAGCGCTTTGAAGCCGAGCGCGATTCCCTGTCCCGGGTTAACCGGCGAGAGCAGAATGCCTTGAGCAATGTTTATGCAGGGGACGGAATTGCCGTTGATCGTCACGCTGTTCGGGATGAAGGCGACGTTGCTCGGCAGAAGGTCCAGCACGACTACATCGGCGGGCGCAACGCCCCCATTGAAGATGGTGATTGTGAACGTAACCTTGGAGCCAACCGGGGCGGTGGTGACGTCGGCAGTCTTGGTGCCGGTAATCGAGAACGAGGGACCGGTGGTGGTCGTGGTCGTCGGGAGCAGGGTCGTCGTCGTAGTGGTGGGAAGCAGGGTAGTGGTCGTTGTCGTCGGAAGCACCGTCGTGGTCGTGGTCGTCGGAATTACCGTCGTCGTCGTTGTCGTGGGCAGCACGGTGGTCGTGGTGGTGGTTGTCGTGGTCGTCGTCGGAAGCGCCGTGGTGGTGGAGGTGGTCGGCACTTCGGGCAAGGCGGGCAGGCAGCCGATGAACGGAACATTGTGTTCCTCAATCGATCCGGTTGTATTGGTCAAGGATTGGGCGACCATCGTTCCGTTGATGTTTCCGAATCCCCTGGCCTCCCAGTTGGCATAAGGTGCGAGAACGGAGCCCTCAATGGACAGGTTCTGGTTAAAAGCCGTCGACGCTTGGTAGAAATTCCAGAGAATGAAGGGTCCGGCCACCCGATCCATGACGACCCCGTTGCGGAAAATCGAATAGCTGCCAAAGCCGACCTCATCCCCGCCTACATTGATCAGGATCGTGGAACCCTCAGGGGCTACGATGTTGATGCCGTTTGCCGAATCCAGCCGAAGGCCCGATCCGTCCACGTTGTTTCCGTGGAAAGTGAAAATATTCAGAGTGGGGCTGGTTCCCGTTAACACGATCTGGCCGAAGTTATTGCTGACGGTACCGTTGGGAGGCAAAGCCGCCCATTGGGCCGAGGCCGTCATGAGAAACATTTCGGCGGCGGCAAAATCGACGGGCGTTCCGATCAAGGGTTGGTTGGGGACGCCGTTGTTGTTGGTCATGGTGTACCGAATGACCATGCTCGTCGGGCTAATCACGGTATTGCCGGCGAAGTTGGTGCCCATGCTGATATCGACATTGCCGCCGATGACGAGATCGGCTCTCGTCGTGGAGACGGGCAGACGGCTTCCGACCCCGTAGCTCACGTAAGTGGCCGTTCCTCCGACGGCTACCCTTCCTTCCGAATCGACAAACGATTGAGTATGATTGCCAAATACAAACACATTGAAGTCGTTAGCCGTACCCAGGTTTGCACAAGCCATTTCTTGTTTACCTCCCGATTGCAGATGTTGCAGTATATAGGCGTTTGTTAAAAACCGTGCATAGGCCCATGAACGGTTCCGTATTCTGTAACAGGGAGGGATCCGCATGCGGGCGGCCATTTTAACCATGTTCAACGGGCTGGCGAAGACCTACTCCCTCGTCCAGGTGGTCGAGGAGCAGCTGCATATGCTCACATCGGCCGGAATTCCGGTCAGGCTTCTTGTCTCGCAGGATTGCCCGGATTCCGAACGGTACGGGATTTTTCTCGACGAGCGGGTTGAATGGGTCAAGATCAACAACCGCTTGGACGACCGACAGATTCACTGGAAGGACTATTCTCAGGCGAGCGGGAGGGTGCACGCCTCCTTCTTCCGGGAGGCCGAGGCGATTGCGGCGGATCTGGCGGAGCAGCTCGCTCCCTGCGACGTCTGCCTCCTCCACGATATCCATTATCAGGGCTGGCATTTGGTCCATAACGTCGCGCTGCGGCTCGCCCAAGCGAGTTTGCCCGAGCTGCGTTTCTTCGCTTTTACCCATTCGGCTCCCGCAGAGCCCGCCCCGCTGGCACACTGGCCGTTCTCGGCCCGGTATACGCCCATGCCCCGGACCACGTACGTCTATCCCACCGAGTCCGGCCTGGCTGCGCTTGCCGCCCAATACCGGGTGCCGCTGTCGCAATGCCGCGCCGTGAACAACACCCTCGACGTGTTCGCCGGGCTCGGCGAGGCGGCGAAGCAATTGGGCGAAGCAGTCGATTTCAGCGAGCCGGAGTTCCTGCTCGTCTATCCGGGGCGGTTGACGCCGGGAAAGCGGCTTGAAAAGGTCGCCGGCTTCGCAGGAGCCCTGCGCAAGGCATCCGGCGGCGACGTCCGGGTGATCTTCTGCGACTTTCCGTCCCTCGATGTTTCGCCTGCGGCGTATAAGAATCGGATTCGGGCGGAAGGAAGGGAGCGGGGCGGCCGGGACGAGGATTATGTATTCACCTCGGATTGCGGCTGGCCCCATGGCTTCCCGCATCAAGGGGTAATGGACCTGTTCACGCTGTCCAACCTCTATGTCTGTCCATCCTACTCCGAGTCGTTTGGCCTCACCGTGCTGGAGGCGGCCAGCAGGGGCAATCACCTTATTCTCAATCAGGCCGTACCGGCCCTGCAGGAGCTTGGACGAGAACTCGGGGCCGCCTTCATGCGCTGGGACGCCCGCAATTTCGGCTTCGACACCCGCGAGACGTACCAGCCCTCCGAGCAAGCGTATCTCGATGGGCATGCGGCCGAAGCGGTTCGGGCGGTGCGCGGCAACCCGGCGCTGAGCGCCAAGACCGTCTGCCGCCGGCGCTACGGCCGCCGCTGGATCTGGGAGCATCAGTTGAAGCCGCTGCTCATGGAAGAAGGCTGAGGACAGGAGCCCTCAGCCTTCTTCTTTCGTTCCTGCCCGCAGGATTATCGGGCTCGGTCGCGTTCTTCGATCTTCCCGACCTTGCGCGCCGACTCGCCGCCGGCGAATTCGGCTTCGAGCCAGATGTCGATCACCCGCTTGGCCTCGGCCCAGCCGATGATCCACGCCCCCATTGTCAGGATTTGCGCATCGTTGCTCTTGCGGGCCCGCTCTGCCGATACGGGGTCATGGCAGAGCGCCGCCCGCACACCGGCCACCTTGTTGGCGGAGATGGCCATGCCGTTGCCGGTTCCGCAGACGAGAATCCCGCGGGCATACTCGCCTGCGGAAATAAGATCGGCGGCGGCGAAGGCGATGTCGGGATAATCGGCGGGAGTCTCGGAAGGACAGCCGAGGTCACGGACTTCGATTCTTCGTTCGTCAAGATAGGCTTTGATTTGCTCCTTCAAGGCAAAGCCGTTGTGGTCCGAGCCGATCAGCAGCTTCATTCGGCTCTGCCGGCTTTCTCGCGATCCGCCGAGACGGTGCTGACCTTTATGCCGCGGCCTGCAAGCTCGTCCAGGACGTCGGAAGGAGCCCCGTCGTCGGTGATGAACGTGCGGATACGGCCGGTATCGGCGTAGCTGGCGATCGAATTCACATTGATCTTCGAGCTGTCGAGCAGAGCGACGACCTTGGAGGAAACCTCTACCATCCGGCGCTTCAGCTCGACCTCATAGAGGTTGAAATCCATCAGGCCGCTGTCGATCTGAAAACCGGCGGGAGAAGTGAACAGGCAATCGACCTTGATCTTGCCCAGGATATCGTCTCCCAGGGTGCCTTCCACCGCGCCGGAACCCATCCGCAGCACGCCGCCGATCAGGATGACGTGCATGTTCGGGTTTTCCTTCAGCTCCAGCGCCGTGTAGATGCCGCTTGTGACGACGGTCAGCCGGTAGGGCAGCCGCCTCAGGTGCTTGGCCAGCTCCAGGGCGGTCGTGCTGGCGTCGACCAGGATGCACTGGCCGTCCTGGACGAGCTCGGCGGCCTTGCGGCCGATGGCCGCCTTCTCCGCCTGGTTGCGCCGTTCCCGCTCGGCATAGGCATATTCCGGGCGGGCTTGCTCGACGAGCACGGCCCCGCCGTGAATCCGCCGGACGAGCCCCTCTTCCTCCAACAGGTTGAGGTCGGTGCGCAGGGTCGCTTCCGACACCCCGAGCCGCACGGACAGCTCCTTGACGGAGGCCCGCTGGTTTTCGGTAAGATAATGAATCAGTTGGGTGCGCCGTTCTTCGGCAAACAAAGCCATCAACTCCGGTTGCAGATAATGAATTCGGTCGGGTCCCGGAAACGAGCCCGCAGCTCTATTCTAACAGAGTTCGGCCGCCGCAGGCACCAGGCCGGGCTTCTCGCTCTTCATAAAATACACCTGCCGCCCGAGCCCAAGACCGAGCATCGTGTGGACGGAATAGAGACCGGGGGCGGTCCGGCGCACGCCGGAGAGCAGCAGGCTCTCGGTGATGCCGGTCGCCGCGAAGACGCAGTCGTCCGACCGCAGGAAATCGCGCATGCCGAGCGGAGCGTTCGGCAGCACGCCCATGAGCCGGCAGCGGCGGTCCTGCTCCTCGTTCTCCGGCTTCAGCCGGCCCTGCAGCTCGCCGCCCAGGCAGTGCAGGGCGACGGCAGAGACGACGCCCTCCGGCGCGCCGCCGATGCTGTAGAAGAGATCGGCGGCGGTGTGCGGCAGCGCCGTGGCGATGGAGCAGGAGACGTCGCCTTCCTGGAAGAGGGCGACCTTGGCTCCCGCCCGGCGGACCGTCTCGATGGCTTCCCGGTGCCGCGGTCGGCTCTGGATGGAGACGGTCATCTCCCGGAGATCCTTGCCGAGCGCTTTTGCCGCCGCCTTCAGGTTGTCCAGCAGGGGGGCGGTGATGTCGAGCTTCCCGGCCGCTGCCGGTCCCACGGCGAGCTTCTCCATATACGTATCGGGCGCGTGCAGCAGGCAGCCCTCGGGGGCAATGGCGATCACCGACAGGGAATTGTCCAGCCCGTCGGCGACGAGGGCGGTTCCCTCAAGCGGATCGACGGCGATGTCGACGCGGGGACCCTGACCGGTCCCCAGCGTTTCTCCGATGTAGAGCATCGGAGCTTCGTCCAGCTCGCCTTCGCCGATCACGACGGTGCCCCGCATCGGCATCCGGTTCAGCAGCTCCCGCATCGCCGCCGTGGCCGCTCCGTCCGCCTCGTTCTTGTTGCCGCAGCCGATCCATTCGGCGGAGGCGATGGCCGCTTCCTCGCAGACCGCGGCGAGCGACAAGCCCAGATGATGCACCGGCTCTTCGAACCCGTTCATTCCCGATTTCCCCTTTTCGTTCGTCTGTTGTTTCTTGCGAAATCTATCATAAATCAATTATCGTTTATTTGCGATTATTATCGTATTATTTTCGATTTGATTTCGACTATTGTTGAAAAATCGTAACAAAGGAATGCGAGGATGGGGGACGGAATCGTTTTCCGAGGGCCGGTTGAGGATCAGGGTGGCGTGAACTATAATGAGACCATTCTTTCCCATGCGAAGCAGCGAGAGAAACCGGTTGGGTAAACCCCTAGGAGGAATATAGAGAATGGCCTCTTTTGACTATAGAACGTTTTACGAGCAAGTGGGATCGCGCAACGGT
The DNA here is from genome assembly GCF_051594785.1 of Gorillibacterium terrae. Lineage (NCBI taxonomy): Bacteria > Bacillati > Bacillota > Bacilli > Caryophanales > Paenibacillaceae > Gorillibacterium > Gorillibacterium terrae. Next base: position 879,129 of record NZ_JBPPGI010000001.1, read on the forward strand.
TGGGATTTCAGCAAAGTGAAATGCGTTTGCGAAGGAACCCAAACGGAGTTGTATGAGGAAGTCGCGAAAATCTGCAAGAAATCGGATCTCCTGCTGGACATCGGTACGGGAGGCGGGGAAGCGGTCCTGGCCATCGCCGAAGCCGTGCTGCTGCTCGTCGGAATCGACCGGTCCCGTGCAATGATCGAAACCGCGAACAAGAATGCAGCCGGGTCGGGCCACCTTCCTGTGCGCTTTCTTCAGATGGATGCGGACCGCCTGGAATTTCCCGAAGGGTTCTTCCAAATCGTTACGTGCCGGCACTCGGAGTTCAACGCCGCGGAAATTGCCCGGGTTCTGGCGAAGGGTGGGACGTTCCTCACTCAGCAAGTCGGCGAAGCCGACAAAGCCAACCTCAAGGAAGCGTTCGGGCGCGGACAGGCTTATGGGACGGAAGCCGGGAGCTTGAAGGAGCGGTATTTGACGGAGCTGCGGGAAGCGGGCTTCCGGAATCGTCGAGCGCTGGATTGGAGCGTGACGGAGTATTACCAAACGCCGGAGGACCTGCTGTTCTTGCTGAAGCACACGCCGATCATTCCGGACTTCGGGGAAACGGAGGAGGACTTCTGCATCCTTCGGAAATTCGTTCAGGAGAACCAGACGGAGAAGGGAATCCGGACCACGTCCGAGCGCTTCCTGATCCTCTCCACCTTGTAAAAGAGAAGCCGATCGAGCGGAACTTGGGTTCCGTTTGATCGGCTTTCTTGATCAGGCCGCAGCCTGGGAAGCTGGCGTTGTCACCGTCACGGTATGGCCATTGTTTGTTATTTTACGAGGAATCCAAATTGATAATCGCTTCCCATGGTCTCATGCCGAGCATTTTCCACGTTCCCCGAAATCCTCACCTCGATGCCGTTGCTTGAGCCATAACCCGTATCCTCGGGGAGTTCGAGAGAGAGCTTTCGCTGGCTTTTTTCGTAATGGAACTTGAAGAGGGATTGAATCATTTGGTCTCCATGCTTTCCGTCCAAGACCAGAATGTTCGTTTCGTTCAGAGAATCCGGATTCATATCTTGGCCAAAGGTAATTTCGATATCGGCTTGTTCATCGACGTCCGCTTCGTCCTTTCCGGGCTTGGTGGCCACGATCCAATCCGAAGGCTCAGCCTTCGTCATAACAGGGGTATTCGATGAGCCATTCGTATTCCCGGAAAGGTTCTTGGTAGTCCCACATCCGATAACGAAGAACCCAAAACAGACCAGGGTGAGAATGGGGATGGTATACTTACGCACGATTCTTTGCCCCCTATCCGATCGACGTTCGTGATATCCCAACTGTAATCCATAGCGTGAGAGTTTGTCCATTTTTTGTGAATCCCCCTATTTCTCTTGAGCGCACAGCAAAAAGAGGGCCTTCTCAAGCGGCCACTGATAAATTCGTCGGTTCGCCTGCGGATCGTCCTTCATTTCCGGCAACACCCGGATCTCTTCGGCTCAAACCGCTTTTTGCGGTTGAATCCGAGGCCGATGACGAGCTGCCGTTATTTCAGAACCATTCCGCATACTCCGTAACGTATTTCAGTGGCCGCCTTCGATAAGGTCCTCTTCTACAAGAACTGCCGGCCGTGCTTTTTGCCGTCGTAGCTGAACAGCACCGGTTTGTCTTCGACGATCGTCTCCAGGTAGACCGGCTTTCCCCACAGCTGCTGCACATACGGCAGGGTTTTCTCCACGTATTTGAGATCCAGCTCCATGCCCTCGAATCCGTGCTTCAGGTAGAGCTCGCCGCGCTTGCCGTAATCCCCGTTCTCGACGGTCAGTACGGGGAAGCCGCCGTTGACCCGGCTGTACACAAGTTGGTCGCGGACGTTGCGCCAGGTTTTGTCGGTGACCTTCCAGTCGCTGCCCTTCTTCTCGAAGATGTAGAGGTCGAGGTCCTCCACCAGCTCTTTGGTCAAGTAATTGCGCAGGAAGGAGGTATCCGAATCGAATTCGCGGACCTCGAACAGCTTCTCCCGGCCCTTCCCCGGCTGGCGGCCGTACCGTTCGCGTTCCTCGTCGGTGGGGGAATCCCAGCGCTTCTCGATGTCCTCGTAGATTTTGTACCCCAGGTAATAGGGATTGAGCGAATGGGTGGACGGAACGACGACGGAGGAATTGAGCTTGGAGAATTCGATGGTCTCGTCGGAGGTAAGGTCGAGCTCGCGAAGAATGCGGATGTGCCAGTAGGACGCCCAGCCCTCGTTCATGATCTTCGTCTCCATCTGCGGCCAGAAATAGAGCATCTCGTCGCGCAGCATCGTCAGAATATCGCGCTGCCAGGGCTCCAGGTCGGCGGCGTACTGCTGGATAAACCACAGTAGGTCCTTCTCGGGGCGGGGCGGAAACCGCTTCTGCGGCTCCTTCTCTTCTCCGGGCGCGTCTGCCCCGATCGCTTCCAGCTCCCACAGGTCCTCGTAGCCGGTTTGCGGCGGTTCCTCGCGCGCTTCGGTTTCATCGGCGATGTCGTACCGGTTCGGCGAATACGGGCGGACGAGGTCGGGGTCGATGTGTTCCTGAATCGCCAGCACGGCGTCGAGGAAATGCTCCACTCGTCCGGCGCCGTATTCGATCTCGTACCGGCGGATGCGCTCGGCTGTCGCGGACATGCTCTCGACCATATCCCGGTTGGTCTTGCTGAAGCGGGCGTTGTTCTTGAAAAAATCGCAGTGGGCCAGCACATGGGCGACGATCAGCTTGTTCTGGATGAGCGAGTTGCCGTCGAGCAGGAAAGCGTAGCAGGGATTCGAGTTAATGACCAGCTCGTAGATTTTGCTGAGACCGAAGTCGTACTGCAGCTTCATCTTATTGAAGGCCTTGCCGAAGGTCCAGTGACTGAACCTCGTGGGCATACCGTACGCCCCGAACGTGTAGATGATGTCCGCCGGGCAGATCTCGTAGCGCATCGGATAGAAATCGAGACCGAAGCCTTGGGCAATCTCTGTGATCTCGGCAATGGCCTTCTGCAAAGCCGCTTCTTCTTCGCGATTCAAGCCGTTCCCTCCCCCTAGCCGGATGGTGATTCCGTATCCTCATATATATGGGAAAAGGCCGGGGATGATTCTGGGCATGGGGGAGGGGGGAGGGGAGGCTCACTCATGGAGAAGTAGAGAATACAATCTCTAACACCTTTGGAATTACAGGACTATTTTTATGATTACCTACAATCACCATTATTTAGGCAGTTTTTCAGCTCTGATACAGGTGCAGTTATTGGAAAGTTAGAAAACGCTTAAGAAGTTGCTTGAGAAAGAACGGTTAACTGAAGAAATGATAGATTGTGATGACTCAATTAGTGAGGTATCTGCTTTGCATACATTATTAATTCTGACAAATCCAGAACCACATTAGCCGCCATAAGCAAATCCAGACCCAACAGCCCATTTATGCCAAGTTCCTCATGCAGAGCACCAACATCAAGTTTGAAATTCTCAATTTGGAAGTCGCCCAACGCTACAGCGTTAAATGTCTTTCTAAAACAGCTTTCCTCGCCGCCGATACCATAAGCGCTGACGATCTCGTCTCCGTTTTCAAAATAAACATCGATGTCAGAAACTGCATCGGCAGACAGAAGCGTGTGAGAAGCGCCGGTATCAATGACCAGTTTGTCTATGATAAGGACTTGTCCTTTGTAATTTATCGTAATTGAGGTTTGCAGCAGCCCATCTACGAGATCAATTGTCATATTGGACGACTCCTCGCAAGCCTCGCAGTGGACGGAGTTCTACCTTTAGCTCTTCATTTGCGGTATGGGATATAATGACGCCTTCTTTTGAGTGAAGCAATTCTTGAGTTGCTTCTTTTGGATCTTGAATGGCTTTAATTAAGGCAACCTCATCCACATATCTCGTATTGTCTCTGGTATGAGAGGAGAGGATCTGCAGCTTAACGTATTGATCAGGATAGATCTTACGTACTTCTTCCCATTGCATGTTCGGCACCTCCTAAGAGTACTTGTCCTGCCTCCATTTTACCAGAAAACAGGCAACAATAAAGCTCTCCCGACGATCCTGCATCGTCCGTGGAGAGCTTTATTGCGTAAGCACCTTGGAGAAACGAAGCCCAGCCTTTGATAGAGTAAGTACTCTCAGCCGCGCTCTTCCTCCCGCGCCGCCGCCGTCTCGTTCTGCACGGCCGCTGCCTTGCCGCGCCCCCGCGGTTCGGGCTTCGGCGGCTTGAGCTTGCCGAACGGCGTATAGCCGCCGGGCTGGTGCGCGCCCGGCCGGTAGCCGCAGCGGGCGGCCAGCTCTTCGAGGCTTGCCGCGCCTTCCTGCTCCAGCATGGCGAGCGCCAGCCTCGCGCAGGCATAGGCATCCTCGTCCGCGCGGTGGTGGGCGAAGCGGATGCCGTGCTGGCGCGCAAGGTCGGACAGCACGTAGCTGCTTCGGCCCGGCCACAGGCTGCGGGCGAACAGGTAAGTGCAATAGTAAGCAAACGGCGGGTATTCGCGCCCGTCGGCGTCGAGGCAATACCGCAGCACGCTCATATCGAAGCTGGCGTTGTGGGCGATGACGCTTTGACCGCTGAGGTAAGGCGCCAGCTCCGGCCACAATTCGCAGAAGGAAGGTTCATTCTTCGTCATATCCGGCGTAATGCCGTGAATGGAAATATTCATCCGGTCGTACCGGTTGCCGGGAGGACGGATGAGGCGGTGCAGCTTGGCGGCGACGGTTCCGTTCTCCACCCGGACAAGTCCGATTGAGCAGGCGCTGCCCCGGCTGGCCGTGGCGGTCTCGAAATCGATGGCGGTAAAATTCATGAAGCGAACCTGCCTTTCGCATAGTGGAGTTCTTGACTTTCTTCGGGAGCGATTGCTCCGATTCCTGCCCCTTCCGATCGATATAGGCGAATAGTCATGAATGACTTCGGGAATCAGAGACTTTTGGACCGGTTATTTCCTGAAAATAACACTAAATAACCGGAAACGAATTGCCGATAAGGAAGCATGAGGTTATTTGTCACTCTTTGCAGACAGTCAAGCATTCATGTCGAAAAAAGGAGAATAACCTTCTTAGAGATAAGAGGAGGACGCCCTATGCGCTCGATTCGCAGCAAAATCATCGCCTTAACCTGTGCCGTCGCTTTGTTGACCACCCTGTTCCTGACGGTCTTGTCGCTCTATCAGGTCCAAGCCGGAGACAAGCGCTCGCTGAACGAGCTGTCCCATACGATGAACGCCGATTACGACGAGATGATTCACAGCCAGGTGCAGATGGCCATCAGCATGCTGCAAGCCTCGTACGATGCATCCGTCAAGCTTGGCTTGTCCGATGCGGAAGCCCGGAAGAGGGCGGCCGATCTGCTGCGTAAGCTAACGTATGGACAGGACGGGTACTTCTGGGCGGATACTAAGGAAGGCGTAAATGTGGTATACCTCGGCAGGCCGGATGAAGGCAAGAGCCGCAACGATGCCGCCGACAGCCGCGGCAACAAATACGTTCAATTGGTTCGGACGGCCGCCCTGAACGGCGGGGGCTATACCCAATACTGGTTCCCCCGGCCCGGAGAGACCGAACCGAAGGAAAAACGCGCCTACAGCCAACTCTTCGAGCCCTTCGGCTGGATCGTCGGCACCGGCAATTACATCGACGATATCGCTGCCCTTCTGAGCGCCAAGCAAAAGGAAATGGACCGCGAGCTGGTGCGGAGCCAATCCATGCTGAGCGGCCTGGGGATTCTCCTCCTGCTCCTAGCCGCCGGAATTGCCTACCTCATGGGAAGCCGCATTGCGGGTCCGATCCGCCGCATGACGGATGCGATTCGCGAAATCGGGCAGCTGCATTTTCACAACCCCGAGGGGTTGACCGTGCTGCAAAAGCAGCGGGATGAAACGGGACGGATGGCCGCGAGTCTTCAGGAGATGAGCGTGAGCATCGGCACGACGGTACAACGGATCAACGCCGTCACCCTGGAGCTGAGCGCACATGCCGAAGAACTGAGCGCCTCCGCGACCGAGAACAAGCAGGCCGCGGGCCAGGTGGCCACCACCATCGGCGAAATGGCGGAGAGCAACGAGCACCAAGCCGAGGATGCGGCCCGCAACAACGAGGTGCTGCATGAATTCACCGATCATGTCAACCGGATTTACCGTCAGACGGCGGATGGGGCGGAGCTGGCCGCCGGGGCTCTGCGTACGGTCGAAGAAGGGCGCGGCCTCTTGGAGAAGCAGGGCATTCAGGTGAAGGAAAACCTGGCGATCGCCAAGGAGGCCGACGCCTCGATGAACGAGCTCGCCGGAATGATGCACCGGATGGACGAGATTATCGCGCTGATCCGTTCGGTTGCGGATCAGACTCACCTCTTGTCGCTGAACGCGGCGATCGAGGCGGCCCGGGCCGGAAGCGAAGGGCGGGGATTCGCGGTCGTTTCGCTGGAGATCCGCAAGCTGGCCGAGAGCGCCTCGCGGGCAACGGAAGAGATCGGCGGGCATATCCGCTCCACGCTGGACAAAACCGAGCAGACCGCCGTACGCATCCGGCAGGCGCACCAGCTGGCGGTTCAGCAGAAGGAGGAGCTTGCCGCCACCGACGGCAAGTTCGAGAGCATCTATCATTCGGCGGACGACATTGTCCGGTCTTCGGCCGATATCTCCGCTTCGCTGCAAAACCTCCGGGAGATCGCCCAAGGCATCCTGGAGCGCTCCCAGAACCAGGCAGCGGCATCCGAGGAGTCCGCTGCGGCGATGCAGGAAATCTCCGCTTCCGCCGAGGAGCAGGCGGCTTCGCAGGAAAACCTGGTCCATGCCGCCGGTCAGCTCGCCGAGATGGCGGAGCAGCTTGCCGAGGAGATGGGCAAGTTTACCGTCTAGGACCGCGCGAGACAGCGTCAGCCAAGACAGACATGAGACCTTGCGTCCCCCGGGCGCAAGGTCTTTTATGGTGGAGCGAGGTTTTGGCAACTTTTGGAGACCGATTGGCGTTTACTCGATATCGGCTAACAGAAGGTGGGGATGGTGGGTGAGGGGAAAGGTAAGTTTAATCTGGAGTGTTTTGATGGCCCTGAGTTTGGTGATGGTCGCTTGCGAAGAACAACGGTCATCCCTTGCCGAGTCGGTTTCTCCGGCTGCGCAGACGGCGACCTCTTCCGCGTTCGCTCCCAATCCGGAAGAGCGGCAGGTTGCGGAGCTGACCAAGGAGAATGCCGATTTAAAGACGCAGCTTGCTGAACTGGAGCAGGCTCGGAGCGATCTTCTGCTCCTGCAGGATAAGTCGGCTCAACTGTTTGATAGCAGCGGCCTGCTCTTCGATACGGTGAAGGCATTCAAGTCCTCGCTGCCGATTACGAAGCCAAGGGATGACCGGGAAAAGCAGATTCTGGAGGCCGTGGACTATGCGAATCCGATGCTGGCGCTAAAAGGCGACGAGCTCATTCTATCGGCGGGAACGGCTCCGATCGAAGCGAACCAGTCGGAAGCGGTGGTGGAATTGACCGTCTACCGGAAGACGCCGACTCTGGGCGACGTTGGTCCGATCCAAGTCATGTTCCTGCATATGCAGAAGGTGAACGGAAAGTGGGCGATGGTTTCCTTTTCGCGTTCCAATTGATCAATAGTCGGCCGGATTGATGCTGGTTTGCAACCGGTCGAAGAACCCCATTTTGGACGCTTCATCAAAGCCTGATTTGGGTAATCATAGAAAAAAGGCAGCCAAGCCTGCCCAAGGAGGCTGTTTCACATGACGAAGGACAACGAAGCGGTACGCGAGGGGTTGCGGGCGGAATACGAGCAGATGAACTCGACGCCGTTTGCCGCCATGGGCTTGACCTACCGCCAGGCGGGAGAGCATGCCGATTACCGAGCGGTGGGCAAACCGGAAGCGCCGGCTGCAGACGAAGCGCACGGGGAGCAGAGGGAAGAACGCGGGAACGCCGATTTTCCAGCCGGTGATGGCTACTCGTCATCCGAGGAATAACCGGCCGAAGTTTCCCAGCTCAAACAGAAGGACCCCTCCCTGCCGGACGGGGTCCTTCTGATTTTTTGGCGCGCCGCTCTGGTAGTCTACGTCAAGGCAGGCTTGCTGAAGAAGGTCTTCAGCGCTCCGTACACCTCGCCTTTTTCCTTGATGATCGCATATTGGAATTTGGGATGGCGGATCTGCTTGTAGGCGGACATCAGCGTGCTGCTGCGGTTATATTGGTTGACCTCGCCATAGCCGAACATGTTGCAGCGTTCCAGCAGTTGGCCAATCAGCTTGACGCATTTTTCGTTGTCCGAGGTCAGGTTGTCGCCGTCGGAGAAATGAAACGGATAGAGGTTGTATTCGGCGCTCGGGTAGCGGGAATCGATGATGTCGAGCGCCTTGGCATAAGCCGAGGAGCAGATGGTGCCGCCGCTTTCTCCCTTGGTGAAGAAGTCCTCCTCCGACACCTCTTTCGCTTCCGTGTGGTGGGCGATGAAGACGATCTCGACGTTCTCGTATTTGGTGCGCAGGAAGCGGGTCATCCAATAGAAGAAGCTGCGGGCGATGTATTTCTCGAATGTTCCCATCGAGCCGGAGGTGTCCATCATCGCCACGATGACGGCGCTGGATTGCGGCTTCACGACTTCCTCCCAGGTCTTGAAGCGCAGGTCGTCGGGCGAGATGCCGTGGATGCCGGGATGGCCCGAGCCGGCATTGCGCTTCAGGTTTTCCAGGATGGTTCGCTTCTTGTCGATATTGGACATAAGCCCCTTTTTGCGGACGTCGTGGAAGACGATCTCGGCCGCCTCCATATGCTTCTTTTCCTTCTCTTCCAGATGGGGCAGCTCCAGCTCCTCGAAGAGCATCGCTTCCACCTCGTCCAGGGTCACTTCGGAATCGTAATAGTCCTCGCCGGGCTGATCGCCCGCTCCCTGCCCCTTGCCGGGGCCTTGGGCGGGCTGCGGGTCGCTGCCGAGCACGTCGCCGACCTGCGTATCGCCGTCTCCTTGCCCGACGTGCTTGGATTTTTTGTAATTGTACCGGAAGCGGTATTCATCGAGACTCTTGATCGGAATCCGGATGACCTGCTTGCCGCGCTGCATCACGATGCTTTCGTCGGCGATGAGATCGGGGAGGTTCTGCTTGACGGCTTCCCGGACCTTCTCCTGGTGGCGGGTTTGGTCCTGAAATCCCTTGCGGTGCAGCGACCAGTCTTCCCGGGACACGATAAACTGCGGCTCTGCCATGAGCGCACCCCCTTCGTGAATGCTATCGTCACAGTATATTCAGGGAGGCGGGGAAGGATGAAGGGCCGCAGAGGAAGCCGTATGCGCCAAAAAAATCGGCATGGCAGACATGCCATATCCAAGGAGGTCATGTTATAATTTGCCTAAACCAATAGGTACAGAAGCCCAGACTTCTGCCGACAGGAAGGATAAGCTCGATGAACCCAGTAGCGGCCGAATGGCTCACCCACTCGCCTATGGGCTTTGTTTGGTTGGAAGTGGTTCCCGGTGAAAGCGATAAACCACTCGACCTCCTCTTCCGGGAGGCGAACCCGGCGTTCTGCGAGTTGGCCGGCCTCGCAGGCAAGCGCCTGTTGGGGCGATCCCTGCGCGAGACGGCGCAGCTTCTGCCGGACGGGCTGCTGGATGCAGACCTGTGCTTGGAGATGGCGGTCCAGGGCGGGACGCGCGATCTGGAACGGCTCTTGTCTCCCGGGAACCGATGGGTACGCATCCGGCTGTTTTCTCCGCGTCCCGACCAAGTGGGGGCCTATTTTCTCGATATCAGCGGAGAGAAGCGCTCGGCCCGCCAATGCGAAGAGGCGGCGGAAGCTCTCAAGGCGCACAGGAGCCACCTCCGGCGCGTGTTTGACGAGCTGCCGATATCCCTGATGGTTGCCCGGTTGGACGGCACCTTGCTCTACCTTAATCCGAAGGCCGCAGAGCTCTTCGGCGAGTCGGACCGAAGCGCCCCCACAGGCAACGCGGCCGATTATTGGGTGGACCCCGAGGACCGCAAGCGCTGGCTGGAGCAAATCTTCCGGGACGGGACCGTCCGCGATTACGAAGCAACGGTGCAATCGCGCACCGGGATGCTGCTGAGGGTCATGTGCTTCGCTCACTTGACCTCTTACCGGGGGGAGTCCTGCATCCTGTCCATCCATTACGATGTCGCTTTACGCAAGCAGATGGAGGTCGCGCTGCGTAAGAGCCAGGAGACCTGTCAGCTCATTACCGAGTATGCCTCGGATATGATCTGGGTCTATAATTTCAATCGTAACCGCTTTATTTATGTCAGCCCGGCGGTGGAAGAGACTCTCGGCTATACCCAGGACGAAGCGCTCGTTCTCAGCCTGGATGAGTTGCTGCCGGAGCCGTTCCTTCGGCAGTGGGAAAGCCTCGCCGAATACCGGGTCCATAAATTCATCGAGCGGAATTTTGACATGCCCTATTCCTTTTTGACCGAGATGCCGAATCTCGCCAAGGACGGCCGCGTCGTCTGGGTCGAAGCTTCCACCAAGTACCGTTATAACGACCGTCATGAAATCGAAATCATCGGCGTCAGCCGGGTCATTGACGAGCGAAAGCAAGCCGAGGAGCGGGCCTTGTACCTGAGCTGCCATGACGAGTTGACCGGCCTGTATAACCGGCGGTTTTACGAGGAGGAAACGGTGCGGCTGGACACGCTTCGCAACCTCCCGCTTGCCCTGGTGCTGGCGGATGTCAACGGGCTGAAGCTGACGAACGACGTCTTCGGCCGTCAGGCGGGGGACGAGCTCTTGATCCGCATCGCCCGGGTCCTGCGGGACACCTGCCGTGAAGACGAGATCATCGCCCGCCTGGGCGGAGACGAATTCGTCCTGCTGCTGCCGCAAACGGGGCGCTCGGCGGCGGAGGGTTTAATTCGGCGCATCCAGAGGGCCCTCCGGGAGGATGCGGCGGGAAGCCTGCCGCTCTCGGTCTCGTTCGGCTGTGCGGTCAAGGAACAGCCCGGCCGCGAGATCGGCGAGGTGTTCCTGGAGGCCGAGAACCGGATGTACCGGCGGAAGCTGCTCGAGGCAGACAGCATCCGCAGCCGGACCATCCGGCAGATGACCGATGCCTTGTATGGCAAGAGCTACATGGAGGAGGAGCACAGCCTCAAGGTCAGCGAGCTGTGCCGCGACATGGCCCAAGCCCTTGAGCTCGGCGAGGAGAAGGAAAGCGAGCTGACGGTGCTCGGCCTTCTGCACGACATCGGCAAGGTCGTGCTGGATGAGTCCATGCTGCTGAAGGCAACCGGGCTGACCTTGGAGGAACGCAAGGACATGAACCGCCACGTGGAGACGGGCTATCAGATTCTGAAATCCAGCAAGGATTTCATGCATCTGGCCGATTATGTGCTCTGCCATCACGAGCGGGTGGATGGTCAGGGATATCCCCGTGGCCTGATGGGCGACGATATCCCGCTGCCTTCCCGGATTCTGGCGATCGCGGACGCCTTCGACGCCATGACCAGCTACCGGACCTTCCGGCGGCCGCGCACGGCAGAGGAAGCGGCCGTCGAGCTTCGCGCCCAGGCCGGCAAGCAGTTCGATGCCGGGCTGGTGGAAGTGTTCATCGAGCGGGTAATTCTAAAGCGGAGGGAGCCCACTTTAACGGAGGGAGGACGGGAGACATGACAGGCGTTCCCGATCATCTGGAACACGGACTGTCGGTCGTGTTCATCGGGTTTAACCCGAGCCCCATCTCGGCGGAGGTGGGGCATCATTACGGCAACCCGCGCAACCGGTTCTGGCGGATTCTGCATGAAGCGGGGCTTACCCCCCGGCTTTATCGTCCGGCCGAGGACGGCGAGCTGCTTAAGCTGGGCTACGGGTTTACCAACATCGTCGCGCGGCCGACGCGCGGCGTCGAAGACATTGCGCCGGACGAGTACCGGGAGGGGCGCGAGCTTCTGCGCGGCAAGCTTACGGTTTACCGGCCGAGGGTCGCCTGCTTCGTGGGAAAGGGCGTGTACGGCGAATACAGCCGCAACCGTTCGGCCGATTGGGGCTTCCAACCGGAGCCGGTCGTCGACGGCATGGAGGAGTTCGTGGCTCCTTCCTCCAGCGGACTCGTGCGGATGCCGCTGCCCGAGATCGTCGCCATCTACCGGCGGCTCGCGGACTACTTGGCCGGGGTTTAACTTGGACCGGCAAATCCGCTATACTGATAAAAGGTTGTACGGACGTCTATCGAGAGGGGAATAAGGTATGCAGAAGCTGGTGTTTTTCGTTGGCGTTGCCGGCACGGGAAAGACGACGGTCGCCGCTCGGCTGGCCGCCGGTGCGCCGGTCGTGTTTCTCGACCGCGATACGGTGGGCGGGCGCTTCGTCGAAGCGCTGCTCGTCGCCGAGGGCTTGGACCCGGATGACCGCGATTCGGACTTCTACAAGAAGAACCTGCGCGATCTGGAGTACAAGACGACGGAAGATGTGTGCGTGGACAACCTGAAGCTCGGCCAGAACGTGTTCATGATCTCTCCCTTCACCCAAGAGCTGCGGAACCGGGAGTGGATCGAGGAGCTGATCGCGAAGGCGGGGAAAACCCGCGACGAGGTAGACGTGAAAGTCGTGATCGTCATCCTCTCCGATTCCGCCGAGCAGAAGGAGCGGATTCTGGCGAGGAAAGCGACCCGCGACGAGTGGAAGCTGGAGCATTGGGACGAGTATTGGAGCAACATTCGGTTCATACCGGAGATCAACTGGCGGCTTGACGACCAGTCGCGTTACGTCTACGACAACAGCGGCGGGCTAACCGAGGAAAAGCTGGCGCCGCTCCGGGCGTTCCTCGGTCTGTAGCCGTAAGAGAATTACGCAACGGACGCCATACTCCCGCCGCAGGGCGGCTATTCCAAAGGAAATGAAAACGGGCCCCGACGCCGTATGGCGAACAGGAGCCCGTTTTTGGGTTAGGCGGTTGGGCCCGATGCGATCCCCGCCGGGGGTTACACGTTGCCCGATGCGTAGCGGACCAAACCGAGGATCACGATCAGGACGGCGATGGCGACGAAGATTCCATTCAGAATCGTTCCGGTGATCGCGAAGCCCTTCTTGCGGTTCTTCTGCACCAGGCCGACGATGCCGAGAATGAAGCCGACGAACATGATGACCCCGGCCGCCAGGATGCCCAGCCCGCCCATGCCGATCGTGACCATGAGGTCCGAGTTGGAATCAAACAGCGCCTCCGCGGTTTTCGCATCCGTGAAGGTATCCCGGTTGTTCAGGATCACGGAAAAAATGAGAGCGTAGGAGCCGATGGAGAGCAGGACGCCGATCAGCCCCATAATGAAGGAAGCGATGCCGAGACCGGAATGAGGCCGAGGCCCTTGAGGAGCTTCTGATCCTTCCTGGAGAGGCGACATGCCGCCGTAAACCGGTTCTGCCGGTTGGATCGGCGAGGCCGGCTTTTCCTCTTTTTTGGCTTGCCATTCGGGAATCATGTCGTCGTTTTGGTTATCCATGCGTTCACCCCTGAGAGAAATGGTCGAATTCGGACTTGCTTGATTCTATCTTACTGTTTTTCCAGCGGGGAGGAAACGGTTTTCTTCCGACCTTTTGGGAATGGCTGCCGGCGTATGCTATCATGGAGAAAAAAAGAGAGGGGCGCGCATCATGCGACGGTTTATCGTTTGGGGGAGCCTGCTGGCGTTTCTCGGGGTAGCCTTGGGCGCTTTCGGGGCTCACGGCTTGAAGGATCAAATCTCCGAGGACATGCTTGCCGTTTACAACACCGGGGTTCATTATCATCTGGTTCATGCACTCGGCTTGGTTCTCTTGGGACTGGCGGCCGACCGGCTTGCCGACCGAAAACGGGTGAACGCGGCGGGCTGGTGTCTGCTGATCGGAGTCATTCTGTTCTCGGGCAGCCTCTATCTGCTCGCCGTGACGGGAATCAAGTGGCTGGGCGCCATCACTCCGCTCGGCGGGGTCGCTTTTCTCGTGGGCTGGGCCATGCTGGGTCTGGCGGCCTGGAAGGAGCCTCGACCGCAGCGCAAATAGCCTCGGACGAAGTCGGGAATGCAAGCGGATTCTCAAGCAGATGGGAGAGCGGGCTCGTGACGGAGAGGGAAACTATGAGCTTTCATCCGGTGACGGAGGAATGGTTCCGCCGGCGGATCGGAGAAGCGACGGATGTTCAGCGGCGGGCTTGGCCTGCGCTGGTTAGAGGAGACAACACGCTGATCGCGGCTCCGACCGGGTCGGGGAAGACCCTGGCGGCGGTGCTGCCGTGCCTGGACCGGCTGGCTGTGAATAAGTTGGCGGACGGAGAGCGGCATGTCCGCGGCGTCCGGGTGCTCTATGTGACGCCGCTCAAGGCGCTCAACAACGACATCCACCACCATCTCGAGGGATTCCTGAAGGAGATGGCGGAGACGGCGGAAGCGATGGGCGAGCCCTGGCCCGAGTTGACGGTCGGAGTGCGCACCGGGGATACCTCGCAGAGCACCCGCGCCTCGATGCTGAGACGGCCGCCCGATCTCCTGGTAACGACGCCGGAGTCGCTCTATATTCTGCTGACCTCCGAGAAGGCGAGGACCATCCTGCGCACCGTGAATCAGGTGATCGTCGACGAGATCCACGACCTGGCTGCCGACAAGCGCGGCATGCACCTCACCGTATCGCTGGAGCGGCTGGAGGAATGGTGCGGCCGGAGGCTTCAGCGCATCGGCGTCTCCGCGACGCAGAAGCCGATCGAGCGAATGGCGCGGTTTCTCGGCGGCTGGGAGCCGGCGGCTACGGCGGTTGAAGCAGGGAGGCTTGGCGCTGAAGCGGGAGGAACCGGCCCAGAAGCGGAAGGGGCGGGCCCGGAAAAGGCGAGGGAAGCGGCAGAGCCGGGCGCGGGGGCAGTGAGGGGAGCGGAAGAACCGGGCTCGGAAGCAGTGAGGGAAGCGGAAGAACCGGGCGCGGGGGCTGTCAAGGCTGTCGAGACTGAAGAATCGGCGCAGGAAACTGTGCAAATGGACGCTCCGGATGCCGCTGACATTCTTGGCGCGGCATACCGGCCGCGGCCGGTGACGATCGTCGAGAGTCCGATGGAGCGCTCGCTGTCGCTGCTCGTAACTCTTGCCGAGCGCGCGGGCAAGGGGCGCGGCGAGGAACGCATCTGGCAGCCGCTGCTCGACAAGCTCTTCCTGCTCATGGAGGGATCGGCGACCTGCCTCATCTTCGCCAACAACCGGCGGCTGTGCGAGCGGCTGACGCTCCGGTTGAACGAGCATGCAGGCGCGGAGATCGCCCGCTCCCACCACGGCAGCGTCTCCCGCGAGAAGCGGCTCGAGGTGGAGCGGCAGCTCAAGGCGGGCGAGCTCCGCTGCCTGGTCGCCACCTCGACGCTGGAGCTCGGCATCGACGTCGGCGCGGTCGATCTGGTCCTGCAGATCGACTCGCCCAAGTCGGCCGCCGCCGCGATCCAGCGGTTCGGCCGGGCCGGGCACGCCGTCGGCGGCGTCAGCCGCGGAGCGCTCGTCGCCCGCGGCCGCGGCGAGCTGCCGGAGGCCGCCGTGCTGGCGCGGGCCACGGCGGCCCGGGACATCGAGCCGATCCGCGTTCCGCGGGGCAGCCTCGATGTCCTCTCCCAGCAGCTCGTCGCCATGGCGGCCACCGACGACTGGCCGCTGGACCGGCTGGCCGCCGTGCTGGCCCGCAGCGACAGCTTCCGCGGGCTGCCGCTTGCGAAGCTGACCGCCGCCCTGGAGGTGTTGGGCGGGCTGTTTCCGTTCGCCCGCCCGCTGCTCGAATGGGACCGGGAGAGCGGCGTCATGCGCAAGCGCCCCGGTTCGTCCATGGCCGCCGTGCTGGGGGCGGGCACCATCCCGCCGACGAGCGGCTTTCCCGTGCACCACGCCGAGAGCCGGGTGCACGTGGGGGAGCTCGACGAGGAATACATCCACGAATCCCGCGTCGGCGACGTGTTCCAGCTGGGAGCGTCCTCCTGGACGATCCGCGAAATCCGGCCGGACCGGATCTACGTGACGGAGGCGGCCAACCGCTTCAGCGAAATTCCGTTCTGGCGGGCTCAGCCGGTCAGCCGCAGCTTTGAGCTCGGCCGCGAGGTCGGACGCTTCCTGGAGGCAATGGCGCTTCGCGACCTGAGCCGCCCGGAGCCGGTTCAGGAATGGCTGAAGGATGAATACAAGCTCGACGAGCCGGCCTCGCTCGCCTTGATCGGGCTGGTCAAGGCCCAGCGCGAGAGCTGTGCGGTGCCGACCGACCGGCGGCTCGTCATGGAGCACTATACCGACGACGTCGGCCGTCACCACTTGATCATCCACAGCCTGTTCGGCCGCCGGTTCAACCTGACCTGGCAGCTCGCCCTGAAGGCGGAGCTGGAGAAGGTCGTGGCAGAGAAATTCTATGCCGGCGTCCGCGACGGCGGTATCGAATTCGTCTTCCCGGAATGGAGCCCCGCTTACCTGGAGGCGATTGCCCGGGTCGACGCCAAGCGGCTGGAGCAGCTGCTGCTCGGAGCCCTGCCCGGCTCTCCGCTGTTCGGCAGCCATTTCCGGCGGATCGCCGAGGTGTCGCTGCTGCTGACGCGGGGGTATACGCGCGTCCCGGCCTGGAAGCAGCGCATGCGCGGCGAGGAGCTGCTGCGCGATGCCCTGCCATACACCGAGCGCTTTCCGTATGTGCGGGAAGCGCTGGAGGAAGCGATGACCGAGTCGCTGTCGGTGCCGGAGGTCAAGCGGATGCTGGACGAGGTATCCGCCGGGCGGATCGAAGTGGTCTACCGGGACACGAACTTCCCTTCTCCCTTCGGCACGGAGTTCGTCCGCGAATACGTCATGGAGAATTTCTACGAATCCGATACCGTCAGCCGCGACCTTCAGCGCCAAGTGCTCGGCGTGAGCCGGGAGCTGGCCGCGGAGCTGTTCGGCGAGGACAGCGCCCGCCGGGCGATCTCCCCGGCGGTGCTGGACCGGGAGGAGCAACGGCTTACCGGACGGCCGCAGGAAGCGTTGACGCCGGACCAAGCCTACCGCCTCCTGAAGGAGCGCGGCGATCACAGTCCTGCGGAATGGAGCCGAGCCGCCGGAGCCGAGGCGGGAGAACTGCTCGCGGCCTTACTCGCGGCAGGCCGCGTCGCGTCCGTGCGGTTCGCGGGCGAAGAGCGCTGGATCTGCTCCGACGAAGCCGGGCTGTACGCGGCATTTCCCGAGAGCCCGGAATCCGTGACCTTCATCTTGCGCCGGTACACCGAGCACCGCCTGTCCTTCACGGCGGAAGACATGGCCGTCCGCTACGCTCTGCCGCTGGCCCGCTGCCGCGAGTGGATCGAAGAGGGGAAAGAGCAGAAACGGGTAGAAGCCGCTCCGTTCGCGGAACCGGGCGAAACGGGACTCTGGACCAGCGCCAAGGTGGCCGAGCGGGTGGTGCGCTTCTCCCTCTTGGAATACCGCAAGCAGGCCGAGCCGGTGGAGCCGGCGCGCTACGCCGCATACCTGGCCGGTCGGCAGGGGCTCGCCGGCGGCCTGTCCGTCGGCGAACGGGCGTCTCTCCCGGAGGAAACGGGGCCGGATGCGCTGCGCCGGATCATCGCCGGGGTACAGGGCTTGTTCCTGCCCGTCTCCCATTACGAATCGTATCTGTTTCCCTCGCGGCTGCCCGGTTACCGCAAGGAGGATCTCGATCTGCTCTGCGCGGCCGGGGATGTCGTCTGGATCGGCAGGCGGGAAGAAGGCGAGAAGGAAGGGAAAATCGCCTTCTTCCTGGCCGAATCGACCGACTTGCTCGCCCCTTGCCTTCCGTCTGCGGGAGATTCCTCGCAGCCGGAGCTGCTGGCGTATCTTAAGACAAAGGGGGCTTGCTTCCTCGCCCAAATCGCCCGCGATTTCGGAGAAGTGCCGTCCGCCATGCTGGCGCGGCTGCTTGAACTGGTCTGGGAGGGCCGTGCGGCCAACGACCAGTTTGCCCCGCTGCGTCTCGCGCTCTCCGGCGGGACGGCGGCCAAGAGCAAGGGCGGCCGGACGGGCTTCCAATCCGGCCTGGGCCGCTGGTACGCCACCGGCTCCTTCCCGTCCGCCACTCCGGCCGGAGCGGGAGGGGAACGGGAGCGGCGGGAAGCCGAGGACCGTTCGGCGGCCGCCTGGGTTCGGCATTTGCTCGATCAATTCGGCATCTTGACCCGCAATCTCGTCTCCGAGTATTCTCCGTACCCCTGGGAGCGGTTGTACGGCGTTCTCAGGCAACTCGAGGATTGGGGGCTGCTCACCCGCGGCTTCTTCGTATCGGGTATTCCCGTCATGCAGTATGCCGCCAAGGAGACCGTCGACGCCCTTCGCTCCTATCAGCCACTGGCCGGAGGCGGCGGCTTCGCTCTCCTGTCGGCGGCGGACCCGGCCAATCCGTACGGCGTCCTGCTGCCCTGGCCGGAACGGGAGGGGGCTTCCTTCTCCCGGAAGCCGTCCAACTACCTGCTGCTGCGCGGAACGGTCTGGGAGCTCTGGCTGGAGAACAACGCAAAGCGGCTTGCCGACATGGGGCTCTCGACCGATCCCCGTCTGCGGCGGTCCAGTCTGGTCTTCGCCCTGAAGGCCATCCTAAAGGGAGCCCGCTTGAAGAAAGTCACCGTCGACCGCTGGAACGGCGAACCGGTGCGGCTGAGCTCCGAGGCCGAGCTGTTCGGGTCCCTCGGGGCGGAGCGGGATCGCGAGGTTTTGGTCTTTTGGCCTAGTGCTCTGGCCTCTATCGCACCCTGAATCCGTTCCCGCAGCGGATACGTCGCCGCAAGGAAACAACAAAAAGCCTCCGCCCGCTCAAGAATCGCGGGTGGAGGCGCATGGCCGAGAACACAGCGTCAAAGGCATCCATCAAACGCTAAAATCTTCGACTTCCGTCATGCGGAACTGATACACCTTTTTCTCATCGACATGGTAGACCGTCAGGGTGTCGGTATCCGGATCAAAATTCAGGACCCGGCAAGGCAGGCTCAGCCGAATGCCTTTTCCCTTCAAGACGGTCAGCCGCACCAGCGCGTTGCTAGCCTTGTACTTCTCAACCAACTGAATGAGTCCGGGTCCAGCGTTGCTGCGAGCCGCTCCGCTTTCCGATTTGCCGGAAGGGGCGGTCTTCGGGGATTCGGCAGTTCTTGCCGGTTGGCCGCTCGATGGGGCGCCTGCATCTTCCTTTTCTTTATCCGGCTTGCCGGTCGTCCGGGAAGAAGCTTTCGGCGGAACGGGAATTTCCCGGGACGGCTGCTTTAGAGCAGACGCCACCTGTTCCCCCAGTGAGAGGCCCTTGCGAATGTCGTAATCGAGAATCTTGTCTTGATTGAGAAGATGGAGCAGGTTTTCGAGGGCGATGCCGTTGTTGTAGCCTTCCATGAGAATGTCGACAGTGAACAGGAACTTCTTTTTTTCATTTCTTGCTTTGTCCATGCTGTTTTTTCGCCCAACCCTCCGCCTAGTGTAACCCTACTATAGCATGGATGAATTGCCGAAACAAAGGAATTCCTGATCCTTTCGTCCTATTTCGGAAAGGAGCGGCGATTTCCGTGCTCTCAGCGGTTACCTATACGAAGGCGCTCGACCGTTCATATGGTGAGGTATGCTCATCGAAAGGAGGCGCATCGTATGATTACGATGGTACCGGTCCCGGTAGGGAACCGGATGGCACTCGGAATCGAGGTCAAGCTGCCGAAGACTACCCTGATCGCCGTTGCCACGGATCGGGGCTATATCATGTGCGGAGCGCTTGATGTCGGCCTGTTGAACGAGCGGCTGGCGGACCGGGGGATTCTGGCGGGAAGAGCGGTCGGCGTTCGGACGCTCGAGGAGCTGCTTGCCGCCCCTTTGGAATCCGTTACGCGGGAAGCCGAGCGGCAGGGGATTGTTCCCGGAATGATCGGACGCGATGCTGTAGCGAAGATGCTGTAGCGCTTCAGCGCTTGTCCGACAAATCAAACCCGCGCGGCCGCCGCGGCGGCCGCGCCTACATAGGAGGAACCATGAAATCGGATTCGATTCACGGTCAGACCGTACTCGTCACCGGAGCCTCCTCCGGCATCGGGCGGGAATTCGCCCGGCTCTTTGCCCGGGACGGCTGCCGGCTGGTGCTGACCGCCCGCAGCCGGGAGGCGCTTGAAGCGCTGGCGGACGAGCTGCGGGCCGCTTCGGGCGCCGAGGTTCATGTCGTCGCGGCCGATTTGTCCGACCCGGAGGCTCCCGAACGGATTCTGGCGGAGCTCGGCCGGCTCGGCCTTGCTCTTGACATCCTCGTCAACAATGCCGGAGCCGGAAAGGTCGGCCCGTTCTCGGGCATTCCCTGGGCCGACGACGAAGCCGTCATGCAGCTCAACATGCACGCGCCGACTCGGCTCATCAAGGAAGCCATCCCGGGCATGCGAAGCCGGGGAGGCGGCCGGATTCTCAATGTCGCGTCCACGGGCAGCTATCAGCCGGGCCCGCTCACGGCCGTCTATTATGCCACCAAGGCGTACGTGCTGTCCTTGACGCTGGCTCTGCGGAGCGAGCTGGCCGCGGACGGCATCGAGGTGTGCGCATTCTGTCCGGGAGCCACGCGGACGGAGTTCTCCGCGAGGGCCGGCAAGCGGGACCAGCCCGGCGCCATGCCCGCCGACAGAGCGGCGCGGATCGGGTACGAGGGCTTCCTCCGCGGCAAAGCGGTGACCGTGCCCGGCTTCGGCAACAAGCTGGCCGTGGGGCTGAGCCGCGTGCTGCCCGCCACCGTCCTGGCAGGGATGGTCTACCGGATTCAGGATCGGGTAATCCGCAAGTAACTCCGATAGCCGTTCGATGCCGTCGTTTCCTCGGCCGGACATACAACAACCGCCTTTCCCCGGGGAAAGGCGGTTGCTGTTCTTTTCCAGGCATTGTCCGGCTTAAGAGGCCGGAATCTCCATCAGGAGCCGGCGGACGGTTCCGTTCGGCGTCGGGATGGTTTCGTAGATTCGAACGGCGTTAAGGCCGATCTGATCGCCGTCGACGCCGCTGTATTTCAGCGTGACCTGACCGTCCTTCAATTTATTTGTTCCCGCGAAGCCGTAGCTGACGGAGCCGAGCGTTTTGCCGCTGGTTCGGTTGACCAGGTCGAACTGAACACCCGTAAAGCCGGACTCTACGTTCACGTTGTCCGTCCGCATGGAGGAGACGTCGATCTTGACCTGTCCGGTATAGCTGCTTGCGCCGGTGTCGTAATTCCAGGTCAGGTAATAAGGATCGAGCACCTTCAATTGGTACGGATAGAGATTCATGGCGTAGGGATAAGACGTATCCGCCGAATCGTTCTCCACTTGCACCCGGAACGAGCCGAGCGAGACTTTATCGCCTGCCGCCGATACGCTGTCATAGACGTTCAGCGCGAAAGCCGAAGCCGTTTCGCTGTCGGGCAGCACATAAGAATAAGCGGTGATGAAGCTCGTTCCCGGCAGAATCGTCTGGACGGACGTGCTTTGCCGCGTTCCCGGATAGGCGCCGCCTTTCTCGCCGATCAGCTCGTTGCCGATGGCGGGCAGCGCGAGCTCCGCCGTTCCGTTGTTCGTCAGCTTGAACTTGCCGACGGCCGTCCGATAGCCGGTGTCGGGATTCCGGTATTCCTTCAGCTCCAGGAGCGATACGGACAGGTCCGACGAAAGCGTCCCTTGCTGGAGCTTCAGGGCGGCTCCGGGCTTGTACGGAGCGGCGGCGGCATACGCGTCGGCAGGCGGAGCGGCGGCTGCCAGCCCGGTGATGGAGACGGGCAGAGTAAGCCCGGCGGAATTGTCGGCACCCGTTCCCGTTGCCGCCGCCTTGACGGCCTTGCTCTCCCGGAGGATCAACCGGACATCGGCGGCCTCTACATCTGACGGAAGCACGGCGCTAAAGGTATAGCTCGCCGAGGCTCCGGCGGCGAGGTAGGTTGGATGCGAACCCGTATCGATCTTCGCTTCCGTGGCGCCGAGACCTTGGTATTGGTAGACGGCGCTGACTTCGGTCACGGCTGCCGAAGCGCTGCCCGTATTGCGCAGGGTAACGGTGCTGACATAGAGGATGCCGTCCGTTCGGGAGGTCAGCGTCGTTCGGGTCACCGAATAGGCCAGCGGCGAGGTCGGAGCCGCGGCCAGATAGCTTTGCGAGCCGCCGATGGCGGCTACGGCTTCGGTGTCCCCCACGGATACCGTACCGAGAATCATGGGAACGTTCTGCGCGGCGGCATAGAGCTGGAGGACCCAGCCCTTGGCGGATGCCGTGGCTGCCGGGACTGCGGCGCGGAGGGTGACTTTCCGCGTCTCGTTCGGCTGCAGCGCCTTGTCCAGCCCTGCCAGGATTTCTGCCGCGTAAGCTTCATCGGCGCCGGGCGCAGCCTTGAGCCGGTAAGCGAGCGCAGTGGGCAGGGTCACCTGGGAAGCGCTCTTGTTGGTGAGCCACAGGTCGGCGTACAGATAGACGAGGCCGTCCTGCACCACGCGGTAGGTTCGGGCCGATTTCCACTGCACGCTGAGTGAAGACGCATAAGCGGAATCGGCTTGCGACAGGGCGACGACAGCCGAAGCTGTCTGGGCCGCGGCCGCCTGGGCGGCGGAGACTTGGCCGAGGTCGGTCATATAACGGTTGCCGCCGGAATTCCACTTGAACACGACAATCTTGTAGTCCGTGAGTTTGCTTCCGGCGGGAACGGTCGCGGCGTAGCGGCTCGCCGCCGACTTGCCGGCGTCCAGCCGGGCGTTCAGCTTCGTCAGCAGCTTGGCGGAGATGGAGCCGCTGCCGGTCCGAACCACACGGACTCCGTAATCGCTCAGGCGGACAGCGGACTTGCCGGAGTTAACCGCCTTGAGCTGAAATTGCAGGGTGGTCGCATTCGTCTCGGCGGACAGGACGGCGCTGTCGATGGTAAAAGTCAGCGGGCCGTTTCTGACAGAGGTTCCCGCCGCTTCCGCCTTCGTCAGGGAAATCGGGCTCAGGACGAGGGCGAGGGAGAGGACGAGCATGAGGCAGGTTGACAGCCTGCGGGTGAGCCGGTTGGACACTTCAGACACTTCAGTAGCCTCCTTCAGGGTTCATTCGGTGCGAAGGGCGTCGATCGGCCGGAGCCGGGACGCTTTATTGGCGGGATAGAGCCCGAAAATCACGCCGACCAGGACGGAAAAGACGAAGGCGTAAAGGCCCATGTCGAGCGACAGGCTGGTCGTCTGCTCGGGATTGAACACCGGCCACAAGAGCGACAGCGCGACGCCGACGAGGAGGCCGATCAACCCGCCCAGTCCGCTGATGACGCCTGCCTCCACCAGGAACTGGAAGAGGATGTTGCGGCGCTTGGCGCCAATGGATTTGCGTATCCCGATCTCCCGGGTCCGCTCCGAGACGGTGACCAGCATGATGTTCATGATGCCGATCCCGCCGACGATGAGCGAGATGAAGGCGATGCTGACCAGTTGCCTCGTCAGCGTACTGGAGGCGGCGACGCGGGCGGTGATCAGCTGGTCCGAATTCATCACGCGGTAGCCGCTCGAGCTTTTGAATTTATAGGTCAAGTACTGCTCGATGGTCTCCTGCGCCTTGGACACGTCATCCTTCGTGGCAGCTTCGATATACGTCGTGCGGATGCTGCCCAGCTTGAAATCGCGGCGGGCGGTCTCCAGCGGCACGAAGACGGCGCTGTCCGCCGAGGTACCGCTGATATTCGAGCCCTGGGCCTTGAGCTGGCCGACGACGGTGTAATTGAAGCCGTCGATGTTGATGACCTCGTCCACGGGATCGGACGTGCCGAAGAACTCTTTGGCGACCTCGGAGCCGAGGACGACCACGTGATTGCGGAAATCCTGATCGGCCGGCGAGAGAAAACGTCCTTTCTCGACTTGGGTCTTGATGATGTTGAGGTACCGGTCGTTCGTGCCGATCAGCGAATAGGATTCCGAGGTATGGTCGTATTTCAGGTTCGCGTCCGACTTGGTCACCGTCGGCGCGATCGTGCCGAATTCGGGGAACTGCTCGATGTCCATCAGCTCCTTGTAATCGAGCTGTTGGGCCCGGCCGTTGCCCATGACGTTCACTACCAGCAGGTTGGTGCCGAGGCTCTCGTATTGCTTCTCGATGGCCTCCGAGGTGCCGCGGCCGAGCGAGACCAGCGTCAGCACCGAGCTGACGCCGATGATGACCCCGAGCATGGTCAGGAAGGTCCGCATCGGGTTGCCGACGATCGTGCGGAAGGCCATGACGATCAGCTCCCAGGCCTTCATGAGACCACCTCCCCGCTGCGATACGGAATCGCGGTCTGCCGAATGTCGTCGACGATCTCGCCGTCGCGCAGCGAGACCGTGCGCCGTGCCGTTGCGGCAATTCCCGAGTCATGCGTGATCATGACGATGGTATTGCCTTGGGCATTGAGCTCCCAGATAAGCTCGAGCACCTCGTGCCCGGTGCGGGAATCGAGCGCGCCGGTCGGCTCGTCGGCGAGGATCAGCGACGGCGATACGGCGAGCGCCCGGGCGATGGCCACCCGCTGCTGCTGGCCGCCGGACAGTTGGCTGGGCCGGTGATGGATGTGCTTCTCCATGCCGAGCTTGGCGAGCAGGGAAGCCGCCTGCTCGCGCCGGTATTTCTTGTCGTGCCCGGCATAAATCAGCGGCAGTTCCACATTCTCCAGAGCCGTCAGCCGCGGCAGCAGGTTGAATTGCTGAAAGATAAAGCCGATCTTGCGGTTGCGGACCTCCGCCATCTGGTTATCCGTCAGCGAGCCGGTGTCCACGCCGTCGAGAATATATGCGCCTGAGGTGGGGGCGTCCAACAGGCCGATCGTATTCATCAGCGTCGATTTGCCGGAGCCGCTCGGCCCGACGATGGCGACGAAATCGCCGGGCTCCACGCTTAGGGAGATGCCCTTCAGGATTTGCAGCTCTTCTTCGCCTTGATAATAGGTCTTGTTAATCTCGTTTAACTCAATGATTGCCAATGCCTCCGCGCTCCTTTCCGCCGGAATCGCCCATCAGTTGCCGCCTCGGGAGCCGGTTCCTCCGCCCATGCCTCCGCCTGAACCGCCGCCGGTAAAGCCTCCGCCGCCCGGCATCCCGCCGCCGCCGAACCCTCCGCCGGAGCTGCCGCCGAAATTCGCGGCCCCGTTCTGGAACATCTGCCGCATCTGGCCGATCTCCTGCTCCGTGAGAGTAGAGGTCTTTTCCGCGTCGGGAATGACGACGGTATCGCCAACGGACAGGCCGTCGGTGATTTCGACGCTGGTTTCGCTGCGGATGCCGACGGTGACTTCATGCTGCTCCTCGGTGGTGCCGTCCGCCTTTTTGAGCGTGACGTAGTGCTTGCCCCGGTAGGACTTCAACGCGTTGCTCGGCAGAACGAGAATATCCTGCTTCTCCTGAATGAGGATCTCCGCCGTCGCCGTCATGCCGCTCTTCAGCTGTCCGTCTCCGGGATTCGCGATATCGAGCACGACGTCGTAGGTGGTAACTCCGTTTGAAGTCGTGCCCACGCTGGAGACTTGGCTGACGGTCCCTTCCAGCTTCAGGCTCGGCAATGCATCCACGCTGATGGTCGCCTTCTGGTTCAGCTTGATATCGGGCAGGTCCAGCTCGTCCACCTGGATGACCAGCTGCATGACCGATTGGCTGGAGACGGCCCCGAGCTGGGTCCCGGAGGCGATCTGGGCGCCGACCGGGTAGTTGGCAAGCACATTGGCTTTGCTGTCGGCGAAGTCGGTGGAAAAGACGCCGTCGAAGGGAGCCTTCACGGTCAAGGCGTCCACCTTGCTGCGGTTGTTGTCGACCTGAAGCTGCTGCCGGTCGAGCGCCGACTCCTTGGACTGAATGTCGTCGGCAATGGAATCGTTGGCAAGCACCGCCAGGGTCTGGCCGGCCTTCACCGTGCTGCCGGATTTGACCTCCAGTTCGCCGATGGTGCCGGACGCTTGGCTCATGACCGGAACCACCGACAGGTATTCCAGCGGTCCCTTGTCCGTCGAGGTCCGGGTCGTTCCGTTTTTCTCCACGGAGGCCGTCACGTTGAGACCGGCGGAAAGCGAGCCGTCGTTCGGTACGCGGACGGTCGCCTTGATGATCCGGTTGCCCGCCGCATCCGCGTACAGGGTGGAATCGATGGCGGCGATCGTTCCGGTTTTGGTCAGGGCGAAGTTCTCGACCGCCACATCGACCGCATCTCCCTTGCGCAGATCGGCCGCTTCCTCGGCCGCAAACGGAAGGGTTGCGGTGAAGACGGAATTGTCCGCAATCGTTCCGATCTTCGAGGACTGCTGGACGTTCGAGCCCAGCTCAACGTTATTCGCCAGCGTCAGGATTCCGCCTGCCGGGGCGGAAATCCGCATATGCCCGGTCTGCGCCTCCAGCTTGGCGAGCTCCTTCTGCATCTGGGCGAGGCTCTCCTCGCTTTCCTTAAGCGACAGCGACAGGGAAGGGTCGGACAGGACGAACAGGACGTCGCCTTTTTTGACTTCCTTGCCTTTGACCAGGTTCATGGTCTGAATCATCCCATCCGCCGGAGCGCTGATGGTTTGTACGTTCTTCGCCGCAAGCTGCGACGTTCCCGAAACGGTAAAGCGAATGGCCCCTTTCGTGGCTTGGACCGTGCTTTCCGCCGCCTCCGCCACTCCTTTCGCCGGAGCCTTCAGGTAAAAAATACTGCCGGCCACGATCAGGACCAGCACCAGGGTGAAAGCCAACCATTTGTATCCGCGCCGCATGAATCCAATCTCCTCTCTTCTGCCCTAGCATGACGTCTTCACTGTAAAGGGAGGAACTGAAAACCAAATGAGGCCAGGCTTAAGGGAAGCTTAATGGAACATAAAATTTGCTTCGGCCCGTAAAAACCGCCGATTTTGTTTGCTTGGCTCCGGCTCTGGTTACAATGTTGGTGACGGCCCTTGTGCGGTACAGGCTTCTATATAGACGGAACAAAAGAAAGCCGGAAGGGGATCAACAGGGTCGCGGAAAGGATGTGCCTAAGCGATGAGCGCTCGAAGAATGGAAGGCAAGGTAGCGGTGGTAACCGGCGGCGGTTCCGGCATCGGCCGGGCTGCAGCGGTTCTGCTCGCGCGGCATGGAGCGAAGGTGTGCATCATGGACCTCGGCGAGAAGCGGGCGGCGGAGGCGGAGCGGGAAATTCGCGCTGCCGGAGGAGAAGCCTTCGTCGTGGATGTGGATGTGTCCGATCCCAAGCGGGTGGAGGACGGCATCAAGCAGGCGGTGGCGAAGTACGGAGGCTTGGATTTTGTCTTTGCCAACGCGGGCATCAACGGAAAGCTGGCGCCGATTGAGGATTTAACCCCGGACGAATGGGACAATACGATCACCACCAACCTGAAGGGGACTTTTCTTAGCGTGAAGTATGCGATTCCCCATTTGAAGAAGCGGGGAGGCAGCATTGCCATCACCAGTTCGATCAACGGCAACCGCGCCTTCAGCATGTTCGGAGCCTCCGCCTACAGCACCAGCAAGGCCGGACAGGTGGCCTTCATGCAGATGGCTGCACTGGAGCTCGCCCGCTACAAGATTCGCGTCAATGCAATCTGTCCCGGCGCGATTCAGACCAATATCGACCAGAATACGAAGAAGGACCCGGCACTCAAAGAGATCGAGATTCCGGTCCAGTATCCGGAGGGCGCCCAGCCGCTTGAGGAAGGGCCCGGCTCTCCCGAGCAGGTGGCAGACCTCGTGTTGTTTCTCGCCTCCGAAGAATCGTCTCATATCACCGGTACCGCGGTTTATATCGATGGCGCCGAATCTCTGCTGCACGGCTGATATTCCGGAGCTTGCAGCATATGGAAAAGGCCGATCCGAAGGCTAGCGGATTCGGCCTTTTCTCCATGTATTCCGGCCACTTTACCTGCTCGTAGGCGGAGGGAGCGTATGGTATCATGAAGGCAACCCACATGAAGGAGTAGAGCGTCCATTTTTCCGATTCCCGCCCGTATGAGATCTCCACTAGCCAAGAAAGACTCGGAGAATCGCCGCTACCTGAACATCCTGACCGCGGAGGGCATTCCGGCTACCGTGTTCGGGACCTTGATCGGCGGTCAGTTCCTGACCGGCTACCTGATGTACCTCGGAGCGTCCTCCAGCCAGATCGGCCTGGTTCTCGCCATTCCGACCCTCGCCAATGTCCTGCAAATTCCGTTTGCCTCGGTGAGCCACAAGCTCCACCGCAAATGGGGCTTTGTCACGCTCGCTTCGCTGCACCGGCTGTGCTGGACGGCGACCGGCTTCATTCCGTTCTTCTTTCCGCGGGAGCTGTGGCTTCCGATCTACCTGGCTCTCTATACCTTGGCCTTCATCGCGAACGCGACCTCCGGCATGATGTGGACCTCGCTGGTGGGCGATATGGTGCTGCCTCAGGTCCGGGCGAGATACATGGGATTTCGCAACATGCTGCTCAACGCGATCGGCAGCGTAACGCTGTTTGCCGGCGGTCAGATCCTGGACCGCTATCCGGGAGGACAAGGTTATCACGTCTTGTTCGTCATCATCCTGGTCATGATGAGCCTCAATATTCTCATGTTTACGACCTATCCGAATCTGCCCTTGGAGAAATCGACCAAAACCGGGCTCGCCTCGATGCTTCGTCTGCCGCTGCAAGATCGTTCGTTTATGCGGGCGAGCATCTTCCTAAGCGCTTGGCTGCTTCTTCAGGGGATGGTTGTACCGCTCTATGCGTTCATCATGCTGAACAACCTCGGCTTGTCCCAGGGGCGGGTGTCCGCCATGACCATTATCCAAACGCTGGCAATGGTCGCAAGCTTCTATATCTGGGGGCAGCTTAACGCCCGCTATTCCAACAAGCAACTGCTGTTCTGGACGCTGCCGATCATCGCAGCCAGCTGCCTGAGCTGGGGACTGCTCTCCGTGCTGCCCGTCTTGCCCGTCCTCATGCTCGTTCACGTCCTGATCGGCTTCGGCGTCGGGGGCTTCAACCAACTCGTATTCAATTTCATCATCGGCGACACTCCGAAGAGCGAGCGGCCGATGTTCATCGCCGTCTATTCCGCCATTACCGGCATCGCCGGCTTCATCGGCCCGATTGTCGGCGGCTGGGTCTTCGAGGAACTGAAGGGCAGTCCGGCCTGGCTGCAGACGTACGGCGTTGCCCTCATTCTCGGCGCGGTGCTGATGACGCTGGTGTGGACCTTGGCCCGCAAGGCGCTTCGCTGAACCCGTCGCTCCAGGCTGCATAATAGAAAACCGCCTTCCCGGCGCGCACCCCAGATGGGGAACGCGAGGGAAGACGGTTTTTTTCATGATAGCTAGCCGTATCGCTTCAGGGGGTGCCCGGGTCTTCGGTCGATCCCAAACCGCTGAAGGAGGTGCCGAACTGCTCCTGCAGCTCGGTCATGCTGATCGTTTCCTCCGCTTTCGGAATGACGACCTGGCCCTTGGCCTTGTTGATGTTGGTGGCGTCGAACGTGAGGTCGATCGAGGCATTCGACTTGCCGCTCGTTTCGTCGGTAGCCGTAAAATCGAACTTGTCGCGGAGGTAAGACAGGTACCCCGCTCCGTCGATGCCGAATTGCGAGTAGGCTTCGTTCACGGTAAGCTGCTTTTTCAACTCCTCGGTGGTAAAGCTGTCGAGCGACTTCTGGTAGTTGGCGAGCGTATCGGTCGGAATATTGGTCATTTCCTTGTATTCCGGCTTGCTCAGAATCGTCAGAATATCGGGAATGAGGCCTTTGACGAGCTTCTCCACGAGCGTCGGGAAGTTTTCATTCGTGATGCTGTACTCGACGACCTGCTTGACGTGGGATGGAACCTCGGCGCTGGATTTTTTCACGCTGACTTTGATCAGGTTATCGTCTTCTTTAAACTGCTTGGCGAGGGCCGCTTCCAGCTCCTTGTTGAGCTGCTTTTCTTTGGCCGGATCGGGCTTGGGAGTCGGCTGGGCGGATTCGTCGGAGAGCTGCTCCAGCTCTGCTTTCGTGAGATGCAGGTATTTGCCCGTCACCGTCTCCGGCAGAGGGAACATCGGGATGCTCGGGATTTTGACGTAGAGTCCTTCCTTGTCCACGACGATCGGAACGTTGACGGAGAAGGATGCGTCGCCTTTGAGGCTCAGAACGAGGTTTAAGGTGGCCTGCTCCTTCTTGGCATAGGAAGCTCCGCTGAATGCCAGCTCCAGGTTGCTCAGCAGTTGGGCCTGCGCCGTCGCCGCGTCGGTGCCGCTCGGTAGGGCATCGGTTTTGAAAGCGATGGAACCGGCGTAATCGAACGACTCGGCTTCCGCGAGCTTGGCCGAACCCTGCTTTAAGGTCTCGTAGGCCGATTTGTTCTGGCCGCAGGCGGTCAGGGACAGCATCAGGACGAAGGCGGTCCCGATCAGCGTCCATTTTTTCCGTTTGCTCATGACTCCACTCCTTTTGATGGTTTGCCCCTCAGGTTTTCTTTACCCTGATCCTTCCAAACTACCACAGTTTTGGCATGAGGAAAAGGACGTTTTTTGTATGGCATTCGGGAAAAGGAGCAGCGGGGGCAGGAGCGGAGAGAGAGTAGGAAAGGAAGGTTCGAAAGAAAAAGCCGGAAAATAAACAGGAGGGCGGCGAAGGCCGCCCCGAAGGCTTGTCTAGCACCACTGCCGACCGGCGTTGGTTACGACATGCTCCTGCGGTGCTCTACCAGGTCGATTGCCCCCAGAACGACATGGGCCGCTCCGAAGCCAAGGACCGCCGTACCAACCATCGGATATTTGGGACGCAGAAGCGCGCCCGTTGCGGTGACCGCCGTGCCCAATATGGCCGGGATTAATCCCTCGCGCATCGGGAACCACTCTCCATTCGTTGGTTTGGTCGAGCACGCTTAGGTTCTCCCGCAAACGTTGGTTTATTCAAGCCGCTTTCCGTAAACCCGGCTTGCGGGTTTGCTTCGGCGGCCTAAGCACTCTTATAATGATAGGAACGTATCGAGGGGAGGAATAGCGATGGAGCACCAGATGATTGCCCTGAAGGAATGGGCGGTTACCATTCGGGCCCTGTCCGAAGGCCGGCAGATTCTCTTGCTGCGCAAGGGAGGCATCGCCGAGGAAACCCGGGACTTTCAGTTGGAAACCCCTTCGTTTTACCTGTATCCGACTTATGAGCACCAGCGCGGAGAACTGCTGAAGGACGAATTCCGGCCGCTGCTGTCCGAGGTGCTGGCCGATTGGAAGCCGGAAGAGGAGACCGTCGAGATCGCTTACCGGGCGGTGGCCGAAGCCGATCTGGAAGTGACGAGCGAGGAGGAGCTGAACAAGCTCCGGGACCTTCACATCTGGACGGAAGCCTTCGCCGAGGAGAAGCTTCGCTGGAAGAAGAGCAAGCCGCTGCATGTGCTGCTCCTGCGCGTCTACCGCCTGGAACAGCCGCTGCGCCTGCCGGTGCTGCCGCAGTACGGCGGCTGCAAATCGTGGGTGCGACTCGAGGCGGAAGCCGGCGGCGGGAAGGACATTCCCGTTCTGGACGAAGCGGGGTTTAAGAAAGCGGCCGAGGAGGTCCGGCTGACCTTGGAAACCCGTTGAGCCGGACGGCCCTTTCTTCGAAATGGGCCGGGTGATAGGAAAGTTGAATTGATTTTTAAGGTGTCCTGTAATAAAATTAACAATGAGAATCATTGATAATCAATGAAACACTTAGCTGACAAGTACGGCTGACGGGTTCCCTTCGCGGAACCCGTTCCCTTGATTAATAGTTCCCTACATTTCGCGACAGGAGTGAATGCCGGTGGCAGGTACGATGCATTTTCAAATTGAGGGTTTGAGGGCCAAGATCGAGAATAAAGAAATTCTGAAGGGCCTGGACCTGACGATCAAGAACGGTGAGGTTCACGCCATTATGGGACCGAACGGGACGGGCAAGAGCACCTTGGCTTCGGTGCTCATGGGCCATCCCAAATACGAGGTCACCGAAGGAACCGTAACCCTGGACGGCGAGGACCTGCTGGAGATGTCCGTGGACGAGCGCGCCCGGGCCGGGCTGTTCCTCGGCATGCAGTATCCGAGCGAGATTCCCGGCGTCACGAACGCCGACTTCCTGCGCAGCGCCATCAACGCCCGCCGCGGAGAAGGCAACGAGATTTCGCTGATGAAGTTCATCCGCCAGCTCGAAGGCAAGATGAAGGAGCTGGAAATGAACCCTGAATTCGCTCACCGCTATCTGAACGAGGGCTTCTCCGGCGGGGAAAAGAAGCGCAATGAAATCCTGCAGATGCTTCTCCTGGAGCCGCGGCTCACGATTCTGGATGAAATCGACTCGGGCCTGGACATCGACGCCCTGCGCATCGTGGCCGACGGCGTGAATTCCATGCGCGGCGAAGACCGCAGCTTCCTGATTATTACCCACTATCAGCGGCTGCTGAACTACATCAAGCCCGACTTCGTGCACGTCATGATGCAGGGCCGCATCGTCCGTTCCGGCGGTCCGGAGCTGGCCGAGCGCTTGGAGAACGAAGGCTACGAGTGGCTTCGGGAAGAGCTGGGCATCGAAATCGAAGCGGAAGAAGAAACGGCTGGCCAAAACGCGTAAACGTCGAACAGGAGGAATTGCCATGACATCCCAAACCTTGCTTCCTGTCGACCGGCAAGCGGTGTCCGACCGTTCCCGCGGCGCGGGAGAGCCGGAATGGCTCACCGCTTCGCGGCTTGAGGCCCTTGCGCTTGCAGGCGAACTGGAGCTGCCCCGATTGGAGAAAACCCGGATCGACCGGTGGAACTGGTCTTCCATCGGCCTTCCGGCCGATATCAAGCAAACCTTAGCGGCGGCGGAGCTGTCCGCCCTGCTCCCTTCCGAAGAACACCGCGCCAATGCCATCGTGCAAAAGGGCTCGGCGACGGTGCACCGGGAGCTTGCCGCCGAATGGAAGAACCTCGGCGTGATCTTCACCGATCTGGCCACGGCGGTGCGCGAGCATGAGGCCCTGGTTCGCCCTTATCTGATGAAGGCGGTCGCCGCGGACGAACACCGGCTGACCGCCCTGCACGCGGCCTTGTGGAACGGAGGGGTCTTCCTCTACGTGCCCAAGAACGTCGCCGTGGACATTCCGCTGTACGCGCTGTTCGCCGCCGAATCTGCGGCGAATCCGCTCGTCCCGCATGTGCTGATCGTGGCGGAGGAAGGCAGCTCCGTCTCGTATGTGGAACAATACCAAGGCGCATCGGCGGACGGCGAGCAGGTCGTGCCGACCGTCGCCGAGGTCTATGCGGCCGCCGGAGCGCAGGTGCGCTTCGCGAGCATTCATAACCTGGGCTCCTCGGTGATCGACGCCGCCTACCGGCGGGCCGATCTGGCGAAGGATGCCCGTGTGGAGTGGGTCATCGGCGAGATGAACGCCGGCGGCACCATCTCCGACACGACGAGCCGGCTGAACGGCAGCGGCTCATCCGCCGACGCCAAGGTGATCTGCGTCGGCAATGGCGAGCAGCGCATGAATCTGACCACCCGCAACGTCCATATCGGCAAGGCCACGGAGTCCGATATGTCGACGCGGGCGGTCATGCGCGAGTCCTCGACGGCGATCATCAACGGCATCACCAAGATCGAGAAGGGGGCTACCGGAGCAAACGGCCAGCAGGCGGAGAAGGTCCTTATGCTGAGCCCGACGGCCCGAGGCGACGCCAACCCGATTCTCTTGATCGACGAAGATGACGTCAAAGCCGGCCACGCCGCGAGCGTCGGGCAAGTTAACCCCGAGCAGATCTTCTATCTGATGTCGCGCGGTCTGACGAAGCAAGAAGCGGAGCGGCTCGTGATCTACGGCTTCCTCGCTCCGGTCGTCGCCGAAATCCCCATCCCTGAGCTGGAAAAGCAGTTCCGGCTGCTGGTGGAAAGGAAGTTGGGGCAATGAACGCAAGCGAGCTTCGCAAGTTGTTCCCGATCCTGGATCAGGAAGTGAACGGCCACCCGCTGGTTTACCTGGACAGCGCGGCGACCTCCCAGAAGCCGATTCCGGTGCTGGAAGCGGTCAGGGCTTACTATGAACACGACAACGCCAACGTTCACCGGGGGGTCCATACCCTGGGGTCCAGGGCGACGGACGCTTACGAAGGCGCTCGCGAGAAGGTAGCCGCGTTTCTGAACGCCCGCCATACCGAGGAGATCATTTTTACCCGGGGCACGACGACCGCGATCAATCTGGTGGCCTCGAGCTACGCACGCTCGGTTTGCCGCGAGGGAGACGAGATTGTCCTCACTCCCTTGGAGCACCACAGCAATCTCATTCCTTGGCAGCAGGCCGCCAAGGCAACCGGCGCCACATTGAAATACATCCCGCTGCAGCCCGACGGGACGCTGCGGCTGCAGGACGTGGAAGCGACCATTACGCCGAACACGAAGATGGTCGCCGTGACGTACGTCTCCAACGTCATGGCCGCGATCAACCCGGTCAAGGAAATCGCCGCCATCGCCCACAAGAACGGCGCCAAGATTCTGATCGACGGGGCGCAGAGCACGCCGCACATGAAGGTCGACGTTCAGGAGTTGAACTGCGACTTCTACGCGTTCTCCGGCCATAAGATGTGCGCTCCGACCGGCATCGGCTGTCTCTACGGCAAGAAGGAGCTGCTGGAGCGGATGGAGCCGGTCGAGTTCGGCGGCGAGATGATCGACCACGTCGGCTTGTACGAGTCGACCTGGAAGGAACTGCCCTGGCGCTTTGAAGGGGGCACGCCGATCATTGCGGGCGCCATCGGCCTGGGAGCGGCCATTGATTTTCTCACCGAGATCGGCCTGGACAACATCCAGCGCCACGAGCACGAGCTGGCCGCTTACGCCTATGAGCGGCTGTCCGGTATCGAAGGGATCGCGCTTTACGGCCCACGGACGGACCGGAGCGGGCTCGTCACCTTCAACCTGGGCGATATTCATCCCCATGACGTAGCGACTGTCCTGGATGCGGAAGGGGTCGCGGTACGCGCGGGCCATCACTGCTGCCAGCCGCTGATGCGGTGGCTTGAGGTGACGGCAACGGTTCGCGCCAGCTTCTACCTCTATAACACCCGTGAGGACGTAGACCGCCTCGCAGCCGCATTAGTCAAGACAAAGGAGTACTTCGGCTATGGAATTGGATGACCTGTACCGCAGAGTAATCATGGATCATTATAAAAACCCCCGCAACCGCGGCTCCTTCGAGGGGGACGCCGTTACGGTCAATCTGAATAACCCGTCCTGCGGCGACCGAATCACCCTCCAGCTCAAGGTGGAGGACGGAGTGGTGCAGGATGCCCGCTTCCAAGGAGAGGGCTGCTCGATCAGCCTGTCCTCGGCCTCGATGATGACCGACGCCGTCAAAGGCAAACGCATGGAGGATGCCTTAAGAATGGCGGAAAACTTCTCCTGCATGATGCGGGGACAGGATGTCGATTTCGACTACGACGATCTGGAGGCCCTCTCGGGCGTCAACAAGTTCCCGGCCCGGATCAAATGCGCGACCCTCGCCTGGAACGCGATGCGCAAGGGCCTGGAGCAGAAGCCGGACGTCAAGGAATAACGGAGCAAGATAAACAAATCAGAGGAGGGAATCACGATGGCCAAGCAAATGCCCGAGATGGAAGAGTATCAATACGGCTTCCGCGACGAGCACAAAGCCGTGTTTCAGACCGGTAAGGGGCTCACGCCGGAAATCGTGACGGAAATCTCCCGGATGAAAGGCGAGCCGGAGTGGATGCTGGAATTCCGCCTGAAATCGCTGGAGCACTTCAACCGGATGCCGCTGCCCAAATGGGGAGGAAACCTGGACGATCTGGATTTCAACGACATCCAATATTATGTGAAGCCGGCCGAGAAGCAGGGGAAAACCTGGGAAGAAGTACCTTCCGAGATCAAGGAAACCTTCGATAAGCTGGGGATTCCCGAGGCCGAGCAGAAGTTCCTCGCGGGCGTCTCGGCGCAGTATGAATCGGAAGTGGTCTACCACAGCATGCAGGAAGACCTGAAGAAGCAAGGGGTCATCTTCACCGACACCGATACGGCGCTTCGGGAATACCCCGAGCTGTTCAAGCGCTTCTTCGGAACGGTCGTTCCGCCCACGGACAACAAATTCGCCGCCCTGAACAGCGCGGTCTGGTCCGGCGGCAGCTTCATTTATGTGCCGAAGGGCGTGAAATGCGAAGTTCCGCTGCAGGCTTACTTCCGCATCAACTCCGAGAACATGGGGCAATTCGAACGGACGTTGATCGTCACCGACGAAGACAGCTTCGTCCACTACGTGGAAGGCTGCACGGCTCCGATCTACAGCACCAACTCGCTGCACAGCGCCGTCGTCGAGATCATCTGCATGAAGAACTCCCGTGCGCGGTATACGACGATTCAGAACTGGGCGCCGAACATCTACAACCTCGTCACCAAGCGCGCCGTCGCCGAAGAGAACGCGACGATGGAATGGGTCGACGGCAACATCGGCTCGAAGCTGACCATGAAGTACCCGGCCGTCGTCCTCAAGGGACGCGGAGCGAAGGGCAGTGTGCTGTCCATCGCGGTCGCCGGCAAGGGCCAGCACCAGGACGCAGGAGCGAAGATGATCCATCTGGCGCCGGAGACCACGTCGACGATCATCTCCAAGTCGATCAGCAAGCACGGCGGCAAGGTCACCTACCGCGGCCTGGCTTCCTTCGGCCGCAACGCGCAGGGCTCGAAAGCGAACGTTAAGTGCGACACGCTGATCATGGATAAGCAGTCGACCTCCGACACGATCCCGTTCAACGAGATCATGAACGACAACGTGACGCTGGAGCATGAGGCGACGGTATCGAAGGTGTCCGAGGACCAGCTCTTCTACCTGATGAGCCGCGGCCTGACGGAAGCCGAAGCGACCCAGATGATCGTCATGGGCTTCATCGAGCCGTTCACCAAGGAGCTGCCGATGGAGTACGCCGTCGAGATGAATCGGTTGATCAAGTTCGAGATGGAAGGGTCCATCGGATAATCGGAAACCGGTTTGATACCGTTTAATCGGGAACGCTTGCTTGAATTTCTTTCTAATAGTGGTACGGAGCGACTCCACCGAATACGTATATGGATTCTTTAAATCCATAGATAAATTCGGTGGAGTTTATTTTTATCTGTTGAAGAATGTCGGGAATGAACGAAGGAAAGAGTAAGGAACCCTCACTGTCTTGCGTCTTAAGACTTGTCGGCAGCCGAGTTTTAATATCCAATGCTATACTAAGATACATAGGCCTGGATAAAAGTGAAGATGGTTTACTCCGAGCAGTGCAAATGATCGATCTTAACGACGTTCTTCTTAATTCTTCGACATCCGGATCGAAGCGGAGAGAAAAGCCACGAAAAAGACAAAAAAATGAGCCTCCTCTAATGGTGCAACATATGGTACAATGTGGAAAAATCCATTTGGGGAGGCAATCATGAAGAAATTTATCGCGGGCGTTATCGTCGGTGCTGTTGTCGCGACGGCAGGATCGGCGGTGGCTGCGCCGGTCAAGCAGTATGTGCTCACACTGGCCAATTATCCGATCTTTGTCAACGGAAAAGAATATAAGGATGCGTCCAAGCCCATCCTGCAGTATAACGGCAGCACTTATGTGCCCCTGGCCAAACTGGCCGATCTGACCGGCGTCCAATACACCTGGAACGTGGCAGCGAAGCGCGTGGAAATTGGCGGGACACTGAATCCAAAATTGGAAGCCGCATTGGCAGAGCAAGAAGCAATCGAAAAGTTCACCGAGAATACGCCGGCCGTTGTGGAGGAAAACGTGGGACTCGTCGGCGGCACGCTGTACGCTTATGACAAATTCGGGAATTTCGTTGGAGCCTTTACGGATAATGATAATACCAGCTATGTGATTGCACAGCTTCAGAGGAAGCCCCTCCCCCCTTCAATCAAAGATGGTTGGACCGGACTCGAAATCCTTGAAAAGGCTTATGGGGAAGTTTCTCAAGATGGTAATGACCTTGTTGTGAAGACGCATCCCTTCGTCACGAAGCAGGTCGAATACTACCGCTTTCACATGCCCGAGGGATACCAGGACATCACAAATGGTGACATTGAAGCGAATGGCGTCCGAATCAAAATCTTCGATAAAGCCTTGTATCTGAATATCAAGGACCTGCAAAAGGTCGGACTCCTCAAGTAGCGCCCCAAGCGGGCGCTTTTTTCTTGCTCGGAAGGTGTCTACGGTGGCTGTGGTGCTTAAGTGCCCAAGTCGCTGCGGGTACGTTTTTTAGTTGTGCCTGTTTTGAGAAGAGGACAACGGGAGCAGGGCGGAGTGCGCGCGTTGAGAAAACCGCCATTCCGTACACCTGGGTGAACGGAATAAAAGGCGGGATGCCTGGGTATCGTACCGTTTGGTATAGCATGGAGGAAGCATGCCTCTGACACGGGATGGGGAGAAAGGTGGAGCTTATCAGTGAGGGCGGTCCATAGAGGGGTAAGGCGGCTGGTTATCTTCATTCTTCTTACCGTTGCTGTATGTCCTAACCGAGCGGATGCGGCGCTGGCCAACCCGCAAAAGCAGGTGGAAGCGGAACTCCGCACCTTGTTCGAACTACGGGCGAAAGCGCTTGTCCAGGGAAATGGCGATTCTTTTAAAGCGTATTACCTGAGCGATGCCTTCAGCCGAGAAGCGTATCGGCATGAGCTTAACCGGACAAAGTACATGAAAGCATGGGCAGACCTGCGGGCGATAAAGGTGGCAGCGGCCGAGAGCAGCATCCGCATTCGACGGTTAAACATCTCCGGAGATACGGCCAGGGTTTCCTTGGTCCAGTCCTTGAAAGTCGGATACGTTTATTTAAACCGGATTTTGCCTGAACAATATTTTGGAGTCGGAACCCGGCATGTCATGACACTGCAAAAAAGCGACACAGGATGGAAAGTGAAAAGGGAATGGTACCTGGACCCCCTGGATGAGGACCCGAACAAGATTGCCGAGGGCGTGGACGGAACCGCTCCGGCCGTTAAGGCGATCCATGAGGAGCCCGCAGGAAAACGCTACAATCGCGATAGAGCGGTCAAGTATGCCAACAAATACGCCGGTGCAGCCTGGGGGGCCGGAAATCGTCATCGATACAATAAAAAATATTTGGATTATACGGATAAAGGCGGAGACTGCACCAACTTCGCCTCTCAGGTGATCGGAGACTCCGAGGAAGGGGGAGGGTTGCCGATGATCAACGGCTGGAGATCGGTCAATCGTTCGGGCGGGACCCGGTTATGGGTGCAAACGGATGCATTCCGGCATTTTCTTCAAGCCTCGGGGTACGGCCGCCTGGTCGCGCAAGGGGACTTTCACGAGATTGTGACCCCTACCCGCAACCATCCGGAGGGGGCTATTTCCAAGCTGAGGCCCGGCGATCTCATCGGATATGTCCTGGATAACAACGACACCGACCATTTCTCGGTTGTGGTCGGCTTTGACGATTATGGCTATCCGCTTGTCAATTCGCATACGGCCGACCGTTACCGGGTTCCCTTCGATCTGGGCTGGGACCGGCAGACGAAGTACCAGTTGATCCACATTCGGGATTAACCGGATTCGGACAAGTCGAACTCGTCTGCATAACCGCAGACGCCCGTCTCATACAGTAAAGCATGAGACCCTTAAATGGATGGATTTCCGACCGCTTTAAGCTTTCGGTGCTGGCCAAAAAATCAGCGGCCCGAGCGTCGGCTCTGTTGGCCGTGAAGCTGTTGGGCTTGGTCTCCCGGGCGGGACTGAGCCGAATCGTGGGGGCCGGCGGCATTGGACTCTATCAGATGGCGTACTCGTTTTACGGGTTTTTACTCACGCTGACCGGGGGTTTTTCCACGACGCTTGCCTTGGTCACGGCGCAGAAGCCCGCTCAAGGCTGGCGGTATTTTAAGCTGCTTTCCGTCTGGGGTCTCCTGTTCTATGGTACGGTGAGCTTGGCGGTTGGCGGGCATGCGGATAAGCTCGCTGGACTTCTTGGAAATCCGGATCTGAAATACGCGCTGAAAAGCTTGGCCATCGCGCTGCTGGTCGTTCCGTTCCTCGGCTTCGTCCGGGCTTATTTACAGGGGTTAAATCGAATAGGCACCATCGCGATTTCCGAGGTGGTCGAGCAAGTCCTCCGGGTGTCAGCCCTCTTTCTGATCCTCACGCCGCTCGTTTCGCAAGGGATCGAAGTGGCGGTGGGGAAAGGGCTGCTGGGCACCCTGCTCGGGGCGTTGGGGGCGTTTGCGCTGCTGACGATCTGCTTGGCCGCCGCCCGAACCGATGCGCCGCCGCCTGTGTTGGAGGAGACCCACGGCATAACGGTTGCTTGGTTTGTTAAGTCCTCCTTGGCCATATCGGCCACGCGGGTCGTCTTAACGGCATCGGAGCTGATCGATGCGGTATTGATTCCGAACCGTTTGCAGGCGGGAGGACTCTCCCCGTCTCAGTCCACGGCCCTATATGGGGTCGTCTATGGAATGGCGGCCATCGTCGCCTATGCCCCCACCCTGATAAGCGCTGCGTTAAGTCACACCGTCTCGGTTCATATTGCGGAGGAGTGGCAAGCAGGGCGGCGTTCGAACGTGCAGGTGCTCACAACCAAGGTCCTCCGGGTTTGCTTTTTATGGGGGACGGCATCCAGCCTGTTTCTCTTCTTCTATTCGAACGAGCTGTCTGCCCTTCTTTTTCACACGAACGAGGCGGCCGTCGCCATGCGGTTGCTCTCCCCCATTCCCCTGCTGGTGGGTTTGCGGGAAATGTCCACCAGTATCCGGTGGATCCAGGATGATAAAAAGCGTCCGCTTGTCAGCACGGCGCTCGGACTTGCCTTTTCGCTGCTTATTCAGGTTACGCTGGTCCCCGTTCCGGGCTTTGGTTACAGGGGCGCCTGCCTGAGCATCCTGGCCTTGGAGGTTACTGCCTGTTTGGGGAACTTGCGCGGCCTCCTCAAATGGAGGGCAGCAACAAGAGAGGGCTCCTTGCTCGGAACCGGAGATTTTGCGTTTGTGTTTATCCTGGCCGCGTTTCTCGGAGGGGCTAAGCTTGCTTCGGAGAGTAATCTGCTCAGCTTTATTGGCGCTGCCGGGGTATATTTCTCTGCGGTGCTGCTCTTCATTTATCTTCGCCGAACGTATTAAAGGGGATCGTTACCGGCCCAACATTTTTATTTGTCATTCCGTCCACAACAGTCCTCCCAGCCGAACATATCCTTTATTATCTTTTGCAAAAAGGAGGTTTTTTTCAGTGGGAGCTGTTGCAGGTGGGGGATTCGGCAGCGCATTTGCCTTCGTTCTGGTCTTGTTCATTCTCTTGGTCATTATCCTTCGGACCGTAAGCTTTTATTGATCAATCCCGCCGCTGGCGTAGGCCAGCGGCCTTTTCCTTTTTTGAACCGGTATCGGGCTCGGGAAAATGGACGATTGGCCTGGAGCATTCACCCACCAATTCATAAGCTTCGGCGCATACTGTATATCATCAAGCGCGAGGAGGAGAGAGACCTATGGGTTATGCTGCCGGAGGATTTTTTGGGAAAATGAGCGCTTTTGTTTTGGTCCTCTATATTTTGCTGGTCATTGTTTTGCTGACCTGTTTCTAATTGGAGAGGATCGGTTAAGGGCATTCCCCCGCCGTGGTTCACGGGCGGGGGAATGCCTTTTTACATAAACCACCGTTCGCAACTATGCCATTGCGGACGGCGACGCCGGCCAACCTCCCGAATGCATTGGCCCATGGCCTGGCTGCAGGAAACCAGACCCACGGAGGTATCAATCGCAAGCCTGGCTGCAATTTCGGCGTGGCAAACCGAGCGCCAACGGGGATGCCTTCCAGCTTCACCGCCGGACGCTCCGGCAAGACGGGAGCGGGAGCGATCTCCCTCTGGAAGGGGTTGTTCCATCTTAACTTGCCCCAACGCGGGAAGGACGGTGCGAGCGCTTATTCCGGGGAGAGGAAATAGTCGATCAGAACGGAGTTGATCTCGTCGGGAATCTCGTGGTTAATGCCATGGCCTACTCCAGGGTAAAAGCGGGCGTTCATGCGGTACAACTCCAATGCAGCCTTCCCGCCAAGAATGGCAAAAGGGTCCGATTCGCCGACCAGATACAGCACCTTGCCGCGAATCCGGTCAATCTGTTCGTCCGTAAACCCGGCAACCCGGTGATAGCCCATAGCCAGGTTATTGTAACCGCGCATGAGGCAGATAAAATGCTCCAGGATCAGCGGATGGTCCGTGAAGGCCGCGCTGTTTGCACCGGTTAGCTTTACCAGCAGCTTGCGGATGTTGCGGCGGGTCGGAAAAAGAGCTTCCGGAAAAAAAACCTTCAACATGGTTTTCATGGGATTGCCCGACTCTTTGGCGGGAACGGAGGAAGCCATCGCGACGGCCTTCCCGACTCGCTCCGGTCGGACTAGCGAATAATATTGGACGAGATACCCGCCGTGGGAGACGCCTGCAAGGTGGACCCGATCCAACTCGAAGCTGTCCAGGACTTCATCCATCCATACGGCGTCATCGAACATACGGTTGTAGTTCTTGTTGGGGATACTTCTTCCCGGTCCGCCGAGAGTGTCCACAGCGTACAGCCGGAAATGTGGAGCAAGTGCGGCGGCATTGTAAATCCACATCAAGGCGGAATCATCGCCGACCCCGTGGAAAAGGAATAGAGGCGG
Source organism: Gorillibacterium terrae (assembly GCF_051594785.1). Taxonomy (NCBI): domain Bacteria; kingdom Bacillati; phylum Bacillota; class Bacilli; order Caryophanales; family Paenibacillaceae; genus Gorillibacterium; species Gorillibacterium terrae. Next base: position 921,565 of record NZ_JBPPGI010000001.1, read on the forward strand.
CGCCTCTTCCCGGCCAAACACATTCACGTGCGTGCTGCCGAATGAGGTCATAACATCGACCGGCGTAGCGGTTACGCCCCATTCTTCCATTAAGCGGTCGTAAGTTGAGAGAATCGTTCTTTTGGCTTTTTGAGTCCGGTAGATCTTCACGTAAGGGGCCCCTCCCTGCGAAAGAACCGAATGTAGAATCGGGTTAACAAGAGTGATAATTCAGTACGGGCTTGTGCCAAGCATCCCTCTGCAAAAGGTGCCGGGCCTGAGAAATAGCGGTCGAAAATGAACAGAAGGATGCTTTGGTATTCCAAGGCTAAAGCGTTCGGATCGTTATCCAACAGCTCTCCCCTGTCTCTCAGGAAGGCAAACATCAATCGCTGATGCTCAAGCGGGATGATGAACAGTAAGCGGCGGTACAGTTCAGCAGCGTCCGGATTCCGCTGCTTCTCCAACGTCAGCATACGGATCAGCTTATGGATTCGGTCTTCCAGCAGATAGTCCTCGATGTACGCAATTCCGGCAGAGACAAAGCCTTCGCGTTCAACCTTCTTCACGGAAGAAAGCGCTTCGGTAAAGCTTCTCTTGCGGATTTCCGTCCATTCTTCGGCGCGGAGCAGCAGAGTGCGCAGAATGTCCTCTTTATTCTTGAAATGATAGTAGAGGGAGCTTTCTTTAATGCCAACCGCGCGGCCGATATCCCGGACCGATACGGTAGTAAAGCCGTGAACAGCGAATAAATCCAAGGCGACATCCAAGATCCGTTCCTTCGTATCCGATTCGAGTTTGCTCATGAGCGAAGTTCCTTTCGTCCTTTGTCTAACAGTTGTTAGATTCATTTTGCCTAACAGTTGTTAGGTTTGTCAAGGGGGGATATCCTAGGTTTGTTTTGATTCGTAAAGGTTGCTGACTCTTGAGCAGCACCGTCATTCCGGAATTGGCCTCGGTTGGCAAAAATTCGCAAGAATCGCTGCTTTCGAAGCACCGCTTCTGCGTCTTTTATGCTATCATGAGACCATTCCCTATTCAGAAAGGATCGAAGCATGGCACGCAAGGAAACGATATGGGAGATCAACCTGCTCCGAGCCTTTGCCATCCTGGCAGTGCTGCTCATTCACAACACGAGCATGCCCCTCAACCGGCTGGATCACGACTCCTCGATGTACGGCGTTTATCTGTTGCTCAATTCCTTCTCCGGCTTTGCCGTCCCCGTCTTTCTCTTTATCAGCGGCATCGTCCTGCTGTATACCTATCAGGACAAGCCTTGCACGCCGAAGGCCATTGGGGAATTTTACCGGAAGCGGACGGCGAGCGTGCTGCTGCCGTATTTGTTCTTCTCGGTCATCTACTTCATTCTGAACAATTACAACGTTCCGGAGTATTTTCATAGTCCGAAGCGCTTTGCTTATCTGCTGCTGACGGGCCGGGCCCACACCCATCTGTACTTCATGTTCATCATCCTTCAGTTCTATGCGCTGTTCCCGCTCTTCTGGGCGGCGGCCCGCAGACTGGGCGCCTGGTTTCCGGTTCCGTTCTTTGCTCTGCAAATCGGCTACATGTTCCTCAACCGGGAAGTCATCGTTCACCTCACCCACATTCCGGCGATCTTCCACCGGACAGGCAGTTTATCGATCTCGTACTTCGCCTTCTTCGCGCTGGGCGGTCTGATCGGCATGCGGTATTCGGCGATTCGCGCTTACTTGCGTCCGCGCTGGGGAATAGGGTGGCAAGCCCTGCCCGCCCTGTTGGCGGTGATCGGCTGGCTGGTAAGCGGAAGCGTCACCGTATACGCGGCTTACCTCGGCTCCGTGGCGGGAAAGGGGTACTCGCCGCTCACCATGTACTGGATCTGGTTCGCGCATATGCTGCTGTCGTCGCTCGCCCTGCTCGTGCTGGCGTCGCTAGCGGCCGAGCGGCTGCCGGCCCGCGCTGTCCGAGTGCTGATGAATCTCGGCGGCTGCGCATTCGGCATCTATCTGATCCATCCGCTGATCCAATGGTTCTACCGCCTGCTGCCGCTGAGCAATGAACCGCTTGCCTTTCACGCGTTTTTCCTCGGCATGTTCGCCGCATCCTTTGTCATTTCCTGGGCAATGACCGCATTTGCCGCCCGAGCGACGAAATGGTCGTGGGTGTTTCTCGGGGCGGCGCCGCGGCCGGTCTCCGAGGCGTTTTGGGCGGAACGGGAAGCCGGAAGGCGGGGGCGGACCGCCACGCCGCAAGGCCGAACGCTGGAAGGCTGAGCATCTCCGGTGCAGCTTAAAAAGGCCGACGGAGCCATCCGTCGGCCTAAACTTTTATCTTCTTCTATGGTTAACTTACGCCGGTTCTTCGATAAACCGGGAGATGCGGACGTTGGAGACCAGCGACAGATCGAGAAACTGGGAGCCCAATTGGACGAGAGGCCGGAAATGGTCCGTGGGATTGGTCATCACGATGGTGCCCCGTTCGCCGTTCGTCAGCATGACCGATTTGCCGATCAAGTTCGGCAGCATGTTCTTGATGAAGACTTGGGTCATCTGCGGGTCGAGCTTCCCGAAGCTGAGCGAATAGATCTCGCAGAGCACGTTCATCAGGTCTTTCGCTTCCCGGTAAGGGGTTGAAGAGATCATGGCGCTGTAGATGTCGGCGATCATGACGATCTTGGAGGTGGGATGAATCTCGGAGCTGCGGATGCCGTGGGGATAGCCGGAGCCGTCCAGCCGTTCGTGATGCTGCAGGGCGGACAACGCCCATTCGGGGTTGCCGATCGAGTCGGCGATCATGCTGAAGCCGTAGACCGTGTGCTTCTTGATCGCCTCGAATTCCTCTTCGGTCAGCGGGCCGGGCTTGCTCAGAATCTGCTTGGGGATTTTCGTCTTGCCGATGTCGTGCAGATAGCCGGCCGTGCCGATGGAGCAGCATTCGGCTTCCGGCTTGCCGAGCCACTTGGCCAGGTGATACGAGATCAGGCCGACCTGCACGCAGTGGCGGTATGTATAATCGTCCTTCTGATTGAGTACGAGGAGCATGGAAGCGACGTCATGGTTGCCTTTAACCGATTCGGCGAGATTGAGGAAGCCGCCCTCCGCCAGATCCGAATCGATCAGCCCCGTATCCTGGGCCGTATCGTAGAGCGCCTTCGCCGAATGCACCGCCATCTGCATGGATTCCCGCGTCTTCTTCGGATCGTACCGGACGGCGGTCTGAACGGCGGAGGGGCCGCTCTTCGGCAGGATATCGACATAATCGAATTGGTGCTGCAAGAGTCTGGAAACCGCATCGGAATCCAGGATGGTGCCGGAAGATAGGACAAGCAGACCGTATCGGTTGAAAATATCGGAAAGCAGCACATCTCCGTCCTGTAAATCCATGACGTGGACTTTCATATAATTCACCTATCTTCCAAAATATTCTTACCCTTGTATCATAGCAACCAACCCCTGGATTTGCAATGAAATTTGCTAGACGGAGAAGGGGGCGAGAATCTGGGGACGGAAAGGTTTTTGCCCTGCGCCCGTCGAATGTTTATAATAAAAATCGTATGCCGAACAAGGGAGGAACACCAGTGGCGGACAGCACGAGACTCGTGATTCTGCACACGAACGATATTCACAGCCATTTCGGCCAATTGCCGCAGATGGCGGGCCTACTCAACCGAATTCGCCGGGAAGAGGAAGGTAAAGCGGAGGTCCTGCTGCTCGATTGCGGAGACCATATGGACCGCTCCTCCGCCGAAACGGAAGGCAGCCGGGGGCGGGCCAACGTGGAAATGATGAATCGGATGGGAGTGGACGCCGCTCTCATCGGCAACAACGAGGGGCTCACGCTATCGATTCCGGGCCTTATGGAAGCCTACCGCACGGCCCAATTCCCGATCCATTGCGCCAATCTGCGCCTGCCTGCCGATAAAAGGGATGTCGGCTGGCCGCTTCCCTATCAGATTCGCCAGGTGGGACGTCTCAAAGTGGCGCTCATCGGCGCGACGGTAGCCTATACCGATTTCTACCGGCTGCTCGGTTGGGAGATCGAGGACCCGGAGCAGGCGGTGGCCCGCGCTCTTGAAGAGGTGCGGGATAAGGCGCAGGTCGTAGTTCTGCTCTCGCATCTCGGACTGTCGCACGACCGCCTTCTGGCCGAGCGGCTGCCCGGCCTCGATATCATTCTCGGCGGCCACACGCACCATCTGCTGGAGAAGCCCGAGCGGGAGTTTGGTACTTTGATTTGCGGAGCGGGCAAGTACGGCACCCATGTCGGCCGGGTCACGCTGGCCTATGATTTTGAGCAAGAAAGGATAACCGAGCTGGAAGGATGCTGCCTCCCTGTGGAGGGGGAAGAAGCCGATCCGGCGGTTGCCGCCGCTCTCGCTCGCATCCGGCAGGAGAGCGAGGAAAGGCTGAGCCGGCCGGTGGCCCGGCTGGCCGAGCCTTTGCCGGCCGGCTTGGACCGGGAAAGCCGGCTCGGCGATCTGCTGGCCGACGGCGTTCGGCGGATAGCGGGAACCGGCATCGCCGTGGTCAACGCCGGGCAGCTCATCGCCGGCCTCGAGGCCGGCGAAGTCACGGAGGGACAGCTGCAGCGGATCTGCCCATCGCCGATTCACGCATGCTCAGCCCGAGTAACGGGAGCGGAGCTGCTGCAGGCGCTCGAGGAATCGCTGCTGCCGGAGCACGCCGGACGGCCCATTCACGGCTACGGGTTCCGGGGGTCGGTCCTCGGCACGCTTTGCGTGTCCGGGTTAACGGTCTTCTACGACGAGGCCGCTCCCCCTTACCGCCGGATTGTACGGGCGGAGCATGCGGGAGAACCGATCCGGCCGGACCAGAGCTACACCGTCGGCATGATCGCCATGTTTGCCTTCGGGCTGGGTTACAAGTCCTTGACCGTAGGGCGGGACGTGCGCTACTGCCTGCCCGAATTTTTGCGCGATCTGCTGGCTGTCGAATTGAAAAACCTCGCGGACAGTCCGGAAGACGTATGGCGCAGGCGCTGGATTCCGGTATAATGTAATCCAAGCCCGCCGGGACAGAACCCGGCTGGACCGCAAGGAACGAATGGACCCAAGGAGGAGCCTATGCTGGAATTGTGGAAGGCGTTTATAATCGGAATTGTGGAAGGACTCACGGAATTCTTGCCGGTCTCTTCGACCGGACACATGATCCTTGTCGGCAACATGATCGGCTTCACCGGAGAAAAAGCGGATACCTTCGAAATCGTTATCCAGCTCGGCGCCATCTTGTCGGTGGTCGTGCTCTATTGGAAGCGATGCCTGCGGTTGTTCGGCTACCGCGACAAGAATGCGCCGGTATCCCCGAGCGGCCGTTCCCTGAACCTGCTGCACATTCTGATCGGGATTCTGCCTGCGGGCCTGATCGGCTTCGTGCTGCACGACTATGTCAAGATGCTGTTCCGTCCGGAGACCGTGCTGATCGGCCTGGTGGCCGGAGGGATTTTCATGATCATCGGCGAGAAGCAGACCCCCGCCGAGACGGCTCCCACGATGGACGATCTGACTTACCGCCAGTGCCTGTACATAGGCTTTGCCCAGATTCTCTCGCTGTGGCCGGGCTTCTCGCGCTCGGGATCGACGATTGCGGCCGGTATGCTGACAGGCGCGAGCCGCGGCGCTTCGGCGGATTTCACCTTTCTGATGGCGATTCCGCTCATGGTGGCGGCCACCGGCTACGACCTGTACAAGAACCTGGACCAGTTCTCCTCCGGAGACCTCCTGCCGTTCGGCGTCGGTTTTGTCGTGTCCTTTATCGTCGCGCTGATGGCGGTCGCTACCTTCATTAAGCTGGTTTCGCGGCTTAAGCTGACGTATTTCTCCTATTACCGCTTTGCCATCGCCGTCCTGTTCCTCGCGTACATGCTGGCGGGCGGATTCTAAAAATTCTATCATTTTATCCGGAAAGAACGTGGAACACATATGAGGCTGGTCTCAACTCGGTCATGCAAGCCGGGAGCGAAGCTTGGGAAAGCCATCTTCGGCGAAACCGGACAGGTTCTCCTCGGAAAAGACGTCGAGTTAACCGAACGTTTGCTGCATCGGCTTGAAGAATACGGAATATCGCTCATTTACATCGAAGACCCTTTGACCGAAGATGTGGTAATCGAGGGCGTCATCAGCGACGAGCTGCGCCGGGAAGTTACGCAGACCGTTCGCGGCGAATTTCGCAAGATGATGAACGACACCCTGAGGACGACCAAATCCATCAATCCGCCGGATCTCGCGAGCACGTTTAAATCGCTCATCAACTCGGTGATCGACGAGCTGACGTCCACCTCGCAGGCCATGATCATGCTCACCGACATGCAGGTGAGCGATCATTACCTCTATCAGCACTCGCTTAACGTCTGCCTGTACGCCACGCAGCTTGGGCTCAGCTACGGGTATAACCGCAACGACCTCTACATGTTGAGTCTCGGCGCGCTCATGCACGATATCGGCAAGACCAAGATTCCGCGCGAGCTGCTGCTGAAGCCCGGCAAACTCACGGTGGAGGAATACGAAGAGGTCAAGAAGCATGCGGAGCTCGGCTTCGATATTCTGCGCGGCATGCCCAACATTCCGCTCTTGTCCGCGCACTGCGCCTTCCAGCATCACGAGCGGCTGGACGGCAGCGGCTATCCGCGAGGCTTAAAGGGCGGCGAAATCCATGACTTCGCCCGCTGGGTCGGCATCGTCGACGTCTTCGACGCCATGACCACCCATCGGGTATACCGCAGGGCCATGCTGCCCCACGAAGCGGTGGAGATTCTCTACACGGGATCGACGAACCATTTCGATCGGGATAAGCTCTCCTGGTTCCGCGACAAGATCGCCATCTACCCGCTCGGCATCGAGGTGACGCTGAATACCGGGGAGATCGGGGTCGTCGTCGACCTGAACGCCAATATTCCCCACCGGCCGATCGTGCGGGTGGTGGAGCTGGAGGAAGGCGGACCCATCGCGGTTCCTTACGAGGTCGATCTCTCCAAGAAGCTGTCCGTCATGATCACCGATGTCAACCGCAGCAAGCAGATGGGCCAGGCAAGGAACTAGCCTGCCAGCCAGAACGGTTCGCCGCGCTTTCGAAGCGGAAAGCGCGGGCGGCCGTTTTTATTTTGCCGCCGGTTGCGATACAATGAAGAATACCCAAAAAAGGGACACCGACAGGAGGGATTTCATGTCATTATCCAGCATCAGGCAGCCAGATCCATGGGATCCGATCACATCGCTGACCCGTTACGGGCATCACGCGCTGACGTCGGTCGAGCTGACGGTAACCAACCTGTGCAACATGCGCTGCGAGCATTGCGCCGTCGGCGACGCCCTGGTCAGCCGGGAGGGCCCCCGGTTGCCGATAGACCAAGTACTGGCCCGCTTGGACGAGGCGAAGCACCTGACGACGCTCAGCCTGACCGGCGGCGAGCCGTCCTACAGCCGGGAGGCCGTAACCGGCACCCTGCTGCCGTTACTGAAATATGCGAAGGACCGGGGGCTTAAGACCCAACTCAATTCCAACCTCACTCTGGATCTGGAGCGGTATGAATTGCTCGCTCCTTACCTGGATGTCCTGCATATTACGTTCAATTACACGGGCCCGGAGGATTTCCGGGAGATCGGCTTTGCCCACGGCGAGCGAAAGGTAGGGGCGGCCGCGGCTAGCAAGCTGTACGACAACCTCGTCCGCAATGCCCGGGCGCTCGCCGACGGGGGACTGTTCGTCTCGGCGGAGACGATGATCAATTACCGGACCTGGGACCGGATCGGCGAGATTCACCGGCTGATCGCGGAGCTCGGCTGCAAACGCCACGAGGTGCATCCGATGTACCCGAGCGACTTTGCCGCTTCGCTCCCGGTGCTATCCCTCGAGCGGATGAAGGCATCCATCCGCCTGCTGCTGGCAGAGCGCAACCCGTCCGTCTGGCTCCTGTTCGGCACACTGCCGTTCTTCGCCTGCAGCGATTCGGACGACGAGCTCGCGCTGCTCGACGAGCTGCGGCAAGCGCCGAACGTCACCGTCCGCAACGACCCGGACGGGCGCAACCGGCTGAATGTCAGCCTGTTTACAGGCGACATCCGGGTGACGGATTTCGCTGCCGTTCCGCCGCTCGGAAATATCGCGACGCACCGGCTTGAAGACGTATTCGAGCGGTGGCTCTCGCATCCGCTTGCCCGCTCGGTGAGCTGCTCCTGCCCGGCCGCGGGCTGCTGCGGGCCCAACCTGCTGGTGGCCGACATGTATTACAAGGGGGAAGACTTCACCCGTAAGCGGGCGAAGCCCCTGCCGGAGGATTCAGAACGGGCCTTATTGGGGTAAGAAACCCCCAACTACTTCTTAACGAGCTGAGGAGACGTTTCGCATGGACCTACATTTGGAATGGGGAAAAATCGCTTGGAATTTAGCGCTTGTCTTGCTGCTGGTGGGAATCAACGCCTTTTTCGTTTCCGCCGAATTCGCCTTGGTCAAAATGCGCCGGACCCGGCTGCAGGAATTGGTCAACCAAGGGAGCGGCAAAGCGGGCAACGCGATCAAGGTTACCAACAAGCTGGACACGTACCTGTCGGCTTCCCAGCTCGGGATTACCCTCGCGTCCCTGGGCATCGGGTATGTAGGGGAGGATTCCATTGCCGCCTTGATCTTCGATCCGATTCTGAATGCGCTGCATGTGGACAATTCGGTCCTAAGCCATGTCCTTTCCTTCCTGCTGACGTTCTCCACGATCACGTTCCTGCATATTGTACTGGGGGAACAAGCTCCGAAGTATTTGGCCATTCAGCGCGCCGAAGGGACCTCGCTGTTCGTTTCGGGTCCGCTGATTGTCTTCAACAAGATTTTCCGCCCGATCATCTGGGGGCTCAACGCCGCCTCGAACAGCGTGCTCAAGGTGCTCAAGATCGAGCCGTCCAGCGAGCATGAAGCGCATACGGAAGAAGAGATTCGGATTCTGCTCGGGCAGAGCGCGCAGAGCGGCCATATCAACAAAGACGAGCTGGTGCTGTTCGACAACATCTTCGAGTTCTCCGATCGCCTGGCGCGGGAGGTCATGCTCCCGCGGACCGACATGGAATGCCTCTATACGGACGTGCCCATGGAGGAGAACCTGAAGACCATTTACGCCACCAAGCATTCGCGTTATCCGGTAGCGGTGGGGGACAAGGACCGCATCATCGGCTTCGTTCACATCACCGATCTCCTTACCTCTCCCCCGGAGAAGCTGACCGATCTGCGCAATTTCCTGCGTCCGGTTCTGACCGTTCCGGAATCCATCGAGGTCAGCCATGCGCTGAAGCTCATGCAGCAGAAGCATTCCCAGCTCGTCATCGTCGTGGATGAGTACGGCGGTACCGCGGGGATTTTGACCATTGAAGATATTCTGGAGGAAATCGTCGGAGACCTCCACGATGAGTTCGACAACGACGAGCGGCCGGAGATCGAGGTCAAGGAAGACGTCATTTCCGCCGACGGCCGCGTGCTGCTGGAGGAGCTGGTCCCGCTGATCGGCTTCGAAATGGATGACGACGAGGTCGACTCGATCGGCGGTTGGCTGTTCAAGAAGCTCGAAGGCGTTCCCGTCCAAGGCGCCCAGGTGGTTTACCGCGACCGTTCGTTCGAGGTCGCCGAGGTCGACCGCTTCCGGATCGTTCGCGTGACCATCCGCAAGCTGCCCAAGAAGCCGGATGCCGATGCGCTTCCGCTTGATCCGCAATCGTAAACTCCGCAAGAGAAGGACGTGCTGCGATGTCGATCCGAAATCTGGTCTCTCTGCTGCTCCTCGGGGTGATGCTCTACGGCCTGTTCCATTACGGCGCTCCGTTTCTCCTTGCGCTGGTCATCAGCATCCTGATCGATCCGATTGTGCGGATGGTGATGAAGGTTAACCGGGTGCCCCGCAGGCTCGCTTCGATCCTGGTCTGTACCTTGTTTACGCTGCTGCTGTTCCTGCTGTCTTACGGGCTCGGGAACAAGCTGGTTCAGGAAACGGCCGAATTCGTCAAAACGCTCGACGTGGACGAGATCGTCAATCAGGTAACGGCGACGAGCAACAAGCTGTTCAACTCGGTGTCCCCCGACATGGCGGCCTCGCTCAAGGAAGGACTAAGCTCTGTTCTGAAATCGCTCAGCGGCGTCCTGACCGGACTGTCCGGCTACCTGCTGTCGGCGGCGGCGGTCATCCCGAATTTCTTCCTCGGCTTCGTCGTGTTCCTCTTGTCTCTCTACCTGATCTCCATGAGCCTTCCCCTGCTGCGGGAATCGTTCCTGTCGATCTTCGAAGACGGCACGGCGAAGAAGATGGACGTGGTGCTTACCACGCTCAAAAAAGCGATCAACGGCTTCATCATCGCCCAGCTGATCCTCAGTCTGATCACGTTCCTGATCATGCTGGCCGGGCTGATTATTCTCGACTCGGGATACGCGCTGGCCTTGGCGTTTCTGGTTACCGTGGTCGACATCCTGCCCGTATTCGGCACCGGCTCTGTACTCATTCCCTGGGGGCTGTACGAAATCTTTTCGGGCAACAACTACCTCGGCATCGGCCTCTTGATCCTGTACATCATCACCTTGGTCGTCCGCCGCGTCGTGGAGCCGAAGGTGCTCGGCAACGCGGTCGGCATCGGTGCGCTGCCGGCGTTGCTCAGCCTCTATATCGGCTTTAAGCTGGTGGGTGTAGCCGGATTGTTCCTCGGTCCGCTTATCGTGATCATTTACAAAGCGATGCGGTCCGTCGGGCTGCTGGACATCAAGATCAAGCTGAGCTAACGAGAAAGCTCGAGGGGAGCCGGTTAAGCCGGGCGTAAGAGCCGAAAACCCTGACAAAGCCATCAACCCTGCGGTTGGTGGCTTTTTTTGGGAGAATGAATGGGAACGCCTGTTCACAAAATGCTTGCACGAACCGGCCCGGCCCGTTATGATGGAACAACCACCACGCAAGAAGAGAGGTATGAACATGACGCAAGCTCGCTCTTCGGCTCTTGGCTTGTTCCGCAATCGGTTTGTTCAGGTAATACTGCTGTCCGGCTTTCTGCTCCAAATTGGGATTTGGGTGCGCAATTACTCGATCCTGCTGTATGTGACCGACATGACGGAGGGCAGCAAGGTCGCGGTTTCGCTGATCTCCGTGGCCGAGTTCCTGCCGATCTTCGTGTTTTCCTTCATCGGCGGCACCTTTGCCGACCGCTGGCTGCCCAAGCGCACTATGATCTGGTGCGATTTCCTCAGCGCCGTCTCGATCTTCACCGTGCTGCTGACCCTGCATTACGGCAGCTGGAAGGCCATATTCTTCGTCACCTTCGTTTCGTCCATCCTGTCGCAGTTCTCTCAGCCCTCGGGGCTGAAGCTGTTCAAGCTGCATGTGCCGGAGGAGTTCCTGCAGACGGGCATGTCGGCGTACCAAACCCTGTTCGCCATCTTCATGGTCCTCGGGCCGGGCATCGGTACCGTGGTCTACAGCCATCTCGGCATCCAGTTTGCGATCGCCATCACCGGCTTCATGTTCCTGCTGTCCGCAGGAGCCTTGCTCTTCCTGCCGGCCGACCGCGTGCAGGGCGAACGCGGCGAGTCGCATGTCTGGACGGAGATGAAAGCCGGCTTCGGTTATGTGCTCGGCAGCCGGCTTCTGTCCCGCCTCGGCGGCAGCTTCTTCTTCGCGGGCCTCGGCATCGGGCTGATTCAGCCGCTCGCGATCTTCCTCATCACCGATCGGCTCGGCCTGCCCAAGGAGCGCCTCTCCTGGCTGTTAACCGTGAACGGCATCGCCATGCTGATCGGCGGCGGGCTGGCGATCGCCTTCGCCAGCAAGATCTCGCCGCAGAAGCTGCTTGCCCTCGGCACTGTCGTGAGCGCGGTCGCGATCTTCGTCTGCGGTCTGTCGACAAGCTTCCCGCTTACGATGGTCGCCCAGTTCTTCAGCGGACTGGTCGGCCCGTTCATCCAGATCGGGATCAACACGATGGTGCTGCGCAATACCGAGGAGGCCTTCGTGGGCCGCGTCAACGGTATTCTGAATCCCTTGTTCATGGGAGCGATGGTCATTACCATGACGCTGGGCGGCTGGCTCGCCGGACTCTTCGAGCTTACGCCGGTTTACCTGCTGTCCGCCCTGCTGCTGCTTGTTTCGGCCTTCATTCTCGTGCCGCTCTTCCGGATGCGCGAGGAGCAGGAAGAGCCGGCCGTCCGCGAGCCGGCCTAAGTCCGCCTCCTGGCACCCATGCCCGATTGAACCGCCGCCGATCTTTGGCGGCGGTTTTCTTTTTGCCGGGGCTGGTCTTGGATTCGCTCCGCACGCATATAGTTAGGCTGATGATGAGAACCGGAAGTACCCGTGAGGAGGAATGTGCAATGATCGCCCAGGTGCGCATGTACGAACCGTTTGTGGGGCCGTTCGACCCGTGCCCCCCGCGTCTCGTCAAGTTCTTCGACACCCCGCCTCAACTGTATTTAGGCTTTCAGCCGATGAACCTGCCGCAATTCGATCCAGCGACCGCTCTGTGCAAGGGCACGCTCTGGCCCTGCCTGTACAGTCCGTATTCCCCCCGACGTTAGGTGAAGGAGGCGACCCGAATGCAAAAGCAATTGGATGAGGCGTATTACGCGCTGCTCGGCAAGCTGCAAGCCGTCGATTTCGCGCTCGTCGAGCTGACCTTGTATCTGGATACCCACCCGCTTGATCTGGCGGCGGTCCGGCAGTTTAACCAATTGAGCGCCGAGCGCTGGGAGCTGGCCCGGGCTTACGAGATGCAGTACGGACCGCTCCTGCAGTTCGGGCTCAGCATGAGCCGGGAACCGTGGGATTGGGCGGACGCTCCGTGGCCGTGGCAGGTGTGAAGGGCCGAGTACGAAGAAGGGGGAGAGCGATCAATGTGGATCTATGAGAAGAAGCTGCAATATCCGGTGAGGGTGAGCAAGTGCGACCCGCGCATGGCCCGGCTGCTGTTGGAGCAATACGGCGGTGCAGACGGAGAACTCGCTGCCGCTCTGCGCTACATGAATCAGCGCTACACGATCCCGACCAAGGTCATCGGCGTATTGAACGATATCGCGACGGAAGAGCTGGCTCATCTCGAAATGATCGCCACCATGGTCTATAAACTGACCAAGGACCTGTCGCTCGAACAGATCAAGGCGGCCGGACTCGACGACTATTACGTCAGCCACGACACGGCCCTGTTCTACCAGAACGCATCGGGAGCGCCTTGGACCGCCACCTACATCCAAGCTAAGGGGGACCCGATTGCCGATCTTTACGAGGATATCGCAGCGGAGGAGAAAGCCCGGGCGACCTACCAGTGGTTGATAGATCTGACGGACGATCCCGATCTCAGGGACAGCCTGTGTTTTCTTCGCGAGCGGGAAATCGTCCATTCCCAGCGCTTCCGGGAAGCCGTCGAGATTCTCAAAACCGAGCAGGCGGCCCAGAAAATGTTCTGAAGGCGGCTTGCTGACTGGAGGCCCGACCAGAACAGCGGGTTCGGCTTGGAGCCGGTTCTGGACCCCAGCGCGCAGCGCTCCGATTCCCTTAAGCGGAAGCGGTGCGCTTTTTTGCATGAGGGCTTCCCGGCTCGCACAGGAAGAAACCCCGAGCTCGAAGTCTCCCGGCATTCGTTCGGTCGCGAGAAGCCGGACGCGATTGACTTTCTCTGCGGATTTTGTCACCATGGACAAAGACTGCGTGCGTATCGAACGGGTCTGTACCTGCATATGCATAGAGAGAGGATGAACGTTCATGATGGACCGCCACGAGGAAGGCCGGACGCTGCCGAAGCCGGAAGCGATGATCTTTGATATGGATGGAACGCTGTTCCGCACGGAATCGATCGTGCTTGCGGCGTATCACCGCGTTTGCGACGACCTGCGCACCGAAGGGCTGCTGACGGGGGAAAATCCGCCCGACGAGCGCCTGCTCGGAGGACTGGGCATGCTGCTCGAAGAAATCTGGAAGCGGGTGTTCCCCGGCAGCTCGCGCGAGCTGAGGGAACGGGCGGACGTCCTGCTGCTGAAGCATCAGCTCGATTGTCTGGAGCAAGGTGAAGGGGAGCTGTACGAAGGCGTCAAAGAAACGCTGACGAAGCTGAAGGAGCGGGGCATCCGGCTGTTCGTCGCCAGCAACGGCCTGGAGGATTACGTGAAGCAAGTCGCCCGGCATATGGGCATTGCCGATCTGTTCGAAGGCTTGTACAGTGCCGGCGAATACGCCACCCGCTCCAAGGTGGAGCTGGTCGGACTGCTCCTGCGCAATCATGGAATCCGAACCGCGTGGATGGTCGGCGACCGCTCCTCCGATGTCGAGGCGGGCAAAAGCAACGGACTCGCGGTCATCGGCTGCGACTACGCCGATTTCGGCGCGGGAGAGGAACTGGCCGAGGCGGACGTCATGATTACCCGGTTTTCCCGGCTGCTGGAGCTGGCGGGAATATAGCGGAGCGGCCGGACTGGCGATGCCGAAGGGATAAGCCGGGTTCGGCTCTGCGCTTGCAGCACCTTCGACGTTGTGGAGGGGGTGCTTTCTACCGCAGCGATAAGTTATTTTTTTCACAAAGTTCATGGATTTACGAAAGGAATGCGGCAGCGGATGTCGAATTGGAAGTTAGAGACAAATGTAAACGCTTCATAGCCAGGTTTTACCGATGAGACTGAGAAGACCAAGGAGGGAGCAGCATGAACCAAACCGGGTACCCGATTCGCACGGATGCCGATTTTGATAACGCCGTCTGGCTTGGCCAGCATCTGGAGCTGTGGCAGAACGGCGAACTCGTCCATAGCGGCGGCGTGGCGGAAATTAATGCACCGCTCTGGATTCGGATTAATGGAAGCGTTTATTTTAAGAGCGCGTATGAATTCCGGGTGCAGGGGAAAGGAGACGCCTCTCGTTGATCAACTATGTGAAAAACGGCACATGACCTCGCTGCTGCGCGAGGCCGGTGCCGTTTTTTTGTCTGCGGAGCCGCCAAGCGGATTATCCCTCTCTCCGCCGGGCGACCGACAGGGCGTATTCCAGCGGCCTGCGCAGAGCAGTGCGGTAAGCTGCCGTGTCGCCGATCCGCTTGAAGACCTCCCGCGACGGTTTGGGGTTGACCTCCAGCAGCCAGACGTGGCCCTCCGGATCGACCGCCAGGTCCAAGGCGAGCTCGCACAGCCGGCCGAATTTTTGCTCCAGGACAGAGGAAGCGTCCCGGGCAAGCCGCTCCATCTCTTCCCGGATGGCAGTCGTCTGTCCGCCGCTGAATCCGCGGCGGGCGAGCAGCGTGTCCAAGGCCACCGCTTCCCCGCCGCCATGCAGGTTGGAGGTGGCGCTGCCTTTGCCGCCGATCCTTCCGGCGATTCCGGTCACCTGCCAGAGCCCTTGGCCGTCCTTCTGGATCAGCAGGCGGTAATCGTGGACGCGGCCGTCGGGCAGCTCGATCGGGATGCCCTGCTGGATGAGGAAGCGGCGATCAATCCCCCAGCCGGCCAAACGCCGAACGAGCGCCTCCGGGCTTCCCTTCGACGGGGGGATGATCCGCCGGGAGAAGCTCCGGCCGGTGAGGGTGAGCGCCCCCCCGGCGGTCCGGGAGAAGCGGGCGATGCCGCGCCCGCCCGAACCGTTGACCGGTTTCACGTAGACCGCCGGGTATTTGCCGGTAAAGTCCTTCAAGTCGGCGATCCCCCGGTAGGGACGGGTTTCCGGCAGATGCGCCCGGACGTTCGCATGCCGTTCCAGGACCTGGTGGTTGCCCCACTTGCTCGACAGCGGATGATTCAAGAAGCGCAGCTCGCGATGCGCGGCGCGGAAGCTGCGCATCTGACCGAACCGGGGAGAGCGCTGGGCGCGGCAGCGGTCGTACACCGCATCGGGCCAATCCCGCCGCTCCCGGCGCCAGCGGTTCTCCGCGGCGCGGTAGACGTGGGCGCGGATCGCTCCGCCCGCTGCGTTCGCCGCCGCGTCCTCGGGCGTAAAGACGAAGACGTCCAGCCCGAGCTCGGCGCCCTGGATCGTCAAGGAGCGGAAATAAGCCAGCTCCTCGGCGTCCAGGGTTCGGTTCGCCTGATACAATGTCAGAATGCCAAGCGTCGGCATAGCCAAGCGGTTCACCTTCTCTTCCGGATGGAGGACAGCCGCGCTTTGGGACGGCTCAGGTATTGGCTGTATTCAATGATGCGGGCGAGCGAAGTCTCCCGGATATCCGGTTCGTCGAATTTCATCGGGCGGGAGTTGGCTTCGAAGAACCAGATGCGCCCGACGCGGTCGATGCCCAGATCGAGCGACATTTCGCCCAGCCTGTGGCCGGACGCCTTCTCGATCCGCCTTGCGATCACGAGTGCCGCTTCGCTCACGCGCCGCATGATAAGCGGCGTCTTCCGGGCCCCGAAGGACGAGATCAGCGCGTTCTCGGGGTTGTCGATATGGCCGCCCCGGGGCACGTGGGTGGTGATGCTCTTCACGCCCGCCACCCTCGCGCCGATTCCTGTAAGTCCCCACTTGCCGGCACCGTCCTTCTGCACCAACACCCGCAGGTCGAAGGGGCGGCCCGAGCTTTCGGCGAGTTCGATGCCCTGTTGGATGATGTAGTCCTCCTCGCCGATCTCCTGTTTGATGCGCGTCCAAAGCTTGGCGAAGTTGACATGGTTGGTCACGAGGCTCTTCTTTTTGTCCTGGATGCTCAGCTTGCACCAGTATTTCCGCCCGGGGGTGCAGGTTTCCAGCTTCATGATGCCCTTGCCCGCATTCCCTCTCGCCGGCTTCAGGTAGACCATCGAATGGGTTTGCAGAAAGGAGGCCAGGTCCTTGGGCGAGGAAAGCTTGCGGGTGGCCGGGATGAACCGCTTCGTTGCCGGGTTGCGGTTCAGCCACTCAAAGAGCGTCCACTTGTTGAAGAAATACGGGTTGAACAGCCGGACCGATTTTTGCTTGAGAAGGCCGGAGATCAAGGCCTGCACCTCGGGAAGCTGCTCGTCGGAGCGGTTCGGCAGCCGGTTGTAGATCACCTGGGGCGTCGGCAGCAGCTGCCGGACCCAGACGCCGCTGTCCCGATGATAGACGTAACCATAGACCCGTTTGGCCCCCGCCTGGAGATCGTCGGCGGTGACCACGAAGACGAAGGCGCCGAGCGGTTTGCCGGATTCGATCAGATCGATGAAATTGGCGCGGTTGCCGCGGAACCCCTGCTCCGGGTCCGACATGGTGAGAATGCCGATGGAGGTTCGCGCCGCTTGGGTCAACGCACTCACGTCATTCCCTCCTTTCGGCGAACCGGCTGAGGAACAGGAAGTGCTCGAACAGATTGGCCGAGGCGTCCTTTCCCTGCTGCTTGAGCTGAGGATGCTTGAAGATGGTGCGGCCCGGTTTGGAGTTGGCTTCGAACATCCAGACGTTGTCGGATTGATCGATGCCGAGATCCAACCCCAGCTCGCCGAGACGGTGGGGATACTCCCGCTCGATCGCTTTGGCCAGCTTGATGGCAACCTCCTTCGCTTTCTCCAGGGTGGCCCCGGCCAAGTCGCCCTGCAGCGTGGTCAGTACCTGTTCGGGAACCATCAGCTGGCCGCCGGTGCGCACGTGGGTGGTGACGCTGCCGCGCCCCGCTTTTTTTGCACCGATTCCGGAGACGACCCATTCGTTCTTGCCGTTCTTGGTGAGATGAAAGCGGAAGTCGATCGGGCAACTGTCGATCTCGATCAGGCGAATGCCCTGCTGGGCCACGTATTGCGACATCTTGATCTTCTGCTTGCGCAGCATGTTGACGAGTCCTTCAAACCGCGGGAAGCGCATGAGCACATTGCTGCCATTCTTGCGGTACCGCAGGAAGTACCCTTTCCCGGGATTGAACGTCAAGCGGAAAATGCCGAAGCCGAGACTGCCCGCCGTCGGCTTCAGGTAAATGAAGCGGTGGCGCTCCAGCATTCGGCGGATGTCCTCGGTGCTCGGGTTGATCTGCGAATCGGGAACGTGCCGGGAAGCGTCGCGGTCGCCGTCCAGGAGCCGATAGACATCCCACTTGTCGAAAAAGCTCCAGTTGAACAGCGGAATCCGCCGCTGTACGAATTTCTCCTTAAAGTCGCGCAGCGAAGCCGACTTCTCGGCCGTCCGGTTCGGCAGCCGGTTGTACACCACATCCGGCAGCGGAACCGTCTTGCGCGTCCAGCCGCCGCCCGGGGCGCGGAAATAGCCGGTGACGGTTTCGTTCTCCCAGTTCACGCTCTGCGGCGAAAAGCCGAAGAAGAAGCTGCGGTCCTTGCCCGCGGCCATCAGGTCGCGAATAAAGGCGGTGCGCGGGCCGAAGGGAAGGGTCGGGTGGCTGGTCACCGAGGTCAGAATGCCGACGAGCGGACCGATCTGAAGCTCCTTGCCGCCGCTCGATCGGATCAAGCACTTCCCGGAGGACGGCAGCCGGATCGCCGAGGCCAGGGTGGAGGACAGAACCGCAAAATCCCCCTTGCGGTTCAAGGTTTTCAGCGGGACGGTGGCGGTGTGCGCCCCGACCCGCAGCACCACCGTGCGGGTGCTGTCGAGCTCAAGCTGCTGCCGGAGGGAACGGGTGAGGGCCAAGCTGCGGTCTTCCTGCCGGTTTACCAGAATGGTGCATGAGGTCACACTCATTGGATAGATCCTCCTAAACGAAACGCCTATTTTCCGGTTCACGTGAATGGCTGCTTTCGGACCGGCGTGAGTCGGTTTGTCCGCGGACGGTCACACGGAAAGCGGGAATGCGAGCGGACGCGCGGAAGCGAGCCGGATGGCGTAGGCGACGGGGCGGCTCGCGGCGAGCCGTTCCGCTCCGCCCGCGTCGCCTTGAAAGGCGGCCCGGCCCGGGCGGGAGTTGGCTTCGAGAAACCACAGCCGCCCTCCGGCATCCACCGCAAAATCGAGCCCGAGCTCCGCCAGCCGGCCACAGCGCGCCTCCAGAATTCGGGCCGCCGCCAGCGACAGGCGCGCGGCTTCCCGAAGCAGCCCTTCGGCCCGCTCCGCTCCGAGCTCCTCGGCGAGAAAGCGTCCGGCGGGCTGAGCATCGCCGCCGCCGTGAAGGTTGGCGGTCATGCTGCCCTCCGGCCCCCGGCGGGCGGCGATTCCGGTCACGGCCCAGCGGGCGGCGGCGTCTTTTTGCACGAGGGAGCGGAGATCGAAGGGACGGCCGTCCCGGCCGGTCAGCCGGAGATAATCCTGAACGAGGTAGCGTTGGCCGGCGGTGAAGGCCGCGAGCCAGCGAACAAGCGACGGCCGGTCGGCAAAGCTCCGGGTGAAGGAGAGGTTGCCGGCGTCCCGGCCTTCTGCCCGGTAGAGAACCCCGGGCGTTCCAACGGAGAGGCTTGAGACAGGCGGTTCGGCGGCGGAGACAACCTCCAGCCGCAGACAGCCGACCCCCTGGGAACCGCCGTCGGGCTTAAGAAAGGCAAAGCCCTGCTCCTTCAAGCGGCGAAAGACGCCGTCCAGGCTGCGGAGCGGTTCGGACGCCGGCAGATAAGGGCGAAAGGGCGGGTAGGCGGCGAGCGTTCGGTAGACGCTGAGCTTCCCGCCCAGCCGGCCGGACAGCAGCAGAGATCCCGCCGCCGCGAGCGCCTGCCGGGCTTTACGGACGGCGCGTTCCTCCTGCGCATTCGAGCAGAAGGTCCGCTCCAATACGGCATCCGGCGGCCGAACGGCGCTTTTGGACCAGCCCCGTCCGGGACGATACCGGTAAGCGGTCAGTTGCCCGGCTTCGATTGCGGCCGCTTCCGGGAAGAAGACGGCGAGATCGGCACCCAGCCGGCTTGCCGCCTCTCCCATAGCGGTATAGGTAAGGGGTTCTCGAAAGGGCGGGTCGCCTTCGGCCGGGCAGGCCAGGATTCCGATCAACGGTCGCTTATCGGCCATGGCGGCTCCTCCCTCTGCTTGATCCGGCGTTGGATTGCCCCGCAGGGGGCGCCGTAGACTCCTTCATCATATGAGGACAGATTTTCCTTGGTGCTTGACACCGGGCCCAGAACAGGCGGGGAAAGGGGAGAAATCGGCATAGCGGACGAGCCTTCCGCATAGGATGTAGGGTACAAGCCAGGAAAGGGGAGATTTTTGCATGAAGGGGACCCGAAGCATCGTCAGCCTCAGCCTGATCCTCGGAATGCTCGTCTATGCCCTGCCGCACCTCCATATCGGAGGAGGGTTTACGCTGCCGACGGTCTTCGCCGTTCTGTGGCTTCTGTTTGCGCTTATTCTGGTAGCGGCGCATCTGTATGATGTGATCGGCGTGGATGAGGCGGGACGGGAGGAAATGCGGCGGATCGGACGGATGGGCAAATGGCAGACGGAACAGCGGCTGCGCGGCAAGCGGCCCATGCTGAGCGCCAAGAAATAGCGCGCCCGCCTGCGCCGCCTGAAGGTTCAGCGCGGACAGCCCCATGCCAAAGGCATGAGGCTCTTTCCGTACCGGGCAACGCGCAAAAAAACCGCCTCCGCCGATGGCGGAAGACGGTTGGGAAAGCGAAGGCTGTTTTATTTGACGACCAGAACCGGAATCTTGGCATGCTGCACGACATTATGGCTGACGCTTCCGAGCACGAAGCTGCGGATATTGCCGAGCCCGCGGCTGCCGATCACGATCAGGTCAAAGCCGTTCTTCTCGGCATAATCGAGGATCGCATCCGCCGGCTGGCCGTCCTCCTGAACGGTTTGCGTCGGATTGGGCAAGGCTTCGAGCCGCTTCTTGGCTTCCTGCAGGAGCTCGAGCGAAGCGTCGTAATATTCTTTTTGCATGGTGGCGGGAGGGGAGATCATCGCTTCGCCGAGCACCAGCGTCGGAAATTGCAGAACGTTCATCACGTGAAGCTCGATGGCGGAATCGGAAGAAGCGATATCGATGGCTTTATTCAGCGCTTTAAGCGAGGCCTTCGAACCGTCGTAAGGAACGAGAATTTTGCGAAAAATCATGATCATCACCCCAAGTGGCAAATTGAACTACATGAGTATTATACCACTTCGGAGATGGGCTGAATAAGCGTCACTCGTAGCGGATGAAAATCTCCTGCTCCCGACTGCGCGGAGAACGCGGCAGCCTCACGGTGAGCACGTCTCCGGAAAGCCTCGCGGTCGTTCCCTGCGACCGCACCGGTCCCGGAATCGGGATGGTCGGATTGCGCCCGCCGGGCAGCCCTTGGAGGCGCAGCGAATAGGCATCGGCGAAGACGCGGATCTTCTCCGCATCGGCCCCTTCCGGCAGCCGGTAGCGGACCACGACCGTCTTGTCGGTCGAGGAGACGGCCGGGTTGCCGCCGGCGAACGGCAGGGTACGGACCGGCCTGTTGCCGGTTCGGGCCTTCGGGGTTCCGCGCCTCTCCGATTCGCCGCCGCTTCCCTCCGCCGAACCGCCTTCCGGCGTTCGCCGGCGAGCCTTGCGGGCAGCCGTCCCGCTCTCTTCCTCGGCGGGGACATAGCCCGCCGCTCCCGCCACCGAATCGACGGTGCGTTTGACAATGTCGTTGATCATGCTCTGCACCCAATCGCCCTGCATGCTGTCCGGCAGCCGGATAAACGGCGTCTTGCCGCCAAGGAGCTGATGGATGCTCTTCCAGGGGTCCTGCTCGTTCGCTTCGCTCACCAGAGCCACCGCCTTCCGCGTTCATCGCTATTCTCAGCATATGCAGGATGCGGTGGGCGGGTACCGCCGCCTGCGGCTTTCTGCCGCTGAAGGCCCACCGCGCTAGAAGGCCCTTCGCGCCTGAAGGCATCCCGCGCCTGAAGGCCCTTCGCGCCTGAAGTCATCCCGCAGCCGATCGATCCTGACCGCCTCCGCAGTTCCCGCCTGCTGCCGAAGGCTTCCCGCCTCTGTGGACTCCGCGTCGCACCCGCTTGCCTCTGGTTCTCGTGAGAACCCTCCGCGCATACAATGGCAGGTGAACGCTCTTCAGGACGGCCGGCGGGAGGGAGGGACATGACGGGCAGCCGCGGGGTTCGCATTGAGCTGGGTAACATCAACGTCAACCGAATCGATTCCGCCTCGGGCATCTTCGTGGGCACCAACACGCAGTGGGGATGGAGCAGCCACGGCAAACGCGTGTCCGGGTTCGGATCGGTGACCGGCATGCTGAACCGGCTGTCGGCGAATATCGGGGTCGTCTACGACAACGACCTGATCGATACCCCGATCGACGACCGGGACGTCTTCGCCGCTCCGAACGGGGAAGCCGTGCTTGCCGCCGCCGGGAAGGCGGCGGAACCCGCTCCGGCCGCCGCGAAGCCGTCTGCTCCGGTCGCTGCGA
The DNA here is from genome assembly GCF_051594785.1 of Gorillibacterium terrae. Classification (NCBI taxonomy): domain Bacteria; kingdom Bacillati; phylum Bacillota; class Bacilli; order Caryophanales; family Paenibacillaceae; genus Gorillibacterium; species Gorillibacterium terrae. Next base: position 943,725 of record NZ_JBPPGI010000001.1, read on the forward strand.
AGCCGTCTGCTCCGGTCGCTGCGAAGCCGTCCGCTCCGGTTGCTGCGAAGCCGTTCGCTCCGGCCGGGAAGACGGTGCCCGCCGACTCCGAAGCCGCCGGGGAGGGGAGATAAGCACCTCGCGGCCTTCCCGGGAATAGGCTGATGGAGAAGCCCTACGGGAATAAGGAACGGCAGGTGGGAGACTCGTGGCGCAGAGCATCAACTTCAACAGCATCGTGACCAACTCGTTCAATACCAATTCCGGCATATTCATCGGCGAAAACAACATGGTCGGCTGGGATTCCCACTCCAAGCGGATGGGCGGACTCGGGGCGATCTACGGCCAATACAACTTCATTCCCAATCCGTATGTTTTGGTCAACAACAACAGCGTGTTCGATACGATGATCAATGACAACGACATCAACACCACCAACGATATCGCATCCGTGCCGGTTTAGGGAGGAGGGACGGCTATGCGGATAACCGTTCAAGACGTCCGGCTGGAGGGCTTGCAGGAGAGCTCGGCGCTTCGCAGCGGCCTCAATCTGCCTGGGTTCCACCGCAGCGCCGTCCGGGTGAGCGAGGGATTCGGGACGATCGGCGGCGACCGCAACGCGATCGGCGCGAGCCGCTCGGCAGCCAGCACGGATCGGGTGAAGGAGGCGACGGGGCATGGCGGACAAGAAGAAGGATAAATTATGCCCCCGCTGCAGCCGCAAGGCGGAGGACGGGGACAAACACTGCGTCGGCTGCGGCGCTCCGCTCATCAACAGCTGCACCAACGCCGGAGATATTTTCACGAAGAAGTGCAGCAAGGTGAACCGCGAGGACGCGGCCTACTGCTCCGGCTGCGGCGCTCCCACGGTGTTTCATCGCGAAGGGCTGCTCGCCGGAACCCAGGTCAAGCAAGACAAGGGAGGCTCGTCATGAGCGAAGGGCTGCCCCGCGAAGCGAGAAGGCGCTGGAGGCAGCAGGCGCTCCAGGTGCTGGGCGAGGAGTTCTGGGACGATCTCGCCGGCATTTGGCCGGATGCCGGTCCCCGGATGGATCTGTACCGGGAAGGGGAGGACCTCGTCGCCGTGTTCGAGCTGCCCGGCATCGCAGAGCCGGAGGCGATTACGGTCGCGCTAGCAACGCGCTGGCTGACGGTCAGCGGCGACATCCCTTACCCTTATCCCGTTGCGGAGGAGGAGCTCATCCGCAGCGAGCGTGCGGTCGGCCGGTTCTCGCGGCGGATCGCCCTTCCGGAGCCGGTGGACCCGGATGAAGTGCGGGCCAGCTACAACCGGGGATTGCTCCATCTGCGGATGAGGCTGCTGCCCGAGACGGACAGCCGGACGGTCGCCGTGGAATTCCCGGAACAAGCCGATTGAGCAAAGGTGGTGTCGCCGATGGGAGAACAGGGGGAGAAGCGGGAGGACGAGGGGCTGCTCGACCGGATCGCCCGGCTGGAGCGGGAGGTAGCGAGGCTCGCACGCCTCGGGAGCCGGCCGGTCACGGTCCAGACGCTGCAGGTTCAGGCGCTTCACGTCGATACGCTGCACCTCGATCAGCCCGTTTACCGGTTGGACAGCCTGTCGGTCAAGGAGCTGAGCGGATCGCTTAACCTGGGCAACAACTTCGCTTCCGTCCCGACGGTTCGCCAATCGCCGGGGGCGACGGAGAAACCGGTTGCCGGGACGCCGAATTCGAATGAGACCGCAGAACAAGGCGGTAAGGAACCCAACCGAGTCCCGACTGGCCGAAAAGCCGCACGCGTTCTCAAACGTTCGGGGCCGGGCGTCCGGTATGCCATAGAAGAGGAGGGATGAGCATGGCCGGAGGGTGGCTCTCGCCGACCTTCGTCATCGGGCAGATCAAGATCGGTACCATTGAAGGTTCCTCTTGCTTCAACCTCGGCAATAACCTGCCGAGCGGCTTCACCAGCCGCAAGGTCCACAATCAAGGTTTCGGATCGGTCGAGGGCGACAACAACCGCTTGAGCGGCCTCCGCTCCTTTCTCCATGAGACTCCCGGCACCGAGCCGGACGAAGAGGCCGCCATGCCCTATGAACCGCCGGAATGGATTCGGGAATGGATGAAGGAGAGCTTTGCCGATGCCGCAGCCGGCTTCGGGGAGGAAGCGGAAGCCGAATCGACCGAGGTAGAGGCAGAATCGCCGCCGAATGCCGCATCGAAATCGGCAGAGTCGAATGCGGCGCCGGAAGCGGAAGAGCCGGGGGATACGCCGAGTTCGGAGGCCCCCCGATGATGCGGATCAGGCAGCCTCTGCCTGGGCAAGCAGCTCCGCGCCGCAGATAAGCGGATAGCGCCGTTCGGTCCTCGAGTGGACCGGGCGGCGCTTTTTGTATGCTTATGATGGGATGGTTGTCTTCTCGCCGGAAAGAGGGGGTCAGCTCCCGGTGCTCTTGTAATGACGGACGCCCACTCGCCAGATCAGGATCGAGAAAGCGAGGAAGGCGGCTCCCGCCGGCAGCGCCAGCCAACCGGCCGCTTGGGGATAGTTCCATCCGCAGGCGGTCGCCGCCGGGTAGAAGCTGATGACCAGCACGGGCAGCAGGAAGCGGAACACCTTCTTCAGCAAGCCGGGGATGAACGGTTCGGGCACGCGGGTGATCTGATAGCTGGCATTGGTCAGGAGATAGATCCAATCGAGTCCCTTGATCGTGAAGAACGCCAGTCCCGAGGTAAACACGAAAACCCCGGCGTACATTAAGCTGCCGCCGGCCAGCGCCAGGCCAAGCACCGAGACGGTTCGGAGGGACAGTGCCACGTCCATCCGGTCGAGCGCCCAGAGGACGGCGGCCAACGCCGTAATCGGCCGCGACAGCCGATGGAGGTGGAAGGCGCTGGCGGCGACCTGGGTAAAGAGCGAGGCGGGCCGCAGGAGCAGCCGGTCGAAATCGCCGGAGCGCAGCAGCTGCCAGGGGAAATAATCGAAGCCGCGGCACAGGCACTCGGCGATTCCGCACGAGGCCACGCTGAGGGCATAGACCAGCAAGATTCGCTCGACCGTCCATTCGCCGATGTTGCCGAATCGGGAGAAGAGCAGCACGACGGCGAGCGGGTCGCTCACGACCACGAGGAACACTTGGAGGAGCATCAGCCACCAGCCCTTGTATTCCATGCCTGACAGGAGATGCATCCGCAGCAGGCGGACGTACAGCCGGACCTCCGCGGAGATGCGGCTCGGAAAGGTTGGGTTCATGCTAGCCTCCCTGAACGATTAAATGATGGAGCCGGCGCTTCAGGATTCCCCGGCCTGCCAGGATGAACAGCAGGCTCCAGGCAAGTTGAAGGCCGATGCGGGGCAGCGCCTCCGCCGGAGTCAGGCTGCCCACATAGAGCTGGGCGGGGATGTCGAGGAATCCGCCGAAGGGCTGCAGGCTGAGAGCCGGCTGAAGGAAATCCGGCCACAGCCGCAGCGGCAGATAAGAGCCCGAGAGAAAGCCGCTCACGAGCAGCAGCATGTAAGTCGGCCCTTCGCCCCAGGTGATGTTCATGCGGATCGCCGTCACGAACATGGCGAACGACGAGCACAGCAGGAAGGCCGCCGCCGTCGATACGGCAAAGCAGGCGAATCCGGCGGCGGAAGCGGGCGGGCCGAGCCGGAAGCCCGCGGGCATCAACAGGCCGACGGCGAGAGTGGCGACCGAGCGCATCCAGGCAGTGCCCAGCTTGCCCGCTGCGCTTTTGACAAACCAATGCGTGTAGAGATCGAGCGGGCGGCAAAGCTCAATGCCGACGTCGCCGTTCTTGATCTTGGCCAGAATCTCCCCGTCGACGCTCATGCTTTGCAGCACGAACAGCCCTTGCGCGATCCACAGGTAAGAAAGGGTTTGGTGCAGACTCAGACCGCCGTCGTTGCCAAGTCGTTGATTGCCGTACCGATAGAAAACGGTATACAGAATGCACTCCATGATGGCCCAGAAGACGCTGACGATCACGCCGGACAGGGCGGAGGCGCGGTATTGCAGGCCTTCCGCCATCCGGATGCGGAAGAGAGAGCGGCATGCCCCGGCCGTGTGCCGAAGGGAGGAGGGTCCAATCCGCTTCATGCCAGCTCCAGATCGCGGTACATGGCGGCGATCATTCGGTCTGTATCCACCTTGCGGACGACCTCGGGTGCGTACTTGTCCTGCAAGCCGGACAAGCGTCCGTCGTAGAGCAGGCGGCCGTGTCCGATCACCATCACCCGCTTACAGAGTGCCTCGATGTCGTCCATGTCGTGCGTCGTCAGCACCATGGTCACGCCGTCCTGGCGGTTTTCTTCCCGGAGGAACTCCCGCAGAGCGAGCTTCGATACCGCGTCGAGGCCGATGGTCGGTTCGTCCAGGAAGAGCAGCTTGGGCCGGTGCAGGAGAGCGGCCACCAGCTCGCAGCGCATGCGCTGGCCGAGCGACAGCTGCCGGACGGGCGTCTTCAGCAGCCCGTCCACCCCGAGCCGCTCGGTCAATTGAGCCAACCGACCGCGGTAATCGGCGGCCGGCAGGACATAGATGTCCTTCAGCACGGCGAAGGAATCGCCGACGGGGACATCCCACCACAGCTGCGAGCGCTGGCCGAAGACCACGCCGATTCCCGCTACATGCTCGCGGCGCTGCCTCCAAGGCACCCGGCCCAGGATGCGGCATTCTCCGGCGTCGGGCGTCAGGATGCCGCTCATCACCTTGACGGTGGTGGATTTACCGGCGCCGTTCGGCCCGATGTAGCCGACCAGCTCGCCTTCGCCGATGGAGAAGCCGATGCCGTCCAGTGCCTTCACCCGGCGGACGCTGCGGGTAAAGGCTCCCCGCAGCAGCCCCCAGCGGCCTTCCGGGCGTTCGTAGACCTTAAAAGCTTTCTCGATGCCGCTCAGTTCAATCTGCATATCCCTTCATCGCCTCCACGTTCGGATGCGCCGCCGGTTCCGGGCAGCGTGTTACCTACCCTATCGCATCCCGGTCTGCCCTGTAAACGCCCGGCACAAGGGCTCTGCCTGCCTGAAGCCGGATGGCGGGGAGGGGATTCGCGCGGATGCTCCCGGATTCGTACGCAGGCTTGACATCTTGACAGTTGGATGCTAGATTATATTCATAATTCGCTTTTGAGAAAGCGGAGGCCCGCTTAAGATGTATCTCCAACCGATAAATAATGAATGCCGGTGAATATTCACCGGCATTTTTGCATATTTATGCAGTTTCGATTTCCAGGTCGGTCAGCGTTCTTGTCGGCGTCTTGCGCGTCGGATGAACCGCTACCTTCGCAGACGGTTGATGCCGTCCATCTCCCAGGCCGGGATTCCCAGCAGCTCGGCGGCGAGCGGGCAGATGTCGGTGATGCAGCCGCCGGTGAGGGTTCCCCCCGCCAGCCGGTCCGCTTCTTCCGTGTCCGGTGCGGGAACGGCCAGGTAGAAGGGGTAATAGCCCTCCCGCTCCGGCGTATAGCCATGTTGACCGAGATGCCGTTTGCCGAAGCTGTATCCGTCCGCGGCCTCGATCCCGAAGGCATATTCCCCGTCCATGCCGCTCACCCGCATTTCCCGGTCGGTCAGAATGCGGCCGGTGTAGACGGTATCGAGCAGCCGCTTTGCCGCCTGCAGGATCTCCGCTTGTTTCGCCTCGTTGTAAATCCGCAGGAACGCGCTTCCTCCGGCGTTGTGGAAGAAGGCGTCGTAGCCCGTCAGCTTGCCTTTGTGTCTGCGGATGTAGCCGCAGTCCTCCAGAAATTCGTTCGGATCGACGGACTGCCTGACCGGCAGGCAGCCGTGGTCGCTGAACAACAGAATGGCCGTATCCCGGTCGGTGCCTGCTCGGCGCAAAGCGTCCAACACCAGCCCGATCCGTTTGTCGTGCCGTTCGAGCGCATGGACCGCCTCCGGGCTCTGCGGTCCGAAACGGTGCTTCTGGGTATCGGCGTCGATCAAATGCAGCAGCAACAGATCGGGCTTATGGCGGAGAAGGGCATCCGCCGCGACGCGGGTCATCAGGTCGTCCAAGCCGGCGGTCCCTCTGCCCCGGAAGGTCCAGCCGAGCCGAACCAGCTCGGAGAGGATAAAGCCCGGACTGCCTGCCCGGAGCATCGTCCAAGCCCGCTTTGGGACGCTCATCGGTCCCGGCACTTCGGGAATGTTCCAGCGGATCTCCGCATAGCCGGTCACCGGATACAGCAGCGAGCAGACGGAAAGCCCCCGCTCGGCCGCCCGGTCGTAGAGCGTCGGCGCTTTAATCTCGCGGCGCGAATAGCGCCACTGCTCCTTCGTGGAGCCGGGTGGCAGCCGATGGTTGTCGGTCAGCCGGTGTTTTTCCGGAGGGACGCCGGTGATGATGGAGGTATGGGCGGGGTAGGTGTTGGATACAAACACGGAGCGGACGTCCGTGACGAGCGTTCCCCGCTTACGCAGCGCTGCGAACCGGGGCAGCGCGAGCAAGGTTTCCAGCTCGCCGCTCGAGACGGCATCCAGCGAAATCATCACCAGCCGGGGGTGGTGCAGCATGAGAATCGCCTCCATCGGCACAGATTGGTAGGTACGGTTCCACTATAACAGGTTTGCCGCCGGTCTTTTGTCAAATGGAGGCACCTTTCTATATGCATTCCCCGTTGAACGGAAAAATAGCCCGGCAACCGTCGGAAGCGCATCTGGCGCTCCGACGCATTGCCGGGCGAGGAATCGCTGCGGGCGTGCTTTACCAGAAACCGCCCCAGCCGCCAAAGCCGGGTCCCCAGCCGCCGAAGCCGGGTCCCCAACCGCCCCAGCCCCAAGGACCGGTTCCAATGGCGAGGAGATCGAACAAGACAAGCGGAATGATGGCCTTGGTGGAGGCCTTCTTTCCCTTGCCTGCGCTCAGGTAGAGCGAGTTGCCTTTCACCTTTACCAGTTTGCCCGTGACCACCGTGCCGTCCTTTTTGAGAGCGTAGATCGTTTGACCGACAAGCTTTTTGGCCTCATCTCTCGTTACCGTAGACTGCATGCGTGCTAGCACCTCCTCCTCAGTCATACCTCATAGTATGGACGCCGTCCGCGTTCGCTTGGGGGAAGGCATATTTAGCCGAAAAATGTGCGCAAGTGGAAATCCGCTCGGCAACCAGGCGGATATGATATAGCAGCAACGCCAAAGAGGCCTGCGGGAGGTGGCCGCGGGACAAGGGAGGCCTTCGGATGATACGCAAGCGGACGACAGGAGACGACCGTGACCTACTGCGGCTGGTCGAAAAAGAACTCATGCCCCTGGCCCGGCAGACGTTTCCGGATCTCAAGGTAACGATGAAGGATCTGCGCGAGCGCATGCGTCGGGGGACGGTGTATGTGGCCGGACGGGACGGCTCGGGAAAACGGGGAATCGACGGGTTCGTGATCGCCGTCGTCCAAGCGAACGATCTGTGGATCGATATGCTGGCCGTAAACCGGGACAGCCAAGGGAAAGGCCTCGGCGCTTCCCTGCTGGCGAGGGCGGAGCAGGAGGGACGGCGGCGGGGCTGCACGGATGCCCAATTGTTCGTGGACGGGGTGAATACGAAGGCGCAGGCCTTCTACGCTCATAAAGGCTATATGATTTCCCGGTATGTCGAAGAGGTGATGTGCTACCAGATGACCAAATCGCTGAACGCTTCGAATGCCGCTCCCGGATTCGGCACGCGGCTGCCGGGACCGGCTTGGGACGCCCGCTCGCCTTTCACCTGGAACTGACCGATTGTGCCGGCATCCCCCGCTGGATTATAATACAGTATCATACAGAGTGGACGCAGGGGGTTGTAACAGATGCCGGAGGGGAACGGGGAAGAGACGCTGACCAAGCACGAGCAAATTTTGCGGCATATCGAGAGTCTCCGGGTGGGCAGCCAGATCTCGGTCCGCCAAATCGCCAAGGATCTCGATGTCAGCGAAGGGACGGCTTACCGCGCCATCAAGGAAGCGGAGAACAAAGGAATCGTCAGCACCAAGGAACGGATCGGCACGGTCCGGATCGAGAAGAAGCAGAAGAACCTCGACAAGCTGACCTTCTTCGAGGTGGCGCACATCGTTAACGGCCAAGTGCTGGGCGGCGCCCGCGGATTGAACAAATCGTTGAACAAGTTCGTCATCGGCGCGATGGAGCAGGCGGCGATGCTTCGCTACATCGAATCGGGAAGCCTGCTGATCGTCGGCAACCGGGAGGAAGCCCATAAAGGAGCCCTGCAGAACGGATCGGCGGTGCTGATCACCGGGGGCTTCGACACGAGTGCCGAGGTCAAAAAGCTGGCCGACAGCCTGGCGCTGCCGATCATCTCCAGTACCTTCGACACCTTTACCGTAGCGTCCATGATCAACCGGGCCCTCTACGACCGGAATATCAAGAAGAAGATCATGCTCGTCGAGGATGTCATTACCCGCACCCGGCTGTATGCGCTGAAGACGTCCAGCACGGTTGCCGAGTGGAGGAAGCTCGCGGAGACCGCCGGCTTCGACCGTTTTCCGGTGGTGGACGAGTGGAACCGGGTCATCGGCATGGTCACGGCGAAGGATGTGGAAGGCGCGGGACCCGCGCAGCAGATGGAGAAGCTGATGACGCGCAATCCGATCACCATCCACCTTCGCACCTCGGTCGCATCCGCCGCCCATCTGATGATGTGGGAGGGAATCGACCTGCTGCCGGTCGTGGACAACGGCCGCAAGCTGCTCGGCAGCGTCAGCCGGGCCGAGGTGATGAAGGTGCTGCAGTACATTCAGCGGCAGCCCCAGATGGGGGAAACCTTCGACGACCAGATCTTCGAGCCGTTTGCGGAGATCGCCGGCGAAGACGGCCTGGTGTACCGGGGGCAGATGTCGCCGCAGATGACGAGCCAGCTCGGCACGGTATCCTCCGGCGTGCTGGCTACCCTGATCACCCAAGCGGCGTACCGGGTCGCCGAACGCAGCAAGAAGGGGGATCTGGTGATCGACAACATCTCCACCTATTTCCTGCACCCGGTGCAGATGGAGAACGAGATCGTCATCAAGCCCGAGATTCTGGAAGTGAGCCGAAAGTTCGCCAAGATCGAGGTGAACCTCTATTCCGAGGAGCGACTGGTGGTCAAATCGCTGGTGACCGCGCACGTCTTCGACGAATTCTGAGGGAGCGTTTCCTTCAAAAATAGACGAACGCCCCGCCGACGGTTGGCGGGGCGTTATTTTGCGTTGTGCGGAAGTGAAGACGGGGAAGGAGGGTTACGAAGCCGGTTTGACGTATTCCTTGGCGGTGATCCAGACTGTAAGCTCCGACTGCGCCACGACGAGCGTCTGGACGCGGACGCGGTAATCCTTGCCCCGGACGATGGGGTAAACCTTGCCGTCCGCCAGCTTGAGGAACAGCTGGGGGGTGGAGCGCACCGCTCCGACCGATGCGCCGACGGCCGTCCGGAAATCCTCATGCACGGCTTTGCGCAGAGCGGTCCGGGTAAGCTCGTCCATCCCGTCGCTCTGCTCGGGAGCCAGCATCACCTTCACTTGGGCGATGATGGATTGCTTGTTGCGAAGGTTGGTCTGGGAGCGGATATCCTCCTGCGCCTCGTCCAGCTCGCTCTGCAAATGGGCGTTGCGCTCTACGAGCAGATTGAATTGATGCTGATGGAAGCTCATGTAGACGGCGCTTCCGACGATGAACCCGGTGACGAAGATGGCGAACGCCGCGATCAGGCCCGGATATCGTTCGAAGGGCGGCACCCTCATGACCGGTTCCCTCCGCCGCAGATCCAGTGAATGAGCGTATAGCCGAGCTGGGCGCCGATGAAGGAGCCGGCGAACAACAGAATCTGCTTGATCGCGGGGGACAGATACCCCTCTTGGAAATTGGTCTCGATGATGCGGAACGGGTCGATCGTGCCGCCCGCCGCCGCGACCATGGCCCAAATCTTGATATTCGCGGCCACGCTCTCCATGACCGAGGAGGGCGGTTGAAGCATCAGCACCGAGGCGATGCCTGCGAGCAAGCCGCCGCCCGCTACGATGCCGAAGGCGATGAAGACGTCGAGAACCAACTTGACGGCAAAGGGATTCACAGGCGAGCCTCCGTTCCGGAAACGGTTTGCTCATCTATATGCTCGGACGTAGGGATTTATTCGGACGGGCCCACTCCGTCTCCCGGTCCGCGGTAGCGGCGGAACCGGCGCGAAGGTCCCGGAGCGAGCAGCCTGCGCCCCGCGGGCCGCGTTCCGGCGAAGGCCAGCAGGCGGTCCGCCGCAAGCAGGAACAGGCCGGTCGCGGCGAGAAAGACGCCGGTTCCCGCGAGGAGGGAGAGAACGGGAGCGGAAACGGCTCTTCCCGCTGCCAGGGCGGGCCAGAAGGGCAGCAAACCGGCGGCGGCGAAGACCAGCATCCGGGCGGATGAGCTCTGAATGGCCTCGCGGGGGCAGGCATTGATGCAGCGCATGCAGCCCTCGCAGCGCCAGTCCCATGCCGGCCGCCCGTGCCGCATGGCAATCGCCGAGGCCGGGCAGCGCCGGGCGCAGGCCGAGCAGCCGTCGCAGCGATCGTCGGCCGTGAACAGCTTGCCGAGGAGGCGCCGGCCGAGGCTGCGGTAGGCGAGGTAGATCAAGCCGAGTCCGGCGCGGGCCCTCCGGCTCCGTTTGCGAAGGTGCGTCTCTCCGCGGAGGACGGCATCCGCGATTCGGCGAACGCGCTCATCCGTCTGCTCGCAGATCCGAGCCGACTCCGCGGGAGTCGGAGGATTGAAGAATTGCGTCCAATTGATCGGATAGGACACGAGATTCGTGTAGAATACCGTGAATCCCCGCTTCCGCAGGAGGCTGGACAAGCGGTGCAGGGAAACGCCTTCGTCTCCCGGTTCTCCCCGCATCGATCCGCCGACCGCGAGGACGGCGGCGCGGGCGCCGGGCGGGGCGCTTAGCGCGGATAGGTAGCGGGTGACCAGAGCCGGAGCGCCGAAGCCGTACATCGGATACAGAAACCAATGCAGCTCCGCCGTCCCCGCTTCCGGCGGGCAGCGGTCCATCGGCCGCTCGGAGACGGTCCAGCCCGCCGCCCGAAGCCGCTCCGCGGCGATCCGGGCCGCATGCCGCGTATTGCCGGTGCCGGTGAAATAATGCACAACCGCATCCTGGTTCATTCAGCGCCACTCTCCGTTTCGGGTCTCGATCAAGCTCGCGGCTATCTTATCAGATTGCCGGCCGCCCTACAGTGAGAATGTTAACTCGCAGCGCCGGAGCAGGCGGGACGGTTTACGGAAAGCAGGAATACAAAGGCCGGAATGCCGGAATGCCAGAATGTCAGAATGTCAGAATGCCGGAATGCCAGAATGTCAGAATGTCAGAATGTCAGAATGTCAGAATGTCAGAATGCCGGAATGCCGGAAAGCCGATATACCGGAATGCGAATGTGGGTTCGCCTCCTTGCCCCGCTTGTGGTACACTGAAAGGAACAATGAATTCTTGGGTGGGAATTGAACGATGAACGGATTCGTGCATCTGCATGTGCACAGCGAATACAGTCTTCTGGACGGCGCGGCCCGCATCCGCGATCTGGCGGCTCGGGCGGCGGAGCTCGGCATGCCCGCTTTGGCGCTGACCGACCATGGCGTGATGTACGGCGCCGTGCCGTTCTATAAGGCCTGCCGGGAGGCGGGCATCAAGCCGATTATCGGCTGCGAGGTGTATGTGGCCAGCGGTCGGCTGGAGGAGCGGGCTTCCCGCCAGGAGCAGCCGGTCAGCCACCTCGTCCTGCTGGCGAAGAACGAGACCGGCTACCGCAACCTGATGGAGCTGGTTTCCGTCGCTCACCTGAAGGGCTTCCATTACCGGCCGCGCATCGACAAGGAGCTTCTTGCGGCGCACGCGGAAGGTCTCGTCTGTCTCAGCTCCTGCCTGAAGGGGGAGATTCCCCAACTGCTTTTGCAGGACCGGATGGAGGAGGCGAAGGCGGCCGCGCTTTGGTACCGCGAGCGGTTCGGCGAAGATTTTTACCTGGAGATCCAGGATCACGGCATGCTGGAGCAAAAGAAGATCGTTCAGGGGATGACCGCGCTCGCCGGGGAGTTGGGGCTGCCGCTCGTCGCGACCAACGACGTCCACTACCTGACCCCGGAGGACCACGAGGTGCAGGATATCCTGCTCGCCATCGGCACCGGCAAGACGCTCGACGATCCGGACCGGTTTAAGATGACGGCGAAAGAACTGTACCTGAAGAGCCCCGAGGAGATGGCGCGACTGTTCCCGCATCTGCCGGAGGCGCTGGCGAATACGCACCGAATCGCGGACAAGTGCAGCCTCGAGCTGGAGTTTGACCGCCATATCCTGCCGGAATTCCGGCCGATCCCGGAGGGGCTGGACGCGGCCGGGTACCTTCGACGCTTGTGCCGGGCCGGCCTCGCCGACCGGTACCCGGAGCATGCGGCTGGCGCGGCCGACCCCGGGCTGGTCCAACTGCGCGAAGAACGGCTTGCCTATGAGCTGGACGTCATCGTCTCGATGGGCTTCGCCGATTACTTCCTGATCGTCTGGGATTTCATCCGCTACGCCCGCGAACGGGGCATCGCCGTCGGTCCCGGGCGCGGGTCCTCGGCCGGCAGCTTGGTGGCATACACGCTTCGGATCACCGACGTCGATCCGATCCGCCACAACCTGCTGTTCGAACGCTTCCTCAACCCGGAGCGGGTGAGCATGCCCGATATCGACGTCGATTTCAGCGACGAGCGTCGCGACGAGGTGATCGATTACGTCGCCGCCAAATACGGACATGAGCATGTGGCCCAGATCATCACCTTCGGCACCATGGCCGCCAAGGGGGCCGTGCGCGACGTCGGGCGCGTGATGAACCTTCCCTATGCCGAGGTGGACCGGGCGGCAAAGCTGATTCCGCCCCGCCTTGGCATCACCCTGAAGCAGGCGCTTGAGCTGAACCCCGACCTGGAGGCGCTCTGCGCCCGGCATGCCTCTACCCGGCGGCTGATCGACCTCGCCATGAAGGTGGAGGGCATGCCCCGCCACGCATCGACCCACGCGGCGGGGGTGGTCATTTCCCGGGAGCCGCTCACGCACTATGTGCCGCTGCAGGAAGGCTCGGAGAAGACGGCGCTAACCCAGTTCACCATGGAGAATCTGGAGGCCATCGGCCTGCTGAAGATGGATTTTCTCGGCCTGCGCACCCTCTCCATCATTGAGCGGACGCTAAACTGGGTCCGCGAAGAGACAGGCGAGAGCCTGGATTTTGCCGGGATCGGCTACGAAGACGCGGCGACCTATGAGTTGCTCGGCCGCGGGGAGACGACCGGCATCTTCCAGCTGGAGTCGCCGGGAATGCGGCGGGTGCTGAAGGATATGAAGCCGTCGAGCTTCGCCGATATCGTGTCCGTCCTGGCGCTCTACCGGCCGGGTCCGATGGAGTTCATTCCCCGTTACATCGAGTGTAAGCACGGACTGGCGGAAGTCGTCTACCCGCATCCGGATTTGCAGCCGATTCTGGAGGATACCTACGGCATTATCGTCTATCAGGAGCAGATCATGCAGATCGCATCGCTGATGGCCGGCTTTTCCCTCGGCGAGGCGGACCTGCTGCGGCGCGCCGTCAGCAAAAAGAAGCGGGAGGTGCTGGACCGGGAGCGGGCGCATTTCGCCTCCGGCTGCCGGAAGCAGGGGTATTCCGAGGAGGATGCGAACAAGGTCTACGAGATGATTCTGCGCTTCGCCGACTACGGCTTCCCCCGCGCCCACGCCACCGCTTACGGCGTGCTGGCCTACCAGACGGCATACCTCAAAGCGCATTATCCGACGGCCTTCATGGCCTCGATGCTCACGGCCAACATGGGCAGCCACCGCAAGGTGGCCGAGTACGTGGACGAATGCCGCCGGATGGGCATTCCGGTTCTGCCGCCGGATGTGAACGAAAGCGGCGTGACCTTTTCACCGGCCGGGCTCGGTCGGACGGCCGGGTCGGATTCCGCGGCGGAGGCGAGCGGCATCGCCGCCGACGGTATCGATGGCTCCGGAGGCAGCGCTCCGCCTGCTCCGCCCGCTCCGCTTGCCGAATCCCGCAACGCTTCCGACGGACGGAAAGGCCGCATCCGCTTCGGGCTCGCGGCAATCAAGAACGTCGGCACGCAGGCGATCGAAGCGATCGTCGCCGCCCGGCGGGACGGCCCATACCGCGACCTGCTCGATTTCTGCCGCCGGGTCGACCTGCGGGTGTGCAACAAGCGGGTGATCGAGTCGCTGATCCAAGGCGGGGCGATGGACGGCTTTCCGGCCCACCGCGCCCAGGCGATCGCCATGCTCGACGAGACGGTCGAGGCGGCGCTCAAATGGAAGAAGGAGCGGGACGATCTGCAGCTTCACCTGTTCGGATTGACGGAGGAAGTCAACTGGGAGGTCGAGTATCCGGAGATCCGACCCTATACCAAGATGCAGCAGCTCGATCTGGAGCGGGAGCTGCTCGGTCTGTTCCTGTCGGGCCACCCGCTCGACGATTACGAGGAGCTGCTGAAGGAGGCCGATCCCGACCCGATTCCGTACTTGGCCGAGCTGCCGGACGGCAAGGAGACGGTCGTCGCGGGAATGGTCGTCGGCCTGAAGGAAATCGTCAGCAAGAAGGGGCAGCAGATGGCCTTCCTCGAGCTGGAGGACCGCATCGACCGCGTGGAGGTCGTGATGTTCCCCGCTCTGTGGAAGGAGCTGCGCAGCGAAGTGGAGAAGGGCAGGCTGCTCGCGATCCGAGCGAAAGTGCAGCAGGAGGACGAAGCGGTGAAGCTCCTGGCCGAGCAGGCGGCGGTTCTGGACCGGGAGGATGCCGCCCGCCAGATTCGCCTGCTCCGTCCGCGAGGCGGAGCCCGTCCGTCTCTTCCGCCGACGGGACCCCGGTCGGGCGGGAGTTCTCGCCAGGCCTCGCCGGCGGCGCGCAGCCCGAAGGCGGAACCCGCATCGGGCAGTCGGGCGCCGCAAGGCCCGGCCCCATCGTCTGCCGCGGGCGCCGGGCGGGTACAGCGCAGCCAGCGGGTGTTCATCCGCATCGCCGCCGACCGGGAACAGCCGGAGCGGCTCGTCAAGCTGCAGGCCCTCCTGCAGGCGAACGCGGGCCCTCTGCCGGTCGTCTTGTTCTATGAGCGCGGGCAGAAACCCGTCGCGCTGAGCGACAAGTACCGGGTGAAGCCGAGCCCCGAGCTGATCGAAGCGATCGACGCCCTGATGGGCGCCCGGTCGGCGAAGGTCAACTGAACGGGCTCAGCCTGAGGCCCCTCCTGCCGGAGATTTCGGACAGGAGGGGCCTTTTGGGGTGGGCCACCGGGAACGAAGGAGCCCGACCTTTAATGAAAATTTGAAGGAATTGTGTCCGTTCTCTCGGAATAGGATCAAATCAAAGAGCTTGGCCGGGAAGGAGGATAGGCGCAAAAAACAAGCAAAGCCTTGCCGATTCGAGCCGTTTCCGCCCGCGGCGGGCCTTCTCTGCGCTTTTGTTTTGTTGCTACGCAAAGAGCGGTTGTGCTATGATAACTCTATTGTACAGGCTTACGAAGCAGGGTTCGGGGAGGTTATGTACGCATGTGGACGGTCATTTACATCGCTCAGACCGCCAAGATTGCCGAGCGTATCAAAACCAAATTGACGGAGGAAGGGTTCCTGGTTCAGGTTCGTGCCATCAACCTGACCAAGACGCAGTTTGAGATTCTCGTGCCCGAGGGCGAGGTCATGGAGGTCCAGGAAGTGCTGGGCGCTATTCTGAACCGCTGATTGCTCCGGAGCCTTGCGACCTAGATTTGCGGGTATGAACCAGCGTCTATTGGCATGGCCGATCATGCGGAATACCTCGTTTCCTGTTGACAGCGTACCGGATGAAATAAGCCTTGCGAGGTGTCTTTGTGCTAAAGGATTTGTTCCAGAAAAAACGCAAGTACGCGACGATCCCTTCGGGTAAAGCCAAACGCGAGATTCCCGAAGGCCTCATGAATAAATGCCCCAAGTGCGGAGCCATCCAGTTCAACATGGAGCTCATGAAGAATTACAAGGTTTGCAGCGGCTGCGGCTATCACTTCATCCTGAACGCTTCCGAGCGGGTGGAAATGCTGCTCGACGGCGGCAGGCTTTTTGAATATGATGAGGACATGGTGTCCGAGGACCCGCTCGGGTTTCCCGGATACCGGTCGAAGACGGAGCAGATGATCGAGAAGACCGGCATGCGCGACGCGGTCGTAACCGGCGAAGGCACGATCGGCGGCTTTCCCGTGGTCGTCTGCATCATGAGCTTCGAATTCTTCAGCGGAACGCTCGGCAGCGTGGTCGGCGAGAAGATCGTCCGCGCCGCGGAAGCGGCCATGCAGAAGAACTACCCGCTCATCATCTTCTCCACCTCGGGCGGAGCCCGAATGCAGGAGAGCATCCTGTCCCTGATGCAGATGGCCAAGACCAGCGCGGCGCTTGGCCGTTTCAGCGAGGCCGGAGGTCTGTACATATCCGTGCTCACTGATCCGACGCTCGGAGGAGTCAGTGCCAGCTTCGCCACGCTCGG
This sequence comes from Gorillibacterium terrae, assembly GCF_051594785.1. NCBI lineage: Bacteria > Bacillati > Bacillota > Bacilli > Caryophanales > Paenibacillaceae > Gorillibacterium > Gorillibacterium terrae. The sequence goes on from NZ_JBPPGI010000001.1 coordinate 960,153, forward strand.
CGATATCATCCTGGCCGAGCCGGGCGCGGTGATCGGCTTTGCCGGACGCCGCGTCATCGAGCAGACGATCCGCCAGAAGCTGCCCGACAATTTTCAGACGTCGGAATTCAACCTGCAGCACGGGCATCTGGACAAGGTGGTGCACCGCAAGGACCTGCGCCCGACCTTGATCAAGCTGCTAGACATGCATACGGTGAAGGAGGTCGCCTCCCATGGCCGGTGAGTTGCCCTTTGAGCAGCCGATCGCGGAGCTGCGCGGCAAGATCGACGAGTTGATCCGGTTTGGAACGGAGAAGCAGATCGACTTTACCGACGAGATCGCCCGCCTCGAAGAGAGATACAAGGCGCTGGAAGAAGAGATTTACGGCAGCCTCAGCGTCCGCCAGAAGATTCAGATCGTCAAGAGTCCCCAGCGTCCCACGACGCTCGACTATATCAACGCCGTGTTTTCCGATTTCCTGGAGCTGCACGGCGACCGTCTCTTCGGAGACGACCAGGCCATCGTCGGCGGCATCGCCAAGCTCGGCGACGTGCCTGTCACCGTCATGGGCCATCAGAAGGGGCGGGACACCAAAGACAACCTGGCCCGCAACTTCGGCATGCCCCATCCCGAAGGCTTCCGCAAGGCGCTGAGGCTGATGAAGCAGGCGGACAAATTCCGCCGTCCGGTCATCACCTTCATCGACGTCACCGGCGCCTACCCCGGCTCCTCGGCGGAGGAACGGGGGCAGTCGGAGGCCATCGCCCGCAACCTGATGGAGATGGCGATGCTCCGGGTGCCGGTCATCTGCGTCGTCATCGGCGAAGGCGGAAGCGGCGGTGCGCTCGCGCTCGGCGTGGGCAACCGCGTGCTGATGCTGGAGCACGCCATCTACTCGGTCATCTCGCCGGAAGGCGCGGCGTCGATCCTCTACAAGGACGCCGGCCGGGCGATGGAAGCGGCCGAGTCGATGAAGATCACCGCCCAGGACATTCTCGCCCTCGGCGTGATCGACGACATCGTCCCGGAGCCCCGGGGCGGAGCGCACCGCGACCCGAAGAGGCAGGCGGAGATTCTGCGCGGCAAGCTGCTGGAGCACCTGCAGGACTTGTCCGGCTTAAGCCCGGACGAGCTGCAGGAGGATCGCTTCCAGAAGTTCCGCCGCATCGGATCGTACGCCTTCCTGCAAACGCCCGATTGACGCTTCGGCGTCGATCGGGAAGACCGAACGTCCTGCGGCGTTAACCGCCGGACGTCATACACCGAACCCGAGAACGGACGAGCCTCAGGCAAGCGGAGGCGCGTGCCGTTCGTCTGCGGTAATCGAGCCGATATTTTCGCTCCCCCAAGCGTAAAATATATATTAAGCCAGTGTCTGTGCAAAACAATAGGAGGAAACAACCATGCGAAAAACGAAGATTGTCTGCACCATCGGTCCGTCCAGCGAATCCGAAGAAATGCTCACGAAACTGATTCAAGCCGGCATGAATGTCATGCGCCTCAACTTCTCCCACGGGGATTTTGAAGAGCACGGCAACCGCATCATCAACGTGCGCAAGGCTTGCCAGAAGTTGAACAAGAGCGTCTCGATCCTGCTTGACACCAAAGGTCCCGAAATCCGTACCGGCAAGCTGAAGGAAGAACCGATCGAGCTCGTGACCGGCGAAACCCTCGTTCTGACCACGGAAGAAATTCTCGGCGACAAGAACCGCATTACCGTTACCTACACCGACCTGCCCAAGGACGTGGAAATCGGTTCGACGATTCTTATCGACGACGGCCTGATCGGCCTGGAAGTTACCGGTGTCGAAGGCACCGAAATCATCTGCCGCATCGCCAACGGCGGCACGATCAAGAGCAAGAAGGGCGTTAACGTTCCGAACGTGAAGATCTCCCTGCCGGGTATCACCGAAAAGGACGCGAACGACATCATCTTCGGTATTGAGCAGGGCATCGACTTCATCGCCGCTTCCTTCGTCCGCAAAGCCAGCGACGTCCTGGAAATCCGCGAGCTGCTCGAAAAGCACAACGCGACGCACATTCAGATCATCTCCAAGATCGAAAGCCAGGAAGGCGTAGACAACCTGGATGAAATCATCGAAGTCTCCGACGGCATCATGGTTGCCCGCGGCGACCTCGGCGTGGAAATCCCGGCCGAAGAAGTTCCGCACGTGCAGAAGGAAATCATCCGCAAGTGCAACGCCCTCGGCAAGCCGGTTATCACGGCGACCCAGATGCTCGATTCCATGCAGCGCAATCCCCGCCCGACGCGCGCCGAAGCCAACGACGTGGCCAATGCCATCCTCGACGGAACCGACGCCGTCATGCTGTCCGGCGAATCCGCCGCAGGGAAGTACCCGACCGAATCCGTGGCTACCATGGCCCGCATCGCCGAGCGCGCGGAGAAAGCCCTGCAGCACCGCGAAATCTTCCTGAAGCAGGCCAACCAGCAGCAGACCACCGTTACCGAAGCGATCAGCCAAGCTGTCGCCAACGCGGCGCTTGACCTGAATGCCAAGGCAATCGTAACCATCACGGAAACCGGCTACACGGCCCGCATGGTATCGAAATACCGTCCGGCCGCTCCGATTATCGCTTACACGACGAGCGAGAAGATCTACCGTCGCTTGAACCTCGTCTGGGGCGTATTCCCGGTTCTGGGCGAAGTGGTCGGTTCGACCGACGAAATGGTCGAAACCGCTCTGGATTCGGCCCGCAAGCTCGGCCATGTTAACCTGGGCGATCTGGCGATCGTCGCCGCCGGCGTACCGGTTGGCCGTTCTGGTTCCACGAACCTGATCAAGATCAACCATGTCGGCGACCTGATTGCCAAGGCTCAAGGCATCGGCAGCCAGTCGGCAACGGGCAAAATTGTCATCGCCAACAATGCCAAGGAAGCCATCGAGAAGGTAACCGAAGGCTCGATCCTCGTCGCTCCGGGAACGGACAAGGATTATATGCCCGCATTTGAAAAAGCGGCAGGCGTCATCACGGTAGCCGGAGGAATCACCTCCCATGCCGCCGTCGTCGGCCTGAACCTCAGCAAGCCGGTAATCATCGGCGTAGAAAATGCCCTGTCCCTGTTCAAGGATGGACAAGAAGTATCCATCTACGCAGAACAAGGCTTCATCTACTCGGGCAAAGCGGAAGTTCTGTAAGAAACCCGCAACGAAGTTAGTAGCGGAACCAATCGACCGGCAGCCGGATGGGCTGCCGGTTGATTTTTAACGGAAAGCCAGAGACGACGGAGGGTGTTATGCTGCGAATCGGAATGATCTTCTTGGTTGTGGTCCCGGCCGTCGAGGTATGGGGACTGGTAGCGGCGAACCGCCTCCTCGGAGGCTGGCAGACCCTGCTGCTGCTCCTGCTCATGGCCGTAGCGGGCATCTACATGGCGAAACGGGAAGGAACCTTCATCTGGAGGGAAATGTCCGACGATTTATCGCAGGGAAGACTTCCGGCAGGCAAGCTGCTGGACGGCATCTGCGTGATGGTCGGCGGCATCCTGCTTGTCGTGCCCGGCTTTTTGACCGACATCGTCGGCCTCATTCTGCTTCTCCCGCTCACCCGGCCGCTGGCCAAGCGCCTGCTGCTCTGGATTCTTCAGGAACGAATGCGCAAGGCGCGCAAGTAAGAGACAACCGCTGGCAACAGCGGTTTTTTTTATGGATAAAAGTTAGCTAAGGACAAAGAACAGTTGGGAATTGACACCAGTTATTATTTAGAATATTATACATTTAGGTAATGGTCTAAATATAGAGTCGATAACCCAATTGAACAGGAGGTTTATCCATTGAAGAAATTCCTCGCGGGAACGACCGCCATCCTGCTGTTGCTGACCGGTGTTCCCGGTTATGCCGCGGCCGGAGAAGTTAAAGTGTCCTACGACGATACCGCCATCGCGTTTTCCGATGCTCAGCCCTATCCGAGCGGCCATGATCTCATGGTTCCGATCCGTGCCGCCGCACAGGCTCTGCATCTGCAAACGACCTATGCCGAAGGACAGGTTCGCCTTACGGCGCCGTCGCTTGCGGTTTCCTTCAAGATCGGGAGCGGAACCGCGACGATGAACGGCCAAGCCAAACCGTTCGGCGCCGCTTCCCTGTCCAAGCAAAACCGCGTCTATGTGCCCTTAACCTTTTTCAAGGAGGTGCTCGGCTTGGATACCGCTTACGACACCGCCCGCAAAGAAGCGGCAATCCGCAGCGTGAACAGCGCGGAGCAGACCGCCGCTCACATCGCCGAGCTGTTGGCGGCCGGCCGCTATCAGCAAATCTCCGACGATTACCTGGCTGCCGGCATCCAAGGAGCGGCCGCGGTCGCTCAATTGCAAAGCGCCTGGGAACAAATCGTTGCCGTTTCGGGGAAGTATACCGGAATCGGATCGGTTGAGTCCGCCAAAGCAAACGACGGCACCACGCAGATGAATGCCCTTCTCCATTTTACTCAAGCCGATGTCGCCTTCCTGGCCGTGCTCAACAGCAGCGGCAAAGTTATCGCGCTCCAGCTTAAGCCGGTGCAAGCGGCCGTGCCTGTTCCGGACAACCTGGCGGAGGAGGAAGTCACCGTAGGCGCCGGAACGCCTTATGCCCTCAAAGGAACGCTCACCCTGCCGAAAAATCATACCGGAGCGCTCCCGGCCGTCATCTTGGTCCAAGGCTCCGGGCCGAGCGACCGCGATGAAACGGTCGGAGCCTACAAGCCCTTCCGCGACATCGCCTGGGGTCTTGCCCAGCAAGGTGTTGCCGTCCTCCGTTACGACAAGCGAACGTATGTGTACGGCAGCCGCTACACGCCCGAGCAGTTGATGGCGTTCACTGTGAAGGAGGAGACAGTTGAGGATGCCGTCGCCGCATCCAAGCTGCTGAAGAGCGACAAGCGGATCGATCCGACCCGGGTTTATTTGGCCGGCCATAGCCTGGGAGGAATGCTGGCGCCGAGAATCGACGCCGATGGAGGGAATTTCGCCGGTCTGATCCTTCTTGCCGGCTCGGCGCGACCGCTGTGGGAAATCATGTACGACCAGAACGTAGCCGTCCTCCAAAAGATGAGCGACCAAGACCCGGCCAAAGAAGCGGGCGAGAAGCTGCTGACGGCCGAACTCTCCAAAGCGCAGAACCTTAAGAATCTGACCGACGAAGAAGCGAAGGCCACCACGCTTTTTGGAGTTCCCGCTTATTACTTCAAGGAAATGGACCGTCACAGCGCGGCGGACCTGGTCGTCCAATTAAGCAAGCCTCTCCTTATCATGCAAGGAGAAGACGATTTTCAAAGCGATCCGGACAAAGACTATGGGCTTTGGCAGGAATTATTGAAGGGCAAGTCGAATGCGGTCTTCAAGCTGTATCCGGGGTTAAACCACTTCTTTGTCGACTACCAGGGCAAAGACGAGGGTACGGTGGATGAATACACTCACCCCGGTGTCGTCGAGCCCCAGGTCATTCAAGATATGGCGAACTGGATTCTGAGCCGCTAGCTATCCCTTTAGCGAACAGGCTGCCGTTCCTGCGGCAGTCTGTTTTTTTGTGGAGGAAAAAGCCCGTTGCCTCTGATGAATTCACAAAAAAACCAAAATTTCTGCCGGGTTGCTTGCTTAAACTCCTGCCAACCGTGTTAAATATTCATGTTCACAGTTTTGCAACAATTTTCTTTTATCCGGTGATAACTAACTCTTATGCTAGTTTCATTCACAAAGTTGTAAAAATCCTTTATGATGAAAGAGAGTGCTTCGCATCGCCGATCTTTGTTATGCGTGAAACCAGGGATAAAGGAGTGAGAAGGATGACAGCCACAAAAGGGTTGGAAGGAATCGTTGCCGCGACTACCTCGGTGAGCTCAATTGTGGACGGGGTACTGACATACCGCGGATATGATATTGATGATTTGGCCGAAAACGCGACTTTCGAAGAAGTGATCTACCTCCTTTGGTACGGCAAGCTGCCGAGTCAGGCGGAGCTAACCGGACTTCGGACGGAACTGAACGCCAGCGCTGCCGTCCCGGACCCCGTCATCGACATCATGCGCCATTTCCCCGAGCGAGCCCATTCCATGTCCGTGCTCCGTACGGCGGTATCCTCTCTGGCCCTGTACGATCCCGAAGCGGACGATATGAGCAAGGAAGCCAACCTCCGCAAAGCGGTCCGCCTGCAGGCTCAGATTCCGACCCTCATTGCCGCTTATGCCCGGATTCGGGAGGGGAAATCCCCTATATCGCCAAAAGAAGGCGCTTCCATTGCCGAAAATTTCCTGTATATGCTGAACGGAACGGAACCGAAGCCCGTCGAAGCCAAAGCGCTCGATAAAGCGCTGGTGCTGCACGCCGACCATGAGCTGAACGCCTCGACCTTTGCCGGACGCGTGACGGTGGCGACTCTGTCCGATATCTATTCCGGGGTAACCTCCGCCATCGGGGCGTTGAAGGGACCGCTGCACGGCGGCGCGAACGAAGCGGTGATGAACATGCTGGAGGAGATCGGGTCGGCCGAGAACATCGATACTTACGTGCGCAGCAAGCTGGACCGCCGGGAGAAGCTGATGGGCTTCGGGCACCGAGTCTACAAGAGCGGCGATCCGCGCGCGAAGCACCTGCAGCGAATGTCGTATGAGCTGGGCAAGCTGAACGGAAATCTGAAGTGGTACGAGATGTCGGTGAAGATCGAAGGGCTCGTCACCGGACTTAAGGGGCTTAAGCCGAATGTCGACTTCTATTCGGCATCCGTTTATACGACGCTTGGGATTCCCCGCGACCTGTTCACGCCGATCTTTGCGATCAGCCGTTGTTCGGGCTGGACCGCGCATATTCTGGAGCAATACGAGAACAATCGAATCATCCGCCCGCGCGCCGAGTACGTTGGGCAATCGGATCAAAAATACATTCCCGTCGACTTCCGGTAAGCTCTGCCGCCCGCTACCCTATCGATACATAGGGCGGGGCTTGCCGACACTAAGGAGGATTTTAGTTCATGCCGCAATTTGACAAATACGCCCTTCCGACGGAAGGGGAACGCATCACGATCGAATCGGGAAAGCTGAATGTCCCGAACCGCCCGATCATTCCGTTCATCGAAGGGGACGGCACGGGCCGCGACATTTGGCGGGCTTCCAAACGGGTGCTGGACGCCGCTGTGGACAAAGCCTATGGAGGCGAGAAGAAGATCGCCTGGTACGAGGTCTACGCCGGCGAGAAGGCCTACAACGAATTCGGCGAATGGCTGCCGAAGGACACCCTGACGGCGATCGAAGAGTATATCGTCGCGATCAAGGGACCGCTCACCACGCCGATCGGTGGCGGAATCCGCTCGTTGAACGTCGCGCTGCGCCAGGAGCTCGACCTGTATGTCTGCTTGAGGCCTGTCCGGTACTTTGACGGCGTTCCTTCTCCCGTCAAGCGCCCGGAGGATGTCGACATGGTCATCTTCCGCGAGAACACGGAGGACATCTACGCCGGGATCGAATACAAGGAAGGCTCCGCGGAGGTCAAGAAGCTGATCGCTTATCTGCAGCAGGAGCTCGGCGTGAACAAGATCCGGTTTCCCGAGACGTCGGGTCTCGGCATCAAGCCGGTATCGCGCGAAGGATCGGAGCGGCTCGTCCGGGCTGCGATCGAATACGCGCTGAAGCACGGACGCAAGAGCGTCACGCTCGTGCACAAGGGCAACATCATGAAATTTACCGAGGGAGCCTTCAAGAACTGGGGCTACGAGCTGGCCGAGCGCGAATTCGGCGACAAGACCTTTACCTGGGACCAATACGACCGCATCAAAGCCGCAGAAGGCGCAGAAGCCGCCGACCAGGCTCAGCGGGAAGCGGAGGCGGCCGGCAAGGTGATCGTCAAGGATGCCATCGCCGATATCACCCTGCAGCAGGTGCTGACCCGTCCCAAGGATTTTGACGTGATTGCCACGCTCAACCTGAACGGCGACTATTTGTCCGATGCGCTGGCGGCGCAGGTGGGCGGCATCGGGATTGCGCCGGGAGCCAATATCAATTACGTGACCGGGCATGCCATCTTCGAAGCCACGCATGGTACGGCCCCGAAATACGCAGACCAGGACGTCGTCAACCCGGGCTCGGTGATTCTGTCGGGCGTGATGATGCTGGAGCACCTCGGCTGGCAGGAAGCGGCCGACCTGATCTACAAGGGCTTGGAGCAAGCCATCGACGCCAAGACGGTGACCTACGATTTCGCCCGGCTGATGGAAGGCGCGACGAAGGTGAAGACATCGGAATTCGCCGACGAAATCATCAAGCATATGAACTGAACGGCAAGAGCGGGTTCGCACCCGAAGCGGCTTACAGCAGCATGCAGCGGCGGAGAGGTCAGGCGGACCGGATAAGCTGGGGGAGCGGTCCGGTCCGAGTCGGGGAACCGCCCGCCCGGTTCGATCATAGGATAACTTGGGAACAACGTTCTCGAGTTCATACAGACAACGAGACGCTCTTTCGGGCGTCTCGTTCTTTTGTCGGGCCGCCGTTCGGCGATATCCCGGGATTGGAGGAAGAAGAATGACCATCCGCCGCTGCAAGCTGTCCGTCATCGGGGCCGGCCTGACCGGCGCCAACACCGCGCTGATGCTTGCCGAGAAGGAGCTCGGCGATGTCGTGCTGCTGGATATTCCGCCGCAATACCGGCCCACCCGAGGCAAGTCGCTCGATATGCTGCAGGCGGGGCCGGTGATCGGGTTCGATACGCGTATTCAGGGTACCTCCGACTATACCGATACAGCGGGTTCGGATGTGGTGATCCTTACGGCGGGGATCGCCCGACGGCCGGGGATGACCCGCAGCGATCTGATTCCGGTCAACGCACGGATCGTCCGCGACGTCTGCCGACAGGTGAGGGCGACGAGCCCGGAGGCGATCGTCCTCGTACTGACCAACCCCGTCGATGCCATGACCTGCGTCGCCTACGAGACGCTCGGCTTCCCGAAGAACCGGGTGCTGGGCCAGTCCGGGGTGCTCGACACGGCACGCCTTCGCACCTTTATCGCCCAGGAATTGAACGTGTCCGTGGAAGATGTGCATGCTCTGGTGCTCGGCGGACACGGCGACGATATGGTGCCGCTCTCGCGGTATACGGATGTCGGCGGTCTGCCGATCGCACAGTTGATCCCCGCGGACCGGCTGGCCGCCATCGTGGAGCGGACCCGTAACGGCGGCGGCGAGATCGTCGAACTGCTCGGCAGCGGCAGCGCCTTCTGCGCTCCGGCGGCTGCGCTTGTGCAGATGACGGAAGCCATTGTGAGAGACAAGAAGCGCGTCCTTCCCGCCGTTGTCCGGCTGGATGGAGAATATGGCTATCGGGATCTCTTCTTGGGCGTTCCGGTGCGGCTTGGCGCATCCGGCGTCGAGCGGGTCTACGAGCTGCGGCTGACGGCGGAAGAGAGAGCGGCTCTCGATCGGTCCGCCGAATCCGTACGCTCCGCCACCCGCCAGGCCTGCGGGGTTCCGGCATGGGATTGAAGCCTTATGGAGAACCCCGCCCCTCCGAAGATTCGAAGATTCCTCCGATGGGGCGGGGGTTGAAGGGAGGTCAGGAGAGGACGGAGCCCCACCGGCTCATTCGTTCAGACGGCCCGCCTCGGGGAAGGCCTCCAGGAGCTTGCTGTCGGCCTCGGCCATCCGCTTCACATAAGCGTCATAATCGGGACTCAGCCGTCGAAGGTTGGCAATGAACCGCTCCCGGTAGCCGGAAGCTTGCTGAAAGTCGCGCAGAAGCTCGTTCAACCGCTTGGCGGGACTGGTCTCGTATTCCGGAGACAACCGGAATTCGAGGTAGTCGCGCACCTGCTCCCGGTTCTGCTCGTCCCGCAGAAAGCCGTCGATGTCGTTGATCCTTCGCTTGGTCTCCTCCAGGATTCCGGCCAGTTTGTCCGCGTCTGCGAACCCGAGGGCTTGCTCCAACTCCCGTTCCAGCTCCAGCGGCATGCCCTTCCATTCCGCCTCGTCGAGATATTCGACGATCGACTCGTAAGCGGCCCGCTGGTCGTCGGTCACTACGGCTGCATTCAGGAACGGGCCGAAATGCAGCGCGAGGAACGACCCGTACGGCCCCGGAAAGGCAAGAGCGATCCGCTCCTTCAGAGCGGCCGGCTCTCCCAGAAGGCCCGCCGCGTAGCGCCAGACCGCCTCCGTATCGGCCGGCCGGCTCTGCCAGCGGGCCAGCACCTCCTCGCGCGCCTCCAGCTGCGCGCGCTGCCGGGCCACCTCTCGGCCGAATTCGGCCAGCGCTGCGCCGCGGTCCTCCGCCGAGAGAATGCGCCGGATGTCGGCGATTCCGGCACCGAGCTTCCGCAGCAGGGTGATCTCCTTCAGCGTCTGAACGTCCTGCTCGGCGAAGCGGCGGTAGCCGTTCGCCTCCTTCTCCGCCTTCAGGAGTCCTTGCTCCAAATAATAGTTGACGGCCTTCTTGGTCAGGCCGCACGCTTTGCACAGCTCATGGATCAACAAGCGGGATTCACCTCCGGGTTCATTGTAAGCCGGACCCCAAGGGATCAGTCAAGCCCGGGCGGGAGGATAGGCGGACGGGACGGAGTATGATAGACTTTTCTCGTGAAGAGACCGGGAGATGCTTCGGTTCCGGTCCGAGCAGGGAGGTTGACGACATGACATTGAACGAACGGCTGGGCTACGGCAAAGAAGACCGGCTTTTGATTGTCAATGCGGACGATTTTGGCATGTGTCATTCGACCAATCGGGGCATCATGCAGCTCTTGGAGGAGGGGGCGGTCTCGTCTTCGACGCTGATGCTGCCCTGCCCTTGGGCCAAGGAGGCGGCCCTGTGGAGCGCCGCCCATCCCGCCTACGACGTAGGCGTTCACCTGACGCTGACCAGCGAATGGGACACCTACAAGTGGGGGCCGGTAACGCGGCGGGAGGGCTGCGGCTCGCTGGTCACCGACGAGGGGTATTTTCCGCCGGAGGTGTTAAGCGTCGAGCTTGCGGCGAAGGAGGACGAGGTGCGGCACGAGCTGGAGAACCAAATCAAGCTGGCGCTGACGATGGGCGTGAAGCCGACCCATGCGGACAATCACATGGGGAGCGTATACGGGCTGGCGACGGGACGGGATTTCCTCGACATTGTCTTCGATCTCTGCGCCGACTACGGCCTGCCCTTCCGCATGCCGCGCCATCCCCGGGTTCCGTTCGGGCAAGATATCCCGGAGGAGATGGCGCAGCGGTCGGCGGAGCTTGCGGCCAAGGCGGACGCCAAAGGGATTGTGATCCTCGATTACCTGCTGTCGCTCCCCTTCTCGACGGAAGAGCCGGAGGACTACACGACGTTTCGGGATAAAATGGCCGAGCTGCTGCGCTCCATGCGGCCGGGCGTGAGCGAGATCATTCTCCACCCGTCGCTCGTCACCGAGGAGCTCCAGGCGATTCATTCCCACTCTGAGCGCAGGGGCATGGAATGGCGAATGTTCCGCGATCCGATCATCCAGGAAACGCTGCGGGAAGAAAATATCCACATGATCCGCTGGGTGGACCTGCAAGCGGTTCAGCGCGGGTAACGGAGTTCGGCGGGACGACGGGGGTGTGGTCGGAGACCCCAAAATCCCGGCACCCGAATACCGGTCTATATAAAGCTGACAAGGCGTGTAAAAAAGTATTGCTATATCGCCCGTCAACGTGGTAATATTTTGAACTAATACAAGGGGAAGGGCTTCTAGGGCCGATCGCGCAAGCGGTACGGACCGAGCGAAGCCGGGCGCCGACGCGATACGCTGGCGCTACACCGTAGGGATAAAAGACCTTCGGCAAGTTCCGCCTATCCGGGCGGAACGGCCGAGGGTCTTTTACGCTTTATTGCAGCAAAGAAAGCGATAGAAAAAGGGGGAAGCAAGCATGGCCGTCATTACCGTACGCGACCTGACGAAGACGTTTCGGGTCAAAGAGAAAGAACCGGGACTCGTCGGAAGTCTCCGGTCGCTGGTCCATCCGCGCGAGCGGGAAAAGCAAGCGGTCAATTCGATCGGCTTCGAAGTGGAAAGGGGCGAGACGCTGGCGTTTCTCGGGCCCAATGGAGCCGGGAAATCGACCACGATCAAGATGCTCTCGGGCATCCTGCATCCCACCTCGGGCAGCGCGGATGTGCTCGGCCTCTGTCCGTGGAAGGACCGCAAGAAGCTGGCTTACCGGATCGGCTGCGTCTTCGGGCAGAAATCGCAGCTCTGGTATCACCTGCCGCCCGTCGACACGTTTGAGCTAATGGGCCGCATCTACGACCTGCCGAAGACGGACTTCCTTCAAAGGCGCGACATGCTGGTGGAACGGTTCGAGCTCGGGCCTTACCTGACGACCCCGGTCCGCAAGCTTTCGCTTGGCGAACGCATGCGCTGCGAGATCGCATCGGCGCTCTTGCATCGGCCCGAGGTGCTTTTCCTCGACGAACCGACGATCGGGCTCGACGTCGTCGTGAAGCAGCGGATTCGCGAGCTGATCCGCGAGCTGAACCGGGAGGAGGGGACGACGGTGTTCCTGACCTCCCACGACCCGACGGATGTCGAGCAGCTGTGCAAGCGAGTCATCGTCATCAACCATGGACTCGTCATCCTCGACGATTCCGTCGCCAGCATGAAGCGGGATTTTCTCGGCAAGAAGACGCTGCACCTGAAGCTGCGGGAGGAAGGGCAGGATCTGCGGCTGCCCGGCGTGGAGGTGGTCAAGCGCAAAGGCACCGGTCTCCGCTTGTCGGTGGACACCACCCTCATCTCGATGGATGAGCTGCTCAGCCGGATGGTGCAGGATTGGCGGATCATGGACATCACGATCGAGGACCCGGCGATGGAGGAGATCATCACCCACATCTATTCCCGCGAAGCCGGCGGAATCGGCTCGGAAGAGGCCCATTTCCGATGTCGCGGGGAACAGGAGGCGACCTCATGAGCGTAAAACGGGCATCCCTGCTCGGCGGATACGGCAAATACGCGGCCATCGGCAAGGTGACAGTGAAGAATCAGCTCGCGTATGTGATGGATTTTCTCATGCGGACCGCGTTCCTCGTCATCATCATCTACGTGTTCATGCAGCTCTGGGGAGCGACCTACGGCGAGGGCGGTGGCACGATCGCCGGCTACACCTTCCACCAGATGATCTGGTACCTGATCATCTCCGAATCGATGACGCTGGCGACGCCCAGCCTGTCCGCCCGCATCGAGGAAGAAGTCAAATCGGGCGACGTCGGCTACCGGCTCATCCGCCCGGTGCATTACATCGGTTACCACTATTCCGCTTATCTCGGAGAGGTCTATTTCCGCCTCGGCGTGAACCTGGCGGTCGGCCTCGTCCTCGGGCTGCTGGCGCTCGGCGCGCCTGCCTTCGGATTCGGTTGGCTCGGTCTCGCCGCCGTCTCGCTCGGCGCGTTCACGGTCAACTTCCTGCTGAACCTGCTGCTCGCGCTGGCGGCGTTCTGGATCGAGGAGACCCGCGGCCTGGAATTCGTCTACCGCAAGCTGCTGTTTACCATCGGCGGGATGATGATGCCGCTGGAGATCTTTCCCGATGCGCTCCGGAAGGTGTGCGAATGGCTGCCGTTTCAGACGGTGCTCTATTTTCCCGCCAAGGCGGCGGTCGCCTTCGACGCGGCGGAGCTGCCGCGGATGCTGGCTCTCCAGCTGGTCTGGACGGTCATCCTGAGCGTATGCGCCATACTGCTTTACCGGAAGGGAGTGAGAAAGCTCAATGTCAACGGCGGTTAAACTGGCCTCCTTCGTTAAAACCTGCTGGAAGCTGAACCTCGCGGGCGCCATGGAATTCCGCTTCAGCTTCCTTATCACGGCGGGTACGATGATCATCAACAATGCGGTCTGGGTGTTCTTCTGGTGGCTTTACTTCAACCGGTTCCAGACGGTGAACGGCTGGGGCTTGAACGATGTCATGCTGATGTGGGCGATCAGCGCCGGGGCGTTCGGCCTGGTGTCCGTTTTCTTCGGCAATGCGCTCCGCCTGCCGTCGCTCATCGCCACGGGTCAATTGGACGCCTACCTGACTCAGCCGAAGCCGATTCTCCTTCACGTGCTGATCTCGCGGATGTCGGTCAGCGCCATCGGCGATCTGACCTTTGCCTTCCTGATCTACTTCTGGAAAGGGGATGTCAGCCTGGCGGGAGGAGCGAAGTTCCTGCTCGCGCTCTTAATCGGAGCGATGATCTTTCTGGGAATGGCGCTCTTGCTCGGGACCTTCGCCTTCTATCTGGGCAACACCGAAGGCATGAGTTCCATGCTGTTCGACAGCATCGTCACCTTCACGGTGTACCCAACCGATATCTTCAAGGGGCTCGGCAAGGCACTGCTGTTCACGCTGATCCCGGCCGGCTTCATCAGCTCCATGCCGATTAAGCTGCTGCGGCCGGCGGTCGATACGCCGTTCCTCATCGCCGCGCTCGCTTTTTCCTTCGCTCTCGTGCTGTTTGCGCTGTGGTTCTTCCATCGCGGGCTCCGGCGGTACACGTCGGGCAACATGACCGGCATGCGGATGTGAGCGGATTACGCACTTTAAGGAGGAATGAGAACGAATGGAATTCGACCTTCGAGAAATAGCGGTGTTTGCGGAACAGGCTGTAACAAAAGCGGGGGACAGAATTTCCGAATTGCGCAGTCGAGAAAAAATTATAGAGAATTACAAAGATTTCGGTGAACTTGTGACATCTGCCGATTTGTTATCGGAAAGCATCATTCAAGAAGCCATCATGGCCAAATTTCAAGGTCATCGAATTCTATCGGAGGAAAATGGAGTACACCACTGGGATAAATTCAAGTTTGACGGTCCGGTTTGGGTGATGGATCCCTTGGATGGAACAGTCAATTTTGCTCGAAACTTACCGCATTACGGCGTTTCATTGGCTTTTGCCCTTGATGGTGTAGTGCTGGCAGGAGCCGTGTATGCGCCTGATTTGAACGGTACTTATGTTGGGATTAAAGGGGAAGGCTCCTATTGCAACGGGGAGCGTTTACGAATTCGTACATGTACTTCGCTGCTAGATGCTGTCATTGGCACAGGTTATCCGCATGATCCAGCAAAGGTGAAGCCAGCCATCGAAAGAGTGAGTCGACTGAGAAGGAGCTGTCGTGACATTAGGCGCTTTGCCGCACCAACCGTAGACATTTGTTATGTGGCATCGGGGAAATTAGATGCCCATACGGAAAGTCTTTCACCGTGGGATGTGGCCGCCGCAGGCTTGATTGCACGGGAGGCGGGCGCATTAAGTTGCCATGTACAAGCCGTGCCCGATGGCATCCCTAAGGAACTCTACGGTGAAGAAGTCGTATTCACAACGCCTGGAATCTATGAGGATCTCTTGGCATTATTGCGGATGGAATCAGAATAAAAGGTCTACTCTCATTTTAACATTGTTGCACATGCCGTTACAGACAGAGCGGGAAACCGTATCACAAGTAACGGCAAGTTTTCTTCCCCAAACCAAACGTTTAATTCTTCGAATCCTTCGAATAGCAATTGTAAAAACGGGAAATACCATGTAGACTTCAAATTAATTGATTCATCACTAGTGGAACGGAGCGTCTATACATGCCAAAAAATGAAGCCGCTTCGGCGAACCGCCGGACGGATATTATTTCAGCCGCGATTGAAGTATTTGCCGAAATAGGATACTACCGTGCGACTACGATGCAAGTGGCTAAGCGTGCAGGGATATCGCAGCCGTATATTTTCCGTTTTTTTGAGAGCAAGGAGGAGCTGCTTCTTGCCGCACTGGAAGCTTCTTGGGAGAGAATTGCCGATTCCTTCCGTCAAGTCATTGGCACATCGATGCCTGCTCAGTTGGAGCAGGATTTGATTATCGTCTATGAGGAGATTATGAATGCTCACCGCTCAGAGACGCTGCTCCAAATGCAGGCCCAGACGATCCAAGAGGAGCCGATCCGTAGGGCCATGCAATCCGGGTTCAGAGACATTCGCGGGATTGTGCTGGAAGCGTTCCAACGGAATGGGGTGGAAAATCCGGAGGACAGAACCAAGGTATTCCTGGCAAAAGGAATGTTGTGCAATATAGCGATGGCCTTGGAACTTCCGGAACTCATGGAGGGGTAAAGAACTGAAAAGCTCCCCCCTTTTTCAAAATTAGTTATTGATCAATCACTAACCAACATGCTATATTGAGTATCAAAGTTAGTGATTGATCAATTACTATGGAAGGTGGAGGTAAGGACCATGAAAAAAGCGATTGTCCTTGGAGCGACAGGCGGTACGGGTGCTGCGATTGTGGAAGAGCTGGTTAACCGGGGCATTCCGGTCATTGCATTTGGCCGTTCCCGATCAAAGCTGGAGCAGTTCGCAGCCCGATTGGGGAATCCGCCCCAACTGTCCTTGGCGATTGGAGATGCCTTCCGGACGGAAGACGTCGAATCCGCTTCAAGAGAGGCGGACGTCTTGTTCCATTGTGCTAACGTTCCTTACCATGAGATGGAGGAACGGTTGTTGCCGCTGGGTAAAGCTGTCATGCAAGCTGCCGATCGGCTGGGACTGAAGGTGGTAATCGTAGATGGGATCTATCCGTATGGGAGAAGACAAGAAGATCCCGTTACGGAAAATCATCCCAAAGAACCTCATACCCGAAAAGGCCGAATTCGGCTGCGTTTTGGTCAGATGGTTTTTGACCGCCAATGGAAGAATGCGCGGCCCCTTATTGTCCGTTTGCCGGACTATTATGGTCCGACGGCGAACCAAGCTTCGTATTTAGGCGGTACACTCGAAGCTATTGCGAAGGGAAGGATGGGATTTTTCATTGGGAACATGCGTGTGCCGCGTGAATATGTCTACTTGCCGGATGCAGCCAAAATGATTGTTGAAATCGCAATCCGCGATCATGCCTATGGTCAGGAGTGGAACATCCCCGGCGCCGGCGCGATCTCAGGAAACGAGATCGTCCGAATCTCCCGTTTAGCCTCGGGGTCGGCAAAGCCTGTTATCCCGTTGGGGAAAATCGGTTTGTCCCTTTTAGGGATGTTTGTTCCGGTCATGAAGGAAGTGGTGGAAATGCTGTACCTGACGAAGGAACCGCTCCGTCTGAGTGGAGAGAAGTATGAGCGGTTCATTGGCCCGATACCCGCAACAAGCTACGAGGAAGGCATTGCCGCGACCATTCGTCAACTTAAGCCCATCCGGTTGCCTGCTCCCAATGAGCGCCTAAATTAACCGTTGCCACCTCGACAACCTCTTCCACCATCGACTCCAGCGTGCGGGCTTGAACCTCCCTGCTCCATTGCAGGGCCGACCCGAATAGGCCCCAACTGACCACAAGAGCCGTAGTTTCCAGCTTTTCTTGCGGTCCGCTCCGTTTAGGCCCCGATTTTAGCCATTCGAGCAGGAGACGATACAATTCCTTTTGCATGGCGTTCTCCAGCAACGGCTCAAATTGCTTGTCTCCCGGCGTGAGGTACTGTCGAAATCGTACGAGAAATTGAAAGACGGTTTGAATGCTGTTTCCGGTTTATTCGTGCAAGAAAGGGCCATCCTGCGAGGGTGGCCCTTAATCTTGTCGTTACAGCTAATCGGACGGGTGTTTGCCCATCCGGACACTTCATTGGAATGTTCCATTAAGATGAGCCGTACCATAAGACGCCCCAACAACCTCATTGATGATGGATAATGGGTGTTGGTATAATAGTCATATGTCAACCCAAATAAATACTACCAAATTACATATGCCTGCGCTCCGGTCAAGGGCGGTTATACGCCAACGGTTAACCGAACGACTAAGCAAGGGTCTGCACCGCAAGTTGACCCTAATCTCTGCACCGGCGGGCTATGGCAAAACGACGTTGGTCTGCGAATGGCTAGCCGGTTGCAAACGACCGGTCGCATGGCTTTCGCTTGATCAAGGAGATACCGAACTTACACGCTTTTTGACGTATATGATTTCCGCTCTTCAGACCCTATCAGAGAATATAGGAGAAGGCGTGCTCTCTGTTCTCCGCTCCCCTCAACCGACACCAACCGTATCCCTCCTGACGGCTCTTCTTAATGAACTATCGACCATTCCGTCTCCGTTCATCCTTGTCCTTGATGATTATCATGCGGCCAGTTCGAGAGAGGTTGACGAAGCTGTCTGCTTCTTGCTGGACCACCTTCCTACACAGATGCACCTTGTCCTAACGACCCGCGAGAACCCCGCCCTATCTCTGCCGCGATTGCGGGCTCGGGATCAATTAACCGAACTGCGCGCAGCCGATATGAGATTTACTCTTTCCGAAGCTAAGGTCCTCTTTAACCAGGTCATGGAACTTAATCTCTCCGCGGATCATATAACCGAGTTACAATCACGCACCGAGGGATGGGCTGCGGGCCTGCGCTTGGCTGCGATTTCTATACAGGAAGACCACGATGCCGATCGGCTCCTTCAGTCTTTCACGGGCAATCACCATTTCGTGTTGGATTATCTGGCAGAAGAGGTTCTGCAACGGCAGCCTTCAGCTGTACAGGATTTTTTACTACGAACCTCTATCCTCGACCGAATGTGCGGATCGTTATGTGATGCCATGGTGCCCCTTCCTGAGATTTCCGGTAAGGATAGGTTAATCGAGCTTGATCGTAAGAACTTGTTTGTTATTCCTCTGGATCAAGAACGACGTTGGTATCGCTATCACCATTTGTTCGCGGATATCCTCCGTAGACGGCTGCTGGAAAGTACGGACGACAGCGATATCTTCAAATTGCACCAACGAGCGAGCATGTGGTATGAAGACAATGGCTTCGAAATCGAGGCGTTTCATCATGCCGTAGAAGCTCGGGACATCACGCGAAGCTCGCGCCTGCTTCAAGGCGGCGGGATGCCGCTGCATCTGCGCGGGGCTGTAAGAATGGCACTCGATTGGCTGGATTCGTTGACTTCCAAGGAACTGGATGAAAGACCGGAGTTATGGGTCTATTATGGTTCTGCTCTATTGATTGCCGGTAAACCGACGGGGGTCGAACACAGGCTCCGGGCGGCAGAAGCTGCATTGGAAGGCATGGAGCAAGACGCCGGCGTCAAGGAACTGATCGGATGGATTGCGGCTACCCGCGCGACATTGGCCTCATTGAGGTTAGCTGATAATCACCATGGTGCGGAGCCTGATCTACATGCGGCCGAAGCGGCAATGCAAGTCTCGGGACTCGATGATAAAACCGATGGACTTGTAGGATTAATTACGCCTCCCTGGAATGAGGGGAAAAGGGAAACAGACGGAATACTCCAAGTTATCGTCCAATCCCGTCGTGCGCTTGCCTATTTAAGACCGGATAACCTACCCGCCCGGACGGCATCCGCTTGGATGTTGGGTGTCGCCTGTCAGCGGCGGGGAGATTATGCCGAGGCTTGCGAAGCTTATAACGAGGTCATAGCCAATTGCCGAATGCTCGATCATCGGCTGATGTCGGTAACGGCCATCATCGGAATCGCGCAGATTAGGGAAGCGGAAGGGCGTCCCGATCTGGCGGCAGAGCGTTACCGGGAAGCTCTAAGGCTTGCTGCCGGTCTGCCGCACCCGGCAATCCAAGAAGCTCAAATGGGTCTGGAGCGCGTGCGCCGCGTCCTCGAACTCGGAATAAAAGGCAACCGGATCGAGCCGCTTAGCCAACGGGAAATCGAAGTGCTGAAGCTCATCGCCCAGGGACTCTCCAATCGGGAAATCGCCGAGAAGCTCTTCTTGGCATTGGATACGGTGAAAGGCCACAATCGAAGGATTTTTGAGAAGCTTCACGTTCAACGACGCACGGAAGCGATCGCTCGCGCCCGTGAACTCCATTTGATATGAACACTCCAAAACCACACTAAAGTGTCTACTGGCCCGATCCTCTTCAAGCTATACTACCGTTAATTAGCTAGGAGAGGAGATCAGGCATGAGGAAAATGGAGAGCGTGGTGGGGGCATTATTTTTATTGTCGACGGGAGCATTCTTGGTGGGAAGCGGGATCTTGGATCCTATTTTGCATCGAACGGACTTGCTAGTCCGTGTGGATTCCGATCGAATGAGCGTGTTTGCAGGATGGTTCTTGGAGCTAATTAACGCCATAGCTGTTGCGGGGATTGCCATGTTGCTGCAGCCAACGTTAAAGAAATATCATGAGGCGTTTGCGTTTGGGTACTTCGCTTCTCGGGTCATGGAGTCGGCATTGTTACTGTTAAGCTTAATCTGTCCGCTTATCCTTCTCGCGTTAAGTAAGCCGTCTATATCCGCAGGAGCACCCGGTTCCGGTGATTCATACCTGCAAATGTTAGGGAATTTAACGGTAGAAGCCCATTATTTGCTATTCGATATGGCCATGCTTGTGCTGAGTTTAGGCAGCTTGTTATTTTGTTCTATCCTCTATCGATCGAGACTGGTTCCACGATGGTTGTCCATGATCGGCTTGATTGGGTATACGGGCCTGTTAGCAAGCAGTTCTCTGTCCATAGCCGGCCTGGATCTCGGAGCGATCCTTTACATCCCTGGAGCGATATTCGAAGTGGTTTTGCCGATTTGGCTCATGGTGAAGGGATTTAATCGGCATCCGCAAGCTTCCGCCTAAACCTCATATCTCGCCGATCAGGAATTTATTATGTGCTAAGGCATATGACATCCGATGATTATATAATTTTACTGAATTTATGTTGGAGGTGGAGGTATGGGCATGAGAGTAAAATTAGAAGGAATCACCGTTTTGGCGCTTGATGTTCCTAAATTGACTGGCTTTTATCGGGATATCCTGGGATTTAAGGTTATTCTTGAAGAAGAACATTACACAGAATTTGAGAATAATGGTGTTCGTCTTGCCATTTTCTCTGCACCCTTAATGGCAGATAACACCAACGGTCACCCTTCTTATAGAGAAGAGCGTAAAGGGCAAGCCTTTGAGCTGAACTTCGAATGTGATTCTCCTGAGGATGTCTGCGCGTTGTATAATGATTATGTTTCTAAAGGGGCCACAGGGATAGCAGAGCCGAAGGTGATGTCCTGGGGGCACACGACGGGCTTCTTTGCAGATCCGGAAGGCAACATTCATTCCCTCTTTGCAGTTAATCCCATTACGGCGGAGAAGGCCTAATAAATTCGATGCCGACAGAGAATGAGAAGTTTCATCAGACGGAATCAGATCCAAGATTCCCATAAAAATAAGCCTTTGGAGTAAAATCCAAGGGCTTTTTGTATGACTATTTTTGAACACAATCTATCTAACATCATAACATTTTGTTGAGGATAAGTCTATATTTTGGGGCGGATTTTATTTATGATGGGTTTGCCGGTAAAACGAAATGGAGGTATATTATGTCATCTATCGTCTCGAGGTTTGATATTGAAAAAGGACTTCGCGAGTTAGGTGTTAACGAGGGTATGGAGGTCGAAGTTCATAGTTCACTGCACAGCTTTGGGTATGTGGATGGTGGAGCAGAGACGCTGATAAAAGCATTGATGCAGGTCGTGGGGAGTGACGGAGCGATTGTCATGCCTTCCTTCAAATTTTCTGCCAGAATGCCACTTAACGACATCGATAGGGAGTTGGGGCTAACCTGTAAAATCAAGATTTTGCAGGGTGCAGAAGAACGAAGCGGAATGGGGATCGTATCGGATACATTTCGTCATACGCAGGGTGTAATTACAGGGCAGGGTACTTTTCGAGTTTCCGCTTGGGGAAAGGACGCCAATAAACATTCTCTTGGTTTTCAGCACCTAATGAATATAAACGGTTGGGCATTACTTTTAGGCGTTGATATCTATAGCTTATCTACCATGCACTACGCAGAAGTGGATCTTCCTGAGGAGATAACCCGTATGTTTAAGCCGTCAAATGAAGCGAGAATTTTATATCCGGAAGATGAATGGTTTATTGAATGTGGAGAGCCGCCCATTAAGGCTTGGTACACGATTCAAAACAAAGCATACGAAGAAGGTGTAATCAAAGAAGGAAGGATTGGAGACTGTAGATGCATGCTGTTTAAAGTTAATGAGGTTATTGGGTTATATCGTTATGCCTTACAGACGGATCCGCTTAGATTGTATGGATTGAGCCAATGAGTGCAAATAGAATCAAGCAAAGCCATTTTCTATTCCTCTACAATGACGATAGAGCGGTTGAAACGAGGTGAACAGTTGAATGTACGAGTGGCACAAGCAAATTCAAATCATCGTGAATGAAATTGACGAGTGTATTAAGAAACGTAACAGCGAAGCCATAACGCTAAGGTTTCTTTCTCGCAGGTTAGGTTATTCCGAATTTCATACGACGAGAAAATTCAAGGAAATATCGGGTATGCCTTTTCGGGATTATCTGAGGCATAGAAAATTGGCCTTTGCCCTAAAAGAAGTTCGGGATAGTGAAAGAAGCCTTTTGGATATCGCTTTTGATTATGGGTTTTCATCACATGAAGCTTTTACCAGGGCCTTTAAGGGAACCTATGGTGTAGCTCCAAGTGAATACCGAAAAAAACCTATGCCTGTTACCCTTCGTACAAAAATCAACTCGTTCGACCGCTACTTTTTTGGAATTGGAGAGATGGGTATGATCAAATCGGCAGATCAGGTGAACATTTATTACGTAACCATTCCTGCACACAAATTTCTATACATCAAAAATGAGGAGAGCAATGGGTATTGGGATTTCTGGCAAAAGCAAAGCGTTATTCCGGGACAGGACTGCGAAACCATCTGCGGCTTACTCGACAGTATCAAGGGCAAATTGGATGATGACGGCGGGAGTGAAGCCAACGGCGGCAGCGGTCAGATTATGGCTTACCTGATTAACCCGGTTGGCAGACTCTGTGATTGGGGGATTCCTCGCACAGAGTGTTATGGGGTACGTCTTCCTTATGATTATAAAGGCGAAGTACCGCCACAAATGCTGATGATGGCTGTTCCCGAGGCCGAGTATGTTGTTTTTGAACATGGGTCATTCCATTATGAGCAGGAAAATGGGTTGGTTGAGGAAAAGATGGAAAGAGCAATGGCATCGTTTGATTTTGCAGACACAGGATACTGCTTGGATACGTCCCCTGGGAGAATGATTTATGTTTATCACGATCCGGAGCGGTTTTTGAAGTATATCAGGCCCGTGCGGAAGTTGTAATCGGTAATAAACATCCTGACACCGAAAAGGCCGCCTAATGGAGGTGGCCTTTAAACTTGCCGTTATCGTCAGTGCCGTGAATCGTACCACAACATCCATGGCCTTGCAGGGAATGGTTCATCCGTTGGAGAATACCTAATTCTGGAATGATCGATAACCTTGAAAGGTTGATCCTTGCTTATGAATGACAACAAGCTTGCTTGTTCGGACAAAGCGAAAATCCTGTTTGTTCACCCCTTGCTGCTTGTCCTGATCGTTGCCCTTATGGCCGGCAGCCTTGCAGCCTGCAGATCTTCCTCCGAAGACAAGGCAGCAAGCAAATCTGGGCTGCCATCCAAGGAGAGACCAGGGGGGATGCATACACCTCGCAGCATTTATCTGTACGGTGAAGAACACGGAGAGGCCAAGATCATCGACAAGGAATTTGAATTGTGGTCGGACTACTACCATAACAAGGGCATGAGACACCTGTTTGTCGAGTTGTCCTATTTTACCGCCGAATATTTGAATGTCTGGATGCGGTCGGACAATGACGATATTCTGGAGGAGATTTATAAAGACTGGGAAGGAACCGCGGGTCAGAATCCGTATAGCAAGGCATTTTACAAAAAAATCAAAAGCGAGTGTCCGGAGACGATTTTCCACGGCACCGATGTCGGGCATCAATATAATAAGACCGGGAGCCGCTTCTTGGCTTATCTGGAGGCAAATGATCGGAAAGGGTCGGAAGAGTATGTTTTAACCATAGAAGCGATCGAGCAGGGCCGTTTTTATCACAGCCAAAATGACGACGTGTACCGAGAAAACAAGATGGCCGAGAACTTTATCCGAGAATTTGAAAAGCTGGGCAGCGAGAACGTCATGGGCATTTACGGCTCCGCCCATACCGGGCTTCATGCAATGGACTATCAGACCCAATCCATCCCTTGTATGGCCAACCAATTAAAGGAGCATTATGGCGACAGCCTTTATTCGGAGGACCTGAGCTGGATGGCTAAAGCTACTGAGCCATCCCGAGTGGATTCCATCACCTTACAGGGCAAGAAGTATGCAGCGTCGTATTTTGGAAAGCAGGATTTGAAGGGTTTCAAGGATTACGCCTATCGGGAGTTTTGGCGATTAGAAGACGCCTATGATGCTGCCAAGGACCTGCCGCTGGCGGACAATTCCCTTCCCTACAACAACTATCCGATGCGGATCGAAGCCGGGCAGGTCTTTGTAATCCGGTACACTCGTACAGACGGTTCCGTGGAAAGGGAATACTATCTGTCAAACGGCCAGCTATGGCAGGGATTGCTATCCACTCAACAATTCCTACCCGACTGAAGCAGAGCGTGGAATCGTTTCCTAAAGAATAAATTTCCATAACGGAGAACTGTTCAATGGGATAGACCGAGAGAAAAATGCATAAAGTCCATCCTTTTTTGCAGGGTGGACTTTCTTTATAAAAGACTTGCCGTTTGCTTCAGCGAAGCGGCCCAACGAACCGCACCCGGCTCTGGATCATCTTGTCCAGTTCGGCCGGGGAGACCTCGGGATTGCCGGCGTTGATGCGGGGCAGCTTGAGCGGGTCGCTCGAGCGGGTCGTCATGCCGGGCGCAATCGTGAAGCCATAGCGGAAGCCGCTTTCGCGGACCAGCCGCAGCGCTTCCCGGTCATAGACCCCGTAAGGGTAAGCGATCGCATCGGCGCTGTTCGGCGACAGCTCGGATAGCAGGCTGTGCGAGGCATTCAGGTCATTTCGAATGCGCGCTTCGTATTCCGCGTCGGTTTCCGTGCGGCCGTCCTTCGCCAAGCGGGCAACGAGCAGGGGCTTGCCCTTGCCGTTGTTCGCTTCGTTGTGCAGGTTGTCGCTGTGGCTGCCGACGAGGGCGAGCGGCGTCTCGGCCAGCATCTTCTGAATGGCCGCTTTCGTCAGCGTCGGAATGCCGGAGGTCTGCTTTTGCCGCAGATGCGAAGTAATGATAAAGTTGATGGAGGGCACGCCGAGCTCTTTCATGATCGGGACGCCCAACCGGTAATAGCTGTCGTACCCGTCGTCGAAGGTTACGAACACGGCTTTGCCGGGAACGGAGGCTCCGGAGAGGAACGCCTTGAACTCGGCGAGCGAGATGAAGCGATAGCCCCGCTCCTGCAAATAGGCGAGCTGTTCCCGGAACAGCGCGGTGGTAATGGTGGAGGAGCTGGTGTTGTCGTCGGCAATATGATGATACATCAGCACCGCGACTTGATCCCGGTAAGCGTCGTTGGCGCGGATCAGGCCCGGATGGGAGCTTAGCGCAGTTAATAGAAGCAAAGCGGTCAAGAGAACCGTGGTCATGCGTTTCATGGGGCAGGACTCCTTGTCTCGATCTGGCAAGCGGGGCCGAAGCGCCCGTATATCCTCTGCCATTATAAAAGAACGGGCGGATTGAAACAAATCGGCGAAGCCTTCGCTTTTTTACGCTGCGTTTACAATCCCTTAACATCCGGCGAACCCCCGTCCGGTATACTGATAGACAGCAATGCGATCGATACGACAAAGGTGGCGTCCCATGCGGTACCGAACGAGACTGACCTTGGTGTTCCTGTTGTTAATCGGCCTTTCCGTGCTGGCGGCGGGGCTGTTCTCTGCGCAGCTCTTGCGCAACAGCTACATGTCCTCGCTCGAAACCAATATGGACCGGGAGATTCGCGTGCTGCTTGCCACCTCGGACTGGGCGAAGACCGGCAGCGAGCCGGAGACGGAGGCTTACTATACGGCGCTTATCCGTGAGCTGCGGGAATCGGCGGGCTCGCGGGTGACCTATATCCGGTCCGACGGCAAGGTGCTGGGCGATTCGGACCATGATATCCAGGGCATGGGCAATCACCTGGACCGCGAGGAAATCCGCGAGGCCGGCGTCGGCCGGACGGGCTATGCCGTTCGGCACAGCGCCACGCTGAACGAGAATATGATGTATGCGGCCGAAGCGGTAGCCGATTCCTCCGGCGAGACGGTCGGATACATTCGGCTCGCCATGAGCCTGCATGCCGTCGAGGATTCCCTGCGCCGGTTCTGGCTATTCCTGCTCGCCGGCCTCGCCGCGCTCTTCGTGCTGGCAGGCATCCTCAGCTACCGGATCGCCCGCAGCATGACTCGGCCGCTGGAGAAGATCACGCGGGTCGCTCAGCAGATCACCAACCTGGACTACCGGTCGCGCGTGAACATTCGCAGCCGCGACGAGATCGGCCAGTTGGGTCATGCCATCAACACGATGGCGGAAGGGCTGGAAACCCAACTCGGGCGCATCATGGAGAACGAGAGTCGCCTGCAGAGCGTCATGGACAGCATGCAGAGCGGCATTCTCATGGTGGACCGGGAGGAGCGGGTCATGCTGCTCAATCGCAAAGCCGAGGAATTCCTCGGCTTCTCGGCGGAAGAGCTGCTCAACCACGCTTACTCGGCCGCCAACCAGCAGTATGAATTTTCCCAACTGGTTCAGACCTGCCTGGAGACCGGCGATACGCTGCGGGACGAGATGGTGTTTTATTTCCCTGAAGAGCGGATCGTGGAGGTCAGCACGACGCCGGTGCTCGACGGACAAGGCAACATGGCGGCCGTCTTGATCGTGCTGAACGACATCACGGCGGTTCGCCGCCTGGAGAAGATGCGCAGCGAGTTCGTCGCGAACGTCTCGCATGAGCTGAAGACGCCGATCGCCGCCGTCAAGGGCTTTGCCGAGACGCTCCTGAACGGAGCAATGGCGGACCCGGATACGGCGACCGCGTTCGTCAAAATCATCTACGACGAGAGCGATCGCCTGAACCGGCTGATCGGCGACATCCTCGAGCTGTCCAAGATCGAGTCGCGGCGGGTGCCGCTCACCTTCTCGCCGATCGACCTGAGCGACTTCTTGGCCACCTCGTTGCGCATGGTGCAGACCGAGGCGGACAAGAAGAACATCCGCCTTCTGTTCAAGCCGACCGCTCCGCTCTATCTGGAGGCGGACGAGGACCGGCTGCGGCAGATTCTGCTGAATCTGCTCTCCAACGGGATCAGCTATACGCCGGAAGGCGGCGAGGTGCAGGTTCGCGCCGAGCATGTTCCCGGCGAGCGGGACGATCAGGACGACCGGGTGCGGATCATCGTGTCGGATACGGGAATCGGCATTCCCAAGAAGGATGTGCCGCGCATCTTCGAGAGATTCTACCGGGTGGATAAGGCCCGCTCGCGCAGCTCGGGCGGAACCGGCCTCGGGTTATCCATCGTCAAGCACCTCGTCGAGCTTCACCGCGGCACGATCCGTGTGGAGAGCACGGTGGGAGCCGGCTCGTCGTTCATCATCGAGCTGCCGGTGCTGCATCAATGAGCGGACGGACGCTCGTAAACCGGCTGTGCTACAATAGTAAGGAAGAGACATTTTGCAGTCGATCGGGGGATCGGACATGGCGCATGAAATCTTGGTCGTGGAGGATGAGCCGACATTGTCGCGCTTGCTCACGTACAATCTGGGGCAGGAGGGCTATCAGGTTCAGGCGGTGGATCATGGGGGAGAGGGACTCCAGCTCGCCCTCCGGCATCCGTTCGATCTGATCATTCTCGATATCATGCTGCCGGGCCTGAACGGCTTCGAGGTACTGAGCCAGCTCCGGCGGCAGGGGAGCGCGACCCCTGTCATCATCCTCACCGCCCGCAACGCGGAAGAGGAAGTTGTCCAGGGGCTCCGCTACGGCGCCGACGATTACATCACCAAGCCGTTCGGGGTTGCCGAGCTGCTGGCGCGGGTCGCGGCGGTGCTTCGCCGGGTTCATCCCGAGGACGCTCCGGCATCCGGCGGGAAGGATGAGAAGGTCATTCAGGTCGGCGATCTCAAGATCTACCCGGAAAAATACGAGGTGCATCTGAACGGCGAGTCGATCCCGCTTCGGCCGAAGGAGTTCGAGGTTCTGCTCTACCTGGTGCAAAGACCGGGGGTTGTGGTGACGCGCGACGACCTGATGAACGTCGTCTGGGGCTTCGATTACATCGGCGGGCAGCGGACCGTGGATGTTCACGTCAGCTCGCTGCGCAAGAAGCTGGAGATGAATCAGGAATCCGTGCAGATCGACTCCATCCGCGGCGTCGGCTACAAGCTGATCGGCACGGTAAGGAAATGATTCCGGGCCGTTCGAGAAGGCAGACCGATGCCGAAGAGCAGAAGATACGGGGAAGTAAAATAGCGGCTTCTAGCCGCAGGATCAACGAAAACGCCGCCTGAAGAGGCGGCGTTGATTGTTGTTGGCAAAAACAAGCGGAAAGCGCGTGAAGCTTTGCCAGGCAAAGTTGCAAACGTCTATGAAAGTTAAGCGGAGGGTGCGGAATCGTTCTGGAGAAGCGCCAGCGGTCGCCTTTGTCCACGGATTTCGACCGCAGCAAGCGGTTCAAATCAAAGAAATCCGAGGACAACAGCGATTGGAAGAATGATCTGTGCCTGGAGCGACCTCTTTTTCATAGCTTCTGCATAATCAGCTACAGCTACAGCGTCTTGGCGTGGGCAACCTTACCGCCGGGAACCGGCTTGCCGGCGATCGCCCGGCTGCCGCCGGAGCGGAAGGCCAGCAGGAAGATGAGCGCGATCAGCGCGCACAGGTAGAGGACTAGGCCGTTCCAATCGAAGCGACTCAGCACCGTGCCGCCGGACCAGCCGATTAGGCTGGAGCCAGCGTAATAGAACAGCAGGTAGCAGGAGGAGGCCTGCGCCTTGTGCTCGCGCCTCGCCAGAACGCCGACCCAGCCGCTCGCGACCGAATGGGAAGCGAAGAAGCCGAAGGCGACGAGGGCGACGCCGATGATCTTCAGCACGAGCCGATGGTCGAGCGTCAGCAGCACGCCGGCCGTGAAGACCGCCAAGGCCAGCGCGATCACGTAAGGCAGGGGGAAGCGGTCGGCCAACCGGCCGAACAGAAGCGAGCTGTAGGTGCCGAACAGGTTGACGGCGAACAGGAAGCCGAAGACCGTCTGGCTGAGGTTATAGGGAGCCCGGGTGAGCGGATAGCCGATGTAATTGAGAATCGAGATATAGACGCCCATGAGCAGGAAGCCGATGGCAAACAGCCGGAGCAGGTCGCGGTTCTTCAGATTGACCAGCATTTCGCGCGACCAGACCGCCATGGAGGTCTTCCTGGCGACGAAGTTGCGCGAGGCCGGCAGGTACCGCCAGAACCATAAGCTGCAGGCCAGGCTGAGGCTGCCGAGCAGGATGAGCGCAATCGGCCAGGAGAACAGGTCGGTGAGCGCGCCGATGACAATCCGGCCGACAAAGCCGCCGATCGAGGTGCCGGCGACATAGATGCCCATGATCTTGCCGATCGACTTTGGCGAGAATTCTTCATTGAGGTAAGCCATGGCCACGGCGGGAAACCCGGCCACGCTGATCCCTTCCAGGAAGCGGATGACGAGGAACCAGTCGAAATCGCGAACGAAGGCGGAGGCGATGGCGAGGAGGGAGGTCGTCAGCAGCGATGCGCTCATGATCCGCTTGCGGCCCCAGCGGCCCGATAGGATAGAGACGAACAGCAAGCTTACGGAGAGGGCCATCGTCGTCACCGAGACGGCGAGACCGGCGGTGCCGGGCGAGATTCCGTATTCCTTCGAGAACAAGCTGATGAGAGGCTGAGGGCTGTACATGATCGCAAAGCTGACGATGCTGCCGAGCAGCATGCCGATCGCTGCCCGCCGGTGGGTCCGGCTGCCGATTTCCACATAATCCATACGTCAAGACTCCTTCAAAAAATAAGCAAGATCTGGATGATTCCGGTTGACAGGTACCAGTATAGAACCGGTAGAATAGAATCGTCCAATGCATTATTTACATGGATTTCATATAGCTGATGTAATGAATGGAGGCTAAGGCATGGAGTGGCAGCAGCTTGAATATTTCCAGACCGTCGCCCGTCTGCAGCACATGACAATGGCCGCCGAGTCCTTGTCCGTCTCCCAGCCGGCGCTCAGCCGCTCGATCGCCCGGTTGGAAAAGGAGCTGGGCGTGCCGCTGTTTGAGCGCAGCGGCCGCTCGATTGCGCTCAGCCGCTACGGCAAGCTGTTCCTCGAGCGGGTGAACCGCATCCTGCGGGAGTACCAGGAGGGGCGCAAGGAGCTTGCGGACCTGCTTCACCCGGACCATGGCGAGGTCTCCCTGGGCTTCCTGCATACGCTAGGGTACGAGCAGATTCCTTCGCTGATCGCCGATTTCCACAGGCGGTATCCGCACATCCAGTTCCAGCTGCACGAGCACAGCACGCCGCGGCTGCTTCAACAACTGGAGGAAGGGGACATCGACCTGTGCATGGCTTCTCCGCGCGACACCGCTCTCCGCTTTCATTGGGAGGAGCTGTGGCACGACGAACTGTGCGTAATCGTGCCACAGCGTCACCGGCTGGCAGAGGCGGGGAGCATCCGATTGAACGAGATTCGCGACGAGCCGTTCATCCCGTTCAAGAAAGGCTTCGGCATGCGCCACATCACCGACGAGCTGTGCCGCAAGGCCGGCTTCGAGCCGACCATCGCCTTCCAGGGCGACGAGGTGACGACCATCGAGGGCTTCGTTGCGGCCGGACTCGGCGTAGCGATCGTACCCAACCAGAAGAGCCTGAACCGCGAGGAGGTTGCCGTTCTCTCGGTGCGGGAGCCCGTCTGCCGCCGGCTGATCGGAATCTCTTGGGTGGAAGGCCGTTACCTCAGTCCCGCCGCCGTCCGATTTCGCCGGTTCGTGATCGAGCGGTACCGGGGCGGACACGGGAACGCAGACGGACAGTAGCGGCCGGAAACGGAAGCGGCAGCGGCAGCGCAAAAAGGCCCCGCAGGCGATTGGCCTGCGGGGCGGGCATAGCGGAGTGCTCCCATTATTTGGACCACTCCAGCATCTTCTTGCGGTATTCGTTCGGAGAGCAGCCGTTGTATTTTTTGAACAGCTTGTAGAAGTGGGCCATATTCGGCATGCCGATGGTCTCCCCTACCTCCGCGATGCTCTTGTCCTCGGTCAGCAGATAGCGCTCGGCGCGTTTGATCTTCTTGAAGTTGACATACTCCAGGAAGGACATGCCGAGCACCTTCTTGAAATACTTGACGAAGTAATAGTAGCTGATGTTGGCGATCCGGCTCGCCTCTTCCACGTGAATCTTGTCCTCGATATGCTCCTCGATGTAGGACAAGACCGGCTTCAGCCGCAGCACCTCGTTGCTCTCGGGATGCACCAAGAGCTTCCGGCTGTCGTTGCGGAGAATGGTCAGCAGGATCTTCTTGATGAGCAGGCTGACGGCGATCTCGTGGCCGGGGTCCTTGGACTGCGACTCGCGGTAGATCTCCTGCACGCAGTAGTGTACGGTCTCGCGGGCTTCCCGGCTCTCCTTGAAGATGTAGTTCAACCGGCTGAACGGAAAGTCCTGCTCCAGGAAGAAACGATGGTAAGGCAGGATGCTCGGTTCCATGTAATATTGCATATCGAACTGGAAAACATAATAGCGGGCATTGTCCGCCAGAATCCGGTCGCGGTGGAGCTGGGAGGAGCCGATGACCAGCACGTCGCCGTCGGTCATGTGGTAATAGCCGTCCTCGGTGTGAATCTCGAACTCCCCGTTCAGGACGACAAGAATTTCCATTTCCTTGTGGTAATGCCAATTGCCCAGAGAGCTGACGCCGCGATCCGCTTCGAAGATTCTCATGCAGAGAAACGGATCTTCGTACGGGATATTCTCTTTAAAGATTTCCATAAGGCCCCCCGATGCCAAAAATACATACAAGATCAACCAGAATAAACATTTCGCTTCGGTAAAGCGCTTGCTATACTTTATTGTAGTATGAAAGACTGTCCAGGGAAAGTTGTTTTTCTACCGAAAAGGAGGACATTTTTACATGTCGAAGAAATTGAAGGTTGGAATCATCGGCTGCGGCGGTATCGCGGTCGGCAAGCATCTGCCGAGCCTCGCTAAGCTCAAGGATACGGTCGAGTTGGTGGCCTTTTGCGATATCGTCGTCGAGCGGGCCGAGAAAGCCAAGGAACAATACGGCACCCCCGATGCCAAGGTGTACGAAGATTACCGGGAGCTGCTGAAGGACGCCGGCCTTGACGTCATTCATGTCTGCACGCCGAACGACTCGCATGCTCCGATCACCATCGCTTCCCTGGAAGCGGGCAAGCACGTCATGTGCGAGAAGCCGATGGCCAAGACCGCCGCGGACGCCCGCCGCATGCTGGAAGCGGCCAAGCGCACCGGCAAGAAGCTGACGATCGGCTACCAGAACCGGCTGCGTCCGGACAGCCTGCACCTGAAACAGGTTGCCGATTCCGGCAAGCTCGGCGAGGTTTACTTCGCCAAGGCCCATGCGATTCGCCGCCGCGCGGTTCCGACCTGGGGCGTCTTCCTGGATGAAGAAAAACAGGGCGGAGGTCCGCTGATCGATATCGGGACGCACGCGCTCGATCTCACGCTGTGGATGATGAACAACTACAAGCCGGTGTCGGTCACCGGTTCGGTCTTCCGCAAGCTGGCCGACCGCGAGAACGCCGCCAATGCCTTCGGCCCTTGGGACCCGAAGGAGTATACGGTGGAGGATTCGGCTTTCGGCCTGATCAAGTTCGAGAACGGGGCGACCGTCTACCTGGAGTCCGCCTGGGCGCTCAATACCCTCGACGTGAAGGAAGCGCGCGTGACCCTTTGCGGCACCGAAGGCGGAGCCGACATGGAAGACGGCCTGCGCCTGAACGGCGAAGAATTCAGCCGCCTTTGGGAAACCAAGGTGGACACCCAGGCCGGCGGCGTAGCCTTCTTCAGCGGCGGCGCGGAAACCGATGCCGAGAAGGAAGCCCGGCTGTGGACCGAAGCCATCCTGGAGGACAAGGACCCCGTCGTTCTGCCGGAGCAAGCGCTGGTCGTCTCGGAAATTCTCGAAGCGATCTACGAATCCGCCAAGACGGGCAAGACCGTCTACTTGAACCAGAACTAAACAACCGTTCGGCATTAAAGCCGACCGAGGCTGTCCGATCCGCTCCGATGCGGGATCGGACAGTCTTTTTTTTGGCAAAATCTCTCCGATTGATTGCAATTCGGTCAGCAGCATGCGGACAATCTATGATAAAATCACAGAAGTGCGACTTTTCCATGCTTGCGGAAAAGCCGATCGTTCAAAATGCCGTATGCAAATGAGGGACCTAATGATGAAGCACCGCATCGTCTTCACCGGCGGCGGTTCCGCCGGCCATGTTTCGGTTAATCTCGCCCTGATTCCGGAATTCCTCCGGGAAGGCTGGGACGTGCATTATATCGGTTCCGAGAGCGGAATCGAACGGGAATTGATCGGGCGCCTTCCCGACGTTCGCTATCATCCGATCTCGACGGGCAAGCTGCGTCGGTATCGGTCCATCGAGAACCTCAAAGACCCGTTCCGGACGCTGAAGGGAGTCGGCCAAGCCGTCCGGCTCATCCGCAGGATCAAGCCCGCCGTGATCTTCTCCAAGGGCGGGTTCGTGGCGGTTCCGGTGGTCCTGGCCGGCTGGCTCTGCCGCGTGCCGGTCGTCATTCATGAATCCGATATGACGCCGGGGCTGGCCAATCGGATTTCGATTCCGTTTGCCCGCCGGGTCTGCGTCACCTTCCCGGAGACGCAGGAACACATTCCGCCCGCCAAGTGCGAGTGGATCGGCGCCATCGTCCGGCCGGAGCTGTTCCAGGGGCGGGCGGAGCGCGGCTTTCGTATGACCGGCTTCCGGCCCGGCACTCCCGTGCTGCTGATCATGGGCGGCAGCCTGGGAGCAAAGAAGATCAACACGGCGGTTCGCGCCGGCTTGTCCGATCTGCTCGCTCTCTGCCAGATCGTCCATCTGACGGGCAAGGGACAGATCGACAATACGCTGCATCGGTACGGCTACGTGCAGTACGAATACGTCAATGAGGAGCTTCCCGACCTGCTCGCCATGACGGATTGCGTCATCTCCCGGGCGGGCTCCAATTCCATCTTCGAGTTCCTTGCGCTGAGGATGCCGATGCTCCTGGTTCCCCTGTCCAAGGAAGCGAGCCGGGGAGATCAGATCTTAAACGCCCGCTCCTTCGAAAAGCTGGGCTATGCCGCCGTTTTACCCGAAGAGGAGCTGACTCCCGAGGCGCTTAAGCTTAAGTTAAAGCAACTGATGACCGACCGCAAAGCCTATCAGGCGGCGATGGAGCGGTACGACGCCAAGGAAGCGCTCGCCAAGCTGAAAGGGATTATTGAAGCGTCGGCCAAGAACTAACTACTCGTGAAATGAGCGTGATGCAAGTGCTTCGCCGGTTTTTCTCGTATTACCGGCCTTACAAGGGCCTGTTTGCTTTGGATTTCTCCTGCGCGGTCGTGGCCGGACTCTTGGAGCTGGCCTTCCCGATTGCCGTCAATGCATTCGTCGACAAGCTGCTGCCCGGCAAGGACTGGGGACTCATCCTCATGGCCTGCCTCGGCTTGCTTGCCGTCTATCTGCTCAATACCGGGCTCCAGTTCATCGTTACCTATTGGGGACATATGCTCGGGGTCAACATCGAGACGGACATGCGCAAAAAGCTGTTCGACCAGATTCAGAAGCTGTCCTTCCGCTTCTTCGACAACACGAAGACCGGGCATCTGATCGGCCGCATTACCAACGACCTGAACGATATCGGAGAGATGGCGCACCATGGGCCGGAGGATATATTCATCGCCGTGATGACCTTGATCGGCTCCTTCGTGCTGATGTTCTCGATTCATCCTACCCTGGCGGTCCTGACGTTCCTGGTCATTCCCATCCTGGTCTGGGTGGCCTACCATTTCAGCCGCAAAATGACCGGAACCTACCGCAGCCTCTTCGCAAGCGTCGGGGATTTCAACGCCCGGGTGGAGGATAACATCGGCGGCATCCGCGTGGTGCAGGCCTTTGCCAACGAGGAGCATGAGAAGAAGCTGTTTGCCGCGAACAACGGCCAGTATCGGCTGACCAAGCTGCTCGCTTACAAGATCATGGCCAAGAGCTCGTCGATCACCTACATGATGATGCGCATCGTCTCGATGTTCGTCATGATCGCCGGCACCTGGTACGTGCTGAGGGGTGAGTTGACCAACGGCCAGTTCGTCGGCTTCCTGCTCCTGACCAACGTGTTCTTCCGGCCGATCGAGAAGATCAACAACGTCATTGAGAGCTACCCGAAGGGCATTGCCGGCTTCAAGCGCTATGTCGAGGTGCTGGACACCGATCCCGACGTGCAGGATTCGCCGGATGCCGTCGAGGCGGCCGACCTCAAGGGCGAGATCCGTTATCGCTCGGTCTCCTTCGGCTACGAAGAGGACAAGAAGACGCTCCGCAACATCAACCTGACGATCCATGCCGGGGAGACGGTAGCCTTCGTCGGACCCTCGGGCGCGGGAAAGACCACGCTGTGCAGCCTGCTGCCGCGCTTCTACGACGTCACGGAAGGCGGCATCACGATCGACGGCACCGACATTCGTTCCTATACGCTCGCCTCGCTTCGCCGCCAGATCGGGATCGTCCAGCAGGACGTGTTCCTGTTCTCCGGAACGATCCGTGAGAATATCGCCTACGGCAAGCTCGACGCGTCGGAGCAGGAAATCCGGGAAGCGGCCAAGCGGGCGAAGCTCGACGAGATGATCGCCCAGCTTCCCGAAGGGATGGATACGGTGATCGGAGAACGCGGCGTGAAGCTGTCCGGCGGCCAGAAGCAGCGGCTCGCCATCGCCCGGATGTTCCTGAAGAACCCGCCGATTCTCATCCTCGATGAAGCGACCTCCGCGCTCGATACCGAGACGGAGGCGGCCATACAGCAATCCTTGGCCGAGCTGTCCGTCGGCCGGACTACGCTGGTGATCGCCCACCGGCTAGCCACGATCAAGAACGCCGACCGGATCGTGGTCGTCACCGAAGACGGCATCGTCGAGGAAGGCCCCCACCGCGAGTTGGTCGCCGCAGGAGGCATCTATTCCCGGCTGCATACCGCGCAGTTCGGAACCTGAGGCCAAAGAGCCCCAACCTACTTGCTGTACATGCCGGATCGCTGAATCCGGCATTTTGCTTTTGCCTCGATTTGAATGTCCGGGAACTTCTCGTCCCAGCGGTTCTTGACCTTTTCCCATTCCTTCGGATACTTGCGATGGAACATCTGAGCCATCTGGAGCGCGTCAACATGATATTTCTTTTGCAGATTGGACATGGTGTTCTCCAGGTCTTGGGCGATCATTTGGCCGCCCTTCTTCGCGATCGTCTGAATGGCACCGGGGTCGGCCATGCGCAAATTGGACGAATTTTGCACGATGTAGGCTTGGGCGTCGACCGAGATTTCAAGGCTCCATTTGTCCTTCTCGATCTTGGGCTTGAAGCTGGCGGAGCTGCGAAAGACATGCAGGTCGACCGAGTCATCCTGCAGATCGCCGTCGAGCGGCACGGTCAGGTTAATCCAGCGGCTGTGGTTCTCCGCCCAGAGCATGCCCCGCGTCTCCTCCACATCCAAATACCCCTTCATGACTCCATCCTCGAGCAACGCACATCCGCGAATGGTAGGGAGGCCGCTCTTCTTGGCATTGTCCTCGCTTACCTTGATATAAGGTAGGGCGATGGCATGGGATTCGCCGAATACGCCTTCGGCCAGATCCTTCAGGTTGCGGTCGATGCCGTATTGCTTCTCTACCAAATACATGATGCCCAAGGACGAGCTGATCTCGATCAACGGCTGAAGGCCGAGAAGCTTCTTGGCCGTGCCTTCGCAGACGAGAACCCGGGTCCGCTCGCGGGTTTCCGAGAAGCGCAGAAAAAAGTCCATCTCATTTTGAATTCCCCGTTTGGCCGCGGCTTCGCCGAAAATAAAGGTTTTGTTATGTCCCCAAAACAGCGTTCGCGGCAGCTTGCGCTGCAAATTCTGAATGGCTTCAAACAGGGTATCTCCGCTGCCGCTCATCACGAGCGTCTGACCGGGAGTCGCTTCGGACGGGTTGTTCGGGTTGCCTCCTCCCGAGGATTTGCCGGTGGAGTTAAAGAACTGGGCCGTGACTTCGATTCGGCCGTCCGGCAAAGCATCGATGCCGCCTCCGAGCACGATCAGGATCGTATTGACTTCGTCCCGGTTCCAGCAGCCGGCGAGTCCGACCGCCAGCGTCGCGGAGAGCAGACACAAGAGCAGTCGCCGTCCAGAGCTTATCATGGCGTCGCTCCTTTTTTTTGCGGCCGGGGCAGGCGAATCGCCGCAATCAGCCAGAAGAGGAGGGGGGCCACCAGCAGAAAGAATAGAAATATCGCAGGAGCCACGGTGGTTAAGAATTTGGACAGCGTCTCCAAATTGGGGGCGAGGAAGACGCTTGTGGTAAGAATAACTCCGCCGATCGGGGCGACGAACGGCCGGTAATCGGTCCATTTGACCCAGTTGGCGATATTGCTCACCGATAGAAAATAGAACACGGACAGCTTGATGACGAGAGCCGCCACCCAGACCGTCATGGCCGCTGCTTCGACGTGTTCGAAGAAATTGGCGTAACTGATGAATCGGGTGGCGACCAAGAAAGGAAAGCTCAGGTGTTTGGTCAGCACTCCGAAGATAAACAGCGAACTGGCATTCACTGCGATCAGCGTACCGACCACAAGCGCAACGGAGCCGAACAGAGCTTTCAGCGGTTTGGAATTTTGGGGCAGGTGGGGCAGCAGATAAGCCGCCAGGGAAAATTCCGCCAGCCAGCCCTGCGGCACATAGGACCCGCTCAGGGAAGCCAGCGGGCCGAATTCCATGATCGGCAGCGCGTTTCTCGTCTCCATGACCGGGTACAGCAGCACGATCGTGAATAAGGTCAAGGCAACGAGCGGCAGGCCGAAGAACACGGAAAGCCGGGCGAGCACGGGAATTCCCTTATACACGGCGTAGCCGCTGACGGCCAGGACGCTGGCGATAACGACGATCATCGGCGTCCGATCCAGGAACGGGCCGATGATGAATTCCGCGTATTCCCGCACGACCAGGGCCGCCAGGAAAATGTGGAGGATCACATAGATGAACCCTGCGACCTTGCCCGCAATCTTGCCGAGCAGCTTGGGGAAATACTCAATCGGAGTGAGCCCGGGGAAATAGTCATGCAGTCGGTAGGCCACATAGAACGCCAGCATGCCCGTGGGCAGCGACCACAACGGGCAGAACCACATATCCGTTCCGGCTCTTCTCGCCGTATCGGCAGGAACGACCAGGAGCGCCGTGGTGATAATGGTGTTGTACATCAGGAGCGACAGCTGAAAGACGGACAGTTTGCTTTTGGTCATTTGGTGCCGTCCTCCTTAGGGCTTGCCGCATTGCCGGTGCTGTAGCTGGGCTTTCTCTGTGGGCGGGCGCTGAGAAACGGCCGGTTGCTCAGCTTGCGGGACGTTCCCCGCCACAGGGTATCCTGCAGTTCTCCCGCCCGCTGGAGACCGAAGTAGGGAACGCCGAACGACGTCAGCCCCGCCATGTGGATGAGAACCGTGACAAACCCGAGCACAAAGCCGATCAGACCCAGCATGCCGGACACCAGCATGATCGGAAACCGCAGCATGCGAAGCGGAATGCTTAGAGCGTAGTGAGGCACCATGAAGGAAGCGATCCCCGTAATCGCTACGACCATGACCATCGGCGGCGAGACGAGGCCGGCGGAGATCGCCGCTTGGCCGATGACCAGCGCGCCGACAATGCTGACGGCGGAGCCGATCTGCTTGGGCAGCCGCAGCCCGGCTTCGCGCAGCGCCTCGAACATCAGCTCCATGAGGAGCGCCTCGACCAGCACGGGAAACGGCACCTGCTCGCGGGTATTGGCGATGGTGAGGAGCAGGCTGGTGGGGATCATCTCCTGGTGAAACGTGACGATCGCCACATAGGCCGCCGGGAGCAGGAGGGCGACCATCAGGAAGAGATAGCGGAGCAGACGGGAGGCGGTGCCTTTGATGGCATTGTCATAGTCCTCCGGAGATTGCAGGAAGCTGAAGAAGTTCCCGGGGGCGATCAGCACGAAGGGAGTCCCCTCCGTGAAGATCGCCACCCTTCCTTCGAGCAGATGGGAGGCGACGACGTCCGGCCGTTCCGTGGCGAGCAATTGCGGAAAAGGCGAATAGGGGTCGTCTTGAATCAGCTCCTCGAGAGTGCCGCTCTCCAGGATATGGTCGTACCGAACCGCTTCCAGCCGCTTCATCACCTCGGCGAGCAGCTCGGGAGCGGCCAGGTTCTGCAGATAGGCGACCGTCAGCGGCGTTTTGGCGACCAGCCCGGTCTCGACGGTCTTGGTCTTGAGCTCGGGGGAACGCAGACGCCGGCGGAGAAGGGCCAGGTTGGTCGCCATCGTCTCGTTAAAGGATTCATGGGGCCCCCGAACGACGTTCTCGGCCGACGGCTCCTCGATCGCCCGCTGATTCCAGGACGCGAGGCCGAAACACAGGGCATCCGTTCGCTCGTCCACGAGGAGCACAGGGTTTCCGCTGAGAATCATTTGAACGACTTCCTGCTCGCTTCGGAGGAGCGTAACTTTGCCGACCGGGAGATTGGTGACCAGAAAATCCGCAGCCTGCGCTTCCTCCCGGCTGATGCCCTGAAGAGGAATCAGGATGCCGCGCTCGACCCGCTGAAGGTCGCACATGTTCTCGATATAGATCAGTTCCGCTTGCAAGGAGCTTCCGATGGTAAGCGGGTGAAAGACGATGTCCGAGCTGTCGGAGAACAGGTTCTTCAGCCGCTGGACATTGACCGCCAGCGTGGCGGACAAATCGCTCTTGTCCAATTAAAAGTCCTCCTTCGCGCGCGAAAAAGTCGAGACAGGGAATGATTGCCTCTATTGTGCGCATCCCGGAGGATGAATATGTCACGGCTCACCCGGTTTAGAATTTACATTCCCTTAACCTGGAGAGGGTTTCTCGTTAACACAGCGCCGGTATGATGGATTCGTAGGCAAGATAGAAAGAGATATCGAATAGCGAGAAGGAGGACATGGACACATGTCGAAAAAATGGTTGAGTCTCTCGGTGGTACTGGTGTTGGTAGTGGGGTTGCTGGCAGCTTGCGGAAACAAAGATAACGGCAGCGCGGCATCCTCGTCTCCCTCTGCAAGCGATACGGCGTCTTCGTCGCCTTCCGATTCTCCCGCTTCCGGCGGCGAAAAGATAGAAGGCAATGTAACGGCATCCGGTTCGACCGCGCTTCAGCCTCTGGTCGCGCTCGCCGGTGACAAATTCATGGCCGAACACTCCGGCGTAGATGTGAAGGTTACGGGCGGCGGCTCCGGTACCGGCGTGAAGAACGTGGCCGGCGGCGTTTCCGACATCGGCAACTCGGACGTCGAAGCCGACGCCCAATATAAGGACGCGCTCGTCGATCACGTGGTCGCTCTCGCTCCCTTCGTTCTGATCGTGAGCAAGGACGTGACGATCGACGGTCTGACCAAGCAGCAGGCGGCCGACATTTTCACCGGCAAAATCACCAACTGGAAGGACGTCGGCGGCGCAGATAAGCCGATCAACCTGATTCACCGTCAGGAAAGCTCCGGCTCGCGCAAGCTCGTCAAGAAGATCATCCTGGACGGCGCCGAATTTGCAACGGGCGGCGTAACCCAGGAATCCAGCAAGACGGTTGCCCAGGCGGTCGCTCAGGGGCAAGGCGCCATCGGCTACGTGGATGCTCCTTACGTAACGGAAGCCGTCAAGGGCCTTAAGCTGGACGGTGCGGAGTTCAACAAGGACAATATCGCCAGCGGCAAGTATATCCTCTACGGCATTGAGCACATGTACACGAAGGGCGAACCGCAGGGTGCGGTCAAGGCCTTCCTGGACTACATCACGAGCAAGGAATTCATCGAAAGCCCCGACGCCGAAAAGCTCGGCTTCCTGCCGGCCGATTTGGTTAAACCCTAAACAAAGCGGATGGAGGGCGCATCCGATTCCAGCTCGAAGAGCCTCTGACCAGAGGCTCTTTTTTTAAACTCTGCCGCGAGCTCCCGCCGTCTTTACAAGGGCTTAATGTTTACACCGAGTTAACAAAGGATTGCTTCTCTATTAACACTTGTTTTCTATGATAAAGAGGCAGCTAGAACCCATTAAGCGTCTATCCTTGTAGTGGAGGTTTTCAAATGTCCGTTATTACGGAGCGGCACGGCCGTCAAGCGGAGCGAAGCGGAGGAGAGCGGGGCACGGCCTGGTCCAAGCGGCAGGCAAACCGCGACCGCCTCATGCGCGTCCTGTTCACCGGGAGCGCGATTCTCGTTTCCGTCGTGATCTTTTCCATCATCCTCTTCGTCGGCTTTCAGGGCAGCAAGACGTTTCGCGATGTGTCCGTCGCCGAATTTTTCTTCAGCAGCAAGTGGAGCCCGTCGGCCGATTCGCCCTCGTTCGGGGCGCTGCCGTTCCTGTACAGCACGCTTCTCCTGGCCGGGCTGTCCATCCTGCTCGCCGTTCCGCTCGCCTTGTCGGGCGCCGTCTTCATGGCGAAGATCGCGCCGCGCTGGATGCGCGAAATCATGCGCCCGGCGGCCGATCTGTTCGTCGGTATCCCGTCGGTCGTCTACGGCCTGATCGGACTTACCGTCATCGTGCCGTTCCTCGGCCGCGTCTTCCACGGCTCCAGCAGCGCCGGCTACGGCATTCTCCCGGCCGCCATCGTGCTGGCCGTCATGATCCTGCCGACGATTCTGTCGGTCTCCGAGGATGCGCTTCGCTCGCTTCCCGGCCCGCTCCAGGAAG
This sequence comes from Gorillibacterium terrae, assembly GCF_051594785.1. NCBI lineage: Bacteria > Bacillati > Bacillota > Bacilli > Caryophanales > Paenibacillaceae > Gorillibacterium > Gorillibacterium terrae. The sequence continues at coordinate 1,001,851 of NZ_JBPPGI010000001.1, forward strand.
CGTCGCTCGCGCTCGGCGCCACCCGCTGGCAGACGATCTGGCGGGTGCTGCTGCCCGCCGCCCGCCCCGGCATCCTGACCGGCGTCATTCTCGGCATGGGCCGGGCGATCGGTGAGACGATGGCCGTGTTCATGGTCATCGGCAACGCGCCGGTCGTTCCGAAGTCGCTGCTCGATTCCACCACCGTCTTGACCACGGCGATCGTCAAGGATATGGCGAATACCTTTTTCAATACGACCTGGAACAATGCCCTCTACCTGATGGCGCTGGTCTTGCTGCTGCTGTCGCTTGTGCTGATTCTGCTCATCCGGTTCGTGGCGGGAAGGAGTGAAGGGAAATGAAGAAGACCCGTTCCCGGCTGGCGGACCGCATTGCGACGCTGTATTTCTGGGTCGCCGGCATCGTCATCATCGGCATTCTCGGCTGGTTTCTCTATGACATTCTCGGCAAGGGCCTGCCTCAGCTCTCCTGGAAATTCATCACCGGGCGTCCCTCGGAGGTCTCGGCCGGAGGGGGCGTCGGCCCGATGCTGTTCAACTCCTTCTATATCTTGTTCCTGTCGCTCGTGATCTCGCTGCCGATCGGAATCGGCGCGGGCATCTATCTGGCGGTCTACGCCCGCAAAACCCGCTTCACCAATCTCATTCGGCTGTCCGTCGAAGCGCTCGCGTCCGTTCCGTCCATCGTCTTCGGCTTGTTCGGGGCGCTGCTCTTCGTCAGCTGGTTCGGCTGGAAAATCTCCATCGTCAGCGGGGCGGCGACGCTGTCGCTCTTGAACCTGCCCGTCCTGGTCCGGGTGACCGAGGAAACGCTGCGCACCGTGCCCGGCTCCTACTGGGAAGCGTCGCTTGCGCTCGGCTCCAGCCGCTGGCAGGCAATTCGCAAGGTGCTGCTACCCTCGGCGCTGCCGGGGCTCATCACCGGGATCACGCTCGTCGCCGGACGCGCTTTGGGCGAGACGGCGGTGCTGATCTACACGGCGGGCACCGCGGCTTCGCGCCACTTCCCCGATTTTGGGCTCAAGGAAATGGGATCGACGCTGGCGGTTCACCTGTGGTATTCCGGCAGCTCGTCGCTCGCCCCGGACGCGGCCCAAATCGCCCAGGGCAGCTCGGCGTTGCTCGTTCTGATCGTGCTGATCTTCAATCTGGCCATCGCCATTCCGGGCCGGATCGTTCAAAAAAGATTGACCGGAGGGAAATAATTCATGGCTGAAGCGAGTAAGATTCAGGTGGAAGGCTTGAACTTGTTTTACGGCGACAACCAAGCGCTGTTCGATATCAAGCTCGGCATTGAGGCGAATTCGATCACCGCGCTCATCGGGCCGTCCGGCTGCGGCAAGTCCACCTTCCTGCGCACCCTGAACCGGATGAACGACCTGATCGAGAGTGTCCGCATCACGGGCAGGGTGCTGGTGGAAGGCGAGGATATCTATTCCCCCGACACGGATGTGGTTTCGCTGCGCAAGCGCGTCGGCATGGTCTTTCAGCGGCCGAACCCGTTCCCGATGTCCATCTACGACAACATCGCGTACGGCCCGCGCATCCATGGTGTCAAGAAGAAGGCCGTGCTGGATGAGATCGTCGAGCGCAGTCTGCGCCAGGCCGCCCTCTGGGAGGAGGCCAAGGACCGCCTGAACAAATCGGCGCTGGGCCTGTCCGGCGGGCAGCAGCAGCGGCTGTGCATCGCCCGGCTCCTCGCCGTCGAGCCCGACGTGCTGCTGATGGACGAACCGACCTCGGCGCTGGACCCGATCTCGACCTTGAAGGTGGAGGAACTGACCGGCCAGCTCAAGGAGCAGTATACGATCATCATCGTCACCCACAACATGCAGCAGGCGGCGCGCATCTCGGACACCACCGCGTTCTTCCTGAACGGGTATCTTGTGGAAGCGAGCAATACGGAAAAGATGTTCCAGACCCCGAGCGACAAGCGCACGGAGGATTACATTACCGGACGGTTCGGTTAAGGAGGATCGCGGATGGATACGAGATCAAGCTATCACCAGTCGCTCGATGAGCTCCAACTGGAGCTGCTCGCGATGGGCAGGCTGGTGGAGGAGCAAATCCGCCAGTCGGTGGAATCGCTGAAGCAGGTAGATGCCAAGCTGGCGCGGGATATCGTCGAGATGGACGACACGATTGACGCGATGCTGATGAAGATCGAGGAGCGCAGCCTGAAGCTGATCGCGCTCCAGCAGCCGCTGGCGAGCGACCTGCGCATCATCGGCATGGCGATGAAGATCGCCGTCGACATGGAGCGCATCGCCGACCATGCGGTGGACATCGCCAAGGTCACGCTGCGCATGGCCGGCGATGCGCTGGTCAAGCCGCTCGTCGACATTCCTTACATGGCGGAGCTGGCGATCGACATGCTGCGGGAATCCATCCGTTCGTACACGGAGCACGACATTCAACGGGCGGCGGCGCTCGCCGAGAAGGACGACCAGGTCGATAGCCTCTACAGCAAGGTGCTGACCGAGCTGACCGGCATGATGGGCAGCGATCTGCGGGTCAACCGGCAGTTGACCCATCTGATGCTGGTCTCGCATTACATCGAGCGGGTGGCGGACCATACCACGAACATCGGCGAGGGCGTCATCTACATGGTGACGGGCAAGCGCAAGGACCTGAACGTGTAGTGGAGCGGAGCTCGGCGACGGGCTCCCCGGACCAATAGCCCCGACCATCGGCGTTAAGCCGGCGGCCGGGGCTTCGTCATGCCCACGGATGCGGAATAGGAGCCGTGCAAGTCGGTTCGGTCGCCGAGTCATCGCAGCGGCACGGCGATCAACATGCGGGCAGTTGAGCCGCCGCTCAGCGCTTTGGCGCTGCGTCGCTCCAAGCTACCGCAGCAGCTCGGCGACCTGCTGCAAGCTCGCCGCCTCGAGCAGCCAGCCCTTGGCCTGCCGGACGGCCGTCGGCGCTCGGCCGCTGCCCGGCCGAAGCAGGCAGGCGTCCATGCCGACACCGAGAGCTCCCGCGGCGTCCTTGGTCCGGGAATCGCCGACCATAAGCGCCTCGCCGGGCCGAACCCGGAGAGCGGCGAGCGCCCGGACGAACGGCTCCGGCGCGGGCTTGCCGCGGCTTCCGGGCGGAGCGGTGAACACCCGGTCCGGCGGGAAGAATTCCGTTAAGTCCGCCGCCGTTACCCGCCGCAGGATCGCCTGGCGGCTCCCGTTGCTGATGAGGGCGACTTGATGCGTTCGGACGATCTCGGCCAGGGCTTCCCGGGTTCCGGGAAACAGCTTCGGATGCCCGGCCTGCCGGTCGCGGATGGCGTCGTCCAGACGGCGAATCAAGGCGGGACTGCGGCTGAAGGGCAAGCCCTCCAGCGCCTTGGCGAGAGCGGCTTCCCGGAGTGCCTTCCTTCCGGCGCTGCCCCCTGGCGGGCTGCGGCGTTTGAGCTCGCGGCGATAGCGGCGGAGCGCCTCCAGCGCCAGCGCCCCGGCGTCGTCCGCCCAGCGCCCCGCCGCGTCTTCCAGCTCGGTCCGACAGGCGTCGTCGAAGGCGCCGTCCACATCGAGCAGCGTCCGATTCAGATCGAAACAGACCGCCTTCTTCCGGCCGGTCCGCTTCCAGGCTTCCAGGCTCATGCCGCTCCCCCTCCGAATTCGCTTATGCCTCATGAATATGCATCGCGGAATTCTTTTATCCGGCGAAGCCGTTATGCTATGATGGCTCTAGAACCTGTAAACGAAGAGGTGTGTCATGGACAAACTCGTATTGATCGACGGGAACAGCATCGCCAGCCGGGCGTTCTACGCGCTTCCCCTCCTGAGCAACTCATCCGGTTTACATACAAACGCGGCTTACGGCTTCACGACCATGCTCCTGCGGCTGATCGAAGAAGAGCAGCCGACCCATTTCCTCGTCGCCTTCGACGCGGGTAAGATTACTTTCCGCCATGCGGGCTACCAGGAGTACAAGGGAGGCCGGGCCAAGACGCCGCCCGAGCTGTCCGAGCAGTACCCTTTGATCAAAGAGCTGGTGAAGGCGTTCGGCATCGCCCAGTTCGAGCTGGAGGGCTATGAGGCGGACGACATCATCGGCACGATGAGCCGCGTCGGCGAGGAAGCGGGCATGGAGGTCGTGATCGTCTCCGGCGACAAGGACATGCTCCAGCTTGCATCCGAGCAGGTTACGATTGCCCTCACCCGCAAAGGCATCAGCGAGACGGAACGGTTCAATCCGGCGCACATCAAGGAGGTTTACGACCTCGTTCCCGACCAGATCCGCGATCTGAAGGGCCTCATGGGCGATTCGTCCGACAACATTCCGGGCATTCCGGGTGTCGGGGAGAAGACCGCCCTCAAGCTCTTGGCCGAGCATCCCACGGTGGAAGAGGTGTTGGAGCACGCCGATGCGATCAAGGGCAAGCTGGGGGAAAAGGTGCGGGCCCACGCCGACGACGCGCGCATGAGCAAGGAGCTCGCGACGATCTTCCGCGAGGTGCCGATGGACATTTCGTGGGAGGACAAGCGGTTCGAGGGCTTCGACGGGCCGGCGCTTGCGTCGCTGTTCCGCAAGTTGGAATTTAAATCGCTCTTGGACAAGCTGGATTTCTCCGCCGGTTCGACCGGAGCATCGGCGGACGGCGCGGAGGGAGCCGCCGCTCCGGCACCGGCCGCTCCGACGCTGGAGACGGTCGTTCTCACGGCCGGGAACCTGGCCGAGTTTGCGAAGAGCGGTCTCGCCGGCGTCGAGGCTCTGCATGTCGAGGCGGCCGGGGATAACCCGCATACCGCCGAGCTCATCGGACTCGCCTTCGGAAGCGGCGAGACCGGCTACTTCCTGGAGCCGGAGCTGCTTGCCTCACCCGAGGCGGAGCCGATTCGGGCCTGGCTGGCCGATCCGGCCGTGCCGAAGACCGTCTGCGACATCCACCGGGCCAAGGTGGTTCTGGCCTGGCGGGGCGTGCCGCTCGACGGCTGCTCGTTCGACGTGGCATTGGCCGCTTACCTGCTCGATCCGACCGATTCGACGCTGACCCTTCCCGCCATGCAGGAGAAGCTCGGGCTTGCCGCCATGGCGGACGATGCCGAGGTCTTCGGCAAAGGCGCCAAGTTCAAGGTTCCCGCTCAGGATGTCCTGAGCGCGCACCTCACCGCCAAGACCGCCGCCATCTCGGCCGTGGCTGCCCTCCAGAAGAAGGAGCTGGAGGAGAAGGGGATGTCCGGGCTCTTCTTCGACCTGGAGCTGCCGCTCGCGGGCGTCTTGGCCGATATGGAGCTGACCGGGATGAAGATCGCTCCGGATGTGCTGAAGGAGATCGGCGACGAGCTCAAGGAACGGATCGACGTGCTCATCGCCGACATCTACCGCCATGCCGATACGGAGTTCAACCTCAACTCGCCCAAGCAGCTCGGCGAGATTCTCTTCACCAAGCTCGGCCTGCCGGTCATCAAGAAGACGAAGACCGGCCCCTCCACCGACGTGGAGGTGCTGGAGCGCCTGCGCAGCCGGCATGAAATCGTCGCCCATATCCTCGATTACCGGTCGCTGTCCAAGCTGCAGTCCACTTACATCGAAGGGCTCCTGAAGGAGGTTCGTCCTTCCACCGGCAAGATCCACACCTTTTACCGGCAGACGATTACGGCCACGGGCCGGCTCAGCAGCCAGTATCCGAACCTGCAGAATATTCCCATCCGGCTCGAAGAGGGGCGCAAGATCCGCAAGGCGTTCGTCCCGTCCGAGCCGGGCTGGCGAATCCTCTCGGCGGACTATTCGCAGATCGAGCTCCGGGTGCTGGCGCATATCTCCCAGGACGAACGGCTGATCGACGCCTTCCATCACGATATGGACATTCACACCCGGACGGCGATGGACGTGTTCGGCGTTTCCGCCGATCAGGTGGACCGCAACATGCGGCGTTCCGCCAAGGCGGTCAATTTCGGCATCGTCTACGGCATCAGCGATTACGGCCTGTCGCAGAATCTGGACATTTCCCGGGCCGACGCCGCCCGGTTTATCGAGCGGTACTTCGATATTTTCCAGGGAGTCCGCAAGTACATGGACGAGATCGTGGCCAGCGCCCGCCGCGACGGCTATGTGACGACATTGTTGAACCGGCGCCGCTACCTGCCGGAGATCAACGCCTCCAATTACAACCTGCGGTCTTTCGCGGAACGAACGGCGATGAATACCCCGATCCAGGGGACGGCCGCCGACATTATCAAGCTGGCGATGGTGCAGATGGCGGAGCGGCTGCAGGAAGAGAAGCTGAAGACCCGCATGCTGCTCCAGGTGCATGACGAATTGGTCTTTGAGGTTCCGGAGGACGAGGTCGAGCGATTGGAGCGCCTCGTTCCGGATGTGATGGAAGGCGCGCTTGCTCTCGACGTTCCGCTCAAGGTCGAGGTGGAATCGGGAGCCGATTGGTACGAGGCCAAGTAATTCGTCTCTGCCGACCGAAAGCAAGGAAAACGGCGGAAACGGAAGCAAACCGGTGGTCACCTTTCCTCGGATGCGGTATGCTTAAGAGAGTCCCGTCCGTCTCCTCCTCAACCGGAGGGGCGGAGCGGGGCAATACCTTTAGCGCAAGAGAGGAACATGGCCATGCCGGAGCTTCCCGAAGTGGAAACCGTCGTTCGAACCTTAAACCGGCTAGTCGCCGGTAAAACCATAGACCGGGTAAGCGTCCTGCTTCCCCGGATCATTCGCCGTCCCGCCGAGCCCGAGGCTTTTGCTGCGGCTCTGTCCGGACAAACCATTCAGCGGATCGAACGCAGAGCCAAGTTCATTCTGTTCCGGTTGGACGGCCTGACGCTGATCTCCCACCTCAGGATGGAAGGCCGTTACGGCGTGTACCGGGCGGACGAGCCGGTGGAAAAGCATACTCACGTCATCTTCCACCTGACGGACGGAACCGAGCTTCGCTACCGCGATGTCCGCCAATTCGGCACGATGGACATCTTCCGCACGGGAGAAGAATTGAACCTGCCGCCCCTGCATAAACTGGGTCTGGAGCCGCTTGATCCTTCCTTCACGGCGGCTCTGCTCGAGCAGCGGATCGGAACGAAGTCGACCAAGCTCAAGCCGCTTTTGCTGAATCAGGAAGCGATTGCCGGGCTCGGCAACATCTATGTGGACGAATCGCTTCACCGCGCCGGTCTCCATCCCGAGAGGCCGGCTAATTCGCTGTCGGCCGGGGAGTGGGAGAAGCTGCATGAAGCGATCCGCTTCGTCCTGCAGGAAGCCGTAGACGCCGGAGGCACTTCCATCAAATCCTATGTCAACGGACAAGGCGAGATGGGGATGTTCCAGCAGCGGCTGCTCGCCTACGGACAGACCGGCAAGCCGTGCCAAACCTGCGGCCACCTCATCGAGAAGACGCGGCTCGGCGGCCGGGGAACCCATTACTGCCCCAACTGCCAGACGCTGTCCCAACCCGGCCCGACCCAGCGGGCCCGCTGAGACGGCCGACCTGATGCCGCTCGCCCGCGAGAGAGTGCCCAAAGTAAACGGCACGATTCCGAGCGCCCTGCCATATGTTGAGATTGACCGCCGTCTGCGGTTAATCTGCCGGCCTCCCGCCGGCATGGGAGGGCAACGTGATGCCGCCGATCCTGTCCCTGTTGATCCTGGCTTTCGCCGTAAGCCTAGACGGCTTCGGCGTCGGAGCCATGTACGGCCTGCGCAAGATTCGAATTCCGCTGATGTCGCTCGCGATCATATCCCTCTGCTCCGCCGTCGTGATTCTGGCGTCGATGAAGCTGGGCGTATGGCTGCTTCGCTTCATCCCGGTCGCCGCCGCGAAGGATATCGGGGCATTGATCCTGATCGCGATCGGCGTCTGGACCGTAATTCAGGTGAGCCTGCAAAAAGACGAACCGAATCGCCCGGACGGGAAACACGCGACGGCAAACCCGGAGAATCCGCCGGAAGCGGAAGGAGAGCCTAAACCGCTGTTTACCTGGGAATGGAAGCGGATGGGCATCGTGATTCAAATTATGCGAACCCCGTCCGCCGCCGATATGGACCGCTCCGGCGTCATTTCGGCCTCGGAAGCCGGACTGCTCGGCATCGCTCTGTCGTTCGACGCTTTCGGCGCGGGAATCGGCGCCGCGCTGATCGGGTACCCGCCGCTCGTCACGGCGGCCTTCATCGCCTGCTCAAGCGGCTTGTTCATCGCCTGCGGACTGAAGGCGGGATTTCGCTTTTCCGACCTCGGCTGGGTCCGGCGGCTGTCCGCCATGCCGGGCGTGATATTGATCCTCATGGGGATTCTGAAGATGCTGTAAGGAGGGAACCGCTCTTGAATATCGGCCTTACCGGAGGGATTGCTTGCGGCAAGAGTGCCGTGGCGGCCATGCTGGCCGGCCGCGGGGCTGAGCTCATCGACGCCGACGTCATCGCCCGGTCCGCTGCGGGTCCGGGCAGTCCCGGGCTCGCCTCGATTATCCGGCACTTTGGCCGGGACATGCTGCTGCCGGACGGTACCCTTGACCGCAAGAGGCTGGGCGAACGTATTTTTGCCGAGCCGGAGGAGAGAAAGGTGCTCGACTCGATTCTGCATCCGTTGGTGATCGGCGAGATCCGGAAGCGGATGAACGAGCATGCCGTCCGTCGGCCGGACAAGCTGCTGGTCGCGGACGTTCCCCTTTTGTATGAAGCGGGCATGGAAGGGATGTTCGAGCAAGTCATGGTGGTCTATGCGTCGCCCGAGGTCCAATTGCAGCGTCTCATGAACCGCAACGGGTTGACCCGGGAGGAAGCCCTGCAGCGGATTCAGGCTCAAATGCCCGTCTCCGAGAAGGCCGAACGCGCCGATATCGTGATCCGCAATGACGGAAGCTTGAAGCAGACGGAGCTGCAGGTCGAGGAATTCTGGCGGAGCAAGGGGCTATCATGAAGCTGATCCGAAAAAAACGCGTGGCCGCGCTGCTTTTTCTTGCGATGATCCTGCTGCTTTTTTACAATAATACTTGGATCGGACGCCTTCTGTACCCGATTCATTACCGCGATGAAATCGAGCTTGCCGCCGCAGCCAATCAGGTCGACCCGCTCTTCATCGCCGCGATCATTCGGGTGGAGAGCAATTACCGGACGAAGTCAGAATCGCATAAAGGGGCCCTCGGAATCATGCAGCTCATGCCGGATACGGCGAAATGGCTGATCGACCGGGACAGCTCGCTCGCCTCCTACCGCAACCGCGACCTGACGGAGCCGTCGACGAACATCCAACTGGGGGCCCGTTACCTGAATTATCTGAATGAGCGCTTCGACGGCAACCGGGATGCGGTCGCTGCGGCTTACAATGCCGGACACGGCAAGGTTTCGCGCTGGTTGGAGGACAAAAGCTGGGACGGGACGCTGGCGGACGCCGACCGCATTCCCATCGGAGAGACCCGGAAGTACGTCAAATCGGTGGATTATTATTATACCAAGTATAGCCAGGTTTACCGCTGACCAAAGAAAAGAAGCGCCGGACAAGCTTTCGGCCTGTCCGACGCCTCCGTTCTCGTCTAGCTTAAGAATGAATCATTATTTGCCGGCCAGTTGCTGCTCGGCGATTTCGACCAGACGGCGGGTGATATGGCCTCCGATTGCACCCGTATCGCGGGATGCCATGTAGCCATAGTAACCGTCCTGCGGAATCTGAATGCCAAGCTCCTGGGCAACTTCATACTTCAGTTGATCCAAAGCCTGATTGGCTTGGGGAACAACCAGAACGTTGCTGCTGCGAGATTGTCCTGCTCCCATGTGTGTCACCTCCTTGTCAGTTGGTACCTGTATTATGTGCCGCAGGGAAGAGTTCATTCAGCAAGGAGACCGGAAGGGGATGGCAATTAAACCCACCGGGGCGAATCGCAAGCAGGGCCTGAAAGCTTGTTTTTTCACAGCCTATTACTCCGCGAGGGAAGGTGCCCTTGAATGAAATGCCCTTATTGCGATCACGTGGGAACCAAAGTCCTGGATTCCCGCGCCGCCAACGAGAACAAATCGATCCGCCGCCGCCGCGAATGCGAAAGCTGCCTGCGCCGGTTTACGACCTTTGAAATGGTCGAAGAAACGCCGCTGATGGTCGTCAAGAAGGACGGAAGCCGCGAAGAGTTCAGCCGCGACAAGATCCTGCGGGGCCTCATGCGGGCTTGCGAGAAGCGGCCGGTCTCGGTGGAGCAGATGGAGGCCATCGTCTCCGAGGTCGAGCGGAAAATTCGCGAAACCGCCCTTTCCGAAGTGGAGAGCCGGGAGATCGGCGAGCTGCTGATGGATGAACTGTATCCGGTGGACGAGGTGGCGTTCGTCCGGTTTGCCTCCGTCTACCGCCAGTTCAAGGACATTACGGTGTTCATGAAGGAGCTGTCCGCGCTCCTGCTCAAGAATCAGAGCGGCTCTGTTCCGGACAAGGAATAAGCACCGCCGGTGCCTGGCCGCAGAATCGGAACACTCGCATTCTGCGGCCCATGGGGGAAATGTGCAGAATGGGGCGATCCGGTTCCACCGCAACCTGCACTGTTTTTTTGAAAAAAAGCTTGTGCTTTTTGAACCTGTCCTGTATAATCAATTCTTGTGGTCGACAGAAACGGTTGTTAAGTCGCCGCGGGAATCAAGGGGCCTTAGCTCAGCTGGGAGAGCGCATCGCTGGCAGCGATGAGGTCAGGGGTTCGATCCCCCTAGGCTCCACCAAACAAGTTCATGTGGGTTCTTAGCTCAGTTGGTAGAGCAATTGACTCTTAATCAATCGGTCCAGGGTTCGAGCCCCTGAGAACCCACTACAAGCAAGAAAAGAACGGCATTCGTGCCGTTCTTTTCTTTTTTTACCGACGAGTGCAGCATTCAAGGCGTTCTTCAGACGATGAAGCTGCCGGAGGACCAAGCCAAGCAGATAGAGGAAGGCATCACCTCCAAAATGGCTTCCGATCCGAGGACAAGCAGGTCCCCATCCAACTGATCTTGGACCATGCGGGGCAAGGCGGTGAAGCATGATTTGGAATGGCTGAAGAAACTGCTGATTGATAGATAGAAAAAAAGACTTGCAAAATCCGATGCGATCCTGTAAACTCTTTAATTGTCGGCGAAAGAAAATCGCTTTTGCCGAGGCGGATCAATGAGGGGCCTTAGCTCAGCTGGGAGAGCGCATCGCTGGCAGCGATGAGGTCAGGGGTTCGATCCCCCTAGGCTCCACCAAACAAGTTCATATGTGGGTTCTTAGCTCAGTTGGTAGAGCAATTGACTCTTAATCAATCGGTCCAGGGTTCGAGCCCCTGAGAACCCACTACAAGCGGAAGAGACGGCGCAAGCCGTCTCTTTTCGCATTCATTTAAGCGGGTCGGCCATTCGCATCCGAATCGGTTGGGGCTCCTGGCAGGAATAAAGTGGCACATTCACGAATTCAGTGAGCGAAACTTCAATCCGGGCGGACCATTCGGACCGGTTCGTTTTTTGAGGATAAGGGGGAAGAACAAAATGAAGAGTTATTTTGTCCATAATGGAACGGTCGCTTTGCATGTGCTGGAAAACGGAGTCCCCGAACCGGGCAGGCCGTCTCTGCTGATCATCGGCGGGCTTTGGGAACCGGCCGAGCGGGCCATTCCGCTCCTGTCCGCCTTGGATGGCCATGCGGTGGCCTTCAGCCTTCGCGGCCGGGGGTTAAGCTCGACTCCCGCATCGGGGTACGACCTGGACGGTCATTTGTCCGATATCCAAACGGTGGTCGAGCACTGCGGGCTCGTTAAGTATGCGGTGCTGGGCTTTTCCCGCGGAGGAGCCTACGCGCTCGGTTGGACGCTCCGGGATCAGAAGAACATGAGGGGGCTGCTTTTGGTCGATCAGCCCCCGATTCATCGAAGAGTGACGGAGCAAGCCGTTGAATTTTGGAGCGAGCTCGTCTACCGGGAAGTGCCGATCTTGAATTTCATGCGCCGGGACGCCTTGGAAGGCTTGAAGAGGGAGGCGGCAGAGGTCGAGTTTAGCTCCCGTCTCACCGAATTGCAGCTTCCGGTGACGGTTTTCGCCGGAACGTCCGGAGAGGCCGCCATCCCGTCGGATATCTCGGTCGAAACCAGGGACAAGTACGGGCAGTCCCTCTCCCGCGTCCAATTTGTTGATTTTGCCCAGTCGGGGCATATGATTCCCGATGAAGAGCCGGCGAAATACGCAAGGGAAGTCGAACGCTTCGTGCAGGGCTTGAACTAAGCGGCGCTTAGGCGATATGGCTTGGGGAGCGCTTCAGCGCCGGCAGCAAAGCGGCGGGAATCAGCCCCACCACCGTGAAACCGAGCGACCACAGGAAAGTATGGTCGTAGGCATGGGCGAGGGTCAGGGGGGTTATCGGTCCGGTGAGCCGGTTTTCCAGGATAACCGCGAGCACGGACGCTCCGAATGCCCCGCCTACCTGCTGGATGATCCGTGTAGCGCTGCTGGAATGGGCGATTTGCTCCGAGCTCAGCCCCTGGTAAGAAGCGGCCATCACCGGGAGGAAAACGGCTCCCAATCCGGCTCCCCGGACAACGAGAGCGGCGCCGAGCGCGAACAGGCTCGAAGCGGCGCCGGCTTGGGTGAACGGCAGCGTGCCAAGCGCTGTAAGCAGCAAACCGCCGATGACGACGGGCCGGGGACCGATCTGGTCGGTGAGCTTTCCCGCAAGCGTCCGGGTCAGCAGCATACCGATACCCTGGGGGACGAGCAGCAGACCGGAAGCGAGAATGCCCTCGCCGCGCACTTGCTGGTAATACATCGGCAGCAGCAGCATGCCACCGTAGGTGGAGAGGCCGGATAGGAAAAACAGCACGGAGGATGCCGTAAACGATCCAATTCGGAACAGCCTAAGATCGATGACCGGCGTGCCGGATGTCCGGAGGGCATAGCCGATAAAAACGGCCAGCAGGGCAACTCCGCCAAGCAGCGGAACGAGCACGGCGGAGTGGCCGAAGCCGTGATGCGAGCCAACTTGAGCTAAACCGTAGATGATGAGCACGAGGGCAGGAGAAAGCAGCAGCAAGCCGATGAAATCCAGACGGCCGCTCCGTTCCCGGGGCGATTCCCTCGGCAGCCACCGCCAGGCGAGCGCGAGTGCAACCAGACAGATCGGGATATTCACGTAGAAAATCCAGCGCCAGTCCAGCCTGTCGACGATGAGTCCGCCGAGCACGGGGCCGAGGATCGGCCCGAGCAAGGTGGGTAAGCCGATCATTGCCATCAGCTTCCCGAGCTTCTGAGAGCCGGCGGCGCGGATGAGCATGGTCTGCATCACCGGCAGCATGAGCCCGCCGCCGATTCCTTGGATGGCCCGGAAGGCGATCAGACTGCCGAGATTCCAGGCCAAACTGCACAGCACAGAGCCGGCCAGGAAAGTGGTCAGGGCCGCCATCCACATCCGTTTTCCGCCGAACCGTTCCATGGCCCATCCGGTGATCGGGATGACCATTCCGAGCGCGAGCAGGTAACTGGTCATCACCCATTGAATACCCGATACCGAGGCATGGAGCGCCTCGCCGAGCGTATGGATGGCGACATTGGTGATGGTCGTGTCGAAGAGCGGAGCGAGCGTTCCGATGAGAAGTGCAGCTGCCATTCGCATGAGCGCCGGGCTCATGGACGGAGCGAGTTCCATTTTCGCATGGGGTTGGTTCATGATGAATCACTCCTTACCCAATGAATTAAGATACCTAATGTTTCTTATTTGCAGCTAATGATAGAATAACTGAATAAGAAACGCAACGTTTTTTATGCGGAGGATGATCATGAACGATTCGACCCGAAACGAGAACAGGAACGAAACCCGGCGAAGGGGGGTTCACCTGGAAGCCGCCATTCATGCGGCGACCTGGGATGAGTTGGCGGCCGTCGGGTACTCCCGCTTGACGATGGAGAGCGTAGCGGCCCGGGCGAATACGAGCAAGCCGGTGCTCTATCGGCGTTATTCCAATAAGGCCGAGCTGGTGCTCGCCGCGATTCAATCGCGCGTTCCGACTCCGGTTGAGGAAATCCCCAACACGGGGAGCTTACGCGGCGATATCATCGCTGCGCTCGATAATATGAACCGCAACGTGGACCGGATCGGAACGGACACCATCCGCGGGCTGATGGTGGAATTCGGCGACCGGCCGCTGTCCGGCGTCCTTTTTCCAAAGGGCCGGACCCATCATACGATCAAGACCATTCTCGGCTATGCGGCAGCGCGGGGAGAACTGAGCCTGGACCGTCTGACGGCGCGGATGATGTCGGTGCCGGTCGATCTGGTGCGCCATGAGCTTTTCCTGGAAAACAAAGCGGTGTCGCCCGAGACGATTCGGGAGATCGTCGACGATATCTTCCTGCCGCTGCTTCGCACGGCGGGCTGGAGCGGACAAGGAGGTCGCTGAGGATAAGGATTGCATGCAGCCGAAGGCATTTCCGAAAAAGCGATTATACTCGGCGTACAGGGATGTATACTTGTGAAAGTTGTAGCCGTGATGACCCGAGAGTAACCGCTAGGTTTCGTCGGGAAAGGATGGGAGATATGGAGATTCGCTTTTACCCTTGGGAGGCGGTGGACGAGTCCAGGTTGAGCTTTGCCGTCATCGCGGCGGAGTTGCAGGGAAAGTGGCTGTTCGTTCGCCATAAGAAGAGGGACACGTGGGAGATACCGGGAGGCAAGCGCGAAGATGGGGAAGGGATTGAGGAAACCGCCGCAAGAGAGCTGAGGGAGGAAACGGGGGCCGCGACGTTCCGGCTTTGGCCTGTCAGCTTGTACTCCGTCGTACGGGATCTGGGCGCGGAATCGTTCGGTGCGTTGTTTCATGCGGTCGTTACGGAGCTGGGGCCATTGCCGGCGGAAAGCGAAATCGGTGAAATCCAATTGGAAGATACCATACCTGAAGCGTTGACCTATCCCGGGATTCAACCGCAGCTTTTTCGGCATGTGCTTCAACAGATAGCGGAGAACGAAGCGAAACCCGGTTAGCGGATACCTTGGCGGAATATCATGCTAAGTTCTCCGATCCGTGAACGCCGAGTGCGGAACGGAAGAGCCTGGCCCACTTCACCGAAAAAAAGCGGCATCGCGCCCGAAGAACAGGGCAGCGATGCCGTTTTGATTGGAGCAGCGAGAGTCAGCGGAGCAAACGGCCGATTTCCGTGCCGCTCAGGAGCTGACCGAGCGTTTTGTCCAGCGGCAGCGGCTTGTTGCCGAGGCAGGTGCGGACGGCGGTCAACAGCACGCGGATGTCGTAGCGGCTGGGATAGACGGGAATGACCTCTTTCTCCAGGTTCAGCAGGCGGTAAACCGCCGTCATGGCGGTACGGACGGAATATTCGACCGTAAACACGCAATCGTCGGGGACCTCGGCGAACTGGCCGAGGAAGGCGAAGTTCGTGCTGCCCGGGGGAATGACCTCCGGCCGGTCGCCCTTGACGCGCGGCATGAATTGGGAGGTGATGTACGGCATCATGCAGGGAATCACATTGGTGGTGCGGGCGAGGATTTCCGGGATGCGGTCCTTTAAGCCCATGTGATAGCACAATTCCTCCAACAGTTCCCGCCCCGAACAGTCGGCCATTTTCTTCTTGATGAAATTGCCCTCCGCATCGGGGAAGAGGCCGTAGGCCCACAGCACCTTCACGTTGTCCGGCTGGTTGAGGAAATGCGGCTGCTTCGGCGCCGTCCAGGACAGCAGCCAATTGGAATCCTTGACCGTCACGACGCCGCCCATTCCCGGCTCATCGCCGGTGAATTCCAGCAGGTAGGGGAAGACGATCTCGTCGTCCGTGAACGTAATCGTGAACGACAGCCAATTGGTCTTGTCGATGTCGCCGCAGAAGACGTCCGGACGGCCAAAATCGGGAGACTTTGCCGCCAGCCGCTCCCACAGGCTCCAGCAGCCGCGTTCGGTCGTCGAACGGTTGAGAACGGCAGGATGATTAAGATCGCCCCGCGAGGAATTCTCGGTCATGGAGCCGTTCGTGACCATCACCAGGTCGTCCGGGGACACATCGAGGGTCAGCGGTTTGCCGTTCGCCAGCAGATGGAGGCGCGTCGCGGTCTTGCGGCCGTCTGCGAAGTCGAAGTCCACATCGACGACCTGATGGCCTTTGTCGAAATGAACGCCCTGCGCTTCCAGCCATTTGATCAGCGGGAGAATCAGGGAATCGTATTGGTTGTACTCGGTGTGCAGGATGCCCTTCAATTGGTTCATGCCGGAGATGAGGTGCATGAAGCGCTCCATGTAGCGCTTGACTTCGACCACGCTGTGCCAGTTCTCAAAGGCGAACATGGACCGCCAGTAATACCAGAAGTTCGTCTCCAGGAACGTCGGATCGAAGAATTGCTCGATCGTCGCCGCGCCGAGCGCCTCCTCCGTCAGCAGCGAGAGCTTGCCGAGCTGCAGCGAATGAAACGGCGAGAGGCCGAGCGAGGAGAAATCCGCCTTCTGGCCCGCCTTTTCCACGAGCCGGCAGTGGGATTCGATCGGTTCCTGCAGGTTCAGCTCGCGGAACTCGTCGAGCACGGTGCGGTCCGGGTCGGAGAGCGAGGGAATGAAGCCGAACAGCTCCATGAAGCACTCGAAATGCTCCTCGATTTCCCGGCCGCCGCGGGCGCTGTAGCCATCCTTGGCGTTGCCTGCCCCATCCATTGAACCGCCGTACACGAGCGATTCCTCGAGAATGTGAATATTCCGGCCGGGCATGTGTCCGTCGCGGATGAGAAACGCCGCCGCCGAGAGCGAGCCGATGCCGCCGCCGACGAGATACGCCTTGCGCCCCGCGATGCCTTCGGGCACCCGGGGATGAATCCGCTGATAGGTTCCCATGAGTTCGATCCCTTCCTTGTCCAGTGATGGTAAAAGCTTGGAACGCCTTTACTATATCACCGGCAGGCGGGAAAGCCAGGTACAGTTCGAGCCGGATGTGCAGAGTTTGCACATGTGACAGAAATTGTACCGGTATCGGCCCGTCGAACCGCTTCCCGGCCGGCGGCGGAGGACCGGGAAGGAGGCGGCTCAGGGCTTCATCGGAAGAAGCTCAGGCTCTTGCTGGGGCAGGCGCCATCCCGTAGTTGGCGAGGCTGCGGGCAATGTTGCCGTCGACGATCCGGCTCACCCGCCGCACGATTTCCTCGGGATCGGACTGGGCGCCGGCTTTCAGCCACTGAATGACTTGGCCGAGCACGGCAAGCGTGTAGAAGTCCGCCACCTCCCGTTTGGCCTGCGGGCTGACGCCGAGCCCGGCGGAAGCTTCCTCCACTACGCATTCCGCGACCCGATAGATGACCTGGTACAGAAAAGCCTCCAGATGCTCGCGGCCGATGGAATGAAAGGTATTCAGGCAGACGGTTTTGTTGTGCCGGATGTATTGCAGCACGCTGAGAAACCCCTGCTTCCAGCCGGCGTAATGCCGGTATTCCTCCAGTTCCTCAATGATCTCCGTTTGGTAGACCCAGCCGAGGAGCTCGTAAACGTCGCGGAAGTGGTTGTAGAAGGTATGGCGGGTCAGCCCGCAGTCGTCGGTCAACTGGCCGATCGTGATCTTGGGGAGAGCGGTGGTCAGCATCAGCCTTTTCAGGGAGCGGGCGAGGGCATTCTTGGTCACGAGGGAGTTCGACATCGAAGACCTCCTGGAAAACGAGATTGGACTAAGCTTGTGCCCGATTCTGGTAGGCCGTGCCCCAGGTATACATGGATTGAATGATGGGAGACATGGACGAGCCGAGCGGAGTGAGCTCGTATTCGACGCGGGGCGGAACCTCGGCATAGACGGTGCGCTTCACGATGCCGTCCTGCTCCAGCTCGCGGAGCTGCAGGGTGAGCGTGCGGTGGGTCACACTCGGCATGGTGCGCTTCAGCTCATTGAACCGCATCTTGCCGCCGAGCAGCCGGTAGAGGATGATGCCCTTCCATTTGCCGCTCATGATGGTGAGGGTGGTTTCGACCGGGCAAGGAGCGCTGCCGCATTCGGGTGGGACGGGTTGGATTGCCATGGGGATACCTTCTTTCATTCGGGATTCCACCTTCCGTTGAGGTGGGATAAAAAAGATACCTAAGATCATTTCTGTATATTATATATCAAAATTGTGCGTACTTACACCTCTGATCCTGTTGTGCTAAGATTCGAACATAACCCAAAGGAGGAATTCGCCATGACTCAGACCCAGACCCAGATCCAGACCCGTTCGGTCATTTTGGACGCGTTGCAGTTCCGTCACGCCACCAAGAAATTCGATCCGACCAAGCGGGTATCCGACGAGGATTTCGCCGTCATTCTCGAAGCGGGCCGTCTGTCGCCCAGCTCCTACGGCTTCGAGCCGTGGAAGTTCCTCGTCGTGCAGAATCCGGAGCTGCGCGAGAAGCTGCGCCCGGTCGCCTGGGGCGCGCAAAACAGCCTTAACGGCGCAAGCCATTTCGTGATTCTGCTCGCCCGCAAGGGAGCCGAGGTCCGGTACGATGCGGACTACATCACTCGGATCATGACCGAGGTTCAGGGGCTATCCGCCGAGACGGCGGAACAGAAGCGGGCGAGCTTCGAGCACTTCCAGCGCGAGGATTTCAAGCTGCTGGAAAGCGACCGGGCGCTGTTTGACTGGGCCGGCAAGCAGACCTATATTGCCCTGGCGAATATGCTCACGGCGGCGGCGCTCCTCTGGATCGATTCCTGCCCGATCGAGGGCTTCAACCGGGAAGGCGTCGAGAAGGTGCTGCAGGAAGCCGGTTTGCTCGATCCCGCGCATTTCGGCGTGTCGGTGATGGCCGGCTTCGGCTACCGGGGACGCGAGGCGCAGCCGAAGACCCGGCAGCCGCTGGAAGCGGTCGTCGAATGGGCGTAAGCCTCCGCCCTTATCAGAACAAGGAAGCCCGGCGAGCCAGTTGCGCCGGGCTTCTTGGTCGTATGCGAAGGAATGCGGTGGACGAGTCGGCGGCCGGCTTAGTCCGCCCGGACGGCAAACCGCTCCTCCAGCTCCCGGTATAGCCGCCGCTTGGCCCGATCGATGTGCGCGCGGTCCTCGTAGAGGCTGTACAGCAGGATAGCGCCTTCGATTTCGGCCATCAGCGCGGCCGCCTCTTCCCGGGGATCAAGCCCGCCGGGAATCTGGCCGGCGCGCTGGCCCGTTTCGATGAGCGAGGCCAAGAGGCCGATGCGCTCGTCCATCTTGGCCCGGGCCGCCTCCTTCAAGGCGTGCGGCCCGGGCTGATCCTCCGTCTCGACGGCCACGTGGATGATCGGGCAGCCGCCCGGAATCGGAAACTGGAAGAAGGCGTCGACGAAGGCTTTCAGCTTGTCCGCTGCGGGAACCGGCGCCGCGGTCGCCTCGCCGAGCAGCTTGGACTGAACCGAGCAGCAATAGTCGAACGCCTGAAGCGACAGATCTTCCTTGTTCTTGAAGTGATTATAGAATCCGCCTTTTTGCAGGCCGGTTGCGTCCATAATATCGGCCAGCGAGGTAGCGATAAAGCCCTTGCGATTCATCAGGTAAGCCGATTGTTCGACGATTCGCTGCTTGGTGGCATCCCCTTTTTTCATGCGCAATCCATCCTTTCCAGACCGGTTGTTCATATTTCATTATACCGGGCCGCCGGAAAGAAGCACAAGGGAATTGACATCCGGCCAAACGGGTCTATAATAAAAATGAACGGTCGTTCATAAACGAGAGGCAAAGGATGTCGGACCGCATTCGAGCCGCGTAGGAGATGTGGAGTATGGACAAAGTTTGGTTAATCACCGGCACCTCGTCGGGATTCGGCCGCGAGCTGGTCGAACGGCTCTTGACGACGGGGGACAGGGTCGTGGCGACGGCGCGCCGCTTGGACCGCATTGAGGATTATGCCGTGCGAGGCGGGGACCGCGTGCATCTGGCCGAGCTGGATGTGACCGATGCCGGGCAGGCGGAACGGGTCGTACGAGAAGCGGTGAACCGATTCGGGCGGCTCGACGTCGTGGTGAACAACGCCGGATACGACCTGACGGGAGTCTTCGAAGCCATGACCGACCGTCAGATCCGCGAGCAATTCGATACCAACGTGTTCGGCGTCCTTCATATGATCCGGGCCGCGCTGCCCGTGTTCAAGGAGCAAGGAGCCGGTCATTTCATCAACTTTTCTTCCGTGCTCGGCAAGCTTTCGTTTCCGTTCCAGAGCATCTATTCGGCGACCAAGTACGCCGTCGAGGGCCTGACGGACTCGCTCGCCCAGGAGCTGGCCGGATTCGGCGTCAAGTTCACCGCAGTCGAGCCCGCCGTCTACCGGACGGAGATTGGACGAAAGTCTCCGCGGGTAGAGGGGCCGGTGGAATATCAAGCCCTCCAAGAAGCTGTTGGCAAGCGGTTTGCTTCTTTTCCGCAGGGCGATCCGGCTCTGGCGGCGAAGGCGATTGTGGAGCTGGCCGGAATGGAGCGGCCGCCGCTGCATTTCCCGCTCGGCGCTCCCGCCTACGAGACCATCCGTGAGAATCTCAAGACTCGGCTCGAGGAGCACAAAAGCTGGGAGAAGCATTCCGCTTTTCCCGTCAATTGCTGAGGAGGAATGAAGGATGAGAACGCTGACGATTGTCGCCCATCCCGACTTGCTGGGGTCGCGGATTAACCGGGCCTGGGCAGACGCGGCGAGACAGGAAGCCTCCGTCACGGTGCATGAGCTGTACGCCGCATCGCCCGGCGGCCGCCTCGACATCGGGCGGGAGCAGCGGCTGCTGGATAGCCACGACCGGATCGTGTTTCAGTACCCGCTCTACTGGTACAGTACGCCGCCTCTCCTCAAGCAGTGGTTTGACGAGGTGCTGGAGCGGGGCTGGGCCTTCGGGCCCGGCGGACAGCATCTGGCGAACAAGGAGATCGGCCTCGCCGTCTCCACGGCCGGAACGGCGGAGTCCTACCGTCCGGAGGGCTACAACCGGTTTGCCGTCCGCGATCTGCTCCTGCCGATGCAGGCGCTCGCCTACCATGTCGGAGCGTCGCCGCTTCCGCCTTTTCTCCTGCACGATGCGAGGAACGTGACCGATGCCGAGCTTGCCGCAAGCTTCGAGGCGTACCGGCGCTATCTCACCGAGGCCGTATCCTCCGAGGAGCGGGCGGTATGAACCGGACGGCAGTCCTGATTCGCGACAAAGCCCTCGAGCTGGGCTACGAAGCTTGCGGCATCATCCCCGTGGAGGACCTCGCCGGCTACGGGGAGAAATTCGAGGAGCGGCTGGAGAAGGTGCCCGGCTCCGAACCGTTCTACCGGCAGCAGAAGCGGCTGGTTCAGCCGCTTGCCGATTACCCGTGGGCCAAGTCGGTGGTGGTGCTTCTCTCCCGATACAGCCAATACCGGGTGCCCGATTCCGTTAGAGGACATATCGGCAAATCGTACCTGTTCGATATCCGGGTCGATCCCCGAACGGAGGAATACCGCAACGGGGACGCCATCGAGCGCTACATGCAGGAGCTGGGCCTTACGACCGCCACCAACCGGAAGTTCGGAATCGTCGGGCTTCGCTGGGCGGCGATGCGAGCGGGACTCGGGCTGATTCGGCGCAATAATTTCTTCTATACCGAAAAGGGGTCTTGGGTGCACCTGGAGGCCTGGCTGACGGATGAAGCGATGGAACTGCGCGGAGAAACGATACCGGCTCCCTGCCCGAAGGGCTGCACCCGCTGTCTGGAGGCCTGTCCGACCGGCTCGCTGTCCGAGCCGTACACGATGCAGCCGCTGAGCTGCATCTCCTTCCTCACCACCTTCGGCGGGCGGGACCTCCGGAACGAGCCGCTCAGCCGCAAATTCGGCGATTGCCTCTACGGCTGCGACCTGTGTCAGGATGCTTGTCCGATGAACCGGGGGAAATGGGAGGCGGCCAAGGAGTTTCCCGGCTTGGCCGAGCTGGCTCCCGAGCTAACCCCGGAGAAGATTCTCGCGATGGGCGAGACCTTCTACCGGGAGGAGGTTCAGCTGAAGTTCTTTTACCTCAGCGGCGAAGAGCTGTGGAAGTGGAAGATCAACGTTCTCTGTTACCTGCGGAACCACGACCCTGAACGGCATCGCTCGGAGATCGCTCAGGCCCGCCTCGACCGGCATGAGAAGGTCCGCGAGCTGGCGGACGCCGTCTGGCACGAGGTGTTCGAAGACTAGGAACAACGAAAAAGACTCCATCCACGTCCGCCCGGGACAGGTTGGAGTCTTTCGGCTTATTGGGGCGGGGAGTCACGCCTTTTTCCGGCCCTTCTCCGGATGGGGGAAGGTATGGGGAAAAAGTCTGCTCGTTAGAGGAAAGGAGAGCGTTCGCGCAGAAAAGCGGCGATCTCTCCGCGTTCGGGAACGGATTCCTGAGCCCCGCTGCGGGTAACTGCGATGGCGGCCGCGGCGGAAGCGAACCGCAGGGAGGCTTCGACGGAATCATCCCGCTGGCGTGCCGCCGCATAAGCGCCGATGAACGTATCGCCCGCCGCCGTGGTATCGACCGGCTCTACCCGGTAGGCGGGAAGCCGGAACGCGCTGCCATACCGGTCTCCGTAGACGAGGCCGCGGGCTCCGAGCGTGAGGATGACGCTCTCGGCTCCCCGGGCGATCAGCTTCTGTACCGCCTCGGTTTCCCGCTCTTCGTCCGGGAGCGCCGAACCGGTGAGGAAGGCCGCTTCCGTCTCGTTCAGGATCAGGCTGTGCAGAAGCGGATAAGCTTCCAGCGGCGGCCGGAGGGCCGGGGCGGGGTTGAAGTACACGCGCATTCCCCGCTCCTTGGCCCGCTTCATGGCTGCAAACGTGGTATCCCACGGAATTTCGTTCTGCAGCAGGACGGCCGAGCATTCCGCGAGTCCGTCCCAGACGCTGCGGAGCCGGCCGGGAGTGAACTCCCCGTTCGCACCGGCGGACAGGATGATCGAATTCTCGCCCGCGGCGTCGACGGTGATGAAAGCCAGCCCCGATGTGCCGGGGAGCCGCTGGACGCTGTCCGTTTGGACACCGTGCTCCGCCAGCGCGCCGAGCAGAACCGGACCGAAGGAATCCTCTCCCACCGCCCCGGCCATCCGCACCGAGGCGCCTGCCCGCGCCGCCGCCACCGCTTGATTGGCGCCTTTTCCGCCGGGGTGATAGGAGGTCTGCTTTCCTTGCACCGTTTCGCCGGGCAGGGGATGCTGCTCCACCCGGTTCACCACATCCATGTTGATGCTGCCGATGACCGCCAGCTCTGCCACGTTGATCTCCCCCACGAGTTGCTTCTCTATTCGGCTGCGACACGATTCGTGTCGAGACCGTCTTCATTCTGCGGCAATCGGCCGATCGGGTCAAGCCGACAAAGGGCGCTTGCCGAGAAAGCTCTCGTGAGCTGGGAGCGCGGTCGACATCGACACGCTTCGTTTCCCTTTCCGTCAACCGGCGGCGAGAACCGCCTCGATCCGCTCCAGCGCCCAGTCCAGCTCCTCCCTCGCGATCGTGAGGGGAGGGGCAAACCGGATCGTCGTGCGGTGGGTCTCCTTGCACAGCAGCCCCGCCTGCATCAGCTTCTCGCAGTAGGGCCGCGCCTTCTCCGTCAGCTCCACCCCGATGAACAGGCCGCGGCCGCGGACATCGGCGATCTGCGGGCAGCGGCTGCGGATTGCCTGAAGCTTGCTCAGGAAATAGCCGCCCAGCTCGGCGGACCTCTCCGCCAGCCGCTCGTCGCGGACCACCGCCAGGGCGGCGCAGGCCACGGCGCAGGCGAGCGGATTGCCGCCGAAGGTCGACCCGTGCGAGCCGGGGGTAAACACGCCCAGCACTTCGCTGTCCGCCGCGACCGCCGAGACGGGCAGCACGCCGCCGCCGAGCGCTTTGCCGAGCAGATAGACATCCGGCTCGACGCCCTCCCAGTCGCAGGCGAACCGCTTGCCGGTGCGGCCGAAGCCGGTCTGAATCTCGTCCGCGACGAGCAGGACGCTATGCTCGCGGGTGAGCGCCCGAGCCTGCCGCAGATACCCCTCGGGAGGGATGCGGATGCCGGCCTCGCCCTGGATCGGCTCGACGAGGAACGCGGCGGTATTCGGACCGATGGCCGCTTCCAGCGCTTTCAGGTCACCGTAGGGGATGCAGACGAAGCCCGGCGTGAACGGCCCGAAGCCCCGGCGGTATTCCTCCTCCGAGGAGAAGGAGGTAATGGTGGTCGTCCGTCCGTGGAAATTGCCTTCGCAGACGATGATTTCCGCTTGGTCGCGGGCGACGCCCTTGACCTGGTACGCCCAGCGCCGGACCGCCTTCACGGCCGTCTCCACCGCTTCCGCGCCGGTGTTCATCGGCAGAATCGTCGGCTTGCCGGTATAGGCGGAGAGCCGGGCATAGAACTCGGCCAACCGCTCGTTGTGGAACGCCCGGGAAGTGAGCGTCACCCGGTCGGCCTGGTCCTTGAGCGCCTGAACGATTGCCGGATGGCGGTGCCCTTGGTTCAAGGCGGAATAAGCGCTCAGCATATCGAGGTAGCGGTGGCCCTCGGGGTCCTCGACCCAGACCCCCTCCGCCCGCGAAATGACGATCGGCAGCGGCTTGTAATTGGCCGCCCCGTAAGCCTCCGTCCGGGCGATGACCGCGCTTGATCCCGTATCGCCGCTGTGAACGCCGTCATGGGTGAGGCTTCCGGATGAACCCGCCTCCTTCGGGCCGTCCGACCCGCCCGATTGGGCTGCTGCGTCAATCTCCGGCCTTCCGACCATTCGCTCCGGTTCGTCCGCCGGATCGGGGATAGGCTGTCGCTGTTCCTGGCTCATACCTACGCCTCCTCTACAAGATTTGCTGTCCGAGCAGAGAACCGATCAGGCCCACCGCCAGCTCTGCAGTTCGGCCATCGGTATCGAGCCCGGGATTCAGCTCGACGAACTCCGCCGATGTGACGATTCCCGCTTCGAACAAGAGCTCCAGCGCCAGATGGGCCTCGCGGTAGCTGAGGCCGCCGGGCACCGGCGTCCCCGTTCCCGGCGCGGCTACCGGATCGACGCTGTCGATGTCGAAGCTGAGGTGGACGCCGTCTGTGCCCGAGGAGACGCGGCGAATGGCTTCCTCCATCACCCGCGGCATTCCCAGCCGGTCGATATCGTGCATGGTGTAGCAGCCGACGCCGAACGAGCGGATCGCCGCCCGCTCCCCCGGGTCGAGCGAACGGGCGCCGACAATCACCGTATGCTCGGGCCGGAGTTTGGCTCCGGCCGTCCGGATGCCGGTGAGCAGCGGGTGCCCGTGGCCCAGGCTCGCGGCGAGCGCCATGCCGTGGATATTCCCCGAAGGGCTGGTCGCCTCGGTATTGAGATCGCCGTGGGCGTCGATCCAGATCACCCCGAGCCGCTTGTAGACGTCGGCCAGGCCGGCCAGCGTTCCGATGGCGACGCTGTGGTCGCCGCCCAGCACGAGCGGGAACCGGCTCGACCGTGCGGCGGCGGACACCCGGGCGGCCAGCGCGGCGGCGAAGGCGGCCGTCTCCGGCAAATGCTTGATCGCTCGATCGGCAGAGGTTTCGCGGCTGAACACCGGCTTGCCGCCCGAGGTGGCGTCTTCGCCGCCGGCCGGTTCCTCGAAGAGCGTCCAGCCCAACCCGCGCAGCCGATCCTCGAGACCGGCGGCCAGGAGAGCGTCCGGTCCTCGGGCGGCTCCGCGGCGGGATGCGCCCAGGTCGAAGGGAGCGCGGATGAGTTCGACTGTCTTTTTCACGGGCAATCACTCCTATCCTTGGTGCTGCTTGCTTATATTGGTATAAAGGAGGAGAACAGGATGATGGAGACATTCCGCAATGAGCCGTTTACCGATTTTTCGCTGGCTCCGAACCGGGCTGCGTTCCAGGCGGCGCTGTCTCAAACAGGGGCGGAGCTCGGGCGCAGCTTCGGCCCGGTGATCGGAGGGCGGCGGCTTGCCACCGGGCGAAGGCGGGCTTCGATCAATCCGGCGAAGACGGATCAGGTGATCGGGTGGGTCGACCAGGCGGACCCGGGGCTGGCGGACGAAGCGGTGCGCACGGCGGCGGCCGCGTTCGAAGCTTGGAAGCGGGTTAGCCCCGATGCCCGCGCCCGGTATCTGCTTAAGGCGGCGGCGCTTCTTCGGCGGCGGAAAGCGGAATTCTCCGCGTGGATGGTGTACGAGGCCGGCAAGAGCTGGGTGGAAGCGGATGTCGATACGGCGGAAGCGATCGACTTTCTCGAGTTTTACGCACGGGAGATGATGCGGCTGGGCGAACGGCAGCCGCTCGTTCGCCTGGCGGGAGAAGACAACGAGCTGACCTATATTCCGCTCGGCGTCGGCGTGATCATTCCGCCGTGGAATTTCCCGCTCGCCATCCTCGCCGGGATGACGGCCTCCGCCGTGGTGGCGGGCAATACGGTGGTGGTGAAGCCGGCCAGCCCGACGCAGGTGATCGCGGCCAAGTTCGCGGAGCTGCTGGAGGAAGCGGGCGTTCCCGACGGTGTGGTGAATTACTTGCCCGGCTCCGGCGCGGAGGTGGGAGATGTCCTGGTCGATCATCCGCTGACGCGGTTCGTCAGCTTCACCGGCTCGCGGGAGGTAGGCTTGCGCATCAATGAGCGGGCGGCCCGTCTGAGTCCCGGGCAGAGATGGATCAAGCGGGTCGTGGCGGAGATGGGCGGCAAGGATACGATCATCGTCGACGAGGACAGCGACTTGGAGCTGGCGGCGTCGGCGATCGCCGCTTCGGCCTTCGGTTTTTCCGGCCAAAAATGTTCGGCCTGCTCGCGGGTCGTGGCTCTTGAGGGAATCTACGACGCCCTGCTGGATAAGGTGGCGGAACGAGCGCGCGCCATTCGGGTCGGCGATCCGCAGCAACCGGATACGGAGATGGGCCCGGTCATCGACGCGCACGCCTATGCCAAGATCCGCGATTATATCGCCATCGGCCAAACGGAGGGCCGCTTGGTTACCGGAGGCGGAATGGGAAGTCCGGACGGGTTTTTCCTGGAGCCGACGATCATCGCCGATGTTGAACCGGACGCCCGGATCGCCCAAGAGGAAATTTTCGGGCCGGTCGTGGCCTTTCTGAAGGCGGCTTCGTTCGAGGAAGCCATCCGGATTGCCAACCGGACGGAATATGGGTTGACCGGTGCGGTGATTTCCCGCAGCCGTCCGCATCTGGAGCAGGCCCGCGACGAGTTCCATGTCGGCAACCTCTACTTCAACCGCAAATGCACCGGAGCGCTCGTCGGCGTTCATCCGTTCGGGGGCTTCAACCTGTCCGGCACCGACTCGAAAGCCGGGGGACGGGATTACCTCTTGCTGTTCACCCAGGCCAAGGTCGTATCCGAGAAGCTGTAAGCCTGAACGTTTACTTCTACCATATGCCGGCGGGACGGGGATGGGTACGACCCTGCCGGGAAGGAGATGCGGCCGCAACGGTCGGAAGCTCCCGATCCTCCCGAACTTCCCATCCCTCCTGAAACTTAATGAAGAGCCTTGAGAGCCAATACGATATGAGGGCGTTCCCGGTCATCGGCGATGACGATGGGGACGCTCTTTTTTGCATAACCGGGGACTGCTTCGCCGTTCGTTCGAGATTCGGCCGTGTGGGACTTCGCTCACGCATGAGCGAAAACGGAGAAGGGATACTAGAGGGGAGAACGCCATGCTAAACTCGCTTGTAATTCCTAGTATCCCGATTTATAATGACAAACATCACAGCAGAAACCTAACGCACAGGGGGAGAAACTACATGCGCAAATCGATTTCCGGCTTCATGGCTTTGATTCTGTTGACCTTCCTGGTGACCGCCTGCACGGGAGGCGGCAGTTCGTCCTCGTCATCGCCTGCGGCGAGCGGCTCCGCGGCGACCCAAGCGCCGGCCGGGAACGGTACGGCGAAGGACGGCGGCCATCTGATCATCGGCGTCGCCGGCGATCCGGTCGTTCTTAACCCGAATTATGCGGGGGACCGCGTCAGCCTGACGATCGACCAGGCTCTGTTCGCGCCTCTGTTTCAAGTGAACAACGGCAAGAAGACCTTTTATCTGGCGGAGAGCCTGACGCCTTCCGCCGACAACCTGACCTATACGCTTAAGCTGAAGAGCGGCCTCACTTGGCACGACGGCGAGAAGCTGACGGCGGACGATGTCGTATTCACGGTCGACAAGATCCTCGACGAGAAGCAGAACAGCTTCCTGCGGGAGAACTTCCTGGTGGGCGGCAAGCCGATCACGGCGTCGAAGGTGGACGACGTGACGGTCGAGTTCAAGCTTCCCCAGGTCAGCCCGGCGTTTGAAGCCACGCTGGTGCAGGTTTCGCCGATTCCGAAGCATGTCTTCGAGAACGAGGCGGATATCGAGAAGAGCACGAAGAACGCTGCGCCGGTCGGTTCCGGGCCGTTCAAGTTCAAGGAATACAAGACCGGCGAGTATGTGACGCTTGAGCGATTCGATAACTACTTCGGCGGCAAGCCGCATCTCGATTCGGTTACCTACCGCATCGCCAAGGATACGAACGCGGCCAACCTGGCCCTGCAAAACGGTGAAATCAACGTGAAGTACCTCGATCCGCAGGATGTCTCCACCATTCAGGCGACGGGCAACTTTGAGATTCTGCCTTACAGCGAAGGTCGGCTGTCCTATCTGATGTTCAACGCCGACAGCGACACCGGCGTGCTCGCCAAGAAGGAAGTCCGCCAAGCGCTGTCGTACGCGCTGAGCCGCGATGAAATCATCCAGACGGCTTATACGTCGAAGGAATACGCCGAACCGGCCAAGTCCTTCCTGACGCCGGACGCGCTTTACTTCACGAACGAGGTGCCCACCTTCGACAACGATGCGGCCAAAGCCAAGGAAATGCTTGACGCCGCCGGGGTCAAAAACTTGAAGCTGCGGTTCATCGTGCAGAGCGGCAACAAGGTGCAAGAGGCCGTTTCCCTGTACGTGCAGCAGAAACTCAAAGCCGTCGGCGTAACCGTCGAGCTGCAAAGCATGGACTCCAGCGCCTTTACCCAGAAGTTTATCGACCTGAACGCGAAAGATTTCGAGCTGGCCTTGACCGGCTATATCATGGGCTACGACCCCGACGCCTACCGCATCCTGTATACCTCGACGGGCAACTCAAACTATTCGCACTACAAGAACCCCGAGGTGGATAAGCTCCTGAACGAGGGAGCGGGCGAAGCCGATACCGCCAAGCGGGGAGAAATCTACAAGAAGGCGCAGGAAACCGTGGCGAATGACGCCCCGATCTACCCGATTGCCTATACGAAGACGATCGTGGCCATGTCCAAGCAATTCGGCGGCATCGACCAAGCCGTACTGAAGCCGGTCGTGATCTTCGAAGACTTGTCGAAGCTTTACCGGAAATAACGCGCGAAACGCCGCAGGCCAAAAAATAAGCGGGTTCCCATTCAGCCGGAGAACCCGGCTTATTTTTTTGGCAGACGCGGCCCTCGCGGAAATGGAGTGTACGATGGGACGGATGATCGTTCGCAGACTGCTGCAAACCTTGCCGATGCTGTTCTTCGTCTCCGTGGCGTGCTTCGCGATGATCAAGCTGGCTCCGGGCGACCCGGTGCTTTCCTTTGTGACGCCGAACATGCATGCCGAAGACATTGAACGCATCCGCCACAACCTCGGGCTCGACAAGCCCGCCTATATTCAATACGGCCTCTGGCTGAAGGAGATCGTGCGCGGGGATTTCGGCTACTCGCTGGTGAACCATCAGCCGGTGCTCGGCCAGATTCTCGACCGGCTGCCCGCTACCGCCGGTCTCATGGCGAGCGCCATCGGGCTGGCCGTGCTGCTGGCGATTCCGCTCGGCCTGTGGGCGGGAGCCAACCGCAACCGCTGGATCGACAAGCTGATTAATGCGGTGGCCTATGTAGGCATTTCGATCCCGGTCTTTTGGCTCGCGATCCTCATGATCTATCTATTTGCCATTTACCTGCATTGGCTGCCGAGCATGGGGATGCGCACCATCGGAGTGAACTCCGCTGCGGACGTCCTCCGCCACGGCCTCCTGCCCTGCCTCACCCTGGCCTTCGGCTTTCTGGCCGTCTATGTACGCTACATCCGCTCCAGCACAGTCGGGCAGCTCAGGGAGGACTACGTGCAGATTCAATATGCCTTCGGCTCGTCGAAGCGGACGGTGCTGTTCCGCCATGTGCTGAAGCATGTGCTTCTGCCGGTCATCACCCTGCTTGGCATGTCGATGGGCGATCT
Organism: Gorillibacterium terrae; assembly: GCF_051594785.1. Classification (NCBI taxonomy): domain Bacteria; kingdom Bacillati; phylum Bacillota; class Bacilli; order Caryophanales; family Paenibacillaceae; genus Gorillibacterium; species Gorillibacterium terrae. The sequence continues at coordinate 1,031,880 of NZ_JBPPGI010000001.1, forward strand.
CGTCGCCGGGGCGATCGTGACGGAGACGGTCTTCTCCTGGCCGGGCATCGGCTCGCTCGGGATGACGGCCGTACGGGGAATGGATTATCCCCTGATTATGGGCATCACCCTGCTGTCCTCGCTGCTGCTGATTCTGGGCAACCTGGCTGCGGACATCCTATACGGCATCGTGGACCCGCGCATCAAAGGAGGAAGGTGACCGCCATGAACCGCAGAACCTGGAAAAATGTCGGACGCGAGCTATTGGAGAACAAATGGGGGCTCGCCGCTTTCCTCTTGCTGGTCCTGCTCGTGCTGGGCTCGATCTTTGCCTTTGTTTCCCCTCACGATCCGAATGAAATGAACGCGCTGGAACGCCTGAAGCCGCCCGGAGCCGGCCATTGGTTCGGTACGGACGAATACGGGCGGGACTATCTGGCGAGAGCCTTATATGGAGGGCGAATCTCCCTCCTGGTCGGCTTCTCGTCGATGATCGTGGCCACGCTTATCGGGGTAACGGTCGGGGTGGTCAGCGGGTATTTTGGAGGCTGGGTCGATACGCTGCTCATGCGGCTGCTGGATATCATCCTGTCGATTCCGTCCTTCCTGATTCTGCTTCTGCTCAGCGTGTTCTTGAAACCGAGCGTGCCCAACATCATTCTCATCATCGCTTTTCTCATGTGGATGAACATCTCGCGCGTGATCCGCGCGGAGACGATGACGGTGAAGGAGCGAGAGTACGTGCTCTATGCCAAGGCATCGGGACAAAGCACGTGGGGGATTATCGTCAAGCATATCCTGCCGGGCCTCGTGCCGGTCATCATCGTCGGGGCGACGAACAGCATCGCTTCGGCGATTATGATGGAGTCGTCGCTCAGCTTCCTGGGCTTCGGCGTGCAGCCGCCGAACGCCACGTGGGGCAGCATGCTGAACAGCGCCCAGGGCACCATGGCGCAAGCGCCCTACCTGGCCGTATTCCCGGGCCTCTTGATTCTGCTTACCGTGCTCAGCTTTAACGTCCTGGGCGATATTCTGCGGGTCGGCTTCGAACCGAAGCTGATCAAGCGTTAGGAGGAGACGAACCTACCATGACCGAACCCTTGCTTGCCGTCCGCGATCTGCACGTCTCTTTTCAGACGCGGGACGGAGAAAATCAAGCCGTGCGGGGAGTCAGCTTCACGATCGAGGAGGGAGAGACGCTCGGCATCGTCGGCGAGTCGGGCAGCGGCAAGAGCGTCACGGCCAAGGCGGTGATGGCGCTGATTCAGCCGCCGGGCCGAATCGCATCCGGTAGCGTGGAATACCGCGGCCGAAATCTGCTGAGCCTCTCCGAGAAGGAATGGCGCCGCCTGCGCGGCAATCGGATCGCCATGGTCTTCCAGGACCCGATGACCTCGCTCAATCCGGTCAAGCGGATCGGCGACCAATTGACGGAGATCATTCGCCGGCATCGCGGTCTGTCCAAGGCGGAAGCGGCCCGGGAAGCCGTCCGGCTGCTCACCGAGGTCGGCATCTCCCAGCCGCGCGAACGGCTGCGCCAATATCCGCACGAATTCAGCGGCGGCATGCGCCAGCGGGTAATGATTGCCATGGCGCTGTCCTGTTCGCCGGAGCTGTTGATCGCCGACGAGCCGACTACGGCGCTCGACGTGACCATCCAGGCCCAGATTCTGGAGCTGTTCAAGAAGCTGAAGACCGAAACCCGGACGGCAGTCGCGCTCATCACCCACGACCTCGGCGTCGTGGCGCAGGTCTGCACGCGCGTGATCGTCATGTACGGCGGCCTCATCATGGAGGAAGGCAGCGTAGAGGACATCTTCTATCGCCCGCAGCATCCCTATACGCTCGGGCTGCTCCGCTCCCTGCCGAAGCGGGGCAAGGAGGGTCGCGAGCGGCTGACGCCCATCGAGGGCTCGCCGCCCGATCTGCTCGACCCGCCCAGCGGCTGTCCTTTCCGCGATCGCTGCCCGTATGCGTTCGATCGCTGTTCCGAGCGGCCGCCGGCCTTCGAGCTCTCGCCGGGGCACCGCTCGATGTGCTGGCTGGCGGAAGCCCTGCCCGGCGTGAAGGCGGAAAGCGCGTCGGAGCCGGTACTCCCCGCCGGAGAAGGAGGCGGAGCCGATGGCAGCCGATAAAGCGAACGCGCTGGTGGACGTGCGCGGACTGAAGAAGCATTTTTCCAAAGGGCAAGGGTTCTTCGGAGGGAAGGAAAGCGTGCTGAAGGCCGTGGACGGCGTCAGCTTCCAGATCCGGCGGGGAGAGACCTTCGGGCTCGTCGGCGAATCGGGCAGCGGCAAATCGACGGTCGGCCGCTGTCTCTTGCGGCTGTACGACTATACCGACGGAGAGGTGATCTTCGACGGACAGCCGATCGGCCGCCTGGGCGAGAAGGCGCTCAAGCCGTTCCGGCGGCGCATCCAGTCGATTTTCCAAGACCCGTACTCCTCGCTCAATCCCAGCTTAAACGTGCTGGAGCTGATCAGCGAGCCGATGAAAATTCACGGCGTCTACCCGGCGTCCGGCGGCAGGGAGGAAGTCGCCGCGCTGCTGGAGAAGGTGGGGCTCAAGCGGGAGCATCTCAACCGCTATCCGCACGAATTCAGCGGCGGCCAGCGGCAGCGGATCTCCATCGCCCGTGCTCTGTCGGTGCATCCCGAGTTCGTGGTTTGCGACGAACCGATCTCGGCGCTCGACGTGTCGGTGCAGGCGCAGGTGGTCAATATGCTGGAGGATTTGCAGGCGGAGTTTGGCCTCACCTACTTGTTCATCGCCCACGACCTGTCGATGGTGCGGCATATCTCCGACCGCATCGGGGTCATGTACGCCGGTCGGCTGGTCGAAGTGGCGGATAGCGATGAGCTGTATGAGAACCCGCTGCATCCGTATACCCAAGCCCTGCTGTCTTCGATCCTCGAGCCGGACCCCCGGGGCAGCCGGGAGCGCATCCTGTTCGACCGGGACGCGCTGCGTTTCGCGGCCGCCGAATCGGCCGAGCTGCGAGAGGTAAGTCCCGGCCATTTGGTGGCCGACTATCATTTGGTATAGAATAGAGGATGGAGGCAAGTTGGAAAAGGAGCTGGGGACGATGACAGAAGACAAGGTTCAAAAGGGGAAGCTTTCCCAATGGGATGCCCTTCTGCTGGAATCGCTGCGCGGACAAGGCTGGACCGAGCAGGAATTGCTGCAGCGGGTTCAGGACGGAAATCTGCCCAAGGACGAAAGCGAGTTCGAATTCGATTACCGGCGTCTGACGGAGCTTCAGGCGGAAGACCCCGACGGATTTCGGCAGGCCGTGTATAACGGTTACCGGATTAAATACAATACGATTCGCGGCATCAGCAGTTGGATTAAGGTAGCGCTGGGCAAGGAAGCCATGCTGGAGCTTACGGAAGGCAAGGAAGCGGTCGAAGCCCGGCTCGCCGCCGAGGAGATCGAGCACCTGTCCGGAGTTCTGTCCATCGGCTGGCATCTGACCAAGACCTCGGTCGAAGAGGACGGCTATGAATATTATGTCGTGATTAAGCCGGACCGCTCCGCTTAACCTAAATCCAACTTGACGATGACCCGCAGAGTGTACAAGCCCGGCTTCTCGAAGCCGGGCTTGTTTTCATGGAAACCCGGTTTTTTGGCGGAAGCCGACAAGCCTGGCGCATAAGAAGCGGCCTGTTCCGGATGATCACCGGAAGTAGGCCGCTTTCATTTTAGCGTGGGAAGAAAGGACTAATTTTTTGTCGAAAAAATGGTTATTTAGTCGAGAAATCATGGTAGAATATAGAAAAGCAAATAGAGAGACCTGGTACCGGTTAGAGAGACAGGAGAGGCTGTGGATTCAATGGGGAAGAAAGCCGGGCTTGGCGCAGCCGCGGGCTTGTATGTCGCCTGCATATTGCTTGGAAACGCATCGGGAGAACGGTGGGGAAGCTCCGGCGGGGGAGCCTGGGCGGCCTCCTTCGCGCCTTGCTTGCTCTATCTGGTATACCTCGGAAGACGAAGAGATGAGAAGCATCGCTTAGCCTATCGGACCCTTCGGCTCGCCTTTGCCGCGGAAGCCCTGGGCCGATGGATCGGGTTGGTCCCCGACTTTGGGGCTCCGCTTGCTTACGATCCAGCGAGGCCGGCTCCGCTTACCGTCGGGTTGTTCCTCATTCCCCGGCTCCTGCTCATCGTTTCGCTGGTGCAATTCCATCGCGCGAACCGGAAACGGTTCTCCAAGCTTCAATTGCTGTGGGATCAATGGACGCTTGCGGAATGCGCGGGAGTCAGTCTCTGGTTCCTGTTCCTGCGGGACAGGCTTCCGGCAATCGCCGCGGGCGACCCGAAGACCTGCGCGGACTTGCTGCTGCTGGCTGTGCAGCTTGTCCTGATGAGCGGCCTTCTCCTGAGCGGAATGTATCGCAAGGCCGAGGGAGGAACGGGATTTCCCTGGTTGCTGGCCGGGCTCTCGGTAACTGCCTTTGCGGAAATCGGCCCAATTCTGGGAAAGCAGCCGACAGGCCCGATCCTGGGCTCGGCGCTGCCGCTGATCGCCTTCGTATGTCTGGTGGTCGGAGGGCTTCTGCCGGGCAGCTCGGCGGATGCCGGTCCAGGTTCGGGAACGGACCATCCGCCGGACGAAGGCCTTCGCCGCACGCTGGCCTTTCTCGTCTTCCCCGCCCTCGTTCTCGTCTACGACGGCTTTTCCGCCGAGCGGATGTTTCCTTATCTGATCGTCATCATGGCGTACTGCATGGTCCGGTTGTATGTGAGACAGCTGAATGCCTCCCATCAATTGCTGGCGGCCGAGCAGGAGTTCAGCGAACGCATGCGGCTCTATCAGAATGTGCTCGACCAACTGCCGCTGACGGTCGTCATCACGGACAGGGACAAACGAATCGAATACGTGAACCGCTATTTCGTCGAGCTGACGGGATATTCGCGGGAAGAGGCGGTGGGCCTTACGCCGGCGATCCTGCAGAGCGGAAAGACCCCGAAGCAGACCTACCTGGACATGAACGGCGCGATGCAGCGCGGTGAAAAATGGAGCGGCGAATTCGTCAACCGGATGAAATCGGGGCGAGAGTATACGGAAGAGGTGATCATCGCACCGATTCAGAATGCATCGAGAACGGTGACCCACTATATCGGCATCAAGGAAAACATCACCGACCTGAAACGGGTGCGGCGGCAGCTGTCGGATCAGCTCGCGTTCACCAATCAGTTGATCGATACCCTTCCCCATCCGCTCTTTTATCTGGACGTGAACGGCTTCTTCGTCGGCTGCAACAAGGCCTACGAACAAGCCTTCCGAGTCGACCGGAACCGATTGATCGGGCGGGATTATCATTCCACGCCGCATCTGTCTCCCGCAAGCGCAGACACGCTGGGCCGGATGCTCGACGAGGCATCCCGACGCTCGCGTTCAGCTTCCAGGCAGCTTCAGCGGGTCTTCGCCGACGGGAAGAACCACGATATCCTTTATTCGATCTCGGCGTATCGCTTGAGCGAAGGCCAGATCGGCGGCTTCCTCGGCATCATCACCGATATCAGCGATCTCAAGGAGAAGGAAAAGGAGCTCATCAACAGCCGCAATTTTCTCGATGCGATCATCGATCATATTCCCCTCATGCTGTACGTCAAGGATGTGAAGGAGCTGCGGTTCCATCGGGTGAACCGGGCCTGTGCGGAGTTTTTCGGCAAAACGACGGAGGCTGTCCAGGGCTTGTCCGATTACGAGCTGTTCCCGAGCGAGCTCGCGGCCCGGCTGCGGGAAGCCGACCGCGAGGTGCTGGCATCCGGCCTGCCCCGCGAGGTGATCGAAGAGATGGGAGAGGGAGCGAACAAGCGCTACCTGCACGCATCGAAGCTTCCGATCTATGATGCGGACGGAGAGCCGATCTTCCTGCTCGGCGTGTCGGAGGATATCACGGACAACCGGCGGAAGGAGGAGGAGCTGAAGCAGGCCCTGCACCGCGCGGAGGAAGCGACCGCAGCCAAGTCCCAGTTCCTCGCCAACATGAGCCATGAAATCCGCACGCCGCTCAACGCGATCATCGGCATGGCGCATTTGGCGCTTAAGACGGAGACGAATCCCAAGCAGCGCGGTTATTTGGCCAACATCCAGCAGGGCGGAACCACCTTGCTCAATATTTTGAATGAAGTTTTGGATTACTCCAAGCTCGAATCGGGCAAGATCGAGCTGGAAGCGAAGGAATTTGGGCTGAAGGAGACCGTGCGGGAGGCATCGGAGCTGTTCGCCCAGCAAGCGGCCGAGAAAGGACTGGCGCTTCGGACCGTCTTCGCGCAGGACTTGCCGGCGCGGCTGACCGGCGATTCGCTCAGACTGAGGCAGGTGCTGATGAATCTGGTCAGCAACGCGGTCAAATTTACCGAACGGGGCGAAATCGAGGTCCGCGCCGAGCGGCTTCGCCGGACGGACGGCCGGATCAAGCTGGCATTCGAAGTCAGCGACAGCGGAATCGGCATCGGGAAGGACAACGAGCACCGGCTGTTCGAGGCGTTCGTTCAGGCGGACAGCTCGACCACCCGCCGATACGGCGGAACCGGCCTGGGGCTTGCGATCTGCAAACGGCTGACCGAGCAGATGGGCGGTCAGATCGGAGTCCGCGCCCGAGATGAGGGGGGCAGCGTCTTCCGCTTTACCGCCTGGTTTCAGGAGGTCCCTGAACCGGGCCATCCGGCGGAGGCGGCGGATGGCCCGGCGGCTGCAGCCGGACAGGCTTCGCCGCCGGAAGGGAAGGAAACCCGCCGCAGGCGCCTGGCGGGGGTGCGGATTCTGCTGGTGGAGGACAACGCCATCAATCAGCAGATCGCCTTGGAGATGCTCGCCAGTCAGGGCATCCGTACGGCGGTGGCGAATAACGGAGCGGAAGCGGTAAAAGCCATGCAGGAGCAGGTCGGAAGAGACCCCTTCCAGCTCATTCTGATGGATCTGCAGATGCCGGTTCTGGACGGCTTCGCGGCGGCCTCGCGGATTCGTTCGAGCCATGCGGAGATTCCGATCATCGCCCTCACCGCCGGAACGTTTGCCCAGGAGAAGGAGCGCTGCCTCGAATCGGGCATGAACGATTACCTGGCGAAGCCGATCGACGCCGACCTGCTGTTCTCGATGCTGGGAAAATGGCTTCCGGCCTTAAGCGAGCCTTCCGGCTATTCCGGCGCCGTCTCCGTGCCGCCGTCTCATGCACGAAGCGGCGCTCGTCCGCCGTTTCGGGTGGACGGCTTGAACGCTGAGGCCGCTCTCAACCGGCTGGGGGGCCATGAAGAACTGTACCGGCGGCTTCTGATGTCCTTCGCGGACTCTCAGCGCGAGTTGGCCGCTCAGCTCCGGAAAGCGGGCGATGCGCAGGATTGGAGTGCCGTTCACCGGCTGGCGCATAACTTGAAGGGGTTATCCGGGAACGTCGGAGCGCACAGCATTCAAGAGCTATCCGACCGCATATGTGCCATTTTGTCAGAACCGGGCCCATTGCCTCACGGCAGCCGGGTCGGTCCGATGCTGACCGAGTTGGAACAGAGGACCGACTCGCTTTCGGCGGCGCTGACGGCAGCGCTTGCCGACAACCTGCAGGCCGGGATGGCCGATGAACGGCCGGAAATCGAAGCGGCGATGCCGTTGCTGCGCACACTGATTAGGCTTCTGCAAGAAAGCGACGCCGAGGCGGCCGATTTCTACGAGGAGCACCGGCCGGCCTGGAGCGGGATTTGGCGGCCGGACGACTTGGCCGAGCTGGACCGGCTCATGCATGCGTTTGATTACGAGCAAGCGATCATCCGAATCGGGGAACGGATTCCCCGGTCGGAGCGAGATCGAGACCAGAATGGAAAGGGAGCCGAAACCTCATGATGGATAGAAAACCGACCATTCTGGTCGTGGACGACGTCCCCGGCAACATCGCTCTGCTCAGCGGGCTGCTCAAGCCGCATTACCGCGTGAAGGTTGCGAATAACGGGGTACGGGCGCTGCAGGTGGCGAAGGAATCGCCGCCGGACCTGATTCTGCTGGATATTATGATGCCGGTGATGGATGGATATGAGACTTGCCGAAGGCTCAAGCTGGAGAACGAGCTGAAGGAGATTCCCGTTATTTTTCTGACCGCCAAGGAAGAGACGCAGGACGAGAGCAAGGGTCTCGAAATCGGGGCCGTCGACTATCTGACGAAGCCGATCCGCGCACCGATTCTGCTGTCGCGGGTGAAGACGCATCTGGAGCTGAAGCAATCGCGGGACATCCTGAAGGACCACAACCATTTTCTCGAAATGGAGATTTCCCGCCGGAGCCAGGAGGTCTCGACGATTCAGGAAGTAACGATCATGTCGATGGCGGCGCTTGCCGAAATCCGCGACCTGGATACGGGCAACCATATCCAGCGGACAAAATACTACCTGCGCCTGCTGGCGACCCATCTGAGCCGGCAAGACAAGTACCGCGCCCTGCTCACTCCGGAAGCGATCGACTTGATGGTCACCTCGGCTCCCCTGCACGATATCGGCAAGGTCGGCATTCCCGATTACATTCTGCAAAAACCGGGAAAGCTGACCGCCGCCGAATACGAAGTGATGAAAACCCATACCCTGCTGGGCCATGAAGCGATATTGCGCGCGGAAAAGCTGATGAACAGCTCCGATACGTTCCTGCGCTTCGCCAAGGAAATCGTGCTGTATCACCACGAGCGCTGGGATGGCAAAGGCTATCCCTACGGGCTTCGGGGCGAACGCATCCCCCTCTCGGCGCGGCTTATGGCGGTCGCCGATGTGTATGATGCCCTGACGGGCAAACGGGTGTACAAAACGGCCATTCCCCATGAAATGGCCGTTCGGATGATTGTGGAGGACTCCGGCACCCACTTCGACCCGGAGGTTGTCCGCAGCTTCGTCGAGAACCAGCGGCATTTCCTGGAAATTCACGAGCGTTACAAGGGCGAGGAGGCGGAGCTGCTGCTTACGGCGTCCTTTCCGTCCGCTTAGCGGGACGACCGCTAGCCCTTCTGCTTCATTAAGAGGTACAAGAAATAGGGAGCCCCGATGAAGGCGGCGACGATTCCGGCCGGGATGCCGTTCGGGTCGGCCAGGTTGCGGCCGACGGTGTCGGCGGCCAGCAGCAGCCAGCCGCCGGTGAGAATCGCCACCGGCAGGGAGAGCTGATTGCGCGGGCCGACCATGGCCCGCGCTATGTGGGGCGCCATCAGGCCGATGAAGCTGATCGCGCCGGTGACCGATACGGAGGAGGCGGCGAGCGCGACGGCGGCGATCAAGAGCCGCAGCCGCTCACGGTGGAGCCGCAGCCCGACTCCGACGCTGACGGAATCGCCGAGCTCCAGCAGATTCAGCGTGTTGGCTTTACGGAGCGCGAACGGAACGAGAAGAGCGAGCCAAGGCAGAAGCGACCAGATGAAGACGGCGTCGCTGCCCCAGATGTTGCCCGCCAGCCACTTGGTGATGAAGTCGACCTTTTCCCGTTCGGACGATGAAATCAGCACGATCATCATGCCCGACAAGGCCAGGGAGAAGCCGACTCCGACCAGTACGAGACGGATCGGCTGCATCCCTTCGCCCTTGCGGTAGGAGAAGAGATAGAGCAGCAGGCCGGTGATAAGTGCGCCGGCGAAGGCCGCAAGGGGGAGCAGATAGATGAAGCTGCCGGTTCCGATCGGAAGATAGAGGAAGAACAGGGCGACCCCGAGGCCCGCTCCGGAATTGATGCCGATGATGCCGGGATCGGCCAGATCGTTGCGCGTCAGCCGCTGAAGGATGGCCCCCGACAGGGCAAGGCCCATCCCGGCTAACAGGGTGATGAAGATTCGGGGCAGCCGGATGGAGAAGAGGATGAAATTCTCCTTCTTCGAGCCATGGCCGAACAGCACCGGAAGCAGCCGGTCGTAGGACAAGGTCGAATACCCCCAGCCTGCAGCGACCCACAGGGTGACGAGAATGAGCAGGAACAGGCCAAGCAGAATCAACCGCTGCCGGCGAATAAGCTTGGGTTGGATCATGCCGCTCCGCCTCCTTTCTTATTGACGATCCAGAGGAAGAAGGGCAACCCAAGCATGGCGACGATGGCGGTCACCGAAGTCTCGTACGGCGCGTTGATCGTTCGCCCGATCGTGTCGGCAAGGAGCATGAATAGGCCGCCGACCGTGGCCGAAAGCGGAAGCACCCGGCGATAATCGGGACCGGTGATGGCCCGAACGATATGCGGCACCATCAGCCCGATGAAGGCGAGGTTGCCGACGAGGGCGACGGAAGCCCCGGCCAGGACGATGATGACCGCGAACAGGATCACTTTGACGCGGGCGGTATTCTGCCCTAGGCCGGAAGCTACCTCTTCGCTCAGGCTGAGAATGGTGATCTGGCGGGATAAAGCCATGGCGGTGATCAGGCCCGCCGCGATAAATGGAGCGATCAGTGCAAGCTGGTTCCAAGTGGTGCCGATCACGCCTCCAGCATTCCACATGGAGATCTCCTGGGAGATTTTAAAGGAGAGCCCGATGCCTTCGGCTGCGGCGTTCAGCAGTGCCGAGACGGCCGCTCCGGCGAGGACGATGCGCAGAGGCGACAGGCCGCGCCGGTTCGCGGCGCTGATGCCGAACACGAGCAGGGTTCCGACGGCCGCACCGGCGAAGCAGGCCAGTACGATGCCGAGCGTGCCGGCTCCCGGATAGAACGCCAGCACCACGGCGAGCATCGCGTTGGCCCCGGCCGTCAGGCCGAGCAGTCCCGGATCGGCCAGCGGATTGCGGGTTATGCCCTGCATGACCGCGCCGGCGACGGCGAGGGCGGAGCCGACCGCCAAGGCGGCAAGCTCACGCGGCAAACGGAACTCGCGGATCAGCAGGCTGGTTTTCCCGGTAGGCTTCGTCGTCAGCGCGAGCCAGACGTCGTGAAAGCGGCTGTCCGCCGCCCCATAGAGAAGCGAGACCAAAAACATGGCGGCGAGCGCCAAAAAGCTGATGGCGAGAATAAAACCATAGGGGATTCTGCGCGGCTGCCCGTGCATGGTGCATCAACATCCTTTTCGTTTGCATCGTAACGGCATCTCGTATAAGAAGAGAAGCCCCCTCGCCGGTCTGGGGGGTCACTGAAAAACAATCGCTTCGTTTTCAGTGTCCTCCCGGCCTGGGGAGGGGGTTCTGACCTGCTATATAGATTGAACACAAGAAAGCCGGAGAAGAGGAAGGTCGTGGAGAAGCGAAGCGTTCGCCTTTGATCCCGGATTTCCCCTAGAAACGTTCATTCAGGAAATCTGGGATCAACAGCGATTGGAATGACATTCCATCTGCGCAGGCGTAACGAATAAGTTCAATCTATATAGTGGCGGTTCGGCTCGGAAGCCGGGTTTACTTGCCGAGAAAATGCTGCTTGAAGAACTCCAGCTGGAAGTCGAGCGTGATCGGGTCGTTGAAATAGAATTCCTTGGCGTTGGCTTCAAAGACGTGGTTGTTCTTGACGGCGGGGATAGTCTTGAACGTTTCCGTCGTCATGTACGAGTTATCCGTATCCGGGTTCTTGCTGATGATGAGGTAATCCCCGGCGTATTCCGGCAGAACCTCGACCGACAGCGCATAGTAGCCGTCCTTTGTCGTCGTCGCCTTTACCTTTTCTGGCATGCCGAGCTTCATTTCCTGATAGAGAATCTCGGTGCCGCGTCCCCAGTGGTCGCCGAACACGTAGATCTGCTTGTCGAAGTTCTCGATGACGGATACCGTCGCGTTCTCGCCGATCTTCGCCCGGATTTCATCCCCGGCCGCTTTGGCGCGCGCTTTGAAATCATCCACCCAAGCCTTAGCTTCCTTCTCTTTGTTCAGCAGCTTGCCGATCTCGAGATGCTGGGTGAGATAATCCACCTTGGCGTAGGTAAAGGTGACCGTAGGGGCGATTTCCTTCAGCTTGTCCAGGTTCTTGACGGTGGAGAGGCCGATAATCAGGTCCGGCTCCAGCTCGATGATCTTCTCCAGGTTGTCCTCGGAGACCTCGGCAACGTCCTTCAGCTGGTCCTGGTACTTCGGGTTCATCTTCGACCAGCTATCGACACCGACCAGGGGGACATGAAGCGCCATCACATTCCCGGCAAAAGAAGAGACCACGACCACCCGCTGCGGATTCGCAGGCACTTCGACCGGACCGTTCTCGGATTGATAGGTGAAGGTGCCGGACTCGGCGGGAGCGGAGGAGCCGGAAGGGGAAGCCGCCGTGGCGCCCGGGGCGGAGCTGGAGCTTGGACTGGCACCTGACTTGGAGCCGGAGCTTCCGCAAGCGCTCATGACGAACAGCAGGATCAGGGCGAGGGGCAGGGCAAAGAATTTCTTCATGAATGACGGACTCTCCTTCGAAAAGCTAGATTAGAATCATTATTGATAATGATTATCAATATCACTTACGATTGAATGATAGCCAGATCGATTGGCTTTGTCAATGAATTTTTCTTCATGAAACGGCAGATTGCCGCCTTTCATAAGCCGACGATCCGTATGCATTTTGGTTAGCGATAACGGGAAAATTCCCCTCGCATTTGCAAAAGCTGAGGTATAATGGACAGATACAGGAAATCCGCGGAGTGATGACATTAGGGCAGGGGGAAAAATTTATGAGTCACGAGGACATTATCAAAAGCTGGACGGAGAGCAACCGCAAGTTTATGAAAAGCGATTTCGCCGATGACGGAATCGAGTCGGATCAGCAGAAGAAGCTGCCCCAGCCGCCGCTTACGAAACCGGCGGTCGGCGAGAAGACGCTTCCGCTCCCAAAGGAGTTCGCTTCGGTTCTGAAGGAATCGAATTATCTGTCGCTGCTGGAAGGCCGCAAGAGCGTCCGGGTGTACAAGCCCGGCGATCTCTCGCTCGCGGCGCTTTCGTTCCTGCTCTGGAGCACGCAGGGCGTCACCGGCATCCGCGGCAACGGCTATGCGGCGATACGCCCGGTCCCGTCGGCCGGCGCCCGACATCCGTTCGAGACCTATCTGGCGATCTTTCACGTAGAAGGGGTGGAGCCGGGAATCTATCATTACCTCCCGCTCGAGCATGCGCTGGAGCTGATCCACACCCCTTACGATCTGGAGGAGCTGGTCTCGATCAGCTTGTGCGATCAGCAGTGGGCGGCCAAAGGGGCGGTCACCTTCTTCTATACCGCCGTGCCTTATCGGAGCGAATGGCGGTATTCGGTCCGCTCGCATCGGGTGATGCTGATGGACGTCGGCCATGTGATGCAGAATCTGTACTTGTCGAGCGGTGCGGTCGGCTGCGGCACCTGCGCCATCGCCGCGTTCGATCAAGAGACGGCCGACCGGCTGTTGCAGGTTGACGGCCAGGAGGAATTCGTGTTGTATGCCGCTGCGGTGGGGTTGCTATGAGGGCTGAGCCTAGCCGGATTCTGGTCAGCGCGTGCCTGGCCGGGCTGAAGGTGAGGTATAACGGCCTGGACAGCCGGGAGGAGCGGATCGAGCGCTGGGTCCTCGAAGGCCGGGCCGTGACCGTCTGCCCGGAGGTCCTGGGCGGCTGTCCGACTCCGCGCGAGCCGGCGGAGATCGTCGGCGGCACCGGCGAGGACGTCCTTGCCGGACGGGCCCGGGTGGTGGACACCACGGGAGCGGATGTCACGGACAAGTTCGTCCGCGGCGCTTACGAGACGCTGCGCATCGCCCGGGAAACGGGAGCCTCGGCGGCCGTGCTCAAGCAGTCCAGCCCTTCTTGCGGCAGCGCGCGGATCTATGACGGCACGTATACCGGGCGAAAGATTCCCGGCGTGGGCGTGACCGCAGCGCTGCTTAGGCGGGAAGGGATCGCCGTGCTATCCGAGGAAGAGCTGGACGAGCTGGACGAGCTTATGCCCGATAGTGGTGGCAGCCGACCAGATGATCGTTGACCAGGCCGACGGCTTGCATGTAGGCATAGCAGATGGTGCTGCCGACGAACTTAAAGCCCCGCTTCAGGAGATCCTTGCTCAGCGCGTCCGACAGCGGAGTCTTGGCCGGCACTTGGCCCGGTTCGGTCCAAGCGTTGACAATCGGCCGATGGCCGACCCAGCCCCACAGGTAGCGGTCGAAGCTGCCGAATTCCTCCTGAACCCTCAGGAAGGCGGCCGCATTGACGGAAAGCGCCGCGATCTTCGCCCGGTTGCGGATGATGCCGGGGTTGGCCAGCAGCTCCTGCCGTTTCTCCTCGCCATAGCGGGCGATCATTTGGGGATCGAAGCCGTCGAACGCTTCGGCCATGGCGTCCCGTTTGCGCAGGATGGTTGCCCAGCTTAGCCCGGCCTGCATGCCCTCCAGGATCAGCATCTCGAACAAGCGGCCGTCGTCGTGCTCCGGTTTCCCCCAGATCTGATCGTGGTACATTTTGTCCAGCTCTGTGCGGACCCAGGAGCAGCGCGGAGGCTCTTCGAGTGTTAGCTCGGATTGCTGTTCATTTTCGGTTGACATGGAGATTCCTCCTCATTTTTCAATGGTTGTTCGTTGTTCGATAAAATAACACAAGTCAGAGCGGACAATTACGGTATAATGAGACGGTTCATCATGAGAGATTCGGGAGGACTATCGTTATGACCTACAAATCGTTGGAGCTGGCCGCGCTAGAGGACTTCCGGCTGGAAGGCTTGGAGATCGGCGTCACCTCCAACTGCAACTTCAAATGCGATTACTGCTGCGCTTACAACCGCGACGACGGCCAGGCGCTCGACAGCCGCGAAATCATCCGCATCCTCGAAGGCCTGCCGGAGCTGAAGCGGGTCCGCCTATCCGGAGGCGAGGTGACCCTGAAATTCCGGGACTGCGAAGAGGTGGTCGCCTATTGCGCCTCCCGCGGGATTTCGACCCAGCTGAATTCCAACGCCAGCCTGCTGTCCGAGTCCCGGATCGATCGGCTGGAGAAGGCCGGCCTCACCGATCTTCACGTCTCATATAACTTTACGGAGGCGGAGGCGTTCTCCCGGTATTACAAACAGCCGGTCGAGGTCTATGCCAAAATCCAGAACAACCTGCGGCGGTGTGCCGAGAAATCGTTCAACACCGTCGTCGAGACACTGCTGTTCGAGGAAACGGCGGGACGGCTTGCGGCTATACACGAATCCGCTTACGGGCTGGGCGTTCGCATTCATGAAATCCAGAACAGCATCCGGATGGATCACACCGGCTGGTCGGGCATCGCCGCCCGGGATCAGCTGAAGGCTGCCGTCGAGGAGCTGGTGAAGGCGAAACGGGAGGACATGGCCCTGTATTTTACCTGCATGGACCGGTTCGTCGACGAGCTCGGTCTGCCCCGGCAGGAGGGCGTGTACTATTCCAATTGCATCGACGGCAAGACCCAGCTCCACCTGCATGGCAACGGCGATATCCTGATCTGCGAGCTCTGCCATCCCGTCGTAATCGGCAATATCTATGCCGGGACGGAGCTGTCGGAGATTTACCGGAACCGCCCCCAAGCCCTGGACGATTACTTGAATCGGCTTCCCTGTCCGGCGCTTGACGCGCTTTTTCCCTCGAAGGTATGATCGGTTAAATACATCAGTAGGATGGATGCCGGTTGGATAAAAAAATCGTAGATGTCGCCCGCCTGAGCGGAGTGTCCACCGCAACGGTATCCCGCGTGCTCAACAACAGCGGGCTGGTGGCGGAAAAGACCCGAACCAAAGTCTTGCAGGCCATCGAACAACTGAATTATTACCCCAACGCGGCAGCGAAGCACCTGCGTTCCCAGCGAACGCGCGCGATCGGCGTCGTGGTGCAGGACATCAACATCTCCTTCTTCTCCGAGATCATCAAGGGGATTCAGAATGCCGCCTTCGCCGAACAGTACCGGGTCATCGTCTGCGATGCGGACAATTCGCCGGCGAAGGAGCTGGAATACCTGGACCTGCTCCTCAATCGCACGGTGGATGCGATGATCCTGGTCTCCTGCGCGCTTCCCGACGAGGTGCTGGACGAGCTCGCGGCGAAGGGCCATCGGATCGGCCTCGTTTGCCGGCAGAGTCGCAACCCGCTGATTCCGAGCTGCATCACCAACAACGTGGAGTTTTCCGCCGAGGTGGTGCGGCACCTGGCCGAGATGGGGCATCGGCGGATCGCATACATAAGCGGAACCGAGGGCAATACCGACAGCCAGGACCGGATGGAAGGATTCATCCGGTCACTGGCGGAGCGGGGGCTTGCGTTCGATCCGCTTCTCGCCGAGAACGGCCGCTTCAATGAAGCGGGCGGGTATGCCGCGATGAAGCGGCTGATCGCCAAGGGGCTTCCGTTCACGGCCGTCTACGCGGCCAACGACGAAATCGGCCTGGGCGTCTACAAAGCCTGCCGTGAAGCCGGCCTGCGGATTCCCGAGGATATCGCCGTGGTCGGCGTGGACAACAACCGGATCACGGAGTACATCGAGCCCGCGATGAGCACGGTCAGCCAGCCGAAATACCGGCTCGGAGCCGAGCTGACCGGGCTGCTGATCCGGCGGATGGAGCATCCTTCCGAGGAGGACGGGGTGACCGTCCGCGTTCTGGAATCGGAGCTGATCGTGCGCAAGTCCTCCAACTACCAGCGAGATTGACCGATTATCAGTCCGGCCCCGGCGCGCGGTAGAGGCGCACGGGGCCGGTCGCTTTTGCAGAGGCAGTCGGCCGGCTCAGCGGTAATAGCGGAGCATGTCCAGCGGAATGCCGCAGCGCTTGAACAGCAGCTCCGTGGTCTCGCCGGGAGCGGGATCGTCCGAACCCGTCAGCAGGCTGACGGCGAATACATTGGCCTCGCGCTCGATCCGGTCGATCGGGTAAAGCGTATTGCTGCGCAGAAACGGCGTATTCAGCTTGGGGTGGATCAGGCTGTGCCCGAGTTCATGGGCGCAGACGAACCGCTGCCAATCCTCGTCGAGCGCCTGGTTGATATGGATGATCGAAATGCGCTTGAAGGTCGTAAAATAGCCCAGCGTGGCCCCGAGCGGCTCGAAGATCACCGGGATTCCGCGGGCTTCGGCGATCGAAAATGGGTTGTTGGTGCCGTATCGGCGGATGAGCTCCGCGACCGCTTCCTTGATCGTAGGCATGGTTGGGTCCCCTCCGGGTCATTTCTCGCGGTATTTGTGGGGAGTAAACTTTTGCTTGGAGAGCTGCTTCGCGAGTCGCATGGAATTCTCCAGCGAGATGCGAAGCAGCTCTTTCGTTTGCTCGTCCATGGCTTCCCCGTGAAACGACAGCGCCTCCTTGCTCTCCAGATCGTTCATCATCTTCTCCAGATCCTTGGCGATGTCCCGCTCCTCGCGGGGGACGAGCGTGCCCGCGGCAGCGGCGGCGGGCTGGGAATCCGAGCTGCGGCCGAGCAGGAAATCCACGCTGACGCCATGGACTTCCGCCAGCTTGCCGATCATATCGAGATCGGGCCGGGCGATGTTGTTCTCCCAAGCGTTGTAGCGGGCCCGCTTGACGCCGAGCAGGTCGGCCATCTCATCCTGCGTGAGGCGCCTGCGGGCGCGCAGCTCGGACAGGGTTTTGCCGATTTTCATAGGTGCAACTCCTTTGTCCTCTCATTATTGATAATAATGTTATCTATTCCGGCTATTGACGATAATATTATTATCAATTATACTGGGGTAGAAGTCAAGTTCTTCCATTTTCAGGCGAAATGGAGAGCGAAACTGGCTGTGTTGATAATTTAATTATCATTTCTTCCACTTTACTAGATAAAGTAATTACCGTCAAGGAGGAGACCGACGAATGGCGCACGAGCAAGTCATTGAGCAGTTGAAGGGATACAAGCGCATTATAGGGCGGATCAAATACCTGGAGAAGCTTCCGGTGGGCGGAGGCATCCGCTTGAGCACGATCAGCCATGACGATAACCTGCAGGAGCTGCACCGGCAATTGAGGGGAATGCCCTCCTATCTCTATCTGTCCAAGCGCGAACAGGAGCTGGAGACGACGGCCCACGCCTACCTGACCCGCTATCCGGCGGGGGTCAAAGCACAGCTGCGCGAGGTTCAAGGGCTGTACTCCGCCGATGAGGAGGATGAACGGCGGCTCCGCGAGGTGGAGCGTAAAATCCTCAAGGTGCTGGAAACCCGCACCGGCCAGTCGGAGGGCTTCCACGGGGTTCTCGAACGGTTAAGCGAAATTCAGGATCTGGAGCAGGAGAAGGAGCAGGTCGACAACGCCTTGGAGGCGCTCGGCGAATACAAGCCGGAATACGCCGACCTGCTGCGGCTGCGTTATATTGAAGGGAAAGCGGTGGAGCAGGTCGCCGACGACCTGGCGATCTCCCGCGTCACCTTCTTCCGCTGGAAGACGCGGTCGCTCGAGGAATACGCCAAGGTGGCGGGGTGCGACGGCGATGATCTGGAGCGTGGCCCAGCGGTTTAAGCTGACGGTGGCCGGTCTGCAGAAGCTCAACCATATCAGCGACGCGGAGACTCGGCGGCTCGCCGTCGGCCGGGAAATCCGGCTGCACTAGGAGGAAGCCATGCTCGAGATCACACTGGACAACCGCAACGGCAACCTATGGGAGATCGCCTCCATCGCCACGGAGGTTAGCTGGAAAACAAGCCGGATCGGCAAGCCGTCCTCGTTTGAATTTTCGCTGATTCAGGGAAGTCCGTTTCAAGACAGCCGCTTTCAGGTGGAGCCGGGGAACGTGGTGACGGTGCGAAAGGACGGCAAAGGGGTGTTCTTCGGCTACGTCTTCACGATCGATAGCGGAATGGACGAGAAGGTCAAGGTAACAGCCTACGACCAGATCCGTTATCTTCAAGCAAACGATTCCTTCACATTCAAGAATCGGACGGCTGCCCAGATTGTCCGTCAAATTGCCCAGGAACAGAAGCTGGCGGTCGGACGGCTGGACGATACGGGCTTTGTCATCCCGCAGCTCATCGAGAAGGACAAGAAGATGCTCGACGTCATCTATAAGGCTCTGGATCAAACCCTCATCGGGGTGAAGCGGATCTATACCTTTTACGATGATTTCGGGCAGCTTACCCTGCGAAATGCGGAGGATTTGCTGCTCGATTTCTACGTCGGCGACGGAAGCCTCATGACCGGCTATGATTATTCCCGCTCCATCGACAACGAGACGTATAACTACGTCAAGGTTCAGCGGAACAGCGAGCAAAAGGACAAGGAGAACAAGCCGCATGTGGCCAAGGACAGCTCGACGATTGCCAAATGGGGCCTGTTGCAGCTGTATAAATCCATCGACGACAAATACACGCCGGCCCAGGCCGACGAATTGGCGATGAACCTGCTTAAGCTGAATAACCGGGTGCGCAAGACGCTGTCCTTGGAGGCCATCGGCGATCTTCGCGTCCGGGCGGGCTGTTACGTAAGGATCTATGTGGAAGGGCTGGATCTCAACCAGCCCTTTTTGATTGAAGAATGTACACATCAACGGCTGGAAGAGGATATATCGACGATGAAACTGGAATTGAAGGTGATCTGATGAGTCTCTTGGAAACGATCAAACGGGCGGGAATGGACGCGGTTTCGGCCGCCAATCCGGTAGAGCTGCTGTTTGGCACCGTCACCGGCACGGCTCCGCTGGAGGTAGCCCTCAGTCAGCGTTTGACGCTGGACGAGGATTTCCTCGTTATTCCGGAGTCGCTCACTCCCGCCGAGCTGACGATTGGCGGAACGGTTTACCCGCTGCGAAAAGGTCTGGCTGCCGGGGACCGGGTCGCTCTTCTGCAAATGCAGGGGGGCGGCAAGTTTTTGCTGCTGGATAAGGTGGTGAGCGGATGATTCCGGAAGGAGTGACGGTTCCGGCCTCCGCCGCGGAGCAGGAACTGGGCGCGGAAACGAGCCGGACCTACCGGCTCGATCTGGCGAACGGCCGCATAGCCGGGATGGTCGACGGAGTCGACGCGGTTCGGCAGGCGGCGTTTAAGATTTTGCAGACGGAGCGGTTCGATTACCTGATCTACGACGGCGAATATGGCTGCGAGCTGCGTGCGGTGATCGGACTGCCGGGCGTCATCGCCTCTTCCGAGCTCGAGCGGCTCATTCGCGAAGCGCTGCTTGCGGACGACCGAATCACGGATGTGCGCAACCTGAAGATGGAGCGATGGCAGGACGAGACGCGGGTGCAATTCGATGTCGTCACGACGACAGGAAGCTTTGCCATGGAGAAGGAGGTGAGCGGTTTTGTATGAAACGGAAACATATGAAGCGATCTTGAACCGGATGATGGACCAGGTCCCGACCGATGTGGACAAGCGTCAAGGAAGCATTCTGTTCGATGCTCTGGCGCCTGCCGCCGCCGAACTGGCTCAAGCTTACTCGCAGCTGGACGGAATTCTGCGGTTGTTCTCGGCCAGCACCTCCAGCGGAGACTATCTGACCCGACGCGCCGCCGACGACGGCGTGGATCGCAAGGAAGCGAGCCCGGCTAAGTGGAAAGCACGGTTCTTTGACTCCGCCGGACTGGCGTTCGATGTGCCGCTGGGACAGTGGTTCTCCGTCGGCTCGACGCTGTTTGCCGTGGAATCCAAGCTGACGGCGGGGGAATATGTGTTGGTGTGTGAGGCAGCCGGAACCGAGGGCAATCTGGCGACGGGAACTCTCCTGCCCGTCGATTATGTGCCGGGACTGGCTCGCGCCGAGCTGGGCGAGCTGCTCGTTCCGGGGGAAGAGGAGGAATCGGACGAGTCGC
The DNA here is from genome assembly GCF_051594785.1 of Gorillibacterium terrae. Classification (NCBI taxonomy): domain Bacteria; kingdom Bacillati; phylum Bacillota; class Bacilli; order Caryophanales; family Paenibacillaceae; genus Gorillibacterium; species Gorillibacterium terrae. The sequence continues at coordinate 1,052,467 of NZ_JBPPGI010000001.1, forward strand.
TTCGCCAGCGCTACCTGGACCGCAACCGCAACCCGGCCACCAGCGGCAACAAGGCGCAATACCGCGCTTGGGCGCTGGACTATCCGGGCGTGGGGGCCGTTCAAGTGCTGCCGCTGTGGGCGGGAGCCGGCACCGTTAAGGTAGTCATCCTCGACGCGCAGCATCAGCCGGCTTCCGCAGCCTTGGTCGCAGAGCTGCAAAAATACCTGGACCCCAATCCGGGCATGGGGGAAGGCATGGCCCCGCTGGGAGCGGTCGTTACGGTGGCTTCGGCGGCACCGGTCGTGGTCAGTCTGAACGCGACGGTAGTGCTGAACGGCAGCCGTACGCTGGCGCAGGTTCAAGCCGACGCCGCGAGGGCGTTTGCCGAATACCTGCAGAACATCGCTTTCGGCGTGGACCCTTCTCCCAAGTATGCCAAGATAGGAGCTTTGCTGCTCGACATTGACGGCGTTCAGGATTATTCCACGCTGCAGGTTGCGGGAACGACCGGCAACGTGCCGATTGGCGTCGGGCAAGTGGCGGTGCCGGGGACGGTGACAATCCGTGGGTAAGACGGAGGAGCTAAAGGGGCTGTTGCCTGACTTTTATCGCAGCATCCGGGAATTCGAGGCGCTCTTCACCGCGGAAGGCGAAGAGTTGGATGGGCTGTATGCGGCCTCGGACGAGCTGCTGGACCAGTTTTTTGTGACAACCGCAGACTGGGGACTTGCAATCTGGGAAGAAGAACTCGGGATACCGACCGATATCGCCAAGCCGATCGACCAGCGCCGAAGCGTGGTGAACGCCAAGCGCCGGGGAATCGGGAAGGTATCCGCTTCGCTGATTAAGCGGGTTGCGGAAGCCTACGACCGCGGCCGGATTGAAGTGAGCGTTCAACCGGAACTGAAGCAGTTGACCGTAACCTTTGTGGATACGATGGGCTTTCCGCCTAACCTGAACGACCTGAAGGCGGCTGTCGAATCGACGATGCCGGCCCACCTCGCGGCGGTGTACAAATTCCGTTACCTCACTATTGCCGAGGTGGAAAAGCTGACCCTGACCGGGCTGGAAGCCACGACGCTAGACCAATTTGCATGGGGGTGAATCGATTGGCTGCTCCGAAGACAACCAATCTGGGACTGAACAAGGTGGACCGGACCTCTCCGAGTACCACCACCTTTAATACGAAGACTCTGATCGATGACAACGCCGATCTGATCGACGCCAAATTCGGCACGGCGACAGACGGCCACAAGCACGATGGCACCGCCGGAAACGGCCCGAAGCTTGGCAGCTCGGCAATCGCGGACGGCGCTGTAGGAACGGCGGCGCTCGGCGCCAAGAGCGTCACGCAAGCGAAAATCGGCGACAAGGTAGTTGCCGCTGCCCAATTGGCCGACGGCGCCGCGACCGACACGGTGATCGGCAGCCGGACGATTTCCGACACGGTCGCACCGACCGCCGACTCTGGTGCGCCGACGACGTTGTTTGGCTGGTTGGCGAATATGATCAAGCAAATCACGGGCAAGACGAGCTGGCGCACGACTCCGGCGATTACGCTGGAAGCGACGAAGGCGCATGTGGATGCGACCGCGGCTCACGGCAGCACGTCGGCGGCGACGGCGGGAACGATCATGCAGCGCGATGCCAGCGGCCGGGCGAAGGTCGCGGCTCCGTCCGCTGCGGATGATATTGCGCGGAAGGATACGGTGGATGCGGCGATCGCAACTGCAGCTTCCGATGCTACGACCAAGAGCAACGCAGCTCAAGCCAATCTAACGGCCCACATCGGTGCTGGCGGAGCCGTTCATGCGGATGTAACCACAACCACCGACGGGTTCATGATTGCGGCCGACAAGGTGAAACTGGATGGAATTGCTGCAGGGGCTGGCACTGCCGGATCGGCGACGGACTCCGTGATTGGGAGCAGGACCATCTCCGACACGACCGCACCGACTGCCGACGCGGGCACGCCGACGACGCTGTTCGGCTGGCTGGCGAATATGATCAAGCAGATCACGGGGAAGACGAGCTGGCGGACAGCTCCGGCGATCACGCTGGAAGCGGCGAAGACGCAGATTGATGCAGCTAAGGCAAAGGCGGACGCGGCGCTCCCTGCAAGCAGCTACACGGCGGCGGATGTGCTGGCGAAGATATTGACCGTTGATACCGATGCAGCTGGGGTCAATGCAAGTACTCTTCAAGGGATTTCAGGGAATAGCGTATTCGCGATGAGGACAATTCCTAGCGGAACGGACCTCAATGCCGTAGTGACTCCCGGAACGTATAACCTGGGAACTTCAAGTAGCTATACGAATCACCCGGGGGCAGAATTCGAATGGGCAATTCTCGACGTCTCAGCCACCGCGTCCGGCTATATAGTACAAAGACTAACCTGCGTGTTAACTCCCAACCCTATGTGCTTCAGAGCGAGAACGGAAACAGTAAGCGCTTGGAGTTCGTGGAGAAAGATGTGGCACGAAGGAACCGACGGTGTTGACAGCGGACTTGATGCCGATAGAGTTAGAGGTTACATGCCATTGTCAGGGTACTCTAACGAAGCATATATTCCCCTGGTTAACTCAAACGGTGGAACGCTCGAAATTGGCCAATACATTGATTTTCACAAAAAAGATTCAGTTAGAGACTACGATGCTAGGTTGTACTTAGATAGCAATACAAACGCACTCATGATTGATAATACTGCGTATACAATGGGATTTCGCATTAACAACGAACGGCTCGAATATTGGAATGGGGTGAGCTGGATGCCAGCGGCAACTGCTTATACGAGTAAGAAAGTAAGTGTCCAAGCTACTGTTGTAGGAACTATGACGACTCTAGTCTCGCTGTCTGGTCCTGGCGTAGTTAATACTATAGCAGTAACTGCCGGATCAGTACTAGGCATAGAGGTTTGGGTTGACGGAGGGTTATATTACGCATCTACTTCTGGTACCGATAATCTAGCAATAGGTCCCCAAGCATGGGATTCGTCAGGATATATAGCAGCAGTTGATAGCTCCTTACGCACAACAAGAATGTATGGTGACTCTACTATATATTTTAAATCATCGTTTTTGATAAAGGGGTACAAGACGCAAGTAAACAGCATGAGCCCCGAAATTAGAGTAGCGTACGCAAATTAATAATGAAGGGAGTGAGTATCCTTGTACGCTAAATTGAACCCCGAAACGCTTGGTGAAGACGAAAACGGTATGTGGTACAAAGTCGACGAACGCGAAAGCAACGGTAGAGACGTATCGCTCATCTCATTTGAATACATTGAAGAAGCGCGAATAAGCGAAACCCAAGTTGAAGTCGCAACCTACCGATTCAATGAAGGAACTCTTGAGTATGACGAGTTTTCAAAAGAGACGGTTGAGAAGCCCCTCCCACAACCAGGACCTACCGCAGAGCAACAGATAGAAGTGCTCAAGCAGAAGCTGGTAGAAACGGAAGCAACAATGGTACAGCGGGACAAGGAAAACAAAAACGCCCTATTCGAAATCTACAGCATGCTCCTAGCAAACGATGCAAAGTCAATCTAATCTCTTGCCTTTTCTCACCCCTCCACAAAAGGAAGTGATCACATGATCATCGTAATGGCCTCGCTTATCCTCTACGGCGACATCACCTTCGCGCAGGTTCCGGTGAAGTCGCAGCCTGCCGTCAAAGCCCACCTGAACAGCTTGGGCTACGACGAACACGGCCAACCGCTTCCGGCGGCACAGCCGGCCGAATAAGCGCCTATCGAGGCGTTTTTTTTATGGAAAGGGGGAAATCCAGAATGGCAACGACGTTTACCATGAAACGCGGCGATACGTTTCACTATGCCGTGATGTGGGAAGGGGCCGCCCTCTCCGAGCTGCGGTCCCAGATTCGGGATACGTATGGCGGTCTCGTCGCGAATGTCCAGATCGAACCGGCAGCGGCACCGCATACGTTCCGGCTGTCTTTTGACGACACCGCGAACTGGCCGACAGGCGTGCTTCAGACCGACATTCAGCGGACCTCGGCCGGCGGATTAATTGAGAGCACGGAAACCATGACGATAACGGTTGAAAAGGACGTGACGAGATGAGTAACATTCCCGTGCAAGTGATTCCCGGCTCGCTCCCGCTGCCGGTGCGGGTGGGCGGCGACGAGGGACCTCCCGGGCCCCAAGGACCTCAAGGACCGAAGGGTGATAAGGGAGACCAAGGCGATCCCGGTCCGGTGGGTCCCGTAGGGCCGCAAGGCGGATTGCAGATCGTCGAGCAAGAGGCGGACATCGTCAATGTGACGGATTTTAACATGGTGTACCCGGACAGCTCCTGGACGAAGGAGAATACGATGATTCTGGCGGTCAAAGGAGTGCTCGCGAGCGGCGACCTGAAGCAGGTCGGCGGGTATAACGCGACGTTTACGGATTACGGATTTTACGGGTATCTGGGCGGCGAATTCATCTCTGCCAAAATCGTACTGACCAAATTGTGAGAATGGACTGCATGGATTCATACCCTCGGAGCAATTCCGGGGGCTATTTTTATCTCAAAACAAGGAGGTAGGGAGGGATGCCCGAAACGGATCAAGGGGTGCTGATGGAAATTCTGCAGCGGATCACCAAGATTGAGACGAAGATCGAGAATCTCACCAACCTGGACCGGGTGGCGGCGGACGCGTTTGCATTGTCGAACGAGTCGCTGCAATCGTCCAAAGCGGCCCACCTGCGGCTGGACGCCCTGCAAGCGGCCAAGGAGATTGCCGAAGAGGCGAACCGAAGAGCGGCGGAGGCCTTAGCCCAATTGGAAGAGAACGAAGAAGAGCAAAAATGGTTCAAGCGAACCTTCTACGGGGCGACGATCACGGCTGTTGCCGGCATGCTCGTCACCGTGATCTGGACCGCGCTCAAGATGGGAGGGATCCACTGATGAATATTATCCCAAAAGGCAACGCCCACACCAACAGCAGCAGCCGCGACGGCCATGTCCCGTTTGTCATTGTGGACCACATCAGCGCGGGAACCATGGCCAGCATGGACGCTTGGTTTACGTCGCCCGGCAACGAGGTGAGCAGCGCCCACTTCGGCGTGAGCAAGACCGGCGAGATCCACCAGTACGTTACCCTTGATCGCATGGCTTGGGCGAACGGCCTAACGGTGGATGTCATGGCAAAAGCCACTGCACCGATTTTTCGCCAACTTGCACCGGTCAACCCGAACAAGTACAGCGTGAGCATCGAACACGAAGGTTCGGATGGCGAGCTGACGGAAGCACAATTCGCGGCCAGCGTGTGGCTGCACCGGTTCATCGCCGCGGAAGTGAAGCGGCTGTACGGTCAAGCGCTTCCTTTAGATGAGCGGCATGTTATCGGGCACTTTCAGGTGGACCCCGTGCGCAAGCCGTTTTGTCCGGGACCGAAATTTCCTTGGACCCGGCTTTATCAAGCATTAAGAGGGGAGGAACCCGCTATGGACAACAATCCAACCGCTCAAAATTCCAACGCCATCAACGAGCAGCGACTGAAAGCCGTAGAAGCCCGTTGCGCAGAATTGAACGGACAGGTTCAGAGCCTGAAAGCCCAACTGCTCGCCGTGCAAAATATCGGAAAATCCACTCCCGTTCCCGAGTGGGCCAAAGACGCGTTTGCCCACTATTCCGCCTTTATTCACGAGCCGTCCGGGACGGCGGATTTTTGGCGGCTGCTAACGGTTATGTACCGGGCGCAGGCCGCCAGAGCCACAGCTCCGGACAACGAAGTCAAACTGCCAGGAGGCCCTGTATGAAATACATCGAGCCCTATCTGGAGACGCTGGTGACGGCGCTTGCCGGCTTGCTGGTGACCGCCCTCTTGGCGGTCATTGCCACGATTCGCGGCAAGATCGACGGCTGGCTGGCTGCGCGGACGACGGCCGCCGAGCAGCAAATTCTCCATCTGGTCGCCAAGGAAGCCTGCGCCTTGGCCGAGCGGCTGTTCATCGAACAAGGCGGTCCGGAAAAAATGAAGCAGGCGATCGCTTATGCGGCCGAGGAATTCCGGCGCAAGGGCATTGCGGTCAGTCCCGCCAAGCTGGAGGCGGCCATTGAAGCCGCTTGGCTCGATTACCGGGTGAAGGCGAGCACCTCTGCTCATTAACTTAGCCTCATAGCTCGACTTAGTCTTTTTTTCTCCTTCATGGAACCCTTGGAACCCATTCGCCAGCCTCAAGGCGGTCTTCGGACTGCTCGGAGGCTGGCTTTTTTGCGTGCACGTCCCTTCCCCCCGATCAACCTTCCCCTTCTCTGAGATGTCTGTTTTCCTGGCTCCCAACCTTGTCTTGTACGGACAACGGCCGATTTGCTACAATAGAAACAGACATTGCGAAGGGCAGCGAACAGTCGATGAAAAAAGCGGAACCCAAATACCAGCAATTGAAAAAGGCGCTCGCGGCGGAGATCGGCAGCGGCCAGCGCAAGCCGGGAGACCTGCTCCCCTCGGAATTCGAGCTGGCCGACCGGTTCGGCTTCAGCCGCCAGACCGTCCGGCAGGCGATCGGCGAGCTCGTGCAGGAAGGCCTGCTGCGGCGGGTGCAGGGAAAAGGCACCTTTGTCGCCGAGACGCGCACGGCTCAAGCCGACTTGCAGACGATCGGGATCGTCACCACGTATATCTCCGATTACATCTTTCCCCAGATCGTCCGGGGGGCGGAGGGAACGCTGCGCGAGAACGGCTATCGGCTGCTCCTGGCCAGCACCGACAACGACAAGGGGAAGGAGCGGGAATGCCTGGAGATGATGATGAGCCATCCGCTGAAGGGGCTGATCATCGAGCCGACCAAGAGCGCGACGGGCAACCCTAACCTCGCCTATTACCTGGAGCTGGACAATCGGGCCATTCCCTATCTGATGATCAACGAACGCTACAGCGAATTGCAGTGCCCGGTGCTGAAAATGGACGACGAGCAAGCCGGCTATGTTGCGGCGGAACACCTGTTGAAGCTTGGACACCGCCGGATCGCCGGTTTTTTCAAGACGGACGACCTGCAGGGCCTGAACCGGCTGCGCGGATTCATCCGGGCTCATCGCGAGCAGGGAGCCGAGCTGGCCTCGCGTTATGTCGTTCAGTACACCACGGAGCAAAAAGCGGATATGCCTTTCGAACGGGCGCTCGCGCTCCTGAAGGAAGCGGACGGGCGGCCGACGGCGTTCGTCTGCTACAACGACGAATTGGCGGTCCGGCTCCTGGAGGCCGCGCGTCGACTGAACCTGAATGTTCCGGCCGATTTGTCGGTGGTCGGCTTCGACGATTCGTTCCTCGCGACCGCCACCGAGGTCAAGCTGACGACGGTTTCCCATCCCAAGCCGGAGATGGGCGTGAAGGCGGCGGAGCTGCTGCTCGGGATGATCGGAGCCGGCTCAGGCGGTACGGTCTCCGACCAGGTATACCGGCCGGAGCTGATCGTGCGGGAATCGACCGCTCGCCCGGCCGACTTGGATTAACGCAGCGCAACTGCGTTAGCCCGGATATTTCCATCCGCTGTTCCCCGACGGGAGCGGCGGTTTTTTTCTGTTTTCAGGGCTGTTCATACTTGTACGTACAAGTTATAATGGGAAGGAGAACGCGAAACGGAAAGGAGTGTCATACGCATGCTGGAGCATTTGAAGGAAGAGGTTTGGCGCGCCAATATGGACCTGCCCAAGTACGGGCTTGTGACCTTTACGTGGGGAAATGTAAGCGGTATCGACCGGGAGAGCGGACTCGTGGTCATCAAACCGAGCGGCGTCAGCTACGAGTCGATGAAAAGCGAGGATCTCGTCGTGGTGGACCTGGACGGCAACGTGGCCGAAGGCCACTACAAGCCCTCCTCCGATACGGCGACGCATCTTGCACTCTACCGGGCGTATCCCGGCCTGGGCGGAATCGTTCACACCCATTCGCCGGAGGCGACCTCCTGGGCGCAGGCCGGACGGGCGATCCCGGCATTCGGAACGACGCACGCCGACTATTATTACGGCGAGATTCCCTGCACCCGGCCGATGACGCCGGATGAGATCGAAGGAGCCTACGAGCGGGAGACCGGAGCGGTCATCATCGAGCGGCTAGGCGATACCGACCCGCTCACCATGCCGGCGGTGCTCGTCCACGGACACGCTCCGTTCGTCTGGGGCAAGTCGGCGGAGGAGGCGGTGCACAATGCCGTCGTCTTGGAAGAAGTGGCGAAGATGGCGTTTCGGACGGTGCTCTTGAATCCGCAAGCGCAGCCGATCAGCCGGGAGCTGCTTGACCGCCACTATTTGCGCAAGCACGGAGCCGGAGCTTACTACGGCCAGAAGTAATTCATTCATGCCCATGGGAAAGGGAGAGACCGTCATGAACTATGCCATTGGAGTCGATTACGGAACGGAATCCGGAAGAGCGGTACTGGTCAGCCTGAACGACGGAGCGGAGATTGCCGAGCACGTGGTGCCGTATCCGCACGGCGTTATCGACGAGGTGCTGCCATCCTCGGGCGAGAAGCTGCCGCCCGACTGGGCCTTGCAGCACCCGGACGATTACCTGGAGGTGCTGCGGCAGGCGATCCCGGCCGTGATGAAGGCTTCCGGCATCGCGCCGGCAGACGTAATCGGCCTCGGCATCGACTTTACCGCCTGCACCATGCTTCCCATCGACGCAGCCGGCGAGCCGCTGTGTTTGAAGCCGGAGTGGAGCAAGCACCCGCACAGCTGGGTGAAGCTGTGGAAGCATCACGCCGCCCAGGAGGAAGCGAACCGCATCAACGAGATCGCGGCGGAGCGCGGGGAGATCTTCCTGCCCCGTTACGGCGGCAAGCTGTCCTCCGAATGGATGCTCGCCAAGGTGTGGCAGATCCTGAACGAAGCGCCGGAGATTTACGACGAAGCGGACCAGTTCCTGGAAGCCACGGACTGGGTCATCTCCCGCATGACCGGCGAGATTCGCCGCAACAGCTGTACTGCCGGGTACAAGGCGGTCTGGCACAAGCGCGACGGATATCCGTCCGAAGCGTTCTTCCGGGCGCTCGATCCCCGGCTGGAAAAGCTCGCCGACACCAAGCTGCGCGGCGAAGTCGTTCCGCTCGGCACCCGGGCGGGCGGCTTGACGCCGGAGATGGCGGAAGCGCTGGGCCTCCTTCCGGGCATCGCCGTCGCCGTCGGCAATGTGGACGCCCATGCGGCGGTTCCGGCGGCCGGCGTGACCACGCCGGGCAAGCTGGTGATGGCGATGGGGACCTCCATCTGCCACATGCTGCTCGGCACGGAGGAGAAGGAAGTCGAGGGCATGTGCGGCGTGGTCGAGGACGGCATCATTCCCGGGTATTTCGGCTATGAAGCCGGACAATCCGCCGTCGGCGATATTTTCGCCTGGTACGTCGATGAGGCGGTACCGGCTTATGTCAAGGAAGCGGCCGAGCGGGAGGGCACCAACGTCCACGCCTGGCTGGAGCAGAAAGCCTCCGCCTACCGTCCCGGCGAGACCGGGCTGCTCGCGCTCGATTGGTGGAACGGCAACCGGTCCGTGCTGGTGGATACCGACTTGACCGGCTTGATCGTCGGCCTCACGCTCCTCACCAAGCCGGAGGAAATCTACCGCACGCTGCTCGAAGCCACCGCATTCGGCACCCGGAAGATCGTCGATGCCTTCCATTCGAACGGCGTCTCCGTTGACGTGCTGTATGCCTGCGGCGGGCTGCCGCAGAAGAACCGCCTGCTGATGCAAATCTACGCCGATGTCACGGGACGCGAGATTCGGGTGGCGGCCTCCAAGCAGACTCCGGCGCTTGGAGCGGCGATGTTCGCCGCGGTGGCGGCCGGCAAGGAAGCGGGAGGGTTCGACAGCATCGTCGACGCGGCGGAAAAGATGGCCCGCATCCGCGAGGAGAGCTACAAGCCGATTCCCGAGAACGTAGCCGTGTACGACAAGCTTTATCAAGAATACAGCCTGCTGCACGACTATTTCGGACGCGGCGCCAATGACGTGATGAAGCGGCTGAAGGCGATCAAGGAAGCGGCCCGATAACCGAAGCTTCTCTATAAGTAACCCAATTCAAAAAGGCTCCCCTTACCGCACCTGTTCCGCGGTAGGGGGAGCCTTTGACTTACGCTGCAAATCAATCACCCGATCCGGTAAAGCGAAGATTCACGGACGATCAGGCGGTGAGGGATGATCAGCCGGTTTTGCGGCGTCGGCTCGCCTTTTACAATCTTGTGCAGCAGCTGGGAAGCGGTGTAACCGAGTTCATAAATCCCGATGTCGATGCTGGTAAGCGGTGGCGAGGTCAGCTCGGTGACGGCGATGTTGTTGAAGCCGACCAGGCTGATGTCCTGCGGCACCCGGACGCCGAGCTCGGTCAGTCCGCGCAGGACGCCGAATGCGACCATGTCGTCGATGACGACAAAGGCCGTGGGCCGTTCCGGCTGGCTCATGATCAGCGACATGGCGCGGTAACCGCTTTCTTGAAGGAAATCGCCTTCGACGATCCATTCAGGATGGAGGGTAATTCCGGCGCTCTCCAGGGCTTGGGTATACCCGGTGCGACGGTCCTCGGACACGACGAGGTTCGGCGGGCCGCTGACGAAGCCGATGCGCTTATGCCCTTGGTCGATCAGGTGACGGGTGGCGTCATAGGCGGCTTGGCGGTTATCCGTGTCGACGGTGAAGATCGGGGTCTCATAATTGCTGCGTCCGACGAGTACGAACGGGAAATCCTGCTTTTGCAAGAACTCGATGGTCGGGTCCTCCTTGCGGGAGTACAGCAGCAGGATGCCGTCCACCTTGCGTCCGCGAACCAGACGGGAGACGGCGTCCACCTCTTCACGCTCCGTCGCCCCGGTGGTCATCATCAGGTCGATTTCCGAGCGGGAGCACTGAGTGAGAATGCCCCGGATCAGCTCGGAGAAGAAGTGGTTCAGGAACAGCTCCTCCGCCGGTTTGGGCAAAACCAGACCGATGGAATTTGTCGTTTTGGAAACGAGGCTTTTGGCTATGCTATTGGGTACGTAACCCAGTTCTTCCATGATGGCGCGTATCCGCTCCGTGGTCTCCGTGCTGATCCGCGAGCTGCCGGAAATGACGCGTGAAACCGTGGAGGGAGAGACTCCGGCTTTCTTGGCTACATCGATAATGGTCACAGCCATGTGGGTTCCTCCCATGTGTACAAACGTTTGTCCTCCCTGATACTCTAAACTAATTTGCGCAACATGTAAACAGGGGATGGTTTTTCCGGGCTCAATCGAAAATGCAAGAAATTAAGAGTTATCGAGAAAATGGGCGATTTTGAAAGATCGAACGGGATTTATTGGCTATATTGGCAAAACAAAAACCTTTGATGCAATTGCACTTTGGTGTATGATTCATTTGCACAGCATGAAGCGCTTTCAGTTGCGCAAATGAGAACAAGCAGGAAGCAAAATAACCCCAACTCTACAAAAAAGGTTCTCGTTTGCACAAACGTTTGCCTTAAACCGGCAAAAATATTTTTAATTTCGAAAGGTGGGTCTTTCAGTGAATTTAAAGAAAGCGGCAACATTCGCCATGGCAGTTTCGATGGTGGCCACGATGACGGCTTGCGGCAGCAAGAGTGAAAGCGGCTCCAGCGCTTCCCCGGAAAACTCTACGGCGCCTTCGGCATCGGCGGCTCCTTCCGCCTCCACGGCTCCCGCGCAATCTGCGGCACCGGCCATTACCCCGGAAGCGGGCGCCACTCTGAAGATCTGGGAAGATAAGCCGCAGCAAGGCTTCCTGGACGCTCGTCTCAAGGATTTCACCGATAAGTACGGAGTGAAGGTTACGTTCGAAGAGCTGCCTCCGACGGATCAGGTCACGAAGCTGACGACGGACGGCCCGGCCGGACTTGGCGCCGACGTTGTCGTATTCCCCCACGACCAGGTTGGCCGTGCCGCTCAAGCGGGTCTGATCCTGCCCAATGACGTATTCGCCGACGAAGTAACCGCTGCCAACTCGGAGAAGGCCGTCAAGGCCGTCACGTTCGAGAACATCTTGTACGGCTATCCATACAACAACGAAACCTATGCCATGTTCTACAACAAGAAACTGTTCCCGACGCCTCCTGCCACGTTTGACGAAATCGTCAATTTTGCCAAGACCTACAACGATCCCAAGAACAACAAATACACGCTGATGTGGGAGCTGCAGCAGTTCTACTACGACTTTGGCTTCCTGGCTACAACGGGCGGCTATGTCTTCGGCAGCGACAACACCAACAAGGACGACATCGGGCTGAACAACGAAGGAGCCATCGAAGGCGCCAAATTCATGCAGTCCCTGAAGTCTACGGTGCTTCCGGTTAAGACCGGCGATGTGAGCGGCGATATCAAGAACGGTTTGTTCCAGGCCGGCACCCTGGCATTGGACATTAACGGACCGTGGAGAATCAGCGATTACAAGAAAGCGGGCGTTGATTTCGGAGTAGCTCCGCTGCCTTCGTTCAACGGCAAGCCGATGTCCTCGTTCTCCGGTGTTAAGGCCTACTATGTCAACGCCAACACGAAGTATCCGAACGCTTCCAAGCTGCTGGCTGAATTCCTCTCCAGCAAGGAATCGCAGATGAAGAACTTCGAGATGACCGGCAACCTGCCTTCCAACAAAGAAGTGGCCGCCGATCCGAAGGTCACCGGCGATCCGATCACCCAAGCGTTCCTGAAGCAGTTTGAAAACTCCGTTCCGATGCCGGCTCTCGCCGAGATGGCCAGCGTATGGGGACCGATTACCTCCGCGATGACCGATATCTGGGACGGCGGCAAGGATGTTAAGTCTTCCTTGGACAATGCCGTAACGCAGATCAAGGATGCCATGAAAACCTCCAAATAACAGACAGCCGATTGAAGGGAATCACCCGCCGGGAGGTACCGGCGGGTGATTCCGACATACCGTGGAGAGGAGCCGTACGCCATGAAGCAGCACCGTAAAATGGCTGCCATTTTGTCCGTATTGGTCCAAGGGTTAGGCCAATTCTATAACGGACAGCGAATCAAAGGGTTATTCCTTGCCGCCATCGAAGCGTTGGGCCTGGTTTATTTGATTCCGAGGTTCGGCCATGCGATCTGGGGGTTGACCACCCTGGGCGAGAAGACGCAAAAGTTCGTGAAGGTCAACAATTCGACCGTGCTCCAGAAAGGCGACCATTCCATCTTCCTGCTGCTCGATGGCATGATCGTTCTGATCGTGTTCCTCATCTTTGCGCTCATTTATATCCTGAACATTCATGACGCCTATCAAACGGGGAAGCTCCGGGATGAAGGCAAAGAACCTGCAGGCTTTAAGAAATCCGTCAATAACCTGACGGATAACTATTTTCCTCATTTAATGCTCTCCTTGCCGGCACTCGGTGTTTTGTTTTTCACCATCATGCCGATCTTGTTTACGATTCTCCTGGCTTTCACCAACTACTCGGCACCTGACCATATTCCGCCGGCCAAGCTGGTCGATTGGGTCGGTTTTCGCACGTTCGGCGACCTGATTCAACTGAAATCCTGGAAAGATACCTTTTTTGGCGTTCTGTGGTGGACGATTGTTTGGGCCATTGCGGCCACGGTTACGACTTACTTTGGAGGCATCCTGGTCGCCTTGCTGATCGAGCAAAAGGGCATCCGATTCAAGAAGCTCTGGCGTACGATCCTGATTCTTCCTTATGCCGTTCCTCAAGTCATCTCCCTGCTGATTATGAGGAACTTGTTTAACGGCCAATTCGGGCCCATTAATCAATATTTCAAAGCGTTTGGACTGGATGGACTCCCTTGGCTGACCGATCCTTTCTGGGCCAAAGTGACGGTCATTGTCGTCAACATGTGGGTCGGCATTCCGGTAAGCATGGTTCTGATTCTCGGCGTATTGACCTCGATTCCGAAGGATCTGTACGAAGCGGCCGAAGTGGATGGGGCGACCCCTTTCCAGAAGTTCCGGATCATCACGCTGCCGTTCATTCTGTTCACGACGATACCGGTGCTCATCATGCAGTTCGCGGGCAACATCAACAACTTCAACGTCATCTTCCTGTTGACCAACGGAAATCCGATGAAGGGCGAATATCAATACGCGGGAGCCACGGACTTGCTGGTCACCTGGTTGTACAAACTGACGCTGGACAACAGCAAGTTCAACATGGCCGCCGCGATCGGAATCATCATCTTCCTCATTATCGCCTCGTTCTCCATTTGGAATTTCCGACGTTCGCGGTCGTTTAAAGAGGAGGATATGATCCAATGAGGAAAAAGCAAAGTGTTGTTGGACTGACCGTCAGCTACTTGCTGCTGATTGTGATTTCCGTTATCGCGATCTATCCCGTGCTGTGGATTACCTTGGCCTCGTTCCGGCCGGGTACGGCCCTGTACAGCCCGCATTTTTTACCCGATCACTTCTCGCTGGTTCACTATAAAGAGCTGTTCACGACCAGCACCTTCCCGTATGGCACCTGGTACCTGAACACCTTGAAGATCGCGACGTTTTCGATGATTCTCTCGACCTTCCTGGTCACGCTCGGCATGTACTCGTTGTCCCGGTTCCGCTTCAAGGGCCGGCAGACGGCGCTCACGCTGATGCTGGTGCTGGGCATGTTCCCCAGCTTCATGAGCCTCACCGCGATCTACATCATTCTGATGCAGATCAACTTGCTGGACACCCACACGGCGATCGTGCTCGTGTATTCCTGCGGTGCGGTGCTGGGCGGGTTCATCGTCAAGGGGTTCTTCGATACCATTCCGCGCAGCCTGGATGAAGCCGCCCGCATTGACGGAGCCGGCCACATGAAGATCTTTACCCGGATCATTCTGCCGCTGTCCCGTCCGATGTTGACCTACGTCGCGCTGACGAGCTTCGTGGGGCCGTGGATGGACTTCATCTTCGCCAGACTGGTTCTCCGCACGAAGGAAAAATGGACGGTTGCCGTCGGCATGTGGGATTTGGTCAGCCGGTATCAGGACAGCAACTTCACCCTGTTTGCCGCCGGTGCGGTGCTGATCGCCATTCCGATCACCCTGCTGTTCTTCTTCCTGCAGCGCTTCCTCGTGCAGGGGCTGACGTCGGGAGCAAACAAAGGATGAGCCGGCTTCGGTATCCGTTACAACGTTGGCAAGGGAACCGAATTTCGGTTCCCTCTTTCAACTGGCGCCGGGGAATTTCCGCCGCCGCTTTGGCCTTGCTGCTCGCCGGGAGCGGGGGCCTTTCCGGCTGCAGCCGGGATGCCGATACGGCGGCGAAGGCCAGCCGCAGCCCATCCGCCGCTCCCGTCGCCTCCGCACCGGCGGCGAGCCAAGCGCCTGCGGCCACGCCGGTCCCATCGGCGGCCGCAACCCATCAGCAGCCGTCCACCGCTTATTATGAAATCTTCGTGCGGTCCTTCTCCGATTCGAACGGCGACGGCATCGGCGACCTCAACGGGGTGACGGCGAAGCTGGATTACCTCAAAGACCTCGGCATCGGCGGCATCTGGCTGATGCCGATCCTGAAGTCGCCGAGCTATCACGGCTATGATACTTCCGATTACTATGCCATCAATCCGGACTACGGCACCCTCGAGGACCTGAACCGTTTGACCGAGGAGGCCCATAAGCGGGGCATTCAGGTTATCATGGACTTCGCGGCCAATCATACCAGCACAGCCAACCCTTGGTTTGTCGACTCGGCCAAAGGGAAGGAGAGCAAGTACCGCAGCTGGTATCAGTGGGCGGAGGACGAGGGCGTTCAGCCGGTCGGAACGAGCGCAGCCAGCTCTGGCAACCCCTGGCACGAGAAGAATGGCTCTCATTACCTCGGCATCTTCTCGGACACGATGCCCGATCTCAACCTGGACAACCCGGAGGTCCGCGCCGAATTGATCAAGGCCGGCCAATTCTGGCTGAAGCAGGGCTTGGACGGCCTGCGCCTCGATGCGGCGAAGCATATCTACGAAGACTTCGGGGACCAGAAAGGCAAGCCGGAGATTTATGCCAAGAACGCCGAGTGGTGGCAGGCATTCCGGGCGGGTCTGAATGAGGTAAACCCGAACGCCTATCTGGTTGGGGAAGTCTGGGACAGCGCCGCCGCATCCGGTCCGCTGCTGAACAAGGCGCTGAACGGCACGTTCAATTTCGATCTGGCGAAGCTGCTTCTCGCCTCGGCCCGCTCCGAGTCCGCGTCCGATATCGCCGGACGGTTGGATACGGTGTATACGTATTTCGACAAAACCTCGCAAGGCACATTCATCGATGCGCCGTTTCTGACCAATCACGACCAGAACCGGGTGATGTCGGAAGTGCAGAACAACCTGGATCATGCGAAGATGGCCGCCGGTCTCCTGTTGACGCTGCCGGGCAACCCTTTCCTTTACTACGGCGAGGAAATCGGCATGCGCGGAGCGAAGCCCGACGAGCAGATCCGCGAGCCCATGCTGTGGAATGCGGGCGGGAAGCCGGGCAAGGGACAGACGGCGTGGGAGCCGATCCGTGCCAATGCCGACAATCCGCCTTCGGTCGAGGAGCAGCTCGCCGATTCGGGCTCGCTCTTGAACCGCTACAAGACCTTGTTGAAATGGCGGAGCGAGGAGCCTGCCTTGAAGAATGGCGGCATCGCCGGGCTTGACACGGGAGTCGAGGCGGTCGCCGGTTTCTATCGGACGACGCCGCAGGAGAAGGTGCTCGTGCTGCACAACCTTTCCGGGAAGGCGCAGTCCGTCTCCCTTCAGCAGCTTGAATTTACGCCCGCCGGGGTTGAATTTGCTACGTCCGGCGAGACGAAGCTGGAGAAGGAAGCGATCCAGCTTCCGCCGTATACCTCTGTGGTCCTGAAGTAAGATCCTCGAATCGAAAATAGGCAAATGTAAAAGCCTCGGCTTGCGGCATCTTGGGTTCCGTATCACGGAAATCCAGGCCGCAGGCCGAGGCTTTTGTATGCTGATCGAGTCCGTCGGAAGACTCGGTTAGCGGAGAACGAGAATGGAATACCCGTAGGCAGGCAGCTCCAGGGAATGGGCCGCATCCTTCGAAGCTATGGTTGCGACCGGTTCGGCGAGCTGCCAGTCGAGCCAGGTACCTTCGGCCAATGGCAGAGCTACGGTCGCGGTCTCGTCGGAAACGTTGACCGCCACGACGATTCGCTCCCCGGACAGCTCGCGTTCAAAGGCGACGGTCCGGCTCCCCGCTTCCTGCAGCAGGAAGCGAAGCTTGCCGGAACGCAGGGCAGGGTGTTCCTTGCGGAAGCGGATGATGTTCTGATAGAAGCCGAAGAGATCGAGATCCTGATCGGCCTTCTCCCACACCATGCAGCGCCGGCTATCGGGATCGTCCCCTCCGCTCATGCCGACTTCGTCCCCGTAATAAACGCAAGGAACGCCGGGGTAGGTGAACTGAAGAACGACGGCAGCCTTCATTAAATCCTTGTTTTCCTTGCAGCGGTACAGCAGGCGGGCCGTATCGTGGCTGTCGAGGATATTGAAGGCCGCCTCGGTGACAGGCTGCGAATACAGACCGATCTGATGGCCGAGCTCGGCGGCAAACCCGGCGGCGTCCAGCTTGCCCTTGGCGGCAAAGTTGATGACCGCATCGGTAAACGGATAATTCATGACGGCATCGTACTGATCGCCCTGCAGCCAAGGCAAGGCGTCGTGCCATACCTCTCCGAGAATATAAGCCTCGGGGTTGGCCTGCTTGACGACGCTGCGGAAGTCCCGCCAGAATGAGTGATCCACCTCGTCCGCAACATCGAGCCGCCATCCGTCGATCCCGATGTCTTCGACCCAATAGCGGGCAACCTCAAGCAGGTACTTCCTCACCTCGGGATTCTCGGTGTTCATCTTCGGCATGATCGGCTCGAACGCGAACGTATCGTAGGTCGGAAAGCCTTCCTTGACGGTGAGCGGCCATTCCCGAACATGGAACCAACCCGCATAAGCGGATTTCTCGCCCTTCTCGAGCACATCCCGGAAGGGCTTAAAGCTGTTGCCGCAGTGGTTGAAGACGGCATCCAGAACCACGCGGATTCCGTTCTGGTGGAAGGCGGACACAAGCTCCTTCATGAGCTCGTTGTTGCCGAAATGCGGGTCGATCTTCATATAATCGGTCGTGTCGTACTTGTGGTTCGTGGTTGCTTCAAAGACCGGGGTGAAATAGACCGCATTGACGCCGAGTTCCTTCAGATGGTCGATGTGGTCGAGGACCCCTTGCAGATCGCCTCCGAAAAAGTTGGTGGGCGTCGGCTTGCCGCCCCATTCTTCGACTTCGGTCGGATCATTGAGCACATTTCCGTTGGCGAACCGTTCGGGGAAGATTTGATAGAAGACGGCGTCTTTCACCCAAGCGGGAGCCGCAAAGATTTCTCCTGCGTGAAGAAACGGATATTCGAAAAGCCCCCAGGAGTCGGGAGGCATTTCCTCGAAAAAGCCCTTCTCGGTGAACCAAAGCGTCTGGCCTGCCGATTCCAGCTTGAAGCCGTAGCGAAGGCGGCGCAGCGAGAGGTGAACCGAGATTTCCCAATAATCAAACAGGGCATCCGAGATCAGGCGCTCCATCGGCTCCACCTTGCTGCTTTTCTCCCATATGTACTTGTCTCCGTGCAGCAGACTGACTTGCTCCATATCGCCTTTCTTGGTTTGAATCCGGATTTGCAGGGTGTGAGTGTCCACAGCATAAGCCCAATTCATTTTCGGGCGATGGTAGACAGCTTCCAGTAACATAGGGTCCACTCCTTCTTCGTAATAAGGGATTTTGATAAGAAAAAAGGTACTTCCTCAGCATCGCATGCGAGGTTGTACCCTTCCCGGTATCATTGCCTTTAAATTAGTTCCATTGTACCAAAATGGCCCGGTTGGAGCAAGAGGAGGCCATCAATCGTCCAACCCCGCCCGACAGGCGGATTCCGAAGGCAACTCATGGGTTTCCGGAGAGTAGGCGACAAGCCGAACCTCTTCTCCCAGTGAAGCGGTCATGCGAGCTTCGAGCCGGCCCAATTCGTTAAGCCATTCCGAATGCTCGTTCAGATCGGTATACCGATAAGGCTGCATGGATTCATCCTCCCGTTCCGAATCGAATATGTTCCCTTTTACCAGCTTCTCCCGTTTGGGCTTCGCTTAAACTCCCTTTACGGTCCCCAATCAAGCTTAGCTGTATGGCTCCGGGCAAGCGGGAGACACTAACCGGGTTCCGATTTCAACCCGAAGGGAGAATGCAGCATGAGTGAGATTAACCGGACGATGCCTCTCTTTAAGCATGACCGCCTCCGCTATTTGCAGGAGATGGCCGAGTGGCATCAAGCGCTGGCGATCGAACCCGGGGAAGAAGGCCTCTATCACTCGCAGCGGGCGCAAAGCTACCGGGACATGCTGGGGCAGTCCGGCTCCGCCGAGGAACCGAATATGTATTTTTGAGCCGGGCGCAAGGCTCGTTTCAACCCTCCGAATTGAGGTGAAAAAGGACCATACAGTCCATTTCTCAATCGGGGGGGAGCGCCATGTTGGAAGATGAGCTGCTCGAGAAATACGGAGAGTTTTACTGCAGCCGGTACGTAGCCAAAAACCAACCGTGGATCTTGCAGATTCCATTTGGAGAATGGGTGGAACGGCAGTTGGCCGAGCGCAGAGCGAGGCTGGCTTCCCCCGAACGGCTGGATCCCCAATGGGAAGCCTTGGTCCTGTATCCGGAAGAGGACTATTCCCTGCCGGAGACCGCATGAAGGCGGTCATAGGCCATACATAGACAGAGACGTTTTGCCGGGTGGCTCCCCTTCGGGGGAGCTTTTTTTCGTTTCGCCGCAACGGCAAAGGGGTAAGAAGGAAGGGGCAGCAATCCACAATTTCAATACCAATTGAACAATAAGGAGAGGATCCTCGTGGACGAAAACGTATTGAAAGGGAAATGGAAACAAATAAAGGGTGAGGCCAAGAAGCAGTGGGGCAAGCTCACCGACGACGACCTCGATGTCATTGCCGGCGAAAAGGATAAACTCATCGGCAAAATCCAGGAGCGGCACGGCCATACCAAGGATGAAGCCGAGCGGCAGTATCACGACTGGAAGTCGAACTGGAAGGATACGGTCTAAGGCCGGCGGCAGCTCTGCTGCCCGGTTCGGCTTCATTCGATAAAGACGAGCGATAAAGACGAGCGATAAAGACGAGGAACGGGACATCTCCGCGGTTTGGAGATTCCCGTTTTTTGCCGTTTCCTCTATGGTATACTGATAGCAAACGAAACGTTGGTGGAGGAAACCCGTGAGTAAATTTATCCTGTTTGGCCTTCTGGCCTGGCTGACCGGCAGCCCGCTGATGGCCCTCGTCGTGCTGGTGGTTGTGTATTATGTAATCGACCGGCGGTTTATCGGACTTTTTCCCAGTATAACGGCCCCCTTCAAGCGGTCGGCCCGCTTGCGCGAGCTGAAGCGTCACCTGCGCACCCATATCCACGACACGGCGGCCAAGCTGGAAACGGCCCGGCTGTTGATTCAAAAGAAGCGCTATGCGGAAGCGGAACAGTATCTCAGGCAAGCGCTGCCGATCATGGAGGACTCGGCGGAGGTTTGGTACGAGCTGGGCCTCTGCCGCCTGAAGCAGGGGGATCTTACGGAAGGCGAGGACCGGATCAGACAGGCGCTTGCGCTCAATCCCCGAGTCGCTTACGGCGAGCCGTATCTGCGGCTTGCCGAAGCGGTGGCCGGCAACGAGCCGGAGAAGGCGGCGGCCTGTCTTCGGGAATTCCGCGAGCTGAACAGCTCTTCCTGCGAGGCGTATTACCGGCTCGGCCAAATCTACACCCGCCTGGGCAAGCAGGCGGAAGCCAAAGAAGCTTACCGGGAGACGGTCGACGTCTACCGGTCGCTGCCCAAATACAAGCGGCGCTCCGAGCGGCGCTTCGCTCTCCTGGCGGCTCTGCGCCGGTAGAGGCGGGACGTCGAAAAAGTTGTGTCAAAATCCTTCCGGGCCGCTATACTGTATTATCCGATAGGCATTCGTCCAGGAAGCCAAACGAAGGGGAGAGGGATTATGGCCAAAGCGAAAGGATTTTTGATCGGCGCGGTGGTGGGAAGCACGCTCGGAGCGCTGAGCGCGCTGCTGTTTGCGCCGAAGCCGGGCAAGGAGCTGCGGGCGGACATCGCCGATCAGGCGAAGGCGGTCAGCGAGAAGACGCAGGAGCTGGCGAAGTCCGTCGGCGAGCATACGACGGAATGGGCGGGGAAGGTGAAGGATGCGGGCAGCTTCGTGCTCGAAGAGCTTCGCAGCCTGAAACCGGGCAAGCGTGACGCTTCCCGTGAGGAGGAGCTGGCCATTGTTTCGTCCTACCGGGACGACGAAGACATTTTCCTCGACGAAGGCGAATCCATCTAAATCCCCGAGCCGTTTGCCCGAGTTCGCGATACATGAAAAAAAAGACGCTTTAGCTTCCACGCTGCGTGCGTGGCGGCTAAAGCGTCTCTTCGTTCCGGTCGGAGGGGTCGAACGAGCGGGCGGTCTTCCTTTAGAGCAGAACCGGCTCGCGGGTTCGACCGGCGCGATAGATCGCTTCGATCATCCGCGAGGTTTTCAGCGCTTCCCTCCCGTCGATAACCGGCGCCTCTCCGCGGCTGACGGAGCGGTAGAAGTCCTGGATCTGCTTAAAATGGCTGACTCCCCAGTAGCTCTTGGCTCCGCCGCCGTAATCCATGGCGTCCTGCGGAAGGCGGTCGCGGCTGATCACGGTTCCGTCTTGATAGGTGACGACGGCTTGGTCGGCGGTGAGCTTGGCTGTGCCCTTCTCGCCGTGCAGTTCGATCTCGACCGGGGCGTCGTGACTGTAGGCGGTCGTCACGTAGAACAGGGCGTTCACCCCATTGTCGAAGGCGATTAAGCCTTCGGCGGTGTCCTCCACCTCGATGCCGGGATGGCGGCGGTTGGCGAGCTGCGCCTCCACGCGCGAGACCTCGGCGTCCATGAACCAGCGCATGAGATCGAGCGTGTGAATGGACTGGTTGATGAGCACGCCGCCGCCTTCCTTGCTCCAGGTTCCGCGCCAGCCGCTCTCGGCATAATACTCGTCCGACCGGCTCCACAGAACCGAGCAGCGCGCGCCCCGGATGGCGCCGAGGCTTCCATCGTCGAGCGCTTCCCGGATCAGCCGGGCGCCGGGGTTGTAGCGGTTTTGAAAGATGACGCCGAGCTGAACGCCGTGGCGCCGGCAGGCCTCGATCATCGCTTCGCCGTCGGCGGAGGCGATGCACATCGGTTTTTCGGTCAGCACATGGATGCCGCAGCCCGCCGCCAGAATGGCTTGCGGGGGATGAAGATAGTGCGGGGTGCAGAGGTGAAGCACATCCAGCCGCTCCCGTTCCAGCATCTCTTCCAGGCGGTCATAACCGGCGCAGCCGTAAAGCTGGGAAGCGCTTTCGAGTTTGTTCGCGTCCGGGTCGCAAACGGCAACCAAGCGGGCGGCGCCCGATGCGGCAACCGAGGCGGCGTGCATGGGAAAAATCGCACCGCAGCCGACGATTCCCGCTCTCAAGAGGCTCATGTTCAGGAACTCCTTTATTCACGAGATGAATGCCTATGCCGATTGTACCCCTCCACCCGCCAAAAATCTATCCCTTGCGGAAAACAGGGAAGAGGGGGGATGGTGTCGAATGAAGGAGTAAACGAAAAAAAGAAAAGTCAGGACAGGAGGTCTTCTTGATGAACGCCAATCGCTTGCGCATCCTGTCGGCCCTTGCTCTCACCGGCCTGCTTGCAGGCTGTACCGTTCAGACGGCGTGGGACGCATCGCCGGCTTCCTCTTCCGCTGCGTCGTCGGCGGCTCCTTCGCCGGCCGCCTCTGCCGCGGCCGCCGCTCCAACGAAGCCGCCGCTTGCCGCTTCGAAGCCGCCCGTCTCCGCCAAGCCGCCGGAGCCGTCCCGCAAGCCCGCCGCGAGCCCTTCCGCTGTTGCGACGCCCTCGGCTGCAACGGCAACGACCCCTGCGGCCACGGCGGCGGCAACGCCTTCGCCGACATCGGCGCATTCGGCTGCGCCGACCGCCCAGAAGACCGCGGCTCCATCCGCTTCGGCTAAGCCGTCTTCCTCGGAGGAGAAGAAGACTCTGTCCTGGTACTACATGAAGAAGGGGCCGGGCAAGGTTCCCGGCTTCCCCGCCGAAACGGCCAAGTATGGCCCGGACCGCAGAGCGGTCTATGTCGGAACCGGGCGCAAGGTTTACCTTACCTTCGATACCGGCGGCCCGATGGGAGACACCGCCAAGCTGCTGAAGGCGCTCCGGGATAACGGCGT
The DNA here is from genome assembly GCF_051594785.1 of Gorillibacterium terrae. Taxonomy (NCBI): domain Bacteria; kingdom Bacillati; phylum Bacillota; class Bacilli; order Caryophanales; family Paenibacillaceae; genus Gorillibacterium; species Gorillibacterium terrae. Next base: position 1,075,633 of record NZ_JBPPGI010000001.1, read on the forward strand.
GAAGGCGAATTTTTTCCTGGCGGGCTACAACCTGAAGAAGTACCCCGACTTCGTCAAACAACTGGTAGCGGACGGCGATCTGGTCGCCAACCACACCATGACGCATACGGATATGACGACGCAGACCGATGCGGAGGTCGAGAAGGAAGTCCGAGATTACGAGTTGCTGTTCGAGAAGACTACCGGCCAGCCGATGACGAGGATTTTCCGGTTCCCTTACGGCAAGTATAACCTGCATCTGTTGGAAAAGCTGACCTCCATGGGCTACACCTCCGTCTTCTGGTCGACGGCCATGCGGGATTGGGAGCCGCGCAAGAACGGCGCCGACGATGCGTACCGCGACGTGATGAACGGCCTTCACGACGGCAACATCATCCTCATGCACCAGGGCTCCGAGGATAACATCAACGCCCTCGACCGGATCATCAAGGGCATTAAGGCGAAGGGCTACGAGTTCGCGCTGTTGACGGATTTCCTGTCTTAAGCTAAGCGGTTATCCGGTGTTTGGCTGCATCCCGTACGTTTCTGTCCCCGCCGACATATCCTGTAAGGTGAGCGACTATCATCCGAGAATAAAGGAAGGCGACAGCCGGCGTGAACCAAGCCATTGCCATTATGGATTCAGGAGTTGGCGGACTGACGGTCGTCCGGGAGGTGCTGCGGCAGCTTCCCCAAGAGCAAATCGTTTATTTCGGAGACACCGCCCGCGCTCCATACGGACCGAGGCCGCCGGAGGAGGTTGTTCGCTTCACCCGGGAGATTGCCGAATACCTGACCCGCTACAAGCCGAAAATGCTCGTGCTCGCCTGCAACACGGCGACGGCCGTAGCGCTCGACGATATTCGTTCCCGTGTGGAGATTCCGGTCGTGGGCGTCATCAAGCCCGGCGCGCGGGCGGCGGTCAAAGCGAGCCGAACGGGACGGATCGGCGTGATCGGCACCGAGGGCACCGTGAAGAGCGGGGCCTACGAGGAAGCGCTGCGCGAGATTTCCGCCCAGCTGGAGATTGTCAGCCTGGCTTGCCCGGACCTGGTTCCGCTCGTGGAAGCGGGGGAATATGAATCTCCCCTAGCCTGGGAAATCGTACGCCGCTCCCTCGCTCCGCTGCAGGATCAGAAACTGGACAGCCTGATTCTCGGCTGTACCCATTATCCGTTCCTCGCCGCCCCCATCGCCGAAGCGATGGGCCCTTCCACCCAGTTGATCAACTCCGCCGAAGAGACAGTCCGGGAAATCAGCGCCATTCTCTCCTATCAGGAAGACTTGGCGAAGCGAGAGGACGGAACGCCTCTGCACCGCTTCTTCTGCAGCGGAGACTCGGCGATCTTTCGGCGAATCACCTCTTCCTGGCTGAATCAGCAGGTAGAGGCCAGCACGATCGTGTGGCAGGTCCCCACGGTCGGATGACCAAACGAACAAGCGACAGCCCGTTCGGCCGCATTGGCCGGGCGGGCTGTTTGGCTTTGCCTGCGGGCGGCTTTTCGGGCAGGAAGGCGCATATAGTAGTGGAAGCGGCGGGGCGTAAAGCCCTCGCGGCGAAGGGAGGGAATGGCTTGGCCTACGAATATACCGTCGTGAGCGGCGATACCTTGTACCGGATCGCACGGAAGACGGGAGTGACGCTCCGTGAACTGACCGCTGCGAATCCGCAAATCGAGGGCGGGGTGCTCTATCCGGGACAGGTGCTGACGATCCCGGACGGCGTCCCCCGCCATTATGTCGTTCAGCGGGGCGATACGTTCTATGAGATTGCCCGAAGATTCAATATTGCCCTGGACGATCTGGTACGGGCGAATCCGACCGTAGACCCGGCGCGCATGGCCGTCGGCACGCGGCTTGTCCTGCCGCCGAGCCGGGGCATGAGCGTGGTCGGGCCGGCATTTCCGTACGGTTACGCCGAGCTGACCGAGGACCTGGACCTGCTGAAGCTCCGTTACCCGTTCCTGGAAACGGGGGCGATCGGTGAGAGCGTGTTGGGCAAGCCCCTTCCTGTGGTTCGGATCGGGGAGGGACCGGTTGAGGTCCATGTGAACGCGGCCATCCATGCCAACGAATGGATCACCGCCGCCGTCATCATGAAGATTCTGGAGGACCTCAGCTCCGCCTACAGCGGGGGGACGGCACTCCAAGGAAGAAACGTGCGGGAGCTGTTGTCGCGGACGTCCCTGTGGATCGTGCCGATGCTCAACCCGGACGGCGTGGAGCTGGTCCAGGAGGGACTCGCCGCGGCGCATCCATATTACCGGCAGCTCCTGGAATGGAACGGCGGTTCCTATGATTTTTCCGGCTGGAAGGCGAACATCCGCGGCGTCGATCTGAACGACCAGTTCCCGGCCGGCTGGGAGATCGAGCGGGAGCGCCGGGCGGTGAGCGGTCCCGGGCCGCGCGACTGGCCGGGCAACGCTCCGCTCAGCGAGCCGGAATCGCGGAGCCTCGCGGAGTTTACCCAAGCGATGGATTTCCGGCTCGTGGTCGCTCTTCACACCCAAGGCCAAGAGATCTATTATACCTATCGGGGACTGGAGCCTCCCGTATCCGCCGAGATCGCGGCCAACTTCGCCCGGGTAAGCGGCTATACGCCGGTAGCCGACATCGAGAGCGACGCCGGCTACAAGGATTGGTTTATTCAGGAGTACCGGCTGCCGGGGTTTACCATCGAGTCGGGCAAAGGAACCAATCCGCTGCCGACCGATCAGTTTGCGGGCATCCGGCGCGAGGTGACGGGCATCGTCCTGGAGGCGCTGGCCGCAGCACCGAATGTAGAAGCCGCCGGCGAATAGCCGGCGGCTTCTGTTGGAATGCGGAGAGCCTCAAGCCTGCGGTCCCGAACCGCCCCGGGCCCAGGGAGGCGTATCGAACTCTTCCTCCGGCAGGCGAATCCAGCGCTGCAGGTACCCCTGCTCGAGCAAGGCTTTGAGGGTAATGATCAGGATCGGCGAGAGAATCAGTCCGGCCACTCCGAACAGGGAGAGCGAGACGATCATGAACGCCAGCATGGTGAAAGCCGAGACGCCGAGGGTATCCCCGGTGATTTTCGGCTCGAGAATCTGCCGGACCAGGAGAACGACGGCGAGCAGGGCGGTCAGCCAGATGGCAAGCGTCGTCTGCCCGACGATGAACAGATAGACGATCCAAGGCACGAACACGGTGGAGACGCCGAGCAGCGGCAGCAGATCGAACACGGCCGACAGCACCGAGATGGCGAAGGCGTTATCGACGCGAAGCAGCAACAGGGCCACGAAGATGACAACGAACGTGACGCTGATGAGCTTCATCTGCGCCTTCAGATAGCCGACAATCCCGGCGAGCACATTCACGCGCAGAAAGGTAAAGGCGGTTTTGAAGGTTCGCGGAGTCTTTTCGCCGGCGAGCCTTTTCCAGGTGTCAATTTCAATGCTGAGGAAGTACGCCAGGATGATTGCGATGAGGAAGTTGACCAGGAACGAAGAGAACGAGGTCAGCCAGCTGATCAGCGCTCCGAAGAAGGTGGCGGACCAGCCGGACAGCCATTTGAGGGCGGTGCCGCTGTACTCCTGCAAGCGGTTCAGGATATCCGGCGGGACTACGCCTTCGAGCTGCTTTTGCCAAGTCCCGGACTGGTCCTGCACGAGCGATTGGATCTGGCCGGTATACAGGACGATTTTGTCGGACAGGTTGCTGAACTGGATGGTGATGACCGCGCCGAGCCCGAAGAGGATTCCGGCAATCACCAGAATGAACAGCAGCGTCGACAAGGCGGAGGCCAGCGATTTCTTCATCCCGAGCCGGTGCAGCCTCTTGGCCAGAGGTTCGATGATGGCGAAGATGACCAGCGACAGGAAGATCGGTGTTGCGATCCGGTACAGATAGCTGAAGAGCAGCATGAACAGGTAGACGGTCAGGACGATCAGCGCGATATCGAAGACCGTCTTGTAATACTTCCGGTAAAAGGACATCATGAAAACCGAATCACCTCGAAATGACAGAATTTAGCCCCATTGTAACGTATTCGGGGAGGCCGTGTCACCGGACTTTTCGCTCGCCGCGGTCGAGTCGTCTATAATAGGGAAACAGAAGGAGGATGTTCATGGATACGAAACCGATGAATACGAAACCGACAGCTGAGGAAAAGAATGAAACGCTGCGCTTGCTGATGAACCATCGCTCGATCCGCCGCTATCTCCCGGATCGGGTAGCCGAGGAAGAGCTGGAAGCGATCGTGCGCGCGGGGCAGATGGCCTCCACCTCGAGCGGAGTGCAGGCGTTCAGCGTCATCGCGGTCGAGAACCCGGACACGAAGCGGACGCTGGCCGAGCTGTGCGGCAACCAGGCCTATATCGAGGAATGCCCGCTCTTCCTCGTCTGGTGCGCCGACATGCACCGGCTGGAGGCAGCCGGGCAATTCGCCGGCGGCGAATCTGTGCGCGCCGCCCGCAACACGGAGCAGTTCCTCATCGCCACGGTCGATGCGGCCCTGGCCGCCCAGAATGCCGCCGTAGCGGCGGAATCGCTCGGTCTCGGCATCGTCTACATCGGAGGCGTACGCAACCGCATCGCCGAGGTCGGCGAGCTGCTCGGCTTGCCCGAGCTGGTGTATCCCGTCTTCGGCATGTGCGTCGGCCGTCCGGCCCAGGACCCGCTGACCCGTCCGCGCCTGCCGCTCGGCGCCGTGCTGCACCGGGAGCGCTATGACGATTCGCGGTACGATGAGAAGATCGCCGAATACGATGCCGTCTACCGCCGCTACATGGAGGAGCGTTCGCAGGGGCAGTCGGCCGCATCCTGGTCGGAGGCGATGGCGACGAAGATTCCGGTGCCTTCGCGCACCCATCTGCTCGCTTATCTGGAGAGCCAGGGCTTCCGCTTTGAGTGAGAGTCGCGGCGTTAGCGGGGGATCGCTCCGAATCCAAGTTCCGGGAGACTGCAAAAGCCCTTGCGCCAAGCAGGCAGCCCGCGAACCAGCGGACCCGGTTTTATCCCGAATGCCTTGCTTCGGGACAAGCTTTCTTTTACAATAGAGACACCTTCACGCCTATTTTGCTTTTGCCAAGGAGAGAGAACGCATGAATGCCAAAATTACCCGCAACGCGGCTAAAGTGATCCAGAAAGAGCTGGACAAGGAAGAAAACAAGGAACTGAAGCTCCGCGTCATGGTTACCCATAAGCACGGCGATCACGCCCACTACGCCATGGATCTGGACCTGCCGGGCGAGCACGACGACGTCGTGGAGACGGACAAGGGCATAGCGCTGATTCTTGACCGCCGCGAGCCTCTGCTCGACGGAGTCAAAGTCGATTATCTGTTCTTTCCGCAGGAGGGCTTCGTCGTGACCAATCCCTCGAAGGGGAATCACGGGGATCACTGATGGGCAAAAAGAATGAGCTTCACGTTTGCCCCAAGTGCAAGCATATCAAGGCCAAGAAGCTGGCCAAAGAGCTCGCCGAGCTCGATCCGAACGCCAAGGTGAAGATCGGGTGCATGTCCTACTGCGAGCCCTGCAAGCGGTCGGCGCTCATCTGCGTGAACGGCCGGTATCTGACGGCTTCCACGCAAGAGGAATTGCTGGAGAAAGCAAAATCATTTCTCAAGTGAACCGGAGGGCGCCTAATCAGGCGCTCTTCTCGCATACAGGCTTAAGCTTGACGGTCTTTCACGCTTACGGAACGGATTCGATTCCTTCGCGGCTTGGAGGTTCTGCATGAGCAAGCTTGATTATCCGGTTTGGAGTTATGTCATCGTGGCGGCGGCGGTTCTGCTTCCTCCGGGGGTTAAGGCCGTCGACTGGGCGGTCTGGATCGTCCGCGCCGGACTCGCCGCCGGCTTTACCCTGCTGGCGCTGCATCGCTCGCTCACCGGTACACCCGCTTCGGCCGAGAAAAGGCAGGTGCGCCGCGGCGCGCTGCTCGGCTTCGCGGCTACGGTGCTCGCGGCGTTCCTCCTGGCGAAGTGGACGGGACCGCTCCGGTCGGGCGCCTTCATCGGCTGGCTTCCGGTCGCCTCCGCCTGCCTGTTGCTGACCGGCGGACTCCGGCTGCACGCGAGCGACGTCACGGCCGCTTGGCGGCAAAAGATCAGGCTTGCGGCGAGCAACCAAATCGAGGCGGCCGGCTTGCGCCGCGGGGAGTGGCCGATGTTCGGGATGCTGGCCGCCGGCATCCTCATGCGGGACGGCATGGAGTCGCTCCTCTACCTGCCCGCGCTTCTCGCTTGCGGAGGAGCGGGCTTGCTCGCCGGCTTGCTGGCCGGCGGGGGAGCGGTCGGACTCGCGGTCTGGGGCTTGCCCCGGCTGCCGGTGGAGCGGCCGCTCAGGCGGCTCTGCTGCCTGCTGCCGGCGCTTACGCTGTTCCTCGCCTCCCGCCTCGTCGGCGACGGCATTGCGCTGTTGCAGGGAGAAGGACTGATGGATGCCGCGCCGGTCAGCTTCTGGCTGTTTCCGACCACCTGGGAATGGTTAGGCGCCCAAGCGCTGCTGCTGGGAGCTGCGGCCGCCGCCGCCCTCCGGTTTCGCAAGCACAGCAACGATTTCATCCGCCAGATCAATTTATAGATGCAAGGGAGCTGCTCCGTGAAGATCCAGACGATCGCCGCAGGCGTCCGGACGAGCCCGGCCCGGGCCCGGGCTTATCTGCAAGATTTCCATCCCGTCGTACATACGCTGGTCCTGGGAACCGTGCTCGCCCGCGCGGCCTCCAGCATGAGCATTCCTTTCCTGGCCATCTATCTCTCCCGCTACAGCCAGGCCGGCATCGTCGGAACCAGCCTGATCGTCGGCGCCTCCTCGCTGGCGGGAACCGTCGGCGGCTTTATCGGCGGGACGATCTCCGACCGGATCGGCCGCAAGACGGTCATGCTCGCCGCCCTGTTTTGCTGGAGCCTGGTCTTCGTCGGCTTCGGCCTGGCCCGCTCGCCGCTCGCCTTCGTCCTGCTCAATCTGCTGAACGGCCTGTGCCGCTCGTTCTACGAGCCGGTGTCACAGGCGCTGATGGCGGACCTGACGCCCAAGGAGAAGCGCTTCAAGGTCTTCTCCATGCGGTATTTCGCCATCAACGTCGGCGTGGCCGTCGGCCCGCTCGCGGGCGCTTATTTCAGCACCCGGAACGCCTCGATGGCGTTTATGCTTACCGGACTCATTTATTTCATCTACGCGGTCGCTCTTCAAATCCTGCTCACCCGGTTCGGTATCCGCCGGATCGAGGGGGAGGAGCGGAAGGACGCCACCTTCAAACGGGCGCTCGGGGTCATCCGGCGCGACCGGAAGTTCCGCTATATCCTGGCCGGGGCGACCGTCGGTTCAATCAGCTACTCGCAGATGAACGTGACGCTGTCGCAGTACCTGGACCACAGCTTCTCGAACGGCGTCGGGCTGTTCGGAACGCTCATCAGCCTGAATGCCGTGACCGTCATCCTGTTCCAGCTGCCGCTCACCTCCCTCGGAGGCAAGCGCTCGCCGATCACCTCGATCGTCTGGGGCAATCTGCTGTTCTCGCTCGGGAATATCGGCTATGCCTTCTCGCATCACGAAGCGGCCTTCCTGGCATCCATGTTTATCTTCACCCTGGGGGAAATCCTCTGCTTCCCGGCCGGCAACCTGCTGATCGACGGCATCGCCCCCGAAGGAATGCGGGGCACCTACTTCGGCGCCCAGACGCTGCAGAACGTCGGCCAATTTCTCGGGCCGCTGCTGGGCGGAGTTCTGCTGACCCAAGCGAACGGCACGGTGCTGTTCTCCGTCATGGCCGTCATGACCTGCATTGGCACCTGGTTCTACCTGCGCGGAGATCGGCTGAAGCCGCATCCGCATCCGCTACGGGCGGCGGATTAATCGGATAGGCAAGAAGAGGACCAAGAGAGTGTTGTCTCTTGGTCCTCTTTGTACGTCGTCAGTGGGCGGGCCCGCCTGAATCGGCAACGCGTCCTCCCGGAAGAGTCAACGGGAGACGCAACCGTTCGGCGGAGTCAGGGGGTGTCCTTCCTCGGCCCGTACAGCGGTCCCTTGCCGAAAAACTGATAATAAGCGCATTCGATGCGGCCGTTGTACAGCTTGCGCTTCTTGTTGGCGGGCCGCCCCAGGTAATGCTCCAGCTGCTTGCTCGGGCTCAGCACGAAGACGGACCAGGACGCATGCGGCAGCAGCATCGCCCCCAGATCGCGCAGGGCGGCGGCGGCTTCGTCCTTGTCGCCGAGCCGTTCTCCATACGGCGGGTTGGTAATCAGCACGCCGTTCTCTCCTTCGAGCCGTACCTTGGAGACGGGCATGGCGGTGAACTTCAGCTCGCGGGCCAGTCCCGCGCTCTTCGCGGCCGCTTCGGCGACCTCGATCGCCTTCGGATCGATGTCCGAACCGGCGATCTGGAGAGGGAAGTCGTCCTTGACGGCGTCGAAGGCTTCCTCCCGCGCCTGCTCCCACAGCTCCTCGGGCACGAGCGGCCAGCTCTCGGCGGCAAAGTGCCGCCTCAGCCCCGGGGCGATGTTCCAGCCGATCATCGCCGCCTCCACGGGCAGCGTCCCCGAACCGCAGAACGGATCGTAGAAAGGGCGGTCGGGACGCCAGCGGCTGAGCTGGATGAGCGCAGCGGCCATCGTCTCCTTGAGCGGGGCTTCGGTGATGAGCTTGCGGTAGCCGCGCTTGTGCAGACCCGCTCCGCTGGTATCCAGCGTGAGCAGCGCCAGGTCGTTCATCAGCGCCACCTCGATGACGTACCGGCCGCCGTTTTCCGGAAACCAGTCGCGTTTGTAGCGCTGCTTCATCTTTTCCACGATCGCCTTCTTGACGATGCCCTGACAGGCGGGTACGCTGGACAGCTGCGATTTGTGGGAGCGGCCTTCGACCGGGAATTCGCCCGATTCGGGAATCCAGTCCGGCCAGGGGAGCGCTTTGGTCCCTTCGAACAGCTCGTCGAAGGTCAGAGCTTTGAATTCGCCCATCTTGACCAGCACGCGGTCGGCGGTGCGCAGCCACAGGTTGGCGCGGCAGATGGCCAGCTCGTCGCCCCGGAAGGTGACGCGGCCGTTCTCGACCTGCATGTCCTCATAGCCCAGCTCCTTGACTTCCCTCGCCACAACGGCTTCCAGCCCCATCGGGCAGGTGGCGATCAATTGAATGCTTGCCATAGTACAACTCCGTTTCGTTCTTGTCTTGGGTGCAGCGGCTTGTCCGGATTGTACGCCCTGCCGGAAAGCTCTACAATAGATTAAGTATAGGGAAACGGCCGCCGCTTGACAAATGCCGATTCGTTCGGCTTCTGTCCGGTCGAGCGGCGGCCAATGGGAAAGGATGACGCTTCATCATGGATCAACAGCAGGAAATCCGCTACGCCGAGGGGCTGTACCCGCCGGATGAGGAGTTGGGTAGGGTTCTCGGCTCCATTCGCTCGCTGGGAATGCCGGAAATCTCCGTCTCGCCCGGCTATGGGCGGCTGCTCACGCTGCTCGTGCGAATGACGGGAGCCCGCGATGCGCTGGAAGTCGGCGCGCTCGGCGGCTACAGCGGCATCTGCCTCGCACGCGGACTCGGAGAGGAGGGGCGGCTTCTGTCGCTGGAGCTGCGGGAGGATTACGCGGCCCTGGCGCGGGCCAACCTCGCGGAAGCGGGCTTTGCCGACCGGGCGGAGGTGCGGGTCGGCGATGCGCTGGCGAGCCTGGACGCGCTTGTCGACCAGGGCAGGCGGTTCGATTTCTTCTTCATCGACGCCGACAAGATGGCGGCGCCGGATTACCTCGACCGTTCGCTTCGCCTGGCCCGGCCGGGCGCGGTCATCGTCGGCGACAACGCCTTCTATCACGGCAAGGCCTACAACCCGGAGAACAACGGACCGGGCGCGATCGGCATCCGCCGGTTCAACGAGCGGATGGCTTCCGATCCCCGGCTGGAAAGCACCCTGATTCCGGCTTACGACGGCATGACCATCGCCCGCGTCAAGGCGTAAGCGGACAAGCCGCTTCATCCGTCCAACCAAGAAACGCTTCTTCCGCCGCGGATTCCTCCGGCTCGGAAGAAGCGTTTTTCGGTTGGGTACCGGTGGAAAAGCCAAAAGCAACCTTACTTCGGCGCCACGCGTCTTCTTCAGGAAAGCCCCTTCCCGTGGGCCGGCCGGCGGTTCAGCGACCGGCGCACCCATAGTGCATTCAGCAGAAGCAGAGAAGCGGAGACGAGGAACACGCCCTGGATTCCGAACAAGGGGGAGAGTAGCCCGCCCGTGATCGGACCGAGCACATTGCCCAGCGCGAGCGTGCTGGTGTTGAGGCTGTAAGAACGGCTCTCCATGCCGTCGGGCGTGAATTTGCGGATGAGCGAATAGACGGACGGCAGCAGCCCGCCCATGAACAGGCCTTGCAGAAAGCGCATGATGAACAGCTGCCAGACCTCGGTGACGAACCCCTGAGGGAGGAACGACAGAGCGACGCCGATGAGACAGATGTTCAGCACCCGCTCCGAGCCGAACCGGTCCCCGAGCTTGCCGAGAACGGGGGAGACCAGCATGTTCGAGATGCCGTTGGCCGAGCTGACCAAGCCGGCGAGAAAGGCCAGGTTGGCCGCCTGCGAGCCGTGAAGCTGCTGGACGAACAGCGGCAGGAGCTGGGAGGGACCGAGCAGGGCGAATTGGAACAGGAAGGTGACGGCAAACAGAGCGGGCAGTTCGCGGACATGCGCCAGCTCGCGGAAGCTCGTCATCAGCGACACCTTGGGAGCGGCGAGCGCCGCCTTGCGGTCGAAATCCTCCCGAACGAGGAAGGTGACGAGCAGCGAAGCGATCATTAGCATCAAGGCCGTGAGGAAAAAGATTTTGCGGTAGCCGATCGAATCGGCCAAGAGGCCGCCGATGAGCGGGCCGAAGATGCCTCCGGCGACGCCTCCGGATTGGAGCGTGCCCATGGCGAAACCGACCTTTTCCTTCGGGGTGGTGGCCGACAGCAGCGTTACCGAAGCTGGGTTGAAGCCGGAGATCGTTCCGTTCAGAAGCCGGAGCAGGAGCAGGACCCAGGCGCTTTGCGCAAAGCCCATCAGCGCCATGACGACGGCCATGCCGTAGCCGGAGCGCATGAGCATCATCTTGCGTCCGTACCGGTCGGCCACGCCTCCCCAGATCGGCTGGAAGATAAACGAAGTCACAAAGCTCGACGAAAAAATAAGGCTGGACCAGATGGCCACCTGGTGAGTATCGGTCATCCCCATTTCCTGCAAATAGAGCGGCAGAAACGGGGTTATCATCGTGGTTCCGGCCATGACAAAAAACTGGCCGATCCAAAGGATCACCAGGTTGATTTTCCAACGTTCCATATCGGATTGGCGCTCCTTTTAGACGAGAAATTCTTGCTGCGGTTTGCCACACGCTCTTTTCTTCCCGGGGACAGCGGTATGGCGTTAACGTTATTACTTTACCCCAAACGACCCCCGTTTGCCACAAAAGGGACCAACATCCGCGAATCTTCTGGTATAATAAACGAGTCTTTTTCCCAAAAAAACGATGGAGGAGAACCCTTCCATGAACTCGAACCGCACGAGCCGCGCCGCGGCCAACCGCAAGAAACGCCGTCGCCGTCAAGCCGGACAGTGGCTGCTTGCCGCCGCCGCTCTCCTGATCGTATGGGGAGGGTACGGCTTGTGGAATCAGGCTCATTCGGGCCAGAAGCCGGACGCCGCCTCCCCTTCGGCGGAGATTTCCGCTTCCCCGCTCCCGTCGGCTTCACAGCCGCAAGCTTCCGCTCCGGAGCTTGCTTCCCCTTCGCCGACCGAACCGTCCGCATCGGCGAGCTCTTCCTCGTCGCCCGCCTCGTCGCCTGCGCCGACGGCTGAACCGTCCGCTGGAACGACGGCTCCGTCGGAAGCTTCGACGGCGAAGCCCGGCACCGTACCGGGTTCCGCCGCTTCCCCGGGAACGGGCGGCGGCCAAACGCCGCCCGCCGCCGTACCCTACGAGCCGGGCGTCTTCACCGACCCGACGCGGGTTCGGATGAGCTTTGTCGGAGATGTTCTGCTCGGCAGCACCGTAGAGGGCCTTCTGACGCGCAACGGGTATGATTACCCGTACGAGAAGGTGCTGCCGTATCTTCAGCGGCCGGACCTGACCATCGCCGACCTGGAGACGCCGGTGACGAGCGGCGGCGGCTCCAAGCAGACGAAGGAATACGTCTACTACAGCTTGCCCGAGACGCTCCCCGCCTTCAAGCAGGCGGGCTTCGATCTGGTCAACCTGGCCAACAACCATGTGATGGATTACGGGTCGGAGGGGCTTCTGGAGACGTTCCGCCATCTGGACGATAACGGCATTCCTTATATCGGAGCAGGCAAGGATGACAAGGAAGCGTTCGAGCCGGTCATTCTTGAGAAGAAGGGCATGAAGATCGCCTTCCTCGGCTTCAGCCGGGTCGTTCCCGACCATTCGTGGAAGGCCGCCCCGAATCATGCCGGAGTGGCCGATACCTACAATTACACCGTTCCGGCGGAAGCGATCAAGAAAGCGAAGAAGCGGGCCGATCTCGTCGTCGTCTATGCCCATTGGGGGATTGAGCGGCAGGACACCCCCGAAGCATACCAGCGCGATCTGGCCCACCGCTTCGTCGACGCCGGCGCCGACCTGGTCGTCGCCAGCCATCCCCATGTGCTGCAAGGGATGGAAGCCTATAAAGGCAAGTGGATCGCGTACAGTCTCGGCAACTTCATTTTTACCACCAACAGCGTCGTCAAAACCTGGGACAGCATGATTCTGGAAGCCAGCTGCACCAAAACCGGCGACTGCGCAGTGAACGCCGTCCCGGTGCTGACGAAGGCGGCGCAGCCGGCCGTCATGCTGCCGGAGCAAGCGCTGGCCCTCTATCGGCGGCTGAACGAGGTGTCGTTCGGCGCCCGGATTCTTGACAACGGCAACATCGTTCCGACCGGAGCCCGGTAAGAACGGGATAAGGAGGCGGGTAGACCCCATGGACAACGGGCAGCAGACGATACGAAACATATACTGCGTCGGCCGCAATTACCGGCTGCACGCGGAAGAGCTCGGCAACGCGATCCCCGAGGAGCCGATGCTGTTCCTCAAGCCGACGCACGCGGTTCTTCCCGCGGATGGCCGAACGATCCGGCTTCCCGGCGACCGGGGCGAGCTTCATTACGAAGCGGAGCTGGTGCTGCGGATCGGCCGGGCTTATGAAGCCGGCCTTTCCGTCGACGAGCTGGCGGACGGCTTCGCCCTCGGGGTGGACTTCACCCTGCGGACGGTCCAGGACGGCCTGAAGGCGAAGGGACAGCCCTGGCTGGCAGCGAAGGGCTTCCTGCACTCGGCTCCGCTGGGACGCTTTCGCGCGTTTCCCGGCGAAGCCGCGATTACGGACATTCCGTTCTCTCTGCGGAAGAACGGAAGCCGGGTTCAAGAAGGCCGGGCCGCCGAGATGATCTTCCCGCTGCATCGAATCTTCGCCTTCATCGGCGAGCGGTACGGACTGGGCCCGGGCGATCTGATCTTCACCGGGACCCCCGCCGGGGTAGGAGCGGCGGCCGACGGAGACCGGTTCGAGCTGAACTGGAACGGAGAGGAGGCGGGCAGCTTCTCGGTCCAACTCACGACGGGCGAAGCCGGGCCCGGCGAGGGATGAGCGCGCCGGGCTACTTCCTCGGCCTCCCGCTGGCAGGGCTCACCCTGCCCGAGTCGCCGCTCGCCGGAAGCTGGCTGTACGAGCTGCTCGCGCCCGGCCGGTCCGGCGCGCTGCCCTGGCTGATCGGCCTCGCCGGAAGCCTCGGAATCGGTCTCGTCGCCCGGCGCAAGCGGGCGCTGACGAGGTCCGGAGCCGCGGCGGCGGGACTGGTGGGCACGCTGCTGTTCGCTCTCGGCTCCCTGGTGTGGTTCGCCGTGCTGGTCGCATTCTTCGCCTCGTCCACCGCCTTTACCTTGTGGAAGAAGCATTTGCGCAGCGAAGCGGAGGGGAGCTACGAGAAGAGCGGCACCCGCGACGCCGGGCAGGTGTTCGCCAACGGCCTGGCCGGAGCCGGACTCTGCGTTCTGAACGCGATCCGGCCGGACCCGCTCTGGCTGGCCGCTTATCTCGGCGTCATGGCCTCGGTGACCGCCGATACTTGGGCCACCGAGCTCGGCGGGCTCAGCCGCGCCCGTCCGCGTTCCATCCGCACCGGGCGGCCGGTACCGGCCGGCACCTCCGGCGGCGTCACCTGGCTCGGCACGCTGGCCGGTGCGGCCGGCGCCGTCTTCATCGGCGGCGCGGCCGTGGTCTGCCTGTGGCTTGTGCCGGAGCCGCATCAGCCTGCCGCCCTTGCCGGTCTCGCCCGGCTGGCCGCCTTCGCGGCCCTCGGCGGCATCGCCGGCTCGGCCGCGGATTCGCTGCTCGGCGCGACGCTGCAGCGGAGATACCGCTGTCCGGTGTGCGGCCGCACCGTGGAGCGAAGGGAGCATTGCGGCCAGCCGACCCGGCCCTCGGGCGGCTGGTCCCGGATGAACAACGACGCCGTCAATGTCCTCAGCTCGCTGGCCGGCGGAGCGCTGGCCGTCCTGTTGGCAGCAGCTTTCCGTTAACGCTAGCAACCAGACTAAGCAGAAAAGAGGAACCCGCATGTTCCGGAAATCAACCGCCGAAGACGCGAGGGAGCCAAAACCGGCTCTCCGCATCCGCCCCCTGCGCCGGGAAGACGCCGCAGCGCTCCTGCAACTTCGGCTGGAAAGCCGTTCCCACTACGAAAGGTTCCAGCCTGCGCACGACGATTCGTATTACACGCTTGCCGCGCAGCGGGAGGAAATCGAGAACGGGCTTTTCGCCGAAGAGCGGGGAACGGACTATACCTTCGGGATCTTCTTCGGCGCGGAGGACACGCTGGCCGGGCGTATTCGGCTGTCCGCCGTTCACCGCGGCTTCTGGCAGAATGCCAACGTCGGCTATTTCGTCGGTACGCCCTATCAAAGCAGAGGCTTCGCTTCGGAGGCGGTCCGCCTGGCGGCGGGCTTCGCCTTCCGGGAGGCGGGGCTGCACCGGCTGCAAGCGGCGGTGATGCCCTGGAATCAGGCCTCCCTGCGCGTGATGGAGAAGGCCGGCTTCCGCCGCGAAGGCTTGGCCGAGCGTTATTTGAACATCAACGGAGTCTGGGAAGACCACGTTCTGTTCGCCCTGACGGCGGAGGAATTGACCCCGTCGGAGGCAGGAGGGGAATAAGCGCCTGCCGCCGTGCCGACCGAAACCGGAACTCCGCATCCTCCTTGCTCCTTCGCTTTAGAACCGCATCGCACCCGACCCGGGACAGATCCCGGCGGACGGTGCGTTTTTTTATTGACAGAGGGCAACGCCGGGATTACATTTTAGATAACACTGTTATAAAAAATAATCACATTAGGCATCCGGAAAGGAAACACGCACGTTGGCGAGAGACGAACAACGACAGCGAAGCGAGAAGGTGCGCCAGGCCATTCTGGATACCGCCAGAGAACTCGGCATGCGGGAAGGCTTCGAAACCCTGTCCATCCGCAAGATCATCGACCGGATGAAATATTCCACCGGCGTGGTCTATTACCATTTCAAAGACAAACAGGATGTCATCGATGCCATCGAAGAGGCGGAGACGGCCAAGCTTCACGGGGAAATTGCCGAGCTTCTCGATGACCGCAAGGATGTGGTCGGCAACATGCAGGTCGTCTTTCACCGGATCATGACGCTCGCCCGCGAACAGCCCGAGCTGTACAACCTGGTCGTCGTGAACGCGTTCAGCCGGCGACGGACCGAGCCGCCCGCCTGGATTCCGGTGATCGCCGGTCAACTGCGGCAGGGGATGGAGAGGGGGCTTATCCGCGAGGCCGACCCGGAGCACACGGCCTTTGCCGTCTGGAGCTCGTTCCTCGGCTTTCACCTCATGCTCTCCCGCTTTGCCGATCTGCCGGCTGAGGAAGCGGAGCGGATGTTTCAGGTTCAATTCGATTTGATTCTGAAGGGAGTTCTGGCTCATGGGTAACGCAAGAGTGGTTTACGCGACCAAGACCCGCCATTCCAAACGGCTGGCGGAGGCGATCGCCCGGGAACTGAAGGTTTCCGCCGAGCGCGCGGCCGACCGGCCGGTCATGGGGGAGACCGATCTGTTGATCGTGGTAGGCGGCATTTACGGAGGGCAAAGCCTGCCGGAACTGCTGGATTTTGTCCGAGGCCTGGACGCCGGGCGGGTGAAGCGTGCCGCGTTGGTGACCTCCTGCGCCTCGGGAAAGCAGGGTCAGACCCAGGTCGCCGAGCTTCTTCGCGGCCGGGGGATCGATCTGCTCGGCGAGCACATCGGGCCGGGAAGCTTCCTCCTGTATAAATGGGGGCATCCCAACCGGACCGATGTGGCGTCGGCTGTTTCGTTTGCCCGGCAGGCGGCGGAAGGCCGTTAGTTGCACGACGGTGAATAGCGGGGAGGAACCCGGCCATAGACCGCAGCCTGCGTAAGCGACGGGAGCGGTCCGGATTCCCCGAATCGCGCCATGGAGATTCGGTCGAATAAGGACAGAAAACGAGCCCCGGTCCAAAGACCGAGGCTCGTTTTGGTTCGTGCCCATTCGCTTTTTCGTGTTACTTCGTCAGCTCTTCCATCTGCTCGATGACGCTCTTGAACACGTCCATGGCCTGCTTGATCGGCTCGGGCGAGGACATGTCGACGCCGGCCTTCTTCAGGATGTTGATCGAGTAGTCGCTGCCGCCGCTCTTCAGGAAGCCCAGGTACCGGTCGACGGCGGGTTTGCCTTCGTCCAGAATCTGCTTGGAGAAGCTGGTGGCCGCCGAGAAGCCGGTGGCGTACTTGAAGACGTAGAAGCTGTTGTAGAAATGGGGGATCCGCGCCCATTCCATCTCGATCGCTTGATCCACGGCCATGTCGTTCCCGTGGTACAGCTTGTTCAGATCGTAGTAGATCTTGCTGAAATCCTGCGGCGTGAGCGATTCGCCCGCTTCCGTCCGCTCGTGGATGATCTTCTCGAACTCGGCGAACATCGTCTGGCGGAAGACGGTGGTGCGGAACTGATCGGCGTAATAAGTCAGCAGGTACATCTTCGCCTTGGGATCGTCCGTCTTCTTGAGCAGATAATCCATGAGCAGCGCCTCGTTCGTGGTGGAGGCGACTTCGGCGAGGAAGATCGTGTACTGGGCATCGCGGTAATTCTGATTCGTGTCCGACAGATACGAATGCATCGCGTGCCCCATCTCGTGGGCGAGGGTGAACATGCTGTTCAGGTTATCCTTATGGTTGAGCAGCACATAGGGATGGGTGCCGTAAGCTCCCCAGCTGTAGGCGCCGCTGCGTTTGCCTTCGTTCTCGTAGATGTCGATCCAGCGGTTCTCGAAGCCCTCGTTCAAGACCTTCAGGTAGTCGGCGCCGAGCGGCTGGAGCGCATCCGCGACCGTCTTTTGCGCTTCGGCATAACCGATGTCCCACTTGAATTCGTCGACCAGCGGGGCGAACAGGTCGTACATGTGCAATTGATCGACCTTGAGCAGCTTGGCTCTCAGCTTCATATACCGCTGCAGCAGGGGCAGGGATTCGTGGATCGTATCGATCAGATTGGTGTAGACCTCTTTCGGAATCTTGTCGCCGTAGAGGGTCATTTCCAGCACCGAAGGGTACTTGCGGGCCTTGGCGTAGAAAATGTTCTTGTTGATGTTGGAGCCCAGCGTTGCGCCGAGCGTGTTCTTCAGCCTGCCGTAGGTTTCGTACATGGCGTCGAAGGCCGCCTTGCGCACCTCGCGGTTGTCGCTTTCGAGGAACTGAATGTAGTTGCCGTGCGTCAACTCCACCTCGTCCCCGTCTTCGTCCTTGATCTTGGGGAACTTCAGGTCGGCGTTGTTGAGCAGGCTGAAAATATTCCCCGGAGCTTGCGTGACGTTGCCGGCCTGGGCGAGCAGCGCTTCCTGCTCCTTGGACAGCACGTGCGGCTTCTGGTGAATCATGTCGCGCAAGGTATTCTTGTAATCGGCGAGCTCGGGGGCTTTGACCAGCTCCTGAAGCCGCTCCTCCGACAAAGCCAGGATTTCCGGCGTGATGAAGGAGAGAGCTTCTCCGACCTCGACGCTCAGCCGCTGGGCTTTGTCCGACAGCGCCTGCGGTCCCGGCTCGGCCGTGTCGCCGTGGTGAAGCATGCTGGAGTAGACGTACAGTCTCTCGGTATGTAAGGAAATCTCATCTTCCAGCTGGAAGCATTCCTTTACGGCAGCCGGATCGTTCAGCTTGCCCTGATAGGGCGGAACCTTTTCCAGCAGCGTCTTAACCTGCTGATACTCGTTGTCCCAGGCGGTCTGATCGGCGACCAGATCCTCCAGCTTCCAGGTGTTTTCCACCGCGACATCTTTGCGTTTCACCGTCTGTTTCACAGGAACCCTCCTTGTGGATGGTGCCGATTCGAACTGCCGCATGCGTTCGCCGCCGCCATAGGAGCAGGCCTCACGGGGCCAGGCGGAAACGGCGAGAGAAGCGGCCAGAACCGTGCACAGGATCGATTTGCAAGATACCATTTGCTCTCCCCCGGACCTTATGGTGCCGGACGCGCCGCGGGGCGCGATCCGGATGGTTTGCCAAGTAGAGTCGTCGTTGGTGCGCTGTCTCGGTTGACGGCATACTGGCTATTCTGTCCGGCGGAGTCTTCCCTTATGATAGCAGAAAGCGAGAGAGGCTGAAAAGCGAAACGGAGGCAGGATTTCCCGTTAGAACACGGTGCCGTTTACGAGGAGATAGACCAGAAAGGCGAAGGCGAGGGCGATCATCACGATCGCCGCGATCGCCAGATAGCGCCGCATGGGCGGCTTGATCGAGTGGCGGGACAGGACCACCACGCCGGCAAAGCAAAAGCAGGAGACGATAAAAGCGATCGTCGTTCCGGTATTGTTCACAGGTTCACCTCCTGAAGGCGGATGGCTTTGTATGGCACGAAGGGCCTTTTCCTAAGAAAAGGCCCTGGGGACGAAGGGGAAGACGAGCTTCCTCAGATTTCCTTAAAGGCTTGTAGGAGCGCAGCGCGTTCCTCTTCGGTGCCGTCAAACCGGTCGCGGGAAAACCGTTCCTCCGCCCAATTCATCAGCGCGGGACGGCTGAGAAAGGTGTGGCAATCTTCCCCCCATTGATCCGAAATCTCGCGGACGATCAGGGTTTTGCCGTTTTCCTCGACGGTCAGCATGTTCCATTTGTCTTTCTTGTAGATCTGGTGCTTCTTGATCCCTTGTTGGTTTTTCACGGGAGTACCTCGCTTATTTTCGGATGGGACAATGATTCCTTACCACTTTATCATGAATTTCTTGATTTATCAAAACCGGATTCCCCGCCCGGTGAAAACGCAATCATACGCATGGGCAAAGGAAGTTCGGCGCGATTTTCAGGTTTTTTACGCAGGATCGCTTGTAACGGGTGGGCGGAGGTGATATAATGAATTCATTCGCCAAGAATGGCGGTATTTTAGGAGGTAGTTAGTTTGAAGGGTATCGTGAAATGGTTTAACGCAGAAAAGGGCTATGGATTCTTGCAGGTTGAAGGTGGCGAAGACGTATTCGTACACTTCTCCGCAATCCAGGGCGACGGCTTCAAGACCCTCGACGAAGGACAAGAGGTTGAATTCGAAATCACGCAAGGCAACCGTGGTCCTCAGGCTGCTAACGTCATCAAATTGTAAGATTCCTTCTTATAAATTTGGGAGCTAGCGTATTTGGCGGTATCCGATCCGGATACCGCTTTTTATATGTTTCCTATTGGCAAAACCCCGATTTTCGTGATACATTAGACGAATAAACTTGCGTTTGTCCAGGCTTGTCCGACTCGCGCAAGGCTTATCGAATCCCCTTGCCGGAAGCCGCTCCCAGGCTCCTGATGGGGTTTTTCTTGTGGTCGAAAGCGAGACGGAAAAGGAAAGCGGGACAGACGAAGCTTTTTGCGCCTCGTCCGGAAAAACGGTATGATAGGGCAATGAGGTTCACGATGTTTCGGAGGATTTCAAGTGAATTCACTCTCAAAGACAACCCAGAAAGCGGCAGGCTATCCGCGCGGCCCGCTCACCTTGATGAAACGGGTGTACCGCCACATTCTGCCGGGCGTGAACAAGGCGCTCGCAGGCTGGGAAGAAGCAGCCGGGCGGATTCCCGATCCCGAGCTTAGGCGGCAGGCCCTGGCCAGCATCCGCACCAAAAAATTTCATTGCCAGGGAGGAGCCGTCTATGCGGCGGCCAATCTGGGCCAGAAGGATCGGTTGATCTCGCTGATCGTGGCGTTTCAGACGATCAGCGACTACCTGGATAACCTCTGCGACCGCAGCACCTCGCAGGATCCGGAGGATTTCCGGCGGCTGCACCAGGCGATGCTCGACGCGGTCACGCCCGAGCTTGCGCCGGCGGATTACTATGCCTTTCGGAGCGAGCGCGAGGACGGGGGCTATCTGCTTCGGCTCGTCGACACCTGCCGCGAGCAGATCGCCGGGCTGCCCTCTTACGCCAGCTTCGCGGCTGCGATCCGGCGTTTGGTCTCGCTGTATGTCGACTTGCAGGTCTACAAGCACATCCGCCCCGAGCTGCGCGAGGATGCCCTCTCTCGCTGGTGGGAAGCTTATGAACAGGACTATCCGGCCATCCGTTGGAACGAATTTGCGGCGGCGACCGGCTCCACCCTGGGGATGTTCATGCTCTTTCTCGAGGCTTCCCGTCCCGATGCCGATCCCGCTTCCGCGGACGTCATCAGCCGGGCTTATTTTCCCTACATTTGCGCCCTACATATCCAGCTCGATTACCTGATCGACCAGGAAGAAGACCGGCAGGGCGGCGATCTGAATTTCTGCTTCTACTACGGCAGCGGGGAAGAGACGGTGCGGAGGATGAGCTTCATCTTCACCGAGGCCCGGGCGGCCATCAAGACGCTGCCCTCGCCGATGTTTCACCGGATGGTGATCGAGGGGCTGATCGCGTTGTACTTGTCCGATCCCAAGGTCTCGGACCAGCCGGATGTGCGCGCGGTGAGAAGCAAGCTGCTATACAAGAGTCCCATGATGCGCGTGTTCTTCCTCGTCAATTCGGTATTTATCCGTTTTCGCGACCCTTTAAGCAAATCCATTTAGCATACAGGAGGAAATGAGTATGACGATCCGTTCCATTGCCGTGCTGACCAGCGGCGGCGACTCCCAAGGAATGAACGCCGCGGTTCGCGCGGTCGTAAGAAGCGGCCTTTATCACAACTTGAAGGTATACGGTATCCAACGCGGATACTACGGTCTCATCCATGACGATATCCGGGAGATGGACCTGCGCAGCGTAGGCGATATCATCCACCGCGGCGGCACCATCCTGCAGACGGCCCGCAGCAAGGAAATGATGACGCCGGAAGGCCAGCAGCTCGCGGCGGACAACCTCCGCAAGCACGGCATCGACGCGCTCGTGGTCATCGGCGGCGACGGCTCCTACCAGGGCGCGCAGAAGCTGAGCAAGCTCGGCATCGCTACCATGGCGCTTCCCGGCACGATCGACAACGACATCTCGTATACCGACTTCACCATCGGCTTCGATACCGCGGTCAGCATCGTGGTCGACGCCATCAATAAGCTTCGCGACACGATGACCTCGCATGAGCGCTCTTCGGTGGTCGAAGTCATGGGCCGCCACTGCGGCGACATCGCCCTGTACGCGGGCCTCGCGAGCGGCGCCGAATCGATCCTCGTTCCGGAAATTCCGTTCAAGGTCGAGGAAGTGGCCGATCGCATGAAGGAGAACTTCCGCTCCGGCAAGCGCCACAGCATCGTCATCGTCGCCGAAGGCGTCGGCAGCGGCGAAGAGATCGGCGGACAGATCCGCGATATGACCGGCCTCGATACCCGCGTCACCGTGCTCGGCCACGTGCAGCGCGGCGGAACGCCGACCCACAACGACCGCATCTTGGCCAGCCGCCTCGGCGACTTCGCCGTCCGCAAGCTCCTGGAAGGCGAAACGGGCAAAGCCTGCGGCGTCATCAACCGCGAGCTGGTCACGACGGACATCGACCTCGTGGTCAACACCAAGAAGCCGTTCAACCGCGAGCTCTATGAGCTGGCCCTGCGCCTGTCGGTGTAACGGATTCGACGGACAAACACAAAAAAGCAAGCTCCCTTCCCTGCGGAAGCAAGAGCTTGCTTTTTTAAAAACCTAGGGCAAGACGATCTTGTGGGCCTTGCGCAAGGCTTCCATAATCTCGTCCGTGGTGCGGTTGCCGTGGCGGGCAAAGTGGATCAGGCCATCCCGGCCGATCACATAGACGGTGCGCTTCTGCCCGGTCCCGGGGAGCAGCGATTGGCCCACCTCGTACAGCCGGTTGATCAAGCCGTCCTTGTCGGACACGAGCGGGAAGGGGTAATGCTCCTTCAAGGCGAATTTCTCGTGCTCCTCCAATTCGGCGGAGTTGATCCCGATGATGACGGCGTTCAGCTTCATGTACTGCAGAATGGATTCCCTAGCGGCCGCGAGCTGCTTGGTGCACTCCGGCTTGTGATCCTTGTGGTAAAAGATCAGCACGATCGGCTTTTTGCCCAGATAGTTGCGCAAATCAAGTGGCCCCTGCGTGCTTGGCGCGGCAAAGGGCGGTGCTTTTTCTCCAATGTCCAACATGCGTAACCCTCCTTCACGGGCAGCGTTTATGATATTCTACACGCATTTCGTCAAATGGAAAACAAAAAAAGTTATGGCGGGGTGAAAACTATGTTTCTTTACAAGCTGGAAGCCAAAACGGCGGACCAACGGCTATCGGTCGTCGTGCTGGCCGAGACGGATGACAAGGCATTTCAATCGGCCGAATCCCAGCTCATTCGGCATTTCGTGGCACCTCCCGGCATCGAAGAGCTCGCCATCGTCGAGAAGAAGCGGGCCGAGAAGGGCGCAGGCTATGTGTTGGAGCCGCTCCTTTCGTAATAAAGCGCTTCCAAGTTCATAATTCTCCCCAAACGATAAAAATCCTCTGCCGGACGCGGAGGATTTTTATCGTTCTGCGAGAGGCGGGGGCGGCCAGCTTACGGAGAGTAAGTGGCGCCCGGGGTGTATTTATTGGAGGAGCTCCACAGCAGGAACTCGTCGATGCCGTTGTCCTTCAGGGCCTTGACCTGAGCGTTCACTTGAGCCGCATTATACGTGATGTGGCCGGGCACCCAAGTGGCGGTGAAATCCTGAATCCAGGGACGGACGATCGGCTTCAGCTCCTTGAGCGGATTCAGCTTCTTCCACGTGTCCTTGCTCGCGCCGTCGATCGTCTTGTACGGCTGGGCGTCGGGTACGTTCGATCCGTACCAGCCGGTGCTGTAATGGCTCGGATAGATCATCGGGCAGAGCACGTCAACGTTCATCGCGATCTTCTGGAAGTCCTGGCCGATGCCTTCGGCGGCCGGAACGGCGGCGGCATATCCGAAGATGTCGACCGAGACGCGGACGCCGAGCGGGGTTAGCTGCTCGCGGGCGTACTTGACGAACTCGGAGACGGCGTTGATGCGCGTGCGGCTGTCATGGGTGTATTTCAGCGTGTCGGCGCGCTTCTCGAAGCCCTCCGGAAAGCGGACGTAGTCGAACTGGATTTCCTTAAAGCCCTGTTTGACGGCTTCCTTGGCGACTTCGATGTTATAATCCCAGACTTCCTTGCTGTACGGGTTGACGAAGCTGTCCTTCTTGCTATTGGCCCAGATGGTGCCATCGGGATTCTTGAAGGATAAATCCGGCCGCTTGTTGGCGAGAATCGTATCCTTGAACACGACGACGCGGGCGATCGGGTAAATGTCATGCTCCTTCATGGTCTTCATGACACTTCCGATATCGCCGATGAACTTCTGCTCGGCGCCGGTCTTCTCCAGGTCGGGGTTGCCGGTCTTGTAGGTGATGTACCCCTTGTCGTCCTTGATGTCGATGACCATGGCGTTCAGGTCGGTGTCGTCCATCAGCTTGACGAGCTGCTGGAACCTCGCGCCTCCGGCGCTGTAAGCGGTGGAATAGACGCCCTTTACCTTCGGGCTGTCCGGCTGCGGGTCTTCCTTGCTCGCGGGGCGCAGATAGGCGTCCTTATCGGCAGACGGCTGATTCGGCTCCGTCTGAACGACAGGCGGAGGGGTAAGCGATGCGGCGACGACCTTGTCGAGCGTAACGTCGGCGTGTCCGGCGGATGCGTTCCCCCAGATGAGCAGCAAGGCGGCTAACAAATTTTCCATGATGGCGTTCTCTCCAAATCCATAGCGTAGTAGGCGTTCGGGCGCTCCCTCTTCACTTACCCGTGTTCCTCCCTATACTAAACAAAAAGCCGGCTTCCGGCAAAGGCATTTTGTCCTAGTCGCCGGCAGCGGGCTCATTCGAACTTCGGTCGGCGGAAAGAAAAAGACGCCTTATTGAAGCCAGGCGTCCTTTTGGTGTTCGGAAATGCTGAATTGAATGATTTCCATGGCATCCTCGGTCTCCAGGGCCTCGATGCCGTTCAGGAGTACGATGTCCGAGTCCAGCTCGATCTT
Organism: Gorillibacterium terrae; assembly: GCF_051594785.1. Classification (NCBI taxonomy): domain Bacteria; kingdom Bacillati; phylum Bacillota; class Bacilli; order Caryophanales; family Paenibacillaceae; genus Gorillibacterium; species Gorillibacterium terrae. Next base: position 1,100,035 of record NZ_JBPPGI010000001.1, read on the forward strand.
CTTAAGGAACGGGAACATCTGGGGCGTAAATTTCATGACGATGCTGGCCAGTTTGACGGTTTCCACAGGCATCACCATCCCAATCGGATTTTTCCTTGCGAGAAAAAAGGAGTTGGAACGCGCGTGCGGGACGCACCAGAACCTGATGAAATTCACATTTCCAGTATACCACGGGACCGGCCGGCGGCAACAGGGGGAAAGGCTGGTTTTAGTGGCGGCGGAATTGACCGAGCACCCCGACTGTTTCGACGATATTGACGAAGGCGTTCGGGTCCAGGACGCGGATGGACTCTTTCAGCTCTGCCAGCTCGTAGCGGGTAGTCACGACCATGAGCACATCCTTCTCCTGCCTGGAATAGGCGCCTTCCGCTTTCATGATCGTCACTCCCCGGTTTTTCAGCAGATGCTCGACCAGCAGATCCTTCTCCTTCGTCACGATAAAGGCGGTCACCTTGACGTGGCGGATGTGGATCGCATCGACCAGCTTCGAGGAGACGTAGATCGAAAGCATGGAGTATAGTGCCAAGTCCCAGTTCTCTTTATAATACCCGAGTGCGAGAATGACCAAACCGTTCAGGATAAAAATAAAGCTTCCGAGGGGAAAGTCGCGGTTGCGCGTCACAATCGAACCGACGATGTCGAAGCCGCCGGTCGAGCCGCCCGCCCGAAGCGACAGACCTGCGCCGATGCCGATGATGACCCCGCCGAAGACGGCAGCCAGAATCGGTTCATTGGCGATCGGCGTCGTCGGCACCAATTGCATGAACCAGGTGGTGGCGCCGACGGAAATCAAGCTGAGGAAGATAAACCGCTTGCCGATGGCGACCAGGCCCCAGACGATAACGGGGATGTTGAACAGCAGGTACATGACCCCGATATTCCAATTCGTGAAATACCCGACCAGCATCGCGACGCCGGACATGCCGCCCGCGAGCAATTGGTGGGGAATGAGCAGCATGTTGAAGCCGACGGCGAGCAGGAGCGCTCCCGCGAGGATGGAGCCGATTTCGTACAGCGTGCGTTTCATGATGACACCTCAACCTTAGTATTGGCCATGGGACCGGACTTATCCGGCGATTGGCGCGTAACCCATTATACGACATGTTGCGCGATTGTCGATACCATTATTGAGGGGGCGAAAGCGGTGTCAAGCAGGCGGGCACACGAAAGCCCCCGGCGGATGACGGGGGCTTTCGCGGGGCTACCTTCGTCGCTTGCTTGAGAAGGAGCCGAAGCTTTTTTTGGTCGAGGGCTTCTTGATTTTGAAGCTGGGGGTCGAGCCGTCGCTCTTCTTGCTGTAGGACTTGGTACTCCAGGTTCCCGAGCTTTTCGGCGCAACGGAGGTATCCTTGTCGGACGTATCGCTCTTGCTTTTCTTGCTGCTGAACAACCCGGTTCCGGTCGAGGTTTTGGGCTTCTTCTGCTTCAGCTCCGACTCGAAGGCGCTGGTCTTCGACTTGCTGTCCGGCAAGGAAGAGTAGCCTTTGTACGTATTGGTGCCGTTGGAGAGCCAGCTTCCGCCGGAGCCGCCGAACAGCGAATGCAGCAGAGAGGCGGTCAGATAGCCCTCCAGGAAGGAGGAGCTGTAGTGGTTCTGCGCATAGGCGATGGAGCTGATCTCGACGAGGGAATTGGCCGCGTTCGCCGGGTCCTGCTGCACCTGGACGATTTTGTCCGAGTAGGCGAGGAACATCTGTTCCTTGCTCTCCTCGCTGATCTCCCGCGGCTTCTCCTCCTTGGCGAGCTTGGCGGCGGTCGTCGGCACATCCTGATTCTCGGCCAGGTAGACCTTCGACGCGTCTTGGCCCTTGCCCTGAATGTCGACAAGCGGATAATGGTCCTTCACGTAGCCGGAGAGGTTCGAACAGCCGGCGAGCAGGGAAAAAACGAGCGCTAGCGCGACCCAGGCTTGCCAGGTCAGGCGTTTCATGCGGTAGCCTCCTTATAATGGGTTAAGCGAGCGTATCCGATCGCAGGAACTTCACTTCGCCCGCAGGCAGCCGCTCTCCGCTCATGGCGACGAACTTGCCGTCCTGCCATTGGAGGAAAAAGTAAGCTTCGCCCTCGGAGCAGTAGCGCCACAAGAGCACCTCATCGCCGCTGCGGAAGTCGGTCTGCCCTTCGGAACGGGTCAAGTCGGTCCGGTTCCATTCCAGATCGAAGGATACCTCTCCGTCGACGTCAAGCCGGGTCGGCACCTCATCCGGGTTGTCGAGCGAGCCTTCCATGAATTCGCACAGGAAGCATTCGTTCTGCCGCCCCTTCTCCACGAGCAGGCAGGAGATGTTCTTGCCGTCCCTCAGGTAATAAGCGATGCGGTGCGGGGGGAACCCGCGGTCAAAATATTCCACCTTGCCGGTGATAACATATTGCTCCAGGTTGACGGACACAATATCGCCGACGCGGGAATCCTCGATTGCGCTGCGCGCCGGGGCGGGCGGGGCTTCCTTGCGGCTTTTCACGATGGCTCCGATTCGTTTTATAATGGACATTGGCATATTCTCCCTTGCCGTTGGTATGGACGTATGGCTGCTTCTTTCATACGTATGAAGGGGAAGGGGGTTTCGCCTCGCGTGAAAGAAATGTGAAAACAACCCCCTGCGGCGCTGGCATTGTCCTTATGCGGTATGCTATACTAATCCGTGATGTTCTTTGGTACGGCGGTATTTTCCTGCTCAAAGGGAAATGCTTTTTTTATGCACCGCAAGGGTGCTCACAAGCGGGACCGGAACTGAACAACCGTACTGGGGATAGCCGTTTATGGCATAAGTAGAGAGGGCCGCACCGGCCCAGGAAAAGGAGTTTGATTCATTTGATGACATTCAACGAGTTCGGCTTTGAGCCGAAGGTGCTTCGGGCCGTAACCGAGATGGGCTTCGAGGAAGCCACGCCCATCCAGGAGAAGACGATTCCGCTTGCTCTGGAAGGAAAGGACCTGATCGGACAGGCACAGACGGGAACGGGCAAGACCGCGGCCTTCGGCCTGCCGCTCGTGCAGAAGATTCAGCCGAGCGAAGACCGCATCGTCGCCCTCATCATGTGCCCGACGCGGGAGCTGGCCATCCAGGTGGCCGAAGAAGTCAGCAAGCTGGGCCGGTTCAAGGGCATCCGTTCGCTGCCGATCTACGGCGGACAGGATATCGTAAAGCAGATCCGCGCGCTGAAGAAGCGGCCGCAGATCATCATCGGGACGCCGGGCCGTCTGCTCGACCACATCAACCGCAAGACGATCAAGCTGGATGACGTGCAGACCGTCATCCTCGACGAAGCGGATGAAATGCTCGATATGGGCTTTATGGAAGACATTCAGTCGATCCTGAGCCTGGTTCCGGAAGAACGCCATACCATGCTGTTCTCGGCGACCATGCCGTCGAATATCCAACGGCTCGCCCAGCAGTTCCTGAAGAACCCGGAGCATGTCTCCGTCATTCCGAAGCAGGTCAGCGCACCGTTGATCCAGCAGGCTTATATTGAAGTGCAGGAAAAGATGAAGTTCGACGCCCTCTGCCGTCTGATCGACATGGAATCGCCGGACCTCGCCATCATCTTCGGCCGGACCAAGCGCCGCGTCGACGAACTGGCCGAAGGCCTGCAGAAGCGCGGCTATTCCGCCGAGGGTCTGCACGGCGACCTCTCGCAGAATCAGCGCGACGCCGTCATGCGCAAGTTCCGCGACGGCAGCATCGACGTGCTGGTTGCCACGGACGTGGCCGCCCGCGGTCTCGACGTCTCCGGCGTGTCGCACGTCGTTAACTTCGACCTGCCGCAGGACCCCGAAAGCTACGTGCACCGCATCGGCCGTACCGGCCGCGCCGGCAAAGAGGGTACCGCCTGGACGTTCGTGACGCCGCGCGAAATCGACCACCTGCACTTCATCGAGAAGATCACCCGTCACCGGATCACCCGCAAGCCGGTTCCGAGCATTGCCGAGGCAATCGAAGGCAAGCAGAAGATCACGGCCGAGCGGATCATCAACCTGATGCAGAGCGAGGACACGAACGAATACAAGGGAGTCGCCATTCAGCTCCTGGAAGAATACGATTCCGTCAATTTGCTTTCCGCCGCGATGAAGCTTCTCACCGGCGACCGCAAGGATGTCGAAGTCGAACTGACGCCGGAAGAGCCGATCCGCGCCAAGAAGCGCCGGCCGGACGTGCGCTCCGCCGGACGCCGGCCGAACAGCGGTTACGGCAGCTACGGCAGCTACAACGGCGGACAGCGCCGCGAAGGCGGCAGCCGCTACGGCTCCGGCTCGGGAACGGGCGGCGGCTACCGCAGCGACCGGCCCCGCCGCGAAGGCGACTATAACCGCGACGGCCGCGGGTACCGCGACGGGCAGCGCAGCGGCGGCGGCTACAAGCGCGACGACAACCGCAGCGACAGCCGCAGCAGCTTCCGCAAGAGCGACGACGAATAAGCTATTGATCCGGCAACGGACACGGGCAGGCGAAGGGCAATCCTTCGCCTGCTTTTATTTTATCCGGCGGCTAGGCAGAGGACAGCCTAGGACTTTGCCGAAAAATGAGCTATAATGGAAGCAGGCTATCGGCACAGCCCGGTTGCCGGACCAGCATGGCGAAAGGGTTTTCGCCGGACCTTACGGATCGGCTCGCGGGGCTTTGGCTAACGACGAAGGAGGAGCTTTTTTGGAAACAAGAGGTATCATGGGCGGGTTTTACCGCATCTCGGAATGGATCATGCGGTTGTCCGCCATCAATCTGCTTTGGTTGTTCAGTTCGCTTCCTTTTTTCTATCTTCTGCTGACCCTGATGCTGACTCCGGCAGATCAGCTGACGGCGGATTATTTCCGGCAATGGTTCCTGCTCGTCGGCATCGTTTCCCCGTTCACGCTGGTTCCTGCAAGCGCCGCCATGTTCTCCGTGGCCCGCAAATGGGTGACAGGGGACGTGGATGTCCCGCTGTGGAAAACGTACTGGCGCGGCTATAAGGAAAATTACAAGCAAAGCATGGTCGGCGGGCTGATCTTCGCCTTTCTCGCCGTCGTTCTCTCGGTGAATTATTCGTTTTATCTGGGCCGGGACGGCATCATGCAATCCTTCTCCCTGTTCTTCATTGTCCTGATGGTATTCCTGGCGGCAGCGTTCCTGAATTTCCTGTCGATCATGGTCCATCTGCACATGGGCATTATCCAGATCATCAAAAACAGCCTGCTCATCACCATCGGCCAGCCGATCAATTCGATCATGCTGCTCGTGATGAACGTGGCGATTCTCTATATCAGCTCCAAATATTCGTTCCTCATCGTGTTCTTCATGGGCAGCGTGATGGCGATGGCGTCCTTCTGGAACTTCCACCGCGGCTTCACGAAGATCCAATCCCGCTATAAAACCAATGAAGAAGAGGCCGAAGAAGACGAGGAAGACGAGGCGGAAGAGGAAGACGCGGAAGGCGTGGAAGACGTTAACGCGGAAGACATCGAACCCGGCTCGGTTGACGATTCGGACGCGGACCGCGCGTCGCGAAACGGCGAGCCGCTGGCCTTGGAAGACGGAGCGGACCTCCCGGCGGATGACGGGAAGAAGCGGGATTAAGTCCTTTCCAGCAAGTATCCCTTGCTTCTGGAGTTTGTCGAAGCGTATAATAACGGTACGGATAAGAGTCCTGCGGTGTACGTTATGGTTTTCTGTTGTTTTGAACCAATGACATGTTTCTAGGGAGACTTACATTACTGCGCAGCTGACAAGCCCTCTTTGAAGGGATCTCAATAAGCGCGGTTGCGGACACCCACCTGCGAGTGCAGGTTTGAAACGCTTAAACCGGACGGCACATGCGGGCTGCTCTTTCGTAAAAAAACGCCTTTCCCCTCGGGGAAAGGCGTTTTTTTCGTTGGGTACCGATCCGCGGGCGAGCCTGTCGGGCAGTCGGCAGGCCCCTTCGCGCATAACAGTGGCTTAACCCTGGGAAGCGAGGTCGCTCAACTGGTGGAACGTGTCGCGCAGGGTCGGATACATCGTGCGGTAGACTTCATAATACCGCTCATAAGCGGCTTGGTTGGCCGGAATCGGCTCGACCCGGTCAACGACCTGAATCCATTCGCCGCACAGCTCGGGGATGGCGCGGCCGAGTACGCCGGATGCGGCCATCACTGCGGCTCCGTAAGCGGGACCGTCGGTCGAGTTGACCGTGACGACCGGATAGCCGAAGATGTCGGCGATCATCTGCCGCCAGAACAGGCTGCGGGCACCGCCGCCGTTGACGCGCAGCTCGGAGACCTCGACGGAGGATTCCTTCATCAGCTCCAGCGAGTCGCGGAGGCCGAAGGTGATGCCCTCCATCACGGCGCGGGTAAGATGAGCCTTGCCGTGGCGCAGGTTGAGGCCGACGAAGCCGCCGCGCGCCTTCGGATCGGGATGCGGCACCCGTTCGCCGGTCAGGTAAGGCGCAAACAGCAGCCCTTCGCTGCCGATCGGCGCGGTGGCAGCCAGCTCTGTGAGCAGGTCGTAGACATCCCGGCCCTCGCGCTCGGCCCGGGCCAGCTCTTCACCGGCGAAATGGTTCTTCCACCACTGGAAGGCTCCGCCCGCCGACAGCATGACGCCCATCCGGTGCCATTTGCCCGGGACCCCGTGGCAGAAGGAATGCAGGCGGCGTCCCTCGTCTTCCTGATACGATTCGTCGTGGACGAAGACGACGCCGGAGGTGCCCAGCGCTACGCTGGCGATGCCCGGCTTGACGACACCGACGCCGACGGCGCCGCAGGCCTGGTCGCCGCCTCCGGCGACGACGGGCGTACCGACGGCCAGGCCGGTCGCTTGCGCGGCCTCGGCCGTCAGATAGCCGGCGATGTCGTTGCTCTCGAAGAGCGGCGGCAGCCATTCGCGCTTGATCTCCAGCTTGTCCAATACCTCCTGCGACCAGTCGCGCGCGGCGACGTCGAGGAGCAGGGTTCCGCTCGCATCGGCAACGTCGATGCCGAATTCGCCGGTCAGCTTAAGCCGGACGTAATCCTTCGGCAGCATGATGTGGGCGATGCGCGCGTAATGCTCCGGCTCGTGGCGGCGCAGCCAGACGATCTTCGGCGCCGTAAAGCCGGTAAGCGCTTTATTTCCGGTCAATTCGCCGAGGCGCTCGCGGCCGACGGTCTCTTCGATCCAGTCGCATTCCGCGGCGGTGCGTTGGTCGCACCACAGGAGCGCCGGCCGGATCACGGCGAGCTCGCCGTCGAGGAAGACGGAGCCGTGCATTTGGCCGGAGAGGCCGACACCCCGTACTTCGCCGGCGGAGACTCCGGCCTTTTCAAGGAGCAGTCGGATGCATTCCGCGGAACCGGTCCACCAATCTTCCGGGTTCTGCTCAGCCCAGCCGGGGTGCGGCTGATAGAAGGGATACTCCACACTTTTGTCGGCCTTCACTTGGCCCTGTTCATCCACCAAAATGCATTTTACGGCCGATGTACCCAAATCGACACCCAAAAAATAACCCATGCTTTCACCTCATAGCTGATCGGATAAGCGGGTCCCGGGCCTGTCCCGAAGGAGGGCGGCAGACCGAGAGTAATCCCGCATGGACTCTGCTATAATTATATTCGAACTGGCAGGGCGAAACTCCTGCTGTCTTTGTATATTAATTGAACAAAGTTTTTTGAAGGGGATCATATCCCTCAAAAAAGGGGCGGGCCATCCGATGTTTGCGGAAGAACGACAGAATCAAATTCTCGAACGGGTCAACCAAATCGGCAAAATTACCGTGCAGGAGCTAAGCGAGGCGCTCGGCGTGTCGCCGGTAACCATCCGGCGCGATCTGGAGCGGCTGGAGGAGGGCGGCTACCTGTACCGCACCCACGGCGGCGCCCTCTCGCTCCAGTCGGGGGTGCGGGAGACCGCGCACGAACGCTCGTTTTCGGAGAAAGAAGAAGCGTTCACCGCCGAGAAAATCCGCATCGCCGAAGCGGCGGCGGCGCTGGTCGAGGATGGAGAATCGCTGCTTCTCACCCCCGGCACGACGAACATGCTGCTTGCAGGCAAGCTGCGGGGCAAGAAGGCGCTCAGCCTCGTCACCAACGCGGCGAATATCGCGGCGAGCGTGGCGGCGGAGACGGAGTGGAACGTAATCTTGACCGGCGGCCGCATCCGCCCGCAATCCCATGCCCTCGTAGGCCCGCTCGCCGAGGAAAGCCTGGACAAGATCCGTGCGGACAAGCTGTTTCTGGGCGTCGACGGCTTGGATTTGCAGGGCGGACTGACGACCCCGAGCCTGGAGGAGGCCAGCGTCAACCGCAAGATGATCGCCCTCGCCAAGCAGGTGATCGTCGTAACCGACCACAGCAAATTCGGCAAGGTGGCGTTTTCCCGCATCGCCGAACTTGACGCGGTGGACGTTGTGGTGACGGATGAAGGCCTGCCCGGCGAATATGCCGATTTTCTGCGGCGGGAGACGAACATTCGGCTCGTGCTGGTCTAGGGAAACGGTCAAGATCGCCTATTGACCGCCCGACAGGACCGGAGTACAATAAAAACGAACACAAACGATCACTTATTATCATAAACGAAACTTCGCTTTTGATTGAATGACAGCAAGCAACGCGATAAGAAAGAGGTGCGGGGAATGGCGGATTTAAACGAACTGAAACGGACTTTTGTGGAGTTGTACGGCGGCACGGAAGAGGGGATCGAATGTTACTTTGCTCCCGGGCGGGTCAATCTGATCGGCGAACACACCGACTACAACGGCGGGTATGTGTTCCCGGCTGCGTTGACCTTCGGCACGACCCTGCTCCTGCGCAAGCGCGGGGATCAGCTGCTCCGATTTGCATCGGGCAATTTCCCGACGCGGGCCGATATCGTTCTCGAAGGCGCGAAGAACGAGAAGGAGCATGACTGGATCAACTATCCGAAGGCGGTGCTGGTGCACTTGGCCAAGAGGGGATACACCTTTGGCGGATACGATGTCTATTACCTCGGGGAAATTCCCAACGGGGCAGGGCTGTCCTCATCGGCCTCCATTCAGCTCGCCACGGCCTTCGGCTTCATGACCTCCGAAGGGCATCCGGTCGACCGGGTTCAGCTCGCGCTGGTGGCCCAGGAGTCGGAGAATCAGTTTATGGGCGTCAATTGCGGCATCATGGATCAGTTCACGGTGGCGAACGGCAAGAAGGATCATGCGATCCTGCTCAAATGCAACACGCTCGACTATGAGCGGGTTCCCTTCCGGGCGGAGGGCTGCAAGCTGGTCATCGGCAACACGAACAAGCGCCGCGGCCTGGTCGATTCCGAATACAATGCCCGCCGGGCCCAATGCGAGGAGGCCGTCGCCTGCCTGCGGGAAGCCTTCCCGGGACTGGCCTTCCTGGGTGAGCTGAATGCGGCCCAGCTTGCGGCGAACGAGCACCTCATTCCCGACGAGACGGTGAGGAAGCGCGCCCGGCACGTCATTGAAGAGAACGACCGGGTACTCGCCTCGGTCCTGGCGCTGAAGGATTCCGACCTAACGACCTTCGGCAAGCTGATGGTGGCTTCGCACGACTCGCTCCGCGATCAATATGAAGTGACCTGCAAGGAGCTCGACGTCATGGTCGAGGAAGCGCTGAAGCTTCCCGGCGTGCTCGGCTCCCGGATGACCGGCGCGGGCTTTGGCGGCTGCACCGTATCGCTCGTGAAGGACGAGGCGGTGGACGAGTTCATCGCCAAGGTAGGCAAGGCGTACGCCGAGCGGACCGATTACCGCGCCGATTTCTATGTCGGCGAGATCGGCGATGGCGCAAAGGCGCTGTAAGCTCGACGGAAACGGAAGAGAAAGGCCCGTTGTAAGGTAGACCAGACGAGCAACCCGGGAGAGTCCGGGCATACGGAGGGAGAACGAGCATGGCGATTTTGGTAACGGGAGGAGCCGGCTACATCGGCTCGCACATGGTGGCGGAACTGCTTCGCAACGGCGAAGAAGTGGTGGTGGCGGACAGCCTGGAGACGGGGCACCGGGACGCGGTCATGGGCGGCAAGCTGCACGTGGGCGATCTTCGGGACAAGGCGTTTCTGGATCAAGTCTTCCAGGAGAATCAAATCGAAGCGGTCATTCATTTCGCGGCCAACTCGCTGGTTGGCGAGAGCATGGCCAATCCCGGCAAATACTATCATAACAACGTCTACGGCACGCTGTGTCTGCTGGAGAAGATGCAGCAGTACGGAGTGAACAAGATTGTCTTCTCCTCCACCGCCGCTACCTACGGCGAACCGGAGCGGACGCCGATCGAGGAGAATGACCGCACTTTCCCGACCAACGCCTACGGCGAAACCAAGCTGGCGATGGAGAAAATGATGAAATGGTTCGACGTCGCCCATGGCGTGAAATACGTAGCGCTTCGCTACTTCAACGCCTGCGGAGCGCACGAGAGCGGCCGGATCGGCGAAGATCATGCGCCGGAAACGCATCTCATCCCGCTGGTCCTCCAGGTGCCGCTGGGCAAGCGGGAGTTCATCTCCATCTACGGCGAGGACTACCCGACGCCGGACGGAACCTGCATCCGCGATTACCTGCATGTCGCCGACCTGGCCAGCGCCCATGTGCTCGCGCTCAAGCGGCTCCGGGACGGGGGAGACAGCGCGGTTTACAACCTGGGCAGCGGCCAGGGGTATTCGGTCAAGGAAATCATCGAGGTGGCCCGCAAGGTGACGGGGCATCCGATCCCGGCGAAGGCGGAAGCCCGCCGCGCCGGCGACCCCGCCGTGCTGATCGCTTCCTCCGCCAAGGCGGAACGGGAGCTTGGCTGGGTGCGCCGGATGGACCGGCTGGAAGACATCATCGCCTCGGCGTGGAACTGGCACCGCGAGCATCCGAACGGCTATCAAGCATGAACCGGAGGACAGGAGCAGCATGAACATCAAACTGGAGATTGAACGCTTGATCCGGTTCGGCCTGACCAGCGGCCTGCTGGGGGAAGGCGACGATATCGTCGCCCGCAACGGACTTATGGAGCTGCTGCGGGTCGACGAGCCCTATGACGGAGAGCTTCCGGAGGAGACCCTCGAGGCTCCCACGGAAGTGCTTGACCGGATTCTCGATTACGCGGCGGAGCGGGGCATCCTGCCGGAAAACACCACCACGCAGCGGGATCTGCTCGATGCCCGCATCATGGGGCTCCTCATGCCGCGCCAGTCGGAGACTGCCCGCCGGTTCTGGCAGCTCGCGGCGGAGAACCCGGAGAAGGCGACGGATTGGTTTTATCGTCAATCCATCCATTCCAACTACATCCGGATGGACCGCATTCGCAAGAACGACTACTGGCTGGCCCCTACGGAATATGGCGACCTGGAGATCACGGTGAATCTGTCCAAGCCGGAGAAGGACCCGAAGGAAATCGCCGCCGAGCGGAATGCGCCGCAGAGCAGCTACCCGAAGTGTCTCCTGTGCCTGGAGAACATCGGCTACGCGGGGAGGGTCAACCATCCCGCCCGGCAGAATCACCGGGTGGTTCCCTTTCAATTGGAAGGCAAGCCCTGGTACCTGCAATATTCCCCGTATATTTATTACAACGAGCACAGCATCCTGTTCAGCCGCGAGCATATGCCGATGAAGGTGAACCGCAGCTCATTCGTTCGGCTGCTCGAATTTGTCGGGCAGATGCCGCACTACTTTATCGGCTCGAATGCAGACCTGCCGATTGTCGGCGGCTCCATCCTGAGCCATGACCATTTTCAGGGCGGCAACCACGTCTTCCCGATGGAGAAGGCTCCCGTGGAGCGGACCTTCGGGCATCCGGAGTTCCCGGGCGTGGCCGCCGGCATCGTGAAATGGCCGATGTCCGTCATCCGGCTGTCCGCCGCTTCTCCCGAGCCGTTGGTGGAGCTTGCCGACCGGCTGCTTGCGCTTTGGCGGGCTTACAGCGACGCATCGGCGAATATCCTTGCGTTTAGCCGTGGAGCGGAAGGCGACGTTCCGCACAACACGATTACTCCGATCGCCCGCCGGGGCGCGGCCGGCGAGTACGAGCTCGATCTCGTGCTGCGCAACAACCGGACGACCGACGAGCATCCGCTCGGTCTGTTCCATCCGCACGCCGATCTTCATCACATCAAGAAGGAGAACATCGGCCTGATCGAAGTGATGGGCCTCGCCGTTCTGCCGGGCCGGCTGAAGGAAGAGCTGGAGGCGATCGCCGACTGGCTCACCGCAGCCGCCAAGCTGGAGGCGGCTCCCGCGATTGCGGAAGACAGCCCGCTCTTCAAGCACGCGGAATGGATGTATCAGCTGCATCGCGAGAACCCCGCTCTCGACGAGCAGGAGGCGCTGGAGACGGTCCGGCGCGAGGTGGGCCGGAAGTTCGCCCGGGTTCTGCTGGACGCCGGCGTTTACAAACGCGACGCGGCCGGCCGGAGCGGCTTCGCCCGCTTCATGGAGCATGCCGGTTTCGTCCCTGCCGACGAAGCTTGAAGCGGAAGGCGGTGATTCCCCGGTCGGGGAGTTAACCGCTTTCCTCTTTTGCTTTCTCCGAAACAATGGTAAGATGAGAGCAGTAGCCATCCGGTGCCGCGCATCGGTTCAGGACCATGGTTGAGGAGGGCAAGGCATTGTTGAAAAGGACGTTGGTCGGCTTGATTCGCAGCTTCGAGTCTACGGGCGAGAACGCGAAGGAGCCGGAACTGAAGACCAAGCATTACAAGCTTCCCAAGGACAAGCTTTGGGAGGAAGTTGTCAGCATGCTGAAGAAGCTGAAAGGGTACACGATTTTGCACGAGGTTCAGAATGTCGGCGAGATCGTCGTGGAGAAGCGGACCGCATTCGGCCGCACGCAAGACATCACCCTGACGCTCTTCCGCATCACTCCGCTGGAATCGGCGGTCGACATTTATTCCGCCTCCCGGGGAAGTCTGGGCGACTTGGGGTCCAACTACCGCAACATCCTGGAAATCTACCGGCATTTGGACAAGAGGCTGGCCCAATACAAACTGTAAGCGATCCTGCTCCTGGGCTGAAGCCCGGGAGCTTTTCTTCATCAACAGCAGGTTATCCGACGAGCGAGAACCGTGGGCGAAAGCGATTCGGTTCGGGTAAGGAGGCCGGTCTTGAAAAAGGTGAATGTAAGCGCGTTTGGATTGTCTCTTCTTTGCTCCGCGATTTCGGCGTACTCCTTGTATTCATATATTTACCATACCTGGTTAATCGCTCCTCCGAATGTTGTCCTGTTCGGCATAGCCCTAGCGGCATTGATCCTGGGCGCAATCGGTTTTAAGGACCGCTCCAGTCGGCTAGCCAAGTGGAGAAGCTGGACTACGACGATTTTATCGGGCTTGCTCATCGTGCTGCTTTGTCTGGTTATGGCGTTTACAAGCATGTTTTCGGGCGCGAAAACAAAGATCAAAACGGTGCAATCCCCGGATGGAGCCTATACCCTGGATTTCTTTTATACGAATGCGGGAGCCATGGGGCCGTTTGGGGTACTGGGAGAACGGAACGGGCCGCTCTGGTTCAAGAAGGTCATCTTCTATGAGGAAAGAGTGGATCAGGTTGAAGTGGAATGGGTGGATAATCACACGGTCGTGATCAACAAGGTTCGCTTGGATTTGAGTGCAGGGGACACAAGCTTCAATTAATCTTCTCCCCCGGAGGCGCGGGAACACGGGGGCGGCTCCGTTAAAAAGCCCGCCAAAACCTGATCGCTCCAGGTTTTGGCGGGCTTTTCGCTTGGGGGTCCGAGGCCGTGAAGCTGGCAAATCGGACGGTTCATTGGTATAATCGACTTGCTTCGGACTGCCCGATTACAGAAGCTCGCGGACGGCGGAAATCGCTTTATCGTAGTCCGGATGCTCGGTCATTTCGTGGAGGTATTCGACGTAACGGATTTTGTTCTCCTTGTCGAGGACAAAGATCGAACGCATCAGCAGACGAAGCTCCTTGATGAGCACCCCGTAAGCGGTTCCGAAGGAAACGTCCTTGTGGTCCGACAGCAGGACGACTTGATCGACCCCTGCGGCTCCGCACCAGCGCGCTTGGGCGGGAGGCAGGTCGTTGCTGATGGTCAGGACGACCACGTCATTGCCGAGTTTAGCGGCTTCCTCGTTAAACCGGCGGGTCTGCATGTCGCAGACTCCCGTGTCGAGCGAGGGAACGACGCTGATCAGCTTGATTTTACCGGCAAAGTCCTCCAGAGTGGCGGACTCCGTCAGATTCTTGCTCACGGTGAAAGCGGGGGCGTCATCGCCCGTGCGAAGTTCCGGTCCGACGAGCGTGAGCGGATTTCCTTTCAAGGTTGCCACACCTGTACGTTCTTGAGTCATGTTCTTCTGTTCCTCCTTTAGGGGTTGGCTCATAAAAACTTGCAAGCAAGAACTTCCATGCAGTCTTTATTATATAGGGTTGGAAATTCACTTGTCCAATCCGGGGAGAGGTAGCGTCTTGGAACTTCGACAGCTCCAGTATTTTCTCAAGGTAGCCAAAAAACAGCATGTGACCCAAGCCTCCGAGGAGCTGCACATTGCCCAATCGGCCGTCAGCCGCCAGATTCACCAATTGGAAGAGGAGCTCGGCGTATCCCTCTTTGTGCAGAGAGGAAGAAACCTACAGCTGACCTCAGCGGGAAAGCTGTTCCTGGGACGAGTGGAAGGCATCATCAGCGAGCTCGACCGGGCGGTGCGCGAGGTTCAGGAATTTCTTGATCCGGCCAAAGGGGAAATCCGCATCGGTTTTCCCCATAGCCTCGGCGTCAGCTTGCTGCCGACCGTCGTCGCCGGCTTCCGCCGCATTCAGCCAGAGGTCAAGTTCCGCTTCCGGCAGGGCACCTACACGAGCCTGATCCGCGACGTGGTCGACCGGGAGATCGACCTGGCGTTCATTTCCCCGCTGCCGGATCGCAGCGATCAGGTCTCCGGCGAATGGCTGCTGACGGAGGAGCTGCACGCGATCCTGCCGCCCGGTCATCCGCTCGCCGCCCGGACGGAGATCCGGCTGGAGGAGCTCGCCGACGAGCCGTTCGTTCTGTTCAGCGAGGCGTATTCGCTTCGAACGATCGTCCAGGACGCCTGCCGCAAGGCCGGGTTCAAGCCGCGGATCGAGTTCGAGGGAGAAGAGACCGACACCATCCGCGGCCTCGTCGCCGCCGGCATGGGCGTGAGCCTCTTGCCGGAGATGGCGCTCACCGAGACCGTGCACCTGCAGCCGGTCAAGCTGCGCGTGACGGAGCCGCCGGTGACGCGCACCGTCGGCATCATCCGCCGCAGCGGCGAAGCGCTGCCCCCGGTGGCGGAAGGCTTCCGCCGCTACCTGACCGAATATTTTCGTTCGGGTTCCTCTCCCGCTCCGCAAACGCCACGCCCCTAACTCGGCCCAATAAGAGAAGTCCCCTTCTTCCGGATTTACCCGGAGGGAGGGGACTTTTTGTGGTGTAAGGAAGGCGTTAAGGCGTTAATCGTTATTGCGGTTGTTGCCGAAGATCATCACGAAGCGGAGCAGCTGCAAAAGCGAGATCAAGGCGGCGGCGACATACGTCAGCGCAGCGGCATTGAGCACCCGGTCGACGCCGGGTTTTTCCCTCAGGTCGATGAAGCCTTCCGCGACCATCAGCTTCTTGGCCCGATTCGTGGCATTGAATTCGACGGGCAGGGTGACCAGCTGGAACGCGACGGCGGCGGCGAAGAAAATGATGCCGATCCAAACCAGGTTCAGCGAGCCGAAGAGCACGCCGGCCAGCATAAGAAACGGAGACGCGCTGGAGGCGAAGTTGACAACCGGGAACATCCGGTGACGGGCGACCAGCATCGGATAGGATTCCTTGTGCTGGATGGCGTGGCCGATTTCGTGGCAGGCCACGGAGATGGCCGAGATGCTGCTCTCGTAATAGACCGGCTCGGACAGGCGGACGACGCGCTTGATCGGGTCGTAGTGGTCCGTCAGGGTGCCGGGGACCGGTTCGATCTGAACATCGTAGAGGCCGTTCAGATCGAGCATCCGGCGGGCGGCGTCATAGCCGGTCATGCCGGAGGCGGCGCGGACCTGGGAGAACCGGTTGAAGGTTCCCCTTACCCGGAAGGATGCCCACAGGGACAAACCGAAGGCCAGCAGGATCAGGATCATCATGGGATCCATACCGAAGCCGTAACCGTAACCATAACTGGGATACATGATCGAAATCCTCCTATTCTGGAATGGGGAATGCCCCAAGCTTTCCTATTCCATACGAGTCAGGGTTCTTTCGGTTTCATGGCGGTGCCGGAAAACCGGACAATTTTTCGCTTCAATTATAAATAGCATACCCTCCAAGAGGAAAGGCGAACCGAAAGGACGATCCGGAATACCGGATGACTGAACAATCTGTAACCAAACATGACATTAATGCGAAAATCCGAACGATTCCATGCCAAATTCACAACATATTTAAGAAAAAATATGTTGCATTTTATACCACGTGCCAATATAATTACAACAAGTAAGCGACATGTTAATAAATATAACATTAAGGGAGAGGTTTCTATGTGGAAAAAAGTGGCTGTCTCGGTCGCCGCGCTTGCCCTGTTGGTTCCTTCGCTTGCCTTCGCAGCGGATGAGGCGACGGCGGCTCAGCTCCAATCGGCGGTCAACTCGCTGTGGGTTATGCTCGGCGCCATTCTCGTCATCTTCATGCAAGCGGGCTTCGCCTTGCTGGAAGCCGGTTCTACCCGAATGAAGAATGCGGGCCATGTCGCCGGCAAGACGGTCCTCACCTTCGGGATCGCCTCCGTCGCCTTCTGGGCGGTCGGCTTCGGCCTGGCCTTCGGCAACGGCAGCGGGTTTATCGGCACCAGCGGATTCTTCACGGACGGCCTTAGCCGGACGGCCTTCGATTCGTTCAGCAGCCTGGACATCCCGACCTCGATCTTCTTCCTCTTCCAGTTGGCCTTCGCCGGCGTATCGCTCGCCATTGTCTGGGGCGGGTTCGCCGAACGCGCCAAGCTGATCGTCTACTTCATCTTCGGCGTACTGTATACGATTCTGATCTACCCGTTCGCGGCTCACTGGGTCTGGGGCGGCGGCTGGCTGGCCAAAATCGGCATGCTGGACTTCGCCGGCTCGACGGTCGTCCACCTGCAAGGCGCGACAGCGGCGTTTATCGGTACGCTTCTGTTGAAGCCCCGGATCGGCAAATTCAACAAGGACGGTTCGCCCAATGCGATTCCTGGCCACAACCAGGTGCTCACGGTTCTCGGCGTCATCATCCTCTGGATCTGCTGGTTCGGCTTCAATGCCGGATCCACCGTATCCGCCATGAACGACGGCTTCTTCGGCTATGTCGCCCTCACCACCAACCTGGCCGCGGCCGCTGGCGCCGTAGCGACGCTTGTTGTATCCTGGATGTACTTCGGCAAGGCTGACATCTCCTTCATGCTGAACGGCGTCCTTGCCGCTCTGGTCGCCATCACCGCAGCCTGCGCCTATGTTACGCCTTGGGCCGCGGTCGTCATCGGCGCCATCGCCGGGATCTTCACCTTCTTCACCTCCGTCGGCTTTGAGAAGCTCGGTCTCGACGACCCGATCTACGCCTTCTCCGTCCACGGTCTCGCCGGGGTCTGGGGCACGCTGTCCATCGGCTTGTTCGCCACCAAGGGGCTGGCGGGAGACGACAAAGCCGGTCTGTTCTACGGCGGCGGGCTTCACCAGCTCGGCGTTCAGGCACTCGGCGTCGCCGGCACCTTCGTCTTCGTCGCCGTCGTGAGCTTCGTCCTCTTGACCATTATCAAGAAGACGGTCGGCCTCCGCGTCACGGAAGAAGAGGAGCTTATCGGCCTCGACTTGAGCGAACACGGCACCTACGGGTATCCGGAACAGATGCGCCGGATTACCGAAGCCTCCAAGGATCACACGGTTCATGCTTAACCCTATCGCCTAACCATGCCGCAAGGACCCTTTCGAGGGTCCTTGTGAACGAAAAGGATCGCCTGACCAAGGGGGATGGCCAAATGACGACCCTGTCCATCAAATCAGCCGAACGCTGCGTCAATCGCCTGCAGAGCATGCCGGAGCTGCTTGCTTTCCGCCAAGGCATGACCGGCCAATTCCGAGACCATCCCCTCGGGTCCTTTCCGCAGGAATTCAACGATGCGGTAAACGGTCTTCAAGACATCATCATGTACCGGGCAGTGGCGATCGCCGAGCGCTCGCTTGCCGAAGAGGGCTACGGACCGCCGCCGGTTCCCTACGCATTTGTTCTGTTCGGCAGCGGAGGCCGCCGCGAGCAGACGCTGTGGAGCGATCAGGACAATGGCCTTATCTATGCCGACCCGAGCACCGGAGCGGCCGAACGGACCGCGGCCTATTTTACCAGACTGGGGGACCGGATCGTCTCTTGTCTGACCGAAGCGGGTTATCCTCCCTGCGAAGGGGGGGTAACCTGCAACCATTCCCGCTGGAATAAACCGGTTGCCGCCTGGAAGCGGATGCTGCAGGAATGGGAGGAGGACGGCTCGTGGGAAGCGGTCCGCTACCTGCTGATCGTCGCCGACATGAGACACCTGTACGGGGATAAAGTCCTGGCCCAAGCCGTCCAGGCGGAATTTGCCGCCTACCCGCTGCGCAGTCCCGCCGCCTTGCGGCGAATGCTGGAGAATACGCTTCGGCGCAAGCCGGCGCTCGGTCCGTTCGGTCAGCTTCTCACGGAACGGTACGGGGAACATGCGGGGCGCTTCGATGTGAAGTACGGCCTCTATATCCCGTTTGCCGGCGGGATTCGCCTGCTGGCCGTCTGCGAGGGCGTGTGGGCCACCTCGACGGCTCGCCGGTTAAAGCTCATTCGCGAGCGGGGCAGGCTGTCCCCGGAGCTTGTGCTCGACTGGCAGCGTAATTTTGCCTCGGCACTGTACTTCCGCAGCCTGGCTACCCGCGAACCGGAACCCGGACAGGAGGCACAGGCTCCCATGCTTGACATCCGTCTGCTCGATGCCGCCCGCAAGCGGGAGCTGAAGCGGGCGCTGAGGTCGGTTCGCCGGCTGCAGAAGCTGGTGGCCAGACGGGTCGATCAAGCGGATCGCCCAGGCGGATAGACGGGAATGATCGGGATTCACGGGACGGGCTGACAGGCAGATTGCACGGCAGCCGGAAAGGAGGGATGGGTATGAAGCCGGTGCGTCCGGAAAACGCGGGCATCTGGCATCTGTATAAGCAGGGCGGAATCACGCCGGCTGTCACCTCGCTCTTTAATCCCGGCAGCGCTCAGCATATGGCCTATATCCGCTCGATGATGAAGGAGCAGCGCAAACAGTCGCTGTATGAGATCGGTCTGGAGGAGATGGAAGCCGTCGTATTCGACCTGGAGACGACGGGCTTCTCTCCCTACAACGGAGACGAGATCATTTCGATCGGCGCCATCGCGGTCGTGGGGGAGAAAGTCCTGGAATCGGAGACGTTCTATACGCCGGTGAATCCGAAGCGCCGCATACCCGAGGTCGTAGCCGAGCTGACCGGCATCACCGACGAGGAAGCGGCGCAGGGGCAGGAGCTGTTGCCCGCGCTGAGCGACTTTATGGATTTTATCAACCGGCGGATTCTGCTTGCCCACGGCAGCGGGCATGATAAGCATTTCCTGAACGCGGCGCTGTGGAAAACCTCGAAGACCAGCCTGAATCACCGGCTGCTGGATACGATGATGATCGCCAAATGGCTTAATCCCCACAGCCGCAGCCTCTCGCTCGACGCCCTCTTGGAGTATTACGACATCGCTTGCGTCAACCGCCACCACGCCTTGGCCGACTCCCGGATGACGGCCAAGCTGTGGTCGCGGCAGCTAAACGAGATCCTCGCCCGCGGCGTCTATACCCTGGGCGATTTGTACTCTCGCCTGAGCGTCTACGGCTGATCGGTTTCGGTTGCCCGCAGCCTCGGACGCCTCCGCAACAACAGCGCCTCCTTATCCCGCTCGCTCGCGGAATGAGGAGGCGCTGCCGTTTTTGCCGGAGAGTTCACGCCACTTTGGCCTTCGGCTTGATGAGGAAGAAAACCAAGGCAAGCGCGGCCAGCGCCATCAGGGAGACGGTCAAGAAGACCAGCCGGTCGGAGCGGTCCATCATCCAACTGAACAGCGGCGGTCCCGCGGCAACGCCCAGGTAGCGCAGGCAGTTGTACAGCGAAGTGATCATTCCGCGCTCCTCCTTTTGCACAGAGCCGGTGATCATGGTGTTCAGACAGGGCAGAAGCAGGCCGATGCCGATGCTGGCCAGGGTGATGAGGCCGATGAGCACATACAGGTTTTTGTGGAAGAAGACGGTGAGCCCCAAGCTTACGACCATGCCGCAGAGGGCGATCAGCATCAGCCTGCGCATCAGCTTGCCGTTCTTCTTGATGGTGGCCCCGGTCGTGTAGGAGGTAACCACCATCCCGAGCAGGGGGATGGCGAGCACGAGGCCCTTGACGATCCCGTCGATTTTATACGGAGGCTCCTCCAGGATATTGGAGAGGTAGAAGAGCACGCCGAACAGAATGAACAAACCGAGCGAACCGCTGAAGAAGGCGGGAATCAGCCACTTGCCCTTGTCGTGCAAAATCTCCTTGTTGCTTTGGACGTACTCCCGGAAGCCGGGAGGCTTCTTCTTCTTGGCCGGTTCCTTCAAGAGCAGCGACACGGCGAGGATGGACAGCACGCAGAAGACCGGAAAGGCGAAGAACGGCGCGTACCACACCCAGAGGGCGAGAGCCGCGCCGAGAATCGGACTGATGACCTTGCCGGCTCCGTTGGCCGCTTCGGTCAGCCCGAGCGCCCGGCTCTCCGTCGCTCCGCTGTACAGGTCGCCCACCAGGGCCATGGCGATGGACGATGTGCCCGCCGCCCCAATCCCCTGAATCGCCCGGGCGACAATGACGATGGTATAGGAGTGCCAAACCGCTCCGAACCCGGCGAGTACGCCCGCGGCTCCGAACAGCACGAGCGCCGGAATGATGACACCCTTGCGGCTGAACCGGTCGGACAAATAACCGGCCACCGGAATGACAAGCCCCGCCGTGACCGAGAACAGGGTGATCACCATGCTGCTCTGTCCCTTGCTGACGCCCAGCTTCCGGGCCAATTCGGGCAGGATCGGGACAAGCATGGAATTGCCGAGCACCAGCACCAGCGGGACCGTGGCGATGGCGATGAATTCCCAGAGATGCTTGCGCCTGCCGGAACGGGCGCTATCCTTCTTCTTGGACTGATCCGTTGAATCGCCGTCGTCGGCCTCCGGCTCCTCGGCGTGAACGGAACGCCGCGACGGAAGCTCGATGGTGCTCTCGAAGACGACCGGCAGCTTTCCTCTCTTGATTTTCTCCAGGGTCTTCCCCTCCTTCAAACAGGCGTACCCCTACTATCTCCATCCGGGAGCAGCCGCATTCCAAGGGGGATAATTCGGAAGGTTTTGGAGAGAATGGTCAACATCTTGAGAGCGAGGGGGCCATTGACGATGAAACGGCCGCGATGGAACAAGCGTATCTTGCTGCTGGGCTTGGCTGCCGCTCTTGCGGCGAATGGATTCGTCCGGGAGGCGAAGGCGGCGGACCGGGAGATCGGCGGGAGGGAAGCCGCGAAGGCGGCGGTTGCGGCGAAGCCGCGGACAGAGCCGCGTCCCGGGCTGCAGGCTCCGGTGGTATCGCTTAAAGGGTTGGACGGCAGCGAGTACCGGATCGGCGGGGCCAGGGAGAAGCCGCTCCTGCTCAACTTCTGGGATTCGAGCTGTCCGCCCTGCGGGGAGGAGGCGGCCGATCTGGTCCGAATTCACCGGACATTCGGCGACCGCATCGAGATGTACGCGGTGAACGTCACCGCGCAGGACAGCCGCGCGGAAGCGGCCGCCTTTGCCGCAAAAAACGGGTACGCTTTCCCCGTCCTGCTCGACGAACAGGGAGAAGCGACCCGTCTCTATCGCGTCCGGGGGTTGCCCACCACCTTCCTGATCGGAAAGGACGGGGTGATCCGGGACGCGTTCTACTTACTGGATTCTGCCCAATGGGAGCCGAAGATCGCCGAGTGGCTCAAAGGTTGACGATGCCGACCCGTTCCTGGGAATCCTCGGACTTCCCGGGAACCGGTTGCTGGCCGATCAGGGCAAACCGGATACTGTCCAACAGCGCCTGCCAGCTTGCCTCGATGACGTTCTCCGATACGCCGACCGTGCTCCAGGAGTGGGAGAGGTCGCTCGATTCCACGAGAACGCGGACCTTGGCGGCGGTGGCGTCTTTTTCATTGATCACCCGAACCTTATAGTCGGACAGATGCATATCGCGCAGCGCGGGGTAGGACTTCATGAGCGCCTTGCGGAGCGCGTTGTCCAAGGCGTTCACCGGACCGTTGCCTTCCGCCGCCGTATAGACCGTCTCGCCGTCGACCCTGACCTTGACGATGGCTTCGGACGCGATCGAGTGGTCTCCGACCTTCTCCACCAGCAGCTTGAACGACTCGATGGAGAAGACCTCGGTGACTTCGCCCGAGGCCTGCCGCAGCAACAGCTCGAGCGAAGCGTCGGCACCCTCGAACTGATACCCCTGATGCTCCAATTCCTTGATCCGGGCGATCGTGGCCTGGGTGCCGGCGTTCTCCAGGTCGAGGTTCAGGCCGAGCTCCTGCGCCTTGAACAGCACGTTGCTCTGGCCGGCCAGCTCGGAGACGAGCACCCGGCGCTTGTTGCCGACGCTCTCCGGCTCAACATGCTCGTAGGTCTTCGAATCCTTGAGGATCGCCGACACGTGGATGCCGCCCTTGTGGGCAAAGGCGGATCCGCCGACATAAGGCTGGTTGAGCGGCATGTGCGCGTTGGCGATCTCACTTACGTATCGAGCGGTGGCGGCGAGGTGCTTGAGGTTACCCTCCGGCAGACAAGCGAAGCCGAGCTTGAGCTGCAGGTTGGGCAGCACCGAGCAGAGGTTGGCGTTGCCGCAGCGCTCGCCGTAGCCGTTGATGGTGCCTTGGACCATCCGGGCGCCGGCCTGAACCGCACTGAGGGCATTGGCGACCGCCAGCTCGCAGTCGTTGTGGGTGTGAATGCCGATGGGAACGGACAGCTCGGCCGCCGCCGAGACGATCTGCTGGACTTCTCCCGGCATGGTGCCGCCGTTGGTGTCGCACAGCACGAGCCAATCCGCTCCCGCTTCGGCTGCGGTGCGCAGCACCGACAGCGCATAATCGCGGTTGTGCTTGAAACCGTCAAAGAAGTGCTCCGCGTCAAAGCTGACCTCCATGCCCGCCCGCTTGAGGAACCGGATGGAGTCTGCGATCATCGCCAAATTTTCCTCCAGGGTGGTTTGCAGCGCCGTGTGGACGTGGAAATCCCACGATTTGCCGACCAGGCTCGCGGTCGGCACCTTCGCCTCGAGAATGGACAGCAGGCTGGCGTCCTTCTCCGCAGAGGAGTCCTTGCGCCGGGTGCTGCCAAAAGCGGTAAGCCGTGCGTTCAGCCCGAGCCTGCCCGCCCGTTTGAAGAACTCCATATCCTTCCCATTGCTTCCGGGGTTACCGCCTTCGATGTAGCGGACGCCGAGCGCATCCAGCTTCTGGGCAATCTTGATCTTGTCCTCGGCGGACAGGCTGATGCCCTCTCCTTGAGTTCCGTCGCGCAATGTCGTATCAAACACCGAAATGATCCCGGCCATGTCCGCTTCCTCCTGTTCCTTGTGGAAAGTTTCGTGCGAAAATTTTCATTATTATAACACATTCGCCTGCGGAAGCATCGGGAAACCGGTACTTTTTTTATGAAAATGCGGAGGAAAAGCTTCCTTGACCGGCTTTTTCGTCGGCGGTATGCTGAAAGAAAGAGGGTCAGAAGGGGGGAGGGGCCGTGGATTCGCCTGCGGAAGCCTATCCGAAACGGGGACGGGTCATCCTGCATATCGACATGAACGCCTTCTATTGCTCGGTCCACGAAGCGGTCGAGCCCGAAAAGTACCGCGGCAAGCCGGTGGCCGTGGCGGGCAGCGTGGAGCTGCGCAGGGGCATCATCGTCACCTCCTCTTATCCGGCGAGGGCGAAGGGCGTCAAGACCGGGATGCAGGTGGGGCAAGGGCTTAAGCTGTGTCCCGAGCTGATCGTCATCCAGCCCGATTTTCATCTGTACCGGCGGTTTTCCCGCCGTTTTATGGAGATTGCCGGCAGCTACAGCCCCCTCCTGGAGGCCGTCTCGATCGACGAGTGCTTTCTCGACATCACCGGCTCGAAGCAGTTCGGCACGCCGCTCGCCATCGCTTCCGAGATTCAGAGCCGCATCCTGGGAGATTTGCAGCTTCCCTGCTCGATCGGGGTTGCCCCGAACAAGCTGCTCGCCAAGATCGCTTCCGACATGAAGAAGCCGAACGGCCTCACCGTGCTGCGGCGCCGGGACGTGCCGCGCCTGCTGTGGGACAAGCCGTGCGATACGCTGTACGGCGTCGGCCGGAAGACGGCCGAGAAGCTTGCCCGCCTGAACATCCCGACCATCGGCGATCTGGCGAAGGCGGAGCTTCCGCTGCTGACCGCCGAGTTCGGCGTGCTGGGAGCTTGGCTCAAGCAGGCGGCGCAGGGGGTGGACGAGTCGCCGGTCAATCCGGTGCGGGAAGCGAGCAAATCCGTCGGACACACGACGACGCTGCCGCTCGATTTCACCGAGCCGGACGACATTCGCCGAGTCTTCCTCAACCTCGCCGATCAGACCGCCCGGCGGATGCGGCGACAGGGACTGGTGGCGTCCACCGTCTCGATCACGATCCGCGACCCGAACATGAAGACCATCACCCGGGCGCTCACCCTGGACATGCCGACCGAGAGCTTCGACGTCGTATACCGGGAGGCCTGCCGGCTGTTCGAGAAGCACTGGCCGGCCGGCAAGCCGGTTCGGCTGCTCGGCATCACCCTGATGCACCTGCAGCCGAAGGCGGAGGCCGCCTTCCAGCTCGATCTCTTCGACTACGAGCAGCAGCCGAAGAAGGAGCAACTCACGGAGACCATGGACCGCATCCGCGACAAATTCGGCGAGAGCGCGATTCTCACGGCGGGCATGCTCGGAGAAGATCCTTCCGCGCTGATCCGCAACCACAAGGTCCGCGGCACCTCGCTGCAGATGGATCATCTGCGGAAGGGCGCGAGGGACAAGGAATCGGAGAAATGATCTTTTCAGGGGAGACGATGTCGATGAACGCGATTTGGGACTATTACGACACGTATGATGAAGAGAGCCGATTGGTGAAGGACAACTATC
The DNA here is from genome assembly GCF_051594785.1 of Gorillibacterium terrae. Lineage (NCBI taxonomy): Bacteria > Bacillati > Bacillota > Bacilli > Caryophanales > Paenibacillaceae > Gorillibacterium > Gorillibacterium terrae. The sequence continues at coordinate 1,125,141 of NZ_JBPPGI010000001.1, forward strand.
ATTACACCGAGTTTTCCACGACGGTCCGATGGCTGGAGCCGTACTTGACGAGCCCGAAGGCCGTGCTGGAGGTCGGCGCGGGAACCGGACGGTACTCCTGCTGGCTGGCCGAACGGGGCCATGGGGTGACCGCGCTTGATGTGACGCCCAAGCATGTAGACCGTCTGCGCGAAAAGGCGGCGAATCGCGGACTAACGGAGCTGAAGCCCGTTCTGGGCGATGCCCGCGATTTATCGGCCTGGGCGGAGGGCACCTTCGATGCGGTCCTCTGTCTGGGGCCGCTCTACCATTTGGCGGACGAGGAGGATCGCCGGTCCTGCATAGCGGAATGCCTGCGCGTGCTTCGGCCGGGGGGAATTTTGGCCGTGGGCTACGTCAACCGGGCGGGGGTTTACTTGAATAAGCTACTTCGGAACCCTGACATTCTGCTTATGCATCCTCCGGCGGAAATCTTTTCACAGGCAGGCCCCGGCGCTATTCCCGACGGCTGCTTTGTTCATTCGAGCCCCGGGGAAATGGAAACGTTCATGGCCTCGTTCGGTATTCGCAAGCTTGGGCATGCGGCCGCGGACGGCATCGCCCCTCTGCTCCACGGCGTAGTCAACGATCTGGAAGGGGATTTGCTCGAAGGCTGGCTCGACTACCAATTTACCGTGAGCGACGATCCTTATCAGTTAGGGACCAGTCTCCACAATCTGTTTCTAGCAGCTAAACCCGATGAGAGGCTTTCTCAATTGTGACAAGGAATTGAACTTGCTCGGGAATTGGTTTATAGTGAAGGTGGACTTAGAGGATACCATTTAGGAGGAGTAGACCGATGGCTAAATATAGTTGGGTGGACAAAGACACCTGCATCGCCTGCGGCGCTTGCGGAGCGACGGCACCGGACATTTACGATTACGATGACGACGGCCTGGCGGAAGTGATTTATGCCGGAGACGGCAATCATGGGGTAACGGAGATTCCGGAAGACCTTCACGACGATCTTCAAGACGCCCAGGACGGCTGCCCGACCGATTCGATTAAAGTAGCCGACGCCCCCTTCAATAAATAACGGACCCGATTCGTTCGTTGGCTTTCCGTTTATACGAGTGCGATTCTCAAATGGCGACCTATCGGTCGTCATTTGCTTTTTTGAGGAACGATGGCGGTCCTAACGCCCCCTGTCGGACTAACGCGGAAGAAGCCGGTTCAATAAAAGCGGCTCAGCCGCCGATACAAAGAGTAGACAGGGGGAATGAAGAGTGAAGGAAGATCTTCAGCACCTGAAGCAATTCGTAAAAGACCACCCCGACAACAAGATGGGGTGGTACCTGCTGGGCCGCCAATACGAGGAATCGGGCAAAGCCAAGAAAGCGATGTTCTGCTACGCCAAGGCTGGTGAAATCTTCGAGGCTTACGAGAAGAAAAAGCTTCCGGCTACCGTGGAAGAAGAAGCGATGCGGCTGGACGCCGCAAATGCGCCGGCCGACGATAACGGCGCGCCGGGAGGTGCCGTACCGGAAGCAACCGATGCGGGGGAAGGTCGTGCCGCTGCGAGGACGGGGACGGGAGCTCCCTCCGAGGAGGAGCTGCCGAGTACGGCGAAGTCCCTCTCCCGGCGTCTGCGGCTTGCGGCCGTGGCGCTGCTCCTGGCGGCGGGCCTTCTGATCTCGCCGGGGCTCCACGCTCCGGGCCGGGAAGCCGCAGCTCCGCCCGGCGAATCGGCTGAACCCGCCCCGTCGGCCGATTCGGCGAAGCCCTCCGCTTCCCCCGCGACGCCCGGAACGGATTCGGCCGCCCGCAGGCTCGGGGGCGTCCAGTTCCTCGGCAAAGGCGCGGCAAAGGGCGAGGCCGAGCGGGCGGCGGGAAGCCTGCTGCTGCAGCCGCCGGACAGCGGGGAAGCCGCGCTGCTGGCGGAGGTCCCGGTGTCCGCAGACGGCAAATGGCTGCTGTGGACCCTGTCCCCCCGCCCGCTGGTGGAAGCGGCGGGAAGCGGCTCGGGAGCCGCCGAGGTCCGCTACTACGACCGGGCGGTCTGCGCCTGCGAGGCCGACGACGGTGCGGATCAGGCGGCCAAGCGGGCTTCCGCTTGGCTCTCGCAGGAGCTGGAGCGGGCGGTTCTGCGCAGCGCGGCCTCCGCCTACCGCGAGGCCGAGGGCAAGCTGCCTCCCGCCGCGGAGGTACTGGCGGGGGATTATCCCCATAACCGCCTGTCGGGCTTAACGGACACGATGAGGCGGTACTGGCCCGTTCTGTCCGCCCGGCAGGGGACCGGCGGGGAGAACGACGGCGGACAGAGCGGGCCTCCGGCGAACACCGCCAGCCCGAGCCCGCCGGGAGGATCGAAGTCTCCTTCTCCTGCAGGCGGAGGCTCACCGTCTCCCGCCGTCCGGGCAGACTCGCCGACTCCGCTGCAGCAGCCGCTCGAAATCATCGTCGACAAGCGCAGCCACCGGCTGGCCGTGGTCAGCGGGCGGGTGCTGCTGCGCAATTATCCCGTCGGGCTCGGGGGCAAGCGAACGCCGGAAGGCGTGTTTGCCGTCAGCGAGAAGGTCCGGAACCCGAACGGCCGCAGCGACGGGGATTTCGGCAGCCGGGGCATGACGCTCTCGGCAACCGATTACGCCATCCACGGCACCGATGAACCGGATTCGATCGGCAAGGACGAATCGCTCGGCTGCATCCGAATGGACCGGGAGGACGTGGAGGAGCTGTTCGATCTGGTCCCGCTGGGAACCCGCGTGACGATTGGGGCGGGGACGCTTCCGAACGAACCGGTGCGCGCAAAAAGCCGGTTCCGTCTGCCCGCCGAAGCGCAGGAGACGAACCCGGCCAAGATTTACCGCTGGTTGGATTAACGAGATATTCGGTGTGCGCTTTAGAAGAAGATCAAGAGAAGGATCATCAGAATCACGAAGGCTCCGGCGATGGAACTGACCCAGATGATCGCCTTCTTGTTCGGCTCTTCCTTTTGATAACGCTTGGCATAATTCGGTTTCTTGTTCATCCCGGGCACCATCCTTCATCCGACTGGTTAATCGCTTGCCGCTCTAGAGCGTCTTGCTCCATTTTATCATAGAAGAAAGCGTTTTAGCAGCGTTTTTTTCGGTGCAGCCGGCGCGCTCGCTCGCTTCTTTGCCGCAGGGCGGAAGGAATTCCTCTTCTTCCGCCTTTTCTTTTCGGCCGTAAAAGAATAAACTGATTCGAGGGAGCAATAATTGAAAAAGCGAACGATAGACCCGGATGGTGAAGGAGGAACCCGATTGCTGTACCGATGGGCGGCTAAGCCCTTGCTGTTTAGAATGGACCCGGAGAAAGCCCATCACCTCACGATCGCCGGACTCTCCGCGGCGGCGGCCGTTCCCGGCATGCTGCCGCTCATGCACGCCCTCTACGGGGTTCAGGAGCGTCCGGAGCTGCGCGTGGAGCTGTGGGGCTGCGAATTTCCGAACCCCGTCGGTCTCGCGGCCGGCCTCGACAAGAACGCCGTCGCGGTACCCGGCCTCGCGGCCATCGGCTTCGGCTTCCTCGAAGTCGGAACGGTGACTCCCCGGCCTCAGCCGGGCAACGCCAAGCCGCGGCTGTACCGGCTGCCGGAGGATGGAGCCCTGATCAACCGGATGGGCTTCAACAACGACGGAGCCGCCGCGATGAAGCATGAGCTCGGCCGGCTGAAACGGCGGCCTGTTCCCGTATGCGTCAATATCGGCAAGAACAAGGATACGCCAAGCGAGCGGGCAGCGGAGGATTATCGCGCCTGCATCCGCGAATTGTACGACGAGGCCGACTGGTTCGCCGTGAATATCAGTTCGCCGAACACGCCGGGGCTGAGGAGCCTGCAGCACGGAGACGAGCTCCGACTGCTGTTGGCGGCCGTCCGCGACCAGATCGGCCAAGAAGCGAACCGGCGCGGCATGCCGGAAAAAGCCGTGGTGCTGAAGATCGCGCCCGACCTGACCGACGGCGAGTTGGAGCAGTTGGCCGAGACGGCGCTTCAGTCCGGGATAAGCGGCATGATCGCCGCCAACACCACCCTCGACCGAGGCGGACTGACCCATGCGAATGCGGGCGAGGCCGGGGGCTTAAGCGGCCGACCGCTCGCCAAACGATCGCTTGAGGTGCTTCGCCGCCTCTACCGGACAACCGGCGGACGGATTCCGCTGATCGGCTCGGGGGGCATCTTCGATGCCGACGACGCCTACGAACGGATTCGGGCCGGAGCGAGCCTGGTCGAGATTTACACGGCAATGATCTATGAAGGACCGGAGCTCCTGAGGAGGCTGAACGACGGCCTCGCCGCCCGGCTTCGGGCGGACGGCTTTGCCCGAATCGGCGAAGCGGTGGGAAGCGGCAACCGGTGAGTCATTAGCGGAAGGAGAACGGACGATGGACGGAAGAGACTGGAACAAGTTTTTGCTTCCCTATGAGCAGGCGGTGGAGGAGCTGAAGGTGAAATTCAAGCTGCTCCGTTCCGAACTGAAGAAGCGCGAGGAATATTCGCCGATCGAGTTCGTGACCGGCCGGGTGAAGCGGATCTCCAGCATTCTGGACAAAGCCAAGCGGCTGAATGTCCCGATGGATCAGCTCGAGACGGGCATTGAGGATATCGCGGGCATTCGAATCATGTGCCAGTTCATGGAGGACATCGAGCGGATGGCCGACCTGATCCGCCACCGCCACGACATGAAGGTCCTCTACTTCAAGGACTACATTACGAACAAAAAAGAGAGCGGCTATCGCAGCTACCATATGATCGTCGAATACCCGGTGCAGTCCGCACTCGGCATGAAGCCGATCCTCGCGGAGATCCAGATTCGCACGCTGGCGATGAATTTTTGGGCGACGATCGAGCATTCCCTCAATTATAAATACAAGGGCGAGCTGCCCGAGGACGTCAAAATGCGCCTCAGCAAAGCCGCCGAAGCGGCCAATCTGCTCGACCGGGAAATGTCCAGCATCCGTGACGACATCACCGAGAGCCAGAAGCTGTTCGAGGACCGCTCCAACCTGATCAATTCGCTGCTCAATCAAATTCAGAAGCTGTACTTCTACCGCCGGGTGCGCGACGCCGCCCAGTTTCAGCTCCGCTTCAACGAGCTGTGGGAGAACGAGAACATCTGGGGCCTGAAGCAGCTTTCGGACGATATGGAAAACGCCATCGAGCGGGCCAAGCGGGATTTTGAAGGGAGGTAGCTTCCATGCCCTATGACCCTCTGTATATCCAACATCTGCATTATTTTAACCGGGACCGCGATTATTTCGAGTGCCACGAGGTGCTGGAGGAGCTGTGGCTCCGGGAGGGCCGAAACTTGCTCTATCAAGGGCTGCTTCAGGTGGCCGTCGGCTTGTACCACCATCGGAACGGCAACCTGAACGGCGCGTTCAAGCTGTTTACCGGCGCGCTGCAGAAGCTTGCTCCCTATCCGCCGGATTCGCTCGGCATCGACCTGGCGAAGCTGCGGCGCGAGAGTGCGGACTACCTGGCCGGGGTGGAGGAAGCGCTGCGGACGGAAGAGCCGGAGCGGTTTCCCTTCCACGATCTGACGATCGATATCCTCGACCCGGCGCTTGCCGCCGAGGTGGACCGGCTGGCGTTGGACCCGCCGCCGAAGCATGAGCGGGAACATTAGCCCGAAGGAGAATTCATGAAGACGACGGAGCGTTTGGATAAAATTCTGGCCCACGCCGGATTCGGCAGCCGCCGGGAAATCAAGGAGCTGGTCAAGAAGGGGCTCGTCCTCGTCAACGGCAAGCCCGCGAAGGACAGCGGCCAGCAGGTCGATCCCGGCAGCGATACGATCGAGGCGGACGGACAGCGGGTCGATTACCGCGAATTTGTCTATCTCATGCTGCACAAGCCGCCCGGCTATGTCTCCGCTACGGAAGACAACCGCGACCGCACGGTCCTGGAGCTGATCGGCGAAGAGTATGCCCATTACGAGCTCTTTCCGGTAGGAAGGCTCGACAAGGACACGGAGGGGCTGCTGCTCCTCACCAACGACGGCAAGCTGGCGCACCGGCTGCTGTCGCCGAAGAAGCATGTGCCGAAAACGTATTATGCGGAGGTGCTCGGGCTCGTCACCGAGGCGGATCGGGAGGCCTTCCGCCGGGGAGTCGAGCTGGACGACGGCTACCTCACCCTGCCGGCCGAGCTGACGATCGAGGAAGCGGCTGAACCGGAATCGGGGCACCTGTCCCGCATCCGGCTGACGATCCATGAAGGCAAATTTCATCAAGTCAAGAGAATGTTCCAGTCCGTCGGCAAGCAGGTGATGTACCTGAAGCGGCTGTCCATGGGACCGCTCGTCCTCGACGAGGGCTTGGGTCTCGGGGAATACCGCGAACTGACGGCGGAAGAAACGGAAGGATTGAGAACCCCTTGAACTGGAAACTGATCGCGCTCGACGTGGACGGAACCTTGCTGACCGACGATCACGAGCTCACCGAAGAGAACCGTTCGGCCGTGCGCGAATTGCATGAACAGGGCGTTACGGTTCTCCTCTGCACAGGCAGAGGTCCCCTGAGCGCCCTTCCGGTATACGAGCAGCTCGGCACCGGCGGATTTATGATTACCCATAACGGAGCGACGGTGGTCGAGGCGGCGGAACGCAAGGTGCTGAGCGATTTTCGCATCGAATTCCGCGACTTGAAGCCGCTCGTCGATTATTGCCGGGAAACCAACATTCACTATGACCTATGCACGCCCTTCGATCTCTACGTCGAGCATCTGACCGACGAGGAGAAGGCGATGTACGAGAAGTTCTCCCAGATTCCCACAGTCATTCCGGATGTGGCGAACGTGGACGAGCCGAAGGTCAAATTTACGCTGTTCGGCACCGAGGAGCAGATGGACCGGGTGGAGCGCGATTGGGACTCCATCGGCTGTCCGCTGCGCTGCATTCGCAGCGGCTTGTACTTCATCGATATCATCAACCCCGAGGCCACCAAGGGCAACGCGCTGAAGGCCGTATCCGAGCAGCTCGGAATCGCCCGGGAGGAAGTGGCGGCCATCGGCAATTATTACAACGATGTGGAAATGCTCGAATGGGCGGGTCTCGGGATCGCTATGGCGAATTCGCCGGAGGAGGTCATCCGCCGGGCGGATGCCGTGACCGGTACGAATAACGAGAACGGAGTAGCCCAGGCGATCCGCAACTACCTGCTGGCTTGATTCGATATTCCCCCAACCGAAAAAGGCCGAGCCGAAGCAGAATCATCTGCTTGGGACTCGGTCTTTTTTGCGCTGGCAGCCGCCTCAGGGGAGCTTCGGCGATCCTGGAATCGTTCCCGAAGCTCCGCTTTCAGAACCTTATATGGTGGATCGGATTATTCCGCAAGGAGCGGCGCGGGAGGACCCGCCGGGCAACCCTTAGTACCAGGTTTTGAGGATGATGACCAGAAGAATGAAGAGCACCAGAACAAAGGCGAAGGAACTGCCGAAACCTGCAACAGCCGTCATGCAAAAGCCCTCCTTTGGGATAATGTATGCCGAACGGCCGTTCAGCGCCGCCGGTTCCGCCGAGGGAACGGCAGCGCCCGAAGCGCAAGGCCCGTTTCCGTCGTCGGCTAATTCATAGTATGAGCGGGCTCCCAAAACGTATGGACGAATGCCCCCGTTCGGCGATTTGGGTGAACGCCCGCCTGTCGGAAATGAATAGCTATTGACCGGTCAGGCGGTGCATATAATTCGGATAGAAGGCCGCTTGGCCCAAGGCTTAGGGGAGGGACGCCCGTGCTATTGACCGATCGGGAGAGGGAGAAGCTGCTGCTGAGCCTGGCTGCGGATTTGGCCAGGAGAAGACTGGAGCGAGGGCTTAAGCTGAACTACCCGGAAAGCGCCGCATTGATCGCCGGCGAACTGATGGAAGGTGCGCGCGACGGACGGTCGGTAACAGAACTCATGCGGCTCGGAACGCAGGTGCTTCATGTCGGTCAGGTGATGGACGGCGTTCCCGAAATGCTGCAGGAGATCCAGGTGGAAGCAACGTTCCCGGACGGCACGAAGCTGGTGACCGTCCATCACCCGATCGCTCCTCCGCCGGAGGGGCGATCGGAGGAGCCGCCGGAGGAAGGAGACGGAGCTTCCCCGGCTGCTTCTCCCGGGAACGGGAGTGAAGAGCATGCCGATTCGGAGACTCCGCTCGAACGGGACTGTTCGGAGCAGGAGTCCGTCGTACCCGGCGGGTACCGCTTGGGCTCCGAGCCAATCGAGCTGAACGCCGGACGCAGGACGGCGGTGCTGCGGGTCGTGCATACCGGCGACCGTCCGATTCAAGTAGGCTCGCATTATCCCTTTCATGAGGTCAATGAGGCGCTGATCTTTGATCGCGCGGCGGCCATCGGCCTGAGACTGAATCGGCCGGCCGGCACGGCGGTCCGTTTCGAGCCAGGCGAGGAGAGGACGGTCGAGCTGGTGGAAATCGGCGGGCTTCGGGAGGTGTACGGCTTGAACAACCGGACCAACGGTCCGGTGCGGCAGCCGGGTTCGGGTCCGGGAAGGGCGGGCGAAGCTTCGGCTTCTCAGCAGGCCGGTTCGGGCCGCTCTTCCGAGGTCGATGGGCCAGAATCGTCCGTTGCCTCAGAGGAATTGCTTCCGGAAGAGGGCAAGGAGGGGGACGAAGCGTGAAGCTGGACCGGGAAGCGTATGCCGCCATGTACGGCCCGACCGCAGGCGATGCCGTCCGGCTGGCCGATACCGGCCTTTGGGCGCGGGTCGAGAAGGATTACACGGTGTACGGGGAGGAATGCAAGTTCGGGGGCGGCAAGGTGCTGCGGGACGGCATGGGGCAGTCCGCCCGGCGAACGCGGGACGAAGGGGTAGCGGATACCGTCATCACCAACGCCTTGATCCTCGATCATTGGGGAATCGTCAAGGCGGATATCGCCATCCGGGACGGCTGCATCTCCGCTATCGGCAAAGCGGGCAACCCCGACCTCATGGACGGCGTCGGGCCGGGACTGATCGTCGGGGCTTCGACGGAGATCATTGCCGGGGAAGGGAAGCTCGTTACCGCCGGCGGAATCGATTCGCATGTGCATTTCGTCTGTCCCCAGCTTGTGGAAACGGCGCTGTCCGCCGGCATCACGACACTGATCGGCGGCGGCACCGGGCCTGCCGCCGGAACGAATGCCACCACCTGTACCCCGGGCGCCTGGCACCTGCACCGCATGCTGCGGGCGGCGGAGGCGTTTCCGGTCAATCTGGGCTTTACCGGCAAAGGGAATTGCTCCTCGGCGGCCCCGCTGGCGGAGCAGGTGGAGGCGGGGGCGATCGGCCTCAAATTGCACGAGGATTGGGGCACCACCCCGGCGGCGATCGACGCTTGCCTGCGTGTGGCCGATCGCTACGATGTCCAGGTGGCCATTCATACCGATACGCTGAATGAAGCCGGGTTCGTGGAGACGACGCTGGCCGCCATCGCCGGGCGAACCATCCACACGTACCACACGGAAGGCGCGGGCGGGGGGCATGCTCCCGACATCATCCGCGCCGCCGCCGAGCCGAACGTGCTGCCTTCCTCCACGAACCCTACCCGTCCCTATACCGTCAACACGGTGGAAGAGCATCTCGATATGCTGATGGTCTGCCACCATCTGGACAGCCGGATTCCCGAAGATGTGGCCTTTGCCGACTCGCGCATCCGTCCCGAGACGATTGCGGCGGAGGATCTGCTGCAGGATATGGGCGTCTTTTCCATGGTCAGCTCGGGTTCGCAGGCGATGGGACGGATCGGCGAGACGATCCTGCGCACCTGGCAAACGGCCGACAAGATGAAGCGGCAGAGAGGGCCGCTGGCAGGGGACGCCGAGTACAGCGACAACCACCGGATCAAGCGGTACTTGGCCAAGTACACGATCAATCCGGCGATCACCCACGGCATTTCGCACATTGTCGGGTCGGTGGAGCCGGGGAAGCTGGCCGATCTGGTCGTCTGGTCGCCGGCTTTCTTCGGGGTGAAGCCGGACCTGGTGATCAAGGGCGGGTCGATCGCGCTCGCGCAGATGGGCGATCCGAACGCGTCGATTCCGACGCCGCAGCCGGTGTTTGCCCGCCCGATGTTCGCAGCCTTCGGCGGACAACCGGCGGACTGCTGTATCACCTTCGTGTCGAAGGCCGCTTTTGACGCCGGAGTTCCCGAACGGCTTGGCTTGCGCAAGCGGATCGATTATGTGCGGGGCTGCCGCGGCATCGGCAAGAAGGACCTCGTCCACAACGGGGAAACGCCCCGTCTGGAGGTCGATCCGGAAACGTACGAGGTCAAGGCCGACGGCGTTGCGCTCACCTGCGAACCGGCGGATCGGCTGCCGATGGCCCAATTGTATTTTCTCTTCTGATTGAGAGGGCGAAGGGAGGACGAGGGATGAACGCCAAGGCCGGCTATACCCGGTTCGCCTATTTGCAGCTCCTCGATTCGGCCCTGCCGGTCGGCGGATTCAGCCATTCCTTCGGTCTGGAGGCTCAGGTGCAGTCCGGGCGGATTCGGACCATTGAAGAGCTGGAGGAATACCTTCAGACGCTGCTCGTTCACGGCTGGGCCGCTGCCGATGCCCTCGTAATCAAGGCCGCTTACGAGGCGCAGAACAGCGGGGATTTGCGGAGCGTCCCTTCCGGCGAGGCAGCGGCAGAATCCAGCCTGGAGCGGCTCTGGCGCGCCGATCGGCTGCTCTACGTTCAGCGAGCGGCCGAGGAGAGCCGGGAAGCGCTGCGGAAGATGGGTAGTCGCCTGCTCCGGCTGGGCGAGCGGCTCTACCCGGAAATCGCATGGGAGCCTCTGGCGGCCGCGATCCGGGAGAAGCGCTGCATCGGGACCTATCCTGCCGTTCACGGTTGGTTCGCCTGCAGCCTGGGCGTCGGCCTCGACGAAGCGGCTTGCGGTTATCTCTATGCATCAGCGGCCCAAGCGGTGGGATCGGCGCTTCGGCTTATGCCGATCGGGCAGACTCAAGCGCAGCTTGTGCTGAAGGCGCTTATGGCTCGTCTGGAACCGTCTTGGTTCGCGGTCTGCGGACGCGACCCGCTCGACCTGGGGGCCTCCGTTCCGGCAGCCGATATCGGGGCCATGCAGCACGCCTCTTTGCACAGCCGCTTGTTCATGTCGTGAAGCCATTCAAGAAAGCTTAACGGGGAGAGGGGACGTTATATGGAATGGACACCGGGTCACGGAAAGGGGCGAATCCGGCGACGGCCCGCCGCCGCAGAAGCCGGCTTCCGCCTGCATCATACCGGCCACGCCCACGGCGAGGAGGAAGGCTGGGCCCGACCGGCGGGAACGGCGGCCGGGCGGCCGCTTAGGATCGGCATCGGCGGGCCGGTCGGCTCCGGCAAGACCAAGTTGGCGGAGCAGGTGGCTCGCCGTCTCGCCGACCGGTACAGCATGGCGGTGATCACGAACGACATCTACACCAAGGAAGATGCGGAGATTCTCGTCCGCAGCGGAGCGCTTCCCGCCGAGAGAATCGTCGGCGTCGAGACGGGCGGCTGTCCGCACACCGCCATCCGCGAAGACGTCTCGATGAACGCTGAGGCGATTGAGGAGCTGGAGGAGCGGTTCCCGGAGTTGCGGCTCCTGCTCTTGGAGAGCGGAGGAGACAATCTGGCGGCGGCATTCAGTCCCGAACTGGTCGACCGCTTCATTTACATCATCGACGTGGCCCAAGGGGAGAAGCTTCCCCGCAAAGGCGGTCCTGGAATTCTCCGCTCCGATCTGCTCGTCGTCAATAAGATCGACCTGGCGCCGTATGTAGGGGCGAGCTTGGCCGTGATGGAGAGCGACACGCAGCGAATGCGCTGCGGGCTGCCTTACATCTTCTCCAATCTGCATTCCGGAGAGGGCTTAGACGAGATCGTCGCCTGGATCGAGGCCGAACTGAGCCGTGGCTGAGGTCGTCGGCCGCGCCTCCGCGGTGTTCTCGCTGTGCGGGGGGAAGACCGTTATGAGGGAGCGCGACCATGCGTACCCGCTCAAGATCGCCAAGGCCTTCCCCGGCTGGGGAGGGGCCTTGGGATGGGCGGAGAGCGATTCCGGGACAGCCCGGCTGAGGCGCGCCGGATTGTCGCTCTGCTTGATGGACGCTTCGCCGGGCTTGATGGAAGGCGACCGCAACGAGCTGGATTGGCGGGCGGAGAGCGGGGCGATGGCGTTCGTAACCGGCCAGTCGTATACGAAAGTGCATCCCTTCCGCGCGCAAGGCTGTCGGATGAACCAGCGGCTTCGGGTCGAAGCGGGCGCCTTGCTGGAATACCGTCCCCCTCCGCTGATGCTGTTCGCAGAGGCGGAGCTGCGGAGCTCCACGGTAGCGGAGGTGGCTCCAGGCGGCGCCTTGCTCATGACCGAGCTGCTTTGCCCGGGGCGTCTGCATCGGGGAGAGCGGTTTGCGTTCCGGCGGTTGGACAGCCGGCTTGAGGTGCGATCAGGCGGCGAAACGGCTTATGCCAACCGGCTGCTGCTGGAGCCGGGCCGGGAAGGCGGATTTTCCGGCGGCAAGGGAGGGTGGGACGGATTCAGTCACCTCGGCAGCCTATACGCATTCGGCGACGGATTGGGACGGGCCGAGCGGGAGCGGCTGGAGGAGGAGCTGAGGAAATCCGCTGCCTTCTCGGACCCCTCCCGTATCCTTTGGGGAATTGGGCTGACCTGCCGCTCGGGGCTTGTGCTAACGGCCTTAAGCGCCTCCGCGGCTGTAGCGGAGGCGCTGTTGGACGAGGCTGCGACGATTGTGCGGCGGCGGCTGGTGCGGACTATACGAATCGCAGACCCTTGGGGTAATGGTTCTTGAGCAGGCCGCCGCTGACCTTGCCCCAGCCGAGCGGAAAGCCGTCGACGGTGACCAGCGTCCACCCGTCGGGGTAATCAACGGCCGGCAGCGCCTCGCCGCGCAGATACCGGGCGGCGGCGTCTTCCTCCGCGCCGAGCGGATATTCCCGCGCCGCGTCCTCCCGGCGCGACGCCAACGCAAGCGCATGGGCCGGCTCCAGCCGGCCCTTTTTGAGTTCCGCCAGGTGCAGGCCGGGCCGCAGCGCGCGGACGCCTTCCAGGCGCTCCGCGGAGAACGCGCCGTCTGCCCCGTGCGGCAGGAAGTACAGCTGCTCGCCGAACACGACCGGCTCGCCGGGACCGGCCGCGAAGCCGGGGAGGGTCGCGGCGGCAAATTCGCGGAACCGGGCCATCGCCTCCTGCGCCTGCTTCACTGCGGCCGAGGAGGCTCCCCCGGTTCGCTTGCCTTTGGCGCGCCCTGACCCGGGCTGCGCCGCAACCTCCTCCGCGCCGGCGTCATCCGCCGCGAGCTGCAGCAGCGCGGCGAAATGCCCTTCTCCGCGTTCCCGGTGCGGCCAGATCCGCTCCATCCGGATCAGGCGGAAGGCGGGATACTCCGCCAACAGCCAGTCGATCACCGCTTCGTTCTCCTCGCGGTTGAACGTGCAGGTGGAGTAGGCCAGCGATCCGCCCGGCTTCAGCATGCGCACGGCGTCGCGCAGGATGTCCTTCTGCCGCACCGCGCAGGCGGCGGGCGACGCGTCGGTCCACTCGGACGCCGCCTCCGGGTCCTTGCGGAACATCCCCTCGCCGGAGCAGGGGGCGTCCAGCATGATGCGGTCGAAGAAGCGCGGGAACCGGGCGGCGAGAGCGGGAGGAGCCATGCTGGTCACCACGGCGTTCCTCACGCCGCTGCGTTCCAGGTTCTCGGCCAGGATCTTGGCCCGGCCGGGGTGAATTTCATTCGTCATGAGCAGACCCTGACCTTCCAGGCGGCAGGCGAGCTGGGTGGATTTTCCTCCGGGAGCCGCAGCCAGGTCGAGCACCGTTTCGCCCGGCCGGGGGGCGAGCAGCTCCGCCGAGGTCATGGCGGACGGCTCCTGCATGTAGTACAGGCCGGCGGCGTGCCAAGCGCTTTTGCCGGGGCGGACCGAATCGGGGTAGTAGAAGCCGGTCGGGCACCAGGGCACCGGCTCCAGGCGGTAGGTCTCCTCGATCTGCCGCCACAGCGGATGGGCGGCGTCGAGCTTCAGCGCATTGCGGCGCAGGCCCTGCGTCCGCGGATCGGAATAGGAGGCGAGGAAGGCTTCGGCCTCGGAGCCGAGTTGGCCGCGCATGCGGCGAATATAAGCATCGGGCAGTTGAGTCATGCCGGGAATCTCCTTGTCTGAACGGTAGTCGGTGAATCGGGCGTTCCTATCGTAAACCATCTTTCCACGAAAGCCAACTGTTGAACGTTGTCGGGAAGAAACGAATCGGGTAAAGATTCGTATATACGTAAGAAAAAGAACGGACCCTGCGGCGTGGCACAGGCAGCGCCATTCCGGACGGGACGGGAGGAGACGCGCATGAGAGGAATAGCCCGAAGTACCGCCTTGGCCGCTTTGCTGCTTGCGGTGTCGCTGCTCCCGCTTCCGGGAACGGCCGCTCCCGCACAGGCCGGCGCCTTCAGCCGGATCAAGAGCTTGTTCCAGCTTCCGGGAGAAGTGGACAAGCTCCAGGACAACTACCAGCAGATTCAGCAGCAGTACGACGATACGCGCCAGGAGCTGGAAGACACGCGGCTGCAGGCGGAGGAGAACGCGCGCAAGGCGCAGGAAGCGGCCGAGCGCTTCACCGCCGAGCAGCGGCAGCTTGCCGAGCAGAATGCGGCCTTGGCCGAGGAGAACCGGAAGCTCGCGGCGGCCGTGGACGAGCTGAGGAACACCAATGAGCTGAAGCAGCGGGCGAACCGCCGGCTGCGGACCGCGCTGTACACCGGGGCCGGGTTGATCGCAGCGGTATTCCTGGGCGGACGGTTTACCCGCTTTGCTCTCCGAAGGGGCGGCGGAGGCATGCGCGGAACTGGCCGCCGCTAAAAGGAGGAATGGACATGCAGTGGAGCCAGACCGGCCTTGGACCGGAAGGAGCGGACGCCTACGGCGGGAACGGGGCCCGAATTCGATTGGAGACGGGAGAACTCCTGCATCTGCTAAGCCCGAAAGCCCTGGTCGCGTTTCGCGGCGCTCCGACGCTGCGCGAGGACCGGTTCATGGATTTAAAGGGCATGTACCGCAAGCGTCGGCTGATCCGCTCCGATCTGTCCGGTCCTTCCGAATTCCTTCTCTCGCTGCCCGCGGGCTATCACCTGAAGACGCTGCAGCTTGAGGACGGGATGGACCTGCTGTTCGATATCCGCAGCGTGCTCTTCTACGAGGAAGGCGTCTCCATGAAGAGCGTGCTGCTTAAGGTCAAGAACATGCTGATCACGCGGGATTTTGTCAAAATGAAATTTAACGGCTCCGGCGCGCTCGGCATCCTCTCGCGGGGGCCGCTGTTCGAGATGCGGCTGGACCCGGATTCGCCGGTGTTCGTCGATGCCCGCTGCCTGGTCGCTTACCCCGAAAACGCCCGGATCGACTTGTGCGTGTACGGCAATCATCTGGCCAGCCAGCACATGAACTACCAATGGGAGCTGCGCGGCTCCGGCATGGTGCTGCTGCAAACGGGAACGACCGAAGCCGAGCTCGCCGCCGAGTATCCGAACGACGGACTCGTCAAGCGGGTGCTGCGCGAGGTGATCCCGTTCGGCGGCGTATTTATCAAATAGCCCTTAGGCCGGATCGGCTCCGGCCGCGAAGGCCGCTTTGAGCCGGTCCGACTCTTCGGCGATCCGGGTAGTATCGATTCGGGCGAACAGCGGCTTAATCTCGCCGAACGGCGTGCCGGCCGGGACTTCCCGGAAGGCCCAGCATGGCGCGGCAAGGTCCGGCTCGCTCCGCCCAATAACCGCCGAATCTGCTTGCCCGCCCGATGGGCGGGCTTTTTCGCCGTCTGCGGGTTGGGTCCAGAACCGTTCCAGCTTCTCGCAGGCGAAGGGGAGGAAGGGAGCGAGCAGCCGCGCCAGGTTGGCGGCGATCTGAACGCAGGTGTAGAGCGTATCCGCCGCATGCTCCGGGGCGTTCCGCACTTCGCTCCAGGGCTTCCGCTCATCGAAATACTTGTTCGCCCCGCGCACGAAGCGGAAGATGTCCTCGATCGCCCGCTTCAGCTCCGCGTCTTCGATGGAGGCTCCTACTCTCGCATACAAAGCCTCGATTTCCTCTCGGACCGCCTCGTCCAGCTTTCCTTCCGGTACGCGGCCGCCGTAGGCCTTTTCCACGAAAACCAGAGAACGGTGCACGAAGTTGCCGAAGGCGTTCACCAATTCCCCGTTGTGGCTGCGGATGAACTCGTGCCAGCTGAAGTCGCCGTCGTGCTTTTCCGGCGAATTGGCCAGCAGGAAGTAGCGAAGCGAATCCGGCTCGTAGCGCTCCAGCACGTCCGGGACCCAGACGGCCCAGCCCCGGCTGGTCGAGATTTTCTTGCCTTCCAGGGTGAGGTATTCCCCGGAGACGATCCGGTCGGGCAGCCGCAGTTCATCGTCCTCGCTCCAATCGGGCGATAGAGGCGCTCGCTCTTTCGCCGCCAACTCCACTGCTTTCTCGGCATCGGCTTCCGCGGACGATTTTTCCGCCGCCGCTCCCGCAGCTATGTCCGCCGACTCATCGTTCGGCCGAGCCGCTCCGAGCAGGAGGGCGGGCAGGATGACGGAGTGAAACGGGATGTTATCTTTTCCGTGTACATAGTAGGACCGGACCCCGCCGCCCTTTTTCCAGAAGGATTGCCAGTCCCGCCCGTTGTCTTTCGCCCATTGGCGGCTTGCCGTCCAATAGCCGCTCACCGCCTCGATCCAGACGTAGATTTTCTTGCCCTCGAAGCCGGGAACCGGCACGTCGATGCCCCAGGGAAGGTCCCGGGTAGCCGCCCGGTCGGGCAGTCCCTCGGCGAGGTAGCGCTGCGTCAGCTGGACGGCATTCTCCCGCCAGCCTTCGGCGGCTGCGGCATAACGCTCCAGCTCCTCCTGAAGGGCGGAGAGCCGAAGGTAATAATGCTCCGTCCGGCGAATTTCCGGAGCTGCGCCGCAGAGCTTGCAGGCGCGCTCCAGCAGATCGGTCGCATCCAGCACCGTCTGGCAGGCCTCGCATTGATCGCCGCGGGCGGCGGCTCCGCAGCGCGGACAGAGGCCCTCCACGTAGCGGTCGGGCAGAAACTTGCTGCAATCGGGGCAATAGAGCTGATCGACCGTCCGCGGAACGAGCCAGCCGTGGCCGAGCAGTCGGAGGAACAGCTCCTGCACATAGCGGCGGTGCTCCTCCGAGTCGGTTCGGGTGTAGAGGTCGTAGCTGAAGCCGAGCTTTTGGAAGCAGTCGGCGAACTCCCGGTGGTATGCGTCGGCGATCCGCTCCGGCGGAACGCCTTCTTTTTCCGCCCGGATGGCGATCGGAGTGCCGTGACAGTCGCTTCCCGACACATAGAGCACATCCTCGCCCTTCATCCGGTAGTAGCGGGCGAGCACGTCGCCCGGAAGCAGGCTGGCCAGATGGCCGAGGTGGAGCGGGCCGTTGGCGTAAGGCCAGGCGCCGCCGATAAAGATTGTCATGCTGCATTCTCCTTTTTCGCGTGAAATGGCGAATCCCGGCCAAGACGCCAAAAAGGGCCTCCGTCTCCATGGGATTGTTAAATCCCAGGGACGAAGGCCCAAAGCCTGCGTGTTACCACCCAATTTTACCGGCCTCTCGCGAGAGCCGACCTTATCGGGTACGCCGCATGAATGGATGCGGGTATACCCTAGCGCGGATAACGGGCGCAAGCTTCCGGCGCAGCCTACCCCTCGCATACGGCGAGGCTCGGTGCGCGAGCTCCGAGACCATGTTCCCCGCGGTCCGCGCTGCCCCCTCTCAGCAGGCGGGGGCTCTCTGGCAAGCGCAGTCTTCACGCGGGTACTCTTCTCTTCACAGCTCTTCTTGTACGTTCGATTCGATTGGTGACCAGTATAGCAGCATTCCCGCCGCTTTGCCAGCCCCCCGCCAAACTTTCGCCCCATTCCCGGAAAATCCGCCGCCGCCCGGCAATCCGCCCTTTCCCCTCCGGTCGCGGGAAGGTACAATGGAGATGTACGCGGAATGGGGGAAACCGACATGAAGATCTTGCAAGCGTTGTTTTTTCCGCCTGAACAGCCGGGCGGGGTATCATCCATGGTTCCTTATATCCAGGAACGGTTCGCAGCGAAGAAAGGCTGGGAAATGGAACTGTTCTCCCTTCCCAAGCGAATCCGCAACAAGGGAACCGCCCCTGTCGGCTTCGCCACCTTCGATTGGACGATCTATGCGGGAAACCCGATCATTGAAAAATATATCCAAACCTACAAGGACTACTTGTGGTGGACGCGGATGCGGTTGAAGCCCTCCTTCGATCTCATTCATGCCCATCATCCGATTGCGGCGCTGGCGATGAAAGAGGCGTTCCCGGATATTCCGCTCGTGGTGACGATCCACTCCAGCTACGAGCGCGAGCTGATTCTGAACGGCCGGATCGCCGAAGGCGGACCGGAACACGCCTTCCTCACGTCGCTGTACCGGGAGCTGGAGGAGCGGTCCGATCAGATTCTGACCGTCTCGAGCGCGTTCCGCCGCTATCTGGGCGATTATGTCCAGGACCCGGAGCGCGTCGGGGTCATTCCGAACGGATTCGACGAGCGGCGGTTCCGGCCGTTCCCCCACGAGAACCCGGTCGCGCAGCTCATCACCGTCTGCCGGCTCGTTCCGGCCAAGGGACTGGATGTGCTGCTGGAGGCCTGCGCGCTCCTCAAGAAGAAGGGGCTGCCCTTCGTCCTGCACCTGATCGGAGACGGGCCCAGCCGGCCGGAGCTGGAACAGCTGGCGGTCGAGCTGAACCTGTACGAGGACACGATCTTCTACGGCTACATGCTGCATCCCGAGGAATTCATGCCGTTCTTCGATATCTTCGTCCTGCCCTCGCGGGCGGAAGCCTTCGGCAACGTCTTCGCGGAAGCGGCGCTCTGCCTGCTTGCCGTCGTCGGCACGGAGGTCGGCGGCATTCCGGAGCAGATCGAGAACGGACGCAACGGCCTGCTCGTTCCGGTCAACGATGCGCATGCGCTGGCCTACGCGCTGGAGAAGCTGATCCTCGATCCGTCCTTCCGCTACAACCTGGCCCGCGCCGGGCAGGAGAAAGCCAAGCGGGCGTATTCGCTCACCCGCGTTATCAAGCAGCTCGTCAAGGTCTACGAGCACTACGCCGTCGAGCCGGAAGGAAGCGAAGCCGAGCCGTCGGCCGAGACCGCCCGCGCAGCGGTCAGCGGCGCTCCCGGCGACGCCGGGAACCCGCCGGTCTCTCCTTGACGGCCGACAGCCTCTTCCGGACAAACCAAAAGCCTCCCGATTCGGACGCCAGTCTTGCCGTCTGAGTCGGGAGGCTTTGCTATCGAGATCGCGGTCGCTATTCCTCGTAGATCATCTTGACGGTCATGCCGCCGTCGACCACGAGGTTCTGGCCGGTGATAAAGCCGGCTTGGCCGGAGCAAAGGTAGAGGCAGAGGTCGGCGATATCGTAGGGAACGCCGACCCGCCCGACCGGGTGCTGCAGCCGGTCCCGTTCGCTGTGCCGGGGAACCGTTGCCCGCGACGAGAGCTGCCAATCGCCGGTCTCGATCCAGCCCGGGCTTACGGCGTTGACGCGGATGCCGAGCGGTCCCAGGCTCACCGCCATGGCATGGGTGAGGGCGAGGATGCCGCCCTTGGAGGCCGAATAGGCTTCCGTGCCCGGCTCCGACATGAGCGCGCGGGTGGAGGACAGGTTGACGATGCTGCCGCCGCCCGTCCGGGTCATGATCTTGGCGGCCTCCCGCGAGGAGAGGAAGGTTCCCCGCAGGTTCACGCCGAGCACCCGGTCGAAGTCCTCGGCCGAAAGCTCAAGGAACGGCGCATTGCGGCTGATGCCGGCATTGTTGATCAGTGCGTCGATCCGGCCGAATTCCTCCGCGGACAATCGAACCCAGCGGAGCACGTCCTCTTCGAAGGCGACATCGGCGCGCAGGAACATCGCTGTGCCGCCGAAGCTGCGGATGTGCTTGACGACTTCAAGCCCCGCGTCTTTGTCCACGTCGCAGAGCGAGACGGCGTACCCGTCCTCCGCGAATTTGATGGCGAGGGCCCTGCCGATCCCTTGGCCGCCGCCGGTGATCAGAGCCGTTCTCTTCATGATTCGAATCTCCCCTCCTCATCGCTCCGACCCGTTCCGTTCGATCGGAAACGCTCCGTTATGCAGAGATTATAACCGGATTTTGCTGCGCAATCAAAAGAACCGTTGCCACCGGCCCCAACCTTGGCTAGTATGAAGGTGTAACCGAAGCTCCAACTGACCGAGGAGGAAGCGATCCGAGATGCAGTCGCCTCGCAAACCGCCGGTTGCCCGGGAAATTACCTATCACATCGGGCGAAAAACCGGCAAAATCCAGGTTCCCCCCCAGGGGGAGCCGATCCCGGGAAAGAATGCGGCCGATTCGGAACCGGCCGGAACGGGAAGGCTTCCGGCCGCCGAGCGGCTGATCGGCCGGTGCTGGTCGGCTGCGCCGCTGCCCCCGAAAGCCGTTCTGTCCGCGCTGCTGCTTGCACCGGCCGCCGCAGCCGCGCTCATGGGGGCGCTGCTTTATGCCTTGCTTAATTAAGCGGGGAGCACGAATTTCATTTGAGGAGGAAATCCATGTTTCTCACATTAGCCATACTGGGCGGAATCGTCGCCGTATTTTTCATCGTTCTGGCGGTGCTGACCGCCCGTTTCTTCCTGACGCGGAGTCCCGATGCGGAAGGGAAGCGGAGGCTGCGGCTTCGAAACCGCGAAGAAGGGCGGAGGCGTCTGCTGCGCTGGACGGTCGCGGACTACCTGCTGCTGTTTCCGGCCGCTTTTGCATTCTTGTTCCTCCTGGTGGATGTCATCGCCGTCCTGCGCGATCGCAGCTTGTTTCCCGACTACCACGTCGGCTACTTGCTGTGCGGCTTCGCGATGTTTCTGCTGAGCTTCCTCTTCCTGTATGCCCGGCTCCTGCTCACCCTCGGGTTAGAGCGGAATGCTGCGGCGGCGGATCAGGAGGCCGATCCAACCGATGCTGAGGGCGCCGAACAGCGGGTATAGCAGCGACAAGAGCGAACTGAAGCCGACCTGCGCTCCGGCACAGCAGATCGCGAGCAGCAGGAGGAGGACGAGCCGGTCGGAGAGGCGGATATGCTGCCGCAGCTGCAGCGCCAGCCCGAACAGGCCGGCGACGAACGTCGTGAAGATCTCGCCGAAGATCACGACGGTATAGACGAGCGCAACCCAGGGGCCGAACGAACCCACAAGCTGCGCCATGGGAATCTCGTATTGACGGATATCCGGCATCCGGGCGGCCAGGGCGATATGACCCGCGAGCAGCATCAGGCCGACCAACAGCCCTCCGAGCA
The DNA here is from genome assembly GCF_051594785.1 of Gorillibacterium terrae. Lineage (NCBI taxonomy): Bacteria > Bacillati > Bacillota > Bacilli > Caryophanales > Paenibacillaceae > Gorillibacterium > Gorillibacterium terrae. The sequence goes on from NZ_JBPPGI010000001.1 coordinate 1,146,418, forward strand.
CGCCGCCCCGTACGAGCACCCCGCGGTCCTTGAACGCCGTGCCGAGCGGGACGAGCACCGCTTGGGCCGTCGACAGATTGAAGGCCGCGTAGAGCAGAGGAGCGAGGGCGGCCTTCAGCGGCGGATATTCGTTCGGCAGCACGAGCCAGTTGCCTGCGGTGGGAAGCGGCCGAGTGCCGAGGAAGACGAGCAGCACGAACAGAAGCATGAACGGCACCACGAAGGAGTTGACGCGGACGATTCCGCCCATCCCCTTGCGGAGCACAGCGTAGCCGAGGAACAGGGTGAGCAGAATACCGGTCCGGTAGTGAAAGCCGAACTGCTCCTGGAACAGCGATCCGGCGCCGGCGATCATCACGGTGGAGGTGCCGAGCAGCACGGCGAGCTGGAACAGGCTGAAGATTCGGCCGAGACGGGATCCCAGCAGATAGCGGTTCAAGTCCTCCAGGGATGCCGAACCGGTATCCCGGGCGAGCAGCATCAGCTTGGTGCCGAGCCAGATGAAGAGCAAGGAGGCCAGCGCGATGGAGATCGCGGCGGGCCAGCCGTAACGGGTGAAGAATTGCAGGATTTCCTGCCCGGAGGCAAAACCGGCGCCGACCACCGTGCCGACATAGGTGAAGGCCACCTGGAGGATTTGTCCGTATTTGCGCAAGCTGCAGCACACCCTTCCCGTTCCATTCCTTGTTACCAAGGTATGTCCCATGGGACAAAACTATGAGCAACGTCAATAGCCCGGCTGCGGTTTCCCCCGATGGGAGAACGCGGCCGGGCTGGATTCGTAGAACAGGGAATAACGGGTAAGATCGGGATTGTTACAGATCCTGTCGGGTGAACAGCTTGATCGATTCGATGGTGTCCGAATCCGGGTCGATATCCAGCTTGAGCACTGTATCGTCGGTGGAATAGGTGAGCACATAGCCGGTATTGGTGTCGGGCGACCCGAGCACCTTCAGCGCCTTCGCTCCGGATTCGCCGATGCGCACGCCGCCGAGACCGGGGTCTGCGGCGTTTCCGCTGATTTCCACGAAGCGGACCCGGCCGCTTTTGTCGAAGCCGACGGAGAATTGGGAATAATCATAGACCGTTACCGGATCGGAGTCGTCCTCCAGCACATATTGGCTGTAGGGCTGGCCGTAGCGGGACTTGACTTCCTTGGTCGTGTCGTTCAGGGTGAGGGCCATTAAGGCCGGATGTTCGGGAGTATAGGCAACCGGCTCGTTGCTGGCCGGCTCCGAGCTTTTCTTGGCGGTCTCTCCGGCTTTGGCAGCGCCGTGGAGATTCGATGCGGCCGAGCCGTTCGCGCCGAGGGCTTGACGGTTTTTGTGTAAGGTGCCGGGACTTGCGGCGTAGCCGGACAGGAACCCGACGGCGACGGCCAGCAGCAGGACCAATAGCCCGGTCAGCGTCCGTTTCATCTTGCGTTTCATGAGAATCCAGTTCCTTTCCAGCTCTCTATCTCTCTATCTGTCTCCCCTCTATTATAGACCAAATAGGCTAGGAAAAAGTTGCGATTTTGTTCTTTTTTTGTTCCTGATTCTGGAAGGGGGCCGTTAGCGTGGAGAATGGCGGGAACTCGCCCTTATCAGCGGGTCAATAGTCTGCTATGATAGAGAGCAAATGAATTCCGGAACGCCGCGTTGACGGCGGACGGTGCGCACGGGAGGAAATGACCGATGGAGCTGCTGAAGGAACGAATCCGCCGGGAGGGCGTGGTGGTGTCGAACGATGTGCTCAAGCTGGACGCGGTGCTCAATCACCAGGTGGACCCGCAGCTCATCATGGAGATGGGGAAGGAATTTGCCCGCCGCTACCGGGAGGAACGGGTGACGAAGGTCGTCACCATCGAGTCCTCCGGCATTCCGATCGCCTTTGCGACGGCTTATGAGCTGGGCGTTCCGATGGTCTTCGCCCGGCGGAAGAAGACCCTGACTACGGATTCGGACAGCTATTGCGAGCGCATCCCGTCTTTTACGAAGGGAATCGTGACGGATATTATGATTCCGAAGTCCTTCCTGACGGAGCAGGACCGAGTTCTCGTGATCGACGACATCATCGCCAACGGGGATGCGGCACGCGGAATTATTCGCATTATTGCCAAATCGGGGGCCGATATCGCCGGGTTTGGCGTGGCGGTGGAAAAGGATTTTCAAAAAGGAGCGCGGACGATTCGCGAGCTGGGCGTTCGCCTCGATTCGCTTGTGAAAATTTTGCGGCTCGAGCCCGGGAATATCGTCATGGAGGACTAAGGCGGCAAATGAGCCCTTTCCCCCATATGTATTTTGCATTATAATAAGGGGAAGCTTCATAGAGAGAGGAGGCACGCACGTGGGGAGCGAACGGTTTTCGGACGATTATATGCTGGAGAAGCTGGCTGACGCGAAGGTGCACTTCGAACGGGCTCTTGACTGCAAGCACACGGATTTCGACGATCTGTATCCCTATATGATTGAACACCCCCAGTTTTTTTGGTACAAACGCTATGTCGCCTGGTCGGAGCTTCTGACCATCGTTAAGCTCTGCGAGGAGCTCGACATCGCCTGGCAGACGCAATTTTCCGTCCGCCAAGCCGAATATGTCCAAGAGAAGGTCATGTCCGGCAAGGTGTTGGATTGCTGGTACGAGACGAACGACACCAAGGAGCATGTCGGCTGAGGCGGCTTTCGCCCCAAGAAGCCGATCAAATAGCACAACCCAAAAACCGGAGCCGCGGAGCTCCGGTTTTTTTTGGCATTTGCAAGAGAGAGTGGAGGAAGCGGAAAACTATTCCTCGCCCTCGAATTCGGGGGGCCAGACGAGAGGGCCGGGATGAATCCGCCCCTCCGCAATCCCGTCCATCCGGCTTAAGAGGAAAGAGTCGCCCTCGGCCAGCGGGCAGATCATGGCCGCCGACCAGCGCTCGTTCGCATCCTCGCCGGCGATGGGCATAAGCGGCAGCTCGCCCGGCGGGAGGGCCAGCTCCAGCCGCTCGGTTCCGGCCGGGAGACGGTCGGCGAGCAGGGCGAGCAGCAGGGCGGCGCTCTCCCGGCTCTCGGCCAGGAAGGCGAAGACCCGCCAAGGCTGCTGCTTGGCGTAGCGGAGATACCCGATCAGCCGGCCCTCTCGGCTTACCGTCACCGAAGCGATGCGGGGGTTGGCGCTGATCCAGTCCGTAATCGACGGTTCCGGTCTGCGGACGAACTCGGCGTCTTCGTGCCAGCGTTCCCAGAGCCGGACGAGGTCGGGAAGATCGTTTGCTTGCACCCGGCGCTCTTCCAGCGGGGGAAGCGGGACGCGGGGAAGCCGATCAACGGGAATGTGCTTCCATTGGGCGCCGAACATGCCCGGGACGTACCCGAGGCGGGGGTAATATTCCGGATGCCCGGTCAGAAAAGAGAAGCGGAACCCCATAGCCGCCGCCCGCCGGTGGCCTTCCTTCACCAGCTGGCTGCCTACTCCGCGCTTCTGGAAGTCAGGATGGACGGTCAGCGGTGCAAGCAGCACGGCGGGCAGATCCTCCCCACCCAGCCGAATCGTCAGCGGAGTGAAGAGGGCATGCCCGATCAAGGTTCCCCGGTATTCCGCTACGAGCGACAGGTCGGGCCGGTAGCCCGGTCTCGAGCGGAGGAGCGCCGTCAGCGCCCCCTCGTTGCAATAAGGATGATGCTGAAAGGCTTCCACGGTCATCTCGTTAATGGCGTGGTAATCGTCCGGACGTTCAGACCGAAGGACCCTTGTCTTCGCAAAGTCGTCTGAATTTTGGCCGCCTGGCGGCGACGGATTGGCTGGCATGGGTTGAATCGCCCCTTTGCTTTTTGGGTTGGTTAATGCAGCTTCTTCCAATTTTCTTCCTTTGTTTCAATAGTCAGCCCTTCGACGTGGTGTTTTTTCATCTGATTCCGCTTTTTGCGGTCATCCTTGGATTCGAACACGATGTCCATATCGTAGTTGTCCGGGTACAGATGCTTGCGGTCGATGAAGGGCTTGAGTCGCTTGGCATTGACCAGCAGCTTTTCCTTCTTCACGAGCAGCAGCAGATTGCCCCGCTCGTCGGCCGTCCGATAGACCACGCCGGACTGCCGAAGATGCGGAATGAACACCCGGTCGCCGATCTTCCACTCCGGTCCGGCCGTGGTGCCGCTATCCGGCTTATCGCCGCCGGATGGGTCTCCAGGCTTATTCGGGCGCGCCGGCTTGGATCGGGCGGAGGGGGGCGCTGAAGCTGCTTTCGCCCCGGAAGCGCCGTCCGCTGCCGAGCCGGTTTGGGCGCCTTCAGCCGCCCGAGCGGCATGGGCGGCGGCCTGCGTCGGCTGCGCAGAGGCGGCTTCCGCTTCCGCCGCCGGAGCGCTCATCCCGGCTCCCGGCTGCAGCTGGCCTCTTGCCGACGACAGCTCCTTCGCCCGCTCCAGGATCGCTGCGGGCATGCCCAGCCTGCCGGCAATCTGGAAGGCGTAGCTGTGACCGGCCTCCCCGATGGTTAGCCGGTACAGCGGACGCAGCGTCTCGGGATCGAATTCCATCCGCGCATTTTGAAAGCCCGGTGTCTCGGCGGCGAAGGTCTTGATCTCGCCGAAGTGGGTATTGGCGAGGATAACCGCCCGCCGGCGGGACAGTTCCTCCAGCACGGCGATGGACAAGCCTACGCCTTCGCCGGGGTCTGTCCCCGCCGCCAGCTCATCGAGCAGGATGAGCGTGCGCTCGTCGGCCGTCCGCAGCATGCGGAGGATATGCCGCATGTGCGCGGAGAAGGTGCTGAGCGACTCGTCCAGGCTCTGATTGTCGCCGATGTCCGCCTCGACGCCGCGGAAGAGGGATAGCTCGCTGTCCGCCGAAGCGGGCACGAGCAGCCCGGATTGCGCCATCAGCGTAAGCAGGCCGACCGTCTTGAGCGTCACCGTCTTGCCGCCCGTGTTCGGGCCGGTGATGACGAGCGCCCGGTAGCCGTCCCCGATGGACAGGTCGAGGGGGACGGGGGTTCCTTGCAGGAAGGGGTGCACGGCCTGAACGAGCCGGATGCGCCCTTCCTCATTCAACGCCACCCGGCTCCCGCCCGTCCGGCGGGCGTACTTGGCCTTGGCGAAGAGAAAATCGTAATGCGCGATGCCTTCGACATCGAGCCGGATTTCCGTCTCGACCGCTTCCACGGAGCCGGTCAGCAAGCTGCGGATGCGGTCCTCCTCGACCGATTCCTCCGCCTGCAGCGCAGACAGCTCGCTCTGAATCGGCGCAAGCTCCGCCGGCTCGATATAGACGGTCTGTCCGCTGGAGGATTCGTCCAGCACGGTCCCGGCCACCTGGCGGCGGTGCTCCTTCTTGATCGGCAGGACATACCGTCCGCCGCGTTGGCCGACGAGCGGCTCCTGCAGCAGGGAGCGGTATCTGTTCATCAGCGCATCGAGCCGCCGCTTCAGCCGGTCCTCCTCAGCGCGCAGCTTGCGGCGGACCCGGGCGAGCTCGGGACTGGCCGAATCGGTCAGCCGGCCGAACTGAATCGAGCCTTCCAGCTCCTCCAGAAGGGGCTTCAGCTCATAGAGCGAGCGGGCATAAGCGCCGATTCGCGGCGCGAGGTCCTCCCGCTGCAGCATGTACCGCTTCCATTGGCCGACGCCGCGCAGGAATAAGGCGATCTGGGACAGATCGTCCAGACCGAGGATATAGCCCTTGCCGATCAGCGACAGCGGTTTATCCAACCCCTGCATCGAAGGCAGGGGAAGTCCGGAGCTGCGGTCGAGGATGGATGCCGCTTCCTCGGTTTCCGCCATGGCGTCGGACGCTTGCCGGGCCGAGGCGAGCGGCTCCAGTCGGCGGATGCGTTCTTTGCCGGCGAACGTGACGGCAAGCTCCTCCAGCTCGGCGACGAGGCGGGGGTATTCCAGTTTGTTCAGGGTTTCGGGATTCATCATGAGCCTCCTTGGGCATAGTGGGGATACGACGGTACGCCAAAAAAGGACATGGAGAACGCAAGCTGCGTCACCCCATGTCCCTGGCGGGATACGAGACCGAAGAGCCGGGCCCTCGGAAGGAGAGCCCGCGACGAAACGCAAAAAACCGTGCAGCAGCACGGTCCGTCTCTTCGGTCAGAGCAGGGAAAGGTGCGGGTTTGCTGTTCTTAACTGAGGCCAAGGTTCGTCAGGGCGCAATGAAACAGAAGGGCGGAACCGGGTTATACCCCAGCCATCCATGGAAACCTTCGGAATTGCCCCGGCCGAGCTTCGGCGGGTATGAAATTCATCAGTTAAGAACGTTCACCGACATCAAAATTTCCCCTTTATCGTTGGATGCCTTCAGTATAGAAATTCCGGGGTGCTCTTGTCAACAGACGAGTGCCGGACAGAACGGCTATATCGAAAGTTACCCCGCAGATGCGGCGGTGCCCTCCGCAAAATTGCGCGGAGGGCACGGAATGAGCGATAATGGAATAGAAGGGACCAGCCAAGGAAAGGAGCGGATCTCCCTTGATCAGCGACGAAGAATTGGACCGGTACCGGCTCGAGGGAACCCGCGTGCGGGTTGTGCGCGACGCCGATCCGGCCAACGATGTGAAGGGGTATGTGATGGCGTGGGACGACCACACCGTGATGATTAAGAAGCTGAACAAGCGGGTTCTTAAGCTGGACCGTCAATACCGGTATCAGCCCTGGGAGGACGAGCGGGCTTCGACGTAACGGCCGGCCAGCAGACCGATCTCGGTCTTCACCTCGGCCCGGGAAATTCGGTAGGTTTCCCGGTAGCCCCGACAAACATAGCGGCAGGAGATGCCATCGGCGTTCTTATCCTCCGAATAGATGCGGATGCCTGCCAGGCCCAGCTTGCCGCGGATGCGGGCGAGGTCCTCGCGGACCGAATCCATCATCCGCTGAATGACGACGACATGCGGAAGGCTGATGCGAACGGAGGAGTCGCGGATGGTATCGATATCCTGCTGGAGCATTGTGAGCAAGACGGGCAAGAGCACGTAATGCTTGACCAACTGCTGCTCCGAAGCGGTGGGGACAGAGGGACGGGAAAGGTCAATCGCGTTCATGGCCATGGATGCGAACCTCCGTTCGTATTGGTAATTCCATTGTAATCCATCCCGTCGGCAATTGCAAGAAACTTACAGCAGGATTTTCACGATTTATCCAAAAGGGCTGTTCAAGAGAAGCCGAGTGACTTTTCCAAAAAAATGATTTGACACCGATAAACCGATCGTGGTATATTACTTTTTGTCCGCAAGAGACGATCGAACGAAATGAGCGGTTGGCGAAGCGGCAAATGATATGCGGTCATGGCGGAATTGGCAGACGCGCTAGATTCAGGTTCTAGTGTCAGCAATGACGTGGAGGTTCAAGTCCTCTTGACCGCACTTCTTCCATCAACAGAGCTTCCGATCTGCTTCCGGCAGGTTGGGAGCTTTTTTTGATGATAGATATTCACCAAATCCCGCGTTAGAGGTGGCTTATGAGAGAGCTCAAGAACGTAGAGGAACGGATATTGGACCGGGCTCTGTACTTGATGGGAGTCAACAAAACCTGCGATATCTCCATACGGGCCATCGCCAAGGAAGCCCAGGTCAACGTCAGCGCCATCAATTATTACTTCCGGTCCAAGGAAGAGATGCTGAGGCTGGTGAAGGAATTTTATATCGAGAACACCCTGACCGTATCCGCCATCTTAAGCAGCGACGACCTCGGCTGTGAAGAGAAATTGATCTTGGCGGCCAATGAAATCATGGAGTACTCGCAGCGTTTTCCCGGCAATATGGTCATTTTGAGAGATGCGAAGCGGCTGGCCGACACCGATGAAGTGTCGAGGAAGATCGTGGGCATCTCCGCCGAGGTAGGCCTGCGGTTGTCCGAGCTGCTGGACGAGATCCTGGTTGGCGACGCGATCAGCAAGCGGTACAAATATGTGATTTTCATGTCGGCTGTCAATTATCCGACGGAGTATGACGGCATCGAATACATGGGCGACATTCCGCTCGGCGAGCGCACGGAACGAATCGCCTATCTCCGACTGCTGCTGGACTCGCTGAAGGCCCAAGGATAATCACGTCCAGGCCCGACGCCTGTTCGAGCTCCGTTTGCGGATCGAGCGCTATTTTGGATTCCTCCATTGAAAGAACGCCACGGCTTTTTTCGTTCCCCGCCAACTGTTCTCAAAGAGTTCAAACATTTTGTTTTAAACACATTGATTGAAAATCTGAGCTCGATTATAGTGGAAGAGAAGGCCGCGACAGGCGCTTTTCCGGCTCATCATGTGAAAAACGTTACGTATGCCGGTCGGTTGGGAATCTGAGGAGGAGAAAAAGTATGGCGTTCGATGCACTGTTTAGTCCTTTAAACATCAGAGGAATGGAAATCAAGAACCGGGTTATGCTTCCGGCGATGGGAACGAAAATGGCTACGGAGGACCGGTTCGTCACCCCGCAATTGATCGATTACCTGGCCGCGCGGGCCGAGGGCGGCTGCGGCTTGACGTTCACGGAGGTCTGCTCCGTCTACAACCTCGCGTCCCCCAAAAAGTTCCTGGCGATTTCCGACGATAACTATATTCCCGGTCTGAGGCAGCTGGCGGATGCGATCCATGCGGCGGGAGGAAAAGCGGGCGTTCAGCTGTGGCTCGGCGGCATGGCGGTCGCAAGCGATCCTGAGCAGATGATCGTGATGCCGAGCCCCGTTCCGATAGCGGGAACGGAGCATACCATCCCCGGAGCAACGAAGGAGACGATTCAAGAAGCGGTGCGCGCCTTTGGAGAAGCGGCTCGACGCGCGGTCGAGGCAGGCTTCGACACCGTGGAGTTTCATGCCGGCCACAATTATACCCCGCACTCCTTCCTCAGCCCGTTCTTCAACCGGAGAACGGATGAATACGGAGGAAGCTTGGAGAACCGGGCGCGCTTCCTGATCGAATGCATCGAGGCCATCCGGCGGAATGTTCCCGAGGACATGCCTTTGTTCATGCGGATCGACGCCCATGACGATGAGCTGGAGGGCGGCTTGACCATCGAAGAGGTCATCGGGTTCTGCAAAATGGCCCAAGCGGCCGGGGTGGATGTGCTCGATGTGTCCCGCGGGAACTTCTCCTCCTCCGCCATCATCTACGAGGTCCCCCCGATCGATCTGCCGCGGGGCTTCAACGTCGCCAATGCCGCGCGGATCAAGCAGGAAACCGGCATGCTCACCGTAGCCGTCGGGCGCATCAACGATCCCGCCCAGGCGGAGGCGATCCTGGCGAGCGGCCAAGCGGACATGGTCGTCATCGGCCGCGGCCAGCTCGCCGATCCGGAGTTCTGCAACAAAGCGCAATCGGGAAGGGAAGAGAGCATCGTCCGCTGCGTCGGCTGCAATCAGGGCTGCTACGACGGCTTCGTCTCGACGGAGATGCCGTTTATTACCTGCTTGAGAAACCCGGCTTTGGGCCGAGAGGCGGAATACCGGCTTACGCAAGCCGAGACTCCGCAGAAGGTGCTGATCGCAGGCGGCGGAATCGCAGGGCTTGAAGCCGCGTTGGTCTTGAAGCGCCGCGGTCATCGGCCGATCGTCTGCGAGGCTTCCGAGGCGCTCGGCGGACAGTTTGCCCTGGCCGGCGAAGCGCCGCGCAAGGAAGAAATGAAGGCGGCCGCCGTCGCCATGGGGCAGCAGGCGATCCGGGAAGGCATCGAGGTTCGGCTCGGGACGCCGGTCACCGCCGAGCTGATCGCCGAGCTGCAGCCGGACCAGGTCATCGTTGCCGTCGGCTCCGCCCCGATGGCGTTGAGGGTTCCCGGCAGCGACCTGCCGCTCGTGACCAACTCCCATGACGTGCTGTCCGGCAAAGCGGTCGTATCCGGCAAGGTCGTCATTGTCGGCGGCGGGCTGGTCGGGCTGGAGGTCGCCGAGCATGTGCACGGGCAAGCCTCCGAGGTTCTGGTCGTGGAGATGCTGGACCAGGTCGCCAAGGACTTGGGCCAGCTGCGCTCGATCTGCGTGATGAAGAATCTGGCGGCGTACGGGGTGAAGACCTTGACCGATGCCAAGTGCGTGGAAATCAAGGAGCATGCCGTTGTGGTTGAACACGGGGGGCGGCTTCAAGAATATCCGTGCGATTCCGTGGTCGTGGCGATCGGGGCCAGGTCGCGGGATTTCGGGAGCGTTGCGGCGTATTGCGCCGAGCAGCGGATTCCGTGCCACGTGATCGGGGACGCGGTTCGGGCGCGCAGGGCGCTGAATGCCGTGGCCGAAGCCAACGAGGTAGCGCGGGCCATCTGAAGACGGCGGGATAACGCGAACGTTGGTGTGATGCTCGAATTATGTCGAAAATTTTGACATGAAATAGTCATAAACAACCAATTCCGAGGTAAATATTTCTGAATAGACCTACCAAAGGCCTAATTCCTTTTTTATAATGGACCCATTGCCGGTGTAGACAGATACAAAAGACACCTACGGAATGGGGAAGAAAACCATGCGCAAGATCCGCAACAAAATTCTGTTTGCTTTTCTGGTCAGCAGCCTGGCCCTCGCCGGGCTGTTTGGCGGGTACAATGCCCTGACGCTGAAAATCAGCCATCATCAGGAACTGACCAGCTATCGGGAAGAATTGTACGAGCAGTATGATAAATTGATTCACTGCGAGGTGGACAGCGCCTATGCGCTGGTCGACTATTATCACCGCCAGGAGACGGACAATCGCCTCCGTCCGGACGAGGCTCGGCAAGCGGCGGCGGATGCCGTCAAGAGCCTGCGTTACGGCAGCACCGGCTACTTCTGGATCGACCGGGCGGACGGGGTCCTGATCGCGCATCCGATGAGCCCGCAGGACGAAGGGAAGAATCGGCTGACCATCCAGGATTCGCAGGGCAACGAGCTGATCAAGAATCTCATCGAAGCCGCCAAGACGAACGATCAAGGCGGCTTTACCGACTACCTCTGGAGCAAGCCCGGCGAGAACGGCGGCTCGCAGATTCAACCGAAGCGAGCCTACTCCCGGTATTACGCTCCCTATGACTGGGTGATCAGCACGGGGAACTATGTGGATGATATCGAGGCCTCGATCGCTGCCAAGGATGTGCGGCTTGAGCAGGACTTTCGGCTCGGGTTATACGCGACGTTGATCTTCGTCGGCGGGAGCTTCCTGGTGGTTGCGCTGGTCGGCCTGTGGCTCAGCGCGCGTATTTCCCGGCCGCTCTTTGATATCGTCCGCTCCATTCGCCAGGACGAGCGCGGGAGGTTTGAGATTCAACCGATCGCGGTGCGCACCAAGGACGAGATCGGTCTGGTGGCCCGCACCCTGAATCAGTTGACCGAGCAGGTCCGTCACTTTATTCAGGCGGCACAGCTGAGTACGGAGCGGCTCGCCGGCAATGCCCGGCAGGTGAATCAAATCGCCGGCGAGGTTCAAGCCGGCACGCGGGAAACCAACGACAAAACGCAGCGCCTCGCGGAGGTCATGGACTATGTCGCCGGATCGACCGAGCAGATCGCCGCTACGCTGGAGCAGGTGGACGAAGCGGTCGGCTCCATCGCCAAGCGCACGGAGCAGGGCGCGTTGAGGTCGAGCGAGGCGAGCGAACGGGCCCGGCTCCTGCAGGAGGATTCGCTCAGCTCGATCACGCGCACCCGCGAGATGTACGAACAAGCCCGCAGCCATATGCAGCGGGCTATCGGAGAGGCGGCGAAGGCGGAGGAGATTCGCCTGCTGAGCGGCGCCGTCTCACAGATCTCCGGGCAGATCAACCTGCTCTCCCTGAACGCGGCCATCGAGAGCGCCCGGGCGGGCGAGGCCGGACGCGGCTTCGCCGTGGTAGCGGGCGAGATCCGCAAGCTGTCCGACAGCTCCACTGCGACGGCGGACAGCATTCGCCGCCTGACCGAAGAGGTGACGCAGGCCATCGATGCCATGGTGCGGTCGTCGCAGGGGATCATGGCCTTCATCGAACAGGATGTTCTCGCAGGATACGAGAAGCTGGTTCAGCATTGCGAGCTGTACCGGGAGGATGCGGAAAGCATCCACCAGGTGATCCTGGAGCTGTCCGCCACCTCGGAGGAGATCAGCGCGGCGGCGAACGAGGTGGCCTCCCGTACCGACGGCGTAGCCAAGCGGATCGTCGACAGCGCGGGCGCCATCGAGGAGATCAGCGGCCAGACGGGCGATATCCTGGAGCATGCCAACCGGCTGCAGGAGAACGCCGACTCCAACCTCGACAGCACCGAGCGGCTGAAGCAGTACGTCGATACCTTTAAGATGTAACGGATTTAGCGGCCCCGGGAGGACGATGGGGTGAATCGGAGAAGAGCGGACAGGTCAGGGGATGATTTCCCCGGCTCGTCCGCTCTTCTTGCTTTGTGGCTCTTCGAAGTAAAAAGCCCTGGTCCGAGCGGGCTCGGCCAAGGCCAATCGGCTTATTCGTTCACTTTTCCCTGATTGGCGACTTCGCTTGCCTTCCGGGCTATCTTCTCCGCATCGCCCAGGTAGAAGCGGCGGATGGGCTTGACTTCGTCGTCCAGCTCGTAGACCAGGGGAATCCCGGTGGGGATGTTGAGGTTCATCAGATCCGTTTCGGGCAGATCCTCCATATACTTGACGAGGGCGCGCAGCGTATTGCCGTGGGCGGAGATCAGAACCTGGTCCTTCTTCATCACAAGCGGCACTATCCGCTCCCGCCAGAATTCGCCGACCCGATGAACGGTGTCCTCCAGGCTCTCTCCATGCGGAATCTCTTCCGGAGGAATATCCTTGTAGCGCTTGTCCTTCAGCGTGTAGCGCGGATCGTCGGGGGTCAGCAGCGGAGGCTTGACCGACAGGCTGCGCCGCCAGAGCTTCAACTGATCCTCGCCGTATTGGAGCGCCGTATCGGACTTGCTGAGCCCTTGAAGCGCGCCGTAATGCCGCTCGTTCAGCTTCCAGGACTTCTCCACGGGAATCCACAGGAGATCGAGATCCTCCAGCACGAGGTTCAGCGTCTTGATGGACCGCTTCAAGACGGATGCGAAGGCGAGGTCGAAGGTATATCCGGCCTCCTTCAGAAGCCGGGCCGCTTCATGGGCTTCCTGGATGCCCTTGTCCGTCAAGTCCGGGTCGCTCCAGCCCGTGAACAAATTTTTCTGGTTGTATTCGCTCTCTCCATGCCGAATCAGCACAATCTTGTACATCGGGTTGCTTCCTCCTTTTATGCGGATATCGCAGCTACCTTCCCATTCTGATCTTTTTCGGCGGGGAAGGCAAGCGGCGGCGATGAATGGACGGATCGGCGGGACGATTGGTCCAAGCCGGTTCACCGATCGCTTCATAGAGTAGAGTTAAGGAGGGGAAATAGACTATGGCTGCCAGATTCTTGGATTCAAAGACATCGCAGAATGCCAGCTTTGCCAACTCCATTGCCATTCCGATCGCCGCCATCAACACGCCCGAATTGATCGCCCAGCAGACGTTGGACTTGTCGGGCGGAACGGCCAATCTCACCCATGTGGAGTTCATGGGAGTCGTGGCGATCCAATTGCCCTTGCTTCCCGTGGCCACCAACGTCACCGTGACGGTCTACCGCGGACTCACGACCTCGGGCGTCCTGGTCTTCTCGGCTTCGCAGAACCTCGACCTCAGCATCCTCGGGCCCCAATTGATCTCCTTCGCCGGTTCGGATTTCAACGCGCCGAACACGGCAAACGTCGCCTATACGGTCTTCGTATCGGTGACGGTTCTGGGAACGACTCGGGTGGGACCGGAAAGCTTCAATTTTACCGCCGTATCCGACTGACCAAGAGGCCCGCTGCCCGAAAATGTCCTGCGGCCGTATCCCTATCCATGGGGATACGGCCGCTTCGATTTTATCCGAACCCCAAACCTCACGGAATCACGATATCGGAATACCCGGCGAAGATGGTTTGCGAGCCCGGAGACGTGTCCATCCATACGCCGATGTACCCGCCCGGCGGCACGCTCATGATGTCGATGTAATCGCCGATGAGGGGAACGGGAACCGGACTGCTGCCGTTCGGATTGAACGAAGTGTTCGTGATTCGCGTGTTCGTGAAGCTCGCTCCGGCGTTGATGGAGCGTGCCACGTAGACGTCCAGATTAAAGCCGTCGACTTGGTTGCTGTAGTAAATAATATTGACAACGCCTGTGAGCGGGTCCACGTCGATAGCGGGAAAGAAGTTCTGCGAGCCCGCCGGCGCACCCGTAATGCTGACCGGCGCGCTCCAATGAATGCCTTGGTCTGTCGAGATGGACATGAAGATGTCCGCGTAGCCCTGGCGGTTATCCTGCCATACCGCATAGACGTTGCCGGTAGCGGGGCCGACGGACCGGTCGGTGGCAATGGCGGCGAAGGTCAGCACCCGGAAGGCATACCCGGCAACCGGCAAGACGGTGGGAACCGGTACGACGGCGGAGACCTGAACGGGGGCTTCAAAGGTTGCGCCGCCATCAAGCGAGCGCCTGATGACGTAGCGGTAGCTCGGGTTGACGGTAACCCAGGCCGCGTAGACAATGCCCGTTAAATCGACGGTAACGTCGGGACGTTCCACCTGTTCCGACTCGCTGGACAGCAGGATCGTCGGGTTCCAGGTCACTCCATTATCGGTGGAACGCTGCAAAAAGGCGGTGGAATTGCCGCCATTGGCTACGTTATATTGATGGTTGTATGACAAGTAAATGTTGCCCAAATAAGGACTGGATTGACCCGTGTCGATGGTGATATTGGTCTCATCGTTATTGATGTACGTGCCGAACCCGAGCGCTACGATGACAGGGGGGCTGAAGGTGACTCCGTTGTCGGTCGAGATATAGAAGACGGCCGTCCCGTCCGATGCACCTGGAAAAACGTGGGCGCTGACCACGAAGGTGCTCGGAAACCCGTACGAGACCGTCGCGGCTTCCGCACCGGTAAAGCCGGGCGGCAGCGGCAGCAGGGTATTCGACCAACTGAAGCCGCCGTCCAGCGATCGGTAAAGTCCCGTTTGGGGAACGCCGGAGGAGCTGTCGGTCGACACCGCCACCATGATCCCGGGGATAAGCAGGTTGACGGCCACGCTGGGTTCGTTCTTCGGCGGGCCTGTCGGGGTAACCTGGAAGTTAAAATTGGTCAAGTCCATCCCTCTCTTTCTTGGCTGTTGGATTAGTATATTTCGCCGAAAGCCGAGTCTCCTAAACGTTGGCCCGTTCCGGCAGAAACAGGCTTATCGCAGGGAGAAGGTGACCGGATACTTCCTTGCCGGAATGAATACTTTGATAGAAAGAGAGGGGGTGAAAGAGAAATGCCTTCCTATACCACCGGCTTGATTACGAACACGAGAGCGACGGGAACCGCGGCGAGCAATATTGTCGTCAGCTCGCGGAACCTGGGGCCGGCGAGTGCAACGGTGGTCATTGAGGTGTTCGGCGTGCCGATCTCTACCTTGACGCTCGCTCCGCTGTATGTAACGGGATTTTCGTTGCCCGCCGGGTCCGCCGATATCCGCTCGTTCTTCATCGCCGGGAATGTCTCGTACGAGGTGCAGTACAGCATAACGGCAACCTTGACCCAGGTGGCGGTATCCACGTACGGCCTGGACGAATTCGGGAATCTCGTCACCGAGCAGCGTGTTCTGCAGTCCGAATTGACGCCGACCAGCGGATTGTCGATATAGAACCTTCTCCCTCTTTGGCTCAGTGCCTGCACTGAGTTTTTTTTGTTTGGGGGTACCCGGACCACCGGGTAGCTGCACAAGCAATTCTGCCCGTTATCCATACACTGACATCATCTTTGCCCGAAAGGGAGATGACGGCATTGGTTGACTTGGGAGTAGTCATGCCTGTATACAAACAGAAGCCGGAGTACCTGAAAGCGGCGATCGACTCCGTGCTGAACCAAACCTTTCCCGCCTTCAAGCTGATCGTCGTCATCGACGGAGCTCCGGAAATGGAAGCGCTGGTTCGCTTGTACGCCCGGAATGACCCCCGGGTCGAAGTGCTCCTTCTGGAAAGCAATCGAGGCGTCGCCAACGCGCTGAACAGGGGATTCCAAATTTTAATGAAGAGTAATCGAATGGAATACTTAACCTGGGTTTCCAGCGACAATATCTACTACCCGTTCTTTTTCGAGACGCTGCGAAAAGCCTTGCTCAAGGGTCCGGATGAATTGGGGCTCGTCTACAGCTCCTTTCGGTCCATCGACGACGCCGGTCGGGCGCTCCACGATGAAGCCGCATTGGCCGCTCAACGCAATTACCAGGCCCAACCGAAGGAAAAGCTCCTCGATTCGTCCATCATCGGCGTCTCCTTCATGTATAAAGCCAAATACGCCCGCATGATCGACGGCTATGGGATGGTTCCGGTCGAGGATTACGATTATTGGCTGCGGTTGACGGAGCACTGCGAGATTAAGTTCATTCCGGTGGAATTAATGGAGTACCGGGTGAATTCGGCCTTCAGCGTGTCCGCCTCGCTTCAATCCACCCAACAGCATCGGCAATGGCGGTACAAATTCCACTTGGTCCGCCATCAGGCCCGCATGCGCCGCAGAATCGATCCGCTGCTGACGGTTTTGGTTCCCCTCGAGAATGCCGACGAATCCACGGAACGGCGAATCGAATGCCTGTACGAACAAGCCTTCAGCAACTACCAGTGCAGCATTCTCGATTTAACGGAGGACCGGCGGGTCACGGAGCGGTTGTCGGCCATTTCGCATCCGGCTACGGAATTCGTCTGGTTTCCGGGGGTGAGGGAACGCAGCGCCCTGCTGTATGCCGTCCAACTGCTGCGCACTCCGCATACGATGATCTTAGGACCGAAGCCCATGACGGATGTGATGGAGCTGGAAATCCTTATGGAGCTCCTGGCCAAGGCCGATCCTGCGGTTCTTTCGAATTTTTTCACGGATGACCACAGCGAAATCCAATACCGGTACACCGGCGGATATCCCGAGAGAAGCACGCTCTACAACGAGTTGTTTCGCACCCAGGCCTTGCTTCAATTGGTCAAAAATCGATATGCCGAAGAGTGATCTTATGAAAATATTATTTACGTTCTACAATCCAAGCGGCGGGATGGAGACCCTGAACCGCATTCGCAGCAAGGCCCTGAACCAAGCCGGGCATGAATGCCACCTGCTCTACACGGTCGACGGGAAAGGCCGGCGGAACATCAAGGGCATCCGGACCTTCGTCATCGGCAACGACTCCGGAATCCGAGGTCTGATCGAACGGGAACGGTATGACCTTGTGGTCGTGTGTACGGATGTTCACCTGCTGGAAAAGGTGGGAGCCTCGGATTTTGACGGCAAGCTGATCTATGAGGTGCAGGGGCTCGGCACCCTGGAGACGGCGAAAACGATCTTGGCGAGCTTTGCCGGCCGCATCCGTGCATACGCCGACGGGCTGCTCTATCCCGATACCAACCACCTCAAAGAGCTGATGTCGTCGATGTTTGCCGATATTCCGCAGTTTTGCTTTGACGATCCGCTGGATACGGAACATTTCGGCTACGAAGCCTATCCTCCGAAGCCCTATCCCATCCTGGGCTGGGTCGGCCGTCTGGAGAAGAACAAGAACTGGCGCGAATTCCTGCAGATCGGCGCTGGGCTGCTTCGCCATTATCCGCAGTTGTACCTTTGGATGTTCGATGACGACACGCTCAGCGAGCCGGGCGAGAAGGATGCATTCGAGCAGATGATCCGGGAGCTGTCGCTGCAGGGGCGGCTGATCCGCCATTCCAATACGCCGCATGAGCTGATGGCCGATTATTTTTCGCTGATCGGAGATTCCGGCGGGCTGTTGTGCTCGACGTCGATCATGGAGGGATTCGGGTATGCCGTCGCCGAAGCGATGCTCTGCCTCTGCCCGGTGCTCGCTACCGATTCGGACGGGATTCGGAGGATGCTGCGGCACAATGTCACGGGGAAGTTCTACGAACGGGGGGATATCGGCAAGGCCGTCGGAGAAGCGCGGGAGCTGATGCAGAACCGGAGGCTGCGGACGAACATCGTAAATGCAGCGGAAAAACGGATCAGGGAACAGTTTTCCGCGTCCCGCTATGTCAAAAATTTTGCCCGCCTGCTCCTTTGGGCCAGGGAAAGCGCCTCTCCTCCGCGCCGGTTGACGGTAGACAGCCAAGAGATTCGTTCATGCGGCAGCAACCTATCGGCGTCCAGTCACGTCTAGAGGGTAAGACCGTATGAGAGGAGAAGAGAACATGAATCGCAGCCGCATGATCTTCCCCGCCGGAATCCTGGCCGTCCTGCTGCTTGCCGCCTGCAGCTCGGCGCCGTCGGCTTCTTCACCCAGTGTCTCGCCTTCGGCTTCCGCGCCGAACGGGTCGCCTTCCGTTTCGCCCATCGCTTCGGCATCGCCGCAGAGCGCAGCCCCGACTGCTGCCCCTGCCGGTACGCCGTCCGCATCCGCGTCCCCTGTTGCAACCGCGGTCACGCCGGAGGAACCGCCGGTGGAAGGCCAGCCGCCTACCGCCCGGGAAGCGGCAACGACTGTGCTGCGCGCGCTGAAAGCCGGCGATCTGGAGCAGGTGGCCGCCTGGGTCCATCCGGACAAGGGAGTACGGTTCTCCCCGTATGCATCGGTTCAACCCGATAAGGACCAAGTGATCAAGCGGGAAGAGCTGGCCGGGCTGAAGAAAGACTCAACCAAGCGGCTCTGGGGCCAATATGACGGGTCAGGCGAAGACATCCGACTGAGCTATGCGGAGTATCACAAGAAATTCGTCTATGACGCCGATTTCCTGACGAAGGGCAAGCTTTCCGTCAATGAGGTGCAGAAGACGGGCAACACGAAGAGCAACCTGAGCGAAGTGTATCCGCCTGAGCACTATTCGTTTGTGGAATTCCACATAGCGGGGATCGACAAGAGCCTGGAAGGCATGGATTGGCGCAGCCTTCGGTTGGTTTTCGAGAAGATGGACGGCGGCGATTACGCCCTGGTCGGGATCGTTCACGACCAATGGACCATCTGAGCCGACCGGATCAAATCGCCGGGCCGCATTCGGCCCGGTAAAGAACAAGGACGCTTTCCGGTCCGCAGGCTGCGGAGGAGGCGTCCTTGTTTGCGTCTAAGTCGGGCCGATGGATATCAGCATCCGAAGCCCCAAGGCCCGGTTTGGGGTTGGCAGGCAGGCCATTCCCGGTCAGGGGAATGGCCTCGGTTGTCGCGGTTCTTTGCCGATCAGCCCTCGATGGCTGCCTTTCGTGCGGTGACGGCGTGCAGCCAAGCCGGGTCAAACTTCGGTTCCCGCTCAAAGGTATAGAGGCCGTTCTGCTCCTGCATCACATCCGTGAGCTGCGTATAGCAGAAGGCGCAGACCTTCGGATTGTCCAGCAGCGCCCCGATCAACCCCTCGTAGCGGCGGATGAATTCGTCCTTGTCCGCCGGCTTCTGGCCGTAGCCCCATCCCTCGTCATCCTGAACTTCGCTCCAATAGATTCCGCCGAACTCCGAGATAAAATAGGGCTGTCCCTCGTAGACCTCGATATCCGGGAAGTTCCGGAAGGGCTCTCCGCCGTTTGCAAAGTCCTCATACCGCTTGCGGAAGGTTTCCGGGTCCTGGTCGTAATCGTGCACGTCGTAAATATCCGTCACCGCGTGCACGTAGCCGCTGGAATCGATCACCGGCCGGGTCGGGTCGAGCGCCTTCGTCACCTGATAGACCGCTTGGAACAAGGCAGCGCTGCGGCCCGCTCCCGTCTCGTTGAACGGGCACCAGCCGACGATGGCCGGGTGGCTGTAGTCGCGCTCCAATTCCTCGATCCATTCCGGCAGCATCGCCTGCAGCGATCCCGGATCATTGTCGCTGAGGCCCCAGTTCGGGTATTCGCCCCACAACAGGTATCCCTTCCGGTCGGCATGGTACAGGAGACGGGGCTCAAAAATCTTCATGTGCAGCCGCGCTCCGTTGAATCCGGCCGCCATCGCCAGATCGATATCCCGTTCAAGGGCTTCGTCCGAAGGTGCGGTATAGATGCCATCCGGATAATAGCCTTGATCGAGGATCAGCCGCTGGAATACCGGAGCTCCGTTAATGGCGATTGCCCCGTCCTTCAGTTCCACCTTTCGCATGCCGAAGTAGCTCTCCACGCGGTCTTCGCCAATTTGCAGCAGAAGGTCGTACAGGACCGGCGACCCCGGCTGCCAGAGCCGAGCCTCGGCAACCGGCAGGGTGAATTCCACGCGGTCGCCGGTTGCCTTGGCTTGCACGGCAGAGACGTGCGCTCCGTTCAGGAACGCTTCCGCCGTCAGCACCCGGCCCCCCGCATACCCGTTCAAGAGGGCGAGACCGCGGAGGCAGCCATTATCCACATCCGGGGTCAGACGCAGCTTGCGAATGAACAGGGAGGGCACATGCTCCAGCCAGACCGTCTGCCAGATGCCGGTGCTGCGGGTATACAGACAGCTGTAATTCTCATAGCGGGTAGACTGTTTGCCGGTCGGCTGCAGCGGATTCTGCACATCGTCGAAGGCTCTCACGACAACGGCATTGTCGCCTTCCTGTACCAGATCCGTTACATCCAGCGCAAACGGGGTATAGCCGCCGCTGTGCGTTCCGGCATGCTTGCCGTTGACCCATACGTCCGCCGTATAATCGACGGCTCCAAAATGGAGCAGAAGGCGCCCCTCGCTGCGCCACGCGGCGGGAACGCTGAAGGTGCGGCGGTACCAGACTGTCCGCATGAAGTCGGTGTCCTCGATGCCGGAGAGCTTGGATTCGGGTACGAACGGGACGACAATCTTGCCCTCCAGAGCAGAGCGCTTGTAGAATTCGCGCTCAACTCCGGAATCCCCAGGGTCTTTCTCAAATTCCCATTCTCCATTCAGGTTCATCCAATGATCCCGTTTCAATTCCGGACGGGGATACTCCGGTCTAGGTATATTCACCATTTTCGGCACCTTCCTTATCGGACAGATTGGTTTGGTTTCGCTTACATTATCGCTCTCCATCCGGTATAGTTGAATGAGGAAATCACGCCAATAAGTGAGGAATCTGCGCATGTATGAACAGATCGTATATTGCAACGCCAATGTGGGCGAGGCGTTTCTCCAGATTGAGCTGGCCGGAACCTCGTACTGCGACGGAACCTACAGCATCCGGCGGGAGCGCTCCGGTTATCATGTCTTCGAGTTTATCGAGAGCGGGAGCGGAACCATCGTCTTGGACGGCCGGGAATTTCATCCGGAAGAGGGGGATGTCTACCTGCTGAAGCAGGATGAACCCCATTGGTACTATTCGTCCGGCGATCGGCCGTGGGTCAAGCATTTTATCAATGTCCGCGGGGCGTTGGCCGACCACCTAATTGCCGCTTACGCTCTGCCCGGCGGGCTGTTCCCGAACTGCCGCGTCTCCGCCTGCTTCGAGACCATCTTCTCGCTGCTGCGGGGAGGCGCATCCTCCAACCAGTCGCTGCTGCCAATCGCCTTTCACGAGCTGGTGTCGGCCATCGCGGCGAGCCGGGCAAAGAGCGAGACCAGCGACGCCGAGAAAATCAAGCTGTTTCTGGACGAGCACATTCGGCAACCCGTTCAGTTGGCCGACCTGTCGAGACTGATTTTCAAATCTCCTTCTCAGGTCAATCGTCTATTCAAGCGAGAGTATGGCCAGAGCCCGTACCACTACCTGGCGCAGCGCCGTTTGAGCAACGCCTCCATGCTGCTCCAGAATACGAACATGAGCATCCGGCAGATCGCGCTCGAACTGCAGTTTGCCGACGAGCACTACTTCTCCAATGCCTTTAAACGATTCGCGGGATTATCGCCAAGCCGGTTTCGCAAGGAAAGCGGCGGAATAGGAAAGACCGTCTTCGAACAGCGAGAAGATTTCACCGGGGAAGAAAATTCAGGAAAATAAAAAGATGCAACGATCTAGCTTTCGCCTTGATTAGACTTGTTTGACGAAAAGCCATAAATGATATATGATTTATTTTATCAATATCAATTATGGGAGCAATTGTATGCAAAACGATCGGCAGCCGCTATATATGCAAATCCAGGATTACTTTAAGGATCGGATCAAGAACGGCAGCCTGCAGGCGGGCGACAAGATTCCGGCGGAGAAGGAGCTCATGGAACAGTTTGACGTGAGCCGGATTACCGTGGCCAATGCCCTGGTGCAATTGGCTAAGGACGGCTGGATCTACCGCATACCGGGACGCGGCAGCTTCGTGAGCGAGCCGGCGGCGGAGACTTCACACGTTCGCCCGGCGGAAACGACGGCGGGTGCCGTTTCCTTCGAACCTTCCGCTCCCCGCCCGGCCAGCACAAGGAAACGGATGATCGGTCTGATCATCCCGACGATGTCGGATTACTTTGCCATCCGGCTCATTTCGGGCATCAACCGGGTGCTGACGGAGAGAGGCTACTACCTGTACATCGCCCTCAGCCACAATTCAATCGAGACGGAGAAGGCCCTGATCCAGGAGTGCCTGGCGAACGATACCGCCGGCTTGATCATTTTTCCGAGCGACGCGGAGACTTACAACGAAGAGATTCTATCGCTTAAAATGTCCAATTATCCGTTCGTGCTGATCGACCGGTACCTGGCGGGCGTGGAAACGAATTTCGTCTGTACGGACGGCTTGAACGGGGCGCGATTGGCCTTGAGCCACCTCTGGGAATTGGGCCACCGGGACATTGCCATCTGTTCGGATACTCCGTTGCCGACGATTACGGTCAGCGACCGGATCAATGGCTATATGGAGGGACTGAAGGAGCACGGGACCTTGATTAATCCGGCGATGATCCTGACCGACTTCAAGGTCGATTATTCGGAGATCGATCCCCAACACCCGTTGTACCGGTTTATCCGCAACCGCATGGCGACGGCTTACATTACCCTGAACGCCAGGCTCGGGGTCTATCTGTCCACGGTCGCCAAGCAGATCGGACTGCGGGTGCCGGAGGATCTGTCGATCGTGACGTTCGACGACCCCTCGTCCGGCTACGGCGAATTCGGAACCTACACGCATATCTCCCAATCCGAGGAAAGGATGGGCGGTGAAGCGGCGGAGATTCTGGTGGATCTCTTGGAAGGCAAGGCGCGACCGGCAAAATACAGCAAGACCGTCCTGGAGCCGAAACTGGTCGTCCGTTCCTCGACGGGACCCGTCCCGCCTGTTTCCTAATCGGGCTTAGCCGCTGCCGAATCTTTCCGCTGAACCCGGTATTCCTCAAATCCTTCGACACGTCCCCCAACATCGCCGAAAGGCGGGTTGGGGCTTTTTGGGTTTGACTTAATGATATATATGAAATATGATTATTATGTATTTTAGTGCAGATAAGGAGAATTGTCATGCAGACCGATCGACAACCGCTCTATATGCAGATTCAGGATTATTTTCGGCAGCGAATTGTAAGCGGTTTCTTTAAGCCGGGCGGCAAGATCCCGCCGGAAAAGGAGCTGATGGAGCAATTCGGCGTCAGCCGGATAACCGTGGCGAATGCTTTGACCCAATTGGCCGAGGACGGCTGGATCTACCGCATTCCGGGCAAAGGAAGCTTCGTGCAGGAGGGGACCGGCAGCGGCCGGAATGGGCCGGACAGTGTGATGGCTTCGTTGGGCGAGGCGGCCGCCGCAGTAGAAGAACGGGGAAGGGGAGACGTCCGGCAGGCTAAGCGGAAACGGGTCGGCTTGATCCTGCCCATGCTGGAGGATTATTTCGCCCTGCGGCTGATCTCCGGTATCGATGAAGTATTGTCGGCTGCCGGTTTCACGCTCTTTGTCGCCCTTAGCCACAATTCAATCGAGAGAGAAAAGCGGTTGATCCAGGAGTGCCTCGAGCATGGAACGGCGGGGCTGCTTATCTTTCCATGCGATGCGGAGACGTACAACGAAGAGATTCTGGCGCTCAAGCTGGCGGATTATCCCTTCGTGCTAATCGACCGGCCGCTCGCCGGCATAGAGACGAATTCTGTCTGCGCGGACAGCAGGGAAGGGGCGAAGCTGGCTTTTCACCATCTCTGGAACCTGGGGCACCGGGAAATCGCCATTTGCTCGGACACGCCGCTATCCACCATCACGGTCAGCGACCGGATCAGCGGATACATGGAAGCGGTCAAAGAACACGGGGCCTTGATTGATCCGGCGATGATTCTGACTGATTTCCAGGTAGACTATACGGATTTCAACGAAGAGCATCCTCTGCGGCAGTTCATTCAGCAGCGGCATGCCACCGCGTACATCACGCTTAACGCCCGGCTTGGCGTCTACATTTCCCAAGCGGCCAAGCAGGCAGGTCTTCGGGTGCCCGACGATGTCTCGGTGTTGACCTTCGACGACCCGTCCTCCGGCTATGACGAGTTCGGAACGTATACGCATATCTCCCAATCGGAGATCCGCATGGGCAGGGAGGCGGCTGAAATTCTGCTCCGCTCGCTGGAGCCGTCACGTGCCGCGGGGAGGCGCCTGTACCGGAAAATCGTCCTTCAGCCGGAGCTGGTGGAGAGGCGTTCCACCGCAGCCCGACCGCTAGGAGGAGAACAACCTGACGCGCGGCTTGAAAATGAGCGTTGACCATTATATTAATATTATATATATTAAATATGAATTATAATTGATGGGAGGTAATCGAATGGAACGGTCTGTTCCATTGCAACAAAGAACCCAGACCAAGTGGAAGGGGTTCTATGTCCGTCACCGGGATGCCATCGTGGCGGCAATCATTCTCGGTCCGATGCTGATCTGGTGGGCGGTCATCAGCCTGTTTCCCACTTTATTCGGTTTTTTTCTCGGCTTCTTCGATTGGGTAGGCATTCAGAGCAAACCGAAATTCGTCTGGTTTGACAACTACATCCGTTTTTTTCATGATCCTATGTATTATGAGGCTCTCTGGCGCTCGATCTGGATGGGCGGGCTGGTGACCGTGGTAACCTTGGCCGCCGGCTTCGGGGCGGCTCTCCTCATGAACATGCCGCTCTTCGGCAAGGGAATCTACCGCTCCGTCTGGTATATCCCGGCGGTGACCTCGACGGTTGCCACGACCCAGGTCTTCAATTATTTCCTCGATCCGAACAACGGAATCATCAATCATATTCTGGTCAAATTGGGACACGAACCGATCGTCTGGGCCTTTTCGATTCCATGGAGCGTCTTCTGGATCGTTGTCTATTCGGCTTGGAAAGGCGTAGGAGGCTCGGCGTTGATCTGGCTGGCGGGACTCCAATCGGTGGATGTCACCCTGTATGAAGCGGCAGAGATCGACGGGGCCAACAAACGCCAGAAGCTGAAGCATGTGACGCTGCCGGGCCTGAAGCCGATCGCGACCTACATCATCATCACGAGCCTGATCGGGGCGATCCAAATTTACGAGCAGGTCATGTTCCTGACCGCCGGCGGTCCCTATGGAAAGACGGAGGTTCTCGTCTTCCGGATCTACCGCGACGCGTTCTGGGACTTCAATCTCGGCATGGCAGGCACTTCATCGGTCGTCATGGCGGCCATTGTGATCTTTGCCACTGTCTTGTATTACCGCAAGCAGATGAAGGACGACCGGAGAACGACCATTCCGATCACCGGCAGGAAGGGGAGGTAGACGATGGCGGCAACCACACACTCCGCCCCGCGCGCCCGCAGGATCAAGGCCAGCCATATGCTGGCGCATGTCGTGCTCGCCGGTGTCGGATTCACGCTGCTTTATCCTTTGGTTTTCATGGTCATGGCCGGTTTCTTCGACAAGGAGGAATTCGCCAGCCGGATTCTCGGCTTGTTCCCGATCGCCCATGCGCCGACTCTGGCCAACTTCAAGATTCTGATCCTGGGGTCAGCGGACAGCCATATCCAACTGTATGTGCGCAATTCGCTGATCCGTACGCTGTACAACACCTTCTGTGCGGTGCTGACCTCTTTCCTCGGCGGGTATGCATTCGGCCGTCTGCGCTTCAAGGGAAAGGAAGGCTTGTTCCTCGCGCTGCTCGCCACCCAGATGATACCGGGCGTCGTGGCTCTGATGCCGACCTATCTTCAGATGGCCCGCTGGCCGTTTGCCGGCGGCAACCATGTTTTCACCGGAGGCACAGGCATTCTCGATACCTGGTGGGTCTATCTTATCGGCGGTCCGGCCATCAACATCATGGGAACCTTTCTCGTCAAGCAGTCGATGGAAAAGGTGCCGATCGAGCTGGACGAAGCGGCGAAGGTCGACGGAGCCGGCGCTTTTCGTATCCTCTTCAAGGTGCTGTTCCCGCTGCAGCTGCCCATCATGGCTTATATTGCCATCACAACGGCGCTTGGAACGTGGAACGACTTCGCAACGCCGTTCTTCTATACCAGCAGCGACAGCCTGCAAACCTTGCCCGCCGCCATCACGCGGCTGACCGCGGCGGCGACCGGCGCGATGGGCACCCCCAACTATCCGCTCATCATCACGCTGAGTCTTGGTACGACCATTCCTGCTCTGCTCATCTTCTTCTTTTTCCAAAAGTATATCGTTCAAGGCCTTGCCAACACCGGCATCAAGGGCTAAAAAAGAAACAAATGACTTATATAAACTATATTGAATATTAAAATAATATATGTTATGTTGTTTTTGTAATCGCTTAACAAATGAACATGGAGGGGTTCTCATGAAGAAAAACCGTATGGCCGTAATGGCCGTCACCGCCCTGCTGGCAACCAGCCTTGCCGGCTGTGGAGGAGGCTCCAAGGAAGGCGGCAGCCCTAGTCCGAGCACGGCCGGCGAGCCGTCGCCTTCGTCATCTGCCTCTGCGGCGCCTGCGACGGCAGGCAGTGCCGCAACGACGATCACGGTATTAAGCGAAGGCGCTACCAACATCGGCTCCGGCAACCTGGCCGATTTGTTCGCTCCGAAGGAAGAAGAATTGAAAGGCAAGGGCAGCAGCGTTGAATACACTCCCGGCAAACCGATGGGGACGGATGCTTTCGGGTATCTGTTCAACAAATCGATCTTCAACCAATTGCAGGCCAAGAACATCAGCGTAAAATATGAGGACTGGGGTTGGGCCGACCAACTGACCCAGAAGGAAACGGCGGCTTTCCTGGCCAAGAACGTTCCGGATCTGATCGTCGGGGAGACGCAGATGCCCGGCTTCGCCCAGCAAGGCTTGCTGGAACCGTTTCCGGATGAACTGGCGAACGAAATTCGGGAAAAGGTAGTCGAGGCGGCCTGGAAGCCGATGGATTACAACGGCAAGCTCTACGGGCTGGCTTCCCAACCGGGCGTAAGCAGCCTGTTCTGGAACAAGAAGCTGGTGAGGGAAGCCGGGATCGATCCTGACAAGGCTCCTGCGACCTGGGCGGAGCTTTTGGGTAACGTCAAGAAGGTAACGGCCGCCGGGAAAGGAAAGTATTATGGCGGCGGAGTTTATGCCGGGGCGAATGCAGGCGGGTACCTGCGCTACGGTACGCTGCTCGTCATCAACGGAGGCGGTTTTGCCGTCGATGGTCAGCCGGCATTCAACACGGCCCAGAACGTCGAAGCCGTTCAGTTTCTCCGCGAGCTGGGCTCGAACTTCCCTCCGGGCGTCATGGTCGCCACGAGCGAGGGGACCTATTTCGACGCTTGGTACAAGAGCCAGATTGCCTACAGCATCGACGGCCCTTGGGGCGCTCAGCAATCCCGCGACAAGGGAATTGACGTCGGCATGGCGCCGCTCCCGCTTTCGCCGAACGGTTCAGCCGGCAACATCACCATCGGCGCGGCCTTCTACTCGGTACCGAAGGACGCGAAGAACAAGGAAGCTGCCTTCGAATACATCCGGGCGTTATACAGCAAGGATGTTCAACAACTGGTAGCGGATTCGAACAACCGCGCTCCGGTCCTGAAGGAAATTGCCGAGGCCGCCAATTACAAGGAGCAGCATCCGGAAATGTACAGCAGCTACCAGGCGATGAGCGGCAATGTCCAAGGGCTGCCGACTTTCGCCAAGGACAATTCCAAGGCATGGCAGACTTTCGGCGACGCTGTCGTCAAGTCGATCATGACCAAGGGCGACATTCCATCGATCCTGAACGACGCTCAGAAGAAAGCGGAAGCCATCACCAAATAAAGAGGAGAGCAGAGGAAGAGAGCGGGTATTTGTCCGCTCTCCCTTCTTGCCTGAACGAATGATTCTGGAGGAGCCAAGGAGTGAGTTCACATGCCATACGAAACAAAATCAATCATGCTGGATAAAGCGAAGGCCGTGCTTCCCCGTTTGCGGGATGCAATCTACGAACCGATCGGAGAGCTTGCGATCGAAGCATGGTTAACCAAGGAGCCGGTGTCGTTTGCCGAACGGCAGTCCGGAACTGCGCTTGGTGCCCTGCGCAAAGGGGATAAATGGGGAGATTTGTGGGACTGCGCCTGGATGCATGTGACGGGCGTTGTGCCTGTGGCAGCGGCCGGACGCAAAGTGGTGGCCTTGCTTGATGTGAACGGCGAGCTTTGCGTCGTCGACGACAACGGGGTTCCTTATCGGGGGCTCACGACGAAGCGTTCCAGCTTCGACCTGATTCTGGGTTCGCCCTGCAAGCGGGAATTGGCAATCAGCGACCCGGCATCGGGAGGAGAACCCATCGACTTCTGGGCCGATGCGGGCTGCAACGACCTGTTCGGGAACTTCACGGGCGGTACGATCATGGAAGCGACGATTGCGATCTGCAACGAGAGCTGCAGGCATTTGTATTATGACTGGGAGGTACTGGTTGAGCTGGCGGAGCAGCTGCCGGATTCGGCAGCGCGGAGGGCGCAGGTGGTGCAAACCTTGTACGAGGCTTCCCTCGTGCTGGCCGAGCTTCGACCGGAATCGGTGAGCCGGGCCATGGACATGGTTGCCAAGGAGCTGAACCGCAAGGGCGGCGACCCGGTGCTGGAGATTAGCGCCCTCGGCCACGCCCATATCGATCTCGCTTGGCTGTGGCCGATTCGCGAGACGATCCGCAAGGGAGCCCGGACTTTTGCCACCGCTCTGCGCAATATGGAGCAGGACCCCGACTACGTGTTCGGGGCCAGCCAGCCTCAGCTCTACCAATGGATGAAGGAATTCTATCCCGGCCTTTTTGAACAGATCAAAGAACGGGTTAGAGAAGGGCGCTGGGAGGCGCAGGGAGCGATGTGGGTCGAACCGGACACCAATCTCTCCGGCGGCGAAGCCCTGGTGCGGCAGATTCTGTACGGCAAGCGCTTCTTCCGGGAGGAATTCGGCCGCGATATGAAGGTGCTGTGGCTGCCGGACGTCTTCGGGTACAGCGGATCCTTGCCGCAATTGTTGAAGAAATCGGGTGTCGATTACATGATGACGCAGAAACTGTCCTGGAGCGTCTATAACACCCATCCGCACCACAGCTTTTATTGGGAGGGAATTGACGGAACCCGGGTGCTCACCCACCTGCCGCCGGAGGATACCTACAACAGTCCGGCCGCACCGCGCTCGGCAGCCAAGATCGAGAAGGACTATTTGGATCGGGGCGTTTCGGAGCATGCGCTTCTGCTCTTCGGCATCGGGGACGGCGGCGGCGGGCCCGGAGAAGAGCATTTGGAGCGGCTTAAGCGGATGAAGGACCTGCTCGGGCTGCCCCGCGTCGTACAGGAGAGCTCGCTCGCCTTCTTCGGCAAGCTGGAGCAGGAAGCGCACCGCTTCCAGACCTACAAAGGCGAGCTGTACCTGGAAAAGCATCAAGGGACCTTCACCACGCAAGGGCGCAACAAGCGGTATAACCGCAAGCTGGAGACCGCCCTGCGCGAGCTGGAATATGCCGCTTCCCTTCTGTGGGTGCTGGAAGGAGCTCCTTATCCGGCCGACCAGCTGGAACGCATCTGGAAAGAGGTCTTGCTCTACCAGTTCCACGACATCCTGCCCGGGTCTTCGATCACCCGCGTCTATGCCGAATCGCTGGAGCGCTATGAAGCCTTGTCCGACGAGGTCCGCGGATTGCTTCGTCAAGCTTACGCGCGGCTGGCCGGTCTTGCGGGGTGGACCAAGGGAGCGGCCGTGTTCAATTCGCTTCCCTGGGACCGGACGGAGTGGGTTCAGAGGGACGGGAGCTGGATACGGGTAACCGTCCCCGCCATGGGAGCTCGGGCACTCGAGGAAGGCGCAACTCCGCAGCCGCAGTCGGCGAATGCGGAAGCTGCGGGGCGTACGCTCGAGAACGAGGCTCTGCTCGTCCGCTTCGACGAGGAAGGGCATATCGAGTCGCTGTATGACAAGGCAAACGACCGGGAGGTGCTCTACCCGGGCAGCCGCGCCAATGTCTTCTCGGTGTATCACGACGACGGAGATGCCTGGGATTTCCCGCAGGATTACCGGGAGCGGCTCGCGGGTACGATGCGGCTCGAGACAAGCCGGGCTTATGAAGACGGTCCGCACGCGGTGCTCGAGCAGGTATATGCCTTCGGCTCCTCGCAGCTGGTGCAACGCATTCGGCTCTCAGCCGGCGAGTCCGTGCTGCGCTTCGAGACGGAAGCGGATTGGAACGAATCGGGGAAGATGCTGCGCGTTTCGTTTCCCGTGAACGTATTTACCGACACGGTGACCTGCGACATCCAGTTCGGCTCGATCAAGCGTCCGACGACGCGCAACAACCAGTTGGAATTCGCCAGGGACGAGATCTGCGCCCATCATTACATTGACCTGTCGGAGAAGGGCTACGGCGTGGCACTCCTGAACGACGGCAAGTATGGACACAGCGTCCGGGGGCATGTCATGGACCTGAATCTGCTTCGTAGTCCGCTGTATCCCGATCCCGAGGCCGACCGGGCGCATCACGAATTCACGTATGCTGTTTATCCCCACGCCGGAGATGCAATCGACGCCCAAGTGGGTCGGCTCGGCTACGAACTCAACCTTCCGCTAACGGTAGCGGAATGCGGGGAAGATACAGCCGGGATCACCGCCCGCCAAACGCCGGAGCCGCTGATCACAGTCGGCAATCCGCGGATTATGCTGGAGGCGGTCAAGAAAGCCGAAGACAGCGATCATCTGATCTTCCGCCTGTACGAAACGGCGGGAGCGCATGCGCGGTCGAGCATCGCCTTTGGATTTCCCTGCGACACGATCGAGGAAGCCAATCTTCTTGAAGAGCCGGTAGAGCTGCTCGGAGAGAAGGCGTCCACCGTGGAATTGGATTTCAAGCCGTTCGAGATTCGCACCTTGCGGGTAGCGTTTGACTCTTGAACCGCGGCGCAAGGACAGATCGGAGAGGAGACGAAGCGAATGAACAGCCGGGAGCGGGAACGAACCGGTTTTCAGGAGGGCGGCGCTTATGATGACCGCTACGATCTTCAGACGGACTTTGTGATGGTCTACGGAATCGGGCCTTCCATGCCGGAGCGCGTTCGCCAGTGGGCGGAGCGGGGGTACCGCGTCCATCTCATGACCGGGGTGTCGTGGGGCGGGTACCAAGATTACCTGAACGGGCGCTTCGACGGACGTCTGCACTGGGATGAAGCGCAGACCTACAAGAGCGGAGAGACGATCATTCACGGCACCTCGCAGGACATCCCGTACATGGTGCCGACGATTGCCTACAGCAACTACCTGATCGAGAAAATCCGTCCTGCCGTGGATGCCGGGGTGGATGCGATCCATCTGGAGGAGCCGGAGTTTTGGGTGGAAGGCGGCTACTCCGAAGCCTTTAAGCGGGAATGGCTGAATTACTATTCGGAGCCGTGGCAGGATCCGGACAGCTCGGAAGACGCGCAATACAGGGCTTCGAAGCTGAAGGCGTACCTGTATACCCGCTGCCTCGACCGTCTCTGTTCGGCCCTCAAGGAATATTCGCTCGTCCGGTACGGACGGCCCCTGTACTTTTACGTTCCGACGCACAGCCTCATCAATTATTGCCAGTGGCGGATCGTCAGCCCCGAGTCGCATCTGCTCGATGTGCCGTCGATCAACGGTTACATTGCCCAGATTTGGACGGGTACGTCCCGCACCGCCAACGTTTACGAAGGAGTGCGGGCGGAGCGGACCTTTGAGACGGCGTTCCTGGAATACGGCATCATGCAGGAGCTGGTGCGCGGCACCGGCCGGCGGATGTGGTTTCTCCACGATCCGGTGGAGGACGACCCCAAGCGGAATTGGAGCGATTACCGCACCAATTACGTCAAGACGCTCGTCGCCTCCCTGCTGCATCCGGATGTCTCGCGGTACGAGGTTTCCCCTTGGCCGGGACGCGTGTTTACCGGCGAATACCCGAGCGATTCCGGCATCGGCAAGGAAACGATCCCGGCGGATTACGCCACGGTGCTCCTGACCCTCATGCACGCCCTGGAAAATATGGATCAGCCGGAGACGGAGATGATCGGTACGGCGGGACAAGCGGGCGTTCTCTTGGCGGACTCCGCCATGTATCAGCGCAAGGCTCCGGGCGTCCCGACCGCCGGCTTCATGCTGAAATACGATGGAACGAACGAGGTGGAGCTGACGGACGACTATGCCGTCAAGCTGCTGAATTTCTCTTCCTTCTATGGCCTCACGCTGCCGCTGGTCAAACGCGGCCTGCCGGTTCGCCCGGTACAGCTCGACAACATCCGGCGCTTTCCGGGCTATCTGGATAGCCACAAGCTGCTCGTGCTCAGCTATGAATTCATGAAGCCGGAATACCCGGACATTCACAGCACGTTGGCCCAGTGGGTCCGGGAGGGCGGCGCGCTGGTCTACGTCGGGGACGACAGCGACCCGTACCACCGGGTGCGGGAATGGTGGAACCAGGGTCAAAGGCGCTACGCAACGCCGCGTGAGCATTTGTTTGCTTGCCTGGGGCTCGCCGCCGACTGCGGGGAAGGGACGCATCAAGTAGGAGCAGGCGCGCTCGTCTTCCTCCGGCTCCATCCCGAACGGCTGGCGGAGAGCACCGAGGCGGCGGACCGGCTGCGGTCGGCGGTGAAGGAGGCGTTCGCCTCCGTGCAATGCCCGGCCGGAGAGTGGGAAGAGAGCAACCGGTTCCTGCTGCGGAGGGGTCCTTACCGGATCGCTTCCGTCATGGACGAATCTCTGACCCGGGAGCCGCTCGTGCTCCACGGCACGTTCGTGGACTTGTTGGAGCCGGAGCTGCCGGTCAAGCGGTTGGTGACCGTCGAGCCCGGACAGCAAGCCCTGCTATATGATCTGGAGGAGCATCCCACTTCTGCAGACTCGTCCGTCATCGCCGCTTCCTCGCGGATCGAGGAGGCGGTTGCCACGGCGGATTCCGTCGGCTTCGAGGTTCGCGGGCCTTCCGGCGTCCGTGCGGCGGCGAGGGTGCGCTGCTCCTTCCGTCCGGTTCATGTCCAATGGACGGCGGAGGGAGCGAGCCGTGAGCTGCCCTTCACCTGGGACGAGGAGACGAAGACCGTGCTGATCCGCTATGACCACCATCCGCAAGGCGCACGCATCGCAATACGGCGGGAAGCTTTGCAGCATACCGGTGCGGCCAGCCCGCAAGAATTTTGACATGGAAAGGGTGGAACCGGCTTGTCATTGCCCGAAAGCGTACGGATGCACCTGGCCGCCGCCGGCGAGAAGCTGCAGGACCGGCCTAAGCTGCTGGAGCTTTATACCAACTGCTATCCCAATACCCTGGACACGACCGTCAGCGTGACCGAGGAGGGCGGAATCTTCGTCATCACCGGCGATATCGCCGCCATGTGGCTGCGTGATTCCAGCGCACAAGTCAAGCATTATCTCCCGCTCGCGAAGGAGGACCCTGCCATTCGGCGGATTCTGGAAGGCGTTATCGCCCGCCAAATGCGCTGCATCCTGATGGACCCGTATGCCAACGCCTTTAACGAACGGCCGATCCGCGGCATTTGGGAGGACGAAACCGAGCGCAATCCTTGGATCTGGGAGCGCAAGTACGAGCTGGATTCGCTCTGTTATCCGCTTGAGCTGATCTATAAGTATTGGAAGGCGACCGGAAATGCTTCGGTCTTCACCTACGAATTCGAATGCGCCGCCCGGTTGATCGTACGGACGATGAAGACGGAGCAGCGTCATGAGGAGGCTTCCTCGTACCGGTTCCAGCGATTCAACGGAACAGCTTCGGACACCTTGACGAACGGAGGGCGGGGTACGCCCGTTCGGTATACCGGGATGTCGTGGAGCGGCTTTCGGCCGAGCGACGACGCCTGCCGCTTCGGCTATCATATCCCTTCGAATATGTTCGCCGTGGTGGTGTTGGGCTACCTCGCAGAAATCGCGACAGGCGTGCTTGGGGACGAGGGACTGGCTCGGATGGCCCGAGAGCTGCAGAGTGAGATCGATTCCGGCATTGCCGCTTATGGCACCGTCCAACATCCCGTCTTCGGGCGCATCTATGCTTACGAGACGGACGGCTGCGGAAATTTCAATCTGATGGACGACGCCAATGTCCCCAGCTTGTTGTCCATTCCCTATCTCGGCTATGCGTCTGCGGACGACCCGATCTACCGCAACACGCGACGGTTCGCGCTCAGCGGGCACAATCCTTACTATTACGAAGGAACGTTTGCCAAGGGAATCGGAAGTCCGCACACTCCGCCCGGCTACATCTGGCCGATCTCGCTGA
This sequence comes from Gorillibacterium terrae, assembly GCF_051594785.1. Classification (NCBI taxonomy): domain Bacteria; kingdom Bacillati; phylum Bacillota; class Bacilli; order Caryophanales; family Paenibacillaceae; genus Gorillibacterium; species Gorillibacterium terrae. The sequence continues at coordinate 1,180,792 of NZ_JBPPGI010000001.1, forward strand.
CCATGCAGGCGTTGACCAGTACGGACGGCGCAGAGATCGAAGAGCTGCTGAAGGTGCTGCAGAAGACGGATGCCGATACGGGGTTCATGCATGAAGCGTTTCATGCGGACGACCCCGGCCGGTTCACCCGTTCCTGGTTCGCCTGGGCCAACAGTCTCTTCGCCGAGCTGGCCGAGCGGGAATTGGTGGCGAAATCGGGATTGCCGGATTAAGCGTTTCAGAGGAGAGGGCTGCTGCGCTCCTCTTTTTTTCCCGTTGTGGCACAAAAAAAGACATCCACCGCGTTAAGCGATGGATGTCTTCCTGAACTTTCAAGAGCGGACGAAGGGATTCGAACCCTCGACCCTCGCCTTGGCAAGGCGATGCTCTACCACTGAGCCACGTCCGCACAATCATCAACCGTTTTTCAACGGCGAGGATCATTATAGCACGCCTTAAACCGGTGCGCAATAGCCAAAAGTCAAAGAAATTCAGCGGAAGGGGCGAAGGCGTCGCCGCGGCCGCGAGACGGTGTCGCCTCCCGGAGAGACGGGCTTGATACCGCCGCAAACCCGCGCGATTCTTGACTTTTTCCCGGGCATGCGGTAAAATCGAAAAGAAATTTGGGCTCTCTTGGTGCCATACATACGTCAAGCACCCCGGCGGGGTGCTTTGTTATATTCGACGACCGAAAGGAAGAAACGACCGATGATGCGTTACAAGCAACTGGTGAGCGGACTCATCGCCGCACAGCTCGAAGGAATCGACGAAGCGGCCATTCTCGAACTGATCGAATACCCGCCCAATCCGGAGATGGGCGACCTGTCCCTGCCCTGCTTCAAGTTGAGCAAGGCTCTGCGTAAATCGCCGCAGGCCATTGCCGACGGCCTGAAGGAGGCGCTGAAGCACGAGGCGCTGGAACGGGTGGACTCGGTATCGGGATATTTGAATATCTATCTCGACAAAGCCCGCTTCGCATCGGAGCTGACGGGCGAAATTCTGGCGGCCGGGCCCGCTTACGGCTCCCGCGACATCGGTCAGGGAGGAACGGTCGTCATCGACTATTCCTCGCCGAATATCGCCAAGCCGTTCCACATCGGCCACCTGCGTTCGACCGTGATCGGCAACGCCCTGAAGAAAATCCACCGCTTCCTGGGCTACGAGGTGGTCGGGGTCAATCACCTCGGCGACTGGGGAACGCAGTTCGGCAAGCTGATCGTGGCCTTCACCCGCTGGGGCGACGAAGCGAAGGTCGAAGCGGACGGCATCGACGAGCTGCTGCGGCTCTACGTCAAGTTCCATGACGAGGCGGAGAAGGAACCGGCCCTCGACGAGGAAGCGCGCTCGTGGTTCGTGCGGATCGAGCATGGCGACGAGGAGGCGATCCGGCTGTGGAAATGGTTCGTGTCCATCAGCCTGAAGGAGTTCAAGAAAATCTACGACCTGCTCGGTGTGGAATTCGAATCCTATGCCGGCGAGAGCTTCTATAACGACAAGATGGACGCTGTCGTGAGCGAGCTGAAGGAGAAAAACCTGCTGGTAGAAGACGATGGGGCGATGCTCGTCCGCCTGGACGACTACAACATGTCTCCGGCCCTTATCCTGAAGAAGGACGGCAGCTCGCTGTACCATACCCGCGACGTGGCGGCGGCTCTGTACCGCAAGCAGACGTACGGCTTCGTGAAGTCCTTGTACGTCACCGACTATGCCCAGAACCTGCACTTCCAGCAGCTGTTCAAGATCGTCGAGCTGATGGGCTACGACTGGGCGGGGCAGATGGCGCATGTGCCGTTCGGCCGTGTGAGCCTGGAGGGCATGAGCCTGTCCACGCGCAAAGGGAATGTCATCAAGCTGGAGGACCTGCTGCTCCAAGCCATCGACAAGACGCGCGACATCATCGACAGCAAGAACCCGAACATGCCGAACAAGGATGAAGTAGCCCGCCAGGTCGGCGTCGGCGCGATCATCTTCAACGACCTGTACGCGAACCGCATCAAGGACGTCGTCTTCTCCTGGGAAGAGGCGCTGAACTTTGAAGGCGAGTCCGGCCCTTACGTGCAGTATACCCACGCGCGCGTTTGCAGCGTGCTGCGCAAGGCGAACGGAAGCGATTCGATTGAGCTGCCGGAGGGCGTCACCGCGATCGATCCCGAAAAGCTGCTGAACCCCGAAGCCGTCGGCGTGCTCCGCGAGCTGTCCCGCTTCGGCGAACGCGTCGAGCAGGCGATGCTCAAGCTGGAGCCTTCGATGATCAGCCGCTACCTGATCGACGTGGCGCAGAGCTTTAACCGCTTCTATCACGAGTGCCCGATTCTGGTCGACGACCCGGCGGTGCGCGCTTCGCGTCTCGCGCTGGTCAAATGCGTCCAGATCACGCTGGCAAACGGCCTCGGCCTGATCGGCCTTCAGACGCCGGAGAAGATCTAAACCAATAGATGAAACGACGGCCTGCCTGGAACGTGTGTTTTCCGTTACCGGGCAGGCTTTTTCTTATGGCTGATCATGGAAAAATCAGGAATCGACGTTGGGTTGTGGAAAGAGTCGAGAGCAAAAGGAAGGGGGAGCAACGGGTGCCTCAAGTTACGAAAGGCGGCAAGTATGTGTTCGGCTGGTCGGTGGTGCGCGAGAATGGTCAAGTCAAGCTGCCTACCATGGCTGCGGAAGAGTATGACATTGCTTCGGAGGGTAGGGTGATCCTCTTTTCCGGGAGCGGCAAGACGGGCGGATTTTGTGTAACGCGCCACGGGCTTTTGGCGGCTTCTCCCCTGGGGGTGCTGCCCGACAACCCCGATTTGGCCCGGTATGAACGGGAGGAAGGCCTCTTCGTCGGGTACAAGGGACGGAAGTACGCTTGGCTGACGATAGGCGAGGATGGCGTCTTGTCTTTGTCGGGCGAGATGTTAAAGGTGTTGAAGATTGGACCGGGTTCGCGGCTGCTGTCCATTCGCGGCAGTTGCTACGCTTTCGTCATGGGAGCCAAGGGACCGCTCTTGGAGCGGGCGAACGGGTACCCGGGTACCATTGACTGCTTTCTTTGACCCTGGGACACATCCTGTGGAAGAGGAACGGACGGTCCGTTTTTGCCAACAAGGCCTTATACCGAGTTAAGGGAATAGAACGGGCCAGCCATGGGCAAGCTGGTAACGACCAAGGGAGGTGGGCGAGTGGCATCCAAACGCGACGATCTGGTCAAATACATCACCGAGCAGGTGGTGACCTTCATCGAAACGCCGAAGGAGGAGCGCAAAGCGAAGCATTCGACAAAAGCCAAAGAGCCCTGGACGGTCCATTGGTTTGGCGTTATTCCCGATTCGCTTCGGCTTCTGTTCGGCGGCAGGAAAAGGTAAAGCGTCCGCATCTTGTCTGCGGGCGCTTTATTATTGTTGGTTTAAGGTGTTCGGGCCGAGGCCGGGAAAAAGCGGCCGCGTTCGACCGTGGTCCAAGCGAGGAAACGGCTGCCTTCCTGCTCGAGACCGACGAACACGGAGCCGTCGTTCCATTCGTGGAAGCCGTCGACGGCCAAGGGATACAGACACTGATCGCCGTAGACCTTCAGCAGAAGGCCGACGGGCGTCCTTTGCAACAGCGGCAAGAGCTCGGCGGCGCTTGGGGTCGCTTGCAACCAGGCCGAGGGCTTGATCCAGCCGGTGTCCGCCGAATCCGTGGATATCGCGGCCGCGTGCCATTCGGTTTCCACACGCGAGGGACTCGCGGGATTCGCGGGACTGGAGTCGGGAAGAGAGACGACACCAGGCGGCTCGGCGGTTTGCAATCCCTCCTGCGGAGTCCTCGCGGAATCCAAATCGGGCAGCCGCTGGCCCGACTTGGCGTCCAAGTAGAGCGTCTCGCTATCTATCTTGACGATCCAGTAGCTTTCCATCGGACCGAGGTAGATCCGCTGGAGCTGGTCGGAATCGTAGGGGTCTTCGTCATCGGTATCGAGAATGAGTCCGCGCTGCGCCAAAACGCGGTGCAGCGTATTCAAGCTGAACAGGGGATAGGGACCGCTGCCGTATTCGGCCAAGCCGAGCGTACCGTCCGGCGCGAAGGTCACAACCAGATAGCCGGCTTCGTCGCCGTCCCGGATCACCGTGACCAGCCAGGAATGGGTGCCGGGACCGAGCACCTCGGTTCGGTGGGAAGCCTGGCTCCAGCTCTCGAAGCCCGGCTGCCGCGACAGCTCGCCGATCCAGCCGGCGATCTTCGCTTCAAGCGCTTGCTCGGAAGGGGAAGCGGAATGAACGGAAAACTTTTCCGCGTTCTTAGGAAGTTCGGCCGAGGCGGAGGGGAGCGAGGCTCCGGTGCCGCCCGGTTGCGGAGCGGAAGCTTCCATTCCGGGCGCGGACGGACCGGGAGCGGCCGCCGCTCCGGCCGCCGCGGAAGCGAGCAGGCAAGCGGCGAAGAGCAGGGCGGCACGGAGCGCCGCCGTTGAGATGGGTTTCAATGGGTCACCGCCGTTTCTTCAGGGATTTACGTCTATGCGGTCATTGTACAAGCTATGCCGGGAAAAGTTTGTTTATTCCTGGGGGGCGATCCGCCGCTTTATTTCCGGAACCGTGCCGGGGATTAGCGGCTTTCGTCGCCCTCCTCCTTACACTTCTTCCAAGAGATGCAGCATCGCGCAGTTTACGGCGGATACGCGAACGCGCGGCGAATATTGCCACTCCGCTTCCTCGCGCCGCAGGGTATACTGCTCCTGGCCTTTGGCCAATTCCTCCTCCTCGAGCCCCTTCAGCGACTCCTCGTAAAAGCCGTCGATTCGCGCCAGTTCCTCGGCCAGCCGGTCGCGCGCTTCCTCCGCCCAGCGGAAATCGTAGGCTTTTAGCTTCTTTTCCAGGTGCGCCTCCAGTAGCGAAGCTGCCCGGTTCAACGTGTATTTGGCCGGCAGCAGGTGGATTCCGGCGGGGATGCGGGGCGTCAGCTTCCGCTTGCGGACCTTGTCCCAGAAATTCTCCACAAGCCGGCCCGTCGCGAGCTGAAGGCCCAACGAATGCAGCTCCTCGCGCTTCATGTCGGAGATCAGCTCGACGCGGTAATTTACGCACAGCCATGGCTCGGCGGAGGCCGCGCGGGGCTGGCCGCCGCTGCGGCCGCTGTCCTCGAACAGCCGGACGCAGCTTCCCTTGCGTTGAACCGTCTGGAAGATCTGGTTCAACCGCCGGCTGCCGAAGGCGACGGAGTCCGTCGGAATCCGGCTGATCGGCGGCAGCTGCACGCCGAAGTACCGGCCGAGAATGGAATTTGTCGGCCCGGCGGGCGCGCCTGCGGGCGGAGCGGTACTCGCCGCCGCAGGTGAAGCGGTCCCCGCCGCCGCAAGCGGCACCGTGCCCGGCGGAGCGGCCATCGGCGGCGGCCCGCCGGAGCCCGGGGCCGCGACCGTGCCGATCCGCGCCTCGGCGGCCGGGTCGAACACGAAGCGCATCGTCATCGTCTCGGCGGGGACGCCGGTTTTCTCGACGAAGCTCCAATAATAAGAGCGGCCCGTCAGCTCCTTGTCCGCCTCCGGCGACAGCTTCACGAGCAGGGAGGAGGAGGTTTTCTCCAGCACCTCGCAGTTCAGCGCCTCCAGGAAGCGGAGCATGTAGCGTTCCACTTGTTTGCTGTTCATGCGTCATCCTCCCCTCCGGCGGAGACGGCGGCATCCTGCACAGCGGCCGCTGCGACGGAGCCGCTGTCCGGCAGGAAGCGGTAGGAGCTTAGCCCGCTTCTGGCCGGGGCGGACCGCTTGGCGCCGGGAGCTGCATCCAACACACTGCCGGACGACCTCGACGCACTGCCCCGAGCCGCACCGCCCGCTGTCCGCGCAGCCGCACCGCCCGTCGCCGATCCGCCTGCTGCCCGCGCAGCCGCACTGCCCCGAGCCGCACCGCCTGCTGCCCGCGCAGCCGCACCGCCCGGAGCCGATCCGCCTGCTGCCCGCGCAGCCGCACTGCCCCGAGCCGCACCGCCCGCTGCCCGCGCCTGCGCACCGCCCTCCGGCGCACCGCCCTCCGGCGCACCGCCCTCCGGCGAACTGCCCGCCGCCCGCGCCTGCGGTTCGCCGCCCTTTGCCGGACGGCGGCCATCGGATTCCCCGCCGCCGGTTCCGGCTCCGCTGCGCGCCGATGAACGTTCGGACGCGCTAGACCGCCCCGCTGCGCTTCGTCCATTCCCGGTGGCTGCGCTCCGTGCCTCCCCGCTGGATCCTCTCCGTGTATCCCCGCCGTCGTCCGCACCCAGGACCCCGTCGCCGAATCGCTCCAGCCGCTTTTTCAAATCCTGCTCGCCGTCCGCCTCCATCACGATCTTCATCAGATCGTTCTCGATCGCGGCTTTCTTTTCCATTGACTCCAGGATGTGATCCAACCCGCCGATGACCAGCTCGAACATGTTGATCTTCTCGTGCAGGAGCTGGAGGATATGCTCTTCGATCGTCCCTTGGGTCGAGAGGTTGTAGATGTTCACGTCATGCTCCTGGCCGAGCCGGTGCACCCGGCCGATCCGCTGCTCGAGCCGCATCGGATTCCACGGCAGATCGAAATTGATCATGTGATGGCAGAACTGCAGGTTGATCCCTTCGCCGCCCGCTTCGGTGGCGACCAGAATCTGGGCGCGGCCGCGGAACAGATCCATCATCCAATCTTTCTTGCCGCGGTTCATTCCGCCCCGGTAGGGCACGGCGGATAGCCCGTGATCCTTCAGGAACTTCAGCAGATATTCCTGGGAGGCGCGGTACTCCGTGAAAATGATGACCTTGTCCCCGATGGATTGGACCAGCTCCATCGTTTTTTCCGCTTTGCTGTTGGCAGTGATGGCGCGGATCAGCTCGACCAGCTCCCAGACCTTCGGCCGCATCGGCGACTCTTCGGGCAGCTTCTTGAACAGGTTGACCAGGGTGACGAACACCGCGTCCCGGCTGGAGCAGACCTCCCGCTGGAGGGTGACCAGGGTGAAGGCGCTGGCGGTCTGCCGGCCCATCTCGTCATAGCGCTCCTTGACGAACCGGGTAACGCCGTCGTAGAGCGCCTGCTCGTCGGGCGAGAGTGTGAGCGGAATGTTGCGGACCAGCCGCTTGGTGAAATCGACGCCTCCGTCGGAACGGCGGTTGCGGATCATGATCTTCGACAGCTCCGATTGCAGCAGCCCTTCGTTCTTGGGCGTGCGCTTCTCCACCACGAACTTGTCCTGAAAGCTGCCCTGCCCGCCGAGCTGTCCGGGCTTCAGCACGTTGATCAGGTTGTACAGCTCGTCCATATCGTTCTGCACGGGAGTGGCCGTGAGCAGCAGGCAGTATTTGCGCCGCAGGCCGCTGACGAACTGGTAATTGGTCGTCTTCTTGTTCTTGAGCTTGTGCGCTTCGTCGATGATGAGCATGTCGTAGTCCATGCCGAGCACGATGTCCCGGTGAGGCGGACGCTTGGCGGTGTCCATCGAGGCCACGATCACGTCCGTGGTCGCCCACATGTATTCTTTTTTCTGCGCTGCGGCGGGAATGCCGAACTTCTGGTTCAGCTCGCGCACCCATTGCAGCACAAGGGAAGCGGGCACGAGAATGAGCGCTTTTTTGACGAGCCCGCGGATCAGGTATTCCTTCAGCACGAGTCCGGCTTCGATGGTCTTGCCGAGACCGACCTCGTCGGCGAGAATGGCCCGTCCGCGCATGCCGAACAGCACCTTGCGGGCGGTCTCGACCTGATGGGCGAGCGGGGTGAAGCCCGGCAGGAGCGAGAGGCATTGCAGCTCATCGAAGGACCGGACGAGACGGGCTTCCTCGGATTCGAGCGCGAGCTGAAACAGCGCGGCATCGTCCCAGGGGCCTCCCCGGTCCATGCGGGCTTCCAGGCCGCCGAGCCAGCTTCGGTCGAAGTGAACCGGAAGGCCGCCGGGCCCTATTTTGACAAGCTCGCTTGCATCCGGTTGGCGCATGGGGCTTCCTCCGTTTTCTCGGATCTTCCTGCTTTAAGCGCAGTTGAGAGTATTAGTATGGTCGAAGAAAAGAATTTTCATAACTTGGCCGGAAAAAGCCGAAGCATGGCCGAAAATCGGCTGTTGACTTCGAGTGTGCTCGAAGGTGTAAGATGAGTACGTCGTGAAGACCGGAAAGGCGAGAGGAGGGAACGACGGATGGCATTGACCATCAAAGAAGCGGCCGAGCAGACGGGGCTGACGGCCCATACGCTGCGTTATTACGAGCAGGAGGGGCTGCTTCCGGAGCTGAAGCGGGACGAGCGGGGAAACCGGCTGTTCGAGCTGTCCGATATGGACTGGCTGCACTTTATCTGCTGCCTGCGCGACACCGGGATGCCGGTCTCAAGGGTGAGGCATTTTGCCGAGCTGGCCTTTCAGGGGGACCACACCATGAGGGAGCGGCTGCAGATTCTTCAGGAGCACAAGCGGGCAACCGAGCGGAAGCTGGAGGAGATGAGCGGATTCTTGAGCAAAATCACTCATAAGGCCGCCTGGTACGAGCAGCTCGTACGGGAAAAGGAAGGGACGGAAGCGGTGGGGGAAGCCTGAGAAGCTTCGGTTTCGGGCTTGAGTTTGCATTAATATGTGAAAAATGTCACACCAATTTGAGGGAGGAACGGACTCATGTTATACCGTACGTACGGAAAAACACAGGAACAAGTCTCCATTCTCGGCTTTGGCTGCATGCGCCTGCCGATCATCGAAGGGGGAACGGCCCGCGACATCGACGACTCCAAGGCCATTCCGATGCTGCGCCATGCCATCGACAACGGCGTGAACTATGTCGATACGGCTTATCCCTATCATGGAGACGGCATGGGAGGAGGCGGCGCCAGCGAGCCGTTCGTCGCCCGGGCGCTGAAGGACGGGTACCGCGAGAAGGTGTTCATCGCCACCAAGCTGCCGGCTTGGCTGATTCAGAAGCGGGAAGACATGGACCGCTACCTGAACGAGCAGTTGGAGCGGCTGGAGACCGATCACATCGACTTTTACCTGGTACACGCCCTGAATACCGGCACCTGGAAAACGGTGAAGGAGTTGGGCATCGGCGAATTTCTCGACTCCGCGATCCGCGACGGCCGCATCCGTCATGCCGGCTTCTCGTTCCACGACGAGCTGCCGCTGTTCAAGGAGATCGTGGACGCCTACGACTGGAGCTTCTGCCAGGTGCAGTACAACTACCTTGACGAGAACTTTCAGGCGGGCCTTGAGGGGCTGGAATACGCAGCCGCCCGCGGGCTCGGCATCTCCGTCATGGAACCGCTGCGCGGAGGCAAGCTGGCGCGCGAGCTTCCCGCCGGTGTGCAGGCGGCGTTTGACCAGGCCGAGACCAAACGGACTCCGGCGGAATGGGCGTTCCGGTTCGTATTCAATCATCCCGGCGTAAGTCTGGCACTCAGCGGCATGAGCACCATGGAGCAGGTGGAAGACAACCTGCGCATCGCGGCGGAGGCCGAGGCGAATTCCCTCACCGAGCGGGAGCTCGCGATTGTAAAAGAAGCGGAAACCGCCTTCCGACGCATGCGCATCAGTTGCACCGCCTGCGCCTACTGCATGCCCTGTCCGGCCGGAGTCGACATTCCGGGGAATTTTTCCTACATCAATGAATATTATTTCCTCGATCACGATAACCCGAAGAAAGGCCTGAAGGACCGCTATGCCGCCCGAATGGAAGAGGAGCACCGCGCCGGCGCCTGCGTCGAATGCGGCACCTGCGAGGAGCACTGCCCGCAAAATCTCTCCATCATCGAGGAGCTGAAGCATGTGGCCGAGGTGTTCGCCTAAGCCGGCGGACAAGGAACCCGAATGCACATTCCCGACAATTACTTGAGCCCGTCCACCTGTGCGGTCATGGCGGCCGCCATGCTGCCCGTGTGGCGCTGGGCGGGACGCCGGGTGAAGCAGGAGCTCACGCGCAAGAAAATGCCGCTCCTCGGAGTGGGGGCGGCCTTCTCTTTCCTGATCATGATGGTCAACCTGCCCCTTCCGGGCGGGACCAGCGGGCATGCCGTCGGGGCGGCGCTGGCCGCCATCCTGTGGGGACCGGCGTTCGCCGTGATTTCCACCTCGGCGGCGCTCGCCATCCAGGCCCTCATGTTCGGCGACGGGGGCGTCCTTGCCTACGGGGCCAATTGCTTCAACATGGCCTTCGTCATGCCGATGGTCGCGTATGCTCTGTTCCGGCTGATCGCCGGCCGTTTCGCTAGCACGAAGGGAAAAGCGGCCGCCGCCTTTCTCGCCGGCTATGTCTCCCTGAATGCCGCCGCTTTCCTGACGGCGGTCGAATTCGGCATCCAGCCGCTGCTGTTTACCGATTCGGCCGGGAGGCCGCTCTACGGTCCGTACGGACTGGACATCGCCGTTCCGGCGATGATGATCCCTCATCTGCTCGTGGTCGGCATCATGGAAGGGCTGGTGACCGCGGGTGTCTACCGCTATGTGAGCAAGGCTTCTCCCGGCCTGATCTACGAAGGAGGCCGCCTTTCCCTCAAAAAAGCTTGGGCGTTCCTCGGGGCGCTGCTGGCGCTTACGCCGCTCGGCTTGCTTGCAGCCGGGACGGCCTGGGGCGAATGGGGGACGGACGAAGTCGGCGGCCTGCTCGGGTATATCCCCGAAGGCATGCGCCGGGGCTTCGCCTGGAAAGCGCCGCTGCCCGACTATTCGCTCGTCAGCCTGCATGCGGTCGCCGGGTATCTGCTGTCGGCGGCGGTCGGGGCGCTGCTTCTCGGAGCGGCGGCCTGGCTTGTCATGAAGCGACTGCCTGCCAAGGCGGCGAAGCCGGACGGCGCGGAGCGGGGCCATGAGTGAAACCGGCGGAACCCCGCCGGACTGGCTGCTGGTCCGCGAGAGCTTCGAGCCCGCTTCGGGGAAGGATCGCTTCCTCGACCGAAGCCTGACCGGCTTCCTTCGAGCGGTCTCGGTGTTTCGCCATTCGCCGGTTCGGGCGCCCGTCTCCGCGATTCGCCCGGCCCTGCGCGCGGCGGGAGCCCTGCTGCTGCTCATCCTGACCGCGCTCAGCCGCCGGTTCGAATTCGTCGCAGCCGTGGACGGAGTCCTGCTCGCCTTGGCCGCCCGGACGTGGTGGGCCTGCTCGGCTTTGGAGGCATCGGTCCCTGTCCGGGGCATGTCCCGCGCTGCAGCATTCCTCCGCCAGGCGGGCCGCGGGCTTGCGGCCTGTCTCGTGTTTCCGTTCCTGCTCGCCGTCATGCTGGTTCCCGCCATGCTGCTGGGACATGTCTCGTCCAGCCTGCTGCTTGTGCTCAAAACGGCCACCAGCCTGGTCATCGTCCGGACGCTCGTCATGAGCGGCGGCGTCGTTGGCCTGCTGAGGGGTCTCAAGGCGCTGCATTTGCCCGATCTGGTCCTCTGGATCGCCGAGATGGCGGTGCGCTCCATTGTGCTCCTGGGCGAACACGGACTTGCGCTGCTGCAGGCGCTGAAGCTCCGGCGGGTAGGCGGAGCGCGCGGGCGTCAGCCCTTCGCCGGTTCCTCCGCCGGCGCGTACCGGCCGCTCACCGGTATCCTCGGCAGCTTGTTTCTGCGGACGATCCAAGTGAGCGAGGAGACGGCGGAGGCGATGGAATGCCGCGGCTTTGTCGGCGAGTATCGGACCGCACCATCGGCGGGGCGGTTCTCCGCCGCCGAGTGGCGGTTTCTGGGCCTCTCGCTGCTGCTTGCGGCTTGTTTTTTTGCCGGATAAGGAGAGAAACGATGATTGACATCCAAAAGGTAACTTACCGCTACCTCGGCAAACCGGCGCTCGTCGAAGCCGATCTCCAGATCGAGGCAGGCGACTCGGTGGCGGTGATCGGCCCAAACGGCAGCGGCAAATCGACGCTGCTTAAACTGCTGGGCGGTCTGCTCCATCCCAGCGAGGGCCGCTATCTGCTGGACGGGAAGGAGATCGTCGAAGCGGCGCTCAAGGATCCGGTTTATTCCCGGCAGTTCCATCAACGGATCGGCTTCGTGTTCCAGAACCCGGACACGCAGCTCTTCTGCTCGAGCGTGGAAGAGGAAGTCGCGTTCGGGCCGGAGCAGATGGGCTTGTCCGTTCCCGAGGTCAAGCGCCGGGTGGACGACTGTCTGGCGCTCTTGCAGATAGCGGACCTGCGCGGCGAGCATCCCTGGAACCTGAGCGGAGGCGAGAAGAAGCGGGTCGCCATCGCGGCGGTGCTGGCAATGAACCCGGAGGTGCTGCTCCTGGACGAGCCGATGAACGGCATCGATCCGAAGGGCAAGGCTTTCCTCCGCGACTTGCTTCTCCGGTTGAACGCCGCCGGCAAGACGGTCGTGGCGGCAACCCACGATTTCGCCTACATCGATGGCTTGTTCCGGCGGGCGGCCGTGTTCTCCGAGGACCACCGGCTGGTGAGGGACGGAAGCTGCGGGGAGATTCTGGCCGACCGGCCGTTTCTGGCCCGCCACAATATCATCTGAATTCAGGAAAATGGGTGACTTGCCATGAAGATTCTCTATTATGACTGCTTTGCCGGAATCAGCGGCGATATGCACCTCGGCGCCCTGTTGGACGCCGGAGTCGACGCAGATTATTTCTTAAGCGAGCTTGCCAAGCTCGGGCTGAACGACGAGTATGAGATTCGCATCGCCAAAGGCCTGAAGAACGGCATCAGCGGCACGAAGGTGGATGTTCTCTTAACCGGGCGCAGCGGCGGAGCTTCGCCGGATGGGATTCGCCCGCTGGAGGTAAAACCCTCTCCAGCGGGGTCGCGCTTTAAGATGGCGGCTGCGCATCCTTCGCACAGCCACAGTCATTCGCATTCGCATGACCACGTTCACGGTCATTCGCATTCCCACGTGCATGACCATTCCCAGGCGCATGACCATTCCCATGTGCATGACCATTCCCACGAACATGGTCATTCCCACGAACATGGTCATTCGCACAGCCACGGCCACTCGCATTTGCACGATCACCAACGCAATATCGGCGACATCGAAGCGATCATCTCTGCCAGCGCCCTGTCGGATCGGGTGAAGGAGCGGAGCATGGCCATTTTCATGCAGGTCGCGAAGGCGGAGGCGAAGGTGCACGGCAAGCCGCTCGACGAGGTGCATTTTCACGAGGTCGGGGCGATTGACTCGATCGTCGATATCGTCGGTGCGGCGATCTGCCTGGACTGCCTCGGGGTAGACCGGATTCTGGCCTCGTCCGTTCAGGTCGGCGGCGGCTTCGTCCGCTGCGCCCACGGCCTGATTCCCGTTCCGGCTCCCGCCACGGCGGAGATTCTGCGCGGCATCCCGGTGAAAGCCGGGCTGGTTCCCTTCGAGACGACCACGCCGACCGGAGCGGCGATCCTCGCCGCCGTCGTCGACGAATTTACGGACAAGACGGAATTCACCATTGAAGCGATCGGCTACGGCCTCGGCACCCGCGATCTGGAGATTCCGAACGCGCTGCGCGTCTATCTGGGACAAGCCGCCGAGAAGCCGGAGCCCGCAGGCGATCCGATTCTGCTGGAGACGAACATCGACGACATGAACCCGGAGCTGTACGGGTACGTGGAGGAGCGGCTGTTCGCAAGCGGCGCTTCCGATGCATTCAAGACGCCGATTATCATGAAAAAAGGCCGCCCCGCCGTCAAGCTGAGCGTGCTGGTCAGCCCGAAGCGCGAGCGGCAGGTGCTGGACGTGATTTTCCGCGAGACAACCTCGCTCGGGGTGCGCCGGATTCCCGTCGGCAAGGCGATGCTGGAGCGAAGCTTCGTTCAGCACAGCACCCGCTTCGGCGAGGTGACGATCAAGAATTCGTACTATGAAGGTAAGCTCGTCAAGTATAAGCCGGAATACGAGGACTGCAAGCGGCTGGCCGAAGCGAACGGCGTGCCGATCTCCCGGATCTACCGGGAAATTACGAAGACCTACGAGGTGAACGAGAATGAATCCGAACCCGAAGTATGAGGCCCTGCTCAGCGATCTGAAATCGCTCGGACGTGTCGTGCTCGCCTTTTCCGGCGGCGTGGACAGCACTTTCCTGCTGCGCGCGGCCCGGGAAGTGCTGGGGGATAACCTGAAGGCGGTGACGATCCTGTCGCCCTACATTCCGAAATGGGAGATTGAAGAGGCGAAGCAGCTGGTCGCGGAGCTTGGCGTAGCCTACGAGATCATCGAAGCGCCGCTGATCGACTCGATCCGGTTCAACCCCGAGGACCGCTGCTACCTGTGCAAGACCGCCGTGTTCTCCCTGATCAAGGAAAATGCCGCCCGCGGCGGCTACGATACGGTCATCGACGGCACCAACTTCGACGACATCCAGGATTACCGCCCGGGGCTGAGGGCGCTCGGCGAGCTCGGAGTCAAGAGCCCGCTGCGGGAGGCGGGACTGACCAAGGCGGAGATTCGCGCCTTGTCCAAGGAGCTCGGCCTTCCCACTTGGGACAAGCCGCCGTATGCCTGCCTGCTCACGCGCATTCCGTACGGCAGCGAGCTGAAGGCGGAGGACTTCGAGAAGATCGAGCGAGCCGAGACCTTCATGATGAGCCTCGGCTTCCGTGCGATCCGCGTCCGCTGCCACGGGGACCTCGCCCGCCTCGAGGTGGCCCGCGAGGACCGTAGCCGTCTGTTCGACGAGGCGCTGATGGATCGCATCTCCGCCAAGCTGAAGGAATTCGGCTTCCGCTATGTCTCGCTGGACCTGGCCGGCTACCGGACGGGCAGCCTCAACGAGGCGATCGGCGCGGCAAGCCGGGCAAACTCGGAAACCCCGGCAAGCTCGGCAAATTCGAAAAATTCGGCAGAGGCGGCGGGGTGAGGCGGCATGGATAAGGAGACGCTTCGCCGCCTCTTGACGGGGGTCAGCGCGGGCGAGGTTCCGGTGGACGAGGCGCTTGCCAGCCTGGAGGACCTGCCCTTTAAGGATCTGGGCATGGCCCTGATCGACAACCACCGCGAGGTTCGCACCGGCGCGCCCGAAGTGGTCTACGGGGCGGGCAAGACGGTCGGCCAGGTGCGGGAGATCGTCGGCTACATGCTGACCCGCGACGCCAATATTCTCGTCACCCGGGCGACGGAGGACATGTACGCCGCCGTCCGCGAGCTCTGTCCGGAGGCAGTGTACAACCCGCTCGGCCGAACCATTTCCGTGCGGCGGCGCCTCCCGGCCGAAACGGACAGCTACATTGCCATCGTCGCCGCCGGCACGTCCGACCTGCCGGTGGTCGAGGAGGCGGCGGAGACGGCACGGATGCTCGGCAACCGCGTCGAGCAGATCACCGACGTCGGCGTGGCCGGAATCCACCGGCTGTTCGCCCGCCTTGACCTCATTCGCGGAGCAAAGGCAGTGATTGTGGTCGCCGGCATGGAGGGGGCGCTCGCCAGCGTGCTCGGCGGGCTCGTGGCCAAGCCGGTGATCGCCGTGCCCACGAGCGTCGGCTACGGCGCCAACTTCGGCGGCCTGGCGGCGCTCTTGTCGATGCTGAACAGCTGTGCCAGCGGCGTCAGCGTGGTCAATATCGACAACGGCTACGGCGCGGCCTGCTGCGCCAGCATGATCAATCACCTGTAGCCGGGTACGGCGGCAGGGTCTCGAAGGAGGTAGTGAACGGGAAGGTCGCACGATCGTCTCGGTTCCCGGTAATCCCACCCCGTCCCGACAGAAGCAAAAGCACGGCCAACGGAATTTTCTCCGCAGGGCCGTGCTTTTTTGCCGGGTGATTCGGTTTATTGTCCGTTCAAAGCCTGAAGCTCGTTCCACAGCTTGCCGAATGCGGACTCTTCGACCTGGAAGAAGACGCTTGGCATGCCGTACGAGACATAGCCTTGCTTGAACAGCCGCAGCTCTGTCTCCACGCCATCCTTCAAGCGCAGACGCAGGAAGGCTTGATCGGCGCCGCTGTCATAGATGCCCGAATCGACCAGCGGCCGGCTTTCCAGCGGCTTTGCCGAAGCGAGCGCCTGAACGAAGGCCTCGGCCGCCGCTTGATCGGGCAGGGGAATCCGCTTCTCGACGCCGTTGTTCCAGCTGTCGAACGGCAGGTAGGAGGCTTCGGCCACGTTTCCTTCGAGGCGAAGCAGCCCGAACAGGTCGGCGCCGCTCGTCAGGGTGCGGTCGTTCAGGTTTTCATACAGCTCTGCATAGACCTGCCCGTCCAACTCTTGGTACGCCATCAGCCGGAAGCTTTCGTCGTAGCCCTTCACCGCGTAGATATCGGTCTCTCCGATCGTGGAGGCAAGCTCCTTGGTAAATTCGCTCTGCTTGCTCCACTCGTCGATGCCGCCCTTGGTGTGTCCCAGCTTCTCTCCCCGGAGGGCAGCGGCGTCCGCCGGAGCGATTCGGGACATCGTCTGGGTGTAGATTCGCCCCTTGTAGACGAACAGGCCGATCATATCCATCAGCGGACCGCTGCTGTCGGGAAGGTCTACCTTGGGCAGGTAAACCGCTCCGGGAGCGGCTATTCCCAGCGGTGCCGCGCTCTGTCCGGCGGCACCGTTCGGGGAGGGAGCCGCCGCCGATGGGAGCGGCGCGTCCGCAGCCGGATGCCGGTCCGCGAAATAATACCCGGCTCCAGCGGCCAGCAGCAGAACGGCGGCGGCGGTTGCCGCGAAGGGGGCGCAGCGCCTCGGCCCCGGACGGCGGTTCGCCGCGGTATCGGCAGCTCCGGCGCTGCCCGCCGCGCTCGCGGCCTGGGCGATGCGGCTCTTCAGCTCCGGCGCAGGCTGGAGACGGTCAAGCGCGGTTTTCAACTGATCTTGTTTCATGAGGACTCCTCCTTGAGTTCAAGCCGAAGCAGCTCTCTGCCGCGTTTAAGCCGCATTTTGACCGCCGAGATTCCGATCTTCAGCGTTGCCGCGATCTCCTGGACCGGATAATCCTCGTAGTAGTGAAGATAGATAACCGCTTTGTAGCGGTCGGGCAAGCGGATGACCTCCTCCAGCACCTGCCGGTCCGCGGTCGTCCCTTCATAGAAGTCGAGGCTGTCCCGTTTGTCCACGCGGCGGCTCCACAAGCTGCTTCGCACCGATTTGCAGTGGTTCGTCACGACGCGGATCAGCCAGGCCTTCTCGTGACCGGGGTCGCGGAATTCGGGAGCCTTGTACAGCAGCTTCAGGAAGGTGTCCTGCACCGCCTCCTCCGCGTCGGCCCGGTTGGCGAGATGCACCATGGCGATCCGGTAGAGCATGGTACCGTAAGCTTCGTAAGCTTCGGAAAAGCGTTCGTCCGGCCGGGACGTCTCTCTTTGCATCGCGCGATGCCCTCCTTTACACCCGGAACACGAACGGGAGGCTCATTTGGTCACATTTTACCACAAGAAAAAAAGACCAACCGGAACATCCGGTCGGCCGGCAGTGCTCATACGCCTTCGCCAAGCCTTACTCCTGGGCGAAGCTGGCGCGAATCTGATCCATGTGGTGATGATCGTGCGAGATAAAATCGGTCATGTATTCCTCCACGTCGAAGCGGTGTCCGGCTCCGTCGAGGTAAGCCTGCTCGGGCTGAAACAGCCTGTCCGGCTGTTGGCCGAGCAGCGAGAGGATCTCGTTGCGGACGGCGATGGCGTCGTCGAGCAGCTGCTCGGGCGGGGTGGAAGCGCCGAAGACGGCGGCCTCTTTATTGAAGGAATCGAAATCGGTATGCTCTAAGGTGATGGGGCCTTGTTCGGCAACCGGTCGGACGGCCCGTTCCAGGAAATACCGGTCCCATTTCAGCAGGTGGGCGACGGCCTCGGCGGCGGTCCATTTTCCCGGACCGAGCGGTCTATGCCATTTGTTCTCCGGAACCTGCTTCCATTCCTCGGCCTGCTTCGGCCAAGCCATCATGGCGTCGATCAGTTCTTGCTTGGATTTGCTCATCTTCCTTCGGTGCCTCCTTCTCTCTCTTCCAAACCTTTTTACCACTAAAGTATTCGCGCCGAGAAGGCAAAATCCTTGTCGGAAGCCGTAAAAAGTAGCCGTTTATGCCAGAGGCCACCAAAAAAGCCATCGCTTCGCGTTCGGAGGAGGCGGCAAAAAAGGGAGCGCGGCGGAGAAAAGAAACAGACGGGCGACGCAACCCGGGGATTTTCCGCAAAAAATGATCCGCGTTCCACTCGTATCACAAAATATTGTGAGGTATAATGAGATTTGTCACTAAATCTTGTAGGGGTGTACCGGTATTCACAAGACATTGCCGGTGCGGCCAAGTGGCGTTTATTTTTTGCAACGTTATCGCTGCCTCTGCCGAACGGACAAGCAGCCAAGCATAGGAGGAGATCGACGGATGAGTACACTGGCGCCAAATCGCCTGGAAGGCTTGAGCGAGAAAATTTTCCTGGACCGTTACGCCCGCAAGGATGCGGACACCGCCAACACGAAGGTAGGCGACGTCGTCCTGGTCCTGACCAAGGATGACCCCAAGTTTCCGGCAAAGGAAGTCGGGGAGGTCATCGAGCGCAGCGGCCGCGAAGTGACGGTGCGCCTGCGCAGCGGCGAGCTGGTCCATTCGGATATCGACAAGCTGACGCTGACGATCGAGAAAACGCCGGAGGAAATGTGGGACCGGCTGGCCGCCGCCATGGCTTCCGTCGAAGCCCCGAGCAAGCAAAAGGAATGGACGGAGAACTTCCGCTACATCCTCGACGACTGGAAGCTGGTTCCGGGCGGACGCATCGCCGCCGGAGCGGGCGCCAGCGACGAGCTGACGCTGTTCAACTGCTATGTCATCCCGTCCCCGGCGGACAGCCGCGGCGGCATCATGGCCACCTTGAGCGAGATGACGGAGATCATGTCGCGCGGCGGCGGCGTGGGGATCAACCTGTCCTCGCTGCGTCCGCGCCGGGCGATCGTCAAGGGCGTCAACGGCTCGTCTTCGGGCGCCGTATCCTGGGGCGGCCTGTTCAGCTATACCACCGGTCTGATCGAGCAGGGCGGCAGCCGCCGCGGCGCGCTCATGCTGATGCTGAACGACTGGCACCCCGATCTGCTCGATTTCATCACCGTCAAGCAGACCATGGGTCAAGTGACGAACGCGAACCTCTCCGTCTGCGTCAGCAACGGCTTCATGAAGGCCGTCAAGGAAGACCTGGATTGGGATCTCGTCTTCCCGGACACGACCGTCGAAGGCTACAACGAAATCTGGGACGGCGATCTCGACAAGTGGAAGAAGGCCGGCCATCCGGTCAAGGTGTTCCGCACCGTGAAAGCCCGCGAGGTTTGGCATACGATCATCGAATCGGCCTGGAAGTCGGCCGAGCCCGGCGTCGTCTTCATGGAGTATTACAACCAGATGTCCAACAGCTGGTATTTCAACCCGATCATCTGCACGAATCCGTGCGGCGAGCAGGGCCTGCCGGCCTGGGGGGTCTGCAACCTGTCGGCCATCAACCTGTCCAAGTTCTATGACGCAGATAAGAACGACGTCGCTTGGGACGAGCTCGGCAAGGTGGTCCGCTGGTCCACGCGCTTCCTGGACAACGTCATTGACAAGACGCCGTACCATTTCGAAGAAAACCGCATCAACCAGCAGGGCGAGCGCCGCGTCGGCCTCGGCACGATGGGGCTGGCCGAGCTGATGATCAAGCTCGAAGTCCGCTACGGCAGCCCGGAATCGCTGGCGTTCCTGGATAAGCTGTACGGCTTCATGGCGAAGGAAGCGTATCTGGCTTCCTCGGAGATCGCCGGAGAGAAAGGCTCGTTCAAGCACTTCGACACCGACCTCTACCTGCAGAGCGGCTTCATGAAGAACCTGATCGCCGAATACCCCGAAGTGGAAACCTCGATCCGCGAGCACGGCATGCGCAACGTGACCGTCATCACCCAGGCTCCGACCGGCAGCACGGGCACCATGGTCGGCACCTCGACGGGCATCGAGCCGTATTTCGCCTTCGAATACTTCCGGCAGAGCCGCCTCGGCTTCGACAAGCAGTATGTGCCGATCGCCCAGGAATGGCTGGAGCGCCATCCCGGCGCTGAGCTGCCGGAGCATTTCGTCACCGCCATGACCCTGTCGGCGGAGGACCACATCCGCGTGCAGGCCGCCATTCAGCGCTGGGTGGACAGCTCGATCTCGAAGACGGCCAATGCGCCGAACGACTTCACCGTCGAAGACACGAAGAAGCTGTACGAGCTGGCCTTCGACCTCGGCTGCAAGGGCGTGACGATCTACCGCGACGGCAGCCGCAACGAGCAGGTTCTTTCGACGGAGAAGAAGGAAGAGAAGAAGGAAGAAGCGAAACCGGAGACGGCCGCTGCGCCGGTCGCTTCCGAGACCGCGCCTGCTGTATCGCTTCCGGCCGCTACGCCCGCTGCGAAGGTCATCGACAAGGAATACAAGCGCCGCCCGCAGATCCTGAAGGGGGCGACGTACAAGATCAACACGCCGTTCGGCATGGCTTACATTACCATCAACGACCTGAACGGCGCGCCGAGCGAAATCTTCCTCAACGTCGGCAAGGCCGGCTCCGACGTCTTCGCCATGGCGGAAGCGCTCGGCCGCGTCTGCTCGCTGTTCCTCCGTTACGGAGACCACGGCAACAAGGTCAACCTGCTCGTCAAGCACCTGAAGGGCATCGGCGGCTCCGGCGCGATCGGCTTCGGTGCGAACCGCGTTGAATCCATCGCCGACGCGGTGGCCAAGGCGCTGGAGATACACATCAGCGACGCGGACGCGCAGCCGGTTCACGCTGCGGCTCCGGCGGCACACGGCCATGCTGCGGAAGCGGCTCCGGCGGCAGAGCCCGCCCCGGCGCTCGACGCACACGCCGGCCATTCGCACGAAGACGGCTACGACGATGCGAACAAGGACATCTGCCCGGCCTGCGGTTCGATCGCGCTGATCAACACCGAGGGCTGCAAGACCTGCGCCAACTGCGGCTACAGCAAGTGCGGGTGAGTCGGCTAAGCAGGATTGGCAATGATCCGCTTTTTGATTAACCCTGACTAAATCAATTAGATGCGACCGTTAACCGGAAATTCACCGGGAAACGGTCGCTTTTTTTTATTTTAAGGTTACTTGCCTGCAAGCGATTCCATGTCGGATCGTGCAATTCAGTCAGCGACTTTCGCTTCATTTAAATTCCATGGATATCCGATAAGGTTTGATTATGACTGCTAAAAATGAGCAAATAATACATAAAAATAGAGAATAATGTGTCGAATTGCCATGTTAAATGTTAGATAATGATGTAAAATAATGGTTGACGGTGACGTAAGGAAGTGATAATTTACTTTATAAGACAGCCGTGTTCCTATGATTATTTTTCTCTGTAAAATCGTTTTTCGTACTAACTAAGTTAGTATCTCGTACTAGATTTCAGGTGGAAAAATGGATTGGTATGCACTGTTTGTTGAAACAGGAAAAGAAGATTTGGTTCGATCCATGATCTATAAATTTTTCGATCGATCCACAATTGAAGCCATTGTACCGAAACGATTGCTTCAAGAACGAAAGCAAGGGCAGTTCTACGATGTGTGCAGAACGATGTTCCCCGGCTATGTGTTTGTTCATACGGTAATGAATAAGGAAACTTACTACGAACTCAAAAAAATACCCAGGTTCTACCGGTTCCTGAATAAATACTGCTTCCTGGATGAAGGCATGGACAATGATCATATTTTCTATAAAATCGACGACGAAGAAATGGGATTTATCACGGATTTAATCAGCAGCGACGATCAAATCGACTATTCCAATGTTTATGTCAGGAACGCAAACGTAATCGTTCGCGATGGACCTTTAAAGGGCCGGGAAGGGATTATCAAGAAGATTGATAAACGCCATCGAAGAGCCCGCATCTCCCTGAACTTAATGGGAAAAGAAGTTAGCTTTGATGTAGGAATAAATTTTCTGGAATAAGTTAAATACAAATTCAAGGAGAAATCTATCGCTGCTTCGGTACGTAGGTGGAACTTTGAGGACATACGATAAATTTGGTAGTGTATATGGGTACATATAGACGATAGGGCGAAGCTATCTCAGCATGAAGCCAATATGGAAAAGAATGTAATACTATGCGAGAAACATAATAAACCACCCGTTAATTCGGGTGGTTTTGATTTTGTGACTAGGATGTGTTGGGGGATGGATGAAAGAAAAAACGTATTTATGTTTTCGGGTCAAGGCTCCCAGTACTATCACATGGGGGAAGAGCTCTTCCATCATAACGAAGTCTTTCGAAAGATCATGAACCAATTGGATCATTTGGCATCGGAGATGACCGGATATTCGATTCTTGAACAACTTTTTGACAAGAAAAAAAGAAAATCGGACAGCCTAAATCGAACCATTCTCAGCCATCCGGCCATTTTTATGTTTGAGTATGCAATGGCGATGACTTTGTTGGAGATTGGATTGGAGCCGGATTATGTGTTGGGTTCAAGCTTAGGAGAATATACAGCTTTATCCATAGCTTCTGTCGTTGGCGTGGAGAAGATGCTCGAGATCGTTATCAAGCAAGCGCAGTTACTGGAGGAATGCTGCGTCAAGGGGACGATGCTGGCTATCGTCAACGATATTCATTCGTACGATGAGATTCTTCTTGTTCATACGAACAGCGAGCTGGCAGCGATCAATTTTAATTCTCACTACGTGGTCTCCGGAACGCATGAAAGGTTGACCATGATTGAGAACTATCTCCGCAGCAAGGAAATTGTATACCAAATGCTACCCGTCTCGCTTCCTTTCCATTCAAGCTTCATGGATTCCGCAGAGAATGAGTTCAAAAGGTATTTATCTTCCGTGAAATTTGAACAACCAAAGGTGAGAATCATATCTTCTGTGTATGGAGAGGAACTATCCGGTGATCTATCCAAGGAATACCTGTGGGATATAGCCAGGAAGCCCATATTATTTAAGGATGCGGTCGAACATCTTGAAAAAAAGGGGGAGTATGTGTACTTCGATTTAGGTCCCTCCGGAACGATGTCAACCTTTGTTAAATACAACCTTTCTCGTTGGTCGGCTTCGGAGAATCATGCGATTATCACGCCATTTTCGAATGAGCTTGAAAGGTTTGGAATGATCACGGACAAGTTTCAAGGGATTCGCGCAAAAACAAAATTCGAATGAATAAGGAAACGGACGGTGCTCGGATTGAACAAAGAGTCTATTTACCAAGCTGTACAGGAAGCAATCCAGGAGATTCTCCCTGACTTCGAAATCAGCGAACTTCAACCAGAGATGAGTTTAAGGGACATCGGAGCAAACTCGGTAGATCGGATGGATATCATCATCAGGTCGATGGAACTGACCAATCGAAAAGTTCCGCTTGTTGAGTTTGGAAATTTAAGCAACATTCAGGGTATCATTGATCTTCTCTACAATAAGCAATGAACTTTCGGGTGATAAAATGAGAAGCCATCGTACTGTTGTCATAACCGGCATGGGCGTAATCAGTTCCATCGGACAAGATCTGGCAGGCTTTGAAGCCGCACTTAAAGCGGGAAAGAGCGGCATTGGCCATTTGCATCGAAGTTTCGATGTCGACCTACCGGTTAAAATCGGAGCCGAAATTGGAGACTTTGCTCTCGCATCGAATAAAAGGACTACCGACCCCAAAATGACGGATATCATCAAGAAAGCTCAAACGAGTGCCAGGCGTTCTCCGGTATCCCTCCAGTACGGTGTCGGGGCAGCCCTTGAAGCGTGGGAAAACTCTGGTCTCTATCTTTCCGATTATGACATGCAAAGAGTCGGGCTTGTCGTAGCTGGGAATAATCTGACCAACCGTTTCCAATATGATTTACATGAGAAATTCAAAAGCAATCCCGAATTCTTATCGTCCCGTTATGCCTTGCATGTCATGGATACCGATCATGTGGGGACGTTAAGCGAGATTTTCGGCATAAGAGGGGAAGGTTTCACGGTAGGGGGAGCTTCTGCAAGCGGTAATGTGGGCATTATCAAGGGAGTCCAATTAATCGGGCTTGGAATTGTTGATGCTTGTGTGGTAGTAGGCGCCGCAGCAGATTTTTCTCCTATGGAGTTTCAGGCTTTCTACAACATCGGAGCTATGGGGGGAAAAACCTACCGCGATCGACCTGAACAATCTTGTCGCCCCTTTGATGCCGACCATGAAGGCTTCATCTATGGGCAGGCCAGCGGATGCCTCATTCTTGAATCAATGGAAAGCGCCAAAGCCAGACAAGCCAAACGGTGGGCTGAAATTCTTGGAACTTCTCTTATTCTGGATGGCAACAGGCTGTCTGACCCGAATGAAGACGGGGAAGTGCAAGCAATGGCCAACGCTCTTAAGCAAGCGAACAAGAGTATTAACGAGGTCGATTACATAAATACTCACGGCTCCTCTTCTCCTCTCGGGGACAGGACAGAGCTGAAAGCACTATCTAAGCTATGCGGCAAAGAGAAAGAGCGCATCTGGATTAACTCAACCAAAAGTCTAACCGGTCATTGTCTATATTCCGCTGGGGTGATAGAAGCCATAGCGACGGTTCTTCAATTAAACGGAGGATTTATCCACCCAAATCTCAATTTGGAACGGCCTATCGACCAGACGTTTCGATTTAGTCAAAGTCATTATAGCGAGGCATCGATCCAGCTTGCATTAAGCAACTCATTTGGCTTCGGGGGGATCAACACAAGTCTTATCATTGGCAGAGGAGGGTCACAATGATTACCTATATGTTTCCGGGACAAGGATCTCAACAGAAGGGAATGGGCAAGGGGCTATTTGAAGAATTTCCCGATTTGGTTCAATCGGCCGATCAACTGTTGGGCTATTCAATTCGGGAGTTGTGTTTGGAGGACCCCGAGGACAAACTCGGTTTTACCCAATTTACCCAACCGGCCTTGTATGTTGTTAATTCGTTGCTGTATCTCAAGAAAACGCAGGAAACCGGAATAGTGCCGGATTACGTTGCCGGCCATAGCTTGGGTGAATATAATGCATTATTCGCAGCGAATGCCTTTAGCTTCGAGACGGGGCTGAAGCTCGTGAAAAAAAGGGGAGAATTAATGGGGAAAGCCCATGGCGGCGGAATGGCTGCGGTAATCGGCTTGACGGGCGAGCAGGTGCGGGAGGTTCTGGATACCGAAGGGTTAGGTCAAATTGATATCGCCAATTACAACTCTCCCACCCAGATTGTCATATCCGGACCTAAGGTTGAAATCGATAAAGCCAAGCTCGTATTCGAATCCCAAAAAGATGTAAAAATGTATGCGCCCTTAAATGTCAGCGGCGCTTTTCACTCCAGGTATTTGGAACATGCACAGCGGGAATTTGAAGCATACATAAACGAGATGCCGGTTCAGCGCTTGGAGATCGCCGTTATTTCCAATGTTTCCGCGAGACCCTATCGGCAAACATCCATTAAAACGAATTTGGTCAAGCAAATCACCCATTCTGTTCAATGGACAGACAGCATTCGGTATCTGATCGGACGCGGAGAGATGACTTTTGAAGAAATAGGAACCGGCAAGACTCTTACCGGCATGCTTAAGCGTATACGAACGGAAGCAGAACCGATTACAGGGACCGAAGAAATGGAGGAGACGGATCAAGAGGTCGAAGAGGCCGAAGAGATAGTCGGTACCCAAGCGGCGGAGGTAATCGAAATCGTCGCGGTACACAAGCCTGCGGAGCTTTCCGCTGCTTCGTTTGGAAATAAGGATTTTAAGAAGGAATACGGTTTGACCTATGCCTATTTAACAGGTGCCATGTATCATGGAGTGGCCTCGAAGGAAATGGTTGTAAAAATGGGGAAAGCCGGTATGATGGGCTTTTTGGGTATCGGCGGCATGAAGCTGGCAGCGATTGAATCGGATATTCAGTTCATCCAAAGGGAGCTGTCGGCTGGACAGGCTTATGGCTTGAACTTTTTGCATAACCTTAACCATCCGGAGATGGAACATCAAATCGTTGATCTGTTATTGAAATATAAGGTAAGAACGATTGAGGCTTCCGCCTTTTTTGGTATTACCCCAGCTTTGGTTCGATATAAGGCGAAAGGCTTAAGGCGGGATAGACAGGGGAATGTCCTGACTGATAACAGGATTATCGCCAAACTATCCAGACCGGAAGTCGCTGAAGCGTTTTTAAGCCCGGCGCCGAAGCGGATGGTGGATAAACTGCTGGAGGAGAATAAGATTACAGCCGATGAGGCCGACCTGTTGTCGCATGTACCGATGGCGAATGACCTGACTGTGGAAGCAGACTCCGGGGGACACACGGACCGCGGCGTAGCTTATGCTCTGCTGCCTGCGATTACGGTGCTTCGCGACGATATGATGAAGAAGCATCGCTATCCGGCTCTCGTGCGTGTCGGGGCTGCCGGAGGGATCGGAACTCCACAGGCCGCCGCTGCCGCCTTTGTCATGGGGGCGGATTACATCGTAACCGGATCGATCAACCAATGTACAGTGGAGGCGAATACCCACGATTCGGTCAAGGATTTGCTGCAGCAAGTGAATGTCCAGGATACCGAGTTGGCACCTGCGGGAGATATGTTTGAATTTGGAGCCAAGGTACAGGTGTTGAAAAAGGGTGTGTTTTTCCCCGCCAGAGCGAATAAGCTGTACCATTTATATTCTCAATACAATTCGATTGATGAACTGGATGATAAGACCAAGGTTCAAATTCAGGAGAAATACTTTAAACGCAGCTTTGCTAGCATATTTGAGGAATTGAAAAGCTATTACCCTCCCGGGGAGATCGAGAAGGCCGAATCGAACCCGAAGCATAAAATGGCATTGATTTTCAAATGGTATTTCGCAAACAGCACGCAACTGGCATTAAACGGAAATGTAGAGAGTAAGGTGGATTATCAAGTGCATTGCGGTCCCGCTTTGGGGGCATTTAACCAATGGATGAAAGGAACGGAGCAAGAAAACTGGAGAAACCGACATGTCGACGAAATTGCACAAAAAATAATGCAAGGCGCGGCAGAATTCTTGAACAAACGCTTCACGGAAATGGTTGGATAGTCCGATGAGAGGTTCTAATTGTGGGAGGGATGGCAGTGATTTCGATAAAAAACGTCACCAAAAACTATTATTTGGGGAAAACCATTGTCCCGGCTATCAGGGGGATCAATTTACAAATTGAACAAGGCGAATTTGTTTCGATCGCAGGGTCTTCGGGGAGCGGCAAGTCAACCTTGCTTCAACTGATCGGTTGTCTGGATTATCCGACCAGCGGTGAAGTTTGGATTCTCGATAAGAAAGTAAGCGATTTGCGGGAAAAAGAGTTGAACCGAATCCGGTCGAATACGATCGGATTTATTTTTCAATCTTTCAACTTAATCCCGGTGTTGAATGTCTATGAAAATGTGGAACTGCCGCTTTTGATTATGAAGGATGTCTCCTCGTCCGAGCGCAAAGAACGGGTCAACCATTTTATCCAAGAGGTGGGACTCTCCGGCCAGATTAAGCATAAACCGTCCGAGCTTTCCGGCGGGCAGCGCCAACGGGTAGCCATTGCCAGAGCGCTGGTGACGAAACCCAAATTGGTTTTGGCCGATGAACCCACTGCCAATCTTGACTTTGGGACCGGGATGGAAATCGTTGAACTGATGCAAGAAATCAACCGGCGGGAGAAGACCACCTTTATCTTTTCAACCCATGATCCCAAAGTTATGCAAAAAGCGCACCGGATTTTCCACTTGCAGGACGGCTTGATCGAAAGTGAGGATGTATCATGAAGATATTTTTAATTTCCATCAAAAATATCTTTGTTAATCGCTGGCGATCCATCATCCTGGGCTTGTTTATTTTTTTTATCAGCTTTCTGATGGTCTTCTTTCAGTCGTTCGTCTCAACCATGAAGACGAATATGGAGGATCAGATTATCAATTCCCTGACCGGAGAGCTTCAAATCCGGTCTGCGCAATCCCAGGAAGGAGACATGGCAACCATCAACAAAAACTGGGGGGAAATAGATTATCTGAACGGGAAACAGACAGTGGCGCTGGATCACTATTTGGATTCCCAGACGAAACGATTGACCTATGTTAAACGGGTGCGGGAAAATGCCATGTTACTCTACGATAAGTGGAAACTCCCGGCGATGATCATCGGATTGGACACGACTGCGACCCACTATCAGCAATCGTACAAACTGATCGAAGGCAAGTTTCTTACACCGAATCAAGCTCATCAGATGATGCTTACCGAAACTCAAGCCGAACAGCTTAAAGTCAAAGTCGGCGATACGGTTGGCATCTCGGCACAGAACAAGGACGGAAAACCGGTGCAACTGGATTTAAAAGTGGTTGGGATTGGGAATCTGGACCTCAATTCTGCCACAGCTCAGTTTGATTATGCCTACGTCGATTTGAAGAGCGCCCAGGAACTAATGGGCTTTCAGGCCGGAGAAGTCACGGATTACATTCTGTATACCAAAGATCGGGCGACGATCGCCGAGACGCAGGAATCCATCCTGTCGGATTTGAATTCGGCAGGCCTTTCCCCGGATGAGGTAAAGCTGTCCACCTGGAAGACCATGGGCGGGACGATTCTGGGCGGAGTCGATCTGTATGTCATGACCTTCTACAGCTTCCTTGTCGTTCTCATGCTGATAAGCTGCCTGTTAATTATTAATCTGGTGAACATGATGAGCTTGGAGCGGTATCAGGATATTGGAACGTTGCGGGCCATCGGGTTCAGCCGATTCCGAATTGTTCAAATTTTTATGGGAGAAATCATGTTGATTGTAACCTTTTTCACTTTAATTGGAACGGGCGCCGGTTCCCTTCTGGTCTTGTTCTTCTCCAAGCAAGGCCTGAATACGGGGCCTGTCCTGGGAAAATTGCTGGGGGATCACTTTTACATGAAGGTAAATGCCGGCCAGATTATTCCTCAATTCCTGATCATCTTATTCTTTGCCTTGATTTCGTCACTCTATCCCACATTAAAGGCGGCCTCCTTAAAACCGGTCGAAACTTTAAAGGAAATTTAGTCAAAGGGGAAAGAATATGACCAATATTTTTAAGATTGCCTTTCGCAACATATTGATTAAAAAAAAGCGCTCCCTGTTCATCGGTCTGGCGATCTGGCTGTCGTTATTCCTCTTGCTGATTTCAAGCGCAGTGATGAACGGCGCGCAAAAGCAGGTTACCAAAAGCTACGTCAATCTTCAGTCCGGAAATGTAGCGGTCATCTGGGAGGATACCAAGAAGGTCAAAAGTTCCGATCCGTCAAGGCTGCTGGCCATTCAGGCCTTTGAAGCGGAGAAGCAAGACCAGAATCAACGGGCCATTCACCGATTGGAGACCTTTGTAAAGGATCATTCCTCGGAGATTCAAGGTTATTACCCCACCATCGTGCGGAATGCCCAAATGGCAAAAGGGGATATGGTGGATACCGGGAAAGTCTTCAGCCTGACTCCGCAATACAAGGAGAGGCTGCTTCAAAGCGAAACCGTGAAGATGGATCAAGGAGAGTTGCTGTCGGAACAAAACCATTCCGTTTGTATCAGTGCGGCCAAAGCCGAAGCGGACCATCTGAAAATGGGAGACACCGTAACGTTTGATGCGGTAACCCCCACTGGAGCGACTAATTCGGTAGATTTCGTGATTACGGGCATCTACAGCGATATGGCGATCTATGACAACAAATACGCGTTTATGTCTTACGACAATGCCAAGGAACTCTTTCATTTTGACGACGGCTTCTTTGATATGGGGAAAATTTTTCTGAAGCATCCGAGCCAACGAGAAGCCTTTGCCCACAAATTGGATCAATACTTTACCGGCGACAGTCCCATCTTGCGGGCGGAATCTTCGGAGACGGCTTCCTCGTTCTTCACGACGACTTCGACCTTGTTAAAGGCGTCCTTCGATTTCTTTGTCATTTTCTTATTGGGGGTCATTGCCCTCGGCATTTACTCCACGATTAAGATGAATCTGTTCGGACGCATGAAAGAATTTGGAACCCTTCGGGCGATTGGCTACAGCCGGTTTCAGTGCTTCTTGATTATTTTCTTCGAGTATTATTTCCTGTCCCTCCTCTCCATGCTGGCGGCTTTGATCGTGGCAATCCCCTTGGTCTTGATTCTTGGGCATACCGGAATTTATATGGGTTCGGGTGCGATCACCACGATCCTTGGAGGCGAAAGCGTTTATCCCAATTTGCAAATCGAAGACGGGATCATCGCCTTTTTGACCATCAGCCTGTTTACGATGATCTCTTCAATCGGCCCGGGACTCAAATTGTGCTATCAGAACATCACGGATCTAATGCTGAAACGGCAGCGGAAAATATCGCTTTTCACCATATTCTTCCGCCGTACATCCGCGGGAATGGCTCCCCGATCCAATCAGGGGAAATCTGTAGGTTCATAACCGGATCGGTATCGAAGGGAGTGGCGTCGGAAATGGATCCATTATTTAACTTGGCCGCATTTGCAGATCGTAAGGCTATCATCACTCCATCGGGCGAGCATTTCTCGTATAGCGACTTAATTCGGGAATGCCATCGCTTTCAGCCGTTTTTGGAAGCACGGAATAAGAAGCTGGTGATGATCCTTGCTCAAAACAATATGGAGACGGTGATTGGTTATTTGGCCGCCGTGCAAAGCAATCATACCGCCATGATGGTTGATGCCCATTTGGACAGCGACATGATGGATCGCTTAATTTCCACCTACAAGCCGGATTTTATTTGGCGGCCTGTAAGAAGCCAAGGCGTTGTCAAGTACAAGGACTACGAATTAATCGAGAACCGTTGGGAGGGGCAGCCGGAGATCCATCCGGAGCTAGCTGTCTTGCTCTCCACTTCGGGATCGACCGGTTCTCCCAAGTTGGTGCGGCTGGCGAAAAAGAATGTGACAGCCAATGCCAGATCCATCGCCGACTATCTTTGCTTAACGGATACCGAGCGGGCGATAACCAATTTGCCGATGCATTATTCCTATGGATTATCGGTGATGAACAGCCATTTAACCGTAGGGGCGACGATACTTTTAACGGATGCTCCCATCGTCAAACAGGAGTTTTGGGACTTCTTTAAGGCGGAAGGGGGAACCTCCCTAACCGGGGTTCCCTATACCTATGAAATATTAAAACGAATCGGGTTTTCTCAAATGGAATTGCCCTCTTTGCGCTATATGACCCAAGCCGGCGGAAAGCTCGGCAAGGAGCTGGCACTCGAATATGCGGAGCTTTCCCGGTTAAAGAAATTTGATTTTTGGATGATGTACGGTGCTACCGAAGCCACTGCCCGAATTGCGTACTTGGACCCGGCCTATAACCTCACCAAGGCGGGAAGTATCGGTAAAGCGATCCCCGGCGGAAAGCTCCGGCTTTGCGATGAGGAGGGAAACTCGGTTACGGAACCTTTGGCCCAGGGCGAGCTAATCTACGAGGGTCCGAATGTTATGATGGGGTATGGGTATGACCGGGAAGACCTTGCAAAAAGCGATCAATTAAACGATGTCTTACTCACCGGTGATATCGGCTATTTCGACGCAGATGGATTCTATTATATAACCGGCCGCAAAAACCGGTTCCTGAAAATTCTGGGAAAACGTATCGGGTTGTCGGAGATCGAGAACCATCTGCAGGGTTTGGGATACCATTGCTATCTTGGCGGACAGGACGAAATGCTGATGATCGCATACCATCAGGAAGAGTCGGTGGATGTACCGATGGCGACATTGAACAACGTTCGGAAAGAAGTGTTTACCCGGTTTAAAATCCCTCTTGATCTCATTCAGGTGATTCCGGTTCAACAAATCCCCCGGAATTCATACGGTAAGGTCGATTACGCCAGCATACGGTTTCAATTAGATCCGACATCATCCGTCAAGTGAGGCGAAGTAGAAAATCATGAAGGTAAATCACGATCAGCGGATTTCCTATGCTGCTTTCGAGAATGGAATTCAATTGCCGATTCTGGATATTACCCACCCTCTCTTCCATAAAAGCATTGATGAACAGGCGTATCATTTGAATTGCCTCAAATCCGCCCGCAGCATTGATTCCTTAAAAAAGATGCCGGGCTTTATCCAGAACATCTTTGTGAAAATGTCGAATGTCGATAATTCTCATCTGAGCGGGATGCGAACCATGCTATACAAGCTCGGTCCCGAGTTAAGCCGGGGAATCAAATTGGGATTTCGGGACAAGTGGGCATTAAAGCAAACCTCTTTCATGGGGCTTCGGATCAGGATGAGGGATCTTTGCCGCTATCAATCCCAAATTCTGCTGCCCCAGCTCATGCAATCCCCGGAACGTAACCTCTGCTTCTTCAATATCGCCGGGGGAGCAGCTGCAGACAGCATCAACACCCTGATTCTCATTTAGGAAACGCACCCGAAATTACTCCTGGGGCGGAAAATCGAGATCGACATTTTAGATATCGATACCTCTGGACCCAACTTTGCCAAACGGTGCATGGATGTATTGAAACGGCCGGGAGAGAGGTTCCATGGTCTGGACATTCATCTCCATATTGTTCCTTATGACTGGCGTCAGCCGGAGGCATTGCGCAGGATGAGTTTGGAGAGGTCCGATTGGATTCAGCTCTGTTCATCGGAGGGCGGTCTGTACGAGTATGGTTCGGATTCCGAGATTATCGAGAATCTGAACCATTTTTATTTCCATTCTCCGGCGGATGCTCGGGTCACCGGTTCGTTAATTTTTGACCGGGAGCATGTCAATCGGGGGTATCTGGGATTCACAGAATTTGTCGGAGTGAAGATCCGATACCTTGGGATTGAGGGGCTCCTGCGAATTTTATCCCAAACCTCATGGGTTTTGGAAGAATCCCATGACATTGAAACGATCTACACTCTGTTTTCATTGAAGAAAGCGTGATTCAAGCGAAGGAAATCGAACGGGGCCTAGAGGGCCGGGAATGGAAAGGTGAACACGATGGCCGAGAGTTGGAACGTCAGAGAGCAATTTAATAAACAGGCGATCAAATTTGACAACTGGACGATGACACAGAACGAAACAAACCACCAATTTTTGGCGGAGTTCTATGGACTGGGCTCCGATGACGAACTGTTGGACTTGGCTTGCGGTACAGGCGCATTTGCCATTTATGCGGCCCGGCGGACCAAGGCGGTTTGGGGAGTGGATATCTCCGAGAAAATGATTGAGGTGGCGACTGCAAACGCCAGAGAACGCCAAGTGGAGAACATAGCGTTCTTCTGCAGCAATGTGGAAAAAGTACCGTTCGAGAATGAGCGATTCTCCTGTGTCAGTTCGAAAGCGGCGTATCATCATATGAAAAACTATCAAGCGGTCTTTCAGGAAATGAAGCATTACTGCCAAGCTCAAGGGCGAATTTGTATCCAGGATATCATTGCGTACGATGATGCAAAACTTGATGATTTCTTTGAACGGCTGGAGCTGGTGATCGACCCATGCCATCATCGGACGCTATCCAAGCAAGAATTTGTCGACTTGTATAAGCATAACAACGTGGAAGTGCATCGGGCATTGGTATCCGTTTCTCCCATGCACTTCTATGATTATGTGAATCATGCGGTTCAAACCGAGGAAGCCAAAGCAGCCATTGAAGAAATGGTCCGGGCCGGATTGGATGATCCACTTATCTCCCAATGGCTTTACATGAAAGACGATACGCTGTTCTGGAAGCGAAAGGTATTGACGATAGCCGGTTACAAAAGATGAATGACCGTCGACGGACAAAAACCGAATCTAAACCGTAAAGAGGGCTACCAATGGAAGCTGAACAAGGCTTAGCAATGGAAGCGGAACCGCGTATCTCCGCGGAAGCTGTACAACCGAAGAAAAAATCCCGCCGTTGGTTGAAAATCGGCCTGCTGATTATGGGCGGACTGTTGGTGTTGATGTCGCTGGCCGGCATCCTTCTATACTTCGACATCACCCCGACAAAAGCGGCGGTGGCGTCTGCCGGGATCCCCAACGGAGAAGGAGAACTCCTCGAAGTAAATGGATTCAATCTCTGGTATAAACAGACGGGCAATCCGCAGGGAGCGCCCATTATCGCCATCCATGGAGGGCCGGGATTGTCCTCGTATTATTTCCACAATTACTTGGATTTTTTGAATGAAAAAAATCAGGTCATCTATTACGATCAACGCGGATGCGGGAACTCCGAGTCGAAAAGTGAATTGCAGAATTATGGGTTTGCCCAACTCACAGATGATCTGGATGTCATCGTCAATCATTTTGGAAAAACTCAGCCGGTTACTCTTCTGGGTCATAGTTTTGGCGCCATTGTCGCGCTGCAGTATGCCCTGGACCATCCGGATAAAGTGGATAAGCTGATTTTGGTTTCCACCCCCTTTATTAAGTCCACCATGCAACCGGGCATGCTGCTCCAACTGTATCGGACGCTTCCGCCAATGGGAAGCCCCAAAGCCGTCAATCAGTGGTACAGCAAGCGGATGGCCGAGTATTACAAATCGACGCTCTATAAACCCGCAGACGACGAAAAGCTGGATATCGGCCCCGCTTCCTATGCCCCGATGATGTCCGTTTTTAAGACGATGAAAAGCTTCAGTCTGAAGGACCGGCTCCCCGGATTTGATAAAACCACCTTAATTATATACGGTGCTGCAGAAAAAGAGGTTATCTCCACGAAGGATCAGTTGACCTTACATCAAGACTTGCCCAACTCTACCTTGGTCAAGTTCGATCACTCCGGCCATTGGTCTTTTCTGGAAGAACCGGAAAATTTCCAGAAAACCGTATTGGACTTTTTAGCAAAATAACTTGTCGAATGCGAGGTGTTTGCCATGGAGAAAGCGGAAATGAAAGATAAGCTATACCGTTACATGAACGAAACGTTTTTGCTGGAGTTCAATGACTCGGTCTCGGAAGATACGGATCTGTTTAAGGCAGGGATTCTTGACTCCTTTGGCTATTTGAGACTGCTGACTTACATAGAAAATGAATTTCAAATCAAATTTACCGAAGATGAAATTTTGGCCAATGTGTTTACTTCGTTTTCCGACCTTGTGCAATGTATTTCGGGGAAGCTGTAACAGGTTCGAAATTGGAATGGGTGGGGGCTGAAATAGTGAGAAAGACAGGGTCAAACCAAGCTATTGCCATCATCGGAATCGGCCTTCGGTTTCCGAAATCGGAGTCTCTGGATGAGTTCTGGACCCATTTGCTGTCTCAGGAATCGCTCATCACTGAGATTCCGGCGGAACGCTGGGACAAACATGAATTTTATGGAGATCCTCAAAAAGAAGAAAAGAAAACCAACAGCATCTGGGGCGGGTTTATCGATCAAGCAAATTGTTTTGATGCCTCCTTTTTTAATATTTCGCCCCGCGAAGCCACTTACATGGACCCGCAACAACGGATCACATTGGAGCTGGCCTGGAAGGCCATTGAGGACGCCGGTTACCGGGCAGGGACATTAAAGTCAACCAAAACCGGGGTGTTCATGGGGGTCTGCAATACGGATTATACGGAACTGATGGAGAAGCACCTCCGGGATTTCGACGCTTACGTGCCCACGGGAACGTCCAACGCCATCCTTTCCAACCGGATCTCCTATTGGTTTGACTTTAAAGGCCCCAGTCTGACCATTGACTCGGCTTGTGCAAGTTCACTCGTGGCAATTCACCAAGCCGTTCGTTCCTTGGAGAACGAGGATTGCGACTATGCTCTCGCTGGAGGCGTCAACCTATGCTGGTCGCCGCGGCGTTTCATTGCGCTCAGCAAGAGCGGCATGCTATCCAAAGACGGTACATGCAAAGCCTTTGATAAAAAAGCCGATGGTTATGTCCGGGCGGAAGGGGCTGCAGTCTTACTGTTGAAGCCGCTCGACAAGGCGATCGAGGATCGGGATTCCATTTATGCGGTGATCAAGGGAGTGGGCACCAATCATGGCGGCAGGACCAATTCGCTAACAATTACTAACCCCAAAGCCCAAGCGGAACTGATTATTGATGTGTATGAAAAGGCCGGAATCAGTCCGGACAGTGTCAGTTATATCGAAACCCACGGTCCGGGCACCCCTCTCGGTGACCCGATCGAAATTCATGGCCTGAAGAATGCGTTTAAGCATTTCTATCAGAAGGAAGGAAAGACACCCATAAAAACCACCTGCGGCTTGGGATCGGTGAAGACCAACATCGGTCACTTGGAAGCAGCTGCAGGGATTGCAGGGGTGATCAAGGTGGTGGCCGCAATGAAGCATCGAATACTGCCGGCCAGTATCCATTTTCAGGAGCAAAATCCGATTATAAAATTGGAGGACAGCCCCTTTTACATTGTGGATGAAACCGTCCCATGGACAACCCCCGAGGATGCTGCCTTTCCCCGGCGGGCGGGTGTAAGCTCCTTTGGGTTCGGTGGAAGCAATGCCCATATCCTTCTGGAGGAGTACGTTGCCGAGTCCCCTACAGGGTTGCCGGAGCAAGAGCCTGAAACCGACCATAACGCTGTACTGATTCCCATTAGCGCTCGAAATATCAGCCGGCTTCGGGAGTACGTGGCCGAATTTGTGGAATTCTTGCGGAAATCCACCGGTCTCGTCCTGCAGAACTTGGCATACACCCTTCAGGTAGGGCGGGAAGCCATGCCGGAACGGGTGGTCTTTGTCACGCACGATATCCCGGAACTCCTATCCCAATGCGAAGCCCTGTTGCAAAATGAGGATAATCAACCGAACTGCTGGCGCGGTGAACAAATCAAGCAAGAGAAGGAGCTTGGGCAATTGCCGGAGATTGCATCCTACCTTCCGGATTCCAAGGCTCAATGGTACGCTGAGTGCCCTGCGGAAAAGCTGGCCCAACTCTGGTCCGAAGGGTACACCCTGGAGTGGGAACTTCTGTACCTTCACCTTCCCGCAAAGCGGATCAATCTGCCCACCTATCCTTTTGCCAGGGAGCCCTATTGGATTCCGATGATGGAACCGGCAGATTCAACCGATAAGCTTAGCTTGCCATCGCTATCGGCCATAACCGTCCCCTCGGGCCAAATCCAATCCGGAGCTAAGCCGCGCATTTCCCTGGCGGCCCTCGATGCTTCCTCGGAATGGCCTGAAGAGAAACAAGCTCCGCTCTCACTCTCAACAAGGGGGGCGGCAGCGGCGGATATTGCAGCCGGTGCACTCATGAATGAGTTGACCATCAGTTTGGCGGATGCCTTGGCCATGGCTCCCGGCGAGATTGATGCTGATGCCAAGTTCATCGACCTCGGACTGGATTCGATTATCGGAGTGGAATGGGTCCGAAAAGTGAATGATCGGTATCATACCTCTCTCGCAGTGACCAAAGTCTACGATTATCCCACCATCCGCGAATTTTCCCATTATCTATCGGCGGAGATACCGAAACAACCGGAGCGGGCGATTGTCGAGCTTGCCCAACCGCCGGCCGTTCAGCCGGAGGTTTTTTCGGCAATGGATGATGAATCCAATCTCGCTTATTCCGTGGAGGAATTACGAGAGGAGTTAAGGTCCAGTCTGGCGGAAGCCCTGGCCATGAATGGCAGGGATATCGAGGATGATGTCAAGTTCGTGGACCTCGGCTTGGATTCCATTATCGGCGTGGAGTGGATCCGCAAGGTGAATGACCGGTATCAAACCGCGATTGCGGTAACCCGAGTCTATGATTACCCCACCCTATATGAGTTTGCCGAATATCTGGGACAGGAAATCCAAAAACAAGGAAGCGCAGCCCCGCTCCGGGATGGGAACGATCGGAGTCTCTCTTCGCCGACGAATCGGTCGATTGCCGTTCAAGCCTCTCATGAGATTTCCTATAATCGATTGCGGGAAGAGTTGAAGGCCGGACTGGCGGAAGCCTTAGCCATGAATCCGGGCGATGTGGATGACGATGCCAAGTTTGTCGATCTGGGCTTGGATTCGATCATCGGCGTAGAATGGATCCATAAGGTGAATGAACGTTACGGCACCTTCGTCGCGGTAACCAAAGTCTATGACTATCCCACCATTGCCGATTTTACCGCGTTCATTCAACAAGAATTGCAGAAAACGAATCAACGCATGCCTGCCATGCGGAATGCATCGACGATGCCGAATGAGACGCCGGCTCCGCATCAGGCAACCCGCAGCGATCAAGCGGATGAACCGACCCTTGAACGGAAGTTCGCGCTTCAACCGAATCGGTCCGATGAGCCCGCTGTCGCGAATCAGGAGGTTGTTGCGGTAAGGGAGATTAGCCCCGGAGTCGTCCAGGTCACGATGCAGGATCGCCTGAATAAGAATAAATTCTCCGAGAGATTGATTCAGGCGCTGATCCAAACGGTTGAAGCCATCCAGATGGATCCGAAGTACAAGATCATCATTCTGACCGGTTATGATACCTACTTTGCTGCAGGAGGCACCGAGGAGAATCTGCTGGATATTTATCAAGGAAAGGCAAGGTATACGGATTCCATTCTGTACCGGCTTGCCTTGGATTGCCGGATTCCCATCATCGCCGCCATGCAGGGACATGGAATCGGCGCCGGTTGGTGCTTCGGCATGTCCTGCGATTTTGTGGTGATGAGTCAGGAAAGCTATTATGCCACCAATTTTATGAAATTCGGATTCACGCCCGGTTTCGGTTCCACTTTGCTTTTCCCCGAGAAATTAGGGATTGGGCTTGCCCAGGAGATCTTGTTCACAGGCAGAAGATACCGAGGGTCGGAGCTGCAAGCTCGTGGGATACCTTTCCCGGTGCTGCCCCGTTCGGAGGTGTTACCCTATGCCGTTCAATTGGCCCAGGAGCTGGCCGAGTCTCCCCGGGAAACGTTGATTATCCTGAAGAACCATTTGGTGGAACCCTTAAGGGCGAAGATCGCTTCGACCATTGACAAAGAAATTCGGATGCATGATCAGACGTTTGTGAACCAAGCCGAAGTCAAGGAACGGATTCATTCCTTTTTCGGGCAGTTTGCCCAAGGCGCTCCATCAACCATAGAGATGGACAAGCCCCTCAATGAGTCAACTATTCCGAAGCAGACTTCGGAGATTTCCCCGGATAATTCCATTGCGATCATTGGGGTGTCCGGGCAGTTCCCCAAATCAAAGAATCT
This sequence comes from Gorillibacterium terrae, assembly GCF_051594785.1. Lineage (NCBI taxonomy): Bacteria > Bacillati > Bacillota > Bacilli > Caryophanales > Paenibacillaceae > Gorillibacterium > Gorillibacterium terrae. The sequence goes on from NZ_JBPPGI010000001.1 coordinate 1,219,600, forward strand.
GGATGAATTCTGGGAAAACCTGGCTCATGGAAGGGATTGTATCTCCGAGGTTCCCGCCAACCGCTGGTCGGTGGAGCACGATTACGATCCCGATCCGGAGGCCCCCGGAAAGAGCCACAGCAAATGGATGGGGCTTCTCGAAGACGCAGACCTCTTCGACCCCTTGTTCTTCAATATCGCGCCTGCCGAAGCGGAATTGATGGATCCGCAGCAGCGGCTGTTTTTGGAGCATTGTTGGCGCAGTATCGAGGATGCCGGGTTGAGCCCCGCCTCATTATCCGGAAGCCGCTGCGGCGTTTTTGTGGGTTGCGCCACCAATGACTACGGGCAATTCATCGACGGGCAGGAGCTGAATGCACGGCGCCTGATGGGCGGCTCCAGCTCGATTCTGTCGTCACGGATTTCCTATTACCTGAACTTAAAAGGACCTTGCTTGGCCATTGATACCGCTTGCTCGTCCTCGCTGGTGGCCATTGCCGAAGCTTGCAACAGTCTGGTGCTGAAGACCAGTGACTTGGCCTTGGCCGGCGGTGTCTGTGTCCTGGTTGGACCGGATTTGCACATCATGACCAGCAAGGCCGGCATGTTGTCCAAAGACGGCCGCTGCTTCACATTTGATAACCGGGCCAATGGCTTTGTGCCCAGCGAAGGGGTAGGAGTTGTTTTACTTAAACGGCTCTCGGATGCCGTTCGCGATCAGGATCAAATCTACGGAGTCATTCGCGGCTGGGGAATCAACCAGGACGGACGAACGAACGGCATCACCGCCCCCAGCGTGAACTCCCAGATATTGCTGGAAAAAGAGGTCTATCAACGCTTTGGCATAAGTCCGGATACGATATCCATGGTCGAGGCCCACGGGACGGGGACAAAACTGGGCGATCCCATTGAAGTGGAGGCCCTCACCGAAGCTTTCCGCTCGTATACTCAGCGGAAGCATTATTGTGCCCTGGGGTCCGTGAAAAGCAATATCGGCCATACCTTAACGGCTGCCGGCGTCGCCGGGGTGATCAAGGTATTGCTGGCGCTGAAGCATCGGATGCTGCCTCCCACGATCCATTATGAAACCCTCAACGAACATATTGCTCTGGCCGATTCCCCGTTTTATATCAATGATCGCATGCAGCCATGGGAACCGGAACAAGCGATGCCTCGGCGGGCCTGCGTCAGTTCGTTCGGTTTCAGCGGGACCAATTCCCATGTGGTCATCGAAGAATACGTCCCTGCGGAAGGCAAACGGCTTACCGCCTCCATTCATCCCGGCAATCCGGCGCTGTTTGTTCTGTCCGCGAAAAGCAATGAGCAGTTAAAAGCCTATGCCGGTTCCATAAACGATTACCTGGCCTCGCATCCGGAAATTGACCTGGCCGATGCGGCTTATACGTTGCAGGTTGGCCGTGAAGCGATGGATTTTCGCCTGGCATTTATGGCAGATTCCAGAGAAGCGGTCTTAAAGGCGCTCACGGAGTTTGCGACAGCCGGCCTCGCACCTGGGGTCCTAACCGGACAGGTGAAAAAGGGAAAGGGCGGCGCGGGGGCCTTTGACGCGGAAGCCGATGCCAAATCCTTGATCCAAGTGTGGTTTCATAAGAAAAAATATGCTCAGCTCGCCGATTTGTGGGTGAAGGGTTTCCCTCTCGATTGGAATCCGCTTTATGAGAGTGATCGGCCGCGACGGATCAGTTTGCCTACCTATCCCTTTGACAAGGAGAGCTATTGGGTTGGGATAAACCGGGATCGGAACTCCGGGAACGGGACGGGGATGGCAGCATCCCTTCATCCGTTATTGCATCAAAATACCTCCGATCTTTGGGAGCAACGGTTCAGTTCCGCATTTACCGGACGAGAGCCTTTTCTCGCCGATTACGCCAGCCATGGGATGCGAGTATTTCCCTGGTCGGCCTACCTTGAGATGGCCAGAGCGGCAGTCGTTAGAGCCGGCGGAGCCGCAGCGGATGAGGGGAACGGGCTCCGGTTCAAGGCGATCGCTTGGTTTCGTCCGGTTGTATTGGGGGAACCGGCGGTTCATCTCCATATCGGAATTGCTTCCGGGACCGGAGAAGAACTGTCCTTCGAGATCTATGGGGATTCCAAACACGACGATGAAGCGCCGGAAGTGCATTGCCGGGGCAGCATCGTCCCAGGGATATCCGCAGCCATTCCTGATCTGGAATTGGCCGATATCCAGGCGCGGTGCAGCGGGGACCGTTTGGACTCCAAGGATTGCTACCGGGCGCTCCGATCGGCGGGCATGGAGTATGGCGCCGGTTATCAAGGGATTGAATCGCTGCAAGTTGGATCAGGGGAAATCTTGGCCAAGTTGAGAACACCCGCTTCGTTCGGAGACGGGTTTATGCTGCATCCCGGGGTCTTGGACGGGGTGTTACAGGCAGTTGTGGGAGTGATGGAGCAGCATTCGTCCATCCAAGCCCCCTGGCCAACCTCTCTGGAAGAGCTGGAAGTTATTCATCCCTGCCACTCCGCCATGTGGATTTACCTGCGAACGGGCGACGGAAGACCCATGAGACCCGGAATGAAATTCGACAGTTATCTTTGCGATGAGACCGGAAGAATCTGTCTTGCGATGAAGGGACTTGTTCTGGCTCCACCGGAACCCTACGAAGTCATGACATTTGAAGAAGTTTGGCAGGAAGCTGTCTTGAATCCGGGCACCTCAGCCGTCGGGAAAACCTTGGTTTGCTTTTTGTCGCGTCCTGAAAATCAGAACGCCTTTGCCCAAGCCTGGAGCGGCGTTGACGCGGAAGCGCGCCTCATATTCGTAACCAAAGGAAATGCCTTCGAAAAGCGCTCCCCACGGGAATACCGGATTGCGGCAGCGGATCCCGTGTCGTATCGCACCGCTTTGCAAAGCATTCAACACGATGTCGGCGGTATGGACGCTGTCCTATACCTCTGGGCATTGGAGGATCCGAGCTGCATTCAAGATCCTTCGGCAATCGTATTTCTGTTGCAAGCGATAGCGGGACTCACTCGAAAACCCGGCCGTTTCCTGCTGTCGGCCCAAATCGGCAACGCACTGGATCGTTGCTACCTGGAATCGTGGATCGGCTTTGAACGTTCGCTGGGGCTGGTACTGCCAGAGACGCAAGTGGCGGCTATTTATCATGACGCAAGCGGGGCCGATCCGGAATTCACCATGGACGATTGGGCGCAGACCCTCCGGTCGGAGCTCGGCGCGGCGAAAGCGCAAAGCAGTCTCTATCGTTCAGGCAAGCGCCATGTGTATCAAATTCAGCCTGTTCCGGTCGCAGCGGCCACTCCTCCGTTGCGTTCCGGCGGAACTTATCTGATCAGCGGGGGCCTTGGCGGATTGGGCTATTTATTCGCCGAACATTTGGCAAAGACCCTGTCGGCCAATCTGATTCTTACGGGTCGAACGGTATTGAATTCCGCGAAACAGTCCCAAATCAACCGGTTGGAGGCTTTCGGCAGCCGAGTTTTTTATCTGCAAGCGGACATTGGCGATCGAGACGCGATGACGAAGGGGCTGCATCAGGCCAAAAAATTGTTCGGCGAAATCCATGGCGTCCTTCACGCAGCCGGGGTTGCGATCCAGCAAACGGTTTTTGAAAAAGGCTTGGAAAGCATTCAAACGGTCTTAACGCCCAAAATCGAAGGGACTCTTGTGATTGATGCGTTGACGCAGCGGGAGCCTCTTGATTTTATCTGTTATTTTTCTTCAACCGCCGCTATCCTCGGCGATTTTGGCGCCTGCGACTATGCCGTAGCCAATCGGTTTCAAATGGCTTATGCCCATTACCGGAATCAACTGCAACGTCTGGGGAAGCGGCAAGGCCAGGCAATTGCCATCAACTGGCCGCTGTGGCGGGACGGAGGCATGAGCCTCGAAGACGAACAAACCGAAATGTATTTAAAATCCAGCGGCCAACGATATTTAGAAGCCCAGGAAGGCATCGAAATCTTTGAACGGATTCTGGGACAAGAACGGGGACAATGGTTGGTCTTGGCGGGCCGGCAGGACCGAGTGCTTCGTTTTTTAGGCCTGTCCTCGGAACCGGCTTCGGCAAAGCCGCTTCCGGCGGCAACGGCTCGTTCCGGCGGGAACCAACGGCCTGTTGCATGGAAAGGACTGAGTCTGGCCCAATGCCTGGAATGGGATTTGAAAGAACAGATCAGCAAGCTGCTGAAGATCCCCCGGGAGAAGATAACGCGTGAGGAGAACTTGGCGGAGTTTGGATTTGACTCCATTTACCTGGCCAAATTCGCTTCTGTATTAACGGAGCATCTTGGAATCCAGGTTTCTCCCGCTGTGTTTTTTGGTCATTCGAGCTTGGACAAATTAGTCCATTACTTTCTCGCGGAATATCCGGAAGCCATCCGAGCGTTTTACCCGGAAGAGGTGTCCGATCCTTCTCCGATTCCGGCTGTCACGCTGGCGACAACCTCTCCGCCCACCGCGTCCAAAACGCAGCGAATCAAGAAGCCTCGGTTTGCCGAGGTGGAACAAACAAAGAATTCGGCTGAACCGATTGCGATTATCGGCATGAGCGGACGGTTCCCGGAATCGTACACCATCGAGCAGATGTGGTCGCTGCTTGCCGAAGGCCGGGATGCCGTGAAGGAGATTCCGGCTGACCGGTTTGATTGGCGCCGGTATTATCAGGCGTCGCCTCCGGAACCGGGAAAGACGAACAGCAAGTGGTGCGGTTGCATTCCGGGCGCAGCTGAATTCGATCCCTTATTCTTTGAAATTTCGCCGCGTGAAGCGGAGTCCATGGACCCGAGACAACGGTTGTTAATGCAGGAAGCCTGGAGGGCTCTGGAGGATGCCGGTTATGGTCCGGCTCGTATTCAGTCCGGCAAGATCGGCATGTTTGTCGGAGTTGAGGATGGCGACTATCAGAAGCTGGTGAAAGAGAAGGGCAGTGTAACTTCCAATCACACGGCAATCTTGGCGGCAAGGCTTGCTTACTTCTTAAATCTCAGCGGCCCGGTGATGGCGATTAATACGGCCTGTTCTTCCGGACTTGTAGCCGCCCATGAAGCCTGTTTGAGTCTGCGGGCGGGAGAATGCGATACGGCCATCGCCGCCGGAGTTAATTTAATGCTGACGCCGGATCCTTTCATTAACATGAGCCAAGCGGGAATGCTGTCGGGAAGCGGCAAGTGCCATGCCTTTGACGCGAAGGCCGACGGACTGGTGCCGGGCGAGGCGGTCGCCGTGGTTGTATTCAAGCGGTTATCGCAGGCGAAAGCGGATGGCGATCCCATCTACGCGATCGTCCGCGGCAGCGGCATTAATTATGACGGGAAGACCAACGGAATCACCGCCCCGAGCGGCGTTTCCCAAGTCAGTCTTCTGAAATCCGTCTACGACCAATACCAGATCAATCCCGAAGAGATGGACTACATTATCACGCACGGCACCGGTACCAAGCTGGGGGACCCCATTGAGCTTAATGCCCTAAACGATGCGTTTAAGGAGTATACGCACAAGCAGAGCTTCTGTGCGGTGACGTCCACCAAATCCAATTTCGGACATACGTTTGCGGCTTCGGGCTTGGTCAGTCTCATCGCCCTGGTTCAGGCCATGCGCCATGAGACCATTCCGGCCAGCCTTCATTGCGAACAGGTTAACGATTATATCAACTGGAGCGAAAGTCCTTTCTATGTGAACAAAGTTAATCGTCCTTGGCCGGCGATACCCGGTCAGGCGCGGTTGGGTGCGGTCAGCGCATTCGGTATGAGCGGCACCAACGCGCATCTGGTCCTCCAGAGCTGGGACGGAACGAAGCCCCAACCGGGCGATTCGAATGATGGCGGAGCAGCAGCGCCCTATACCTTATTGGCGGTCTCTGCCCGTACCCCCGAAGCCATGCAGGAGAAAATCGATCAGCTCATTGGCGTGCTCCGGGATCAAACCGGGGGAATCGGCACCCTTCCATCCATAAGCTATACCTTGCTGGAAGGACGGCAGCATTTCGATTGCCGGTGCGCTGTCGTGATCCAGGATGCGGAAGATGCGGTCTATGTCTTGCAGAAAGCCGGAGGCAGGGAGAAGCTTCCGAATCTGTTCCAGGGTAAGGTTGCCCGGGACTTCACCGGGCAGAAGACGATTTACGGCTATGCCCGGGAGCTCTTGAAGCAAAGCGGGACATTCCGGCATGACCGAAGCAGGTATCAGGAATGCTTGTTCGCGTTGGCGGACTTGTATTGCCAGGGATATGACCTACCCTGGAATGTGCTGTTTGGAGACCACCGTCCGTCCATGGTTCACCTTCCCGCCTATCCGTTTGCCCGGGACAGCTATTGGGCATCGCCAACCGAGGCCGTCTTGAGTGCGGAAGCGGCATCTTCCGCCGCGGTTGTACATCCGTTATTGCATCACAATACTTCCGACTTTACGGAACAACGGTTCAGTTCCGTCTTTAACGGGCAGGAGTTCTTCCTGGCGGACCACCGGGTAAAGGGCTTCCGGGTTCTGCCGGGAGTCGCTTATTTGGAGATGGTCCGGGCAGCGGTCGTGCATGCGGCCGGGGTATCCGATCAGACCGGGGTTCGGTTGAACCATATGGTTTGGTCCCGACCGATTGCGGTTGGCGATCAACCGGTAACCGTTCATATCGGTCTCTTCCCGGAGGATAACGGGGAGATCGCATTTGAAATCTATACGGAAGCGGATCAGTCCCATTCGGCTCCTCTCCTCCATAGCCAGGGAACGGCCCGGTTGCTCTCTCCTTCTCAGGAGACTGCAATGGATCTGCAAGCGCTGCGAACGGCGGATTACCAACAAACGTATTCCGGGGAGCAATGCTATCAAGCGTTCCGTACGATGCAGCTCGAATACGGAACGACATTTCAAGGCATTCGGCAACTATATGTCGCACCGGACCGTATTTTAGCCAAGTTGTCCTTGCCGTCGACCCCTTCGGAACCGGGACGTCCCCTTGTTTTGCACCCGGGGATGATGGATTCGGCTCTTCAGTCGTCCATTGGCTGGATGATGGATTCCTCCGGCCATTGCGGTGAAGCCAATCCGGCAATTCCCTTTGCCTTGGACCAGCTGGAGATTCTCGGAAAGAGCACCGGCAGCACCATGTGGGCGTTGATCCGGAAGCATGACGGAACCAGACCCGCCGGGGGATTCGGGAGCGACCAAGGGGGAATGCGGAAGCTGGATGTGGAGCTGTACGATGAAGAAGGAGCGCTCTGTGTACGAATGAAAGGCTGCGCGTCCCGGATATTGGAAGATGAACCTGGGACGAGGAGCGCCGAGACAGGATCGGAACCGGGGCCCCTTCTGCTCGAACCGATTTGGCGAGAGGCTTCCGCTGCCGGCGTGGTACCGGACATGCCCTACAACCGGCATCTGGTTCTCTTGTGCGAGTTGAATCACATTGATCCCCAGACCATTGAGAACAAGCTGAGCCATGCGCGTTGCTTGGCGATCGGCGCCTCGCATCTGCCGGGGGACGTTGCCGAGCGGTTTGAGGCCTATGCCGTCCAGTTATTCGAAGAGATTCAAAGCTATGTTCAGTGTTCGGATTCAGGGAAAATGCTGATTCAGATTGTGGTTCCTTCCGAGGGAGCCTCGGTTCTGTATCGCGGATTCTCCGGATTGTTGCGAACGGCCCAATTGGAAAATCCCAAACTCGTCGGACAAGTCATGGAGGTGGAAGCCGACGACGACGCTGTTTCGCTTGTGGGGAAATTGCGCGAAAACCGGAACCGATCCGGGGACTTGGAAATCCGTTACCGGGATGGGGAACGGCAGCTTCAAGGCTGGAATGAATTGATGCTCCCGCCGGAAGCAGGGCGCATTCCCTGGAGAGACGGCGGAGTGTATTTGATCACCGGGGGTACCGGGGGTCTGGGACTGATTTTTGCCCAAGAGATCGTGCGTCAGACTCGGCAAGCGACCTTGATTCTTACCGGCCGTTCCGCGCTTGGCGAGGAGAAGCAAGCGCGGTTGAAATCGTTGGAGCAAGCCGGAGCGAGGATCGAGTATCATTCGGCGGATGTGACCCGGAAAGAAGCCGTATACTCGCTGATCCAAATGATCCGAACGAAATACGGCAAGCTCCATGGGATCATTCATAGCGCCGGGGTGGTTCGCGATAATTTTATTCTGAAGAAGAACCCTCAGGAGCTGAGAGAGGTACTGGGGCCCAAGGTTGCCGGATTGGTAAATCTGGATGAAGCCACCCGAGAGATGGATCTCGATTTCCTGATCCTGTTCTCCTCCAGCACAGGCACCTTGGGGAATGCCGGTCAAGCCGATTATGCCATGGCGAATACCTTCATGGACGCTTATGCCGAATACCGGAATTCACTGACAGCCGCAAAGCAGCGCCATGGCAAGACCCTATCCGTAAACTGGCCGCTGTGGAAGGAAGGCGGAATGAAGGTTCATCCGGGAACGGAGAAATACATCCGGGAGACAGCCGGCCTCATTCCCATGCGAACGGAGACAGGCATACAGGCTCTATATGATGCCATAGCCTCCGGCCGGAGCCAAGTCATGGTCTTGGAAGGCGACCGCTTCCGGTTGCGGCAGCAGCTGTTGGCGTCGACTCACCCCGAACGGGAAACCGGGACCGCTTCTGTTGCGGTTGAGTCAGCGTCCGGCCGTTTGCTCAACCGCGTTAAAGCTACCCTCGCCCAACTATTGGCCCAATTATTCAACGTCGCAACGGCGGACATCGATGCCGATGTGGAATTGCGTGAATATGGGCTCGACATGACGGTGCTGGCTGAACTGGTGGGCCAAGTGAACCACATCTATCAGCTTGAGTTGAATGCCGGAATGTTCATGGAATCGCTCACCCTCGATGAAATGGCGGATTATTTAATCAGCCAATACGGAGCATCGCTTAGTCGAACATATGGCATGAACGATGCCAAGCCTCCGAAGCCTCGGGAAGCGAGTATCGGAATGGCTCCGCCGGGCCCGGATTCATTAGCGGACAAAGCGCTGAACTATTTTAAGAAACTGATTTCTGCCTTTATTAAGCTGCCGGTGCATCAAATCGAAAATGATGCCCATATGGAAAAATACGGTCTGGACTCCGTCTTGGTTATGGAATTGACCACCCGCTTGGAGAAGACCTTCGGCTCCTTGTCCAAGACCTTGTTTTTCGAATATCAAAGCATGGAAGAGTTAACGAGGTATTTCCTGGAGCATTACCCGGATAAATTGGCGGAAGTATTGGGAACCGGGGAGAAATCGGCGATCGCTGGTCCCGAGATGGCACCGGAGAAAGCGGCGAACTTGCCGGAGGCTATACCGTCGGTGGCCCGCCGACGGTCGCGATTTGCCGCCATCGCCGAACCGAAGGAGGATAAAGCCGCCGAAAAAGCGTTGGATATTGCCATCATCGGTCTTTCGGGCCGGTACTCCGGTGCGAACAATCTTCAGGAATTTTGGCACAATCTCCGTGACGGCAAGGATACGATCACGGAAATCCCCGAGGATCGTTGGGATCACCGGTTATATTTCCATGAAGACAAGAACATCCCTGGGAAAACCTACAGCAAGTGGGGCGGCTTTATTGACGGAGTCGCGGAATTCGATCCGCTGTTCTTCCATATCTCCCCCCGGGAAGCGGAGATGATGGACCCGCAGGAGCGCTTGTTCCTGGAATGTGTCTATTCGACTTTGGAAGATGCGGGTTATACCCGGCAAGTTCTGGGCGAGTATCAAGGCAACGGGATGCCGGGCAATGTTGGCGTATTCGTCGGCGTCATGTATGAAGAGTATCAGCTTTATGCGGCTCAGGCCCAACTGTTGGGCCACCCCTTGGTCTTGTCCGGAAACCCGGCTTCCATCGCCAACCGGGTATCATTTTTCTGTAATTTTCACGGGCCCAGCATGGCGGTGGATACGATGTGCTCTTCTTCGCTGTCTACCATTCATTTAGCCTGTCACAGCCTGCAAAGAGGAGAATGTGAGGCTGCCATTGCCGGCGGTGTGAATGTTTCCATCCACCCGAACAAATACCTGGTTCTGGGTCAAGGGAAGTTCGCATCCAGCAAAGGCCGCTGCGAAAGCTTCGGCGAGGGCGGGGACGGTTATGTCCCCGGAGAAGGTGTGGGCGCTGTGCTGCTCAAGCCGCTCGCCAAAGCCATTGCCGATGGGGATCACATTTACGGGGTCATCAAAGGCACCGCCGTCAATCATGGAGGCAAGACCAACAGCTACACCGTACCCAACCCCAACGCCCAGTCGGATGTCATCAAGCGCGCTTTGCGGGAGAGCGGTGTTCATCCCCGGACCATCAGCTATATGGAAGCCCATGGCACCGGTACGTCGTTGGGAGATCCGATCGAAATCGCCGGCTTGACTAAGATTTTCCGGGAATATACGCAGGACCATCAATTCTGCGCCATCGGATCGGTCAAATCCAATATCGGTCATTGCGAGAGCGCAGCGGGCATTGCAGGGATAACCAAGATATTATTGCAATTTAAATACCGTCAATTGGTGCCCTCGCTGCATTCAAAGTCCTTAAACCCGAATATTGATTTTGACCATACTCCCTTTGTCGTCCAGCAAGAGCTTGCCGATTTGAAACGGCCCGTGGTTACCATCGACGGTGAAACGAGGGAATATCCCATCATTGCCGGTGTTTCTTCTTTTGGCGCCGGAGGTTCCAATGCCCATATTATCATCAGCGAATACGTTCCCGAGGAATGGGGACAAGCCTCAAGAGGACCGACCGGCGCCATGGACCCTGGCAGGGTGATGGTGGTCTTGTCGGCGAAGAATGCAGACCGGTTGAAAGCCCAGGCGCAACAGTTGGCTGCGGCGATCCGGGAAGGGCAAATTCCGGAGGAGTGTCTGCCGGATTTGGCCTATACGCTCCAGATTGGGCGGGAAGCCATGGAGGAGCGTCTGGCCATGGTCGTGTCCAGCTTGCCGGAATTGTCCGAGAAGCTGGAAGGCTTCCTCGCCGGAACGGAAGACATGGACGATTTGTATCATGGGCAGGTCAAGCGCAACAAAGACATGCTTGACGTATTCACGGCGGATGATGATATGCAACTGGCGATTGAATCCTGGATCGCCAAGAAGAAATACTCCAAGCTGCTGGAGTTGTGGGTGAAGGGGCTGGACTTCAATTGGCATAAGCTGTACAGCGACCGGCCCAGTCGGATCAGTTTGCCAACCTATCCCTTTGCCAAAGAGCGCTATTGGTTCCCTCAACCCGCAGGGCAGACCACCGACAGCGTCCAGGCCATGGCAGCGGTCGCGAGGGATCCGGGGAGCCGACGGCTTGAACGGTTCCTCTCCAAACAATGGGAGCTCTGTCCAGACCGGCAGAACCGTCTATCGGACCAAGCCGTGCTCATCTGCACCAACGAGCAAAATCGGCCGCTCGCCCAATTGCTCGCCACCTACTTCCCCCATCATCGGATCATGGGTCCGGAGGATGTCCAAGCCCATATCGAACAGCCGGAATCGCACTGGAGAAGCTATGGCGGCTGGATCGACTTGATTGGCGGAGACCAGGATTCCGAAGAGGCGCAAGCCTGGATTGTCGGGCTTCAGCGGCTGATTGAATATGGTCCGCGGGAAGGATTAAGGCTGCTTGGGGTAACCTGCGGGCTGGAAGCGTTCCGCAATGCGAACGTTCGCCTTCCCGGTGCCGAGCGGGCTAGCCTTTACCGGATGCTGCAAAACGAATACGGCCATCTCCGCTCACGACACCTGGATACGGATCCAGGGGCGAGCGACTTGGAGAGGGCCGAGCAAATTGCCAGGGAATTCTCCGCAGACAGCCGGGACCCGGAAGTATGCTACCGGAACGGCGAACGTTACCGGGCTTTCTTGGGTGAAGTTCCAGAGCCCCAGGATTCCCGGTTGTTTCGCTTCCCGGAAGACCATGTCTTGTGGATAACCGGCGGAACCCGAGGCCTTGGCTACTTGTGCGCCCAACATTTCGTGTCGCGCTACGGCGTCAAGCGACTGGTGCTTACCGGACGGGAGACCTTGCCGCCACGGAAGGAATGGGATGATTTATCACGGCAGTCTACCCCCGTGGCAATCAAAATCCAGGCCATTCGCAGCTTGGAAGCGGCTGGAGCAAACGTGTCGGTCAGTTCGGTCCCGCTGACCGATACGGAGAGCCTGCAGCGCTATTTGGCGGAAATTCGAAGCACCGTGGGGCCCATAGGCGGAGTTATCCATTGCGCCGGTATCGGTGACGCGGACAACCCGGCGTTCATCCGGAAAACCGCGGCCAGCGTTCAAGCCATCCTCGAGCCCAAGGTGGCGGGGCTTGAAGCCCTGTATCAAGCCTTGAAGAATGAGCCGCTTAAGTTCTTTATGCTGTTTTCATCCGTATCGTCCATTATTCCCTCGTTGGCGGTAGGACAAAGCGATTATGCCATGGCCAATGCCTATATGGATTATTTTGCCCAAGCGCACGCCTCCGAGCTCCCGGTGTTGTCCGTACAGTGGCCCAGCTGGAAGGAAACCGGCATGGGCGAAATGAAAAGCAAAGTGTATCAACAAACCGGTTTGTTGAGTATAACCGATGCGGAAGGATTGGAATTGCTCGACCGGCTGCTAGCCGGGACTGTCGGACCCGTCGTTCTCCCGGCTGTCGTGAACCCGGACAAGTGGAGGCCGAGCCAACTCCTGCTCCTTCCCGGGGCCGAACGGAGTACCGGGGCTTCCGGCTCCAACGCCGCGAACCCCAAGCCCTCCGGCGTCCAAGGGGAGAGAGGGCCGGAGGGCACCGTTGGAACCGCTGCGCATCAATGGCTGAAACAATTGTTTGGCAAGGAGTTGAAGCTGGACCCCGAGAAGCTGGAAGCGGATACGGAGTTCCAATATTACGGGATGGACTCGGTATTGCTGGCGCAAGTCGTTCGCCAAATGGATCAAAAGCTGGGAGGCGTGGCGCTGGAGCCATCGGCGCTCCTTGAATACCCGACGATCCAGAGCCTCGCCGATTATTTGGCAAGCACGTATCCGGAAGCTCTTGCTTCCCTGGACGCCGCGGCCGCCCAAACCAATCCGGTGGAGCCCCGGCGCATTCCCGAAACCCGGGTGGAACCCGCCGCGCCGCTTCCTATGAATCCGCTGAATACGCCCGAAATCATGCGGGCGTCAAACCGGAGTTCGATGGAGAAGGTAGCTGTCGTGGGCATGGCCTGCCATTTCCCCGATGCGGCAGACATCCGTCAATACTGGCAGAACTTACGAGCCGGCCGCGACAGTATCCGGGAAGTGCCGAAATCCCGTTGGAATTGGGAACGGCATTATGATCCCCAAGGCTTCCGGGAAGGAAAGTCGATCAGCAAATGGGGAGCTTTTCTAGCGGAGATCGAAGCCTTCGATCCCGAGTATTTCAACATGGCAGAGGGCATCGCTCACCAAATCGATCCGCTGCAAAGGCAATGGCTGGAGGTGAGCGCGGAAGCCTTAGCGGATGCGGGCTTTACCAAAAAGGAGCTGTGGGGGAAAGCGGTCGGCATTTTTGCCGGGGCCCGAACCGGCAATTTCGGCAATAAATTTCATCGGACCGACAAGGATCGGATTATCGGCACCGGACAGAACTTCATTGCCGCCCATCTCGCGCACATTTATAACTTCAAGGGACCCAATATGGTGATCGATACCGCTTGTTCCAGCTCCTTAACGGCCATACACTCCGCTGTCCGGAGCATCCAAAGCGGTGAAGCCGAACTGGCGCTGGCGGGCGGGGTAGATATTTTGCTGGATGAAGCGGTCTATCTTACGCTCAGTTCCGCAAAGGTCCTGTCTCCGGATGGACGCTGCAAAACGTTCAATGCCGAGGCCAACGGAATCGGACTTGGCGAGGGCTGTGGCGTGTTGGTGTTAAAGCCCTTGCATCAAGCCATTCAGGATGGCAACAAGATCTATGGAGTGATTGACGGATCGGCGATCAACAGCGATGGAAACACAATGGGCGTGACGACCCCCAATCCCGAAGCGCAGCGGCAGTTGATCGAGAAAGCTATCGCGGCTTCCGATATCAACCCGGAGACCATCACTTATCTAGAAACCCATGGGACGGGAACCTTAATCGGCGATCCGATTGAGTTGAAAGCCCTAACCCAGGTTTTCGGCAAATACTCCTCGCAAAAGCAGTTCTGCGGAGTGGGAAGTGTTAAGAGCAATATCGGGCATTTACTAAGCGCTGCAGGCGCCGCGAGCGTGATTAAAGTGCTGCTGGCGATGATTCATCGGGAATTGCCGCCCACTCTGCATTGCGCCAACCCGAATCCCCGATTCAAGTTCGAGGATTCCCCGTTCTATATTGTCCAAGCTGCACAGCCCTGGACAACGCCAAGCGGGGTCCTTCGCGCGGGGATCAGCGCTTTCGGATTGGGAGGCAACAATGCCCATATCCTGCTCAGCAATGAGGGAATACCCGCTGATCTAAGAGCTTCGGTGGTTCCTCGCGGAGAAAAGATCGTGTATAACCGGAAACGATACTGGCCGGAAGAGAACGCCGGGAGCGACAGGAAGGATAGCGCTCCCTCCCAGAGCGATGGGGAAGCGGAATTTTTGGAGTTTTTTCAGTTCAACCAAGAATGAGGATTGGGAGTTGAAGCTATGCTGGGCCAAACCAAGAAAACATTTCACCAGATAATCAATGACAGTAATTTTATCGTACGGGATCACCGGGTTCACGGCATCCGGACCCTTCCGGGAGTCGCTTTACTGGACATGATTTATCGGTTATCCGCTGTTTATCTTGGAACGCAAGCCGTTGAATTGCGCCAGATAGTGTTCAAGCAACCCATTGTTACGTCCAAGGACTTCAACATTGACGTTTCCGTCACGTTCATCCCGGAGCCCACCGGTTGGAGGGTTGCCGTCGCCAGCCAAAAGATGAAAGGCCATGCTCCCGCAGGTCAGAGTTCGGATGAAAACATGGAAGCTCTGCTTTTCCTCCAGGATCATGCAGCCGCCGGCCCTTCCCTGGGTGTGAAGGCATTCGTGGATCACCATACCCGAAAATGGGAAATGGATGAGATCTACGGGCTGGCGCGCCGGGTGCAGATTCAGCATGACGAATTCATGAAGACCTTGGGAACGGTTTACCAAAGGGACCGGCAAGAGATCATGGAACTTCATTTAAGCGGGTTGGCGGAAAAATACCGGGATAAATTTTATGCTCATCCGGCTTTTTTGGACGGCTCTACCTTCGCGGGCGCAACGTTCCGTCTGGATGGAACTCAACCGGATCTGCGGGATCACACTCCCTATATTCCGTTTATGATGGAACGGTTTTGCATCTATCGGCCGTTCCCGGCCACCATTTATACCTATACGAAAAGCCCCGAAAGCGACGCAGACCCTTCTCTGGCAGCCCCAGACATCATCTCCACGGATATCACGATATACGACGAAACGGGCGCGGTATTGGCGGACATCGATAAATTGACGGTGAAGCGGATCCGCGAACCCCAGTTGATTCAGAAACTGGCGGCTTGGGATGATTCCAAAGCCGGCCAAGCGACAAAGCCGGAATCCCCTGTCGTGGCCCTCGGCCGCCAAGCGGTTCAAAGCACAGGGGAAACCGGTCAGCCGGGGAAGGCCCGTCCTGTTGCCGGCGATATCAAGCAACGGGTCCTATCCTACTTGCAGCAGGAAATTGGGAGCATTCTTGATCGGTCTCCGGATCAGATTGAGCTGACCCGGGGGTTTTACGAGCTGGGTCTGGACTCCACCAACCTGCTGGGACTGGTCAAGCAGTTGGAACAAACGGTAGGTCGACCGTATTACCCAACCTTGCTGTTTGAATACTCCACGATTCAGCGCTTGGCGGACTATCTGTTGGAGGAGGGCGGAGACCTCTCCGCATTGGCCGGCACACGGACGGAGGCATCGCAACCCGAAAGAGATGTCGATGGGAATCTGGACGACGCCCAACATCAGTTGCTCTATTTGCGACCCGTCTGGTGTCCTCAGAAGCTGACTCGCCGGACGGATGGCATAGGCTTTCATCAGCATGTGGTTATTGTGGATGAACCGGCGGAAGCTCTTCAGGCGGACCTCACATCATTGGTCATGCAAGCCAACGGCAAGGCTCGCGTCATGGTGCTGCGTCGAGAGGCCGGAGAGACTCCCGCTCAAGTAGAGGTGAAATTTAATCAAGTACTGACCCTCCTCCAGGAACAATGGTCGAAGACCAACGGAGACTGGTTGGTCCAGGTTATCGGGGATGCGGGTCCCGGCGGCATGTCTTTTCAGGCCATGAGCGGGCTTCTCAAATCGGCCTTCCGCGAGAATCCCAGGATACACAGCCAGATGATCACGATCGAGCAGTTTCGGGCCCAACCGGCGGGTGAAATGGCCCGCCTGCTTTTGGATGAAGCGGCGGCAGCCGAAAAAGGCGCAGCGGAAATAGGCTATCAAGGCATTGAGCGGCAGCGGACGGTCAAAAAATGGCAAAAAGCCGATCTTGAACCGGCGCCGTATACCACTTCCTTTCGGGACGGCGGCGTGTATGCGATAACGGGCGGCCTGGGTGGGCTGGGGCTTCTCCTTGCGGAGCATATCACAAGTCAGGCCAAGGTCAAATTGGCTCTGATCGGTCGTTCCAAGCCATCCGCAGCCAAGGAAGAACGGCTGGAAGGATTCCGGCAAAAGGGCAGCGAGGTATTGTATCTGCAAGCCGATGTGGGCGACGAGAAGGAGCTGGCAAAAGCCCTCGACCAGATCCGGAAGAGGTTTGGATCTGTTAACGGGATCCTCCATAGCTCCGGCGCAGTGCACGATCAATGGATGATCCGCAAACAACCGACCGAGACTCATCGCGTCTTTCGGCCGAAAATCCAAGGGCTCTGGAATTTGGATCATTTGACCCGGGAGGAGCCTTTGGATTTTCTCGTTTTGTTTTCTTCCACGGCAGCGGCATTGGGAAATATGGGACAGGCCGATTATGCCAGCGCCAACGCTTTTATGGATCTATTCGCTGCATCCCGGGCAGAAATGGTGCAAAATGGTTTGCGGTCCGGCAGAACCTTCACGATCAATTGGCCCTTGTGGGCGGATGGCGGGATGCGGGTCGATGCCGATCTGGAACAGATGATGTATGCCTCCTCCGGCCTAAAAAGCTTGCCCTCCCAGGAAGGGATGGCGGCACTGGAAACGATTATGGGACAACCGTGGACCCAGACCATGGTGCTCTACGGTGCGGAGAGCAAAATCACCGATTTCCTCGGCTCTCAACTGGTATCCGATTCCGTGCCCAGTGGTTCCGTCGCCGGGAATCCGGATTCTGCGATTCCGGACGATATCGCGATAATTGGGGTGGCGGGCCGTTATCCCATGGCCGAGAACATCGATCAATTTTATCAGAACCTGCGCGAAGGCAAGGATTGCATTTCGGGGATGCCCACAGAGCGTTGGAGAAACTACGAATTTGCGCTGGATGTGGAGCAGTTCTATAACCATGGCGGGTTTGTTGACGGGATTGACGAATTTGATCCCCTCTTTTTCAATCTTTCCCCTCGCCAGGCGGAGCTGATGGACCCGCAAGCCCGCTTGTTTTTGGAGATGGCTTGGGCGGCTTGCGAAGACGCGGGCTTTTACCAAAACCGGACCGAGCATCATTACCCATCCTCCAGCGATCAAAGCGTGGGTGTGTTTGCCGGGGTTTTCTGGAGCCACTATGAGTTGTTTGCAGCGGAAATGGCCCAGAAATACGGGGTTCCGTTGGCGTTCGGAATCAGTCCGGCCTCGATCTCCAACATGGTATCCTATTGCTTGAATTTACATGGCCCATCCGTCGCCGTGGACACGATGTGCTCCTCCGCGCTGACCGCCATTCATCTGGCATGCGAAAGCATCCGTAAACAGGAATGCGGCTTTGCCATTGCCGGGGGCGTCAACCTGGTGACCCATCCCCACAAATATATGTTTTTGAAGCAGGCTCAGTTCTTGGCTTCGGACGGCCGCTGCCGCAGCTTTGGAGCGGATGGAGACGGCTATGTGCCGGGCGAGGGAGTAGGCGCTGTGCTGCTCACCACCCTGAAGCGAGCCGAGCAGGAAGGCTACCCGATCTATGCGGTGATCAAAGGATCGGAGATGAATCATGGAGGCAAGACCTCGGGTTTCTCCGTTCCGGACCCCGTGGCTCAGGCGGAGGTTATTGCCCAAGCTCTGAAAAATTCCGGGATTCATCCCCGAACCATCAGTTATGTGGAGGCCCATGGCACCGGCACCTCTCTGGGTGATCCCATCGAGATCCAAGGGCTCAACAAAGCCTACAGTCCATGGACGACCGAGCGGCAATTCTGCGCCATCGGTTCATCCAAATCGAATATCGGCCATCTGGAAGCGGCGGCAGGAATCGCGGGGTTGACCAAAGTGCTGTTGCAATTGAAGCACGGGGAGATATTCCCGTCCTTGCATGCGGACAAGCTTAATCCTTATATTCCATTCGATCATACGCCGTTCTATGTGGCAGGCGATCTCGCTCCCTGGCACTCTCCGGTGCTGGAGATCGAAGGGGAACGGGTCGCGGTTCCCCGCCGTGCCGGGCTAAGCTCGTTCGGTGCCGGCGGGTCCAATGTTCATCTTATCCTTGAGGAATATCAAGCACCGGCGCCTATGCCCGAACCGCATCAGGAACCCGAGATTTTTGTGCTGTCGGCGAGGAATGAAGACCGGCTTCGGGAAAGAGCCCGGCAACTCATCAGCTATCTCGTGTCAGCCGGTTTCGATGTGCCATTCGGCAATGTCGCTTATACCCTTCAGGTTGGCCGTGAGCCCATGGAAGCGCGCTTGGCCGTAGTGGCCCGGACGCCGCAAGAGCTCCGGGAGAAATTAAGCGGATTCTTGGCCGGCAAGGCAGTTCCCGTCGGTGTACATTGGCATGACCTTGCGCAAATGGCCCACGCCCCTGTGCTCTTGAAGCAGGAGCAAGAGGACTTGGAGTCCATAACCGCTCTGATGCACAAAGGAGATTTGGATCAGATTGCGGCCTTATGGGCTTACGGTTCCCGCTTTTCCTGGGAATGGCTGTTCGGAGACAGACCGCGGAGCCGGGTGGCACTGCCGACGTACCCCTTTACCCGGGAACGGTATTGGCTGCCGGAGGCGCCCATCCAGGCAAGGACAGGAGGGCACAGGCTGCATCCTCTCCTGGATTTCAATGATTCCACCTTCGAAGAACAGCGCTTCGTCAAAGGATTAGCCGGGAACGAATATTTCCTGAAGGATCACGGAATCGACGGAAATCCGGTATTGCCGGGAGTGATCTATCTGGAAATGGCAAGAGCCGCAGGGGAATTCGCCAACTGCGGCAACCCGGCCAAGGTGTTGAGAGAGATTATCTGGGCAGCGCCGGTGGTAATGGCGGGCACCCCTAAGGAAGTTAACATCTGTCTATATCCGGACGGCGACACAGCCGAATTTGAGATCGTTACGAGCGAGCCGGATCGTTCAAGAACCATCCATGCGCAGGGCAAAATCGGATACGGACCAGGAAACACACTCCCGGCAGCGCCGGATTCAGACCTTGAAGCTGTCAAGAAACGTTGTCGGCGGTATGTAAGCCGCCAGGATTTTTACCGGGAATTTGAAAGCCGCGGTTTCCATTATGGCCCCAGCTTTCGGACGGTCCGGGAGATTTGGCACAGCGAAACCGAAGCGCTCTCTTGTCTCGAATTTCCGGAAGAGTTGATCGCTTCGCTCTCGGAGCATAACTGGCATCCGTCCTTGATGGATGGCGCGTTCCAGACCGTCAGTCGGTTAACTTCCGGCCCTGCCGGAGGGGATGGGATATACCTGCCTTTTGCTTTGGCAGAATTGGAATTCCTTCAACCTCTACCCCGCAAGTGTTATGCCCATGCCGAAATCGCCCAGGATCAAGCGAGAGCGTCCGGGATGATCAAGTACAACCTTGCCCTAACCGATCCAGAGGGGCGAGTGCTGGTAAGGATGCGAGGATTTACCGTCAAAGCGATAACGCGCCAGCTAACTGCAGAAGAAAACAGGGTTCAGATGTATTGTAAGCCCGTATGGGTGGCGCGGGAAGCTCCGCCGAGTCCGACGCCACGGCCTGAAACCATCATCCTGTTCGATCTCGATGAGCGGCTGCGGATCATTCTCGAGCAAGCGGCCGACGTCATCCTCATTCAACCGGGAGCTGGATATCGGGCTGCCGGTGAAAGAGATTACGCAATCGACCCGCTCAACCGGGAAGACTATCGGCGGTTGGTACAAAGCCTGGCCCGCTCGTCCTGGGAATCGTGCCGGATCGTCTACCGCTGGTCCCAGGGAAGTTTCCGTGGGATGGAATCGGAACTGCGCCGAGAACTCGATCTCGGCATTTATGGGCTTTTCCAGCTCACTCAGGCACTAATGGAGCAAAAGCTGTCGGGAAATGTCCGCTTATGGTATGTATACGAGTCGGCCGGCGCGGGAGAGCCTCACCATGGGGCGGTCAGCGGTTTCGCGAAAGCCCTGCGGCTGGAAAACCACCGGTTTCTGTATAAGCTGCTGGAGTTGCGCGGGGAACAACCGAGCTTGCCGGAAGAATTGGCCAAGGTCATTCTGGCGGAATCGGAAGCGGGAGACAGCGGAGTGGAAATTCGGTACCAACAAGGTGTCCGCTATGTCAAGCAACTGGTCGAGACGCCGTTGGAACCGGAGAATCTCGGGAACCTGCCCCTGAAACAGCGAGGCGTGTATGTCATTACCGGCGGCGCAGGGGGGTTGGGGATGATCTTCGCCACTCATTTGGCCCGCAAGTATCAAGC
Source organism: Gorillibacterium terrae (assembly GCF_051594785.1). NCBI lineage: Bacteria > Bacillati > Bacillota > Bacilli > Caryophanales > Paenibacillaceae > Gorillibacterium > Gorillibacterium terrae. The sequence goes on from NZ_JBPPGI010000001.1 coordinate 1,240,333, forward strand.
CCATTTGGTATTGACCGGGCGCAGCCCCATGACCAGGCAGATCGCCGGAAAGTTGCAAGGACTGGAAGCCTTGGGGGCCGAGGCACTCTACCTTTCGGCCGATGTTGCCAACCCGGACGAGGTGAAGGAAGTCATCCGCAGCACGAAGTCCCGTTTCGGAGCCATCCATGGGGTAATCCACAGTGCGGGAGTTCTTCGGGATTCGTTCCTGTTGAAGAAAAATCGGCCGGACATGGAGTTGGTGCTTGGCCCCAAGGTTCTGGGAACGAAATATCTCGATGAAGCGACTGCCGATGAAAACCTCGACTTTTTTGCGCTGTTCTCGTCAACGGCGGCGGAGCTGGGAAATTTGGGCCAATCCGATTATGCATTCGGCAATAGCTTTATGGATTACTTCGCCCGTTGGCGCGAAGCCCAAGGGCGGTCCGGGAAAAGCCTTTCGATCAACTGGCCGTTATGGCGGGATGGCGGCATGCAAGTCGGTGAGAATCTGATTGCGCAAATGAACGAAACCATGGGATTGCATCCGCTTCCGCTCGAAACCGGAATCGCCGCCTTTGAGGCGGGACTAAGGCAGTCCAGTCCCCAATTCATGATTCTCGAAGGAAACGCCGCCAAGCTCAAGGCGCTTATCCGGGGAGAAAGGGAAGAGGCAAAGCCTGGCCAAGCATGGCAAGTTGAGCTGCCATCAGGCGGACCGGAAGCGGAAGACGCCGGCATACGGGCCAAAACCGAATGGTTTCTCAAAGGAATTCTGGGTCGGGAGATCAAATTGGCGGCAGAGAAGATCCATTCCCGGGAGCCGCTGGAAAAGTACGGAATCGATTCGGTCATGGTGATGAATTTAACCCGTGAACTGGAACAAGATTTCGGTGAACTTTCCAAGACCTTGTTCTTTGAGTACCAAACGATTTCCGAACTGGCCGGGTATTTTGTGCAGCATTACCCCCGCCTGTTGCGGGAGAAATTGGACAACCGGTCCAAAGCTGCGACGATAGGCGCAGCAACTGAAGACAAGACCCATGACGCCGATGCGCCTCAAGAAAACTCCCCGAGAAAAACTCGGAGGCCGAGATTTGCCGGCCCCGTCAGGGAGGAAGCGCCCGCGGAAGAGGATATCGCCATTATCGGCGTTAGCGGCCGTTATCCGATGGCACGAAATTTGGACGAATTTTGGGAAAATCTAAGGACCGGTCAAGATTGCATCACCGAAATTCCGCCACAGCGTTGGGACTGGCGGAAGTATCCCGACAACTGCAAATGGGGGGGATTTATTGAGGATGTCGATAAGTTTGACCCTTTGTTTTTCAACATTCCTCCACGGGTCGCCCAATTGATTGACCCCCAGGAACGGTTGTTCCTGGAGACGGTATGGCATACGCTGGAGGATGCAGGATATACCCGGACGGCTCTACGGGATCAGAAGGTCGGCGTCTACGTCGGCGTGATGTACGGACACTATCAATTGTTCGGTGCCGAGGAGTCGCTCAAAGGACGGATCATGGCTTCGAATTCCATCTATGCATCCATCGCCAACCGGGTCTCCTACTTCTTCAATTTTCATGGGCCCAGCATTGCATTAGATACCATGTGCTCCTCCTCTTTGACCGCCATCCATCTGGCCTGTGAAAGTATCCGGCGGGGGGAGAGCGAAGTGGCGGTGGCCGGTGGGGTAAACGTGACGATCCATCCGGATAAATATATCTCATTGAGCCAAGGGAGCTTCACATCCAGTGACGGACGCTGCCGCAGCTTTGGGGAAGGCGGAGACGGGTATGTGCCCGGGGAAGGAGTCGGCGCCATTCTATTGAAACCGCTGCAGCGTGCGATAGCGGATCATGATCGAATTTATGCCGTCATTAAAGGGAGCTCGGTGAACCACGGCGGAAAAACCAACGGCTATACGGTTCCGAATCCCATAGCCCAAGCGGACATCATTGCGGAAACGCTGAAGAAAGCCAATGTTGATCCCCGAACAATCAGTTATATCGAAGCCCATGGCACGGGAACCTCGCTGGGAGATCCCATTGAGATCACCGGACTCACGAAAGCTTTTGGCGAAGCTGCCCAAGCCGGCCAATACTGCTCCGTCGGCTCCGTGAAATCCAATATCGGACATTTGGAATCCGCTGCCGGGATCGCCGGAATTACGAAACTCTTGCTGCAGTTTAAGAACAAACAACTGGCGCCTTCGCTTCATTCCCACACCTTGAATCCGCACATTGATTTCCGCAATTCTCCGTTTTCGATTCAAAAGGAACTGACAGAATGGACCCGGCCGGTGGTTGAGACGGCAGGCGTTAAGCAGCAATATCCGAGACGGGCGGGAATCAGCGCTTTTGGGGCCGGAGGTTCGAACGCCCATCTTATTCTGGAGGAGTATGACTCCCCCCGTCGGGTTTATGCAGCGGATACGGGGGAACAGCTCTTTGTTTTCTCTGCCCGGAATCCGGAGCGTCTAAGCGAAATTGCCCGGCGGATGATCGCGTTTCTCCAGCATACGGCCGATGCCCAAGATCCGGAAAGGCTCATCCCCGACGCATTGACGGACCGGGTGCGTAGAGAGACGGTCCGGATGGCCGCCGAGCTGCTGCAGATCAACGAAGACCTGGTGGCGGCGACGAATGAGGTGGCCGATTTGGGGCTGGACCAAGTGGATTTGGCTACCTTGGCCGGGCGGATCAACGAATACTTCCATACGGAGATCTCCCTGTCCCTTCTGTCGGAAAGCCGGTCCCTGGATAAGGTTGTCCAATCCATCATCCAAACGTCCCCGAAGCTGCCTGAGGGCCGTTGTCAAGAGGAGGCTTCGTCTGCGGCTATCCGGGACCACAGAGCGGCTCCATCCTTGGCCGAAATAGCCTTTACCTTGCAAACAGCCCGGGAGCCCATGGAAGAAAGGATGGCGATTCTTGCATCCACTTCCGAGGAACTGATCCGTCGATTGACGGAGTACGCCCGAGGAACGGAGAAAGTTCCTAATCTCTATCGCGGCAATGTTCAATCCGCCGGGTTTAATCCGGATTTGTTGGGCGGACGGGAAGGCCTGGAGTTTCTCCGCAGCCTTATCGATGAGCGGAATTTGGATAAACTGGCGCAGCTCTGGATTTCCGGAGTAGAGATTGACTGGAACCGGTTCTATCTTCATGAGGCGCCGCAACGAGTCTCGCTGCCCCTGTACCCGTTTGCGGCAGAGCGCTGTTGGGTTATGTCAGGCGCAACCGAGCGGGACGAAGAGCCGGCCCCGGGAAGCGTTGCCCGGCTCCACCCGCTGATCGATCGGAACATATCGAACATGGACGGGCTTTGTTTCATGAAAACGATCCATTTGGCAGAGTTTTTCTTGAAGGATTACCAGCTGGGCAGCAGTCATTTCCTCCCGGGAATCCTGTATCCCGAGATGGCCAGAGTCGCGGGAAGTTTGGCCAAGCCAGGCGTCAAGATCAAGAAGCTCTCCCATATTTCACTAGGCTTGCCGGTGAGCCTGGCGGAGGATCAAGCGCTCGAAATTCGATTGTATCCGGAGGGCTCCGCCGTTCAATGGGAGATTTCCAGTGTTAGGAACGACCGCTTGAAGTTGATATCCGCCCAGGGACAGCTCCATTATGAGAGCGAGCTGGAATCGAGCGTCAAGCCGCACAGGGCCTTGCCTGTCAAAGCCATTCAGATGCGCTGCCCCAACCGAACCGCCGGTTCGGATTTGTATCACTCTCTCGCTGACGGCGGATTGGAATACGGTCCGGGCTTCCGGGGGGTGGATGAAGTCTTCAGCCAAACGGGGGAGGCATTGGTCCATTACCGACAGCCGGCGGGTCAGAATAGCGGTACGGATCCTTATCTGCTTCATCCGTGCTGGATGGAAGCCGTGCTTCAAACCATGACGTGGCTCATGGCCCGAAGCGGCGGGAATTCCACCATCTACCTGTTGTATTCCATCTCCGAGATGGACTTGTACGATACACTGCCGGATCAAGGCTACATCCATGTAACCCGCTCCGGGGCAGGAAGTCAAGAGTTCGATGCGGTGCTGGCGGCGGAGGATGGGCGTCGAATCATTGAAATTCGGGGACTGACGGTCCATGAATTCGAAGACTCAGCCGCTTGCCAATCTCACGAACCGGACCAAGTTGAAAAATGGCTGCAGCAGCTTGAAGCCGGCGAGTTGGACGTGGACCTGGCGAATGAAATGATTATCGATAAGGTCATGCATGAAATCGCCACGGCCGATGTTCGAAGTCTTCAGTCAAAGGAGCTGGAAACATGGCGACAACCATAAGCTTCATCAATGTCAAAGGCGGGGTTGGAAAAACCACCATCATCCTAAATCTAGCCCACGCTTTACAACAGCTTGGGAAGCGAATCCTGTTAATCGATATGGATTTGCAGCAGAACCTGTCGGACAAGATGGTTGCCCATCCCAACTCCGTGAAGCTAACCGTCTATGACTTGCTTCGCCAGGACGAGTTGGCCGTTGACACCTGCATCTACGATACCCATGTGGAAGGCGTGCAGATTATCCCCTCCGAACTGGAAATCGTCCGGATAAAAAATGAGTTCGATTCGGCCTCCAAACCGGAAACTCTGTTTCGTTTGCGGGATAAAATCGAAACCGTTAAATCCCGTTACGATTATATTTTTATCGACCTGCACCCGGATGTGGATCTGCTGACGACCATGGCGTTGATTGCCTCCGATAAGTATGTGATTCCCATCAAGTCGGATGCGGACAGCATCAAAGGCGTCAAAATTGTAGACGAATACGTCGGTCAGCTGTTTAGGATCAACAAGTACCTGAAGGAACTGGGGATTCTGATTACGGATTATGACAAACGGACAGCACTGGCCAAACACCTCCTGGAGGGAATGGAGAAGCTGGTCGGCGAGCGGCTCATGAAGAGCATTATCGGACGAAATGTGGCGATTACGGCGGCCGCGGTGGAGCGAAAAACCATTTTTCAATATGATTCCCGGCAATCCGGGTGCCAGGCATTTCGGACCCTGGCTCAGGAAATTATCCAAAAATGCGAAGGCGTTGAAGGGGTCACTCCTAACAAGAAGGTGAATCTGCATGGCTAAGAAAAAGACATCCGAAGGTCTGATGTCCATTTTGGGCGATATCTTATCCAGTGAATTTCTGGACAAGCCGAACGATAAAGCCACATCCCCAATCAACGAGGGGGCGGCGGAAGCCCAATCGGAACCTTTTGATCTTCCGCAGCGGCCGGATGAGAGAGAGATGGGAATCCTGCCTGCTCCTGAAGAGCTCCAGTTCGAATCCGTTGAAGGCTCCGTCGCAGAGGCGCCCCAGGAAGTTGATTTCCAGCCTGCCAAGACCCTATGGCAGGTTGAACAGAGAACGATTCTGGAGCAGGTGAAGAGCCGCGAAATCACCGCCGAGGAGGGGTATCGGCGGATCGCCGAATTATGGAGCAGCTCTCAAGGGCCTAAGCGCCATCTTGCCCATTCTGGAGATGAGATGGCTACCGGGTATTTTCAGGGGGAATGGATAGAATCCGAGCCGGAGGCACGGAAGCTTTCCGTTCCGTTTCGCCGAATCTTGTGCTTTGCCGCCGATAGCTTGAGCGGGAACGCTCTGGCGGCTGAATTGGCAAAGAAAGATTCGGCTGCCCGCATCATGATCGTGCGGCTCGGTTCCTCATTTCGTGAATGGGGCGAGGACCGGTTCGAAATCAATCCGGCGGCGAAGGCCGATTATCGGCAGCTCTTCGAGCGTCTGGCTTCGCAGAATCGGTTACCGGATAAAATCATCCACGGGTGGTCGAGGACTCCATACGATGGGAAAGCTTCCACAGTGCAAGAGCAGCTGGACCACGGCCTTTTTTCGCTCTTCTATCTCACTCAGTTGGTAATGGAGCTAAAGCTGGGGCACAAGGTAGCCCTGGATTATGTATATAGCGGTATCGGGACCCAACCGCAATATGCCGCAGTCAGCGGTTTTGTGAAAACGCTCCGTCTGGAAAACCCGGATTTCGCCTTTAAAACAGTGGAAATTCAACTGCAGGAGGACTCGGCCGGACCTGAGCCTGGTACCGATGCCGCCGGAATCATAGCCGCTGAAACGGCGCTGGGCGGGGAGGAACTCGAGGTTCGGTACAGCGGGAATCGCCGCATGGTGAAGCGCTACCGGAGGTTGGAAATGTCGGGCCGCCGAGCGAACAGCTCTGTTCCATTCAAGAAACATGGGGTGTATCTGATCACCGGCGGCGCCGGGGGGTTGGGGATGATCTTCGCCGAATATCTGGCTCAACAAGTGGCGGCTACCTTGATCCTGGTCGGCCGATCCGAGTTAACCAAGGAAAAGAAGCAAAAGATCAAAGAGTTGGAAACCTACGGTTCCGAAATCGTCTACGTGTCGGCGGATCTGGCTCGCAAGGCTGACGTAGATCGATTGATTTCGCAGGTGAAGTCGAGATTTCGGCGGATTGACGGGGTTATTCACAGTGCGGGGATCTACCAGAACGGTTTAATTCTAAAAAAAACCTACGAAGAAATGGAGAAAGTCCTGGCCTCCAAAGTCTGGGGGACCATGCATTTAGACGAGGCATTGCAGGACGAACAGCTGGACTTTTTTGTTGTATGTTCATCCCTGGCCGGTGAGTTTGGGAAGGTGGGTCAAAGCGATTATGCTTTTGGGAACGATTTTTTGGACAACTTTGCCCAAATGCGGGAGCAATTTCGTAAACAAGGCAAACGTCAAGGGAAAACCGTAGCCATCAACTGGCCGCTGTGGGAGAACGGCGGAATGGCCCTGGATGAAGAGGAGCGCCGGGTATTGAGGGAACAGATGGGGCTGGAGCCGTTGCCCACCCGGGAAGGACTGGCCGGTCTGAACCTCGCCGTGCAGCACGACCACGCCCAAATCATTGTCACGTACGGCGACCAGTCGCGGATTGTTCCGTTCATCACCCGGAGTACGCAGCAATCGGAGGCTCCCCGCGAATTACCGCAGCCTGCCATGGCGGATCAGGACCTGTATCCGCTGACCGAAACCTTATTGAAAGACCTGTTAGTCAACGAAATCGGTTTGCCGTTGGAGAAGCTCGATTCCAAGACCACCTTTGAAGCTTTCGGAATCGACTCCATCGTGGTCAATCATTTCAATGCGGAAATTGAAAAAAAACTGGGCGCCTTGCCGAAAACTTTGCTTTTTGAGTATCGCAACGTCCAGGAATTGACGGAATACATGGTGAACCATCAAGCTGCGAAATTGATCAAGTTTTTTGCCCCTACGGAAAGAGCGCCTGAACAAGACCCTACCGTCTCCGTTCCGGCAGCCAAGGGATGGAAACCCCTCAGCCCCCTGAGCTCCCCGCGGAAGAACTGGGATTATCAACCCGAACTGCTCCAACCCAGGGCGGAGAAGGCGGTTGCCACCATGGCGACGGATATCGCCATCATCGGTCTGAGCGGCCGCTACCCGGGGGCTAAGGATCTGCAGGCGTTCTGGGACAACCTGGCGTCCGGGAAGGATTGCATCACGGAGATTCCTCCCGAGAGGTGGGATTGGCAGAGCTATTATGATTCCAACTATGAAAATAGGAAAGAAGGAAAGATGTATTGCAAATGGGGAGGGTTTCTCGAAGACTTCGATAAATTCGAACCTCTGTTCTTTAATATATCACCCCGGGAAGCGGAAGCCATGGACCCCCAAGAACGACTGTTTCTTGAGACGGTTTGGGCAACCCTGGAGGATGCAGGCTACAATTTCAACAAACTGCGCAAGGCGGCGCCCAAGGAGAATGGCTTGGATGTAGGGGTGTTCGTGGGGGCTACCTCCAATACCTATCCCCAGGCGGCCATGGAAGAGTGGGCCAAGGGCAATCCGGTTACCTTCACTTCATCGCCTTGGTCCATTGCCAATCGGGTTTCTTATGTGTTTAATTTTCACGGACCGAGCATGCCTATCGATACGGCATGCTCTTCGTCGTTGATTGCCATCCACCTGGCCTGCGAAAGCTTGAGAAGCGGGGAATGCTCCATGGCGGTTGCGGGCGGGGTCAATCTGTACCTTCATCCCTCCAAATACGTGAGCATGTGTCAGGCCAAGATGCTCTCGCCGACCGGAATATGCAGCGGCTTTGGCGAACAGGCCGATGGAATGGTTCCCGGGGAAGGGGTGGGAGCGGTTTTACTGAAACCGTTGGACCGCGCCGTGGCCGATCAAGATCTCATCTATGCGGTAATTAAAGGGAGCGCGGTGAATCACGGCGGGAAAACCAACGGCTACTCGGTTCCCAATCCCAATGCCCAAGCCGGGCTGATCCTGGATGCGATCCAAAAGTCCGGTATAGACCCGCTGACCATCGGCTATATCGAAGCCCACGGCACCGGAACGGCATTGGGGGATCCTGTGGAAATCGCCGGACTGACCAAAGCGATGCGCCAGTATACCGATAAGAATCATTTCTGCGCCATCGGTTCGGTTAAATCCAATATCGGCCACTTGGAATCCGCTGCGGGGATTGCCGGACTGACCAAAATATTGTTGCAAATGCGGCATCGGCAATTGCTCCCATCCATCCATGCGGACCGCCTCAACCCGAACATTGATTTTGAGAACTCTCCGTTCTGGGTGCAGCGCAAGCTGGAACGGTGGACGGAAGCTGAGGTTGCCGTCGGCAATGAAATGAAACGATTTCCGCGGCGGGCTGGAATTAGCTCGTTTGGCGCGGGCGGGTCCAATGCTCACCTCTTGCTTGAAGACTATCCGATTGCCCCCAGCGTTCTGCCGAGTTCAACGGAACCGCAATTATTCCTGCTCTCCGCCAAGAACGAAGTCCGGCTCAAGCAATATGCCAAGCGGTTACGGGATTTTATAGAAGTGAAGCTATCGGAAAAGGAAGATGCGGCCGTGGATCCGGCAGCCCTGGCCTATACCCTGCAAGTGGGTCGGGAACCCTTGGAGGAACGAATGGCAATTGTCGCTCCGGATGTGGAAGGTCTGATTCTTGGCCTAACGCAGTTTCTGGACGTTCAACCCGGGCCGGCGGGGATGTTCCGGGGGAACCGGAAGCGAATCCGGGAAACCCGACTGCAGCCTTCCGGAGATCAAGTTAGTCAACTGCTGCACAATCGGGAGCTCCATGAATTGGGACGGATTTGGGCGCTGGGGGCGGATGTGGATTGGTTTGAATTATACCCGGGAGAACGTCCGCGCACGGTCTCTTTACCCACTTATCCCTTTTCCGGGCAGCGGTACTGGTTTCCGCAAACGGGGAGTCGTGACGGCCAAAGCCGTCCGTCGCCGGGGCGGCTGCATCCCCTGCTTCACTGGAACAGCTCGACCCTGGAGGAACATAAGTACAGCACCCTGTTAACCGGAACGGAATTCTTCGTCGACGACCATCGGCTGAACGGGCGAAAAGTCCTTCCCGGAGTTGCGTTCTTGGAGATGGCGCTGACTGCGGGGAATTTGTCCGGCAACCGGATTGTGGCCGGAATGAAGAACGTGGTTTGGACTCGACCGGTCCTGTTGGAGGAAACCGCTGCGGGAACCCGACCGTTCCAGTTAACTATCCGTCTGCACGCGGAACGGGATGAAGTGAACTACCAGGTGTGGAGCGAATCCGAGCCTGCAGAGCGGGTTGTTCATGCTCAGGGCAGGTTCCTCTTTGCCGATCCATCCCAATCATTGGAAACAGCCGAAACGATCGATTTGGTTGCACTGAAGCATCGTCTGTCCCAGTCCATGGATGAGCAAACCTGCTACCGGCTTTATGAACAAAGCGGATTGCATTATGGACCGCGATTCCGCGCTGTCCGGAAGCTGTATTACCGAAGCACGGAAGTGTTGTCTATCCTGGAATTGCCGCAACAACTAACGCCGGAATTTGATCAATACCGGTTGAACCCGGCATTGTTGGATGGCGCGCTGCAGTCGATTATTGCGCTGAAAGATCCCGATACGGACGATACCGCAGGAACGTACGTCCCCTTTGAATTGGGGGAGCTTCGGATTTATGGCCCCCTCCCCCGGACATGCTACGCCCATATTATCATGCAGGATTTTACCGAAGGCAGTCCGGTTAGACGCTACCATGTCCGGATCGCGGATGAAGCCGGCCATGTCTTGGTGTTCCTGAAGAATTTCTCCTTCCGGCGTTTGGAGCAAGAGCCCCGAACCGTCGTGACGTCCTCCGCGATCGCCGAACGGCTTTATTTCGGGAGCGGGTGGGATAGGCATCAGCTTGAATCCCCGCCCAAGCCCGATCGAACACTGGTGGTGTTCGATACGGAGGACCGCCTTCCCGCAGCACTGCAACAGGTCTCCGGTTTTGGAACCCGAATAGTCCTGGTCCGACCGGGGCGGGAGTTCCATAGCCAGGCTGATCACCGCTATGAGATCAATCCGGATCGTCCCGATGATTTCGGTCGGCTTCTCGAGGAGCTCCAGCGAAGCCAGCTTACTCCGGACACGTTTATTCACCGCTGGGCGCAGGACTCCTTCGACCAAGACCCCGAAGTGCTGGAGAACAGCCTTCGGGTCGGTCTCTATTCGTTCTTTCATCTGGTCCAAGCGGTGCTGGAGCATCGGCCCGGTCTTAAGAGCCAATTCCTCTTCCTTTATCCATCAAGCCCCGGCGGGAAATTCCCAAGCGGCCTTCAACCCCAGTATGCGGCTGTCAGCGGGTTTGCTCGGACGGTTCATGCGGAATGTCCGGAATTGCTGTGCAGGGTCATTGAATATAGCCTGCCCGGGAATTCAACCGAGATGGCCTCGCTGGCCGTAATGCTAGGTCGGGAAGTGGAAGCCGAACAGGCGGATGAGATGGAGATCCGATACGAGGGCACGGAGCGATGGGTAAAAAGGATCCGGGAAATCACCCCGCGCCTATCCTCGGGACCGGCGGCTTCCCGGATATCTCCAATTCGGCCTGAGGGGGTCTATGTAATTACCGGCGGCGTCGGCGGCTTGGGGCTTGCCATCGCCTCTCAGCTTGCACGACAAGGCAAGGTAAGGCTGGTTTTATCGGGCCGTTCCGAGTTGGATGCCGCCCGGGAAGCGAAGATTCGGGACTTGGAGGATAGGGGAGCGGAAGTCCTGTATGTGAAAGCGGACATTGCCAAGCCCGATGAGGCTTCCCGCTTAGTGGCAGCGGCCAGGTCGCGCTTTGGACCTATCCGCGGGGTCATCCATTGCGCCGGTGTTCTTCGCGATAACTCCATCAGGCGGAAGACGTTGACGGAGATGAAAGAGGTGTTGGCCCCCAAGGTGTTCGGAACCCTGGCCTTGGATGCCGCACTGGCCGAAGAAACGCTGGATTTCTTTGTCCTGTTCTCGTCGATGGCTGCCGTCACCGGAAATCCCGGTCAGAGCGACTACGCTTTCGGCAATGGCTTCATGGGCCATTATGCGGTCCTAAGGGCGCAAGAATCCCGGTTGGGCAAGGTGCTGGCGATCCATTGGCCGTTATGGGAAGACGGCGGTATGGGCGTCAATGCAGCGACAGCCGCCATGCTTCGGGGCGCCGTGGGGATGATTCCCATCAGCGCGGCCTCCGGGTTCGGGATCATGATGGATGGACTCGGCCGTCCGGAACCCGAATTCGCCGTTATGGAGGGGGATGGCGGCAAAATCAGGCGATTCTTCAGCAAACAATCGCCGCCGTCTGCACCGGATCAGGCGGTTGCGATCCCGGCCGCAGCGCCAAGCGACAAGGAGCTGTTACAAGCCATTCAACAGGATTTCGCATCCGGAGTCGCAGAAATTCTGAAGATCACTCTCGAAGAGATTGATATCGAGACGGAATTAAGCGAATTCGGCTTCGATTCCGTCACCTTTACCCAATACAGCAACCTGCTGAACGAGAAATTCAATTTGGGCATCATGCCCTCGGATTTATTTGAATACCGGTCACTGGCCTCCTTCTCCAGGGAGATGCTGGCCCGATATCCGTCGCGGTTCCTTCAAGTGTACGGGCGGCCTGGCGAAACGGCTTTACCGGAAAACCAAACGGTACCGGAAGCCGCGGAGCCGGCGGTCCGAGTCGGCCCTTCAACCGGGAATTCGGCTGTCATGGACAAGGAGCGGCTATTGCTCAACCTTCAGCGAGACTTGCTGGCCGGGGTTGGGAAAATATTGAAAATCCATGAGGAGGATGTGGATATTTACGGGGAAATGAGCGAGCTGGGCTTTGACTCGGTCACTTTTACCCAATTCGGCAATTTGCTTAATGACCAATTCGATTTGGGAATCACCCCTTCGCAATTCTTCGAACACCGATCTCTGGACGCGTTCTCCCGGGTGATGCTGACGGACTATGGACCGCAGTTAACCATGTACTATCAAGATTTGCTCGCCGCAGAGGCTCCTGCGGCAGAGTCGGCAGGCAAGGCAGCCGCGGTTGAAGATCGGCACACACCTCCGACGCTGCCGGATTCGGTCTCCTGCGCCGGTCCGTCGCCGATCCCGGTTCGTACTTGGGGCGAAGACGATATCGCCATTACCGGGATAAGCGGCGTCATGCCCCAATCGGAGGATGTGGAAGAATTTTGGCGCCATCTGGAAGCGGGACAAGACTTGATCACCGAAATTCCGCAGGATCGTTGGGATTGGAGAGCCTGGTACGGCGACCCCAAGGAGCATAACAAGACCAATATCAAATGGGGGGGATTTCTGAAAGAGGCCGACAAATTCGATGCTGCCTTTTTCGGCATCTCCCCCCGCGAAGCGGAAATGATGGACCCGCAGCAGAGGATATTTTTGGAGGTCGTCTGGAAGACCATCGAGGATGCGGGCTACAAGGCCTCCGATCTGGCCGGAACCAAAGTGGGCTTGTTCGTCGGCGTCGCCAGCGCGGATTACGCGGATATCTTGAAGGAATCGGGCATCGGCATACAAGCGCAAACCGCAACCGGCAACTTTCATTCGGTATTGCCGAACCGGATTTCTTATCTCCTTGATTTCCATGGGCCAAGCGAGCCGATCGACACGGCTTGCTCCAGTTCCTTGGTTGCGATTCACCGGGCGGTAGAAGCGATTCGGAATGGGGATTGCTCCGAAGCGATCGCAGGAGGCATCAATGTCATCGCCAGCCCTTCCGCCTACATTACCTTCGGTAAGGCCGGGATGCTATGCGAGGACGGTCGCTGCAAGACCTTTGATCAACGCGCGAACGGGTATGTCCGGGGAGAAGGGGCCGCCGCCATCTTTCTCAAACCGCTGCAAAGGGCGATTGCCGAGGGGGATCATGTATACGGAGTGATCCGGGGTACGGCGGTAAACCATGGCGGACATACCAATTCCTTAACCGCACCCAATCCGATAGCCCAAGCGGATTTGCTAATCGAAGCCTGGCGCAAGTCCGGCGTCGATCCGCGCCGGGCCGCTTACATCGAAGCTCACGGCACCGGAACCAGTCTGGGAGATCCCATTGAAATCAATGGCTTGAAAAAAGCATTTGATCAGCTCTACCGGGACTGGAATTGCGCTAAGCCCGAAACGCCTCACTGCGGGTTGGGCTCCATCAAGACCAACATCGGCCATTTGGAAGCGGCAGCGGGAATTGCCGGTGTCGTCAAGGTATTATTGGCCATGAAGCATGGGAAATTGCCGGCCACCATCCATTTTCAACAGCTGAACCCCTATATTCAATTGCAGGATTCCCCGTTTTTTATCGTGAAAGAAACCCAGTCCTGGAACCGGCTTCGGAATGAGAACGGTGTTGAAATTCCCCGGGTTGCGGGTGTCAGTTCCTTCGGTTTCGGCGGTGTGAACGCTCATATCGTCATCGAGGAAGGCTTGGTTTCCCTACCGGCGGCGCAGCCGGAAAAGGGACGCGGACTCTTGATGGTGCTGTCTGCCAAAAACGCAGACAGGCTTCGGGTCTATGCGGCCCGGATGCTGGCGTTCTTTGAAGCCAACCCGCAGCTTACGGAGGAGTGTTTGGAAAATATATCCTATACCTTGCAGACCGGCCGAGAGTCCATGAATGAACGGTTGGCGTGGGTTGCTTCCAACCCGCGTGAGCTGATCGGGGCCTTGACGGCTTATTGTTCCGGGCAAGCGGTTACGGAGATGATGCAAGGGAACATCCGAGACCATAAAGGGAAACCCGATCTCCGGCAAAGCGGCGACGGGGAGGACTCCATAGCCGGCTTGATTGAGCGTCGGGAGTGGACAGCCCTTGCCCGGTTATGGGTCCAGGGAACGGATATCGATTGGAGAAGGATGTACGGGCCTAAGCCGCCTACCAAATTGACCTTGCCGGTCTATCCATTTGACAAAGAGCGTTACTGGCTCCCCGATGCCGCCAAGGTCGGGAAACGACGGTCCGTTCATGAACAACGGCATGCGCTGATTGATTCCAACGAATCTACGCTGGACGAACAATGCTACATGAAGACATTCCATGGCGACGAATTCTATCTCCAAGACCATTCCAACATCCTCCCCGGCGTGGTCTATATGGAAATGCTGCGGGTAGCCGGCAACTTGGCCCATCGTTCCAAACAGGTGATGAAATTGAACAACATCATCTGGATCAGTCCCATTGCCGTCCGTCCGGATGAACCGATGCCGGTCTTCATCGGACTACATCCTGACGGGGAGCAGGTTCGCTTTGAGGTATCCACCCGAGGCTATGGCTCGGCAGGGGATGAAGAGTCCAAGACCGTTCATTGCCAGGGAAGGCTCATCTATGGGGATGAAGCTCTGCCCCCGGCCCAAGCGGAATTCGTCGATGTGGAGGAGGTCAAAGAACGGTGCCGGGGCGGCCAAGCTGAAGCGGATGCCTACTATACGAAGCTGGAAGAAATGGGCGTTCATTTCGGTTCCCGTTTCAAGGGGGTTCAAGCCTTTTATTGCAATCGGCATGAAGCCTTGTCGGAAGTGGGCATTCCGCCGGAACTGGAAGCGGGGGTCGAGGATTATTTGCTTCACCCTACCCTGACCGATGGCGGGCTGCAGACCGTGGTGGTTTGGGCCTATCACAACGGGGCGGATCCGAATACGGTCTATATGCCGTTCGTGATGGGGGAGATCGAATGGATCCGGCCGGGAGCTCGCATTGCTTATGCGTATGCCACCAAAGCCCCAGGGCAGGAGCAGCTCGATCCCATCGCTGCGCGCTATCAAGTATGGCTGTTGGACCGGCAAGGTCAAGTGGTCGTCAAGCTGACGGACTATTCCGTCAGCGCTTTGAATAAAGCGGGGACAAGAGGGGGCACGGAGAGAATCGCTGCTGCAGATCGAATCTATGCTCGCAGCGGCTGGGAAATCCGACCTCAGGACAACCGTCATCCCGTCCGGAGCGAAGCCTTCGGCACGTTGCTGGTGTTCGACCACGGGAGTCATACGGCGGTCCGATTGCGGGACAGGCTTCCCGGTTCCCATTCGGTCATCCTGGTGAAGCCGGGCGGGAGTTTTGCGGAATTGCCGGATTACACCTTTGAAATCCAGCCCGACAATCCGGAGGATTACCGGAAGCTCTTGGCGGTATTGGAGGAGAGGGAACAGCTTCCCCAAAAAGTCTTGCATCTCTGGTCGCAGGAACCGTTCCTTGCCGCAGGAGATGCGCTGGCGGACCAGTTGGCCCAAGGGATCGGCTCCGTGTTCCACTTAAGCCGCGCGTATATGGCAACCCATCCGGGCATGGCCGTGGAGCTGCTCTATGTTTATTTCGAAGCCCCCGGCCCGGATCAAGCTGCGGTCGCGCCTTATAGCAGTCAACCCCACTACTCGGCGGTCGGCGGATACGCGAAGACCAACCGACTGGAGAATCCCGATCTCCACATCAAAACCGTCGGTTGGCGGACCTGCCGCACTTCGGAATCCTCAAACTCGGGTGACGTGGAGTGGATGCTGAGAGAATTTAACCGGAAGCATCCGGATGAGATCGAACTGCGTTATCAAGAAGGCGAACGCTGGGTCAGAACCTGGCGGGAGTATACTCCCAAAGCGGTGTCCTCCCGCTCGCTGCCTCTGCGGGAGAAGGGCGTTTATTTGATTACCGGCGGTGCCGGCGGATTGGGGCTGATCTTTGCCGAGTATCTGGCCCGGAAGTGCCGGGCCAAGCTCATCTTAACCGGCCGGACTCGGGTATTGCCTTCCGCGACATGGACGAGAATCAAGGAACTGGAAGGATTGGGGGCAGAGGTGGAATACATAAGCGCGGATTTGACCAACAAGTCCGACGTAAAGGAATTGATCGGCCGGGTGAAGCACCGGTATGCCGGACTTCACGGCATGATCCATTGCGCCGGTGTGATCCGGGACTCCCTGATTCGGGAGAAGAGTCTTGCGGATTTCCAAGCGGTCTTGGCACCGAAGGTTTACGGCGCGGTATATCTGGATGAGGCTACCCGGACAGAACCGTTGGACTTCTTCGCCTTGTTCTCCTCCCTGACCGCCGTCACCGGAAATGCCGGTCAAAGCGATTATGCATACGCCAACAGCTTTCTGGACGATTTCGCCGACTGGCGGAGGGAGCAAAACCGCTCGGGGAAAACCTTCTCCATCAATTGGCCCTTATGGAGCAACGGCGGTATGCAGGTGAATCAAAACGTCGAAAAGATGCTCGCCGATTTGGGGATGTCCCCCATCAGCAACGAGACCGGTTTGAACGCTTTTGAGACCGCGCTGGGTGAAACGGAGTCCCCGTTTGTATTCCTGGAAGGAGATTCGTCCAAACTGAGGCGTTTATTGCGCCTGCAAATCCCCGAACAGGCTTGCGAACCGGAACCCCTGTCCGACGCCGATCAGGAGGAATCCCTGCTGCCGCAGATCCGAAAGCAACTCATTCGGATCATGGCGCGCATCCTAAAATACGACGAAGCCAAGCTCAAGTTGGATGACAATATGAGCGGGATCGGATTCGACTCCATCACCTTGACGGAGCTGGCCAATCATCTCAATGCCACTTTCAAATTGGACCTTACTCCGGCTCTTTTCTTCAAGCATACTAACCCGGGAGCGTTGGCCCAGTACTTGGTTCGGGAGCATCGCGAATCGGTGTCGCGGTATTTTCGAGCCCAAACGCCGCCCGCCGGGAAGCCGCCGTTGCTCCCGGCCCGGCCCGAAGCACCGCCTGTAAAAGGCTTTCGCTCCCGGTTCGAGAGCTTCGGTCAACCGCAAAGCCGACGGATGGACGTTCGCATATCTAACCCGGAGCCGGTAGCCGTCATCGGGATGAGCGGCGTTATGCCCCAGTCCGATGACTTGGAAGAGTTCTGGCGAAACCTGATCGGGCAGCGCGATTTGATCAGCGAGATTCCCAAGGACCGCTGGGATTGGGAAGCCATATATGGGGAACCCAACGGCCAGTCGTTCCAGACGAACGTCAAATGGGGCGGATTCATCCGGGAAGTGGACAAGTTCGATCCCCTGTTCTTCGGCATCGCCCCCCTGGATGCGGAATTGATGGACCCTCAGGAGCGGATCATGATCGAAGTGGTCTGGCAAACCATCTGGGATGCCGGGTACAAAGCCAAGGATTTCGCCGGAACCCGGACCGGCCTGTTCATGGGAGTATCCAATGCCGATTATCAGGAGCTGTTGATCAAGGAGAACAAAACCCCTGTGGTAACCCATTCCCTGTTGGCGAACCGGATCTCCTATATGTTGGATATTCATGGACCCAGCGAACCGGTGGATACGGCTTGCTCCAGCTCGTTGGTGGCGGTCAACCGGGCGGTGGAGGCGATCCAGTCGGGTCATTGCGAGATGGCGCTGGCAGGCGGGATCAATATCATCGTCAGCCCGAATTTATATGTTTATCAAAGCGCATCCGGGATGCTCTCTCCCGACGGCCGCTGCAAAACCTTTGACAAACGGGCCAACGGTTATGTGAGGGGGGAAGGGGCGGGGGCCCTCCTATTAAAGCCCTTATCCAAGGCGCTGGCGGATGGCGACCATATCTATGCGGTGATCAAGGCCGCTTCCGTGAATCATGGGGGGCACGCCGCTTCCTTGACCGCTCCCAATGCCGCCGCACAAGCGGACTTAATAACCGGCGTTTATCGGAAGGCCGGGATCGATCCTTCCACGGTCAGTTATATCGAGACCCACGGGACAGGAACAAGCTTGGGAGACCCGGTGGAAATTGAAGCGTTGAAGGATGCCTTTCAGGACCTCTACCAACAATGGGAGTTGCCGGACCCGCCTGAACCGCATTGCGGTCTGGGCGCGGTTAAGACCAATATCGGCCATTTGGAATCCGCATCCGGAATCGCGGGGCTGCTCAAGGTTCTGTTGGCCCTGAAATATAAGCAGCTGCCGCCTATTCTTCATTTTGAGGAAATGAATCCTTATATCAAATTGGAAGGCAGCCCGTTTTATATTGTCCGGCATTTGCAGCGCTGGGAGCGGTTGCGGGACCGTTCCGGCCACGAAATCCCCCGGCGGGCGGGAATCAGTTCGTTTGGAATTGGAGGCGTCAATGCCCATGTTGTCTTGGAGGAATACGAGGAGAGCTGCGAGGTATCCGAGACGGCCAGCGGACAACCGCAAATTCTCGTTTTTTCCGCCAAAAGTCAGGGACAGCTTCAAGATTATCTCCAATCGATGCTGGACGAATTCCGCAAGATGCTGGCCGGAACCGAGGAAACTCGCATGAACCGGCTCCTTCCCCGTATCGCCTATACGTTGCAGACCGGTCGGGATGCCATGGAAGAACGGTTGGCGGTAGTGGCATCAAGTCTGGATGAGTTGGTAGAGAAGCTGCAAGGCTATCGGCAAGGCAACTCGGCTGTGGAAAACGTATTTGCAGGGAGCATCGGACCGGAGCCGGGAATGACTTCGCTCTTATCGGGAGGGAAGGGCTGGCACTCGTTCGTACAAACTCTGCTAAGAGAGAGGGAGTACGTTCAGGTTGCCCAATTATGGGCGGCCGGAAATGAAATCGACTGGGACCTCTGTCAGGAGGGAACGAATCCCGGAAGAATTCCGCTGCCGCCTTATCCTTTTGCCCGAGAGCGATACTGGTTGCCCGGTACGGATCCGGGGATCGGCGCCACGCAACAACATCCTTACCGGAGTCCTTCTCCGGCCAAGCTTCATCCCTGTATCGATCGGAATACCTCCACGCTGCGGGAGCAAAAATACAGCACCTTGCTGTCCGGAGACGAGTATTATTTGCGGGATCATGTAATCGGAAATCGCAAGATATTGCCGGCGGCGGTATACCTGGAGATGGCCCGGGCAGCGGCGGAGCTTGCCGGGGAACAAGCTGTGGCCAAAATCACGAATGTTCTGTGGGTCAAGCCTTTGGCAGCGGGAAGCGATATCCAAACCGTGGACATCTGTATGCACCCCGAGCGGAATGAAGTTGCGATCGAATTCGTCACCCATGCCGCAGACGGACCCATCATCCATGCTCAGGGACGGGTGACCTTCTCTGCCGATCGGCCCGAGCAGGCAAAAGCGGAATGGATCGATATTGAGAGCATCAAGCATCGAACCGTTCAGTTCGGGATTGACGATGCGATGTATCGGGAACTCCGACAGAATGGCATCGAGTTCGGAGCGAGTTTCCGAACCCAGCGCGATGTGTACCGGAATGAATCCGAGGTCCTGGCGTATCTGGAATTGCCGTCTTCGCTCCAGGAGGGCTTCGCGGATTACGGGCTTCACCCCGTGTTGATTGACGGCGCTCTCCAGTCTGCCGCACATCTGGCCCAAAGAAAGGCGAACGGGACCGGAGCCCTGTTGTTGCCGTTTGCCATGGAAGAATTGAAGATGAACGGGCCTATTCCGGCTCAATGCTATGCGTACGTTACCCTTTCCCATACGACCGCCTCCGTCAACCCGGAACTCCAATCCTATGACATTCGGATCGCCGACATCGACGGCCGGGTCGTCGCGAGCATTCAAAGCTACTCCGTCCGGGAATTTCATCCGACGGAAGTCGAGGCATCTGCCACCGGGACCCCGGCTTTGGAGAATCGCGGAGCCGATGCGTCGGATGCAGCTATCCGGGATTTGTTGTCCCGATTGGAAAAGGGCGAACTGCGGGTCGAAGAGGTAAATCGATTACTGGAGGTCTTATAATGCATGCATCGGACCAGGAACGGATGAAGATATTGGAGCTGATCGCCAAGCAACAACTCTCATCCGAGGAAGGGCTAACTCGAATTAAAGCGTTGCGGCGCAGCCCCGGAGGCGAACTGGACAGACCAACGGGCACGGCGGGTTCCCATTCCAGGGATCAAGAAATTTTATATGGCCGAAGTTACTGGGAAACGGTACCCGCTTGTCACCCGGTTTCCGCCAAGCCTGTGGGTGGCCTCGTCCTGTTTACCGATGACGATGCGTGGGCGGACAGCCTCCGAAGCCTCATCGGCGATCGGATGGTACAGGTGAAAGCCGGAGACCGGTACCGCAAGCTGGGCGCGGATCTCTTCGAAATCAACCCAGCGGCTCCCGATGACTACCAGGCGTTACTTCGGGAGCTGGAGCAGCAGCAGCGGACTCCCCGTCACATTATTCACGGGTGGTCGATCGACTCCTACTCTTCCGAAGCGGATGCTCTGCACAGTCAATTGGAGCATGGCCTTTATTCCATGTATCATCTTTGCCGGACCCTGCTGGAGCAGAAAAACAAGCGTCCGATTCAGTTGTTGTATGTATATTCGGCAGCGGCGAATCCCCTTAATCCGGGAAGCCTCCTTCAACCCCAATATGCGGCGGTCAATGGATTTGCAAAGACCCTTTGCCGGGAGAATCCGCAATTTGCGGTGAAGACGATCGGATGGGATACCCGGTCCATGCCAAGTCTAACACCGGAGTCGCTGGCCGAATGTCTGGAGCGGGAATTGGCCGAGGCGATTGCGGGAACGGCGGAAGTTCGGTATGAGCACGGCCTGCGTCAGATGAAACGGTATGCGGAAGCAACCATGGGTTCGGAGGAGAGCCTGCCGCCGTTTCAGGACCGCGGGGTCTATCTGATTACCGGCGGAATGGGGGGATTGGGCTCCCTCTTCGCCAACTACCTGGCCCGGGAATTCCAGGCGAGATTAATCCTGGCGGGCCGTTCCGAGATCCAAGAACAGGGAAGCCGCCTATTGCAGGAGCTGGAGGCCCTGGGTGCGGAAGCCATCTATGTCCGGGCGAATCTCGCAAAACGGACGGACGTGGAACATTTGATCTCCCAAGCCAAGGCCCGGTTTGGACAGATTCAGGGAGTGATTCACAGCGCAGGAGTTTTAAAGGACTCCTATCTGCTGAAAAAAGACCGGGCGGATATGGAGGCCGTATTGGCCCCCAAAGTGTTCGGTACGGTGTACCTGGATGAAATGACCCGAACCGAGCCGTTGGATTTCTTTGCTTTGTTTTCTTCCCTCGCCGGCGTCTTCGGCAATGTGGGGCAGAGCGATTATGCCTATGCCAACCAATTCCTCGACGAGTTTGCCGGATGGCGCTCCGCGATGAGACGTCCCGGCAAAACGGTCTCCATCAATTGGCCTTACTGGCAGGATGGACGAATGGCCGCCGATGAAGCATCCTTCCGCCAACTGAGCGAAACGACCGGCCTGGCCGCCTTGAGTACCGAAGCGGGCATCAAGGCCTTTGGCACTGCGCTTCATTCGGACATGACCCAGGTGATGGTCCTGCCCGGCCATGCAGACAAGATCAGAAATTGGATCAAGGAGTTGAATCAAGAAACCAGGACTTCCACTAGCGTTGAACCGGTGGAGGCTCTGAATGAAGGAGCGAAAGCTCCGTTCAGGAAGAAGACCGAGACATTCCTTAAGGAACTATTGGCTCGGCAAACCAAGCTGCCTGTCTCCAAAATCGATTCCCGGGAGCGGTTTGAGAAATACGGGATCGATTCGGGGATGATTATCCGATTGAACCGGGAGATGGAACGCCACTTTGGGGACTTGTCCAAGACCCTGTTTTTTGAATATCAAAATCTTCATGAACTGGTCGACTATTTCGTAGAGCATCACCAGCAGCAATTGCTGACCTTAATCGGCGGCGACGATCGTCCATCCGCGTCTCCCCAACAGTCTTCCGTATCGGCCGATCCCGATAAGGCCAAGGAACGGCCGCGGTCCCGGTTTCTGGATCGTGAATCCCCCCGGTCTCAGACCGAAACCAAGGAGACCGCTCCGGTGCGGGACTTGGCTATCGTCGGCATAAGCGGACGGTACCCGGAAGCGAAGAATCTCGATGAGTTTTGGGAAAACCTGAAGGCGGGCCGGGATTGCATCGTGGAGATCCCATCCGAACGCTGGGATTATCGCCGCTTCTATGATCCCGATAAAACAAAGCGCGGAATCAGCTACTCCAAATGGGGCGGATTCCTGGATGGCTTTGACCAATTTGATCCCCTGTTTTTCAATATATCGCCCATTGAAGCCGAGCATATGGACCCTCAGGAGCGGTTGTTCATGGAGACCGTCTGGCACACCTTGGAAGATGCGGGGTATACCCGGGCGGGCTTGCATAAGAACGTGGGGGTCTTTGTCGGGGTGATGTACGGCCAATACCAGCTGTTCGGAGCGGAAGAGATGCAAAAGGGCAATATGATTGCCAATACCTCCTCCTATGCCGCCATCGCCAATCGGATCTCGTACTACTTTGACTTTCAGGGTCCGAGCATTGCCGTAGACACCATGTGTTCCTCCTCGTTGACCGCCATTCATTTGGCCTGTGAAAGCATTCTCCGCGGCGAATGCAGCAAGGCCATCGCGGGCGGTGTGAATCTCACCCTTCATCCCATGAAGCATCTGCAGTTAAGCCAGGGCAATTTCGCCGCCAGCGACGGCCGGTGCCGCAGCTTCGGGGACGACGGGGATGGTTACGTTCCGGGTGAAGGCGTCGGTGCGGTTCTGATCAAACCGTTGTCGGAGGCAATCCGGGATGGCGACCATATCTATGCGGTCATCAAGGGAACCTCCATTAACCACGGGGGGAAGACCAACGGCTTCACCGTTCCCAATCCCAAAGCCCAAGCCGGTTTGATCAGCCGCGCGCTCAAGAATGCCGGCGTTCACCCTCGGACGATCAGCTGCATCGAGGCCCACGGAACCGGTACTTCTTTGGGCGATCCCATCGAGATTACCGGTTTGGCGAATGCTTTCCGGGAATCCACCCAAGACAAGCAGTACTGCTCCATCGGCTCCGCCAAATCGAATATCGGACATTTGGAATCCGCGGCGGGAATCGCCGGGCTGACCAAAGTCATTCTGCAAATGAAAAACCGCCAATTGGTACCCTCTCTTCATTCGGAACGGTTGAATCCTCATATTCATTTTCCGGAATCGCCGTTTTATGTCCAGCGCGAGCTTACCGGGTGGAACCGGCCGATCATTCAAGAAGAGGGAATCGAGCGAGAATATCCCCGGCGGGCGGGGATCAGTTCGTTTGGGGCGGGAGGCTCCAATGCCCACATTATTCTGGAGGAATACTCTGCTCCGGAAGTTCCGGCGGAATGGGATACGCAGCCGCGCGTGGCGGTGTTTTCGGCAAAAACCTCCGCAGCGCTTGACAATTACCTGCGCTCCTTCAAAAGCTGGCTCAAGCCGTTTAGCGATCCGGCCCGATTGGATGCGGGAGAAATGATTCCTTATCGGGATTTTGTCTACACGCTGCAGGTCGGGCGTGAAGCTATGGATGAGCGGTTGGCCGTAGTGGCCGCCGGCTATGCCGAATTGGCGGAGAAACTGGCCCGGTTTCTGGAAACGCGCCAGGAACAAGACGGGGTATACTCCGGTTCGCTCCGCGCCAAGAGCGCTCCAAACCTACTCCTGATGGAGGAAGAAGAGGGAGAGGCTTTCGTTCAAGCCTTGATACAGAAAGGCCGAGCGGATCAACTGGCCAAAGTCTGGGTATCCGGCGCTGCCGTTCCATGGGAGATGGGCTACGCCAACGAACGGCCTCGGCGGATTTCATTGCCCGCCTATCCCTTTGAGGAGGGACGCTACTGGATTCCCACCGTGGATGCGCCTAGGACCGGCAACTTCACCAGCCTCCATCCCCTCGTCGACACCAATGAATCGACCTTGGAACGGCAATGGTACCGGAAAATCCTGAACCCTGCCGAATTCTACCTCCGGGATCATCGCATATCCGGCGATAGGATCTTGCCCGGCGCGGTATATCTGGAGATGGCCGTTGCCGCAGGCCATTTGGCCGTGCAAGACCGCCGGGTTCGCATCATTCAAAATGTCGGATGGATGAGCCCGATCGGAGTCAGGGAGGAAACTCTCCCGGTATCGATCCGGTTGTTTCCGGAAGGCGACGCCGTGGATTTTGAAATCTCCACCGATACGGACGACCGTCTCGGAGATCTGGTTCATTCCAGCGGCCGGCTGTATTATGCCGGTCCGGAAGAAGTCATGGGGCCTGGCTCCATTCGCCCGGAAACGATTCAACAGCGGTGCCCGGTAGTGAAGGCAGGGGCGGAATGCTATTCGGCCTTCCAACGGATCGGATTCCAATACGGTCCGGGCTTTCAAGCCATTCAAAGACTGTACCTCAACGAGAATGAATGCTTGGCCCAACTGGAAGTGGCCGACTTTTTGGAAAGCGAGTTTTCCGCTTATGTCCTTCATCCGTCCTTGTTGGATGGAGCCTTTCAAACGGTGGCCGGATTCGCTCAACTCGCCGGAACCGACCTGAACCGGCTATTCCTGCCCTATGCCCTGGACGAGCTGGTCCTCTTCGGTCCGTTGCCGCCGAAATGCTTCGCCTATGTTACCGTGTCCGGCGATTCGGTCCCGCAGATGCCCAAATATAATATTCAGTTGGCCGATGAAACGGGAGAAGTCCTGGTTCAACTGAAGGGCTTTACGTTGAAGGCGGCCGCAGCCGCTTTGCCGGTCCTGGATTCTTCCGCCTCTCGCACGGTTTATTATCAACAGAATTGGGTTCCCGCGGATTTGGCGGTTGACCCGGAGCATGGCCCGCTGGGGGATACGGTCATTTTTGCCAGCGAAGAAACGTTGGCCGTCGCGTTACAGGAAAGATGCGGACGGCGGAAGGACAGCTCTCGGGTAATTCTCGTAAGACCCGGCGGGGATGATCGAAAGCCGGAGGCAGGAGTCTATTCCATGGCGATGGACGATCCGCAAGCCTACCTGAAGCTGTTTGATGAATTGCAGGCCCAACATATTAGCTTGCAAAATATTATCTACCGGTGGTCTCCTGAAAAGTTCACCGCGGAGGAATCTCCCATCCAAGCATGGCTTGCCCGGAGCGCCTATTCGCTGCTTTATCTGACCCGGGCCTTGATCGAACGGAACCCGAATCGGCCGATCCGTCTCTTATACCTCTATGAATCCCCCAATGGGGAGATACAGCCATTAGATGCGGCACTGGGTGCATTCATGAAAACCATACGCTTGGAATATCCGCATTTGATTTACCAAACCATGGAGATCCGCGGTGCAGGAAGGGCAGCACCCGGCAATAATTTATTGGAAGGAATGGCGGAGTTGGCGTGCCGGGAACTGCAGTCCTCCCGGAACATCCCGGCGGAAGTGCGTTACGAGGCCCAATCGCGGTTTATTCATCAACTGCAAGCCTTTCAACCGGAAATGGAAGCACAGCCGTTCACGGGCATATGTCGAGAACAGGGCGTTTATTTGATCACCGGCGGCGCAGGGGGATTGGGGTTCATCTTTGCCCGGTATCTGTCCGAACGGTACAAGGCGAAATTGGTTCTCGTGGGCCGGTCTCCATTGAATGCCGAGACGGAAGACAAACTGCGCAGCTTGGAGAAGTCCGGCGCCGAGATCCTCTATGTGGCGGCCGATATATCCAAACAGCACGATGTGATTGAAGCGGTGCGCAAAGCCAAGGCTAGGTTCAGCCGGATTGACGGGGTTATTCACAGCGCCGGGGTGCTCCGGGATTCACTCGCCTTCCGGAAAACCGCGGCGGAAATGGATGAGGTGCTGGCTGCCAAACTATACGGCACCCTTCATTTGCACGAAGCGACCCGAGGGGAAAAGCTGGACTTCTTCACCCTGTTCTCGTCCACGTCCGCCGTCAGCGGGAATATCGGCCAAGTCGATTATGCGTATGCCAACAGCTTCATGGATTATTTCGCAGAATATCGAACTCGGGAGAATGCGCCGGGGATAACCACGGCCATCAATTGGCCGTTATGGGAGAACGGTGGAATGAGGGTGAACGATGATGCCAAAACCCTCATGCGTCAAGCGGGCCTGGTCCCCTTGCGTGATAACGAAGGCATTCGGATCTTCGAAACCGGTTTGTCCGCCGGAATTCCCAACCTGATTGTCTTTGCGGGAGAACCGAATCAAATCAACCGGTTCCTGAATCCGGAGCCGGTCACAACCGCTGACTTCCAGTCCCAACCCGAGGGAAATTCGTCCGCCGAACAATACCGGGATGAAGTGGAAGCCTACCTCAAAACCATCCTATCCCGGGAGATCAAACTGCCGCTTCATCAAATCGATTCCCAGGCCCCGTTTGAGCAATACGGGATTGATTCCGTGATGGTGTTAAACTTGAGCCGGGCGTTTGAAAGCTTCTTCGGGAGTCTCTCGAAAACGTTGTTCTTTGAATACAAGAGTGTGGCGGAGCTGGCCGGGTACTTTATCAAATTCCATCCGGAAAAGGTGGCCAAGCTGGGCAAGAAACCGGCAAAGTCCCCAGAGAAAGCGCAACTCCAGGAACCGGTGCGGGAAAGGGCAACCCGTTCCCGATTTATTGCGGCTTCCGCTTCCCTCCAGGACCGAACCCTAAACGAGCCGGTCGTCCAAGACATCGCCATTATCGGTGTCAGCGGCCGGTATCCGATGGCCGCCGATTTGAATGAGTTCTGGGAGAACTTAAAAAGCGGCAGAGATTGCATAACGGAGATTCCCCGCGAACGGTGGGCCTTTGAGGATTACTTCGACCCGGATAAGAATGCCCGCGGCAAAAGCTATGGCAAATGGGGAGGCTTCCTGGACGGCATCGACCGGTTTGACCCGCTGTTCTTCAACATCTCTCCCCGGGAAGCAGCCTATATCGATCCACAAGAACGGCTGTTTCTGGAGACCGTTTGGCAGACCCTGGAGGATGCGGGGTATACCCGCGGGCAATTGGCCCAAGACAAAGTCGGTGTTTTCGTCGGCGTCATGTACGGGCACTATCAGCTGTTGGAGGGGGGAAGCGATGGAGTTTCCCCCGGATCGTCGCATGCTTCCATTGCCAATCGGGTTTCGTATTATTGCAATTTCCGCGGACCGAGCATCGCTTTGGATACCATGTGCTCCTCGTCCTTGACTGCGATTCATCTCGCTTGTACCAGCATCCGCAACGGAGAAAGCGAAGTGGCGATTGCCGGCGGAGTGAACCTGTCCGTCCACCCCAACAAATATTTGCAGCTGAGCCAAGGGAAGTTTCTCGCCAGCGACGGCCGCTGCCGCAGCTTCGGAGCAGGGGGGGACGGTTACGTACCGGGCGAGGGAGTGGGGGCAGTCCTCCTAAAGCCATTGCACCGGGCCGTCGCCGATGGGGACCGGATATACGCCGTTATTAAAGCCTCTGCGGTAAACCATGGAGGCAAGACGAACGGGTACACGGTTCCCAATCCTACCGCTCAAGCGGAACTGATTGCCAACACCTTGAAGAAGGCCCGGGTTGATCCCCGGACCGTCAGCTATATCGAGGCTCATGGAACCGGGACATCCTTGGGCGATCCCATTGAAATAACCGGTTTAGTCCATGCCTTCCAAGAGGGGGCCGGGACAGGCACGGGCGGCGAGCCGTATTGCGCCATCGGATCGGCCAAGTCCAATATCGGACATCTGGAATCCGCCGCAGGGATTGCCGGCATCACCAAGGTACTGCTGCAAATGAAGCACAAGCAATTGGTTCCTTCTCTGCATTCCGACAGCTTGAATCCCCATATCCCGATTGAGCACACGCCGTTCTATGTCCAACGGAAGTTAACCCCCTGGGAGAACCCGCACGTCATGGAGAATGGGATCGCGAAGCGATATCCGTTGCGGGCTGGAGTAAGCTCCTTCGGGGCCGGCGGCTCCAACGCCCATATCATCCTGGAGGAATATACCCCGCCGGTCCGGGAGAATTTCCCCGATCCTTCGGAATTCATCTTTGTTTTTTCCGCCAAGAACAGCGACCGGCTTAAAGCTTATGCTCGGAAAATGGCGGAGGTGCTGCAAAGCAGCGACGGGAAATCCCGGGAGACACCTGGAGATCAGGACCTGCTCATGCGGGTGCAGCATGATTTGGTAAAGCGCGTTGCCGACATATTGCGCATCAGCGAAGCGGAAGTCGCCCCCACCGAGTTCGGCGAATATGGTTTGGATCCGATTGGACTGACGGATCTGGCCAATCAGCTGAATGAGATGTATCAATTGGACATCGACGCGGCCTTGTTTTTCGATTATCCCGCCTTTGCCGATCTGAGTCGGCATCTGCTTCAAATGAATTCGGCGGCGATTGCCCATTACTATGGAAATCCCGAACCGCAAGCCTCCATGGAAGCACGAGAGCCTTTCAACCTGGCGGATCTGGCCTATACGCTGCAAATGGGACGGGAATCCATGGAGGAGCGATTGGCTATCGTCGCCTCCAGCCGCGAGGAGCTGGCGGATCGGCTGGTCGCTTTTATTGAAGGCGCTACGGATAGGGAGGATATTTATGCCGGCAATGTCCGGGATAACCGGTTGAACGCCCACATGCTGGTCAGCGGCAGGGAAGGGCAGGAATTCCTGCGGATTATTTATGATGAACATCAATATAGAAAATTGGCGCAATTGTGGATCAGCGGGATTGATATCGATTGGCGTCCGTTATATCCCGAACCTATTCCCGCCCGTATCTCCCTCCCGGGGTATCCGTTTGCCAGGGAACGCTACTGGGTATCCGCTGCGGAACCCAAAGAGAGCAAGCAGCTGGCAGTCCGCCTGCATCCGCTGATTGACCGCAACGAGTCTACGGTGGCCGGGTTGTGTTTCAAGAAGGAATTTACGGCCGCAGAGCCTTTTGTTCATGATTTCCGGCTGGATCATCGGCAGGTCGTTCCCGGCATCATTCATCTGGAAATGGCCCGGGCTGCCGGTAGTTTGATCAACCAACCATTGCGGGTGGAGGAACTAACCAACGTGGCTTGGGGTCCTCCGATTCCATTGGATGAGGTTCGGGAAGCGGAGATCGGGCTATATCCTGCAGGCGACAGCATGGAATGGGAAATTCGCACGATTACGCACGATGGCCGGACACGAATTTCGGCCCAGGGCGAACTTTCCTATGCTGCGAAATCCGAAGCGGTTCCTCCGGCAGAACCGCCAATAGATCGGTTACAAGCTGATGGTAAGGGCCCACTCCCGGCAGCGGAGTTTTATGAGCTGATGGAGAGGCACGGTATGAAATATGCAACCGGACTCCAGGTCGTCCGCGAGTGTTTCGTTGCGGATGGAGAGGTGTTGGCCCGCTTCCAGCTCCCTGCCTCGTCAAGAGGAACCATGACGGAATTGGCCCTTCATCCGGCCGTGCTGGAAAGCATCCCTCAGCTCATCCTGGCGCTTGAAGCCAACGCCGCCGGGACGGCCGGCCAACCGAAAGCTCTGTTGAAAGCGGCGCGGGTCAAGCTGCTGCAGCCTCTCACCGAAACGGGGTATGTCCATATTCATCCTTCCCAACCATCCAGTGAGGAGGAAAGGGAGTTTGATGCTACCGTGGCTTCGGCTGACGGCCGGGTTCTGGCGGTCCTCCAGCAAGTTCAGTTGGAGACAGTCCGGCTTGACGCCCACTCCGAAACGCTGCAAGCGGAGCACGGGGAGAGGACCGCGTTTTTCCTTGAAAAATCATGGCGAGCGGCAGAGCCTACCGAAACCATTCCCACAACCATCACGGGGACCATCATCATCTTGGGGAATGAAGAGACAACCGCCTTGGCGGACCGCCTGTGCAGCCCGAATCCCGATGCTTGCATTTACATTCAGGATGGCTGGGGATACGAACACCAAACCGGTCAGACCTATGGCTTGAATTTCCGGGAAGCGGACCAAGCAGTCCGGTTGATTCAAGATATCCTGAAGCAGAGAGCCGACATTGCGGCGATTATTGATTTGTCGGATTTGCACAGCCGGCCAAGCGGTACCGGCCGTTTGGCCATGGGGAAAGTCGCCCTGCTGCAGGAGTTGATCAAAGCGATCATTCCAAAGCCGCTCACGATTCTCCATGCAACCACGGGATTGCAGGAGTCGCACAAGATTCCGTCGTTAGACGGAGCGGGCATGGCCGGACTCGTGAGGATGCTGGGAGCCGAATATCAGAAAGTCCACTCCAAAACCGTAGACACCGACTTGCCGATGGACAAGACGGAAGAATGGGCGGAAGTCATCCAACGGGAAATGCGCTGTCGGGACGCGGAGGGCGAAATCCGTTATCGGGCAGGGAAGCGGTATGTTCCCTATCTGAAGCCAGTCGATCCGGGGATTGGAAGTCCCCGAAGTCTGGTCTTAAATCCTGAGCAAGCCATCGTCATCACCGGCGGGACTCGGGGAATCGGGTTGGAGATTGCCCGACATCTGGTCCGGAGAGGAGCAAGGAAATTGGTCTTAATGGGGGTTCAGCAGTTGCCGATTCGCAGCCGGTGGCGGCAGTTGGCCGGCAGCTCCGATACGGAGCCCGGGGTTGCTGCAAAAGTCAAAGCACTGCTGGAACTGGAAGACGCCGGAGCGTCCCTCGAACTATATACGGGTTCCCTGGTCCAACAGGCTGAGCTGGAAGTATTCTTCCAAGAAGTCAGACGGCGAATGGGAGGGATTCAGGGGGTTATCCACTGCGCGGGATACATGAGCCAAGCCAATCCGGCTTTCATCCATAAAACCGAGCAGGATATGCAGCGGGTCTTTGAACCGAAGATGGAGGGTCTGGAAGTGCTGCATGAGGTATTCAAGAACGATTCCGTGCAGTTCTTTCTCTTGTTTTCTTCCGTGTCCGGGCTGATTCCGGCACTTGCGGCCGGGGTCAGCGATTATGCTACCGCCAATGCCTACCAGGATTATTTTGCTGCCTATCAGCACAGACAAGGATACGGCTATTACAAATCCGTCAATTGGCCGGTATGGACCGGCACCGGAATGGCTTCCGATATCGCGCCGCTCTATTCCCAGTTAGGATTCGCTCCGCTGTCGGTGTCCGAAGGTCTCGCATTGTTCGACGCTGTCCTCCAAATCCCCAATCCCTCGCAGATTATGCCGGGTTTGACGATAGCGGAACGGTTCCAACCGGCCGGGTTGCTGCATAGCAACCAAGCGATGAAGGCGCGGTCCAAGCCAGCGGACGCCCCGATCTCTAAGTCTCAGCCGCATAGGAGCATCACAGGGACGATTTCCGCCTTGAAATCATTGTTCGCGGAGGAGTTGAAAATACCGGAGGATCAACTGGCGGAAACGGCCGATTTCGCGGATTTCGGAGTGGACTCCATCCTGCTTGCCGAGCTTGTCAAAAAGGTGGAGGTCCGCTTCGAACGGAAATTGGAACCGGGCGTATTCTTGGAGTACTCGACCTTGGCCTCGCTGGGCAGTTACCTGGAGCGGATGCAGTCTCAGAAGACTCCGCCGGTGGTCGAAGCGCCGCAGCCAGCGCCTAAGGAGCGGACACCGTTCCGACTCGAGTTCCAAAGCGGATGGGAGCTACAGTCCCGTAAAAACCGGGTAAGCCGGATCGGCAATACCGTCGCTCCGGAGTCGCACAAAGTCGCTGTCATTGGGATCGCCTGCCACTTCCCGGGTGCCCAGGACAAGGATTCGTTCTGGGACAATTTGGCGAAAGGGCGGAGCGGTATCCGAGAAATTCCCGCTTCCCGCTGGGATATCGGGCGCTATTATTCCCCGGATTATCAATCCGGTAAAAGCATCAGCAAATGGGGAGGCTTTCTCGACAATATTGAGTATTTCGATCCTGAATATTTTCATATCAGCGAATCGGAAGCGCTGCATATGGATCCGCTCATCCGTCAGTTCCTGGAGATCAGCGTCGAAACGATCCAGGATGCGGGCTATACGCGGGAAGAGCTGTGGAATAAGAAGGTGGGCGTTTTCGTGGGCTCGCGGACGGGCTATTTCGCCTCCCGAATCCCTCAAATGCTGAAGAACAGCGTAACCGGAACAGGGCAGAACTTCATTGCGGCCTATGCCGCCCATTTCCTCAATCTGAAAGGACCGAATATGGTCGTCGATACCGCCTGCTCCTCGTCGATGACAAGCATTCATCTGGCCTGTCAGAGTTTGATGCTGCAGGAATCGGAGATGGCTCTCGCCGGAGGAGTGGATATCTTGCTCGACGAGAATACATACCTGGTTCTAAGCGAAGGGCGGGCGCTCTCTCCGGATGGGAAATGCCATACGTTCGATGAAAAAGCCAACGGGTTTGTGCCCGGTGAAGGCTGCGGGGCCGTCTTATTGAAACGGTTGGATAAGGCACTGGCCGATGGGGATCACATCTACGCGGTGATTGAAGGCTCGGCGATCAACAACGACGGCCGGACCATGGGAGTAACCACACCCAATCCGGAAGCCCAAAGCATGGTCATTCAAGAGGCCTTAACCAAGGCGGAAGCAACCCCCGGTTCCATCAGTTATATCGAGAACCACGGGACGGGCACGATGATCGGCGACCCTATCGAATTGAAGGCCCTAACCAAGGTTTTCCGTGAATCCACCAGGGAGAAGCAATTCTGCGCCGTGGGCAGTGTGAAAACCAATCTGGGCCATCTGCTCAGTGCGGCAGGGATTGCAAGCTTCATTAAAGTGGCCTTATCCCTGTACCACCGACAATTGCCGCCTACCTTAAATTGCGAGACGCCCAATCCGCGCTTCGAATTTGCAAGCTCGCCCTTCTATCCCAATACCCGGCTGCAGGAGTGGAAGCCCCGGGCGGGAATCCGTCGGGCGGGAATCAGTTCCTTCGGATTCGGAGGGACCAATGTCCATATGATCGTGAGCGAAGCGCCGAATCAAGAAGAGGGGCGGAAGACCAGACAACCGCTCCCACGGGTGATATTCAACCGTAGACGATTCTGGTTGGATTCGATACCGGAGGAGAAGGTCGAACGGCCAATCGCCGCTGATCCGCTGCCGAACTCCGCCGCGCTGTTGGATATTACCGTGGAGCATTCTACTGCGGATGCTTTCTTGAAATTCTTGGGGGATAGAGGTGTATGACCATGGATAAGCCCGTATCGATCCAGTTCAGATCGCTGATAACGCATGATAACATGATTGTAAAAAACCACCAGGTTCATGGCGTCCGGATCATGCCAGGCGTAACCTTCCTTGATATGATTTGCAGGGGGCTGCTATCGCAAGGATTTCCCCTGGATCAAGTGGAACTGCGCAACATCGTATTCTTGAAGCCCATTGCCACGGACCCAAATTACG
Organism: Gorillibacterium terrae; assembly: GCF_051594785.1. Lineage (NCBI taxonomy): Bacteria > Bacillati > Bacillota > Bacilli > Caryophanales > Paenibacillaceae > Gorillibacterium > Gorillibacterium terrae. Next base: position 1,273,669 of record NZ_JBPPGI010000001.1, read on the forward strand.
ATCAGGAGATTTTCATTGCTATCACGAAAAATGAAACCTCTGGAAATCACGGCATCATTACGGCGAAAAGTCGAAAAGTTAAAAACGATCGGTGCCTCAGTCCGGACTGGGACCTAAATCTGCAAGGAGAACTCCATCTTCACTCGGAACCGTTATCCGACCGGATTGACATTCCCGCACTGAAAAGCCATGCCCTCCGGGTATCGGACATGGAGGAGGCATACGCCGCTGAACGCAAGGTCGACATTGTGCACGACGCTTTTATGAAGATACAAGGCAGGGTGTACCGGGGTGAGGGGTATTGTCTGGCCGAACTTCAGTTAAGTGAATCGGCACAGCTGTATCAGAACGATTTTTACCTCCATCCGGCATTTCTCGACTCGGCCACCATCATTCCCAGCTTCATGTTCTTTAAGGATAACAAGCCATCTGCCGGAGAAGAGCACCAGGATCAAAAGCCGTTTATTCCGATGTTTATTGAATCGTTCCGGAGCGGGGAGAAGCTGAAGGAGAAATGCTATGTGTTTGTCCGGGAGCAACAGGCGGATTCTGTTCCTGGACGGGATGTGATCTCTGTTGATATTGAGTTGTATCAAGAGTCCGGTAATCGGGTGGCTGTATTCAAGAAATTGACGTACAAGGAGATCCGCTCCAAAGATGCCATTACGAAGCTTCAGAAGCCGACGGATACTTCCGCAACTTCTCCTCCACCTATCCCGGAACGGATTCCAACCGAGGGGCCGCGGTTAGTAGGGGAGAGCCCCCGGCAGGAATCGGAGGAGGCCGGTCGAGCGGGCCTCGAACAGGATTTGCAGCAGATGGCCGCCGCCATACTCGGGATAGCGCCGGAATCCATCGGGGTGGACGTTCCCTTCTACGAACAAGGATTGGATTCGGGCCAGTTGCTGCAATTGGTTCGGGAGTTGGAAGCCCGGCTGGGGCGGCAGCTTTATCCGACCTTGCTCTTCGAATATACCAATATCCGGGATCTGGCCGCCTATCTTGCCCAAGAAAACCTGCCGTTGTCCACGCCGCAACCGGAATTAAGCCCTGTGTCTACCGGAGAAGTCGAACAGGATTTGCGGCAAATGGTAGCGGAATTCATTAACCAATCCCCGGAAGCCGTCCGGGTGGATGTCCCGTTCTACGAACAGGGGCTGGATTCGAATCATCTCTTGCAATTGGTCCGGCAACTGGAAGCCAAGCTGGGGCAACCGCTATATCCGACCTTATTGTTTGAATATACCAATATCCGGGAACTGTCCGGTTATCTGCTGAAGGAGTATGGCGATGCTTTATCCGGTTCCCGTAGCGTCAGCCCGCCGCAGCAAATTCCGGATACCCCATCCGCGGTGCTCTATGCGGTGCCGGTATGGGAGCCCTCTTCGCTTCCTGTTGCCGGTCCGTCCCTGTCCGGCAATCCTGTGCTGATCTTCGGTACGGGCGAGCCTTTTCACGGCCTGCTGAAAGAACGTATCGAAAACGAAGGGGGTTCCCGTGTAACGCTGGTTAAACCGGGCGCCGCATTTCAAGCCCTCGGGGATGAAACCTATGAAATCAACCCCCATCAGCCGAGCGACTTTAAGCAATTGCTCCAAGCGCTGAAAGAGCGGGGGGCATGGCCCCGCAAGGTGGTGTACAAGTGGGGCGATATTCCTTTTGATTCCCGCGCCGAGAGGATGCCGGCCCAGTTGGAGCAGGGAATATTTCCCCTCTTCTATCTCCATAAGGCTCTATTGGAAGAGAAGATTAAGGACAAGTTGGCCGTCGCGGTCGTATCCCCAAGCACCGCGGGCCCGACTTCGCCCCTATTCGGTGCTGTCGGCGGGTTTGCAAAATCGGCACAGCTCGAAAATCCGATGATCCAGTATAAATTGGTCGAATTCAAATGGACATCGCCCAGTACCCTTGCATCCGAGCAGGTGGCGAATGCCGTCTATCGTGAGCTCCAAGCGGAAGGCAGCGGCGGGGAAATGATTCAATACCGCGATGGGGAACGGTGGGAAAGAGTCCTCCGGGAAACGAATCCCGATAACGAGCTGCCGATTCCTGTGAAGAAGGGCGGAGTCTACCTGATAACCGGAGGGATGGGGGGCCTCGGCCTGATGGTTGCCCATTCTCTCGTCCAACGAGAACAAGTGCGCTTGGTGCTTACCGGCCGCACCGATTTAAATGAGGAGCAGCAACGACAGCTTCGAAAGATGGAGGCCGGTGGATCGCAAGTCTGTTATATTCGCGCGGATGTTTCCCAGCGCGATGCAGTGGACAAGCTGATCGCCGAAACAAAGAGGTTATTCCATGAGATCCACGGCGTCATACATTGCGCGGGAGTAACACGAGATGCGGTCATTCTCCAGAAGACGCTTCCGGAGATGGAGGCTGTGTTGGCTCCCAAGGTTTACGGAACAGTCAATCTGGACGAGGCGCTGGCCATGGAGCCTCTGGACTTTTTTGTGATGTTCTCCTCCACGTCGGCCCTGTTCGGGAATGTCGGACAATCCGATTACGCGTATGCCAACTGCTTTATGGATCATTACGCCCACTGGCGGGAAGCCCAACGGATCGCCGGCAACCGTCCCGGAAGAACCTATGCCATCAACTGGCCGCTCTGGGAGCAAGGAGGAATGCGGGTTGATGATGCAACCCGTCGCTGGATCCAGTCGCAAACCGGGATGATTCCTCTATCAACCTCGGAGGGGCTCCGCGCCTTCGGGCGGATATTTGCCCTGCCCAGTCCCCAGGTGTTGGTCGTTGGTGGGGAAGCGGACAAACTCAGAGAGGTCTTCCTGCAGCGTCCCGAATTGGCGGATGCCGCAAGTCCTCCCGCAGCATCGATTGATCCGGCTCGGCATGATGCTGCCGATGAACCCATTGCCATTATCGGCTTGAGCGGGCGATATCCGATGGCTCCCGATCTCAATACGTTCTGGGACAATTTACGGCACGGAAAGGATTGCATTACCGAGATTCCCCCAGAACGCTGGGATTATCGCCGGTTCTATGATGCAGAGCCGGGCAAGGAAGGCAAAATGTTCAGCAAGTGGGGCGGTTTTATTGATCAGGCGGATTGCTTCGATCCCCTGTTCTTTAATATCTCCCCCCGCGATGCCGAGTACATGGACCCCCAGGAGCGGGTGTTTTTGGAGATCGTCTGGCAAACCCTCGAGGATGCGGGATATTCCAAAACCCGCCTCCGGAAACGCAAAGTCGGTTTGTTTGTCGGAGTCATGTGGAGCGAATATCAATTGCTGGGCATGGACGGATCAGAGGAGACGGCGGCGCCCATGCAGGCCCATGCCTCCATTGCCAACCGTGTATCGTACTTCTTTGACTTTTGCGGACCGAGTATTGCTCTGGACACGATGTGTTCCTCTGCACTCACCGCGATTCATCTGGCTTGCGACAGTATCCGCAAGGGAGACAGCGAGTTGGCTGTCGCCGGCGGAGTGAATCTATCCATTCATCCGAACAAATACCTCAATCTGAGCCGGATGCGTTTTACCTCCAGCGATGGAAAATGCCGCAGCTTTGGAGAAGGAGGCGATGGGTACGTTCCGGGCGAAGGGGTAGGGGCAATCTTATTAAAACCATTAAGCAAGGCCGTTGCGGACGGCGATCAAATCTATGCCGTAATCAAAGGAAGCGCCATAAACCACGGCGGAACCTCCAGCGGCTATACGGTTCCCAGTCCCATCGCACAAGCCAATGTAATCGGGGAAGCATTGCGCAGAGCTCAGGTAGATTCCCGCACCATCAGTTATATCGAAGCGCACGGAACCGGAACCTCTCTGGGAGATCCCATCGAGATAACCGGTTTGACCAAAGCTTTTCGGGAATGCTCCGGCGCGGACGGGGAGGCGGATGCGCAAAACCAATATTGCGCCGTCGGTTCCGCCAAGTCCAATATCGGACATCTGGAATCGGCTGCAGGCATAGCCGGACTGACCAAAGTGATTCTGCAAATGAAACATCAACAACTGGTCCCCTCCCTGCATTCGGATACGTTGAATTCCAAAATCCCTTTTGACCAAACCCCTTTTTATGTTCAACAGGAATTAACCCCGTGGAAGCGTCCGGTCTTGAATGAGAACGGAAACGCGAAGCAGTACCCGCTCCGGGCCGGGATCAGCTCCTTCGGAGCCGGAGGTTCGAATGTTCACCTCATATTGGAAGAGTTTGCGGGCCGCACCCGAACCTCCGCTGCGGATAAGCACCGGCAAATCTTCCTGTTTTCCGCCAAAAATGAAGAACGACTCGCCGCCATCGTCCAGAAAATGGTTCATTATTTGGAGGGAGACAACCGGCCGGGTGCTCCGGCGGATGTAGCTTATACCCTGCAAGTCGGACGGGAAGCCATGGAAGAGCGGCTGGCGATAGTGGCCACGACCTTGGAGGAGCTCGTCGACCGCTTGCGGGCTGTGGATGCGGGGAAGATCGATCGCCATCATGTCTTTCAAGGGAATCGCAATAACGGAGGCGCTGCAAGGAAATCCCCCGTACCGGCAGGGGCTGCGGCGGAATTATGGACGAACGGGGAACTGGAGAAGTTGGCGCAGCTTTGGGCTTCCGGCGCCGACTTGGAGTGGGACCAGCTCTATACCGGGCCGAAACCGGCCAGGATCTCGCTGCCGACCTATCCTTTCGCGCGGGAGCGGTACTGGCTTCCGGAATCCGCGGAACGGTCAAACCGCAAAGGCGGCTTAGCCGCGCTGCATCCGGTACTGGATTCTAACAACTCGACGTTTGCGGAGCAATGTTTCGTGAAAAGCTTCACGGGGGACGAGTTTTATCTGAAGGATCATGTGATTGGGAACGACAAAGTGCTGCCGGGAGTTATCTATCTGGAGATGGCAAGAGCCGCCGGAGAATTGGCCAATGGCGGCAACCCGACCCGAAAGCTGATGAACGTCATTTGGGCGAATCCGGTGGTGATCGGGAACAGCCCCCGCGAGGTGGCGATCTGCCTCTACCCGGAGGGGATGACAGCGGAATATGAAGTGGTTTCCGTTGGACCGGATCAGCAGAGAACTGTCCACGCCCAGGGAAGAATCGGCTATCAGGACGAAAGCGGCAGCAATCTGGAGAAGCTGGATATCGAAGCCATCAAACGGCGCTGCACCCGCCGTCAAAGCCGCGAGGAATGCTACCGGGAGTTTGAAAGCCGCGGCTTCCGCTATGGCCCCGCTTTCCAAACCATTCGGGAGTTATGGGGGGCGGAAACGGAAGCTTTGTCCTGCCTGGAATTGCCCGATGAACTGGCTGAGAGTATGGCGGACTTTGATTGGCACCCGTCCCTGATGGATGGTGCGCTGCAAACCGTGAGCGGGTTGATTCGGAAGCAAGGCGACGACGGAGGCTTATATCTGCCTTTCGCCGTGGAAGAACTGGAATTGCTCCGCCCCTTGCCACCTCAATATTACGCCCATGCCGAATGGGTGCGGGGACCGGCGGGAATTTCCGGCATACTCAACTTCCATATCACTCTGGCCGACGAACAGGGCCGAATCCTGGCGCGGATGCATAACTTTACTTTAAAAGCCTTCGCGGATAAGCAAATTGGGTTACCCCGGGAGTCTGTCTCTCCCCTTTACTACGGTACCCGGTGGATGGCACAGGAGGCGCAGCCGATTTCGAGCTCCGACCTTGGAACCATCGTGATTTTTGACGACAATGACGAACTGGCTGACCGCTTGCGGCATTATGCGCAGGAGGTTCTGGTCGTCACCCCGGGGAACGGTTATCGGCCCACCGGCGAACGTGCCTATGAGATTGATCCTCTTAACCGGGACGACTACCGACGTTTATGGGAGAATATGATCCGAAGAACCATAAAGCCAACTCGGATTGTTTACCACTGGACGCGTGAAGACTCGGAGCAGACCCCATCTGTCAACGCGGAACTTCGGCGGGGAATCTATGGGTTACTCTTCTTGACCCAGGCGATCCTCGGGCAAAAACCGGATGAGACGATTCAGTTGCTATACGTTTACGATGCCGGAGCAGCCGGCCGTCCTTTGCAAGCGGCAATCGGCGGGTTTGCAAAATCGTTGCGGCTCGAGAATCCCCGGTTTATCTATAAGACCATCGAATTGGTAACCGGCGGAGAAGGGGATATATGGAACATCCCCCTGGGGCAAATCATATCCACGGAATTTCATGCCGGGGATGATCCCGTTCAAATTCGCTATAAAGATGGGCTGCGCTATGTGAAGCAATATATAGAAATTGCGATGGAAGCAGAGCCGACCACCCCTCTGCCGCTGAAGGAACGGGGCGTTTATTTAATCACCGGGGGCGCCGGAGGATTGGGACTGATCTTCGCTTCCCATTTGGCCGAGAAGGTCAAAGCCAAGCTTGTGCTAACAGGACGCAGCGCCCTGTCCCCGGACAAAGAACAGAAGCTCCGTGAGCTGGAAGCCCGGGGTGCCGAAGTCCTCTATTTGGCCGCGGATGTCACCCGACCCGATGAAGCGGCGGTGTTGATCCGAAGGATCAAGGCCCGATTTGGCCAGTTGAACGGGATTATTCACAGTGCGGGAATTCTGCGAGACTCCTTCATACTTAAAAAGTCTTCTGAAGAAATGGAAGAGGTTCTGGGTCCCAAGATTTTTGGAACGATGAACTTGGATGAAGCTACGATCCATGAGAATCTGGATTTCTTTGTGCTATTTTCATCGACGGCCGCCGAGCTGGGAAATTTGGGCCAATGCGATTACGCATATGGGAATCACTTTATGGACCATTACGCCCGCTGGCGCTCCGAAAATCAGCGTTCCGGCAAGTGTCTCTCCTTAAACTGGCCATTATGGCGGGAGGGCGGAATGCAGATCGGGGACGATCTGGTCCGCGCAATGAAGCAGACCCTGGGGCTGGAGCCACTGGAAACCCGGGCCGGGCTCGAAGCCTTTGAAGCGGGGCTGAAGGCCGATGTTACCCAACTGATGGTCCTGAAAGGGGACGCTGCGCAGATTCGCGCCTGGGGCAAACCGAATTCTCAGGTTCCCCGTACCCTTCAAGCCGGGGCAGACCTCACGGAGCCTGAATATGCCGGACTGCAAGACAAGACCGAGGCTTACCTCAAACAAATCCTGGGCCGGGAGATTAAGCTGTCGGTGGATAAAATCGGCTCGCGGGAGCCTTTGGAGAAATATGGGATCGACTCGGTCATGGTCATGAATCTTACCCGGGAGCTGGAACGGGATTTCGGCGCATTGTCCAAAACGTTGTTCTTTGAATATCAAACCATCCGTGATCTCGCGGGTTATTTTATGAAGCAGCACCGGCGGGCATTGGCGGAGAAATTGGGCGGGGGGCTGAAGCTGCAACGGGAAATCCCTGTCCAACAAGTGACAAGGATCGAGCCGAGCACCCGCACGATCAAGCGTTCACGGTTTGCCGGCGATGCGCGGGAGGCCGGTAAGCCGATAGAGGAAGACATCGCCATTATCGGAGTGAGCGGTCGTTATCCGATGGCGGACAATCTGACGGACTATTGGGAGAATCTGAAGTCAGGACGGGACTGTATCACGGAGATCCCGCCGGATCGTTGGAACTGGCAGGACTATGAAGATGGGGAATCCGTCAGCAAGTGGGGCGGCTTCATCCGGGATGTGGACAAATTCGATCCGTTATTCTTCCATATCTCCCCTCGGGAAGCCGCATACCTTGATCCGCAAGAACGCTTATTTATGGAGACCGTCTGGCATACGCTGGAGGACGCCGGCTATACACGCGAACAGTTGGGGAGCAAGAAGATCGGCGTCTTTGCCGGAGTCATGTATGCGCAGTACCAGTTGTTCGGCGTGGAGGAAACCCTGATGGGCAATCAAATGGCCCTGAATTCCATCCACGCTTCCATCGCCAACCGGGTATCGTACTTCTTCAATTTCCATGGCCCCAGCATTGCCCTGGACACCATGTGCTCCTCTTCCTTGACCGCGATTCACCTTGCCTGCGAGAGCATCCGGCGGGGGGAGAGCGAACTCGCCATCGCAGGAGGAGTCAATGCCTGTATCCATCCGGATAAATATATCGGATTGAGCCAAGCTCACTTCACTTCCAGTGACGGAAGGTGCCGGACTTTCGGGGAAGGGGGCGACGGATACGTACCTGGCGAAGGTACCGGTGCACTGCTGCTAAAGCCCTTATCCAAAGCCGTTGCGGATGGCGACCAGATCTACGCGGTCATCAAAGGAAGCGCGGTAAACCACGGCGGAAAGACCAACGGGTACACGGTTCCCAATCCCAATGCCCAGGGAGAATTGATCACGGAGGTCCTAAAGAAAACCGGAATCGACCCAAGGACCATCAGTTATATCGAAGCACACGGGACCGGAACCGCGCTTGGCGATCCTATCGAGATTTCGGGTTTGATGAAAGCCTATGGCGAATATACAAACGATAAACAGTATTGTTCCATCGGCTCCGTGAAATCCAATATCGGCCATTTGGAATCGGCCGCCGGAATCGCCGGAATTACCAAATTGCTGCTGCAAATGAAGCATAAACAATTGGTTCCGTCCCTCCACTCGGAAACGATCAACCCGAATCTCAATTTACAGGATTCGCCGTTTTATGTTCAACGGGAACTGGCGCCTTGGGACCAACCCTTGATTACAATCGACGGGATTGCCAAGCGGCATCCGAGGCGAGCCGGGATCAGCGCCTTTGGGGCAGGCGGGTCCAATGCGCACCTTATCCTGGAAGAGTATGAAGATCCGCGCCAAACCGCGGCAGAAGAAACGAAAGAGCACCTGTTTGTCTTCTCCGCCCGGACGGTGGATCGGTTAAAAGCTTACATCCGCAACATGATCGAATTTATAGACCGTGGCAGCACAAGGAGAATCCGTGTCAGGGCGGGCCACAACCTGCTGGACCATGTCCTGCAAGAAATGGTGCGGACCACCACGGAGCTGTTGCAGATCGGGGAAACGGAAATATCCGCCACGGAAGAGATCGTCGAGTATGGACTGGACCAGGTAGGATTGGCAAATCTGGCCGAGCGGTTGAGTGAAGCGTTGAACCTGGAGATATCCGCTGCCCTCTTTTCCGACCATCCGTCCTTGGATCAGGCTGCGCATTATGTGCTCGGTGCTTATTCGGATGCGCTCCAAAGCCGTTTTCGAGAGCCGGAGGAATCGGTGCAGAAGGAAACGGAGAGCGAGCCGTCACTTTCCCCGGAAGACATGGCCTACACCCTGCAAAGACGGGAAGTCATGGAAGAGCGTTTGGCCATTCTTGCGTCGGATTTGGTTGAACTCCGGGATAAATTGTTGGGTTTCCTCGAGGACAGGTCCGACCTTCCCGGTATCTTCAAGAGCGTGAGCCAAAGCGAAGATCATTTTCGATTCTTAATGGAAGGCGAAGAAGGACAGGAGTTTGTGAATCGGCTGCTTCGGGACAGGAGGCTGGCCAAACTGGCTTATGCTTGGGTAGCAGGTGTGGATTTGGACTGGAGCCTCCTGTATTCCGGCTCAGCCCCCCGCCGGATTTCCTTGCCCTTGTATCCGTTTAAACGAGATCGGTATTGGCTCGAGCGCCGTACCCAAGGGAAGAGGAGTTCAGGACAAATTCATCCCTTAATCGACAAGCTTCATCCTGAATTAAGCCACTGGTCCGTGCTGACTTATCAAAAAACGATTCAGAGCTCCCAACCGCCGGTCAAGCATTATCAAGTCATGGGCCGAGCTTTGTTGCCTAATATGAGTTATTTGGAAATGGCCTACAGTGCCTTTGCCCACGCCCGGGGAGAGCGAGATTTCCTATTGGCGAATGTGAGCTGGCGGAAGCCTTGGGTAGACCGTGCGGCGGAGGAGGTATGCATCAGGATCAGCCGCGAAAATCGCCAGGCGCTGTTCAGCATCATCAGCCAGGATCATGGGCATGCCACGGTTCTTGCTCAGGGGGAAATGCAGCGAATCGATAGCCATTCCGCTATCGGACAGCGGATCTCTCCGGAGGCCGTAATGGGGCGGTGCAGCCGGCGGCTGGATCGGGAAGCCTTGACGCTGGAATGGAGCCGGACCGGAGTTGTTCGGGGTCCGTATTATCAAATCATTCATGACGTGTATGCCAATGCTTCCGAGGCATTGGGAAGCTTCCGCTTCCCCGCAGAGTATGAGAATGAACTTAAAGCTTATACACTGCACCCCGCTTTGCTGGAAGGCAGCTTGTCCATTCTTGCGGCTTTCTTTGACGACCGCCCCATTGCGGGTCTTCGCCCTCTGCTTCCCTACGCCGTAAAAGCGGTGGAAGTTCTGCAGCCGGTCACGGCTCAAGGCTTCGCCTATCTCCGCCTGACAGGGGAAAACCGATTGAATATGGCGATTCTGGATGAGTCCGGACAGGTCTGCGTGAAGCTGCATGGACTGAGGGTGAAGGAGCTGACGGATCAATTTGAGTTTCCTGGGGACGAAGAAGGGTTCATCCCCGCCTTTCGCATAGCGGCGCCGGAGTCCGGGAATGGGGAAGATCAGCCGCAGGATGCGATACAGCCGGGACAAGCTCTCGCCAAACCCGCATCCGGTGACGGGGATTTACGGGAGGAAGCCGTAAATTACGTTCAAGCCTTATTCGCAGAGGTGCTAAAAACCGCCAAAAGCGAAATTCGGCTCCGCGATCCTTTTGATCGCTACGGGATTGATTCCATTCTGGGCATGGAGATCACGAAACGTCTGGAACGGGATTTCGGAACATTGCCGGTAACGCTCTTGATTGAACATCCCACCATTGAAAAATTAAGCGCCTATTTATGGCAGCATTATGGGACGATCATCGAGGCTCTCGCGGGACGGTCCGTGGAACCGCAAGCGGATGCGGATCTATTCGCAATGCCAGCCATCCTCCCCTTCGGGGATTCTCCCGAGCTCCCGGCGCCCGGGCTGGATGGGGAAGCCGACCCGCATCCCGCCGATTCGCCGATCGAAATCATGTCGGTCAGTGAACGGCTGGTGACCGAAACGGATAATTACTGGCGGCAACTTCGGTCTAGCGATGGGGCAGCGCCGGAAAAGACGGATTATCTCAAGGAATACCTGAAGCTGGTGGGGAAGCAGCACGGCCAACAGGCCCACCTGCGAGTGAAAACCCCAAATGCCTCCCGCATGGAAGTGGTGATGGCCGGGGAAGGTGATCCGGTGCTGCTCATTCCGGGATTCGGCATGACTGCGGCCCAATGGACGTATCAGCTGACTGGATTAGCCCATCATTACCAGGTGATTGTCATCCATGCCCCGGGGGTGGGCTATAGCGAAGACAACGGCGATCTCTCCTTCAGCGGTTATTGCAAAACCTACCTTGAAGTCCTAGACGAGCTTGCGATCCGGCGTCCGATTCATGTAATCGGGGCTTCCTGGGGAGGCATGGTTGCGCAGACTTTAGCCAGAGAATATCCGGAAAGGGTGGCTTCATTAATCCTTACCTGCAGCTTGTGCCAGCTGCAAAAGACCGATCAAGACCAACTGAAGGACCGGGTTCGCCGAGATTTCGAAAATATCAACGCCCTTGAGCATTATCATCTCTTGATGGAAAGCCAAATTACCAATCCGGTGGCCATCCGGTATGCCGAGCAATTTCCGGAGGAAGGATTATCCACTACGGAGATTCTCCCCGAAATTTCCGTCCCCACACTGGTCATCAGCGGGGAACGGGACCTGGGCGTTGATCCGAAGGAAACGGAGTTGATCCGCTCGGGCATTCCGAACTCGCACTATTATGAAATGGCCGGCGCCGGTCATTTCCCGATGCTTACCCATCATCAGGGGTACAACCGCAAAGTGCTTGAGTTCCTGGCCGGTCTGGAATGAGTACGGAGGAAGCTTGTAAGGAAGCAACAGACGCCTAAGGAGGATGCTCGATTATGATTTCTGTCGGAATTGAAGCGATCAATACGTTCGGTGGAATGGCTTACCTGGATGTCATGGAGCTGGCCGAGTACAGAAAATTGGATGCACCAAGATTCAGGAATCTATTGATGAAGGAAAAAGCGGTGGCATTGCCTTTTGAAGATCCGGTTACCTGCGCGGTAAATGCTGCTAAACCCATCATCGATTCGCTATCCGAAAGTGAAAAAAATGCCATTGAGCTATTGATTACCTGTTCGGAATCCGGTATCGATTTTGGAAAATCGATGAGCACCTATATTCACCATCACTTGGGATTAAACCGCAATTGCCGCTTGTTCGAGCTGAAGCAAGCTTGCTACTCCGGTACTGCGGGTTTGCAAATGGCGATCAATTTCATCCTGTCCCAGACTTCTCCCGGTGCGAAGGCGCTAGTGATCGCAAGTGACATATCGCGGTTCTTGGTGGCAGAAGGCGGCGATGCCTTGACAGAAGATTGGTCTTATGCGGAGCCTAGCGGCGGTGCCGGAGCTGTAGCGGTATTAGTCAGTGAACGGCCCTATATATTTCAAGTCGATGTGGGGGCCAACGGGTACCATGGCTATGAAGTGATGGATACATGCCGTCCCATCCCGGATAGCGAAGCCGGAAATGCCGACCTGTCCTTAATGTCCTACCTCGATTGCTGTGAACAGACATTTCTGGAATATCAGCGGCGGGTTTCCGGAGCGGATTATCGGACTACCTTCAACTACCTTTGCTTTCATACTCCGTTTGGAGGCATGGTGAAGGGAGCTCATCGTACGATGATGAGAAAGATGGCCGGAGCAAAGCCCGATGAAATTGAAGCCGACTTCGAGAGGCGCGTCATGCCGGGAGTGACCTACTGCCAGCGGGTAGGCAATATCATGGGAGCAACCATACTGCTCTCATTGGCAAGCACCATCGACCGAGGCGATTTTACAACTCCCAAGCGGATCGGTTGTTTTTCGTACGGGTCCGGATGCTGTTCGGAATTTTACAGCGGGGTCGTTACGAAACAGGGGCAGGAACGCCTGCGCCGGTTCCATATTGAGAAAGAACTGAACGAACGCTACCCGTTATCCATGGAAGAATACGAAAAAATCGTGCAGGAGAGCGGTACGGTGAAATTCGGAACCCGAAATGTGAAGCTGGAGCCGGACTTGATTCCGGGTGCGTTGGATAAAAGCCGCGGGAAGCGGAGGCTTATCCTTGAGGGGATTCGGGAATTTCACCGAGAATACAGGTGGACCGAATGAATTATCAGACGATAAAGGTCAACTTTCAAGACAAGGTTTGCTTTATTCAAATCCATCGTCCAGAGGCGAACAATACCATAAACGAACTTCTCATCGAGGAATGCCATCAGGTGCTGGATCTGTGTGAAGAAACGATATGCGTGGTTGTGTTGGAGGGCCTGCCGGATGTCTTTTGCCTGGGTGCGGATTTTCAGGAGATGCATGCCGACCTGTCGAGCGGTCAGCGGGTCGAACCGAAGCCGGAACGCATGTATGACCTTTGGCTGCGGCTTGCCACCGGGCCGTACATCACCATTTCGCATGTCCGGGGGAAGGTAAATGCCGGGGGGATTGGCTTTGTCGCTGCCAGCGATATGGTGGTGTCGAATCTGTCCGCCCAATTCAGCTTGTCGGAATTATTGTTCGGCGTTTTTCCGGCAGCCGTTCTGCCTTTTTTGGTCAGAAGAATCGGAATGCATAAAGCAAATTATATGACGCTGATGACCCAACCGTTTTCGGTTCAGCGGGTACTTGATTGGGGACTGGTGGATGGCTGCGATTCCGATAGTCAGGCATTGCTTCGCAAGCACCTGCTGCGGTTAAGGCCGCTCACCAAGAAGGCGATCCTCCGGTATAAACAGTACATGAGCAGGCTGAATGAAGATCTGGAGCGGGCTAAACCATTCGCCATTGAAGCCAACAGAGAAGTCTTTTCCGATCCGCAAACGCTCGAAGGAATTTACCGGTATGTTGATAAAGGAATATTTCCATGGGAGAGCTTGCCTTGAGAATCCTGACCGTTTCGGACTTGCATATTGACTTCTCCGAAAATTATGAGTGGCTAACACATCTATCCGGCGAAGAATACAAGAATGACATTTTGATTCTGGCAGGGGACATTTCCCATCAGATCACTCACATCGAACAAGCTTTTACAAGCTTAGCGGCGAAGTTTGCAAAAGTGTTTTACGTACCGGGGAACCATGATTTATGGATAACGAACAATGCTTATTCCACTTCCCTGGAGAAGCTTCATGCTATCGAAACGCTGGCCCGACAGGCAGGCATTGGAATGGAACCCGGCAGGGTGAAGGACGTTTGGATTGTTCCGCTATTCGGATGGTACGATTATTCGTTCGGAAGGCCAAATGAGGAAGTTCGGAATTCTTGGGTAGATTTCTACGCGTGCAAGTGGCCGTCAGGACAGGATGTCAACCAAATTACCAAGGACTTTACGGATCGCAACCGGGTGACGATTCCGAAGGGCGATCCGTGCATCATTTCCTTTTCTCACTTTCTACCGAGAATCGATATTATGCCTGACCAGATTCCCGAGAGCAAGAGGACCCTCTATCCCGTACTTGGAAGTGTGTTGCTTGAAAAACAGATACGCGTTTTGGAATCGGATATCCATATCTATGGGCACAGTCACATCAACAGAAATATATGCAAAGACAATACGCGCTACATCAATAATGCGTATGGGTATCCTTATGAAGCGGGTTATACTCGTAAAAAGCTGTTGTGCGTGCACGAATTTTAGCAAGAAGTTGATGCAATTCGTTGGGCGGGAGGTAGGGCCATGAAGCCTTATAATGGAGAATTATTCGTTGAATCGGATCGTGCAAGCTACAAAGCCGGTGTTTGTTTTTGCAACTACTCGTATATCGAGAGGCATTGCGAAGTCCAATCCTTTCTGCATGCGGAGGAGCTGGACTATTTTCATGAACTGAGATTTGAGAAAAGGATTAAAAGTTACCTGATCGGCCGATATGCAGCCAAGCAAGCTTTCGTCCATCAAATAGGGGGAGATCGCCTTCAACAGGTTGCGATCAAAAACGGGATTTTTGGTCAGCCGGTGCTTGCAAGTCCCCATTCGTCCCATTTGCAGGTCAGTATCACCCATTGCGGCGATATAGGCGGCGCTATTGCTTTTCCGGAAGCATGTCCGATGGGCATAGACATTGAGAGCATTTCGATTCTATCCCAGAGCGGCTTCCTCTCCCAAATGACCAACACCGAAAAGGGGTTGGTAGGCAAATTGCAAATGGAAAATGGAAGAAGTGTAGCTGAAATCGTCACCTTGATCTGGTCTGCCAAAGAGTCTCTTTCGAAAGTTTTGAAAACCGGTTTAACGGTGCCGTTTGAAATCTTGGAAGTAAGCGATATTGCATACAATGGAAACGACTATGTGTGTTACTATAAGAATTTCATTCAATACCGTACCCTTTCCACTAGAAAAGAGGACTATGTATTATCCATCACTTGCCCTAAGAATTTGAGAATCCAAAATATCGAAAAGGTGTTTGACGGATTTTGTACAAACGCAGGTCAGGTCCTCCCCGGTGATTCGTTAGATCCAACCGGAACCGATTTATAAGACTACATATTCCGCACGAGTGAATAGGAAAGCTAAAACGTGGCTGATATGAAGAATTGAAGGAGAAGATTCTGTCAGTGTGCTGCTCGACAAGCAGCACGCTTTTTTTTTGGACAAAGCGGCTTTTCCGCTGCAAAAAATATCCTGAACGGCATCGAGGTGGCTGGCTCATCCCAAATGGTTCGCCAGAAATGGATAATGAGGGGATACTTGGCGCCCCAGGTTTCCTCGAAGCGATCTAGTTCTGGTGATGAAACACTTCTGGATCTCGGTGTTCAAGATTTTGGCTTTCGGTTGACAATGAAAGCGGTTCGAATTAAAATGCGTTTGGAGGGTAATATCATCATTTATTAATTAATAATATTGTTAATGAAAACCCGAGAAGCCTGAAAGTATGAGCCTTTGAGAAGGAGAGAGCATCCATGTCCAACCTGAAAGCCCGTATGATCGTTGACAAAGCCTTCCGCATTGCAGAGGTGGATAAACGGATTTATGGATCGTTTGTCGAGCATCTGGGACGAGCCGTATACGGAGGCATCTATGAGCCGGGACATCCGGCCGCGGACGCATTAGGATTCCGCCGCGACGTGATGGAACTGGTCCGCGAGCTTCGTGTGCCGATCATCCGCTATCCGGGCGGCAATTTCGTATCCGGTTACAACTGGGAAGACGGAGTCGGCCCTGTCGCCGAGCGCCCTAGGCGGCTGGAGCTGGCCTGGCGCACCGTCGAGAGCAATGAGATTGGAACCAATGAATTCGTACGCTGGGCCAAAGAAGCCGGCTCCGACGTCATGATGGCCGTCAACCTGGGGACGCGCGGCATCGACGACGCCCGCAACTTGATCGAATACTGCAACCATCCCGGCGGCACCTATTGGAGCGACCTGCGGCGCAAGCACGGGGTGGCGGAACCGCACCGGATCAAGACCTGGTGCCTCGGCAACGAGATGGACGGCCCGTGGCAGATCGGCCACAAAACGGCTCATGAATACGGACGGCTGGCGCTCGAGACGGCCAAGGCGATGCGTCAGGTCGACCCGGGAATCGAACTCGTCTCCTGCGGCAGCTCGAGTACGGGAATGCCGACCTTTCCCCAGTGGGAAGCGGATACCCTCGATCATACCTATGAAGCGGCCGATTTTGTGTCGCTCCACCAATATTACGGCAACCGTGACAACGACACGGCGAATTTCCTTGCGCAGTCGCTGGATATGGATCATTTTATTCATACCGTGGTCTCGGTCTGCGATTACATCAAAGCCAAGAAGCGCAGCAAGAAGACCATGCTGCTCAGCTTCGACGAATGGAACGTCTGGTATCATTCCAACGGGGCGGACTCCCGGCTCGAACCGTGGACGGAAGCGCCGCCCCAGCTGGAGGACGTCTATACCTTTGAGGACGCGCTCCTGGTCGGCAGCATGCTGCTCACCTTCCTGCGCCATGCCGACCGGGTGAAGATGGCCTGCCTCGCTCAGCTTGTCAACGTCATCGCCCCGATCATGACCGAGAACGGCGGCCGGGTATGGAAGCAGACGATCTATTACCCGTACCTGCATACGTCTCTTTATGGCCGCGGAGTCTCGCTCAAGCCGGTCGTGACCTCCACTAAGCACGACACGAAGGACTTCACCGACGTACCTGACCTGGACAGCGCCGTGGTGTTCAACGAAGAGGAGGAGACGCTGACGATCTTTGCCGTCAACCGCAGTCTGAATGACGAACTTCCGCTGGACTGCGATGTGCGCAGCTTCGAAGGCTACCGGCTGGAGCAGCACATCGTGCTGACGCACGACGACATGAAGGCGGTCAACACAGCGGAGCGGGAAGAAGTGGCGCCAAAGGAATGCCGCTCATCGCGGCTGGACAACGGCATTCTGGAAACACGTCTGCCTAAGGCGTCGTGGAACGTCATCCGTCTCACCAAAGCGGAAGGGAAGTAAGGGCCGCATCGAGAACCAAGCCGGGGCGCGTTGAAGCCGGGTCCGCAGGAAGCATACCGTCGTAAGCGGTCCTGCCCATGTCGGAGAACGTCCGGATAATAGCAAAAGACCTTGATCCCGCGATGGATCAAGGTCTTTTTGCATGAGGGGAGCCGGGATACGGGAAGGAAAAGCCTATCTTGAGGCTCCCAATCCCGCATATAGCCGTTTGCGCCTGTGCAGGGCGGGAGTGCAGACCGGAGTGCAACCGAGAATGCAGGCCGCGGGCGCAGGGCCCGCGGGCTGACTGCGTTACTTCGTCGCGTTCTCCTCCGGCTGCGCTGCCGACTCAGCCTCGTCTTCTGGCTCTGCGGCTTGCGGCTTGTTGTAATAAAGGCGGAAGACGATGTCCTGATTGTAGTTGCCGAAGCCCTTGCCAAACAGGGTCACCCCGCCGATATGCTCGGATTCCTTCTCGACCGCAATCCGCAGCGTCCATTGACGGTCGCGCACGTTGACCTGTTCCAGCGTCACGTCCGACATCCGGTTACCGTCCATGAAGGTGCCGTCGTTGCTCACGATGAGGTGCTTGAGCAGCCCGTATTGGTTGACGACGTTCGGCCACCAGGAGGGACTGTATTTGCCGCGCCGGTCGCCGAAGTCTCCGGGACTCGTCCAGGTGCCGAGCTTGACCGAATTCAAGTAGAAGGTGATATCCGAAGGCCAAAAATTATTGGTAAGCGGCGCTTCCGAGGCGATCTCCATCGAGAAGACCAGCTCCTCGGGGTTCTGGGTAGACAGCAGGAAATTGGGAATTTTGTATTCAACGAACCCCTCGCTGAACCAGAGAATCTTGGCGTGAAACCGCTCCGCATCGAGAAAATAGCGGGGATCGTCCACCTCGCCGATAAACCGTTCCGCCGTCGCCAAGCCGCAGGTCGGTTCGACGGCAATATCGGTATAATGGCCGACCGAGATATCGACCTCGTGGAAGGCGCGGATGTTCTCCTGCTTGGCGGGAAAGAGGATCTCCGCCTGCTCGACCTGAAGCGTGCAGAGCTTCTGCACTCCGCCTTTGCCTGGCAGCATCTCGGTGCGAATGATCCCCGCTTTTTCCAGCTTCTTGATGTGCATCGTCATGATGGCGCTGCTGAGGCCGACCGCTTCGGCCAGCTCGCGGATATTCATCGGCCGCTTGGACAAGAGCCGAATGATCTTGAGCCGAACCTGACTGGCCAGCGCTTCGTAAAAAGGCAAAGATTTCTCGGAGATGTCGAGATTCATGGTTCCTCCGCATGATTAATAATTTTATACATATTCTATATCTTTATTAATGTTTTGGCAAATATCCGTCCGCCGATCATCTGCGGGCCATCCGGCGCATCTCCTCCGCCGGCTTCATCGGCTGCAGCATGTCTTCATGACGGCTGGACCCATGCCAGCTGCCGCTGCGTCCCGTCTCTCCGGACATGAGAGGTGATTGCAGGTCATCTCAGTATTGCTTTTTGACTTCGCTGCGAATCATTCCGATGAAGGCCTCGGCCACCGGAGACAGCGGTTCCTGCTTGCGCGTGCACACGGCGATCGGATTCATCAGGGTAAGCCCGCTGACGAATACCCGCGACACTTCGCCCCGCTCGACGTAATCCTTTACGGCCAGAGACGATATAAAGTTGGCCCCGTAGCCCGCGATCACGGCACGCACCGCCTCGCTGACCCCGTTGAATTGCAAGCCGATCTTAGGAGGATTCACATTCAAGGCGCGGCACAGAGAGAACAGCCGCTCTCGGGTGGAGCTGCCTTCCTCGCGGAGAATGAACGGCACCTTCATCATTTCGGATAAGGAAATTTCCTTGCCGGCATAGGGATGACGATTCGGCACAATAAACCACAGCTCATCCTCCAGCAGCTGCTCCCACTCAATGCCCGGCTGCTCTTCCCATCCTCCGCCGTAAACGGCCACCTCCGCGTCATAGTGGAGAAGCTGCTCCACGGCCTCGCGGGAATTGACGGTGGTCAGCACCACCTCCACCTCGGGATGCTCTTGCTTGTAACGGGCCAGCCACTCGGGAAGGAGCAGGTTAGCGGGAAGATAGGTAGCCACAATGCGCAGCACACCGCTGAAGCCGGCCTTGTACTCCCGGATGCCCGACTCAATCTCCCGCTCCAGCGCAAACAGCCGTTTGGCATAGCCCGCCACCATGCTTCCGCTATCGGTCAACAGAATGCCGCGCCCCTTTGGCGCCAGCAGTTGAAACCCCAGCTCTTTCTCCAGGTTGCGGATTTGAGCCGTAACGGCCGGCTGGCTGATATGAAGCTCGGTCGCAGCGCGGGTCACCCCGCCTTTTTCGGCAACCGTATAAAAGATCCTCAGCGCATGCAGATTCATTAGCAGGACTCCATTCCTCATCAAAATTGATGAAAAACGAAAAAATATATATTTTTCTTATGATAACCTTTCCGTTATTCTAGTATCAAGAGAAATATTTCACAAATTCCAAGAGGAAAATGGACAAGGAGTGGAACCCATGCGCAAAACCAAAATCGTTTGTACCATCGGCCCATCCAGTGAAAGCCCGGAAATGCTTCGCAAGCTGATTCGAGCCGGGATGAACGTAGCTCGGCTGAACTTTGCCCACGGGGAGCCCGAGGAGCATAGCGCCCGTATTCGCGCCATCCGGGAGGCTGCCGCCGCGGAGAACCAATATGTGGCCGTGCTCATCGACACCAAGGGTCCCGAGATCCGCATCGGCAAAATGGAGGACGCTTTCGTGGAGCTTGAAGCGGGTGAAACCGTCACCTTAACCACGGAAGAGGTGCTGGGGACCAAGGACCGCATTCACGTTACCTACAAGCAGCTTCCCCAGGACGTGAAGCCCGGCAGCATCATCCTGATCGACGACGGCCTCGTTCGCCTTGAGGTCGAACAGGCCGAAGGGACGGAGGTGGTCTGCCGAATCCGCAACGGCGGCCGCTTGAAGCCCCGCAAGGGCGTCAACGTTCCCGGGGTGAAGACCAGCCTGCCCGGTGTAACCGAGAAGGACATTCGCCACATCCGTTTCGGCGTGGAGCAGCAGGTCGATATGATCGCCCATTCCTTCGTCCGCAAGGCGGAGGACATTCTGGAGATCCGGCATATTCTGGATGAACTCGGCGCAGGACATATCCAGGTAATAGCCAAAATCGAAAACGACGAAGGCGTTGAGAATCTGGACGCTATCCTCTCCGTGGCGAGCGGCATCATGGTGGCCCGCGGCGATTTGGGCGTGGACTTGCCGGTAGAGGATGTGCCGCTGGTGCAAAAAGACATGATCCGCCGCTGCAATCTGGCAGGCAAACCGGTCATTACTGCCACCCACATGCTGGAGTCCATGCAGCAGAACCCCCGTCCCACACGCGCGGAAGCCGGAGATGTGGCCAATGCCGTATTTGACGGGACCGATGCGGTCATGCTGTCCGGAGAAACCGCCGCAGGCAAGTATCCGTTGGAGTCGGTGGAAACCATGGCCCGCATCGCAGGGAAGGCCGAATCCGTTCTGGACAGCTATAGCTGGCTGGTTCTGCAGGCCGCCCGTAAAACGCAGGACGTGACCGGAGCCATCGGCCAGGCGGTCGCGCAAGCGGCAATGGAACTGAATGCCAAAGCCATTCTGGCCCTGACGGAAAGCGGCTTTACCGCCCGGATGATCGCCAAGCATAGACCTCAGGCTCCGGTAATCGCCGTATCGTCCAAGCCTTCCGTGCTTCATGGGCTGACGATGAGTTGGGGCGTCATCCCGCTGTTGCGCAGCACGGACGTTGCGGACAGCGATGCCGCAGTGGTGTCCGCGGTGGAGCTGGCCAAGGCCGGAGGCTACGTCCAGGACGGCGATCTGGTTGTCATCACTGCGGGCGTGCCTGCCGGGGCATCGGGTACCACGAACCTGCTCCGCATCCACCGGGTAGGAGATTCGCTGTAGCTTTCATCGGTTGCCGAAAGCGCCGTTCCCGCATTCGGAGCAGGTTCTTGTGAACCTTCTCGGAAAGGGGAGCGGCGCTTTTTTATGGCTCCTAGCTCCACTACACGAGGTGCGGCGGTTCCATTGCACGAGGCACGGCGGTTCCATCACACGAGATGCGGCGGCTCCGCCCGCCGATCATCTGCGGGCCGCCCGGCGCAGCTCCTCCGCCAGCTTCATCGCCTGCCGCATGTCTTCATGCTGGCTGGACCAATGCCAGCTGCCGTAGCGTCCGATGCTGTGGATGCCCCGCTCCCGCAGATAAGCCCGCAGGACGGCAACCGCCTCCGGCTGTGGCAGGCAGTAATTGTGCTCCAGGTAGACGGGATGGATCACGGCGACATCATCGGCATCCCGGATGAATCCAAGCGTCCTCAGCTCGTCGAGAACCGTGGGAAGGAGGGCCAAGGCCTCGTTGCGGCCGGAAAATCGCAGCGGCGAACATTCCACATACATCGAGCTGAAGCCTTCGGGAGCGAGCTGCGAATTGACGTTGCTGTAGAAGCCGAGCCGGTAAAAGGACAGCTTGGGGTCGGCGGCGTACAGCCAGTCCACCCCGTCGTGCCGCTCGTTTCGGCGCACGCCCAGGTTCAGGATGAAGCCGCGGCTGGCCTTAAGGGAACGGGCCAGCCGCTTCATCGCCGGATCGGCGTCCTCGATCAGGCCGACGAGCAGCGGCAGGGGGAGGGTGCTGACGAGCGTCCGCCAGGAAAGCTCCGAATCGCCGCAGGCGAGCGTCCGGTTCCGAAGCCGGATGGAGCGGACCGGCGAGTTCAGGCGGATATCGAGTCCGCGCGCCAGATGCCGGGCGATGGCCTCGGCGCCGCCGCTTGCCGGATACCAGAATTCCCGGTTATAGCCTTGGCCTCCGGCGGGCTTCACATTGCGCAGCGCCTCATAGCCACTCGACCCGACGGCGATCTCCCGCAAGTTCCGTACGCCGTACATCTTGCGGTTGTAATCGCCGAAGAATAGCCTGTAGAGGGTCGGCCCGAAGGTGCGAAGCAGCAGCTCTTCATACTGGCGGGCCTCTCCGCCGGTTGCAACCGCCGAATTCAGCTCCCGGCGGATGCGCTGAACGAGCTTCCGGTCGGACAGCTCCTCGTAGGTCTGCTGCAGCGGGTAGCCGATCCGCTTCCCGTTCAGCAGAACATAGGCCCTTCGCTCATGCCGGACGAGCGGCAGCCCTTCAAGCAGAGCGAGAACCTCGGGCGCGTTCTGTCGGTGGAACCAGTGGCCGCCCGTATCGAAGCCAAACCGTCCCGCTGCCGTCTCCACGGTGTAGGAGCGGGCTTTGCCGCCCGCTGCCGGTCCCGCTTCGAGGATGACGGCTTGACCGCCGCAGCTTCTCGCGAAGGCGAGTCCGGTCACCCCTGCGCCGAGCACATACAGGCTCATCGGGCTGCCGCCTGTTCCGCCTTTGGACGCTCCGTTCCGGCCGGCAGCCCGAGCGCCGTCAGGATGATCCCATTCACCCGGTCCACGTCGTACACCTCCGCGGCGATCCGGCGGCTGGCCATTCCCATCCGGGCGGCCAGCTCCGGCTCGGCGAGGAACCGCCGCATGGCTCGGACGAGCCCGGAAACGCTGCGCGGCGCGACGACGAAGCCATTCTCGCCGGGAACGACCGTGTCCCGGCAGCCCGGCGTGTCTGTCGTGATCACCGGCAGCCCGCACGCCATCGCCTCCAGGATGGCCTTCGGCGTGCCCTCGCGGTAATAGCTCGGCAGCACGAAGACGGAGGCGTTGGCCAGATGCGGCCGTACATCCGCCGCTTCTCCGGCGTACTCGAGGATGCCGTCCCGCACCCAGGCTTCGATCTCCTGCGGGTCGATGGCCGACGGATTGCAGTCGAACGGGCCCACCAGGCGGAAGACCGCCTGGGGATAGCGCGGCTTCAGCAGGCGCGCCGCTGCGGCGAATTCGCGGACGCCCTTGTGCTTCAGCATCCGGGCGACGAGCAGGAAGACGATCGGCTTGCCGTCGTTTCCTTTGCGTTCCGCAGGCTGAAAGCGGGCCAGGTTCACGCCCGTTCCGGGCACACGGACCGCTTTTTCCCGGATGGAGGACCGGAGGCGGGCCAGCTCGGCGGCATCGTCGCCGTTCTCGAAATAGATTCGCTCACAGCCGTCGATGGCTCGGGCATAGAGCCGCTTGACGAAGGGCAGGAGCAGCGCGGTCTTCCAGGTCCGCTCCGCGAACAGATAGCCGAGGCCGGTCACGAACAGGTGCACCCGGCGAACGCCGGCGCGCCGGGCGGCCAAGGACCCGTACAGGTTCGGCTTCAGGGAATAGCAGAGCAGACGGTCGGGCTTCGCCTCGCGCAAGAGGGCGGTCAGCGCGACCAGGCTGCGGAGGTCCTCGAACGGGTTTAAGCCGGTATTGCGCAGCGGGATCGTCCGGCTGTGGACCCCGCCGGGAAGCTGCGCTTGCCCCAAGGGAAAATCAGGCGCGGCCGCAATCACCTCATGGCCTTGGTCGAGCAGAGCTTGAAGCAGATCATGCTGGAAATGGACATAATATTTTGCATAAGGGACGAGCAGAAGAATTCGCACGAGTCATCCTCCTTGCGGCAGAGAAGCCATATCGATGCGGCCGAGTCGACGACCGGCCAGGAGTGCGGCAAGCAGCGAGACGGCGAGAATGAGCCCCGCCGCCTGCCGGTGAAAGGCCAGAAAGACGCCGGTCCCTCCCAGGGCAACCGTAACGGCGATGGACTGGCCGACGATGGCGGGTATGGGTATGCCGAGCCTGCGCAGCCGGAGGGCATAATGGTCGGGGCTGCCCCGAAAGGGAGAATGGCCCTTCTTCAGGCGCAGCCACGAGACGAACACGGTCTCGAAGAGGGGGACGCCCAGGACGAGAACCGGGATGGCGAGCGGAAGTCCGGCCGGCTCGTCCATCGTCCACTTGAGCGCGGAGCACGCGGTCAGGTACCCGATCCACTGGCTGCCCGCATCCCCGAGGTAGATCCGGGCGGGCTGCACGTTATAGGGAAGGAAGCCGAGACAGGCTCCGGTCAGTCCGAGAAGCAGCGCTCCGTAAGCCGCGTCGCCTTTCGCCAGCAGGAGTAGAGCCAGAAAAGGCGCCGTACCGGCGCAGACCCCCGTTGCCAGTCCGTCCATGATATCGATCAGGTTCCAGGCGTTGCAGACGCCTACGATCCAGAGGACGGTCAACGCCGCATCGGGCAGGGGGGCTCCGAACACTTGCGCCCGCAGACCGAAGCTCCAGGCGCAGGCGCAGGCGGCGAGCTGGACCGCAAGCTTGGCGCTGACCGGGAGCGTTCTCCGGTCGTCGAGCAATCCGCCGGAAGCAATCAGCAGCCCGCCGAGCCCGAGCCCCAGCCATTCGCGCGACAACGAGAGCTGGCCGCTCAGGATTGCGAGGGGAAGAGCGACCGCGAATACCAAAGCGATGCCTCCCAGGTAGGGGACGGGCGCTTTATGCCGTTTGAGCGGAG
The DNA here is from genome assembly GCF_051594785.1 of Gorillibacterium terrae. Taxonomy (NCBI): domain Bacteria; kingdom Bacillati; phylum Bacillota; class Bacilli; order Caryophanales; family Paenibacillaceae; genus Gorillibacterium; species Gorillibacterium terrae. The sequence goes on from NZ_JBPPGI010000001.1 coordinate 1,298,528, forward strand.
GGATGGGGCGGTCGACGAAGCCGGTCTTGTTCGCCAGGACCACCATCAGCGGGGTCAACAGAAGGGCGAGCGGAAACGAAAGAGCGAAGAATAGCATGATATCGAGACGCCTCCTATATCTTTCTTCATATAGAACAATCGTTCGATATATAGAATGATAGCATGAGTTTGAAAAATATGGTAGTGTTAACCAGATTTTGCAGGTTCGCGACTGCCATAAATACTCCAAAAGCAAACGGCCCCATCTCTCCGGGAAAGAGAGGCGGGGCCGTTCGGGCATGGCGAGCGAGGGTTGGGTTGAGGCTCTGTGCGATTTCTTTATTTGTAGCGATGAAAAAGTCATGATAGTTAGGCGAAAGGGGTAGGGGCGGAGGGCTTCATCCGTTCTTCTGGGCATAGAGAAATTCGCTGACGGCCGAGCTTCGCAAGAGGAGCCAACCGGCCGCGCCGGAAAAGACGAGCTGAAACAGAATGACCCCGTATACCCAGCCCGGAACTCCCTGGGCGGTGGAAGCGGAGGCCAGAAGCGAGATTCCCTGAAGAATGCCCATGAACAGACCGAAGACGAACAGATACCGCACCCAGACAACCCCGGCGAACAAGGCGATGGACAGGGCCATTTGAATAACGAATGTGAACACATTGTGATTTCCGATCAACGACAGGATGGCGAACAGCATGTTTATCCCGGCGATAACGATCACGATGATGCGGCCCATGCGGAACTCCTTAGCCTGCCGTTCCAGGTAGCGCTGATATTCGGCTTCCCGTTCCTGCTCGGAAATGCCGTCGAATCGCCCGAAGGCCGGTTGTACATCCTGGCGGGGGAGCGGGAGGTCGGCGGAGAGGTCGTTCAGCCGGCGGGCGAGCTCCCCCATGCCGCTCAGTTGCTCCACGTTAACCGTGTCCAGCCGTTCGACGATGGCGGCCTTGGCTTCCGCATCGGCCTGAATCCGGCTGCGGTATTCCTTGACTACCTCGCCGATCCGGCCGGGAGACGCCTTCATTCGCTTGATGTCTTCGATGGAGAAGAACAGCCTGCGCAGCTCGGCGATCGTCTTCAGTTCGGAGACATCGGTTTCCGAGTATTCCCGATATTCGCGGCCGTTTTTTCGGGTGGTCTGCGGAGACAGCAAGCTTTCCTCCACATAAAAACGGACGGTCCGTTCGGTTAAGCCGGTCAACTCGCATACCTGCTTGATCTTCATCGCACTCACCTTTCCAAGGAAAATTTGCTCATTATCACGTTCATCTGGCCTTACTCTACACTCTTACGTAGGGGAAGTGTCAAGAAAATCCCGGCAATAAGGCGGAAAACACTCTATTGCTTTTTATAACGTTATATCGTAATATTACGATATATTGATGTAAGGAAAAGAGGTCCGCCATGAACGAGAATTCCTTCAAAGCGTACTTTTCCACCGCCGAGCTGCTGAAAGCCTTGGGTCATCCGGTCCGGCTGTGCATCGTGCGGGGGCTGCTGCAAAAAGACCAATGCAACGTAACCTATATGCAAGAATGCTTGAACTTGCCTCAATCCACGGTCTCCCAGCATCTGCAAAAGCTGCGGACCGCCGGGATCGTCCAGGCGGAGCGAAACGGTCTCGAAATTAACTACACCATTGCCGACGAACGGGTGAAGCAAGTGGTCGCCCTGTTGCTGCCGGAAGAGGAGGGCTTCTAAATGAGTAAAAAAGTGCTGATTGTCGGGGGAGTGGCGGGAGGAGCTTCCGCCGCCGCACGTTTGCGCCGTCTGGATGAACATGCGGAGATCGTTTTGTTCGAACGGGATTCGTATATCTCGTTTGCCAATTGCGGTCTGCCTTATTATATCGGCGATTCGATCAAGGACCGCTCCAAGCTGCTCGTGCAGACTCCGGAAGCGATGCGCCAGCGCTTCGGCCTCGATGTGCGCATCGAGAGCGAAGTGACGGCGATTCACCCGGAATCCAAGACGGTCACCGTCCGCAGCCGGGAGCGGGGAGAATACACGGAGAGCTATGATGCCCTCATCTTGTCGCCTGGCGCGAAGCCGCTCCGTCCGCCGATGCCCGGAATCGATTCGCCGCGCATCTATGCCCTGCGCAACATTCCGGACACCGACCGGATCAAGCAAAAGGTCCGGGAGGAAGCCACCCGGTCGGCCGTGGTGATCGGAGGCGGTTTCATCGGCGTAGAGATGGCCGAGAACCTGCGCGAGCTTGGCCTCGAGGTTACGCTTGTGGAAGGCGGCCCGCAAATTCTCGCCCCCTTCGATCCGGAGATGGCCGGAGCGCTGACCGAGGAGCTGGAGGAGCACGGCGTGCGGGTGCTGCTGGAGCAGAAGGTAACCGGTTTTCGGGATACGCCGGCCGGCCGGACCGACGTCCTGCTGGAAACGGGAGAGGCGCTGAACACGGACCTGGTTCTGCTCGCCATCGGCGTCAAGCCGGACACGGATTTCCTGAAGGACAGCGGCCTCGTTCTGGGTCCCCGCGGCCATATCCTGGTCGACGACCGGCTCAAGACCAACCTGGATGAGGTCTACGCGGTGGGAGATGCGGTCGAAATCGTCGATTACGTCAGCGGAACCAAGACGGCCATCCCGCTCGCCGGTCCGGCCAACAAGCAGGGACGGATCGCCGCCGACAACGTATGCGGCCTGGACACGGCTTACCGCGGCGCTCTCGGGACTTCGATCCTCAAGGTCTTCTCGCTGACCGGCGCTTCCACGGGCTTGAACGAGAAGACGCTGAATCGGCTCGGTCTTCCGTACCGCGTCAGCGTCGTTCACCCGAATTCGCATGCGTCTTATTATCCCGGCGCCTTCCCGCTGACGCTGAAGCTGCTCTTCGCTCCGGACGGCCGGGTGCTTGGAGCTCAGGCGGTCGGCCGCAAAGGGGTGGATAAGCGGATCGACGATATCGCGACGGTCCTGCATTTCCGCGGCACGGTCGAAGACCTCACCGAGCTGGAGTTGGCGTATGCGCCGCCGTTCTCCTCCGCCAAGGACCCCGTCAACATGGCGGGCTACACGGCGGAGAACATTCGCAGCGGCCGGACATCGGTCTTCCTGCCGCGCGAGCTGGACGGACGCGACACCGGGGCTTCGCTGCTCATCGACGTCCGCTCCGCACTGGAGCATGCCAACGGATGCATCCCGGGTTCGCTTAACGTGCCGGTGGATGAGCTGCGCGACCGCTTGGGCGAGCTGGACCCGGCCAAGGAAATCTGGGTTTACTGCCAGGTCGGGCTGCGCGGCTACACCGCCGCCCGCATCCTGGAGCAGCGGGGCTTCCGCGTCCGCAACCTTACGGGCGGCTACAAGTATTACGCCATGGCCCAGTATCGGCCGAAGCTGAGCAAGCCGGAGCCGGCCGAGCGCGAAGCAACTGCGGTTGCCGCTGCGGCTGCGTCGCAGACGATCGCGAGCGGCGTGCGGGAAACCGCGGCGGTCCGCGACCCGCAGCCTATGCCGGCCTCGAACCGTCCGTCCTCGGATCGGACCGGAGAGTCGGACGGCCCGAGTCGGCCGCAGCCAGACGCCGAGCTGGACGCTTGCGGGCTCTGCTGCCCGGGACCGCTCGTGCAGCTGAAACGGGGGATGGACCGGCTGCAGGATGGTCAAGTGCTGCGGGTCACGGCGACGGACCCGGGTTTCCTGAAGGATGTGGGAGCTTGGGCGGATATGGCCCGGCAGGAGCTGATTCAAGTGAGCAAGAACGACGACGGCGTGATTGAGGCTGTCCTGCGGAAGCGCGCGAGCGCGCCTGCCTTTGCCGAGGGATCGTCCCCCGCCTGCGCGGACTCGGCCTCCACTGTACCGGCCGTTTCGGCCGACGGCAGCACCCTGGTCGTCTTCAGCGGCGATCTGGACAAAGCGATCGCTTCCTTTATTATCGCGAACGGAGCTGCGGCGAGCGGTAAGAAGGTGACGCTGTTCTTCACCTTCTGGGGCCTCAACATCCTCCGTAAGCCGGAGGCGGTCGCCGTCCGCAAGTCCTTCGTCGGCCGGATGTTCGGCCGGATGATGCCGCGCGGCAGCCGGAAGCTGGGCTTGTCCCGCATGAACATGCTTGGCATGGGACCGAAGATGATCCGCGGCGTAATGAAGAGCCGGAACGTCGCCTCGCTGGAGGAGCTGATGGCGACCGCCGTCCGCCAAGGCGTCGAGCTTGTCGCCTGCCAGATGTCGATGGACGTGATGGGGATTGCCATGGAGGAGCTGATCGACGGGGTAACGGTAGCCGGAGTCGGCTATTACCTCGGCAAGGCGGACCGCTCGTCGGTGAATTTGTTCGTCTAAACCGGACTCTTTCCGATGCGGAAGAATGTGGTAAAATGGGGATGGAAGTCCGTCAACCGAAAAGAAGTGGACGGATTCCCGGGGAATCGTATATCACAGCTTTGAACGAAGGCTCGATAAGGGGACGACGATATGAGGCTTCATGGCATTTGCCTGATTACGGTGAACGTTCCGGCGCTTACGGAATTCTACCGTTCCATTTTGCACGCTGAATCCGAGGGGGACGAAACCTCCGTCTGCCTTCGGCTGCCGAACGGCGGCTCGCTGGACATCTGTTCCGCAAATGGAGTAGAAAGCCTGGCTCCGGGCAGTACGGAGGGAATCGGGCATGGCGGCTTCTCGCTCGATATCGAAGTGGAGGACGTCGACGCGGAATACGAACGCATCCGGGAGAAAGTTCGGATAGTAAAGCTGCCCGAGACGTACCCGTGGGGGAGACGCTCGATGTGGTTCCGCGATCCGGACGGAAATTTGGTTAACTTCTTTCAGACTTTATCCAGGTAATCCCAAAGGAATGACTTCCATCTGCGCAGGCGTTACTAAAAAGTTCAATCTATATAGTAGCACCCTTAAGAAGACGGGGAATGCCGAGAGACATTTTCCGCTTTTCTGGGGGTGTTTTTATTATCGCTTTCTTGGGGAGATGGAGTGTGTAGGAAGGGACTGATTTCGATGTATGAAAGGATGGTCAATGGCTGATTTCAAAATGAGTCTTCGTATGCAGAATTTGGCGAGGATAAATATCCTGATCCGCCATTTGATTATTGTCCTGATCCAATAACTTGATTGGAGTTGCTCCCGGTTGGATTGATTTTAGAAACAATCCGGTTTCGCCGTAATCGGACAGGCTCGTTAATACTTCATCTTCGGAAACGGACCCATTTGGTTTCGAATAAACCAGATAATTTCCATCAGGGGTCAACATCGGGTAGAACAAATACTCCCCGAGAGAGACGAGCCGCTTGGTGTCTGAATGGTATTGGTACGCCTCATGATTAATCGTTAAAAAAATGGAGTTGTTGTCGTGCCACTGGGAGATATAGAAGGAACAGTCTCGTTCGGATAAATCCTTCCCGATTCTCACATGATCGATGATGGCGTTATTATCCAAGTCATAGATAAGGAGATATTTCACATGTTCCGCATCTTCTCCTTGATAAGCCATTTTACTATGGTCGGGAGAATAAACCATTCGGAATAAACTTCCCTTAACTTGGTCATTCAAATCCAATTGTAATTTGGAGAAGGAACCATCCCTATTTTGATGGGAAAATTTTTGTTTATCCGCGTTATAGGAAAGGGGAGGTGCGAACTCCTTCCTGTGAAACTTCATGATCTCGCTCTCCGTCAGTTTTTTTCGATCTGCAAGATCATAGTAGAAAGGGGTCACCGTTGGTTCCGTTCCCTTTAGGCCATAAAACACAATACTGGCGTCATGGTTTACTTCTTGTGGATACAGCGAGCTTACCCAGGACTCGGAAATCACTTTTTTGTTAAATTCGATAGCAGATACGATGGTTTCTTTGCCCTGAAGCGCATCGCTTAAATTGAGGAAGAAGTGCTCGTCTGCAGAAGTGGTGAACCAAAGCCAATCCGAAAATTTATCATGGGGCACTGCAGATGGGTTTCGCATTAGCGGCCTGCAACCCGAAGCGAATAGGGCGATGCACAGCAGAAAAACAAATACACATGTCCTTTTTTTCACATTTTTCACCCCGTTTCTAGGATTGCCAGAACCAAAACTTGCGTTGCTGCAAACAATCGAGTGTCGTGGGGGGCTTGGAGGAATCCTCTCTTGTGGGCTTGAATGGCTGTGCCGGATGGTTTTGGATAACCGTATAGGGGCGGGCACGCTTACTGTATCATATTCATTGCTGGATAAAAAGGCGGTTGTCGTGCAATGGATAGGCAAATCATGGTAGGCTATATCCATCGAGCAAGCATACTCATTTTATGACAGGGATGTAAGAGAGATGAGAGATTCAATGAGGCCGTATGCGCTGACGGTCGCCGAGCGAGATGCTGCGCTGGCTGAACTGTCCTCGGAACAGCAAGGGTTCCTGATTAATCGGCTCGTACGGAGCAGACGTACCCTGTTCGCCAATGTATTGGCCGAACGGAAGGGCTATCATTTGCCTGATGCTGCATCGCCGGAAGAAATCGAGGTTCTCCTGGAGGATTGGACCTACTCCGGTTTCATCGACGCCGGGAGGGTCTCGGTGGACCTGAGATGCGAGTGTGGCCGGCCCTTGCGGTATCAACATCAAGTCCAGCATAAAAGCTCGGGGGAGATCCGGAAGTTCGGGATTGAACATCTGAAGGAGCATTTGGCAATCGACGCAGAGGCGGTATCGGCCATCCAGAAAGGATTCCAAGCCATTGATTATGAACAGGACGAAATTCTGATCAAGCAAGGGCTCGGGTGGCAGCCAGACCCCGATCTTCTCTCTCTATATCCGCTTCCACCAGATGTTCAGGAGCAGCTGGATTTGCGATTGCCGTTATTGGAGCGCCAGATGGTTCGGCTTCGGGCTCAGCTTCAGCGGACTCGGCGGCCATCCCTTCGGAAACCGCAATCGCAGCCGACTCCTCTGCCTGCATGGGAGCAGCCCATCGTCCAACCGTCGTTATTTGAAACGGTGGAGTACGAGCAGCGGCCGGAATTGGAGCAAGATGACATCGGTCCTGTTCTGCTCCATCTACCTGGGTCATTGGCTGATGCCGCTGTTCAGCACCTCTTGCGCGGAGTTCGGAGCGCACGGGTGCTGTGCGAACTACTCATCAAGGATCATGGAGGGGCTTCCAACCGTTATCGCACCGGCAAGCCCACTCTGTATTACAGTGTCTGCCGATTTGTTGAATCTCTCCCGGGGGCGGAACTTTTAGAAAGCAGGGTAGAGGACCGGTTGTACACTTATGAAAAGAACCGGTGAATCCTGAGCCCGTCCATACGGAAGAAAGCGGTGGTTGACGCATCGCACGGGCAGATTTTCCGCATCCGCTGAATTACTCTTATCTGTTCCGGACAACGGATGGCGGTCGTCAATGGGCTCCGCTGCCGGTGGAGCTCCCGCATTCGGCCGATTCGAATCGGTGAGCGGATAACCAAAGATCATCCACGCAACGAAAAGAAAGCGGCGGCACGAATCATTTACGATTCGTGCCGCCGTTTTTAGTTGCCGAAGCAGCACCGAGCTGCCTCTTACCCCCGCGCCGTCCGCTTCAACACGCGCGCCCCGTACCGGGCAAGCTCCAGCTTGCCGGAGAGGGCTTCGCCCGTCTCCGCGTCCCGGTAGTCGGCATCGTCCAACCTGACCTCGGCTTCGCGGCCGGAGAAGTTCAGCACGAACACGAAGTCGTGCTCGCCGTCGCTGCGGAGCTGGGCGGTCACGCCCTCCGGCAGCACCGTGTCCAGTACCGGCCGGATGCCGGCTTCGCGGATCAGCTTGCCGTAGAAGGCAAGGTAGAACGCCGGATCGCTGACGCGGGCGGCCAGGTAGTAGGCTTGGCCTTCGCCGCGGCGGTTGACCGTGAGCGCGGGCATCCCGGCGTAGAAGTCGTCGCCGTAGACGCCGAGCGCCTCGGCTCCCTCCAGATGAATCCGCTCGCACAGCTCGCGGATTTCATACTCTCCGGCAAGGGCGTTCGCTGCCGCTGCCGAGTTGCCGTTGTCCCTTCCGCCATTGCCGCCATTTCCACCGCTATCGCTTGCCGCCTCCGCGCTCGCCGCCACGATCAGCCGGTTGCGCTCGTGGTCGTACAGACCGTCGATCTCCTCCGCCCAAATGCCGAGCGTCTCGCGCAGCGGCCCGGGGAACCCGCCGAGGTGGCAGAGATCGTGCTCGTCGACAATGCCGGTCCAGTAGGTGGCGACGAGCGTACCGCCCTCCTGCACGAACCGGTCGAGGGCCGCGCCGGTTTCCTGGCGGAGCAGATAAGCCATCGGCAGGATGAGCAGCTTGTAGCCGGAGAGATCGTCGTTCGAGCCGACGATGTCGGTCGGAATGCCCAACTGCCACAGTGCTTCATACTGCTGGAGCACCGTCTGCTCGTAATGCAATCCGCCGTTGCGGGGGCCTTGGGCGTCGTTGACCGCCCAGCGGTTGTCCCAGTCGCAGAGGATCGCCGTCTCGACGCGCGGCATGGTACCGGCGAGCTCGGGCAGCGCGGCGAGCGTCTCGCCCAGCTCAGCCACGTCGCGGAAGACGCGGGTGTGCTCATGCCCGGCGTGGTCGACGACGGCGCCGTGGAACTTCTCGCTGGAGCCGCGACTCTTGCGCCACTGGAAGTACATCACCGAGTCCGAGCCGTGGGCGACCGCCTGCAGCGAGGACAGCCGGTGCATGCCGGGCTTCTTCAGCTTGCTGATCGGCTGCCAGTTGGTCAGGCTGGGCGTGCTCTCCATCAGGAGGAACGGCTTTTGCTTCAGAGAGCGGAACAGGTCGTGGTTGAACGCGAACCAGGTGGCCACGTTCTTTTCGTCTTCGGCCGCATGCCAGGTCGGATAAGCGTCCCAGGAGATCACATCGACGGCTTCGGCGAACACCCGGTAATCCAGATCGTAGAACCAATCCATGAAGTTTGCGGTACAGGGCAGCTCCGGGTTTGCCGCCTTCAAGAATTTCGCTTCGTGGAGATAGAAATCGACCGTCTGCGCCGTCACGAACCGCCGCCAGTCGAGATTCTGGCCGTGCACCATGTTCTCGCCGTGCGGGGCAGGGGATTCCACCTGCGACCAAGAGGTGTACGCATGGCTCCAAAAGGAGGTCCACCAGGCCTTGTTCAAGGCCTCCAGGCTGCCGTATTGGCCCTTCAGCCAAGTCCGGAACGCGTCTTGGCAGAGGTCGCAATGGCACTCTCCGCCGAATTCGTTGGAGATGTGCCAGCCGAGCACCGCCGGATGGTTCGCGTAGCGTTCGGCGAGCCGGGTATTCATCGCCTGCACCTTGGCACGGTAGACCGGCGAGGTATAGCAGTGGTTGTGGCGCATGCCGTGCAGGTTGCGCACGCGGTTCGCGCCGACCCGCAGCACTTCGGGATACTGCTCGGACATCCAGGCGGGTCGGGCTCCGCTCGGAGTCGCCAGCCAAGCGAAGATGCCGTTCGCGGCGAGCCGGTCCAGCAGCTCGTCCATCCAGTCGAAGGTGAAGACGCCTTCCTCCGGTTCGAGCGCGGACCACGCGAAGATGCCGACGGACACGGCGTTGACGCCGGCCAGCTTCATCAGGCGGATGTCCTCGGCAAGGATGTCGGGGCGGTCGAGCCACTGGTCGGGGTTATAATCGCCGCCGTGGAGCAGGGCGGGCAGCTTGGGGCTAATCGGCGGATGTTTGGCGGTCATGGGGGAACACTCCTTTTGTCGGATGTGGCATAAGGGAAGAAGTCCGAATGGAGAACGGGTGACGCGATGGCATGGCTAGACGGATGATTAGGGTAGACGCTACATCCGGCTACATCCGGCCAACGAAGGCCTTGACACCTGACACAAGCGAGGAGGAGACCGGGTCTCCTCCTCGCCGTTTTTTAGCGCAACCTTGCGCCGTCCATCGCTTTACTTGCTTTGCTTGGCCAGGAAGTCGTTGATTTGGCTCTGCACTTCCGCAATGATCTTGTCAATGCCGGCGGCTTTGACTTGCTTTTGCAGATCGGCCAGGCCCTTGTCGACGTCCTGGATCGAGCCGTATTCCAGCGGGATGCCGTAGCGCAGCATGACGTTGCTGACGTTGGCGACCTCGGTCTTGACCTTGCTGTTGTCGAAGACGAAGGTTTCGAGCGCGTAGTGGTAGATCTGGCCGTTCCACTTGTCCGTCAGCGCCGTGCCTTCGGCCGGGAAGGAGGCATCGTCGCGGTTCAGCGGCGAGTTGAAGCCCCAGTTGGAGAAGCCGGTGTAGTTGCTCGTCTTTTCCGTCGAGTTGTACTTGTCGTCGCCGACCGGCTCGTAGTTCGTGCCGGCGATGCCGTACATCACCAGATCGTGAAGCTCCTTGTCGTTCTGCAGGAGATCCAGCGCCATGAGGGCCCGTTCGGCATTCTTCGAGGTGGCGTGAATGGCGACGCCGTTCTGGGTGGAGATGGCCTGCGTCTTCTTCTTATCCGGCGTAACGTCGGCGAGAGCGACCTCGTACGGCGATTGGTTGCGTCGCATTTCGGTCATGATCGATCCGAGCGTACCCAGGTTATGCGTGATGGAAGCGGTCTTGCCTTCCTTGAAATCCTGCTGGTGGTCGTTCTTGTTGTTCAGCACGTTCTTCGACCAGACGTTGTGGTCGGCCAGGTCCTTGTAATAGAGCGCGAGCTGCTTGAACTCAGGCGTTTCATAGACGTTGAAGACGGTGCCCTTCGGATCGTCGAGGCGGAACGCGATCGGCAGGTCCAGATCGAACGTATGCCATTCGAACTGCTGCTTCATCAGCACGCGGTCGAGGTTGTGGAATTTCCAGTCGCCCGTTTCCGGCGTGAAGGGAATGACGCCTTTTTCCTTTTCGGCAATGGTCTTCAAATAAGTAGCGTACGCTTCCGGGCTGTTGATCTCCGGCAGGTTGTACTTTTTGCGCAGGTCCTCGCGGTAGAGGATCAGCTTCTCGACCGATTCTCCCCGGTTCTGGGGCACCATGTACAGCTTGCCGTTGACCTTGGCCTGGTCCCAGTTCACCTGCGGCATGGCCTTGAAGGTTTCGGGCATGTAAGTCTTGAGCATGTCGTCGGTGAGTTCCTTGAAGCCGCCCTTCAGCGCCTGGTCGTTATAACCGGCCCAGTTGGCCGCATAGATCATATCGAAGTTTTCGTTCGCCGCCAGCTTGAGCGGGTATTTCTGCGCCCAATCGGACCAGTCGAGGAACTCGCCGTCGATCGTCGCATTGATCTTCTCCGACAGCTTCTTGTTGATCTGGCCGAAGACGGCGTCGTAATCGACCGGCTTGGGTCCGACGAAGATCATCTTCAGCGTGACGGCCTTGGAGGTATCGACCGTCCCGGCCGCACTGGCCGACGGAGCGGCCGATTGGCTGCCGGAAGCGGCCGGTGCGCTGGCCGACGGTTCCGCCGTCTTGCCGCTGCTGCAAGCCCCGAGCGCGGTGGTCAGCATCAGGACAGAAGCGAGTGAAATCAACTTGCTCTTTTTCCCCATTGGAAAATCCCCCTATTTGGTGTGATGAACGGTTCTATGACAATCCGGTTGATAACCGGGATCATCCTTTGACGGCACCGATGGTAAGGCCGGTGACAAAGTACTTCTGAACGAACGGATAAGCGATGATGATGGGTCCGCAGGCGACGATGGTCATCGCCATTTTCAGGCTCTCGGTGGGAAGCGCCGTCGTGACGACTGCGCCCGAGCCCATCATGGCCTTGCGCATGCCGTCCATGTTGCCGAGCATTTTGTAAAGGTAATACTGCAGCGGCATCAGGTTGTCGTTCGAGACGAACAGGAGCGCATTGTACCAGTCGTTCCAGTAGGCGAGGGCGAGCAAGAGCCCGATCGTCGCCAGCGCCGGTTTGGCCAGCGGCAGGATCAGTTGGCGGTAGATGCGGAAGTCGCCGGCGCCGTCAATCTTGGCGGATTCGGTGATCGCTTCCGGGATGCCGTTCATGAACGACTTCAACACGATGATGTAGAAGACGTTCAAGAGCAGCGGCAGGATCAGCACCGTCAGCGTATCCTTCAGGTGCAGGTAGTTGGTCATCATCAGGTACCAGGGCACGAGACCGCCGCTGAACAGCGTCGTGAAGAAGAAGTAGAACGAGAAGCCGTTGCGCCACTTGAAGTCCTTGCGGGTGAGGCAGTAGGCGGTCATCGAGTTCAGGAACAGCCCAAGTGCCGTGCCGATTGCCGTTACGGCGATGGTCACGATATAGGCATGGACGATCTGGTCCGGATACTTGAACAGAATCCGGTAAGCTTCGATGCTGAATTCGGAGGGGAAGAACTGAAACCCCTTCAGGACAATGGCGCTCTCCTTGGTAAACGACGACGAGATGATCAGGATGAAGGGCAGGACGCAGGCCACGGCGAGGAAGATCAGCAGCACGTAGCCGATCGCCGAGAACAAGGTGCGGTCCCAGTTGCGGGATAGCCGGGGACGGATGCTCTCCATCCGGATTTCGGGTGAGCTCATGGGGGAGCCTCCTCTCTTAATAAAGTGCCCGGTCGGGATCGTATTTACGAACGGCGTAGTTGACGACCGTGATGGTCACAAAGCCCAGCAGCGATTGATAGAACCCGGCCGCCGCCGACATGCCGATGTCGTTCGTGGTGAGCAGGGAGCGGAACACGTAGGTGTCGATGACGTCGGTCGCGGAGAACAGCACCCCGTTGTTGCCGACCATGTTGTAGAACATCCCGAAATCTCCGCGGAAAATGTTGCCGACGGCGAGCAGCATCAGGATGATCATCGTCGGATACAGGCAGGGCAGCGTGATCTTGCGCACCCGCTGGAAGATGTTCGCCCCGTCGATCTCGGCCGCTTCGTACATCTCGGTATCGATGCCGGTGATGGCGGCGAGGTACATGATCGTGCCGTAGCCGAGCGATTTCCAGGCGGCGACGACGATCAGAATGACCGGCCAGTATTTCGGCGAGTTGTAGACATCCACGGGGTCCATGCCAAAGCTTCTCAGCATGGAGTTGATCGTGCCGATGTCGAAGTTCAGCAGGTTGTAAGCGATGGCGCCTACCACAACCCAGGAGATAAAATAAGGCAGGAACAGCGCCGACTGGGTGATCTTGCGGAACCATTTGCCTCCCACCTCGAATAGGAAGATGGCGGCGACGATCTGCAGCGTGTTGTTGATCACGATGAAGGCGATGTTATACAGCGCGGTATTGCGCGTTACCCTCCAGCCGTCGCCCGATTCGAAGAAGAATCGGAAGTTGGCAAGTCCGTTCCAGGGGCTGTGGAAGATTCCGCCTCCGTAGTCGTAGCGTTTGAACGCGAGGATGATGCCGCCCATCGGCAGGTAGGCAAGCACCAGGTAGAACAGAACGGCCGGCGCCAGCATGAGAAGCAGGGTCCGGTATTTGCGCAGGTCATTCCAAAAACGGTTCATGGTCGTCTCTCCTCTCTCGTGTCTCTCTGATGTTCATTATAAAAAGGAGAGAAGCGGATTTTAATTCAGGGAAACAACGAAAACCTATACTTATTCTTGGTTGTTGAAAGCGGTTGCCGTAAGGCCGGTCGGAAGCGAAGACGAAAAACAGCCCGGACCGGAAAGTCGGGCTGCGAAAAGGCTGTCATCCTTCCGAAAGGCCGCTGAACCATGAAACGGAGGGGGCGAATCGTCCTCTCCTTCAGACCCGGTGCTTTTTGCGGTAATCTCCAGGTGACATCTGCATCGTTTCCTTGAACTGCCGGTTAAAATAAATGATGTTCTTGTAGCCGATCCGCTCGGCGATTTCATAGATTTTGAGCGACGGATCGAGCAAGAGCTCGCAGGCGCGCTTCATCCGCAACTGGATCAGGTAATCGCTGAACAGCGTGCCGGTTTCCTGCTTGAACAGCTGGCCGAGGTAATTCGGCGTGAAATTGAAGTGGGCGGCGACCTCGTTCAGCGTGACCTTGCCGTTCAGCCGCTCCTCGACGTAGCCGGTGATGTTGTCGATCAGCTTGCGCTTCTGCCGCTGCTTCTTCAGGTAGAGCAGCTCCGACAGCTCGAAGAAACGGCGGCGCAGCCAGGACACGATGTCCTGCATGGTCTCGAATTGGAACAGCACGGAGGAATGCGCCTGGTCCCAGCCCAGGATCTCGTAGAGGTTCTCGTTCATTTGCAGCAGGTCGGCGTGCAGCTTCGACGTGATGCGGATGATAAGATCGTACAGGTCGCTCTTGCTGGCGAGCGGACTGGCTCCGCCGAACAGCTCCTGCAGGCAGTCGTCGACTACCACCAGGTCGTAGTCCAGCATCGCCTGCAGCATTTGATCGACCTTGTCTTCCAGGTTGGGCGACATGCAGGTCTTCGGCGACCATTCGGACGCATCCTCGATGATCCGGTTCTTGCCGAGAATCCATTTGATGCTGAGGGCGGCGAGCGCTTGGCGGAAGGAATCCTGAAGTTGGCCGAGACCCGATGCATGCATGCCGATTCCGATGGTGAGCGTGTATCCGAATTCGCCATGGAATTCGTCGATCAGCGGCTGCAGCCGGGAAGGCAGCTGCTCCTTGGCGAGACCCGATAACAGCACGAAGCGGCAGTCGTGGTCGGGGAGCAGGGTGCCGAGCCGGCGCCCGGCGCTGAAATCCCGCAGCCAGCGGTCCATGGCCCGCTTCCGCTCGCGGCGGTCCTCCTCGACGAGCTCCTTCATCCGCCAGGACACGTCGTCGATCTCGATGACGGCCGCCGTCGCGCCGCCGGCCAGCAGCGGATCGAGCAGGTCGCGTATGAGCGGCTCCGTCTGTCCGGAGGCATCGCTTCGGAGCCAGCGCAGGAGCAGCTCCTGGTGCACGAGGGACAGCTTGTCCGACAGGAGCCGATGCTGCTCCAGCTCTCCGAGGATCCGGACGATCAGCTCGTCCAGCTTGGCGTTCAGCTCGCCGTCGTCCACCGGCTTCAGCAGGTACCCGTAGGCGCTCATCTCAATCGCCTCGCGCGCGTATGCGAAGTCCTGGTGGCCGCTGATGAACACGACGGCGAGGCCTGGCAGGAGCTCCTTGGCCCGGCGGGCGAATTCCATGCCGGTCATGATCGGCATGCGGATATCGGAGAGCAGGATGTCGATTTTTTGCTGCTCCATCAGCTTGAGGGCGGCAAAGCCGCTGGTGGCGGTAAAAACCTTGTCTTCCTTGAGGCGCGGATGAGCCGCTACCCGGCGGCGCAGCCATTCCAGGTCGATCGGCTCGTCGTCGACGAGCAGCACGGAAAGCTCTTCCATGCAGGGTTCACTCCATTCGTAGTCTATCTGGATGCGGGTGATAGAAGAGGGCTCTACGGCTTCTCGGCCGGCAGGAGCAGGCGGACCGCCGTCCCCGCCCCGTACAGGCTGCGGATGGCGATGCCGTAATCGGGCCCGTAGCGGAGCTTGATCCGCTCCTCGACGTTCTTCAGCCCGTAGCCTCCCGCCTGCGCGGCCTCCGATTGCAGGCTGTGCAGGGTCTCCGGCCGCATGCCGACGCCGTTGTCGATGATGCCGAGCTCGATTCCGCGCTCGGTCAGCCGGCCCCAAATGCGTATGGAGATGGTCTCGCCGAACCAGGCGTGCTTGAAGATGTTCTCGACGAAGGGCTGGAGGATCAGCTTGAGCACCGGATAGGGCTTGATCTCGTCGGCGATGTCGAAGGCGACGGAGAAGGCGTCGGCGTATTTGACCCGCTGGATGTCCAGATAGGCCGCCACCTGCTCGACCTCCTGCTCCACCGTGATGATGCTGTGCCCCTCGCTCAGGGTCAGCCGGTAAAAGCGGGAGAGCGCTTGCACCATCTGCGTAACCTTCTGCGCTTCGCCTAGGTTCGCCAGGCTGCCGATCGCCGACAGGGTGTTATAGAGAAAATGCGGGCTGATTTGCGCCTGAAGCGCGTCCAGCTCGGCTTGTTTCTTTTGCAGGCCCTGCACGTAGACGTCGTTGATCAGCTGCTCGATATCGGCGGCCATCTGGTTGAAGGAATGGGCGATCTGCACAAACTCGTCGTTGCCGCTGATGGCGATCCGCTTGTACAGGCTGCCGTCCTTGAAGGAGCGGACCTGCTTGACGATCCGCTTCATTCGCATACCGGACAAGCGGGCGACGACCAGCCCGATGGAGGCCATGACGGCGAAGCTGGCGAGGCAGATCAGCCCGATCAGCCGCTGCAGCCGCCCCGCTCCTTTGTTCAGGTAGGCATGGGGAATCTGGGCTTCGATGACGTAGCCCAGGTCGGAGACCTCCTCCTTGATGCTGAGGAAGGAGCCGTTCGGACTGGCGGTCGCCGTCCCCTTCTCGTAGAGAGTCTCTCCGGTATTCCCGTCGACCAGCCGAATGCTGAACCCTTGGTCGAACGGAGCGTTCTCGTCGCTGCCGAGCAGCTCGTCCAGCCGGACCGTGGCCCGCAGATAGCCGATGGGACTCGAGCCGCCGTTGTAGGACACCAGCTTGCGGAAGTGGGACAGGTTTCCGAGCGCCGGGTCCATCTCGATCTGGTGCCAGGGGGTTCCTCCGTCGTCGGCGTCGAGCCGCCGGAACCAGTCGGAATTCTCGATCTCGCCAGCCATCAGGACATAGTAATCGCTCTTGGTGATCGGCGCGGTCATGCTGTCGCCGGTAACCTCCAGAAACTGATCGTTGGTGACGTAGAGCGCGAGCCGGATATGGTTCACATACAGCACGAGCGGGGCCTTCAGCTCGGGAATGATGTTGTCGCGGATATTGAGCATCGTCTCCAGCTGGTTGCCTTTAAGCACGATGGCATTCTGGAACGACAGGCTGCTGAACAAGGTGTCCGACATGCGCTGGATTTCGTCCATCTTGTAAGCCATGTTGGTGCGGATCTGGCTGACCAGGGTGCGGATGCTGGACTCCGCCAGCTCGGTTCGGGACTTGACGAGCATGGAATAGGAGATGGAGCCGATCAGCGCGTCGGTCAGCAGCACGAGCACGAGGTAGGGAATCATGATCTTGTACGAAAAGGGAATAAACAGCCTGCGGGTTCGAAGCCGTTTGCGCATGGCGGCCTCCTGTGAGCGTTTGCGGATTGGTCTTTCTACTATAGCAGAATTTCTTCGGCTGCGGTCAAGGGAGCCATTTCCTGTGGGGGCAAAGGCAAAAAACCGCTGTCCCTCTGGCGGAAAGAGAAACGTTTCGGTAGAATAAAAGACGGCAATCTTACATCATAGGTCAACTTGCGGAGGGTAAATGGGAAAGCTTAAGGAATGGACAAAAAATTGGAAGCTGGTGCTGCTGCTCGCGCTTCCGTCGGTCATCTCGTTCGCCACGCAGACGGTATCCGGGACGGCCAGCCTGATCATGGTCGGCAAGCTGGGCGCGGTCGTCATCGCCATCGTCGGCCTGGCCAACGTCATCATCTATAACGCCTGGGCGCTGTTCTCCGGCCTCGGCCATACGGTGAATTACCTGGTCTCGCAAAATTACGGCGAAGGCGACATGAAAAAAGGCGTCGAGCGCACCTTCATTGCGGTCGGTATCTCAGCAGCGATGGGGCTATTGGTCTTCGTGCTCGGATACTTCTCCGGCGATCTCATTCGCTTGATGGGGGGCTCGGCGGAGATGTCGCAGCAGGGAGCGGGGTATCTGCGCATCCGCTTCTTCGCGCTCGCCTTCGGCATCGTCACGTCGGTCATCTACGGGTTCTTCCGGGCGATCGGCGACACCCGCACGCCGATGCTGATCGCCATCTTCGCCAATGCTGTGATGATCGGCGTCACCTACGCGCTCATCTTCGGCAAGCTGGGCTTCGGCGAATACGGGCTCGCCGGAGCGGGCTACGGCGTGCTGGTCAGCGAGGTAAGCGGCTTCCTGGCGGCGGGCATCCTGCTCGTCTGGAAGCTGCGCACGCGGTTCCGGTCCGCCGTCGCCGTTCCGCGCGACGGGCGCGAGGCGAAGCTGATGGCGAAGGAGGCGGGCAAGCTCGGCTTCATGGAATTCTCCATGAGCGCGGCCATGCTGATCTTCACCATGGTGGTGGTCCGGCTCGGCGAGACGGCCCTCGCCGCCAACGAGATCGCCTTGAACGTCATGGCCTTCGGCTTCATGCCGGCGATCGGCTTCGGCTCGACCGCGACCATTCTGGTCGGCCAGGAGATCGGCAAGGGCAACCCCAAGCTGGCGCGGCGGTACGGGACCGACTCGGCCGTGCTCGGCTCGCTGTTCATCCTGCTCCTCGGCACGGTCGAGGTCGTCTTCGCCAAGCAGATCGGCCGCTTCTATTCGCCCGAGGATCGGGAGGTGGCGCTGCTCGCCGCCCACCTGATCCAAATCTCCGCCTACCTGCAGCTGTTCGACGGCTGGTTCAACCTGTTCGCCGGCGGCCTGCGCGGGGTGGGCGACACCTCCTTCCTGATGAAGGCGGGCCTTGTCACCGGCTGGCTGCTGTTCGTGCCCATGGCGTACGGGTTCACCATTTGGCTGGGTTGGGGAAGCTACGGAGCCTGGATCTCCCTCTATCTCTACCTGCTGATCCTGGGTACGGTGCTCCTCGTCCGCTATTATCGGACGCCATGGTCCGAGGTTCGGCTCGTCCGGGCCAACTAAGCGCAGGACGGATCGGAGCCTATCCGGTCGGCCGAGAGGCCGGGCGGAGGGGCTCCTTTTTTGCGGTGTGCGGAGTCGAAGCGGGCGGTTCTGAGGCGGCGCATAGCCTCAGGCGGAGATAGACAGGATACGGAGGAAACCGAATGGGGCAAAAGCCCAAAGGAGGAAATGAACGTGTCCAACGCACGGAGTTCCGCTCCGGCTCCTTCATCCGGCGGCAGCCATCGATCCGGGCTGGGGAAGTTGCCTGAGCAGACAGAAGCTGCGCCGGCTCTCGCCCGCTTTCTGTTCGATCGCTTGAAGGAGGCCGGCGTCACCGAAGTCTTCGGGGTTCCGGGGGATTACAATTTCACGCTGCTGGACGAGCTGGAGCGCTGTGAGGGCATCGCCTTCGTAGGCGGGCGCAACGAGCTGAACGCCGGCTATGCCGCCGATGCGTACGCCCGGATTCGAGGGCTTTCGGCGCTCATCACCACCTTCGGCGTGGGCGAGATGAGCGCCGTGAACGCCATAGCCGGCGCGAGCAGCGAGCAGGTGCCGATCGTGCACATCGTCGGCGCCCCGCCGGCCGCCGCGAAGCAGGAGAAGAAGCGGATGCATCACACGCTGATGGACGGCAACTATGACGTGTTCCGCCGGGTCTATGAACCGCTCGCGGCCTATACCGCCTGGCTGACGCCGGAGAACGCGGCGGTGGAGATTCCCGCTGCGCTCCGGATCGCCCTGGAGCAGCGGCAGCCGGTGTACCTCGCGGTCTGCCATGATCTGGCGGACCGCCCGATCCAGCCGCGCGGGCAGGTTGCACCCGCCGCACCCGCATCGCCCCCGGCCGCTTTGCAGGCTGCCGTCGAGCACGCGCGGCATCTCATGGACCCGGCGGCAGGGGAGACCGTGCTGCTTGCCGACGCCGGAACGGACCGCTTCCGGCTGCAGGAGCCGGTCCGGCGGCTCGCGGAAACGCTCGGGCTCCCCGTCGCTGCCAGCGTCCTCGGCAAAGGAGCCTTCGACGAGAGCCACCCCCAATTCATCGGCATCTACGCCGGAGCATTCGGTTCTCCGGTGACGGCGGAGCGGGTCGAGAGGGCGGGGTGCGTCGTCGCGGTCGGCCCGGTCTGGGCCGATACGAACCTGGCCCATTTCACGGCGAAGCTCGACCCGGCCCGGGTGATCGAGGTGCATCCGACTTGCGCCAAGGTAGCCGAAGCGGAGTTTCCCGGCGTACGGGCGGAGGAGTTTTTGACCGCACTTGCCGGAAGCGTCCGCTCCCAGCCCCCGGCTGCCTTGTCCACTGACGCCTCGGCTGCCTTCCCTCCCGAGGCCCCGCCGGCCTTGTCTCCCGAGGCCCCGCCGGCCTTGTCTCCCGAGGCCCCGCCGGCCAGGCCGGCCGAAGACCCGCGGGAGATCGCGGCCGAGGGCTCCGAACCGGGCGGAGAACCGGCAGAGGGAGCCCACCCTCAGGCTCCGCTTACCGCCGGCCAGTATTACCCGCGCCTGCAAAGGCTGCTGCGGGAGGGAGATATCCTCGTCGTCGAGACGGGAAGCTTCTTCTACGGCATGTCCCAGCTCCGTCTTCCGCGCGGGGCGACGTATATCGCCGAAGGCGGCTGGCAGGCGATCGGCTACGCCACTCCCGCCGCCTTCGGCGCTTGCGTGGCCGCGCCCGAGCGCCGGGTGCTGCTGTTCACCGGCGACGGCTCGCTGCAGCTCACGGTGCAGGAAATCAGCTCGATGCTTGCGTACGGCTGCCGCCCGATTCTGTTCGTGCTGAACAATGCCAGCTACACCATCGAGAATTATTTGAATGTGAACGTGAGCGATGCCCGCTACAACCGGGTGCCGGTGTGGTCCTACACCCGGCTGCCGGAAGCCTTTGGCGGCGACGCATTCGTCGCCCGGGCCACCACTGCCGGCGAGCTGGACGAAGCCATCCGGGAGGCGGAACGGGAGTGCTCGCACCGGTTGTGCCTGCTCGAGCTTGTAGTTAACGATCCGCTGGACGCCCCCGATTACATGCGGAAGCTGCGGAGCTACTTGGAGGAACGCAAGCGCCAAGGCTTCTCTTCTTGAGGATTTGCGGTTGGTATCGCTTTGCCGGTTCGACCCCTGGGGAGGAGTCCTTGTGTCGCGAAGGGGAGCGGTGAAGACCTTCCAAGCTGCCGCGCCGGGAAGATTGGGGTGACGCTCTCTCCCCGGGGGTGGTATACTTTGGAATATTATTGTAGACGACCGGGAGGGATGAGCCATCGAACGCATTGCGGTAATCTCGGATCTGCACGGCAACGTGCCCGCCTTGGAAGCGGTGCTCGCCGACATCGGCAGGCGGGGAATCTCGCGAATCTTCTGCCTGGGCGATCTGGTCGGGAAGGGGCCGGATTCCGACCGCACCGTCGATCTCGTGCGGGCGAGCTGCGAACGGACGGTCTGCGGGAACTGGGATGACTTCGTCTCCCGGACGAGCGAAGCCCCTACGGTGCTCTGGCACCGTGCCGTGCTCGGGGAGGAGCGGCTCGCTTACCTGCGGACCCTGCCATTCCTGATCGAGTTCTTCATGAGCGGGCGGCTGATCCGGCTGTTCCATGCCTCTCCGCGCAGCTTCAACGAGCGAATCCAGCCGTGGGATTCGCTGGACAGACGCCTGTCGCTGCTGGAAGCTTCGCCTTACGGCGAGCTTTCCGCCGTCTCGAACGTGGCGGGGTACGGGGATATTCATCAGGCTTATCTCCAACAGCTGCCGGGTGGCGGCACCTTGTTCAACACGGGCAGCGTCGGCAATCCCCTGGACCAAACCAAGGCTTCCTACGTGATTGCGGAAGGCGACTACGGGAGCGAAGAACCCGCTCCGTTCGGGCTGCAATTCGTCCGCGTTCCGTATGACATCGAAGAAGCCGTGCGGCTGGCCGAGGAATCGGGCATGCCCTCGCTCGAGCCGTATGTCCGGGAACTTCGAACCGCCCGATACCGGGGACTGCCCCCAGCGCCGGAGCCGAAGGGAGAGGCCCTTTCTTGAAGCCCACGACGCTCTATCTGATTCGCCATGCCCGTTCCGATACGTCCGTTCGGGAGGAAGAACGGCGGCCACTCACGGAAGACGGGCTTGAGGCGGCCCGGCAGCTGGCGGCCGCGATGACGGCGCTTCCGATCGTTGCCGTTTATTCGAGCCCTTACCGCCGTACCGTGGAGACGGTGCAGGGGCTCGCCGCGGCCAAGGGCTTGCCCCTGCAGCTCGACGAGCGGCTGTGCGAACGCCGGGTCGGCTCTTGGGTGGAGGACTTCCGGGCGTTTGCCCGCAGCCAATGGGAGGACTTCGCCTATAAGCTCGAGGGAGGCGAATGCCTGCACGAGGTTCAACAGCGGAACCTGGAGGCTCTCGCCGACATCCGGCGCCGCCATTGTGGTGAGACGGTCGCCGTCGGCACGCACGGCACCGCGCTCTCTGCGGTCCTTCATCATTACGATCCGGGCTTCGGTTATGAGGGCTTTAGCCGCATGGCCGACCGGATGCCCTACGTCCTGCGGTTGGAATTCGAAGGAGAGGCGCTGCTTCGCATCGAGGAGACCGAGCGCCTGTCGGGCTGACCGAAGACCACCGCCGAAAGACCCCGTGAACCTGCAACCAAGTGCCGGTTCACGGGGTCTTTTATAAGAGAGAGGAGTTTTAGAAGGATGCTTTTTCTGATACCGGTCGGTCTATTTCTTATTATGTTTCTATTGGTATGCGGCACGTTTGCGAGGACGGGGCGAATTTTGCGGGATTTGGACCGGATCAAGGATAAGCTCGGGCTCTCGGACGAAGGACAGGTTCCGCTGCCGTCCTCTGAGGGAAGGGAGTCGTCTTTTGCCGAAGAATCGGATGCCGAGCGGACGGTCCGCGATCCCGCCTTGGAGACCTGGAGCTTTTTTGCGCCGGTTCCGATCCAATCCTTTGAATCCAAGAGCATTCCAGAGAAAAACCGGCATAGCGTTAAGGAAGAGGATGGCTCTTCGGCAGAACCGGTTAAAGGAGAAGGAGAGGGAGCGGAATCGGATAATTGACGGGTTGACGGCGGGATCGTCCGGTTAATAAGATAGATAAAGTCGTTTCGCTCGCCCCTGGGGGCATATTCTTTTATCCCACTATAGAAAGAAGAATCGGGATCATGAACACCGTCAACAAACTCCTGAGTCGGAGGTTTGTCCTGTTCACGCTGGTGCTGCTGCTCAAGAGCAGCCTGGCCTGGCTGGTGGTTTTCGGAGGCGGGGCCAATCTTCGGATGGCGCTTACGGAAATACCGTTTTTTTGCGCGGTGTTTTGCCTGATTGAGATCTTCGCCCGAAAACGCCAGCTTCTTTATTATGTCATCGCGAATCTGATCTTTACGGCGCTCTATTTCACCGTGCTGATGTATTACAAGTATTACGGCATCATCGTTACGTACCATGCCATCAGCCAGGCCGACAAGATCACCAAGGTCAAGGAAAGCACCTACTCGCTGCTCCAGCCGCAGTACCTGCTCATGTTCGTCGATATCATCATCCTGCTGGTGCTGCTCGTCCTGTATCGCAGCAAGGGAACCCGGGCGCCGCAGCTTCGCCTGAAGCCTTACCGCAAGGCGGCTCTCCGGGGCATCCTCGCGGTCTCGATCGCCCTCTGCATGCTGAACGTCTGGCCGAATCGGGCCAGCATGAACGAAACCGAGCAAGCCGAGGAAATGGGAATCATGAATTACGAGGTGTTCACGCTCCTCAGCGACAGCACGCAAAAAGCGCAGCTGATCGACTCCAAGGAGATCACCCAGGCCGCCATCGACAAGCTGAAGGGAATCGTTCCGCCGCAAACTCCGCAGTACCGGGGAGCCGAGAAGGGCAAGAACGTCATCGTCATTCAGATGGAGTCCTTCCAGTCGTTCCTGATCGGGCTCAAGGTGAACGGCGTCGAGGTGACGCCGACCATGAACCGGTTGGCCGCCGGAGACTTCTATTACAATCACTTCTATACCATGGTCGGGCAGGGTACGACGTCGGACGCCGAGTTCACCGTCAATACCTCGCTCTATGTTCCGGAGCACGAACCGGCCACCCAAAACGACGTCAACAAGGTATTGCCCAGCCTGCCCAAGCTGATGCAGCAAAACGGCTATACCACCGCAACCTTCCACACCAACGATGTCCAGTTCTGGAACCGCAAGGAGCTCTATCAAGCGCTGGGCTGGGAAAAGTATTTCGATCACAGCTACTTCGGCGACGAGGATCATATCGCCTTCGGCGCTTCCGATGAAGTCTTGTACAAGAAGACGGCGGAGCAATTGATTCGCATGGAGGATGCGGGGCAGCCGTTTTATGCCCAGGTCATCTCGATGAGCTCGCATCACCCCTACAACATCCCCCGCGAAAAGGTAACGCTCGATATCCCGAAAAAGCTGAACGATACGCTGGCCGGACGGTACCTGGAAGCGCAGAACTACGCCGACCGCGCGCTCGGCGGCTTCATCGGGCAGTTGAAAAGCTCGGGCCTTTGGGACAACAGCGTCGTCATTCTCTACGGAGACCATCAGGGCCTGCCGGTCTATGCGCTCTCCAAGGCGGAAAAATCGTCCTTGGAAGAGATGCTTGGCCACCCGTACGATTACAAGGACATGTTCAACATCCCGCTGATTCTGCACGCTCCCGGCATCACGTACCCGGCCGTTCAGCCGAAGACCGGGGGACAGATCGACCTGCTGCCGACCATCGCCAACCTGACCGGCGCACCGATCGACAACCAGATTCATTTCGGCACCGACCTGCTGAACGCCGGTTCGACGCCCAGCCTGCTGCCGATGCGTCACTTCCTGCCGAGAGGCTCCGTGGTCTCGGATACGGGCATCTTCGTCCCCGGCGCGGGTTACGAGGACGGAACGCCGTATCCGTTCGCCGGATCAGCGGCAGACAGCGGCCGCGTTTCGCTGGAGGAGTTCAACCGGACGCTCAGCCTGCTGGACTATTCCGACAGCTATATCGCCCAGCTTCCCGATCGAACCGACGCCGAGTAAGGCGCCGGGCGCCGGTAGTAGCAATTAAAGATGATTCCTGTGCGAAACGGGAATCATCTTTTTTATTTTCATTCAGTTGCTGCAAAAAATAATCGTATTCGACCAGAAATAATGGTTTTACATTATGGGAATACCTGTTTCCCGTACTAAAATAAGAGAAGTACATAGGACAGAATCCCCCTCTCCATCATCTCTTTAGAAATCAATGAGGCTACCCAAATGATTCGAAATTCCTTAACCTCCATCCAAATCATGTTCCGCTATGCGAAACGGGCTTCCATTTGTCATATCGTTGTGATGATGGTTTCCGCGATGGTTACGCCGCTTACTCTGATCCTGCTGCAAAAACTAATCGACGGCATCTCCCTTTATATGAAAAGGGAAGCCGGCTTTTCCACGGTTCTCCCCTATCTGTTCCTTCTGGGAGCAGCTGCTCTTCTTTCCTCGTCAATCGGATATTGGAACAGCTTGGTTGATGGTGTTTTGAACAAACATCTTTTAAGTCACTTTACACCTACGCTTGTTCGTAAATTCAAAAAGCTGGAGTATGGTTGTTTTGAAGATCCAAATTGCCAGAATACGATATCTCGAATCGGCGAAGACTTTCACGAGAAAATGAAAAATGTATTTATGATCTCCATCCATCTCCTTTTTGTGCTGATCGCCTTGATTGGCACTTCCCTGGTTTTTATGAAGGCTTCCTTCTGGTTTTGTATAGGGTTTCTTTTGATTCTTCCGACCATGGTACGGATCAATATCAAATCGGTTCAGCTGATGAATACGATGTTCAATAGCCAATCCATGGAGGAGAGAAAGCTAACCTATATGGAGGGATTGCTTACGAATAAAGATTCGTTGTATGATTTTAAGCTATTTCAAGCGATTGATTTTTTGATTTCAAAATGGAACACAATAGCCAAAAAGGTGTTATCGGAAAGAATGGCCATTACCCTCAAATCCCAGAAACTGTTTTTTATAAGCAATGGACTGATGATGTTGTGGTCCCTCTTTGTGACGATCTTACTCCTGCATTTGCTGTTTAGGGGCCATCTGACTGCGGGCTTATTCATCGCACTATTTGGTTCCATAGATAAAATATTATCTCTTTCCCATCAATTATCCGACGGCTTTACCAGGCTGTCCTATCATTCCATAGACATGCACCACTACAACAAGTTCATAGCTTTTCCCGAAACGAAGACGAAGGAGAAGACCCGGGAAGTAAAGGGGTCCAAAATTTGTTTTACGAATGTGACCTTTCGCTATCCGAATTCCACCAAAGCCGTTCTCAAGGGAGTCAGTTTTGAAATTAAGGAGAACGAAAACGTAGCGATCGTCGGAGAAAACGGTTCGGGGAAATCGACCCTGATCAAGCTGCTGTGCAACTTGTACTCCCCGGATGAAGGAACGATCACGATAGATGGGATTCCTCTTGGCGAACTGACCCGAGATCAAATCCGAGAAGTCATTTCAGTGGTGTTTCAGGATTATGCCCCCTACAGCCTGACGCTCCGTGAGAATATCGCCCTCGGGAACCTGGAGAAATTGCAGCGAGATGAGGATTTGAACGAGGCCCTTAAACAAGGGTTGGGCGATGAAATTTTGGAAGTTGTCCAGGGAAATCTGGATGTGCCTTTAGGGAAGCTGGAAGAGAACGGCATCGATCTATCAGGCGGTCAGTGGCAAAGGATTGCCATTGCCCGGGCCTGTATAGCGAATGCCGCCTTTCTTGTCCTGGATGAACCGACCGCGGCTCTTGACCCGGTGGCCGAAAGCCGAATGTACGAAAGCTTTTTGGAAGTCATGAAGAATAAAGGGTCCATCATGATATCCCATCGCCTGGCAAGCGCCAGGTTGGCGGATAAAATTATCGTGCTTGCGGACGGGAAAGTAGCCGAGTCAGGAAGTCACCATGAGTTGATGCAACAGGATACCCTGTATGCAAGCATGTATAAGACGCAAGCAGTCTGGTATACAAAGGATGCGAAATCCTCATGACGACTGGAAGGAAACCGACAAAAATCACTCGAAAGATTTTTTCTCAAGTGATCAAAACCGTTCCTTATTCGAGTGCAGTTACCATTTTAACTTATGTTGCTTTTGCTGTAATCCCGGGGGCAAGCACATTTATTACCTCCAGCTTGTTTGATCAGGTGTACCGCTACGCGCAACTCCCTTCGGAAACGGACAAATCCATCGTAATGGGGTTGGGGCTTGCTTTTGCCATGCTCTATGTCCTGAAAACCACTCTTAATGCGCTTTCCAGCGTCTGCATTAACACGGGGATTTATGAAAAAGTATCCCATTATTTCAATCGGTTTCTTGCGGAAAAAGCATCGAAACTCGAAATGATGGAGTTCGAGAAGGCAGAGACCCTGGATGAAATCAGACGAGCCCAAGATTGTGTGTCCCGGGAGATCATTCCCCAGATTTTTATGATGACCTTAGGGATCGCTTCCAGCATGGCCAGTGTTATAGGAATTGCTTTGATTCTTGCTGGCTTTTCGATTTGGTTTATCCCCATATCCATGCTTAGCGTGCTACCCTTCTTTATCGCCCGTATCATCAGAGGGAAATAGTTCTATCAGTTGAAATGGTTTCAAGCCAAAAAACATCGCACCATGAGCTATCTCTGGGGACTATTTAACAACCGTAAAACCGTAAAGGAAATGCGCACATATGGCTTTGAAAGGTATATCACCGATAAATGGGATGTCATTCGGGGAGCCGTTCAGGAAGAACAGTGGAGTTTTGCCAAAAGGGATCACCTCAGTCTTATGCTGTGCGAGTTCATAAAGATTGGAGGATATGCGGGAAGTCTGCTGTTCTCCTTCCTCTTGACCGTCCATGGAGAGGTAAGCATTGGGGCGTTCGGTACCTGCATTCTTGCATTCGCTTCCATTCAAGACCAAATGAAATCGTTATTCACGGATATCGGGAAGCTTCCGGAGCGTATGGCTTTTGCAGAGGATTACTTTACGTTCTTGGAGCGTCCTGAAGAGAAGAAGGGAGGCCTTCCTTATGGCGGGCTAACCCATAAAATCAAACTTGACGCCGTTACCTATCACTATCCCAACTCCAGCCATCCGGCAGTTAAACATGTTTCCTTTACGATAAACAAAGGAGAAAAAATTGCGATTGTCGGAGAAAACGGAAGCGGCAAAACAACGTTGTCCAAGCTAATCATCGGTTTGTACCCTTGTGAACAAGGGAGCATTACCTACGATGGAACAAATTTGAAGGAGTTGGATAAAGAGGCGTTATACCGCTCGGTCTCCGCCATCTCCCAACAGATTGTCCCTTATCATTTCTCCCTTCGTGAAAGTGTAGCTTTGGGTGATCTATCCGGGAGGAAACGCGATTCGGATATCCACGAAGTCCTTGACCGGCTTGGGCTAAAAGAAGCCATTTGCGAATTGGGCGGAATCGACACTCCGTTGGGAAAAGAATTTGGAGGAGCCGAATTATCGGGAGGACAGTGGCAGAAGCTTGCGATTGCCAGAGCGTTGCTTAAACCGAGCGAATTTGTGCTTCTGGATGAGCCTACCTCCGCTTTGGATCCTTTAATCGAAACCGAAATCTTATCCAATTTCATAAAGATCGCCAAGGATAAGACGGCAATCATGATCTCTCATCGGGTTGGACTATGCCAATTCGTCGATAAAATCATTGTCATGAAAAAGGGAGAAGTGGCGGAAGTCGGAACCCACGAGCAACTTATGAAAAGGGGCGAAGCCTATTATCGATTGTTTACCGCTCAACAACAATGGTATGCATGACAGACCGGAATAGCTAAACTTTCGCTTCGCGGCCCAGTCTGTCGCGATCTTGCTCATTCATTCCGGAAGCCGGACAGGGGCGGCATATCCGGGTTATACTGAGAGCGAAAGGAGGGATCGGCATGACCTCGATGCGGACAACGAGAACCGACTCGACCCGGGCAGACCGGCTTGCGGGAGAGCCGGCCGACGATGCGCAGTGGGACGCGATTCGGACGAACAATGCCGCTTGGAACGGACGATTCCTCTACGCGGTGGAGTCCACGGGAATCTACTGCCGGCCTTCCTGCGCCTCCAAGCCGCCGCTGCGCAACAACGTTCGGATCTTCCGCAGCGCGGAGGAGGCCGAGCGGAGCGGCTTCCGGCCATGCAAGCGATGCAAGCCTGAGCGGGAACGGCTGCCGGACCGCGAGTGGGTGGAGGAGATCAAGGGCTTCATCCGCAGCCATTGCCACGAACCGCTGTCGCTTGCGGCGATCGCGACGGCCTGCCTCGGCAGTCCCTATCACCTCCATCGCACCTTTAAGCGGGTGGAAGGCGTGACTCCGGCGGATTACCTGCAGAGCTGCCGGCTGGAGCGGGCGATGAGCGAGCTGCGGCGGACGGACGCGTCGGTCGCCGAGATCGGAGCGCGGGCTGGATACGCGAACGCGGCGACCTTTGCCGCACGCTTTAAGCGGGAGAAGGGACTAAGCCCGAGCGAGTATCGGGCAAGCGTAGGCGCGAAACCGGACGAAACGGAAGCATCGAAAGGAGAGGAAACTAGATGAACGAATACCAACCGGACGGAAAGGGTATGGCGGACGGAGTGGCCGGACAGAAACCAGACAGAGAAGGTGCAGACGGCCAGCTCCGGAGCCCTCTGCCGGACAGGCAGCACGCTGCCCCGCGAGTCATCTACTGGACGAAACTGCCCGATTCGGAGTGGGGGCTCCATCTCGCCGCCACGGACAAGGGCCTGTTGTATGTAGGCTCCCGGGGCCGCTCGCTGGACGAGCTGGAAACGTGGGTGAGCCGCCGCATTCCGGGGGCGGTGCTGCAGCGGCAAGACGAGCGGCTGCGCCTCTATGCCGAACAAATGGGGCGTTATCTGCGGGGAGAAGCCGAGCGGTTCGAGCTGCCGCTCGATGTGACCGGAACCGCGTTCCAGCAACAGGTCTGGCGCGCTTTGACGGAGATTCCCTACGGAGAGAGCCGCACCTATTCCGCCATTGCCGAGCGCATTGGGCGGCCGGCCGCGGTACGCGCCGTCGGAACGGCGATCGGCGCGAACCCGCTGCAGATCGTCATTCCCTGCCACCGGGTGCTCGGCAAAAGCGGAGCCCTCACCGGCTTCCGGGGAGGGCTCGAGATGAAGGCGATGCTGCTCGCGCTGGAGGGCTGCGGCCTTGACAGCGCGAGCGGGTATGCGGGGGGCGCGGCAGCCCCCGCGGTCAGTTCCGGTCCGTGATCCGGTCTCCTTCCTCCAGGTTCCCGAGGAGGAAGGGGGAGGCCGGATCGTGGACGGACCGGTTTCGCTCCGCTGCGCCGGGGCTCGCGTTGGCGTAGCAGTACAGGCAGCGGTGCGTACAGGTGTCGTACGCGCCGAGATCGACGGACGGGAGGCAGAGGCAGCCCGTCCGCTGGTTGCGGTCTCGGGCGGCGGACAGCTCCCGCCCAAGGAGCCGGCCGAGCAGCGGCGCGTCGATGCAGCTGCCGGCCGGCACCCCGCAGCCGGAGTAATCCTCCGGCTCCGAGCAGGCGCTGATCGCCAGGCCGAATTCCGCCGCCGTCTCGGCCAGGGCGGCCGCCAGCCCGCGCCGTTCCTCTGGCGTAGGCTGGCGGTAGTCCAGACCCTTCATGTTGCGCTTGGTCTTGGCGTACTCGTCCAAGAAGCTGACCATCACCTTCCCGGTGTGCGGATGAAGCTCTTGGGCCAGCTCGCGGAACGCACGGCGGTGGAAATCGGCTGTGTAGCAGTCGCTGAACAGGATTGGATCGTACCGCCAGACCGTGCGGTCCCGACCGATCAGCTTGGCCAGCCGGATGAAAGCCTCGACCGTCTCCGCAGGGGCCGGAACGTTCTGTTCCACCTCGCGCCCGTAAGGGGTAATCGTCACTTGATAATAGGACGGATAGCGCTCCAGAAGCGGCACCGTGTCCAGGAAGGGCCGCGGATTCTTCGTCCAGAAGACGAAGGCGTCCACGGCGTCCGGCGTGAGCCGGATGCGGCCGAGCTGGCGGCGGTTCATCGGATTGCGCACGAGGGCGTACCCTTCGCGGATTCGATTCCGAAACCACTCGCCGTAAAGAGCGGGAATATCGGTTCGGCGGCTGACGCTGACGATCATCGGGCACCTCCCGGTTCAATGGCCGTGCAGTAAGCGGGGGAGACGGAGCTGCGGTTGACGAAAGAGCGGTTCAATATAAGGTCCTCCATAAATAAAAGGTCGCATACGATTCCCAGCCGCTCCAGGCGGCGGCAAGCTGCCGCAGCTCTTCGCGCGTCGGCTTGCGGTCCATGCCGGTCAACAGCCGGACGGCGTTCTGCAGCCCGACATCGTCGGCCGGAAAGGCCGTCGGCAGGCGCAGGCAGCGCATCAATACATAATGGGCGGTCCACGGCCCGATGCCGCGGATAGCCGTCAGCCTCCGTTCGGCTTCCTCGGCGGTCTTCGCTTGCGCGAGAGCTTGCTTGGAGAGCTGCCCGTCCGCGATCAGCCGAGCCACGCCGATCAGGTATTCGCTCTTGCGGCCGGTCATCTGCAGCTCCTGCAGCGCGGACGGCGATAGCTCGGCGATCCGCTCCGCGGACGGAAACAGCCAGTAACGCTCGCCGTTCGCTTCGATAAACTCCCCGTAAGCTTCCACCAGCCTCCGCTTCAGCGTATGGGCAAACGCCAGATTGATCTGCTGCCCGATAATCCCCCAACTGACCGCCTCGAACAGATCGGAGATGCCGATCAGCCTCAGCCCGTAATGGGCTTCGACCGCTCCCCGGAGCAGCGGGTCCGCTTCCGCCAGCGCATAGAAGGGAGCCAGGTCCAAGTCCAGATCGAACCAGTCCCGAACATAGGCTTCGGCCGCCTCCAGCCGTTCCGGCGACTCTTCGGCTTCGCCGGCGCCGTTTCGAAGACGCAGGGCGAGCGACCGCTCTCCGTGCGCCGCAAGCTCCAAGAGAGCCGGCATCTCAGCGCCCGAGCCGTCCGGCAAATACAGCGCCTTGAACAGCCGGCTCTCGCGGATACGGTAGAGGCATTCGTTCGGAGCCGCCGCCAGATAGGCCAGATTGGGAGCGAAGCGAAACGGTTCCGGCGCTTCGATGATTCTCAGCCTCGCAGGCATAGCCATCCTCCTCTTTTCGTGTCGGGTCTCTTACCGTTGTACCACAAATTCGCTTGGTCTGCCTCCCGTGATCTTGCTCTTTCGTTCCGCTAACGGGCACATGTTCCGCTTGCGGGTACATTCCGCTTGCAGGCACATTCCGTTTGCGGGCATCCGTTCCGCGATGTCGGGCTTCACAACGCAGAGCTGGAGGGATATAATGCCAATAACCCGATAAAAGGATGGCGAGTTCCCTTGAGCGAGAGCAAGACCAATGCCATGCGAATTCTGGACAAGGCCGGGGTGGACTACCGGACGCACGCATACGATCCGAACGACGGTCAGATTCACGGCACCGCCGTCGCCGAGAAGATCGGCCTGCCGGTCGATCGGGTATTCAAGACCTTGGTCGCCCATCACGGCAGCGCCCTCTACATATTTGTCATTCCGGTCGCTTCCGAGCTTGATCTGAAAAAAGCGGCCAAAGCCGCGGGAGAGAAGAGCATCGACATGCTCCCGCTGAAGGATCTGCAAAAGCATACCGGCTATATCCGCGGCGGTTGCTCACCGGTTGGCATGAAGAAGCTGTATCCGACCTTCATCGATTCGAGCGCGGAAGCGTTGTTCCGGATCGCGGTCAGCGGTGGACGGGTTGGCCTGCAGATGGAGCTCGCTGCAGGTGAGCTAGCCGGGCTGATCTCGGCCCGGTTTGCCCCGCTGGCGAAAGAGGAGGAACAGGGTTGATGGAGACGGCGAAGCGAAGCGCTTCCGAGACGGTCAAGCTGTATACGGTCTGCATGATTGCGGACGGCGACCGCATTTTGCTGCTGGACCGGCGGCATGACGCGTTCCAGGGTTTTATCGCGCCGGGCGGGCGCGTCGATTATCCGGAAAGCCCCTTGGAGGGGGCCATCCGCGAGGTGAAGGAGGAGACGGGACTGACCGTACGGGGGCTCGTCTTCAAGGGGCTGGCGGAATTTATCAATCCGGGCGGCGAGCGGTACATGATCTTTAACTACTTTACCCGCGAGTTCTCCGGCGAGCTGTTGACCGCAAGCCGAGAAGGGGTTCCCCGGTGGGTTCCTCTCTCGCGGCTGAACGAGGTGGACATGCAGGACAACTTCCGCCGGCGCATCCCGCTGTTTTTCGAGGCGGGAACGTTTGAAACCCACATGAACCGGCTGGACCCGGAGCGGGTCTGGGAGGAAGTCCGCAGACAATAACCCCGAGAGGGGAGAGAAAAGGGGACAATCGACATCATGTATACGTTCCGGCAAGCCCTGGAGGAGGATTTCACGGCGATCGCCGCGCTTCCGCAAAACGAGCAAGAAGCCTACTACATGTTCCCGCGAGGCACCTGGCCGTTAAAGCCGGAGGAGCTCTACCGGGCTTCCCTCGAACGGGAGCTGGCCATCGTCATGGAGCGGCAGGGGGAACTTGCGGGCTATTGTTCGATGTACGACGTAGCGGAGGGCGAGTCGGCCTGGCTGGGCAACGTGATCGTGAGCCCGGCCGCCCGGGCCAGCGGCGCTTCCGCCGAGCTGCTCGGCCATATGATGAAGCAGGGGAGGGAAGCCTTTCGGCTGAAGGAGCTTCACCTCGTCTGCCACAGCACGAACGCCCGGGCGATGCTGTTCTACCGGCGGATGGGCTTCCTTCCGTACGAGGTGGGCAAAACGGACGATTGGCAGGGCAATCGAATTGCCCGGGTCCTGATGAAGCGGAACTTGACCGAATAGAGCGCAAGGGAGCGAGGAGCCAAATGGCCGAGAACCGGAACAAACCGGAACAGGACAAGCTGAGCGAGGCGGCGAGGGAGCGGCTTCGCCGGTTGGAGTCGGACGACCGCCGCAGACAGCTTCCGCCGGAGGAACTGCTCGCGGAGCTTCCGCTGGAAGAGGCGGCCGCCGTGCTCGACCTGGGAGCGGGAGGCGGATATTTGACCCTGCCCGCCTCCATGCGCACAAGTGGGACGGTCTACGCGGTGGACGCCGACCCGCTCATGCAGGAAGTTCTGGAGAGCCGGGTGCGCAGCAGGGGGATCGCCAATGTTCGGGTGCTGGAGGGGCGGGCGGAACGGCTTCCGCTGGACGACGCTGCCGTGGACGCGGTCCTGGCCTCGCTCGTCCTGCATATTCTGGACGAGCCCGGCGAGGGGGTGGGTGAGCTGGTCCGGGTGCTAAAGCCTTCCGGAGTCGGCTTGATCGTCGAGTGGGCCGAGCCGCGTCCCGACGGCAAGGAAGGCCACCGGGTGTTTCGGCCGGACATGGTCTGTCTGCTGGAAGCGGCGGGTGCGGCTGTGACCGGCGGCCGCGCTTGGGGCGACGCTTATTATTCTCTTCTGTTTCGCAAAGCGTGAAGCGGAAGGCTTATCCGTTCCAGCGAGTGAAATTTCTCAAACTTCAAAAAAGGCCCTCCCGGTCAGCCTTGACGGCTGCCGGAGGGCCTTGCTGGTTTTCGGTCGCTTTTTACCTTCACGGTTCCTGAATTAAGGGGTGTACTGCTGAACGATCTTCACGATTTTCCCGTCCTTCAGAGTCAGGTGGTAGGGAAAGGCGCTCTGATCGAAGTCGGCTTTGTCCTGAAGCAGTCGGGTGAACTCGGAGAGCTCGATCTTCTCGTTCCACTGAATGGCATCGGGGCGATAAAGCTGCATCAGCACCTCGGCTTCGGGACTGACTTCGTAGCTTTCCAGCGTCTTGTCGTCGTTGACGATGTAGTAGCCGTCGGGCGCACCGCCGATTTCCTTGGCGCCTTCCGGGTCGCGCTCGGCGAATACGCGGTCGGCTTCCTTGCCGAAATACCAGTCGATCGGATCGCCGGTCAAGACCAGTTTGCCGTCCTTGCTCTCCAGGGAGGAGATCATCACCGTCACCGTGCTTTCCGGCGTCGAACCCGCCGGCGAACGCTTGCCGACCGCTTGGGCCGTCGACACGGCCGATACCAGCAGAATTACCGCTGCGGCTCCGTAAACCCATCGTTTTGCGCGTCCGTTTCTCTTCATCTTGCTTCTCCCCTTCGAGTCCGCTTGCGAATCACGGTCTTTGCTCATTCTTACCCCGTCTCGCGCGGCGCTAACCATATTCTATTCTACATAACGTTGCGGGAAGCCGAAATGTTTCACTTTCTTGGGGAAAAAAACGTTGTCCGGCCCAAGGGAGGGTTCTGCTTGAAACCGGATTCGTGGTAGAATGGTGGACAAGGAGGAATTCAGCCATGTCTCAAAAGGAAAACGAAACCCCGCAGGCGACCGATCAGGAAAAGGCGGAAGCCATCGGCGCTTTGCTCGGTCATTGCAAAAACCTGCTTCAGCAGAGCTTTGAAGGCTCTACCGTGGAAGGCCAGGTCGGCGAGCACCCGATCTTCGGACCGTTGTTTCTCTACACGCTTAAACTGAACGGCCAATCCTATTCATGCGGCTTCCTGATCGGGGAAGTGGCGCGTACGGTTCAGAATAATCCCCGTCCCGATCTTTGGCTGTCCTCTTTCTTTGTGGATATGGTCCGCGAGGGAGTCAGCCGGCCGCTGCCGGAACAGCCGAAGTCCGAGGAGGAGAGCAAGACCTTTGTGGAGCAGCAAGTGCTGCCGGCTTGCGCCCGCGGCATCGGCGAGGAATTCGCCGGCCGCCAGGTCCACCTCGAGGTGTCGATGAATCCCGAGGTCGGCCCGGTTCTGGAAGCGGGTCTTCCCGAATTCAAAGAAGGACCGAATACGACCGCGCTGCCCATCGCCTTTCTATTCACCTTATACCTCTTGAACCGCGACCCCTCGGAGCCGGTGATCGAATCGCTCAACCGGATTCTCGCCGAGCAAGCGGCCGCCGGGGTCCAGTAGCCTTCGGCCTCCGCCGACTTTGCTTCGCCTCTGTATGCGTCATAGGCCGCTTGGCTTCCGATATTCGGGAGAGCCAAGCGGTCTTTTCCGATTTCGGCAGGGATGGCCCCGCGTCAGGCAGGAAAAACATCCCACTTGTCGAATACGGTAGTGTTCGACACTTTTTTACGGTAATGGGATGGGAGCTCGTGGGATCGTTGATCTTTCCAAAATCGGCACGTGTGGGCAGGATCGCTTTGTTCGTCCTGCTGGGTGCGGCGGCTCTGCTCGGATACGGTCTGCCGGTCCGGCTGCTGTTCGGCCTCGAATTCATCTTCGCATCGGTGTTTCTTTACATATCCGGACGCTTGTACGGCCCGCTCTGGTCGATTCTCCAGGCGCTCGCTGTCCAAACGGCCGGCTATTTCCTGTTCGGCCCCTCCGTCGGCCTCCTGCTGCACGGAACGGAAACCCTCCTTGTCCTTTTCTTCTGCGGCAAATCGAGGCGCAAGGAGTTCTTCTTCGGGGATCTGCTGTTCTGGCTGCTGCTGGGGCTTCCCTTCCTCGGGATTTGGCTGCGCGTCAGCGGGCAGCTCTTTTCCACGGAAATGGCGTTGTCCCTGCTCGTCCCGCTGCTCAGCGGCCTCATGAACGCGCTTCTCGCCGATCTGCTGTTTACGTATCTTTCGCTGTCCCGTTGGCGGACCCGCACCCCGGTGAAGTTCGGCGGCAAGGTGCGGCTGGGCAAGCTGCTGCAGCAGATCACCTTCGCCTGCATCTTCGCCTCCGGCTTCATTTATCTGTTGAACAGCAGCCATACGCTCGAACAGAATATATTGAACCAGGTCGGCGGCGAGGCGGCCGGTTCCTCGCATACCATCGAAGAGGCGTTCAACGGCTGGTCGGCCGAACAGCGGAGGGGAATCGAGCTGCGCAGCCTGCTTACCTACGCCGATCTCCGCGAGCTGATCCGCAGCGCCTCCATGTCCGCCGATTACGAATGGGCGCTGGTCGATTCCAAGGGAGCCTGCTTGTTCTCCTTTC
The DNA here is from genome assembly GCF_051594785.1 of Gorillibacterium terrae. NCBI lineage: Bacteria > Bacillati > Bacillota > Bacilli > Caryophanales > Paenibacillaceae > Gorillibacterium > Gorillibacterium terrae. The sequence continues at coordinate 1,334,933 of NZ_JBPPGI010000001.1, forward strand.
CGAGCAGGGACGAAGAGCCGGGCTGGCTTCGCTCGGGGCAGTGGAGGAAGCTGTCTGCCGCCCTGTATTCCTGGAAGCCGGACCTTTCGCCGCTGCCCCCCGGAGACACGAGCTGGAACCAGAACGGTTATGTGTATTCCGCCGATCTGGGCCGCAATGAGCTGTATGTCAAGGTCCCGCTGACCAAGTTCAGTCCGGATGTATTCGGCTTATACACGGCTCAGCTCAAAAGCTTGTCGCTGCTCGTGCTCATGCTCGGCGTCTTCGCGTATTTGATGCACAAATTCTTCTTGACCACGATCCGCCAGCTTGCGGCCAGCACGGAGAATATTCCGCGCCGGCTGAAATCCCGCTCCAAGATCGAATGGCCGCATTCCCGGATCGAGGAGGTGCATTCGCTCATCGGCAACTTCCGCTCCGTGTCCTCACAGCTTGCCACCATGCTCGACGATTCCTGGCAGATGGCGTATTACGACACGCTGACCGGGCTGCCGAACCGGCGGCATTTTACCGAGCATCTCCGATTAACGCTGAAGAGCCGGGAGGAGCGGGAGGAGCAGCAGCTAGCCGTTCTGTTCATCGACCTCGACCGGTTCAAGCAGATCAACGACACGCTCGGACACGGCATCGGCGACGCTCTGCTGCGGGAAGTGGGCGAGCGGTTGTCCGCCGCTTTGCCGGAAGGCGCGTTCATCGCCCGCCTCGGCGGGGATGAGTTCGTCGTCGTCGCCGAGTACCTCGAGGAATCGGCTCCGGCCTCCGTCGCGGAATGTCTGCTCGGCGAGCTGAACCGGCCGTTCGTCGTCGAAGGCCACGAGCTCTACGTATCGGCGAGCATCGGAATCAGCCTGACCGAGGGCCAGGGGGAATGGGAGCTCGACGAGCTATTGAAGAAAGCCGATTCGGCGATGTACGACGCGAAGGACTCGGGCGGCAATGCCTTCTGCTATCATGCCAGCAGCCAGTCGCAGACGATGTCGGAGCAGATGCTGCTGGAATTCGAGCTGCGTAAGGCGCTGGCGCGCAACCAGCTGACGCTGTATTATCAGCCGATCGTGGACGCGGAGAGCGGAGCGGTGCGCTCGGTCGAAGCGCTGCTTCGCTGGAACCATCCCGAGCTCGGGGCCATCCCGCCGTCCAAGTTCATCCCGGTCGCCGAACGCAGCGGCTTGATCAAGACGATCGGCGAATGGACCTTGAAGGAGGCGTGCCGGCAAAACCGGGAGTGGGCGGAGGCGGCCGCGGAGCCGTTCCGCGTTGCGGTTAACCTGTCGCCGAGCCAGTTTCAGCAAGGCTCGGTGGCGGAGCTGGTGCGCCGGGTTCTCGCTTCGACCGGCTTGTCCCCCGGGCTCTTGGAGCTGGAAATCACCGAAGCGGTGGTGGTGGACCACGTCGGCAAGGTGATGGAGGAGCTGCACGCCTTAAAGGAACTGGGCGTGCGGATATGGATCGACGATTTCGGCACCGGCTATTCGTCGCTCGGCATGCTCAAATCCCTGCCGGTGGACGGGTTCAAGATCGATCAGTCGTTCGTGCGGGGGCTGCCCGACGATCCGGACAACCTCTCGATCGTGCGCACGATCGTATCGCTGGCCGAGTCCCGCAAATGGAGCGTCATCGCCGAAGGCGTGGAAACGGGCCGGGAGTCGGTCACGCTCGCCGAGCTGGGCTGTCTGGAGCAGCAGGGCTACTATTTCAGTTATCCGCTGCCCGCAGACCGAATTGCGGCGCAGGTTTTCGTCGCGCGACCGGCCGGCTGGAAGGAGGAGGCATGAAACATCGATTGCACGGCTTGCTGGTTGTGCTGCTCATCATCCTTCTATCCGGCTGTTCGAGTCCGCTGGCGACGGATAGCCCGATCAAGCCCGTTGCTTCGCCGTCCGCTGCGGGTATCGCAAGCGGCGAGCCCCCTGTCCTGAAGGTGTTGGTTCCCAGCGATATTCCGAAGGTCTGGCGGGAAGAATTAACGACGCTCGCCTCCACGCAGAACATTGCCTGGGTCTATGTCAACAAGAACGATGCCGCCGCTTATCTCGATGCGCTCACCGAAGAGCGTCCGCCCGATCTGGTGCTGTTTGACGAAGGCATGCTGGGCGAGCTGCGGGGACTTGATCTCTTTGAGGATTTAGGCGGTGCCGCTTACGGCGCGTTCTCTTACGCGAACCTGTTTCCCGGCCTATCGCTCAATCCTTACAAATCGATGGACCGTAACCGGCTGGTTGCCTTTCCGTTGGGCCTGTTTGCCAAGGTCACCTTATACCGGGCGGATCTGCTTGCGGCGAATGGGTTTCCCTCTGATCCGGAAGTTTTGGGGGATTACCTGGAGGACCCCGAGCGTTGGCTCGGGCTCGGCACCAAGCTGGCCCACAAGGGCATCCGGACACAGGAATGGAAAACGGACGGCCTGGATTTCCTGATGACCGGGCAGGGCTATTTCCGCGACGACGGCTCGTTCGTCCGCAGCTCCGCCGACTTGGTGAAGAAGCTGGGAGCGGTCCGGGACGCCTCCCGGAACGGAATGAGCGCCGAGCGCTCCGTCGATTCGACGCCGGAGCTGGTTCGAGAGGGAAAGATCGCCATGCTGTACGGACCGGAATGGAAGCTGGAAGGGCTGCGCCAAACCGATCCCGTCTTCGGAAACGAATGGCGGATGACGCGGCTGCCGATGGGAACATATGGGGCGAGCGACTCGCTGCTGTTCGCCATTCCCCGGAGCGGAAGCCATCCCGCGGAAGCGTGGGCGTTTGCCAAGGCGTGGCTGGAGCGGGAGAAAGCCGCGGGAAGCGCGATTGGCAGCAAAGCCGGGGTATGGTGCTCCCGCTTTCCGGACACATGGCCGACCCCGCTGGACCGGCGGGCGGATCAAATCTGGCGGGCGACCGTCCTCGACTACCTGTTTGACGGCAGCAAGACCCCGACGCAGGCGGTCGCCACCGCCTATGCCCATACCCTGGGCGAGATCGGCACGGACCTGCACTCGCTGTTTGCCGTCCTTCGCCAATCGTCCCGATAAAACCGGGATGGTGAGTGGACCGGCGGACATGCTATAATAAAGTTTAAAAAGTTTCCGTTCAGACGGTTGGAGTGGGATTATGACGAAGAAAGTAACGATGCAGCAAATCGCAGATCATCTTGGGGTATCCAAGTTTGTCGTTTCGAAGGCGCTCTCGGGCAAAGGCGGCGTCAGCACCGGGGCCAAAGAACGGGTGCTCGAGGCAGCCGCTCAGCTGGGCTACTTCACCCAGCCGAGCGCCGGCCGCTTGCGGGCGAAGAGGGATGACAAAGCGCCCAAGCCGCAGTCGGGCCGGCATTCCGTTCTCGTCCTCATGCCGAATGTTCGTTATCAAACCATGGATTCCACCTATTGGGGCAAGATCGTGGACGGCATCTCCGCTTGCCTGTCGGAATACGGCTACAGCATGGTGATCGTGGCCGAACAGAACGTGGAGACGCTTCAAAATGTCCTCAACCTGGACGGCATCCTCGGCATGATCGGCGTCGGCGTCATCTCCTCGGCCGTTCTGCTGGAAATTCACCGTTTGGGCCTGCCGATGGTATTGGTGGACCATGAGGATTCGCTGATCCCCGCGGACACGCTGTTCCTGAACAACTTTGACAGCATGAACCGGCTGGCGCGCCACCTGATCGCCATCGGTCACCGGAACCTGCAGTTTGTCGGCGACATCGGCTTCTCCCGCAGCTTTCTGGACCGGTTCGCCGGGTTTCGCGCCGCCATGGAAGAAGCGGGCCTAGCGCTCGGCGACGAGCCGTACGGCAGCCACAGCCTGGAGGGAGTCGACCATTATTCCGAGCAACTGCTCCCTTGGCTGGAGAAGAAGCAAGCGGAGGGCGCGCTGCCGACTGCGCTCGTCTGCGCCAACGATTCCATCGCGCTCGGCGCCATGGAGGCGTTGACCAAGCTCGGGGTGAGCGTTCCCGATGAAATGTCGGTGACCGGCTTCGACAACATCGACGATTCCGCTTGGTCGAATCCGCCGCTGACCACCGTTCACGTACCGAAGGAGACGCTGGGACGTCGGGCGGTCCGTCAGCTCATGGACCGGATTCAGACGTCTGCGGAACCGCAGGAGAAGGTTTTGCTCGCGGGCGAGATCGTCTATCGCGGCTCCATCCGCGAATGGACGCGCGGCTGATCATTCAGCCGCCTCAAGCTTGCATCAATCACCCAACTCAAAAAAGCCCCGGTTCTTCCGCCTAGACGGACGAACCGGGGCTGCTTATTAAGCTGGCAATGCGAGCGTTAGCGGCGAACGGGAATCAAGAGTGAGCGGGCTCGCGGGTCAAGCGTTCGATCATTTCCATGCAGGCGCGGGAATTGTGGTAAGGGCATTTCCAGGCGCTCACCTTGGACTGGCTGATGATCGGCTGGCCCTCGGCGGACAATCCCCAGTACCATTCGCCGTTGACGTGGTCGGAGATGTGCCGATCGATGAATTCCCAGGAATGGACGGCTGCGTTCAGGTAACGCTCATCCTGCGTCATCTGATAGGCGTTGTAGAAGCCGACCATCGCTTCGGCCTGCGGCCACCAATCCTTGCCGGCGTCGAGGAGATTGCCCTTGTTGTCCGCTTCGTTCCAGATGCCGCCGTCCTGGTCGACGCCTTCCTTCAAGGTCGCTTCGGCCATGTGCACGGCGACCTTCTTCACCTGCTCGGTCAATTCCTCGTCGCCCAGCACCTCGGCCGCTTCGACGAGCAGCCAGCTGCCTTCGATGTCGTGGCCATAGGAGACGTGGCCGCCCTTCACGTGCCATTCGTCGTCGAAGAACAGCAGGAAGTGGCCCGTGTTGTCGTCGACGATATAACGAAGAGTAACCTCAATCAGTTCCTTGAGGGAACGGCGCAGCGATTCGGAAGGCCATACACGGTAGAGGTTGGTGTAGCCTTCAAGTACGTGCAGGTGGGTATTCATCGACTTGGGCTCGTTCATGTCCTTGCCGCTCAGGCTCAGCTCGTCCGTCTTCTGCCAGTCGCGGGCGAGAGCTTCCACATAGCCTTTGTTGACCGGATCATAGGCATGCTTCTCAAGAAGCTCGAACAGCTTCACGGCTTCGTCCAGCGCAGCCTTATCCTTGGTGATGCGGAACCACTCGGCGAGCGCATAGATGGCGAAGGCTTGTCCGTAGACCTGCTTCTTCTCGCTGCCCGGGGTGCCGTCGGCTTTAACGCTCCAGTAGAGGCCGCCGTATTCCGGGTCCAGGAACTTCTCCAGCAGGAACTTGAGCGCCCGCTCGGCGGTCTGCTTGTAGACCGGATCGGGATACAAGCGGTAAGCGGACGAGAAGGTCCAGAGAATGCGGGCGTTCAGCACGAGGCTCTTTTCGGCGTCCTCGACCACCGTCAGGTCGTGGCGGATTTCTCCAAGGAAGCCGCCGTGGGCTTCATCGATCGTGTGATTGATCCAGAAGGACAGGATGTTGTCCTTAAGTTCTTTTTCAATTTGCGGGAGCAGGGTAGTCTTAAGTTCAGCGGTCATGGCAGTTCCTCCTTGGCTTGATTGCTTGTTCATTTGTTCAATTGCTTGCGGTAATGGCTGCGGATGGTGGCGGCGGCTTTCTTGCCGTTCACATAATAATCTCCCTTATCGGCAGCCTCAGCCGCGTCCTCCAGCTTGGCCGGCCAATCCCAGAGCATATAGCCCTCCACCCACGGACGCTTCTCGCAAGCGGCGAACATGGCACGGTAGAAGGCGTCTTGGGCTTCCTGCGAGGGCTGGCCCGTGAGCGACCAGTCATTGGGAACGAACTCGGAGCCAACGCGACTCATGCAGCCCGCCTCCATGAAGAAAAACGGCTTGCCGTACGCCTGGACGACGCGCTCGATCCGGTCGAGGTTTTCCTCCCAAGCATCCACAGGGTAATAGCCGCTGGAGGAGATGAAGTCGACGGCGTCCCACCATTTGACTTGGCCTTCCTGGTACTTGTCGCAATTATAGGTGATCGGCCCGTGGAAGACTTCCCGCACGCGGGCGATCAGCTCGCGCCATTCGGCTTCCCGCCGGTCGGTCGAGACCATCTCGCAGCCGATGCAGTAGAGGTCGCAGCCTTCTTCTTCGGCGATCCGGGCATAATGGAGGATGAAATCCGTATAGGTGCGGAACCAATCCGACCATTTGGGCTCGCAAGGGACGTCGATATCGAAAAAGTTGATATGGGCGCGCCAGGTGCCGTTCTTGACGTTCACCACCGGCTTCAGGCAGACGTGCAGGTCCAATCCCTTGGCTTGACGGATAGCGCGTCGAACTTCTTCGTCGGCAACGGTGGGAGCGCTGTCAAAGTGGATGCGTGTCGATTGGGGCGTGTCCTGGAGAGCGCCGAAGGCGAGCGTGACCCAATTGATGTCAAGCTCCTCCGCCATCGCGGCGAGCGACCGTTCGGCGAGCGGCGTACTCCAATCGCCGCGGTGTCCGTCCCATCCCCATGTCATTCCCGCTTTAAAAGATCCAGTCGGTTGATTCATGCTGTTATCCCTTCCTTCGGTTCGGATCTTTCGGTGTGGACTGGCATTGAAAAAAGACTATGTTTCGGATAAAGTTAGCATAACAGAGTAAGAAGTATATAACAACACGAGAAATGGACCCAAATCCGCGAAAAAGCCCCGCTCTTTATTCTGAGGCAGGCTGGTATCTTTCATTCGCGGCGGGACTTGCGGTTTGGCTCCATTCGAGACGGGGAGATCAAGATGGCGAACGAGATTCGGCTTTATCTGGACCAATTGGGGTACTTGCCCATGGAACGTAAGCGCTTTATTCTCACGGGGGCGTCTCGGCCCTTCGAGGTTGTCCGCCAGAAAGACGGAGAGCCGGTCTTGCGCGGAACCACCTCGCCGGCCATAGCCGACGAAGCGAGCGGCGTCGAAGCGGGCAAAGGCGATTTCAGCGATCTACACGAGCCCGGCCGCTACCGGATACGGGCAGCGGGTTTAAGCGAAGATGCGGAGCTGGTCATCGGCGATGGGGTCTATGACGATCTGCATCAGGGGCTGCTTAAAGCCTTCTACTATCTGCGCTGCGGCACGGAGCTGAGCGCTCCGTATGCCGCGCCCTGGACCCACGAACCGTGCCACCTTACCCGCGCCGAAGTCTATGGCAGCAAGGAGACCCGCGAGGTGAGCGGAGGCTGGCACGACGCCGGGGATTACGGCCGCTATACGCTGGCCGGAGCGGTGGCGGTCGCGGACCTGCTGCTCGCGTACGAATACAACCCGCAGGCGTTCGCCAAGCGCCTCCCGCTGCCGGAATCGGCGGAGGGGACGATGCCGGACGTGCTGCACGAATGCAAGTACGAGCTGGACTTCCTGCTGAAGATGCAGGAAACGGACGGCGGCGCCTATCACAAGGTGACGACGTACCACTTCTGCGGTTTGGATGTCATGCCTGAGGACGATACGGGCCCCTTGGTGCTGTCGCCGATCTCCTCCACGGCTACCGGCACGCTGGCGGCGGTCATGGCGCTGGCGGCAAGAGTCTACCGGCCTTGGGACGCCGACTTCGCCGCCCGCTGCCTCACGTCCGCCGAAGCGGCCTGGTCCTGGCTGCTTCAACATCCGGAAGGCCTGCTGTTTCATAACCCGCCGGGGGTGTTCACCGGCGAATACGGAGACGTCAGCGACGCCGACGAACGCTACTGGGCGGCAGCCGAGCTCTTCCGCACGACCGGGCGCGAGGAATTCCACCGCGCCATCCGGGATACGGTGGAGAAGGGCGAGGTCGATCTGTGCGAGCTGGGCTGGGCGCGCGTAGGCGGCTACGGCACCATCGCGTATCTCCGCACGGAGCGGAGTCTCGTCGACACCGGCCTGCGCAACCGCCTGCGGGAGATTTGGCTGGCGAAGGCCGAAGAGTACCAAGAGATCGCCGAGCGGGACGGCTTCGGTGTCGTCCTGGAGGCCCGGGATTACAACTGGGGCAGCAACATGGAGCTCCTGAACCGCGCCCAGCATCTGCTCGTCGCCTACCGCGAAGACGCCAACCGCCGGTTCCGGCAAACGGCGCTCGAGCAGCTCCATTATCTTCTGGGCCGAAACGTTGTGGGCCAGTCCTATGTAACGGGCTTCGGGACCAAGCCGCTCCGCCGCCCCCATTACCGTCCGGGTGTGGGAGACGGGATCGAGGAGGCCGTCCCCGGCATGGTGTCGGGTGGCGCGAATCCGGGGCTGCAGGACGACTATGCCCGCAAGCATCTGGCCGGACGGGCTCCCGCGGCGAGCTTCGAGGATCATGAGCTGAGCTATTCCATGAACGAGATCACCATCTATTGGAACTCCCCCGCGGTCTTTGTCACTTCGTTCTTCGCTTTTGCCGGGGAGTAATCGAACATTTTCCATCGGTTGAAAACAGACCAACGATTGCGGACTGCTCCGATTCCGTATGTACGCCGTATCCAGCCTAGATTTAGCCGCATCTGTGCAAAAAAAAGAAGCTGTTCCCCAAGTCATCATAAATGACGGAGGGACAGCTTCTTTTCAATTCGTTGATTTAGGGCAGGTAGCGCTTCAGAAGCGATGCTACTCCCTGATTGAAGGCGACGGCGTCGGCGCCGGGCGCCGGCTTGTCGGTGAGGCCATACTTCAGCTTGAGCCGGGCGATCCGTTCGACGCTCTCGTTCAGCCGCTCGGCGGTGATGCGGCCGTCCTTCACGGCCTGGGTGAGCGCATCGAGAACGGCCTGCTCCTTGGCATCGTCATGACAGACCAGCACCACGTCGCCGCCGGCCAGTATAGACCGCACGGCTGCGTCCCCCAGGTCGTAATGCTCGGCGACGGCGCCCATGGTCATGTCATCGGTGAACACCACCCCCTGAAAACCGAGGTCTTTGCGCAGCATGCCGCCGATGATCGCTTTGGAGAACGAAGCCGGATAGGTGTCGTCGAACTTCGGCAGCAGAATATGCGCCACCATGACGGCATCGGCTCCCGCTTGGACCGCCTTCTTGAACGGCACCAGCTCAATCTGGTCGAGGCGGTCTCTGCCATAATTCACGACCGGCAGGCCGATGTGGGAATCGACGGATGTATCGCCGTGGCCGGGAAAGTGCTTGACGACCGGAATGACCTGCTGCTCCGCCAGCCCCTGCAGGGTGGCAACGCCGAGCGTTCCGACCCGGGAGGGCGAGCTGCTGAAGGACCGGTCGCCGATAACCGGGTTATCGGGATTGCTGTTGACGTCCAGCACCGGCGCAAAGTTCAGGTTGTAGCCGAAACCGTGCAGCACTTCGCCGATCTTGCCGCCGATTTGCTTGGAGAAGGCGGTGCTGTTCGCTTTGCCGATCTTCAGATTGGTCGGCAGCTTGGCGAATTCGTCCGGCAGCCGGTTGACCCGCCCGCCTTCCTCGTCAAGGCTTAGCCACAGGGGCAGCGGGTTATCGCGATTGGCTTTTTTCAACTGATTGGACAGGCTTAGCATCTGGGACGAATTCTGCAGATTCGGCTTGAAGAAAATGATTCCGCCGACGTGCCGCTCTTCGATCATGCGGCGGGTGGCGGCATCCATGGAGGTGCCTTCCATGCCAACGACGACGAGCTGGCCGATCTTTTCCGCTGTGGACATCTTGCTTACCGCGGCCGCCGCCTCATCCGACGGAACGGTCGAAGGCGACGGCGTTGCCGGCGGGGTGGGAGCTGCGCTTGCCGAGGTTTCGGGAGAAGCGGAAATGGCCTCGGAGGGAGACACTGCCGGGCTTGGGCTCCGGGTTGCGGCAACGGACGCGGACGCGGAGGGAGCCGGGGATGCCGAGCTGCCTGCCTGCGAACCGGGAAATTGACAGCCGGTCGCGGCAAGAGCAGCCGTTAATAGGGCCAAACTCCAAGCATACCGGCGGGTTCCGCGGGAAATCGGAGAGAAACGGTTCATGGGAAGCCTTCTTTCGGGTAGAAGATGTTTTCGTCCGGCGGCCATGCTATCCTGGTGAAGAAACCGATCAAGAAGGGAGCCGAATCGAACATGGATATGGGCTTAACGGGCAAAGTTGCCGTCATTACCGGCTCCAGCAAGGGGATTGGCTTTGCAGCCGCCCGCTTGCTGGCCGCGGAAGGAGCGCGGGTCGTGCTGTGCGCCCGCCGCGAGGAAGAACTGAACGCCGCCGCCGAGCAAATTCGCCAAGAGACGGGGGGCGACGTGTTGGCCGTACCGGCGGACGTGACCCGCCCGGAGGACGGCGAACGCGTCGTCTCGCGAGCGGTCGAGGCCTTCGGCCGGCTGGATATCCTCGTCAATAACGCGGGCACCTCGGCCGCCGCGCCGTTTGAAACCGTCGGCGCCGAGAAATGGCAGGCCGATCTGGACCTGAAGCTGTTGGCGGCGATCCGCTTCTCCCAGGCGGCGCTTCCTTACCTGCGCGAAGCGGGGGGCGGAGCAATCGTCAACATCACTACCTCGGGAGCCAAGACCCCGCCGGCCGCATCCTTGCCCACCACGGTGAGCCGCGCTGCGGGACTTGCGCTGACCAAAGCGATGAGCCATGACCTGGCCAAGGACAATATCCGGGTGAACAGCGTCTGCATCGGCCAAATTCGCAGTGAGCAGATCGAGAAGCGCTGGAAGCAAGCGGCCCCCGAGCTAACCTGGGAGCAATTCTCCACCCTGCCGCAGCACCAGATTCCGCTTGGACGGATCGGAGAGACGGAGGAGGCGGCCCGGGTGATTGTCTTCCTGGCCTCGCCGGCCGCTTCCTATGTCACCGGGACGGCGGTCAATGTGGACGGAGGCAAGGCTCCCGCTCTTTGACAGCATGCCCGCCGGGATAGAGCTCTATCAGCCGGGAGGCTACGCCGATGTGTTTATGGGCAAGCTAACCTCATTCCAGCGGCTGCGCCGCGAGACAGGAGTGAGGAATATGAAGCTTGAGGTTACCCCCTCGGCGGCAAACTTGTTCAAAAGCGAATGGGGCTATCAGGACGGCGACCATGTCCGCGTGTTCGTCCGGTACAACGGCGAGGGCGGCGAAGACAATTTCGCCTTTGGCGTAACCCGGGACAACCCGAACTTTCCGGGAGTCGCCGTAGAGAAGGACCAACTGCATTTTTTTATGGAGCAAAACGACGTCTGGTACATGAACGGCCAGAACCTCACCATCGACAGCGCCGAAGACGGCATCGTCTTCAACAAGCAGTAGACGTGCGCGGCGGGCGAAAGGTTACAGGTGGTAAGTTCCCGACGGCGCGTTAAGCACCCACTCCAGCAGGAGGATACGGTCGTCCAGCCGCTCCAGCTCCGAAGCGAAGCGGGAGGGATCGGCGGCTTCTTTCTGCCGCTCGTTGAGGGATTGCCGTTGCTGAATCAGCTCAAGAAGCTTGCGCTTGATTTGATCTTCGGTCCGCATAGCACTTCCTCCTTTCATTGAGCCTTGAAGCAAGCCTTCTTCACCCGAGCTTTTCGCTTGCGGGGAAGAAGGTTTCTTCGCGTTTAAGAACTGCGCTGTCAGGGAAGCGGATCGATCTGCACGGCGGCTTGCTTGCCGCTGACCTGCACGCCGGTCCGGGGCCGGCCGATGGGCTTCAACTCGCGGATCAGCTCTTCGCACAAGGCGCGGGCCGCCGGGCCTTCCTTGCCGCCGAGCTTCACCGTGATGAGCACGCTGTCGCCGCCGGACAGAATCCGCTCGGCCTGCTGCCGCTTGGTGTCAAGGTCATGCGCTTCGATCTGCGGCGTCAGCCGCAATTCCTTCACCTTGGCTTTTCGCGCCGGCCGGGCCGCTTGCTGAAGCTCGTGGGCCTTGCCCTTGCCGACCAACCGGCAGGGAGGCGGGCTTTCCAGAAGCGAGGTGCAGACGAGCTCGGCCTTTTGCTTTCGCGCCAGCTCCAGCGCTTCCTGCGTCGGAACGATCCCCAGCTCTTCTCCATCAAGACCGAACAGGCGAACTTCCTTCGCCTTGATTTTTTCCCCAGCGATCATTGGATAACCTCCGCAGTTTCGATATAATTACACCATATTACCCGCTTGATACCCGAATGGCAATTTTACCCCGTGAAGGGCGTTGCCGACAGAGAGGAGAGACGGCGATGGACCGCAAGGAGATGGAGGCGGAGGTGATCCGCCGCTACCGGCAGGATGAAGAAATGATGATTCTGGTGTTCGCCCAGTGGTGCGTCAACCGGGGGTTGGACCCCCTGGATCTGTACGGCAGGGCATATCCCGGACAGCTCGCGAACCCGGCGCTGGCCCATGCGCTGGAGCTGACGGTGCCGAAGGAGGAAGCCGGAGAGGTCGACGACGATACGCTGCTGAACGTGTTGTCGCTCTACGACAACGCCGACCTGGCGTTTGTGGTGAGCGAGGAGATCGCCCGGAGGAAGCCGCGATGATCCGGGTGGGCTTAACCGGCTGGGGAGATCATGACAGCTTGCATGCGCGCAAGATACCGGCCAAGGACAAGCTCCGGGAGTACGCCACCCATTTTCCCGTCGTCGAGGTGGACAGTGCCTTCTATGCGGTGCAGCCGGTCAAGAACTACGTAAAGTGGCTGGAGGAGACACCGGAGGGATTCCACTTCGTCGTCAAGGCTTATCAGGGGATAACCGGCCATCTGCGCGGAAAACCGTATTTTACGAACGACGATGACATGTATGCCGCTTTTTTGGAATCGGTTGCACCGGTTGTCGAGGCAGGAAGGCTCTCCTGCGTGCTGTTCCAGTACCCGCCGTGGTTCGACTGCACCCGGGAAAATGTAGCCCGTCTGCGCGACGTCCGCGTGCGGATGGGGAAGCTTCCCTGCGCGCTGGAGTTTCGCCATCAGAGCTGGTTCAGCGAGGAGTTCCGGCAGAAGACGCTGGACTTCCTGCGGGAGGAAGGCTGGATTCACACCGTCTGCGACGAACCGCAGGTTCCGCCCGGATCTGTGCCGACGGTGTTGGAAGCCACAAGCCCCGAGCTTACGCTGGTTCGGCTGCACGGGCGCAACGCCGCCGGCTGGACGCAGAGCTCGGACGCCAACTGGCGGGAGGTGCGGTACTTGTACCGCTACAGCCCGGAAGAGCTGACGGAATGGCGGGATCGCCTGCTCGCTCTGAGGGAGCAGTGCCGGGAGGTCTGCGTGGTCTTCAACAACAATTCCGGCGGCGACGCGGCGGATAACGCCTTGGAGCTGATGGACCTGCTGCCCCAAGAAGAAACCCAATCGGGCATGGCACCCCGGCAATTGGACTTATTTCAAGATGATACCCCATAAACGGAAGTTTCCCCGTAACAGCATGAACCGCAGCCGAAGAATAGGGAGAGGCGAAAAGAGCGAGGTCGCAGATGAGTCAAATCGAAGTCAGGGAACTCAGCAAGGAATTCCGGCAGGCCATCAAGAAGCCGGGGTTGAAGGGGGCGGTCCAGCATCTGTTTACTCAGCAGTACCGGGATAAGCTGGCGGTAGACCGCATTAATCTTACCATTGAGCAGGGCGAGGCGGTCGCCTACGTCGGACCGAACGGAGCGGGGAAATCGACGACCCTCAAGATGCTGACCGGCATTCTCGTTCCCACCTCGGGGTCGGTCCGGATCGACGGGCTCGATCCGCACAAGGATCGGATTCGTAACGCACAGAAGATCGGGGCGGTGTTCGGCCAGCGAACCCAGCTCTGGTGGGACATTCCGGTATCGGAGTCCTTCTCGCTGATCCGCGATATCTACGAGATTCCGGAGCCGGTCTATCGGGAGAACCTCGCAATCTTCACCGAACTGCTGGATCTGAACGATTACATTCACCTGTCCGGGCGCAAGCTGTCGCTCGGTCAGCGGATGCGCGCCGATCTGGCGGCGGCGCTCCTGCACAACCCGGAGATCGTCTACCTGGACGAGCCGACGATCGGGCTCGATGTCGCCGTCAAGGAGAAGATCCGCGGATTCATCAAGCACATCAACCGGGAGCACCGGACCACCATCATGCTGACGACGCACGATCTGGGCGACATCGAGGATCTGTGCCGCCGGCTCGTCATCATCGACAAAGGGCGAATCATTTACGACGGCGAATTGCAGGCGGTCAAGGACGCGTTTGCCCGGGAGCGGGTGCTTCACGTGCAGCTGAAGGAGCCCGCTCCCGGCCTGACCGAGGTTCTCGGCCGGCTTCCCGGCGTATCTCTCGGGGAGGCCGACCGCCGGGCGATCGAAAGCGGCGGCAAACAGGCCGCCGTTGCGTTCGACCGGTTTCTCATCTCGGCGGGCGATGTAGCCGGGGCCGTGCTCCGGGCGGCGGAAATCGTCGACTTCCGGATCGACGAGCCGAGCATCGAGCAGATCATCCGGCGGGTGTATGCCGGCGAGATTGATCTGGCGCAGGCGGCTAAGGGGGTCTCCTGATGCCGATCCGGTTGCGCAAGGGAAAGAAATACGTCTCCATGGCCGCCCGCAGCATACAGAATTCGATTTCCTACCGCCTGTCCTATTTTATGAATTTGTTGGCGGGCTGGATCGGTTTGTTCTCGATGTACTACCTTTGGAAGGCCATTTATGCCGGAAGGCCGGTGCTGGCCGGTTTTACCTGGGAGGAAATGAAGGCGTATCTGGCGGTTACCTTCATCGCCAACTCGCTCCTGTCCTATTATTCCGAATCCCGCATCGCCGGCAAGATCATGGATGGAAGCGTCGCCATCGACCTGCTGAAGCCGATGGATTTTCAGAAGGCGCGCTTCGCCGAAACCCTCGGTTCCTGCGTCATCGAGGGGGTCGTCGGGGCCGTTATGGTCGCCGTCATCGGCCTCGCCGTGATGGACGTCCAATTAAACATGGACGGCGGGACGGCGGTTCTGTTTGCGGTCAGCCTGTTTTCCTCGCTTCTGGTCAAATTCGGCATCGTCTACCTCACCGCTCTGTTGTGCTTCTGGACGACGGGCTCGATGGGGTTGATCTGGGCCCGGCAGGCCGTGACGAATCTGCTGTCCGGCGCGCTGGTTCCGCTGGCCTTCTTTCCCGGCTGGCTGGAGCGCATCGCCTATGCGCTGCCGTTCCAAAGCATCATCCACACGCCGGCAAGCCTCGCGCTCGGCAGCTTGACGGGCGCCGATGCGCTTGGCATGGTGGCCTTGCAGCTCGGTTGGGCCGTTCTGCTGTGGCTGGCCGGTAAGCTGCTGTGGAAGCGGGCCATTCGCCAGATTACCATTCACGGGGGGTGAGGAAGTGAGATTGCGCCGATCGTTGTTTTTGTACCGCCGGTTGTTCTCGGCTCAGCTCCGGGCGATTCTGGAATACCAAGCCGACTTTCTTATTCTGCTCATCGCCGCCGCCCTTCAGCAGCTGCTCGGTTTCGTGTTCCTGTGGGTGGTGTTTGAGCGGATTCCCGATATCAACGGCTGGGGCTTCTGGGAAGTGGCTTTCATCTATGCGATGATCTTTTTTACCGAAGGGGTCGGTTCGCTGTTCTTTGAAGGCACGTGGCGGATCGGCCGACTCGTCAACATGGGCGAGCTGGACCGCTACCTGGTAAGACCGCTCTCGCCGGTGCTGCAAATCTTCACCACCGGCATCGGAATGAACGGAGCGGGCAACATTCTGCTCGGTCTGGTCATCATGATTCAGGCGGGGGTTCACAGCCACCTGGACTGGACCGCCGGCAAGGCCGCGCTGGGCCTGCTGCTGATCGTCTGCGCGATTGTGATTCGCGTGTCGATCAACCTTGCGGCCAATTGCGCCGGTTTCTGGATCAAGAACGCAGGGAATTCTTTTCCGCTGATGATTCACAACCTCAGCGACTTCGCCAAATACCCGCTTACGATCTTCGCGGCGGGCTTCAAGGTGCTCATCGCCTTGGTGGTTCCGTTCGCGTTTGTCAGTTTTTTCCCGGCGGCGTATCTGTTCGATAAGGACGGCTGGAAGTGGATCGCCTTGGGCGCCCCCGCCGTAGCCGCCTACTGTATCGCCTTGGCCTTCCTGATTCTGCGAATCGGCTTGCGCAAGTATGAGAGTGTAGGCAATTAGAGCGTGCCGGAGGAAGGCTGCCGGACTTGAGCTCGCCATCATCCGCCGCCCGAAGCGGCGGCCCATCGGAGGTGCCGTTATGCAGCAAGCACAGAACCAAGTCCAGGACAGGGTCCTCTTCATCGGAACCTATGCCGGCGAAGCGGAGACGGGCATCCACATCGCCCGATTCGACGCGGCCACCGGAGAGCTGACCCGGATCGGCGGCGTTTCCGGGTTGGAACGCCCCTCGTTCCTGCATTATGACGCGGCCCGCTCGGTGTTGTATGCCGTGAGCGAAGCGGCGGGGCGCGACGGCGAGGTGGCGGCCTTCCGGTACCGCCGGGAGGACAACCGCCTGGAGCTTCTCGGACGGAGGCCGAGCGGCGGCGATTCGCCTTGCCACCTGCGGCCGAATCCCCACGGCACCCTGCTGGCGGCCGCCAATTACATGCGGGGCGGCATCACCCTGTACCCGCTCGACGCCGATGGCCGGATCGGCGAGCCGGTCGGCCGGGCGGAGGAAGAGGGAACCGGCCCGCGTACCGACCGGCAGGAAGCGCCGCATCCGCACTCGGTGAACTGGAGCGCGGACGGACGCTTCCTCCACGTACCGGATCTCGGTACCGACCGGATTCGCACCTACCGGCCGGAAGCGGCTGCCGGAGACAACGGGACGGTCGTGCTGCAGAAGGCCTCGTCCGCATTCCTTCAACCGGGCTCGGGGCCGCGGCATCTTGTCCTGCATCCGCGGCTGTCGGTCGCGTATTCGGTCCAGGAGCTCGATTCGACGGTCGTTCGCTTCCGCGCCGACGCTGCCACTGGGAAGCTGACGCCGGAAGGGGAGGCTCTATCCCTGCTCCCCGCCGAATTCGAAGGGCATAACGATGCCGCCGACCTGCACCTTTCGCCGGACGGCCGCTTTCTCTACGCTTCGAACCGCGGGCATGACAGCATCGCGGTGTTTGCGGTCGCCTTCGAGGACGGGGCCCTGTCGCCGGTGGAGGCGGTTCCGACGGGCGGACAGACGCCGCGGAATTTTGCGATCTGCTCGGACGGCCGGTGGCTGCTGTCGGCCAATCAAGGGTCCGGCACCGTTACCGTGTTGAAGCGCGACCGCGATACCGGCCGGTTGACGGGAACGCCGCATCGCTTGGAGGGCATTCCGCAGCCCGTCTGCCTCGAGTGGGCCTAAGCTTAGCCCGGCTGTAGGACGCGCTGCACGGACCGAGAGCGACGGCGGGAGCGGTGAAGCCCACGGTCCGGGTCGGCAGCCGTTCCGATTCCCTCCCGGCTCGGCAGGCTCTTCCGCTTTTCCGGTCAGCCCCTCTTGAAAAACGGCGGATCAATGGTAGGATGGTAAAGATGCATTGCCGCCGCACCGCTTCCCGCGAGCCTCGTCAGAGAAAGGAAGATCCTTGTGACCGCGCTTTACCACATCCTCGGAGCAAAACAGTTCAACCGGACCGAGCTGGAGGAGCTGTTCGAATCCGCAAGCCGCCTGGAAAACCGCGAGCTCTGGAACACCGACCCGCGCTTTCAGGGCAAAATCATGACCACGCTGTTCTTTGAAGCCAGCACCCGCACGCGGCTGTCCTTCGAATCGGCGATGAGCCGCCTTGGCGGTAAGGTGATCGGGACGGAGAACGCCGCCCAGTTCTCGTCGACCATCAAAGGCGAAACCCTGGAGGATACGATTCGGATCGTATCCGGATACAGCGACCTCATCGTGCTGCGGCATACCGATATCGGCGCCGCTGAACGCGCGGCCAAGGTGGCCGACGTGCCGATCATCAACGCGGGCGACGGAGCCGGAGAGCACCCGACGCAAGCGCTGCTCGACTTGTATTCCATCCGCAAGGAATGCGGCCGGATCGAGGGGCTGACGATCGCCATGATCGGCGATCTCGCGTATGGACGGACCGTGCATTCGCTGAGCTATATGCTTGCCAATTACCCGGACATCCGGCTGCTCTTCGTCTCGCCGGAGAATGTCCGCATCCCGTCGTACGTCAAGCACTTCCTGGACGAAAAAGGCGTCTCCTACCGCGAGACCGAGGATTTCGACGAGGCGCTTCAGACCGCCGACGTGCTCTATCAGACCCGCATTCAGAAGGAGCGTTTCCCTTCGGTCGAGGAGTACCGCAAAGCGGAGGGCCGCTATATCATCAACCGCGACATCCTCGGCAAGATGCGCCAGGATGCCATCATCCTTCACCCGCTGCCGCGTGCCGGCGAAATCGCCGTCGAGGTCGACGACGATCCCCGCGCCGCCTACTTCCGTCAGGCCCAGAACGGCCTGTACATCCGCATGGCGCTGGTGGAGAAATGCCTCGCTGCAAAATAAAGCATATCTGAAAATGCCGGCCGCCCAGCGCGGCCCGTTCGGAATCACCGGCTTCCCGCCCGGCTTCGGCCATGGCGGGAAGCCTTTTTTTGCAGGCGGGATTAACAAAAGCTTCAAATGCCATCAACGATCCCTTAACAAATCCAAAATCATCCACAAACAATCGGATGCCAGAATGAGAGAGTAAGGTACATAACCAATCTCGGAGGAACGGGTGAAACGATGAAACCACAATGGCAAAAGGCAATGCTCGCCTTGACGGTGGGCGGGGTCAGCCTCACCGGCATGGCCCTTCCGGCAACGGCCGCGACGAATCCGGCCGCTGTCGCCCTTCAGGTCGCGGTGGATAGCCAGGCAACCGCGCTGCGCACACTGCAGGTGAAAGGGGTCAGCCTCGTCTCGGTCCGCGACTTGGCTGCAAGCTTCGGCATCGTGCCGGAATACGCGGGCGGTAGCATCGCGCTGAACACGGAGGCGACGGTGAACATAAGGGTCGGTTCCCTGGCGTATACGGTCGACGGCGAGGCCCGTCAATTCGCCGCAGCGCCGTTCGAAGCCGGCGGTGTCGTGTATGCCGAGCTGAATTCGCTGGTCGATGCCCTCGGCGGCAGCGTAGAAGGGCAGGGCAAGAACGCCGTCATCCGCAGCTTCCGGCTTCTGGACGGCGAGTTTTCCTCCGCCCGCTGGATCAGCGGCAACCGCATTTTGGCCGTCCGCGAAGACGACAAATCGCTGTACGTGATCGACGCCGCAACGAAGAAGGGGGAGCTTCTTACATCGGACGAGGATGCCCTGGGCCTGACCGTATCGCCGGATGGCAAGTCCGGCATATACACCGCTTCGACTGGCATTGTCAAGCTGATTAACCTGCAGAACGGCCTCGTCCGCACCGTCACCTCCGACACGACGGTCAAGACCGAGCTGGTCTGGTCCGCCGACGGAAGCTCGGTCTACTTCATCCAGGGGGACAACCAGGACAAGCTGTCCCGCCTCAAGCTGGACACCGGCGCCATCGCCACCCTGCTGGACGACAAGGTCAATTTCAAATCCGAGCTGCGGGTTTCCGCCGACAGCAAGAAGCTGCTGTACATCGTTAACGTGACCGGCGTAGCCAAGAACGACAGCAACAGCACCGAGGATTCGCTGACCGTCGATTTCAGCGGCGCCGGTACCCAACTCGTCCAATTCGCCCTCGACGCCAAGGACGCCAAGCCGGTCCTTCTCGCCGCCGGCAAGACGAATAAGCTGTATCCGCAATGGCTGAAGGATGGCAGCGCGGCCTATATCAGCACCGACCCGGACGCCGCCAGCCCGACCGGATCCCTGCAAGTGGTCTCCGCTCCAGACAAGACGGTTCAAGCCATAGCCGAGCTGGACGCGGAAGAGGCGTCCCTCACGCCGGATGGCGAACTGCTTGTGGCCGGACTGAACAAGAACGGTCAGACCGAGCTGCGGCTCGTTCAGCCCGACGGCAGCGCGAAGCCGCTCCTTTCCTTCACAGACGACATCACCGGCCTGTTCGCCTCGTCCGATGGACGCACGCTCGGCTTGTACGGCGGCAAGGTGGTCTTGGTGACCTCCGCCGGCATCGACAGCTTAACCCGATAACCCGCTTGGCCACATTATTCCATGAGGTGATTGTTCATGAATTGGTTGAAGAAAGCAACGATCCTCGCCCTCTCGCTGGCCCTCGTCACCACCGCGGCCGCCGTTACGGCGGAAGCCAAATCGACGCTCAAGGGCCGCGTGACCATCAACGGCTCTACGGCGCTCCTGCCGATGACGCTGCAGGCCAAGAAAGAATTTGTCAAGCTGAACCCGAAGGTATCCATCGTAGCCTCCGGCAAAGGCTCCGTGACCGGTCCGCAATCCGTCAGCAAGGGAATCGCCGATATCGGAGCATGCGACTGGGATGCCAGTATCGACGTTCCCGGATTTAAAGCCTTTCCGGGCCAGGTTGCCCACAAGGTAGCGGTGATTCCGTTTGCGGCGATCGTCAATAAGAATGTGAACGTCAGCAATCTCACGACCGAACAGCTGCAAGGCATCTTCACCGGCACGATCACCAACTGGAAGCAGGTCGGCGGCCAGGACGCGGACATCGTCGTCATCAACCGCGCCTTCGGCTCCGGCACCCGCGTCAACTTCCAGATCAAGGCGCTGGGCGGCAAGGAGACGATCAAGAAGGACAAGAATTACAAGGAAGTCGGCTCCAGCGGCGACATGAAGACCAACGTGGCCACCACTCCCGGCGCCATCGGCTACATCGACTTGACTTACGTGAACGGAGACGTTAAAGCCGTCAAGATCAATGATGTAGAACCCACCGCCGACAATGTCATTAAGGGCAGCTACAAGGTTTGGTCCTACGGCTACTACATGACCAAGGGCCAGCCGACCGGGGCGACCAAGGCGTTCATCGACTACGTGCAGAGCAAGGCCTTCCAAGAGGGCTCCCTGAAAAAATTGAAATTCATCCCGATCTCGGCGATGAAATAATCGCTTTCGAAGGCACCATTCCGCCATCATTCCACGGCAGGCCGACCTGGCAGCGAGCAGGTCGGCCGCTTTCCATGGAGGTCGTTGATTCATGAGCCATCGTCACGAGGCTGTTCCTTCTCCGCTTCTTCGGACCCAAGTCCGAATGGACGGACACTCTTCGCTTCGGCGCAAGAAACGCGCCGCCCGCAAGAACGCCTGGTTCGGCCGCTATGTCAAGCTAAGCGTCTTTTCCCTCTGTTTTGTGCTCGCCCTGGTCTTGATCCTGGTCGGCAAAACCGGCTTGTCGGTCTTCACGGCGCTGTCGCCGGCCGACTTTTTCCTCTCGCTGGATTGGACTCCCGAGGAGGGCCGCTTTGGAGCGGGCTCGCTGATCATCGGCACCTTGCTCCTGACCGCGCTCACCCTGGTCATCGCCGTTCCGGTGTCCGTCGGAATCGCCGTGTTTCTCTCGGAAATCGCGCCGGATTGGCTGAAGAAGCTCTATCGGGCGATGCTCGATATTCTGGTCGGTATTCCTTCGGTTGTTTACGGCTACTTGGGTCTCACCGTGCTGCTGCCGATGATCCGCCAGGCGTCGGGCGAAAATCTCGGCGACGGCCTGCTCGCGGCGGCGCTGGTCCTGTCGCTGATGATTCTGCCGACGGTGAGCCGGGTCAGCGACGATGCCTTGACCGCCGTGCCGCTGTCCTACCGCGAAGCGGCTTACGCCCTCGGGTCGACCCGCTTGCAGGTTATCGCCAAGGTCATCGTGCCCTCGGCTTCGCGAGGCATTCTGTCGGCGGTCATTCTCGGCATGGCCCGGGCCATCGGGGAGACGATGGCGGTGGTGATGGTCATCGGCAACACGGCCCAGCTGCCGCGTGACCTCGTGACGCCGACGGCCGTGCTGACGAGCAACATCGTCATGCAGATTTCCAATGTCGAGTTCGATTCCACCTGGAGTCAAGCTCTCTACCTGATGGCATTCCTGCTGCTGCTGTTGGCCCTCGCGCTGATTGTCCTGCTCCGCACCATTCGTTCGAGGGGGGAATCCGCGTGAGTCCGATTTCCCAATCGTCCGCCGTTCGCCGCACCTTGAACGGCAGACGCCATAACCGCCGCGTTCGGGCATTGAACCGGATCGCAACCGCCTGCTTCTGGGCACTCGGCTCGCTGCTCCTGCTGCTGATCCTCTGGCTGCTCTTCACCATAGTCGGGCATGGCCTGTTCCGCATCGACGGGTCGTTCCTGATTGACATGCCGGAAGAGCTGGATACGGGGGGCGGCATCGGTCCGGTGCTGTTCAATTCGTTCTACATCCTGTTCCTGTCGCTCGTGATCTCCATTCCCATCGGCATCGGAGCCGGGGTCTATCTTGCCGAATATGCGCCGCCCGGAAAAAGCACCGAATTTCTCCGCGTGTGTGTGGAGGGGCTGGCTTCGGTTCCCTCGATCGTCTTCGGGCTGCTCGGCATCGCCATCTTCGTCGAAGCTTTTCATATCGGACTGACGATCCTCGGCGGGGCCGTAACGCTCGCCTTCCTCAACCTGCCGGTGCTGACCCGGGTTACCGAGGAAGCGGTGCACGCCGTTCCTCAAGAGTACCGGGATGCGGCCTATGCGCTCGGCTCGACCAAATTCCAGTGCATTGGACGGGTCGTCCTTCCGGCCGCGCTCGGCGGCATCGTTACCGGCGTATCGCTGACCGCCGGCCGCGCCTTCGGGGAATCGGCTGTGATTATCCTCACCTCGGGCCTCAGCACCTCCGGCCGGATGTGGGATTTTCATCTGATGGCCCCGGGCGAGACGCTGGCGGTCCACCTTTGGTATGTCCAATCGGAGGCGCTGGTGCCCGATGCGCGGGACATCGCCGACAAGTCCGCCGCCGTCCTCGTCGTCGTAGTCCTATTGATCAACCTGGTATTTCGTTTCCCTCTCTGGCTGCGTGCGCGAAGAACGCGCTAAAGTCGAATCGGCTTCCCGGCAGGGAAGCTTTTTTTATGGAGGCTCGATCCGAGTTATCCGCGAATAGTGATCTGGATTACAGCAGCGTTCATGGGGTTCCGGTAATCTTGGAAGGATGTGTCGAGAGAGAACGAGGAGGGAATGCCATGGCTGTGGTGAGAAGCAACGTCCGGATCGCGTCGGATGTGTATATTCTGGAAGCGGAAGGGCATTTCGCGGGAGAGATGGGGCAGTTCTACATGCTGCGGGGCTGGGACGATTACCCGCTGCTGTCGCGCCCGATCAGCATTCACGACAAGACGGAGGACGGCATCCGGTTCCTCTATCGGGTTGCCGGATACGGAACGGAGAAGCTGTCGCGCCTGAAAGCGGGGGATCCGGTCGGCCTGGAAGGCCCGTTCGGAAACGGTTTTCCGCAGATCGAAGGCCGGGTGGCGCTTGTAGGAGGCGGCATGGGAACAGCGCCGCTGTATTATGCCGCAAAGCGGCTTGCATCCGCGGACGCTTATCTGGGCTTCAGCGCCGAAGCGTTTGGCGTTGAGCCGTTTCGGGAAGCGGCGCAGGCCGTCACGGTTAATGTCGGCGGCTATATCGTCGACGATTTCCGTCCGGACGGTTACGCGGCTGTGTTTACCTGCGGGCCGCTGCCGATGATGCGGGCGCTCGCCGCCAAGCTGGACGGGTCGGGAATTCCGCTCTACGTCTCGCTGGAAAAGCGCATGGCCTGCGGCGTCGGGGCTTGCCTGGTCTGCAGCTGCGCCACCAAGAGCGGCAACCGCAAGGTGTGCGCCGACGGTCCGGTATTTCGAGCGGAGGAGGTCGAGCTGAATGACGATTTCAACATCCACTGAGATTGCCGGCGTAAGGTTCAAGAATCCGTTCATCATGGCTTCCGGCACCTTCGGGTTCGGCAAGGAGTATGCCCGGTTCTACGACCTGAGCCTGCTTGGCGGCATCTCCAGCAAGGGATTGACGCTGCATCCGAAGGCGGGGAACAAGGGCAACCGCGTCTACGAGACGGCAGCGGGCATGATGAACAGCGTCGGGCTGGAGAATCCCGGCGTCGAGGCGTTCCTTGACGGGGAATTGGACCGGATGACGTCTTGGGACACGGCGATCCTCCTGAATCTGGGCGGAGGAAGCGTAGAGGACTACCGCGAGGCGGCGGAACGGATCGAAGCCGACCGGCTTGCCCGAATTCGGGACAACCGGCGGGGAGCCGATATGATCGAGTTGAACATCTCCTGTCCGAACGTGAAGGAAGGGGGAATTGCCTTCGGAATCGATACGGGCGAAGCGCGAAAAGTCGTACGGGCGGTTCGTGCGGTCACCCGCATGCCTCTGGCCGTCAAGCTGTCTCCCGGAGCGAAGGACATCGCTGAGATGGCGGCCATGTGCGAGGGGGAGGGAGCCGATGCGGTGTCGCTGGTCAACACCTTTACGGCGATGAAGATCGATATCCGGAAGCGCAAAAGCGTATTTGCCAACGGCTATGCCGGCCTGTCCGGTCCCGCGATTAAGCCGATCGCCTTGCGGCTGGTTCATCAAGCGGCGAAAGCGGTGAAGATTCCCGTCATCGGCATGGGCGGCATCTCGTCTGCCGAAGACGCGGTGGAATTCATCATGGCCGGAGCGCATGCCGTTCAGGTCGGCACGTACAACTTCGTCAATCTCCGGGCCGGAGCGGAGCTGGAGCGCGACCTGCGCGCTTTCATGGAAGCGGAGGGCATTTCGTCCCTGGACGAAATCCGCGGCATCGTTTAGCGAGCCTCATTTAGCGAGCGGAAGGATGATCTCTACCGTGGTGCCGACCCCTTGGGCGCTGCGGAGGGACATCCTTCCTCCATGATTGCGGATGATTTCGTGGCTGATCATCATCCCGAGGCCGGTGCCGCTTTCTTTGGTCGTATAGAACATCTGGCCGATCTTCTCCAAGTCCTCCGGCGAAATGCCGACGCCTTGGTCCTTGATGAGAATTTGGACGGACTTCGCCCCCGCCGGGTGAGTCTCCACGGTGATCCGGCCGCCGCCCGGCATCGCTTCGATGGCGTTTTTCAAGAGATTGATCAGCACCTGCTTGATCTGGTTAACGTCGCAATGAAGCTGGACGGGCTCCGTTCCGCAAATTTGCTCGATTTCCACGCCATGCAGAATCGCTTGGGTATTGATCAGCGTGACGACATGGTCGAGCATGGAATAAAGGTCGGTCTGCGTAAACGAGATCTCATGGGGCTTGGACAGGATCAACAGCTCCCGAATGATCGTGTCGATCCGGGATAGCTCGGAGAGAATGATATCGTGAAACTCTTCCTTGACCGTACCGTTCTTCATGAGCTGAATGAAGCCCCGAATCGCCGTCAGAGGGTTGCGGATCTCATGGGCGATCCCGGCGGCCAAACCTCCTGCGGCGGTCAGCTTGTCGGAGTTGACGGCTTGCTCATGGATGTTCATTTTTTCCGTCTGGTCCCTAGCGACGATAATATAGCTGCCCGGCTGGTCGAGATCGTCGGGCACCGGGGTAATTACCGCTTCCAGCCACAGGACGCCCCCATCGCGGGTCCGGCAGCGAAACGACACCGGCCGGGAGACGTCCGAGTCCGAGTTGTCCATATGGCTGCGGAGCAGGCGAATATCCTCGGGCGGAATGAGGTCTTGGACCGGGATGGATTTCATCTCTTCCTCGGTGTAGCCGGAGAGGACGTAGAAGGACGGAGACAGCGATCCGATGCGGCAGTCGGGCTTCACCGTGCAGATAATATCATGGAAAGTGTTATGGATGAGATTGGTCAACCTCTGCTGCTGGTGCAGCTTTTTCTTAAGCAGCTTCAATTCCGTGACATCGGCAAAGCTGCCCGCCCAGTACGTGGGCGCTCCTTCCTCTCCCGTTGCCGGACTTCCCGTTACCTGCAGATAGCGGATCGCTCCGTCCTGGCGTTTGAGCCGAAACAGAGCCGAGAAGGAATTTCCGGTGGAGATGCGGGCGAATTTTTCCCTATCCTCGGGGTATACGAAGGGAAACAGTTGTTCTTCCGTCAACGGAACCGGTTGGCGCGTCATTCCCAAAACCGCATACATTCCGCTGGAAACTTTGAGATGGGGGACGACCTCCTCGTCCCATTCCCAATAGCCGCCGTTCAGAGCCGTTTGCTCCGGGACGGCGGTTCGCCGTTTCCGGGAAAAAGCCGGCTCGCCGGTTTTTTGGGGCTCGCGTTTTTCCCGAAAGGAGGCGACGACCCAAGAAGGCTCCGTCTGTCCGGGATGGATTCTCGTCAAGGTAATGCGAACGGGAAAGGGAGCTCGACCGGAAAGCAGCCACCGGGTTTCGTAGGTTAGCTCAAGCCGTTCGGAGGCAAGAAACGCCCGCAGCTCCTCGCGTTCGCGTGTTCGATCCTCCGGATGCACGAAGGAATAAAGGGATGTTCCGATCAACTTTTCGGCGGGGATCCCGATTAAGCGGCTTAAGGCTTCATTGGCTTGAAGAATGACAGCCTGACGATTGAGGACCGCTGTTCCATGAGTGGCACGATGGAAAAAGGTGGAATACACTTGGCGAATGGCATCGGTTTCCATAGCTTGACGGCGAACCTCCCGCAAATAGGCAACATTTCCTATTCTCCCTCGATTGTATAGGCTTATCGATGGAAACACAACTCCAAATCATGGATCATTTTGGAAAAAAACGCGGATTTCAGAGGGTTAGACTGCTCGAAAATTGTGAATATTTTGAGAAATATTTCTTCTTATAAGCTGCAAACTATGATATACTGATTGATAGATGGACACGATGCAGCAAACATCCGGAAGGGAGAGGATGACGGATGGAACAAGGACTGCAGCAATTTATCGGGTCGCCTATCGATATTATCTATCTGGAGCAAGACGACCGCACGACCCAACGCAAAATCGACATTCTGACTGCGGGTGACCAATGCGTCTTTGCCTACTGCTTCAACCGCCGGGAACCGGAGCTTTTGCGCAACCGGGATATTCTGGCGGTCTTGCCGGTTGATCGCTGCAGCCACTGAATGCAAGGGGCCGGACTCGTTGGACGACGGCTTTCACCATATATCATTTATTAAAACAATTTGCTTCGCGGCAAGTTGCACGAGAACACAAAAAAACCGATGCAGTCCTCACAAGGGGCGGGCATCGGTTTTTTGATTAAATTCGGCAGATGTTGGAGGGGCAATTCTCGCATTGGCAGATGGTGCGCAGTCCGTCGAGGTCCTTGATGACCAGGTGGCTGCTTTCCTGATCGATGATTCCGTCTTTTTTCAAGTCTCCGAGCATCCGGTTCACGCTCTCGCGGGTAGCGCCGATCATATCGGCCAGCTCGCTGTTGGTCAGCTTCTTGGTGATAAGGATATCGCTTCCGCGCGGGGTGCCATACGTGTTGGAGAGCCGGATCAGCATGGAGCAGAGGGCGCCGGGCTTGCCGAACATCATCAGGTCGCGGAGCTTGGCCTGGGTCATCCGGTGCATCATGCCCATCCATTTCATGAATTCGACGGCGAGTGAGCCGTGCTGCCACATTAAGACCTCCAGGTCTTTGGCCAGGATCGAGCAGACCACGCTGTCCTCGGTGATTTCCGCGTTCATCGTGTGGGTGGAGCCGTGCAGGCCGTCAAGCTGGCCGAACAAATCGCCTGTCTGATGCATGTACAGGATAAACTGCTTGCCTTCGTCGTTGGATTTGGTAATTTGGACACTGCCTTGTTTAATATAAAAGAACTTGTCGGCGGGGTCTCCTTCCCAATACAGATGGGTTCCCGCTGCGAGTTTGGTTTCGTACATGATCTCTTCGATCAATTTGAAGTTTTCTTGGGAAAAGACCTCGGTATTGCGGTTGGACGTCACTTCCGACTGAACAGGTTTGGGCATTACAGGACTCCTCCCTTCAAATTACCATTATTATACCACGTTTCAAAGGATTTGTGTGATTAAACTCACTCGAAGAATTTAAAAATGTGAAATATTTCACTAGTTGTACACAAATAAATGGGTGAGACGAGCGAAGAAACGATAAAAAATAGTAATGAAGTGATAAAAATCATTTGTTTGCTTTTCCTTCACATGGTACACTTGCATTACAATATTGCTGAAAGGCAAGGAAATGGGGGACCCGATCGTGGGAACAGAGCACACGCCGGTGGCCGAGTCCGCTCGGCCTACCGAGCTGGCAGCCGTGCTGGAAAGAATGGAAGCCGAGCATGCGGAATTGTCGGATGAGTTGGAGAAATGGTCGCAAACGGCGAAGGACTTCGCAGAGGGAGCCGGAGAGATTTCCCTGCTCCGTACGATTTCCCAGCTGCGGGAGCGGACATCCATTTTTATGGCAAGGCTGGAAGCGCATCTGAAGCGCGGACGCAGCGAATTGTTCCCGCTGGTCGGGGTATACGCCGGTACGGATTTGGCTCCGTCCATGAACCCGTCCCTCTGGGGGCTCGATAAAAATTATGAATTGGCCAGCCGGTATGTTCTGTCGTTCCAGCGGGAATCCGAGGAAGCCGGTTCCTTCCTGAACCTTGAGATCGCGCAGGAACTGCTGTCACACTTGCAGCAAGCCGCGTTGATCCTGCGGGACTACCTTGCGATGGAGCAGAATCTGCTGTTTCCGCTCGCGGAGGACCTGCTGACGGACATTGACTACCTGTTTTCTTAATGGGTAAGATATCTCACAATTCCCCGAGCCGCGCAAGCGGCTTTTTTCTTTGCCGGTGTGACCGATGCCTCCGGACGTTTTGCGCCTTTTCGCACTTCCCGGTATACTGAAAGCAGCAGCAAGTCCCTAGAAGAGAGAAGCGAAATCAGGTGAAAACAATGAATGAGCGTCGTCCATCGGCTGCGGTCCGGGCGGTCCAGGCACCGGTTCGTTTCTACCGGAAATACCTGTCCCCGCTTAAACCTCCGACCTGCCGCTATTATCCGACCTGCTCCCAATATGCGCTCGACGCCATCGAGGAATACGGAGCGGTTAAGGGCATGTGGATGGCGACCAAGCGCATTTGCCGCTGCCATCCGTTTCATCCCGGCGGCATCGACCCGGTTCCGCCTAACCCGCGCAAACGATGACGGGGCACCGCTTGACAGCTTCTGCGGCGAATGGGTATGATGGGATGCAGAACATGGAAAGACTGAAGGATAGCTAGATAATCATAAGAGCATTCCATGATGGGATGAGTAAGGGTTGGGCGCTGTTTCAGAGAGCCGGGGTTTGCTGAGAACCGGCACAGGGCAACCCCCAAGATGGTCCCGGAGAATCTGTTTTCGAGCGCAAGCCCCGCGGCTTGGCGTGAGGGAACGGCGTATCCCGCGTTAAGGGACGGTCAATGGACCGGCGGAGCCCCGCTTTCGCGAGAAACGGGGGAATCTGGGTGGTATCACGTGAGCGAGAGCTTTCGTCCCAAGCGGGCGGAGGCTTTTTTTGATGTTGATTCATCTGCCATTTAAACGAGGGTTTCAGTTCAAAGGAGGCAATGGAATTGAGCGAACAGGCCAAAACGTTTTATCTCACCACGCCGATCTACTATCCGAGCGACAAGCTGCATATCGGCCACGCCTATACCACCGTGGCAGGCGACGCCATGGCGCGTTACAAGCGGCTGCGCGGATACGATGTGATGTTCCTGACGGGAACGGACGAGCACGGGCAGAAGATCGAAGAGAAAGCACGCCAGAAGGGCGTGGAACCGCAGGCTTTTGTCGACGGCATTGTGGCCGGCATCAAGGCGCTGTGGGACAAGCTGGATGTGTCGTACGACGATTTTATCCGTACCACGGAGGAGCGGCACAAGGAGTCGGTTCAGGCAATCTTCGCCAAGTTCCTCAAGCAGGGGGATATTTACAAGGGCGAATACGAGGGCTGGTACAGCATCCCCGACGAGACGTATTATACGGAATCGCAGCTGGTGGATGTTGTGCGCAACGAGAAGGGCGAGGTGATCGGCGGCAAGAGCCCGGAAAGCGGCCATCCGGTAGAGCTCGTCAAGGAGGAATGCTACTTCTTCCGCATGAGCAAATATGCCGACCGGCTCCTGGAGTATTACGAGGAGAACCCCGAATTCATCCAGCCGGAAGCGCGCAAGAACGAGATGATCAACAACTTCATCAAGCCGGGACTCGAGGATCTGGCCGTGTCGCGGAGTTCGTTCAAATGGGGCATACCGGTGCCCGGCGACGAGAACCACGTCATCTACGTCTGGATCGACGCGCTGTCCAACTACATCACGGCGCTCGGCTATGGTTCCGACGATCCGCAGAACTATTACAAATATTGGCCGGCGAACGTTCATCTGGTCGGCAAGGAAATCGTCCGCTTCCATACGATCTACTGGCCGATCATGCTGATGGCGCTCGGCCTGCCGCTGCCCGCCAAGGTGTTCGGCCACGGCTGGCTGCTGATGAAGGACGGCAAGATGTCCAAATCCAAGGGCAATGTCGTCGATCCCGTCACCCTGATCGACCGTTACGGACTGGACGCCCTCCGGTATTACCTGCTCCGCGAAGTGCCGTTCGGTTCGGACGGAACCTTTACGCCGGAAAGCTTCGTCGAGCGGATCAATTTCGATCTGGCGAACGACCTCGGCAACCTGTTGAACCGCACGGTGGCGATGATCGACAAATATTTCGACGGCGTGGTCCCGTCCTACGTACCGAATGCCACGGAATTCGACGCCGACCTGCTGGAAGTGGCGGAAGCGGCCGTGAAGAAGACGGAAGAGGCCCTTGAGAAAATGGAATTCTCCGTAGCGCTCACCTCGATCTGGACGCTGGTGAGCCGAACCAACAAATACATCGACGAAACCAAGCCGTGGGTGCTGGCGAAGGACGAAAGCCGCAAGGCGGTGCTCGGTTCGGTCATGTACGCGCTGGCGGAATCGCTGCGCATCGTCTCGGTGCTGCTGCAACCGTTCCTGACGGCGACGCCGGCGAAGATCTGGGAGCAGCTCGGCCTCGAGGAAGCGACCCGCGGGGCGGCGACCTCCTGGGACAGCGTCCAGACGTTCGGCGGTCTGCCGGCGGGCATCCGGGTGAAGAAGGGAGACCCGATCTTCCCCCGGCTGGACGCCGAGCAGGAGGTGGCCGCCATCGCAGCCGCAATGGGCGGAAGCGCCGCTTCGCCCGCTCCGGCGGAGAAGGCGGCTGCCGGAAACGATGCGCCGGCCGCTGAGCCGGCCGCGCCGGTCCCTGCGGCGGATGCGGGCGAAGCCAAGGAAGAAATCGGCATCGACGATTTCGCCAAGGTGGAGCTGCGCGTAGCGCAGGTGCTCGCCGCCGAGCCGATTCCGAAGGCCGACAAGCTGCTGAAGCTCCAGCTCGACCTGGGCTATGAGCAGCGGCAGGTGGTCTCCGGCATCGCCAAGCACTACAAGCCGGAGGAACTCGTCGGCCGCAAGGTCATCTGCGTCGTCAACCTGAAGCCGGTCAAGCTTCGCGGCGAGCTGTCGCGCGGCATGATCCTCGCCGCCTCCGTCGGCGATCAGCTGACCCTGGCGACCGTTCCGGACAGCATGCCGAACGGAGCGATCGTGAAGTAAGCTTGCGCCTCACAACGGGAGATAGGGGAATGACGGACAGGCCAAAGCCTGTCCGTTTTTGCTGCCCGGCCAAGCTCCGGCATTGACAGTCCGGCGCGCTCCTCTTATAATTCAACATGTAAATCGTTAGAATTACGGTTAACGAAAGGGGAACGCCATGAAAGCGGATTGGTTCCGCCGGAAGAAAGCGAGTGCCGTCTTCCTCGGCTTGTTGATTCTCCTGACCGCATCCGGCTGCGGCTCCAGCGCCCCCCGGATCGATCCGGATAAACTGAATATAGCGGCTACCATTTACCCGCTTGCGGATTTTGCGGCCAAGATCGGCGGCGACCGCGTCCACGTCATCCCCATCGTGCCGGCCGGCGTCGAGCCGCATGATTGGTCGCCCAGCCTGCGGGACATCAGCACGATGTCGCGCTCGCAGCTGTTGCTCTATCAGGGAGGCGGGCTGGAGGCTTGGGTCGATGACTTCCTGAAGAGTCTGCCCTCGGATGCGGCCGTACAGCCCCTGGAGGTGAGCGCCGGCATTGCCGAGCATCACGACGAGGCGGAAGAAGAGCACGGGGAAGAAGGACCGGCGGGTCATCACGGCCATGATGAGGAAGGACTCGATCCGCATACTTGGCTGAGTCCGGCGCTCGCCAAACGAATGGCGGCCAAGATCGGGCAGGCCATCGCGGCCGCCGATCCCGCCCATCGGACCGAATACGAGGCCAATCTCCAAGCGCTTACGGCTCGTCTGGACGACCTTGACGCCCGTTACCGCGACACGCTGGAACCGCTGCCTCGTAAGGACATCGTCGTTCAGCATTCGGCCTTCGGTTACCTCTGCCGGGAATACGGCTTGACGCAGAGGTCGATCATGGGTCTTACGCCCGACGCCGAGCCGACCGCCAAGCAGATGAGGAGCATCAAGACCTTTGTCCGGGACAACCAGGTTCGGGTCATCTTCTTCGAGGAGCTGGTCTCTGATAAGCTGGCCAAGACGCTGGCCCGGGAAACCGGCGTTCAAACGGAGGTGCTGAGTCCGATCGAGGGCCGGACGCCGGAGCAGGCGGAGAACGGCGAAGATTATTTTTCGCTGATGGAACGCAATCTCGACCATTTAGAGCAAGCGCTGAAGTAGAGGCGCCAAAGGAGCGAACGCCATGGACACATCGTTTCTCAACCAGGCCGAGCGAATCCTCTGTCACGATCCCGTCATTTCGCTGGAGGATGTCTCGTTCTCCTACGAGGGAATGAAGGTGATCGACGGGCTGAGCTTCGTGGCCAAGGAGCGGGATTTCGTCGGCCTTGCCGGCTCGAACGGGGCGGGCAAGACCACGCTGATGAAAATGCTCGTCGGCCTGCTGAAGCCGGAGTCGGGCCAGATTAAGCTGTTCGGGACACCGCTTGCGGAATTCCGCGACTGGAATCGGGTCGGCTATGTGCCGCAGAAAACCAATTTCAACCCCTTGTTTCCGGCGACGGTCGGGGAAGTGGTCACCTCCGGCCTGTATGGCCGGAATACCCTATTTAAGCGGGTCGGAGCGGCAGAGAAGCGCAAGTGCGCCGCCGCGCTCGAAGCGCTTGATATCTCATCCCTGGCCGACCGGAAGATCGGCCAGTTGTCGGGCGGACAGCAGCAGCGGGCTTTCCTCGCCCGCGCGCTGGTAGGCAGCCCGGAGCTGTTGATCCTGGACGAGCCGACGGTGGGGGTGGACGTGGAGACGCAGGATTCCTTCGTCCGGCTCCTCACGCATCTTCATCAGCATCATCACCTGACCTTTCTCATTGTCACGCATGACCGCGAAATGCTGGCTTCTTTTCTCGAAGACGAGCCGTCGCAGGTCACCGGCAAGCTGAAGTTCTACGTCAAACACACGCACGCGCCGGAGGATTGCGACGTGGAGGAATTATCTCACGGGGGAGGGAAACACTGATTATGGATATCTTGCTTGATCCCTTCTTCCTGCGGGCCCTCATCGGAGGCGTCCTGATCGGCGTGACCGCGCCGCTGATCGGCATTTTCCTCGTGCTGCGCCGGCTGTCCATGATCGGCGACACGCTGTCGCACGTCTCCATCGCGGGAGTCGCACTCGGCATGCTGGTCGGGGTCTACCCGCTCGGCATGGGGCTGGTGTTCGCCCTCGCCGCTTCGTTCGCCATCGAGAAGCTGCGCAAGGAATACAAGACGTATGCGGAGTTGTCCATCGCCATCATCATGTCGGCGGGGATTGCCCTCGCCACGCTGTTCTTCTCGCTTGGAAGAGGCTTCAACATCAGTGCCTCCGGATACCTGTTCGGCAGCATTTACACCCTCGACCGGATGGATCTTCTACTCGTCGGTCTCGTTACGGCCGTGACGGTGCTGTTCGTCGTCTTTAACTTCAAGGAGATGTTCCTGTTGTTCTTCGACGAGGAAGCCGCCGCCGTAAGCGGGCTTCCGATCCGCTTCTACAACGTGGCGGTCACCATGCTGACGGCGCTCGTCATCAGCGTCGCGATCAAGATCGTCGGGGCGCTGCTCGTCTCCTCGCTCGTAACGATTCCCGTCGCGGCGAGCCTGCGCCTCGCCAAGAGCTTCAAGCACTCCGTGATTCTCGCCGCTGTCTTCTCGGAGCTCGCGGTGATCCTCGGCCTCACCCTCGCCGCCTGGTTCAACCTGGCGCCCGGAGCCACGATTGTGCTGCTCCTGATCGTCTTTTTGCTCGGCACCTTCGTCATCAAACGCAAGCTGCGCGTCTAGCTTGGAGGTGAAGGCTTGGAACCGCTCAGCCTCGCCGCGTCGGCCGCAGCCGGGGCGGCTTCGTTCTTCTCGCCCTGCTGCCTGCCGCTGTATCCGACATACCTCGCTTATTTGGCGGGCACGACAGGCAAGAACGCAGACGGCCGCCGCTCGGATCGCGGCCGCCGTCTGCGTCTTTTGCTGCATTCGGCCAGCTTCCTCGCCGGCCTGTCCGTCGTGTTCTATGCGCTCAGCTGGAGCGCCGGCGCGTTGGCCGGCTTGTTCGCCGAGCACCGAACAGCGATCCGCATCGCCGGTGCTCTGCTCCTGCTGGTCATGGGAGCGTTCCTGCTCGGATTCCTGCGGATTAGGCCTCTGCTGCGCGAATGGAGATGGCTGCGGCCTCTGCGGAACGCGGGGTTCTTCGGTTCGTTCGCCGCCGGAGTCGGATTTGCCGCCGGCTGGTCCCCCTGCATCGGCTCCACGTTGTCGCTGATCGTCGCTTTGTCGGCCGCGGAACCGGACCGCTGGCTGCTGCTCACAACGGCATATGCCGCCGGCTTCGCAGTGCCTTTTCTGCTGCTCAGCGGCTTCGTCGGAGCCTCCCGCGGGCTTCTGCCCTATACGGGCGCGATTCAAAAAGCGGGCGGGGCGCTGCTGATCGGCATGGCGGCATTGCTCCTGACGGATCGCCTCAGCTTGCTCAGCGATTGGGTCAGCCGAAACGGACTCGGCGGAAGTTAGCTTACGTGAAATATTCGATCGTCGATTCGGGGAATTTCTCGGCGATCTGGGTGTACATGAAATCCTTGAGCAAGCTCGCTTGTTCGTCGGGATAGACGTATTTGCCCTGGCCCCAGCGCCCCCACTTGTACTTGCGGGTGTCCTCCTGCATGTCGAGCTTGGTCTTCGGATACCGCTGCAGAATAATGTTCTTGGCCGTTTTGGTGTAGCGGTGCTGGATCAGCTCGAAGCTTAGGCCGCGGAAGACGCTGCGGGGCATGGCATGGCTCAGCTTTTCCAGCAGTTCGTAATAGCCGTCCTGCCAGCCGTCGTACCACATGATCGGAGCGATGATGAAGCCGAGCGGATAGCCCGCTTCGGCGATTTTTCCGGCCGCCTCGATCCGTTCGTGAAACCGGGCCGTCCCGGGCTCGAAGTTCTTGATGACATAATCCGCATTGACGCTGAAGCGGATCCGGGTGTGGTCGTTGTGCCGGAGCCCGAGCAGGGGCTCGACGTGGTTGAACTTGGTTACAAACCGAAGGCGGCCGTACTCCTGATCGGCCATAAATTCGATCAACTCGGCGAGCGATCCCGAGATATGCTCCAGTCCCACCGGGTCGGAGGTGCAGGCGGCCTCGAAGCGGGTAATCTCCGGCTTTCGCTCGGCGATGTAGCCCGCGGCGGCCTCCATGATGGCATCCGTGTTCACATAGATCCGGATATAGGGCTTCGCGCCAAGCGTCGTTTGCAGATAGCAGTAATGGCAGTGGGCCATGCAGCCCGTGGCAATCGGGATCGCGTACTCGGCCGACGGCTTGGAGGTGTCGAACTTCAGCGTCTTGCGGACGCCGACGACCAGGGTTCGCTTGGCGATCCGGTATTTGGCCAGCTCGGTGTCACCCGGCAGGTCGGTGATGCGATTATGCGAGGTGGTCATGCTGATCGGCAGCCCTTGGGCGGTCGCCCAGTCGCGGATTTTTTTGCCTTTGGGGTAGAGCAGGGCATCGGGTTCGAAATACACGAGCTCCGGGATGAAGACGCCCGTTTCGGTGGATGAACGGATAAGTTCGGCGGTGGTGGACAAGGCTTTACCCCCTAACGTTAGAGATAGGCACAGACGGCATCGTTAGTTTGCCCGGGGCCTCCGGCGCGACGCATGGGAAATGACGGCGGGCTTATTGCGCTAACCGCCGTATTCTTTTATGATGAAGAAGGGTTGATTTAAAGGAGGAACACGAATGGTTGCCACGCCGAGCATGGAGGATTACCTGGAGAGGATCTACAAGCTCATCGACGAGAAGGGCTATGCCCGGGTTTCGGATATCGCCGAGGGTCTTGAAGTCCATCCCTCCTCCGTCACGAAGATGATCCAGAAGCTGGACAAGGACGACTATCTTGTCTATGAAAAGTACCGGGGCCTGATCTTAACCTCGAAGGGCAAAAAGATGGGGAAGCGCCTGATGGACCGGCACAAGCTTCTGGAAAGCTTCCTGACGATCATCGGGGTAAAGGATGAGAACGTCTATCCCGACGTAGAGGGAATCGAGCATCATTTGAGCTGGGACTCCATCACATGCATCGAGAACCTGGTGGACTATTTTTCCTCCCGGCCGGAGAGGCTGGAGGAGCTCATGAAGCAGCTGCACGGCGATTCGGAGCCACTAGAGAGCGCGGAGCCGTAATTCGGCTGACTCCGCCTGAGATAGAAGAGCGATTTGAAAAAGACGGGGAAACCCGTCTTTTTTGCGCATGCGGCGCTCTTCCGGAACATAGGGTTCAAGGGAATGGGCCTTGGCGACCCAACCGGGAGGAGTGGCGGGGGATGGAAGTAAATGCGGTATTTCAGGGCGGCGGGGTAAAAGCCATCGGGCTTGCCGGCGCCGTTTGCGCAGCGCAGAAGCACGGAATCGCTTTCGGACGTCTGGCCGGGACCTCTTCGGGCTCGATTATCGCTTCGCTGCTCGCGGCCGGGTATACCGGAGAAGAGCTTAAGGAGATTATCCTGCGCACTCCATTCTCCCATTTCCTGAAACAAACCGCCCTGCACCGGGTTCGCTGGCTGGGACCCGCCGTCCGCTTGTACGTGAAGAAGGGCCTCTATTCAGGGGAACGGCTCGAGGCCTGGGCGGCCGGGCTGCTCGCGGCTCGGGGAATCGTCCGCTTCGGCGACCTGCCGAAGGGGAAGCTCCAGATCATCGCTTCCGACATCAGCACAGGCCGCCTCCTCGTCCTGCCCGACGATATCGCCAAATACGGCATCGAGCCGGACCGGTTCACGGTCGCCCGGGCGATCCGCATGAGCACGAGCATCCCGTTCTTTTTCGATCCGGTGATTCTGCGAAAGCGATACCGGAACGGCGAGAAGGCCGAACCGTTCCGCGACCAATTCGTCTATGTGGTGGACGGGGGCATCCTCAGCAATTTTCCGCTCTGGCTGTTTGACCAAGACACGAAGGACCCGACCGATCCGGTGCCGACGCTCGGATTTCAATTGGTTGGCCGGGCCGAGCCTCCGGCGCCGCACCGCATCGTGGGGCCGCTGACCATGTTCCGGGCTCTGTTCGGCACGATGATGGATGCCCACGATGAGCGGTATATCGACGAATCGCAGGGCTTCCGCACGATCAAGATTCCTTCGGCGCAGGTTCACACCACGGAGTTCTCCATCAGCCCGGAGAAGAGCGAGGAGCTGTTCGAAGTCGGGGTGGAGGCGGGCAATAAGTTTTTCCGAACGTTTACCGTTCAACGGTACGCCAAGTTATACGCCCAGCGGGTCAAGAATCCCTAATGCGGATGAAGCAATGAAGCAAAAAGCCCTCCCGGCGGGAGGGCTTTCGATTTCTAAGCGAAGCGGCGCATTTTAGTGGTAGCGGTGTTCGTCGTCCGAATCCTTCGATCCGGGGATCACGCGAAACGGGACGGTCTTGCTTCTCTTCTTGGCTTCCGCATACTTGTTCGTTCCCGAATACCGGGGATTCGAGGAGGGGTGGTATCCGCGGTTGCGCGCACCCAGGTAGCGGTTGTAGACGAACAGGCCGCCGATAATCACCACCGGGATCAGGATGGCGATCAGACGCGCGGGGTTGCTGATCAAGTACATCAGCGCACCGAAGAGGGCGAGCCCGTAAATCACATAATCAAACGGAGTCAGCATCATTCGTCTGCGGGACATGGATTTTGACCTCCTTGAAAGTGGGATTTAGCAGCCGAGGCCCCAAGCTTGCTTATGGCCGTTCGGCTTTAACTGGCGTAGCTCTCCTGGACGGCTTCGGCCGCGAGCTCCCGGTCCAGCTCCATCATGCGGTTGAAGGACGCGAGGGATACCTCCACCATGGAATCGTCCGGCTCCTTCGTCGTCAGCTTTTGCAGCCAGAGCCCGGGATATCCAAGGAAACGCAGGAAGGGAAGGTCGCGGACGGAATTCGTGAATTTCAGGACTTCGAACGAGACGCCGATCACGACGGGAATGAGGACGATGCGTTGAACCATGCGTTCCTGCCACGAGTGATAAACGAAGAAGGAGTAGATAATAACGCCGACGATGACGGTGAAAACAATGAAGCTGCTGCCGCAGCGATAGTGCAGCCGGCTGTAGCGCTGAACGTCGGCCACGCTCATGTCGGAGCCGCCCTCATAGGCGCTGATCACCTTATGCTCCGCTCCATGGTACATGAACAATCGCTTGACCGGAGGAGTCAGACCGATCACGTACAGATAACCGAGCAACAATCCGATCTTGATGACGCCTTCGATGAGATTGTGGAGAATGTAGTTGGCGAACAGGCCCTGGAACAGGAACTGCTCCACGAACATCGGAACCAGCGTGAAGATCAGCTTGCTGGCGAGGAACGAAAGAATCCCGACGGCGACGACGCCGAGCACGAGGCCGGACCGTTCAAGAAAACCCGGTTCCTTCGGCTTGGCTTCCGCTTCGCCTTCCTCCTCCGCGAAGATGTCGGCGGAGAAATTCAAATGGCGCGTGCCTTTGATCGACGATTCCAGGAGGGCGACGATGCCGCGGATGAAGGGCACTTTCTTCAAGGTCTGGACCCAGGGGGTCTCTTCC
Organism: Gorillibacterium terrae; assembly: GCF_051594785.1. Classification (NCBI taxonomy): domain Bacteria; kingdom Bacillati; phylum Bacillota; class Bacilli; order Caryophanales; family Paenibacillaceae; genus Gorillibacterium; species Gorillibacterium terrae. The sequence continues at coordinate 1,373,656 of NZ_JBPPGI010000001.1, forward strand.
TTGGGAACTTCGAGAAAGGCAAGCTCGGAATTCTTGCGGCGGACGGCGGTTACATTGACTTTCTGTCCGGCGAACATGACGCCTTCGAGAACGGCTTGCCCGCCGTAAGACGGCGTTTTCGGTTGAGACAAGGAGTTCACCTCTTTAATAAGCTGTCTGGCTTAGGCGATGCTTTCTTACATTGTAACCATTTTTGTCCCCAGACGCCACTCGATTCAGCGCTTAGGCGGCGGAACAGAAGCAAAAAGCAGTTCTCAAAACCGGGATGCCTATGGTAAAATGGCCTAAGTTATCGGTTGTGAACGGGTTGGAGGACAGCTATGCGCAGCATTCTTGTATTGAACGGGCCGAATTTGAATATGCTGGGCGTTCGCGAACCCGGAGTTTACGGCTCCGAGACGCTTGCCGGGATCGAGGCTCGGTTGGCGCGCCTCGCCGGCGAGCTTTCGTTGGACCTCGAGTTCTTTCAGTCGAACCTGGAAGGCGAGCTCATCAACAAAATTCACGGAGCGTACGGTTCCAAGGACGGCATTCTCATCAACCCCGGGGCTTTGACGCACTACAGTTATGCCTTGCGGGACGCTCTGACCGCCGTTTCACTGCCCGCTGTGGAAGTCCACTTGTCCAACATTTACAAACGGGAAGAATTCCGTCACCATTCGGTGACGGCTCCGGTGGTTTTGGGACAGATCAGCGGTCTGGGCGCTTACGGATACGAACTGGCGCTGCTGGCGCTGGTCCGCCATTTTGACGAAAAGGGTGAATGAAGCATGGAAGCTGCACGCGTACAAAAATTGCGCAAGGAGCTGGCAAACCGCCAGTTGGATGCGATCCTCATTACGAACGCCTATAACCGCCGCTACATCAGCGGATTCACCGGCACCTCCGGGTATGTGCTGGTCACCGCGGACCGGGCCTGGTTCCTGACGGATTTCCGTTACATGGAGCAAGCCGGGCTGCAGGCGGTCGGCTTCGAGATCGTCGAGCATCAGCCGAAAGCCATCGCGACGGTGAAGGAATTGCTGAACGGCGTCCGCATCACCCGCCTCGCGGTCGAGCAGGACGACCTCTCTTACGGAACCTACCAGGACTATCAGAATGCGCTTGGCGATATTCAGCTCGTCCCGGTTTCCGGTATCGTGGAGCGGCTGAGAATGTTTAAGGAAGAAGCGGAGCTCGACGTGCTCCAGGAAGCCTGCGACCTGGCTGACCGCACGTTTACGCACATCCTGCCATTCCTGAAGCCGGGTGCGATCGAGACCGATATCGCCCTGGAGATGGAGATGTTCATGCGCAAGAACGGCGCAGTCTCGTCTTCCTTCGATACGATCATCGCCTCCGGCGAACGTTCGGCCATGCCGCACGGCGTGGCGAGCGGCAAAGCCCTGGCCATGGGCGAGCTGATCACCATGGATTACGGTGCTCTGTACAAGGGCTACTGCTCGGACATCACCCGCACGGTGGCGCTCGGCAAGGTTCCGGATAAGCTGCGGGAAATCTACGAGATCGTGCTTGAAGCCAACCTGACCTGCATCGCGAACCTGAAGCCCGGCATGACCGGCAAGGAAGGCGACGCCCTTGCCCGCGACCTGATCGCGAAGGCAGGCTACGGCGACCGTTTCGGCCACGGAACCGGCCACGCCGTCGGTCTGGAGATTCACGAGAATCCCCGGCTGTCCCTCCAATGCGATACCGTGCTGGAGCCGGGAATGGTCGTTACGGTCGAGCCCGGCATCTACCTGCCCGGACTCGGCGGCGTCCGTATCGAGGACGACGTCGTGATCACCGAAACCGGCGTACGCGTCTTGACCCGAGCTTCCAAAGAATTTTTGGAAATCGGCTAAAGATTCGCTATACTAGAGGGTGGGAGATTTCCGGCTCACCCGACCAGGCAAGTCCCCATTTTCGAGGAGGTTGTATTCGTGATTTCAGTTAACGATTTTAAAACAGGCCTTACCATTGAATACGATGGAGATTTGTTCTCGGTCGTCGAATTCCAGCACGTGAAGCCCGGCAAGGGAGCGGCCTTCGTCCGTTCCAAGCTCAAGAACCTTCGCAACGGCAACGTGACGGAGAAGACGTTCCGCGCCGGCGAAACGGTGACCCGCGCCCATGTCGAGAACCGGGAAACGCAATATCTGTATTCCGCCGGCAGCGAGCACACCTTCATGGACACCGAAACTTACGACCAGTTCACGCTGACGACGAAGCAGTTGGAATGGGAACTGAAATTCCTCAAGGAAAACACGAACGTCAACATCATCAGCTACCAGGGCGAAATCCTCGGCATCAACCTGCCGAACAGCATCGCGCTGAAGGTCACGGAAACGGAGCCGAGTGTCAAGGGCAATACCGCTACCGGCGCCAGCAAGAACGCCACCGTGGAAACCGGGCTGGTCGTGCAGGTACCGCTCTTCATCAATGAAGGCGACACGCTGTTGATCGATACCCGCGAAGGCAAATACATTTCCCGCGCGTAACTCGCTAGGAACACGGCAAGGAAGGACCGGGCGGACCCAGAGGGCCGCCCGCCTTTCTATATCCGCCTCCCTCGGATGCGGATTGAAGTACAAGCGGACTTTACCGCCGCAATGCGGCATTTCTATAAAGGATATACCCGGCAAGAGGAGCTTAGGGAAAGAGGTGGAAGGGTTGTCTTTGGTGGTGATGAAGTTCGGGGGCAGCTCGGTAGGGGATGCCGAGCGGATGAAGCGGGTGGCCGCGAGGATCGTGGAGCGCAAGCGGGAAGGCAACCGCTGCGTTGTGGTCGTCTCCGCCATGGGGGACACGACGGACGACATGATCGACCTGAGCCGTCAGATCGTGGCGGGCACGCCCGATGCGCGCGAAATGGATATGCTGCTCTCGACCGGCGAGCAGATTTCGGTGGCGCTTTTGTCGATGGCGATTCGCGAGCAGGGCGAGGAAGCCGTGTCGTACACCGGCTGGCAGGCCGGTATCCGCACGGAGGCCGTCCACGGAAAAGCGCGGATTCAGGAGATTCGCCCGGATAAGGTGTTGAAATCGCTGAACGAAGAGAAGATCGTCGTGGTCGCCGGCTTCCAGGGGATGACGGAGGAAGGCGAGATCACGACCCTCGGGCGCGGCGGGTCGGACACGACCGCCGTTGCGCTCGCGGCCGCGGTGCAGGCCGATCTGTGCGAGATTTACACAGATGTGGACGGGATTTACTCCACCGATCCGCGCATCGTCAAGGTGGCCCGAAAGCTGAAGGAAATCTCGTATGACGAAATGCTGGAGCTGGCGAACCTGGGGGCAGCGGTTCTTCATCCCCGTGCCGTGGAATGCGCCAAGCACAACAAGGTGAATCTGGTCGTCCGGTCGAGCTTTACCCACAATGAGGGAACGCAGGTGAAGGAGGAAGCGGTCATGGAGCAGGGAATCGTCGTCAGCGGCATCGCCTACGACAAGAATGTCGCCCGTATCAGCATTTTGGGCGTGCCGGAGAGGACCGGTCAATTGGCGAAGGTCTTTATGGCGCTGGCAACGGAAAAGATTGACGTCGACATCATCGTCCAAAGCGGGATCGTCGAGGGGCTGGCGGAATTCTCCTTCTCCTTGTCCGGTTCGGACGTCGATCGGGCCACTCAGGTGATCGAGGGCTTGCGTCCGGTCGTCGGCTTCCGCAGCGTAACCTCGGAGACCGGCCTGGTCAAGGTCTCCATTGTGGGAGCGGGAATGGTCAGCACGCCCGGTGTGGCGGCCAAGATGTTCGAGACGATCTCCGAGCTGGGCATTTCCATCAACATGGTCAGCACGTCGGAGATCAAGACCTCCTGCGTCATCAGCGGCGAACGCCTGAACGATGTCATTCAAGCGCTCCATACCGCCTACGGCTTGGACACCGATTCGGCGGTCTTCGTCGGCGGCCCATCCGAACGCCGGTAAGAATTGGCGACCAACTCTTGTAAAAAAGGTACAGGACTTCATTCATTTGAAGGCTGTGCCTTTTCCTTTATCTTTACCGATTTGGAGCAGATCAAGGTGATGGAAAAAGAGACCCTGGAGGCTTTGCCTTCCCATTTGACCTGAGGCCTCCGCCATGCTCTTCCCGAAATGCCAAACATGCGACACCCTCCGGAAACCTCGGATCAGGTGTCGCATTTTTTTCGTTGTCAGTCAGCCGGGACTCGCGGAAAACCCTATCGAAGACCGGCTCCTAGAGAAAACGGCCGAACAGGAACTGGAACAGCTTCAGCAGTAATGCGGTCAGTCCCGCCGCCATCAGCGGACCGACGGGGATGCCCCGCAGGAAGACGATGCCGAAGATCGAACCGATCACGAGACCGATGACGATCTGCGGGTCGAGGCGGAGCATCTCCAGGCCGCGTCCGTTCATATAGGCGGCCATGGCGCCGCCGGTGAGGGCCATGACGCCCGGCACCGTCAGCAGCACCGAGCCGATGTCGCGAAAGGTAATTTTGCCGCTGGCGAACGGGACGAGAACGCCGATTGTCAGAAACAAGAGGCCGAGCTCCAGGCCACGCCGCTCCAATGCGGGCAAGTACCGGTCCAGACTGAGCAGCTTGACGGCGAGCAGCACGCAAGCGGCGGTGGTGATGATGTTGGACCGTCCGGCCAGCCCGACGACGATGAGGATCAGCAGCATGTAGTTGCCGTTCATAGGGAAGATCACGCTCCGGTTTATGCCGCCCCGCCGCTCTGAATTCGGCGCGGGACAGCCTGGCTTCATCCTGTCCCCCCATATCTATGAACGGGGCGAACGGGATAGAACGGGCTGTCCCTTAACGGGGGCAAGCGCTTGGACCCTTCGTTACGAAGCTCTCCAAGCGACGAGCGTTCCCTCCGGAGTCAAGCAGGGAACGGTGCGGAGCAGATTGAGCCGGGAGCAGTAGCGTACGTCCGCTTCATGACCGCGGCGGGCGAGGCGGACCCCTGAATCGCTGGCGAGCAGGGCTTCCTCGAGCCGTTCGGCCCGGGATCGGTACAAGGCTTCCATCGCCCGGCCGCCCTCATCCGGTTCGTAAGGCGAGAACCCGGCAAGCTCCGCCAGGACGGCGCCGGCTGCAAGCCCGTCCTCGAGACAAAAGGTCCCTCGGGTACCGGAGCAAAGCACGACAATGTCCCGGCCTTCCGCCGCCGCCGCTTCCGCACAAGCCCGCGCGTTGAGCAGGCAGGCCGTCAGCAGCCGGTTGGCGCGGACTGCTGCATGGACGGCCCGGGTTCCGTTCGTGGTGCTCATGACAATCCGCTTGCCCGTCACTCGGGGCGGCTCATACTCGCCGGGACTGTTGCCGAGTTCGAAGCCCGGGATGGGATAACCGCCCCGTTCGCCTCCGCGCAGGTCGCCCGGCCGGCTGAGAGCGGCCGCCTCTTCCGGACTCTGCGCCGGAACGATCTCCTGCGCGCCGCCGGCGAGGGCGACCGCCATGTTGCTGGTGGCGCGCAAGGTGTCGATCACAATGGCGGTGCGGTCCTCGAATTCCTCGGCACGAAAAACTTCTCCCAGCGAGGCGATCAACCGGATTCTCATCGGACGGGCTTCCGTTCCGCCAGCAGCGCCATCGTATCGGAGCGCAGTCCCCGGCGCAGCGCCTCCAGCGCCAGCGCATCCGCCGGAGCGATGTTGCCCAGATTGACTCCGCTGCCGAGCAGCAGCAGCAGCCGGGCTTGCTGGTCTTTGCGGGGAGCCTCCCAGAGAAGCGCCGAGGACGGCACCCGCCGGACGGTCTCCAGGATTTCCTCCTCGCGGCAGTGTCCCTCTTCGTCGTAGATGCCGACCCCCGCTCCCGATTCCCGCCCCTCGACCGTCACGGTCTCCGCCCCGTTCGCGATATCCGAGAGCGCGGTTTCCACGAGATCATCCAGCGCGAGCCGCGAGCCCCATGCCTTTTTGCCGTATTCGGTAAACACCCGAAGCCCCGATTCCGCCGCCGTCCGAATCAAGCGCGTGCGCAAAGCAAGCGGCAGCTCGATTGTGCCGTCCGAAATCTCCACGCCTTCGAAGCCCCATGCCGCCACCGTCTCAAGGTAGCTCTCCGCAACGCCCAGCCGAACGGCCGCTTCCAGGAACGTGCCACCGGGGTGCAGGCAGATGCCGGCTTCGCGGCAGAGCCGAAGCTTCTCCTGCAGAATACCGGACGGGTAGAGAGCGGCCGTACCAAAGCCGAGCTTGATCGTATCCACATAGTCTCCGGCCGACTCGATCAAATCGCGAAAAGCCGATAAGCCGAGCCCTTTGTCTATCACCATCGTAAGGCCCTCGGAACGGGGCTTGGCGCTTCGCTTGCCGGTCGGCTCGGCAAGGGTTCCGGGCCAGCCGGCGATGCCTGATAAGTCTTGCATGCGGTATTCCTCCGTTTCTTGGACCCGTCTTTCGTCCGCTGGCCTTTCAAGCGGGACGAATCCACAGCCTCATTTTATGCCGGGCGAATGGCCGGGGTTCGGCAAGCCTTGCATTTCCTGGAGGGGAACCGGGAGAGCTTATCCTAAAACGGCAGCGGAGCGCATAGAGTGAAGGGAATAGGAGGTGTCCGATGCTGAACAAATTTGTGACGGGGATGGCTTCGCTTCGGCTTTTATCCGGCACCATCGAGATTCTTGCCGCTCTCTTGATGCTCAAGCTGGGCCGGGTCGACCGGGCGCTCTTGGTCAATTCCGGCCTCGCGGTGGTAGGTCCGCTCATTTTGCTCGCGACGACGAGCATCGGGCTTATCGGCCTGGCGGATAAGCTCTCGTTTTCCAAGTTTGCCTGGATTCTCGTAGGCGTATCCTTGATCTTCTTCGGAATTTTAAAGAAATGAGAGAGTTATATTTTTGCAGCCCCGGCATATATTTGGATCAGACAGGCTGGGAGGGACGCGTATGACCGATTCCATTCAAGACCTTTTGCCGCCCGGAGTCAAATCCATCGTGTCCAAGCTGCCTCCGGAGGTCACCGCTCGACTGGAAGAAATCCGCATTCGCGAAGGACGTCCCCTGGAGCTGGTGTACGGCGGACAGCACGCCTTTCCCGACGCGGCCGGCCGGTTTGCGGCCGCTCCGGCGGACGCGTATCACCCCGGCCACGAAGAGTGCGTCCGCCTGCTCGATCTGCTCACCAAGCATTCCCTGTACAGCTACGAAGAAGAGCTGAAGCGCGGCTACATCACCATCGCCGGCGGTCACCGCATCGGGCTGGCGGGACGGGTGCTTCTCGAAGGCGGCAAGGTCAAGCTGCTGAAGGATGTCGCCTCCTTCAACATCCGGGTTGCCCGCCAGGTCAAGGGCTGCGGCAGCTCCGTACTGCCGCTGCTTATGGACCGGCCCGAGAAGACGGTCCACCATACCCTGGTCCTGTCTCCGCCGCAGCAGGGCAAGACGACGCTGATCCGCGATCTTGCGCGGCTCATCAGCGAAGGTACCCGCGAGCTGCCCGGCGGACGCAAGGTCGGGGTGGTGGACGAGCGCTCGGAAATCGCCGCCTGCGTGCGCGGAGTGCCCACCTTCGATCTGGGTCCCCGCACCGATGTGCTGGACGGCTGCCCCAAGGCGGAAGGCATGATGATGATGATCCGCTCCATGTCCCCGGAGGTGCTTATTGTGGACGAGATCGGCACCCTTCAGGATGCCGAAGCCGTCTGGGAGGCGATGAACGCGGGCATCCGCATCATCGCCACCGCCCACGGCCGCGACTTGACGGAAGCGGCCGGCCGGCCGGCGCTCCGTCGGCTCCTGCAGGAGGGAATCTTCACCCGCCTGGTGCAGCTCGGCCGGGACGGCGAGCGGTTCGAGACGCGGGTGCGGGAGCTGGCCGGGCAGCGCCTCAGGCAAGCCCGGGCGCCCGACGGCAGGGAGGCGAGACCATGCTGAAGACTCTGGGAGCGCTCCTCCTGCTTGCGGCCGGGCTCTTGTTCGGGTTTCACCAGTCCCTGGCTCTGAGCCGGAGGCCGAAGCAGATTCGCCAGCTGGCGCTTGCGCTCCAGCGGCTGGAGACGGAGATCGGCTACGTCGCCACCCCGCTTCCCGACGCGCTGCGCGCAAGCGCCTCGGCGCTGTCCCCGCCGCTTGCCGCGCTGTTTCAAGCCGCCGCGGACCGGATGGAGGAGCCGGGCGCGGGGAGGACGGCGGCGGAGAGCTGGCGCGAGGCGGTGCAGGAAGGCTTTTCCCGCACGTCGATGAAGGAACCGGAACGCGAAGCCCTGCTCCAGCTCGGCGCCTCGCTCGGGATATCGGATACCCAGGATCAGCTCAAGCACCTTCGGCTGGCGGTCAGCCATCTGACGGTGGAGGAACGCAACGCGTCGGAGGAGGAGAAGCGGTACGGCAAGATGTGGAAAAGCCTGGGGGTGCTCGGAGCGGCGCTCGTCGTCGTGATCATGCTGTAAAGACTGGGGTGTCCTATGAATATCGATGTCAACGCGATATTTCAAATAGCCGGCATCGGCATCATCATTGCGATGATCCATACCGTGCTGAAGCAGATGGGCAAAGAGGATATGGCCAGTTGGGTGACGCTGATCGGCTTTGTCGTGGTGCTGTTCATGGTGGTGGGAATGCTCAGCAACCTGTTCAAGGAAATCAAAACCATCTTCTTGTTTCAATAGGAGGACGCCGTGGAAATCGTCCAGCTCGTCGGCATCGCCATCATCGCCACCGTGCTCGTTCTGATCGTGAAGGAGCAGAAGCCGATGTTCGCCTTCCTCCTGGCCATGTTTACGGGAATCCTGATCTTCCTCTTCGTCCTGGGCAAAATCTCGTCCGTGCTTCATGTCCTGGAGGATTTGGCGTCCAAATCCGACGTGAAGCCGGTGTTCTTCAAGACCATTCTGAAGATTATCGGCATTGCCTACATCGCCGAATTCGGAGCTCAAATCGTGCGGGACGCAGGGCAGGAAGCGATCGCGTCCAAGATCGAGCTTGCCGGGAAGATTCTGATCATGGTCATGGCGATCCCGATCATCACCGTCATCGTGGAAACCGTCATCCGGCTGATTCCCGCATAAGCCCGGCCGGGCATTCGGTTCATCGGAGGAGGATTAACGTGCGCGGTATTAAACCCATCCTGCTCCTGGCGCTCCTCTTTCTCCTCGCGGCCGGGGGACAAGCGCTCGCGGCGGGCTCCGGCGCAGCCGCGGCTTCAAGCACGGCCGCAGGTTCCGGCGGCAACGCCGGCTTCGGGGGCTCTGCGGACTCCGTCCGGAGCGGAATGGCCCCGCTAGCAAGTACGGCGGCTTCGCCCGCCGACACCTTGGTTCAGCAGCAGGTGCAGAATGTGAAGACGGACGGCGTCGAGACGTACTGGAATCGCTTGATGCGCGATTACGGCGGGTATTTCCCGGAGAACCGGATGCCTACCTTCAAAGAAATGATGGCTTCGGGCGGCTTCAACCTGAAAACGGCGACGACCGCGCTCCTGCGCTATCTGTTCCACGAGCTGCTCGTCGGCGGACGGCTGCTCGCCACCATCGTGGCCCTTGCCGTATTCAGCATGATCCTGGAGACGCTGCAGACGGCCTTCGAGAAGCAGGCGGTCAGTAAAATCGCTTATTCCATCTGCTACCTTGTGCTCATGGTGCTCGCCGTCAATAGCTTCAACCTGGGGATCGGGTATGCGAAGACCGCGATCTCCGGCATGGTGAACTTCATGATGGCGCTCGTGCCGCTCCTGCTCTCGCTGATCGGCTCGATGGGCAATGTGGTCTCTGTCACGGTCCTGCATCCGTTCATCATCTTCATGATTCACACCGTCAGCATCCTGATCTACGTCGTGGTCTTCCCGATGCTGTTCCTGTCCACGCTGCTCAGCATCGTGAGCTCGATCAGCGAGCGGTACAAGGTGTCGCAGCTCGCCAAGCTGCTGCGCAACGTCGGCATCGGCCTGCTCGGCCTCGCGGTGACGGTCTTCCTCGGCGTCATTTCGGTTCAAGGCGCCACCAGCGCGGCAACCGACGGGGTGACGCTGAGGACCGCCAAATTCATCGCCGGCAACTTCATCCCGGTGGTCGGCCGGATGTTCACCGACGCCTCCGACACGGTGATCGGAGCATCGCTGCTGGTGAAGAACACCATCGGGCTCGCCGGCGTCGTCATCGTGATCCTCATCTGCGCGTTCCCGGCGATCAAGATCATGGCTCTGGCCTTCATCTACCAACTGGCGGCCGCGATGATCCAGCCGCTCGGCGACAACCCGATCATCGGCTGCCTTCAGACCATCGGCAAGAACATGATGTACGTGTTCGCGGCGCTCGCCGCCGTCGGACTGATGTTCTTCCTGGCCATTACCACCCTGATCGCGGCGGGCAACGCTTCGCTAACGATGCACTAAAGGAGGGGTGAGCGTGGCTTGGCTGAGCTCGTGGGTCAAAGAAATCCTGGTCGTGGTGCTCATCGCCACCTTCGCGGACATGCTGCTGCCGAACAAGTCCATGCAGCGGTATGTCAAGACCGTCATCGGGCTGTTCCTGCTCATGCTGCTGCTGTCCCCGGTGCTCCGCCTGTTCCGGATGGATTGGGACACCGACAAGCTGCTTCGCTCCCTTCAGCAGCAGACATCCCTGGTGGTTCAGCCCGCTATCGGGCAGACCTCGCCGTCCGCCACGCTGGATGCGGTGCGGCAGGAAGCGGAACGGCTGAAGGCGCTCGGCAGCGCATCCGCTCAAAAGCTGGTGGAGCAAAAGCTCGCCGGCTCCATCCGGGAGGAGATTGCCGCCCGGTTCGGCCAGCGCCCGGCGGCGGTGGAGGTGGCCACGGCCCTGGACGCGCAGGGCGTGCTGAACGTCGCCTCCGTCCGCGTGACGCTGGCTGCGGCCGACCGGTCGCTGCCCGCTTGGGTCCAGATCGAGCCGGTTCAGCCGATCGATCCGGTCCGGCCGATCGCGCCCCTTGCGGGTCAAGCGGAAGCCGCCTCGAAGCCGGTCGCCGCTCCGGAAGCGGGTGACGGGAACAAAAGCTCCGGCGCCATCGCAGATTATATCGCCGCAACTTGGGAGGTCGATCCCGAGCGCATTCAAGTGATTCGCGACGAAGCGCCATAACGAACCAACCGGAGGTGAAGGCCCGCCGTGGGCAAATGGAGCAAATGGATGGATGACCTGCTGGGCGGAACCAAGGGGGAGAAGCGGCCGAAGCTGCTCCGCTATCTGATCCTGCTTGGCCTGGCGGGAGCCCTGCTCATGATTTTGAGCCAGATGCGCTTGAAGGAGGTCGATTCCGGCGCTACCGGGCGGGCATCGCCTCCGCCGTCGGCTTCCTCCGTACCCGTCTGGGGGGCGGAAACCAAGAGCCTGTCCCCGTTCAAGGAGTACGAACAGGCTTACGAGACGGAGCTCAAGGACATCATGGAGAAGATCGTCGGGGTCGGAGAAGTGGAGGTCATGGTCACGATCGATTCCACCGAAGAGAAGGTGGTGGAGAAGTCGATGAAGCAGACCCAGCAGACCACCAACGAGAAGGATCAGGCCGGGGCCACCCGCCATATCACGGACGTTACCAGCAGCGGCGAAGTGGTGCTCTATCAAGTATCGGGCGACCAGACGCCCCTCGTCACCAAATATATCAAGCCCAAGATTCGCGGAGTGGTGGTGGTCGCCGAAGGAGCGGAGAACTTGACCGTGAAGCGGCTGCTCCTGGAAGCGGTCGAGCGCGGACTCGATGTTCCCTCCAACCGGATCTCCGTTATTCCGCGCAAGCAATAGAAGCGCTGCCCGAAGTCATGCTGAACCCAATTCAAAAGGAGGAATCGCGCAATGAATTCCAAACGTCAAACCATCTGGCTCGTTTCCATGCTCAGTCTCATGGTGGTGCTGTCCGCGTATTACCTGTTCACCGAGGACGTCTCTAAGCTGAAAACCACCGCCGGCCCCACGCAGACCGAACAAACGCAGGTCTCTACCCAGGAAACGAATCCGGTCGGCATGGACGCCGGCGAAGCCTCGGCCGACAAGTCCGCTTCCGGTCTGACCGACGCCGGCAGCGCCGGCAAGGCGGACAGCGGCAAGTCCGCAGCCGACGCAGGAAAGTCCGATGCCGGCCAACCGGTCGCTGAGGCGGATCAACCGGTCAGCGCTCAGGAACACTCCGATGCATCCGCCGCCGCGAAGGATGCGGCCGGGGATAAGGCCAAGTCGACCGATGCGGAAATTCTCGACAAGGTCGCGAGCCAGGGCACATCCGAAGCGGATTTCTTCGCCTACAACCTGATGCAGCAGACCGACCAAATGAACGCCAAGCTCAGCAAGCTGACCGACAAGATGGCGGATGCCAAGCTCAGCTTCGAAGAACAATCGCAAGCTCAGGAGCAATATGATGCGATCGAAAAACAGCAGGCGATGATCACCAGCATCCAGGAGCAACTGCAAAAGGACGGCTATACCGATTCCCTGGTTCAAGAGGACGGCGGCAAGTGGAGGATCATCGTCCAATCCGGCAAGCTGGAGAAGAGCCAGGCCGTCAGCATCGTCGATTTGGCTGCGGACGTGCTGAACGTCGGGCCGGAGAAAATCGTGATCCAGTACCATAAGTAAGCCGATCCAAGTCCGTCGTCCGAACGTTCGGAAGCCCGGACGCCCGGCAGGGAAGAGAGGCCGCCCGCCTATCGGGGCGGCCTCTCTTTGGTATGCGCCGAAGAATTAGCGGCAGCTCTTAAGAGCAACCGACAAATTCGGATGATGCGGTGCAAACTTATGTGGTATAATACGAGCGTTATGAGGGGCCGCAGGCCCGGCCGTCGTTCCGAAGGCAAGCGCGCATGCCTGCAGGCAGCACTTTTCAAAGGAGTGAAAGCCTTGTTCAAGCTGAATGAAATCAAAGAGCTGATCAAATTGGTCGATCAATCGTCCTTGCAAGAATTAGAGATCCAGAACGAGGGCTTTAAGCTCTTTTTGCGCAAACCCGGCCGTACCGAATCGGTCATCGTCTCTTCCGCGCCGGCGCAACCGGCGTACTCCGTATCGGCTCCAGCCGCCGCTCCGTCGGAAGCCCTGCCCGAGCCGAGCGCGGCTGCGGTCCGCGAACCGGCTCCGGCTGCAACCAGCTCCGCCGACTTACATACCATCGTGTCGCCGATGGTCGGCACCTTCTACGGTTCGCCTTCGCCGGACGCTGCGCCCTACGTGAGCCCGGGCAGCAAGGTGAACGAGAAATCGGTGGTCTGCATCATCGAAGCGATGAAGCTGATGAACGAGATTGAAGCGGAAGTGAAAGGGGAAATCGTGGAGGTGCTCGTAGACAACGGCCAGTTGGTTGAATACGGACAGCCCCTTTTCCTGCTCAAGAAGCAGTGACTCGGGAGGACAATCGATGAAATTTCATAAAATACTGGTCGCCAACCGCGGAGAAATTGCCGTCCGCATCATCCGCGCCTGCCGGGAAATGGGAATTTACACCGTCGCCGTCTATTCCGAGGCGGATCGCGACGCTCTGCACGTGCGCCTCGCGGATGAGGCTTACTGCATCGGTCCGGTGCTCTCCAAGGACAGCTATCTGAACTTGACCAACATCATGAGCGTCGCCACGCTGACGGAAACGGATGCGATTCATCCGGGCTACGGCTTCCTTGCCGAAAATGCCGACTTCGCCGAAATCTGCGCCCGCTGCGGCATCGTCTTTATCGGCCCGTCTCCGGATGCGATCAACCGGATGGGCGACAAGGCGGTTGCCAAGCAGACGATGAAGGAAGCGGGCGTCCCGGTCATCCCGGGTTCGGACGGCCTCATCGAGGATCTGGACGAAGCCGTGCGCCTCGCGCAGGAGATCGGCTATCCGGTGATCATTAAGGCGACGGCAGGCGGCGGAGGCAAGGGCATCCGCATCGCCGAGGACGAGGAGACCCTGATTCAGCAGATTACGATGGCCCAGCAGGAGGCTCAGAAGGCCTTCGGCAACGCGGGCGTCTATCTGGAGAAGTACCTGACCGGCATGAAGCATGTGGAAATCCAGATCATCGCCGACAGCTACGGCAACGTCGTCCATCTCGGCGAGCGGGACTGCTCGGTGCAGCGCCGCCGCCAGAAGCTGGTGGAGGAAGCTCCCTGCTCGATCCTGACGCCCGAACTGCGCAGCGAAATGGGCCAAGCCGCCGTGCGCGCGGCGGAAGCCGTCGGGTACGCCGGGGCGGGAACGCTGGAATTCCTGCTCGGTCCGGACGGGAAGTTCTATTTCATGGAGATGAACACGCGGATACAGGTCGAGCATCCCGTGACCGAATACGTGACCGGCGTGGACCTCATCAAGGAAATGATCCGCGTCGCCGAGGGAGAACCGCTCTCCTTCCGGCAGCAGGATATCCGCTGGAACGGCTGGTCGATCGAATGCCGGATCAACGCCGAGGACCCGGCCCGCAACTTCATGCCTTCGCCGGGCCAGATCAGCTTCTACCTTCCTCCGGGCGGGTTGGGCGTCCGCGTAGACAGCGCCGCTTATCCGGGGTACACGATACCGCCTCATTACGATTCGATGATCGCCAAGCTCATCGTCTGGGGACCAACCCGGCAGGAAGCGATCGACCGGATGAAGCGGGCTTTGACCGAATTTGCCATCGAAGGGGTGGCGACGACCATTCCGTTTCATATGAAGCTGCTGGAGCATGAAGGCTTCCTCCGCGGCGATTTCGATATCAAATTCCTCGAAGAACACGACGTGAACGATCCGAAATCCTGATCTCTCCGTGATCGCGTCTCGGTGCCGCGGACAAAAGATTCTCGGGTTTGTCATAACCGGCCCGAAATGCTATAGTATTGTAATAAGACAAACTTTCCCTGCGGCCCGCCCCAGCAGGCTCCGGAACCCTCCGGAACGCCCCGCGAGCGCGTCCGGAGAAACGGTCTGCATCGCTTTACGTGGAGGTTAGGTAAACATGAGCACAATCATTCCCGATTACGAAAAGACGGATATGGGCAATATTCAGATCGCACCCGAGGTCATCGAAGTCATCGCGGGTCTTGCCGCCGTCGAAGTGGAAGGCGTCGCCGGCATGAGCGGCGGTCTGGTCAGCGGTGTAACCGAAATGCTCGGCCGCAAGAACTTGGCCAAGGGCGTCAAGGTGGAAGTCGGACAGCGCGAAGCGGCGGTAGACGTATCCATCGTGATCGAGTACGGCTACAAGATTCCCGAGGTAGCCGGCAACATTCAGAACAATGTCAAGAAAGCCATCGAGTCCATGACGGGCCTGGATGTCGTCGAAGTGAACGTTCATATCCATGATGTGAAGTTCAAAGGGCAGGAGAAGACGGTCGACGAAGAAGCCGCCCTCCCCAACCGCGTCAAGTAGGAAGGCAGACAACCCAATCGATGTCGAATGGAACCCCCTCTGTTGCTGGGCGCGGCCTGGAGCGGGGGGGTCCTTTAGTTCAGGAGGGACAAACCATCGTGGCCAAAATCGTTGACCGCTTCTTGCTCTTCATTTTCAGTCTGGTTGTGATTCTCGGCATGATTGCGATTCTGCTGTTTACCTTCGGCGTCCTGTCGCTAGAGGATACCACCTCTTTCTTGAACCGGGTCTACGAGGATTCGGCGACGGCGGCGGTTCTGATCGCATCGAGCTGCATCATGCTGATTCTGGCCGGACGGTTTTTCTATATCTCGGTGCGTACCTCATCCCCTACGGTGCCCTCCATCGACCAGCGCACGGAGCTGGGCGACGTCCGCATCTCCCTCGATACCGTGGAGAACCTTGCGCTCAAAGCGGCGGCGCGCACGCGCGGGCTGAAGGATTTGAAAGCCAGGATCAAGGTGGATCAGGCGGGGCTTGAGGTGGAGCTTCGCACGGTGGTGGACGGAGAAACCTCCATCCCGGCAATCACGGAGGAAGTTCAGAACGGCATCAAGTCGCACATCGAAGAGATTACCGGCATTCCGGTCTCCCGGGTTTCCGTGTATGTGGCCAACGTGGTCCAAAGCGCACCCGCCTTCAAAAGCCGGGTCGAATAGGAGGAATGCGGCGTCATGTGGCGGGAAATCTGGGAAAAGCACAGCGGCAAGCTCATCGGCGCGGCCTGCGGGGCCGTGCTTGGCATCGTCTATCTCATTGCCGGCTTTTGGGACATGCTGATCTTTGCTTTCCTTGTCTTTATCGGTTATTATGTGGGGAGAAAGCTCGATCGGCGGGAACCGCTGTTTGAACGCGAAGAGCTTATTCAGTGGCTGACGGAACGATGGAGAATGTTCAGATGATCAAGAGGACGGCCTTTGGGGCTGTTCTTTTTTTGGAGGGTATTCAGGAGAATGAAACGAAGAGTTGCGAGAGAGATTGCGATTCAAAGCTTGTATCAAATGCACATGAACGAAGTGACGCCCCACGACGCCATCGTGGCGGCGGTGACGGAAGCGGAGCATGACAACGAAGCGGAGCTGAAAGTAGAAGGGGAAGCCATCGCCATCGAGTTCATCCAAGAGCTGGTGGAGGGTACGGCAAGCCGGCTCGCTCCGATCGACGAGATGCTGACCGATTATTTGAAGGGCTGGAAAATCGACCGGTTGTCGAAGATCGACCGCGAGGTCCTGCGCTTGGCCGCCTATGAAATGATCTACCGCGACGATGCTCCGCCGAAGGTAGTCGTCAACGAGGCGATCGAGCTCGCCAAGCATTTCGGCACGGAGGAATCCGGCAAGTTTGTCAACGGCGTTCTCGGCAAGATGATTCTGGAATTGGACGCACTTAAACAGAAATACGCGGGAACTTCGGCCTCTTAGCTTTTCGGCCCGCGGGATAGAGGAGGGGAAACGGATGACGGCAAACGTAATCAACGGAAAAGCATTGGTCGCGTCCATTCGCGAGGAGATCAAGCGGGATGTACAGGAGATGGCGAACGCCGGAAAACAGCCGGGGCTCGCCGTTGTGCTGGTGGGAGACGATTCCGCTTCCGCCGTCTATGTGCGCAACAAAGCCAAGGCCTGCGAAGAGGTGGGCATCTATTCCGAGGTGCACCGGCTGCCGGCCGAGACCACCGAGACGGAACTCCTTACCCTCATCGGCCAATTGAACAACGATGAGCGTATCCACGGCATTCTGGTGCAGCTTCCCTTGCCGAAGCATATCCAGGAGGATATCGTCATCGACAGCATTTCCATCCACAAGGACGTGGACTGCTTCCACCCGGCCAACGTCGGCAACCTGATGATCGGCAAGCCGGGTGTGCTGCCCTGTACGCCCTCCGGCGTGATCGAGATTCTCCATCGCCTGCAGGTTCCGCTGGCGGGCAAGCATGCCGTGGTGGTCGGGCGCAGCAACATCGTCGGCAAGCCGATGGCGCTTCTGCTGCTGCAGGAGCACGCCACCGTCACCATCTGCCACTCGCGCACCGAGCGCCTCGCCGAGATCACCCGCCAAGCGGATATTCTCGTGGCGGCGGTCGGTCGAGCCAAGATGATCAAGAAAGAGCATGTCAAGGAAGGGGCCGTCGTCATCGACGTGGGGATGAACCGCGACGAGAACGGCAAGCTGTGCGGGGATGTCGATTTCGACGATGTGCTGGAGACGGCCGGTTACATCACGCCGGTGCCGGGCTGCGTCGGACCGATGACCATCACCATGCTGCTGAAGAATACCGTAGCGGCGGCCGAACGGGCGGGTTCCCATGTATCGCCCGAATGAAGACCGGACGGAGAACGAGGGACAAACGGTTCTCTCCATCCGCGACCTCAATCGGCTGATCAAGCGGAAGCTGGAGGGAGAGCCGCAGTTCCAGGATATTTGGATACGCGGCGAAATCTCCAACTTCACCCACCATTCCAGCGGGCATATGTACTTTACGCTCAAGGACGCGGACAGCCGGCTGAAAAGCATCATGTTCGCCTCCTACAATTCGCGGCTGCCGTTCATGCCGCGCGAGGGAACCCGGGTGCTGGCCCGCGGGAGCGTGTCCGTCTACGAGCGGGACGGGCAGTATCAGTTCTATGTCACCCAGATGCAGCCGGACGGCGTCGGAAGCCTGTATCTGGCCTACGAGCAATTGAAGAAGAAGCTGGAGCAGGAAGGGTTGTTCGCGCAGGAGCGCAAGCGGCCCCTGCCCCGATATCCCCGCACCGTCGGCGTCATCACTTCGCCGACGGGGGCTGCGGTCCGGGATATTCTCATCACGCTGAAGCGGAGAAGCCCATCGGTGAACATTCTGCTCTACCCGGTGCTGGTTCAGGGCAAGGGAGCTGCGCCTTCCATTGCGGCGGCCATCGACCACATGAACCGGCTGGGTGAAGCGGACGTGCTGATCGTCGGCCGCGGCGGCGGCTCGCTGGAAGAGCTGTGGGCCTTCAATGAAGAGGCGGTGGCCCGAAGCGTTTACGCCTCGCGCATTCCGATTATATCGGCGGTCGGTCATGAGACGGATTTCACCATCTGCGATTTCGTGGCCGATCTTCGGGCGGCCACCCCGACGGCAGCCGCCGAGCTGACGGTGCCGCATCATCTGGAGCTGAAGCAGCAGCTCTCGGCCGTCACCGTTCAGCTCCGCAAGTCGCTGCTCAGCCGGCTGGAGCTTCAGCGGGAGCGCCTCGTCAAGATGCGCCGTTCGCAGGCGCTGACGAATCCGTGGCGGCTCCTGCAGCAGCCCGCCGAGCGGAGCGACCGGCTGCGCGAGCAACTGCTGTACCGGATGAAGGGAATTGCCGCTTCGGCGCATCAGACCAAGCTGCGGCTCGACCGCCGTCTGGAGGTGCGCAGCCCGCGCGAGCAGGCCAGCCTAGCCCGGTCGCGGTCCGCGGCCGCACACAAGCAGCTGGTGCAGGCCATGGGCGCGCTGCAGAGGACCAAGAGCCGGGAATGGCAGTCGGCCGTCCGGCAATTGGATGCCCTCAGCCCGCTCAAGGTCATGGGACGAGGCTACAGCCTCGTGTACGAAGAGGGAGAGCAGCGGCTGATTCGCTCCGTCCATCAGGTGCAGCCCGGCGATCTTCTGCGGATTCGCCTGGGCGACGGCAAGCTGTCGGCCGGAGTATGGGCGATCGATCCCGAAGCGAAGGCAGAGGAATAATGCGGCCTGGTAGGCTGCTTGTAAGGGAGAGGGGAGCAACCATGGAAGAAAAGCCGACGGCGGATGAAATGACGTTCGAAGAAGCGATGGAACGGCTGGAAGGCATCGTCTCGAAGCTGGAGTCGGGGGATGTTCCCCTGGAGCAAGCCATCGAATGGTTCCAGGAGGGCATGAAGCTGTCCCACCTGTGCGGCCAGAAGCTGGAGCAGGTGGAACGTAAGATCGAGATGCTGGTCGTCGAGAACGGCTCCATGGTCCGGAAGCCGTTCCCCGTCGAGGGCGAAGATCGATAACAGAAAGGCCTTCCGCTCGGGCGGAGGGCTTTTTTCGCTGCAACGAAATCGGATTCGGGATGGGGGCAAGCGCGAATGACGGAGCAGGCAAAGGCGTTCCGCGACTACCTGCAAGAGCGGACCGCGATGGTGGAGGAGAAGCTGAGAACGGTATGGCCTCCCGATTGGGAGATCCCGCCCCGGCTGAGGGAATCGATGGATTACTCGCTGCTCGCCGGAGGCAAGCGAATGCGGCCGATTCTGGCGCTCGGCGCGGCGGAAGCGGCAGGCGGGCGGACAGAGGCGGCGCTCGGCGCCGCATGCGCCGTAGAGCTGGTTCATACTTATTCGCTGATTCATGACGATCTGCCGGCGATGGACAATGACGATTACCGCCGGGGCCGTCTGACCAACCACAAGGTCTACGGCGACGCCATGGCGATCCTGGCCGGAGACGGGCTGTTGACCCATGCGTTCCGGCTGGTCGCCGATTCGCTGCAGGAAGGGGTCCCGGCGGAAACCTGCGTGCAGATCGTGGCGGACCTGTCCCGGCTCGCCGGCCCGCATGGCATGGTCGGAGGCCAAGCCGCCGACATGGAAGGCGTGCAGGGCATTACCGATGTCCGGGAGCTGCAGGCGATCCATACACACAAGACCGGCGACCTGATCGTGTTCTCTCTGCTCGCGGGCGGCCGCTGCGCCGGAGCCGGGGAGCAGCAGCTGGATGCGCTTCGTATCTACGGCTATTCCATCGGGCTGGCGTTCCAGATTCAGGACGACATCCTGGATTTGACCGGAGACGAGGCCAAGCTGGGCAAGCCGGTTAAAAGCGACGAGCGCCAGCAAAAGGTAACTTATCCTTACTTGATCGGGCTGGAGGAGTCAAAGCGAAAGGTAGAGGAGCTGACCGAGGAAGCGAAGAGGGCGATTCGCCAAGCGGGATTCCCAAAGCCGCAGAGGCTGCTGGAGCTGGCAGATTATTTGATGAATCGGGATCATTGAGGTTAAGCGCCGTCGGGAGAAAGTAGCTCGGCGGCTTTTCTTTCCGATGAAATCCGCATACGAAGTATAAAAGTGTCGTACAATATCACTTATCCGACCATTTTCCCTATTTCGATAGCGAAAAACCTGCTATTTTCCCAGATTATCCGACTTTTACATTATATACTCTTGCAGACTGTCTTGCACGAAATCCGGCGCTCCCTTTTGTAGCTGCTGCACGGTATGCAAATAACGCTGGGTGGTATTGATATGAGAGTGGCCGAGCGACTCCTGGACCTGCTGCAGAGAAGCCCCTTGCAATAAGGCTAAAGTCGCATTCGTATGGCGCAGCCAGTGCGGCGTTACCTTCTTCTCCAGATGGCAGGCGGAAGCGGCACGCTTGATGATCCGCTCAATTTGCCTTACCGAGATGGGGAAGAGCCTGCGCTTGTCCCGTTCTTCGGTCTTGTCCGATCCTCCCGGACACGGAGCCTCATACTCCTGAAGCAGCTTCCACAAAAAAGCCGGGACCTTGACCTCCCGGGATTTCCCTCCCTTCGCCTGCCGGATCGTCAAGCAGACCGAGGCCTCCAGCAGATCCGCATGAAAATCTCCCCACGTCACCGCCGCGAGCTCCGATACCCGCAGCCCCAGCAACAGAAGCGACAGGCCGATCAGGTAGTTTCGAAGGCCGCCCCGCTGCAAAGCTTGCAGCAGCTTGCCCACTTCTTTCTTCGTCAGATAATGCCCCCGGCTCGTTACCGTGATCGACGGAATCCGCATCGACACCGTCGGGTTGGTCTCGAACAGCCCGATGTTGGGGTCGCTTCCCCACCGGTACATCGATTTGAGCGGAGCCAGGAAAGCTGCGACGCTGGCCGGTGCGAAGGGGCGTTCCGTTTCCCGGAGATGCGTCAAAGACAATTTGTAGGCCTCCATTTCCCTCCAGGTAACCTGAGACAAGGTCAGATGGGGAACGAACTCGCGAAAGCGCTGAATGGCCCGGCTGTAATTCCGCCTGGTGTTGGCCGATGCGCAGCAGACGGAGAGGAACATCTGAACGATTTGCTCGTCCGAATAGGAGGCTTTCCGGTCGAAATCCGCCAACAACCATTGGTTGGACCCGGTCGATTTCATGGTTGTACTTTCACTCCCTCTGGTTGGTTTGTGTCGGATAAGTGATATTGTACGACATGCAGGACACGTTGGATATTTGGGCGGCAAAGGAGAACCGGGGATCTTGAACGATTCGAACAGCTTTACCAGTAGTTATCGAAAGCAACCCGAGCAAAATGTAATGACATGGATGAAATTTTTGGCCGAAAAGCATCCCGCGACCTATCGCCATTCGGTCAGGGTGGCGATCCTGGCCGAAAAGCTGGCGATCAGCTTGAAATTGAACGAGGAGGAGAAGGGAAAGCTCGTGATCGGCTGTTTCCTCCACGATGTCGGCAAGGGGCTCTTGCCCATCGAGCTCTGGAATCAACGGGAAGCGCTATCCGAGGAGCAATGGCAGACCGTCCGGCTGCACCCGACGGTCGGAGCGGATTTGATCCAGGCCAACTCCGCGCTCGGACCCGAAATTCTGCTAATGATCCGCCATCATCATGAGCGCTGGGACGGAACCGGTTATCCCGACGGTCTGCAAGGAGAGGAGATTCCGTTCTTTGCCCGGATTTGCGCCGTAGCGGACGCCTTCGATTCGATGCTCACCGAGCATCCGTATGTAAAAATGGGAAGCCTGGACGAAGCCAAGCGGGAGCTGGTCCGCGGGAGCGGAAGCCAATTCGACCGTCGAATCGTCCAAGCTTTCCTGCTGCTGTCCAACGAGATGTTGGACATCTATATGGGGACCGAGTGCTGAGAATATCCGGGATTACCGGGCGCTGCCAAGCCGTTTCGTTGAGAATCGGCTTCTTTTTATGGTATAATGAGCGACAGCAATTGACTGTGTTCACTCCAACGGGAGTGTTTTTATATCGACAGCATGCATGTTTTTGGACAATGACGGGAAACGGGGGAAACGAATGTGCTCGAACGAATTCAGAGGCCTCAGGATCTGAAAACCCTCTCCATGGACGAACTGGAAGCACTCGCCGGGGAGATTCGCCAGTTCCTGATCAAGACGCTGTCGGCCACCGGCGGGCACCTGTCCTCCAATCTGGGAATTGTCGAGTTGACCATCGCTCTGCATTATTATTTTAACAGCCCGCAAGATAAACTGATATTTGATGTTGGGCACCAAGCTTATGTTCACAAAATTTTAACCGGACGAATGGGCAACTTCGATACCCTGCGCAAGCAAGGCGGCATGTCGGGCTTCATCAAGCGCTCCGAAAGCGAGCACGACGTCTGGGAAGCGGGGCACAGCAGCACGTCCCTCTCCGCCGCGATGGGCATGGCGATGGCCCGCGATTACCAGGGCAAGAAGAACGAGGTGGTGGCGCTCATCGGCGACGGCGCCTTGACCGGCGGAATGGCCTTTGAGGCGCTGAATCACATCGGCCATGAGCAGAAGAAGCTGATGGTCATTCTGAACGACAACGAGATGTCCATCGCTCCGAACGTCGGCGCCATGCATAATTACCTGATGAAGATCCGATCGGCGAAGCAGTACAAGAAGGCCAAGGAAGAAATTGAAGGACTCCTGAAGCGGATTCCCGCGTTCGGGGAAACGCTGGCGAAGACGGCGGAGCGCTTCAAGGACGGGATGAAGTATTTCCTCATCCCGGGCATCCTGTTCGAGGAGCTCGGCTTTACCTATTTCGGTCCGGTGGACGGCCACAACCTGCCCCAGCTGCTCGACACGCTTCGGCAGGCGAACAGCGTGTCCGGCCCTGTGCTGGTCCATGTCCTGACCCGCAAGGGCAAAGGCTACACGCATGCGGAAGCGGATTCCCACGCCTGGCACGGGGCGAGCGCCTACAAGATCGAATCGGGCCAGATGATCAAAGCGGTCGGAGCGCCGATGTACACCGAGGTCTTCGGCAACATGCTGATCGAGCTCGCCGCCCACGACGACCGGATCGTCGCCGTCACCCCGGCCATGCCGGGCGGCTCGGGGCTGATGAAGTTCGCGGAACGCTATCCCGGACGGATGGTGGACGTCGGCATCGCCGAGCAGCATGCCGCCACGATGTGCGCCGCGCTCGCCCAGGAGGGCATGAAGCCGGTCTATGCCGTGTACTCAACCTTCCTGCAGAGAGCGTACGACCAGGTGGTGCACGACATCTGCCGGCCGAAGCTGAACGTTACGTTCGCCATTGACCGGGCCGGCTTTGTCGGACCGGACGGCGAGACGCATCAGGGCGTCTACGATATCGCCTTCCTGCGCAGCCTGCCGAATCTGGTTCTCATGATGCCGAAGGACGAGAACGAGCTTCGGCGGATGATGGTCACGGCGCTCCACTATTCGGACGGACCGATCGCTTACCGTTATCCGCGCGTGAACGGGACGGGAGTCAAGCCGGAAGCGGTGGTGGAGCCGATCCCGATCGGCACCTGGGAGACCGTCCGGGAAGGGGAACGCATTGCGGTACTGGCGGTCGGCCCGATGGTTCAGGTCGCGGAGGAAGCCGCCGATCTGCTTCGGCCGACGGGCATTCAGCTCCATATCGTCAATGCGCGCTTCCTGAAGCCGCTGGATGAAGCCATGCTGCTTGATCTGGCCAACCGGGGCTACCACCTCATCACGATGGAGGAGGGCGTCCGGCTTGGCGGCTTTGGCAGCGCCGTGCAGGAATTCTATGCCGACCATGGACGGTTTGACATCCCCATCAAATGCCTGGGCGTTCCCGACTATTTCGTCGAGCATGGAAGCATCAAGGAGCAACGGAAGGAAGTCGGCTTGACCGCGGAGGACCTGGCCTTGCAGGTGCAGGCTATGCTGCCTCGCACGAACCGGCAGCGGGCGTGAGGTCAGCCAATCAGAGAAGGGGACGGACAACCTGAACGACAAAGAACGAATCGACGTCCTGCTTGTGGAGCAGGGATTTTTCGATAGCCGCGAGAAGGCGAAAGCGGCGCTCATGGCGGGTCTTGTGCTGGCCGACGAGCAGCCGATCGACAAACCCGGGATGAAAATTCCGCGTTCGGCTGCGCTCAAGGTGAAGGGCGCGCTGCATCCGTATGTCAGCCGGGGCGGCCTCAAGCTGGAGAAGGCGCTGAAGCATTTCAACCTCGACGTGACCGGATCGGTCATGCTGGATATCGGGGCGTCCACAGGCGGCTTTACCGACTGCGCGCTGCAAAACGGAGCCAAGCATGTGTACGCGGTGGATGTAGGCTACAACCAACTGGATTGGTCACTGCGCCGCGATCCGCGGGTAACGGTCATGGAGCGGACGAATTTTCGCTACCTCACCCGAGCGGACCTTCCCGCCGACACGCCGGATTTTGCCACGATTGACGTCTCCTTCATCTCGCTGAAGCTGATTCTGCCCGCGCTCGGCGGAATCCTGGAGCAGGGCGGACGGGTGGTTGCGCTCATCAAGCCGCAATTTGAAGCGGGGCGGGAGAAGGTCGGCAAGTCGGGCGTCATCCGCGACGCTGCTGTTCACCGTGAAGTGCTGGAGACGGTGCTCGGCTTCGCCGCCGAATTCGGCTATCGCTTGGACGGATTGACCTTCTCCCCGATCACCGGCGGAGAAGGCAATATCGAATTTCTCGCCGTCTGGACCTGGACCGGGGAGCCTCAGTCCTTGCCCGCCGATATAAGCGCCCGGATTACCGGCACGGTAGAGGCCGCGAACGGCGCTTTTTCCTCTTGACCCATAGACCGTATGCCGGAAGACTCACCCCTTGCCGGAGGCAACTGAATCACGCGAAGTGTACGGAATCGTTCTGGAAAATCGATTGGAAGAATGATCCGTATGCGAAAGCGATGATTGTTTCAGTTGTTTCCCTTGCGGATGGGTCTTTTTTGGAAAAGAGCAGGAGTTTCTGCGAAAAAGGCGAATATATATTCGGGTGATACCATGAAAAATGGCGACGGCTTCGTATTGATTCTGCTTCTGGCGCTCTTCCTGATCTGGGCGGCGTATTGGATTCGACATTGGTGGAACAAGCTCCCGGACCGCCGGATGACGGTGGAGCCGGACGAGGAAATTCCGGTTACGGAAGCGGTTGCCCTGCTGGAGAATGCCGGATATGAGGTGCTCACCGTCAAGCGGCGGATTCCCGTATTTATTCAAGTCGACGGCGGTGCAGATATCGGCGGCGAAGACTTGGAAAGCCGGCTCTTCGTCGATCACTGGGCTCAGTTCGAGGACAAGCTGTATGTGGTGAAGGTAGAGCGCGAGCGCAAGCCTTACGAGTGGACGGGCAGCGGACTTCGCGATCAGTTGATGATCTACGCCCTGCTATACGATGACGCGGCCGGTATTTTGGTGGTCAGTCCGCAAACCGGGCGGATTCGCAAGGTGGAGTTTGAAATCGAGCGCTGAATCCGGCGCGAGAAAAGGGGATTGAACGGACGTGAAAGGCAAACGGCAGCTCAAAATCAAAGAAATCCTGAATGCCATGGAAATCGAGACCCAGGAAGACTTGGTGGATGCGCTGCGCGAAGCGGGCTTTAACGTAACCCAAGCAACCGTTTCCCGCGATATCAAGGAAATGCACCTGATCAAGACGCCGCTGGCGGACGGGCATTACAAATACGCCGTCCCCACCGAGCAGCGCTTCAATCCGGAACAGCGGCTGAAGCGCGCCCTCATGGACCAATTCGTCGGGATCGATTATACCGAGAACCTGGTGGTCTTAAAATGCACACCGGGGACGGCGAACGGCCTTGGAGCCTTATTGGACGTTCTGGAATGGGACGGCATGATGGGAACCATCTGCGGGGACGACACCATCTTGGTCATCTGCCGGACGAAAGAGAGCAGTGAGGAGTTTGTGAATGAAATCATGAGCCTGCTGGGGTGAGGAACGATGCTTAGGGAACTAACCATCCGCAATTTGGCGGTCATCGAATCCGTTCAATTGACCTTTGACGAAGGCTTCCAGGTCTTGACCGGGGAGACGGGCGCCGGCAAATCGATCATCATCGATGCGCTCGGCCTGATCGCCGGGGGCCGGGCTTCGGCCGATCTGGTCCGGTACGGCCAGGACAAGGCGGAGATGGAAGCCTTGTTCGACATGGGGAGCGATCACCCCGTATGGGAGACGGTTGAACGGCTCGGTATCTCGGCGGACCGGTCGGAGCCGATCATGATCCGCCGGGAAGTGACCGCCGCCGGCAAGAGCACGGGCCGGGTCAACGGGCAATTGGTCAACCAGAGCATGCTGCGGGAGATCGGCGAGCACCTGGTCAACATCCACGGGCAGCATGAGCATCAGTCTCTGCTTCGCCCCGAAGGCCATATCGGCTGGCTGGACCTGTTCGGCGGAGCGGAGGTAGCCGAAGCCTTTTCGGCTTACAAAGCCTCCTACGACCGTTATACCGGCCTTCAACGGCAGCTTCGGGAGCTGCAGGACAGCGGCAAGCAGGCGCTTCAGATGCAGGACCTGTACCGCTTTCAAGTGGATGAGATCGCCTCGGCCAAGCTGAAGCCGGGCGAAGAAGAGAAGCTGCTGGAGGAGAAGCGGAAGCTGGCCAACGCCGAGAAGCTGTTCTCCAACGTGAACGATTCGTACGAGGCGCTGGCGGCGGGCAAGGGGCTGCAGGCGGTCGGCAAAGCGATGCAGAAGCTCCAGGATATCGCGGGACTTGATTCTTCCCAGCTTCAGCCCTTGTTGGAACAGATCCAATCGGCGTATTACCAATTGGAGGACGCTTCGTTTCAGTTACGCGATTACCGCGACCAGATCGAATTCAATCCGGCCCGGATCGACCAGATCGAGCGCAGGCTGGACGTCCTGTCCTCGCTCAGGCGCAAATACGGCGACAACGCCGAGGAAATTCTCCTTTATTATGAGAAGATCCGGCGCGAGCTGGAGCTGATCGACAACAAGGACGAGCACATTCACAAGCTGGAGGCCGAGCTTGCGGCGGAGCAGAGTATCGTGCTGAAGGCGGCTTCGGCCCTGTCGAAGCTGCGGCGCCGGGCAGCGGACGAGTTGGCCGCCGCCATTGAGCGGGAGCTACAGGAGCTGCAGATGCAGCGGACGCGCTTTGCCGTGCAGATCGAGCCCTTGGAGGATCCGAACGGCCCCGAGCTGGAGGGACGGTCCGTTCGGCTGACTCCGTCGGGGATGGACGGCGTGGAGTTCCTGATCTCCGCCAACCCGGGAGAGCCGCTCCGGAGCATCAGCCGCATCGCCTCGGGCGGCGAGCTGTCCCGGATCATGCTGGCCATGAAGACAATCTTTGCCAAGGTGGACCGGATACCGGTCCTGGTCTTCGACGAAGTGGATACCGGCGTCAGCGGCCGCGCGGCACAAGCGATCGCCGAGAAGCTGTCCCGCCTATCGACCGATTGCCAAGTTTTCTCGATCACGCACCTGCCGCAGGTCGCCTGCATGGCAGACGAGCATTATTTGATCCAAAAAGGGATCGAAGGCGAACGAACCTACACCCGCGTGTTCCGGCTGGATCACGAGGGCCGTGTCTTGGAGCTCGCGCGCATGCTCGGTGGAGTCGAGGTGACGGAAACGACAAAGCGCCACGCCGAGGAAATGATCTCCATGGCCAACCGCCGGAAATTTCCTGGGCAGGATGGCAAAAAACGAGGAATGACGCGGGTTTCCCGGTAACATTTTGATTCATAAAACCCCTGGGCCGGGGTTACCTTATAGTTACGCTGATGGCGACCAAACGCTCGTCCATTGAGCATCCAACTGACTATAAGGAGCGTGATCCGCTTGAACCCCGGCAAATGGTATCGATGGGTGGGGTACATCCTCTCCCTGGCCATCCTCCTCTTGGGATTCTCCACGCCCTTCCAGAACCTGGCCTCCCTTCCTTCCAACTATCGCCTCTTCGACGGCCAGGAAGCCCGGCTCTCCCTCTCCATGCCGGTTACGGCCCAGGTTTCGGTCGAGAACCCGGACATCGTGCACATCAACGGTCTCTTTCGTTATTTTTCCCAAGTGCGTTTAAATGATCCCATCCAGGTGGCGGCCAAACGAACGGGGCATACGGAAATGACGCTCAAGCTCTTCGGCAAGGTTCCGCTGCGAACCGTCCGGGTTCATGTGATTCCGCAAATCAAGGTGATTCCAGGCGGTCAGACCATCGGTGTTAAGCTGAAGTCGGCCGGAATCCTGGTGGTGGGCCATCATCAAGTCACTGTATCGGGCAATCGCAAGGTTTCTCCCGGAGAAGAAGCCCGGCTGCAGATCGGCGACATGATTATCAGCATCGACGGCAAGCCGATCAACGAGGTGGAAAAGGTGGGAGCCTTGACGGAGTCGGCCGGAAAAAGCGGAAAGCCGATGAAGCTCACCGTTATGCGGCGGGGCGAGAAGCTGGAAATGAAGCTGATGCCCGCCTTTGACATTTTGGACCGTTCTTACCGGTTGGGGCTTTATATCCGCGATTCCGCGGCCGGCGTCGGCACATTGACCTTCTATGCTCCTTCCCGCAACACGTATGGCGCGCTCGGTCACGTCATTACCGACATGGATACCCAAATGCCGATTGCCGTCGGCGGCGGCGAGATCGTCCATTCCAATGTAACCTCGATCGCGAAAAGCCAGAACGGCGACCCCGGCGAGAAGATCGCTCATTTTTTCCGGGAAGGCAAGACGCTCGGCAATATCGAGAAGAACACTTCCTTTGGCATTTTCGGTAAAATGACCGCTTTGCCCGACCATGGAGTGGAGGAATCGGCTCTTCCCATTGCTCTGGCGAACGAAGTTAAGCCGGGGGCAGCCCAGATTTACACCGTGGTCAGCGGCCAAAAGGTGGAGAAATTCGATATCGAAATCACGCATGTATCCCGGCAGGATTTTCCCGCGACCAAGGGACTCGTGCTGAAGATCACCGACAAACGGCTTCTGGAGCGAACCGGAGGCATCGTTCAAGGCATGAGCGGCAGCCCGATCATTCAGAACGGCAAGGTGGTGGGAGCGGTGACCCACGTGTTCGTCAACAATCCGACCAACGGCTACGGCTGTTTCATCGAGTGGATGCTGCGCGATGCCGGGCTGATGGACGAGGGGACGTCAAGCGCTCCGTATCGGCAAGCCAGCTAAGCGCGGGATGATCATGCAAAATAGCTCCTGGGCAAGGAACCGCTTATGGCGGTCACTTGGTCAGGAGCTTTTTATTGAACGAATGGTCAACATCGGTTAGGGGGCATTTGTCGATTTTTATCAAACCAACACCGAAAATTATCAGTATACCCAATAATCAAAAAAAATGAAATAAAAAAATGTTTCGACAGGAGGAATCCCGGATGCAGTGTCGAATACATTTACTGGAAAGGGCGAAACAAAGAAAGAGGAGGAAATCACTAGCAGACGATTGATGTGCTTTTGGCGGATGACAACCGAGAATTTACATCTTTGCTATCGGAATTCATCAACGATCAGGATGATATGTCTGTTGTTGGGGTAGCCTATAACGGGAACGAAGTGATCCGTATGATCGAACAGGCGAAGAAAGTCCCCGACGTGCTGATTCTGGACATCATCATGCCGCACCTCGATGGACTGGGCGTATTGGAGCAGCTCCGGGAAATGAACCTGCACCCGCAGCCCAAGGTCATCATGCTGACGGCCTTCGGCCAAGAGAACATCACCCAGAAAGCGGTTCAGCTCGGCGCTTCTTATTATATTCTGAAGCCGTTTGACATGGACGTGCTCACGAACCGGATTCGCCAGCTCGTGGGGACTTCGCCGGCGTCGATGACCTCCAGCAGCCCCATTTCCCCAAGAACGAACGTCGTCCCGATGAACAAGGGCAAGAATCTGGACGCGAACATCACCAGCATCATTCACGAAATCGGCGTTCCCGCCCACATCAAGGGCTACCAATACCTGCGCGAAGCGATCACGATGGTGTACAACAACATCGAAATCCTCGGCGCGATCACCAAGACGCTGTATCCGGCGATTGCCGAACGCTACAAGACGACGCCGTCCCGCGTCGAGCGTGCGATTCGCCATGCGATCGAAGTCGCCTGGACGCGCGGCAACATCGACAGCATCAGCTTCATCTTCGGCTACACGATCAACATCAGCAAGTCCAAGCCGACCAACAGCGAGTTCATAGCGATGGTGGCCGACAAGCTGCGGATCGAGCACAAGGTGAGCTAGGACGGACGGAGTTCCTTTTTCGGACTATAGAATGAATGAGAGAAGCGCAAGCTTGCGGCAATCCACCGCGGGCTTGCGCCTTTTTTCGTAATCCGCTTATATAAATTTCAAATGCTTCATTCGGTTCAGGACCGCCAATACTTCATTTAGCCTGGGCAACTCCAGCCATCGTTCAAAACCGGGAAAAAACGAGGAGAACACTCGATCG
The DNA here is from genome assembly GCF_051594785.1 of Gorillibacterium terrae. NCBI lineage: Bacteria > Bacillati > Bacillota > Bacilli > Caryophanales > Paenibacillaceae > Gorillibacterium > Gorillibacterium terrae. The sequence continues at coordinate 1,404,246 of NZ_JBPPGI010000001.1, forward strand.
ACCCCTTCTCTTTCCATATCGTCGAGCGCTTTGCGAATCCTCTCCTGAAGCGGGATGACGCGATCCTGATTGCTTATCGCGATTTTTCGAATCAAAAAGGCGATCGCGGCAAGCTGGGCCTCCGAGGTGATGTTGTATAGCCCCCGGATGTCGATTTGTTCATCGCCCATCAGAATGTATCCCATGCTGGAGACCTTCAGTTTCTCGGTACCGCTGCTCTGCGGATAGCTGGAAAAGCGGTCGTTGGTTATTTTTCGGTCAATCTCCCAGTTGGCCGCAGGAATCCGTTCGCGCGGTTTGTCGGGTTCGCCTATTTTTTTGGCTTCCCCGGTTACGTTCTTTGGCGCAAACTGGTCCATCAGGATGATTTGATCGGCAACCGATAAAAATTCACCGCTGCCGCCAATCACCAGAACGGAAGATACGCCCATGGCTTCATATAGCTCTCGGACGCGTTCCGTAAAAGGGGTGATGGGTTCATGTCGGATCAAGGAACGCATTTTCGCATCCTGAATCATGAAATTCGTCGCACTTCTGTCTTCATCAATCAAAAGCAGCTTACACCCGACGTGGATCGCCTCCATGATATTGGCGGCTTGAGACGTGGAACCGGAAGCGTAATCCGTCGAGAACTGTTCGGCCGAACGATTCGGTATCCATTTTATGAAAGGCGTGATATTGATATTGCTTATGGCCCGCCCTTCCTCTGCAGCGATTTCCATGGCACTTTGGTCGGTAATCACCCATTCTCGTCCGTCGCCCAGGCAATGATTGTAGATCCCTGAATTGAGCGCATCCAGCAAGGTGCTTTTCCCCGAATACCCGCCGCCGGTAATAACCGTCACCCCGCGCTTTATTCCCATGCCCCGCACGCCGCAGATTTCAACTTCCATATCTTCCGGTGAGACAAAAGGCAGAGCGCCCTCCAGCGGTCCGTTGTTGTCGGTGTTTCTGGGCAGAAGGCTGCCATTCGCAATAAACGCACAATAATCGCTGGACTTTAGCCACTCCCGAAGCTCGTTTTGCTTGTTGGCCAAATCAAAGGCAGCCTTTAACCGGAAGTGATCAAAATGGGCAATGAACTCCTCCACTTCTTTCGGAAGCATTTTGCAGAGCATCCGCATTGCTTTATCGTGATTTTTGTAGGGAAGCTGCACGGTAATCATCAGGCATAAATACCTCTTCTCCGAAAGGACTTCGACAAAGGACGCATTGCGCTGCACTACCGCATTGGTGGGACGAAAGCAATAAAAAGCGCCGTTGTCTTTGTCCGAACGCGACCGGTTATAAATCCATTCATTTAAAGCATCCATATGCCCAACCCATTGCCTGAGGGCAAAATCGGAAAGAACAACAGGGTCAAGCCGGTCATCTAAGCCGAGACGGTCAAACGGGATTTTTATCGTGATGCAGGGTTTATCCGGGGTGAGCTTATGCGTCCGTTCAATGTGAAAGGCAACATCCTCATTCCAGTAGGTGGGGTCCGATATCCTCTCCCCTTCGACATAGTAGGAGCCTTCGTAGATCAAGCCGTAAGAAGACTGTTCGGCTTGCATAGAGCGAAAATAGTGAGCGAGTCTTTTAATCCTGCATCATCCTTTCCTGATTAGAAGCTTGGGATGCCCCAAAAAAGAACAGCCACTCGAAAGTGGCTGTCATAGATCGGCAGGAAAGCCTATTGCTTCTTTCCGCCTAAATATAAAAGCTCCGAGAGTGTGAATCTTACCCTCAGAGCTTGAACTACCCGAATGAACCAACTAACACGAAAGATGAGGATAAGACATATATTTTTTTGTTTTCATTTTCCTCACCTCGTTAAGTTTTTTTACAGCTATCCAATCATAACACTAATATATTCCATTTTCAACCCCCAAAAGCAATCGCAGATGCGGAAATATCGTCCCCCAATGCCCGTCATTGGGGTAAACTTAGAAGCAGGAATTCCCGCTGGATAAGAGACAACAACCATTTCCGTTTGGAGGCCCACGCTTATGCAAACCCGCCGCACGGCCATACTCGAAGCCTTGTCGATTCAGACGCGCATGAAGCGACGCATCATCGGCGTGTCCTGCGGCTCGGGGCTAGCGGCCAAGCAGGCCGAACGCGGCGGCGCCGATCTGCTGCTCGCGCTGAATTCCGGTCGCTTCCGGATGATGGGGCAGGGGTCGCTGGCGGGGTTTCTGCCCTTCACCAACTCCAACCAGCTGGTGATGGAGTTCGGGGCGCGGGAGCTGGTGCCCGCCGTGGAGATTCCCGTGGTCTTCGGTCTCAATGCCACCGATCCCACGATCCAACTGGATCGCTTCATCTACCAGATCAAGGCCAGCGGCTTTGCCGGCATCAACAACTACCCGACCCTCGGCCTCATCGACGGGCAGTACCGCGAAGGGCTGGAGGAGCAAGGCTTAACCTACGACAGGGAAGTGGAGGCCATCCGACTCGCCCATGAGATGGGCCTGTTCACGATTGCCTTCGTGTTTGAGGAAAGCCAAGCCGAGAGCATGCTGCAGGCCGGCGCCGATGTGCTGTGCGTGCACCTGGGGCTAACCAAAGGAGGCGCGCTCGGGGCCAAGAAAGTATTGACGCTGGAAGCCGGAACCGAGCTGGCCCAGCGGGTATTCTCCGTCGGCGATCGCCTTCGGCCCGAAGTGTTCAAGATGGTATACGGCGGGCCGGTTCACACCCCGATGGACCTGGAGTACATCTCCAACAATACGTCGGCGCAGGGCTATATCGGCGGCTCTACCTTCGACCGGACGCCATCGGAAAGGGCGATCGAGGAACGGGTGCGCCAGTTCAAGACAGCCGGCCAATACGAGAACGACGAATTGCTGCAAAAGATGCTTTTCGGGATCGATCAGCGGGATTACGTCGGCTTCGTCAAGGAGTACATCGCGCAGAATTATATGAACGAAATCGCCTTCACCGATCTCGCGGCGGTGGCCAAGCTGTCCCGCTCTCACCTCAGCACCCTGTTCCGCAAAGAGACGGGCCTGACCTTCCCGGCCTTCCTGACCAATTTCCGCATTCATAAAGCTTGCAGTATTCTTGAGCAGGAGAACCTTCCCTTAACGCAAGTCGCAGAACTGGTCGGGTATCGCGATTATGCGCATTTCAGCAAGACGTTCAAGAAGGTCATCGGCCTCACGCCTTCCGAATACGCCCAAGCCTCTGAACGCAAAATAGACAAAGCCTAATTCACGAAAGCAATTTCCAGTGAATCAAAAATAATCCATATATCGAACATAAACACAACCAAATCGGACATGCAAACATTTACTTGGCTCTGGGACGGGGGTATGATTTTCGTATCGGGAGCTCCATCCCGACAAGTTGAGAGGAAGGAAGGGACGCAGATGAAAACGGTCGCAATCGTAGGAACGTTGGATTCGAAGGGACCTGAGTTCGCCTTTGTGCGGGATATCCTCCAGGGATTGGGCCTGGGAACCTTGATGATTCATACGGGGGTGTTCGAACCGACCATTCCGGCCGATGTGCCCAATTCGGCGGTGGCAAGCGCCGCCGGCTATGACATTCATGAGGTGGCTGCGAAGAAGGATCGCGCCTACGGAACCGAGGTCTTGACCAAAGGAATGGAGCGTCTGCTTCCTGCGCTGTATGAACAAGGATGCTTTGACGGTGTCATTTCGTTCGGCGGCTCGGGCGGTACCGCGCTGGCCACGGCCGGAATGCGCCAACTGCCGGTAGGCGTGCCGAAGGTGATGGTCTCCACGATGGCAGGCGGCGACACGTCCGTCTATGTGGGCAGCAGCGACATCTTCATGTATCCGTCGATCGTGGATGTGGCGGGCATCAACTCGATTTCGCAAAAGATCTTCACCAACGCCGCCCATGCGATAGCGGGTATGGTGAACTTTGAAAGCGCTCTTCCCGAGTCCGATAAGCCGCTTGTGGCGGCGACGATGTTTGGCGTTACGACGCCCGCGGTCGAGCATGCCCGCGCTTACCTGGAGGACAGGGGATACGAGGTGCTGGTATTCCATGCCACAGGCTCGGGCGGACAAGCCATGGAGAAGCTGACGGCCGGCGGGTATTTCAAGGGAGTCCTGGACCTGACCACCACGGAATGGTGCGACGAGCTCTTCGGAGGCGTCCTCAGCGCCGGACCGAATCGGCTGGAAGCGGCCGGACGAAACGGCATCCCGCAGGTGGTGTCGGTCGGTGCGCTCGACATGGTCAACTTCGGCCCTTACGATACCGTGCCTGCCCCTTATGCCGGCCGCAATCTGTATAAGCACAACCCATCCGTCACGCTCATGCGTACCACGGTGGAAGAGAACCGGAAGCTGGGCGAAAAGCTGGCCGAGAAGCTGAATGCGGCCGGATCGCCCACGGCGCTGATGCTGCCGCTGCAAGGCGTGTCGATGATCGATGCACCGGGGCAAGCCTTCTATGGACCCGATGAAGATGCCATGCTGTTCGATACGCTGCGCCGGTTGGTGAACCGGGATAAGGTAGAACTGGTCGAATTGGATCACACGATCAACGATAAGGCATTTGCCCAGGCTGCGGCTCAGAAGCTGATCGACCTGATGTCGTCCGCTCCTAAACAGGCTTAATTCAAACGAATCGGAAAGGCGGAATCGAATATGGCTATCACGCGCCAAGAAGCAATCGATAAATTTCGCAAGGAAGTAGCGGAAGGCAACATCTTGTTGGGTGTCGGTGCAGGTACCGGCATCACGGCGAAGAGCAGCGAAGCCGGCGGAGCGGACATGCTCATCATTTACAACTCCGGCCGCTATCGCATGGCGGGCCGCGGTTCCCTGGCGGGGCTGCTGTCCTACGGGGACGCCAACCAGATCGTGGTGGAGATGGGGGCGGAGGTGCTGCCGGTGGTCAAGCATACGCCCGTTCTGGCAGGGGTCTGCGGCACCGATCCGTTCCGGATCATGGAGGTCTTCCTGAAGCAGCTGAAGGACATGGGCTTCGTCGGCGTACAGAACTTCCCGACGGTCGGTCTCATCGACGGCGTGTTCCGCCAGAACCTGGAGGAAACCGATATGGGCTACGGCCTCGAAGTCGAGATGATCCGCAAGGCGCACGAGCTCGATCTGCTGACGACGCCGTACGTGTTCGACACGGATCAAGCCAAGGCGATGGCCAAGGCGGGGGCGGATATTCTGGTCGCCCACATGGGCCTGACGACCAAGGGCAGCATCGGCGCCAAAACAGCCTTGACCTTGGACGACTGCGTCGAGCGGGTGCAAGCGATTGCCGATGCCGGCCGGGAGGTCAATCCCGACATCATGGTCATCTGCCACGGCGGCCCGATCGCGGAGCCCGAGGACGCGAAATACGTCATCGAGCGCACGACCGGGGTGGACGGCTTCTTCGGGGCTTCCAGCATTGAGCGGTTCGCCGCCGAAGTCGGAATCAAGAAGCAGACGGAGGCGTTCAAGGAGATCCGCGCGTAACCTATGCGCACATGAACAGCATTGCCACATCAATTAAAATGCCACCCTTGCAGTTGGGCCGCGAGGGTGGCATTTTGTTAGGCGAATGAAGGCGCATCGGCCGCAAGGCGTCGGCTAGTGCTCCCGTTTCAGTCCCTCCACGCCGATGAAGCGGTCGAAGAGCCCGATGGCGCGAATCCGGCCGAACTCTCCGAAATCGGTTGTGCAGCGGCTGGCGACCAGGTAGCTTTTGCACTCGGTGGTCTTATTAAGCACGGCGGCTCCAAGCAGGTCGACCCCTTGGCGGATGAGCCAATTGCTGCTCTGCTTCTTGATTTCTCCCTTGGTCCAATCGATATAAGAGGCTTTGCTCGGCACGGTTAGGGCCGCAATGACCAGCAGAAGAACCGCTGCGGCCAGAACTAGCTTTTTCATTTCCCGTTCCGCTCCTTCCTGTCACGCTGTTTCCTTGAGCAGATATGCCCTTACCATAACCCGACCGGGCCGAAAAGAAAAGAGAGTGGGAGAAAATCGGTAAAACTAATTCGTCCGAGACGGCTTATGATAAGCTGAAAGCAACGCAAAGAACCGTAATGATCGGAGGAGGCTGGACGTGAACCTCAAGGAGTGGAAGGAACTGGCTGATAAAGGATTTCCGATACCGGACGGAATGGATCCGGCAGCGAGAGTTCGGGAAGCGATAGCGTTGTTAGGCTCAACCGATCCGCTATGGCGGGACGAGTTGGCGTATCTTGCGCTTCACCAATGGCTGCTCTTGGATCAGCGACTCACCGGTCCGCAATTGGTCGAGCTGTTGGAGGAAGCCGTAGCGGAGAATGCGCTGTTTCAAGGAATTGGAAGCCAAGATGAAGATAGCGTCTACCGGCGGACGTTCACTACTCTATTGATTGCCCTCTTGCTGGCACGCGACAATCGGGAGCCCTATCTGCATAAAACCCAATATGACCATACGCTGGATAGACTCGTTCGATATTGCCGGGAGGAACAGGATTTTCGCGGGCATACCGGGGAGAAAGGATGGGCCCATGCCGCCGCCCATGCGGCCGATGCCTTGGACGAATGTGCTGCAAGCCGACATGCGGATCCGGCCGCGTGCCGAATGATCTGGAACGGATTGAGCGCCTTGATGGATGGCGCGAGGTTCGTCTATCAGGAAGAGGAAGACGAGCGAATCGCTACTGCGTTGTGGTCCATGCCGAACTTAGAGAAGGTGAGTGTTCACGACCTGATGGAATGGGACCGGGAGCGGACCTCGCCGGTACGCGACAAGCAATTGGAACGGTATCGGGCGATCAACCGAAAGCAGGTCATCCGCAGCTTGTTCATGCGGCTTCAGGACGGCGAACCGTTTGGGGATGAGAAGAACTTGCTGGAATGGGAGGGGACATACAACCGATTTCGACGGCGCTGACCTTTGGAGTGTTAGGAAGAATTTCTGCATCCTATAGAACTTCCCTCGACAATTTGCAAAACGACCCGATTCGAGGCTATTCCATGAAAGAGCTTCAGAATCGCTTGCATAACGGAGCGGAAGTCTGGCATCTGAAGCTGGAGGGAGGACAAGAGATGGCTGCCGCCGCAGACAGCAGCGGCGTTCAGATGGAGTTGGTAAAGTTACGCCGAGGGAGGAATTTCCTTCGCTCATGTAGAATATCCTCCTGCTAGATCACTCTACATAGAAGAAGAGAGGGTATTTATGTTCAAACCAGCAAGAACCATCCTGGCGGCTTCATTGGCCGCAACCTTGGCGCTCGGCGGCGCTCCGGCGGCGTTCGCTGCCGCCAAGGCGGCGGTACCGGCCAGCCCGACCGTCTATATCGACGGGGTCAAGCTGAGCTTCGCCAGCCAGCAGCCGGTCGTCCAGAAGGGACGGACGCTCGTGCCGATGCGGGCGATCTTCGAAGCGCTTGGGGCCAAGATTCAGTACGACGGGAAGACCGGGAAGGTGACTGCGACCAAAAAAGACACCTCGTACGCCACCTTTATCGGCGACAAGACCGTCACCTTGACGCTCGGGTCGACGAAGGCGCACGTCAAGGCTGTCCCCTCCGAGGATTGGGAGGAGAACGCCGTGGACAAGGACGTCATCCTGGACGTTCCCGCGCAGACCGTCAACGGCAGCACGATGGTTCCGCTCGCCTTCATCGGTCAAGCGCTCGACTGTCATGTGAAGTGGGACGGAGCGAAGAATCGCGTCAACATCTACAAGCCGCAGGTGAAGGAGTACTGGTACCAGCAGGATTCGATCACCGGCGAACTGATGGTCCGCTATGATCTGGACACGTATCGTCATCCGGACCCGATTCCGTTGAATAAGGACCAAGTTTACCTGCGGACCATCGGCTACGGGGACCAGAAGGCGGTTGCGTTCTATTCCTACCTGCTAACCCGGATTCCGTCCGACGACGAACAGGGCGAACCGATCACGGCCGATGTGATGGTGGACGGCAAGATCGAGGACGGCCAGTGGACGGGCGATTATGTGCTCAGCCTGGACGACCCGGCGACGGAGGAATGGGATTATTCAGTGGACGATCATATCGTTCTTCCTGCCTATGTCACAAGCGACGGAAAATCGGACCTGAGTACGATTCCGTTCTCAGTGTACGCCGCGATTTACGATGCGGATCAGAAGGGGCTGCTCGACGAGGAAAGCTGAACGGGGCAAAGGCAAACAAAAAATCTCCTGCCGGAGTATGGCGGGAGATTTTTTCGTCGAGCGGCGATCAGCCGGTGAAGCGCAGCGAGAACCCGGTCAGTTGATGCGCCGCCGTATAGAGAATGTACAGCAGCATGAGATACGCAAGGATTGTCAGGAAGATGAATTTCCGTTTCTTGCGCTGTTTCTTTTTCTTTTCCTTGTCGTCCCATTCGTCCTGCTCGTCCAAACGGGCCAACTGCCGGAGCCGTTCTTCCCTGTAGATGGGATCGTTCTTATCCATGCCCGTCCGCCTCCCCCTATCAAGGTATGAAGCGCTTGGGCTGGATATGCCGGGGGGACGGGGAAGGCCTGGTCGGATTTACCACCCGTCAACCTGTGTCAGACGTATATATTTGGTGATATACTATTAATGCAAGCTTCGGCTTGCTTCATAACCTTTTTTTCTCCGATTTTGCCGCCGGTAGTTGGAACCGGCGGATTTTTTTTGTGCCGAGAATGTGACAAAAAATCAAAAAATCCCGGTAGGAGGTTCTTCCTATTATGCCGGGACATCCACCATTTGGCTATTGTCTATGCGTAACTCGCATGATACCCTAGACAATGTGCTGTTATTACTACAATTTGCCGAATCCGGTTCTCGCAGGACCGGTACGGGGGATTTCTTTGTCGGGCTGGCCGGAATGGAGAGCGCACTGCGCTAATTTCGGCGAGCCATTCGACGTAACCAAGCGAAAGGGCGCCGAAGCGCGCCGCCGACGGTAAGATTCGGCAGCTTGGTTAGCGGGGTGAATGCTTGCGGGGTAACCCGTCGAGCTAGGGAGAGCACCTCTTCCCGAATCCGTCAACTAACCTCGGAGGCACTAGGAGGAACTTAAACTGAATAAAGTCACCAAGACCGTCCTGTTGTCGTCTGCCGTCTTTGCGTCCGGACTTCTGTATGCTCAGCAGAGCGAAGCCGCCCAGAGCCCCGTCAAGGTGCAAATCAACGACTCGCTGGTTTCGTTTCCCGACGCGCAGCCCTTTGTCGACGGCAACAGCCGCACCCAGATTCCCGTCCGCATCGTTTCCGAGAAGATGGGATACTCGGTTACCTCTACAGACGTAGGAAACCAAGTAAAGGTTACAATCACCGGCAAAAATCGCACGATCACGCTGACCACGGGCCAAGCCAAAGCCACCGTCAATGGCCGGACCCTTGCCCTCGATACCAAAGCCGTCGTTTCGCAAAATCGTACTTATGTCCCGCTCCGGTTTGTGTCCGAATCGTTTGATACGGAAGTGAAGTGGAATGCCGCCGTTCAGCTTGCCATCGTCGAGGCCGACGGCAAAGAACATGCTCCGGTCATTCAGGCCAAAACCGAAAGCAAGGCCGCTAAGCTTGTCGCAAATTCCAAGCAATACTTAGGCGTTCCCTACATGTGGGGAGGTTCGACCCCGTCCGGTTTCGATTGCTCGGGCTTCGTCCAATACCTGCTGAAGAAGCAGCAGGTTTCGGTTCCCCGGACCGCCGACGGCATGCGTTCCAGTACCGGAACGAGCGTATTCTCGCCCAAGCCGGGCGATCTCGTATTCTTCTCTTCCACGCAAAAGGCGCCGGCCAACCACGTCGGCATCTATATCGGCAACGGTAAATTTATCTCGGCGACCAACTCCAACGGGATTCACATCGATCCCTTGAATACCGGTTATTGGGGCAACCGTTATTTTACCGCCAAACGCGTCTTCTCGTCCTAATACCCCTCCTTACCCCACAGAATCGCACACGAATCGGCCTGAACGGCGTTCCTTCCGGAGCGCCGTTTTTTTCATTCATGGAAGCCCAGGGAGCAGGCAGAAAACGAAGGGATGGCAAAGCCGGGGACAAACGGGTACAATGGGGAACGATGAGATTGCTGCAGGTGGAGGGGAACAGGATGTCCAAATCCTATGAGGTTGTCGTATTGGGCGGCGGAGTGGGCGGTTACACGGCCGCAATCCGGGCGGCTCAGCTCGGCAAGCGGGTCGCCCTGGTGGAGAAGGAAAAGCTGGGAGGCACCTGTCTGCATCGGGGCTGCATTCCGACCAAGGCCCTGCTCCGCAGCGCCGAGGTCTATGCCGAGTTTCGGGAAGCCGGCGAGTACGGCATCGAAACGGACGGCTTCCGGGTCAACATGGGCAAGGTCCAGGAACGCAAGAACCGCATCGTGGAGCAGTTGCACAAAGGCGTTCAATTCCTGATGAAGAAAAATAAAATCGACGTCTATTCCGGGACAGGCCGGCTGATCGGGCCCTCGATCTTCTCGCCGCGGGCGGGAAGCGTGGCCGTGGAGTCGGCGGACGGCGAAACCGAGACGCTGGTGCCCGAGCATCTGATCCTGGCGACGGGTTCGCGTCCGCGCTCGCTGCCTGGTCTCGTTCCGGACGGCAAGCGGATATTGACCAGCGACGAAGCGCTGGAGCTGACAGAGGTGCCGCGGTCGGCGGTGATCATCGGCGGCGGCGTCATCGGCTGCGAATTCGCCTCCCTCTTAAGCGACTTCGGCGCGGACGTGACGGTGGTGGAATACGCCGACCGGCTGCTTCCGCAGGAAGACAAAGACGTATCGGCGGAGCTGGCCCGCCGGTTCAAGAAGGACGGCGTGCGGCTTCTGACCGGCGCCCGCGTGCTGGCCGAATCGGTCCGAACCGAGGAGGACGGGGTCCGCTTGAGCGCCGAGCTGGCCTCCGGGGTGACGGAGCTTACGGCCGACATCGCCATCGTGGCGGTGGGCCGGATCGGCAACACGGAAGGCATCGGCTTGGAAAATACGGACATCATCGTCGACCGCGGCTTTATCCGCACGGACGATTACATGCAGACGGCGGTCGCCCACATCTACGCCGTGGGCGACGTCAACGGCAAGATGCAGCTCGCCCATGCGGCCGCTCACCAGGCGGTGTCGGCGGTTGAGCGCATCGCCGGGATGGAGGGCCATCCGTTCCGCGTCCGGGAAGTGCCGCGCTGTGTCTATACGCGCTTGCAGGTGGCCGGCATCGGCGAGTCGGAGCAGGAAGCGAAGGACGCCGGGCGCCGGGTGAAGGTCGGCAAATTTCCCTTCAAGGCGCTCGGCAAGGCACTGGTGCAGGGAGAAACCGGCGGCTTCGTCAAGGTGGTGGCCGATGCCGATTCGGGCGATCTGCTCGGCGTGCATATGGTCGGCGGCCATGTGACCGAGCTGATCGGCGAGGCATCGCTGGCCGGTTTCCTGAACGCGACCGCCTGGGAGGCCGGTCAGGCCATCCATCCGCATCCGACGCTGTCGGAGGCGCTCGCGGAGGCCATGCTGGATGTCGACGGCAGCGCGCTGAATCTGTAACTCATCCGGAGAAGAAGCCCTACGGCGAAGGCGAGGCCATTGAAAAACAAGCGAAGTGTTCGAAATCGTTCTGGAAAAGCGATAGCGGTCGCCTTTGCCCGCGGATTTCGACCGCAGAAAGCGGTTAGATCAAAGAAATCCGGGGGCAACAGCGATTGGAAGAATGATTCGTATGCGGAGCGACGACTTTTTCAGCAGCCTCGGCGATGGCCGGAAGGCTTTTTTGGCATGAACGGAACAGCTCCGGTTGCTCCTAGGACCATAGGGGCGGCGGGACAGCCGTTTATAAGAGCTGGCCAAAAAAGATGCATCTCCGGGGCAAATTGTGGTATAGTACCCTATAGGGTCAGATATTAGGACCAGGTAATAAAAACATTCCGTCCCGGATAGGCGCCTTGGCGCTCGAAGAGCCGGGGGAATAAGGAGGCAAGCTCCCTTGACAATCGGTCAAATGACGAAGCATCGCAGCCTGGGATTGTCGGACGAAAAAGCCGTGCTGATGTATGAACTCATGGTGAAAGCGCGGAAATTCGATGAGATGGTGATGCTGCTGCAGCGGACGGGGAAGGTCGCTTTTTTCGTGTCGGGAATCGGGCAGGAGGTCTGCCAGGTTGCCGCCGCTATGGCTCTTGAGCCGCATAAAGATTATTTTCTGCCGTATTACCGCGATTTCGGCTTCGTGCTTTCGGTCGGCATGACCTTGAAGGAGCTCATGCTCTCCGCGTTCAGCAAGGCGGATGACCCGACGAGCGGAGGCCGCCAGATGGTCGGCCACTTCAGCCACAAGCAGCACCATATCGTAACGGGCTCCAGCCCGGTTACGACCCAGGTGCCGCATGCGGTCGGCTTCGCGCTGGCCGCCAAGATGAAGAAGCAGGACTTCGTTTCGTACGTGACGTTCGGCGAAGGCTCCAGCAACCAAGGCGACTTCCACGAGGGCTGCAACTTCGCGGGCGTCAAGAAGCTGCCGGTCATCTTCCTGTGCGAGAATAACCAATATGCCATTTCCATCCCGGCCCACAAGCAGCTCGGCGGCAAAGTCAGCGACCGGGCGCAGGGCTACGGCTTCCCCGGTATCCGGGTAGACGGCAACGATGCCCTCGAAGTGTTCCGGGTCGTCAAGGAAGCCCGCGAGCGCGCGGTCCGGGGAGACGGGCCGACGCTGATCGAAGCGATGATGTACCGGCTGTCGCCGCATTCCACCTCCGACAACGACCTGCTGTACCGGACCAAGGAAGAGGTGGAGGCTCAGCGCAAGCTGGACGGGATTCCCCGCTTCCGCGATTATTTGATCGAGTGCGGCCTGTGGAACGAAGAGAAGGACCGCGAGCTGCTTGCGGCGGTTGACCGCGAGGTGCGCGAAGCGGCCAAGTTCGCCGAGGATGCCCCTCATGCGCGGATGGAAGACCTGCACCGCCACCTGTACGCCGAAACGGAGGAGATCTGACCATGGCGGTAATCACCTATCTGGAAGCGATCCGAACGGCGATGCTGGAAGAGATGCAGCGCGACGAGAACGTATTCGTGCTCGGGGAAGACGTGGGCAAGGGCGGGGTGTTCAACGCGACCAAGGGCTTTCGCGATCTGTTCGGCGAGGAACGCTGCATGGACACGCCGCTCGCCGAATCGGCGATTGCCGGGGTCGCCATCGGCGCAGCCATGTACGGCATGAAGCCGATCGCCGAGATGCAGTTCGCCGATTTTATTCTGCCGGCGACCAACCAGATTATCAGCGAAGCGGCGAAGATCCGCTACCGCTCAAACAATGACTGGAACTGCCCGGTGGTCATCCGCGCTCCGTTCGGAGCGACCGGCGGCAGCGCCCTCTATCATTCGCAGTGCACGGAATCGGTCTTCTTCGGCACGCCCGGACTGCAGATGGTCGCCCCGTCCAACCCATACGATGCCAAGGGACTGTTAAAGGCAGCCATCCGCAGCGAAGACCCGGTGCTCTATTTCGAACATAAGAAATGCTACTTGTCGATCACCGGCGAAGTGCCGGACGGCGATTACATCGTTCCGATCGGCAAGGCCCGCGTCGCCCGCGAAGGCGAAGACATCACGGTGATCTCCTACGGCATGGCGGTCAACCTGACCTTGAAGGCGGCCGAGGAGCTGGCGAAGGAGGGCATCAGCGCCCAGGTCCTGGACCTTCGTTCGCTCGCGCCGCTCGACCGCGACGCCATTCTCTCCTCCGCCGCGAAGACCGGCAAGGTGCTGATCGTCCACGAGGACAACAAGACGGGCGGGGTCGGCGCGGAAGTGTCGGCCATCATCTCGGAGGAGCTGTTCTACGACCTGGACGCTCCGATCATGCGCCTGTGCGGCCCCGATGTGCCGGCCGTCAGCATGAGTCCGGTTCAGGAGAAGGCCTTCCTGCTGACGCCGGACAAGATTGCCGCCGCCATGCGCAAGCTGGCGGAGATTTGACGAGCCTTCCGGGGCGTGGATACTTAAGGAAACGAGGGACGAACCGATGAGGGATAAGGACAGCCGAGGCACTGCCGTGCCCGTTCCCCACTTGGCCGAGAGCCTGGTCGCCGCGACGGTCGGCCAATGGCTGAAGCAGCCGGGGGATTATGTCGTACAATATGAGATTCTCTGTGAGCTGATCACCGAGAAAGTCGTGGTGGAAATGCCGTCGCCGATCGAAGGCACGCTGACGGAATGGGTGGTCGCCGAGGGCGAGACCGCCCAGGTCGGCGACCCGATCTGCTACATCCGCGAAGAGAGCGGGGCGTCGGCGGAAGCGGAGACGCCCGCTCCGGCCGCGGATGGAGCGGTTTCCGCCGCGGCGGACAGCGCCGCAGGCGCCGGAGGCGAGCACAGCGGACGGTTCTCGCCCGCTGTGCTGAAGCTGGCCGCCGAGCGCGGCATCCGCCTGGCCGATGTGCCGGGAACCGGCCTCGGCGGGCGCATCACGCGCAAGGACGTGCTGGCGTACGCCGACCGGACCGCGGCGGCGGGGATAGGGGCCCCGGCCGCAAGCAGTCCTGCGGTGACGGCCGGCATTTCCTCGCTGCCGCCCGCTCCGGCGGCGGCTCCGGTCTCCGCTCCGGCAGCGTCCGCAGCTTCGGCAGCGCCGGCCCAAGCGCCGGCCTATCCCGGCGGCGAGCCGTTTCACTCGGCTCCCGCGCTGCCAACCCAAGCGCCCGCCGGACCGGTGCGCTCCACCGGCCTGCACCTCACCTCGACGCCGGTAACGCCGTTCAGCGAGGTCGAGCAGGTGGCCGAGAGCCGCGGCGAATCGCTGATCGACGTGACGCCGGTGCGTGCCACCATCGCGAGCCGCATGCGGCAGAGCGTGACGGAGATTCCGCACGCCTGGACGATGGTGGAGGTCGACGTCACCAACCTGGTCCAGCTTCGTTCCAAGCTGAAGGACGAGTTCATGCGCAAGGAAGGCATCAACCTGACCTACCTGGCTTTCGTGCTGAAGGCGGTCGTCGGCGCGATCAAGGACTACCCGATCCTGAACTCGGTCTGGGCCGTAGACAAGATCATCGTCAAGCGGGACATCAATATCTCGCTCGCCGTCGGCACCGATGATTCGGTGATCACGCCGGTCATCAAGAAGGCCGACCAGAAGAGCATCGCCGGTCTCGCGCGCGAGGTCGACGAGCTTACGCGCAAGGCGCGCACCGGCAAGCTGTCCCTGAGCGACCTGCAGGGAGGCACCTTCACGCTGAACAACACCGGCTCGTTCGGTTCGCTGCTGTCGTACCCCATCATCAACTACCCGCAGGCGGCGATCCTGACCTTCGAATCCATCGTCAAGAAGCCGGTCGTCATCAACGACATGATCGCCGTCCGCTCCATGGTCAACCTCTGCCTGTCGCTCGACCACCGGATTCTCGACGGGGTGATCTGCGGCCGCTTCCTACAGCGGGTCAAGGAAAACCTGGAGAGCTACGGACCGGATACCCGCTTGTATTGATTCGGGCAACCGGGGCCGAAGCTGGCCGACCGGAAGCCGTATTGCCAGATCCATGCCAAAAAACCGCCGCCTCCCTGCTGGAGCGCGACGGTTTTTTTACGCGGTTTTTCTCGGGTTTAGAACGGTTGGATGAAGGCCTCCAGCAGGTACATCAGCGTGGAGATCACCATGCTGGCGATCATCAGCCAGAGGACGATGCGGAACCAGAGCTTGGACTTCAATTGCGGACTCCCCTTTTCAGGTGGTATGGAAACGAGTAAGATGAAGGAGGCGCCTGGAGGCGCAATGGGTAACATACTAACGCATAGTCCCTATTTTACCCCAATAGAAGCGATGGAGGGAAGACCTTATGATCCAACAGGAGCGTCTGATCGGCGAGTTTATGGAGCTTGTCCAAGTCGACAGCGAGACGAAGCACGAGGAAAAGATTGCCCAGGTGCTGAGAATGAAGTTCACCGAGCTCGGGCTTCTCGTTCAAGAGGACGACAGCAAGGAGAAGACCGGACACGGAGCGGGCAACCTCATCTGCACCCTTCCCGCAAAAGGAAAAGGCGCGTCCGCGCCCAAGCTGATGTTCACCTGTCACATGGACACCGTGCTGCCCGGCAACGGCATCAAGCCGGCGCTTGGCGAGGACGGCTACATACGGAGCGACGGCACGACCATTCTCGGCAGCGACGATAAGGCGGGGCTGGCGGTGCTGCTGGAAGGCTTGCGCGTGCTGCGCGACGAAGAGCGCGATCATCCGCAGATTCAGGTCGTGATCACCGTCGGCGAGGAATCCGGTCTGGTCGGCTCGCGGGCGATGGACCCGAAATGGCTCGATGCCGACCTCGGCTTTGCGCTCGACTCGAACGGCGCAATCGGCGGCATCGCCGTCGCTGCGCCTTCGCAGCAGAAGATCTTCATCACCTTCAGCGGCCGTTCGGCCCACGCCGGTGTGAATCCGGAGGACGGCGTCAGCGCCATCACGGTGGCGAGCCGGGCCGTCTCCAAGATGAACCTCGGGCGAATCGACCGGGAGACCACGGCGAATATCGGCAGCTTCTACGGCGGAACGGCCGGCTCGACCAACATCGTCTGCGATAAGGTCGTGCTGGAAGCGGAGGCGCGCAGCCTCGACAGCGACAAGCTGAACCGTCAGGTCGAGTCGATGCGGACCGCCTGCGAGGCCGCGGCCGCCGAGATGGGAGCCACCTGCGAATTCCGCAGCCACCTGCTGTACCCATCCTTCAAATTCTCGGACGATGCCCCCATCGTCGGCTTGACGAAACGGGCGCTCGCCCGCGTTGGGGCGGTTGCGAAGACCTTCCATTCCGGCGGCGGCAGCGACGCCAACGTGTTCAACGGGCACGGCGTTCCCACAGTGAACCTGTCGGTCGGCTATGAGGACATTCACACGACCAAGGAACGCATCAAGGCGGAAGACATCGTCAAGCTGGCCGAGGTGTTTCTCGCTCTGATCGAGGAAGCCGTGCAGACCGGCAGCGCCGACTAATACCGGCGAATTCGTCCCCGCTTCGAACAAGATGAAAGCCATCCCTCTCGCGTGCGGCGCGGTGAAAGGGATGGCTTTTTTTGAGTTTGGCCTGCTGTATGTCGCCCCGTGCGGCTTACAGTTCCTCGCGGATGCGCATGCCGCGTTTCTGGAGCTGGGCGAGGAAGAACTTGAGAACCCCGACCGACACGATGAAGAACAAGCCGGCGCTGAGCAGAATATGCGGGTAGAACTGGATGAACCGGGCGCCGTAGGAGATCATCGCCCCCCACTCGCCTACGGGGCTCTGTTGAATAAGCGGCATTCCATCCTCCAGGTTGACCGTCTCGGAGCCGCCGAGGAAGATGCCCAGTACGGCGAGCTGGCCGAGCAGGAAGAGCACTTGCACCCATTCCGACAGAAGCATGTACAGGAGCTCCGGAGCGAGGGCCGGCAGAATATGCCGGCGGGCGATCCGCAGGCGGCCCGCTCCCATCAAACGGGCCGCGGCCACGTAGTCTTTGGCCAGGAAGAACCGGCTGCGTTCCGCCGTCTGGTCGGCGACCGAAGCGATTCCGAGGAAGGAAGCCGATGCAAACAGCAGCAGCGAGAACAGCGTGCGCTTCCATTCCTGGTCCGGCAGCACCATTCCCAGGTTCAGCAGCCGATAGAAGCCGATGAGCACCGGATAGAGCAGGATCAGGGCGGGGACAGAGGCGGTTACGAGCTGCAGTACGCGGATGAAGATCCGCCCCGCTCGGCTGCCGGCGCTCCAGAGGCCGAGCGGGATGCCGAAGAGGAACCTACATAGCGCGAGGGCCGCTGCGAATCCGAGGGTAAGCTTCATGCCGTTCAGGAGCAGGCTGAGGAGATCGATGCCCCGGTGATCCGTCCCCAGCCAGAATTCGCCGTTCGGCCGAACGGGAGGGATGATATACACCGGCTGTCCGCCCTCCGTCACTTGGCGGTATTGAAACTTAGCGCCGTCTCCGATCGAATGCGGCATGAGCCGGCTGCCGAGCAGAGCGATCAGCAGAAGCAGCAGGAACAGCGACCAGGCGACCAGATACGCCATCGGCAGTCTGCGCAGCCGGTCGGCGAAGCGTCGGAGTCGGGGGGCGGCCTGTCTTGCGGCGGCGGGCTGCTCTGCTGCAGCGGCGGCCGGAGTGGCGACGCCCGGAGTAGCGGCGACCGGAATGGAGAGCGGAATGAAGTCCTCAGGCTTCCGCTGGAGAAAAGCCTTCGTTCCGTCCGCCGGAGCGGTCCCTCCGGCGGCCAAAGCCGTTCCCGCCGAGTAGCGCTTCGGAGTCCAGCGATTGTCCTGCGTCATCGTGCGCTCGCCTCCCGGATTCCGACATGCAGCAGGCGCTTCAGTACCGCATAGAACAGGTTCAGGCCGAAGGTGACGAGCCCCAGAACCAAGCAGACCGTGACGAGCGAATCGCCTGCATAATAACGCGGATGGTCGAGCAGGCCGCCGAGGCCGAAGATCTGGCACAGCACCTCGGCCATGACCATCGCCGCCACGGCGAGTC
Organism: Gorillibacterium terrae; assembly: GCF_051594785.1. NCBI lineage: Bacteria > Bacillati > Bacillota > Bacilli > Caryophanales > Paenibacillaceae > Gorillibacterium > Gorillibacterium terrae. The sequence goes on from NZ_JBPPGI010000001.1 coordinate 1,422,630, forward strand.
CGGTCGCCTTCGGCAGCGCGGCGAAGAGGTCGTCCGCCACGTTGCGAAAGACGTGGCGGACGATGACGCCGCTGCGCCCGAGTCCCTTCGAGCGGGCGGTGACGATGTAATCCTCCGCCCATTCCCGCCGCACGGCGATGCGAAGGGTGCCGTAGACAAGCGCGCCTGGAACGAGCGCGATGGCGACGAACGGGATGAAGAAGGGCACACGCCCGTTGAATTCGACGATAAGGTACATAGGGCGGTGGAACTGACCGACCAGGAAGATGCACAGCAGTTGCAGCAGGCAGACCACCACGAAATCGGGCAGCGCGAGCAGGATGGCGTGTACGCCGTCGAACAGCCGCCCGAGCCGGGGATGAAACGAAGCCACGAGCGCGCCGGCGGTGCCCGCGAAGACCGCAAACGCCAGGGCGGGCAGGAGATAGCGCAGGGTAGTTGCCATCAGCCCGCCAAGCTTGCCGGCCAAGGGAATCTCCTTCGCCGGACGGCCGGGAGAACCGAAGCCCGAGGTCAGCTCGCCCCAATCTCCCGCCGCGAAGCGCTTCAGCGTGTCGCTCAGAGTCCGACCGTAAGCGGAAAGGGAGAACGTGGGCGGCCCTTCGACGGGAAAAGTCTCGCGCACCCCGTATTCGCGGTTGAGGAGGTCGGCGTATTCGGCGGTTTGGCCGCGGGGGATTTGCAAAATGCCCGGGCTTCGCTCATTTCCGTCTTGGACAACCGTCGTTTCCGGATGCTTTTCCGGAATGGAATGCAGGACGCTCGCCTTCACCGGGACGCGGAGCTGATCGTCGGCGACGGTCGGCTTCAAGGCATGGCCCAACTGGCTGAACAGAAAGATACCGAGCAGCATGCAGAAGCCGGTTACGAGAGCGGTGCGGATAGGCTTCATTGCGATTCACCTCGATGGACATGCAGGATATCCCATTTTACCATGCGGCGTGAAATGCGGCTGTGTTTTTTTAAGCGCGACGGTTCGGTTGAGGCGCCGAAATTACCCTCTTTGCACTGCGCTTTCGGAAATGGCGGACCGCCCCTTACGGCAAAAAGCGCGCTATTCCCGACGAGGGAACAACGCGCTTTCTGAAGGGGGACGGCAAGGAGGCTCCGATTTCAGGGCATCGTCTTCAGATAAGGCTTCACCGTCTTGGCCAGCGCGAAGCCGTTCGAACCGTCCCAGTTGATGGACCACGTCATGGCTCCGCGGAAATCCGGGTATTTGGCGACGGGTTTATAGGTGCCGCAATTGGCTCCGGTCGCCAGACAAGACAGGGCGTTGTTGACGACGGACGGGGAGACGTATCCGCCGCCGGCTGCCGATGAGGTGGCAGGTACGCCGATGCCGAGCTGGGAGGGAGAGACCCACTGCAGCGTCAGGTCGCTCAACGCCGTCAGAAAGTCTACGCTGCCCTGCGAATAGCATTTTCCGTCCCGACCCAGCATGCAGCCCGAATTGTAGTATTGAACGTTGATGACGGTCGTGATGTCCTTCAGGTTCTGATAGAGCTGCATGTACGACGTGGAGCTGCTCTGCATGTCGATGGTCTGCGGGGCCATCGTCAGGATGAACCCCGAGCCGACCTTCTGCTGAAGCTGGCGGACGGCTGTGGTCAGGTTGGCGACGTTCATGCCGTTTTCCAGGTCGATGTCGATACCGTCCAGGTTATAGGTCGTGATCAAGCCGTACATGCTGTCGACAAAATTGGCGACGTTGGGAGAAGCGCTGCCGAGGTTGATGTTGCCCTTCTCCCCGCCGACGGAGAGAATCACCTTGACGCCTTGGGCCCGCTTCGCCTTGATGTCATTGACGAGATCCTGATCGGTATAGCCGCCGAGCGCGCCGGACAGGCTGGAGTCGACATGGAAGGTGACGCCTCCCGGTTTGGCCGAATCCATCTCGGCAAACGCCAGCACGATGATGTCGTATTCGGCGGGCACGGCGGACAGCTTCAGGTTGGCGGCTCCGTTGACGAAATTCTGCCAATAGCCGGTCAGAATATGCTTCGGCAGCGTGCCGCCTCCGCCGGTGGTGGCGGTCGTCGCCGTTACCGAGGCGCTGGCGGCAGAGACATTCCCGGCGGCATCCTTCGCCTTGACCAGGAAGGTATAGCTCGTGGCGGCGGCCAGGCCGGTGACCGTCGCCGTCGTTCCCGTTACCGTCAGCGCAACGGACGAGCCCTTGTAGACCTCATAACCCGTAACGCCAACGTTGTCGGTGGAAGCCGTCCAAGCGAGGGTTACGCTGGACGAGGTCGTTGCGGTGACGGTGAGGCCGGTTGGAGCCGACGGCGCTTGCGTATCGGTCACGGGGACGGAGGTGGTGACGCTGACCGCGCCGCTCGCCGCCGAAACATTGCCTGCCGCATCCAAGGCTTTCACCGTGTACGAATAAGCGGTAGCGGCGTTCAGGCCGGAGTGAGTAAAGGTCCGCGTCGATCCGCCGACGCTGCCAACCTGCGTTCCGGACTGATAGATCGTGTACCCGGTCACCGCCACGTTGTCGGTGGATGCCGACCAGGTGAGGGTGACGCTCGACGAGGTGACGGCGGTTGCCTGCAGTCCGGTTGGAGCGGTCGGCGCCTGTGTGTCTCCGCCGCCGGGAACGAGCTGCCACAGAGCCGGAACATTGGGCGGTTCCCAGCCGGGCAGGGAGGTATGCGCCTGGATATCCTTATACGTCTGCCCGCCGTAAGTGACGGTATCGCCGGCCGCGTACGAGACATAAGGCGCCCAAGCTCCCCGGTCTGCCGCCGAAGCGAACGAGGGGACTAAGGCGAGAAGCAGGATAAGCGTCAGGAACAGCGACAGGGGCTTGCGTAAGCGGCGTATTTTCATTTTCATCAAGGACACCCTCTTTCGTAGAATTAAAGTGACTCCGCTAAAGTCCACAACAGCCGACAGACGAGCCGATAGGCAATGCCCGACGAGCGGATTCCTCCCTTCCGCATGTGGAGTGGGCGGCCATCCTCGTACCCGAAATAAAGAGCGATATAGACCCGGAATGGGGTATGGAAGAAGTTTACAAATTGCCGCTTTGCCTTTACTTTAGCATGGAGTTCTCGGGGAGGAAGGGGGAAATTCCGCTAATCGAGGGAGATTATTTTCCATAAAAAATACCGTCCCCGCCGTTTCCCTAGGACTGGCTACCCGGGAAGAACGGAGAGACGGCGAAGCAACGTGAGATCAGACCGGAAGAGTTAGAAGAGGGGCACAGCTACTGCCTTGGCTTCCTGAGAAAAAGCGGCTGTTGTCCTTTGAAGCAAGGATTACGGCTTCGCCCGGCCTTTGCGTTCCTTGCCTTTGCCGCTCCCGCCAGCCGGGCGGGGGAGCATGGAGGCGACCCGGGTATCGCCTGAGCCGGCGGCCTGGGACAATTCCTTCAGCTTGCTGCGGACCTCCCATGCCTTGCCCACCATCCGGAAGCCTTCTTCCGTGACATAGACTTTCATGCGAATCGTTCCCTTCCTGCGGATTCGGCCGGAATGCTCCGGATGTGTTACAATCATATGCAGGAAAAAAGCAAACGATGACCGCTTGTCCGAGTTTGTCGGGAAGGGCTGAGGGCGGCGGCGCGATTAAGGCAAAGGAGTGGGTAGAATGGGCGAGACTGGAATGGGGAATGGCCGGGACAAGCGTTTTGAAGAGGAAACGCTGGAGGTCAAGCCGATTTTTCAAGGAAAAGTGATAAACGTGGACGTGGAGACCGTTCGCCTGCCGGACGGGGGAACCGCGACCCGCGAGATCGTCCGCCATCCCGGCGCCGTCTGCGTGCTGGCCGTGATCGGCGAGCGCATCCTGGTGGTCGAGCAGTACCGCAAGGCGCTCGGCCGCAATCTGATGGAAATTCCCGCCGGGAAGCTGGAGCGGGGAGAAGATCCCCTCTCGGCGGCGGAGCGCGAGCTGCAGGAGGAAACCGGCTATACGGCGGGGAGGCTGGAGAAGCTCGCCTCGTTCTATTCGGCGCCGGGCTTCTGCGACGAGCTGCTGCACCTCTATCTGGCGGAGGACCTCAAAGCGGGCGACGCCCATCCCGATGAAGACGAATTCCTGGAATGCGGGGCGGTGACCCTGGAGGAAGCCAAGCAGCTGATTGCAGACGGCGTCATCGCCGACGCCAAGACGATTCTGGCGGTTCAGGCCTGGGAGCTTCTGTGTATCGGCAATCCAGGGAGACTGCGGCCGGAATGAAGGACTACTTCGCCGACCTGCACGTTCATATCGGGCGAACGGAAGACGGCATTCCCGTGAAGATCACCGGAGCCCGCAGCCTGACCTTCGAGAACATCGCCAAGGAAGCGTCGCTGCGTAAGGGCATGGACATCGTCGGCATCATCGACTGCGCCTCGCCGGCCGTACAGGCGGACATCCGCCGCTGCCTGGACCGCGGAGAAATGGAGGAGGTCGAGGGCGGCGGCTTGCGGTACCGCAGCACCGTGCTTCTGCTCGGCAGCGAGATCGAGGTGCACGATCCCGGCAGCGGTCCCGCGCATCTGCTGTGTTACCTTCCTGCTCTCCGGGACATGGAGGACTTCACCGAGTGGTTGAGGCCGCGCATGACCAACGTCACGCTCAGCACCCAGCGGTTGAGGGCCACCGCCCGGGAGCTGCAGCGGGCCGTGGCCGACAGAGGCGGGCTGACGATTCCGGCGCATATCTTCACCCCGCACAAAAGCCTCTACGGAAGCTGCACTGACCGGATGGCCGATGTCCTCGACCTTTCCCTGGTGGCAGCCGTGGAGCTGGGACTCAGCGCCGACACGGAGATGGCCGGCGGCCTCAGCGAGCTGGACCGCTTCGCGTTCGTCACCGACTCCGACGCGCACTCTCTCGGCAAGATCGGCCGCGAATACAACCGGCTGAGCCTCGCGGAGCCGAGCTTCGCCGAGGTGAAGCTGGCGCTTGCCGGCAGCGGTGGGCGTGGCATTGCCGCCAATTACGGTCTGAATCCCCGGCTCGGCAAATATCACCGCACCTACTGCGAAGCATGCTCCCGGATCGTCGACGAAGCGGATCAATCCGCCGACCGCTGCCTGGTCTGCGGCAGCCGCCGGATCGTCCGCGGCGTGATGGACCGCATCGGCGATATTGCCGACCGGCCCGCTTCGGCCGCGACTCGGCTGAGGCCGCCTTACGTCCATCAGGTGCCGCTGGAATTCATCCCGGGACTCGGTCCCAAGCTGCTGGATAAGCTGCTCGCCCGCTTCGGCACGGAGATGGACATCCTCCACCGAGCCTCGCCCGACGAGCTGGCGGAAACGGCGGGGGCCCGGGTGGCCGGAGCCATCGTCGCCTCCCGCGAAGGCCGGCTGGCGGTGGACGCCGGGGGCGGCGGCCGGTATGGCCGGGTCGCCAAGGATCGCTGAAATGGCCAAAAGCAGGCTGACTCTTCCTTGGAGTCAGCCTGCTTTTGTTTTGACGGGAAAAGACGAATTCAGTTGGCCGCCTTCGGACGCGCCGGATCGAGCGCCTTGGCCGCATCGAACAGCGGGGCGAGCCGCTTCGGCGTCTGCGTCAGCGCCATGCCGTCGATGTGGCGGCGGTCCATGAAGAGCGCTTCCTTGGTGATCTTCAGATACGGAAGCGGTCCGACCGAGCAGAAGACCTGAAAGCCGCGGTCCTGCAGCAGCTTCAGCTTGGCCGGGACGCGGTCGACCGAGCTGCCGTAGGGGTAGATGTAGACATTCGTCGGTCCGATGAGCGGCTCGACCTCCTTCAGCCAGCGGTCCGTATCCTGGGCAAGGTGCGCCGGTGTGATCTTCGCCGCATCGCGGTGTCCCCAGCCGTGCGAGGCGAAGCTCCAGCCGGTTGCCTTGAGCTCCTTGATGACCCGCTCGGCTCCGGCCTTCTCTTCCGCGTAGCCGGCCGCGGACGCATCGTTGGTGCGGTAGCCGAGTACGCCCTCGTAGCCGGTCAGAGCGAGCACGCCTTTCGCGCCGTTGTAAGAAAATTCGGGATGGGCCGCGACGAAGTCATCGAGCAGCGGGACGATGTCGTTGTCCCGCGCCGTGACGCGGCTGCCCTTGGGATCGACGGCGAACCCGGCGACGCGGCCGTCGTCGCCGATCACCAGCTTCTGAATGTTGCCGTTCTGCCGCATATAATCGTAATAATTATTGTCGTCGACCGAGAGGATGAGCGGTTTCTTGCCTTCGGGCAAAAGCAGGTCCTTGGCGTAAAGCTCGGTCTTGCCGTTCGCTCCGGTGCGCGTTCCGTAGAGGTCGTCGGGCCGGATGAGGAGGTATTGGTTCTTGTACAGATCGTCCAGAATGCTGCGGAATTCCTTGACTGTTACGAACCAGTCGAAATAGCCCTTGGCCATGCTGTCGCCGTCGAAGGCGAGCTCGGGATAGACCACCAGCGGGTGGAAGAAGAGATGCTCCACGCTGCCGTGGTAGGGAACCCGCTTAACGGTGTCGCTTCCGGGAGCGGGAGACGCACCCGAAGCGCCTTCGGCCGGAACGGGCGAACCCGCGGGAGCGGCTGGGCTGGCCGACGGAGCCTGGCCGCCGATGGGGGAAGCGGACGGGCTTCCTGCGGTCGGGGCCGGGGAGGCGGAAGCGGACGGACTGTTTGCCGAGGCAGTCGGACTGCCGGCGGACGGGACGGGCGGGTTCGCTCCTGCGCGGACCGGGCTGTTGCCGTAAGCCAGCCAGCCGATGCCGGCGGCGAGGACGAGCAGGACGGCGGCGGCGAGCCAGCGGCGGGTTCTCTTTTTCATGATCGGTTCACCCTCTGTATCTATCGAATTCAAATCATCAACTAGACGATGGAGGAGCGGGGCGGGTTGCATGGACGGGCTGGCATGATTTTTCAATCGGGTTCATAAGCTTGTAGGGATTGGACAAGGAATGCCCGAAGGAGGCCAAGCGCCATGCCCGCCAAACGCAAAGTCGCCACTCATGTGAGAACCTACCTGTCGTTTTATATTTTCGCTTCCGCCGTCTTCGCGACCGGGGTGATCTTCGGTGTGGTGCTGGTCGGAGCGCTCACGCTGGATATGACGCAGGAGATCGGCCGGCATCTCGGGCACTTCTTCGAGTCGATGAACCAGGGGGAGGAGCTGGACACGGTTCGTTCCTTCTGGACGATCTTCGGCATGAACGTGAAGTGGGTGCTGCTCATCTGGCTGTTCGGCATGTCCGTGATCGGGCTGCCGCTGATCCTGGTACTGGACTTTCTGAAAGGGGCGCTGGTCGGCTTCACCATCGCCTTCTTGATCGGACAGTATGCTTGGAACGGCTTCCTGTTCTCGCTTGCGTCCGTGGTTCCGCAGAACCTGCTGCTCATTCCGGTGATGCTTGCGGGCAGCGTGTCCGCCCTGTCGTTCGGCATGTATGTGGTCAAGAACCGGTTTCTTAAGCAAAAAGGCCCGTTCTATCAGCCGTTTGTCCGCTATACCGCCCTCGCCTTCCTGCTCGTCCTCCTGACCGCCGGAGCCTCGCTCTACGAGGCCTATCTGTCGCCTGAGCTCATGAAGCACCTGACGCCGGCCCTCTTGTCGCTGTTCGGAGCAAGCCCCGAAATGGTTTGACTTTACGAGGAACAACCTCCTATAATGAAAGTAGTATTTTGCGCCCGGGGAGGAAGAGCATGGAAGAAGCCCGTATTGAGAAAATCAAACACCAATTGCAGTCTCAGGGCTACAAGCTGACGCCTCAGCGCGAAGCAACGGTGCGGGTCCTGCTGGAGAACGAAGAGGACCATCTGAGCGCCGAAGACGTGTTCATGCTGGTGAAAGACAAGGCTCCCGAGATCGGGCTGGCCACGGTCTATCGCACCCTGGAGCTCCTGAGCGAGCTTCATGTGCTGGAGAAGATGAACTTCGGGGACGGAGTCGCCCGTTACGATCTGCGCAACGACCGCTCGCGCCACCATCATCATCATATGATCTGCGTGCAATGCGGATCGGTCAACGAGATTATGGAGGATTGGCTTGCCCCGCTGGAAGCCAAGCTGGAAGAGGAATTCGGCTTTAAAGTGCTCGATCACCGACTGGACTTTCAGGGAATCTGCAAGACCTGCGAGGAGAAGAATCGGCAGAAGGTTCCCCCCATTCCATATAGCAGCAGCACCCTCTGATGCGCCTGGCGCAGCAGGAGGGTGTTCTTATTTTGACGGCATAGCCCGTCTCTTCGGTTCATAGGTTCTGAGTAGGCATTCGAATCGGAGTAGACGTTCGAAGCGAGGCTTCGACGAACCGAAGGGAGAGAGTGCGTTTGCTGGTGCTGTCCTGGAAGAAGCTGGTCCGACGAACCGTGTTCCTGATTCTGTTCGTCTTCGGAACGGTGGCTCTTCATGCGCTATTTTCGGCGTTCGGCTCCTGGAGCGGTATTCACCGGACAAACGGCGGAGAGGTGCCCGCTGCGATCCTGGCTGCTCCGGCTCCTGTGCCGGAAGCGGGCTTGTCGCGGCTGGAGCGGTTGAAGCTGTTTTATACCTTGGGCGAATGAATCGACGGGAAGAACGTCCCGGGGATTTCGCCGGTCCAAGCAGGAATTGAGCGGGGCGATGTGGAAGGAACAGAACGGGAGCCTTCCTGGGCCCGAGAACCGGCAACCACATGGACAAGGGGCATCGATGTTATGGAAGCATGGCTTCAGACCTTCATTCAGCATGTTTCGGCCGAGAAGGGCTTGGCACCGAACACTCTGGAATCCTACGAGCGGGACATCAGCCAATACCTCGTTTTTCTGCGGGGGGAAGGGGTGACCGAGCTCAAGGATTCCCGGCGGATCCACATTCAGAAATACCTCCTGGAGCTCAAAAACCGAGGTCGGGCGGCATCTACGGTCTCCCGAAGCCTGGTCTCGATCCGTTCCTTCTATCAATACCTGACGGGCGAGGGCGTGATCGCAGGCGGCAACCCGGCGCTTCAACTGGAGGCTCCCAAGCTGGACAAGCGGCTTCCCCATGTGCTGTCGGTGGAAGAGGTCGTGCAGCTGCTGGAGGCTCCGGAAACCGGGACCGCGGCGGGCGTTCGGGATAAGGTCATGCTGGAGATGCTGTACGCGACCGGCGTGCGGGTGACGGAGCTCATTTCCCTGGATGTCTCGAAGGTCAATCCCGAGCTGGGCTTTATCGAATGCTCCGGGAAGAACCGCAAAGAACGGGTCATTCCGATCGGCAAGACGGCGGCCAAATGGCTGCGGCTGTATCTTAGGGACATGCGGGCTTGCATGCTGCGGGACGGCTCGGACGAGCCTGCGCTGTTCATCAATCACCTGGGGTCGCGGCTGACCCGGCAGGGCTTCTGGAAGATCATCAAGAAGTACGCCCGGGAGGCCCGGATCGAGCAAGAGATTACGCCGCATACGCTGAGGCATTCGTTTGCCACCCATCTGCTCGACGGAGGGGCGGACATCCGTTCCGTTCAGGAGATGCTCGGCCACGCCGACCTGTCCACGACCCAAGTCTACATCCGCACGATGAAGAGCAACCTCAAGGAGGTCTACGACCGCGCCCATCCGCGGGCGGGAGAAGAGGTCTCCGGGCATTCGATTTGAGGGCGTAAGCGGCGGGTAATTTTAGTTGTAAGGAACACACTATGTAGACTGGACAAAAGAAAGCCGGAGAAGAGGAAGGTCGAGAAGAAGCGGAACGACATTCCATCGGACAGGCGCAAATCGTAAGTTCAGTCTATCTAGCAGGGACGACCGCCGGCGCAGCCGTAAAGGCGCGGCAATCTGCGCGAGCCGGCTTGCGTTGGCGGAAGATGACAGGGAAAAGCTCCGTTTCGGAGCTTTTTGGTTTCCCCGGAAACGACCCGGGAGCGAGCAGGCTGGACTATCGAAGGAGGAACAAAAGATGAACTACCGCAGAATCTGTTTGATCGTGCTGGACAGCGTCGGCATCGGCGAATTGCCGGACGCTGCGAAATTCAACGACCAGGGGGCTCACACCCTGGGCCATATCGCCGAGCGGGTGGAGGGCTTTGCGCTGCCGAATCTGCAGAAGCTGGGCCTCGGCAACATCGCCCCGCTGAAGAACGTGCCGGCGGCGGACAAGCCGGAGGCCCGTTACGGAAAGCTGGCCGAGGTCTCGGTCGGCAAGGACACGATGACCGGCCATTGGGAGATCATGGGGCTGAAGATCGAGGTGCCGTTCAACACCTACCCCGACGGCTTCCCGCCTGCGCTGCTCGACGAATTCGAACGCCGCACCGGGCGCAAGGTAATCGGCAACAAGCCGGCCTCCGGCACCGAAATTCTCGACGAGCTGGGCGAGGAACAGATGAAGACCGGAGCCTGGATCGTGTATACCTCGGCGGACAGCGTGTTCCAGATCGCCGCGCACGAGGAAATTATCCCGTTGGAGGAGCTCTATGAAGCCTGCCGGATCGCCCGCGAGCTGACCATGGCCGAGGAATATTCCGTGGGCCGGGTCATCGCCCGCCCCTATGTCGGCGAGCCGGGGAGCTTCAAGCGGACGCCGAATCGCCACGATTACGCCGTCAAGCCGCCGCAGCCGACGGTGATGAACCGCCTGCGCGACGCCGGACTCGATGTGATCGCCATCGGCAAGATCAACGATATCTTCGTCGGCGAGGGAGTGACGGAAGCGACGCCGACCAAGAGCAATGAGCACGGCATGCAGGTTACCATCGAGACGATGGGCCGCGATTTCCGGGGTCTGGCGTTCACCAACCTGGTCGACTTTGACTCGCTGTACGGCCACCGCCGCGATCCCGAGGGCTACGGTCAGGCTCTGATGGACTTCGACCGGGCGCTGCCGGAGCTGATGGCCAAGCTGACCGCGGAGGATCTGCTCATCCTGACGGCAGATCACGGCAACGATCCGATCCACGCCGGCACCGACCATACCCGCGAATACACGCCGCTTCTCGTGTGGAGTCCGTCCATGGCCCAGGGGGGCTCGCTCGGCATCCGCCGCACCTTCAGCGACATCGGCGCGACGGTGGCGGACAACTTCGGCGTCAGCGCGCCGGAATACGGAACGAGCTTCCTCTCCGAGCTGAACTGATCGAACAACGAGCGAAACCGGACAAGCGAACATGTGGAGGCGGAAGACCGATGCGTACAGTGGATCTTATCCAGAAGAAACGGGACGGCCATGAGCTGTCCGAAGCGGAAATCTCATTCCTGATTGAAGGCTATACCCGGGGGGACATCCCCGATTATCAGATGGCCGCCTGGGCGATGGCCGTTTATTTTCAAGGCATGACGGCCTCCGAGACCGCCCAGCTGACCATGGCCATGGTCCGGTCCGGCGACCAAATGGACTTGAGCGGCATTCCCGGCGTCAAGGTGGACAAGCATTCCACCGGCGGCGTCGGCGACACCACCAGCCTGCTGCTCGTCCCGCTGCTGGCCGCGGCCGGAGTCCCGGTGGCGAAGATGTCGGGACGCGGGCTCGGCCACACGGGCGGAACCATTGACAAGCTCGAAGCGATTCCGGGCTTCCGCACGGAGCTGTCGCGCGACGAATTCATCGCCCAGGTGCGGACGGTCGGCGCTGCGATCATCGGCCAATCGGGCAATTTTACGCCCGCCGACAAGAAGCTGTACGGCCTGCGCGACGTGACGGCGACGGTCGATTCGATTCCGCTGATCGCAAGCTCGATCATGAGCAAGAAGATCGCGGCGGGAGCCGACGCGATCCTGCTCGACGTCAAGACGGGCGGCGGCGCTTTCATGAAGACGCTGGACGATTCCATCCGGCTCGCCCAAGCGATGGTGGCGATCGGAACCGAGGTCGGCCGCGAGACGGTGGCGCTGATCACCGGCATGGAGCAGCCGCTCGGCAATGCGGTCGGCAATGCGCTGGAAGTGAAGGAAGCGATCGAGGCCCTGCACGGCAAGGGGTCGCCCCGGCTGCAGGAGGTGGCGCTGACCCTCGGGGCGCATATGCTCGTCCTCGGCGGGAAGGCGGCCGGGCTCGAAGAGGCGCGGGCCGCTCTATCCGCGCACATCGCCGACGGCTCCGCCCTCGGGAAGCTGAAGGAAATGGCGGCGGCCCAAGGCGGGGATACGTCGGTGATCGACGACCCGACGCTCTTGCCGCAGGCCGCCCGGGTGGTGGCCGTCCCTTCGCCGGAGGAAGGCTACGTCCAATCGATCGACGCGGAGGAGATCGGTCTCGCGGCGATGACGCTGGGCGCCGGACGCGCCACCAAGGAGGCCGTGATCGACCTCGCGGTCGGCATCGTGCTGCATAAGGGCATCGGCGAGTTTGTTGCCAAAGGCGAGCCGCTGGCCGAGCTGTACGTCAACTCCTCCGAGGATACCGTGCGCGAAGTGGCAACCCGGGTCGTGGCTGCCTTCGGACTGTCCGGTGAGCCGGTGCCGAAACCGCCGCTGGTCTATGCGGTCGTATCGCGGCACGGTGTGGAGCGGCTCGTCGAGGAGCCGTCATGAGTGCGAAGGAGCCGCGCGGCGGAGAGGACTGCGCCTGCGAAGACCTGACTTCACCGCTCGTCTGGCCGGCATCGCTCCGGTTGCTTGACCGTTTCTCCGGCCAAGCCGTAGGGACCGATGTCGCCCATTCATTTGCCGTCGACGAGCTGCTCTGCCGCCGGGTCGGAGAGGGCGAGGAGCCGCTGGTGCATCTGTGGCGCCACCCCCGCGCCTTCGTCATGGGCCTGCGCGACCGGCGGCTGCCGCATGCGGCAGCGGCGATGGAGTGGCTGCGCGGCCTCGGTTACGATGTGCTGGTCCGCAATTCGGGCGGAGCGGCCGTCCCCTTGGACCCGGGGGTGGTCAACGTCTCGTTGATCCTGCCGAATCCGGAACGTTCGCTCGCCTTCCGCCGGGATTTCCGGTACATGGTAGAGCTCGTAAAGGGGGCGCTGACTTCTTCGGGGAACGAAGTGGAGGCCGGGGAAATCGGCGGAGCTTACTGCCCGGGCGATTACGACCTGAGCATCGGCGGCCGGAAGTTCTGCGGAATCGCCCAGCGGAGGCAAACGAAGGCGTTCGTGGTGCAGGGCTTCATCGTGACCGAGGGCAGCGGCGTTCAACGCGCCGCTCTGGTCCGCGAGTTCTACGAGCGGGCGTCGGGTATCGGTTCGTGCGGTGCAGCCCGGACCGAAGCGGCTGCGCCAGAGCCGGCGAGCGGGGACTTGGAGCCGGCGGCGGGCTACCTTGATGTTCGCCCGGAAACGATGGCGAGCCTGGAAGAGCTAGGCGTTCCCGGGGGGGCGGAGGGGTTTCGCACCGGAGTCCTGAACTGGCTGGAGGAGCGCCTTCCGGTACGGCATTTGGCCGACGCCGGAATTCCCGGGGATCAGATCGAGGCGATGATGCAAGCTTTGCGGAGCCGTTACGACAGGTGAAAACAATCACAACCGGTCAAGTAATACAGGAGCTTGGAATTGGAAGCGACTGAACCCATAAAAAAGACGGCGTCGATCGACGCCGTCTTTTTCTATTGACCGAAGAAGAACCGGAGCGCTTCGGGCAGCTCGTTTTGCCAGAAGCCCCACAGGTGCTTGCCCTCCGCTTCTTTGTACCGGACCTCGGCGCCGCGCTCGGCGAACAGGCGATAAGCCTGCCGGTTGACGGCGAGAAAGTCGTATACGCCGGTATCGGTCTGAACCGCTTCCTCTTGAAGCCCGATCAGCTGGTACAACCGGAGCAGCGACAAGTCCGTTTCCGCCGCCACACGGTCGAGGGTAGGCTTAAGAAAAGCGCCCGATAAGGACAGAATATGACGGAAGCGGTCCGGATAATCCAGCGCCAGATGCAGCGACACCGTCGCGCCGAGCGAATCGCCCGCCAGGATGCGGCCGTCGCGGTCGTTGCGGACCGGGAATTCCCGTTCGACGGCGGGCAGAACCTCATCCACGACGAAACGCTTATAGGCGGCGGTGCGGCTTCCATCCGCTGCATACTCGGCGGTCCGTTGGGGGAGATCCACCTCGATTCCAACGATCACCGGGGAAACGATTCCCTCTTCCAGGACAAGATAATTGGTATGGGTGGCAATGCGGCCGAAATTCAGGAATTCAAGCCCGTCCTGGCAATACAGAACCGGATAGGTGGAGAGCTCGGTGTAGCCGGGGGGAAGGTAGATCCACAGGCTGCGCTCTTTTCCCAGGTGCTTCGAGACGAGTTTCCGTTTCAAAATGGTGCGTTTGTTGTAAGTCGAGCTGTCCAACACGAGACCTCCTTGGTTGTTGTAACTGTGTTTGTTCAAAATTTATTCAATTATAACAAGAAGCCGGTTGTTTCACCATTTTGCTGAACGGGTAAAAATGTCGGTGTGGTTTTTCTGTCTGTATCAGTATTATTTGTTCCCTGTTTCGTAACAGATTCGATAACCTGTGTGATAAAGTTAACTTTTTTAGTGGCTTTTTTGCTGAAACAGTATTATAATATCGGTATAACAGAAAGACGAAAAATTTCCAAGCGAGGTGCGGGAATTCATGAGTAAGGACTATGAAGTGACAGCTGGAGAAGTGAAGGCTCTGACCATCATCTCTCCGGAAGGCAAGGTCGTGAACGCAGAAGAAATGCCCGATCTGACCGACGAGCAATTGAAGGAGATCATGCGCCGGATGGTATTCACCCGGACGTGGGATGAGCGTGCAATCAACCTCGGCCGTCAGGGCCGCCTCGGCTTCTATGCGCCGGTATCCGGCCAGGAAGCGTCGATGGTCGGCAGCGAATTTGCCTTGGAGAAGGAAGATTTCATCTGCCCCGGCTACCGCGATATGCCGCAGCTGGTCTGGCACGGCTTACCGCTGTATCAAGCTTTCCTGTATTCCCGCGGCCATCAGCACGGCGGGCAGATTCCGGAAGGCGTCAATGTCCTGATGCCTCAGATCATCATCGGCGCTCAGGTGCTTCACGCCATGGGCATCGCGATGGGCTTCAAGAAGCGCGGCAAGAAGAACGTCGCCATTACCTATACCGGCGACGGCGGCTCCTCGGAAGGCGATTTCTACGAAGCGCTGAACTTCGCCGGCGTATTCAAGCTTCCGGCGATTTTCGTGGTGCAGAACAACGGCTATGCGATCACGACTCCGTTCTCCAAGCAGACCGCAGCCCATTCGGTCGCCCATAAATCCGTCGCCGCCGGGATTCGCGGCGTGCAGGTGGACGGCATGGACGTCGTCGCCGTCTACAAAGCGGTCAAGGAAGCGGCCGACCGTGGACGCAACGGCGAAGGGCCGACGCTGATCGAGATTCTCACGTACCGCTTTAAGCCGCACTCCCTGTCGGACGACACGACGAAATACCGGACGAAGGAAGAGGAAGCCGAGTGGGGCCACAAGGACCCGATCGTCCGCTTCGGCGCGTACCTCGCCTCGAAGGGCCTCTGGAGCGACGAGGACACAGCCCGCGTGAAGGACGAAGCCAAGGCGGCGGTGGCCGAGCACATCAAGAAGGCGGAAGCGACGGAGAAGATGACCATTCCGGGCCTGATCGACACCATGTTCGAGACTCCGACTCCCCAGCTCGCCGAGCAAAAAGCCGAGTTTGCCTGATCCCGCCGTCGAGCGGTTGAAATCATACGCTTAACCCCAAGCGCGGCTCGCGCTTGAACTTGTGGAACTTAAGGAGGATATCGGTTGTCATGGCACAAATGAACCTGAAAGAAGCGATCCGCGACGCCATTCGCGTCGAACTGAAACGCGATGAGAACGTGCTCCTGTTCGGAGAAGATGTCGGGCACGTTGGCGGCGTATTCCGCGCGACGGAAGGCCTACAGAAGGAATTCGGCGAAGAGCGCGTCTTCGATACGCCGCTTGCCGAATCGGCGATCGGCGGCCTTGCCCTCGGCCTCGCGGTTCAGGGCTTCCGCCCGATTGCGGAAATTCAATTCGTTGGCTTCATCTATGAAGCCCTCGATCAGATGCTCGTCCAGGCATCGCGTCTGCGCTACCGTTCCGGCGGCCGCTACAACGCCCCGATCGTATTCCGCACGCCGTTCGGCGGCGGCGTCAAGGCGGCGGAGCTGCACACCGACTCGCTGGAAGGCCTGGCGATCCAGACCCCCGGCATCAAGGTCGTCATTCCTTCCAATCCCTACGATGCCAAGGGCCTGATGATCTCGGCCATCCGCGACAATGATCCGGTCTTCTTCATGGAGCACCTGAACCTCTACCATGCCTTCCGCGCCGAAGTTCCGGAAGGCGAGTACACGGTGCCGATCGGCAAGGCCAATGTCGTTCGCGAAGGAAAGCATGCAACCATCCTGACGTACGGACAGATGGTGCACAAATCCCTTCAGGCGGCGGAAGACATCAAGAAATCCCGCGGAGTGGAAGTGGAGGTCATCGACCTTCGCACCCTGAGCCCGCTCGATATCGATACCATCGTCGAATCCATCAAGAAGACCAACCGCGCCATCGTCGTACAGGAAGCCCAGCGGATGGCAGGCGCCGCTCCGGAAATCATCGCGCAGATCAACGAAAAGGCCATCCTTCACCTGGAGGCCCCCGTGCTTCGCGTTGCCGCTCCGGATACCGTCTACCCCTTCGCTCAGATCGAAGACGCTTGGCTGCCGACGCCGGCGCGTATCGTGGACGGCTTGAACAAAGTACTGGATTTCTAATTCTAGGGAATACAAGGAGGATACGCTTGTGGCCAGATTCGAGTATAAGTTTCCCGAGCTGGGCGAAGGCCTGCATGAAGGCGAAATCGTCAAGATTCATATCAGCGTCGGCCAGGATGTAACCGACGAAGACATCATTATGGACGTTCAGAACGACAAAGCGGTCGTCGAAGTTCCCTGCCCGGTCAACGGCAAGGTATTGGAAGTTCGCGTGAAGGACGGCCAGGTTTGCCATGTGGGCGAAGTGGTTGCCGTCATTGACGCGGAAGGAGACCTGCCGGAGCAGCCGGTCGACGAATCGCAGGACAGCGGCACGACTCACGCGCCGGAAAGCGAAGAACAGATCAAGGGCAACATCGGCCAGGCCGTCGTCGAGAACGTCAAGGATCCGGACCCCGTTCCGACGCCCGCTGCGCCGAGCGCAAGCGCACCAGCCGCTTCGGCGGCTCCCGCGAAGGACCCGTCCGAAGTCCTCGCGACCCCGAGCGTCCGCAAGCTCGCCCGCGAGAAAGGCGTGAACATCGGCTCCGTTCCGGCCACAGGCAAAAATGGCCATGTCACCCGCGAGGACGTGCTGGCCTTTGCCGAAGGCAAGACCGCCCCGGCCGCTGCCGCCCCGGCCCAAACCGCTGCCGCCGAGCCGCAAGCCGCGAAGGCTACGCCTGCCGCATCGACCGCTGCCGCCGGCGCAGGCGAAGAAGAGCGCGTGCCGTTCAAAGGCATCCGCAAGATCATTGCCAACGCCATGGTGAAGTCGGCCTATACGGCTCCGCACGTCACCCTGATGGACGAAGTCGACGTGACCAAGCTGGTCGAATTCCGTACGCGGATGAAGCCGCTGGCCGAGAAGAAGGGCGTCAAGGTCACCTACCTGCCGTTCATCGTCAAAGCCCTCGTCGCCGCTTGCCGCGAGTTCCCGATTCTGAACTCGACGCTGGATGAAGCCGCAGGCGAGATCGTCATCAAGAAGTACTACAACATCGGCATCGCCACCGATACCGAGAACGGCCTGATCGTTCCGGTGATCCACGACGCCGACCGCAAGAACCTGTTCAAGATCGCCGAGTCGATCAAGGACCTGGCTTCCCGCGGCCGCGAAGGCAAGCTGGCGGCGAACGAGATGAAGGGCAGCACCATCTCGATCACCAACATCGGCTCCGCCGGCGGCATGTTCTTCACGCCGATCATCAACTTCCCGGAAGTCGCCATTCTCGGCACCGGCCGCATCACCGAGAAGCCTGTCGTCCGCGATGGCCAAGTGGTTGCCGCTCCGGTGATGGCTCTCTCGCTCAGCTTTGACCACCGCCTGATCGACGGTGCGACGGCCCAGAACTTCCTCAACCTGATCAAGAACCTGTTGGCCGATCCTGATCTGTTCCTTATGGAGGTGTAAGCAGTCATGGTAGTAGGTGACGCTTCGGTAGATATTGATGTAGTGGTAATCGGTGCGGGACCCGGCGGCTATGTGGCCGCCATCCGCGCCGCTCAGCTCGGCAAGAGCGTGCTTGTGGTGGAGAAGGAACACATTGGCGGCGTCTGCTTGAACGTCGGCTGCATTCCTTCCAAGGCCCTGATCTCCGCGGGTCATCAGCTGGAAACGATCGAGCACGCTTCGGACATCGGCATCACTGCCGGCGAGCCCAAGGTGGACTGGAGCAAGGTCCAGGAATGGAAAGGTTCCGTCGTGAAAAAGCTGACCGGCGGCGTAGGCGCGCTGCTCAAGAAGAACAAGATTCAGGTTTACAACGGCGAGGCTATGTTCATCAATGAGAACGAAATTCGCGTCTTCAACGATGAAGGCCAGGCCCGCTACCGCTTCAAGGACTGCATCATCGCGGTCGGCTCCCGTCCGATCGAGCTGAAGGCCTTCCCGTTCGGACCGCGCATCGTCTCCTCGACCGGCGCGCTTGCTCTGAAGGAAATCCCGAAGAGCATGGTCGTCATCGGCGGCGGCTACATCGGCATCGAGCTCAGCCAGGCGTATGCCAAGTTCGGCACCAAGGTCACCATCCTGGAGGGCTCGAACAGCATTCTGCCGGGCTTCGAAAAGGAGCTGTCCCAGCTCGTCGTCAAGAAGCTGAAGGCAAGCGGTGCGGAGATCTTCACGGAAGCCATGGCTCAATCGTCGGAAGTTACCGACAAGGACGTCACCGTGACCTTTACGGTCAAGGGTGAAGAGAAGAAAGTCACGGCCGACTATGTACTGATTACGGTCGGACGTCGTCCGAATACCGACAATGAAGACTTCGGTCTCGAAATGATCGGCATCGAGATGGGCGAGCGCGGCCTGATCAAGGTCGACAAGCAGGGCCGTACCAACAAGCCGCACATCTACGCCATCGGCGACATCGTCGCCGGACCGGCGCTTGCGCACAAGGCTTCTTACGAAGGCAAGGTCGCAGCGGAAGCCATCGCCGGGGAAGCGAGCGAAGTCGACTACCGGGCCATCCCGCTCGTGGTCTTCTCCGATCCGGAAATCTCCAGCGTCGGCCTGAGCGAGTCGGAAGCCAAGGAGAAGGGAATCGCCGTCAAGGTTTCCAAGTTCCCGTTCATGGGCAACGGCCGCGCGCTGTCGCTGAATGCTCCGGACGGCTTCATGAAGCTGATTACAGCGAAGGATACCGGTCTTGTCCTCGGCTGCCAGATCGTCGGGATCGAAGCCTCCAACCTGATCGCCGAGCTCGGACTCGCCATCGAGATGGGCGCCACGGCGGAAGACATCGCCCTCACCATCCACGCTCACCCGACGCTGGGCGAGATCACGATGGAAGCGGCGGAAGTCGCCCTCGGCCATCCGATTCACATCTAAAGCACATCTAAAGCACATCTAAAGCACGGCGGCTTCGCCTATATGAAAACCGCATAAAGCAAACGGACCTTCCTGCGGGAAGGTCCGTTTGTCTAAATGCGGTGCGCTTTAGTTGGCTGAATCCGGCGTCGGCTTCGTCCGGGAGCGCTTGGCCTTCGGCTTGTCGACCGCGGCCGCGGTCTCCTGAACCGCCGATACCGCTGCCTGCGGGTCGGGCTGTTTCCTGCGTCTGCCGGGCCGCGCGGATTCGGCGGCGGAGACAGAAGGCGCCGGGGAGTCGGCGGGAACAGCCGCATCCTCGGCCGGTTTTTTCCGGCTGCGCCGGTCGCTTCTGCCCTTCGGCTTCGCTTCGGCTACCGGTTCCTCGGGAACGACCGCAGCTTCGGCTGAAAGAAGCGGCTCCGCGAACGTGACCGCCGCTTCGGCCGCAGGTTCCGCCGTCACTGCCTCTGCTTGCGGCTCGCCGACGGCTTCGATGGCGGCGTTCCGCTCCGCCGAATCTTCGGCCGCCACGGCGGCTGTGTGTTCCTTTGTCCGCTCCTCGGCCGCCTTTGCGGCTGCGCGTTCCTTCGCCTGCTCCTCGCTGGCATCTGAGGTGCTGCTGGCCGTGTTGGTTGTGTGTTCCTTGGAAGGCTTTGAGGCGTTCCCTTCCTCGGCTTCCGACGGCGGGAAGCCGCCCAGAAGCGTATCGAGCGCCCGGCTGTACTTCTTCAGCCGGTCTTTGTCCTTGTCGGTCTTTTTGCGCAGCCGAAGCGGCGCCATGTTGTCCTGCAGGTCGAGGATTTTTACGCGGCGCGCCAAGGAATTTTGCTTGATCCGAAGAATAAAGTTCTCATACGATTCCTTTTTGCGGCGCGATAGGGCGTCGACCGCTTCCACGATCCGTTCCGAAAAGCCTTCCTCCCGCAGCCTCTCGAGGGTTAACTCGGTGTCTTCGATGGTGTCGTGCAAGACGGCAATGATCTGCTCGTCTTCGCTCAGGGCGTTCAGCATCAGTCTCAGCGGATGAAACAGGTAAGGCTGATTTCCTTTGTCCTTCTGGCCGTCATGGTATTGGGCCGCAAGGATGATGGCACGGGTCAACGAGGCCACTGAACTTCACCCTTTCTTCCAAGCGATTCAACGGATCGCATGCAGTTTTATCCATTGTGCCACACTTTCGTCAAGAAAGAAACGAAATTCCCGAGGGCTTGTTTCAAGGCTCTTAATATGGACTTAACAATTGCATGGCATACTAGGGTGAGAGAAAACCTTTTTGCGACGCGAAATGGAAACGGGTGGTACACAATGAAAACCGAAGAAAACGTGCAGGAGATTTCCCGCTACATCAACCGGGAGCTGAGCTGGATCGAATTCAACCGGCGCGTGCTCGAGGAGGCCCAGGACAAGGACACCCCGCTCCTGGAAAAAGCCAAATTCCTCGGCATTACAGCGTCAAACCTCGACGAGTTCATGAGCGTCCGCGTCGCGGGGCTGCTCGATCTGCAGAAGAACGGCTACAACAAAAAGGATTTCACCGGCTATGCCCCGGCAAGCCTGCTGCGGCGAATCTTCAAGCGGACGAGCGCCTTTGTCGCCGAGCAATACAAGGTATACAAGGAGCTGACCCGTCAGCTCGCCAAACACGGCATTCGCATTCATACCTTCGACGAGTTGTCGGCTTCCCAGCAAAAAGCCGCTAACCATCACTTCCACCAAATCGTCTATCCGGTGCTCACGCCGATGGCCATTGATCAGGCCCGTCCGTTTCCGCTGATCAACAGCCTGGGCCTCTACCTGGCGGTCGTCTTGACCCGCAGCGAAGACGTCGGCAAGGAGGACGCCGAGCTGCATTTCGCCATCGTGCGGGTGCCGCCGAACTTTTCCCGTCTTGTCCAGGTGCCGACGCGGGGCAAGGCGAAGGCTCACTTCGTTTTTCTGGAGGAGATTATCCGGGAGCATATCCACACCCTCTTCAACGGGTATGCGCCGGTGTCGGTTCATGCCTTCCGGCTGACGCGCAACTCCGATCTTGTGCTGGACGAAGAAGCGGCGGAGGACCTGCTGGAGGAAATCGAGAAGGAGCTGCGCAAGCGGCGCTGGGGAACGCCGGTGCGGCTGGAGGTGGAGAAGGGCATTCACCCGTATGCGCTGGAGCAGCTGATCGAGGAATTCGAAATTTCCGCCGATGTATTCGAGATCGACGGAGGGCCGCTGGATCTGAGCTGCATGACCCGGCTGCCGGAGATGATTCCGGAGAACGGCAGCTTGAAATACCCCGAGGTGCAGCCGGTGTACCCCGAGGATTTTCTTGAAGAGGATTCGTTGTTCGACGTCATCCGCAAGAAGGATGTCCTCATCTATCATCCGTATGAATCGTTCCAGGCGGTCAACGATTTTCTCATCGAGGCGGCCGAGGACCCGCAGGTGCTGGCGATCAAGATTACGCTCTATCGGGTGAGCGGGAATTCGTTGCTCGTCCGGGCGCTGGAGCGGGCGGCGGAGTACGGCAAGCAGGTAACGGTCGTGCTGGAGCTGAAGGCCCGCTTCGACGAAGAACGGAACATCGCTTGGGCGAAGCGGCTGGAAAAAGCGGGCTGCCACGTCGTCTACGGGCTGATCGGGCTGAAGACGCACGCCAAGGTCACCCAGATCATCCGTCAAGAGGAGGATGGGCTGCGCCGGTACATGCATGTCGGCACCGGCAATTACAACGAGAATACAGCCCGGCTTTATACGGATGTCGGCCTGTTTACTTCCGACGCGGAGATCGGCGAAGACGCTTCGTCGCTGTTCAACGAAATCACCGGCTATTCCACCGCTCCGCGGTTGAACCAGCTGGTCTCCGCGCCGACCTGGATGGCCGGAGAGCTGGCCCGGCTGATCGGAAGGGAAACGGAGTTCGCCCGCGCGGGCTCGCCTGCACGGATTATCGCCAAGATCAATTCGCTGTCCAATCAGGAGATGATCGACCATTTGTACGAGGCGTCCCAAGCGGGCGTCAAGATCGATCTGATCGTGCGCGGCGTCTGCTGCTTGCGGCCCGGTGTACCGGGACTCAGCGAAAACATTACGGTGCGCAGCATCATCGACCGCTACCTGGAGCACTCCCGGCTGTTCTACTTCGAGAACGGCGGCGAGCCGGAGACCTGGCTGTCCAGCGCCGATTGGATGACCCGCAACTTAACCCGCCGGGTCGAGGTGATGTGCCCCGTCCGCGGCCGGACGACCCGCGACATCCTCGTGCGCATTCTCAAGCTGCATCTGAAGGATACGGCGAAGGCGCGGCTGCTTCAGCCGAACGGGACCTATCTGCGCCGCACGGAGGAGGACGGCGGCTTCCGCAGCCAATTTGA
Organism: Gorillibacterium terrae; assembly: GCF_051594785.1. Classification (NCBI taxonomy): domain Bacteria; kingdom Bacillati; phylum Bacillota; class Bacilli; order Caryophanales; family Paenibacillaceae; genus Gorillibacterium; species Gorillibacterium terrae. The sequence goes on from NZ_JBPPGI010000001.1 coordinate 1,445,292, forward strand.
AGCGGCGAAGATCAAAGCCTGGAAGAAGCCGGCTAAGCGGGGGCAGCCTTCGGACGTCACGGCCCCGGCGCCGGCGGACCGCTGAGGCTCGCCTGCGGCGGTCTCCGGTCATGAGCGCGGCCACACCACCGCCGGAGCCGGGGGGTTGCCGCTGCGGTTTCGCCGCTGATTCGATTCGGATCATGACCGCTGCCCATCGCAAAGAAGCATCCCGTCCTTGGAAGGACCGGGATGCTTCTTCTGTTTGGATGCCCATTCAAACGGTGGCTTGCATTCAGCGGCCGTGCTCTTCCTTTACGGCGAAGCGAAGGGGGAAACCCCAGGTCTTGCGGAAGTCGTCCGACAGCCGCATGGCCGTTTCCAGCTCGGCCTCCGGCGGTTCCGAGCAGGTAAGCTCCAGGAGAGGAGCGCCGTCGGAACTGGCGACGCGGATTTCCCGGATGCGGTCCCGACGGCCGTTGTCGAGCGCTGCCGCGAGCTGCAAGAGCGCGCCCAGAGCCACCGCCGTGGACAAGTCCGTCTCGCTGAGCAGATCCTGATGGGACAGGAAGGCTTTGCGGGTTTTCTTCTTGCCGGTATGGGAGGCAATGAGGGCGGCCAGCACGATCTCCCGATGCTCCAGCCCGTATAGGCGGGCATGGGTGATCCAGTAGAAGGAATGGGCCGGATAGGTGTAATAATTGACTGCGGCTCCGATCCGGTAGAGCCGGGACGCGGCATACAGGCTGCTGCGCGCGCCCTCGTCCAGCCGATGATAGGTCTTCAGCCCGTCGAAGAGCTGCATCGCTAGGCGGTGAACCTGGTCGATGTGGCGGGAGGGAGCCATTCCGGCATTGTGGGTGAGAATCTGAGTGCTGTGGGCGAGCACATCGTGGGTCACGGGCTGCTCCGGGCAAGCGGTCTCGTAATAGACGCCTTCGCGCAAGCCCGTACCGCTGACGACGCAATAGGAGGCTCCGATGTGCATGAGAGCGGTTTGAAGCAGGACGAGCCCGGGCACGAGGATATCCGCCCGGTCGGCGGCAAGCCCGTCGAGCTTCAGCTTCTGCGCGAGCGTCATGCTCCCGAGCAGATCGATCGTCTCGTGAACGGTGATGAGCGGGATGCGGTAGTTGTGCGTGAGCGGCAGGGAATACCCGGAACGCTTCTGGGTCAGCTTGGCCAGCGTGCGGACGGTGCCGCCGAGTCCCACGAGCGGCAGACCGGGATGCTGCCGCAGCCACGGCTGCGTTTCGAAGAGCGTCTCGGCCATCACCCGGATATCGCGCAGGCTGGCTTCATCGGTCGCTCCGTTCGGAGCGTACCGCTTTGCCGTGTTGACCGCTCCGAACGGGAAGGAGACGGAATTCACGATCTGCCTGTCGCGGAACAGGGTGATCTCCGTACTGCCTCCGCCGATATCGATCAGGAAGCCGTCGCGGATGGTCATCGAATTCATCACACCGACGAAGCCGTAGCGGGCTTCGTCCTCGTCGCTGGCGATTTCGATGGCGAGGCCGGTGGCGGCGCGAAGCGCTTCGACCACTTCCCGGGAATTGGCGGCGTTGCGAACGGCGGCGGTGGCCACCGCCCGGATGAAGTCGGCGTGATTGGCAACGCAAACCGACCGGAAGTGAACGAGCGTCTGAATCAATTCATCGAGCTGATCGATAGGCAGAGAGCCGTCTCGGGCAACTTTTCCGACGAGGCGAATATTCTTCTTGCTCTCCTCGACGATGCGGTGAATACCGTGGCCGGCGTCTTCATACAGAACGAGCCGTACCGAGTTGGAGCCGATATCGATGATGCCGAATAGCCGGGATTTTGTCATGGGGCGCCTCCAATCGACGAGAGTGGGTCTGGGGATTCCGGATTGCCCTCTATTGTACCACGCCGCCGCCGGGTTACCAATCGGCGGATCGGCTCTCACCGAATTCTAATGACGGGCACAGATGGCCGGTGTACACTGGGGAAAACCCTAAGCCGCGCGACCGGATTAAACCGCTCGGCGGCATTACACCGGGAGGAGACCATGTCCTACCACGCCCAATTGCGCCGATCGCTTGTCGTCAGCATTCTGGCAATGATCGGCATTATTCTGATCGTTCTGTATCCGCGGGAACTCACGGTTACCGTCGAGAAGTACGAGCTGAAGGCCAGCTCGACCGTGACTTGGAAGGAGTACGCAGGCCGGATACAAGCCTTCGTCCGGGAAGCCTGGCAGACGGGCAGCCTCGGCCGCAGCCGGGACGGGCAGCCGGTGGAGGCCGTGGTCGGCGCGGCGATGGGACGCAGTTTGGCCGTCATTGCCGGCTCATTCGCCCTCAGCGCCGTACTCGGAATGGGGAAGGGCATCTTCGATCACCTTCATGCCCGACGCAAAAGCGGACTTTTCGGCGGCGCAGCATCCATGCTGCTCCAATCCACCCCCGATTTCTTGTTTATCCTGCTCGTTGAATGGGCAATCATCCGATTTATGCCGTCGGTTCGCTTCTTCGGGCATGTCGGGCTGTCCGCCTTCGTGCTGCCGGTGCTCCTGGTGTCTTTTTTTCCGACGCTGTATATGGCCCGGATCACGCACAACGCGCTCGACGCCCATTTACATCCGATGTACATCCAGGTGGCGCGGGCCAAGGGGCTGAAGGAGCGCAGCATCTTCCGCACCTACGTTCTGCGCAACAGCCTTCCCGGCATCCTCGCGCATTCGACCACGCTCCTGGTCTACCTCTTGTCCAATCTCCTGATGGTCGAATACCTGATGAATTATCCCGGAGCGGCCGCCCGGCTCTATCAAGCGATCGATTACAGCCGTTCCCTGGGCACCGGGCCCCACTATGAACCCGGCATCATCATCGAGACCGCATTTTGCTTCATGCTGCTCATTCTGCTTGTGCAGGGCTTCAGCCTGTGGGCGCGGAAACGGCTCGACCCCCGTCCGGAAGGAGGGGAGGAAGCATGAGACGCCGGCGAAATCTGCCGCTCGCCGTGGGGCTGGCCATGCTGGCTGTACTGCTTCTCGCGATGTTCCTCGGACCCGAACTGCCTTTTGTCGACAAGAAGCTGACCCCGGTTCCGCATCGCTGGACGGAAGCCCATAAGCTGATCCTCCCCAAGTACAAGCCTTCCGCCGCCAATCCGCTGGGCTCGGACAAATCCGGAGTCGACAACCTCAGCATGCTGGTGGTCGGGACGCGCGATACCGTCGCTCTGATCGCAGCCATCGCCGCGCTGCGGTATTTGATCGGCGTTCCTCTCGGCCTGCTGGCGCGGAAGGGAACAGGCTTCGCTTCCGCGGCCGTCCAGGTGCTGAACCGGATGTTCGCGTTCCTGCCGACGGTCTTTTCCGCGGCGCTTCTCCTGAGCGCGCCTTTCCTGTTGTTCAGCGACCACCGGCTCTTCTGGGTGCTGTGCCTGCTCGCCTTGCTGGAAGCGGGACGGGTAGCGGATACGGTGTCCGTTCGGGCGCGGGAGCTGGCCAAGGAGCCGTATTTCGAAGCCGGGCATGCGCTCGGCTTAAGCCGCCGGCGGTTGATCCGCCGCTATTACCTGCCGGGCCTGGTTCCCGATCTGCTCATCGGCTTTTGCCAGGATCTCGGCAAGGTCATGCTGCTGCTCGGCCAACTGGGCGTACTGAGCATCTTCCTCACGCAGCGCTGGGTGGAGGTCGATTACCTGACGAAGGTATTCGTCGATACGAGCGTCAACTGGATCGGCCTGTTGGCCAGCCACCGGGCGGACATTTTCTCCGGCAGGTTCTCGTTCGTCTTTTATCCCGCGTTTGCGATTCTGTTCGTGGTATTCACCTTCAACCTCATCGGCGAGGGGTTGCGCGTGCGGTATCTGAGCAAATGGCGAGCGTAGCTAATTTCGGTTTGGAATTGACAAAAAACAGGTCCGCCGCGGCGCTGAAAGCCGTGGCGGACCTGTTTTTTTTGACTGTTTCCGGCGAACTTACGGATTCGCGCTGGCCGAGGGCGACGAGGCCGGCGCTTTGGCAGCGCCGCTGCCGCTAGACGTCGAGGCGGACGGGCTGATGCTGTTCAGGTCGATGAACGGCGTCGCACCGCCGGTAACGGTCGGCAGCTTGCCATCCCATTTATCGAGCGCCTTCTCCTGAACCTCGATCTGCTTGAGCTGAATCAGCTCGGTGGTAACCTCCTGCTTCTTCAGCCGCAACGATTCGGCTTCGGCCTGAGCCTGGGCGATCTTCTGCTTGGCCTCGATCTCGATGCGCTTCAGGTCGTTCTCCGCCTGCATCGCCTTCTGGGCTGCGATCTGCTTGGCTTCGATCGACTGGTTAAAGGCGTCGTCGAATTCGAAGTTGACGATGCTGATGTCCGTAACGATGAGCTGGTAATGGCTGAGCCGGTCGGACAAGCCTTCCTTTACTTCCAGGGCCACCGTATCGCGCTTCTGGATCAGCTCCTCCGCCGTGAAGCGGCTGGTGACGGATTTCAAGATTTCCTGGACGGCCGGGCCGACGATCCGGTTGGCGTAATCGGGTCCGACATTGTTGTAGAGCTTATAGGCTCCGGCGGCGTCAACCCGATAGTTGACGGCGATTCGGGTATGGGTGATCTGCAGGTCGCGGGAAGCGGCGGCCGCTTCGCTCTCCGACTTGGTGACTTGAACGTTGACCGGAATGATCGTCTGAATGAACGGAACCTTCAGGTGCAGCCCTTCTCCCAGGGTCTCGCTGCTCATTTTCCCCAGGGTTTTGCGGATGCCGACATGCCCGTAATCGACGACGGTGAAGCTGTTGAACAGCACGACCAGGGCGACGAGGGCGAGCGCGACCCAACCGACAATGCGGGGGGCGGGGTTCTTTTTTCCTTTGAACGGAATCTCTGTACTCATGCCATAACTCCTCCTGTGTTCTCTATTTTCACGTTAGTGCTGTACCTTACGCAAAAAGGTAGGGTCCCGTTTCACCGCAACGGGAATATTCTCGCGGCAATTCGTCAACAATGGAAAAAAGGAATACCGGATATTTCCAATATGGGAGGAACCTGCCACGATGAAGAAGATGCTAGCTTTGCTGGTCGCCTGTACCCTGGTCTCGGGTTTGGCCGCGCCAGTCATTCATGCGGATGAGAAGAAATCCGCTCCCGTTGCCGATTACGCGCCTGGAGCCAAGTCCGCCGTTCTGATCGACAGCGATACGGGCACGGTCTTGTACGACAAGGCCAAGGATACCAAGCTGCCCCCGGCCAGCATCACCAAGATCATGACCATGCTGCTGATCATGGAAGCGCTCGACCAAGGCAAGCTGACCATGACCGATAAGGTGAGAGCGAGCGAGAATGCCGCCTCGATGGGCGGCTCGCAAATTTTCCTCGAGCCGGGAGAAGAGATGACCGTGGAAGAGATGCTGAAGGGCATCGCGATGGCCTCCGGCAACGACGCCTCCGTGGCGATGGCCGAGAAGCTGGCCGGCAGCGAAGAAGCGTTCGTCGCGCAGATGAACGCCCGCGCGGGGGAGCTCGGCATGAACAATACGCATTTCTCCAACTGCAACGGGCTTCCGGTTGCGAACCACTATACCACCGCCTACGACATCGCCATCATGTCGCGGGAGCTGCTCAAGCATCCGGAGATTACCAAATTTACGGGCGCCTATCAGGACTATCTGCGCAAAAGCTCGGCCAAGCCGTTCTGGCTGGTCAATACCAACAAGCTTGTCCGGTTCTATCCGGGAGCGGACGGGCTTAAGACCGGCTTCACAGCGGAAGCGCGCTTCTGCCTGTCGGCGACGGCCAAGAAGGACGGGCTGCGCGTGATCGCCGTGGTCATGGGCGAGCCCGACACCAAGACGCGCAACGCCGAGGTGACCAAGCTGTTCGACTATGCGTTCGCCCAATATGCGAGCCATCCGATTCTGAAGGCGGGCGACGTCATCGGGTCGATCCGGGTGGACAAGGGCAAGGAGCAGGTGGTCACGCTGAAGGCCAAGACCCCTTACAGCATCCTGCTGAAGAAAGGCGAGGACAAGGGCGACGTGCGGTACGAGCTGAAGCTGGCCGGCAAGGTGAAGGCGCCGCTCAAAGCCGGAGACAAGATCGGAACGCTGGCCATCTACCGCAACAACAAGCTGCTGAACGAGGTGCCGGTGGAGAGCCCGGCAAACGTGGATAAGGCCGGCTGGTGGACACTATTCAAGCGGACCTTCCAGCAGTTGGTAACGATTTGAATTTTGCCCTGTCGGACTTTGTTGGCTTTGTTCTAGTTTTGTAGCGCTGGTTCTAGTTTTGTCGGCCAGGCAGGAGATGGTTTTCGGAGTGTAGAATTCAATGCTCATGCCAAGGAAGGAGTGAGCTGAACGTTGAGTTTGCACATCGAAATCGAAAAGGCGGGGCGCCGAACCCTGATCGTCCGGCTGGCCGGCGAGCTGGATCACCATACCTCGGAAATCGTTAAAGCGAAGATGGAGGAGGCTCTTCAGCGGGAAGGCAGCATTCACGTGATCCTGAGCATGAAGGACCTCACCTTCATGGACAGCTCCGGGCTGGGCGTCATCCTGGGGCGCTACAAGCAGATCACCGGCATGGGCGGCAAAATGGTCGTCTGCGACATTCACCCTTCCGTACACCGGCTGTTCGAAATGTCGGGACTTTACAAGATCGTATCCGTGCAGGACAACGAACGGCAAGCCGTGTCCAGTCTGGAGGTCGTATCATGACAGGGAGCAACTTCATGAAGCTGGAATTCGCCAGCCGCTCCGAGAACGAGGCCTTTGCCCGGGTAACCGTCGCCGCTTTTGCATCGCAGCTTGACCCCGACATGAACGAGTTGACCGACATCAAGACGGTGGTGTCGGAAGCGGTCACGAACTCGATCATCCACGGCTACGACAACAATCCCGACTGCATGGTGACCATCACGGCCCGGATCGAGGACGACATGCTCTATCTGACGGTGGAAGACGACGGCTCGGGCATTGCCGATCCCGAACAGGCCCGCCAGCCGCTCTTCACCTCGAAGCCCGAACTGGAGCGCTCCGGCATGGGGTTCACGATCATGGAGAATTTCATGGATCGGGTGGAGATTGAGACGGAGGTCGGCAAGGGAACGGTCGTCCGCATGGTCAAGCGAATCGAATCGAAGAAAGCTCTCTTCAATTAGGAGTCTAGGGAGTCGAGTCTATGAATGGGGATTTGAAGCAACCCTCTGGGAGCTATTTGGACGACAGCGAAGTCAAGCGCCTGATCGCTTTAAGCCAGGCGGGAGACAGCCTCGCCCGCGATACGCTGGTGAATTGCAACATCCGGCTTGTCTGGTCGGTCGTGCAGCGCTTCCTCAACCGGGGATACGAGGCCGAGGATCTTTTTCAGATCGGCTGCATCGGGCTCTTGAAAGCGGTGGACAAGTTCGACCTGTCTTATGACGTCAAGTTCTCGACCTATGCCGTACCGATGATCATCGGCGAGATTCAGCGCTTTCTCCGCGACGACGGCACCCTGAAGGTTAGTCGATCCCTCAAGGAGCTCGCCAACAAGGTGCGCAAGGTCAAGGACGAGCTGTCCAAGGAAATCGGGCGGCTGCCGACGATCAAGGAGGTCGCGGACCGCCTCGGGATCTCTCCCGAAGACGTCGTCTTTGCGCAGGAAGCAAATAAGCCGCCCTCCTCGATTCACGAGACCGTGTTCGAGAATGACGGCGATCCGATTACGCTGATGGATCAAATATCCGACGATTCGCAGGAGAACTGGTTTGACAAGATGGCTCTCGGCGAAGCGATCGAACGCTTGAACGAACGGGAGCGGTTGATTGTCTATCTTCGCTATTACCGGGACCAAACCCAATCGGAAGTGGCGGGCAGGCTGGGCATTTCCCAGGTTCAGGTTTCCCGGCTGGAGAAGAAAATCCTCAAGTCCATTCGCGACCAAATTGCCCAATAGCCGGTGTCAGGCGCTCACCCGGCGTTTTTGCTGGTAGTGGATGATGAGCTGATCCAGCTCCTGGCTCAGGCTGACCACATGAGGATGGACGAGGGTGTCGCGTCGGCCCGCAAGCAGGTTCAACTGAGCGCGCAGCAGCTCGATTCTTTCCGATAGGGAAGAGAGTTCCATGACGCTTATGTAGCTCCTTTCGAGATAGCATGACTACCCTATATAATCATATCACCACGCTTTAGTAAAACGAAACTTTTGTAACATAATTTAAAAATCTTGTAAAAAACGTTTAGATGTGTATGGTGTTCAATTAATTGTAATAAATGAACCGGCCATTGGCCGGTTTCTTCCTTATTGAAACGGATCGCCCGCTCATTCGTAATGAACGGAAAGCTTGCCGCAAATATTGATTCTCCGGGAGAGACGACCATGACGGAACCGATGGAAGACTATGAAATCGCCATGCGAGCCATGAACGCCAAGATGATCAACGAATGGAAGAACTGGCTGCTGGTCTACAAATTCGCTTTGGACGAAGTCAATACGAAGCTGGAGATTCTGAACGAGGAGTTCCAGTTCATCCATAATTACAACCCGATCGAACATATGAAGTCCCGCCTGAAATCCCCCGAAAGCATCATCTCCAAGCTGCACCGCAAAGGGCTTGAGGTGAGTCTGGAGAACGCCCGCGATCACATCCACGACATCGCCGGCATTCGGATCATCTGCTCGTTTACGACCGATATCTACAAAATCATCGATCTGCTTTCCAGGCAGAGCGACGTTCAGGTGCTGAAGGTCAAAGACTACATCAAAGAACCGAAGCCGAACGGATACCGCAGCGCCCACCTGCTGATCCTGATTCCGGTCTTCTTGACCGACCGGGTGGAGCAGGTGCCGGTGGAGATCCAGATTCGAACCGTCGCCATGGACTTTTGGGCGAGCTTGGAGCACAAGATCTATTACAAGTTCGACAGCGAGGTGCCCCGCTCGATCACCGATCAGCTGAAGAATTCGGCGGAGCTGATCGACCTTCTGGACAAGCGGATGCTCGCGATCAACGAAGAGGTGTCCGAATACAAGAAGGACGAGCCCGAACCTTCGCCTTTCCGGTTTTAAGGCGCAGAGCTAGCAACAGAGTACAAACCCGCCCAATTTGGCATACTTTCCGGTAAAGACTTCCGGGAGGTGTGCGGGATGGCGGAGGAATCGCACGCAGACAACGTGCTTTATTTGCGTTTCCGCAAACGGGTCTGCCTGGAAAAAGGAGAAGTGCTCACCCTGGGCCGGGCTGCCCGGCTGCTCGCCGATCCGAAGCGAGAGAAAGAGCTCGGCCGATTGGTCATCGCCCGCCCCAAGGAGCGCGACGGCAACATGATCCTCGTCGATGTGCTGCAGATTATCGGGCTTGTCCGCGAGTATGCCCCGGGCTTGCGCATCGAGCATTTCGGCGATCCGTTCGTGCTGGTTGAGGTGAAATCCCGGCAGGAACGCTTGCCGAGTTGGCTGATCGTATCCGCCGTCTGGCTCCTGCTGTTCATCGGCTCGGGGCTGACGATCATGAATTTTCATGCCGATGTGAGCATGCCCGCCGTTCACCGGAGGCTGTATCAGCTCATCACCGGCAAATTCGAGCCGAGGCCCCTCGCCCTGCAAATTCCCTATTCCTTCGGAATCGGCATCGGCATGGCGATCTTCTTCAACCGGTTCTTCAAGAAAACCTTCAATGAAGAGCCGAGCCCGCTCGAGGTGGAGATGTTTCTCTACCAGGAGAATGTGAACCAGTATATCGTCACCGAAGAGTACCGCAAGCTGGCGGCCCGGGAGGGAGAGCCGGATGACGGCTGTCCGTGAACTGGCCGCCTCGTTCGTCGGTCTCGCCTGGGGCCTCGCCGTCGGCTGCGGCTATGTGGCGTTCATCGCGGTGCTCGACATTCTGCCGCGGCTCGCGCAGGTGACGCGCACCTACGACCGCATCCGCCGGTACGAGCAGGCGCTCATCGCCGGCGCTTTTTATTGGACGCTGGCGGATTTCTACGGCTGGGCGTTCCCGCTGCCCGGAGGCTTCGTCACCGTGGCCGGGATCTTGTCCGGCATGTTCGTCGGGCTCATCGCCGGCGGACTGACGGAAGTGGTCAACGTGCTGCCGATTCTCGCCAAGCGGCTCGGCCTTCACGCCTATATCGTCCTGCTGCTGTTTGCGATGATTTTGGGAAAAGTGGCGGGCTCGCTTTTCGAATGGTTGCTCGATTGAGCGTTGTCAACCCCCCGGCCTTGTGATAAGTTAAGAGTAAACTTTTTGGGGGGAACGCTCGTTATGTTTTTGCACGGAACCAGTACCATCAACGGGCAGGGGCATCTGCAGATCGGCGGATGCGATACCGCTGCCCTGGCCAATACCTTCGGGACCCCCTTGTACGTGATGGATGAAGACTTGATCCGCCGTCGCTGCCGCGAATTCAACGAGGCTTTTCAGGCCTCGGGACTCAAGTTCCAGGTGGCCTTCGCGAGCAAGGCCTTCTGCGTCATGGCCATGTGCCGTTTGATCGAAGAGGAAGGCCTCACGCTCGACGTCGTTTCGGACGGCGAGCTGTATACGGCGCTTCAGGCCGGTTTTCCGCCGGAACGCATTCATTTCCACGGCAACAACAAGACGCCGGAGGAGATCGACTATGCGGTGGAGGCGGGCATCGGCGTGTTCGTGGTCGACAATTTCCACGAGCTGGCGCTCCTGAATGCCATTGCGGGGTCCAAGCGGAAGAAGATCGATATTCTGCTGCGTGTCTCCCCCGGTGTGGAGGCGCATACGCACGACTATATGCTGACCGGCAACGAAGACTCCAAGTTCGGCTTCGATCTCGGCTCGGGCGCCGCGATGGAAGCGGCGCGCCGGGCGCTGGAGCAGCCGAACCTCGAGCTGCTCGGCATCCATTCGCACATCGGCTCGCAGATCTTCGAGGTGGAGGGCTTCCGCCACGCGGTGGAGAAGCTGATGGGCTTTGCCCTTGCGGTCCGCGACGAGACCGGCGCGGTATTCCGCGTGTTCAACCTGGGCGGTGGCTTCGGCGTCCGGTATGTCGAAGGCGACAGCCCGCTTGAGATCAAGGATTACGTTAAGGCGATCACCGAGAACATCCATTCGACCTTCACCGCGGGCGGCTATCCGGTGCCCGCCGTCTGGGTCGAGCCGGGGCGGACGATCGTGGGAGACGCTGGGACGACGCTTTACCGAATTGGCTCGATGAAGGACCTGCCCGGCATCCGCAAGTACGTGTCGGTGGACGGGGGCATGACCGATAATCCGCGTCCGGCGCTGTACCAGGCGAAGTACGAGGCCCTGCTCGCCAATCGGGCCAGCGAGGCAAACGAAGAGACCGTCTCCATCGCCGGCAAATGCTGCGAGAGCGGCGATATGCTGATCTGGGATCTGGAGCTGCCGAAGGCGGAGGCGGGCGATATCCTCGCCGTTTCCTGCACCGGGGCCTACAATTATTCCATGGCAAGCAACTACAACCGCATCCGCCGGCCGGCCGTCGTCTTTGTTAAAGACGGCGAAGCCGAGGTTGTGGTCCAGCGGGAGTCGCATGCCGATCTCGTCCGCAACGACGTGATTCCGGCCCGTCTGCGCAAGCAGCCGTCCGAGGCCGGCAAGCGCTGAGCCTAAGCCGAGTTGTGTTTTGCCGGCGAAGCCCGTACAATGGTAACCGAGCTCGCTTATATTGAAGGAGATGAATGTTGCATGGCCAAACAAGCCAAGATCACGATGGAAAACGGGGAGCAGGTCGTCATCGATCTGTTTGAGAAGGACGCCCCTAACACGGTAGCCAACTTCGAGAAGCTGGCCAACACCGGCTTTTACAATGGACTTGTGTTTCACCGGGTAATCCCCGGCTTCGTCGCGCAGGGCGGCTGTCCGAACGGGACAGGCACCGGCGGCCCCGGCTACACGATCAATTGCGAGATCAACCCGAACAAGCACGAGCGCGGCACGCTCGCCATGGCGCATGCCGGCCGCAACACCGGCGGCAGCCAATTCTACATCTGCTATGCGCCGCAGCCTCACCTGGACGGCCAGCACACGGTATTCGGCAAGGTCGTAAGCGGCATGGAAGCGGTCGATCAGTTCCGCGGCCGCGACAAAATGGCGAAGGTCGAAGTCGTCGAAGCTTAAGCTTCCTGACGGTAACGGCAGATCCCGGGCGCAGAGTGCTCTGCCCCGGGTTTCTTGTTTCCGGTCATTGGAGCGGTTGACATTTCCGCTTCCGGTTGACCAGAGGGGGTACTTATGAAAAAAAAACCGATGAGACGGATCGTCCTGTTACTTGGACTCATTCTGATTATTTTCCTAGGCGTCTACGCTTACCGGCTCTACGATTCGCTGAACGGCATGAACAAGGCTACATCCGTGGAAGGCACGACGGACTGGAACGGCAAAGACCGCGTCAACGTGCTGCTCATCGGCGGAGACTCGCGCGACAGCGGCAAGGACGGGAATCCCCGCTCCGACACGCTCATGATCGCCTCCGTCGATCCCGCGAAGAAAAGCATCGTCCTGTTCTCCGTGCTGCGCGATACTTACGTGAGCATTCCGGATCACGGCAAGAGCAAGATCAACGCGGCTTACGCGCTCGGAGGCCCGTCGCTCGCCATTCAAACGGTGAGCAAGCTGCTGGACATGCCCATTCATTATTATGTCTACACGGACTTCCAAGGCTTCATGGCGCTGATCGACGCCGTTGGCGGCGTTCGGATCGACGTGGAGAAGAACATGGATTACGAGGACGCCGCCGACGGGCATAAGTTCGACATTCATCTGAAGAAGGGCGAGCAGGACATGGACGGCAAGACGGCGCTGCAGTATGTCCGCTTCCGTCACGACGCCCTGTCGGATCTCAGCCGCACCGAGCGCCAGCGCAAGCTGATCGCGGCGGTGACCGAGAAGCTGCAGAAGACATCGTCTCTGATCAAGCTGCCCGGTATCATAAAGTCGGCCAGTCCCTACGTGGATACGAACATGAAGCCGTCCGACATGCTGAAGCTCGGCAAGCTCGGGTTATCGGCCAAGGGCAACGGAATCGACAGCATTCAGCTGCCGCCGACGAACCTCATCACCAACATCCGCACGAAGAGCGGCGCCGCGCTGAGCGCCGATCCGGCCGCTCTGCAGAGCTACGTATCGACCAAGCTGGAGGAAGCGGGCCAGGGCGGAGCGGGCGAGGAGAAGTCGAAGAACTAAGCGGACCTCTTGGCAAAAGGCAAGGCGAAAGCGCGGGGTACTGGAACGCGGCGCTTTTCGCCTTGCTTTTGCATTGCCGGGGGTGGTAAAATTTCAGGTAACCCGTACCGATCGGTGCGGGAGTCATATCCTTCGGGGCAGGGTGCAATTCCCTACCGACGGTGACCGCAGGCGGCCTTCGAAAGCTGGACGCCGTGCGGAAGTCCGTGACCCGCTCGGAAGACGGCCAGGCCCGAATAGGGCAGCCATCGACTGGCGGCTGATCCGGTGAGAGTCCGGAACCGACAGTGACAGTCTGGATGGGAGAAGGAGCGGCGATTCATGCAAGAACAGGCTGTGCCATAGACGTTCCTTTTTTCACAAACTTGGCCGCCAAGGTTCTTTCGCATATCACGCAACCTCTATGCCCCCGAGTAAGAACGGGGGCTTTTTTGTCTTTACGGGCCCCCGCAAACGAGGAGGGAGGAGAACGGCCGGTGGACGTTCTGAATGACGAGTATTACATGGGGCTGGCGCTGGAGCTCGCCCGCGGCACGAACGGCCAGACGGGCATCAACCCGGCGGTCGGCTGCGTGATCGTGAAGCAGGGACGCATCGTCGGCATCGGAGCCCACCTGCGGCGCGGGACGGCCCATGCCGAGGTTCACGCCCTCGACATGGCCGGCGGGGAAGCCGAAGGGGCGACCGCTTACGTGACGCTGGAGCCCTGCAGCCACTACGGCCGGACCCCGCCCTGCGCGGAGCGGCTGGTCCGGGAGAAGGTGGCGCGCGTGGTCGTGGCGGCGAGCGACCCGAATCCCCGGGTGGCCGGCCGGGGGATCGCTCTCCTGCGCGAGAACGGCATCGAGGTGACGACCGGCATCCGCGGCCGGGAGGCGGAGGAGCTGAACGAAGCGTTCAACAAGTACATCGTCACCGGCCTGCCGTTCGTCACCCTGAAGACGGCCAGCACCCTGGACGGCCGGATCGCCAGCCGGACGGGCGACAGCAGGTGGATCACGAACCCGCGCTCGCGGGAGTACGTCCATCTGCTGCGGCACCGCCACCAGGCGGTGATGGTCGGCATTGGCACGGCGCTGGCGGACGATCCGGCGCTCACCGCGCGGCTCGCCGTACCGGCGCTTCAGCCGGTGCGGGTGGTCGTCGACTCCGCGCTGCGGCTGCCGCCGCAGGCCCGTCTGCTCGACCCCGCCGGCGGCGGTCCGCTGCTCGTGCTCACCCGCGAAGGGGCCGACCCCGAACGCGCCCGCGAGTTGACCGCGCTCGGCGCCGAAGTGGTGCCCATCCCCGGCGACGGGCCGCAGGTCGATCTGACCGCGGCGATGCGCGAGCTCGGCCGCCGGGAGATCGGCTCCGTGCTGCTGGAAGGCGGCGGCCGGTTGAACGGCGCCATGCTGGAGCGGAGGCTGATCGACAAGCTGGTGCTGTTCTTCGCGCCGAAGATCATCGGCGGAACCACCGCACCGGCGAGCTTCGCCTTCGACGGCTTCGAGCGGATGGAGGAAGCGGTTCGCCTCACGCGCACCCGCGTCGAGCTCATCGAGGAGGATATCTGTTTGACCGGTTATCCGGAGTACGGGTCATGAGGCAGCAAACGGACCGGTTTGGAGGAAATCGTTATGTTTACCGGAATCATTGAAGAAATCGGCACGATGCGCAGCGTGAAGCGGGCCGGCCATTCGCTGGTGCTGTCCGTCAACGCGTCGCGCATCCTGGAGGATGTGCACCTCGGGGACAGCATCGCCGTGAATGGCGTTTGTCTAACGGTGATCTCCTTCGACCGCACCGGCGTGGCCATGGACGTCATGCCGGAGACGTACCGCAAGACCACGCTGGCTTTGCTTGAGCCGGGCAGCCGGGTGAACCTGGAGCGGGCCATGGCGGCGGGCGGCCGGTATGGCGGCCATATGGTCCAGGGCCATGTGGATGCGACCGGCGTGATCCGGAGCCGGACGCGCGAGGAGAATGCCGTCGTCTACACGATCGAACCGGAGCGCCCCGGTCTGCTCCGGTATGTCGTCCCGCAGGGCTCGGTCGCGATCGACGGCATCAGCTTGACCGTGGTGAGCGCGGACGCGGACCGCTTCACCGTCTCCATCATCCCGCACACGTTGCAGGAGACGATCCTCGCGGACAAACACGCAGGGGATGCGGTGAACGTGGAATGCGACATTTTGGGAAAATACATCGAGAGGCTGCTGCTCGCTCCGCGCGAGGCCGCGCCGCCAAGCCGGCCGGGCGGACTTACGGAGCAGTTTCTAGCCGAGAATGGCTTTCTGTAAGCCGTGAGTCGCTAGACAGGAGGAAGCGTTATGGACGATATCCGGTTTGATCCGATCGAAGAGGCCATCTACGACCTCATGCAGGGCAAGGTTATCATCGTGGTGGACGACGAGGACCGCGAGAACGAAGGGGATTTCATTGCGCTGGCGGAGAAGGCGACGCCCGAGGTGATCAACTATATGATCCGCGAGGGACGCGGCCTCGTCTGCGTGCCGATCACCGAGGAGCGGGCGGCGGAGCTCAGCCTTCATCCGATGGTGGAGCGCAATACCGACAATCACGGGACGGCGTTCACCGTGTCCGTGGATCATGTTACGACCACGACGGGCATCTCCGCCCATGAGCGGTCGGCGACGGTGCGGGCCTTGATCGACGGCGCGGCCAAGCCGGCCGACTTCCGCCGCCCCGGGCACATCTTCCCGCTCATCGCCAAGAAGGGCGGCGTGCTGCGCCGGGCCGGGCATACCGAGGCGGCGGTGGACCTCGCCCGCATGTGCGGTTCTTACCCGGCCGCCGTCATCTGCGAGGTGATCAAGGAGGACGGTTCCATGGCCCGGGTGCCCGACCTGATGAAGCTGCGTCAAACGGGCGGCCACAAGATCATCACCATCCGCGACCTCATTCACTACCGCAACGAGAAGGATAAGCTGGTCACCCGCGAGGTGGAAATCAACCTGCCGACGGATTACGGCACCTTCAAGGCGGTGGCGTATTCCAATGAAGTGGACGGCAAGGAGCATATCGCCCTGGTCAAGGGCACCATCGACCCCGCCGTTCCGGTGCTGGTGCGGGTGCATTCCGAATGCTTGACCGGCGACGTGTTCCACTCGCACCGTTGCGATTGCGGCCCGCAGCTCGAAGCGGCGCTTGCCCAGATCGAGGCAGCGGGCTCCGGCGTTCTGCTCTACATGCGGCAGGAGGGGCGCGGCATCGGCCTGATCAACAAATTGCGCGCTTACAAGCTGCAGGAAGAAGGACTTGACACCGTCGACGCGAATATTAAACTAGGCTTTGCGGCCGATTTGCGCGATTACGGCATCGGCGCCCAAATTCTGCGCGACTTGGGCCTGCGCCGCATCCGGCTTTTGACCAACAACCCGCGCAAGATCACCGGCCTCGAAGGCTACGGCCTGGAAGTGTCGGAACGGGTTCCGCTGCAAATGCCGGAGAACGAAGACAATTCCCGTTATCTGCATACCAAGCAGCAGAAGCTCGGGCATCTGCTGACCTTTGTGGAACAGAACGAAACGATCCCGACCCATGAGCCGAAAGGATGATGAGAGATGACCCGAATTTTTGAAGGAAAGCTGATCTCCGAGAACAGCAAATACGCCATTGTGGCAGGCCGTTTCAATGAATTTATCGTCGGCAAGCTCGTCTCCGGGGCGCAGGATGCGCTGAAGCGCCATGGAGCCCAAGAGGAAGACGTGGACCTCGCCTGGGTGCCGGGGGCCTTCGAAATCCCGCTCGTGGCGAAGAAGCTGGCCGAAAGCGGCAAATATGACGCCGTCATCACCCTGGGCGCCGTGATCCGGGGATCGACGCCCCATTTCGATTACGTGGCGAACGAAGTGTCCAAGGGGGTCGCCGCGGTTGGATTGGCTGCCGGCATCCCGGTGGTGTTCGGCGTGCTCACGACCGACACGATCGAGCAGGCAATTGAACGGGCCGGGACCAAAGCGGGCAACAAGGGCTGGGAAGCGGCCGCCACGGCCATCGAGATGGTGAATTTGCTGAAGCAGATCCAAGCGTAAGGGAGAATCCGGAGAACCGAATGAAGGAACCGAGCGAGGAAACGCGGGAATACAAAAACATGGAAGATACGGGGGCAGGAGACGCTCGGGAAAGGGGAGCGTCCCCTTCCGATGCCGAAATCGACGCTGCAGCCGAGGAGAACACCACGGAGATCATCCCGGATAGCACTCCGAATGGTGCACCTGACGGCACACCGGAGGGACATCCGTCCTCGAAGGTAACCTTCAAGCTGGATGCCTTCGAAGGGCCGCTCGACCTGCTCCTGCATCTGATCGACAAGAACGAGGTCGATATTTACGACATCCCGATTAAGACCATCACCGACCAATACATGGAGTATCTCGACCTTTTCCAGGAGCTGGAGCTGGATGTGACCAGCGAATTTCTGGTGATGGCGGCGACGCTGTTGTCGATCAAGAGCAAGATGCTCCTGCCGAAACCGCCCGTCATCGAAATGGACTGGGAAGACGGCATGGAAGACCCCGACCTCGACCCCCGCGCCGAGCTGGTCCGCCAACTGATGGAGTACAAAAAATACAAAGAAATCGCCGATCACTTGCGGGAGAAGGAAGTGGAACGAAGCCACCTCTTTACCCGCGAGCCGGCGGACCTCAGTCCTTTCGTCGTCGTGGCGAAGGAGAACCCCGTCGAGGGGCTGGTGCCGGCCGATCTTCTGCTCGCCTTTCGCCGGGCGCTGCGAAAGATGGCCGGACGAAATGCGGTCGCGCGTATCCGCCGGGACGAAATCTCCGTGAAGGAGCGCATCCGGCAGATCCTTCGCCAGCTCAAGCGGGAGGGAGACCGTGTGCTCTTTTCCCGGCTCCTGGAGGATGGGTTCTCCCGGGAGGAGGTCGTGACGACCTTCCTCGCGCTGCTCGAGCTCATGAAGATGAAGCGCATCGTCTGCTTTCAGCACCGGCTGTTTGACGATATTGTAATTGAAACGAGAGAGGATGGTACCGCGGTTGCCAGTGAGTCCGATGTTACCGATTATTGAAGGCCTGCTGTTCGCGGCGGGCGATGAAGGGCTGGACGCCCGCCAATTGGCGGAGGTGCTGGAGATCAGCGCTGCTGCGGCCCGCGAGCTGGTGGAAAGCCTGCGGCTGAATCTGAAGGAGACCGGCCGGGGCGTGCAGATCGTCGAGCTGGCGGGCTCCTACCAGATGACCACCGTTCCCGAGCACGCTCCGTATTTCGAGAAGCTGGCGGAGTCCCCGTCGCGCTCCTCGCTGTCGCAGGCGTCCCTGGAGACGCTGTCGATCGTCGCTTACCGGCAGCCGATCACCCGCGTGGAGATCGAAGAAATCCGCGGCGTAAAATGCGACCGGGCGCTGCAGACTCTCGTCGCGAAGGAGCTGATCGAAGAGACGGGCCGGGCGGAAGCGGTCGGGAGGCCGATTCTGTACGGAACGACGAAGCCGTTTCTCGATTACTTCGGCCTGTCCTCGTTGGAGGATTTGCCGGATTCTTCGCTCTTTGGCCAAACCCTCGATCTGGAGGAGGAGGCGCGCCTCTTGTTCGAACGTCCCGAAGCCAAGCAGTTGACCTTCGAGGATGTGGCCGATTCCGGCGAGACGGAAGCCTTCGACCGGGAATTCGAGGCGCTGGCGGATTCGTTCCTGGCTTTGGATTCTTCGGCGAATTCGGAAGCCGAAGAAGACTAGCGCCCAAATCCCGCGCAAGCTGCGCATTTTTTCCAGCCGGGCGTGCATACTAACCCGTGTTCTTCCAGGTTTGACCGGGAGGACACGGGTATTTTTGTTGCCATCGGAGGTGGATTAACATGGGCTGGTACATCGCCCTCTCGCTGTGTCTGGTTCTGCTGGCAATCGTGGCAGGCGTGCTCGCCAGCGAAATTCGCATGGAATTCCGCTTTTCGAGAGCCCGCGACAACGACCGGCTGGATGTGGAGGTCAGGGCCGTGTTCGGACTGGTGCATTACCATTATTCCGTTCCCAAAATCGATTATCAGGGCCTGCTTCGGGGTGTCCGCTTGTTCGGTCAGGAGAAGCCGATCGGCAAGTCGGAGGCGAAGGCCGAGAAGACGGTCGACGATCTGAATAAACGCGATGTGGAATGGAGCATTCGCATGCGGAAGGTCTTCCAGGCTCATTTCCGCGACTACAACGGCTGGCTGAGCGAGCTGGTGGGGAAGCTGACCTGCACCGGCTTCCGCTGGTCCACGAGTATCGGCGTTCCGAACCCGGCCCAGACAGCCGTTCTCACCGGAGGAGGCTGGGGACTGAAAGCCTTCCTCGTCGGATTTTTGACCCACAAGCTCCATTTCAAAACCGATCCTCTGCTGGTGGTAACGCCTTGCTACAACCGGTACGCCTTCTCCACCGACCTGGAAATGAGCCTGACGGTCCGCGCAGGCGCGATGGTCGCTTCCGGTTGGCAGCTCTTTCGCCGAATGCTGAGCCTGGGGCATGCCAAGCAGGCGTTCCGGAGCGTACGGCGGTTGTCGCAAGCGCGATGACGGAAATAACGCCATCCACGACGAAAAGGAAGCCGGGAAGACCTGAAGGTCCTCCCGGCTTCCTTTTTTTGAACGGGAATCGAATCCCGTGGATCAGCCTCGGGTCAGCGGAACGTTCGGCTCGACGTCTGCCTCGTAATCGACGCCGGGAATGCCGAAGCCGAACAGGCGGAGGAAATCGTTGCGGTACCCCTCCAGATCGGCAAGCTCGTTCAGGTTGTCGACGCTGATCTGCTCCCAGAGGGAGTCGACCTCGCGCTGAACATCCTCTCGCATCTCCCAGTCGTCGATGCGGATGCGTCCGGCTTCATCAACTGCCGGCTCGGCCGCGTATAGGCGGTCGGCATAGAGCCGGTACATCTGCTCGATGGTGCCCTCGTGCAGCCCCTTATCCTTCATGACCTTGAACAGCAAAGAGATGTAGAGCGGGACGATCGGAATCGCCGAGCTCGATTGGGTGACGAGCGCTTTGTTGACGGATACGACGGCTCCGCCGCCTACCGCATCGTCCAGCGCCCGGTCGAGCTTGAGCGCGGTCGCTTCCAGATCGTTCTTGGAACGGCCGATCGTGCCTTCCCGGTAGATGGGATAGGTGATCTTGGGGCCAATGTAGGAATACGCAACCGTTTTGGCGCCTTCCGCCAGCACGCCGGCTTCGAGGAGATCGCGAATCCAGAACTCCCAATCCTCGCCCCCCATGACGGCGACCGTCTGGCGGATTTCGTCCTCCGTGGCCGGGGGAACCGAGACGGTGGAGACGGCTCCGGTCATGAAGTTGACCGTTTTGTTCTCATACGCTTGACCGATCGGCTTGATGACCGACGTATAGGTTTCGCCCGTCTTTGGATGGGTCCGCCGGGGAGAGGCGAGGCTGTAGACCACCAGATCGACTTGACCCAGCTTTTCCTTGATCAGGGCGATCGTCTCCTGCTTGATCTCGTCGGAAAAAGCGTTGCCGTTAATGCTTTCGGCGACGAGCCCTTCCGCGCGGGCGGCTTGTTCAAAGGCGGCGGTGTTGTACCAGCCTGCGGAGGCCGTGCGGTCCTTTTCCGCCGGACGCTCGAAGAAGACGCCAATCGTGTCTGCGCCGAAGCCGAATGCGGCGGCGATGCGGCTCGCGAGGCCGAAGCCCGTCGAGGCTCCGATGACGAGCACCCGCTTGGGGCCGTTCAATTTGGGCTTACCTTGTATGTACCGGATCTGCTCCGCGACCTGCTTGGCGCAGCCTTCGGGATGTGCGTTCGTGCAGATAAATCCGCGGATTTTCGGTTGAATGACCATCGGGATTCTCCTTTGTCGGATGTGACGTTCTGCCGCGCGGGCAGCGGGTTGTTTGCTTCGTGTTCCAGTATACCATGTCCCGCGCGACTTTGCCGACGGGTTCACGCATTCAGAAGCAAGAAAATGATCCGCTTTTCCCGCGCCGCGTCCAATATCGGCGTGGAATATCGTCGATTTTGGCATAGTTCGCGTAATCCGTCTTGGCCCATTCGAACTGAGAGTGCTTTAGTCCATGCCGAACCTTCGTTACGATTTTCTTCACTGTAGCTTCATTCGTCTTCCCGTCGATCTTCTCTGCCATCCCAATCCCTTTTGCAGATTCAATAGCATTGAAAGCCTAACGATTGGTACAGCTTCTTGCTTCCGCTTGCCGCTCTCAGCGTGATAATACGCGCTCCCGCGGCGAACGCGTCTTCTATGGCTCGGTTGCAAGCGGCTTGAGCCAAGCCTTTCCGGCGGAATTCCGGCTCGGTCGAGACGAATTCGAGCGAATCGTCGCCATGGTGATGCAAAATGGCCGCTGTTGCGGCGAGAGAGGAGCCGTAATAACCCGAGTAGCAAGATAACGCTCCCGAGCTCCACAGGTGAAGGTGATGGTCGGGATGCAGGACGGGGAAGCCGCCGCTCATCACCCGATTGCTCTGGTCGACCCAACGTTTGAAATCCGCTTCATGCAGCACTTTCCTGACCGAGACCGGGTAGCAAGTCTCCGGAAAGGAAATTCTTTGTCCGGGGAGGAGCGCCATATTGGCCTCTTCCTCTTCCTCTCCTTGCCTGTTCCCGGAGGCGGATGCTAGCCGTTGGTTTACTTTCTCCATCACCGGCCCGGGAAGATTCCCCCAATAGATTGGGCCTCCCGCTTTGAACACGCGGTCCAAGCCCTCCTCGATCTCTGCCTCCGTCAATCCTTCCACCCGAAAATCAAACCGGATCGAGATGCCGCATTCTCCCGACTTGGGACGGATAAGGGAGCAAATGCCTTCCTCCACCTGTTCCATATGCACCGCGTCGGCCAATCGGCGCAGATAAGTAACGCCGCCTTGCACAATTTGCTCGGCTATCTGTACATTATCCATCCGGAACCTTCCTCTCCTGCTAGCAGGTTGTTAAATTGTACATGGGGAGACGAACAGCGTCTATCACCAGGGTTAAAATCATCGATTCTTCGCAACTCGGCTTATGGGAGGAGGACCGTTTCACCCGAGCCATTGCGCAATACGAAGGGGCTGCCGCTTTGCTAACGCGGCTGTCTCAGCTCTTGCCCCTCCGTAGAGAGACCGACGGCGAGTTGGACGGAAACAGAAGAGGTCGGAGCATTAAAGACGATTGGCGACTGTCCTTCCTCCCGGCGCATATTCCCAGGGCCGTTTAGGGCATTATATAGAAAGCACTTACGACATCTTTCTGACACCGAGGAGGAAAACGATATGTCCGACCATCCCATTCAGGGACTCATGAAGACGGCCATGGAACAGATCACGGAAATGGTCAACGTCAATACCATTGTCGGCGACGCCATTGAAACCGGTGACGGCGACGTCATCATGCCGATCTCCCGCGTCAATTTCGGCTTCGCGGCAGGCGGCAGCGACTTCAACACGCAGAAGGAAGAGGGAGAAGAAGCGAAGAATGCGTCCGTCCAGCTTCCGTTCGGCGGCGGCAGCGGCGGCGGCGTCTCCATTACGCCGATCGCCTTCCTGGTTGTAGGCAAGCAAGGCGTCCGGGTGGTGCCGCTGGATAACCAGACCCACCTCGTCGAGCGTCTGATCGACTCCGCTCCGCAGGTGGTGGACCGGATTCAGGGACTGCTGCAGAGCTTCGGAGCCGACAGTGCCAAGAACCGTACGGCCGGCGCGGGCGTAAGCGGCAGCACCTTCTCGGCCGGTCCGGTTCCGGGAAACGGTTCGGGCTCATCTGCATCCGGTGGATATACTGGCAGCGGCAGCAGCAGCAGCGGAAACAGCGGCAGTTTCGGCGGATATTCAGGCATGGGCAGCTCGGGCAGCGGCTTTAGCAATGCCTCCGAGGTGCAGCCGTTCTCGTCCGCAGACAATTCGGCCAGCGTGTCCTCGCTGACCAGCGTCAATCCGAAGCCGGATTTTCAGTAACAAACGGGCCTTCTACAAAAACGCCTTCTCCAAACGGGGAGGGCGTTTTGCTTCTTCACAGCCGGTGCGCTTTGCGGTATGCCGAAGGGCTGGTCCCGAGCCGAACCGAAAACGCGCGGCTGAGCGAGAAGCCGGATTCGTAGCCGCACCGTTCGGCGATCTCGCCGACGGTCAGGGAGGTCTCGGCCAGCATCCGGCAAGCCTCGGAGAGTCGGACGGAGCGAAGGTAATCGGACGGCAGCCGGTGGTAAGCGGCGCGGAACCGGCGGGTGAACTGCACGGGGCTGAAGCCGAGCCGGGCGGCCAGCTCGTTCAACGAGACTTCTCCGCCGGCCAGCGTCCGGATTTCCTCCGCCGCGCGGTCCATCAACGCGTCCCCCGACGGAGCGGGCAGCGGACTGGCGGCCCGGCGTTCCTCCTGCTCCATTTCGTAGAGCTGGAACAGGTCCCGGAGCAAATGCGCCGAATGGTTCAGCGAACTCAGGTCCGGATAATCCCGTGCGGCCCGCCGCAGGTAGCCGTAGGTGGATTTCAATCGGACGCGGTCCGCCAAGCGAATTCTTCGCTTCGGGAAGAGTGCCGCCATTTCCTCATCGGGACGGTTCCATTCCACATGCAGAACGTGAAACGACAGCGGCGTGACGGTTTCCCTGCCGAATTCTTCACCCGGCGGACAGAGGACGAGATCGCCCGCTACCGCCGTCCCGCTCACAGAGCCTACGCGGTAGCGGAATTCTCCTTCTTCCACGGCAAAGATCGCCCATTGGTCGTAGACATCGGCGGACAGCAAAAAGCTGGGCTTGCGGTCCCAGTAAATGTGGCCGGTTACCCGGGCAACGAGCTCGGCGATCGGTTCCGTCCCCATGCTTGTCTTTCCCCCTTAAAGTGAAATTACCGTTATCATAGATGAAGCAATCGGCTATGTAAAGTAAGCGAAGGATCGAATACTCTGAAATCACCGATATGATGAGGTGAGGTCATGAGAGAAGAAACCATCCGCAGCGACATTGCGGTCATCGGCGGCGGTCTTGCGGGCGTCACGGCGGCGATCGCCGCCGCCCGCCTGGGGCGATCCGTCTCGCTGGTGCAAAACCGCCCGATGCTGGGCGGCAACTCCAGCAGCGAAATTCGCGTTTGGGTATGCGGGGCCACCGGCCACGGCGCCAACCGCTATGCGCGGGAAACCGGCATTATGGGCGAGCTGTTCCTGGAGAATCAGTACCGCAACCCGGAAGGAAATCCTTATCTGTGGGATTCCGTGCTGCTCGACGCGGTGTTGGCGGAGCCAAACCTCCGGCTGTTTCTGAACACCGACGTGCATGAGGTCGAAGCCGGGGAAGAGGAGGGCGGCCGGCAAATCCGGTCGGTTACGGGCTGGATGATGGGCTCCGAGCGCAGAATCCGGTTCGTCAGCGAACGCTTCCTGGACTGCACCGGCGACGGGCTTGTCGGCTTCCTCGCCGGAGCCGATTACCGCATCGGCCGGGAAGCGAAGGCGGAATTCGGAGAGGATTGGGCGCCCGATCAACCGGATGCGGTCACGTTGGGCAGCACCCTGCTGTTCTACACGAAGGATACCGGCCGCCCGGTCCGGTACGTGGCTCCGAGTTTCGCGAAGGATATCGCGAAGACCTCGATCCCCGTTAACCGGGTGATTCGCAGCGGCGATTCAGGCTGCCATTACTGGTGGATCGAGTTCGGAGGCGACCGCGATGCGGTGACGGACAATGAAGCCATCCGCGACGAGCTGTCCTCCGTGATCTATGGAATCTGGGACTACATCAAGAATTCCGGCAAGTTCGATGCCGAGACGCTGACCTTGGAATGGGTAGGTTCCCTGCCGGGCAAGCGGGAATACCGCCGGTTCATCGGCGATTATACCCTGACCCAGAATGACATCCTCGCGCAGACACCGTTCGAGGACGGCATCGCCTTCGGCGGCTGGTCGATCGATCTGCACCCTCCGGGGGGGATGTACGCCGAGGAGAGCGGCTCCAAGCACAAGTTCGCCGACGGCGTCTACACGATTCCGTACCGGAGTCTCTATTCACGCAACGTCGGCAATCTGCTGTTCGCCGGGCGCAATATCAGTGCCTCGCATGTCGCCTTCGGTACGACGCGGGTGATGGCGACCTGCGCGCTGCTCGGCGAAGCTGCCGGGACGGCGGCGGCGCTGTCAGTCGAGCGCGGTGTCAGCCCCCGCGGCCTGTACCGCAGCCACCTGAGCGAGCTGCGGCAGACCCTGCTGCGCCAGGACGCCTCGGTGATCGGCTATGCCAACGCCGACCCCGCCGACCTGGCGCGCCGCGCAGCCGTCCGCTCGTCGGGCTCGCTGCGGCGGCTCGCTCTGGAGAAGCCGTCCGGCGGGTTCTTCCCGCTTGACGCCGACGCGGCGGTGCTCCTTCCGGTCGATCCCCGCTTGGATCGGCTGGAGCTTCGGGTGCAGGCGGCAGAGAACACCCGCCTGTGCGTGGAACTGTGGGACACCGCTCGGCCGGAGAATTACGTCCCGCACGAGCGGGTAGCCGAAGCGGCGTGCGAGCTGGAGGCGGGCGAAGGCTGGGCTTCCTTGCCGCTCTCCTGGACTCCGTCCGGGGCACGGAACGGGTTCGTCATCATCCGCCGCAACCCGGCGGTCCGGCTGTGCTTGGCGGAGGATACGCAGAGCGGCATGCTGATGTTCCGCAGCGTGAAGCAGCCGATCGAGAACCAATTCCGGCTCGACGACCCGATTAAGCGCTGGCCGGCCGTTAACCGCACGCTGCCCTGCCTGAGGGTGTTTCCCGATACGGCGGCCTTCTCGGCGGAGAAGCTGCTGGACGGATACGTTCGTCCGTTTGGCGGTCCGCATTTGTGGATCTCGGCCAATCCGGTTGCGGGCCAAGAAGCTCCGTGGGCAGCCTTGGAATGGGAAAGTCCGGTTGCGATCAAGCGGGTCCTCCTGACGTTCAACGACGACGTGAACGAGGACCTGATCAACCTTCACCACCACGAAACGCCGTTTCCGGTCATTCCCGAGCTTGTGCGCGGATACCGGCTGGAGGCGCTCGTGAAGGGAGAATGGCGAGAGCTTGCCCGAGTCGCCGATAACCGGCGGCGGCGGAGAGTCCACGTGCTGGACCAGCCGGTTCAGGCTTCGGCTCTGCGGCTGGTTGTCGACGAAACCAACGGCGCGCCGCTTGCCGAAGTGTTCGAAATTCGGGTTTACGGCGAATAACCGAGTGAATGGCGAATAACCTGCTTCATCCAGCATAACCGACCGTCCGGCGCGAGCCGGACGGTTTTTGCCCATTCCGGCCATAGCTCCTCTATCGACTGCCGTGGCTTCGACGGACATGTTCCCGCCCGTCCGGGCATATAGTGGAGTAAAACGAATCACGAAGAGACCGGGAGTGAAACCATGAGCCGTATTCTGCTATGCCTAGCCGCTTTCGCGCTTCTCCTGCAAGCGGCCTTCCCCGCGGCGGGCCTGGCCACCGGAGCGGACAGGCTTGCCGCCGCCGGGCTTAAAGCGGCGCCGTCCGCACCGAGTCCAAGCGGGGCGGCCCTGCAGACGAACGCCGAAGCGGCGGCCCTGATCGACGTGTCGTCGGGGCGGATTCTCTACAGCAAGGCCGGCGACAAGCGGATGAGGATCGCCAGCACGACCAAGATCATGACCGCGATCATTGCCATCGAGAACGGCCGCTTGTCGGACAAGGTGACCGTGGGCAAGAACGCCTTCGGCAAGGAGGGTTCCTCCATCTATCTGAAGCTGGGCGAGGAGATCAGCCTGAACGATCTGCTCTACGGCCTTATGCTCCGCTCCGGCAACGACGCCGCCACGGCCATCGCCGAGCATGTCGGGGGCTCGCAGGAGGGCTTCGTGTACCTGATGAACCGCAAGGCCGAAGAGATCGGCATGACCCGGTCGCATTTCTCCAACCCGAGCGGTCTCGATGCCGACGATCATTATTCCACCGCCGACGACATGGCTCGCCTGGCCGCTTACGCGCTGAAGAATTCCGTTTTCCGCGAGATCGTCAAGACCAAGACGAAGCGGGTGTCGCGCGAAGGCGAGTCCTGGGACACGGTCTGGACCAACAAGAACAAGATGCTGTCGCTGTACCCGGGCTCGGACGGGGTCAAGACCGGCTTTACGAAGCTGTCCCGCCGCTGTCTCGTCAGCTCGGCTACCCGGGACGGCCAGCAGCTTGCGGCCGTCACGCTGAACGACGGCAGCGACTGGGCCGATCACAGCCGGATGCTCGATTACGGGTATAAGCACTACCCGCAGACGCTCGCCGTCAAAAAGGGCGAGGATCTGGGGCAGGGCTACACGGCCGCCGAAGATTTCGCATATCCGCTCGCCGAAGGCGAGTCGCTGGAGCGGAAGCTGCTGCCGACGAACCCGAAGAGCGTCGATTACCGCCTGGGCGACCGGGGCGCGCTGGAGCTCTCATTTGCCGGGCAGAAGGTCGGAAGCGTACCCCTGGCCGTTCCGGCTCCAACCGCTCCCGGCAAAACCGGCAAGCCCACCACGGGCGATCAGCCGACCGGCCGCTTCAGCGAGGTCGGGGAGCCGACGGCCGCGGGCGTCGTTCAAGAGCGGCGGAGCGGCTGGCTGCAGCGGTGGTCGCACACCCTGGCCGACGTCCTGCTCGCATTGATTCCGGGCGGAGGGGGGAGCTGAACGATGGTCAATTACATCTGGCTGTTTTTCATCGTCGTCGGCTTCGCGGTGGCCGCCGTCAACGGTCGGATCGATGTGGTGACCAAGGCGGTATTCGAGGGAGCGGAGACCGGGGTCACCGTCTCCCTCGGCCTTATCAGCATTTTGACCTTCTGGATGGGCATGATGCGGATCGCCGAGGAGGGGGGACTGCTCCGGGTCATCTCCCGGCTGCTCCGGCCGGTGATCCGTTTTCTGTTTCCGAGCGTTCCGATCAATCACCCGGCGGCGGGGTATATCATGTCCAACATGAGCGCCAATCTGCTCGGACTCGGTAATGCGGCGACGCCGATGGGAATCAAGGCGATGCAAGAGCTGCAGAACCTGAACCCGAACAAGGACCGTGCGAGTCCGGCAATGAGCACCCTGCTCGCGCTGAATACGGCGAGCATCACCCTCATTCCGACGACGCTCATCGCCATTCGGATGAACTTGCATTCCGGCAATCCCGCCGAGATCATCGGCACGACGCTGCTTGCGACGGCGGTATCCACCGCTGCGGCCATCCTCGTCGACCGCTGGTACCGCAAGCGGGAGGCCAAGCCGCCGGAGGAAGGAGGATAACCCATGTACGGCTTGATCAGCGCCATTTCCGCCTGGGCTATTCCCGTGCTCCTGGTGTTCATTCCGCTCTATTCGGCCTTCCGCAAGGTTCCGGTCTACGAATCGTTCGTGGAAGGGGCAAAGGACGGCTTTCAGACGGCGGTCGCCATCATTCCGTCGCTCGTCGGCATGATGGTGGCGATCAGCGTATTTCGGGTGTCGGGCGCCATGGACATGCTGGTCGGAGTGCTGAAGCCGGTGCTGGACTGGGCCGGCATTCCCGGCGAGGTTCTGCCGCTGGCCATTCTGCGGCCGATCACCGGAGCGGGCTCGCTCGCGTTCACGACGGACCTGATGAAGCACTTCGGTCCGGATTCGCTGATCGGCCGGATCGCTTCCACCGTGCAAGGCAGCACCGACACCACGTTGTATGTCATCACCGTGTATTTCGGGGCCGTCGGCATCCGCAAGGCGGGGTACGCGCTCAAAGTGGGCTTGATCAGCGACGTTATCGGTTTCATCGCATCCGTGGCGGTTTGTTACTTGGTATTTGGCTGATCCGGCCATTCCGGCCATTCCGCCTCCTGTCGGCCGAACGCCTCGCATGCGGCGATCCTCCGGGCATTCAGCAGGGTTTCCTCCGGGAAGCCCTGTTTTGCTTGTGATTTCGGCTTCAACTGGGTATGATTACGAATGAGGTGAAGCGCGACATGGAACGTCTGCAGAAGGTGCTGGCCGCGGCCGGCGTCGCATCAAGACGAAAATGCGAAGAAATTATCAGCTCCGGCCGGGTGAAAGTGAATGGCACCGTGGTCAAGGAGCTTGGAGTTAAGGTCGATCCCAAGGAAGATGTCATTCTGGTGGACGACAAGCCGATCAAGCATGAGAAAACGCTCTATCTTCTGCTGAACAAGCCGAAGGGCGTCATCACGAGCGCCAAGGATACGAAAGGCCGCAAGGTCGTAGCGGACTACCTGCCCGGCATCAAGGAGCGGGTCTATCCGGTGGGCCGGTTGGATTATGATACGGAAGGGCTGCTCATTCTGACCAACGACGGCGAATTCGCCTACCTGCTGACCCATCCCCGCCACCACGTTCCCCGCACATACCGGGCTACGGTGGAAGGAACGCCGCACGGAAGCGTGCTCGAAAAATTGGCCAAGGGCATCAAGCTGGAGGACGGCATGACCGCCCCGGCGATCGTCGATTATCACGACGTCAATCCGGAGAAGAAGGAAACCGTTATCTCCATCACCATCTTCGAAGGCCGCAACCGGCAGGTCCGGCGGATGTTCGAAGCCGTTCATTACCCGGTCATCCGGCTCAAGCGCATTCAATACGGGCCGCTGCATTTGGGCAACCTGGCCCGCGGTCAGTTCCGCCACCTGACTCCCCAGGAGGTCGCCGAGCTGCGCAAAGCCGCATTGGAGGCGGAAGGTCCGCCGGCTCCGGAGGGAGCGACACAATCCGTTCAAAAAAAGAATTAACGAATTCGCCAAAATTCGCTATAATGAGGGAAGATTTGAATATTCCGTGACAGCGGCCGGCGGCTTTGGACAAGGCTCCTGGAACGGGGAAACCTCAGACATTTCACCCGGACGGTTTGGAAGGAGCTTTTTTATGGCAGAGATGAACGAAAGCATATTGGTCGTGGACGACGAAGAGCGGATTCGCCGGCTGCTTCGCATGTACCTGGAGAAGGAAGGCTATGCCATCGATGAGGCGGAGGACGGGGAGACCGCCCTGCAAAAGGCCATCGACCACGACTATGATCTCATTCTGCTCGATTTGATGCTGCCGGGAATGGATGGCCTGGAGGTGTGCGCACGGCTTCGCCAGTTTAAGGCGACGCCCGTGATCATGCTGACCGCCAAGGGAGAGGAATCAAACCGGGTGCAGGGCTTCGAGGCGGGAACCGACGATTATGTGGTCAAGCCCTTCAGTCCCCGCGAAGTCATCTATCGGGTCAAGGCCATCCTTCGCCGTTCCTCGGCAACCGCCTACCTCTCCAAGGGAGGCAATTCCAGCAATAATATCGTATTCCCTCATCTGCTGATCGAGCACGACGCCCACCGCGTGACGGCGGGCGGGCAGGAGATTGCCCTGACCCCGAAGGAATACGAGCTGCTGCATTATTTGGCGGTCTCGCCGGACAAGGTATTCTCCCGCGAGGAACTGCTGAAGGACGTATGGAACTACGAATTCTTCGGCGATCTCCGCACGGTGGACACCCACGTCAAGCGACTGCGCGAAAAGCTGAACAAGGTTTCTCCGGACGCCGCCGCCATGATTACCACCGTCTGGGGAGTCGGCTACAAGCTGGAGGTTCCCAAATAATGCTCCTGTTCAGGAGCGTCGTCGGCAAGCTCTGGATGACCATCATCGCACTGGTGGCTGTGGTGTTGATCATCCTGGGCTTGTTTCTTTTTCGTTACATCGATACGAGCTTTCCCGATCAGTCGGGCTCGCTTCTGAACACGGCGGAGAAGCTGGCCGACCTGTACCGCGAGCACGGCGGCGACCCGGCCTTCGCGGAAAGCGCCGGGGAAATCCTGTCGGCGGAGGACGCGGGGGTTGCGGTCCTCGAGCTTAGCAAACCGATGGGAGAGAGCCTGCTCGCGTTCGGCGGCTCGTCCGTTCCCGCGGATCAGGTATTCAGCAAGGGGGAGCAGCAGGCGATTCGAAGCGGCGACCGAATCAAGGCGAGCTATCGGCCGCCGGGCGAAGAGGGGGCGGGGTACCTGCTCGTCACCGTTCCCGCCATGGTGCAGGATGGCGATACCTTGACGCACAGCCTCGTGCTCTATCAGTCGAAGAAGAGCATCGAGGACCTGCAATCCTACGTTAAACGAATCTTCGTCTACGTCTGCATCGTCGGCTTTCTGCTGACCACGTCGTTCGGCTTCTTCCTCATCACCCGGATCAACCGGCCCTTGATCGAGCTGCAGAAGGCGGCCGAGAACATCCGAACCGGGGATTACAAGCGGCGGGTGGTCATTCACTCCCGGGACGAGATCGGCGAGCTGGGCACCACCTTCAACCTGATGGCCCGGCAGCTCGACTCCACGATCCGGGACCTGCAGCTGCAAAAGGACAACCTGGCGAGCGTGCTGCGCAGCATGGCGGACGCGGTCATCTCGTTCGATACCGACGGCCGGATCATCTTCCTCAACCCGAACGGGGAGAAGCTGCTCGCCGATTGGTCCCGGTACCAGTCCGATGAGCCGGAAGAGGAAGAAGCTTTCGAAGAGCCGGAGAATGTGATTCCCGGCCCGCTTCGCCCGCTGTTCCAGTCGGCCACGGAGGGCACCAAGGAAATCGCCGCCCGCCTCCATGTGGAGAAGGAGGTCTGGTCTGCGGTGATGGCTCCGTTGTATTCCGGCGAGACGGTGCGGGGAGCCGTCGTGGTGATGCGGGACGTAACGGAGGAATACCGCGCCGAGAAGATGAAGACCGACTTCGTCGCCAACGTGTCCCACGAGCTGCGAACGCCGCTCTCCATGCTGCAGGGATACAGCGAAGCGCTCGTCGACGACATCCCCGGCACGCCGGAGGAGCGCAAGGAGCTCGCCCAGGTCATTTACGACGAGTCGCTTCGCATGGGCCGGCTGGTCCGCGACCTGCTCGACCTGTCCCGCCTGGAGACCGGGCACATGGAGATGCATTTCCGCGAAATCGGCGCTCACCAGCTGCTCGCCCGCATGCAGCGGAAATTCGCGGCGCTTTGCCGGGACAAGGGCATCGAGCTGGCGCTGGCGTTCACCCCGAACGCGGAGATTCAGATCCGCGGCGACGAAGACCGGCTGGAACAGGTGCTGACCAACCTGATCGACAATGCCATCCGGCATACTCCGTCGGGTGCGGCGATTCGGCTTCGATCGTACCCGGCTCTGCTCAAAGGGGAGCCGGCCCTCACCCTGGAAGTGGAGGATGAAGGGGAAGGCATTCCCGCCGACGACCTTCCTTATGTGTTCGAGCGGTTTTACAAGGCCGACAAAGCGCGCAAGCGGGGAAGCACGGGCGGAACCGGCCTGGGACTTGCCATCGCCCGCAACATCGCCGAGCTGCACAAGGGAGTTATCGAGGTTCGCAGCACGCTGGGCAAGGGAACAACGTTCACGCTCATCGTTCCGCTTAAGTAAGCGGGCAAGCGATGCCTTTGCGCTTCAATAGCCGAAGATAGACAAAAAGCGGGACCTTTTCCAGGTCCCGCTTTTGTTTCACCTTGTACGGAGTAGCGAACGATTGGCTTTCCTGCCGCTTAGGGGAAGGAAATCTTGTTGCCCGTGAAACAAACCGAGCTTCTTTAGAGCGTCAATTCTTTAACTTTGTCAATATCATCCAGTTTCTCCAGTTCATCAAGCACCGGCTTGTCGGCGTGCTTGTCGACGGTCAGCACCATGATGGCGCGTCCGCCGACGTCCTTGCGCCCGACCTGCATGGAGGCGATGTTGACATCCCGCGTGCCGAGCAGGGTTCCGACCTTGCCGATGAGCCCGGGCTTGTCGGTGTGCGAGATCAGCAAGAGGGTCCCTTCCGGTGCGATATCCACCGGGTAGTCGTTGACCTTGACGATCCGTTCGCCGTAGCCCGCGAGCAGCGTACCGGCCAGCGTCAGCTCACCGGCCTTCGTCTTCAGCGTGACGGTGACGAGGTTCTTATAATTGTCCGCGGTGGCCGTCTTCTGAACGAGGACGTTGACGCCGCGGGATTTGGCCAAGTGCGTGGCGTTGACGAGATTGACCTCGTTCCCGAGGTGCGCCGTTAGAACACCCTTTACGACATACCGGGTGAGCGGATTCGTGTCGAGCTCCATCAGCTCGCCCGAGTAAGTGACGACGACATCCGTCACCGGCGCTTCCGCCATGCGGGCGACGAACAGACCGAGCTTCTCGCCGAGCTTGAAGAAGGGCTGAAGCTTGTTGAGCACGACCGCCGGAACCGGAGGCATGTTGACCGCGTTCTTATAGGGCTGGTCGCGGAGAATGTTGAGCACCTCTTCCGACACGTCGATGGCG
This sequence comes from Gorillibacterium terrae, assembly GCF_051594785.1. Lineage (NCBI taxonomy): Bacteria > Bacillati > Bacillota > Bacilli > Caryophanales > Paenibacillaceae > Gorillibacterium > Gorillibacterium terrae. The sequence goes on from NZ_JBPPGI010000001.1 coordinate 1,478,577, forward strand.
ACATTCTCCTGCGCTTCCACCGTGGAGGCACCGAGATGGGGGGTCACGATGATGTTCGGATGCTTCGCAAAGGGATGATCGGCCGGCAGCGGCTCCTGGGTGAACACGTCGAAGGCGGCGCCCGCTACGATGCCTTCCTCGACTGCGGCCACCAGCGCTTCCTCGTTGACGATGCCGCCGCGGGCGCAGTTGATGATGCGCACGCCGCGCTTCATCTTGGCGAACTGCTCGCGGTCGAGGATGTTGCGCGTATCGTTGGTCAGCGGAGTATGAACGGTAATGAAGTCAGCCTGCTCGACGATGTCCTCCACCGTGGCGGCGGTGACGCCCAGCTTCTCGGCGCGCTCCTCGGTCAGATACGGATCGTACCCGAGCACGCTCATGCCGAAGGCTTTGGCCCGTTTGGCCACTTCGCTGCCGATGCGGCCCATGCCGATAATGCCCAGCGTCTTGCCCCGCAGCTCGACTCCGACGAAGGTCTTCCGGTCCCACACGCCGCCGGTCGTCTTCTTGTACGCCTGCGGGATCATCCGGGCGGTGGCCATCATCATGGCGAAGGACAACTCGGCGGTGGCGATGGTGTTGCCGTCCGGCGCGTTGACGACCACGATTCCCTTTTGGGTGGCGGCTTCCAGGTTGATGTTGTCCACTCCGACTCCGGCCCGGCCAATCACCTTAAGGCGGGGAGCCGCCGCCATGATCTTCTCGGTCACCTTCGTCTGGCTGCGGACGAGCAGGGCATCGTATTCGCCGATAATGGCGACGAGTTCGTCCTCGCTGAGGCCCGTCTTCTTGTCCACCTGCACGTCTGTCGCGTCGTGAAGCTGCTGAATCCCCAGGTCGCTGATCGGATCCGAAACCAATACCTTAAACATCTTGTTACCCCTCCTCAACATGGTTAAATGCCGGCCTGTCAAAAAAGCTCCCGTCCTCACACGGAAACGGAAATCTTCCATGTGAAGGGACGAGAGCTCAACTTCGCGGTGCCACCCTTGGTTTGCCGTTTCTGCTCGCGCAGAAAGGCCTCACGGTCTGAATCAGACCCAGACAGGTAACGGTGTCTTACCGGCGGAGTTTACTTAAGGGTTCAACTCCGCAGCTCGGGATTGCTCCACGCCCTTCGCCACACCGGCTCGCACCAACCGCCGGTTCTCTGGGAAGCTCCAGACGTTTCCTTCCGTCATCGCTCTTGCGAACATCGATTTTTCCATACTTTATCACGTTGATGTAAGGGTGTCAATACGGAGAAACGAAATAAAAATTCATTGATCAGGGCGAAATAGCCTGGTTTTCAGCAAATAACCGAATGATTCGACATAATCATCATCTTAATGTTCGTCCTGTTTAGGAGAAGAACGGGATGAGCGGCAGAATTTCCTTGGAGTAGCGCTTGGCCTTGAGACGAGTGAAATCCTCCGGGCGAACCGCACCGGTCGCGCTGAGAATTTCGACCGCATCCTGGACGGAATTCAGCTTCATCTTCGACGAGTGCCCGTCCGATACCAGCATATCGATTTGCGCGGCGAGGTCCTGTGGCGCATAATTGGAGAAGAGCGGCCCATCGGCCAACAGCTTCGCCAGGTATTGGTTCTTCTGGTTCAAGCTGAGGCTGTTCCAGCTCTTAAGCGAAAGGACCTTCTCGCCAAGCAGATCGGAATGCTTAAGCTCGGGCACCTGGGTTTTGTTCCACTCCAGAATGGCGGAGTAATACTCCTCCTGGGCCGTCAGCGCGAACCGCTTGGCTTCGGTCAAGCCGGCGTCCTTGTCCAAGACCGACGCAAGCTTCGTCCCGCTCTGCAGCGCGGTGCTGCCCTCATAATCGGCCAGCTCTTGCGAGAAGAGCTTCAAGCTCTTGAGCAGGTCCTTCTGGGCATCCTGCAAGAGCGGAGAGTTTGCCGGCATGGAGCCTTCCGCCGCGCGTTCATAGGAGCTGTCCGCCTGCTTGCGGAGCTCGGCGAGAATGGCGCCCGTCTCCTTGCTCGTCGCCGCATTATCCAGGGCGGCCAAACCGTCGAACCAGGCCGTACGGAAATCCTCATAGGGAAGATAGGCCAGATGGTAATAGGAAGCGAGACTCGACTGATCATACGCTCCGGCTTCGGAGCGGACTTTATCCTTGTCGGCCAGCAGCGTTTTGTATTTGGCTTCCGCTTTGTCGGTGCCGGCCAAGAAGCCGTAAAAGAAAGCCACGGCCACGCAAACCAACATAAAAATAAAGGACATGACGAATGCGTATTCCGTTCGGGACCATTGTTTTCTCAAGGGGAGCACCTTCTGTTTTTTCTTCCAGTATAGGAGAATAAACGGAAAATGGGAATACATCTTTCGACATTGTAGGGTAGACTAGGCATGAAGAAATGGGATATTCGTAAGATCAAGCTGAAAAGCATGTCGATCGACGAGATAGACGAGCGGCTGCTGCTGATCAACCTGTACATTACCCAACTGCTGACCTTCTTGGTCGGCTCCGGGCTGACGCTCCTTCAGAAAAATGCGTTCTGGACCCTGTTTCCGCTCAAGCTGCCCGCCATGCTGCTCTGGGGAGCGGGGCTGGCGGCGGCCGTAATCGCTGCGGATATGCTCGTGTCCCGGCTCGTCAAGGAAGACATCTCCGAGGACGGCGGAGTCAATGAAATGCTGTTTGCCAATCGCCCGCTCTGGCATATCGCCCTCATCTGCCTCGTCGTAGCCTTCTGCGAGGAAATCCTGTTCCGCGGAGCCGTCCAGCAATGGTTCGGCCCCTATTGGACGAGCATTCTGTTTGCGGCGATCCACGTCCGTTATCTTCAGCATTGGCTGATGACCGGACTGGTCTTTGGCATCAGCTATGGACTCGGATGGAGTTATGTTCATACCGGAACGCTGTGGACGCCGGTCATCGCGCACTTCCTGATCGACTTCATCATGGGCTGTCTGATCCGCTATGCCAAGTCATCCGGTTCTTCCGAATGACCGACAGAGCTCGCGGCAAGTTTAAAGCAAAAGCTCCGGCCGCCTCGTTCGTCGAGGGGCCGGAGCTTTTTGGGTGAGTAAGTGAAAACGAATAGCATTAGGTCTCAGGACTCAGTTCGTCGGCTGCGGGATTTCAATCCGGTTCGGATCGAGGAAGCTGTAGCCCTTGGCTTCCAGCTTCGTCAGCAGATCGTCGAGCGCCTCCGCCGTCCAGGCCGTCTCATGCATCAGAATGTTCGAGCCCGAATGGAGCTGGTCCATGACGTTCTTGATGATCTTCGCATGCTTATCGGGGGTGCTGGTCTTCATCGTCCAGTCGAGCGAGCCGTTCGACCAATTCATCCGCAGAATGCCTTCCTTCTTCAGCTTGGCGAGCAGGTATTCGTTGGACAAGCCGTTCGGCGGCCGCATGAACACCGGGGCGCTGCCGATCAGTTCCTCGACCTGTTTCTGCACGGTGTCGATCTGATAATCGATGGAGGAGTTTGATTCTTCGCTCAGATGAATGTGATCGTACGAATGATTGCCGATCACCTGTCCCCGCTCGTGAATGACCTTGAGCAGCTCAGGGTGTTCTTTGATCCGATAGCCGTTCACAAAGAAGATCGCCTTAGCCTTATGCTGATCAAGCGTGTCGAGGAGGGGCATCAGCGTCTCCTCCGCTTTCGGACCGTCGTCGAAGGTAAGCAGAATCACCTTTTTGTTGCCGTCCTCCCGAATCGGCACGACGTCGTAGTTCTTGTTCAGCCGGTAATCCGCGGTTTGCGCCGGGGAAGGAGAGGGAGAAGGAGTCGCTGCGACGGACGGACTCGGCGTTGCGGTCGGTGCGGTCGACGGTGCGATGGAGGCCGGAGGCGTCGATCCGGCCGCAGCCGAAGGTGAGGACACTTCTCCTGAAGTCTCCCGCGCACCGCATGCCGATAGCGCGAGTGCGATGAGGGCGGCGGAGCTTAACGCCATAAGCGGTTTTTTCATGGGAATCACCTTTGTCGATTTTTCGGTTCGTTTCGTCATTATACCACAAGTCGGTGCAACGGGTTTCCGCCGGGGGAACCATCTTCGTGCCGCGAGCGGATGCTTTGGCGCCGATTTCGTTGGCCGGACTCCCCTTTCCTTTAATTCACTCGCATAGGTCATTCCTTCCGGTAAATGCTAGCTGTGTAGTCTTTACACATCAAAGGAGGCAGAGGCATATGCGTTTAAGCGGATTTCTCGTCGGCACGGTTGTCGGCGTCCTTGCTACCCGTTACATGATGCAGGGAGGGAAGCTTTCCCGGATCGTTCCCAGCATGGCCGGCGTCGGCAGCAGCGCAGGCAAAGCGATGGGGCAGGTCATCTTCAACCGCAGTTCGGCGGATAAGGAGCACGCTCAAGAAGGCAAGGGAATGGGCCAGGTCGGCGATCTGGTGAACCGCGATCCGGCCGTCAAGGCTCAGGTGAGCGAAATCCTGCGGGAAAACAACCGGTCGGCGGAGGAGCTTCATTAAGTTCGAAGCTCCGATTGCCGGCCCGGGGCGGAACGGGTGCAGCCTTAGCGATGGCTATGGGCGCACCCGTTCTTATACCCTCAAATAACACAATTCCAAACGGGGAATTGTGTTATTTTTCCGTTGCGGGTTTAATAAGTTGTAACAGTTGGTCCGCTTCGGCTTTAGGGACTCCTCAACTCATTTTCCAAACCGGAATGCGGCATGATATAATAGACTTATTCAGATAGAAAGCTTGTGTGTATGCCAGCACCATTGCCACCGGATTTCATAATCTGTAGAAAGAGACATTCGTTCGGCCATCCCCCAAAGCATGAAGGAAAAGGAGGATCCTGTATGAAAATAGAACGACTCGGTGCCGATAAAATAAGGATTTTCCTTACATTCGATGATTTGACGGAGCGTGGAATCAAGAAGGACGATATGTGGCGGGAAGTACCGAAGGTTCACGAGCTGTTCAGCGAGATGATGGAGCAGGCTTACTCCGAGCTCGGCTTTGATGCAAGCGGTCCTCTGGCGGTCGAAGTGTTCGCGCTTCCGGCTCAGGGTATGGTCGTCATCGTGACGCGCAGCAAGAACGACGAGCGGGAGGAAGACCGCTTCGAAGACGAAGACGGGTACGAAATGGAAGTAACCCTGGAGCACAGCGACGTGATCGCTTACGCGTTCCGCGATCTGGAGGACCTCATTCGCATGGCCAATGTCATCCAGTCGGGATGGAACCCGGGCGGAACCCTCTACTCCTACCAGGATCGATACGTTCTGTTGTTCGATACGCCCGACTTCGACGAGAATGAACCGAAATATCAAGCCCTTATCGCTATCTTATCCGAATACGGGGAAGCGACCTCCGTCACCCAGGCGGTCCTCGCGGAATACGGCAAGACCGTCATCGCCGAAGACGCCGTCGGCGTGCTGTGCGCCCATTTTCATTGATCCGCTCGCACGTTCCCCTAACGCCATAAAGCCTTCGATCCCGCCGAACGGGTTCGGGGGCTTTTTCGCATGGGGCGGTTTTGGGTAAGAAGTCGCGTGCAAGAAGCGCGCCATTTCACCGATAAGGAGGAAACGATCATGCCGAGCCTGAAGCCCATCCGCGAGCTCGCGGATCATCCCAACTACGACCTGGAGCAGCTTACGGAGCATTACCACCGGCAACTCGACCGGCAGGCGGAACGCTTTTTGGAGGAGCGCGGAATTGAGGAACAGACTGCCGAAGAATTTCGGATCGGCTTCGAATCCGGCCGCTTCGGCTTTTATATCCGGGAGAACGGCCTCTCGGACTATTTCGAGGACCGCCTCATCGTTCCCCTCGTCAGCCCCGAGGGGGTGATCGTCGATCTCGTCGGACGGGCGCTCGATAACCGCGATCCGTTGTATAAATCCCTGTACGGGGTTGAAGATTTCCTGTTCAACGAAAAGGCCCTGATGGATTCGGAGGAGGTCGTGCTGGTCTCGGACATGCTGGATGCCCTGACCCTCATTCAAGCCGAGCTGCCTGCGGTTTGCCTGCCCAACTCGCTGATCTTCAAAGAATCCCATGCCGAGCGCTTCGCCGGCAAACGGGTCTTCCTCTGCCTCAGCAACGATGAAGCGGGGAGAAGGGAGAGCGTGCGCATCGAGGCGATCCTGAAGGAAAAAGCGAGCGAAATCTACCGCCTGCGCCTGCCGGAGAAGGTGAGAACCGTCAACGAGCTGTTCGTGCGCAAGGAGCATCCTCTGGAGGAGTTCCGCGCCATTCTCCAAGAGGCGGTGGACGATGCCATCAAGGCCTCCATCGCATCGGATCATAAATACCTTACCGTCTTCCGCGAAGAGTACGACAAGCGCCGCAGCGAGCCGGAAGGCAAGGCCAGGACCGGCATCGCCGGCCTTGACCAGATTCTCGGCGGGGGCCTCGCGAGAGGCCTGTATCTCCTGCGGGGCGGCATGAACAGCGGCAAGAGCACCTTGATGAAGCAGATGGCCGACGGCATGTCGGCTGCCGGACATCCGGTGGTGTACGTCTCCTGGGATTTGACCCCGTTCGAGCTGTGGGCGAAGAGTGTCTCCCGTGTACTGGGAGTCCCGGCTTGGGAGGTGCTCGAAGGGGAGATCGAGCCGGATCGCATCGAGGAAGCGAACCAAAGCATTGACCGCATCAGCAAGCTGCAGTGGACGCTGGAGGCGAGCCTCGGCACGGAGCTCGCCGACATTTGCGAGTACGTCGAGAAGATTGCGCTCCAGGCGGGCAAGCCGCCGATCGTGTTCATGGACCCTTTTCAGCGGTTGGTGTATGCGGCCTTGCGCAAGGGGGAGGTTCGCCAGCCGGCCCATTATGTGCTGTATCAGCTGAAGGAATGGTCGCGCGAATGGAATGCCGTTATCATGACGGCGGTCTCCGAGTCCGTCCAGGATGCGCCGATGCGGGAAGTGATCGGGCAGACGGCCGACGGGATTCTCGCCATCGAACACGGCAAACCGGAGGAGGGGGGACAGACGCGCACAAGCATTCGCGTGGAAAAGAACCGCAGGGGCCACCGCGGTCGAGCGAGCGTGCTGTTTTGCCGGGAAAAAGCGGCGTTTTTCGATATTTCCGCGCCGTCGCGGCCGACGGGGAACGGAGAAGAATAGCACGGCGGCGGAATACACGGTATAATAGAGGTATTTTAAAGAATGAGGTTATATGCGAATGGCACTTTCCCTGATTGCCGCCGCCGCGGCTCCCGGCTGCGCCCTGTTGGCTTATCTGTACCTCAAAGACCGCTACGAGTCCGAACCGATCAAGCTGGTGCTGCGGATGTTTCTCTGCGGCGCGCTCGCCGTCTTTCCCTTGATGGTGCTGCAGCGCTCGTTCGTGCTCGGGTTCGGCGATAATACGTTCCTGTTCTCTTTCGTCTATTCCGCCGGTATGGAAGAGGCGGTGAAGTGGCTGATCCTGTACGTGCTGATCTACAAGCACGTCGAATTCGACGAGCCGTACGACGGCATCGTCTATGCGGCCGCCGTGTCGCTCGGCTATGCCACGGTCGAGAACATCATGTATGCTCTCGTCAATTACACGACCTTCTCGCAGATTATGATCCGGGCGCTTCTGCCGGTCTCGGGTCACGCCCTCTTCGGAATTTTTATGGGCTACTATCTCGGAAAAGCGAAGTTTCAGCCCGGCCCGGCCCGAAAGACGCTGGCCTTCTCGCTCCTGCTGCCGATTCTGTATCACGGCATATTCGACTTCATCTTAACGGATTACAACTCCCATACCGTCTGGTTCATCGTCCCGTTCATGGTCCTGCTGTGGAGCTGGTCGCTGTGGAAAATCAAGAACGCCAACATGGCCTCTCCGCTCCGAGTGGCGGTGGACGAGGAGTTTAATCTGCGCGCCTGACAGCCATACTGTAGGGTATATGACTCCATGGAGGGTATGCCATGACAGCACGCGTCAAAGTGCGGATCCGCTGCCGCCGATGCGGCGAGAATTACGTTTTGAAGGGCGTCCGGTCGAAGGGCCGGATCGACACCGGCTTCAAACGCTGCCTGTGCGACAACGACAGGGAGCTGGATATCGAAGAGCTGGAATGAGGGCTTGCCGCAGGCGAGCTCTTTTTTTTGTGCTGGCGGCGGTTTTTGGACCGTTTTGCATAAAGCGGATTCGACGGAAGAAACCTATGCGGGAGGAAAGAATGCGCAGGAAGGGAGCATGATTCGCATGTACAAAACCATCAGCGCGGTCGTAATGCCGATCGCCGTGCTCGCCGCCGTCGGCCTCGGCGTGTGGGGGTATCAGGTGAACACCGAGAAGAACACCATTCTCATCAAAGCCGAAAACCAGTACCAGCGTTCCTTTCACGACCTCTCGCACAATGTGGGCCAGCTGCAGCAGGAGCTGGGCGGGATGCTTGCCGTCAATCCGTCCAAGCAGGGGTATTACCGCCGCGAAATGATCAATCTCTGGAGAATTACCAATCAGGCCAAGACGAACATCACCCAGCTGCCGCTGACGATGCTGCCGTTTGACAAGACCCAGGAGCTCTTGCACCGGCTGTCGAAGTTCTCCTACCAGACTTCGATTCGCGACCTGGACGCCAAGCCGCTTACCGATGGGGAAAAGAAGACGCTCCTCTCGCTGTACGAATGCACCAAGGACATCGACAAGGAATTGAGTCAAGTGCAGAACACCATCCTGACCCAAAATCTGCGCTGGATGGATGTCGAGGCCGCCCTCGCCAGCCAGAAAGAGAACCAGGACAACGTGATCATCGACGGATTCAAGACCCTCAACAAGAAGGCCGAAGGGTACAGCGATTTGGATTTCGGTCCCGACGTCATGAAAACGGCGGAACGAAGAGACCTGAACAAGCTTCCGGGCAAAGAAATGAGCGCGGAAGAAGTCCGCAAGATCGCCGAGAAGTTCCTGGGACTGCCGAACAGCTCATCCCTTACCATCACCGAGAACGGACCGGGCACGGAATTCAACTCGTACACCGTGTCCTATCCCACCGGCAAAAATGAAGAACTGACCCTCGATTATTCGAAAAAGGGCGGTCATCTCCTGCAGTTCATGCGTCCCCGCAGCATCGGCACGAAGGTGCTCGACGCCAAGGGCGCGCAGGATGCGGCCAAGGAGTTCCTGGAAGAGCATGGCTTCGCCAACATGAAGCTGATCAATTACGACGAGTACCAGCGGACGGCCGCCTTGACCTTCGCCCAGGAGCATCAGGGCGTGCTGGTTTACCCGGAAGCGGTGATGCTGAACGTGGCTCTCGACGACGGGCAGGTGACGGATATGCGGGCGGCCAACTACCATTTCGAGAAGAAGGACCGTTCCTTCGGAAAGCCGAAGCTTACCGAGAAAGAAGCCCGCAAGGAGCTGGCCCCGAGCTTTCAGGTGTTGTCCACGCGCGAGGCGCTTATCGAGAACGAGCTCGGAGAGCAGGTCCGCTGCCACGAATTCTTCGGCAAGGCCAACGGGCAGATGTACAGGGTATTCATCAACAGCGAGAACGGCTACGAGGAGAAAGTTATCAACCTGCACGACGGCGCGGGAGCTTAACCCGGTTCTCGGCCGAGAATGATTTCCTGATATTCAGCGAAGCAACCTCATGCTATAATCTCCCTGTATGCGGTCCGCGCCTTGCGGGCCGCACCATTCGGGAGGTGCGGGGGTTGCTTCCAAGCATTAATCAGGTTCTCTACATGCAAGTCAATTCCATCGACGAAGCGGAAGCCAGCCAGGAGTACAAGTCCCGGATCGCCGATATTTCCGAGGGCCAGATGGCCATCGAGATTCCCATCAACGAGAAGACCGGCCGGCTCAAGCGCCTCATGGAGGGGGACGAGCTGTCGGCCTACTTCGTGACGCAGGACGGCTTCAAGCATTATTTCACCACCGAGGTCATCGGCTTCCGCGAGGATGTCATCCGCCTCGTGCTCATCCGCAAGCCCGCGATCGAGGAGATCGCCAAGATCCAGCGCCGCAGCTTCCTTCGGGTGGCGGCCGATTTGGAGCTGTCGGTCAAGCTCCCGAGCGGGCGGTACTTCGTTACCCGGACGGACGACGTCGGCGGCGGCGGCCTGTCCTTCCTGTCCGACAAGGATACGGCGTTCGAGGCCGAGCAGGAAGTGGCCTGCTGGCTGCTCGTTCCCCATCGCGGCAAGATCGAGCACATCCGGTTCACCGGCGAGGTCATCCGCGAACAGACGATGGAGACCCGCAAGATCTGCATGCTGCGCTACAAGACGATCTCCGAGAAGGATCGGCAGCGGATCATCCGCTTCTGTTTCGAGCGGCAGATCGAGTCGAGAAAAAATTGATCCGAACCGCCCGCGCCCGTGCGTTCGGCTTTACAGCGGGGAGCCTGTTTTGGTATACTTTCTGATGTTGGGCAGGCAAGCGCCTGCTTTTTTCGTCGAGGGATGCGCTTCCTTCGAGCGCTCCGCTTGACGCGGAGCGCGCGCGATTACGTTCACGGCGCGTTTGACCGTATACGGATGAGGTCAAAGCGGCCGATTGGGGGCAACTCAACTTGAATCGGATCAACATCGCTCTCGACGGGCCGGCAGGAGCAGGCAAAAGCACGGTGGCACGGCTGGTGGCAAGCGCACTCGGGTTTGTCTATGTGGACACCGGCGCCATGTACCGGGCGGTAACCTGGAAAATCCTGCAGCTTGGACTTCGCCCGGACGACGCGGAAGAAGTGGCCCGGGCTACCCGGAACATGGAGATTCGACTGGCCCGCTCCGAGCAGGGGCAGCTTGTCTTCGTGGACGGGGAAAACGTTACGGATTACATACGATCGGCGGACATCAACCGCAACGTGTCGTTTATTGCCCAGAACCGCGAAGTGCGCCGGCTTCTCGTGGAGAAGCAAAAGGAGCTTGCGCGGGAGAAGGGCGTCGTCATGGACGGCCGCGATATCGGCACGAGCGTGCTTCCCGATGCGGAAGTGAAGGTGTTCTTGACGGCCAGCGCGCGGAGGCGGGCGGAGCGGCGATACGCGGAGGCGGGCACCCCGGAGCAGACGATCGAGGAGATGGAAGCCGAGATTTCCCGGCGCGATCAAATCGACACGAATCGCGAAGCCTCGCCGCTTCGCCGGGCGGATAACGCCATCCTGCTGGATACCACCGAGATGGAGCTTGCCGAAGTGGTCGAAGCCGTATTGTCCATGTGCCGATCTTATGTGTAGCGGAGGAGCCGCCGATGATTTACCAGGTTTGCCGGTCTTTGGCCGGTGTGTTCTATTCGGTTGTGTTCCGGTTGGAAGGCCGGGGTATGGAGAATGTCCCCTCGGAAGGGCCGGTCATTCTTTGCGCCAACCATACCAGCAACCATGACCCGCTCGTGGTAGCCGTTTGCTTGAAGAAACGTCCGGTCACGTTCATGGCCAAGGCGGAGCTGTTTCGCGTTCCGGTTCTCGGGCCGCTGATCCGCAAGCTGGGCGCTTTTCCCGTCAAGCGCGGCGGGGTGAGCAAGGAATCGATCAAGCATTCGATCGAACTGCTCAAATCGGGCAAGGTCATCACCATATTTCCCGAAGGAAGCCGCTCGAACAGCGGCGGAGCCGGGAAGAAGGGGGCGGCTATGCTGGCCCTGCGTTCGCAGGCCGCGGTCGTACCCATTGCGATTCTAGGCAGCTATAAGCCATTTCACCGAACGACCGTCATTTACGGACCGCCCGTCGATCTCGCGGAATTTGCGGACGGCGGTTCCGACCAGCTGGAGGCCGCCACGGAAAAAATCATGTCGGTTATCCGAAATATGGTTACAACCCATAAAAAGCTGGGTAAAAATTGATTGAAGTGAATGGAAATGGTATCTTGGAACTATACTACTCATACATTATGTTTATTTTACCCATTTTGTAGCTGTTGGGTTGTTAAACGTTAGGAGGTTATCGGTTATGACGGAAGAAAACAAAGTGCAAGGGAACTCTACACCTGAAACGGGAGTAAACCCGGAAGCCGCCCCCCAAGCCACCGGTGAAGAAACCGTAGCTCATGTCGAGCCCGAAACGGTGGAGGAAGCAAACGCAGCGGCGGAAGTATCCGCACCCGATGTTGAAGAAGACGCTTATGGCGTCGCGCTGCTGAAGAAGGGGACGGTCGTCCGCGGCAAAATCGTCAAGGTGGACGATGACCAAGCATTTGTCGATATCGGCTACAAGTACGACGGCATCATCCCGATCCGTGAGCTGTCCTCCGTCCAGGTCGGCAGCGCTCAGGACGTCGTAGAAGTCGGCCAGGAAGTCGAACTGAAGGTCGTCTCCCTGAATGACGAGAAGGAGAAGCTTGTCCTCTCCAAGCGCGCCATTGACAGCGAGAATGCTTGGTCCGATCTGCAGGCCAAGCAGGATTCCAAGGAAGTCATCGAAGCGAAGGTCGTGGACGTCGTCAAAGGCGGACTCGTCGTGGACGTGGGCCTGCGCGGCTTCATCCCGGCTTCCATGGTCGAACGTCACTTCGTTGAAGATTTCAGCGATTACAAAGGCCGCGTTCTTCGTCTGCGCGTGAAGGAACTGGACCGCGAGAAGAACAAGGTCATCCTGTCCCAGAAGGATGTTCTGGACGAAGAATACGAAGCCAAGAAGCAGGAAATCCTGGCCGGCATCACCCCTGGACAAGAAATCGAAGGCACGGTTCAGCGCCTTACCCCGTTCGGCGTATTCGTCGATGTGGGCGGAGTCGACGGCCTGGTGCATATCTCCGAAATGTCCTGGAGCCATGTCGAGCATCCTTCCGAGATCGTCAAGGAAGGCGACCAGGTTCGCGTGAAGGTGCTTAAGGTCGATCCGGCCAACGAGCGCATCAGCCTGAGCCTCAAGGCGGCTCAACCGGGTCCGTGGCAGCGCGTCAAGGAAGAGCTGGAAATCGGCTCCATCGTGACCGGTACCGTTAAGCGTCTGGCGAGCTTCGGCGCTTTCGTCGAAGTGCTGCCCGGCGTGGAAGGTCTGGTTCACATTTCCCAGATCGCCCATCGTCACATCGGCACTCCGCATGAAGTGCTGAAGGAAGGCGAGCAGGTGAACGTGAAGATTCTGGATATCAATCCGGATGAGAAGCGCGTCAGCCTGTCCATCAAGGAAACGGAAGAAGCTCCGGCTCAATCGACCCGTCCGGAACGCGGCGAACGTGGCGAACGCCGTCAGCCGAAGGAAACGATCTCCGACGAGTACAACCAGGCCCTTAACCTTACCCTGGGCGAACGCTTCGGCGACAAGCTGAGCAAATTTAAATGAGATCGGCTTAAGCGGCATGATCTTGAATAAGTAAGCGGAGGTTGAACCATGCGCATCTCGCGCAAAATGGAGCATATCCATCACGCACTCCGGCAGGAGCCGACCGGCGCAAACGGGCTGAATGATGTTCACCCTGTGCCGGCCGGCCTTCCGGAGCAAGCGTTCGGCTCCGTCTCCCTTGCTGTCCGATTCGGCGAACTCACCTTGAGTTCGCCGATTGTCGTTAATGCGATGACCGGCGGAGCAGGGGAGACGGAAGCCGTCAACCGGGCGTTGGCGGAGGCGGCGGCCGAATGCGGCCTCGCGATGGCGGTAGGCTCGCAGATGGCCGCGCTTCGCAGCCCGGAAGTCGATTCCACCTATCGGGTGGTGCGGCAGGTCCATGCCAAGGGTGTGCTGTTCGCCAACCTGGGCTCGGAGGCGACCGTCGACCAAGCCAAGCGGGCGGTGGACATGCTGGAAGCGAATGCGCTACAAATCCACCTGAACGTGATGCAGGAGCTGGTCATGCCGGAAGGCGACCGGGATTTCACTGGAGCTTGCCGCCGGATCGAGGCCATCGTCAAGGCGGTGGAGGTGCCGGTGATCGTCAAGGAAGTCGGCTTCGGCCTGAGCCGGGAGACGGCGGAACGGCTCGCCCAAGCGGGCGTGCCGCTTCTTGACGTGGGCGGGCGCGGAGGGACCGACTTCGCGGCGATCGAGAATGCCCGCCGGGACCGGCCGATCGAGTGGCTGGGCGGCTGGGGTATTCCGACGGCCGCGTCGCTCTTGGAGGCGGGAGCTTGGTACCCGCCGGGCCGGATTATGGCGAGCGGCGGGCTCCGGAACAGCCGCGATATTGTAACGGCTCTGCTGCTCGGGGCAGCCGCCGCCGGAATGGCGGGGAAGCTGCTGCGCGTGGTGCAGGAAGAAGGCGCCGAAGGGCTGGTCGGCTTCGTGCGCCGGACCGAGGAGGGCATCCGGCTGCTCATGACCGCCCTGGGAGCCGGTTCGATTCCCGAGCTGTGGCAGGTTCCCGCCGTGATCGGCGGCGAGACGGCCCACTGGTGCCGGGAACGGGGAATCGACACCTCCGCCATTGCACGCAGGGTCCGTAACATCGGCCTCTAATTCGCCCATACTATCGGTATCGCGCAGCGAAAGAGGGGTGGGCCATGCATGCGGGGGCGCTGGGATACGTCTATCTGATCGGCACGCTGATCCTGTTTGCCACCGGCTGGGAAACGGTCATCGCCCGGGGTATTCGCCCGCGGCGGGTGGTGGTGTTCGGGGCCTTGGCGGTTCTGTTCTCGCTCTCGAGCTTTCCGTTCACCGGACTTACGGTGCGGGGAACGGCGATCATTCTGCTGCTGTTCGTCGCCTACGATATCGGCATGCTGAAAACCGGCATCGAACGGATCGCCGTCCTCTGCGCCGGCGTATTCCTGGCAGCGGCGGGGCATCTGACCGGGGAATGGGCGGTAACCGCTCCGTCGATGATTCTGACGACGCCGGAGATCGACTACGCCCTGGTGCTGGCCGGAGTGCTCGGGCTGTGCCTGCGCGATCCCCGCTACCAATTGCCGGTGATGTCCGTGGCGCTGCTTCTGCTGGATTTGACCAACATCGTCGAGCTGCCCGTCTATGCGGAGCGGGAGTGGGCCGGCCAGGCGTTTTGGGACGAATGGTGGCTGACCCTCTGGGCCGCCCGCTTGGTCTCGCTGATCTGCATCCTCCATATCGGAGCGTGGCGGTATCTCGAGGGGAAATGGCAGCGGTTTCCGTTTCGCCGGATACGCTGATACCCCTCGTGGAGGACAGACCGGGAAGCGGCTCCAAGCCGTCTGTTCCCCTTTTTCATTCAACGGGTAAAGTAGCCAAGGCTGTGCAAGTTTGGTATGATGTAGCTTGTGAAAATTATGCGCAAATAGAGA
Source organism: Gorillibacterium terrae (assembly GCF_051594785.1). Classification (NCBI taxonomy): domain Bacteria; kingdom Bacillati; phylum Bacillota; class Bacilli; order Caryophanales; family Paenibacillaceae; genus Gorillibacterium; species Gorillibacterium terrae. The sequence goes on from NZ_JBPPGI010000001.1 coordinate 1,493,643, forward strand.
CAGGAGTGAACCCCATGGCAAAACCCGTGATTGCCATCGTCGGACGCCCCAATGTGGGGAAGTCGACGATCTTCAATCGATTGGTCGGGGATCGGCTGGCCATCGTCGAAGACCGTCCGGGAATTACCCGGGATCGGCTGTACGGGACGGGGGAATGGCTGGACAAGCCGTTCAGCGTCATCGACACCGGCGGTATCGAGATCGACGGAGAGGACGAAATGTTGAAGTCGATCCGCGTGCAGGCGGAGCTGGCGATCGAGGAATCGGACGTCATCATCTTCATGGTGGACGCCAAAGCGGGGCTGACGCCCCAGGACGAGGAAGTCGGCCAGCTGCTGTTCCGGTCCGGCAAGCCCGTCGTCGTCGCCGTCAACAAAACCGACAATATCAAGATGCAGGAAAGCATCTATGAATTCTACAGCCTCGGCTTCGGCGAACCGATTCCGATCTCGGGCGCCCACGGCATCGGCATCGGCGATCTGCTCGAGGAGGCTGTCAAGCATTTTCCCGAGGAGGAGGACGATCCGTACGGCGAGGAGGTCATCCGCGTCGCGCTGATCGGCCGGCCGAACGTCGGCAAATCGTCGCTCGTCAACGCGATATTGGGCGAGGACCGCGTCATCGTCAGCCCCGTGGCGGGCACGACGCGGGATGCCATCGACTCCCCCTTTGAGCGGGACGGGCAGAAGTTCGTGCTGATCGACACCGCCGGTATGCGCAAGCGCGGCAAGGTCTACGAGAATGTGGAGAAGTACAGCGTCATGCGGGCGATGAAGGCGATCGAGCGGGCGGACGTGGTACTCGTCGTCCTGAACGGCGAGGAAGGCATCATCGAGCAGGATAAGCACATCGCCGGCTTCGCCCATGAAGCGGGGAAGGCTTGTCTGTTCGTCGTGAACAAATGGGACGTGGTAGAGAAGGACGACAAGACCATGCAGCGGTTCACCCAGACGATCCGCGACCACTTCCTGTTCATGACCTATGCGCCGGTGGTCTTCTTGTCCGCGAAGACGAAGCAGCGGCTGCACAAGCTCCTGCCGGTCGTGGCTGAGGTCGCCGAGCATCACGCGATGCGAATCCCGACCTCGGTACTGAACGATGTGATCAACGATGCCGTATCGGTCACCCCGCCCCCGACGGATAAGGGGAGAAGGCTGCGTATCAACTATGCGACCCAAGTCACCGTGAAGCCGCCGACCATCGTGCTCTTTGTGAACGATCCGGAGCTTATGCATTTCTCGTATACGCGGTTTTTGGAAAACCGGCTGCGGGAATCGTTTAACTTTGAAGGAACCCCTCTGCGGCTCATTACCCGCCGGAAAGCGTCGGACGAATAGGAGACGGTTGTTATGGAATATGTGGCCATTCTGCTCAGTTATCTGCTCGGCTCCATCAGCTTCAGCGTGCTGATCGGCAAGCTGAAGGGCATCGACATCCGCCAGCACGGCAGCGGCAACGCCGGTGCGACCAATACCCTCCGGGTGCTCGGCAAGGGGCCGGGCATCCTGGTATTGGCGCTCGATGTGCTGAAGGGGATCGGCGCCGTATGGATCGGCCGGCTGCTCGGCGACGGAGAAATCTGGGTGGAGATTCTTTGCGGGCTCGCGGTCATCATCGGCCACAACTGGCCGGTATTTTTCCGTTTCAAGGGAGGCAAAGGCATCGCCTCGACGATCGGCGTGTTGGCGACGCTGTGCTTTTGGCCGGCGCTGTTTGCCGGGATTTTTGCCATTCTGTCCATCGCCATCACCCGTTATGTATCCTTGGGAGCTCTCATTTTTACCTTCCTGACCCCGATCTTCCTGCTGCTGACGCATGCCGAGCCCGAGCTGATCTGGAGCAGCCTGGTCATCATGGTGTTCGCCTTCTATCGGCACCGGTCCAATATCGTCCGCCTTTGGCAGCGGAAAGAAAACAAACTCGGAGCCAAGCGGTCGCTCTGACCGCAAACGGACGGGAAAGGGGAATGCGGGTTGGCTAGAAAAGCAGCAGTGATGGTAGCGGGAAGTTGGGGAACGGCACTGGCTACGGTGCTGGCGAACAACGGGCACGAGGTTGCCCTATGGTCGCGCAACGAGGAGCAGGTGCAGGAAATCAACACCCAGCACACGAATCAACGATTTCTTCGCGATGTGACGCTCTCCGAGCGGATTCGGGCCACGGCCTCGATGGAGGAAGCGCTGAAGGGTGCGGAAGCCGTCATTCTGGTCGCCCCTTCATCGGCTATGCGCCAGGTGGCGGCTCAGGTCGGGCGATATCTGGACCCCGCTTCTGTGCTGGTTCATGCCACCAAAGGCTTCGAGCCGGAGACGCTGAAGCGGATGACGCGGGTCATCGCCGAAGAGATTCCGGCTTACGACCCGAGCCGGCTCGTCGTCTTGTCCGGACCGAGCCACGCGGAAGAGGTCGTGCTGCGCTGCCCGACGACGACCGTCGTCGCGTCCGAGCAGATCGAAGCGGCCGAAGCGGTGCAGGACCTGTTCATGAGCGGCTATTTTCGGGTATATACGAATCCGGATGTAACGGGCGTAGAGATTGCCGGGGCGCTCAAGAACATCATCGCCCTCGGCGTCGGCATGTCGGACGGCCTGGGCTACGGCGACAACGCCAAGGCGGCGCTTATGACCCGCGGGCTGGCGGAGATTGTCCGCCTCGGGGTAAAGATGGAGGCCAATCCGTTAACCTTCGCGGGACTGGCCGGCATCGGCGACCTGATCGTCACCTGCACCAGCCGCCACAGCCGGAACTGGAACGCCGGCTACCTGCTCGGCCAAGGCAAGCCGCTTCAGGAGGTGCTGGATCATATGGGCATGGTGGTCGAAGGCGTCAAGACCACGCGGTCGGCGTCGGTATTGTCCCGGGAGTTGGACGTGAAGATGCCGATCACGGACGCGCTCTACGAAGTGCTGTTCGAGGGCAAGAACCCCAAGGATGCCGTCGAAGACCTCATGGGCCGCGTTCGGACACATGAGATCGAAGAGGTAGCCCAGGCGGCCGCCTCCAACTGGATCGGCTAGTTCGCTTTTAGAACTGGCAGAGACGATTGCTGACCGAACTTCCCGTAGAGTCGCCGTCCTTCCCGGGCTGCGCCCACACCGGCGGCTAAAAAAACTCATATCCTACCCTAGTCGGCAACGATGGAGGTGGTAGGAGCATGAGCAAAAATGTGTCTAAAGACGTGCTCAATCTGGTCAAGAACAAGACCGGAAAGAACGTGACCGAAAAGGACATCAAGAATATCGCAAGCGGGGTTACTCCGAACACGACGCAGGATGAAAAACAGCTGCGCAAGCTGATCAATCAAGTGTCGACGATGGTGAACATCCCCGTTTCCGAGGAGACGACCAAGGAAATCATCCAGGCCGTGAAGGGAACCGGCGGCAAGATGAACCTCGGCAGTCTCGAATCCCTCATGAAGCTTCTGACGAAGAAAAAATAACCCCAGCCTCACAGTAGAATCAACCGGACTCGGGCAGAGCTCCGGTTCTTTTTCAAGCAGGAGACGGACAGGCCATCGCTTCGGCTCCTGATCGGAGCGATTCCGCTCCACTGCTATTTTGAGAGAAAAGGAGGCGGAGAAGATGCCTCATATTCGCTTTGAACCGGACGGCGTCGACGTGGACGTCCGGCCGGGCACGAGTCTGATGGAAGCGGCGAGGAAGGGAAAGGTCCAGATCCGCTCCCGCTGCGCCGGCATGGCCGGCTGCCTGATGTGCAAGGTTACGGTCGAAGACCAAAGCGGCTTAACCCCGCCGAACCCGGCGGAACGGCAGAAGCTCGGGCCGCTGGCAGCGAGCGGCGTTCGCTTGGCCTGCCAGGCGCGGGTGCATGGGGATGCGGTCGTTCAGGTACCGGAGGACCCGCTCAAGGCGGCGATTCGGGCACAGCTTGCCAAACAGAAGGAAGAGGACTCCCTCTGGTAAGTGGGCGCTTCTCGGATTTTGCCAGATTCCAAATGAAAGAATCGCCCGTCTTCGGACGGCGGGCAAGCGGCGGAAGCCGGCTTTTCCTTCTTCGGAGGGAGGAGCCGGTTTTTTGTTTTTGGGCCAAGTTTGCGATTTGCTGGCATATTCTATGAGCGTGCACATATATTTTTACCAGTATAAAGGATGGTACGAGTGTGGTCGCGTGACGAGCCTTCCCATGGAACCGTTCCATGGCCGAAGTCACCTTGAGCTTCGGACCGGTTCTGACCTTAGTGGTTCGCAGGCTTCCGCTTGCTTCGTTACATCAACCTGTAGGAGGAGATCTCAATTGGAGAAAGTTGATATCTTTAAGGACATCGCAGAACGAACCGGCGGGGATATCTACCTGGGGGTCGTGGGGGCCGTGCGCACCGGCAAATCCACCTTCATTAAGCGTTTCATGGAAGCCGGGGTTTTGCCGAACATTCGGAGCGAAGCCGACCGCATCCGTGCGACCGACGAGCTGCCTCAGAGCGCGGCTGGACGAACCATCATGACGACGGAACCGAAGTTCGTGCCGAACAATGCGGTGCAGATTACCGTAGCGGAAGGGCTGAACGTCAACGTCCGCTTGGTGGACTGCGTGGGGTATGCGGTCGAAGGAGCGAAGGGCTATGAGGATGAGAATGGCCCGCGGATGATCAATACGCCCTGGTTCGACGAGCCGATTCCGTTCGAAGAAGCGGCGGAGATCGGCACGCGCAAGGTCATCCAGGAGCATTCCACCCTGGGCGTGGTCGTGACGACCGACGGCACGATCTCGGACATTCCCCGCTCCTCTTATGTATCGGCGGAAGAACGGGTGGTCGCCGAGCTCAAGGAGGTCGGCAAGCCGTTCATCCTGATTATCAACTCCGCCAAGCCGAACAGCGAAGCGGCCCAGGAGCTTCGCGGCGAGCTCTCCGCCAAGTATGACATCCCGGTGCTGGCCCTGAGCGCCGCGACGATGGGCGAGGAGGAGGTCACCGGCGTTCTGCGGGAGGTCCTCTACGAATTCCCCGTTCACGAAGTAAACGTCAACCTGCCGAGCTGGGTTATGGTGCTGAAGGATAACCACTGGCTGCGCAACAGCTTTGAGAATTCCGTCCGCGATACGGTGCAGGACATTCGCCGGCTGCGCGACGTGGACCGCGTGGTCAGCCACTTCGCGGCCTACGACTTCATCGAACGGGCCGCCTTGGCCGACATGAATATGGGCCAGGGCGTCGCCGAAATCGACTTGTACGCCCCGGATGAGCTCTACGACCAGATCCTGATGGAGGTGGTCGGCGTCGAAATCCGCGGCAAGGATCATCTGCTCCAGCTCATGCAGGAGTTCGCCCACGCCAAGCGGGAATACGACCAGTTTGCCGAGGCGCTGGAGATGGTCAAGACGACCGGCTACGGCATTGCGCCGCCGACGTTGGCCGAGATGGCGCTCGACGAGCCGGAGCTGATCCGCCAGGGCTCCCGCTTCGGGGTTCGGCTGAAAGCGACGGCGCCGTCCATCCACATGATTCGGGTAGATGTGGAATCGGAATTCTCGCCGATCATCGGCACCGAGAAGCAGAGCGAGGAACTGGTCCGCTACCTGATGCAGGACTTCGAAGAGAATCCGCTCAAGATCTGGGATTCCGATATTTTCGGCCGGTCGCTTCACTCCATCGTACGCGAGGGCATTCAAGGCAAGCTGGCCATGATGCCCGACAATGCCCGCTACAAGCTGCAGGAAACGCTCGGCCGAATCATCAACGAAGGCTCCGGCGGCCTCATCGCGATTATCCTGTAACGCGCTTTCGTCCCCGCTCCGCGGCATCCGCCGCGGGGCTTTTTTGCGGAACGGAACGGTGGCTTTGCCCCTTTGAAGGAAGAAAACGCTTGCAAAGGCAAAAAACCGGACTGTAGAGCCATTTTTGGGAGCGCCGACACTTGAAATTGCCCCGGTGGTGTATTACTATAAATCTGTCCTGAAGCGTGGGAGTTTCAGGAATTTTCGCGGATTGGCGTATATTTCCTTACGAAAACGTGAAGACAGATTGATAGGTACTTCTTCGTCCTTAAGGAGGTGAATGACATGAATAAAACGGATTTGATCACGAAGGTGGCTGAAACGTCCGAGCTTTCCAAGAAGGACGCAACCAAGGCGGTGGAAGCCGTGTTCGACGCCATCACGGAAGCTCTTCAAGCCGGAGATAAGGTTCAGCTCGTCGGCTTTGGCAACTTCGAGGTTCGCGAACGTTCCGCCCGCAAGGGCCGCAACCCGCAGACCGGGGAAGAGATCGATATTGAAGCAAGCAAGGTAGCGTCCTTCAAGGCGGGCAAGACGCTGAGAGAAGGCCTCCGCTAATCGCCAAGACCGGTTCGGGATTCGGACCCTGCGAATAGTCGTACATACGCTGCTCGTCGACGGAACTCCTAATCCATAGCCGTTAAAAAATCGTGCCGCTCTTTTGGAGCGCACGTTTTTTTATACCAAGCGACTTAGCAAAAAGATGGTTGACAATCGCCTGCCGATGTTATAAACTCTTTCTTGCGGCCGAAAAAGGCAGCAAAATTGCAGTGTCGGGGTATAGCGCAGTCTGGTAGCGCGCACCCTTGGGGTGGGTGAGGTCGCACGTTCAAATCGTGTTACTCCGACCATGAGAAGGACATCGTCATGACGATGTCCTTTTCCTTTTCTCTAGGTAAGGATAAAGCGTCTCCGGTTCGACAGGCTGTCGGGCGGAAGCGCCTTTTTTATAGGCAGAATGATAATAATATTATCAATTTCGAGCGGTAAGATAGCGAATGATGAACTTGATATCAAAATGAGACTTTTTGCGGTTCATTCTGAGGTAGAATAGAGATAACCAAAAACCGAACATGTGTTTGGATTAAGGAGCAATGCTATGGGAACAGCGGGAACGGTGAAGAGGAATCAGGAGCATACGGAAGTTCGCTGCGTGGTCACAGTCACCGCCGGGCTGCAACGAGAAGCCGGGATTAAGCTGCTTCTCCGCGACTTTTATCCGATCGCCGAAAGGCGTTATACCGGAGATTACGCGGCTTGCGATCTTTTGCTTGATTTGCAGGATGCACTGAAGGAAGCGAAGCTGACCGATCGGCAGCGCGAAGTTCTCTCGCTGATGTACGGCCCCCGTCAGCTCACCCAATCGGAAACGGCGCTTGCGGCGGGCATTGCCCAAAAGAATGTCAGCCTTCACCTGGGAGCGGCCGTAGCCCGGATCGCCCATGTATTTCGCAGTTGGGAGAATTGCGGCAGCAAGACCGAGGTTCAGGCGTCAAGAGCCGGATAATGAAACAATCGGGTTAAGGGCAGTCGGTAGGAATTAGGATCAAAAGGGTTTACCTGAAAGGAGCAAAATTCAGATGAATGGTCATGAACACTATCAAAGGCTCGGCTCGGCAATCACGGAAGCGATCCGGCTTGGTCTTCCTTATCCTTACAAAAGCGTTGTCTATCAAGTAACGGACCGTACGGAAAGAAACGCTCTGATCGAATTGGTCACCTGTCATTACCTCACGGCTCTTGGCGGATGTCGCCCAAAGGAAGAAGTGATGAATGGACTGACCGACGCGATTCTGTTCGAGGAGTTGAGGGACCGGCATCCCGACAAAGCGATGCGTACCGAATATCCGATTCTGAGCGAATGGCAGCTTCAGGTGCGGCACAAGCGAGAGGTATCGGATTATGCGGCCAAAGATTACACGGCCGAACGAGTATCCGCCCGTCCGCCCATAAGACGGGTGCGAACGGCTTATGAAACGGCCTATGTGGATAGCTTGGCCAGGATACGCGAAGCTGCGAGAGCGGCTAAGGACGAACAAAGTACCCGAGTTGGTGCAGCGGCGGTTTCGACCGGTTGAGAGATTTTAAAAGGGAAGGTATATTTTTGCCCTCTAGCCGCCCTTAAGTTATGAGGGAAGCGTTTCAGCTTCTTTCGTCCAGCGGATTCCCATCCGCCGTCCAGACGCGGCAAGACGATAAACTCTGCGGAATTCATGCGCGACGCGGCGCACCATCGCGGGAGGCCATCATGAGGATACACCCGAAGCCGGAGACCAAGCCGGAAAAGACCTTTACCCAGGAGGAACTGGACGCGCTGATCACGGAACGGCTCAGTCGTGAACGGCGAAAATATGCTTCCGCCGCCGAATTGAGGCGCAGATTGGCCGAGCTTGAGCGACGTGAAGCCGAACGGCTGCGGACCCAGGCTACTGAACGGAAACGGTTGGAGAAAGAACGAACGGAATGGCTGCGGCACATGCGCGAACGGGATCGCCTTGGCCGGGAAGGGCTGGCTGCAGCATGCGAGCACCTCCTGCAGGCCGAGTTCTTGTTATCTTCCGTTAAGGCAAGCCTACTGGCGGAAGACTCGTATCCATGGCCTCAGAACGAAGCCGCATCCTGCGGCGGAACAGGAGAAGCGGATGCTGAAGATTGGCGAGGTTTGTGAGCTGGTAAGCGCGCTCGTTACGGACATGCCATTTGTTATCAATGATTTCTCGCCCGAAGACCCCGACGATTGCGGCTATTGCCGTCTGATGCCGGGGCGGGAACCGAGCCGGACAACCCCTCGGGCCTATCCCGGTTTGTTGATCGTGATCCGATCTCCGGGAATGTCTGCGGCAGAGTCGGCCTCGAATTCCCTTTTTGCAAGCCTGCGCAACCAAACGGAATTTGCCTGCGGCCAGACGCGGGTGATCGCCTGCGAAGCGGACCAGTCCGCTCCTTGCTACATCGGCAAGGACGAGGCCGGACGCGCGCTGTATAGCCAGCAATTTACCCTAACCTTACTCTAGGAGGAAGTACAATGACTCAGAATATCAACAAAATCGAGCTCGGCCCGGCCATCGTCGAATACGGCGAAGGAGCCGACAAAGTGACGTTTGAAACCACCATCGGCGGCGTCGTGCTGACGACCGAAACGACCTACCGCGAACAAAAGACCGATCAGACGGGCGAATCGGTGGTCGGCAAGCGCATCACCGGACGCAATGTCCATGTAACCATTCCGTTCGGCGAATACGAGCTTGCGATGATTCCGAAGATCATGGCCGGCGCCTCTATCGTCACCAAGAACGGCAATTCCAAGGTAGAGATCAAGACGGGGGTTGGCGTGAATCTGATCGATTCCGCCAAGAAGGCGATCATCAAGCCGCTCGCCCGGCTGACGGATGCCGATTACTGGGTAACCCTGCCGCTGGCTTACAGCGAGACCGATCTGTCGTACTCCTATAACAACGAGAACGAGCGGATCACCAATGTCACGCTGCGCGCCACCCCCGACGCACGCAACATCGTGCTGATTCTGGGCGACGAGACTGTATCGGCCGTCTGATCAGAACTGCGCCGGAGCAGCGGGCTTGAGGCTCGCCGTTCCGGCTCATCCAAGGAGGAACTAACATGCGTTTGAACAAACGGATGCCCGTGGAAGGCGTTACCTTCGGAGAAGGCCAGACGGAAGCCAAAACGGTACCCATTCGCAAGATCACAGTGGGGCAATGGCAGGAGCTCTTTACCGTCATCGAGTCGCTGCCGCAGCTTGTTCTGACCGTGCTGTCGGCTCCGCCCGAAGATCGGGCCGGTTACTTTGTCATTGCCCTTCGGGAATCGCTCGGAGAGGGACTCAGCGTCGTCGCGCTGCTCAGCGGACTCGACAAAGACTGGCTGCGCGGGCATGCTTCGCTGGACGAGGTTGTGGCGTTCTTTACCGCCACCGCGAAAGCGAACAACTTCGGAGCTCTCCTAAAAAACGCGCAAAGCGTCCTGAACCTGTCGGCCGCAGCCAAGGCTCCGCTCCAGGACGCGCTCTAAGCGTGGTGCAATTCTTGGCGGAGGCTGCCGTGCGGCTCGACAAGACCCAGGCTCAGCTTGAGGACGAATACTACGTGATGGATTTGCTGGACGTTCTGGACGCTTTGGACCGACGAAGGGCTCAGGAGGCGCTGGCGGAGCTGAACACCGCCATCATGTCCCAGACGACCGACGCCGAAGCTTTCCGGCGTTATGCCGATCTGCTCCAGCGGCAAGCCGGCTTCGGCGGCGGAGAGAAGGCGGAATTCGACGAGGATAGTTTTGAGCGGGCGCGCCGGCAGCTCGCAAGCGGAAGAGGGTGAGGAAGATCAGTACCGATTTAACGAGAATATCGGCCGATGTCTTGAACAACCTGCGCCGGTACAACGAGTTGTCCGAACGAGTGAGCGGCAGTATGGCGGGGTTGACCCAGCACGCCAGGCAAGCCTCGAGCGCATTGGAGCAGATCGGGCAGTCGGTGGACGCGATCCGAAGTGCAAGTGAAGCGGCCGACGAGTTGAAGGGAAAGACAGAAGCGGCCGAGAAGGTCGCCGATGGGGTAAGAACGGCTTTTTTCCAGATGACACAAGGCATTGAAGCCGCCATTCGGAAATCTATCGCCATTGCCGGCGACTTCGAGCAGGCGATGGCTGGCGTCCGAACGGCAACCGGCGCAACCGGGCGCGATTTCGAGCAGCTTCGCAGCCAAGCGATCCGACTCGGTACCGACACGAAGTTCAGCGCCAAGGAAGCCGCCGACGGCATGGCGGTGCTTGGCCGGCAGGGGCTGTCCTCGACGCAGGTGCTTCAGGCGATGCCGGGGGTGACGACGCTGGCGGAGGCGGCCCAGGCGGAGCTTGGCGCCACCGCCGAGCGAACGGCCGGCCTGCTGCGCGGCTTCGGTCTGGATGCGGCAGAGGCCGGACGCCTGGCGGATGTTCTGGCTCAGTCGTCGCAGGATTCGCACATCGGGATCAACGAGCTCGGTGCGGGTCTCGAGCAGGCGGCACCCTCGGCGCAGAAGCTGGGCGTATCTCTGGAAGATACGACAGCGGCCATCGGTGAGCTGGCCCGCTCGGGAATGGACGGCGAGCAGGCAGGCAGTACGCTTGCCGACATGCTGTCTGCGCTCGCCTCTCCGTCGAAGGAAGCGGCGGAGGCGATGGATCGCCTGGGGCTGTCGCTCCAGACCGGGACAGGCACGATGGTGCCCCTGTCCAATCTGATCGCCCAGCTCCAAGGTGCGTTCGACGGCTTGACCGACGCCCAGCGCGGCGAAGCCGCTGCTGCGCTGGTAGGCCAGGACGCCGCCGACGGCTTGCTGTCGCTTGTGTCGGAAGGCGCCAATACCTTCGACACCTATACGGCGTCGCTGCAGAACGCCCAAGGGACGGCGGCGCAACTGGCCGAGCTACAGAGCAACACGCTGAATGGCTCCATTGAGAGCCTCAAGCAGGCGTTTGCCGCGGCCGGTCTCACCGTGGGTGAAACGTTCGCTCCGGCTATTCAGGCAGTCGTGCAAGCCTTGACCGGGATCATTCTGGGGTTCACGGAGCTGGACCCTTCGCTTAGAGCGGCGATCATCGCTTTTGCCACGATAACTCCGCTCTTAGCGGCGGGCCTGGTGGGCCTCCTTGCGCTGAGGAAAGGACTTAGCCAGGTGACAATGGCTTCCTTGGAAGCGGCGTTGGGTCTGGAGGCGTTGCAGCTCAGCATTCCTCTGCTCGGGGTCATCACCCTGGCCGTCGGCGCCTTGTCGGCTGGGTTGGGAGCGCTGTGGGGCCACTTTCAGGAGAATAAGCAGGCGGCCAAGGAGTTCCGCGAGGAGCAGGCCAAGCTGAATCAGGTACTGAGCGAGAATCCGTTGGAGCGAAACGTTAGCGAATTGGAAGAACTGCGGAACAGGATCCAGCAGATTACCGATGCTCTGGATCAGCGGGCAGCAATTGAGCGTCAAATCCAGGGCATTAAAGACCGAGATTACGGGGTGGGATTCAGTGCCGGATCACAGCGGGCCGTCGATCTCCGCGAGATGAACAAGGAAATGGCGAAGTCGGACAAATTGCTTCACAACCTGGGGTACGACGGGGTGGAGGATGCGACCTCCAAGCTGCAGGAGTTAAAGCAAGCCGTCGACGATTCCACCGGCGCTTTGTTTGAAGAAAAGCGTGCCGAGATCGAGGCGAACGCCGCCAAGAACGCGAAGCTGAAGACGGTCGAAGAAGCTCTCTCGAGCTATAAGAAGCTCGCCGGACAGACAAACCTAAATGCCGATCAAGAGAAAAAGCTCGCCGAAAACATGCAGACGATCAAGGATCAGTTTCCGGATCTCAATACGAAGACGGAGAAGAATGGGCAGCTTCGGATTGCGAATCTGGGGGTTGTGGAGAATCAGATTCAGACGGAACGAACCTGGATGGACGAGGCGATCAAGGCGCAGGTTGCCTTTATGGATAGTCTGATCGCCACAACGGAAGTTCAAAAAAAATCGATTGATGCACAGATCAATAATTACGAGCAACTGATTAAGGCGATGGATGCCGTCGCCGGAAAAACGCCGCAAACCGGACAGTTTTCCGATGGAGCGGTTGCTCCAACCCGGGAACCGGCTTATGGGATTTCTCTTTTGGAAGAAGTCAATTACACCAATCCCATTGTGGCGAATGCGGTATCTGCCAGTGCCAGGAAGGATTCCGAGGCTGCCAAGAAAAAGCAGCGCGAGGCTGCCGATACCCTCAACACTCTCAAAAAGGCCAGGGACAATCTGACCGGCTCTCGAATTAAGATTCCCTCCGATGAAGGAGTGAAGACGGAGAACACCGCCAAAGGCGCCGTCGGAAAGACGCTCGCAGAGGTTCAAGCGGATCAGCGCAAGCAGGCGTATGAGGCCGATCTCAAAACGGTTCGGTACCAGACGGAGTTATACGACTGGAGTGCCGATAAGCAAATCCAGGCGTATGAGGAGCTCGCCGTCAAGCACAAGAAGTACTTGGCGGACAGTCTTGAGGATGAGCGAACGATGGAATTGCAGCTTAAGCGTCTTCGCGAGGATTCCGTCAAGGCCCGCTACGATTTTTCGGCCTCCGTGATCGAACGCCAGCAGAAGAGCATGGAGGATGCGGGCAAGTCGGAACGGGAGAAGGCCAACCAACTGCTGTATCTATGGACGAACGTGCGCAGCCGGTACAGCAAAGATTCCGAGCAGTACATCGCCGCCGACGAACAAGTTCGCCAAGCCCGGACTTCATTAATTCGAGCCATTGCGGAGGAGGAGAGTGAGGCGTACTCCGAACGATCCGATGAGATCGACCGTTCCGTTCGTCTGTTGGAGGATTCCGGCAAGTCGGAGGCGGAGGTGGCGGCTTACCGGATCGAGCAATGGACCAAGCTCCGCGACCAATACGAGGCCAACACGGATTACTACAAGCAGGCGGATGAGCAATTGTACAGCGCGCGCAAGAACCTGATCGATGCGGCGACCAAGCAGGCGGAGGACTTTTCCACTCAGGAAAAAGGACGTCTCGAAACCGCCAAGAAGGCGGCTCTGGATGCGATCGACGAAGAAAAGCGGACTTATCTAAGCTCGCAAAAAGACAAGCTCGACGCGATAGATGCGCTGCTCAAAGCCGAAGAGGCCTTGAACGCGGATGCGGACTACGAAACGGAGCTTGCCGAGAAGAACGCCCGGATCGATCAATTGGCAAGCGCCGTCGGCCCCGACGGAATCGCGGAACGCGAGAAGACGATTCAAGAACGTGACCGGATGGTTTTGGAGCATCAACGTGAGCTGGAGAAGCGGCAGCTCGAATCCCAGCGGGAAGCCTTGGAAAAGGAAACCGCCCGCGAAGAAACGGCTCTCGACGAAAAGAAGGATCGGATCGAAGGGCAATACGATACCCTGATCGGGGCCTTCGAAACCTACTCGAGCGATGTTCAAACGCTCGAATCGTCGCTCGCCGCGTTCCGGGTGTCCGAAGCCGGAAAAGCGAATGCCGCGATCCTCGCCGACCTCGACTCGTTCCTAACCGAATACAAAGGCAAGCTGTCGGTGGTTGAATCGGCGAGAAAGGCTTCCGATCTGGCCGAGTATAACGCGAACAAGGACGCCTGGGAAGCGGCACGCAGACGCGGAGACACCGCAACGATGGCGCAACTCGCCGCGCGAAATCAAGAGATTCGTACTTTATACGGCATTGCGCAGGATACCGGCAAGCTCCAATCCTTCGCCAGCGGCGGCATCGTTCAAGGCCGTTATGGCGAGCCGGTTATCGTCGAGGCCCATGCCGGGGAGATTGTGCTCAATTCGCGGCAGCAGGCGGCGTTATTTGCGGCCTTGTCGGCTCCCCGTTTGGCGTCGGCCGCTCCGGTCGTTCCGGTTACGAATGTTTCGATCGATATGGGCGTCGACCACGTTACGCTGGAGGATCGCGCGGATACGGCCGTCTTCTTCGATGAACGCGCACGCGTGGTGGAACGCTTCCGGGCGATGGGAGGGAAGGAGCTATGATGGATGTTGCCGTTAACGGATTGTGGCTGTCGACAATCGGAGCGTCGTTATATGAGCGGCGTCTCCCGGTCCTGCCGACGAGCGAAGACCATACAGTTAAGCTTGCAGGCGCGGATGGCGTCCTCGATTTCGGCGCCACGTATGCCGCGCGCGACATTGGCCTGACCTTCGAGATTGCCGCCGGACCCTCGGAGTATCATGCAACCATGGCAAATCTCGCTCGGGTGTTTAATGCGCGGCGCGGTGAACTGACGCTGGAATTTGCGGATATGCCCGGAAAGTATTACCGCGCAACCTACGCCGGAACGCTTGCCCTAAGCGGCTCGACCGGCTCCCGTCTCGCCGATGTGCCGCTGCGGATGAACGATCCCTGGCCCGTCGGCCCCGAGCAGATCACAGAGGTTCGGATTACAGGCGACCCCCAGACGATAACAGTCCCCTCGAACTCCGACATGAGCGCTTATCCGGTTATCACGATTCAAAACGTCGGTACGAATACCGTTCACGGCTTAACCCTATCCAACGAATTTCTCGTAGAGGAGTAACAAACCATGGCGATGCAAATCAGCAACTATCTGAGTGCGGCGCTGCTTAATGCAGCTGTGCGCAATACTGCATGGACCCCGCCCGCTGCCGTTTATCTGGCGCTTTATACGTCCGATCCTACGGCGGCGGACACCGGCACGGAGGTGAGCGGGGGCGCTTATGCGCGGCAGACGGTCGCGTTCGTAGCACCGTCGGTCATCAGCGGCAAGCAAACAGTAAGCAACAGCGGAGTCGTATCATTTCCGGTGGCAACGGCCGATTGGGGCCTCGTGACCCACGTCGGACTGCGTTCGGCGGCCACCGGCGGCAATCTGTTATGGTCGATGGCGCTCACGAACCCGCGAACGATCCAGACCGGCGACACGCCGAAATTTCTCGCCGGCAGCGTGATCGTACGCTTCGCACAGTAAATACATGGAGGTGAGCTCTTAGATGGCGCAGCTTTATCCTGCGGTCGCCAATAGCCCGCAGACGGAACTAACCGCGGCAATCCCCGCGGCCGCTACGACGATAACCGTGCTGGATGCGTCCAAACTGCCGGACGGCCCCAATCTCGCCACAATCGGCGTAGACGAGACAGCAGAAACCATTCTCTATACGGCCAAGTCAGGCAACACGCTGTCCGGAGTGACGCGCGGCTTCGACGGAACGACCGCGAAGGCCTGGCAGACCGGAACGAAGATCGCTCGTTACCTGACGGCTTACGACATCAACGCGCTTCAAGGTGTGTCCAACCCAGCGGCCGCTGTTCCGATCACATTGACGCCGGGACAGCAGGTTATCCAAGCAGAGCGACCGTCTCCGCTTCAGCATATGGCGTTTAAGGGACGGACGTTGGTAAATTTGTTGGGGCGCGATGGGAATTTTGAGGACGTAAGCAAGTATACGGTTGTTGGCGGTACTATCGCTTTGGACACGTCAGATTTTAACACCGGATTGTCGTCGATCGTTGCTACGTCTAATGCATCGAGTGGTTCAATTCAAATCAGAAGGACAAATTCGATTGACCCCTCGAAGTTTTACATTGCTGTTGCTATGGTCAAAAACGTAACGACGAACTACGCGTATATCCGTGCATTCAATGCAGATGGAGCAGTTACAATCAAGTCGGCGTTATCGGCAACAGTAAAGACATGGGCTTCTGTTTTCTTCAAACTCGCGCCCGCGGACTTAACCGGACTAACGCAAATCCGTCTTGACGTGTGCGCGGATTTCACAGCTTCTGGCCAACAGGTGAAAGTAGACTCGCTCCGTCTCTACGAAATTAGCGCCGCAGACTACGCCGCTATTGACTCCATGACCGCTGACCAAGTCGCTGCACGTTGGCCCTATACAGAGGGGATTGTATCCGTAGATCGGGTATGGATGAAGAAGAGCGGTAAGAATCTGCTGCCTCCGTTTACGGATTCGCGATGGACGTTACATGCCAACGCCAAGGCTATCGAGCCATATAAGCTAACCGTCAATGTCACGGCCTCAGGACAACTATCGCGCGTAGCGGTTCCGGCGTTGCCTAGCCAGCAGTACACATTGACAATACCGGCAACGGCGCATATTGACGTGGCGTTTATAAACTCTTCTGGGGCAAATGTATATAAATTCACCAAAGGCAATAACTCCGCGCCATATACGTTCACGACAGACGCGGATACAGCTCAGATTCAAGTAACGATCTATGCTAACACATCTTCCGGCATATTTACGTTCGCCAATCCGCAGATCGAACTCGGCAGCGCCGCAACCGCCTTTGTCCCCAATACCGACCAATCAATCTACTTGACCAGTATCCAAGCGGCGGCCAACGTTGATGGCAGCGTAGCCGATCAGGTGTATCAGGACGGAGACGGACGATTCCGGGTGATGCGGCGGTTCCGGACGGCGGACTTGTCCGGCGACCTTCCGTGGCTCCACTATAACAACTTTACCGGTTTCAAGCGTGTCGGTGTGGCATCGGGAATTTCTGCGGTGGCTGGTAGCGGAATAGCTGCAAAGTATGACAGCAAACCGCTAACCGTTGCAGATACGGCAAACGCGGCTGATCGTGTGGCGGTGAACGCGTCCGAGTTTATAGTCTCCATCTCCAATGCGGAAAGCGGATGGGGCGACAGCTACACACCGACAGCCGACGAGATCAAGGCGTATTTCCTTGGGTGGAAAATGTTCATTTGGACCCAACCGGCTACAACGGCATATAACGGTACGGGAACGAAAGGATGGCTGTATCGAAAAAATGGCGTTACCCTTAACGGTGATTCCGATGCCGACGGGTGGACGCAGACCTTGCCGACGACGCAAGCACCGAACTGGACACCATGCCGACTCCAATACCAGCTCGCCGCACCGGTCGACGAGCAGATTACGCAAGAGGGCAGTATATCGCTGCATGCCGGACAAAACCTCATCGAGGTCGGGACGGGCATTGTTGTGCGGGAGCGAGCTGACCCACGGTTTTACAGTGCGGCTTACTGGATTAATGCACCGTCTCTTGGCGGTTCGCTCCGCTATCGCCCCGGAAAGATCCTAAACATAAAACGTGACGGTAAACGTGATTTAGCATGGACGATCTTTTACGACGGGGTTTGGCAAGCGAGTTGTGCAGCGGCCAGCTTCGACCCGTCCGCCGTCTATAGCGTCACCTACCTCACCTTGGATACGTACAAGCTCGGCATAGCGCCCGACTCCATGACCGCCGATTACGGACCCAACCTGCGCGGAGCGGTGGATGCGGTTGTGGAGGCGTTGCCTGCACTGTCTGCTCGGCTGGATGCGCTGGAGACGGGAGCCGCGAGCAAGGACGCGCCGGGGTGGATTACGCCGACGCTGCTCAATGGGTGGTCCAATCGGGGGCAAGGAACTGATGCGCCTGCCTCTTATTTCCGGAATTCTTCGGGATTTGTTCATCTGCGCGGCATTGTGACAGGTGGAATATCCGGAACACTCTATACGTTGCCTAGCGGATACCGACCGCTTTACGCTGTCCAAGTTCTTGCTATGTCTGTTTCATCCGGAGGCACATTAATAACTGGCTACATTACCATTTCCCCTAGCGGAGCACTCTTCCTGAATGCGGGAATGGCGGTCGGTGCTGGTAGTGTAGTCTTTCTGGACGATATCACATTTCAAGCCGGACAATAAGGAGGGATGAACCTTGAAAGAAGCCATTATCACCGATACATCCGGCCTGTACGTGGACGTGACGCTGACCTCAGACAGTGACCTTGGCGTAACACCAATCTACGAGACGCCCGCGCCAGACGAACCGGATGCCGAACCCGCCG
This sequence comes from Gorillibacterium terrae, assembly GCF_051594785.1. Classification (NCBI taxonomy): domain Bacteria; kingdom Bacillati; phylum Bacillota; class Bacilli; order Caryophanales; family Paenibacillaceae; genus Gorillibacterium; species Gorillibacterium terrae. The sequence goes on from NZ_JBPPGI010000001.1 coordinate 1,511,715, forward strand.
AACCCGTGCTAACCAGTTACCGCGTGGCCATACCGGTTACGCCGGGCCTGTATAAGCCGCGCTTCGACCTGGCGGCGTGGGAAGCGTATCAAGCGGCGATCACAGCAGCGAGGGAGGATTATGCGGCCGCTTATGCGGAGTGGTCGACCGAGGACGAGGAGACGCGAGGCGAGCCGCCTATGTTCACCCGTCCGGAGCCACCGACATTATGGCTCGAGGGACTGACGCCGGAGGAAATCGCTGCGCTACACCCGGAACCGCAGCCGAGCGAAACAGACGCTATCCATCTCGCGATAGCCGAACTTGCCCAGGCGCAAGCGAACGATATCGACGCATTGCAGCTCGCACTTGCGGAAATCGCTACTTTGCTTACGGGAGGTGAAGCGTAATGGTCCGCATTTACGTTGATTTGATCGGCAAAGGGCTGTGGACGATCGAGAACGTCCCGGCCCGCTGGAAAGCGGAGGTGCAGGCGGCGCTCGACGTTAAGGAGGCGGAGGCCGGTGTTTAATCGTAGCGCTTTCGGGCGTGTGTCATTTAACCGTCCGTTCTCCTTGGATGCTTATCTAAATGTAACCGTCGAGTCGCTCACGGAGGCAAATGCTCGAATCAACGCAGAAATTCCGGTATCGATCGTAATGGAGTCTATATCGGAATTCGCAACCTCGCTCATACGCGAGATTCCGGTATCCTTCGTACTTGAATTCGCCAGTGAGTTCGCAGCATCGATGGTTCGCGAGATCTTGGAAGCATCCTCTGCGGATTCTTCCACAGAGTTTAATGTCACTGCAACGGTGACACACATGGACCGGGTTTTCTATAACGGCGACATCGCGCCGGGTGACCGACTAATCATCGATATGGCACGCAAAACCATCACGCTAAACGGGGTTAACGTGCTCGATAAGATGAACGGCGAATTTTTTGCCCTGATTTTTGGCGACAACGCGATTAAGTACGAAGACAACGAAGTAGCTCGGACATTGCTTACGCGGATTACGCATCGGGACAAATATCTGTATTGAGGAGGGCGCGGATTGACGGAATTTTTGCAATCCTACGATAAAAATCGCAAACGGATCGGCGTCCTCGTCGATGCGTATGACATTACACGGACACGGCGCATTAATGCAGACTATACGCTCACCTTTTCGGTTCCTATGGCATCCGACGATTATCAGGAAAAGCTGCCGCTCAAAGGACATGTCATGGACGAGCGTGGCCAATATTACGTGATCAACAGCCGCAGGCGGTCGCGAGATGGACGCAAACGGATCGCCCAAATCTCATGCACTCACGTTATGTTTAAGCTCGCCGATTACAAGTTACCGAACGCATCCTATATCGATGAGGCCTACGGGGTTGGCATTTCCGAATTAACAGCGCTCCTATCGACTGCGACCGGTGGGCGTTTCCGTTTCGCTGTGGACGATTCGTTTGATCTTGTAGACGTAAAGAATTTTGGCGGCGGTAACTGCCTTCAAGCCCTCAATGACATCGTTAATCTCTACGGAGCTGAGATTGAGCCGGACAACTTAACGGTTCATTTGTGCAAACGCATCGGCAATTCGACTCAGTCACTGCAATATCGCATAGGCAAAAACATCGTCAGCGCGACCTATACGGATGACGGAAACTCGCTTTGCACGCGTCTGTTCGCGGAGATGAAGGACTCCCGCACGTGGATCGGCCAGCCAGCCTCGATTCTGACAGAGGAGGAGAGAGCGCTTCTCTCTGCTGTCCCAGGCGCAATCGTCGACGGAAAACTTGCGGTCAACTATTTGATCTCACCCTATGCTGGTATATGGGCAAGTGACAGTGTCCCGTTCTACGACGATACACTCCAAGAGCAAGACGTTACCGACCCTTTGAAGCTGCTAGAGGTTGCAAGGAAACGATTGAGAGAGCGAGAGGTACCGGCGTTGGAGATATCGGTGTCGGCCGCGGACTTGTTTAAGCTTGATAAGTCTGAGCCTGTGCCGGGGCTTGGCGATACGGTCATGCTTGTAGATCCGGAGATGGAACTGACCAGTATCACCGCGCGTATCACGGAATTGACCGAGTACCCGTACGCCCTGGATCAGCATTCGCAAGTTACCGTATCGAATGTTGCTCGACGCGATTTCGGCCAAATCCTCGCCGATTTGGAATCATCACGCCGGGAGATTGAGCAGGCATTCAGCGGAGGACGGATTCGGACCGAGGCATTCGAAGCTGCCGCGAAACAGGCGATCGTAGACATTTCAAATTCACGGACCGAGCTGATCTATCCGGCGGAAGGCGGCATTCTTGCGCAAGATAAAGCAAATGCTTTGCGACAGGTTCGTTTGACCTCCGCTGGTTTGGGGATCTCGACGGATGGGTGGAAAACGGTTCGCAGCGCTATTACAGCCGATGGGATTGTGGCTGAGCGGATCGTAGGTCAGGCGATTAATGGCGTATCGCTCGTTATTGGCAGCGGCAACGCCGTCACCAAGATTAATCCCACTGGCATCTCCGCAGGGCACGAAGATTTCAGCAGCGCACCGTTTCGCGTGGATATGGCGGGGAACGTTGTGGCAAATAAGCTTACGGCGAACGCCGCGAGCATCGCCAATTCAACGTTTAATAGCGGCCAGATCGTAGGCTCGTCCATCAATGTCGGGAACGGGATGTTTACGGTGAGTTCTGCTGGTGTGATGAGCGCAGTAAATGGGTTTTTCAGTGGATCGATTTCAGCGTCTACAATTAGTGGAGGAATGATTACAGGCACTACGATTCAGACTCAGGCTAACGGTAGAAGGATACAGATTGATACGACCGGTCTATTTCTTTATGGTGCGGACAACGTAAGGCGACTTAGCTTTTTAACAGCTGAGGGGCAGTCTAGCGGAGGTATCATCTTTGCAGGACCGAGCGGTGCTGGTGCTGGGATTATAATTGGAACAGAGGGGGTAATGGCGATCTCTTCTAACAGTGCCTTATTACTTGCTGCTCCCAATGGAACAGTTTATTTTCAGGGTTCGGTTGACTTCGGTAATGCGATCGTACAGAACATTCCTATATCGGCAATTGCCACTTTATCGCAACAACTGTCATCGAAAGCTGACGTATCCGCGTTAGCCTCAAAAGCAACCCAAGGAGATCAGACGGAATTGGCAGGGGGACATAATCATGGCATTAAGAATGGAACGGTCCTACTAACACAAGGTGGAGGTACAGTAGTCTGGTCGGCGTACGAAGGGCACACTCACAAGCAGACTTAACGATTTTTTACCATAAATCATTATATAAACGAAATGGAAAATATTATCCAGTATTTTGGATGGATAATATTTGTAGAAGTTTATTGCAGGGTTTATCGCAGGGGCGCTAATGTTCGGGGGTGTATCAGTATACGCGGAAACAGGATTGCGATTGAAGGGACGAAGATAACGGTGGAAAATCAAACGACGGTAGCGGGATTAACTGATTCAGAGAGAGCGGGGCTAGAGAAAGAGATGAGTCTCTGTAAAACGTTACTCATTGCCGCCGATGAAGGAGATTTGCCAGGACTCGAAAATTCATTGGCCATTCAGCTAGCCATGCCAGAAAACGAACGTGTCCCAGGCCAGGTTGACGGCCTGACGATGAAAATCGCTTCCAAAAAAGCGGAAATCGCGGATCTGATAGCAAGGAGAGAGGAATTAGAGAAAAAACTCGGGATCACCCAATATCAGCAATCGCGCTCGAAGACTCGTTAATTACAAGTGCCTTCATTTACAAAACGGGAGGATCGCACATGAAAGCACGCGCACTAATCGAATGCACCATCGACACCGCTTCGCCGGTTTCCGAGCTGGCCGCTGCGATTTCCATCGTTCTCGCAGCTCTGCCGGATGAGGCTACGCGCTTGGCAACGTTGGAAGCGTTAGGCGATGAGATTGATCGTACCCTCGCGGCCCAATCGACTGAAGCGGACTGACAAATCCCTTTTAACTCTGACCATCCCAACAGATACTCGCAAAGGCATAATGCTCCCCAACCCATAGGCGCAATCGATTCGGCTCCCAGCCGTTCGCGTGCGCTTTTTTGCTTTTTCCGGACCTCCCCTCGTTCCTTGTTCAATGAAAAATCCCACCCATCAATCCCCTCCCTCCGTTGACTTCCCAACCGGATTCCTTCATCATGGAGACGAGCAAATGCAGGAGGAAGGAAGGCGAAACGACAGTGGAGCCGAAAGAATTTGAATACGTCGTCATCAAGGCCAAAGAGAACGGCGTTCATGTCATCGGCCTGACCCGCGGCCAGGACACCCGATTTCACCACACCGAAAAGCTGGACAAAGGCGAGGTGATGATCGCCCAGTTTACCGAGCACACGTCCGCGATCAAGGTGCGCGGCAAGGCGACGATCCTCACCCGCCACGGCAGCGTCGAATCGAATGAGTGACCGAGCAAAAAAAGCGGAATAGCCCGCTTTTTTTGTTTGTACAATGAGGTATGACGCCCTTTTGACGGGAGGGAAGCCTCGTGAATGGTCTGGCCCGCTATGCCTTGTTTGCCCTGTTATCCGCCGCGATCGGCGTCGGCCTATCCCAATTGCCCCGGTTCGACGCCGAAGGGCGGAGCCGGGCTGTGTCGGTTCCGGCGGATGCCGGGCGGGAGGTGCTCACCTCGGACAACCTGGTGGACCGGCTGGAGGAGCTGCCGTTCTATCTGAATGTGAAGCATGTCACCTGGGAGACCTCCATGCTGACCGTGGATTTTTCCGCACCGGCCGCGGTGGATGTCGCTGCAGCTTACACCGACGTGTATAAGCTGATGAAGTGGGGACTGACGGACACAGTCAACGTGCAGGAGGTGCGCGTCCGCATCTATGCCAAATCGGTGGAGCCCGGGGCCCAGCCGCCGCTCCTGGTTGCGGCGGATGCCCGCCGGGAGGATGGGATTCGCTTTACGGACAGGCAGCGGGAATCGGCCGATCAGGTGAAGCGGTTCCTCGAATCTCGATGCCGCCTCACGGTCACGCAGAGGTGGAAGAGCATGCTCGCGCGCTGAGCAAGGCACGATAGCGGAAGCGGGCCGGAATGTGCGCATCCTTCGGGGTTATGTTATAATTATGTGTCGATATGAAGAACGATTTGGGACGATTGCCTGGAGGAGCGGAATGACCATTACTCACATAGAACAGCTGACGAAGCGTTACACCGAATACGATGTGATTCAAACGCATACCGATCTTCCGGACTTTCCGGAATTTCGCATCCGGCTTTTGTTTGCCTTCCTGGAAACGGCGGGTCCCGCTCCGACCAAAAGCGAGCTGTATTCGCTCGTCACCGCGATTGTGCAGATGGGGCTGGATACGCACGATGAAGTGCCGGTGCGAAACGACGACAAAAGCAAACCGGAAGCGCGGTCCCGGCAGCTGAAGGTGCTGGCCGGCGATTATTTCAGCTCGCGGTACTACAACCTGCTGGCGGAAGCCGGCGAGGTGGCGGCCGTGCGGCTCCTCGCTGCGTCCGTCTGCGAGATCAACCGGCTGAAGGTCAGCCTGTATACGGCGATCCGCCAGATGAAGCTGTCGGCCGAGGACTACCTGCGGCAGAAGGTGCGGATCAAGTCGGAGCTGTTCCTGTCGCTCTCCGGCCTGCTGCCCGAATGGGCCCGCCGGGCCATGACCGAGCTGCTGCACGGCGTTACGCGGCTGGAGGTGCTGACCGCGGAGAAGAACCGCCTGACGGCCGGCGAGTCCATTCAAGGGAGCTGGGCGTTCTGGCACATGCTCGATCGGGGCACCAAGGAAGAACAGAAGGCGCTGCGCAACGGAGCGGAAGACGGCTCCCGGCTGAAAACCTTGCTGCTGAAATACAAGGTCGGGGCCGAGCTGGATCGGCTGCTTCAGGACCAACTGGAGCAAGTCGCCGCGAAGCTGAAGGAGCTGACCTCCGAACGGATGCTGCCGGACCTGCAGCCCTTGTCCGAGCTGATCGGGCGCTGGATGAACCGGCCCCGCATATTGGAGGAACGTTGAGGTGAGCAGCATGAAACCCGTGAAGCCCAAGGAAGAATTCGTGCATTCCGTCTTTGAGAACATCGCGCCGAAATACGACCGAATGAATGACATCCTCAGTTTTCAGCGCCACCGGTATTGGCGCAGGTTTACCATGGACAAGCTGGCGCTCAAGCCCGGCTTCTCCGCGCTCGACCTCTGCTGCGGCACCTGCGACTGGACGATCGCGCTCGCCGAGGCGAGCGGCAGCGGCCGGATCGTCGGCCTCGACTTCAGCCGCAACATGCTGGAGGTCGGCGAGGCGAAGGTAGCGGAGGCCGGGCTGTCCGGCCGGATTGAGCTGGTTCAGGGCAATGCCATGCAGCTTCCCTTTGCGGACGGCTTGTTCGATCTGGTCACGATCGGGTTCGGCCTGCGCAACGTACCGGACATCGAGCAGGTGCTGCTGGAGATGCAGCGGGTGGTGAAGCCCGGGGGACGGGTCGTCTGCCTGGAGCTGTCCAAGCCGACCTGGCAGCCGTTCAAGGCCCTGTACTATTTCTACTTCCGGCAGGTGCTGCCGCTGCTCGGCAAGCTCATCGCCAGACGCTACGAGGAATACAAATGGCTGCCGGAATCGCTTATCCAGTTTCCCGACCACCGGCAGTTGGCTGAGCTGTTCCGCCGGACCGGACTCGAGCACGTCGAGGCGTACCCGCTGACCGGGGGCATCGCCGCTTTACATATCGGCACCAAGAAATCACCCACCAAGACCAAGTAGATCCGAGGGACGTTCATGCTGAAGAAAGTACGGATTTTTCTGGAAATGATCAAGTTTGAGCACACGCTCTTCGCTTTGCCGTTCGCGTACATGGGAGCAGTCCTCGGCTCGGTCGTCTTCTTCGGACACTTGCCCTCCTGGGGGCAGGTCGGCTGGATCACCCTGGCCATGGTCGGCGCCCGCAGCGCCGCCATGGGACTGAACCGCATTATCGACCGCACCATCGACAAGAAAAACCCGCGCACGGCGGGAAGAGCGATTCCGGCGGGACTGCTGTCATTCAAGGAAGTCATGGTCTTCGTCGTCGGTTCCTTCGCGCTGTTGTTCCTGGCCACAAGTCACCTGAGTACGCTGGCCATCAAGCTGTTGCCGGTCGCCGTCTTCATGCTCGTTGCATACTCCTATACGAAGAGAATCACCTGGCTCTGCCATCTCTTCCTGGGCCTGACCTTGGGGCTCGCTCCGGCCGGAGGCTGGCTCGCCGTCACCGGTCAAGGCAGTTGGACTTGTCTGATCTTCTATCTTTCTATCGCTTTTTGGACAACCGGATTCGATATTATCTACGCTTGTCAGGATGTCGATTTCGACCGCAAGGAAGGCTTGAAATCGGTTCCGGTCCGGTTCGGCGTGCGGGGAGCGCTTTGGATCGCCAAGGGCTGCCATCTGTTGACCGCCGTCGGGCTGACCAGCCTGTTCTTCCTGACCTCTCTCAGCTGGTGGTATTTTGCCGGCATCGTGATTTCTTACGGCATTCTATTCTATGAACACGCCATCGTGAGCGAGAAAGACCTCACCCGCGCCAACACCGCTTTCTTCACCATGAACGGGGCGCTCAGCTGCGTCGTGTTCGCCTTCACCCTGGTCGATACGGCGGTTCGTTATCTATGAACAAGCGATGGATCGTCGGCATCACGGGGGCGAGCGGCTCCGTGTATGGCGTCAAGTTGGTGCGGGCCTTGCTGGAAAAAGAATTCGAGGTGCATCTGGTCATCACCGACGCGGGATGGCGGGTGCTGCACGATGAGCTGGGCTGGAGCTCGTCGAAACGCAAAGAAGAATTGGCGGAAAGATTCACTAATGGGAACGAGCGGCTGATCTATCATCCCATCCAGGATATCGGAGCGAGCATCGCTAGCGGCTCCTTCCGTACGGAAGGGATGGTCGTGGCTCCCTGCTCGATGGGCACGCTGTCGGGCATCGCCCACGGCGCATCCGGAAATTTGCTGGAACGGGCCGCCGATGTTATGCTGAAGGAAAATCGCCGCCTGCTGCTGGTTCCCCGGGAAACGCCGCTGTCGGTGATTCACTTGGAGAACATGCTTCGGCTTGCGCAGCTTGGGGTGAAGCTCATTCCGGCCATGCCGGCCTTCTATCAGCAGCCGGCTTCCTTGGAAGAGTTGACCGACTTTATGGTCGGACGGGTTTTGGATTCGATGAATATCGAGCACGACTTATACCGAAGATGGGGAGAGCCGTAAGCGTATGACAGAGACCCTGCGGATCGGCCGCATCCTCTATACCAACGTCTGGCCGATCTTTCACCACTTTCCGGCCGAGCGCTTTGCCGGCCGCGTGCAGTTGACCACAGAGGTACCGGCGTCCCTGAACCGGGCGATGGCGGAAGGGGCTATCGACATGGGCCCGATCTCCTCCTTCGCCTATGGCGAGCATTCGGACGAATATCTGCTGTTTCCCGATCTATCCGTCAGCGCGTTCGGACGGGTGAACTCAATCCTGTTGTTTCACAAGAGGCCGCTTGCCGACATTGCCGCAGACGGCGGCCGTCTGATGCTGGCGAACACCTCGGCGGCCTCGGTCCATCTGCTGAAGATTCTGATGGCCAAACGGTTCGGCGGCAATCCTGCCTACCGCTACGACGAGCCCAGCCTCTCCCGCATGCGGGAGGACGAAGACGGAGCGCTCTTAATCGGCGACGACGCCATTCGGGCAAGCTGGAGCAATACCGGGTACGAAGTGACGGACCTCGGTCAGCTTTGGCGGGAATGGACCGGCCAGTGGATGTCGTTTGCCGTCTGGGCGGTTCGCCAGGACGCCGCCGAACGGTATTCCCAGCTGCTGTCCGAAGTCTACCGCGCCTTTCTGGAGAGCAAGCGGACCGGTCTGGCCCAGCCGGAGGACATGATCCGGCACGCCGTTCAGACCGTCGGCGGCAGCCCCTCGTACTGGCGCTCCTATTTCGGCGGCTTGTCATTCGATTTTGGCCCCGACCAGCGCCGGGGACTTCAGCTTTATTACGATTACGCGTATGAACTGGGCCTCCTGGAGCGCCCGGCTACCATTCGCTTATGGCAAGACATTCCGTCGTACAGGTGAACCCATGAAGCTTATCGACATTTACACAAGAGTAAAAAAAGACCTGAACGCCGTGGAAAAGGAACTGGAGAAAAGCGTGTATTCCGACCACGTGCTGCTCCGGGAGGCGTCCGTGCATCTGCTGAAGGCGGGCGGCAAACGCATTCGGCCCGTGTTCGTGCTGTTGTCGGGCGAATTCGGCGAATACCGGCTGGAGCAGATGAAGAAGGTCGCCGTCCCTTTGGAGCTGATTCACATGGCCTCCCTCGTTCACGACGACGTGATCGACGACGCGGATACGCGGCGCGGCCAACTGACCGTCCGCTCCAAGTGGGATAACCGGATCGCCATGTATACCGGCGATTACATCTTCGGCAAGGCGCTCGGCGTGATCACCGAGCTGGAGAACCCGCAGATTCACCGGATCATGTCGCGGGCGATCGTGCAGATGAGCATCGGCGAGATGGAGCAGGTCCGCTTCTTCTTCCATACGGAGCAGACGATCCGCGACTATCTCCTGCGCATCAAGCGCAAGACGGCGCTGCTCATCGCGGTGAGCTGCCAGCTCGGCGCCCTCGCCGCCGGAGCGGACCGGACCACGGCGGAGCGCTTGTATTCTTACGGATTCAACGTCGGCATGGCTTTCCAGATCCGCGACGACCTGCTCGACCTGAGCGGAACGGAAGAGGAGATCGGGAAGCCGCCCGGCAGCGATATCAAACAGGGCAACCTTACGCTCCCGGTGCTGTACGCCCTTCGCGAGCCCAAGCTCCGCGGTCCGCTCCTCGAAGAGATCGAGCGCATCCGGCAGGCGGACGGCCAGACGGACGTGTCCCGCTTTCTCGCCATCGTCCGGCAAAGCGAAGGCTTGCAAACCGCTGAACGGATGGCCGACCGCTATATCGACAAAGCCATCCTGCATCTGAACCGGCTGCCCGACATCCAGGCCCGCCGGGATCTGATCGGAGTCGCCCATTTTGTCGGAGAACGCTCGTATTGACGATTGACGCCTGTCGCTTGACCAAAGTCTGCAGCACAAGAACGCATTCGCCCTTTCGCTCGAAGATCCCGCTTTTGTCCGGATCACTGTGTCCGGCTCTATTCCAGAGAAGAAGGTGAGCAGAGTGGAACGTACGTTTTTGATGGTGAAACCGGATGGGGTGCAGCGCGGCCTCATCGGGCAGATCGTGAGTCGCTTCGAGGCAAAAGGCTTCCGGCTGGCCGGAGCCAAGCTGATGCAGCTGTCCCGGGAAATGGCGGAGCAGCATTACGCCGAGCATGTCGGCAAGCCGTTTTTCGAAAGGCTCGTCGGGTTTATCACGTCGGGGCCCGTGTTTGCCATGGTGTGGGAGGGAGACCGGGTCATCCCGCTGTGCCGTTCCATGATGGGCAAGACGGACGCTCTGGAGGCCGCCCCGGGCACGATTCGGGGAGATTTCGCCGTACATATGAATTTCAACCTCATCCACGGTTCCGATTCGGCCGAAAGCGCGGCGAGGGAGATCAAGCTATTTTTCAAGGACGACGAGCTGCTCGAATACGACAAGGTGCTTTCGGTCTGGGTGTAACGGGCAGTCGTTTGGCAGGGGGAACCAATGGAGAACGAGGACCAGGATTTTTCGCGGTTTGTGGGGAACATTAAAGGGTTGACCGGCATCGACCTGACCTTGTACAAGGAAGCGCAGATGAAGCGGCGGTTGACCACGCTGCGGATCAAGCTCGGCTTTTCCAGCTTCGACGCGTACTATCAGGCACTGGCCAAAGACAAGGAATTGCTGTATGAATTTCTCGACCGGATGACCATCAACGTCTCCGAATTCTGGCGAAACCCGAACCGCTGGACCGTGCTGAAGGAACGGTTCGTGAAGGAGCTGGCGGGACCCGGCAAAAAACTGAAGGTCTGGAGCGCCGCCTGCTCCACCGGCGAAGAGCCCTATACGCTGGCGATGATTCTGAGCGAGCTCGGACTGCTCCAGGGGAATATGATCCTGGCGACCGATCTCGACGAAGGCGTCCTCGCCAAGGCCAGGCAAGGCGTCTACATGGACCGGTCGATCCGCGACGTGCCGCCCGACTTGATGAAGCGCTATTTCCACCAGGAGGCGGGGCTGTTCCGGATTGCGCCCGAGCTGAAGAGCCACGTCGCCTTCAAAAAGCAGGATCTGCTCGCGGACCGGTTCGATACCGGCTTCGACCTCATTGTCTGCCGCAACGTGATGATTTACTTTACGGAAGAAGCCAAGGATAAGCTGTACCACAAGTTTTCGGACGCGCTGCGGCCGGGCGGGCTGCTGTTCGTGGGCAGCACGGAGCAGATCTTCACGCCTTCCCGCTACAAGTTCGAGCTGGCGGACACGTTCTTTTACCGCAAGGCCGAATAGAACTCCCCAATCGGCCCTATAGCGGGTATAGCAGACGGGCTTCCGGTATAGGCTAGTTCCAGGAACCCGCATGCCGCGTCCCCAAACGGGGAGACCGCTTATACCGCTGCCGATAAAGAGTACCGGCGAAAGAAGTGTCGCATGCGGGCAATCGCCAACCAGACGGGAGGATCGTTCCATGGACAAACGCGGGATCGTCATGGCTTACCGGAAGGGCATTCTGACTCGGGAGCAATGCGCCCAGATGCTCGGAATCGATTCGGAGCCGCTGCTCGGTCTGGTCAGCGGAGAATCGCAACGGCTGCTGCCCCCGACGGAACGGGGAGCGAGTGCACCGGCCGGGCGTACGCGGCTATTCTCGGGCAAGCGGTTTGGAAAAGCCCGAAGCTAATGGACGGCACTCTCGCCGGACAATGGAATGAACGGAAGCCTGCAGAGCAGAGCCCGGAGACCGCCGTGAACGCACGGCGGTTTTGCTGCATCGGCGATCGCGTTGGCGAAGGGTGAGAGCGAGCTGCCCAGAGAACGCGTCGAAGTTCGGGACAAAGGATTGTCAAAGGAACCGGGCTATATTATAATTAGCGCATAAAAGCGCTAAAGCGTTAATGATCGTTACAGCGAACAGAGATGGATTAAGCTTGCTTAAGGGGGAACCGGTTTGCGTTATTTGACAGCGGGGGAAACGCACGGGCCGCAGTTGACGGCCATCATTGAAGGCTTGCCGAGCAACCTGCCGTTTTCGGCGGAGGCCGTCAACGAAGAGCTTGGCCGCCGCCAAAAGGGATACGGGCGCGGGCTGCGGATGCAGATCGAGAAGGACACCGTCCAGGTGGTTGGCGGAATTCGGCACGGCTATACCACCGGCGCTCCCGTGGCGCTTGTGGTGGAGAACAACGACTGGAAACACTGGACGAAGATCATGGGAGCCGAGCCGGCCGAAGAGGAGAACGAAGGAAAACGCCGTATTCTGCGCCCTCGCCCCGGACATGCGGATTTGAACGGCGGCTTGAAATACAACCAAAAGGACCTGCGCAACATCCTGGAGCGCTCCAGCGCCCGGGAAACCACGATGCGCGTGGCGGTGGGCGGAGTGGCGAAGCAAATGCTTGCCGCCTTCGGCATCCGGACCGCCTGCCAAGTGCTGCGGATCGGCGAGATCGAGGCGGAGCGTTCGGAGCTGTCGGCCAGCGAGCTGGCTGCGGCGACGGAGGAGTCTCCGGTGCGCGTTGCCGATAAGGCGGCCGAGGCCCAAATGATCGCGGCCATCGATGCGGCCAAAGCGGACGGAGATACCTTGGGCGGCATCGTCGAAGCGGTGATCGAAGGCGTGCCGGTGGGATTGGGCAGCCATGTCCAATGGGACCGCAAGCTGGACGGAAAGATCGCCCAGGCGGTCTTGTCGATTCAGGCGTTCAAGGGCGTCGAGTTCGGTATCGGCTTCGAAGCGGCCAAACGGCGCGGCTCGCAGGTGCACGATGCCATCCTCTACAGCGAGGAAGGCGGCTTCCGCCGGGAGACCAACCGGGCCGGCGGCTTCGAGGGAGGCATGACCACCGGAGAGCCGATCGTCGTCCGGGCGGTCATGAAGCCGATCTCGACCTTGTACAAGCCGCTTAAGAGCGTGGATATCGACACGAAGGAAGCTTTCTCCGCCCAAGTGGAGCGTTCCGATACGTGCGCGGTTCCGGCGGCGGCCGTCATTCTGGAGAATGTGGTCGCCTGGGAAGTGGCGAACGCCTTCCTGGACAAGTTCGGCGGCGATTCCCTGGAGGAAATTGCGGCTAATCTGGCGAGCTATCGGGCTCAATTGGAGCGGTATTAAGATGAGAACACTGACGGTCGATCTCGGTGAGCGGTCCTATCCCATCTACATGGGTCAGGGGATTTCGGACCAGATCTCCCGGTATTTGGCGGAGAGAGGCATCTTGCCCTCCTCCCCCTTGCTCGTGGTGACGGACAGCAACGTGGCGCCTCTGCACCTGGATCGCTTGAAGACGGCGCTCGGCGAAGGCGGTTACCGCGTTCACGACTGCATCGTCCCGGCCGGCGAAGCCAGCAAATCGCTGGACCAGTTGGCGGAAATCGTCCGGGTCGGGCTGGAAGCGGGACTTGACCGGAGCTCGGTGATCGTCGCGCTCGGCGGCGGAGTCGTCGGCGATTTGGCCGGCTTTGCCGCAGCCAGCTACATGCGCGGCATCCGGTTCGTGCAGGTGCCGACGACCATTCTGGCGCATGACAGCAGCGTCGGCGGCAAAGTCGCCGTCAACCACCCGCTGGCCAAGAATGTGATCGGGGCCTTTTACCAGCCGGAGCTGGTTCTCTACGACATGCAGCTCCTGCGCACGCTGCCGCCGCGGGACGTGCGCTCGGGCCTCGCCGAAGTGCTGAAGGAAGGGCTTATTCTCGACAAGGAGTATGTCGAGTGGCTGTCCGATCATGCGGATGCCCTCCTGGCACTCGAACCGAAGGCGCTTGAGGACGCGCTGTTCGAGGCCTGCCGCATCAAGGCCGAGGTCGTCGGTCAGGACGAGCGGGAGAACGGCATCCGGGCCGTGCTGAACCTGGGGCATACGATCGGACATGCGCTGGAGGCCGTGGCGGGCTATGGGACGCTGATGCACGGCGAGGCCGTGGCGATCGGCATGGTCGGCGCAGCTCGGCTTGCCGAGTATTTCGGGCGGCCGCGGCGGCTTACGGAGACGATCCGCGACCTCTTGCTGCGCTTTGATTGTCCGGTCACGATCCCGGCCGAGCTCGATACCGATGCCATTCTGGAAGCGATGATGCACGACAAGAAGTTCCGGGAAGGCAAACTGACCTTCATTCTGCCCGTCGACATCGGGCGGGTGGAGATCAGCCGCAGCGTGACCCGCGAGCAGGTGAGAAGCGTCATCGAGCAGTTGAAACAGGAGGAACAGCCATGTGGGTAAGAGGAATCCGCGGTGCGACCACCGTCGAGCAGGACGATAAACAAGAGATCTTGACCGCCACCGCCGAGCTGCTGCGCAGCATTGTCGAGGCGAACGACGTGGTGCCGGAAGACATCTGCAGCGTCTTCGTGACGACGACGCACGATTTGACGTCCGCCTTTCCCGCGATGGCCATCCGGCAGCTCGCCGGTTGGGAGCTGGTTCCGCTCATGTGCGCGCTGGAAATTCCGGTCCAGCCGAGCCTGCCGCGCTGCATCCGGCTGATGGTGCAGGTGAACACCACACGGACACAGAAGGAAATCCGCCATATTTACATGAACGAGGCGAAGAAGCTTCGCCCGGACATCGCGGATGCCGGCGCGCCGAAGGCTTGAGCGTTCGATAAGCGCGCACCGGAGGCGATTCAAGCGATTTTACGGTTGACGGCCATTCCTTCCGTCCTGTATAGTGGGGAATAAGCAAGGAGCCGGATTCGGGCGGGAGCGCCTGGATCGGTTAGCGAAGAGAAGTAGAGCCGAGAAGAGTTGAGTCGAGTGGAGCGAAGGCCGGCGTTTCATCGCCAGGGCCGTTCGGAAGCGACATTGCCAATGGGCAGTGTGTCGTTTGGCATACCTGCGGGAGAATGGATCCGTCGGGTATCCACACTTGAATCCAAACCTTTTGCCCTCTACTTCGGTAGAGGGCTTTTTGCATTCGTAATCCCCCAAGAGAAGAGGAGTTGAGCGCCGATATGTATCAACCTGAGCTTGCCGAAGTGGTGCATCTCGCCAAGGACTACAACCTGATTCCCGTCGCCCGCCGCATCATGGCCGACACCGAGACGCCGATCCGCGTGTTCCGGCATTTTTCCGACGAGCCGAAGGCTTTCCTGCTGGAAAGCGTCGAGGGGGGAGTCAAGTGGGCAAGGTACTCGTTTATCGGCTCCGCTCCGTATCTGACCCTGGAGGGGAAGAACGGCACCACCCAGGTCACGGCCGGCGGCGAGACGCGGGTCTACCGGGAGCGACCGCTTGAGGTGCTCAAGGCGTATCACCGGTCGTACCGCAGCCCGTCTCTGCCGGGATGGCCGCGGCTGACCGGGGGAGCGGTCGGGTTTTTCGGGTACGATCTGCTGAAGGATTACGAACGGCTGCCGGAGCACCGGCGCGACGATCTCCAGATGCAGGACATGCGCTTCCTCTTCTGCGACCGCCTGGTCGTGTTCGATCACTTCCGCCAGGAGCTGCTCGTTATCGGCAACGTCCACGTCGCTCCCGGCGCAACGGACCGGGAGCTGGCCGAGGAATATGCCCGGGTGTGCAGTGAGATCGACCGGACGGTCGAGAAGCTGCAACAGGCCCCGCCGCCGCTCGAGAAGCCGAAGCGGCCGATGCCGAACGAGGTGGATCTGGAGGGCATCCGCTCTAATCTGACCAAGGAACAGTACATGGCCAACGTGGAACGGGCCAAGGAATACATCCGGGCGGGCGATATTTTCCAGGTGGTGCTCTCCCAGCGCTTCGAAAAGGCCACGCCGATCCACCCGCTCCAGGTATACCGGGTGCTGCGCACGACCAACCCCAGCCCGTACATGTACTATTTGAAATTCGACGAGGAAATTATCGTCGGAACCTCCCCCGAGCTGCTGGTCCGGGTGGAGGACGGCAAGGTGGAGACGCGGCCCATCGCCGGAACCCGGCCGCGCGGCAAGACCGAGGAGGAGGATGCGCGCCTGGAGGCGGAGCTGCTTGCGGACGAGAAGGAGCGGGCGGAGCACCTCATGCTGGTGGATCTGGGCCGCAACGACATCGGGCGGGTGGCGGAATTCGGCTCGGTCCGCTGCGATTCGTTCATGGACATCGAACGCTATTCCCACGTGATGCATTTGGTTTCGAACGTGACGGGGCGGATGCGCTCGGATAAAGACTTCTTCGACGCCTTCATCTCCTGCCTGCCGGCGGGCACGGTGTCCGGGGCGCCCAAGCTGAGAGCGATGGAGATCATCGCCGAGATCGAGAACGAAGCGAGAGGCTGCTATGCGGGGGCGATCGGCTATCTGGGCTTTTCCGGCAACCTCGACACCTGCATCACGATCCGCACCATCGTCTTCAAGAACGGCAAGGCGTATGTGCAGGCAGGCGGCGGGCTGGTCTGGGATTCGATTCCGGAAAAGGAGTACGAGGAGAGCTGCAACAAGGCAAAGGCGATGCTTCGCGCGATCCGGCTGGCCGAGGAAATGTTCTTGGACGGGGAAGAGGCCGAGCCGGAGCCGGTGATCAACGGAGACTATTACTACGCCTAAAGGCGGATAAGTTCGCCCGAAAAGGAAAACGAGCATTCAGCGGAGGAAGAGGAGGAGAGCGAGATGGAGATCATCGAAAGCCCGGTATTTACGGTGCGGCAGGCGATCGCGAGGGTAGCCGAGGGCCAGGACTTAAGCCGGACGGAAGCCCGGCAGGCCATGGCGGAGATTATGGAGGGCAGGGCCACGGAGGCGCAGATCGGCAGTTTGATGACGGCGCTGCGCATGAAGGGAGAGACGGCCGAGGAAATCACCGGCTTCGCCGAGCTGATGCGGCAAAAGGCGAATCGGGTGGAGACAGAGGCGACGGACCTGTTGGATACTTGCGGCACGGGCGGCGACGGAGCGAAGACCTTCAACATCTCGACCGCTTCGGCTCTGGTGGCCGCGGCGGGCGGCATCCGCGTCGCCAAGCACGGCAACCGGGCAATGTCCAGCGCGAGCGGCAGCGCCGATGTGCTGGAGGCGCTCGGCGTGAACATCTACCTCGATCAGGCGCAGGCGGCGGAATGCCTCTCGCGCATCGGCATCTGCTTCCTCTTCGCCCAGTCCTATCACGGCTCAATGAAGCACGCGGCGGGGCCGCGCAAGGAGCTCGGCATCCGGACCGTGTTCAACCTGCTGGGGCCCCTGACCAATCCCGCCGGAGCCGACCGGCAGTTGATGGGCTTGTATGACCGAAGCCGGACCGAGCTGGTCGCCGAAGTGATGCGATCGCTCGGCGTGAAGCGGGGCCTCGTGGTCGGCAGCCTCGACGGACTCGACGAGATCAGCGTTTCGGCGCCGACGCGGGTAACTGAGCTTGCCGACGGCCGGATCGTCACCCGCGAGGTGACGCCCGCCGAGCTCGGGCTCGGCACCTATGCGCTCGCGGAGATCGCCGGCGGCAGCGCGGCCGTCAACGCCGAGATCATCCGCAGCGTGCTGGGCGGCGAACGCGGTGCGGCCCGCGACGTCGTGCTGGCGAACGCCGGAGCCTGCTTCTATGTCGCCGGCCGGGCTGCGAACCTGCGGGCCGGTGTGGAGCAGGCGGCGACCATCGTCGATACCGGCCGCGCTTCCGCCAAGCTGGAGGAGCTGATCGCCTGCACCCGGGAGGCGAGCCATGTTTCTTGACCGGATTCGTGCCACCAAGGAAAAGGAAGTCCGCGAGCTAGCCGTCCGTTTCGACCGGCGCGAAGCGGAGCGGGCGATCGCCCAGCTCCCGCCCTGCCGCGGGTTCGCCGAAGCCCTGACGGAGAAGCGGCGGCGGCCGGTCGGCCTCATCGCCGAGGTCAAGAAGGCCTCGCCGTCGAAGGGGCTCATCCGCAGCGACTTCGACCCCGTCGCCATCGCCCGTGCCTATGAGGCCGCCGGGGCCGACTGCCTGTCGGTGCTCACCGACCGCGATTACTTCCAGGGCGGCGTCGAATACCTGAAGGCCGCGCGGGCAGCGGTGCAGCTGCCGGTGCTGCGCAAGGATTTTCTCATCGATGAGCGCCAGATTTACGAGGCCCGCCTGATCGGGGCGGACGCCGTGCTGCTGATCGCGGCGATGCTGGCCGATGCGGAGCTGCAGCGCTTCGCGATGCTGGCCGCCGAGCTCGGCATGGACGCGCTGGTCGAGGTGCACGACCGCAGCGAGCTGGAGCGGGTGCTAGCCCTCGAAGCCGAGCCGAAGCTGATCGGCATCAACAACCGCAACCTGCATACCTTCGAGACCGACCTCGCCACGACGGCCGAGCTGGCCGCTCTGGTTCCGCCGTCCCGCTTCCTTGTCAGCGAGAGCGGTATTGCCGGTCCGGCCGACATCGTGCGACTTAACGGCGATGGAGCGCAAGCGGTGCTGGTCGGCGAACATTTCATGCGGCAGGCCGACATCGGCCAAGCCGTCGCCGATCTGATGGGGCCGCTTCCGTCGGCCGCTGCGGAAAGGATTTGATGCCGATGGCCAAAGCGAAGACCGACCCCATGGACGCGGCGGAAATTCCGGCCGTTCCCTCGGTGAAAATCTGCGGAATCCGCGACGAGACGACGCTGGCCGGGCTGCTCACGCTGCCCGTCGATCAGATTGGCTTCGTCTTCGCGCCGAGCCGCCGCCGGGTGACGCCGGAGCAGGCCGGCGCCTGGATTCGCAAGATCCAGGCGGAGCGGGGGCCTGCCCGGCACCGGACGGTCGGCGTCTTCGTCGAGCCGGAGCGGGATGAACTGGCCGCCGTGCTGAACCGGGCGCCGGTGGACATCGTCCAGCTGCACAGCCGGGAACCGGCGGAATACTGCCGCTGGATCAAGGAGCGCTTCGGCGTCGAGGTCTGGCGGGTCGTCTCCTTCTCCGCTGCACCGGACGATTCGGCCGGGGCATCCCGACCCGGCTCCCTCCGCCCCGCCGACACTTCGAATGGGTTGCCGAACGGCCGGAATGCCAACGCCGCCTATCCCCCTGACCTTTATGCTGCTGCAGCAGGCCCCGAGGAGCAGCTGAAGCCTTTTGCCGGCATCGCGGATGCCATTCTCCTCGACACCTACGATCCCGTGACGGTCGGAGGCAGCGGCCGCACCTTTCCCTGGACGGCGATTCCCGCCTACCGGGAGACGGCGCACCGCCTCGGGTTGAGGCTGATCGCGGCGGGTGGGCTCACGGCCGCCAATGTCCGGACTCTGTTGGACGAGTACGCTCCCGACGGAGTTGACGTATCGGGCGGAGTCGAAACGGACGGAAGCAAGGATTGGACCAAAATCAAAGCATTCGTGGAAAGGGTGAAGGGTCATGAGTAAGCTGACAGAATCGACGCGAGGACAGACCGGGGAGGAGGCGCGGCCATTCGCTTCACAGGCGGCCTCCGTGCCGGACGAACACGGCCGGTTCGGCAAGTTCGGCGGCAAGTACGTGCCGGAAACGCTGATGAACGCGCTGATCGAGCTGGAGGACGCGTACAAGCTCCATTCCGCCGATCCCTCCTTTCGCGAGGAAATCGCCTATTTGCTGAAGGAATACTCGGGACGCCCCACTTCCCTTTATTATGCGGAGCGGCTTACCCGGCACTTGGGAGGCGCGAAGATCTACCTCAAGCGGGAGGACCTCAACCATACCGGCGCCCACAAGATCAATAACGCGATCGGGCAAGCCGTCCTCGCCAAGCGGATGGGAAAAAAGAAGCTGATCGCCGAGACCGGAGCGGGCCAGCATGGGGTAGCCACGGCGACGGTCGCGGCGCTGATGGGCTTCGAATGCAAGGTGTTCATGGGCGAGGAGGACACCAAGCGGCAGCAGCTCAACGTCTTCCGGATGAACCTGCTCGGCACCGAGGTCGTGCCGGTTCTTTCCGGAACGCGGACGCTCAAGGATGCCTGCAACGAAACGCTGCGCTACTGGGTCAGCAATGTGGAGGATACCTATTACATCCTCGGCTCCGTCACCGGCCCCCATCCGTATCCGATGATGGTGCGCGACTTCCAGCGGATCATCGGCGACGAGACGAGGCGGCAGATCCTGGAGAAGGAGGAGCGGCTGCCGGATTTGGCGATCGCTTGCGTCGGCGGCGGCAGCAACGCCATGGGCATGTTCTACCCGTTCGTCGAAGACGAGTCGGTTCGGCTGATGGGCGTCGAAGCGGCCGGGCGAGGGGTCGATACCGCCGAGCATGCCGCCACGATGACCAAGGGCAGCCACGGCGTCTTCCAGGGCTCGCTGAGCTACCTGCTGCAGAACGAGCACGGGCAGGTCCTGCCCGCTCATTCCATCTCCGCCGGCCTGGATTATCCGGGCGTCGGTCCGGAGCATGCTTACCTGAAGGACCAAGGCCGGGCCGAATACGTCCCGATCACGGATGCCGAAGCGCTGGAGGCGCTCCATCTGCTGAGCCGGACCGAAGGAATTATCCCGGCGCTGGAGAGCGCCCATGCCATTGCTCAGACGGTAAAGGTGGCGCCGACGATGGGCAAGGATCAGATCATTGTCGTCAGCCTGTCCGGGCGCGGCGATAAGGACGTCGAATCGATTATGAGCTATCAGAAGGGGGTACAGGCATGAACCGGCTGACTCTGGACAATCAAACGGAACGAGCGGGGGACGAGAACGCCGTTTCCCGGCAGAATCGCATCGACCGGGCTTTCGCCGCAGCGAAGAACGAAGGGAGGACGGCGCTGATCCCGTTCCTGTCCGTCGGCGATCCCGACCTGGACACCTCGGTCGACATTATCCTCGAGCTGGAGAAGGCGGGAGCCGATCTCGTCGAGCTGGGCGTTCCTTATTCCGATCCGCTGGCCGACGGTCCAGTGATTCAGCGTTCTTCCCTGCGGGCGCTGGATGCCGGAACCTCGCTCGCCGATTGCATCCGTACGGCCCGTCTCTGCCGCGAACGGGGCAGCGAGCTGCCGTTCATCCTGTTCTCCTATTTCAATCCCGTCCTCCAGTTCGGGCTCGAGCGTTTCTTCGCGGAGCTGGCCGCGCATGATATCAGCGGCCTGATCCTGCCCGATCTGCCCGTGGAGGAGAGCGGCCCGGTGCGGGCGCTGGCCCAGGCGGCCGGCGTTCACCTCATTCCGCTCGTTGCGCCGACCTCGCGGGAGCGGATCGCCCGGATCGCGGCGGAGGCGTCCGGCTTTCTCTACGCCGTCTCCTCACTCGGCGTCACCGGCACGCGCAGCGAGTTCGCCTCCGGCATCGAAGAATTCCTCGCCGCCGTCAAGCAGGCGAGCGAGCTTCCCGTCGCCGTCGGATTTGGCATTTCCAGCGCCGACCAGGTCAAGCGCTTCTCGCGCATCTGCGACGGCGTGGTGGTCGGCAGCGCCATCGTCCGCAAGATCGAAGAGGCGCTGCCGCTCTTGACTGAACCGGCTACCAAGGCGGAAGGGCTCTTGCAAATCCATGAATTTGTGAGACAATTGAAAGAATAATTTCACGGCGCACGGCTGTGGAATCGCCCAGGTAAAGGAGTGTCTGTCTTGCAGCCGAAACCCCAAGTCATTCATCTGCCGGTGTATCAGCCGGGCAAACCGATCGAGGATGTGAAACGGGAGCTCGGGCTCGAGCATGTCGTCAAGCTGGCATCGAACGAGAATCCGTTCGGCTGCTCGCCGAAGGCCAAGGAAGCGGTGCTCCGCGAGCTGGAACATCTCAGTCTGTACCCCGACGGCGCGGCCGTCGCCTTGACGCAGGAAGCGGCAAGCCGGCTCGGCGTTCTCCCGGAGCAGCTGATCTTCGGCTGCGGCTCGGATGAAGTCATCGAAATGATCGCCAAGGCGTTCTTCGTGCCGGGCGACGAGACCGTGATGGCGACCCATACCTTCTCCCAATACCGGCACAACGCCGAGGTGGAGGGGGTGGTCATCGTCGAAGCGGAGATGAAGGACGGCACACACGATCTGGACGCCATGCTGGCCAAGGTCACCGACCGGACCAAGGTCGTCTGGATCTGCAACCCGAACAACCCGACCGGCACCATCGTCTCTCACGAAGAGGTGGCCCGGTTTCTGGGCCAAGTTTCGCCCCATGTGCTCGTGGTCCTGGACGAGGCGTACATTGAATACGTCATCTCGCCCGATTACCCGAACGGCTTGGAGCTCATCCGGCAGCACAAGAATCTGATTCTGCTGCGCACCTTCTCTAAGATTCACGGCCTCGCCGCGCTTCGCATCGGCTACGGCATCGGACATCCCGAGGTGATCGGGCTGGTGAATCAGGTCCGGCCTCCGTTCAACACGACCCGCACCGCCCAAGCCGCGGCGCTCGCCGCCTTGAAGGACGACGACTTCGTTCGGCGCTGCCGGGAAGCAAACGCCGAAGGCCTGCGCTATCTGTCCGGAGAATTCGACCGGATGGGGCTGGCGCATTATCCGGCTCACGGCAACTTCATCCTGGTGGAGGTCGGCAGGCCGTCCGGGCAGGTGTTTGAAGCTCTGGTTCGAAAAGGGTATATCGTCCGCGCCGGAGCCTCGCTCGGCTTTCCGACGTCGCTGCGCGTGACGGTCGGCAGCCGGGAACAGAACGAGGGCTTGATCGCCGCGCTTGCCGAGGCGTTGGCGGAGCGGAGGACCGTGGAAGCGTAGGCCGGAAAGGCAGCAAGAAATCGGATAAACTTGGGAAAAGGTTGATGACGGTGACGAAAATCGCGATATTCGGCGTGGGGCTCATGGGAGGCTCCCTCGCCTTGTGCTTCAAGGGCCAGCCGGGCCTTCGGGTGGTCGGCCATTCGCCGAACCCCGCTTCGGCGGCCAAATACAAAGAACGGGGAGTCGTCGACCAGGCGACTTCGTCCTTTGAGGAGGCGGCACTGGACGCCGACTTTATTTTTCTCTGCGTGCCGGTAGGGCTGTTGGAGGAGTATCTGCACCGGCTTGGACGGCTTCCCTTGAAGCCCGGCTGCATCGTGACCGACGTCGGCAGCACGAAAGCCGGCGTCTGCCGGGCAGCGGCGGAAACCGATCTCGGCGGCGCCTGGTTCATCGGCGGCCATCCGATGGCGGGCTCCGAGCGTTCGGGCGTCGAAGCGGCCTCGGCGGAGCTGTACGAGAATGCGTTCTATATCCTGACCCCTTTGCCAGGCGTACCGGAAGAAGCGGTGGCGAGGCTGTCCGATTTGCTGCGCTTCACGCGGGCGCGGATTGTTCGGGTGGAGGCGGAAGAGCATGATGCGATCGTCGGCGGGATCAGTCACCTGCCGCACATCGTGGCGGTGGCGCTCGTTAACCTGATCGCCCGGCACAACGAGCAAAACGGACTCTACCACAGTCTCGCCGCCGGCGGTTTCCGCGATATCACCCGCATCGCCTCCAGCGAGCCGGTGGTCTGGCGGGATATTCTGCTCAGCAACCGCGAAGTGGTGCTCGGTCTGTTGCGGGAATGGATCGACGAATCGGAGAAATTCGTCCGGCTCTTGCTGGAGCGGGACGGGGATGGCATCGCCGAAGAGTTCGCCCGTTCGCGGGAATTCCGCGATACGATCCCCGAGCGGCGCAAAGGCGCCCTCAAGGGGTGGTTTGACCTTTACGTCGACGTCCCCGATCATCCGGGGATTATCGGACAGATCGCTTCTCGGCTCGGGGAGGAACGGATCAACCTGCGCAACATCCAGGTTATGGAAAGCCGGGCCGATGCGCCGGGGGTGCTGCGCTTGTCCTTTGACAGCCAGGAAGCCTTGGACCAGGCGGCAGCGCTGCTTGCCCGAAGCTACCCCGTTCACTAGAGCGGGAAAGTCTCATCCAAATAACGGAAAAACTAGCAAACGTCGACGTAAAAAACGTCTCCGCAATCGCTTTCAAAAAAAGGTTGACAGATTGAAAACGGATACATATAATAAAAGTACAGTATGGTTTCTCTCCACTCCTATCCGAATTTGCACTCTGTGCACGCCGCCCCGAATTGGGCGGCTTTTTTTTATGTCTTGGAATAGTTTGGGAGTCCCTGCAAAAAAAATTTCCAAGGTCTGCAACCTTTCCGTCCGTCTCGACGTCAGGTAGGAGGAAAAGACAGGGCAGAGAAATTGGGGGCACCTCGCCGTAAAGGCCGGTAGGCCCGCCTGCTTCGAAAGACCCGATTTTCCAGTTACAGGGGCAAAAATCAAAGAGATTAAGCGAATCTTAAGGTTTATTTCTGGAAAATGCAATTGCTAGTTTATGAGGGATGGGTTATTCTAGTAAGAGTCGATGAGATTCGACAGCGTTCCGTTTCTTTCTATCCTAGTGTCTTCCGAGAGGGGCCGTGAAGACAACCGGCGCTTTTTTTCCTCGGATTGCCCCCGTTTTTTAGAACGATTACCGAAACTTTATATTCCCGGCAGAGTCTAATGGTAAGAATAGCCTGCCGGCCGGAATTTTCCATAGCAAGGCAGGAGGCTGACAGGATGACCGATTCCCAGCTGATCAGAGAAATCAAGGACGGCAACGCAGAGCTGTATGCCGAGCTGATGCAGAGGTATGAGCGCAAGATTTACGCGTTCATCTTCCATATGCTCAAGAGCGCCAAGATGGAAGCCGCCGTAGATGATCTGTCGCAGGAAACGTTTTATAAGGCATACCGAAGCCTTCAGACTTTTCGCGAAGTCGAGGCTTCGTTCTCGACCTGGCTTTACACCATTGCGCGCAACACCGTGCTGAGCGAACTGCGCAAGCAGAAGCATATCAAGGTTTCCTTGGAGCAGAGCGGGCTGACCCCGCAGGCTTCCCTGGAACTCATGCCGGAACAGAGCGTTCTCCGGAGCGAGAAGGTTTCGCTCGTACGGGAGGCGATCAACAACCTTCCGGAGAAGCAGCGCTCTGCCCTGATTCTCCGGGAATACGATCAGCTCGATTACCAAGAGATCGCGAGCATTCTCGGACAGACCGTCAGCGCCGTCAAGTCGCTGTTGTTCCGCGCACGTGCAAGTGTTAAGATTCAGCTCGAGCCCTATTACTTCGATACGATTTTTGACTGAAGCCTTGCCGCCTGACCCCGCTTCTGGATGGAACGGGCTGAATTCCTCGGGAGCAACGGTTTCGGCCTCAAGGGGTGAGCGACGAATGAATTGCTCCCAAGCGGAGGAATGGTTCGGTGTTTATTTTGATCTTCCCGAAGACGACGACCGGCGCACGCAGGTGGACCGGCATCTTCAGGAATGTCCTGCCTGCGCGGAGGAGTTCCTCCTGTGGGAGGAAAGCGGCAGCCTGATTCAAAGCGGAGTGCTGCTGGCCGATATGGAGCCGGTATCCGAGTCGGTCAGCAAGCGCGTGATGGATCGGATTTACCAGGACGAGTCCTGGCGCATTCCGGTCAACGAGAGAACCTATGCCATGCCGTTCAAGCTGAGGCGCGGCTTGTTTGCCGTGATCGCCCTTTGCCTTGCCTTGTTCAGCGTCAGCTTATTCTACTCCCTCCAGCATCCAGCCCTGGAGAAGGCGGCTCCCTCGGAGCACAGCGAGCTGTTCGGGTTTCATCAGTCCGCGAGCTTTAATCCGGACGAGACGACGGACGCCGACACGCTGTCCAAGTCCGCCGTGGCTTCCACCTCTTTGTTCATCGAGCCGGCCCGGCTGGGGCCGATTCGCGAGGCTCCCGATTATTGGCTGGTCGTCTCTCTGATCGGGCTCATGGGAACGCTGCTGACGATGAACTGGCTATCCCGGACAAAAGCATAGAAGAGGGTTGCAGAAGACGGCGCAAAGCCGTCTTTTTTGCTGAGACTGAGTAAAGAAACTATATAGCATAATATTCCAACTGCCAGGCGATACTGAAGGAGGATGGAGAACCTTCCTCAGGAGGTGCCGACGGTGAACCTGGCGGACATGCTGGCCTATGCCGATATTCACGACCTCAGCCGGATTGCGCGAACCTATGAGCTTCCCTGCAATCCTCATTCGAAGAACGAGCTGATTCAATCGATTCTGGTAACCGTCAGCCGTACGGACCGGCTCGGCGAAGAATTCGGCCGGATGGATTGGAATGAAATCCGCTTCCTCAGCTCCTTGCTCTTCGACGACAGGGCCGCTTATAGCCTCGAGGAGCTGACGGGGCGCGTCATGCTCGGCATCCACGACGCCGAGGAGAAGAAGCAGGCGAACGCGCGGGATACGATCGTTCATTTCCGCAACCGCGGCTGGCTGTTTAACGGCCATCAGCGCGACAACAAGTATCTGCTGCTCGTGCCGGAGGACTTGAAGCGCCGCTTCCGGGACGCCCTGGCCCGCCGGTTTCAAACCGGATTGGAACAAAGCCGCGAGACGCCGCCGGCGTACCGGGATGAAACCGAGCAGTTCGCGGCCGACTTCTATCAGTTTCTTCATTATCTCTCGCAAAACGAAGCCCCCTTGAACGGGGAGGGTTTTCTATACAAGCGCACCCTGCAGCAAATAGCCGATCGTTTCTCCATCGCAGAGGAACCCGTGCCGCGCACGGCCTGGCGATTCGGGTACGGCCGCAAATTCCGCGAATACCCGGCCCGTTTCTCGCTGATGTACGACTACGGATATTACCAGGGACTCTTCGACGAAGGAAAGGATCGGCTGGAGATGACCGATCCGGGACGCTTCCGCGTTGCGGAAAATCGCCGCGAAGACCTTCAGCAGGTCTATCGCTTCTGGCTTCGCCTCTACAAAGGCGCGATTCCGAACCTTCCCGCCCTGGTCCGGTGGATCGACCTGCTGGCCCGGGACTGGACATCCGTGGACTCCCTGCGGGCGGTGCTTGCCCCCCTGATCAAGCCGTTCTATTACGACACACCGGAGGCGATCCTGACCGAGCGCGTCCTGCCGATTATGGTCCATCTGGGGCTTGTGCGGATCGGCGATATGCCCGGAAGGGGCAGCTTCATCCAGATGACCTGGACCGGATCGAAGATCGTACAGGGCATCTGCGTTTCCGAGGAGGACCGGATTGTACTGCCCGATTGACACCGCGTCCGGCGGCTTGCTATAATCGGCCCCATCCGAGGGACAGGGGGATTGGGCATGCTGCTGGATTATCGGGGAAAACGGCCAATTCTGGCCGATGGCGTCTTTGTGGCGGAGGGCGCCAAGCTGATCGGAGAGGTAGAGGTCGGACCGGAATCCGGCATCTGGTTTAACGCCGTTCTGCGAGGAGATTTGGCTCCGATCCGGATCGGAGCCAAGGTGAACCTCCAGGACGGCTGTATCGGTCATGTCAACCGGGAACAGCCTCTCCTGGTCGCGGATGAAGTCTCGGTGGGACACGGGGCGATTCTGCACGGCTGCAGCATCGGGAAGGGCTCGCTGGTCGGAATGGGCGCCATCCTGCTGAACGGGTCCGAGCTGGGCGAGATGACGCTGCTTGCGGCCGGCAGCCTGGTGCCGGAGGGCCGGAGGCTGCCGGCCTATACCCTCTGCGTCGGCAGCCCGGCCAAGCCGCTGCGCGAGCTGACCGACGCCGACTTGGCCCGGATGCGGCGGACCACGCTCGACTACATTGAGAAAGCGAGCGAATATCGGAGTGCGAAGAACTAGGCGCACGAAAGAGCCGGAGCGACTCGGGCGAGCAGGAATCGGCCGGGTGCGGATCGAATGAAGGTAGGGAAGCTGCGCCAATCGGCAGCTTCCCTGTTTGGCGAGAGAGGAGAATGACCGAGAAGATGAGCCGGTGGTTCGGAGTAATCCGATGGATGCTGATTTCGAAAACCATGCTGTGGACCTTATTCATTGTCAATCTGTTGGGTACGATTTACGGGTATTATTGGTACGGCGATCAGCTGATCGATGTGGCCTCGTCGAAGCCCGCATGGCTGCTGATTCTGGTTCCGGACAGCCCGACGGGCAGCCTCTTCTTCACGCTGGCCTTGATCGGACTGCTCGCCGACGCTTATCGCCGCGGGGCCGGGGGCGAGCCGGGAATCGCTGCACCCTCCGAACCGAAGAGAGGCTTGACCTTTCGCGGAGCCGTCGAGGCGCTTGCCTGCACGGCGTCGTTCAAATACGGCATCTGGGCGGTCGCCATCATCGTCATCTCCGACGCTGCGGGCAGCCCTTTTTCCTGGATCGACGTCATGCTGTCGGTCTCCCATCTCGGCATGGCGCTGGAAGCGGTGCTGTTCGCCCGCTATTTCCGTCTTAACGGCGCCGCGCTGACCGTCGGTGCAATCTGGCTTTATGCAAGCGATATCGTTGATTATACGTTCGGTGTCTATCCGACGCTGCAGCCGGTCCTGCTGGACAGCGTTCCGGCGGTCGCCGTCTGGACGACCCTGCTCAGCTCGCTCACCGTCCTGCTCTTCTGGCGGCTCGGACATCGCCGGTCGTAAGGACTTGCTGTCATAAATCCGGACATCCCTCCATAGCTTGGTAGGGGAGGGGTAAAGGATGAGCCCGGTTCGATACGATCGGAATAAAGGCAGCGTCCGTGCGGCGGTCCTGCTGACGATTTTGGTTTTGGCGCTTGCCGCCTGCGCCAAGCAGACGCACACGCCCAGAGGCGCTACGGCGGTTACGACAGAGGTGCAGGCGGAAGTGGCCGGGCTGGACCGGCTGGCGGAGGAGACCGAGCAGCTAACCAAGCAGGGCAAGACCGCCGAGGCCCGAATCCGGTTGAACACGCTCGGGGAGAAGATGGTCGCTACCTCTTTCACCGGCGTTTCCGGAGTCGAAGGGATCCGGTCGCTGTCCGACGCCATCCTGACCGCCCAGCGCGCCTACAATCAGGCCCGGTTCTCCGAGGCCGAGGCGCTTGCGGCCATCGGCCGGGTGCGGTTGATCACCGACGCGATGCTGCGTCCGGAGCATCCGGTGTGGCATCAGGCTTACAAACTGCTCAAAGACGACGCGGAGCTGTTGGAGAAGAACGCTTCGCAGGGCGATCTTGCGGCGGTCAAGACCGTTTTCCGCGACTGGTCCGACCGCTATCAAGGCATTCGTCCGGCCGTCTTGGTGAGAACGCCCGCGGAGAAGGTCGAGAAGCTGGACTCGCTGACCGTGTTCTTGGCCGGCCGGATCGCAGCCCGCGAGACGGGGGCGACCGCGTTCCTTGAAGCGGTCAAGCAGTTAGATCAAGGGATCGACGAGCTGTTCGGCCGCCGGGAGGACCGCACGGCCTACCTGCCGCTTGCGGCCACCGAACGTCCGCTCTTGTGGACTTTCGGGATCGGAACGCTGCTGACCGCCGTCCTCAGCTTCGTCGCCTGGCGAATGTACCATACCGACAAACGGCTGGCCCGCGTCCACCGCGACGAGCTGCACCGCAAAGGTTGAAGCAAGCCTTGGGCGACGAATTAAAGCCGCATCCCAATACGGAGGGTGCGGCTTTTTTGGGTTTCCCGGCGGAATCAATACCGAATCGTTTAGGCCCGCCGGTTCATTTCTTTTCCAGCCGGAAGCCTTCGCCCAGCACGTCATGGACATTGCCGATGATGATGAAGGCAACGGGGTCCTTTTCATGCACAATCTCCTTCAACCGGCTGACCTCGTGGCGGGCGACGACGCAGTAGACCACATTCTTTTCTTGCTTGGAATAAGCGCCGCGGGCCGGAAACAGGGTGACCCCCCGGTCCATCTCCAGGGTGATCCGTTCGGCAATCTCCTCGCCGTGGTTGGAGATGATGGTGAAGGCACGGGCCGTATAAGAGCCTTCGGTGATGAAGTCGATGGTTTTCGATCCCACAAAAGCAGCGACGAGCGTGTAGAGGATCTTCTCCCGGGGCAGGAAGAACAGGGCACTGCCGATGATCACCACGTCCAGGATGAGCATGATCTGCCCCATACTCCAGCCCTGCCATTTGTTGAACAGACGGGCGATGATGTCCACGCCGCCGGTCGTCCCGCCCGCGCGGAAG
Organism: Gorillibacterium terrae; assembly: GCF_051594785.1. NCBI lineage: Bacteria > Bacillati > Bacillota > Bacilli > Caryophanales > Paenibacillaceae > Gorillibacterium > Gorillibacterium terrae. The sequence goes on from NZ_JBPPGI010000001.1 coordinate 1,541,576, forward strand.
ACAATGCCGAGGCCGACGCCGATGGACAGGCCGGCATAGAGCGTGACCAGGAAATAATCTTCCCGGGAAGCGAACGGGGTCACCCACCCCTGCTCTACGGTGACTTCAAACACGCGCAGAAAAAAGGACAAGGAGAGGATGCCGAACAGCGTATAAGCCATCGATCTCCCGCCGAATACCTTTAAGCCGAGCAGGAACAGCGGGATATTGAGCAGGAGCGTGGTGATGGATGGCGAAATGTCCGCGATGTAATGGAGAATCAGCGAGATGCCGGTGACGCCGCCTTCCATCAGCTCGTTGGGAATGACGAAATAGTTGATGCCGAACGCGTAGATGGCGGTGCCGAGCAGGATGCCGCCGATTCGTTTGAGGAGGAGAGTCCAGGGAATTCGCTTCATGCGTTAGCTCCTATCGGGTCGTAATAGAGGACGGTCTGCATTATTATACCTTTTTTTGCCGCAGCAGAACCACCCCGTCCGGCACGGATTGTATTCGCAGGGGCTTTGAGTTAACATGGATGAAGAATCCACAGGGTAGGAGTGGCCGATCATGCCGGAAAAGACGCTCGCCGCCTTACAGCGGGAAGTGGACGGGTACATTTCCCAGTTCAAGGAAGGGTATTTCAGCCCGCTGGCCCTTGTGGCCCGTATGGCCGAAGAAGTGGGAGAGCTTGCCCGCGAAGTGAATCACACGTATGGAGAAAAGCCCAAAAAGCCCGGCGAGCCGGACAACTCGATCGAGCTGGAGCTGGGCGATATCCTCTTCATCACGATTTGCTTTGCCAACTCGCTTGGCCTTGATTTGACAGCGGCACACGACAAAATCATGCACAAGTTCAATACTCGTGATGCCGACCGTTGGACGCGTGTGAACACCGAATCCGAGTAATCCTCATATGCTGTACCATCTACCGGTTCTTGCGCACGGGACCGAAGGAGGATGGAGCGATGAGCGGGGAGGCTTGGATCAAGGAGGCGTATGAGGCCATATTGGCCGGCGATTTTGAACGTGCGCTTGCCTGCTTCGAGCAGGCGATCGCCCTCGAGCCGGATAACGCTTCCCATTACCACCGACTGGCGGTGACCTGTGCCCGCAGCGGGCGTTTGGACCGGGCCCTTCGGGCAGCCGAACGGGCGATTATGCTGGCACCGGGAGAGGATACCTTCCGGCAGCATCTCGATCACGTGAAGGCACTGCAGTGCCTGGAAAAGATTCAAAAGCGGCTGGCACGCAAAAGCAAGGGCAGATCGGCCGAGGCCCGGCGTGAGACGCTGAAGCTGGCGCGCGAGGCGGTGCGCCTCGATCCGCTTTCCGTCGACGCCCATCTGGTGCTCGCCGCATTGCTGGAGGAAGCGGGGGAGATCCCGCTGGCCCTGCAAGCCGCCGGAGACGCCTTGCGGCTCGATCCGCAGCGCAAAGAGGCGATTCTGCTGGAGGCACGGCTGCGCGGCAACCGGCCTTTGCTTCATTAGATAGCCAATCCGATTAGAAAAACCCGCACGACGCCGATTAAACCGGATGGGAGAGAATTCGCATGACTAAGACAACCGAAAGACCGATCCGCATCGCCGTCTCCGGCGCCGGAGGGAAGATGGGACGCGAGGTCGTCAAGCTGGCCTTGAGCGACCCGGGCTTCGAGCTAGCGGCAGCCATTGACCATTCTCGTTCAGGGATCGACGCCGGATTGCTTGCCGGCGCCGAGGAAAGCGGCATCGCCGTTACCCAGGACCTGGAGCTGGCTCTGGTCGAAGCCCGTCCGGACGTCCTGGTCGACTTCACCGTACCGGAAGCGGTCATGACCAACGCCCGAACGGCGATCAAGCTCGGCGTCCGTCCCGTCATAGGCACGACCGGCTTATCCCAGGATAACCTCGACGAGTTGGACAAGCTCTCCCGGGAGAAGGGGCTGGGGATTGTCGTCGCTCCGAACTTCTCGATCGGAGCCATCCTGATGATGAAATTCGCCGCCGAAGCGGCCAAGTACATGCCGTATGTGGAAATCGTCGAATACCACGGCGGGCAGAAGCTGGATGCCCCGTCGGGCACTTCGATCCAGACGGCGGAGATGATCGCCGAGAACCGCCGGGAATTCCGGCAGGGCCATCCCAACGAGAAGGAGGTTATCGAAGGCTCGCGCGGCGGCCTGTACGATGGCTTCCGCATTCACAGCGTCCGGCTGCCGGGGATCTTTGCCCAGCAAGAGGTCCTGTTCGGCGGTGACGGCCAAACGCTGAAGATCCGCCACGATTCCTACGACCGCGCCGGCTATATGCCCGGTGTGGCCGTCGCCGTCCGCCGGGTTCTCGACGAGACGGGACTGGTCTATGGAATCGAACGTTTCTTGACTACATAATTCAACGGGGAATCGAAACCGAAGGAAGTGGACGCTCATGAGTCTGGATATCGCATTCATCGCGCATGACCGCATGAAGGATGAAATGGTTAACTTCGTGACGGCATACGAGCACGTCTTTGCCAAACAGCACCGCCTGTACGCTACAGGCACCACCGGTCAACGGATTATGGACAAGACCGGCCTCATCATCACCCGGTTCATGTCGGGCCCGCTCGGCGGCGATCAGCAGATCGGCTCCCTGGTGGCCGAGAATGTCATGGACCTGGTCATCTTCCTGCGCGACCCGCTGACGGCCCAGCCGCACGAGCCGGACATCAGCGCACTGCTGCGTCTGTGCGACGTGCAGGGCATCCCGCTTGCGACCAATGTCGCAACGGCCGAGCTGTTGGTCCGCGCCTTGGAGCGCGGCGAGTTCGGCTGGCGCGAGGTGGTTCACAAGTACAAGCCGGAGGCGGGAAGCGGATCATGACGGACGGAATCGACCTGTTGGTCTTCGGCGCCCATGCGGATGACGCGGAGATCGGAATGGGCGGGACGATCGCCAAGCATGTCCAAGCCGGCTATCGGGTAGCGGTCTGCGACCTGACCCGTTCGGAGATGTCGTCGAACGGAACCGTCGAACGCCGCCAAGGCGAGGCCGAAGCGGCTTCCCGGGTGCTCGGGCTGACCGAACGCAGCAACCTCGGGTTGCCCGACAGGGGCCTGTTCGTCTCGGCGGAGCAGATCGAGGCGGTCGCCATGGAAATCCGCCGTCTGCGGCCGCGCGCCGTGTTCGCCCCGTATCACATCGACCGCCATCCGGATCATGTGCGGTGCGGTCAGATTGTGACGGAGGCCGTCTTCAATGCCAAGCTGCGCCGGTATCGTCCGGACCGCGAAGCGGTGAACGTGGAATCGGTTTATTACTATTACATCAACGATGTGGCAGAGCCGGATTTGATGGTGGATGTCAGCGAATGCTACGACATCAAGCGGAAGGCCCTGCTCGCTTACGAAAGCCAATTCGAAAGCCCGGTCGGGCGGGAGGACGCCGTGTGGACCCCGCTCAATCAAGGGTATCTGGAGCGCGTCGAGGCGCGGGATCGAGTGCTCGGCATGCGGCGTCAGGTGGCCTTTGCCGAGGGCTTCGCCGCCAAGCTCCCCCCGATGCCGGCCCTCTTGCTCTAGCCTATCGCTTTATAAGGAGGAACCCGCATGCAAAAACGCCTGAAAATCGGCATCACCTGCTACCCGACCCTCGGCGGGTCCGGGGTCGTGGCCACCGAGCTCGGCAAGCTGCTCGCCGAACGCGGCCATGAGATTCATTTTATCACCCACAGCATCCCGTTTCGGCTCGGCCGCTTTCACCGGAATATCTATTTCCACGAGGTGGAAGTCAGCGACTATTATGTCTTCAAGTATCCGCCCTATGATCTGGCGCTCGCCAACAAGCTGGCCCAGGTCGCCCGAATCGAACAGCTCGATCTCCTGCATGTCCACTATGCCATTCCGCATGCCGTCTGCGCCCTCTTGGCCAAGCAGATGGTCGGCGACCAGCTCAAGGTGGTGACCACCCTGCATGGAACGGACATCACCGTTCTCGGCGAAGATCCGTCCATCCGCGGGCTGATTCAATATGCCATCAACCAGAGCGATGCGGTCACGGCCGTATCCGATGATCTGATTCAAGAGACGCGGCGGCTGCTGGACATCACGCGCCCGATCGAGCTGGTCTACAATTTTGTGGACAAGCGGGTCTTCTATCCCCGCGACATGAGCAAGCTGCGGAGCGAATTCGCTTCTCCGGAGGAGAAGCTCCTGCTGCACATGTCCAATTTCCGGCCCGTCAAGCGCGTCATGGACGTAGTCGATATCTTCGCCAAGGTGAATGAGCGGGTTCCCTCGCGTCTGCTGATGGTCGGGGACGGACCGGACATCTCCGGCGTGATGAACCGGGTCGAGAGTCTCGGCCTGAAGGACCGCGTGATCTTCTGCGGCAAGCAGGACGCCGTGGCGGAAATCCTCTCGCTGTCGGACTTGATGCTGCTCCCCTCGGAGAAGGAGAGCTTCGGGCTCGTGGCGCTCGAAGCGATGGCCTGCGGCGTGCCTACGGTAGGAAGTCTTGCCGGCGGTATTCCCGAGCTGGTGGAGGACGGCGTGTCGGGCTTTCTGTCCCCCATCGGGGACACGGCCTCCATGGCGGAGAACGCCATCCGGCTCTTGACCGATCAAGAGCTCTATGAACGCGTCTCCGCCGCCTGTCTGCAGCGGGCCCGGCATACCTTTTGCAACGACCGGATCTCCATGGAATACGAGGACATCTACTATCAAGTGCTGAGCGAGCGGGAGCCCCGTCGGGCCGAAAACTCGGCGGGAGCGACGTGCCGGGAATGACACGCGAATCGGATATGATGGAAGAGGCGGCACGGGTGCTGGAGCGTCTGGAAAAAGCGGGCTATGCCGCATTTTTTGTCGGCGGCTTCGTCCGTGACCGCGTGGGCGGCCGGGAGGTCCATGACATCGATCTCGCCTCGTCGGCTCCGCCGGAGGAAGCGCTCGCGCTGTTCCCCGGCGCCCTGCCGACCGGGCTGAAGCACGGGACCATCACCGTCCGTCAGGGCGGGCACTCGTTCGAGCTGACGACCTTTCGCAAGGAAAGCGAGTACGAGGATTACCGCCGTCCGTCCGGCGTGGAATACGTCTCCGAGGTGGAAGAGGATTTGCGGCGGCGGGATTTCACAATCAACGCGATGGCGATGACCCGGCAAGGGGAGCTGATCGACCCGTTCGACGGGGCGGGCGACCTGCGCCGGGGCATCCTGCGTGCGGTCGGCGACCCCGACCTGCGCTTTCGCGAAGACGCGCTGCGCATGATGCGCTGCGTCCGTTTTGCCGCCAACTACGGGCTGAGCATCGACCGGGACACTTGGCTGGCCTTGCTCGCCAACGCCCGCTTGCTGCGGCATATCGCCATGGAGCGCGTGCGCTCGGAGCTGGAGCGCATCGTCGAGGGACCGCATCCCGCGGAGGGCTTGCGGCTGCTTGCGGACAGCCGGCTGCTCCGGTACACCAAGGAGCGGCTCGGCTCGCCGTTTGCGGACTGGACAGCGGCCGATCTGGCCGAGCCGCTCGGGCGGCTCGGCTCCCTGCAGCCGGCCATCCGTTGGACCGTGCTGGCGCTGGCTCTTCGCCTGTCGCCGCAGGAGACGGAGCGGCTGTGGCGCGTGCTGACCTTTCCGGTGAAAGAAGGAAAGCGGGTCTCTTCCGTATTGGCCCTGGACGCGTACCTGCTTCGCGAATGGGAGGGCGGACTTGCGTCCGATGCGGAGGAACAAGCCTGCGCTTTCCGCAAAGGGGCGCTGCTCTTCGGAACGGACGCCGCGTCGGAATGGCTGGCGGCCGCCCGGCATTGGACAGCCGGAGGACTTCGCCTCTGGCAGGAGCCGGAGCTTGCCTCGGCGGAGAGGCGATTGATCGAGGAAGGGGAGCGGCTTCTCCGCGAAATGCCGGTTAAACGGATCGACGAGCTGGCCGTCGGCGGCGAAGACCTGCTTGCGGCGCTCGACCAAAAGGGAGGGCCCTGGCTCGGAAGGACAATGCGGCGGCTGGCGGAGGAAGCGGCCTGCGGCCGGTTACCGAACGAACGGACCGCTCTCATTGCCCGCGCTGTGGAACTGGCGGCTCGGGATTAAGAGAAATCGGAATACGAGGTAGAGAAACGGAGGAGAACCGGGATGGACGAAGAAGGAAACCGCCGGCCCGACGAGGACCGGCTGGACGAAACAAGACTGAGGGCCGCTTTTGCCGGACGCGCCCTCGGACGATCGCTTCGGCTGTACGAATCCGTAGGCTCCACTCAGAATGAGGCCCGGTCCTGGGCCGTGGCCGGGGCGCCTCACGGCGCCCTCGTCATCGCGGAGGAACAGCGGTCCGGCCGCGGCCGGATGGGCCGGGCTTGGCATTCGCCAAAAGGCAAAGGGCTCTGGCTCAGCATGGTCTTGCGTACCGGGCTGACGCTGGAGCAAGCCCCGCATCTGACCTTCGTGACCGCGGTGGCGGTCTGCCGGGCGATCCGGCAGGCCACCGGAACGGATGCGCGGCTGAAATGGCCGAACGACGTGCTCATCGGGGGCCGGAAGGTCGCCGGGATCCTGGTCGAGCTACAGACGGACGGGCCCCGGGTCCAGTCCATGATCGTCGGAATCGGCATCAGCGTCAACCTGGAGGCGTCGGACTTCCCCGAAGAGCTGAATCCGAAAGCGACCTCTCTCCTGGAAGCGGCCGGCGAACGGTTCGACCGCACCGAGCTTGCCGCCAAGGTCGTGCAGAGTGTAGAGGAGATGGTCGGTTTTTACTTGAAAGAAGGCTTCCCGCCCGTCGCCAGCCTCTGGGAAGCACTCAGCGATACGCTTGGGAACCCGGTGAGCGTGGCGACCGCCCTCGGCAATGTTGCGGGTACAGCCCTGCGGTTGGATGAATCCGGAGCGCTTGTGGTCCGGACAGACGACGGTCAGGAACGGCGGCTCTACAGCGGGGATCTGTCGACACTCCCGAAGGACGAAGCGGAAGGGCTGCTTCCCCGTTCGTAAGCCCGTCAGGTTTGAGCCAGCAGCGGAGAGGAAGCTTCTACCGCTTTACCCGTCCAGCGGCCGCTGGCCAGATGCTCGGCGATATCGGCGGCGACCGTCTCCGCAGACCGCGGCTGGCGAAGCCGGGCGATGGAATCTCGCATGTGCCGCTGAAGGGGCTCGTCGCGGAGCAGCCGCAGGATGTGGTGACTGAGCTCGCTTCCGTTCATGGCGATCATCGCCGCCCCTTTGGAAGCCAGGTAATGGGCATTGGCCCGCTCCTGTCCCGGGACCGGCCGAAACAAGATGGCGGGCAGATTAGCCGTCAGCGCTTCGGACAAGGTGACGCCGCCCGCTTTGGTGACGAGGGCGAAGGAGACTGCCATGAGCATGGAGATGTCCTCTACATAGCCGAACACCCGAACCTGGGCTGCATGGCGGTAGGCGGCTTCCAGCTTGAGGCGCAGCGGGCGATTGTGCCCGCAGACGAAGACCGTTTGCAGCTCCGGCGAGGCCAGCACCCCGTCGCTCATCTGCTCCCATTCCGCCGGGATTCCGGCAGCTCCCGCCATGACCAGCAGCGTTTTTTTGCGGGCGGAGAGGCCGAAGCGGGCATGGATGCGATCGCACCCGACCGGCCGCCGAAACCGCTCCAGCGTCGGAATGCCGCTCACCCTCGTCCGCTCTGCCGGGACGCCCTTGCTATGAAGCTCCTTGGCCAAATCTTCCGTTGCCACGTAATAAACGTCCGCTTGTTTGGACAGCCATCGGGAATGGGCGGTAAAATCCGTCAGGACTGTGCATACCGGAATTCCGGCGTTTACGGGCAGAGCGGGCATCGGGAATGTGTTGACTATGAGGTCGGGCTTTTCCCGGTCGACGAGAGCGCGCAAGGCGGAACGGCCGAGGCTGTTGAGCCGGTTCAGGAGGGCATGTTCCGGGCTGAGCCGGTTGGTCGCTCCGTACATCCAGCCGTAGACATGGGGAAACCACGTGTAGCTGCTGCGGTAAAAACGCCGGCAGAACGCGTCCAGACAAGGATGCGAAAGCGCGATCAAATCAACCAGCACCGAATCGATTCCGCGGTCGCGGAGCCCTTCCCGGAGCGCGCGGGATACCTGGAGATGCCCGTCGCCGTATCCGGCATAGAGCAGGAGCACCTTGCGGTTCGCCATATGCTTTCACCTGCTTTGGATTAAAATTCGCGAGAAGCGGGAATTCCGGTTGAAGATGATTACCCGCTGAGGGTCAAGCGGAAGCAGCCGACCGCCGTCGCAAGCGGGAGATTTGCCAAAAAAATACCGAGGTTAGTTTTCGATTTTCAGCGGATTCTTATCCTGGCTTAAGGTTCCTTTAAGCTTGAGCCGGTATCCTTTAGATACTCTCTTTTTCACGATAGATGATTCATCCTTGGCCCCGGATGGCTCCGGGGTCTTTTTTTTGGTTTCGGGGATTTCCTAAACGTGGTATACTTGTGAAAAATCAGGTAAACGGAGTGAACAGGCATGGATATCAAGCTGCTCAAAGGGTGGACGGGCAAACGCGGTACGATTCGGGCGATCTGGTTTGCGGCAGCTGCGGGCCTCTATCTGCTCGGCGAGGCGTTCGGACTGCAGTTGACCCGGCCCTATGCCTATACCGGTCTTTTGCTGATCCTGCTTGCTATGATCGCGGAGAGGACGCTCGTCGGAGGAACCCGAACCCGGAGCGAATTTTTCCTCGACCGGAGCTTATTCGGCGATAAGCCGAGGCAGGACCGGATGCGCTTCGCATCCGCTGCTTTGTTCTATGCGCTTCCGCTGCTCGCTATGCCGCTCCTTGATTATTTCCTCATCCGATAAAATGCCTGCTTCTTCCGACATGCCAAAAAGCCCGCCGTTCTCCTGGAGACGGCGGGCTGTCATTTGTGTACCGGTGTCCGCCGGGTAAGCGGACACCTACATGGGAGAGGAGAAACCGGACGAAGCCTTATGGGGAATTAAGTCTTCTCCGCGGTTGTCTTCGGCATCTCGGATGCCGATATTGACAGTTTGTACACCGCGTGGGAAATTTATACACGCAGGCGGCAAAACATTTTGGAGCCCGGCGCCGAATGTGATACGATAGCGGGGAATCAGCGAAGCATTGGGGGTAACCGATTCGTGAGAGTGATATCCGGAACGGCAAAAGGAAGAAGCCTGAAGGCGGTACCCGGCATGGGAACGAGGCCGACGACGGATAAAGTGAAGGAAGCGCTGTTCAGCATCATCGGACCGTATTTTGACGGCGGAGAGGTGCTCGACCTGTTCGCCGGAACCGGCGGGCTGGGCATCGAGGCTCTGAGCCGGGGAATGGAACGGGCCGTGTTTATCGACGCCGACCGGACCAGCCTCGAGGTGGTCCGGCACAATCTGCAGGCGACACGGCTGGAGGACAGGGCGGAGGTATACCGCAACGACGCAGAGCGGGCGCTGAAGGCCCTGTCCAAGCGGGAGCGGCAGTTTCGGCTGGTGTTCCTGGACCCGCCTTATCGGATGAAGAGCATCGGCCGGTTGATGCTCACCATGGACGAGCTCGGGCTGCTGGAGCCGGACGCGACCGTCGTGGCGGAATATGAATCCGGCTATGCCTATGAAGCGGAGATCGGACCTTTCCGGGAAATCCGCAAAGCCGTCTACGGCGAAACGGCGGTTTCGGTTTACCGCAGGCAAGGCAATGAGCCGGATCAACGGCTAGGGAATGAACGGACGGAGGAGTCTCATGAAGCGGATCAAGCATGAGCCGTCGGTGGCGGTTTGCCCCGGCAGCTTCGACCCGGTGACTTACGGGCACCTGGATATTTTAACGAGAGCGGCGGAGGTGTTCGACAAGGTCATCGTGGCCGTGCTGAACAACACCAGCAAGCAGCCGCTGTTTACGGTGCAGGAGCGGGTGGAGCTGCTGCGCGAGGTGACGAAGGACATCCCCAACGTCGAGGTCGATCATTTCGACGACCTTCTGATTAATTATATGACGGAAAAAAGAGCCCACGTGATCGTCAAGGGGCTCCGCGCCGTCTCCGACTTTGAGTACGAGCTGCAGATGGCCTCGGTCAACCGCAAGCTGAACGAGGAGATCGAGACCTTCTTTATGATGTCGAGCAACCAATACTCGTACCTGAGCTCCAGCGTCGTTAAACAGATCGCCCGTTTCGGCGGACCGGTGAACGACCTGGTGCCGGATACCGTGGAGCGGGCTCTGCGGATGAAGTTCGCCGAAATGCAGCAGTAAAGGAGCTCGCAGAGAGCGCCGTTGGCAAGACAGACCCGCTTTACCGCTGCGCCGCCTTTTTGCGAAATAGGCAACAGAAGGCGACGATTCCGAGCGGCAGCGCGGCTGCGGCTAGCGAGAGCCGAAGCGACTGGTATAGGGTAGCCCAGCCCCCGGCGAACAGCGCTCCGAGCGCCGTGACGGGCCCGGACGCGGCGCTGTCGGCAAGCGTAGGCGTGAAACCGGGCGCTCCCGGCGAAAGAAGCAGACTTCCCGCAAGCGGAGCGACGGCGAACGTCATCCCGAAGGCGAGGAGCGCGTGAAGGAACCGACCCGTCAAAATCGTCCGGTAGCCCGGCGACGAGGAGCCGGCCACCGCCTTCAGTTGAAGCATTTGGGAGAATCCGCCCCAAGCGAGCGCGGCGGCGATGATTCCAAGCTGCAGGGTCGACGGCTCCATTCGGGTTGCCGCGGCATAGGCTCCGAGGTGCGGCTCCAGCAGGCCCGGAATCAGGAGGAACCAACGGCCGACGCCTCCCTCCGGAAGCTGCAGCGAAATCATCCGCGCCAGCACGGAGAACAGAATGAGGAACCCGCTCAGGGAGAAGAGGGCTTGAATCGACGCCGTTACGGCGTCGCCGAGCAGTTGGCCGAAGCTGCGGCCATCCTCGCGGCGGCCCGCTTGCAGCGCAGCGAGGAAGGTTTCCGCCGGCTTCTCGCGGCCGGGGGAGACCTCCGCCTGAGGTGCATCGTCCGTTTGCACGAGCCGGCTCAGCCAGACGGCCGCTCCGGCGGACAGATAATGCACCGCCGCGAGAAAGACGCCGGCGCGGACGCTGTGCAGGAAGCCCGCCCCAACGACGGTGATGAGCAGGGCGGGGCTGCAGAGCTGGGACAGTTGGAACAACCTGTCCCGGGATTGCCGCGTCGACGTTTCGCCGACCAGCCGCCGGGCGGCGGCGGCTCCTTGCGGGAAGCCGCCGAGCAGCCCGGCCACGACGGCGCGGCCGCCGCCGGGCGGAAGGCGGAACAGGGTCCGCAGCAGCGGCTCTGCCAGAGCACCGAAGGCGCGGACGAGGCCGAATCCGGCGAAGAGCTCGACGACGGCCAGATAAGGCAGGAGCGCGGGAACCAAGACCGTCCACCACAGCCGAAGGGCTCCAAGCGAGGCTTGGAAGGCGTCGTCCGGATAGGCAAGGATCAAGACGACCAGCATCAGCGCCAAGCCGCCGAGAAGCGCGGTCGCCGCCCGGCTGCGGGCCAGGTTGATGGGTTGCCGCTGCATAGGATCACCTCACGATCGTAAGGGTCGCTGCCGTTGCAGCGTCCCAAGGGATTCGCCATACTGTAATGTACGTGCGGGGTTGTCCTTGTAGACCAGTTCCGCGGCGAAGCGAAGCCGGACGGGCGCGCATCCGCGTGCCGATCGGCGCATGATCGGCCGCCGTTTGACGGGACGGCTCCGCAGCCGATCGAATGGAAAGAGGGGATTTGCCATGGAAGACCGCATAGACGAGAGAGACGAGAGCGGGCGGGCCGGAATCGAAGAAGGAGCTCCGCGCAGGAAGCGCCCCTGGACCCGCTTCTTGGCGGCTGCCCTTGCGGGCGTGATCGCCGCCTATTTCCTTGTTTTCTATCCGCTGCCCTACTACATTTACCAGCCGGGCTCCGCGGAGGACATCAGTCCGATGATTACCACCGCGCCCGGCCATCCCGGCGATCCGGGGGTATTCATGCTGACGACGGTCGGCGTGCTCGATGCGAACGTCGTCGCCTACCTGTGGGCGAAGGCCACCCACCAGGAAATCCGGCCGAAGAGCAAGGTGCTGCAGGGCCAATCGGAAGAGGAATACAACCAGACTCAGGTCTACTACATGTCTTCCTCGCAGACCAATGCAATCCTGGCGGCCTATCACCATCTGGGCATCGCTTTCGATTACCGGGTAGACAGCATCCTTGTCCTCCATCTCATTCCCGGTATGCCGGCGGCGAAGGTGCTGCAGGTCGGCGATCAGCTGCTGAAGGTGGACGGCCATGAGCTGATCAAGCAGGATCAGTTGGTCCAATACCTGAGCGGCAAAAAAGCCGGCGACCGCGTAAAGCTGACCTTTAAGCGGGGCGGCAAGACGATGGAAGGGGAAGTGGCGCTGGATTACCTGCCCGCAGAAGCGGCGGCGAGCGGCAAGACGGAGCCCCGTCGGGTCGGCATGGGCATCTCGCAGGCGATCATGATGACGGTACACTCCGAGAACGAGGACGACCAGATCAGCATCAAGGCCGGAGATATCGGAGGGCCCTCCGCCGGCTTGATGTTCACCCTGGGGATCATCAATCGGCTCGTGCCGGAGGATATCGCCAAGGGCCACCGGATCGCGGGCACCGGGACCATCGAAGAGAGCGGAAAAGTCGGCTCGATCGGCGGCATCCAGCACAAAATCGTCGCCGCCGACCGCGAGCATGCCGAAATCTTCTTTGCGCCGAAGGACGAAGACGGGTATACGAATTATAGCGATGCGGTAAAGGAAGCGAAGAAGATCGGTACCTCGATGAAGGTGGTGCCGGTCGGCACCTTGGAGGAAGCGTTGGCGTACCTGCAGCAGCTTCCGGAGAAAGCGACGCCCTGACGGACGTGGTTCTCGGTCCGGCCGTCCCTGGTGCCGCGGATAACCCTAGATGCGGGTTCGCGATATAACAGGCCGCCTTCCGCCGGGAATTCCCGGAAAAAGGCGGCCTGCCGCGTAAAGGGCTAGCGGAAGAAAGAGACCCCGGCCTGGACACAAGGGGCCGCTGCGGCCGGAGCCGGTTAGCGGGGACGGGCAACCCCTGCGGACTCCGTTTGAAGCGGGGCTTGATAGTAGTCGCGGAAAATCTCTCGGGCGTCCGGAACGGGCATGGCGGACGCATAGGCGGCTGCGGCGCGCAGGTCCAAGCCGAACAGCGGCAGCTCGTCCTGCTCCGCCTTCGCCGCTTTGGTGACGATCGGCACGGAGGCCTTTCGTTTCATGTCCTTCAACAGCTCGCGGCCCCGGCCGGAGAAGCCGAGCACGCGGAGGTAAGGAACTCCGCGCGAAAGCGATTCCTGCGTCAGTTCGTCCTTGCGGCGGTCGAGCAAAAGAGAGGTGAGCGCCCGCTGCAGCTTGGTGCGCGTGTAGCGGCGGGTCCGAGCGGCTTCGACCAGCTGTTCGATCCGGCCGCCCCGGCTGTAATCCAGTCGAGGCAACAGCTGCCGGAAGCGGTGCTCCAGCCCCTCGCCGATCTCGGCGATCCCCCGCATGGCTTCCGGCGGGCGGCTGAGCAGCAGATGGAACAGGGGAGCGGCGTAGCGCTCCCAATCCATCGGCCCGCGCCCCGCTTCCCACTCCCGCCGCAGAATAGCCGCGGCGTAGGGGGGCAGGTACGGCGCGGCGGCCGCAAGGCCCTCCGCGCCGGAAGCCTGAAGCAGCAGCCGGCGCACGGCGGTGGCGCTGGCGATCGCCTCGGCGGCGGGCGAAGGCGCCTGTGCCGCCGTGTCATGGAAGCCCGCGCCGCGGCGGGGAATGGTCAGCGGGACGATCCCGCTGCCGAGCCGCGCCAGCGCCAGGCAATACTGCAGCCCCAGAATGTTGTTGGGCTGCGCCAGCTCCGACCCGTCCGGCCCGCCGGCAAGCGCGGCGGCCGCAGAGGCATAGGCCGCCGGATAGCTGGCCCCGGCGGCGAGCCGTTCCCGGAGCCGCGCCTTCAGGGCGGGCGGCTCCTCCGCGAGCAGAGCGGCGAGTCGCCGGAACCAGGCGATGTCGCCGCTCTCGCTGCCGAAGACGAGCGCGTCGACGACGCCCGTCGCATGAAGGGCGGACACGCCGCCGAAGGCGAACCATTCGGCCGGCTGGACGGCGAACGCGCTCGGCAGCTCGAGCACGACATCCGCACCCATGGCGAGGGCCATCTCCGCGCGCGCCCACTTGCTGCAGACGGCGGGCTCGCCCCGCTGCAGGAAGGGGCCGCTCATGACGGCCACGAGCGCTTCCGCGCCGGCCGCCCGCTTGGCTTCCCGGGCGTGATGCACGTGGCCGTTGTGAAGAGGATTGTATTCGACGACGATTCCGACGGTTTTCATAGCCTGCCTCCGATGCGCGCCGTATGATTCCGGCTTCTATCAGCCATTATACCGAAGAGGAACCGTCGCAGGAAGCGGCACCCGGCGGCAAGGAAATTCCGGTCTGTCAGTGAGAATATGTTGACAAGGGGCCGCCGCAATGGATATAATTATTTTTGTTTGTTTGGAGTGATTAACATGCGTATCAATGTGAAAGAACTGATCGCGAAAGGCAAGCCGGTGCACCTTCAGGAGAGCATGGATTTGTCCGGGCTTCTCGGCGGCCGCCAGGACCTCCTTTCGTTCGGGGAGCTGAAGGCGGACCTGTCCGCCCGCGCCGACGGCGAAGTGGCGGTTGTGGAAGGAACGCTGACCCTGCACGTGACCATGGAATGCTCCCGTTGTCTGGGCCCGGCCGAGGAACGGTTAACCGTTCCGTTTCGCGAATCGTTCACGATGGAGCCCGCTTCTGCGGATTCCGGAGGAGAGCAGGACGAGCTTCACCAGATCACGGAGGACTTCGCCGAGCTGACTCCCTATGTGGAGGAAGCGGTGTGGATGGCCCTTCCGTTCGTTCCGCTCTGCAAGGAAGATTGCAAGGGCTTGTGCCCGGAGTGCGGAACGAACCGGAACGAGCGGGAATGCGGATGCTCGACAGAGAGAATCGACCCGCGGCTTGCCGGTCTGGCCGATCTGTTCAAAGACACGACAGAAGACCCGTGAGGGTTTTGAACTAAGGCAAGGAGGTGGGAAACAATGGCAGTACCTCAAAGGAGAACGTCCAAAACGCGCCGTGACAAACGCCGCACTCACTTTAAACTGGCTGTGCCGGGTATGGTGAAATGCGAGCAATGCGGCGAACTGAAGCTGGCTCACCGCGTATGCAAAGTGTGCGGTTCCTACAAAGGCAGAGAGATCATCAAGCAATAATATTGCGGAAGTAGTACTTCATCTTCGGTGGGGTGCTATTTTTTTTAAGCGGGACGGCTCGGCCCGTACCCTCAGAGGAGCGGCGCAGACCGCTCCTTTTTTTTGCCGCAAGGGCCTTCGGCGCAGGAGCCGCCGCCGGGGCATGCGGCTCTCCGGCTGCCGGGATAACGGCAATGAACGCCCGCTCGGAGCCCTCGATTCCGGACGGTCCGGCCCGGTCCCCAGGCCTCTTCGCGCTTTTCTGGCTTTCCTGCTTTCTTTTTCGGTCTAATTTTTATATACTACCCTTTAGTACCTGGTAATAAAGTAAGGTGAGGATGAAGGAGGTCCCTATGGAACGGTTGCCGAAGCGTGAGCGGTTAAAACAGCTGGCCAACCATATCCAGGACAATCCCTTTGTGACGGACGAAGACCTGGCCCGTCACTTTCGCGTCAGCATTCAGACGGTGCGGCTCGACCGGATGGAGCTCGGCATTCCGGAGCTCCGGGAGCGGCTGAAGGCGATGGCGGAGCGTTCGCTGGATGAAGTCCGGTCCCTGCCCCTCGACGAAGTGATCGGGGATGTGATCGATCTGCAATTGGATAAGGCCGGCATCTCCCTGTTCGAGGTTCGAAACGAGCATGTCTTTTCGCGGACGGGCATCGCCCGCGGTCATCATATTTTCGCCCAAGCCAATTCGCTTGCCGTCGCCGTGATCGACGATGAGATTGCGCTGACGGCTTCGGCCGACATCCGGTACCTCCGGCCCGTCAAGCTGGGTGAAAAGTGTATCGCGAAGGCGTCGGTCCGGCGCAATTCCCGGGGCAACGCCAGGGTTGAGGTTCTCACGACGGTCGGCTCCGAGCTGGTTTTTGAAGGGCAATTCCTGATACATCATTCCAAAGAACCCAGAGGAACGGAGCTGAACTCGGATGAGAATCGCCATTGACGCCATGGGCGGAGACAATGCCCCTTGGGCCATTGCCGAAGGAGCGCTGCGGGCTGCGAGAGAATGGCCCGATCTAACCATCCAATTGGTCGGGGACAAGGCCAAGCTGGAACCGATCACCCGCGAGAAGCCGGACAACGTGACGCTGTACCATGCCGCCGAAGTCATCGCCTTCGACGACGAGCCGGTCAAAGCGGTGCGCCGCAAAAAGGACTCCTCGCTCGTGGTGGCTGCGCGTCTCGTGCACGACGGAGAAGCGGACGCCATGATCTCCGCCGGCAATACCGGCGCGCTGATGGCCGCCGGGCTGCTGGTAGTCGGCCGCATTCCCGGTATCGAGCGGCCGGCGCTTGCGCCGATGATTCCTTCGCTCGACGGAAGCGGGACGCTTGCCCTCGACATCGGCGCCAATATGGATGCGACCCCGGAGCAGCTGAGGCAGTACGCGGTCATGGGCAGCATCTACCGCTCGAAGGTGGACGGGATCGTCAAGCCCCGGGTCGGCCTGCTGAACGTCGGGACGGAGGATACCAAGGGAAACGAGCTGACCAAGGCCGCTTTTCCGCTGCTGAAGGAAGCTCCGATTCACTTCGTCGGCAATATCGAAGCGCGCGATGTCCTTCAAGGGGAATGCGACGTATTGGTCTGCGACGGCTTCGCGGGCAACATTCTGCTGAAATCTCTGGAAGGCACGGCAAGCGCCATCTTCAAGGTGCTGAAGGAGGAATTTACCCGCAGCTTGGTGACGAAAGCGGCGGCGGCCGTTCTGCAGCCGGGCCTGAAGAGCTTCAAGAAGCGGCTCGATTACTCCGAAACCGGAGGCGCGCCGATGCTCGGCCTGAACGGCCTCTTGCTGAAAGCCCATGGCTCATCCGACGCCAATGCCATCCTGAACGCCGTCCGGCAGGCGAGGATCGCCGTGGAGGGCAAGCTGGTCGCGACCATATCGGCGGAAATCGGCAGAGCCCAAAAGGAGAAGGAGAGAGAAAACGAATGAATTTGTTACCGGTTGGAGTGCTGGGCACGGGCAGCTATGTTCCCGAACGCGTACTGACGAATCAGGATCTGGAGAAGATGGTAGACACAAACGACGAATGGATCCGCACCCGCACCGGCATGCGCGAACGGAGAATTGCCCGGCCTGACGAAGCGGCCTCCGACCTGTCCTTTCCGGCGGCACAGCAGGCATTGAAGAACGCGGGCATCGAGGCGGATCAGTTGGACCTCATCATCGTGGCCACGGTCACGCCCGACATGTCCTTCCCCTCGACGGCCTGTATTCTGCAGGAGAAGCTGGGCGCGAAGAAAGCGGCCGCGTACGACCTGTCCGCCGCCTGCACCGGCTTTATTTACGGGCTGGCCAACGCGGCCAATTTTATCGCCCTCGGCACTTATAAATACGCCCTTATCGTCGGAACCGAGGTTCTGTCGAAAATCACGGATTATACCGACCGCAACACCTGCGTGCTGTTCGGGGACGGCGCCGGAGCGGTCGTGATCGGCGCGGTTCCGGAGGGGCGCGGCTTCCAGTCCTTCGAACTGGGCGCGGATGGCGCCGGCGGCGAGCTGCTCAAGCTGGAAGCGGGCGGCTCCCGTTGCCCGTCTTCGGCGGCAAGCGTCGAGCAGAAGCTGCATTACCTGTACATGGCCGGCGCGGAGGTGTTCAAGTTCGCGGTCCGGATCATGGGCAGCGCAGCGGAGGAAGCGCTCCGCAAGGCCGGACTCGGCAAGGAGGACATCGACCTCCTGATCCCCCATCAAGCCAACATCCGGATCATCCAATCGGCGCTCAACCGGCTGAATGTGCCGCAGGACAAATGCATGGTCAACCTCGACCGGTACGGCAACGTCGGCGCGGCGTCCATCCCGATGGCACTCGCGGAGGCCGCCCAAACGGGCCGGTTAAAGGAAGGCGACCGGATCGTCATGGTCGGCTTCGGAGCCGGCCTCACGTGGGGCGCAAGCGTGCTGGTCTGGTAACTCAATCGCTTTAACAGGAGGTTTGGCATTTTGGGTAAACTCGCCTATATCTTTCCCGGACAGGGAGCCCAGACCGTCGGCATGGGACGCGACGCCTGGGAAGCGTCCGACCAAGCCCGCCGGGTGTTCGCGGAGGCCGACCAGGCGCTCGGCTTCGGGCTTTCCGAGCTGATCTTCTCCGGTCCGGAGGACGTGCTCAAGCAAACGGTTCACACCCAGCCGGCGCTCGTCACCGTGAGCACGGCTTATCTCGAGGTTCTTCGGGCCAAGGGCTTTCCCGAGCCCGACTTTGTCGCAGGCCACAGCCTCGGCGAATACAGCGCGCTCGTCGCATCCGGCGTGTTCTCCTTCTCCGATGCGGTGCGTACGGTTCGCCGCCGCGGCGAGCTGATGGAGGAAGCGGTGCCGAACGGGCTCGGCGCGATGGCGGCCGTCCTGGGCGCCGAGCGGGAAGCGCTGGCCGCGCTGTGCCGCGAGATCACGGACGGCGGTCGGACGGTGGAGCTGGCCAACGTCAACTGCCCCGGCCAGATCGTGGTTTCGGGCACTAAGGAGGGCGTCGAAGCCGTCCAGGAGCGGGGCAAGGAGATCGGCGCGAAGCGGGTGCTGCCTCTGGAGGTCAGCGGCCCGTTCCACTCGTCGCTGATGCGTCCGGCGGCCGAGAAGCTGGCGGCCGTGCTGGCCGAGCTGACGTTAAGCCCGGCCTCGGCTCCCGTGATTGCCAATGTCACGGCGGAGCCGGTGACCGAAGCGGCAGCCATCCGCTCCCTGCTGGAGCGGCAGGTCTATTCGCCGGTTCTGTGGGAGGATACCGTCAAGCGGCTTATCGCGGAAGGCGTCGACACCTTCGTCGAGATCGGATCGGGTTCGGTTCTGTCCGGACTGGTGAAGAAAACCGACCGGAGCGTGCGCATTCTGACGGTGAACAGCATGGAGGCCGCGGAGGCCGGCTTGTAAAGCGTTCGAATTGGAGGAGGAATCCGATATGCTGAGTGGCAAGACTGCGCTGGTAACCGGCGCGTCCCGCGGCATCGGCCGCGCTATCGCTGCGGCTCTCGCCGAAGCGGGCGCCGATGTGATCGTCAATTACGCGGGCAGCGAGGACGCGGCCCGCAAGACCGCAACGCTGGTGGAGGGCTTCGGCCGCAAGGCGCTCTTGATCCGTGCCGATGTATCCGACGCCGCCCAAGTGGAAACGATGGTGAAACAGGGGCTGGAGGAGTTCGGCCGCATCGACATCCTGGTCAACAACGCCGGCATCACCCGCGACAACCTGCTCATGCGGATGAAGGAAGAGGAATTCGACGAGGTCATCGCCACGAACCTGAAGGGCGTGTTCAACTGCATGAAGGCCGTGACCCGGCCGATGCTCAAGCAGAAGAGCGGCCGCATCGTCAACATCTCCTCCGTCGTGGCGGCAATGGGCAATGCGGGTCAAGCCAACTACGTCGCCGCCAAGGCCGGCGTCATCGGCATGACCAAATCGGCGGCCCGGGAGCTCGCCAGCCGGAGCATCACGGTCAATGCCGTCGCTCCCGGCTTCATTGTTACCGATATGACCGACAAGCTCGGCTCGGAAACGAAGGAAGCGCTGGTGGCGCAGATCCCTCTGTCCCGGCTCGGCCAACCGGAGGATGTGGCGAAGACGGTCTGCTTCCTCGCATCGGATGCCGCTTCGTACATCACCGGGCAGACGATCCACGTCGACGGCGGCATGTACATGTAGGCCGTCTCGGCGAACGTACCGAATGGGCTAGGAATAATCCGTATCGGCGGACCGAAGGCGGCCAAGGCGGTCTTCCCGCGCAAGCGCAGGCTGAACGGCTTGTGCGCATGCAATTTGTCAAGCGATGAAGCGATTTTGGTGCCAAGGAGTTCCCTCGGGGGACCCTATGGTAATTTGTCCGCAATTTTCGTATAATACCATGGAGGAGGTGAACCGGATGTCCGACGTTCTTGAACGCGTGAAGCGCATCGTGATCGACCGCCTCGGGGTGGAAGAAGCAGAAGTTACCCTGGAAGCGTCTTTTAAAGACGACTTGGGTGCTGATTCCCTAGATGTTGTGGAATTGGTCATGGAATTGGAAGACGAGTTCGACATGGAGATTTCCGATGAGGATGCAGAGAAGATTACGACGGTGGGAGAAGTAGTGAATTACATACAATCTCATACGTAATAGATCTCTCCAAAGTCCCGTTGCAGCTTGACGGGACTTCTTCTCCATGCCCGCCTCCGAGGGGCGGAAGTAACGCCAATACGCCGAAGTGAGGTGGCTCTATGGCAAGACGTGTTGTGGTTACCGGAATGGGAGTGGTCACCGCTCTCGGGCATGACGTACAAACCTTTTGGTCCAATCTATTAGCAGGTAAATCCGGTGTTTCGTTGATCGACTGCTTCGATGTGAGCGACTACCCGACGAAAATCGCCGCTTCCATAAAAGATTTCAATCCCGAAGATTACTTCGAACGCCGCGATGTAAAGCGAATGGACCGATTCGTCCAATTTGCCGGCGCGGCGAGCCTGATGGCGCTGAAGGATGCCGATCTGCGCATCGGCGAGAACGTGGACGCCGATCTTACCGGCGTCTACATCGGTTCGGGCATCGGCGGCCTCTCCACTTGGGAAGAGCAGCATACCATCCTGATGGAAAAAGGCCCGAAGCGCATCAGTCCGTTCTTCATTCCGATGATGATCGCCAACATGGGAAGCGGGCAGGTCTCGATTCTGACGGGCGCCAAGGGTCCGAACAGCACGGCCGTCACGGCCTGCGCGACGGGCACAAACGCCATCGGCGATTCCTTCCGGCTCATCCAGCGCGGCGACGCCGAGGTGATGATCTGCGGCGGGGCCGAAGCGACCGTGACGCCGATGGGCGTGGGCGGCTTCTGCGCGCTGCGCGCCATGTCCACGCGCAACGATGAACCGGAACGGGCCAGCCGCCCGTTCGACAAGGACCGCGACGGCTTCGTCATGGGCGAAGGCGCCGGCATCTTGATTCTCGAGGAGCTGGAGCATGCCATCGCCCGCGGCGCCCATATCTATGCGGAGGTCGCCGGTTATGGCATGTCCAGCGACGCGCATCACATGACCGATCCGTCTCCGGGCGGCGAAGGGGCGGCCCGCTGCATGAAGAAGGCGGTCAAGGACGCGGGGATCGCTCCCGAGGAAGTGGGCTACATCAACGCCCACGGCACGTCGACGGGCGTGGGCGACATCGCCGAAACCCAAGGGATCAAAGCGGCGTTCGGCGAGGCGGCCTACCGGATTCCGGTCAGCTCGACGAAGTCGATGACCGGGCATATGCTCGGGGCGGCAGGCGGTGTCGAAGCCGTTATCTGCGCCCTGGCCGTGCGGGACGGCAAGCTGCCGCCCACGATCAACCTGGAGAATCCCGATCCCGAATGCGATCTGGATTACGTTCCGAACGAGTACCGCGAAGCCGATATCCGCTACGCGCTGTCCAACTCGTTTGGCTTCGGCGGCCACAATGCCACCATCATTATGAAGAAGTACGAGGCGTAAAATCATGAACCGTGATTTGAAGCAGCTACAGGAACAGCTTGGCATCGTCTTTACCGATCAGGCGATCCTCCGGCAGGCCTTTACCCACTCCTCCTATGTCAACGAGAACCGGGCGGCGGGAGCCCGGGACAACGAGCGTCTGGAATTTCTCGGCGACGCGGTCCTGGAACTGACGGTATCCGAATATCTCTTCGGGGCTTACCCGAATCGCTCGGAAGGGGAGCTTACCAAGCTCCGGGCTTCCATCGTCTGTGAACCGTCACTCGTCGTCTTCGCCGAAAACCTGGGCTTCGGGCATTACGTCCTGCTCGGCAAAGGAGAGGAACAGACCGGCGGAAGAACCCGGCCGGCGCTGTTGGCCGACGTGTTCGAATCCTTCATCGGCGCCTTGTACCTGGATCAGGGACTGTCCGCCGTGAAGGCCTTTCTGAATAGCTGCCTCTTCCCCAAAATCACGGGAGACGGCAAACCTCAAATCATCGATTACAAAACCCGCTTGCAGGAGCATGTCCAACAACATGGGCTCGGTCTCCTCGAGTACCGCATCGCCGGCGAGCGCGGCCCCGCCCACGAGAAGGAGTTCCTGTCCGAGGTTCACATGGACGGCAACCTGCTCGGAGCCGGTTCCGGCCGCTCCAAGAAGGAAGCGGAGCAGCAGGCCGCCCGCGAAGCGCTCGGCAAGATGAATGTGACGGTGGAGTAAAAATTCGGCGCTAACACAAGAAACCATGGCGAGGAAGAGGAAATTCTCTTCCTCGCCATGGTTTTTTAGTTGCCTAAGAAGGCAAACGGATCGGTTTCATGAAACGAAGCGATATATTGATAATAGGTGGATTCGTCTTTTTTGACATAGACGGAGGGTGGAATTTGTTCAGGCGGAAAATAAGGCGCTTTATAGAGTCGAATTCCGGTGTCGCTCGTTTTATAGGGGACATAGGGTCCATCATGAACTTGAACTTTTCCGGAATAAATATAGGGCCACCCTCTTAGTTGAACCACCGGTGCTCCATGGATTATGCGATTGATTTTGCTGTACATTGTCGGGTAATGGAGGAAAAACAAGGCCGCGTCCAAGCATCCGTAGAGGATGAGGATGCATGCCACCGAAATGATCCACTTTTTCATGGTTCCACACCGCCTGTAGAAGTTCAGTTGACACATTTAACCTAGATGGCCCTCTTCTCATTCCCCAATGCGATGATTACAGTTAATCCTATTTCCATAAAACATATCCATGATATGGAAAATCCATAAAATCATTTACCCCGTACCATTTTGATGAAACCCGTATTCTGGAAAAGGTATAAACATGGGAAAAGCCCCCCTGGGGAAGTCCAATAAAGATCTAGGGGGTGCATTTTTCCCCAATCACCCTCAGGAGGCTTGACCAAAGCGAGTGGGGGTCTTTTTTTATGATTGGGGTGTTCGATGTTCTCCGATTTATCCGGTTCTCTCGGACAAGCTCCCCACTCGGGGCGAAAACCGAATAAACGACACCACAACGCGTAATGAAAACGGTTACCGTTCGTCTCCGTTCCCGGCATAATGAGAACGCAAGCACAAGAGAAGGGGGAATAGCACATGAAACCAATCAAACGGGTTTCGCTGGGGGTCATGGCCACGATTCTCGCCGTAGGCATGACGGCATGCGGAGGAAAGGACTCGGGCGGCTCATCTTCGGGCGGTACGGCGGAGCCGTCGTCTTCCGCTGCGGCTCCGGCGGACGGCAAACGGGTTGCGATTGAATATTGGCATACGTACAGCGACGCCGAGGAAAAGGTGCTCGTCGAGCAGATCAAGCCGCTGTTCGAGAAGGAAAATCCGGGCATCGAGCTCAAGCTGACGCGGATGCCCTATGAGAACCTGAAGCAGCAGGTCATCACCGGAATCGCCGGCGACGCCGCTCCGGATCTGATGCGGATGGATATCGTCTGGGTGCCCGAATTCGCCAGCATGGGAGCGCTTGCGGACGTCGGCGGCATGGACGGCTTCGCGGATCTGAAGACGAAGCTGTTCGAGGCGCCGCTGGCGACAACTTACCTGAAGAATGACCGCGGCGAAGGGTATTACGGCGTACCGCTCAACACCAACACGAAGGTCGCCATCTACAACAAGGCGATCCTCGAGCTGATCGGCAAGAGTGAGCCGCCGAAGACGATGACCGAGCTGGAGGAATACGCAAAGCTGGCGAAGGCCAAGGGCAAAGCGACCGGCGGCATCACCATCGGCGGCAACAACCCGTGGTCGACGATCCCCTATTTCTACAGCCTGGGCGGAACCTTCACCAATGACGACTACACGAAGGCGACCGGCTTCCTGAACAGCCCGGAGAGCGTCAAGGCGCTGGAGACCTTCGTCCGCTGGAACAAGGAAGGGCTGATCTCGCCGCCGATTCTCGGCGGAGAGCCGGGCTCCTGGGACGGCTTGAAGAACAACGATTACTTGATGATCGACGACGGACCCTGGTTCTACAGCCTGCTCATGGCCGACGACAGCGGCTATAAGCCGCTGGAGCAGACGGTACAGGCACCCATCCCGGAAGGCGACGGAGGCTCCCGCTCGGTCGTAGGAGGCGAGGATCTGGTGATCTTCTCCGCCTCGAAGCACCAGAAGGAAGCCTGGACGTTCGCAAAGTGGATGCTGCAGCCCGAGCCGCAGAAGATCATGGCTTCCGTGGGCCTGATTCCCACCAACAAGGATGCCGCCAATGACCCGAAGGTGATGGAGACGCCGTACATCAAGGAATTCGTCGAGCAGATGAAGACGGCCGTTGCCCGCACTCCGGTTCCGCAATTCGGCGAGATGGACAGCATCCTGGGCCTCGCCTTCGAGAAGACGATGCGCGGCGAGCTGGAGCCGAAGGCGGCGCTCGACGCAGCCGCCAAACAGATCGACGAGCTGCTGGCCAAGAAGCCCTAAGCGCTGAAGATTCCGGCGCTCCGCCGATCCGGCTATCCGGGCGGACGGAGCGCCTCTTCATCCGGGGAAGGGCAAGTCGTTATAGAGAGGAAGGTGTGCCGTATGGCAACCGAAGCGCCGGCAGTCAAGCCGGGCAAGATCAAGCCAGGCTGGAGCAACCGGCTGAAGAAAGGCGGCCGGGAATGGCTGGCCGTTCTGCCTTTTATCATTCTTGGGGTCGCGGGAACCCTGGTGTTTGTCGTCTACCCGATGATCAAGAACATTCTGATCAGCTTTCAGGATTACAGCATCATGCCGAACGCGAAGAATCCCTTCATCGGCCTCGACAATTACAAGTTCGCGTTCAACGATCCGAATCACCGGTTCTACATGGCGGTCAAGAATACCGTTCTGAACGTCGTGCTGACCGTGCCCCTCAATTGGTTCCTGGCGATCTTCTTCGCCGTGCTCATCAACATGAAATTCGTCAAGCACAAGCTGGCCTGGCGGACGATTTATTACCTGCCGATCATCACCTCCTGGATCGTGGTCGCCTTCCTGTTCCGATTTCTGTTCGCGAGCGGGGAGAACGGTCTGGTGAATTTCTTGCTCCTCAAGCTGCATCTGATCGACAAGCCGATCGCTTTTCTCGCCAATTACTGGTCGGCGATGGTGGTCATCTGGCTGTTCCATATCTGGAAGACCGTCGGCTGGGGCATCGTCATCTACCTGGCGGCGCTTCAAGGCGTCTCCAAGGACTATTATGAGGCGGCGGAGCTGGACGGAGCGAACGGCGTACAGCAGTTCTGGAAAATCACCGTTCCGATGCTCGCGCCGATCACCGCGTTCGTCCTGATCAACCTCATCAACGGGGCGTTCAATATTTTTCCGCAGGTCTACTTCATCACGAAGGGCGGCCCGATGGACCAGACCCAGACCTTGCCCAGCTTGATGTTCATCCAGGCTTTTACCAATTTCAAATTCGGCTACGCGGCCGCGCTCAGCGTCATGATGGGGATCACCATCTTCCTCTTGACCTTCACCCAGATGAAAAAATTCGGCAACCAGCGGTTCTTGTAAAGGAGGCGTTCCCATGCATATCAAGTGGCTTTCCAAGCTGGTTATCTATGCGATCATCATCGCCGGGGCGCTTACCTTCCTGTTCCCGTTTGTCTATATGATCATGACCAGCTTCATCAAAGGCGCGTATTCGCTGCCCCGGCCGAAGGAAATTTTCTCGGTCACGCCCAATCTGTACAATTTCAAGCTCGTGCTCGGCAAAAACCATTTCATCGACTATTTCAAAAACAGCATCATCGTCACGGCGGTGGCAATGTCGGGGAGCTTGTTCCTCGGCTGCCTGACCGCATACGGCTTTGCCCGGTTCCGGTTCCCCGGTAAGGAGCTGTTGTTCCGGATGTTCCTGCTCACCACGATGATTCCGGGCGCGATCAACATCATTCCGCAGTTCCTCATCATCAAGAATCTCGGCCTGGTCAATACCTATGCCGGACTTTGGCTGCTGTACATTGGCGGCGGTGTGGTCGGCAGCACCTTCTTCCTGCGCGGTTTCTTCGAGAGCATCCCGAAGGAGTTGGAGGAATCGGTGTTGATCGACGGCGGGGGCAACTGGCGCATCTTCTTCAACATTTACTTGCCGCAGTCCCTGCCCGCCATCGGCACCCTCGCCATCTTCTCCTTCCAGGGAACGTGGGAGGAGTATTTCACCGCCCTGGTCATCCTCAAGACCGAGGCCCTGCGGACGCTGCCGATCGCCTTGCAGGCCTTCAACGACAAGTACGCCACCAATTATTCGCAGGTGTTCGCGGCGTCGCTTATCGCGCTGCTGCCGGTCATTCTCGTCTACCTCGTCTTCCAAAAGCGCTTTGTGCAGGGCGGCTTCAACGAAGGGGCCGTGAAGGGCTGAGGCTACCGGGCAAAGAAAGGTCCGGATCAGCAACCTTTCTACAATCCGCACTGTAAGACCGAAATCTATTCTGCGAAAGGATACCCCACCGCATGAAGTTACCCATGGGTCAAAAAAGGGCCATCTCTCCGGCCCTAACCGGCGCCGTATGCCTCGGTGCGCTTGCTCTCCTGCTCGGAATCTCCGGCTGCGACAAGGCGGAGGTGCGCATCCAGACAGTGCCGGATGGTGACGGGCTCACCCGGCTTGAGACGGACAAGGCGGCATACCGGCCGGGAGAGCCGGTGCGGTTTGCCGCCGAGCTGAACGGCGTTCCGGCTTCCGCGAAGCTCATCGTCCGCTACAAACACCTGAACGACACCTTGACTGAACAAACCGTAGCCGCGTCAGGCGGCAAGGCCGAGTGGGAATGGACGCCGCCTGCCGACGATTTCCGCGGCTATCTGGCGGAGGTTCTCCTGAAGCAAGACGGCAAATGGACGGACCGCGCCTCCATCGCGGTGGACGTCTCAAGCGACTGGTCCAAATACCCGCGCTATGGGTACCTGGCCGATTTTCCCGAGATGGACGCCGCCGACATGAAGAAGACGGTCGATCGTCTGAACCGCTTCCACCTGAACGGCGTCCAGTTCTATGACTGGCAGTACCGGCATGAGCAGCCGATCCGCCTGGAGGACGGGAAGCCCGCCTCCGGCTGGACGGATATCGCAAAGCGCCCGGTCTCCTATGAGACGGTGAGCGGCTATATCGATCTCCTGCACGGGCGGGGCATGAAGGCGATGAACTACAATCTGCTGTTCGGCGCCTACCAAGATGCGGAGAAGAACGGCGTCAAGCGGGAGTGGGGGCTGTTCAAGGACCCGCTGCTGGAGAACCAGGACCGCCATCCGCTGCCGAGCTCCTGGGCGAGCGACATCTACCTCTACAATCCGGCCGATCCGGGTTGGCGGGACTATCTCTTCGCGGCGGAGCGGAGCACCTTCGAGACGCTTCCCTTCGACGGCTGGCACGTCGATCAGCTCGGCGATCGCGGAGCGCTCTGGAACGGCGCGGGCCAAAGCGTCAACCTGGCGCTGACGTACAAGGATTTCCTTGCGGCGGCCAAGGAGCGGCTGGGCAAAGAGCTGGTGATGAACGCCGTCGGCCAATACGGCCAACCCTTGATCGCCAAGGCCCCGGTGCAGTTTCTCTATTCCGAGGTGTGGGAGAGCTATCCGGAGTACAAGAGCCTGAAGCAGGTGGTCGACGAGAACATCAAGTACGGCGGAGGCAAGCTCGCCTCGGTGCTCGCCGCCTATATGAACTACGACCGCGCCGATTCTCCGGGCGAGTTCAACGCGCCGGGCGTGCTTCTGACGGACGCCACCATCTTCGCTTCCGGGGCTTCCCATTTGGAGCTCGGCGAGAACCTGCTGGCGAAGGAGTATTTTCCGAACCGCAATCTGTCGATTCCGGCGGCGCTGGAGGAGCAGCTGGTGGCCTATTACGACTTCCTGACCGCTTACGAGAACCTGCTGCGGGACCCGGCGGAGGAGCAGGCAATCGTGGTCGATGCCGGACCGTCGCTGTCTGTCAGCGCCGCGCCGAAGAAGGGCAGCGTCTGGGCGCTGGCCAAGGAGCAGGCGGGAAGAACCGTGCTGCACTTGGTCAATTACAGCGACGCCGTCACGATGAACTGGAACGATGCGGCCGCCACCCAGGCGGAGCCGAAGCTGCGGGAGCAGCTGCCGCTGTCGGTGACCCTTCCGGCCGGCCGGAAGATCAAGGCGGTGTGGACCGCTTCTCCCGACGCCTGGGGAGGCTCGCCGGTGGAACTTGATTTTAAACAGGAGAACGGCAAATTGACCTTTACCCTGCCGAGCTTAAAATACTGGGACATGATTGTCCTGGATGACGAAGGAGACAAACGATGACGACACCCATCTCGCTTACGCTCGATCTGTATCCCGACAAAGCGCAATATCGGCCCCACGAGCCCGGATTTCTCCTGGTGGAGCTGACAGCCTCCGCATCGGCGGATCTCGTGATCCGCACGGAAATCCGCAAGCTGCATGAAGCGCCGCTGTCCGTGCAAACCGCCGCAGCCGCCTGCGAGGCGGGCAAGCCCCTGCTGGTTCGCGTGCCGCTGGTAACGGCCGGAACCGATTGGGAATGCTACGGCGTGGAAATCACCGTCCTCCGGGACGGTGAGACGCTCGCCCGCGCCTGGAGCGCCTACGACGTCGCCGACCACTGGCGGCGGGCTCCCCGTTACGGCTTCCTGAGTGATTTCCGCTCGGAGGAAGAAGGGGACCTGCGCGACGCGGACAGCCTGCGCCGGTTCCACTTGAACGTCGTGCAGTTCTACGACTGGATGTACCGGCACGATCAATTGATTCCGCCCGCCGACGAATTCGTCGATCCGATGGGCCGTCCGCTCTCTTACAAGGTCGTGCGGGAAAAGCTGGACGCCCTGCACGAGCGGGGCATCGCCGGCATGGCTTACGGCGCCGTCTATGCGGCACTCAAGGACTACCGCGAGGCGCATCCCGAGCTCGGGCTGTACAAGCGGACGGGCGAGCCGTTCGAGCTGATCGACCTGTTCTTCCTGATGGACATCAGCCCGGATTCGCCCTGGAGCGCCCACATCGTCGAGCAGTTCCGTCAGGTGGTCGCCTCCGGCTTCGACGGCATCCACATGGACCAATACGGCTTTCCCAAGAAGGCGGTACGCCGCTTGCACGGCCGTGAGGAGACCGTCGACCTGGCGGCCTGCTATCCCGCACTGATCGACCGCGCGAAGGAAGCGGTGCTCACGGCTAACCCGGATGCGGGCCTCATCTTCAACAACGTCAGCGGCTACCCGCTGCGGGCGACGGCCGGGGCCGACCAAGAGGCGGTCTACATTGAGGTCTGGCCGCCGGTCGTCCACCTGCGGGAGCTGAAGGGCCTGATCGACGAGGCCAAGCTTGCCGGCGGCGGCAAGCCGGTGATCCTGTCCGCCTACCTGCCCGCGTTTTATCCGAAGGCGGGAAACGATGCCGAATGGTCGGAGAACGGCGCGGTCCTGACGATGGCGGCGATCTTCGCCAGCGGCGGGTATCATCTGCTGCTCGGCGAGGACGAGAAGCTGCTCACCATGGCTTATTATCCCGACTATGCGGCAATGCGTCCTTCCTTCGTTGCCGAAACCCGCCGGTATTACGACTTTATCGTCCAGTACGGCAAGCTGCTGTTCGATTCTGCCCTGGAAGATCTCACGTATACGTATACGGGCGGCGTCAACACGGAGATCCGGTTCGAGGGAGCGGCGGTCTTTGCGCCGAACGGCGATCCGGACAAGGTTTGGACGATCGTCAAGCGGCTTCCCGGCTACTTGGTCGTCCATCTGCTCAACCTGGTCGGTCTCGAGGACGACCTTTGGGAACACGGCAAAACGACCCGGCCCGAGCCGCAGTTCGGCTTCACCGGCACGATCCTGCTGGAGCAGGCGCCGGCCGGGCTCTACTGGGCCAGTCCGGATGTGGAAGACGGGTCGCCGCAAGCGCTGCCCTTTGACATCGTACCGCATGAACAAGGCGAGGCGGCCCGGTTTACGGTGCCGAGCCTCTCCGTTTGGACGATGCTGTACGTGGAATGGGCTTGATGGCTTGAGCGCTTGACCCTTGCGGCGGGAAGCTCCTTTGAGCGAAAAGCCCCGGGCGACTTTGTCGTTCCGGGGTTATTTGCTTAAGAAGAGGGCGGAGTATGGGCAAAGTCGCCATTGGCGGCGGAAGCGGTTTCCGCTACACTGAAAGAAACGACATAAACCGACAAAATCTTCACTGAGGGGGAAGCGCGAGTGAGGTTATCGAGACGAATCAGCCACCGCTTTGCGGGCAGAATGATCGCGGCTTTTCTGCTGGCTGTGCTGATTCCGCTCGTCTTTACGAGCGTTTCCTTTTACCGCGAATCGGCAGCCATCGTCAAAGCCAACGTCAGGCAGACCTCGGTCCAGTTGGCCAAGCAGACGGCGGACGCCATTTCCAGCATGATGAACGCAGGCTTCGACGCATCCGACTTTCTCTACAGCGACGTGAAGGTGCAGGCGGTCGTCGGCGGCTCGCAGGGGCAGACGGCCGAGGCGAAGACCGAATTAAACGATTATGTCGTCTCTACGTTGAACAACCTGGCGTATTCCAGCTCCTTCATCAAGCACATCTATGTGTTAAGCGCGGATACCCAAAGCGGCTGGGGCAGCGGAACCTTCAACATTGTCAAGCTGCTGCAGGCCCAGCTTGCGGAGACGGACTGGATTCGGGAGGTTCTCCGCCTGGACGGGAGCCCGCTCTGGCTCGATCTGCAGTACGACCGCCTGAACGGGGCCGGGACTAACTACGAGCTGGTGCTTCCGGTCGCGCGGGCGCTGAAGAGCTTTTCCACCATGGAGCAGGTCGGCTTCGTTCAAGTCAACCTGGACGGCCGGGCGATTCTCGACACTCTGGAGAGGCCGAAGCTGGGAACGACCGGCCGGTTCTTTATCGCGGACGCGGAGGGAAAGGTGCGGATTTCCTCCGATCTCGGACTCATCGGCAAGCCGATCGACAATCCCGAGCTGTTCGACGAAGCGGTCGGCCACGATAAGGTCGAGTTTCAATTCGCCCAGGACGGTGTCGGTTATTACGGAGTCAAGCAGCGTCTCGAGAACGGCTGGCTGCTGCTGGGAGTCGTGCCGGTGAAGGAGATCACGGGTCCCCTCGACCGCCTGCAATCGCGGATTCTGTCCTCGGCGGGCCTGTTTGCGCTCGTCGGCATCGCGATCGGCACGATCATCGCCGGGTATGTCACCAACCCGATCAACCGCCTGATCCGCGTCATGAGAAAGGTGCAGCAGGGCGATCTGGAGGTCCGGGCGGAGATTCGTTCGGTCGACGAGATCGGCCAGCTCAGCCGCCAATTCAACAAGATGCTGCAGGAAATCCAGACGCTGATGCTGCAGGTCGAGGAAGAGCAGACGCGCAAGCAGGAGGCCGAGCTCCGGGCGGTCATGCACCGGATTCAGCCGCATTTCCTCTACAACACCCTGAGCACGCTTCGCTGGCTCATCCGCGCCGGCCAGCAGGAGAGGGCCGATCAAGGACTCGCGGCGCTGACCCGGCTGTTGGAAGCGAATATGGGCAAGAGCGGCGGAAGGATCACCGTGGAAGAAGAGCTCGACATCATCCGCAAGTACCTGGTGATTATGGAAATTCGCTATCAGCAGCCATTTCGGCTGAAGGAGACGGTGGACCCGGGACTGGGCGAGGAGCTCATCCCCCGGATGCTGCTGCAGCCGCTGGTGGAAAATGCGGTGTTTCACGGTATGGTGCCGCTGGGAACCGGCGGCGAGATTGAGGTCACGGTGCTGCGATCGGGAGCGGACATCGAGTTCGAGATCCGCGACGAGGGCCAGGGCATCGAGCCTGACCGGCTGGCGCTTCTCCGCAACCCCGATTCGGCGCCGCCCGGAACGTTCGGCATCGGCCTGCTGCACGTTCACGATACGCTGCGGCTGTATTATCCGGGGCGCTCGAAGTGGTCGATCGAGAGCATCCCGGGTCGGGGCACCTCGGTCCGCCTCACCGTTCGGAGCCAGAGTGGGAAGGAGAGAGAGCGATGAACAAGCGAATCGCCGGAAGAAGAGCCCTCGGCGGAATCCTGGCGCTCTTGCTGCTTGCGGGCTGCGGCACCGGGGGCTTCATCTCCGACCCATCCCGGGTGGATTCTCTGCCCGATCCGTCCGGGCATACGGTAGAATATTGGCACACCTACAGCGATGAAGAGACGCGAATCCTGGAGCGCGAGCTGATCCCTCTCTTCGAACGGAACCATCCCGGCATTCGCATCAAGTCGGTGCGCCAGACGAACAATACCGAGCTGAAGAATACGCTCTTTGCCCGCTCCGCATCGAATCGGGGGCCGGATGTGGTGCGGATGGATATCGCTTGGATTCCCGAATTTGTCCAGCTGAATCTCTTGGTCCCGCTGGAGACGAATTCGGGATTCTCCGAGCTTCGCAATGAGCTCCGTCCCGATGTGATGAGCCTTGGAGAGAAAGGGGGGCATGTCTACTCACTGCCCCTCAACGTAAACACCAAAATTGCCATCTACAACCGCAAGCTGTTGACCGAAGCGGGGTATTCCACGCCGCCCGCCTCCATGCGGGAGGTGCTGAAGGCAGCCGAAAAGACCGGCGGCAGGATCGGCATCGGCGGACTCGACGCTTGGCGGTTCCTGCCCTACTTGTACGCCATGGGCGGGTCCTTCTTGAATGCCGCCAACACCCGGGCGACCGGCTCGCTCAACAGCCCGGAATCGGTGCGCGCGGTCGAGGAACTGGTGGCGTACTACCGCAAGGGCGTGCTGGATGCCGTCCTGCTCCAGGGCGGCGGCAATCTGTGGGAGGAAGTCCGGGGCGGCGATGTCTTCATGACCGACGAAGGCCCGTGGTTTTACAGCGTGCTGGACGAAGCGGAGCAGGCGAAGGCGATGGAGGATACGGTGAGAGCGTCCATGCCGAGCGCCTCACCCGACCGGCCGGCCTCGATCGTCGGCGGCGAGAGCCTTGTGGTGCTGAAGAGCAGCCGGGTGCAGGCGGACGCCTGGACGTTCATGGAATGGCTGGCCGGCCGGGATGCTCAGCTTACCATGGCGAAGACCGGCCTCATTCCGACTCATCTGGATGCGGTCCAGCGGCTGTCTTATGGAGAGGCGAGTTATTCCGCTTCCTATCTGCAGGCGCTCCAACACAGCTTCATCCGGCCGCCGGTGCGAAATTGGTCGAAGCTGGACACGGCTTTTCGGCTCGGCCTCAAACGGATCTTTGAGGGATCGGTGCCGGTTCGTCAGGGCTTGGACGAACTGGCCGCGGAACTCGACGCGCTGCTGGAGTAGCGGCGGGTGTCTTATTTTACGCACGAGAATCGGAATAATCTGCCCCTGTCCGGATCCCGGGGAGTGCTACAATAAAAGGGCAGCGCTGCAACCAAACGGGGCGTATGGCGTAACCTGCCCAGCCTGTCTCCCGCTCGCCGGACCGGCGGATGGGCAAAGGATGAACGAACACGCACAGAGCCTTTCTTCAGCAGGAGGAACTTCCATGTACAAGGTTATGATCGTGGACGACGAGCCGATTATTCGGACGGGCATCCGCGCCTCGGTGAATTGGGAGGCCGCGGGGCTGACCATGATCGGCGATTACTCGAACGGGGCGGAGGCGATGGAAGCGCTCCGCCGGGAACGGGCGGACATTCTCATCACCGATATCAAAATGCCGCTGATGGATGGCTTGGAGCTTACCCGCCGGGCCATGGAACTGCATCCGGGCCTCAAGGTGATTCTGATGTCTAATTACAACGACTTCCATTACGTCCGGCAAGGGATCGTGCTGGGGGCGATGGACTATATTCTCAAGCTGACCCTGGAGCCGGAGGAATTGGTCGCCGTCCTCGAGCGCTGCGCCGAGGCGATCGAGCGCGAGCGGCAGGGCGCGAGCGGCTCCGCCGGCTGGCACCGGCAGCTGCTGTTGGCCGACCGCAAGAACGCCGAGCGGGAGCTTGCCGAGCGGCTGCGCAGCGGGAGCTTGGACGGAGGCACTTCCTTCCTGCCGGATGCTTTTCAGAACGGTTGCACGCTTGCGGCGCTCGTCATCGACCACAGCGATGAGTTGAAGCAGGGCAACGGCTACCTCTACCTGAGCTTGATGGCGGAGGACATCAAGCAGCGGTTCTATCAGCGCTACGAGACGGGCGTGGCCGTCGCTACCCGCGAAAACGAACTGCTGCTGCTCATTCCCGTGGCCTATGCCCTCCCGAACGAATGGAAGGAATCATTGGAGAAGGCGACCGGCCTCCGGCTCACGATCGGCTATCGGGGTGGGGCGGATGCGGAGTGGTTGGGAAGCGCGATCCGCGAATTGGAGGAATTTCGCGTCTGCCGGTTCTACGAAGGCACCGGCGCGATTTACCGCATCGGAGAAAAGCGGCCCCCTCGCCCCGCCGTATCGCTGCCCGCGGAGCTTCTGGACGATGGGCCTGCGGAGCTGCGGCAGATCCTTGAACGGAAGGTGGCGGAATGGAGCAGCGGACAGATGGAACCGGAACGGGTGAAGCAGGCGGCCTGCGAGGTCTTCAGCCAGCTGTTCCTGAAGGAGCTCGAGCCGAAGCTGGTCTTGGAGTATTACCGCGATCTGACGAACGCCGAGACACTTCAGGAGCTTGTGGCTCGTCTGGCGGCGGCCATCCGCGAGTGCGCCGCCGGGAGAAGCGAAGACGGCAAGCCGGGGTCGGCCCGGCAGATCATCGAGAAGGCCGAGGAGTACCTGGCCCGGCATTATACGGAAGAGATCACGCTCCAGCGGATCGCCGATCACGTGCATGTGAGCAAGAACTACTTCAGCTTCTTGTACAAGAAGCACACGAACCACAACTTCATTGACCGGCTGATCCATCTGCGGATCGAACGGGCCAAGGAGCTGCTGCGCGCAAGCGAGCTCAAGGTCTACGAGGTCGCCGAGCAGTCCGGCTTCAATGACGTGAAATACTTCAGCAAGCTGTTCAAAAAGCTGACCGGCTTCTCGCCGGTCGAATACCGTAATGAGCCGGGGCAAGCGGACGAGGGCCTGCCGCGTACTTAACCGACCGTCTTCGGAGTGATCCGAACGAACCCCATAGCGTGAGACCAATCAAAACACCTTCAAGCAAAGGCGTCCATGTCGTGAGATGTGGAGGACAAACTTGGGGGTGTTTTGCGTTCCATGAGTTAGATCCGGTGGAAACCATGAGGAAAGCCATCGTAATGAGAGGAGCGGGAGGGGAAAACCGGGTTGAACCGGAATCGAAAAAGCGTAAAATGAAGATGGAAAGAGTGAAGAATAAAATCCATCCAAAGGAAAATATGGCGGTGAGAAATAGATGAAGCTTTACAGATCGGTGATCATTTTCATCCTATTCTTCTTCCTATTAGCCGCATGCTCTATCAAACCGAATAATATAAACGATGCAATGGATGAAGCCGGAATTAAGTATGATCAGATTTATCGGTATGAAGATGTAGACGCGGAGAAATTAAGCCTTGTTTTTTATGGGATCAATAGCCAGATTGGGGTGGGTTTAGTTCAGAAAGATCATAATACTTGGAAATGGGTAATAGGGTCAACGATTCACAAAAAAAAGGAGGACGTAACATTAAGTTATCTTAATTTGGATAAACGTGTTCCTTTCCTTTGCGGAATAGTAACGAATTCAACTATTCATCAACTGATCGCTGAGTACTCGGTAGATTCTGAAACGGTAAAAAAACAAGCTGAGTTTATCGAACTGTCCGATAAGGAAAGAATATGGTTTATAAAGTTGGATAAGCCACAGCGACCTCCTATTAAATTGACCGGATATAAAGAGAACGGGGACATGGAGTGGACGTCCAACTGAAGGGCTGACCCTCCTGTCCGGGAAGAATACAGAGAGAAGTAAGGCAAAATTGTTCAGCCATCGAGGTCATTGGTCGGTACGGGTATATGCATCGTTATTACGAGATGACTTCTCAGAAAAATCGGGGTCATCCTTTTTGACGTTTCATTTAAAAAATCGACAAATGGGGCGGATCGTGGCGCGGAATGTTTTTGTACGTGGGAATGCCCGGTTATGGTACAATATACGTTGTATTTCCACACCCTGAGGTGAGAGCATGTTCTTGAAACGACTGGAGCTCGCGGGCTTCAAATCCTTTGCCGACCGGACGGAGCTGGAGTTCGTTCCCGGCATTACGGCGGTGGTCGGACCGAATGGCAGCGGCAAAAGTAACATTTCCGACGGCATCCGCTGGGTGCTCGGCGAGCAGAGCGCCAAGTCCCTGCGCGGCGGCAAAATGGAAGACGTCATCTTCGCCGGAAGCGACGCGCGCAAAGCCGTCGGCGTCGGCGAGGTTTCGCTTACGCTGGACAACAGCGACGAATCGCTGCCGCTCGGCTTCAGCGAGGTTACCGTCACCCGCCGCGTTCACCGCAGCGGCGACAGCGAGTACCTGATCAACAAACAGCCGTGCCGGCTGAAGGACATCACCGAGCTGTTCATGGACACCGGCATCGGCAAGGAAGCGTATTCCATTATCGGCCAAGGCCGGATCGAGGAAATCCTCAGCACCAAGTCGGAAGACCGCCGGGGAATCTTTGAGGAGGCCTCCGGAATCGTCAAATATAAGTCACGCAAAAAAGAAGCGGAAAAGCGGCTCGCCGAGACCGAGCAGAACCTGCTGCGCATTCACGATCTGGTGACGGAGCTGGAGGATCAAGTCGAGCCCTTGCGCGAGCAGGCCGACAAGGCGAAGCGCTTCAAGGAACTGAAGCAGGAGCTCAAGCTCAACGAGATTTCCATGTACATCTATCAGATCGAGCAGTTGCACCGGCAGTGGACGGAGACCGGCGAGCGGCTCGCGGCGCTCAAGAGCCGGCAGTTGGAGCTGTCCGCCGAGGTCGGCAAGCATGATGCCCAGCTGGAGAAGCATCGCTGGGAAACCCGTCGGCTCGACGAGGAGCTGGAGCGGCTGCACGCCCTCCTGCTCCAGGTGAGCGAAGAGACCGAGAAATGCGAGGGCCAGGGCGAGGTGCTCAAGGAGCGCCGGAAGAACCTGGCCGCGAACCGCGAGCAGATGCTCCAGACGCTCGCCACCCGGGACAGCCGCCTCGCCGAGCAAAAGGACGAGATGGCGAACCAGGAAGCGAAGATCGCCGAGCTCTCGCAGGCGCTGAAGGAGCTGCAGAGCGTCGTTCAGGCCGAGGAAGCGAAGATGGTCGGCGTGACCGGTGGCCTGAGCGGCGACAAAGAAGAGCAGCTCAAGGGCGAGCTGCTCACGGTGCTGAACGAGCTGGCGCAAGCGAAGAATGAGATCCGCTACGCGGAGCAGCAGACCGAGACCCTGAAGCGGCGCGGCGAGCGCCTCGGCGAGGATACGGCCAAGTGGCAGAGCCAGCGCGAGAAGCTGGCCGGCCGCCGAGCCGAACTGACAGAGCGCCGCGACAAAGCGGCTGCCGACGTGGAGCGGATGCGGGCGGAGTACGAGACGCTCACCGCGAATAGGCAGAACCGCCAAGCGCTTGAGGCGGAAGCCGCCGCGGCGGAGCGCAAGTGGGAGCAGCGGCTCGACGCTCTGGTCTCGCGGCGTGACACCATGCGCGAGCTCCTGAACGATTACGACGGCTTCCAGCACGGCGTCAAGGAAGTGCTGAGAGCGAAGGACCGGCCCGGCGGCCTGTCCGGCATTCACGGCGCGGTCGCCGAGCTGGTCAAGGTGCCGGCGGACGTCGAGCTCGCCGTGGAAACGGCGCTCGGCGCGGCCCTTCAGAACGTCGTCGTCGACAGCGAAGCGGAGGGACGGGCGGCCATCGCCTTCCTGAAGCAGCGGCAGTTCGGCCGCGCCACCTTCCTGCCGCTCGACGTCATCCGCGGCCGGTGGGTCGGCGACGCAGAGCTGCGCGGCATCAAGGATCACCCCGGCTTTGTCGGGGTAGCTGCCGATCTCGTCGAATACGAAGAGGTGTACAAGCAGGTGGTGTACTCCTTGCTCGGCACCGTGATTCTGGCGAGGTCGCTGGAGGATGCGAACAAGATCGCAGCCCGCTGCCAGTACCGCTACCGCGTCGTCACCTTGGACGGCGACGTCGTGAATCCCGGCGGTTCGATGACCGGCGGCAGCCAGCATAAGAAGTCGGCGAGCCTGCTCGGCCGGCAGCGGCAGATCGACGAGCTGGAGGACGAGATTCGCTCCACCCGCCGGCAGTTGAACGACCTTCAGGCGCGAAGCCGGAAGCTGAAGGAGGACCTGGCCACGGCCGGCACCCGCCTGGAAGAACTCCGCAGCGAGGGCGAACGAAAGCGGATCGAGCTGGAGCAGGCGAACGCGGAGCTGAGTCCCCTGGAGAACGAGTCGAGGAACGCCGAGGACAGCCTGCTGATCCAGCTTCAGGAGAAGGACGAGGTCGAGAAGGAGCTCGCCGCTCTGTCCCAGAGGCGGGGAGCCGCCATTCTCGCCGTGGAAGAATTCCTCGAGCGGGAGCAGGAGCTGCGCCGATCCATCGAGAAGGCCGAGCATTCGCGCAAGGCAAACGAGTCGGCCAAGGAAGAGATGCAGACCCAGCTTACCGATCTGAAGATTCGCGCCGCTTCGCTGGCACAGGAGAAGCAGTCGCTCTCCGATCAGCTGCGGCGCATGCAGGCCGCTTACAGCACGGAGGAAGCGGAACGGGAATCCGGCCGCCGCGCTCTGACCCAGCTGGAGCAGGACATCGCGCTCGCCGAGCAGGAGACGCTGCTCCAGACCGAGCAGCTCAACGGCATGCGAATCAAGAAGCAGGACTATACGCAGGAAACCGAGTTCAAGCGCTCCGAGCGGGCCCGCTGGACCGCCGAGCTGGAAGAGAAGGAGAACGAGACGCGGGAGCAGCGGAACAGCCTGAAACAGGTCGAGGAGGATTTGCACCGCTCGGAGGTGCAGGCGAATCGGCTCGACGTTGAACTGGACAACCTGCTTAAGAAGCTGGCCGAAGATTACGAGCTCAGCTACGAGCTGGCCAAGGAACGCTACCCGCTGCCCGAGGATATAGCCGCCACGCAGCTCAAGGTACGTGACCTGCGCCGCGCCATCTCCGCGCTCGGCGAGGTGAATCTGGGCGCGATCGAGGAATTCGCCCGCGTCAGCGAGCGCTTCGACTTCCTGAGCGGCCAAAAGGCCGACCTGATGGAAGCGAAGGCCACGTTGTACCAGGTTATCCGTGAGATGGACGACGAGATGTCCAAGCGGTTCCATACCACCTTCGAGGCGATCCGCCTGCAGTTTGTCGTCGTGTTCGCGAAGCTGTTCGGCGGCGGCCGGGCGGACCTGATCCTGTCCGATCCCGAGCACGCGCTCGATACCGGTATCGAGATCGTCGCCCAACCGCCCGGCAAGAAACTGCAAAACCTGCAGCTGCTCTCCGGCGGCGAACGTGCACTCACCGCGATCGCGCTGCTGTTCGCCATTCTGCGGATCAAGCCGGTGCCCTTCTGCGTGCTGGACGAAGTAGAGGCCGCTCTCGACGAAGCCAACGTAAGCCGGTTCGCGGAATACCTGCGCGAGTTTTCCGGGACGACGCAGTTCATCGTCGTCACACACCGCAAGGGGACGATGGAAGAGGCCGATGTGCTGTACGGCGTGACCATGGAAGAGGGCGGCGTGTCCAAGCTGGTCTCGGTTCGTCTCGAAGAAGACGAGGCGGTCGTCTCGGCTTAAAGCGCTAATCCGGCAGGCTTTCCGGAGCCGCGGTTCACTACCCCAAGGAGGATGAAGCATGAGCTTCTTCAAAAAGCTGAAGGAAAGCATCTCCGGCAAGACGGAGGCGGTTACCACCAAATTCAAGGAAGGACTCTCCAAGACCCGCGATATGTTCGTCGAGCGGGTCGAGGATCTGATGTTCCGCCATAAAAAGATCGACGAGGAGTTCTACGAGGAGCTGGAGGAAATTCTCATCGGCGCCGATGTCGGCGTGAATACGGTGATGAAGCTGATCGACGAACTCCGGACCGAAGTGAAAAAACGCAAGATCGAAGACGCCGCGGAGCTGAAGCCGGTTCTCTCCGAGAAGCTGGTCGGGCTGCTGAAAAGCGATGCCGACAACTCGCTGAAGATGGCCGAAGAGGGCGTTACGGTCATCCTCTTCGTCGGCGTCAACGGCGTCGGCAAGACGACGAGCATCGGCAAGCTGGCCCACCGCTACAAGCAGGAGGGCAAGAAGGTCATGCTGGCGGCGGGAGATACCTTCCGCGCCGGAGCCATCGAACAGCTGGAGGTGTGGGGCCAGCGGGTCGGAGTGGACGTCATCCGACAGCAGGCCGGTTCCGACCCTGCGGCGGTCATGTTCGACGCGATCCAGGCGGCGAAGACCCGGGGCGTCGATGTGCTGCTCTGCGACACGGCAGGCCGTCTGCAGAACAAGGTCAACCTGATGGAGGAGCTGAACAAGATCTACCGCGTGATCAAGCGGGAGATTCCCGACGCTCCCCACGAGGTGCTCTTGGTGCTGGACGCGACCACGGGCCAGAACGCGCTCAGCCAAGCCAAGCTGTTCGGAGAGAAGACCGGCGTGACCGGACTGATCCTGACCAAGCTCGACGGCACCGCCAAGGGCGGAATCGTCATCGCGATCCGTCAGGAACTGGACATTCCCGTCAAATTCGTCGGCCTCGGCGAGAAGATGGACGACATGCAGGTATTTGACTCCGAGCAATTCGTGAACGCCCTGTTCAGCGGCATGAAGGTAGAAGAAGAATAAGTGCATTCGGGATCTTTGGACCGCCGACCGCAAGCCCAGCTTGCAGTTGGCGGTCTGTTTTATGAAGAAAGCGCGAAGGATCAAATAGACTGATAAAAACCCACGCAACGATCTCGCCGATAAGTTGGCGGCAGGACCAAAGCCAAAACAGCCTGACCGAAAATGGCTCGGTCAGGCTGTTTCCTGCGCGGTAGGCCGGATTAGCTGGCCTAACGGTTAATTACTTCGAATGCGCGTCGGCATAGGCGATCGCCCGGTCGAGCATCTGAGCGGCGTCCTTCTGCGTGATGCGTTCCTTCGGCAGGAACTTGCCGTCCGCATTCAACTGGGCGATGCCCATCTTCAGCGAACGTTGTACGGCCCCTTGATAGCTCGCGGTCAGATCGCTGTCATCGGCAAATTCCGCCGGCTTGATGTTGATGAGCGGGTACTGGCGGGATTTTTCCAATGCTTGCTGCAGATAGAAGGTGAACTCCTCGCGGGTGAGCGCCTTGGCCGGATCGAGATCGGACGGCAGCTCGACGCCGTTGAAATGGGCGATGACGAGCGCATCCGCATACCAGGCGTCGTCGGCTACCTTGGAGAATAAGCCGCTTGCGGCCGGCACCTTGTTGGAACTGAAGAAGTCCAAGTTCAGCTTTAAGCCGGTCACGATCCGCGAGACGGCCTGAGCCCCGGTCAATTCGGCTTCCGCTTGGTAGGCGTCTTCGCTTTCGGAGGATACGGGCGGGACCGGTTGGTGCGATTCCACAAAGGAAACCGCGTTGAAGGCATAAGCGGCGGCCTCGCCGCGGCTCAGTACGGCCTTCGGGTGGAACTTGCCGTCCTCGTCGAGCTGGCTGATCTTCATGATCAGCGAGCGTTGGATAGCGCCCTGGTAGATCGTCGTCAGGTCGGCCTCGTCGGCGATCTGGATATAAATCTTGATCAGCGGGTAGCCGCCCGTCGCTTCAATGCCCTGCTGCAGGTAATACACGAACTCTTCCTTGGTAAGCGGCCGGTTCGGGTCGATGTCCTTCGGCAGATCGATGCCCTTGTAATGGGCAACCGAGAAGGCGTAGGCGTACCAGGCGTTATCCGAGACCTTGGTGTAATAGGAGCTCGGTCCCGCCAGCTTGACGGTCTCCAGACCCAGCTTGTCTCTCAGCGCATTGACGATGAGCGTAAGGCCCTCCGCCGCCGTGATTTGCTCCTTCGGAGCGAAGATGCCGTCTTTCACGCCTTGCACCACTCCTCGGTCGCGGAGCTTCTCGATTTGCGCCGCATGCGCATCGCCTTTTACATCCTTGAAGCCTTCCGCGGCAAAAGCTTGACCGGCGCTGCCGGCCAGAATGACGGCCAGTGCGGCCGCCGCCGTTTTCTTCGCCTTAAGCATGATGTTCACCCCATCTGATTGGTGTTTGTTTCCTGTGCACCCTCTCAGACGGGGAAACTCGCAAAAGGTTGCAGGCTGCGGAAATCTCTACGTCTTGCTTTACTGTCCCGCCTCCTCGGCATATCGGTGCTCCAATCCCCAATCGCGCATCTGCTGAAGGAGCGGCAACAAGCTTTTGCCCTTGGCGGTCAGCGAATATTCGACTTTGGGCGGTACTTGGGGATATTCGCGTCGGGCGACGATCGATTCGTTCTCCAGTTCCTTCAAGGTAGCCGTCAGCATTTTATGGGTGACGCCTTCGATACTGCGCTTCATCTCGCCGTAGCGTGCCGTTTCCCGGCAGGCCAACATATAGAGGACTTTCAGTCTCCATTTGCCGCTGACGATGGAAAGGGTGTATTCGAACGGTTCTCGGTCTGCCACATAGCAGAGAAGGGGAGCGGGACTTGGCATGCGGATACTCTCCTTTTTGTAAGATAGGCACTTATAAGTGCATACTGGCTGCCGTCGTTCGCTCCCGTTACAATGAATCCAATTCAGAAGAAGGGGAGATTGCCATGATGATAGACGGTCATTCGCATGTAACCTTGCCGGTGGAGGAATCGATCGAAGCCATGAACCGGGCGGGAGTGGACAAGACGGTGCTGTTCTCGACCTTGGTTCACCCGGAACTGGCTCTTTCGGCGAATGAGTTGAAGCAGGAGATGGGCAAGCTGGGCGCAATCCTAGCAGGTTCGATCCGTTCCGAAGCAGCTCGACTTCGCGCCTTGCAGGAACTGAAGGAAGCCGTGGACCGTTATCCGGACCGCACCCTCGGTTTCGGCTACGTTCCCCTGGGGTTGAGTCCGGAAGGGACGGTACGATCCTTCGAGAATCACGTAATCGGGAATGGCTTTGTCGGGTTAGGCGAATACACGTTGCCGAGTGGGGCCGTTCCGAGGCTGGAGCCTCTATTTCAAACGGTCTCGGTCATCCAGCCTATGCCGATATGGATTCATGCCTTCCACCCGCTGGTTCTCTCGGATCTTCAAGACATCGCAGCGCTAGCCGAACGGTATCCGTCCGTACCGGTCATCATGGGGCACTTGGGCGGAGTCCATTGGTTGGAGGCTCTTGAGCTTGTGAAGAGGATTCCCAATCTCTATCTGGACACGTCGGCTGCCTATTCCACGTTCGTTCTGAAGCTTGTTCT
This sequence comes from Gorillibacterium terrae, assembly GCF_051594785.1. NCBI lineage: Bacteria > Bacillati > Bacillota > Bacilli > Caryophanales > Paenibacillaceae > Gorillibacterium > Gorillibacterium terrae. The sequence continues at coordinate 1,584,829 of NZ_JBPPGI010000001.1, forward strand.
TCGAGAGCTTCCCGACAAGTGCATTTTTGGGGTCGACCGCCCCTATGGCGATTTGCAGCAATCACTCGATACGATACGGGGGTGCGGCGTGCCGGCCGCCAGTCTGGATCAGGTGCTGGGCGGAACGTTGCAAAGGCTTTTGAAGCTGTCCTAATTGCGCCAAACGGTAAAGTCAGATCAATTGCTGGAACAGAATCGGGTCCTCGTTCAGCTCAATGAAGGAGAAATGCTTGCTTTTCATCCGTTCGAGCAGCGGTTCATAATCCTCGCGGTTCTTGAGCTCGATGCCGACCAGGGCAGGCCCGTTGTCCTTGTTGTTCTTCTTCGTATACTCGAACAGGACGATATCGTCGTTCGGGCCGAGCACGTCGGTTAAGAATTCGCGCAGGGCGCCGGCCCGCTGGGGGAACTGGACGGTGAAGTAATGCTTGAGCCCTTCGTAGATCAGCGACCGCTCCTTGATCTCCTGCATCCGGTCGATGTCGTTGTTGCCGCCGCTGACCACGCAGACGACGTTCTTGCCTTTGATTTCCTCGCGGTAAAAGTCCAGCGCCGCGATGGGCAAGGCCCCAGCCGGCTCGGCGACGATGGCGTTCTGGTTGTACAGCTCCAGAATCGTCGTGCACACCTTGCCCTCCGGCACCAGGACGATGTCATCGACGACCTGGCGGGCGATGGCGTAGTTCAGGCTGCCGACCCGCTTGACCGCCGCGCCGTCGACGAACTTTTCGATATGGTCGAGGGTGACCACCTCGCCTTGGCGGAACGCTTCCTTAAGCGAAGCCGCGCCTTCCGGCTCGACCGCGATGATCTTGGTGCGCGGGCTGATCGCCTTGACGTACGAGCCGATTCCCGAGATGAGCCCGCCGCCGCCGACCGTGACGAACAAATAATCGATGGGAGCCTGCATGTCTTCCAGGATTTCCATGGCGACCGTTCCGTTCCCCGCAACGATCCGGCGGTCGTCGAACGGATGGACGAAGGTCATGCCGGTCGCTTCACAGGTTCTCATCGCTTCCGCAAACGCGTCGTCGAACGTATCGCCGGTGAGGATGACGTCCACATTCGTCCCGCCGAAGAAATTCACCTGCGTCACCTTCTGCCGGGGAGTGGTACTCGGCATGAAGATTTTGCCGTGAATGCCGAGCGCTTGGCAGGAGTACGCCACGCCCTGGGCGTGATTGCCGGCGCTGGCGCAGACGATGCCCTTCTCCCGCTCCTCGGCCGTAAGCGAACGGATCATATGGTAGGCGCCGCGAATCTTGAACGACCGGACCACCTGCAAATCCTCGCGCTTTAAATAAAGCTGACAGCCGTATTTTCCCGACAGAAACGAATCCCGGGCGAGCGGCGTCCGTTTGATGATATCTCTCAGCATGTGATGAGCGTAAACGATCTCCTGCATGCCCACTGGATCGTTCGGCTGTGTTCCGACCATGGTATCCCATCCTTCTCCCATAATAAAAAAAGCCCGTCCATCAAAGGGACGAGGCGTGACTCGCGGTACCACCCTTGTTCCGGGCGCGAGGGGATTTTCCGGCAGGAAAGCGTCCCGTGCGCACGGCACTTGGTTCGCGCTGGCTTACGAGCGCGGGCCCCGGTAACGGAGGGCCAGCCGTCAAGGCTTACTGCCGCAGCTCCGATTACCCGGATATGTCCGGTCGGGAGCCCGATTCAGCCTTGCTTCTCCGAGAGGATATCCGGCGGGTCCGGCCGTTGGCTCGCAGCATGCGCCAACTCTCTGAAGGCGGGGGTCCGGCGGCGTTGCTCTCTTCGCGGAAATGTCGTATCGGCGTGTATTCTACTCAGTTATACCTTGTGCCCCGCACGCTTGTCAAACCTCAGGGTTCGTCGGTGCGATCCCACGGTTATTTCCCCGAATACTCCTCCCGAAACCAGTCGATCATCTTGCGGGCGATACTGGCAGGAGGCGGAATATCGGGCAGGCCGTCCGCTTCGAACCAGTCCGCTTCCAGGATTTCCTCGTTGTCCACGGCAATCTCGCCGCTCTGCCAAACGGCCAGAAAACCGATCATCAGCGAATGGGGGAACGGCCACGGCTGGCTGCCGAAGTAGCGGAGGCCGGATACCTCGATGCCGATCTCCTCCCGGACTTCCCGCCTGACACAGTCCTCCAGCGTCTCGCCAGGCTCGGCAAAGCCGGATATGAGACCGAACCGGCCTGCGGGAAAACGCTTGTGATGGGCGAGCAGGATTTTGTTGCCCTTCAGGATCGCCACAATCATGGCCGGAGCGAGGCGCGGGTAGCTGGACGAACCGCAAGCCGGACAGGTCATCGCGTAGTCCTTGCCGGACGGAACCGTCGGCGATCCGCAGGTTCCGCAGAAGCGATGGGTACGGGCCCAGGCGACGATCTGTACGGCTCTGCCGGCGAGAAAGAAGAAATTCTCGGACATGCCGTCATACAAGCGGAGCAGACGGTGGTACGCATAGCCGGAGGCGGCAAGCGGAAGCGAAGCGGGGGCTTCCGCCGCCCAGCAGGGGATTCCCCGCCAGGTGCCGAGGTAATGGGCATTATTGGATATGCCCCATTCTTCGGCTTGAGGGTCGGACAGCATAGGCAGCCGCGCCGAAGTCTCTTCGACCAGGAGCTTGTCTCCGTCGGCGACAAACCAATAAGCTGCGCTCTCCGGATCGAGTTCCGGGCCGGGGAGGAAGGCGGGATGATAGTGGGTATAGAGGCTTTCTATGAGCTTCAAGAGGAGGGCATCCTTTCATTATAATAGATTGAAATCAGCTTACGCCTGTTCCTGCTCGGCTGCAAGCAAGCGGAGCCGCTTTTTTAAGTCCCTGCTGCGTCGGCGACGTTTAGCCGGGAAGCGATTTAAGCCATGCAATCCTTTAAAATGAACAAATGAACCGTCTGCGAGCCAGGCGGGTTCACGCATTCGGCAGGACTAAGCGACCCGTCGGCGGACATCCTGCCGAGTGGTGGTTTCGTTTGTCCTTGCGTGGAAGGATGACAATGCTTTTTGGTTGACATTCCCCGCGTATTCGGGTAAACTGTTCAAGGTTGAGAATGTGTAAAGGTTTTTTTCTTTACGGGGAGGCGGAACGATGTCCTCGGACGACGTGCTGGAGAAGACGACGCGGGTCAATCTGCTGTTCGACTTTTACGGGCCGCTGCTCACCGAAAAGCAGCAAACCTTCCTTGGCTGCTATTTCCGGGACGATCTGTCCCTGGGGGAGATTGCCGGGGAATTCGACATCAGCCGCCAGGCGGTGTACGAGCACATCCGGCGGGCCGAAGCGACCTTGGAATCCTATGAAGAGAAGCTGGGCCTTGCCGCCCGTTACGAACGGCGGACGGAGCTCATGGCCGGCTTGAGGGAAGCCCTCGGCGCCTGGAATCCGGCTTCGGACACGCGGCAAGCCAAAGAGCGGGCAATTCGGTCGCTCGACGAGCTGGAACGATTGGAAGACTAACGCGTACTACGTTTAGATAGAAGCAACAAAACCGGATAAGGAGGTGCGGCTATGGCGTTTGAGAGTCTTTCGAGCCGGCTGCAGAATGTGTTCGGCAAGCTGCGCGGCAAAGGAAAGCTGAGCGAAGACGACGTGAACGAGGCGCTTCGCGAAGTGCGTCTGGCCCTCCTGGAAGCGGACGTCAATTTCAAGGTGGTCAAGGAATTGGTCGCCAAGATCAAGGAACAGGCCATCGGGCAGGAAGTCATGAAGAGCTTTACGCCCGGCATGGTGGTTGTCGACATCGTCAACAAAGAGCTTACCGCTCTGATGGGCGGCACTCAGGCCAAGCTGGCCCGCTCCAATCGGCCCCCGACGGTCATTATGATGGTCGGCCTGCAAGGTGCGGGCAAGACCACGACCTCCGGCAAGCTGGCGAAGCTGCTGAAGAAGCAGAACCACCGTCCGCTGCTCGCGGCCTGCGACATTTACCGGCCTGCGGCCATCAAGCAGCTTCAGGTGCTCGGCGAACAGCTCGGCGTGCCGGTGTTCTCGATGGGCGATCAGACAAGCCCGGTCGAGATCGCGAAACAAGCGCTGGAGCATGCGAAGGAACACGGCAGCGATTATCTGATCATCGATACCGCCGGCCGCCTGCATATCGACGAAGCGCTCATGGAAGAACTGAAGAATATCCGCGAGACAGTCGCCCCCGACGAAGTGCTGCTCGTGGTCGATGCGATGACCGGGCAAGACGCGGTCAATGTTGCAGACAGCTTCAACAAGCAGATGGAGCTGACCGGCGTCGTGCTGACGAAGCTGGACGGCGATACCCGCGGCGGCGCTGCGCTCTCGGTTAAGGCGGTCACCGGCTGTCCGATCAAATTCGCCGCCATGGGCGAGAAATCGGACGCCCTGGAGCCGTTCTATCCCGACCGGATGGCTTCCCGCATCCTCGGCATGGGCGATATGCTCACCCTGATCGAGAAGGCCCAGGCCGGCATCGACGCGGAGAAGGCGAAGGAGATGGAACGCAAGATGCGTTCCAATGAATTTACCTTCGACGATCTGATCGAGCAGATGGAGCAGGTCAAGAAGATGGGGCCGCTCGACGAGCTGATGAACATGATCCCCGGCATGAGCAAGATGAAGGGCATGCAGGACATGAAGGTGGACGACAAGCAGATCGGCCGCGTCGCCGCCATCGTTCACTCCATGACCAAGGACGAGAAGCAGAAGCCCGAGCTGCTCAACGCCAGCCGCCGCAAGCGGATCGCGAACGGCAGCGGCACTTCCATTCAAGAGGTCAACAAGCTGATCAAGCAGTTTGAAGATATGCGCAAGATGATGAAGCAGTTCTCGGGCATGATGGGTCCCGGGGGCAAAGGCCTCAAGAACAAAGGCAAAGGCCCGCTCGGCAAGATGGGCAAGAACTTCAAGTTTCCTTTCGGGTGATTCGCCCGGTTATTCTAGTAAGGAGGTGAATGAAATCATGGCAGTTCGCATTCGACTGAAACGCATGGGTGCCCATAAGGCTCCTTTCTACCGCGTCGTTGTCGCCGAATCCCGTTCGCCCCGCGACGGCCGCTTTATCGAAGAAATCGGCACCTACAACCCGCTCACGAAGCCGGCTACGGTAACCCTTGACGAAGAGAAGGCGCTGAAGTGGCTCCAAACCGGAGCTCAAGCTTCCGATACCGTCCGCAGCCTGTTCAGCAAGGCTGGCATCATGACCAAATTCCACGAATCCAAACTCCAGAAGTAACCGTTCCCGGTTGGAGGAATGCCCATGAAGGATTTAGTGACCGTGATCGCGAAAGCGCTGGTTGACCATCCGGAAGATGTGCGTGTGAATGAAGTGGAAGACAAATACGGCGTCGTCTATGAATTGACGGTCCATCCTTCCGATATCGGGAAGGTGATCGGCAAGCAGGGACGCATCGCCAAAGCCCTCCGAACGGTCGTAACTTCTGCGGCGGTGAAGGAGAACAAGCGCGTGACTGTGGAGATCGTGTCCTGACGGACGCTTTCTGCGTAGCCGCATCAGGGGAGTCTGTTACCGGCCGCGGCCGGGCAGGCTCTCTTGTGTCTTTAAGCACGGCGATCCGGACGGCAGGTCCGCCGGCTGTCCGCCATTACAGGGAGGTCTCATGGAAGGCAAACTGTTCAATGTAGCCAAAATCGTCAATACCCACGGTATCCGGGGAGAACTCAAGCTCGTGTCGCAAACCGATTTCCCCGATCTGCGGTTCAGCCGCGGCAGCGAGCTCCTGCTGCTCGGGCCGGCCGGGGAAGAGCTTCCGGTTACCGTCGAAACCGGGCGTCCGCAAAAGAATGTCTGGCTGGTCAAATTCCGCGAGTTTTCCGACATCAACGCCGCCGAGAAGGTGAAGGGCTGGGAGGTCAAGGTAAGCGAGGAGAACTTGGCCGAGCTGGAGCAGGGGGATTTTTATTACCACGAGATCATCGGCTGCCGCGTCTTCACGGAAGAGGGCGAGGAGCTCGGCACCGTCAAGGAAATTCTCTCGCCGGGAGCCAACGATGTCTGGACGGTCGAGCTGCCGAACGGCAAAGAGCTGCTGCTTCCTTACATCGACGAGGTCGTGTTGAAGGTCGATGTAACGGACAAGAGGATTACGGTGCGGCTGATGGAAGGGTTGCTCTGACATGAGAATGGACGTGCTGACGCTCTTCCCGGAAATGTTCGACGGCGTGTTCGGCTCGAGCATCCTGGGCAAGGCCCGCGAAAAGGGACTGGTGCGGCTGAATGCGGTCAATTTCCGCCGCTATTCGACGAACAAGCATAACACCGTAGACGATTACCCCTTCGGCGGCGGCGGCGGCATGGTGCTGAAGCCGGAGCCGATCTTCGCGGCTGTCGAGGACTTGCTCGCTGATGCAGCGGCTGAGCGGACGGTTGGAGCGGGCAGCGGGGAAGCTTCCGGCGGTATAGTCGATATCGGGTTGGAAGGAGCTCCGGATAACGAATCGGCTGCGGCTGTTCCTTCATCGACGGGCAAACCGCCGCGTGTCATTCTTCTCTGCCCGCAAGGCGAACCTTATACGCAGAAGAAAGCGGAGGAATTTGCCGCCGAGGATCACCTGATCTTCATCTGCGGGCATTACGAAGGGTACGATGAACGCATTCGCGAGCATCTGGTGACGGACGAGCTGTCGATCGGCGATTATGTCCTCACCGGAGGCGAGCTGCCGGCGATGGTCGTGATCGACAGCGTCGTGCGGCTTCTGCCCGGCGCACTCGGCAACGAGAGCTCGGCGGTGACAGATTCGTTCAGCACGGGGCTTCTTGAGTATCCCCACTACACCCGGCCCGCCAGCTTCCGCGACTGGAGCGTGCCGGAGGTGCTGATTTCCGGCCACCACGGCAACATCGAGGCGTGGCGGCGGGAACAATCGCTGCGACGAACCTGGGAACGCCGCCCCGACCTGCTGGCCGACGCCGGTCTCACCGCGAAGGAGAAGCGGCTGATCGAGGAGTGGGAGCGACACGCTCGGGAAGCGGAACCCGGCGCGGGCGAATAATGGAGACGAGGGTTCGAGGAATAGCTTTCCAAGCGCAGGCATTGTCTTTTGCGGTTGGATATGCTATCATGAATTCTGTTGTGGTTTTTTAATCCGGTGGTCCTCTGCGCCAGCTACCTTATGTGCTTCTTCATCCAAGAGAGCGCCATGAACACCTGTGGGGAAGGAGGGAATCCTGTGAATTTGATTCAAGAGATTACGAAGGAACAACTTCGTAAAGATCTTCCGAATTTTCGCCCCGGCGATACGCTGAAGGTCTATGTGAAGGTTATCGAGGGTTCTCGCGAGCGGGTTCAGCTTTTCGAAGGCGTTGTAATTAAGCGCCGCGGCGGCGGAATCAGCGAAACGTTTACCGTCCGCAAAATCTCCTACGGAGTCGGCGTCGAAAGAACGCTGCCGCTGCACTCCCCGAAGATCGACAAAATTGAAGTGGCTCGCCGCGGTAAAGTCCGCCGTGCGAAACTGTACTACCTGCGCGGCTTGCGCGGTAAGGCAGCCCGCATTCAAGAAATCCGCTAAAACGACCGAGGGGCTTGTTACCAACAAGCCCCTTTTCGTTCTTTTCAGACCGCGTTTTCCGGAGCCGGTCGCGTTGTTAGAAGGGACGAGCCGTTAGGGTTCGCGCGTCCTACGCGACTGCATTCGATGCGAAGAAAGAGAGGCCCCGCCATGGATTTTGACGAAAATACCCAAGAGGCCAAGCCCGTTCCCGCTCCCAAGAGCGAGGTTTGGGAATGGACGAAAGCCATTCTCATCGCTGTGGTTTTGGTTATCATCATCCGGGTTTTCATATTCAAGCCTTTTATCGTCGACGGACCTTCGATGCAGCCGAACTTTTACACCGGCGAGCGCCTGATCGTGAGCGAATGGGTGTACCATCTTCGCAAGCCCCACCGGGGGGAAGTGGTGGTCTTTCATGCCACCGAGGAGAAGGACTATATCAAGCGCGTCATCGCCTTGCCCGGAGAAACCATCGCCATTGCCGACGGAAAGGTGCTTGTGAACGGCAAAGCGCTGGATGAACCGTACATAGCGGATGCAGTGAAACGGTACAAGGAAGAGACTGGCGGAGAGTACAACGCCACTTTCCAGGAGCAAAAGGTTCCGGACGGTATGGTTTTCGTACTTGGCGACAATCGCGTAGACAGCACGGATAGCCGGGTCATCGGTCCCGTGGCTTACGATAAAATTATCGGCCGGGCGGATATTGTGTTCTGGCCGCTGAACAAACTAACCATAGTCAATCACAAAGAATGACCCGGAAGCGGCGATACGCCTTTCCGGCCTGGGAGAGGTGAATCGCATGGCTATACAATGGTTTCCCGGTCATATGACGCGCGCCCGCCGTCAGATCGAAGAGAAGCTGAAGCTGATCGATGTGGCGATTGAGCTGCTGGATGCCCGGCTACCGCTGTCGAGCCGCAACCCCATGATCGATCAGATCCTGCAAGGAAAGCCCCGGATCGTGCTGCTGAACAAGCAGGACCTGGCCGACCCGAAGGCGACGGCGGAGTGGGTCGAGTATTTCAAGGACCGCGGCCTGGACGCGCTGCCCATCGACGCGAACAGCGGAGCGGGAGTCCGGGAGCTGGCGCCGAGGTGCCGCGCCCTGCTCGCCGACAAGATCGAAGCGCAGCGGGCGCGGGGAGTCAACCCGCGTGCGATCCGGGCGCTGATCGTCGGCATTCCCAATGTGGGCAAATCGACGCTCATCAACCGGCTTGCCGGACGCAAGGTTGCGATTACCGGCGACAAGCCGGGCGTGACCAAGGGCCAGCAGTGGATCAAAACAGCGGAAGGCCTCGACCTCCTGGACACGCCGGGTATCTTGTGGCCCAAGTTCGAGGATCAGGACGTAGGCGTGCGGCTTGCCGCCACCGGCGCGATCCGCGACGAGGTTCTGCATGCGCAGGATATCGTGTATCATTCGCTGCGGTATATGGCTCCGCGGTATGCGGCCGAATTAAACGACCGCTACCAATTGGCCATCGAGCCGGATAAGCTGGACCTGGACAATCCCGACGAGATTGTCGCCTTGATGGAAGGCATCGGCCGCAAGCGCGGCTGCCTTGTCAGCGGCGGCCGCGTCGATCTGGAGAAGGCGTCCCAGCTCTTCCTCCGCGATCTGCGGGACGGGAAGCTCGGCCGCATCACCTTGGAGCAGCCCGACCTTCGCGGCTGACGAAATCCGGTGTAAATGAACAACAAGCCCGCCTGAACCTGCAATCCGCCAATGCGTTTGGCCGAATGCAAGTCGGGCGGGCTTTGCTGTATGTTTTCCGCTGCGAAGAGAGCGGCGGTATACCGTCTTCGCCAGTGGGGTTATCTTTTCCATTGGTGAATTCTTGGATTAGGAACGAACCGGCTATCCGTCTACCCGGTTTTTTTAGTATAATACGAGCAACGAAGGGACGGGACAAGCGCAAATGAAACAACAAACGGACTTGCTGGAATTCGAGAATCAGCTCTGGGCGCAAGATGTGCAGCATATTGCCGGAATCGACGAGGTCGGGCGGGGCTGCCTGTTTGGCGACGTGGTGGCAGCGGCGGTCATTCTACCGGCCGGGTTGACGCTGGAGGGCGTTGACGACTCCAAGAAGCTGAGTGCGGCTCGGCGCGAGGAACTGTACGAGCGAATCCTGGAGCATGCCGTGTCATACGGCATCGCCGCGGTGCCGAGCGAGACGGTAGACAAGATCAACATCAAGCAGGCGGCCCGGTTGGCGATGAAGCAGGCTTTGCAGCAGCTTCAGCCTCAGCCCGACTATCTGCTCGTCGATGCGGAAAAGGTAGATTCGCCGCTGCCTCAGCTTGCGATCATCCACGGGGATGCCCGAAGCCAATCGATCGCGGCAGCGTCGATCCTGGCCAAGGTGACGCGCGACCGGATGTGCCTGGAATGGGACCGGCGCTTTCCCGAATACGGAATTGCCATACATAAAGGCTATGCGACGCGGGAGCATCGTGAACGGCTGAAGGCTTTGGGGCCGACTCCGCTGCATCGGACGACCTTCCTGAAGAAGCTGTTCGCCGAGATGGAAGCGGAGCAGCAGGAATTTCAATTGGACCTCTGAAAAAGGAGCGGCGGCGCCGATAACGGGTATATCGGCGTTTTTGCGGGAGGTGACGGACGGATGAATATCGGACATACCCTGCGTACCCTCATGGGCGAGCTGCGGACAGGGGAGGCCCGAACCCTGGAGCTTCGGCTGGGACAGGTCGTGCGGGGAGTAGTTACTCGGATCGGCGAAGACCGGCAAGCGACCGTTACGATCAACGGCGTATCCGTCCAGGCGTTGATGGAAGCCGGATTGAAGGTCGGCGACGCGGCCTGGCTGCAGGTTCTGCCACCCGGAGCGGACGGGGCGATTCGGCTGAAGCTGGCGCAAGCGGGAACGGAGCTTCCGCTTCCCGCCGAAGCGGCGCCACTGCCGGAGCTGGCCGACCAGCTCGGCGGGCTGGGACTCGCGGCCACAAAGGGAAACCGGCAGGCCGCCGCTCTGCTGGCTGAAGCGAACCTGCCGCTGTCCGCAGAAGATGTGCGGGCGGTCGCCGACGCCCTTCGTGCGGCTCCCGCGGGAACCCCGAAGGAGGCTTGGACCGCGACGGTTAGGCTGGCGCTTGCCAAGGGATTGCCCCTGTCGGCCGGGGTCCTGGAGGCGCTCCACGCTGTGACACAGGGAGAAGGGCCGGACGGGGCGTTTGCCGCTCTGGCCGAGCGTGTGCAGACGGCCTTGCAGGCGGAAACTGGCGCCGCCCTGGGCCAGGGCGGAGCGTTGCTGCGCGAGCTGTCCCGGCTGCTCGGAGAGGCGGCCGACGCCGTTGAGCGAGGTGTCGGAGACGTGAGGTCGCAGCCGGCGAGAGCAGAGCTGTTTGGGCTGACGGACCAAGCGGAGTCGTCCGGACCGGCGGTCCGTGGCGTTAGCCCCGGCACCGACATGGTCGGCGGAACGACCGCACCGGCTCCGGGCCGGGAGGGCTCTGCCGCGGTGGGCCAGGCACGGTCAAGCGTTCCGCAGGCTCCGGCGGCACCCGGAGCGTCTGCTGCAGCCGGGGCGGAGCCGGGCGATGCGGCTGTCGCTTCAGCCCGCGCGGCTGATGAATCCGCGGTCGGCGCGGAGGCGGGTTCCCGACCGGAGCGCAGCGAATCGCAGCGGGCGGCAGGAAACTGGCTCGTCCGGATGCTGGAGGACCTCGGGCTGGAGCACGAGAGCCGGGCAGCGCGGCTTCCGGCCGGAGGAAGCTCACCGGCGGGTCCCGCAGCGGGCGATGCCGGAAGCCTCCCCTCCGGTCCGGCGGCGACGCTTAAGGAAGCGCTGCTGCTGGCCGTGGGTCACGGCGATCTGCCAGATACGGTGAAGGAGGCGGCCCGGCAGGCGCTTTTGCAGCTCACCGGACAGCAGCTGCTCCTGTCGGGCAACAGGGAACAGCTGCTCGGTCACACGACGGTACTGATTCCCTTTTACAACGAAGAGGGCCGCCGGACGGCGGCGGTTCATGTGGAAGCCCGCCGCAAAGGGCGGGGGGAGCTCGACGCCGACAATTGCCGGCTGGTGTTCGATTTGTCGATGCGCAGCCTTGGAGCTCTGTTGGTGGATGTTCAGGTGACGGACCGCTCCGTCGGTATCCGGGTTCTTAACGATCATGAGCGGTCCGAAGCCCTGTTCGCAGGCGGCAAACAGGCGCTTAGCGCAATCCTGGAGGCATCGGGGTACCGGCTCGCCTATTTGCAGACCGGACCTTATCCGGAATGGAATCCGGCGTCGGGCGGCGGATCGGACCGTTTCAGCGGCAAGGCGGATTCCGGCTTGCAGGAACCGCTCGGCTTTCAACAGAAGCCCTATAAGGGGATGGATGTGCGCATATGAAGAAGCCGAAGACGACCGTGCGGCAAGCGGTGGCGTTGAAGTACAGTCCGCAGGACATGCAGGCTCCGTCTGTAGTAGCCAAAGGCAAAGGAGCCGTCGCCGACGAAATCCTGAGAAAGGCCAAAGAACACGGAGTGCCGGTACAAGAGGATGCTTCGCTCGTGGGCATTCTCGGCCAGTTGGAGCTGAATCAGGAAATACCGGCGGAGCTCTATCAGCTCGTCGCCGAGATCCTCAGCTTTGTCTACCGGACGGACAACCGGGTTAGAGGAGGCCGATCATGACGGAAAACAAGCCGGAAGGAAGTCTGCCGGAGCGAGCCGCGGACGGACGGCGCAAGACCGGGCAAGCGGGCGAGAACGCCGCGGTCGTATATCTCACCGGATGCGGCTTTCGCATTCGTGAACGCAACTGGCGCTGCCGCTCGGGCGAGCTGGACCTGATCGCCGAGGACAACGGCTGCCTGGTCTTCGTCGAAGTCCGCACCCGCAAGCCCTCGCCGCGCTTCGGCACTCCTCAGGAATCCGTGGATGCCCGCAAGCAGCTGCAAGTTCGCCGGACGGCCGAGGTTTATCTTCACCGGACGAAGCAATGGGAACGCCAGGTTCGGTTCGATCTCGTCTCGGTTCGGTTAGACGCCGATGGTACGGTGCTCACGCTGGACCATCTTCGGCATGCGTTTTGAGGGTAAGGCCAGTGCCTATAACCTAAGCGGCATGACACCTTCGATAATCGGGAAAAGAGAGGGCCGCATCTAAAAAGTATCTTTTAGACACGGCCTTTTTATAAGTTTATTGGAATTGCAGGATGCCCCAAACTCCCCCAAGAGAGTCTCCCCTCAGCGGCTCGTTCACCCTCAACCTCTTCAGACCAGCCGCCTCCGGCCAACAACTTCGCTGGATGCCGAGGGTAGCCAGCAGATTGCACACACCGCTCCTAACTCGCACCCTCCAGTTTTATCTCCTTTTGCCGTCTTCGTATAGATAGCCGAGCAGCGAGAAAACCATCAAAAGATAGAGTAGGTACTGCAATCGCAAGAGACTTCCTCGGGTCGGCTGAAAAAAGGTGAGGAAGGGAACCGTCTCGGAATCGGACCATTGCAAGGTCTGGCCGCTCATCAGGGCCAAGATCGTGCAAAGAACCAGGATCGACAAGAAGGTGTTCTTGAGTCGGTTTTCGTCGTTAATGCCGATAAAAATGATAACAAAAATACAGACGATGCCAAACAGCATGAACATGTATAGCCTCCTTCTCCCCGTTAATCCTATTCAGTCATTTTGGAGCTTTTATCTATTAATACCCATGATCGGTTGTGTTTCCCATTCATTACAAAAGAACTTCCCTACGGCTTAGTTTGCTTATCCAGGGTGCGATATTGGACGGCTTCCGCCAGATGGCGGACGGCGATGGCGGGCTCCCCGTCCAGATCGGCGATGGTCCGCGCGATCTTGAGAATGCGGTCGTGCGAACGGATGCTGAGACCGAGCGCGTCGAAGGTGCGGCGCAGCAGGTTCTCGGCGTCCGGCTCCAACCGGCAATGCAAACGCAAGAGCCGCCCCGAGAGTTCGCTGTTGCTGCGGATGCCTTCGTCCCGGTACCGGCGGAGCTGGAGTTCGCGGGCGGCCAAGACCTGCTCGCGCATCTCCCGGGAGGATAGGTTATCGCTTGTCCGGCTAAGCTCCTGGAAATCCAGCCGGGGAACCTCGACCTGGAGGTCGATGCGGTCCAGCAGCGGACCGGATATCCGCGAACGGTACTGCAGCAGCTTGACCGGCGAGCAGGTGCAGGGCTGTGTCGGCGAATCGGCTCCATGAAAACCGCACGGACACGGATTCATCGAGCATATCAGCATGAAACCGGCCGGGAACGAAAAGACAGCCCTGGCGCGGCCGATCGTCACCTGGCGGTCCTCCAGAGGCTGGCGCAGCACCTCCAGGGTCGCACGGGAGAATTCCGGCAGCTCGTCGAGAAACAAAACGCCATTATGGGCGAGGCTAACCTCGCCGGGACGGGGGATAGCGCCGCCGCCGATGAGCCCGGCGGACGAAACCGTATGATGCGGCGAGCGAAAAGGACGCAGCCGCATCAATTCGCTGCGGCTCGACAGCTTGCCCGCGATGCTGTAAATCTTGGTCGTCTCCATCGCCTCGGCATCGTCCATCTCTGGCAGGATGGTGGGCAGGCGGCGGGCGAGCATCGTTTTGCCGGTGCCGGGCGGGCCAATCAGCAGCACGTTATGGAAACCGGCAGCGGCGATCATCAGCGCCCGCTTGGCATGGAGCTGGCCGCAGATGTCGGCGTAATCGAGCTCAGCTGCAGCATCTTCTGCGGGAGCTTGGCGGGAAGAGCCTTCCGGAGTGCCCCCAGTCGGAGTCGGGAGGCTTGTGCCGGAAGAATGCCATTCGGCATTCCCATCGGCAAGGAACCGAATGTCCTTCAGGTTCAGCAGGGGCAGCGCCTGAATGCCGTCGATCATCAGCGCTTCCCGGCAATTGCCGGCAGGCAGGATGACGCGGCGGCAGCCCTTGCCCCTGGCGTGGTGGACCATCGCCAGCACGCCGGGGACGGGGCGCAGCTCGCCGTTCAGGGCCAATTCGCCGATCAAGAGCGTGCCGTCCAGGCTGCTCGCCGGAAGCTGGCCGCTTGCGAGCAGCAGGCTGAGCGCGATGGCAAGGTCATAGGAGGTGCCTTCCTTGCGCACATCCGCAGGCGCGAGGTTGACCGTAACGCGCTCCTGGGGGAATTGAAAGCCGCAATTGCGGATGGCGGAACGAACGCGTTCAACCGATTCCCGAACGGCGGTGTCCGGCAATCCGACGAGATTGACCTGCGGCAGTCCATGCGACAAATCTACTTCAACTTCGATCATCTGGCCGTCAATTCCGACGACGCAGGCGGTTACGCTTTTGGCGAACATCAAAAAAAGCCCCTTTCTCCCTGACGGCAGTCCAAAAGGACGGTCGCGGCAATCGGAAAGGTGCTTCCTTATTCGTTGCTCTTTTGGTTATAGTGGATATAGTAGTATTTTCGGGATTAATCCGCATATTCCTGCTTGTCTCTTAGCGATATTCATCTTTTATAGCCTAGGGATCACGGGTTAGGATAGGCCGAGTTGAGAGGAACCCTCCCGAATAGGATGATGCGGGTAGACTGCGGATTTGCGAGAACCGTTACCGGCTTCGGAAAAACCTTTTATCGGAAAAAAGATATGGCAGAGGAGGTCACACCATGCGCAGATGGGTCAAACGTCATATTGTGCTGGAAGTCGGATTGCTGATAGCCTTCGTTCTGATTTATTGGCTGTTCTTTTATTCGGTATCCTTCGATTCGCTGCTGCCGGTCGCCAAGCAAGAGCAGGTAGTCTCGATCCAAGTCCGAGACGGAGGCAACGGCCAGTATTATCGTACGACGGACCGGCGGCAAATTGAGGGGTTCCTGGACATCCTCCGGGGTCATCGTTATCGCAAAGCGATCTATACGCCAACCGTGGACGGATATGCGTTTGGAGGAGAGTTGCGCCTCTCGGACGGAACTGCCGTGCCGATCAGCTTGTCTCGGACACTTCAAGTGAACCGGGTGAAATACATGGTCGTCGGCAAACCGCTGGACGAACTGCTTCCTTACATTCAGCAGAAATTCATGAAGGTTGCCGAATAGCGGCGGCCTGTCGGTGACCGTCAGTTGGGTTTAACCAGCGTCGGCGGAGAGCGTCTTCCTCAGAAAAGCCCGGTTAACCTCCAACAACCACCGCATAAAGGGCTACCCGTTGGGATACCCTTAACGCGAGGTGACCAACATGGAAGACAAACCCTATTTTTGCCCGAACTGCCGGTCCAACCGCTTCAAGTTCAGCCGGATCACCACCTTCTCCATGCCGTTCCGCAAGGACGCCATCTCCGGCGAGCTGCTGGAAAAGGACGATCCGATCCTGGTTCCGGACGAAGAGGATATGATTCAGTGCCAGGTCTGCCGGTTCACCGGCAACGAGATGCGCTTCATCAAGGCGGCGGAACGGGAACCGCGCACCCAGACGTCGGTGAATTCCTCGTATACGTGACGGACATCGCGGTATAAATAACGCACAACCGCAACGGCGTCCAATGGCTCACTGTAAGCCGGAACAACAGAAAGCCCGCCCCATCGGCTCTTAGAGTCGTGGAGCGGGCTTTTTGCGTAGTCTGCTTAGGTTTTTGGCTTATACCTGGAGATTCCAGCCGAAGGTATCGGCCACCTTACCGGTCTGAATGCCGGTGATCGCATCATACAATCTATGGGACAATTCGCCGATGGTTCCGTCGCCGATCCGCATGTCCTCCTGCTTCCAGCTCAGCCGTCCGACCGGCGAGATCACCGCCGCCGTTCCGGTTCCGAAGGCTTCCGTCAGCTTGCCGTTCTTGTGGGCTTCGGCCAATTCCTCGATGGAGATCTTGCGTTCGGTCACCGCAATGCCCCAGCTCCTCAGCAGGTCGATGACCGAGCGGCGGGTGATGCCGTCGAGAATGCTGCCGTTCAGCTCCGGCGTAATCACTTCATCGCCGACCTTGAAGAAGACGTTCATGCTGCCGACCTCTTCGATGTACCGCTGTTCGATACCGTCCAGCCAAAGCACCTGATCGCAGTGGTCCTGCTTGGCGATGACCTGGGCCTTCAGGCTGGCGGCGTAGTTGCCGGCCGTCTTGGCGAAGCCGGTGCCGCCGCGGACGGAGCGGACGTAGGCATCCTCCACGCGAATGTGAACGGGAGCCAGGCCGCCGCTGTAATAGGCGCCGCTTGGCGAGAGAATCACGGAGAAGAGGTATCGGTTCGCCGGACGAACGCCGAGGCCCGCTTCCGTGGCGATGACGAACGGACGGATATAGAGGGAAGAGCCTTCCGCATCCGGAACCCAGGCTTTCTCCACTTCGACCAAGGTGCGGATGGATTCCACGAAGAAGGCTTCATCGAAGGCGGGGATGTTCAGCCGCTCGCAGGAGATGTTGAACCGGGCCGCATTGCGGTCGGGCCGGAACAGCAGGATGCGGCCGTCTTCGGTCTTGAAGGCTTTCATTCCTTCGAAGACGGTCTGTCCATAATGGAACACCATCGCGGAGGGGTCCAGCGAGAACGGGCCGTAGGGAACGATTCGGGCGTCATGCCAGCCCTTTTCCTCGGTGTAGTCCACGAGCAGCATGTGATCCGTAAAGTATTTGCCGAAGCCGAGATGCTCCGGATCGGGCTTCGGCT
Source organism: Gorillibacterium terrae (assembly GCF_051594785.1). Taxonomy (NCBI): domain Bacteria; kingdom Bacillati; phylum Bacillota; class Bacilli; order Caryophanales; family Paenibacillaceae; genus Gorillibacterium; species Gorillibacterium terrae. The sequence continues at coordinate 1,601,889 of NZ_JBPPGI010000001.1, forward strand.
TGAGGGCTTCCGAACGGACGATGCGGATATCGGTGGATTTTGCGGTTGAGGCCATGGATCATCTTCCTTTCCGACTGAAATGCCAAGAGCTTTTCTCTAACTATAAAAGAAATTGTCCGCAAAGTACAATACCGTGCGCAAAATGGAAGGCTTTGCCGCCAGGCGATCAGGAAATGAACAGGGTAAAATTCGAATATTTTGTGAAATCGGTTGATTCCCAGGTTTAATTTGCTATTTTCCAATTTGTCAATAAAATAGAGTATAGACACAACTGATTTTTCATGGGATTCAAGCGCAAACAGGAACGGTTCTCGCACTTATCTGATGGGAGGAACGGTTGATGAACATCCATGAGTATCAAGGCAAGGAAGTTCTCCGGCAGTATGGCGTTAGCGTGCCCCGGGGAAAAGTGGCGTTCACCGTAGACGAGGCCGTACAGGCCGCGGAGGAGCTCGGTTCGCCGGTTACGGTGGTGAAAGCCCAAATCCATGCGGGCGGCCGCGGCAAAGCGGGCGGCGTGAAGATCGCCAAATCGCCCGACCAGGTCCGGGTTTATGCGGAGGAGCTGCTGGGCAAGGTGCTGGTAACGCATCAGACGGGTCCGGCCGGCAAGCAGGTCAAGCGGCTGTTGATCGAAGAAGGCTGCGATATCCGCAAGGAGTATTACATCGGCTTGGTACTGGACCGCGCAACCGGGCGGATCGTGCTCATGGGCTCCGAGGAAGGCGGCATGGAGATTGAAGAGGTGGCGGCGCGTTCGCCCGAGAAGATCGTCAAGGAGACGGTCGACCCTGCCGTGGGCCTGCAGGTCTTCCAAGCCCGCCGGCTGGCTTACGCAATCGGCATTCCGGGGGAACTGGTGAACAAGGCGGTTCGCTTCATGACCAGTTTGTACACCGCTTTCATTGACAAGGATTGCTCCATCGCCGAGATCAATCCGCTCGTCGTTACCGGGTCGGGCGACGTAATGGCGCTGGATGCGAAGCTGAACTTCGATGCCAACGCCTTATTCCGCCATAAGGACATTCTCGCGCTGCGCGATCTGGATGAGGAAGACGAAAAGGAGATCCAAGCCTCCAAATTCGACCTGTCGTACATCGCCCTCGACGGAACCATCGGCTGCATGGTCAATGGGGCGGGGCTGGCGATGGCGACAATGGACATCATCCATTACTACGGCGGCGCGCCTGCCAATTTCCTGGATGTCGGCGGCGGCGCCACGGCCGAGAAGGTCACCGAAGCGTTCAAGATCATCCTGTCCGATCCTCAGGTGAAGGGAATCTTCGTCAATATATTCGGAGGGATTATGCGCTGCGATGTCATCGCCGAAGGCATTGTCCAAGCGGCCCGTCAGGTCGGGCTGAGCCGGCCGCTCGTTGTCCGGCTGGAGGGCACGAACGTCGAACTGGGCAAGAAGCTGCTGCGGGAGTCGGGGCTGGCCATCATCACGGCGGACTCCATGGCGGATGGGGCGGAGAAGATCGTCGCCGAGGTGCAGAAGGCATCCTAGAGGCCGTTAACCGGTCAGGAACCGGAACGAAGCAAACGCACGAAGCATGGGCCTTGCGGTTACTCCGAGCGATAGCCGCAGGCGGGGAGAATTCGGGGAGAAGGGTGGAAACGAAGGCATGAGCATTCTGGTAAACAAGGATACCCGCGTCATTACGCAGGGGATTACCGGCTCGACCGGACTTTTTCATACAAAAGGCGCTCTCGAATACGGAACGAACCTGGTCGGCGGCGTGACTCCGGGGAAGGGCGGAACGAACCTGGACATCGCGCTGGACAGCGGAAAAACAGTGACGCTGCCGATCTACAATACGGTGCGGGAGGCCAAGGAAGCGACGGGAGCGAACGCATCGGTGATCTATGTTCCGCCGGCGTTCGCGGCGGACTCCATTCTGGAAGCGGCGGAAGCCGATCTGGAGCTGGTCATCTGCATCACCGAGGGCATTCCGGTGCTCGACATGGTCAAGGTCAAGCGATACCTGGAAGGACGGAGAACGGTGCTGATCGGGCCGAACTGCCCCGGCGTCATCACGCCCGGCGAATGCAAGATCGGCATTATGCCCGGCTATATCCACACCCCGGGCCATGTTGGAGTCGTGTCGCGCAGCGGCACCTTGACCTATGAGGCCGTGCATCAGCTGACCGTGCGGGGCATTGGGCAATCGACGGCCGTCGGCATCGGCGGCGACCCGGTGAAGGGCTCGGAGTTCATCGACATTCTGCGGCGCTTCAACGAGGACCCCGAGACCTATGCCGTTATCCTGATCGGCGAGATCGGCGGCAGCGCCGAGGAGGAGGCCGCCGAGTGGATCGCTGCCCACATGAAGAAGCCGGTCGTCGGCTTCATCGGCGGGCAGACCGCCCCTCCGGGCAAACGGATGGGGCATGCCGGGGCGATCATCGCCGGCGGCAAAGGGACGGCTGCGGAGAAGGTGGCCGCGCTCACCACCGCCGGGATTCGCGTATCGCCGACTCCCGCTCAGATGGGCGAGACGCTCGTGGCAGCGCTCGAGGAGAGAGGGCTATTGGAAAGCTGCGTCACCGTCAAGGCTTCCGTCGGTTCCTGAGGACCTGGAGGGCTTCGTGCTTGAGGGAACTGCCCCGGTACGAAATGCCCTTGACGTCCGGCTGCACGGTCTACTATGCTTGAGAGAGCGGCGTTCGGTCGCTGTTCCTTAGCTTGCGCTCATTATCTTAATAGAAGAGTTTGGATCGGTAAGCAACCTTTCCTGGCCTACACGGCGGGAAAGGTTTTTTGTCTTGGGCCTTACGGAGGCATTCTAGCGCGGGGATAACCCGGCGAAATCGGGAGGAAGTTCGATGGAAGCACGGACGGTTTTGCTCGCATTGCAGGAAATGAAGGGAATCGGCTGGAAGACGATTCTGAAGCTGATCTCGGAGGTGGAGGACCTGTCCCGGCTGCCGCGGATGCGGCCGGACGAGCTTACCGCGCTCGGGCTTCCGGAGGGGCGGGCGGCGGCCCTGGCCGGATCGCTTCGCGAAACCGATGCGGCGGCTCTGGAAGACGGCTACGCCAAGCGGCGGATTCGGGCCGTCACGTGGCTGGACGAAGCGTATCCGCCACTGCTGCGGGAGACTTCGCAGCCTCCTTGGGTGCTCTATGCCCTGGGCAGGCTCGAGCTGCTCGACCGGCCCGCCGTCGCCGTGGTCGGAACGCGGACGCCCACCGCTTACGGCAGCCGGACGGCGGAGGAGCTGGGCCGGACGCTCGCGGAAGCCGGCGCCGCCGTCGTCAGCGGTCTCGCCCGCGGCATCGACGGCGCCGCCCACCGGGGAGCGCTCTCCGCGGGCGGCGGCACCATTGCGGTGGTCGGCGGCGGGCCGGATGTCGTCTATCCGCCGGAGCATCGCCCGCTCCATGCCGAGCTGGCGGAGAAGGGGCTCATTCTCTCCGAGTTTCCCCCGGGCACGCGCATCTCGCCAGGCTTGTTCCCGCTGCGCAACCGCATCATCGCAGGGCTGTCGCTGGCGACGGTGGTGGTCGAGGCGGCGCTCCGCAGCGGTTCGCTGATCACCGCGGATCAAGCGCTCGAGGAGTCGCGGGACGTCTTCGCCGTTCCCGGTCCGATCAGCTCGCCGAAGAGCCGGGGCGCCAACGAGCTGATTCGACAAGGGGCGAAAATCGTCACCGAACCGGCCGACATCGTCCGCGAATATCCGTCTTATTTCGCGCTGCCCGCTGCCCGCTCCTCCGCGTCCGGCAGCCTTCCCACGCTTCCGCCGCTGAGTCCGGAGGAGGCCCGATTGCTCGCCGCTTTTCCCGACGGACCCGTCACACTGGATGCGCTTCTTGCCGGGACTCAAACAAATTTTGGACATTTGCATGAACTTCTGCTAAATTTAGTTTTGACCAAAAGGATCAAAGCGCTGCCAGGTGCGGCCTATGCCAAAATAGAAGATTGCAGACAGTAAGGAGGTCGGGCGCATGGCAGATTCTCTGGTGATCGTGGAATCACCCGCCAAAGCGAAGACGATCGGAAAATATTTAGGAAGCAAATATATCGTCAAAGCCTCCATGGGACATATTCGGGATTTGCCGAAGAGCCAGACCGGCGTCGTCGTGGAACACGGCTTTGAGCCGAAGTACATCACCATCCGCGGCAAGGGAGCCATCCTGAAGGAACTTAAGGATGCGAGCCGCAAAGTCAAGAACATCTATCTCGCGGCTGACCCTGACCGCGAAGGAGAGGCAATCGCCTGGCACCTGGCCCACTATCTGAACGTGGATGAGAACAAGACGTGCCGGGTCGTCTTCAATGAAATCACCAAGCAGGCCGTGAAGGACGCCTTCAAGACTCCGCGCCCGATCAACATGGACCTGGTCAACGCCCAGCAGGCTCGACGGATTCTGGACAGGCTGGTCGGCTACAAGATCAGCCCGCTCCTGTGGAAGAAGGTCAAGAAGGGCTTGTCGGCGGGCCGCGTCCAATCCGTAGCCGTCAAGATCATCATCGACCGGGAGAATGAAATCCGGGATTTCGTCCCCGAGGAATACTGGTCGATTACCGCCAAGCTCCATCAGGAGAAGGCGACGTTCGAAGCCAAATACTACGGCTCGGACGGGCAGAAGCGGGAGCTCGGCAACGAAGCCGAGGTGCAGCAAATCCTGAAGGAGCTGGCCCAGTCCGACTTTGTCGTCGTCGAGGTCCGCGAGAAAGAGCGGCTGCGCAACCCGTCTGCCCCGTTTATCACCAGTACGCTGCAGCAGGAGGCCGCCCGCAAGCTGAATTTCCGGGCAGCCAAGACGATGTCCGTAGCCCAGCAGCTGTATGAAGGCATCGATCTGGGCAAAGAAGGAACGGTCGGTCTCATCACCTACATGCGTACCGACTCTACGCGCATCTCTCCCGTCGCCCAGGAAGAGACGAAGGAATTTATCACGGGGAAATACGGGGCTGCCTTCGTGCCCGAAACGCCCCGGGTGTACGTGAAGAAGAACGCGACCACCCAGGACGCCCACGAAGCCATCCGTCCCAGCTCGGTTCTGCGCGAGCCCGAATCGATCAAGGAATTCCTGTCCCGCGACCAGTTCCGGCTCTACAAGCTGATCTGGGAACGCTTCGTGTCGAGCCAGATGGCGTCCGCCGTGATGGATACGGTCACCGCCGACCTCGCCGCCGGCCGTCACCAGTTCCGCGCCGCCGGCTCCCAAGTGAAGTTCCCCGGGTTCATGAAGGTGTATATCGAGGGAAGCGACGACAGCGTGGCCGAGGAAGAAGGGCTGCTCCCGCCGCTTAAGGCCGATGACCGCCCGGCCGTCGAGGGCATCGAGCCCAAGCAGCATTTCACCCAGCCGCCTCCGCGCTATACGGAAGCGAGGCTCGTGCGGGCGCTGGAGGAGATGGGCATCGGCCGCCCCAGCACGTATGCGCCGACGCTGGAAACGATCCAGAAGCGCGGTTACGTCGCTTTGGAGGAGAAGAAGTTCGTCCCGACCGAGCTCGGCGAGCTGATCACGGCCCAGATGGAGGAATTCTTCCCGGAAATCATCGATGTGGAATTCACCGCCCACATGGAACAAGACTTGGACCACGTGGAAGAGGGCAAGGAAGACTGGGTCAAGGTGCTGGAGACTTTTTACGGACCCTTCGCCAAGCGGCTGGAATATGCCGAGGAAGAGATGAAGGAAATCGAAATCCAGGACGAGGTTTCCGACGTCATCTGCGAGAAATGCGGCAAGCCGATGGTCTACAAGATGGGCCGCTTCGGTAAATTCCTCGCCTGCTCCGGGTTTCCGGATTGTCGCAACACCAAGCCGATCATCAAGGACACCGGCGTGACCTGTCCGAAATGCCATCAGGGCAAAATCGTCGAACGCCGCAGCAAGAAGGGACGCGTCTTCTTCGGTTGCGACCGTTATCCCGAATGCGATTTCGTCTCATGGGACCGGCCGGCGGGAAGAGACTGTCCGGACTGCGGAGAGATGCTCATCGTCAAGAACACGAAGAATGGCCCAGTCGTGCAGTGCACGAAATGCGATTACAAGGAAGAGCCTCAAGATGAAGAGGCAACGGCCGATCTGGATTAGAAGCTAGTGATCCGAAGCGGTACCCGGAAACGGACGCCGCCGTTCCTTTGCGCTGGCAAAGGCGGCGGCGCCGTTTCTTCTTGTGCTTGAAACCGATTGGAAAGGGGAACCCAACATGAACACAAACGACCGAGTTACCGTCATCGGCGCCGGGCTGGCCGGCAGCGAGGCGGCCTGGCAAATCGCCAAACAAGGCGTCCCGGTGCGGCTCTACGAGATGCGGCCCGTCCGCAAGACGCCGGCCCATATATCCGACAAATTCGCCGAGCTGGTCTGCAGCAACTCCCTGCGGGCCAACGGCTTGACCAACGCCGTCGGCGTGCTGAAGGAAGAGATGCGGCTGCTGGATTCGCTCGTGCTGAGAAGCGCGGACAAGCACGCCGTGCCGGCAGGCGGCGCGCTAGCCGTCGACCGCGACGGCTTCTCCGGCGAGATCACCGAGATTCTCTCCAGCCATCCGCTCATCGAGGTGGTTCGCGAGGAATTGACCGAGCTGCCCGAGGGACCGACGGTGGTCGCTTCCGGCCCGCTCACGTCGTCCGCTCTCTCCGAGAAGCTGCGCGGCTTGATCGGCGAAGAATACTTGTACTTCTACGATGCGGCGGCGCCGATCGTCGAGAAGGATTCGATCGACATGGACAAGGTATTCGTCGCCTCCCGCTACGACAAGGGGGAAGCCGCCTACATCAATTGTCCGATGAGCGAAGAGGAGTTCAACGCCTTCTACGAAGCGCTCACCACCGCCGAGACCGTACCGGTGAAGGAATTCGAGAAGGAAATCTACTTCGAGGGCTGCATGCCGGTCGAGGTCATGGCCGGGCGCGGGCGGCAGACGCTTCTGTTCGGACCGATGAAGCCGGTTGGCTTGCCCGACCCGCGGACAGGCAAGCTGCCCTTCGCCGTGCTTCAGCTTCGCCAGGACAATGCCGCCGGTACGCTCTACAACCTCGTCGGCTTCCAGACCCACCTGAAATGGGGAGAGCAGAAGCGGGTCTACTCACTCATACCTGGCCTGGAGCAGGCCGAATTCGTCCGGTACGGCGTCATGCACCGCAACACCTTCCTGAATTCGCCGAAGCTCCTTGAGCCGACGTATCAGTACCGCTTGCGGAGCGATCTGTTCTTTGCCGGGCAGATGACGGGAGTAGAGGGTTACGTCGAGTCCGCCGCATCGGGTCTGCTTGCGGGCATCAACGCCGGGCGGCTCATGCGCGGGCTGGAGCCGGTGGTCTTCCCGTTGGAGACGGCTCTCGGCGGAATGGCGCATTATGTGACCCATGCCGATCCGGCGGCCTTCCAGCCGATGAACGCCAATTTCGGGCTGTTTCCGCCTCTCGGCGAGAAGATTCGCAACAAGCAGGCGAAGAACGAGAAGCTGGCCGAACGGGCGCTTGCCTCGGTCCGCAGCTTCCTGCCTTCGCTCGGGTAACCGGGCGCCCGCCGCCTGTGCGCTTTGAACTTGTATGGCCAAGCACCGTTGTGTTACGATAGGTATGTTTGTCGCATACCGACGTAACCTGACAGGTGCTTGTTTACGCCGTTCTGAATATTCAGTCAACTGCCGCCGCAAGGGGCAAAATGGAAGGAGGAGCAATAATGGGGGATTTTCACGCTACGACGATCTTCGCCATCCGGCATAACGGCAAAGGGGCGATCGCCGGAGACGGGCAAGTGACCTTCGGCGAGAACATCGTCATGAAAGCGACTGCGAAGAAGGTTCGCCGGCTGTTCCGCGGCAATGTCGTCGCAGGCTTTGCCGGTTCGGTAGCCGACGCCATCACCCTGTTCGAGAAGTTCGAGGGCAAGCTGGAGGAGCATCACGGCAACCTGCAGCGCTCTGCCGTCGAGCTGGCCAAGGAATGGCGGTCGGACCGGGTTCTTCGCCGGCTCGAAGCCATGCTCATCGTCATGGACCGCGAATCGCTCTTGCTCATCTCCGGCAACGGGGAGATCATCGAGCCGGACGACGGCATTCTGGCCATCGGCTCGGGCGGCAACTTCGCCCTGGCGGCGGGCCGGGCGCTGCACCGCTATTCGCCGGATATGGAGGCGAAGGAGATCGCCAAGGCGGCTCTGGAGATGGCGGCCGACATTTGCGTCTACACCAACCACAACATCGTGGTGGAAGAAATTTAACGCGGGAACACCCAGAAGGAGGCGGTCTTTCATGAAAAAAGAGACGGCTCTAACCCCTCGCGAGATCGTGACGGAGCTGGATAAATACATAGTCGGCCAAGCGAAGGCCAAACGGTCCGTGGCGGTTGCGCTGCGCAACCGGTACCGGCGGAGCAAGCTGGACGAGGCGCTTCGGGACGAGGTTGTCCCGAAGAACATCCTGATGATCGGCCCGACCGGCGTGGGCAAGACCGAGATCGCCCGCCGGCTGGCGAAGCTGGTCGGGGCCCCGTTCGTCAAGGTGGAGGCGACCAAATTCACGGAGGTCGGTTACGTAGGCCGCGACGTGGAGTCGATGGTGCGCGACCTGGTGGAAACGGCGATCCGCATGGTGAAGGCGGAGAAAGCCGAGGAGCTGAAGGAACCGGCCGCGAAGCTCGCCGAGGAGCGGCTGGCGGAGCTCTTGGTGCCTTATCCGGAGGCGGCCAAATCCGGCAAGAATCCGTTCGAGATGCTGTTCGGCGGGCAGACCAAGGATTCGGCGGAGCCGCCGGCCAAGGACCCCGCGCTTGAGGCCAAGCGGAAGGAGACCCTCGATCGTCTGCGGGCGAAGGAACTGGAGAACGAAACGGTGGAGATCGAGGTCGAAGACAACGCTCCCAGCATGCTCGACATGCTCGCCGGTCAGGGCAACGAGCAGATGGGGATGAACTTGCAGGAAATGCTCGGCTCCATGATGCCGAAGCGCCGGAAGAAACGCCGTCTGCGGGTGGCGGAAGCCCGCCAGGTGCTGATCCAGGAAGAAGCCCAGAAGCTGATGGACATGGACGAAGTGATTCAGGAAGCGCTCAGGCGCGCCGAGCAATCGGGGATCATCTTCATCGATGAGATCGACAAGGTCGCATCGAGCGGACGCGGCAGCGGTCCCGACGTGTCGCGCGAAGGCGTGCAGCGCGATATCCTGCCGATCGTGGAAGGCTCAACGGTCACGACCAAATACGGCGCGATTCACACCGATTATGTGCTGTTCATCGCCGCCGGGGCGTTCCACACGGCTAAGCCTTCCGACCTGATCCCGGAGCTGCAGGGCCGTTTCCCGATCCGGGTGGAGCTGTCCAACCTGAGCGAAAGCGACTTCGTGCAGATTTTGACGGAACCGAAGAACGCGCTGACCAAGCAGTACACGGCTCTGCTGAAGACGGAGGGAATCGAGATCGGCTTCTCGGACGAAGCGATTGCCGAAATCGCCAAGATTGCTGCCGAGGTCAACCGGAACACGGAGAACATCGGTGCCCGGCGGCTGCATACCATCCTGGAAAAGCTGCTGGAGGATCTGTCGTTTGAAGCGCCGGAGCTTCACCTGGAGTCCTTTACAATCACACCGGAATACGTTCGTGACAAACTGGCTGAAATTGCCAAAAATCGCGATTTGAGCCAGTACATTTTATAGGTAATTGGTCCTATTAGTAGCCCATTCGGATCAGGGCGAAACAGACCATATTGATGGGAGTTTATGGGGGTAACGAGATGAGCTTACTGGGCAAGACACGGACGCTGAACCGGCTGCTGCAAAAAGCGGCGGGCAAGGCGGTAAACTTCAGGGAAATGGCAGAGGTGCTTCGGGACATCCTCGGCGCAAATGTATTCGTCATCAGCAGACGCGGCAAGATCCTGGGCTTTGCCGTTTCCGGTCCCTTCGGATCGAAGGAAGCGGAGATCCAGATCGGACAGGAACGGAGGATCTCCGCCGATTACAACCATCGGCTGCTGAAGATCGACGAGACGCTGTCCAATACGGTAGACCCGGAGCATGCCTGGTTCGCGCCTGGCGTTCTGACCGTCATTCCGATCATCGGAGCCGGAGAGCGCGTGGGCACGCTGGTGCTGTCCCGCCCGAACGAGCCGTTTACCGACGATGACCTGATCCTCGCCGAATATGGCTCCACCATTGTCGGCATGGAAATTTTACGGGAGAAGGCCGAGGAATACGGCCAGGAAATCCGCAGCCGGACCGTCGTTCAGGTAGCGGTAAATTCCCTCTCGTACAGCGAGCTGGAAGCCGTCGAGCACATCTTCGAGGAACTGGGCGGCAAGGAAGGCTTGCTCGTCGCAAGCAAGGTCGCGGACCGGGTCGGTATCACCCGGTCGGTCATCGTCAACGCCCTGCGGAAGCTGGAAAGCGCCGGTGTCATTGAAACCCGTTCGCTCGGCATGAAGGGAACATATATCCGAATTCTGAACGATCAGCTGCTGACCGGGCTCGACAAGGCCAAGGTTCAATAAGTTGTCACAAAGCAATTGTTACCTGCGGACCAAAAACAAAGCACTATCTTCGAGAGAAGATAGTGCTTTTTTCATATTGCTGTAATTGGTGAAAAAAGGAATAATCTAAACGTACCCTAAACGCGGTTATGCGACAAAAGTTGCATTTTTCATTAACCATGTCGAATCAAGAAGGGATTGATGCGCCATCCGACGAATTACACTGCAAAGCAGTGAAGGCGGGCTTTTTGCCCGGCCGTATGAGACCCAAAAAAGACGAGGGGGCCAATGACGACTTTGCTTACAAATACCACTTTTCGGCTGTTGGAAAGCAGCATGGACGCTACCGCTCTTCGGCAGCGGGTGCTTGCCAATAATGTGGCCAACGTCGAGACGCCGAACTTCAAGCGCTCGGACGTGGATTTCGCCCAGGTGCTGAATAACCAGATGAACCAGACGAACCAAGCCTTCGCCATCGAGGCCAAGCGGACCGATCCGCGCCATATCGCGTTTACGGCGGCGGGTACCGGCCATGATCCGCGCGTTGTCACCGATGAGACTTCGGTCATGAATAACAACAAGAACAATGTCGATATCGATTCCGAAATGAGCAAGGTCGCCGAAAACCAGCTGAGCTACTACACGCTCGTGCAGCAGGCCAACTACGACATCAAGCATCTGCATACCGCGATCGGAGGGAGATGATAGTCGATGAGACTGAGCACCGGTTTTGACATCAGCGCCTCCGCGCTCACGGCGGAACGGCTCCGCATGGATGTCGTCTCTTCCAATATTTCAAACGCCGGAACGACGCGCGGCAAGCTGGTCGACGGCAAATGGGTTCCCTATACGCGCAAGATGGTCGTGATGGAGCCGAATTCCGCTTCGTTCCAATCGTATCTGCAAACGGAGATGAACAAGGAAGCGGGGCAAGGGGTCAAGGCGACCAAAATCGTCGAAGACACCGCTCCTTACAAGATCGTCTACAATCCGACCCACCCGGACGCGGACAAGGACGGCAACGTACTGATGCCGAATGTCGACGTCCTGAAGGAAATGGTCGATATGATCGCGGCGACCCGATCCTATGAAGCCAATGTCACGGCATTGAACGCCTCCAAGGCGATGGTGACCAAGGCGCTGGAAATCGGCAAATAACGCGGCATTCTCAAGCGACGGTTAAGGGGAGGACTCCTATATGATTAACCCAATTTCCATTCAGAGCCTGCAGCTGGCCAAGGGAACGGGCAACGGTTCCGTAACCGGCTCGGATCTGGCGGGGCAGTTCGGCGACATGCTGAACAACGCCCTCTCCAAGATCAATGAAGCGCAGGCCGAGTCAGACAAGCTGACCACTTCGTTCATTCAAGGACAGACCACAGATATCCACGCGCTGATGATCGCGCAGGAGAAGGTGTCTCTCGGACTTGAACTCACCGTCCAGGCACGCAATAAAATGATCGAAGCCTACCAAGAGATCATGAGAATGCAGATGTAATACAAAATCATTTATTGCCTGTTCAGATGGGGTGACACGGTGAACGAAACGATTCAACGGTACTGGAGCGGCGCTCGCGATCGGTGGGCCCGGTTTGGTAGAAACCAAAAAATAACCATTGTCGCCATTCTGCTGGTAACGGTCATCTCAGTCCCGATGCTGATCATGTACTTCTCGCGGACTGAATATTCCCTAGCGTTTACCGATTTGCAGCCCAATGATGCGGCATCGATCAAGAACTACCTGGAGTCCAGCTCCATTCCTTATCAACTCAGTACGGACGGCAAGAATATTTCGGTTCCGCGAAGCAAGGTCGCGGAGGTCAAGATCGACGTGGTTCAGCAGGGGCTGAACCAGAACGGGGCGATCGGCTACGAATCGCTGAAGGACAGCGCCTTCGGCACCACCGACCGCGAGTTTGACGTAAAGCAGCTGTCCATGCTGCAGGGCGAAGTCGAGAAGATGCTCAATACCTTCGACGCGGTTTCCCACTCGAACGTGATGGTCAACCTGCCCAAGGAATCGGTATTTCTCACCGATGAAGACAAAGAAGCTTCGACCGCAGCCGTCATTCTGACGCTGAAGCCGGGTTATGTACTCGATCAGCAGAAGATCGACACGATGTATCAATTGGTATCGCACAGCGTGAAAAATCTGCCGGTCGCCAACGTCACCATCTCGGAGGCGAATGGAGATCTGCTTCCCTACTCCAAGTCGGATGAAGCGGGCAGTGCTACGACGGCGGCATCCACGCAGTATCAGATCCGCAAGCAGTTCGAACGGGACATCCAATCGAATGTGACGCGAATCTTAAGCGAAGTCATCGGCTCGGAGGGGAAGGTCGTCCCCATCGTCATCGCCAGCCTGAATTTCGACAAGAAGACCAGCGAGGAAAACCTCGTCAAGCCCGTCGTCGACAACGAAGGCATCGCCATCAGCGTTCAGGAGATCCAAGAGAACTACTCCAGCGACGGCGCGGCCTCGGGCGGTGTGGCCGGAACCGGGGAAACGGATGTCCCCACTTATCCGTCGGGAACGAACAGCGGCAAGACGACGTCCGAGAAGGTCCAGAAGACCATCAACAACGAAGTGAACCGCATCCATAACGTTATCGAAAAAAGCCCGTACTTCATTAATGATTTATCCATTTCCGTCGGCATTGAAACACCTGAGGGTAAACAATTGTCGGACGAACTCAAAACAAACATCCAGAAGCTTCTGAAGAGCATCGTCAGCGCGTCTCTTGCCAACCGGGAAGATGCCACCCCTTTATCGGACGATCAACTTGCCTCGAAAGTTACGGTGTTTGAAAACAATTCGGTTACGTCCACGGCTGCAAGCGGCAAAAAGGCGGTCAATTGGTTCCTCCTCGGGGGAATCGGCGCGGCTGCGCTTGCCTTGGCGGGCTTCGGCGGTTACGCATTATCACGGCGCAGAAAGAATGCGGCCATCGAGGAAGCGGAGCCGGTACCGGCGCGGGTGGAATATCCGACGATCGATCTGGAAGCCGAGAGCAACGAGGCTCAAATGCGCAAGCAGCTGGAAATGCTGGCCAAAAAGAAGCCGGAGGAATTTGTCAATTTGCTCCGGACCTGGCTGGTTGACGAATAGGGGTGTCGATTCTTGGCAAAAGGGTATGCTCAACAGGGCTTAAGCGGCCGGCAAAAAGCGGCCATATTGCTGATCAGTCTTGGGCCGGAGGTCTCGGCTCAAATCTTTAAACATCTGCGCGACGAGGAAATCGAGCAGTTGACCCTGGAAATCGCAAACGTCCGCAAGGTGGATTCGGCGGAAAAAGAAACGATTCTAGCGGAATTTCATCAGATCTGCATGGCCCAGGAGTTCATCTCTCAGGGCGGCATTACGTATGCGAGAGAGATTCTGGAGAAGGCGCTCGGGCCCCAGAAGGCGATCGATATCATCAACCGGCTGACGGCGACCCTGCAGGTCCGTCCGTTCGACTTCGCCCGCAAGGCGGACCCGGCCCAGATCCTGAACTTCATTCAGAACGAGAACTCCCAGACGATTGCCCTCGTGCTGTCGTACCTGCAAGCCGACCAGGCTTCGATGATCCTGTCGTCGCTCCCTCAAGAGAAACAGGCCGAGGTTGCCAAGCGCATCGCCCTGATGGACAGCACCTCGCCGGAAATCATCGCCCAGGTCGAGCGCGTCCTGGAGCAAAAGCTGTCGGCGACGGTCACTCAGGACTACACCTCCGCTGGCGGCATCGAGGCGATCGTTCAGATTCTGAACGGCGTCGACCGCGGAACGGAGCGGACGATTCTCGATTCCCTGGAGATTCAGGACCCCGAGCTCGCCGAAGAAATCAAGAAGCGGATGTTCGTGTTCGAGGACATTGTCAATATCGACAACCGCTCGATTCAACGGATCATCCGCGACATCGAGAACGCCGATCTCCAGCTTGCGCTTAAGGTGGCGAGCGAAGAAGTGCGCGAAGTCATTTTCCGCAACATGTCGAAGCGGATGGTCGAAACCTTCCGCGAAGAGATGGAATACATGGGTCCGGTCCGGCTGCGCGACGTAGAAGAAGCCCAAACCCGGATCGTGTCGACGATCCGCCGACTGGAAGAGGCCGGAGAGATCATTATCGCCCGCGGCGGGGGGGACGATGTCATTGTCTAATCTCATCAAGCCGGACGGCTATGTGGCCTTGGAGCAGGCGAAGCTTGTCAACAACCTGGAGAAGTGGATACTGGAACGCCGCGCCGAGAGCATGAAGAAGAGTCTGGCCGATGGGGAAGAGCCCGGGGAGAATGAGGAGTTGGCCCGTACCCGCGTCATGAAGGACGAAATCATCCGCGACGCGGAACGGATGGCGGAGGAGAGGCTGCTGCAGGCGCAGGAGGAAGCCGAAGCGCTGCGCGCCCAGACCGAGTCGGAGCTGTCCGCCTGGTGGGAAGAGCGTCGGTCCCAAGACGCCGAGGAGGCCGAACAGGCGCGTAAGCTCGGGTATCAGAACGGATACCGCGAAGGCATCCTCAAGGCCGACGAGGAAGTCCGCCAGGAATATGCGGGCATGATTGAAGAAGCATCCGGCGTGTTGGAGCAGGCTTACCGGCTGAAGACCCAAATCGTTCAGGAAGCCGAGCCCTTCCTGATCGAGCTGTCTGCAGCGATCGCCGAGAAGGTGATCGGGCGGCAGCTTACGCTCGAGCCGGATTTCATCCGCGACATGGCCCGCTCGGTTCTCTCCCGTCGGAGGGAGAAGGGCGTCGTCACCCTTTGCGTGGCGCCGCAGCACTTCGCTTACTTCCATGAGGCGAGGGAGGAACTGCTGCTCGCAGTGGATTCCCAGGCGGAGCTGGTCATCCTGCCCGATTCCACGGTCGCCGATTACGGCTGCGTGGTCCGGACCGAATTCGGCAGCATCGACGCCCGAATCGATACGCAGCTGAAGGAGATCAAACAAGCGCTCGGAGCTTTGGCGGCGGGCGGGCCGACGGATAGGGAGGAAGCCCCATGACCGACCGACTCGATGCTTCCCGCTACTTGGAGCATCTCCGCCAGCTCGATCCGATCATCGTAGGCGGACGGGTGACTCAGGTCATCGGCCTCACGGTGGAGTCCGAAGGTCCCGACGCAAGCGTCGGCGATGTCTGCCTGATTTATCCCTATAAGGGAGGCAAGCCGCTGCAGGCGGAAGTCGTGGGCTTTCGCGACAACAAGGTCATCCT
The DNA here is from genome assembly GCF_051594785.1 of Gorillibacterium terrae. Taxonomy (NCBI): domain Bacteria; kingdom Bacillati; phylum Bacillota; class Bacilli; order Caryophanales; family Paenibacillaceae; genus Gorillibacterium; species Gorillibacterium terrae. The sequence goes on from NZ_JBPPGI010000001.1 coordinate 1,617,517, forward strand.
CATGCCGCTTGGCGAGCTGAACTCGATCGGGCCGGGCTGCGAGGTGGTGAGCACCGGCAAGCCGCTCACCGTTCAAGTCGGACACGAGCTGCTCGGCAAGGTGCTCGACGGGCTCGGCCAACCGCTGGACGGCTCCAAGCTGCCGCCCCGGATGGCCCACTACTCGACCAACAACCAGCCGGGCAATCCGCTCAAGCGTCCGCGCGTGCTGACGCCGATCAGCGTCGGCATCCGCTGCATCGACGGACTGCTGACGATCGGCAAGGGCCAGCGCGTCGGGATCTTCGCGGGCTCCGGCGTCGGCAAGAGCACCCTGCTCGGCATGGTCGCGCGCAACACCTCGGCGGATGTCAATGTGATCGCCCTGATCGGGGAACGCGGCCGCGAGGTGCTCGATTTCATCGAGCGCGACCTGGGTCCCGAGGGCCTCGCCCGCTCGGTCGTCGTCGTGGCGACCTCGGATCAGCCGGCGCTCATTCGCATCAAGGGGGCGCTGATCGCGACCAGCATCGCCGAGTATTTCCGCGACCGCGGGCTGAACGTGATGCTGATGATGGACTCGGTTACCCGCTTCGCCATGGCTCAGCGGGAGGTCGGCCTCGCCGTCGGCGAACCGCCCGCTACCCGCGGGTATACGCCTTCGGTGTTCGCCATGCTGCCGAAGCTGCTGGAGCGGTCCGGTACGGGGCCGAAGGGCTCCATTACCGCCTTTTATACGGTGCTGGTGGATGGGGACGACATGAATGAACCGATCGCGGACGCGGTGCGGGGGATACTGGATGGCCATATCGTGCTGAATCGAAACATTGCCAACAAAGGCCACTACCCCGCCATCGATGTGCTGGCCAGCATCAGCCGGGTGATGAAGGAAATCGTGCCGGAGGAGCACCAGGATGCCGCGGAATTCCTGAAAAGACTGCTTTCCACCTATAAGGATTCGGAGGATTTGATCCATATCGGGGCGTATCAGCCGGGCTCGAACCCCGAGATCGACCTCTCCCTCCAGTACATCGGTGCCATCAATCAGTTCACGCGGCAAAAGACCCATGAAAAAGTCAACTTTGAGGAAGCGCAAGAGCGGCTAGTCGCCGAGTTTGCCGGAGGTGGATCGCAGTGAATTTCCGCTACGCCTTTCAAAAAATCGTCGATCTGAAGTCGAACGAGAAAACCCAGGCCGAATGGCTGCTGTCTTCGGCGGTCACGCAGCTTCGGGAGGAAGAATCATCCCTGAGCGAGCTGCGCATCGAGCGCCAGGGCATCGAGAACCTGCTGGTGGACGCTTCTGCGGCGAGCACGACGGTCTCCGAGCTGATGCTGTTCCAGAATTATCTGACGCACATGGACCGCCGCATCGACGCCAAGCTGAGCGACGTCCTGAACGCCGAAGAGCAGGTAACCACGAGCCGGCACCATCTTTCCGAGAAGGCGAAGGAAGAGAAGGTCTGGTTCCGCGCCCGCGACAAAGCGCGGGACCTGTTCCTGGCGGATTCGCTAAAGAAGGAACAGGATGCGCTCGACGAGATGGCGATTACCCGGTTCAAGCGGCCTTCCTGACGAAGCGCGGAACGGAAGCGGGGAACAGCGAGAGAAGGTGAACGTGGTATGGATACGGAAAAGGCCGAAATGAACGCATTGGAGCGGTTCCTGCTGTGGTTTCTCGTCCCGGTCGTCTTCGGGATCGTGCTGGTCATGGTGCTCATGACCCTGTTTGGGGTGGATGTCAAGCAGGAAGCGAGGAACTTGGGCAACCGGATTCCGATTATCGAGAAGTGGGTGCCGGACAAACCCGCTCCTTCGGACGGAGAGCCCGCGACGCAGCCTCTGACGGAGAAGGCCAGCGCCAGCTTGAAGGAAAAAGAGAAGCAAATCGCCGACCTGACCGCCAAGCTGAAGGAGCAGACCGCCGATGCCGGCCAATTTCAGGCCTCCTATTTAAAGAAGGATCAGGAACTGAAGGACCTGCAAGTGAAATATGACAAGCTGCAGGAAGATTTGAAGAAGATGGAATCCAGCAACGAGGCGTACGATCAGGCCGTCTCGGAGACCAGCAAGGTCTACGCGGGGATGAGCCCCGGCAAGGCGGCCCCCATTCTCGAGGCGATGACCACGGCGGAGCAGGTACTGATCTTAAGCGGCATGAAGGCCGAGGACCAGACTCGCATCCTGGAGAAAATGACTCCCGCCAAGGCAGCCGACGTGTCGGTGCTGCTCAAGGATCAGGTGCCCGCCCGGGACCGCGAGCTGCTCGCTCTGCAGGAGCGGGTGAAGAAATTATCCACGACGACGGCCGGCACCTCCTTTACCATGAGCGACTTGGGCAAGACGGTCGCGGGCATGAACGCCAAGCAGGCGTCCGCTCTGCTGCTGGAAATGTACAAGACGAGTCCGGCGAAGGTGATCGGCGTGCTCAAGGCGGCCGATTCCACGGCGCGGTCCTCGATTCTCGACGCCATGACGGCGGCGAATGCCCAGAAGGCGGCCGAAATTTCCACCAAGCTGACCCCTTGATCGTATGCGACCTTCATACTCCACGAAAGGAGGTGAATCAATATGGATATCGGAATCGCTAATCCTATCGTCGCGGCAGCTTCCGCTCCGCCAGACGCAGGCAAAACCGGCAAGACTGCCGTTCCCGCGGGGAGCGCAGGAGCAGCCGGAACCGCCGCGGCCTCCAAGAAACCTGCGTTTCAGGACATTCTGGACCGGGTGAATGCGCATGGGGACTCCAAGCCGTTGACCGACTCGGCTGACTCGGCTTCCCCCGAGGACGCGCAAGCGTCGGCGGCGCTCTCCGAGGCGCTCATCGCCCTGCTGCAATCGCAATCGGACCAAGCGGAATCGGCTGAAGGAGACGGCCTGCTGAAGCTGATTGAAACGGCGCTCGCCCATTCGGAAGAACGGAGCAAGCTGCTGGAGTCGGATGAAGGCCAGTCATGGTTGGCGCAAGCGGCTCAGTTGCTCGGCGCCATGGGGTACCTTAACGCCAATGCCGCGATCGTGCCCGCGGTCTTGCAGCCGGAGAATGCCTCACCGTCGGGACTGTCCGCTTCCCAGACTCAACAAACCGCCGCACAGACGGCCGATCCCGTCACCGTGCTGGCCGGTCTGCTTGCCGCCATGAAGCAGGAGCCGGACGGCGTCCTTGTGTCCCAGCTCGGCGAAGGCTTCGCCAAGCTGCTATCCGCCGAAACGAAAGAATCGGCGAGCTCGCCCGACGCGTCGACTCCGGCGAGTCCGCAGGCCGGAACCGGAGCCAAAACGGAAGACCTCCTTCCGGTTCAAGTGGAAACCCGGACAGTCAAGCCCCGCCATTCCGCTTCGGCCCTCGAAGCGATGAATTTCCGCAAGGGACTGAGCGCGGAGCAACTGAAGGCACTGGCAGACGCTGCGGAAACGCCAAGCCCGGAAACGGCCCAGGCCGCCGCAAACGCACAGCCGGCGTTGACCGAAGAGTCGGCCGGAATAGCCGCACCGCTTCCGTCCGCGAAGGGCGATGCCGGCGAACCGAGCCCGGCCGCGAGTCCCTACACTGCGGCGGAGCCGCCGAAGGGCTCGGCCTCAACCACTCCCGCGGTCAAGCCGGAGGTACCGGTCAACCTGCGAAATTTCGCCGACGACGTATCCGCTTTTATGCTGAAGAGCGCGAAGCCCGGAAGCCTGGGAACCCTGACGGAAGCCCGACTGCTGCTGCGGCCGGAGCATCTGGGAGCGGTCGACGTGCGGATCACGCTGCAGAACGGTCAACTGGTCGCCCATTTCGCCGCTCAGCAATCGGCTGCGAAGGACGCGTTGGAAAACCAGATGGCGCTGCTTCGCCAAAGCCTGCAAAGCCAAGGCTACCAGGTGGACAAGCTGGAGGTAACGCACAGCCCGTCTCTGCAATCGGGGATGTTCCAAGGCGAGCAAGGCCGTCAGCCTTCCCGCGAATCGGATCAACGGAGCCGCGGCGGAGAACGCCGGAACCGCTCGGCGGAAGAGGAAGAATTTACGGTGAGCATTCCGAAGACCGACCCGCTTCGCGGGGGGATCGCCGGCGCGACCGTCGACGTCACGGCTTAACGGCCGTAAGCGGAAAGGAGGAAACGCAGTATGGCAGACGCGATTAGCACCAAGAACATGTGGCCTTATTATTCCAGCGGGAACACCGGCACCACCTCGACGTCGGGAAGCTCGCTCGGCAAGGATGAATTCCTGAAGATCCTGCTGGCGCAGCTGAAAAACCAGGACCCGATGGAGCCGCTCAAGGACCAGGACTTCATCGCTCAGATGGCCCAGTTCAGTTCGGTAGAGCAGCTTTCGAACATGGCGAGCGAGATGAAGCTTTTGCGCCAATCGACGGGGCTCAATCCCGAGCTGATCGACAAGAAAGTCACTTGGGAAGAAAAAGACGCCACCGGCGCGACCGTCACCAAGTCGGGCATCGTCACCGCCCTTTCGATGAAGAAAGGCGTCCAGTACGTCCAAGTGGACGGCAAGGACATCGACGCTTCCCAGCTCACCCGGGTCGAGAAGGCGGGGGTGTGAAGCGATGAACGAACCGATCTCGGTCGGAAGGCTATATCCCAGCCCGGTGCCGCCGGGCATCGCCAAGCGGCCGGCTCAGCCGGCAGCGGAGCAAGCCGCCTCCGGCGCCAAGTTTCAGGATCTGCTGCAGGAGCAGCTGCGCCTCAGCAAGCATGCCCAGAACCGGCTGCAAGAGCGCGGAATTCACTTGAAGCCGGAGCAGATGGAACAAATCCGTTCCGCCGTCGACAAGGCGGAGGCCAAGGGAGCGAAGGAATCGCTCGTCCTGATGAAGGATATGGCGCTCATCGTCAACGTCAAGAGCAAGACCATCGTCACCGCGATGGATGGAGCATCCATGAAGGATAACGTATTCACGCAGATCGACAGCGCCATCGTCCTCTGAGCAGCGCAGGTCGATCATTACACGGGCTGGCCCGAATCAGGAAGCCCAGAACCGCGGACCGACAGAAGCGGTTCCATTCCATACTCATTTCAGGAGGTATTCATTCCATGCTTAGATCCCTGTATTCCGGCATTTCGGGTATGCGCGGCTTCCAAACCAAGCTGGACGTCATCGGCAACAACATCGCCAATGTGAACACCATCGGCTTTAAATCGGGACGCGTCATGTTCAAGGACATCCTCAGCCAGACCGTCGCCGGCGGAACGCCGCCCACCGATGCGACCGGCGGCGTCAATTCGAAGCAGGTCGGTCTTGGGGTGTCGATCGGCACCATCGATACCGTCCACACGCCCGGCAGCGCCATGACGACCAACGGCCCCACCGATCTGCGGATCGACGGCGACGGCTTCTTCGCCGTCAAATCGACCACGGACACCGACTCGATCTATCTTACACGAGCAGGCAACTTCACCCTCGATTCCAACCGCCGGTTGGTCAACGGCGACGGCATGTTCGTCCTTGCCTCCGGCGGGGAGCCCATCCAACTGGAAGACACCGTAACGGCCTTCACTATCGGCCAGGACGGCACCATCAACTCGATCGATGCGGACGGCAATGCAACGCCGCTCGACGTGAAGATCGGGGTCGTCAAGGTGCCGAACCCGGGCGGTCTGGAGAAGCTCGGCGGCAACCTGTACCGTCCCAACACGACCGCGATGGGCGGAGAAAATGCGGAAGTGACCGTCGGGAACGCCGGCGAGGAAGGCAACGGCAAGATTATCGCCGGCCAGCTGGAAATGTCCAACGTCGACCTGACCAGCGAGTTCAGTGAAATGATCGTGGCTCAACGCGGTTTCCAGGCGAATTCCCGGATCATCACCACCTCCGACGAGGTGCTCCAGGAAATCGTCAATCTGAAGCGCTAAAGGAGCTCGGGGACCGGATGAGGTCCGGCCCCCGTCTTTTCTCCATAAATGACCTTATGTTAGGAGGGAACTTATGATTTCGGTTACGCGGCTGAACGGCAAGACCATCACGATCAACGCCCTTCTCATCGAGAGCATCGAGGAAACGCCGGATACCACGATCACCCTGACCACCGGCAAGAAGCTGATGGCTCTGGAGCCGATGACGGAGGTCAACGACCGGATTATCGCTTATTTAAAGCAAATCGGTCTGCTCGGGGCCAGCGTAATGAGTATGAAAGTGGAGGAATCGTAATGGTAAAGAAAAAGTTGATCCCGTTGGTTCTGGCTTTGCTGGTCGTTGTCGTGCTGATCGCGTTTGCGGCGGTCTGGGTGTTCAATACCCTGGACAGCAAGAACAGCATTGCCGACCCGGGTCAAAAAGCCGTGAATTCGGTCGAATCGGTAGAAGGAAAAAAGGTTTCGGCCGCCGAAGTGAAAAAGCTCACGGTCAGCATCGACAATGTCATCACCAACCTGAGCGAACCGAACAAGGCCGTCAAAGCCAGCTTCGCGTTCGAACTGAGCGGAGAAAAGGGCAAGACCGAATTCGAGAATTACGACGCGCGGGTGAAGAGCGTCATCAATTCGACCCTGGCCGACCTGACCTTCGAGCAGTTGTCCGGCAGCAAGGGGCAGGATTACCTCGCTTCGCTTTTAATGAACAAACTCAACTCCTTCCTGACGGAGGGCAAGGTCAGCCGAATCAACATCACGGAGCTGATCGTCCAATAAAGCTCCAACCAACTTTGAATTCTTCGCTACGGGGAGGTGACCGATTTGGTAGACGTACTCTCGCAAAATGAGATTGATGCGCTTCTCGCCGCCCTTTCTTCGGGTGAGATGGACGCGGAGGAGCTCAAAAAGGAAGAGACCCAGAAAAAAATACGCGGATACAATTTCAAGAGAGCTACGAGATTTTCCAAGGACCATCTCCGAAGCTTGACGCGGATACATGAGAATTTCGCCCGGTTTCTGACGACCTACTTTTCAACTCAGCTGAGGACCTTCGTCCAGATCAATGTCGTGCAGGTGGAACAGCTGCCGTACGATGAATTTATCCGATCTATTCCGAAAATGACCATTCTGAACATTTTCGAAGCGGAGCCGCTGGAAGGCCGCATGGTGCTTGAAGTCAATCCCAATGTCGCTTTCGCCATGGTGGACCGAATGCTGGGCGGCAGCGGCCAATCCACCGGCAAAGCGACGGTTCTGACCGAAATCGAAACGATGATCATGGAGAAGATGTTCGGGCGGGCTCTGGAAAGCCTGCAGGAGGCCTGGAAGACCGTGGCGGACCTCAGTCCCCGCCTCGATTCGCTGGAGACGAATCCGCAGTTTATGCAGATCGCGTCCGCCAACGACACGATTGCGCTGATTTCGCTCAGCACCAAGATCGGAGAGACGACGGGGATGATCAACCTCTGCATCCCGCACGTCGTCATCGAGCCGATGATGCCTCGCCTGTCCGTGCACCACATGTTCGTCACGCAAAAGAAGAGCAAGACCCAGGAAGAGTACGAGGCGCTTCAGGACCGGGTGAACAAAGCCCCGCTCACGATGATAGCCGAGCTGGGGGAGTCCCGGCTGACGGTGCAGGAATTCCTCAGCCTGGCTCCGGGAGACGTCATCTCCTTGAACAAGCCGGTCGAGGAGGGGTTGTTGGTCAAGATCGGAAGCCAGACCAAGTTTATCGGCAGTCCGGGTACGATGAAGGGCAAGGTCGCCTTGCAAATCACGCAGATTGCCAGCGAGGGAGTGGAAGAACATGACGAGTAACAGGGATTATTTGTCCCAAGAAGAGATCGACGCCCTGCTCAGGCAAACGTCGGACGACAGCGGTGACGCCGGCTTAGGGAGCGGCCGGCCCGAGCTCTCCCAGTATCTGTCCGGAATGGAGCAGGATGCGCTCGGAGAGATCGGCAACATCACCTTCGGCAGCGCCGCTACCGCGCTTTCGACCCTGCTCGGCAAAAAGGTGGATATTACGACGCCGCAGGTTTCCCTCTTGCTCCGGTCGGAGCTGCAGCAGGAATTTCCCAAGCCGCACGTCACCGTCCACGTCAATTATGTCGACGGCTTCCACGGCATCAACCTGCTGGTGATCAAAATCCGGGATGCTCAGGTCATTGCCGACCTGATGATGGGCGGAGACGGCACGGGGCTGGATAACACCGAACTGAACGATCTGCACATCAGCGCCGTCCAGGAAGCGATGAATCAAATGATGGGATCGTCGGCCACCTCGATGTCGACCATCTTCAATCGGATGGTCAACATCTCGCCTCCGGGAATTGATATCATGGATCTTACGGCAGAAGGAGGAAAAGCCAATCTCCCTGCCGAAGAAGTCTTTGTCAAAATTTCGTTCCGACTGAAGATCGGGGATTTGATCGACTCGAATATTATGCAGTTGCTTCCTGTCGATTTTTCCAAGGAGATGGTGAATATTCTGATGGGCGGTTCCGACTCCATCGAACCGGAGCCCGCATACGCACCGCCTTCCTCATACGCGCCGCCCGCGGCTTCCGGGCAGATGCCGGTCTCCCCTCAGGCGGATCCGGCGCCTGCTCATGTCCCGCCGGCCGCCGCAGCACCCGGAACCCCTCCGGGCTATGACTCCCAGCAGGCTCCTCCCGGTTATCCGCCGCAGCAGAATCCGTACTACCCGCCTCCCGGTTATTCCATGCCGGCGGCGCCGTACGGGTATCCGCCTTATGCCGGCCAACCGATGGGGATCCCCGCGCCGGCGCCGGGACCGCAGAATTACGGAGCTCCCGCGAACCGCAACGTCAACGTGCAGCCCGCCCAATTCAGCGGCTTCACGCCAGGGCTGATTCCGCCGGCCGAGGAAGGCAACCTCAACCTGTTGATGGACATTCCTCTTAAGGTTACGGTCGAACTGGGACGATCCAAGATGCTAATCAAGGACATCCTGCAGCTTTCCCAAGGCTCCATCATCGAGCTGGACAAGCTGGCCGGCGAGCCGGTGGATATCCTGGTCAACAACAAGCTGATCGCCAAAGGAGAAGTCGTGGTCATCGACGAGAACTTTGGGGTGCGCGTAACCGACATCATCAACCAGTGGGAACGAATTCAGAAGATCCAATAATTAGGAGGACTGTTTACTAATGTCGAATCGTATTTTGATCGTGGACGACGCTGCCTTTATGAGAATGATGATCCGGGACATTCTGACAAAGAACGGGTACGAGGTATGCGGAGAAGCCAACGACGGCGCGCAGGCAATCGAAAAATTCAAGGAATTCCGCCCCGACTTGATTACGATGGACATTACGATGCCCGAAATGGATGGAATCAACGCCCTGAAGGAAATCAAGAAGATTGATCCGAACGCCAAGGTCATCATGTGCTCCGCCATGGGTCAGCAAGCGATGGTCATCGACGCGATCCAGGCAGGCGCCAAGGACTTTATCGTCAAGCCGTTCCAATCGGACCGCGTCATCGAGGCGATTCGGAAGACCCTGGGCTAAACGGATGGGGTCCAGCACCGGCGGCATGATTTTGATGATCGTTTTTTACCTCGCACTTATCATTGGGTTATTCCTGGTCATCATCCGGCTGATTGCCAAGCGCAATCGGCTGTCCCTGCCGGGCCGGATCGTCCGAACCTTGGGCGGAGCGCCGCTCGGAAGGGATAAATCGGTGCAGGTCGTGGAGATCGCCGGAGCCTACTACATTCTCGGAGTCGGCGAGAGCATTCAGCTCGTCGCGAAGATCGAGAACCCGGACGAGCTCGACGCCATTCGGCAGATGACGCAAGGGTCGGAGCCGACGGCGCGCTCCTTTCCCACGATGGCGCAGTGGTGGGCGAGACGCAAGGAAGTCCGCAAGCCCGCGGAAGAGTGGTCGGAATTTGATCAGATTTTTCAAGACCGAATGAAGACGATGAAGGACAGTCGAAGAAGCGTCAGCGAGCTTCTGGAGCAGGAACAATCCCGTGAAGAGCGGAAGGATACGATTCATGAATAGGAAGTTTGCGACAGTTCTGCCGCTTCTCGTGATCGCGAGCTTTCTCTGGATCACGGCGGCGTTTGCGGCACCGGAAGCCACGCCAAGCCCATCGGCCTCGCCGGCCGCCTCGGCTTCGCCCGGTCTCACGGTTCCCAACCTCAGCCTTCAGGTCGGCTCGGACAGCTCGGGGGGATCGGACACCGTGTCCATTATCCTGATGCTGACGGTACTCAGCCTGGCTCCGGCCATCCTGATTATGATGACCTGCTTCACGCGGATCGTCGTCGTTCTCGGTTTTGTGCGCACCTCGCTCGGAACGCAGCAGATGCCGCCCAACCAGGTCCTGATCGGACTAGCGCTGTTCCTGACGTTTTTCGTGATGGCCCCGACGTTCGGCACCATCAACGAGACGGCGCTTCAGCCCTACTTGAAGCACGAGATCAGCCAGCAAGAGGCCTTCACCAAAGCCGCAGTTCCGCTCAAGGAGTTCATGGGTAAGCACACCGAGCCCAAGGACCTGCAGCTGTTTCAGGAGTACTCCAAGGCTCCGAAGCCGAAGAGCATTCAGGACATTCCGCTGACCAGCCTGGTGCCCGCCTTCGCCATCAGCGAATTGAAGCGGGCGTTCATGATGGGCTTTATGATTTTTATTCCATTCCTGGTGATTGATATGGTCATCTCCAGCACACTCATGGCGATGGGAATGATGATGCTGCCGCCGGTGATGATCTCCTTGCCGTTCAAAATCCTGCTGTTTGTGCTGGTCGACGGCTGGTATCTGGTTGTCGAGCAATTGCTGAGAAGCTATGGAACCTAGCCGCGCAGGAATGAGCAACAGCGGGAGACGACCCGCTTGCCGCCGAAAGGGAGGAAGACCGTGAGTGCGGAATTTATTGTGAAGCTTGCCGGTCAAGCCGTCTATACGGTGCTAAAAGCAAGCGCTCCGATGCTGGTCGTCGCCTTGGTGATCGGCCTCGTCATCAGCATTTTTCAAGCGACCACCCAGATTCAGGAGCAGACCCTGGCCTTCGTGCCCAAGATTCTCGCCGTTCTGCTCAGTCTTCTGATCTTCGGCCCGTGGATCTTGTCCACCCTGGTGGATTTTACGTACAACCTGCTCAGCAACCTGTACCAATACGGCGGATAGGAAGGGAAGCCATGGACGCGATCCTCAACGCCTTGCCTGCCTTTCTGCTTATCTTTTGTCGAATCGCCGCTTTTTTTGTCACCGTTCCGGTCTTTTCGGCTCGAAACGTCCCGACTCCCTTCAAGATCGGCTTATCGTTCTTCATCACGCTCGTGACCTACGGAACCGTATCCGGGGGGACGGTTGCCATGGACGGCATGTTCATCCTGCTTATCGCCCGGGAGACGCTCATCGGCCTTCTGCTCGGCTTCGTGGCGTATCTGTTCTTCACGGTCGTGCAGATTGCCGGCTCGTTCATGGACATGCAGATCGGCTTCAGCTTGGCCAATATCATCGATCCGATGAGCGGCACTCCGAGTCCGATCCTCGGGAATTTCAAATTCATGGTCGGCACCATGCTGTTCCTCGCGTTCGACGGCCATCATGCCCTCATCAAAGGCATTATCGGCAGCTACCGCTGGGTTCCGTTGGACAATCAAGTGTTCGCCCAGCTCTATCACGGCAGCGTAAGCGAATTTCTGGTCAAGTCGCTTTCCCAGGCCTTCGGCCTCGCGCTGCAAATGTCCGCGCCGATCGTCATCGCTTTGTTTCTCGTCGACGTGGGCTTGGGCATTCTCGCCCGCGTGGCGCCGCAATTCAACATCTTTGTGGTCGGGGTTCCGGTCAAGCTGCTGGTCGGGCTCCTGCTGCTTACCTTATTCGTCACGGCCTTTCCCATGCTGTTCCGGGAACTGTTCTCCACCATGTTCGCCGCCATGGAGAATCTGCTCCGCCTGCTCGGCGGAAGCGCCGCGTCCAAAGCCAGTGCCGGCTAAAGGGGAAATTCACGTTGTCCAGTGTTCGTTATCCGATCGACCTGCAGCTGTTTGCCGGAGAGAAGACAGAGCCGGCTACGCCCAAGAAGCGCCGGGAAGCGAGGGAAAAAGGCCAGGTGGCCAAAAGCCAGGAGCTCCCCGGGGCCCTTGTCCTGCTGGCCTGCTTTGCTTCCTTCTCGCTCTTCGGCGGTTTTATGAAGGATCGGTATTTCCTGCTGTTTCGCTCAACCTTCCAGGATTACCTGCTTTCGGAAGTCACCGTCCCGAATGTGGTCTCCCTCTTCGGGAACCTGCTGCGGGAAGGGCTGCTGCTGCTGGCCCCCATCTTCCTGGTCAGCGTGCTCGTGGCGCTGCTCGCCAATTTCTTTCAAGTGGGCGTCTTGTTCACAGGCGACCCGATGAAGCCCAAGTTCAGCAAGATCAATCCGCTTCAAGGCTTTAAACGCATGTTCAGCCCGCGCGCCCTGGTCGATTTTTTGAAATCCATCCTGAAGATGACCATCGTGGGATTCGTCGTGTACCAAACCTTCTGGTCCGAGCGGGGAAAGCTGCTCGTGCTGGGTCAAGTCCCGCTGAGGGAATCGCTCTCCTATGTGGCTGACCTGACGGTCGGCTTGGGAATCAAGATCGGTGTCATTCTGGCGATCCTCGCGGTGTTGGATTACTTCTATCAAAAATTTGACTACGAAAAAAATCTGCGCATGTCCAAGCAGGACATCAAGGATGAATATAAAAAGTCTGAAGGCGATCCCCTGATCAAAGGCAAAATCCGCGAAAAACAACGCCGCATGGCGATGCAGCGGATGATGCAGGAGATCCCGAACGCCGATGTCATTATTACCAACCCGACTCACTTTGCTGTAGCTCTGAAATACGACGCCAGCGAGATGGCGGCGCCGCGGGTGATCGCCAAAGGGGCCGACTACGTAGCGCAGAAGATCAAGGAGAGAGGCAAGCAGCACGGCATCGTGCTGATGGAGAACAAGCCCCTCGCCCGGGCACTGTTCAGTCAGGTGGAAATCGGTCAGGCGATCCCGGCGGAGCTGTTCCAGGCCGTGGCGGAGGTTCTGGCGTATGTGTATAAGCTCAAGGGGAAAGCCCGTTAACCAGTCCGATACCAGAGAGAGGAGGAACGAATCATGAAGGCGAAGGACCTTACCGTCCTGATCGGCGTCATCGGCATTATTCTCATGATGATCGTTCCCATACCGATTTTCCTGCTCGACGTTCTGCTCGTCATCAACATCACGCTCGCGATCCTGATCCTGCTCGTGGCGATGAACACCCAGGAAGCGCTGCAGTTCTCGATCTTTCCGTCGCTCCTGCTGATCACGACGCTGTTCCGGCTTGCGCTCAACGTTTCGACGACGCGCAACATCCTGGCAAAGGGAGAGGCCGGCGACGTGGTTCACACGTTCGGCTCCTTCGTCGCCGCCGGCAATCTGGTGGTCGGCCTCGTCGTGTTCCTCATCCTGGTCATCGTCCAGTTTATCGTCATCACCAAGGGCTCCGAGCGCGTAGCCGAAGTGGCCGCCCGCTTTACGCTCGACGCGATGCCCGGCAAGCAGATGAGCATCGACGCCGACCTGAACGCCGGCCTCATCAACGAGCAGCAGGCCCGCGAACGCCGCTCGAAGATCGAGAACGAGGCGGACTTCTACGGCGCCATGGACGGCGCCAGCAAATTCGTCAAGGGCGATGCCATCGCCAGCATCATCATCATGATCGTCAACCTGGTCGGCGGCTTCATCATCGGCATGATGAACGGCCAGTCCTTCACCGATTCCGCTGCGCAATATACCATCCTCTCCATCGGCGACGGCCTCGTCAGCCAGATTCCGGCTTTGCTGATCTCGACCGCTTCCGGTCTCATCGTCACGCGCGCCACCTCCGAGGGCAACTTGGCCAGCGATCTGACCAAGCAGCTGTTCGCTTACCCGAAGCTGATGTTCATCGCGGCCGGCACCCTCGTCCTGCTTGGCACCTTTACGCCGATCGGCATCTTTTCCACCTACCCGATTGCGGGGCTGCTGGTCTTCGCCGGCATCAAGATGAACGGCAACTTGAAGCGTAAGCAGGCCATGGACGATCAGCTGGAAGAAGAGCAGCAGATCGAAGAGGTACGCAGTCCCGAGAGCGTCATCAGCCTCCTGCAAGTGGACCCGATCGAATTCGAGTTCGGGTATGGCCTGATCCCGCTCGCCGACACCGGGCAAGGGGGAGACCTGCTCGACCGGATCATCCTGATTCGACGGCAATGCGCGCTTGAGCTGGGGATCGTCGTCCCCGTTATCCGAATCCGCGACAATATTCAACTAAAACCGAACGAATATGTCATCAAAATTAAAGGAAATTCCGTAGCCCGCGGTGAATTACTACTTAACCACTATTTGGCGATGAGCCCCGGCTTCGAGGACGACGCCGTCAGCGGAATTGAGACGGTGGAACCGGCCTTCGGCCTGCCGGCCATCTGGATCGACGACGCCACGAAGGAGCGGGCCGAGCTGTCCGGCTACACGGTGGTGGACCCTCCATCGGTCGTGGCCACCCATTTGACCGAGGTCGTCAAGCGGCATGCCCATGAGCTGATCGGCCGTCAGGAGACCAAAGCGCTGGTGGACAACGTCAAGGAAGCCTATCCGACACTGGTGGAGGAGCTGGTGCCCGGGGTCTTAAGCATCGGCGATATCCAGAAGGTTCTGGCCAAGATGCTGCGCGAGAAGATCTCCGTACGCGACATGGTCACCATTCTCGAAACCCTCGCCGATTACGGAACCTATACCAAGGATCCGGATATCCTCACCGAATACGTGCGTCAAGCCTTGTCGAGGCAGATTACCCAGCAGTACTCCTCGGAGGGCGATTCTCTTAAAGTCATTACGGTCGGCCCGAGTCTGGAGCGAAAGATCGCCGAATCGGTTCAGCAGACGGAACAGGGCTCGTACCTGGCTCTCGATCCGTCCTCATCCCAGATAATTCATCACCGGATCTCGGAGCAGGTGACCAAAGCCGTCCAATCGGGGCAGCAGCCGGTGATTCTGACTTCTCCAACCATCCGGATGTACCTGAAGCAGCTCCTGGAGCGCACCCTGCAGGATGTTCCCGTCCTGTCCTACAGCGAACTGGAGCCGAGTGTTGAAATTCAAAGCCTGGGAGTTGTGAATCTATGAGGGTAAAACGCTACGTGGTTGACACGATGCCCGAAGCGCTGCAGCGCATTCGCAGCGAGCTCGGCAACGACGCGGTCATCCTCAGCACGAAGGATATTCGAACGGGGGGCTTCCTCGGCTTGTTCGGCAAGAAGCGGATCGAAGTGGTTGCGGCGACGGATACCCAAGAGGGGACCGCTTCGCCTGCTTCCCGTCTGCAGCCCTCCGCTGCGCCTCCCGTCGCTTCCGCCCCGGCCGTCGTGCCCAAGCAGTCGGCCGCGAAGGCCTACGGAGGTCAGCCGGCAGCGACTCTTCCCGCTCAGACCAAACCAGCCGGGCCGCTGACCATGCCGCATGTTCCCGATGTGCTAACGGAGCGGGAGACCGCCGCCGCAGCCGGGCCCGCTCCCCAGCGTCCGAAGCCCCGTCCGGCGGTCGAAACTGCGCCGAACCCCGCTCCGCCGAACCGGCAGGCGGCCGGAGCGGCGGACAACGAGCTGGCCCGCGAAATTCGCCAGATGAAAGAGCTGATGAAGAGCCTCGCCGCCCGGGGCGATCTGCGCCAGGACAGGCATCCGCTTATCCAGCGATGGGCCGATCGGCTCGCCGAACAGGATCTGTCACCGGCTATCCTGGAGGATGTCATCGGTTCGCTGGAAATGAGAGCGGCGAGCGATCCGGATTTTCTCACCGAGGAGAAGGTCAGAGGGCAGGTCCGCTCGGTTCTCTGCGGAATCGTCGGAGGGCGGGGAGGAACGCCGATTACCCCGGAGACGAAGGTGATCAATTTCGTTGGACCGACGGGAGTCGGCAAGACCACGACCATCGCCAAGCTCGCCGCCGACCAAGTGCTGCGCTCCCATCGCAAAACCGGATTCATTACTTCCGATACGTACCGTATCGCCGCCGTGGAGCAGCTCAAAACCTATGCGACGATCCTCAATGTGCCGATGGAAGTGGTATTTTCCCCGGCGGATCTGCAAAAGGCCTTTGACCGCTTGTCCACCTGCGAACTGCTGTTCATGGATACGGCCGGACGGAACTACCGCAATGAGAGGTACGTCTCCGAGCTTCACTCGCTGCTGAATGCCCATGGCGGAAGCGAGACCGTGCTCGTTCTCAGCCTGACCAACAAGTACGCCGATATGAAGGTGATCGCGGAGCAGTTCGTGAACTTCGGCGTCGAGAAGGTGCTGTTTACGAAGTGGGACGAGACCGGCTCTTACGGTTCCATTCTCAACCTGCTCTACGACTACCCGCTCCGTCTGTCCTATGTGACCAATGGGCAGAACGTTCCCGAAGACATCACCCTGCTCACCGAAGACCTGCTGGTGGACGGGATCTTGGGAGAGCGGAGGGAATGAGCGATCAGGCTGAACGGCTGCGGAGGCTGGTCGAGTCCCGGCAGCAGGCGACTCCCGCCGCCCCGCGCCCCGATAAGGAACGGGAGACCCGGGTCATCACCGTCACCAGCGGCAAGGGGGGAGTCGGGAAATCAAATTTCACGCTCAATTTTTCCATCGCTCTTCAGCAGTTGGGGTACCGGGTCCTCATCTTTGACGCCGACATCGGTCTCGCCAATATCGATGTGCTCATGGGCATCCACTCGCAGTATTCCTTGTACCATCTGCTGAAGAAAGAAAAAAACATTTTCGACATCGTGCAGATTGGAACCGAAGGCATCCGTTTCATCGCCGGCGGGTCCGGCTTTACCGACCTGCTCAATCTCAGCGAGGCCGAACTGAATGATTTTGCCGATCAGATCGGCCAATTGAACGGCCACTTCGATTACATCCTGTTCGATACCGGAGCGGGGCTCTCCAAGGAAACGATGAAATTCATTCTGGCTGCCCACGAGACGCTCGTGGTGACCACGCCCGAGCCTACCTCGCTCACGGATGGCTACGCCGTCATCAAGATGGTTCACCAGCAGGAGGAAGCCGTTCGGTTCCGGCTGGTGGTCAATCGGGTTGCCGACGACCGGGAAGGCCAGGCGACCGCCGACAAGATCACGCTCGTGGCTAAGCGCTTTCTCGGCATTGAGATTCCCGTGCTGGGGTACGTCTATGACGATCCGCACGTTTCCCGCGCCGTCCGCAAGCAGATGCCGTTAACCGCCGCCTTCCCCGATAGCCGCGCAGCGAGGGACATTCGCAGGATGGCCGAACAGTATGCAGGCTCGCACCGGACCGAGACGGACCCGTCCGCCGGAATTCGCGGCTTCCTGTCCAAGATGCTCCGTTTGCTCGCTAATTCGAAGCCTTGACCTTCCTTACGATCAGGAAACGGAAAAGGACTACATCCAGAAACGCAAAGGAGGTTATCCGGTGCCCATTCCAAAGGAAGACTCCGTTCCGATGAAGCCGGATCGGCTGCGCCAAGCGCCGCCCTTCCAGCATTTGATCGCCATCGGCACATCCACAGGAGGACCCCGGGCTCTGCACGCCGTCCTGACCGCAATGCCAGCCGATCTTCCGGCGCCGGTTCTGATTGTTCAGCACATGCCGCCCAAGTTCACCAAATCGCTGGCCGATCGGCTAGACGCCGGCAGCGCCATTACCGTCGTCGAAGCGGAGGACGGAATGAAGGTGGAGAAGGGAGTCGCGTATCTCGCTCCCGGCGGGTATCACATGGTGATGATCCAGGATAGCTCCAATGTCTACCGGATCAAGCTGTCCACCGACGATCCCGTTTCCGGCCACCGGCCATCGGTTAATGTGCTGTTTCATTCCCTCGTTCCCTTCAGCGGCTTTAAGAAGTACGTCGTTCTGATGACCGGAATGGGCAGCGACGGGGCCAAGGGCATGCAGGAGCTCGCGCTCTCGGGTGCGGCCGCCACGATCGCCGAATCGGAGGAAACCTGCGTCGTGTACGGCATGCCGCGCGCGGCCGTCCAGCTCGAATGCGTGACTCATGTCCTTCCGCTTCACGAAATTCCCGGCAAATTGTCGGTAATGATACAGGGTTAGAATGACTCGGAGGTGCAACGCCTTTGGAACTCAATCAGTACTTGTCCATGTTTATCGATGAATCAACGGAGCATTTGCAAGCGATCAATGAAAAGCTTCTGGAACTGGAGCAAAGCCCGGAGAATCTGGATATCGTCAATGTCATCTTCCGTTCGGCGCATACGCTCAAAGGAATGGCGGCCACGATGGGGTTCGAGGATCTGGCTTCGCTCACCCACCAGATGGAGAACGTGCTGGATCTCATGCGCGGCGGAAAGCTGAGCGTGGATTCTTTCATCTTTGACGGCCTGTTCAAGAGTACGGACGCGCTGGAGGCGATGCTGGCGGATATCATCGCCGGGGGAACGGGCAAAGCCGACGTGACGGCGATCGTAGCTGTGCTGAAATCCATCGTAAACGGCGAATACAAGCAGGCCGCGGCGGCAGCCGCTTCGCCTGCGGCTAACCCGGAATCGGCGGCGGACGACGCGGTGGCGCTCGATCAGTACCAATTCTCGGTGCTGGAGCAATCGCTCGATTCCGAATTCAACGTTTATTTTATTCGCACCGAGCTCACCGACGAATGCGTGCTGAAGGCGGCCCGGGCGTATATGGTATTCCGGGAGCTGGAGGACAACGGAGAGATCATCAAATCCTTCCCGTCCGTGGAAGAGATCGAGCAGGACAAGTTTGACCGGGCCTTCTCCCTGTACTATGTGTCCAAGCTTCCGCAGGAAGAACTGGTTCACCTCATCGAAGGCATCTCGGAGATTCGTTCGGCCACGGTAACGCCGCTCGATCACGACAGCTTGCACCTGATGGCCCAGACGGCCGGAGCGGCGCAGGAGACCGCCGCCGCGGTGGAAGCTCCCGCCCGTCCGGAGGCTAAGCCGAGTGCAGCCAAACCGGAGGGGAAGGCGGCTCCGGCCGCAGGGGCCGGGCATGCGGTGGCGAACCGGACCATCCGCGTCGACCTCGACCGGTTGGATCATCTGATGAACCTGTTCAGCGAGCTCTTGATCGACCGGGTCCGCCTGGAGCAGCTCGCTTCGGAAATTCGCCGGAGCGACTTGACCGAGACCGTCGAACACATGGCCCGCGTAAGCAGCGACCTGCAGAACATCGTGCTCAACCTGCGCATGGTGCCGATCGATACGGTCTTCAGCCGCTTCCCGCGGATGATCCGCGACGCGGCCAAGACGCTCGGCAAGAAGCTGGACCTGGTCATTACCGGCGCCGACACGGAGCTGGACCGCACGGTCGTCGACGAAATCGGCGATCCGCTCGTACACCTGCTGCGCAACTCCGCCGACCACGGCATCGAATCGATCGAGGAGCGCAAGCGGCTGGGCAAGAGCGAGACGGGGACCATTCAGCTGCGGGCTTACCACAGCGGCAACCACGTCATCATCGAAGTGTCCGACGACGGCGCCGGCATCAACCGCAACAAGACGCTCGCCGCCGCGATCAAGAAGGGCGTCATCACCGAGGCGGAAGCCGAGCGGATGCCGAACGAGGAGGTATACCGGCTCTTGTTCGCAAGCGGCTTCAGCACGGCGGATAAGATTTCCGACCTGTCGGGACGCGGTGTCGGTCTGGATGTGGTGAAGACCAAGATCGAATCGCTCGGCGGGCAGATCCTGATCTCTTCCAAGGAAGGAGTCGGCACAACCTTCTCCGTGAATCTGCCGCTCACGCTCTCGATCATCGGCGCGATGCTGGTGGCAGTCGGTCCGGAGAAATATGCGATTCCGCTTAATTCCATTGTCGAGACGGCGGCGGTCGACGTCGGCAAGATTCGCCGGCTGCACGGCAACGATCATTTGGAATACCGCGGCAGCGTTATCCCGGTGGTCGACCTGGCTCAAATTCTCGAAGTCCCCGGCTACCGGCCACAGGAAGTCGGAGAGCGTAACCTGGTCATTATCCGCAAGCGGGAGAAGCTTGCGGCGCTCATCGTCAGCGATTTTATCGGCCAGCAGGAAATCGTCCTGAAGAACCTGGGCAAGTACCTGAGCAAGGTGTTCGCCGTATCGGGGGCGACGATCCTCGGAGACGGCCAGGTCGCGTTGATCATCAATCCGAATGTACTGATCAAATAAGCAGGAAACCGAACGGATCCGCCAAAAGGAGGCAGTTGCTTTATGGGTGAGGAAATCAAAGTAATCGTGTTTAAGCTCGGCAAGGAAGAGTACGGGGTGGAAGTGGAAAAGGTGGAGACCATCGAACGGATTGTCCACCTGACCCGCGTGCCGAAAACGCCTCCTTTCATTAAAGGTGTCATGAACCTGCGGGGCATTGTCGTTCCGGTTCTCGATCTGCGCGGCCGGTTCGGTCTGGCCGAAACCGAGCACACGGACAGCAGCCGCATCATTATCGTGAACGTAGGCGAGCTGAAGGTCGGCATGATCGTCGACTCGGCCGACGATGTCATCGACGTGGACAGCGGTACGATCTCCGACCCGCCGGAAATCGTCGGAGGCATCAAAGCGAAATACCTGCGCGGCGTGGCGCGGATCGGGGAAGAGCGCTTGCTGATCCTGCTCAATCTGAAGGAAGTCCTGAACAAAGGAGAACTCGTCCAACTGGAAGAGTTAGAGGTATAGTCGCGTGACGTTCAAATCATTGGCTGATTTTCACCTGGATGTCTTGAAGGAAGTCGGCAACATCGGCGCCGGCCACGCCGCAACGGCGCTGTCGACCCTCTTGGACAAGCCGGTCGACATGCAAGTCCCCCAGGTCAAGCTCGTCCCGTTCGAGGAGATTTCCGAGAGCGTCGGCGGCTCCGAGAAGGTGGTCATGGCCATCTTCCTCCGGGTAGAAGGAGAGACCCCCGGCAACATGTTCTTCATCCTGTCCATGGAATCCGCCCGCCATCTGCTTAAGCGCCTCGTCGGGCTCGAGTGCAGCGACAAGGAGGAGCTGGACGAGATGGAGTTCTCCGCCTTAAGCGAGATCGGCAACATCCTGGCCGGCTCCTACCTGACCTCGTTGGCGGATTTTACCCAACTGAACATGTTCCCGACCGTTCCCTCGCTGGCCGTTGACATGGCGGGCGCCATTCTCAGCTACGGGCTGCTCCAATTCGGCGAAATGGGAGACCACGCTTTGTTTATCGATACCAAATTCCTGCAAAATGGCGACGAAGTGGAAGGACATTTCTTCCTGATTCCCGATCCGGAATCCTTTGATCGGATTTTTGCTGCCCTGGGAGTCGCTGCCGAATGATAGAACGGACTTTGATCAAAGTGGGAATGGCCGACCTCAACGTCGCCGTTCCCGTCGGCGTGCTCAAGACGACCGGGCTCGGCTCCTGCGTCGGGCTGACCTTGTACGATCCGGTCGCGAGGGTAGCGGGAATGGCCCATGTGATGCTGCCATCCTCGGAAATTGCCAAGGAGGGCCAGCTCAACCGCGCCAAGTACGCCGATACCGCCATTCCGATGATGATCGAGCGGATGGTCGAGCTCGGAGCGGCCATCAGCCGGATGGAATCCAAGATGGCCGGGGGCGCGCAGATGTTTGCCTTCACGACCGGAGCGGGAGACACGATGAGAATCGGCCCGCGCAATGTGGAATCCTGCAAGGCCATGCTGGCACAGTACAAGATTCCCCTGAAGGGCGAAGACACGGGAGGAAGCTATGGCAGAACCATTGAATTCGATTCCGCGACCGGAATCCTGCTTATCACTAGCGTCCAGCAGGGCAGCAAGGAACTGTAGGGCATGAAGAGCGCCTTCCGTATCAGCTTGGGTCTGGCACTCTTCGGGTTTATCCTGACCTTGTTCCTGTCCTTGTCGAACAATATCTTCAGCACTTCCCTGATCCGCGCACTTGTGAGCGGCGGGCTGCTTTTCCTGGTCGGAATCGCCGTACAATGGATTCTGCGGCTGATTGCGGAGCCGGGGAACCCACTGCCGCCCATAGAACCGCCATCCGGAAGAGAGAGCATCGGAAGAACGCTCGATCTCTCCACCCCGGACGAACAGGACGAATTGAACCGCATCATCCGGCAGTCCGAAACGCCGCCGACGGCGGAAGCCGCCTTTGAGCCGCTTCATCCTCCCAAACTCACGACCAAGACCGATCAGAAGGCTCAGGACCTCGCCGATGCGCTAAGGACGATGACGGAAAAGTAAGGTGGTGACGAAGACCGTGAAAGACAGCGGGAAACCTCTCAAAATCGGAGCGGACCTGTGGAAAAGATGGAGGGAAGAAGGCGATGAGAGCGCCAAACGGGAGCTGATCGAATCCTATCTTTCCCTGGTGGATTATGCAGCCGGGCGGTTGGCCGTGGGCCTGCCCAAATCCGTTGCCAAAGAAGACCTCATCAGTACCGGCATTCTCGGTTTGATCGACGCCATCGAGAAATTTGATTATGAACGCGGGCTCCAATTCGAGACGTACGCCTCCTGGCGAATCCGCGGCGCGATGATCGACGGCCTTCGCCAGAACGATTGGGTGCCCCGATCGGTGCGGGAGAAAGCCAAGAAGATCGAAGAAGCTTATCAGGTATTGGAGCAGCGCCACATGCGCAGCGTCTCGGATCAGGAAATCAGCGAATACCTGGGCGTGAATGAAGGCGATTTTCGCCAAATGCTTCAGGAAGTGGCCGTTTCCACGATCACCTCCATCGACGAACCGGTAAAGGATGACGAGGTCGAGTCCCGGCTCGCTTACCTGGTCGACGAGAAGGCGAAGAACCCCGATCACAAGGTTACCGTTTTTTTTCAAAAAGAGACGCTGGCCAAAGCCATCGATCGCCTGACGGAGAAGGAGAGGATCGTCGTATCCTTGTTCTATTACGAGGAGCTTTCGCTCAGTGAGATCGCGGAAGTGATGAACCTGTCTCCCTCGCGGATCTCGCAGCTCCATTCCAAAGCGATTTTGCGGCTTCGGGGCGGTCTGAACCGATGGAAGGAGCAGTTGCTGTCGGAATAAGGTTTTTATCAGATTCATGGGCATAGGGGGGAAATGACGTGGGATCGAGCCGGTATTCGATTGACCATTATCTCAAGCTCAAAGTATCGGACGATAAATTGACCGCATGGATGACCTTGGAAGAATGGGACGACAGCTTTGCTTTTACGCTAGACGATATCACCCATTTTCTCCGTGCAAACGGAGTTATTTTTGGCCTGCAGCAGAAGAATTTGGCGGCGCTGGCGGCTTCTCCCCAGTCGTTCCGAAATATGCTCATGACCGTCGCCGCCGGATCGCCGCCGCGGGACGGCAAGGACGGCTCCGTCCGGCTGCTGTTCGACCTGGAGAGCTCGGCGAGGCAGCCGAAAATTCTCGAGGACGGAACGGTCGATTTCCGGGAGATGACCCGGATTCACAATGTCAATCAGGGCGACCGCATCGCCGAGCGGATTCTCGCCGAAGAGGGCGCGCCCGGCATGAACGTCAAGGGCGAACCGATCACCTGCAAGCGCGGCAAGGAAGCGCGGCTGAAGATCGGCAAGAACGTGATGGCGAATCCCGAACAGACGGTCCTCGTCGCTTCGATCAGCGGTGTGATTTCGCTCACCGACGGGGATAAAATCAATGTTTTCCCGATCTACGAAGTAAACGGGGACGTCGACTACAACATCGGGAATATTGATTTTGTCGGCTCCGTGGTCATTCGGGGAAACGTCCGGAGCGGCTTTCGGGTCAAGGCGTCCGGCGATATCCGCGTTACCGGCGGAGTCGAGGCCGCCGAGCTGATCGCCGATGGGTCCATCGAGATTTCCGGCGGTATCCTCGGCCAGAATAAGGGAATGGTCAAGGCCGGAAAGACGATCAAAAGCTCGTTCGTGCAGGAAGGAAGGGTCGAAGCGGGAGAAGACGTCGTCGTCTCGCAGAGCATCATGCATTCGATCATACGGGCGGGCAGAGCCGTGGTCTGCACCAGTGCCAAGGGCCTCATCGTCGGCGGAACGATCCAGGCCGGCGAGCGGGTGGAGGCGAGAACGGTCGGCAACTCCCTGTCGACCGTGACGGTCATCGAGGTCGGCGTGCTCCCGGAACGGCGCAACGAGCTGCTTTCCCTGCGCAGCCAGGTGAAGGAGAGTACGGAAGCGCTGCGCAAGACCGAGCAGGCGCTCGCGCTGCTCGATCCGCTGGCGGCGAGCGGCCAGCTCTCCATGGAGAAGATGGCGCTCAGGATTAAGCTGGGCCATACCAAGCGGAAGACCGTGGAGGAGATCAACGCCATGAAGGAGCGGCTGTTGGAGCTGGAGACGCTTCAGGAGCAATCCAATGCCGCCGTCGTCGAAGTGGCCTCGATCATCTACGGCGGCGCCAAGATCGTAATGGGCCGCTACACGCGGTTCGTCAAAGATCCGGTGTCGAGGGTGAAATTCCGGATCGTCGACGGAGACATCGGCATGTTCACCGGAAACTGATCCGTCGTTCTTCAAAGCGGACAGGGCTTCGCCAAAGGAGGCGAAAGAAGCATGAGCTTTAAGTCCATCGACATGCAGATCGCCGTACATAAGCATCATGAGGCCGGACGCGTACAGAGCCAGCTCTCCGAGAAGCCGGTGCTGGATCAGATGGCCGCCGCCGCCAGCCAGTTAAAGCAAGATGCGGTCGAACGGCAGCGCAGCCCGCAGGCCACCAAGGCGGAAGGGGGAACGATCAGGAACCCGGACAGCCGCAAGAAGCGCAAGGGCGAAGCGAAGAGCGCGCCGGGCGGTTCGGTTCCTGCGGCGGAGCCCGAGTTGAATGAATCCCCGCATCCGTACAAGGGCCATCGCCTGGATATCACCTTATAGCGGAGGAGCAAGGACAGGAGGCAGACATGAATATGGAACCCTGGGCGGTCGTGGTCATCATCGGAATTTTGTGCGTCGTGTTCTCGTGGTTTGTCAAAGAACAGGGAGCCCCGCATTCGTCAGCATCGGAGATCGAGGACGCCCTGGACTTGGTGTCGGCCAATCTGGAGGAGGAGAACCGCAGGCTGCTAGAGGCGATGAGCGGCATGAAGAAGGAATATGCCTTACGGGCGGAAGCTTGGGAGGATAAAGCGTCCGCGCTGGAAGCGCAGGTAAGGGAGTTGAGCGCTCAGGTGCAAAGCCTGTCCGCCGCTCGTACGGTGCAGCCTGCGCCAGCGGCCTATCCCGAAGCGGCGCACCCGGCACAAGCGGCCTCCGAGCCCGGATTGGAAGCCGGACAGGCGCATGATCTGTCCGAAGCCTTCCGCCGCCGGCGCAGCGAGCTGGAGCAGCCGGAGAGCCCGCTGCCGCATGAGCCCGCGGCAGCCGCCAAGCCGGCAGCGGCCGGATCGATCCGCGAGCGGTATCCCGAGCTGTTCCGGCTGGATGCGCAGGGGCAGTCCATCGAACAGATCGCCCGCCGCGCAGGCTTAAGCAAGGGCGAGGCCGCCCTGATCCTGCAGCTTGCCAGGCAGGAGGAAGAAGGCCATGCTTAAGAACCGCAAATTTCTGTTCGGCTTGGGAACCGGCATCATGCTCGGAGCGATCCTGGTTCAGCTGAGCTTTATCGGCTCGACCGCTTCGACGCCCGACGCCGCAAGCACTTCGCCTGCGCCGACGGCTTCCTCGCTGTTTGCCGACAACCCTTCGGCTTCACCGCAAGCGACGCTTTCGCCCGAGGAGTTGGCCTCGGCGGCCAAGCGCCAAGGGAAGGTTGTCCTGAGCCAGGAGGAATACGCCAAGCTGAAGCAGCCCGCCGCCGCTTCCTCGAAACCGGCAGAGGCAAAATCGGAGAAAAGGTATCTCTACATCTATAAGGGAATGGATTCCGACTCGGTGGAGGAATACCTGTACCAGGCCGGCGTCATCCGCGACCGGCTCGCCTTCCGGGAGCGGCTTAAGGAGAAGGGGCTTACCCAGAAGATCGTCGCCAACCTGTACGGGTTCGAGCCCGATTCCGACATCAATGCGGTAATCGCCGCACTCACGGAAGCGAAGTAGACCGGCCGATTCGCGGATAGCGCTGCGGCCGGTTTGCTTCTTTTTTACGCTTGGCGAGGGAGTGCGAACGGAATTGAAAGGCTTGTCGAAGAATGGTTGCGCTCCGTTGGTTAGCTATGGTATAGTAATTAGCGGTGTCACGAACACACACGCCTTTTAATTCGGTCGGAGGTGCTGCCGGACCGGCAGTCCCGCACGAAAATGAGAAGGGCGGAGGAACAAATAAACCATATTGAGGAGGTGTGTGAAGATGGCAGTAATTTCCATGAAACAGCTGTTGGAAGCTGGGGTACACTTCGGTCACCAAACCCGTCGCTGGAACCCGAAAATGGACAAATACATCTTCACCGAAAGAAACGGCATCTACATCATTGACCTGCAGAAGACGGTCAAGAAAGTAGAAGAAGCGTACAACTTTGTTAAGAGCGTAGCGGCTGAGGGGGGCACGTTCCTCTTCGTCGGAACGAAGAAGCAGGCTCAGGATTCCGTCAAGGAAGAAGCCGAGCGCTGCGGTATGTTCTACATCAACCAACGTTGGCTCGGCGGCACGCTGACCAACTTCCAGACGATCCAGAAGCGTATCGCCCGTCTGCACGAGCTGGAAAAATGGGCCGAAGACGGCACGTTTGAACTCCTTCCGAAGAAGGAAGTCATCCTGCTGAAGAAAGAACAGGAACGCCTTGACAAGTTCCTTGGCGGCATCAAGGGCATGAAGAACCTGCCCAGCGCCCTGTTCATCATCGACCCCCGCAAGGAACGCATTGCCGTAGCCGAAGCCCGCAAGCTGGGTATCCCGATCGTAGGCATCGTTGACACGAACTGCGATCCGGACGAAATCGACTATGTCATTCCGGGCAACGACGACGCCATCCGCGCCGTCAAACTGCTCACCTCCAAGGTGGCAGACGCCGTTGTCGAAGCTCACCAAGGCGAGCAAACGACTGCTTAAGCAAGCTTAAACTTACGAGATATAGCGGGGTGGGTTGGAGGTCTAAGAACCGACGCCCACCCTTTCTTTATAGCCTCGGCACCCGATTCGCCTATCCATTTCCCCCAATAACAGGAGGTAACACCCATGGCCGTAACTGCAGCCCAAGTTAAAGAACTTCGTGAAAAAACCGGAGCAGGCATGCTCGATTGCAAGAAAGCGCTCGATGAAGCAAACGGCGATATGACCAAGGCTTCCGAAATTCTCCGCGAGAAGGGCCTTGCCGCAGCGGCGAACAAAGCCGGACGCATCGCGACCGAAGGCGCTGTCGGTTCCTACATCCACGGCGGCGGACGCATCGGCGTGCTCGTCGAAATCAACTGCGAAACCGACTTTGTTGCCAAGACCGACGGATTCCAGGCTCTGGTGAAGGATATCGCCATGCAGATTTCCGCTACGAATCCCCGTTATGTCCGCCGCGAAGAAGTTCCCTCCGACGACATCGAGAAGGAACGCGAAATCCTCCGCGCCCAAGCCCTCAACGAAGGCAAGCCGGAGAAGATCGTCGAAAAGATGGTCGAAGGCCGTCTCTCCAAGTTCTATGAAGAATTCTGCCTGATGGAACAAGCCTTCATCAAAGACCCGGACAAGACGATCGCCCAACTGCTGAACGAGAAGATCAGCACGATCGGCGAGAACATCACCATCCGCCGTTTTGCCCGCTTTGAGCTTGGCGAAGGTCTGGAGAAGAAGCAGGACAACTTCGTCGAAGAAGTTATGGCTCAAGCCAAAATGTAATAACCGGTTCATTCGGGGAAGGGGCGCCTGGTGTGTTCCTTCCTTTGAAATGCAATCCTGCTTTTTATCCTAATCAGTGGAGGTAACCGGTTTGGAACAGCCTAAGTTTAAACGGATCGTGCTGAAGCTCAGCGGCGAAGCATTGGCCGGCCCTGTCGGGTTCGGTATCGATTCTCAGACCATTCTGTCGATCGCGGAACAAGTGAAGAGCATTCACGAGCTCGGGGTGGAAGTCGCCGTGGTATGCGGCGGCGGCAACATTTGGCGGGGGATTGCCGGAAGCTCCAAGGGAATTGACCGGGCAACCGCCGACTACATGGGCATGCTCGCCACGGTCATGAACTCCCTTGCCCTGCAGGATGCTCTTGAGAATGTGGGAGTACCCACCCGCGTCCAAACCTCTATTTCCATGCAGCAAATCGCGGAGCCGTACATCCGCAGACGGGCGATTCGCCATCTGGAAAAGGGCCGTGTCGTGATCTTCGCGGCCGGAACCGGCAACCCTTACTTCTCCACGGATACGACCGCCGCTCTGCGCGCGGCCGAGATCGAAGCGGAAGTCATCCTGATGGCCAAGAACAAAGTCGACGGCGTCTATTCCGCCGATCCCTTCAAGGACGAGACGGCGATCAAATACGAATCCCTGACTTATCTCGAAGTCATCAGCAACAACCTCGGCGTCATGGACACGACGGCCTCCTCTCTCTGCATGGACAACAACATCCCGCTGATCGTGTTCTCCATTATGGAAGAAGGCAACATTAAACGAGTGGTACTCGGCGAAAAAATCGGAACAATCGTTAAAGGGAGTGTGTGAAATGCCAGCATCCGTGAAGAAAAACGCGGAAGACCGCATGGAAAAGGCAATGACCGCCCTGAAGCGGGAAATGGCCAGCCTCCGGGCCGGCCGTGCTTCCGCATCCCTGCTTGACCGGATTCAGGTGGAATATTACGGGTCGATGACGCCGCTGAACCAAATGGCGGGCATCACCACGCCGGATTCCCGCACTTTGATGATTCAACCTTGGGACAAGTCGGCGATGGGCGCCATCGAGAAGGCGATCCTCAAGTCGGAACTGGGCCTGAATCCTTCGAATGACGGCAGCATCATCCGCATCGTCATCCCGGCTTTGACCGAGGAGCGGCGCGCCGAACTCGCCAAGATGACCCGGAAGTTCGGGGAAGAGGCGAAGGTGGCCGTCCGCAACATCCGCCGGGACGCCAACGACGACATCAAGAAGCTGGAGAAGACCGACGGGCTGTCTGAAGACGAATCCCGCCGTCATCAGGACGACATCCAGAAGCTGACGGACCGGTACATCGTGGAAGTGGATAAGATTCTCGCCGCCAAAGAAAAAGAGATCATGGAAGTGTAACGGTCTCTGCCGTTTCGACGGCACCCCATTTGCATATCGGTTCAAGAGGCGTTTTTGAGTCCCGGCCTGCCGGGTGAGAAAACGCCTTTTTCCAAAAAAAGACGAATGACGGCTCTGGCTTAGCAGTTGAGCCGCATCGGCAGCTGCGGTGGAGGTAACCATGGTTCGAATTTGGAAGAAGTCGAAGCCGGAGTCGGACGCTGCGTCCATTCCGGATCCGCATAACGTTCCGAAACACGTGGCCGTCATCATGGACGGGAATGGAAGGTGGGCGAAGCAGCGAGGCTTGCCGCGGATTGCCGGCCATCATGCGGGGATGAAGGCGGTCAAGCGGGTAACCATCGCCGCCGATCATATCGGAGTCAAGGCTCTGACCATGTATGCCTTCTCGACGGAGAATTGGACCCGTCCCCAGGAGGAAGTCGACTACTTGATGAAGCTCCCTCAGGAGTTTCTCGCGATTGAGCTGCAAGAATTGATCGAGAAGAACGTTCAGGTTCGCATGACCGGCTGGCGGGAAGGCCTGCCTGCCCATACCTTGGCCGCGTTGGATCAAGCGGAGGCGGATACCCGCCACAATACCGGACTCATTCTTAATTTTGCATTGAACTACGGCTCCCGGCGCGAGATTCTGGAAGCGGTCAAGACACTGGCTCGGGAAACGGCCGATGGACAACGCGATATCGATGCGCTGACGGAGGAGGAGTTTGCCCGCAAGCTTCTGACCTCGGGCCTTCCCGATCCTGACCTCATGATCCGCACAAGCGGAGAATTGCGGTTGAGCAATTTTATGCTCTGGCAATCCGCCTATACCGAGTTTTGGTTTTCCAACCGTTACTGGCCGGAATTCGGCGAGGCCGATTTTTATGAGGCGGTCAAAGAATACCAGCGCCGGACCCGCCGCTATGGCGGTCTGAAATGACCGAAGGGAGTTAGTGACTCATGCGCACTCGGATTATCACCGGCGTGCTTGCGGGCGGAGCCTTCATTGCCTTGCTCATGGTCGGAGGATACGCTTATGCGGCGTTGATCGCCCTTATGGCGTTGATCGGGTACGACGAATTCATCCGAATGAACAAGCTCGGACGGACCGGGGCGGCCGCGCTATGCGGCTTCGCCGGGTTAATCCTGTTTTTGCTTCCGGCCTTCGATCCCGGAACGGGTTATTTGAATACGGTGACAACGGAGCGGCTCGTTTGGTTTTTAGTATTTGCGCTTCTCGCGGTCACTGTGCTGAGCAAGAACCGCACGACGGTGGACCAAGCGGCCTATCTGTTTCTGGGAGCGGTTTACTTAGGAATCGGCTACTATTACATGATCGAGACGCGGCTTTCCGGTGAACACGGCCTCTTTTGGACGCTGTTCGTCTTCCTCGCCATCTGGGCGTCGGATGCGGGCGCCTACTTCACCGGCAGCTTGATCGGCAAAGCCAAGCTGTGGACGCTGACCAAGCTGTGGCCAGCGATCAGCCCGAACAAGACAGTGGAAGGCGCGCTAGGCGGAGCGATCCTGTCGGTGCTCGTTGCACTTGGGTTTCATCTGGCCCGGCCGGAGTGGATCAGCCTGGGCCGGGCGGCGGCGCTTGGCGTCGTCATCGCCGTGATCGGAACCCTCGGCGATCTGATGCAGTCCGCCTATAAACGGGTGAAGGGCGTCAAGGATTCCGGCAACCTGCTGCCCGGTCATGGCGGCATCCTCGACCGCACGGACAGCTGGCTGATCGTATTTCCGTTCCTTCATTTGATCGGATTGCTATAGGAGGATCACCTGTGATGAAGAGACTATCGATTCTCGGCTCCACCGGCTCCATCGGAACGCAAGCGCTCGATGTGATTGCCAACAGCCAAGAAGACTATGAGGTAGAAGCGCTGGCTGCAGGCAGCCGGGTCGAGCAGCTCGCCGAGCAGATCCGCCGGTTTCGGCCCAAGCTGGCTTCGGTACATAGCAAGGAAGACGCCGAGCGGCTCCGACTCCTGACCGATTCCTCCGTGAAGATCGTCTGGGGACCGGAAGGGCTGAAGGAAGCGGCGGCGGGCACAGAAGCGGACCTTGTGATCACGGCCGTTGTCGGCAGCATGGGCCTCGGTCCGACGCTGGCCGCCATCGAAGCGGGCAAGGATATCGGACTGGCCAACAAGGAAACGCTGGTCAGCGCCGGGCATTTGGTCACGGAAGCCGCGGCGAAGCGGGGAGTTCGGCTACTCCCGATCGACAGCGAGCATTCTGCCATTTTTCAATGTTTGAACGGAGAGAAGACCGAAGCGGTCCGCCGGCTCATCATCACCGCCTCCGGCGGCTCCTTCCGCGACCGAACCCGGGAGCAGCTGCGCGGCGTCACGGTGAAGGAAGCGCTCAACCACCCCAATTGGTCGATGGGCGCCAAGATCACGATCGACTCCGCTACGATGGTCAACAAGGGGCTGGAAGTGATCGAAGCCCACTGGCTCTTCGGAATGGACTATGACCGGATCAGCGTCCTGCTCCATGCCGAGAGCGTTATCCATTCGATGGTCGAATTCCGGGACAATAGCGTAATGGCGCAGCTCGGCAACCCCGATATGCGCGTTCCGATTCAATATGCGCTCACCTATCCCGAACGTCGGCCGACGCCGACCGAACCGCTGGATTTGACGAAGATCGGCCTCTTGCATTTCCGGGAGATGGATTACGAGCGGTTCCCGCTGCTGAAGCTCGCTTACGACTGCGGAAGGGCGGGCGGAACCCTGCCGGCCGTGTTCAATGCGGCAAACGAAACGGCGGTGGCCCGGTTTCTGAACGGCGAGATCCCGTTCCTCGCCATCGAGGAGATCATCGCCCGAACCGTGGAAGGGCAATCCCGCGAGGCGAATCCGGGCTTGGACGAGCTGCTGGAGGCCGACGCCGCGGCGAGACGCCGTGCGGCGGAAATTCGCCCCGAAGGATGATGCCGGGCATAGCAGACCCGCTCCCCGCATAGGTTTACGTGAAACGGCCCGGCTTGTATTGTTCTTTGGAATCATGGTAATCTTAGGTCAATGAAACCGAGAACCGCTTTCGGGTTGTCAAACGTACGAGCAAGGAGGGCGAGAGAATCCCTATGCATTCGATAGAAATCGGCTTACAGATCATCTTGATGTTTTTCGTTCTGGTCTCGCTTCACGAGTTCGGTCATATGTTCTTCGCCAAGCGGGCGGGGATTCTGGTTCGCGAATTCGCCATCGGCTTCGGTCCGAAGCTGTTTTCCTATAAGCGCGGAGAGACGCGGTATACGCTGCGCCTCCTGCCGATCGGCGGCTTTGCCCGGATGGCGGGAGAGGACCCGGAGATTCTTCAAGTGGCGACCGGCCAGACGGTCGGCGTCCGCCTGCAGAACGGGAAGATCGCCCAATTGTTCACCGACCGGTTCGAGCGCCTTCCCAATCTGTTGGTCGGCGAGATCGAGGACTTCGATCTTGAAGACCGGCTGTTCGTCACGCTGAAGGTGGACGGTGAAACCCACCGCTTCGATGTTCTGCCCAAAGCGGAAGTGGTGAGCGAGGGCAAAGAGACGCAAATTGCGCCGAAGGATCGTCAGTTTGGCAGCAAAACCGTGTTCCAGCGGTTTTTGACCATCTTGGCCGGCCCTGTGATGAACGTCCTTCTGGCGTTCGTCCTATTCCTGATCTATACGCTTGCGGCCGGAGTGCCGACCCACATCAAGCTGGGGACCATTGAAGCGGGCAGTCCCGCCGCTCAGGCCGACCTGAAGCAAGGCGACGTGATTCTGTCGGTAAACGGCGAGAACATCGGCTCGGACTCCAACCGTCTCGTCGAACTGATCCAGAATTCTGCCGGAGAACCGGTCCGGCTGATCCTGAATCGCGGCGGCGAGCAGATTCAAAAGGAAGTGACCCCGGTCAAGCTGGGCGACACGATCCGCATCGGAACGGCGCTGGGCTTTGAGACCCGGCGCACGCAGGCGGGCGAAGCCATCACCGGCGCCTGGAATGACATGACCTACATGACCAAGCAGATTCTGGTCGGCTTCAAGAAGCTCGTCACCGGCGACTTTAAGATGGACGATCTGGCCGGTCCGGTCGGCACCGTCAAATTTACCGCCGAGATCGCATCGGCGGGGGTAGCCCCGATGATTCGCTGGTCCGCGCTCTTAAGTTTGTATCTTGCGATCTTCAACCTGCTGCCTGTCCCGGCGCTGGACGGCAGCCGTCTCGTGTTCTTGCTGGTCGAGGCGGTGCGCGGCAAGCCGGTCGATCCGAACCGGGAGAGCTTGGTGCATTTTATCGGCTTCGCCATGCTGATGCTGCTCATGATCGCGGTTACCTACAACGATATTCTAAACCTGTTCCAGGGCTGATCGAGCGGCCCGCTGCCTGCGGCGGGGCCTGAACGATCCAAGAAACCGGAACTGGCACAACGCAATAGACGCTCGCCTCTTGAGGGACAAGAGGCGGCGTACGCATTTTTTAATAGGGGCTGGAGGTCGCCATGTCGAAGGATAATGAAAAGCAGTTTGTCAAAGAAATCACCCCCCAGAGCGAAGACTTTTCCCGCTGGTACATTGACGTCATCAAGAAAGCGGATCTCATGAGCTACTCGCCGGTTCGCGGCTGCATCGTGTTCAAGCCGGACAGCTACGAGATTTGGGAGCTGTGCCAGCGTTTTCTGGATGCCCGGTTCAAGGAGACGGGTCACCGCAACGCCTATTTCCCGCTCTTCATTCCGGAGAGCTTCTTCCAGAAGGAGAAGGAGCATGTGGAGGGCTTCAATCCCGAGCTTCCCTGGGTAACGGAAGCGGGCGGAGAGAAGCTGGAGGAGCGCTTGGCCATCCGACCCACTTCGGAGACGATGATCGGCCATATGTATTCGGAATGGATCAACTCCTACCGCGACCTGCCGCTCTTGATCAACCAATGGGCGAACGTCGTCCGCTGGGAGAAGCGGACGCAGCCGTTCCTGCGCACCAGCGAATTCCTCTGGCAGGAGGGCCATACGGCCCATGAGGACGAAGCCGACGCCCGCCGGGAAACGATGCAGATGCTCGAGATCTACCGGGAGTTCGTGGAGGAAGTGCTCGCCATTCCGGTCATCATGGGCCAGAAGACGCCGTCCGAGAAGTTTGCCGGAGCCGTCGATACCTATTCGATCGAAGCGATGATGAAGGACGGCAAGGCGGTTCAAGCCGGTACCTCGCACTACTTGGGAACGAACTTCGCCGTGGCGTTCGACATCAAGTATTTGAACCGCGAGAACGTGCATACGTTCTGCCACACGACCTCGTGGGGCGTCAGCACCCGTTTGATCGGCGCGATCATCATGGTTCACGGCGACGACCGCGGACTCGTGCTGCCGCCGAAGGTGGCTCCGACGCAGGTGGTGATGATCCCGGTCGGTCCTCCCAAGCTCCGCGAGCCGGTCGTGGCGCGCGTAGAAGAACTGCATGCGGCGCTCAAGCAAGCCGGTGTCCGCAGTAAGGTCGACGCCGACCCGAACCAGAGCCCGGGCTGGAAATTCAACGAATACGAGATGCGCGGCATCCCGCTGCGGATCGAGATCGGTCCGCGCGATATGGAGAATGGGCAAGCCGTCCTCGTCTCCCGCGTGTCGGGCGAGAAGAAAGTCGTCGCTCAGGAAAACCTGGTGGCCGAGGTTCAGGCGATGCTCGAGCAAATCCACCGGGATATGTTCGAGAAGGCCAAGCAGTTCCGCGAGGAGCACTTCACCTCGGTCGAAACCATGGCCGAGCTGAACGCCTTCCTGGAAGAAAAGAAGGGCTTTGCCTACGCCGGCTGGTGCGGATCGGACGCCTGCGAAGCGCAGGTGAAGGAAGAAACCGGCGCCACGAGCCGCAACATCCCCTTCGAGCCCGCGGTTACCAAATCGACCTGCGTCTGCTGCGGCGAACCGGCCAAGCATACCGTCGTCTTCGGTCGCGCTTATTAAGAATTTCATAAGCCGTGTTCCCAGTCGGGGCACGGCTATTTTGCATGTCGAGAACGTTTAGGGGGAAACCGATTACCATGGAAAGCGCAACCAAACAGCGGCTATCCGAAGCCGCCATTCGCAAGCTGGCCGAACAGGCCTTTCCTGGAGAGAGACTGCTTGCCGCAAGCGAGCTGACAGAAGGATATTTCAACACAGCTTATCGGCTTCACTATCAGAGTGGACGGGAAGTCATCATGAAGGTGGCTCCAAACCGGGACATGCCCGTCATGACACATGAAAAAGCGATCATGCGGGCCGAGGCGGAATGCATGCGGCTTGTTCGGGAACAGACGAATGTTCCGGTGGTGGAGGTATTGGCTTATGACGACAGCCACGTTCATTGCGAGTCCGACTGCCTGTTTATGTCTTGTATGGAAGGCCGGAGCTATAATGCCTTGCGCGACTCTCTGAGCGAGGAAGAGCGGGATCGGGTCGAGTTCGAACTTGGCGGGTATAACGCCCGGTTGAACGAAATCACGAACGACCGTTTCGGTTACTTCGGCCAACCCGACAAACAAGGAGCGGAGTGGTATCCCGTATTCGCTTCGATGCTGGAGGATTGCTTTGCCGACGCGAAGCGGCTGTCCATCGAGCTGGGCGTGTCTTCCGACGCGGTTCGTAAGCTGCTCGCGCGGGACTCGTCTTGGTTTGCCGAAGTGCGTCCCCCCCGATTGGTTCATTGGGACCTCTGGGCGGGGAATGTGTTCGTGGAGGACGGCCACGTGGTCGGCCTGATTGATTTTGAACGCTGTCTGTGGGCGGATGAGTTGATGGAGGTCGGCTTCCGATCCTTCAACCGGCACCCGCAGTATCTCGCCGGTTACGGCGCATCCGAGTTGACGAACAGCCAGCAACGACGCATTCTCTGGTACGATCTGTATCTTCACTTCATCGCGGCGCTGGAAACGGATTATCGCCAGTATCCCGATCGCGGCCTGTATGATATGGCTACGAGATCCATAAACAAGACCATGGAGAGGCTGCGGCAAGCGGACTCAACGGGCGCTTGAGTCCCACGCCATAATCCGCCTGCGCATTCATACGTCTGCCGCTACGACTCAACGAACGCTTGATAGCCGACCGGCCGAATTCACGGTACGATGTGGACATGTCAGAGGAAAGGATGGATGTTTCCATGTTCGATATGAAACAAGTGGGACAAGTCATCGGAGAGCTGCGTAAAGCCGCTAACATGACCCAGATGGAATTGGCCGATCGGCTCAGCATCAGCTATCAAGCGGTCAGCAATTGGGAGCGAGGGCTGTCGATGCCCGATATCGCCAAGCTTCCGGAGCTGGCCGGGATTCTGGGGGTAAGCGTCGACACTCTGCTCGGCGATGCACCGGTATCCGGTCTGCTTCACAGCGCATTGGAAAACCGGATGGACGAGTATTTGGAGTCGCATCCCGTCAGCGGCGAAGAGGTGGCGGAGCTGGCGCCGATCTTGAAGCCCCGACAGACGGAGCAAGCGGCGGCGCGGTTAATGAAGGGATCCAGCCTGGAAGATTTGACGGAGCTGGCGCCTTACCTCAGCCGGGAAACGCTTGACCAGTTGGCTGTCGCAGCGGCGGCGACCGGCGATACGGACGGCATCGAGGAGCTGGCGCCGTTCCTGAGCCGCGACATTCTTGGCTCCATTGCCGGCGGAATGGCCGAGCGCGGAGAAGATGTGGAGGAATTGCTGCCGCATCTGGGTCAAGCGGCGGTAGACCAGCTTTTGCTGAAATGGGCTTGGCGAGATGGGGATCTCGAAGAATTGGCTCCGTTCGCAAGCAGGGGGGCTCTGGCGGAGGCGACGAAACGGCGGCTGCAAATCGGCGACCTCGATGATGTGGAGGAGCTGCTTCCCTTCCTTGGAAAAGATCAGTTGGGAGAGCTCGCCGAGATCATCTATCGCAGGGAGGGCCTGGAAGAGCTCGAGGATCTGTTTCCCCATTTGGACAAGGAGCTCATCGTCCGCTTGGCTGTCGATGCGATGGAGAAACAAGGCATCGAGGCATTGGGACCGGTGCTGCCTTTTCTGCCGAGAGGATCGCTGGACGAGTACCTGCGCGCTAGAATGAATCCATCCCAACCGAAAGGGGATCGCTGAGATGTTCGATATGAGACTTGTAGGGCAGACCATCAACGAACTGCGCAAGAAAGCCGACATGACCCAAATGGAGCTGGCCGACCGGCTGGGCATCAGCTATCAAGCCGTGAGCAATTGGGAGAGGGGAACCTCCATGCCGGACATTTCCAAGCTTCCCGATCTTGCCGAGCTGTTCGGGGTAAGCGTGGATACGATTCTGGGGAATTCCGCTTCGGCCGGTTTGCTGCACAGCCTGATCGAGGATAATGTGGAGACCTATCTCGAAGCCCATGCCGTCGGGGTGGACGAGGTCGCGGAAGTGGCGCCGATCCTGAAACCGGCGCAGACGGAGGAGATGGTCAACCGGATCGGCGTGCCGAATCGGCTGACCGACCTGGTCGGGCTTGCCCCGTTTCTCGGCCGCGAGTTCCTTGATCCGCTTGCCGTACAAGCCGATGCGGAAGGGGATTACGACGGCTTGGTCGGCCTCGCCCCCTTTGTCAGCCGATCTGTGCTCGACGGGTTAGCCGAATCGGCCATCGGCAAGACGGGAAGATTGAACCAGCTGCAGGCACTGGCTCCGTTTGTCAGCCGGGAGGTGCTCGACCGACTGGCCGAACAGCTGGCGGATACGGGAAGGCCGAAGGATATCGTCCCGCTCGCCCCGTTTGTCAGCCGCTCTGTGCTGGATCGGTTGGCGGAAAGTGCCGCCGAGCGGGGCAGCTTCAGCCGCCTGGAGGCGCTCGCTCCGTTCGTGAGCCGGGAGGTGCTGGACCGTTTGGTCGCGGATTCGGCGAGGAGCGGCCACTATCAGAATCTAATGGCGCTTGCCCCGTTCGTCAGCCGCGAGGTACTCGACGGGCTGGCGGAGCAAGCGGCCGCGAACGGGCAGTACGTCCCCTTGTCCGGGTTGGCTCCCTTCTTGAGCCAGGAAACGCTTGCAAGCTTGGCTTTGCGCAAGTAAGGGCGAGTACGCGACCGAATCTTCTTTTTTCAAGTGGTAGAAACCCCATCAATCCGCTACAATAGAAAGAGCACGGGGATGGACCGGAGAAACGGGTCCGTTCCTTTGCTCTTTCTTTGCATCGGTTTATTCCCTTTGCGAGAGAGAGCTAACCTGAGAGACTTGAGTTTGAGGTGACCCCATTTGAGCAGCTTGGCCGACAAGAGAACACGCTTCGAGCAGTTGATGCAGTCTGCCGAAGTTCCGCAGGAAGTGGCAGCGTCCTATTTCGCCGACGGCTACATCGATCAGGTCGTAGTGAGTCCGGGGAACAAGGCCTGGACCATCCATTTGGCCAAAGAAACTCTGGTGCCTGCCGACGTCTACCGATCCTTTTGCCGGATCATTCAAGAGAAATTCCAGCATATCGCCAAGGTGCGGTTTGTCATTCGCTATGGGGAAACGACGCCCGGCGACAAGCTGGTGGAAGCCTATTGGGGAATGCTCATCGAGTGGATTCAACGCGAGGAGGTCTCCATCAACGGCTGGCTCACCAAAGCCCGCTACGACGTGGACGGCTCCCGGATCACGCTGCATTTGCTCGACCGAATCGGCCTGGATCTTGCCCGCAAGAAGCAGCTCGACAAGCTGATCATTCGCTTTTTCCGCGAATTCTTCGGATATGACTGCCAAGTGACGCTCCAGATTTCCGACAACCGGGACCAGGAGATGGAGCAGTTCGCGAAGCTGATCGAGGAAGAAGGCAACAGCGTCGTTCAAGAGATTTTCACCTCCATCGAGAGGGAGAACGAGACGGCGAAGCTGGCCGAAGCGGAGATCAAGCTCATGCTGGGCTATGACATCAAAGAGCCGCCGGTCCCCATTCAGACGATCCAGGACGTTGAAAAGAAGATTACCATCCATGGCATGGTGTTCGCGCTCGATTCCCGGGAGCTGAAGAACGGCAACATGCTGTTTATGTTCAATTTGACCGACTTTACCGATTCCATCATGGTCAAGGCATTCGCCCGCAACAAGGAAGATGCGAAGGTCTACGGCCTGTTGGAGAACGGAAAATGGATCAAGGCGCGCGGCAAGGTCGAATACGATACCTTCTCCCAGCCGCCCGAGCTGATGTTCATGCCGTCCGACCTCTGCGAGGTCTCGGCTCCGCCCGCACGCAAGGACAACGCCGAGAAGAAGCGGGTTGAATTTCACCTGCATACCTCGATGAGCACGATGGACGGCATCACCCCGGTGGATGAATACATCAAGACCGCGGCCAAGTGGGGCATGAAGGCAATCGCCGTCACCGACCACAGCACCGTCCAGGCTTATCCCGAAGCGGGCAAGGCGGGAAAGAAGCACGGCATCAAGGTGATTTACGGCGTGGAGGCGAATGTCGTCAACGACGCCGTCCCCATCGTGCTCCAGCCGGACGACCGTTCGATTGCCGATACCGAGTATGTGGTCTTCGACATCGAGACCACCGGCTTGTCCGTCGTCAACAACAAGATCATCGAGATCGCGGGCGTGAAGATGCGCGGCGACCAGGTCATCGACCGGTTCTCCACCTTCATCGATCCGCACGAGACGATTCCATACAACATCACTCAGCTCACCAATATCTCCGACGATATGGTGAAGGGCGCTCCGGAGCTCGAGGAGATGCTGCCCAAATTCGCCGAATTCATCGGCGACAGCGTCATTGTGGCGCATAACGCCCAGTTCGACATGGGCTTCATTCAGGCGAACCTGAAGCGTCTCGGGCTGCCGATTCTGCCGAACCCGATTCTGGATACCCTGGAGCTGGCCCGGTTCATGTACCCGGATCTGAAGAACCACCGGTTGAATACGCTGGCGGCCAAGTTCAAGGTCAGTCTGGAAAATCACCACCGCGCCATCGACGACGCCGAAGCGACCGGCGGCGTCCTTCATGCGATGCTGAAGGAAGGCCTCCAGGAGCGCGGGTTCTCCCGCTTATCCGCGCTGAACGATAACGTCGGCAAGGACCTTTCGAATCAGCGGCCGTTCCACTGCAACATCTACGCGCGGACGCAGGCGGGCAAGAAGAACCTGTACAAGCTGATCTCGCTGTCGCATACGGAGCATTTCAACCGCGTGCCGACCATCCCGCGCACCAAGCTGAACGAGTACCGCGAAGGGCTGATGGTCATCTCGGGCTGCGAGAAGGGCGAGCTGTTCGAGACCGTTCTGAACAAATCGCGGGAAGATGCGGAACGGGTTGCGGAATTCTACGACGTGCTGGAAATTCAGCCGCTGGACATGTACCTTCACCTCGTGGACAAGGGACTTGTCGGCAGCAAGCTGGATCTGGAAAAAGCGGTCCGCACCATCTGCGAGATCGGCTACAAGCAGGGCAAGCCGGTCATAGCCACCGGCAATGTCCATTACCTGGAACCGCGCGACAAGATCTGCCGCGACATCACGATCCACGGCATCACCGGCTTCAGTCCGCTGAAGGACCAGCGCAAGCCGGATGCGCACTTCCGCACGACCGAGGAGATGCTGGAGGAATTCGCCTTCCTCGGCGCAGAGAAAGCCCGCGAAGTCGTCATCGAAGCGACCGACCGGCTGGCGGATGAGTTCGAGGAGATTCAGCTGTTCCCGAAGAAGGGCGGCCCGACCGACAACGGCCTCTTCTCGCCGATCATGGAGGGAGCGGAGGAAGAAATCCGCAGCACCTGTTACGCCACGGCCAAAGCGATGTACGGCGAACCGGTTCCCGAGATCGTCACGGCGCGCCTGGAGAAGGAGCTAAAGCCGATCATCGGCTACGGCTTCTCGGCGAACTACCTGATCTCGGAGAAGCTGGTGAAGAAGTCCAACGCCGACGGCTATCTGGTCGGCTCCCGCGGCTCGGTCGGCTCCTCGTTTGTCGCGACGATGCTCGGCATCTCCGAGGTAAATCCGTTGCCGCCGCATTACATCTGCCCGGCCTGCAAATTCAGCGAGTTCTTCACCGACGGCCGGATTCCGTCCGGATTCGATCTTCCGGACAAGGCCTGCCCGAATTGCGGCGGTCCTCTCAAGGGGGAAGGCCAGGATATTCCCTTCGAGACGTTCCTCGGCTTCAAGGGCGACAAGGTTCCCGATATCGACCTGAACTTCTCCGGCGAATACCAGCCGGAGGCCCATAACTTCACGAAGGTCATGTTCGGCGAGAAGAACGTATTCCGGGCCGGCACAATCGGAACCGTCGCGGATAAAACGGCCTTCGGATACACGAAGAAATACGAAGAGCACATGGGCAAGAGCTGGCGAAAGGCCGAAGTGGAGCGGCTCGCCATGGGCTGCACCGGCGTCCGCCGCAGCACCGGCCAGCACCCCGGCGGCATCGTCGTCGTGCCCGATTACATCGATGTGGAAGACGTGACGCCGGTCCAATATCCCGCCGACGACACGAGTGCGGATTGGATGACGACCCACTTCGATTACCACTCCTTCGAAGAGAACCTGCTCAAGCTCGATATTCTCGGACACGATGATCCGACGATGATGCGCATGCTTCAAGACCTCACCGGCGTGGACCCGACGACGATCCCGATGAATGACCCGAAGGTGATGAGCCTGTTCAGCTCGACGGACGCGCTCGGGGTCACGCCGGATCAGATTCGCACCCCGGTGGCGACCTACGGCATTCCCGAGATGGGGACCGGCTTCGTCCGGCAGATGCTCCAGGAGACGCATCCGACAACCTTCGCCGACCTGCTGCAGATTTCCGGTCTGTCGCACGGAACCGGCGTGTGGCTCGGCAATGCCCAGGAGCTGATCAAGCGCGGCGTCTGCACCATCAAGACCGTTATCGGCTGCCGCGACGACATCATGCTCTATCTGATTTACAAGGCGGGCATGGACGCGGGGCTCGCATTCAAGATCACCGAGAGCGTCCGCAAGGGCCGCGGGCTGACAGACGAGTGGAAGGAAGAAATGAAGAAGTGCAACGTCCCGGCCTGGTACATCGACTCCTGCGAGCGAATCAAGTACATGTTCCCGAAGGCGCACGCTTCCGCGTATGTCATATCGGCGGTTCGGACCGCTTACTACAAGCTCTATCATCCGATCGCCTACTATGCCACTTATTTCTCGGTGCGGGCGGAGGATTTCGATATCGAGCTGTTCTGCCAAGGCTATGACGCTATCTTAAAGAAGCTGATCGAGATCGAGAACAAGGGCTTCCAGGCCGCCCCGAAGGAAAAGGCGATGTGCCCCATCCTGGAAATGGGGCTCGAAATGACCGCGCGCGGCTTCACGTTCAAGCCGCTCGATCTCTACCGGTCGCATGCGACCAAGTTCCTGGTCGACGGCGATTCGCTGATTCCCCCGTTCTCGGCCATCGCCGGAATCGGCGACAATGCCGCGAGGCAGATTGCGGCCGCCAAGGAGGAGGGAGATTTCCTCTCCATCGAAGACTTCCAGCGCCGCTCCCGGGCGTCGAAGACCATCGTCGAGCTGCTTACGGGCATGGGCTGCTTCCGCGGCCTGCCGGAATCCAATCAGCTGTCGCTCTTTTAAGGAAGGAACCTTTGCCGGCGATAGGCAAAGGTCCTTTTTCCGCGGAGCGGCGACCTCCCGATAATTGTAAAGGCTTTTTGCTTTACGGCTATTGTAAGGGTTCACCGGTTATGGTATAATTTTTTTTGGCAATAATGAAAGTAAACGTCCGTTTGCGAGAGAGTGGGGAAACCCACTCTTTACATTTATAAATCAGACCTCATGGCTTCTCGGCACCTATGCCGTTCTGATTTGTCGGGTAAACGGCCCGTTCATCCTGTTCACAGGGAAACGGTCAGCCGTCTATCGTCATGCGTCAGAGGAAGTTGCGGTCGGATGGAACGCGAGAAGGCCGAGCCGGCT
The DNA here is from genome assembly GCF_051594785.1 of Gorillibacterium terrae. Classification (NCBI taxonomy): domain Bacteria; kingdom Bacillati; phylum Bacillota; class Bacilli; order Caryophanales; family Paenibacillaceae; genus Gorillibacterium; species Gorillibacterium terrae. The sequence goes on from NZ_JBPPGI010000001.1 coordinate 1,660,302, forward strand.
AGCGGGAACGGACTGGAGACACACGATGGTGATAAGGGGGTTAGCCGCTTGAGCGCAAGCATCAAGTCAACCGTGGAAGCCTTTGCCCTGCCGTGGCTTACGGAGCACGGATTTGAACTGGTGGATGTGGAGTACGTCAAAGAAGGCAGCAACTGGTTTTTGCGCATCTATGTAGACAAGGAAGGCGGCATCGACATCGACGATTGCGGCCAGATCAGCGAATTCATGAGCGCGAAGCTCGATGAGCTCGACCCGATTTCGGATGCGTATTTTCTCGAGGTGTCCTCGCCGGGCGCCGAACGGCCGCTCAAGAAGCCCCAGGACTTTCTCCGGGCCGAGGGCAAGCACGTCCTGATCACCACGTATGAACCCATTCAGGGATTGAAAGAATTCGAAGGACGGCTCGCTGCGGTGACCGATGATACACTGACCGTTCAGGTGGGGAAGAAAGAGTATGCCATTCCCCGCGACAAGGTGGCCGGAGCCCGGCTCGCCATCGTGTTCTAGCGGAGAGAGGACCGCAACTATTTGGAAGGGGGAATGAAAAGCGCTATGAATACCGATTTTATCGAGGCGCTGAACGAACTCGAATCAACCAAGGGAATCAGCAAGGATATCATTATCGAAGCGATTGAAGCCGCACTGATCTCCAGCTACAAACGCAATTTCAACACCGCCCAGAACGTCCGGGTGGACATCAACCGGCAGACCGGCCTCATTAAGGTCTACGCCCGCAAAACCGTTACCGAGGATGTGCTCGATCCGCGGATGGAAATCTCGCTCGAGGCCGCCCGCGAGATCAGCGGCAGCTTCGTGCTCGGGGATATCGTGGAGATTGAAGTCACGCCGCGGGATTTTGGCCGAATCGCGGCCCAGACCGCGAAGCAGGTGGTGACCCAACGCATCCGCGAAGCCGAACGCGGCCTCATCTATAACGCCTTCATTGAGAAGGAAGAGGACATCGTTACCGGGATCGTGCAGCGGCAGGACACGCGCAGCCTGTTCGTCGACCTCGGCAAGGTGGAGGCGGTGCTTCCCTTGACGGAACTGATGCCGGGAGAGAAATTCAAGCACAACGACCGGATCAAAGCTTATATTACCAAAGTGGAAAACACGACGAAGGGCCCGCAGATCTTCCTGTCCCGCACCCATCCCGGTCTCTTGAAGCGCCTGTTCGAGCTGGAAGTGCCGGAGATTTACGACGGGGTCGTCGAGATTCGCTCCGTTGCCCGCGAAGCCGGCCTGCGCTCGAAGATCGCCGTTCATTCCCGCAACTCCGAGGTCGATCCGGTCGGCTCCTGTGTCGGCCCGAAGGGCGTCCGCGTGCAGACGATCGTCAACGAGCTGCGCGGCGAGAAGATCGATATCGTGCGCTGGTCCGATGCGGTGGAGGAATACGTGGCCAATGCCCTTAGTCCCTCCAAGGTGTTGGAGGTTAACGTGTTCGAGAACGAGAAGATGTCCCGGGTTATCGTTCCGGACCATCAGCTGTCGCTTGCCATCGGCATCAAGGGGCAGAACGCCCGCTTGGCCGCCAAGCTGACCGGCTGGAAGATCGACATCAAGAGCGAATCGCAGGCGGAGCAGGAATTCGGCCGTCCGAGGTCGCTCACCGACGAGATGCCTCAGGACTCGATCAGCATCGACTGACCGGGGGCAAGACCAAGACAGGCGGTGTAAACCATGAAGCAGCGAAAAATCCCCATGCGCAAATGCGTGGCGTGTCAGGAAATGATGCCCAAGAAAGAACTGATCCGTGTTGTCCGCACCCCGGAAGGGGAAACCGAGATTGATCTTCGGGGCAAAAAGTCGGGCCGCGGCGCCTACCTGTGCGGCAAATTGTCCTGCTTCAAGCTCGCAACGAAGAACAAAGCGCTCGATCGCGCCCTCAAGGTGCCGGTCGGAGCGGAAATCTACCGGAGGCTCGAGCAGGACTTCATCAAGTCGGAGGATGAATTTCGGGCTGTGCAGGCTGAGGCGGGAGACGGCGATGAATAATCTATTTTTCAACCGGCTGGGGTTGGCTATGCGGGCGGGCAAGGTCGTGCACGGAGATTCGGCGGTTCTCGCCGCCATCCGTTCACAGGAAGCCAAGCTGGTGCTCCTCGCAGCCGATGCGTCGGACAATACCCGCAAGAAGTTTGCCGACAAGTGCAGCCATTATCATATACCGCTTGTGGAACACGGAACCCGGAGCGAGATCGGAGCCGGGATCGGAAAAGAAGCTCGTGTAGTCGTGGCTGTCGTCGACAACGGTTTTGCCAAGCTGTTGACCGAGAGCCAGGGAAAACCTGCGGAGGTGGAACGATTTGAATAAACAAGACAATAATAAAGATAAGCTCAGGGTGTACGAGTACGCCAAATCCTTGAATATGAGCAGTAAGGAGATTATAACAATTCTTAAACGACTGAATATTTCCGTTAATAATCACATGAGCGTCATGGAGAACGATTCCGTGCAGGCCGTGGAGAAATTCTTCCACGACGTCAAATCGAACGCAGCCGCCAAGCGCGCGCAAGAGGGCGGCCAGGGCGGCAAGCCCGGCCAGGGCTCGCATTCCGGCAACTCGCCGAAGAATCAGGGCGGCCACAATCGCCCGCAGAACCAGAACGGCGCCCCGGCGGCTTCCTCCGCGCCGGCATCCGGCGGCCAGCCCGCCGTGCAGCGCGCTCAGGACGAGGCAAGCCCTTCGTCCGCGCCGCAGGGCGAGCAGCCCGTGCGCAATGACCGCGGCGGCGAACGCAACGACCGCCCGCAGGGCCAGGGCGGCTATCAGGGCAACCGCGGCGGCGGTCAAGGCCAGGGCAACCGCCCGCAAGGCCAAGGCGGCGGGTACAACCGCGACGGCCAGGGCAATCGCCCGCAGGGTCAAGGCGGCGGGTACAACCGCGACGGCCAGGGCAATCGCCCGCAAGGCCAAGGCGGCGGGTACAACCGCGACGGCCAGGGCAACCGCCCGCAAGGCCAAGGCGGCGGGTACAACCGTGACGGCCAGGGCAACCGCCCGCAAGGCCAAGGCGGCGGGTACAACCGCGACGGCCAGGGCAATCGCCCGCAAGGTCAAGGCGGCGGGTACAACCGCGATGGCCAGGGCAACCGGCCGCAAGGCCAAGGTGGCGGGTACAACCGCGACGGCCAGGGCAATCGTCCGCAAGGTCAAGGCGGAGGCTATCAGGGCAACCGTCCGCAGGGCCAAGGCGGCGGCTTCAATCGCGGCGGCCAAGGCGGCAATCGTCCGCAGGGCCAAGGCGGCGGTTTCAACCGCGACGGCCAGGGCAACCGCCCGCAGGGCCAAGGCGGCGGCCGTCCGCAAGGTCAAGGTGGCTTCGGCCAGCGTCCCGCGACCAGCGCGCCGGCTTCCTCCACGGTCAACCGTCCGGAACCTCGCCGTCTCAAGGAGAAGGAGAAGGACAAAACGCCAAACCGCAGCCACGATGCCGGCGGCCGTCCGAACCGCAATGCGTTCGTGCCCGCAGGCGTGGACGAAATGGATGTAAAAGCCAACGAGGGCGTCGCCTCCAAACGCCAGAAAACCGGCAAGCGGTACGATGACCGCGCCGGCGGCCGCAATAACCGCGGGCGGGGCAGAGGGGGAGCGCAGGTTCCCCGCAAGGAGAAGATCGACAACACCCCGAAGAAGATCATCGTGCGCGGAAGCATGACGGTCGGCGAGACCGCCAAGCTGCTGCATAAGGACCTCTCCGAGGTAATCAAGAAGCTTCTGCTCATGGGAACGATGGCTACCATCAACCAAGAGCTCGATATTGATGCCATTCAACTGCTCGCTTCCGAGTTCGGCGTGGAAGTGGAGCTCAAGATCGCCGTAGACGAAGACAACTTCGAAACGATCGAAGAAGTGGACGACGAGGCCGATCTGCATGAGCGCCCGCCGGTCGTTACGATCATGGGCCATGTCGACCACGGCAAGACCACGCTGCTCGACGCCATCCGCGAATCCAGCGTCACCGAAGGCGAAGCCGGCGGCATTACCCAGCACATCGGCGCGTACCAGGTGGAAGTAAACGGCAAGAAAATCACGTTCCTGGATACCCCGGGTCACGAAGCCTTTACCTCCATGCGCGCACGCGGCGCCCAAGTCACCGACATCACCATTTTGGTCGTGGCCGCCGACGACGGCGTCATGCCGCAGACGGTCGAAGCGATCAACCATGCCAAGGCGGCGGGTGTTCCGATTATCGTCGCCGTCAACAAGATCGACAAGCCGGGCGCCAACCCGGATAAGATCAAGCAGGAGCTCACCGAATATGAGCTGGTTCCGGAAGAATGGGGCGGAGACACCATCTTCGTCAACATTTCCGCCAAGCAGCGCACCAACCTCGAAGAGCTGCTGGAAATGATCCTGCTCGTCGCGGAAGTCAAGGAACTGAAGGCCAATCCCGATAAGCGCGCCCGCGGTACGGTCATCGAAGCCGAGCTCGACAAGGGCAAGGGTCCGGTCGTGCGCGTCTTGATCCAGAACGGTACGCTGAAGGTCGGCGACAGCTTCATCGCCGGGGTATGCTTCGGCCGCGTCCGGGCGATGGTCAACGACAAGGGCAGGAAGCTTAAGGAAGCCGGTCCGTCCACCCCGGTGGAAATTACCGGTCTCACCGAGGTTCCGCATGCGGGCGACCCGTTCCTCGCTTACGAAGACGAACGCAAGGCCCGCGACATCGCCGAGCGCCGCGCCCAGACGCTCCGCCAGTCGGAAATGGGAGCCAACGTCCGCGTCACGCTGGATGATCTGTACAAACACATCCAGGAAGGCGAGATCAAGGACCTGTTTGTCATCATCAAAGCCGACGTGCAAGGGTCCGCCGAAGCGCTCAAGAGCTCACTGGAGAAGATCGACGTTCAGGGCGCCCGCGTGAAGATCATCCATTCCGGCGTCGGTGCAATCACCGAATCCGACGTATCGCTGGCTTCGGCCTCGAACGCCATCATCATCGGCTTCAACGTCCGCCCGGAACCGCAGGCCAAGTTGGCGGCGGACCAGGAGAAGGTCGATCTGCGCCTGCACCGGATCATCTACAACGTCATCGAAGAGATCGAGCAGGCCATGAAGGGCATGCTGGACCCGATCTTCAAGGAAAGCGTCATCGGCCACGCCGAAGTCCGCAACGTGTTCAAGGTATCCAAGGTGGGATCGATCGCCGGTTGTATGGTTACCCAAGGCAAGATCAGCCGTTCGGCGGAAGCCCGACTCATCCGCAACGGAATTGTGGTATACGAAGGCAAGATCGACTCGCTCAAGCGGTTCAAGGACGACGCCAAGGAAGTCGCCCAAGGCTACGAATGCGGCATCACTCTCGAAAAATACAATGACATCAAGGAAGGCGACGTCATCGAAGCCTTCGTTATGGAAACCGTTGAGAGGTGATTGAACGATGGCCAGAATCCGAACCGGCCGGGTTGCCGAAGAGATCAAAAAGGAACTCAGCCAGATACTCCAATTGGAATTCAAGGATCCGCGCATCGGATTCCTGACCATTACCGGCGTCGAGGTCACGAATGATTTGACGCAGGCGAAGGTATACCTGAGCGTCCTCGGCTCTGAAGAACAACGGGAAGCGACGCTGAAGGCGCTGGCTCGGGGCAAGGGCTTCCTCCGCTCCGAGCTCGGCAAGAAGATCCGGCTTCGAGTCGTTCCCGAGCTCATCTTCAAATTCGACAACTCGATCGATTACGGCAGCAAGATCGAGGCGCTGCTCGCCGACCTGAACGAAGGGAAGGCCGAGGAATGAGCGGGCGTCCGCTCCCGCTGGCCGACCAGCTCGATGCGGCGTGCCGTTTTCTGCGGGAGGGAGACGATTTCCTGGTGGCGGCTCATGTCAATCCCGACGGAGACGCCATCAGCTCCACCCTCGCAGTCGGCGAGATTCTTCGCCGGCTGGGCAAGCGGTACACGTTAATCAATGAAACCGGAAACCCGCCGAAATTTGCTTTTTTGGCGGGAGACCGGGTGATTGAGGATGATTCCCTTCAGCCGAATCTTGCCTTTAGCCGGGTCGTTACGGTAGACTGTGCGGATTATGACCGGCTCGGTTCCGTTCGCCGCCATATTCTGCCGGATACTCCGCTGCTCAATATTGATCATCATCCGACCAACGACGGGTTTGGCACTGTGGCGCTGCTGCAGCCGGAAGCGGCTGCGACGGCCCAGATTCTTTATTCCTTGATCCAGAAGCTTGGACTGGAGTGGGACAAGGAGCTGGCCACCTTCGTTTATACCGGTCTTCTGACCGATACGGGCGGTTTCCGCTACGCCAACACCACGCCTGAGGTGATGGCTACCGCGTCCGAACTGCTCGGCTGGGGAGTACCGGGAAGCGAGCTGGCCGAACGGCTGCTGGAACGGCTCACCTTGAAACAGGTTCGTCTGCTGCAGCGGGGCTTGTCCAGTCTGAGCTTTTCCCATGGCGGCCGTTTGGCCTGGGTCAGCGTTTCCCATTCCGATATTCAGGAGCTGGAAGCGACGAGCGACGACTTGGAGAATCTCGTCAACTACCCCCGCAATATCGAAGGGGTGGAAGTGGGCCTCTTATTCAAAGAAATCAAGCCCGGCAGCGTTAAGGTCAGCCTGCGTTCCGCCGGTACGGTCAACGTGGCCGAAGTCGCCCGTTTGTTCGGAGGCGGCGGACATGTTCGCGCTGCGGGGTGCACCGTAGAAGGCAGTCTGGAGCATGCCGTCGAGCGGGTGACCGGGGAAGCGGGGAAAGCATGGAGCTGAAAGATTCAGAGAAGGAAGCGTACGAAGGAGTGCTTCCGGTCTGGAAGCCGGAAGGGTTTACCTCGCACGATGTGGTAGCCAAGGCCCGCCGCCTGCTCGGCATTCGCCGAATCGGGCATACCGGAACCCTGGACCCCGCCGTAACCGGCGTTCTGCCGCTCTGTGTGGGACGGGCCACCCGAGTTGTCGAATACATTCAAGAGCTTCCGAAGGAATATGAAGCCGTGCTCACCGTCGGCTATGCCACCGATACCGAAGACGCAACCGGCACCGTAACGGAGCGGGTGGAACGCGCCGAGCTCTCCGGGGAGCAAGTCGAAGCCGCCTTGAAGAGATTCGTCGGAGAGATCGAGCAAATTCCGCCGATGTATTCCGCCGTCAAAGTGGAAGGGAAGCGGCTCTACGACCTGGCCCGTGCCGGCGTGGAAGTCGAGCGCAAGCCGCGGCGGGTCGTGATCTATGAGATCGAGACGCTGTCGATGGAGCTTGACCGGCCTCATCCCGTCTTAAAGCTTCGCGTTCGCTGTTCCAAGGGAACCTACATCCGCACCCTCTGCTCGGATATCGGCAGGGAGCTCGGCTATCCGGCCGTCATGTCCGGGCTGGTACGAACCAGCACGGGCGGCATCGGCCGCGAACGATGCGTGACCTTGGAACAAATCGCGGAGAAGCGGGAGAACGGGACGCTGGAGGAATGCTTCCTTCCACTCGACGAAGCCATTGCCCATCTTCCGGCGATCCGGCTGCCGGAGAGGGAAGCCGTCTTCGCTTTGCAGGGCAGAACCGTCCGCACGGCGGGACTTCCCGGCGGCGAGGATTGGTCGGACGGGTTGAACCGGGTTTATGGTCCGGCGGACGGAGAGAACGGGGAACGGTTCCTGGGGCTTTTTCGCTACGAGAGCGTTCCAAAGCTGTTGAAGCCGGAAAAGGTGTTCACCTGATTCACGGCAGAAATTCTATAGAAGAACCGGAGAACGAACATGCGTGTAATCGAATTGAAGCAACCCTATCCCGATTCCATCGCCGGAGAGAAGGGAGTGGTGATGGCGATCGGGGATTTCGACGGGGTCCATCAAGGACACCGGGAAGTGATCCGGCGGGCGTCCGCCCGGGCCAAAGAACGGGGGCTCGCCTCCGCCGTCATGACGTTCCATCCCCATCCCCGCGAGGTTCTCGGATTGGATGTGTACCGCCAGATTCTGACCCCGCTGCCGGACAAGCTTCACCTGCTGGATCGGCTGGGCCTGGACTTTACCTTCCTCGTCCACTTCGATCAAGCGTTCTCGCAGCTCTCGCCGGAGCAATTCGTGGAAACCGTCCTGATGCGGCTGAATCCGGAGACGGTCGTCGTCGGCTTCGACTTTAAATTTGGCCGCGGCGGCGAAGGAACGCCGGATACCCTGGCCGAGCTCGCCAAGGGGCGTTTTACCGTCGAGGTGGTTCGTCCGTTTCACGCCGACGGCCGAAAGGTCAGCAGTACCCTGATCCGGGACTGCCTGCTCTCCGGCGATCTGAAGGAAGCGAATCTGCTCCTGGACCGGCCTTACGCCGTCAGCGGGGAAGTCGTTACCGGAGCAGGAAGAGGGCGTACCATCGGGTTTCCCACCGCCAATGTGCTGCCTTCCTTGCCCTACGTGATTCCCGCCAACGGCGTTTACGCCGTCCGGATCGACGCCGGCGGGCAGACTTACGGAGGCGTGATGAACATCGGAGTCAAGCCGACCTTCGTCGACGATCGGGAGCGAACGCTTGAGGTCCATTTGTTTGATTATTCGGGCTCTCTCTATGGAGAAACGGTGCGGGTCGAATTTGTTTCCATGCTTCGGCCCGAGCGTAAATTCGATTCCGTGGAGCACCTGGTGGCGCAGATCGCCCGGGATGCCGATGAAGCGAGAAAACGGCTCGAAACGGCCGAATGAAGATCTTGCTGAAGCGCATTTACTTCTCTCGGACATCTATGCTATACTGATTAACGGTATTGCTACCGAACCTTTGCTTGGATTCCCGCACTCACCGGCGGTTTCTGGGCATACGGGGATGCTTGAGAACTAACAGGATAAAGGAGGTGAGCGTACATGGCATTGACCCAGGAACGGAAACACGAGTTGATTTCCGAACATCGGGTTCACGAGACGGACACGGGCTCTCCCGAAGTTCAAGTCGCGATCCTGACGGAAAACATCACGAACCTGACCAACCATCTGCGCATTCACAAGAAGGATCACCACTCCCGCCGCGGCTTGCTCAAGATGGTCGGACAGCGTCGTAAGCTGCTGTCTTACCTGAAGAACAACGACGTGAAACGGTACAGCGCGCTGATCGAGAAGCTTGGTCTCCGCAGGTAATAAGCGAAGTGGGAAGCAACCAATGTTCCCCCGTGCGTCGCCGCATGGGGGACGAGGTTGCTTTTTCTTGGATTTCTCGGCCTTCCAGAATGCACCTGTCTTGGAGCGTTCCTTCTTCCCGAGGGACAAGCTGGATCGGCCCCTGGTGCGAGTACTCCCGTCCGGCGGAATCATTGAATACATTCCGGCGGGCGTTTTTCCTATAAGAAACCAACCGCCTATGAACGTATGGAATTAAGGACATACTGGCTAATATGCAAATTAGCCATGTCCTCGTTTTTGGAGAAGGCAAGAATTCGTTTTGTTGAGTAGGAGGCAGCTATGGAAAAGATTATTCAATTTGATTTGGCGGGCCGGACATTCAGTCTGGAAACCGGCAAATTAGCCAAGCAGGCGAACGGAGCGGTTATGGCTCGCTACGGCGACACGGCCGTTCTCTGTACGGTAACCGCTTCGTCCGAACCGAAGGACCTCGACTTTTTTCCGCTGACGGTCAACTATGAAGAACGCTTATATGCCGTCGGCAAAATTCCCGGCGGATACATCAAACGCGAAGGCCGCCCCACCCAGAAGGCCATTCTGGCCAGCCGCCTGACCGACCGTCCGATCCGTCCGCTGTTCCCGGAAGGCTTCCGGAACGATGTGCAGATCGTCAATCTGGTCATGAGCGTGGATCAGGATTGCGCGCCCGACATCGTCGCCATGATCGGTACCTCGGCAGCGCTTACCCTCTCGGATGTGCCGTTCAGCGGTCCCATCGGCGGCGTCATCGTCGGCCGGATCGATGGAGAATTCATCATCAATCCGACCGTGGAGCAGGCCGATAAGACCGAGCTGTTCCTCGTGGTAGCCGGCACCAAGGACGCCATCATGATGGTCGAGGCGGAAGCCCACGAGATTCCGGAAGAAGTCATGCTCGAAGCGATCATGTTCGGACATGAAGAAATCAAGAAGATCGTCGCCAAGATCGAAGAGTTCGCTCAGGATACGGCGAAGCCCAAGATGGAAGTCAAGCTGCATCAGGTCGATCCCCAGGTCGACCGCGATGTCCGCGAATTCGCCGCCGCCCGTCTGGTGGAAGCGGTCCGTATCAACGAGAAGCAGGCGCGTCAGGATGCGATCGACGCCGTCAATGCCGAAGCCGTCGCTCATTTCCAGGAGGCGTACGAGCTCGATGCCGACAAGATCGGCGACGTGAAGGAAGTGCTCTATGACATCGTCAAAGAGGAAGTCCGCCGCCTGATTACCCACGACAAGGTTCGTCCGGACGGACGGGCGCTTGACGAGATTCGTCCGATCAGCTGCGAAACCTCGCTGCTGCCGCGCACGCACGGCTCCGCGCTCTTTACCCGCGGCCAGACTCAGGCGCTCAGCGTCTGCACCCTGGGCGCACTGGGAGACGTTCAGATTCTCGACGGTCTCGACCTGGAAGAATCGAAGCGGTTCATGCATCACTACAATTTCCCGCCGTTCAGCGTCGGCGAAGCCCGCCCGCTGCGCGCGCCCGGCCGCCGCGAGATCGGCCACGGCGCCCTCGGCGAGCGCGCCTTGGAAATGGTGCTGCCGGATGAAGCCGAATTCCCGTACACGATCCGCCTTGTCGCGGAAGTGCTGGAATCGAACGGCTCCACCTCGCAGGCCAGTATCTGTGCCAGCTGTATGGCGATGATGGATGCCGGGGTTCCGATCAAGTCTCCCGTCGCCGGCGTAGCCATGGGTCTCATCAAGGATGGCGACCACGTGTCGATCCTGACGGACATTCAGGGCATGGAAGACCATCTCGGCGACATGGACTTTAAGGTGGCCGGCACGAAGAAGGGCGTTACCGCCATTCAGATGGACATCAAGATCGACGGCATCAACCGCGAGATTCTTGCCGAAGCGCTCCAGCAGGCCTACAAGGGCCGCCTGTTCATCATGGACAAAATGATGGGAGCGATCAGCGAACCCCGCAAGGAGCTGTCCAAATACGCTCCGAAGATCATCATCATGCAGATCAACCCGGACAAGATCCGCGAGGTCATCGGCGCCGGCGGCAAGATCATCAACAAGATCATCGAAGAAACCGGCGTAAAGATCGACATCGAGCAGGACGGCAAGGTCTACATCGCTTCTTCCAACCAGGAAATGAACGAGAAGGCCCGGTCCATCATCGAGGGGATCGTCCGCGATGTGGTTATCGGCGAGATTTACGTCGGCACCGTCAAGCGGGTTGAGAAGTTCGGCGCCTTCGTCGAAGTTCTGCCCGGCAAGGAAGGGCTCGTTCACATTTCCCAGCTGTCCACCGAGCGGGTGGCGAAGGTGGAGGATGTGGTCAACATCGGCGATACGATCACGGTGAAGGTAACCGAGATCGATCCGCAGGGCCGCATCAACTTGTCCCGCAAAGTCGTGCTGGACCCCACGGCTTCCGCCGAGATCGTCCGCACGCCCCGTCCCGAAGGCGGGCACGGCGGCCGTCCCTCGGGCGACCGTCCGCGCGGTCCGCGTCCGGAGAGAAGGCCGTAAGCCGTTAAGCAATGCGGGTCGGCCCGCCAAGGATCGCCGCTCGCCAATCGAATATAAGCAAACAGGGAGACCTTCGGTTCTCCCTTTTTTTGCATTGAACGGCCTGTCTCTCGCATCGGCTCCTCATAATGACCGCATGCTTCTAAGCTTGGCCCGCCCGGCATACGCTAGAACCAAAAGGCGCTATCATGCCCGGAAACGGAGGGATGTCCCTCATGCGGAGACCGAATGAGCGAACGGCGGTAATCCTGGGACTCTTGATTGTGTTTATTCTCTGGTCAAGCGGGCCTTGGTTGGGGATTGACGCTTATGTAGCCAAAGTCAAGCAAGAGCGGATGGGAGAGGCCAAAACCGCGCTCGGCGGGGAAAAGCCGGAGAAGCGCGGCATGACGGAGGACGAGCTGCGGGAGCGAATCCGCCAAGAAGCGGCTTCGCGGTATGTCGCTCCGGTGGATGCCCGGATCGACCGCGTGTGGAAGGCCATCCCCGGCTACAACGGGCTGGAGGTGGACGAGGCCCGAACCTTGAAGCTGGCCCTTGCCCATAAGACCGGACCGGAAGACCCGCTGCCGTTCGTCTACAATGAACGGGAGCCGAAGATCCAGCTGTCCGATCTTCCCGCCGAACCGGTCTACAAAGGCAACCCGAACAAGCCGATGGCCGCCCTGATGATCAATGTGGCCTGGGGCGAGGAATATCTGCCGGACATGCTCAATACCTTGCTTAACGAAAACGTTCATGCTACATTCTTCTTTGACGGTTCTTGGCTGTCGAAGCATGTGGAGCTGGCGAAGCAGATCGGCTCCTACGGGCATGAATTGTCTAATCATGCGTATTCCCATCCCGATATGAGCAAGCTGAGCAGGTCGTTGGCGGAAAGCCAGATCGTCAAGACCCAAGCGCTGCTTCAGGAAAAACTCGGCGTCCGGAACACGCTGTTCGCCCCGCCCTCCGGCGATTTTGACGCAGAGACGGTACAGATTGCCCATGAGCAGGGGCTGACGACCGTTCTATGGACGCTGGATACGGTGGATTGGAAGAACCCGCCGCCCTCCGCGATCCTGCGCCGCATCGCCCCGAGGCTGGAGCCCGGATCGCTGATCCTGATGCATCCGACGGCCTCCACCCGCGACGCCCTTCCCGAACTCATCCGCGCCATCAAGCAAAAGGGACTGGCCCTGGGCACCGTGAGCGAGCTTTTGTCATCCAAGCGGCTTCCCTCTCTGGAATGGAAGGGGAACCTTCCGCTCGCGGATGCCGAGTCGTTTCTCACTGGACCGAGATAATGCAAGAGGAGGTATTCCGTGATTAAACAGCAATTGTCGAATGGCCTGCGGGTCGTTCTTGAACCCATTCCCACTCTCCGTTCCGTCTCGTTCGGCATCTGGGTCAAAGCCGGATCGCGCAACGAGTCCCCGGAGCAGAACGGCATCACCCACTTTATCGAACACATGCTGTTCAAAGGCACCGACCGCCATACGGCCAAGGATATTGCCGATATCTTCGACGGCATCGGCGGCAACGTCAATGCGTTTACGACCAAAGAATATACCTGCTATTACGCCAAGGTGTTGGATGAGCATCTGCCGATCGCCGTCGACGTTCTCTCGGACATGTTCTTTCACTCCCGCTTCGAGCAGGAAGAACTGAACAAGGAAAGAGGCGTCATTCTCGAGGAAATCTCGATGTACGAAGACACGCCGGATGACCTGGTGCACGATTTGATCGCGAAGGCAGCCTACGATCATCATCCGCTGGGCTATACCATTCTGGGAACCGAAGCGAATCTCAAGCGATTCACGCCGGACACGCTGCGCGATTATATGAAAGAACGGTACCGGGTCGAGGATATTGTCATCGCCGTCGCGGGGCATTATCCGGAATCGATTCTGGAGCTCTTGGAGGAAAAGTTCGGCTCATATCGGAACACCGGCCCGGAAGCGGCTACCGAACCGCCGATCTTTCAATCGGGGCTTGAATTCTTCCGCAAAAAGACGGAGCAGAACCACATCTGCCTGTCGCTGCCGGGCTGCGGCCTGAACGACGACCGGCTGTATTCCATGATCCTGCTGAATAACGCGCTCGGCGGCGGAATGAGTTCGCGCCTGTTCCAGGAAATCCGCGAGAAGCGGGGACTCGCCTATTCGGTCTATTCGTATCATTCGGCACACGCGGACAGCGGGATGTTCACGATCTATGCGGGAACGGCTCCCAAGCAGACCGACGAGGTTCTGAAGCTGACATTCGAAATTCTGAACGAGGTCATCGAGCAGGGGCTGAGTCCCGAGGAGCTCCGCCGCGGCAAAGAGCAGATGAAGGGAAGCCTGATCCTCGGCTTGGAGAGCTCCAGCAGCCGGATGAACCGGATCGGCAAGAACGAGCTGATGCTGGGCAAGCATCCGTCGATCGACGAGCTGCTTAACCGCATCGAAGCCGTAACCCTGGAGAACGTCCGCGAGCTGACGCGCGACTTGTTCTCCCAGCCGTTTGCCGCTGCCATGGTCGGCGGCAGCGACAAGGCGATTCAAGCCGTGAGGAGGGATTCCTTTGCTTCATCAAGTTCTCATTAAGAAGCTGCCCGGCACGGAAGACATCCCTCTGCCCACGAGGATGTCCGAATGGGCTGCAGGCTTCGATCTGTACGCGGCGGTAGCCGAGCCGGTCGAGCTTAAGCCGGGCGAGCGGGCATTGATTCCGACCGGGTTCCAGATGGCTATGCCCGGCGAGCTGGAAGCGCAGGTCCGCCCGCGCAGCGGCTTGGCGCTGAAGCATGGCATCACCTGCCTGAATTCGCCCGGCACCATCGACGCGGACTACCGCGGCGAGGTGAAGGTGCTGCTGGCGAATCTGGGGACGGTTCCCTTCACGATCAACCGCAAGGAGCGGATCGCCCAGATGGTCTTTCAGCGGATTCCCCAGGTCGAACTGGCGGAAGCGGATGAGCTTCCCGAAACGGCTAGGGGAGAAGGCGGCTTCGGCCACACCGGCCGCCGGTGACGAAGCGTTCCGCCCCGCGGTTCGCCTGGATGCAGGCGAAGAAGAGGGAAAGCGAGCGAAAAAAAGCTGCCCGATCGGGCAGCTCTTTTGCTGTTCGGCGGGGCAAAATCTTGAAAAAAACGGAATCCGGGAGTAAGCTTAGTCTGCTGTGTTCGAAGCGGACGACCCTTACGGGAAAAAAGCCCATCCGATCGATATCGCGAGTAACCGGCGATAGGCGGTTCATCCTAAGCGGATAAGCCGAACGCATGACAACAAACAGGCGGCCGCAGCCGCGGCGGCCGGGAGGAAACCGTATGGACCGTTTAGCCAAAAAGTCGTTTTGGACATCGCCCTTTTTTATTTTTACGATATTGATGATCTTCAAAATTTATTTGTCCTGGTTTGTGATCTTCGGAGCCGGGGTCGAAGCGCTGCCGCTTGTGACCGCTTTGTTCTCCGTATGGACGATCTTCTGCCTGATCGAGCGGCTGGCCGGCAAGCGGAAGTACCTGTGGTATATGATTGTGGACGTCATCCTGACCTCGGTGTATTTTGCCGCCATTATGTATTACAAATATTACGGCGTCATCGTCACCTACCGGGCGCTGCAGCAGGCCAATCAGGTCACGCAGGTCAAGGGCAGCGTGTTCCATCTCATGCATCCCTACTTTTTGCTGATCTACGTCGACATCGTGGTGTTTCTGCTGCTGCAGCTGTTCGTCAAGCGGTTTCGCGGTTGGGGCAACGGAAAGACCCCCTTCCGCAGCTTGGCGACGGCGGGACTCGTCGTCTCGCTCGCCTTCTCCGTCGGCATAACTTGGTTGAACCGGGATATCGTCAACGAGGTGAAGAAGGCCCAGCACATGGGGGTCGTCAATTACGAGGTTTACACCATCGCCTCGGACTTGAGCAAGCGCTCGGCCAAGCCGTATCCGGTCACCCCGGAGATGGTCGAACAGATCAAGGGAACTACGCCGCTCAACCCCTCGGGAACGGCTGCCTTAACCGGAATCGCCAAAGGGCGGAATGTCATCGTCATTCAATTGGAAGCCTTTCAGGACATCCTCATCGACAAATCGATCGACGGGGTCGAACTGACTCCGACCATGAACAGGCTGGCCCGAGAGAACGTGTACTTCAAGAATTTTTTTCAGCAAGCGGGACAGGGCAATACCTCGGATGCGGAATTCCTGACCAATACCTCGCTGTTTGTTCCGCCGAATGGAGCCGCCTCGCAGACCTATACGGACAAAGACCTGCCGAGCCTGCCCAAGATGTTCAAGGACATCGGGTACCGCGCCGTCACGTTCCATACGAACGACGTGCAGTTCTGGAACCGCAAGGAGCTGTACGATGCGCTCGGATTCGATCACCATTACGACAAGACCTTTTTCAAGGACGAGGACTTTCTCTTCTTCGGCGCCTCCGATCCGGTGCTCTACCGCAAGACGGCGGAGGAAATGGGACGGCTGCAAAAGGAAGGCACCAAGTTCTACGCCAACGTGATCTCGATGTCCAGCCACCATCCGTTTGACCTGCCGGAAAATCGCCGGCTGATCAAGCTGCCGGACAACTACCAGAATACGTTCGTCAACGATTACATCACCGCCGAGAATTACGCCGACCATGCCCTTGGGGAGTTTGTGGACGAGCTGAAGGCCAACGGGGTTTGGGACAACAGCCTGATCGTCATCTACGGCGACCATATGGGAATGCCGGTGTACTCCTTGACCGACCACGAGAAGGGGCTCTTGAAGGAGTTCCTCGGCCGCGAATACAATTACCAGGACATGCTGAACATTCCGCTGATCGTCTCGGTGCCGGGCAAGCTGGCGGCCCATACCTACAGCCATGTAGGCGGCCAGATCGACATCCTCCCGACCATCGCCAATCTGATGGACCTGTCGCTTGCGAACCGGGTAATCTTCGGCCAGGATATTCTCAACAACCGCAACGACCTGCTGCCGGAGCGCTATTATCTGCCCTCGGGATCGTTTATCACCAATAAAGCGATCTTCGTTCCGGGAAAAGGCTACGAGGACGGGGAGACCTACCCGCTTCCGGAAGGGGAGGAGCCGCAGGGGGGTCCGAATGAAACAACCAAGGACCAATACGAACGGGCGCTCAAGCTCATCCAGCTCTGCGACGATTACGTCAAAACGCTGCCCGAACGCCCTTGAGCCTCCCTGCAATCCCGCAACGCCCATTTCAACCGCTTGCTGCCGTCCGTTCGGCACAGGCGGTTTTTTTGCGTTTAAGTCGTCGTGCGACCAGGCATCTACCCAAGTGGGGTATGCGAATCACCCATCCGCACAGAGGGGCATAGGATAGCGTATCGACAACGGCCAGAAGGGTGTGACCACATGCTTACCGGAATCCGGGTAACCATCATCGGCGGGGATGCGAGACAGCTGGAAGTGATCCGGCGGCTGAGCGAACTGGATGCGACTGTGCAAATGATCGGATTTGACAATTGGGAGTGCCGGCTCAGCGGGGTGCGCAAGGCCGAGCTGACTCCCGCAGCCGTCGCGGCATCCGACGCCATCCTGCTTCCGGCTGTGGGCACAGACGACGCCGGCCGGATTGAATCGGTTTTCTCGGCCTCCTCCCTGGTATTCACCGAGGAACTCGCGGCTTCTCTTTCTGCCGATGTGCAGATTTTCACAGGAATGGCAAAACCTTATTTGCGCGATTTGTGCAAAAGACATTCGCTCGCGCTCACCGAATTGTTCGACCGCGACGACGTGGCGATTCTGAATTCGATCCCCACGGCCGAAGGGGCGGTCATGATTGCAGTGCAGAACACCGATTTCACCATTCACGGCTCCCGCAGTTTGGTTCTCGGTTTTGGACGCACCGGCTTCACGATGGCCCGTGTGCTTCAGGGATTGGGCGCCCGTGTAGCCGTGATGGTCCGCAAGCCCGAGCATTTCGCCCGCGCCAGCGAGATGGGCTTTCATGCATTCTATCCCGACAGCCTCGCCGAGGAAGCGATGAGCGCCGACCTCGTCTTCAACACCGTTCCGTCCCTCGTCCTCACGGCGAAGGTGATCGCCAAGCTTCCGGCTCATGCGTTCGTGCTGGATCTGGCCAGTAAGCCGGGCGGAACGGATTTCCGCTATGCCGAGAAGCGGGGGATCAAAGCCATGCTTGCTCCGGGCCTTCCCGGCATTGTGGCGCCAAAGACGGCGGGAAAGATCATCGGAGAAACCCTCAGCCAGCTGCTGTCCCAGACCTTAGACAACGGGAGGAGCCCAACATGAATTTTGCCGGAATCACTGTCGGCTTTGCCTTGTCCGCTTCCCATTGCACGTTCTCCGAAGTGGTGCCGCAGATCGACCGGCTGGTGGCCGCCGGAGCGGATGTGGTGCCGCTTGCGACGCCTTCGCTCCTGTCCACGGACACCCGCTTTGGAACGAGCGGGTTCTGGCAAAAAGAGTTGAAAGAACGTACCGGAAATGATATCATTTCTACAATTGTGGAGGCGGAACCGCTCGGTCCATCCAAGCGGTTTGACGTTCTCGTCATCGCGCCTTGCACCGGGAACACCACCAGCAAGCTTGCGAACGCGATGACGGACAATGCGGTTCTGATGGCGGCCAAGGCCCAGATGCGGAATCATCGTCCGGTCGTGATCGCGCTCTCCACGAACGACGGCCTCGGTTTGAACGCCGCCAATATCGCTAAGCTTTTGGCAGCCAAATCGATTTACTTCGTGCCGTTCGGCCAGGATGCTCCCTTCGCAAAGCCGAATTCGCTCGTGGCGAAGATGGAGCTGATCCCCGAAACCTGCGAAGCCGCATTGGCCGGCAGGCAGCTGCAGCCGCTCCTCGTCGAGCGGTTCGGTTAATCGCCGGAACGAATAGGCAGAACGGCTTTTTCCGCCTGGCTTCCGGTGCACCCGGGGGCCCGGCGTATCTGTTTTTAACCACGCACCGTTGCTAGCAAGATGCCATCATCCAAGAACCGATGGGTAGGAAAAGAGGGAGAACCGTGCGGATTCTCGTGCAGAAGTTCGGTGGCACATCCGTATCGAACGCGGAAGCAAGAACACATGTGATTCGGCATATCCGAAAGGCGCTTCAGGATCAATACAAGCTTGTGGTGGTCGTCTCCGCCATGGGTCGCAGGGGAGATCCCTACGCGACGGACACGCTGTTGGAGCTGGTCTCCGGCTCGGGAGGCAAGCTGCCGGAGCGCGAGAAGGATATGCTGCTCTATTGCGGGGAAATGATCTCGGCGGTCACGCTTTGCAGCTTGCTTCACGCCGAAGGCATCACAGCCTCCGTGCTGAACGGGGGACAAGCGGGAATCCTGACCAACGATCACTTCGGCAATGCCCAGATCCTGTCGATCAGCCCGACCCGGGTGGTCGAAATGCTGGAGGATGACCAAGTCGTCATCGTCACAGGGTTTCAAGGCAGGACCGCGGCCGATGACATCACTACCCTCGGCCGGGGAGGAAGCGATACGACCGCGACCGCCCTCGGAGTCGCTCTCCATGCCGAGATTGTCGATATTTTCACGGACGTGGACGGCATTCTGACCGCCGATCCCAAGATTGTCCACGACGCGCGGCAGCTGCCGCAAATTTCCTTCACGGAAATTTGCAACATGGCCTATAATGGAGCAAAGGTCATTCATCCCCGCGCCGTCGAAATCGCCATGCAGGCGAACATGCCGGTTCGCGTACGCTCGACCTTCTCGGAATCGGAGGGCACGCTCGTCACCGGCCTGCCGGAGGCCCGGGAGCTCGGGGGACGAGTGGGCGACCGGACGGTTACGGCGATCGCCCATGTGGCGAACGTCTGCCAGATCCAAATCGTTCAGGAGGAAGGGCAATACGACCTTCAACTCCGGGTTTTTAAAGCAATGGCTCAAGAGGGAATCAGCGTAGACTTCATCAACGTCTATCCGTCCGGATTGGTCTTCACGGTCTCGGATGCCGTTGCGGAGCGGGCTGCCGATACCATAAGGGCAATGGGTTACGAACCGAAGATCCTGACCGGCTGCGCCAAGGTCTCCGTCATCGGCGGCGGCATCAGCGGCGTACCCGGCATCATGGCGCGGATCGTGGAAGCTTTAACCGAGCAGGACGTTGCCATTCTACAGTCGGCCGATTCAAACATCACCATCTGGGTGCTCGTCCACGGCGATGAGATGATCCGGGCTGTGCAGGCGCTGCATGCCAAATTTCTATTAAACGCATGAACCGCTTACTACCGGGGGAACTTCCCCCGGCTTTTGGGGCCTGATACGAACAAGCCATATAGACGGAACAAACGAAAGCCGGAGAAGAGGAAGGTCGTGAAGAAGCGAAGCGTTCGCCTTTGATACCGGATTTCTCCTAAAAAGTTCATTCCGAAAATCTGGGATCAACAGCGATCGGAATGATCTTCCATCTGTGCAGGCGTAAAATGGCAAGTTCAGTCTATATAGACAGGAACGGAGGAGCTGCTTTGGATTTCGGAAGATTGATAACCGCTATGGTTACTCCCTTTGATCAAGAGCTGCGGATCGACTGGGAGCAGTTGGAACGGCTCGTCGAGTACCTGATTGTAGAACAGAAAAGCGAAGCGCTGATCGTCAGCGGCACGACCGGAGAATCGGGCACGCTTACCGATGACGAGAAGGAAAGCCTGTTCCGCGAGACGGTACGGCTGGCCGCCGGACGCTGCAAAGTCATTGCCGGAACGGGGAGCAACGATACCGCTCACAGCATCGAAATGACCCGCAAAGCGAAGAAGGCCGGAGCGGACGGCATCCTGTTGGTTGCGCCTTATTACATCCGTCCCAGCCAGGAAGGAATTTATTCGCACTTCAAAGCGGCAGCCGAGGCGTCCGACCTGCCGGTCATGCTCTACAACATACCGGGCCGCTGCGGGGTCAACGTCGAGCTCTCCACCGTCGAGCGCCTCATGGAGCTGCCGAACGTCGTCGCCACCAAGGAAGCGCATGAAGACCTGAACCACATCACCCAGCTGCTGCTCGCGGCAAAGCCGGGCTTCAAGGTGTATTGCGGGGAAGACGCTCTGACGCTGCCCTACTTGTCGGTCGGTGCGCACGGCGTGGTCAGCGTCGCCAGCCATGTCATCGGCGCCCGGATGAAGGAACTGATCGATACTTACTTGTCCGGGGATATCGTCCGGGCTGCGGCTCTGCACCGGGAGCTATATCCCGTGTTCAAAGGCTTGTTCTTCTGCCCGCACCGCGTCGCCAGTCCGGCTCCGGTCAAGAGCGCCCTGCAGCTTCACGGCTTCGAAGTCGGCGGAGTCCGGCTGCCGCTCGTCCCTTGCACGGAGGAGGAGGCCCGGTTTATCCGCGGGCTGTTCCCCGAACGGGCAATCGTCTGACCTTCCAGAATATGACTATCAGCCGGCGCCCCGTGGCGCCGGTTTTTTTGTAGGACTGCCGGCAGCGGCATGCGGAAGGCAGGCGCGGGCAACACTAACCCCATCGACGGAAATGGACGAAATGACGGGACAAGAGCGAGGCCCAAACGGACTCCCGGAGAAGGGAAACGGGGCCCCGCTTGTAATTGCCGATTGCCATCCTGTATAATGGTACCAAGTGACTGGTGCGGGTTCATATTCGGTTTGGCATATAAAATCGTCGTCCAATTCAAGAAGGAGGAACTGTTTTGGCAAAAAAGAACGCAGACAAGCTTCAGGTCTTTGCCCTGGGCGGCGTGGGCGAGATCGGTAAAAATATGTATTGCATCCAATACGGCAACGACATTGTCGTGGTCGATTCGGGATTGAAATTTCCGGAAGAAGACATGCTCGGGGTAGACATTGTCATTCCGGACATCTCTTATCTCATTGAGAATAAAGACAAGGTTCGCGGCATCCTGCTCACCCACGGACACGAAGACCATATCGGCGGCCTTCCTTACGTGCTCCGTCAGTTGAATGTTCCGGTCTACGGAACCAAGCTGACGCTGGGACTGGTGGAAGGAAAGCTGAAGGAAGCCGGTCTCCTTGGAGAAACGAAACGCATTCTGATCGATCCGAGCTCCGAGTTGACCCTCGGCGCTTTGAAGGCCAGCTTCTTCCGGACCAACCACAGCATTCCCGATTCGGTCGGGATCGTCGTGGAAACTCCGGAAGGCGTCGTGGTTCATACCGGGGACTTCAAATTCGACCAGACTCCGGTCAACGGCCAGTATGCCGACTTGCACCGCATGGCGGAAATCGGCAAGAAAGGCGTCCTGCTGTTGCTGTCGGATAGCACCAATGCGGAGCGTCCCGGCTATACGGGCTCGGAGAAGAGCGTCGGCGCTGAGCTGGTCGATGTCTTCCGCCGGGCGAAGCAGCGCGTCGTCGTAGCGACCTTCGCTTCGAACGTCCATCGCATCCAACAAGTCATCGACGCAGCCGAAATCAACCGCCGCAAGGTGACGGTAGTCGGCCGCAGCATGGTGAACGTCGTGAGCATCGCTTCCGAGCTCGGCTACCTGCGGATTCCGGAAGGCATGCTGATCGAGCCGGAGGAAATCAACAAGATGGCCGCCGACCGGGTTGTCATCCTTTCGACCGGCAGCCAAGGGGAGCCGATGTCGGCGCTCACCCGGATGGCGCGCAACACGCACCGCAAGGTGGAAATCCTTCCGGGCGACACGGTCGTCATCTCGGCGACGCCCATTCCCGGCAACGAGAAGTACGTCGGACGGACGGTGGATGAGCTGTTCCGTCTGGGCGCTCATGTCATCTATGGCCCCGGTTCGGTATCCGGCGTCCACGTATCGGGCCACGGCAGCCAGGAAGAGCTCAAGCTGATGCTTAACCTGATGCGCCCCCGTTACTTCATGCCGATTCACGGCGAATACCGGATGCTTCGCCAGCACGGGAAGCTGGGAGAATCCGTCGGCATAGCTCCGGAGGATATCTTCCTGACCGACAACGGCGACATTCTGGAGATTCAGAACGGCGTTGCCCGCAAGAGCGGGAAAGTGCAGGCCGGCAACATCCTTATCGACGGCCTGGGCATCGGCGACGTAGGGAATATCGTGCTGCGCGACCGGAAGCTCCTGTCGCAGGACGGCATCCTGGTCGTCGTAGTTACCCTGAGCAAGCAGGAGGGAACGATTCTCTCCGGACCCGACATCATCTCGCGCGGCTTTGTGTACGTGCGGGAGTCGGAAGGGCTGCTGGAGGAATCCAGCCGGATCGTCACCAGCACCCTGAACAAATTGATGAGCGAGAACGTGAATGAATGGGCTTCCCTCAAAACTCATGTGAAAGAAGCCCTGGGACGCTTTTTATATGAACAAACCCGCAGAAGGCCGATGATTCTTCCCATCATCATGGAAGTCTGAAGCCGAACCCCATCAGTCAGTCACTTGACCGTTACCGTATGACTTAACTCCTCGGACCCTCGTCCGGGGAGTTTTTTTGAGGTTCACGCCGGAACGGAAAACTCCGGGCATACTAGAGACATTGCCATTTTGCCCAAGGAGGGAATCCCGTGGAATTTCGCAGCGAACAAACGCCTCCCGAACAGCCGGAAGATCCCCGGCGCAGCCCGACGCTGGAAAACATTCAGCAGCTCGGCCAGATCAATGTCCCCACCGTGGAGAGCAACATCTTTTGCATGTCCGTGATCGGCCAGGTGGAGGGGCATATGATCCTGCCTCCGCAAAACAAAACGACCAAGTACGAGCACCTCATCCCGCAGCTCGTGGCGGCCGAACAGAATCCCCGAATCGAAGGTATCCTGATCGTGCTGAACACGGTCGGGGGTGACGTCGAAGCGGGGCTTGCCATCGCGGAGATGATCGCCAGCCTGTCCAAGCCCACCGTCACGCTGGTCCTCGGCGGCGGGCACAGCATCGGCGTACCGATCGCCGTATCGGCCGATTATTCGATCATCGCCGAGTCTGCCACGATGACGATCCATCCGATCCGCATGACCGGCCTCGTCATCAGCGTCCCGCAGACGTTCGAGTATCTGGATAAGATGCAGGACCGGGTGAACCGGTTTATCGTCGGCCACTCCCGCATCTCCGAGGAGAAGCTCAAGGAGCTGCTGTTTAAGACCGGCGAGGTCCCCCGGGATATCGGAGCGACCGTAGGCGGACCCGACGCCGTCCGATTTGGGCTGATCAACCAGGTCGGCGGCATCGGAGAAGCGATCGCTGAACTAAACCGCCGCATCGGGGAGCGGCGCAATTCCAGGGAGCAGGCGGAGGTGCCGCTGCAATGACCCTGCATACCATCCTTCCGCATGAGCTGGTGCTGGCCGGATGGGAGGAGGCCTCGTACGCTTACCAGGATGTGGTCATCGACGGCATCGGCATGCAGGTGGAGTTCCTCGGCTCCGCCCGCGCCAAGATTATCCGGCTGTACAGCGGCAATCTGTCCGATTACTTGAACCCCCTCTACGCGCCCGGGTCCATCATCCATTTCGGTCCGACGAACGCACGCGAATAAGCCCTGGGGAAGCGGGAGACGAGCTATCTGAATCTCCGTCCGATATGCTATAATGGCTGTCGGAGGTGAAAATATTGGCAGCGACACAACGCAAGCGCAAACGAGCCAAGAACCGGGCCAAATCCGTCCTGAAATATGAATTGTACGGAATCGGCATGCTGATATTTTCCCTGATCGCCCTGTTTCGGGCGGGATCGGTCGGCCGTTCGCTGACGATCCTCACCCGCTTCTTGGTTGGGGTTTTGGACTGGGTTATTCCGCTGGCGGTGATGTATATCGCCTTTTACGTCATGATCAACCGCGCCTGGCCGCGAAAATGGACGCCGAAGAAGACCGGCCTCTTGCTGTTCTTGGCCGGTTTTGTCCTGCTCATGGAAATGGCGATGATCCGCAGGCTGGTTCCCGCGCCGGGCGATGTGACGCCCTCGTTCATCTGGAACGAAACGTGGCATACGTTGACCGAGGGCATCCGCTCCTATCCGTCCGAGAACGATATCCTGTTCCGGCAGGTGGGCGGAGGGGTAATCGGGGCTGCGCTGTATGCGTCGCTCGATTACCTGTTCAGCTATGAAGGCACGGTCATCGTCGCCGTCGCCTTATTCGCGGTGGCGGTGATGCTGGTGACCGGCATCTCCTTCGTCGAAGTGGGACGCCGCATCCGCGCCTTCTTCCGGGCGGTGGGCCGCGGCATCGGCCGCAAGCTGGCCTTTCCCGCCAAGCGCGGCGGCAAGAAGCCGAAGACGGGCGGTACCCGAAAGCCCGCTTACCTGCGCGGATCGGTAAACGACGCGCCGTTTGACGAAGAAGACGACGAGGAGAACGCCGGAGCCGTACCGCTGCCGGTGCTGAAGCAGAAGGGCCAAAAGGCGCGCACGGTGGTGGACATCACGCCGCTCCGGGAGGGTGAACCGGAACTCTCCGGCTATTCGCCGGAGGAGGACAGCGGCGGTTTTCCGGAGGAAACGCCGCTGGTCCGCGATTTTCTCGACCATGTGCAAGCCTCCTCGGAGCCGGACGAGTTTCCGCCGCCGGCGGTTTCGGCACCTCCCGGCGGAGCCGCAAAAGCGGAGCCGGAGGGATTATCCGCCGGCGAAGACGCGGGCGAGGTCATGCTCAACCTGCAGCAGATGCCGCCCGCCAAGCCTTATCAGATGCCCGGTATGAACCTGTTGAGCCGGCCGGCGAACGCCGGAAAGGGCACGGAGCTCAGCGATTACAAGGCGAATGCCCGCAAGCTCGAAGCCACGCTGGAGAGCTTCGGCGTCCGGGCCAAGGTATTGGAGGTCGTTCGCGGTCCGGCGGTTACCCGGTATGAAGTGCAGCCGGACGTCGGGGTCAAGGTCAGCCGGATCGTCAGCTTGACCGACGACATCGCCCTGGCGCTCGCCGCGAAGGACATCCGCATGGAAGCGCCCATTCCCGGCAAATCCGCCATCGGCATCGAGGTGCCGAATTCCGAGGTATCCATCGTCACCCTGCGAGAAGTGATGGAGACGCCGCTCTTCCAGGATGCCGCCGCCAAGCTGACGGTCGTGCTCGGCCGGGATATATCCGGCCAACCGATCGTGGGGAACCTGGCGAAGATGCCTCACCTTCTGGTCGCCGGGGCGACCGGCTCGGGCAAATCCGTCTGCATCAACGGCATCATCACCAGCATCCTGTACAAAGCGAAGCCGGATGAAGTGAAGTTCCTGATGGTCGACCCGAAGATGGTCGAGCTGAACGTCTACAACGGCATTCCCCATCTGCTGGCTCCGGTGGTCACCGACCCTCGCCGGGCTTCGCTGGCCCTGAAGAAGATCGTGGTGGAGATGGAGAAGCGCTACGAGCTGTTCTCCAAGACGGGGACCCGCAACATCGAAGGCTATAACACGCATGTCACCGATCCGAACAACCCGACTCCGGAAGCGCCGCTGCCGCTCATCGTCGTCATCGTCGACGAGCTTGCCGATCTGATGATGGTAGCGGCGGGAGACGTGGAGGATGCCATCTGCCGCCTGGCCCAGATGGCCCGCGCCGCCGGCATTCATCTGATTATCGCCACCCAGCGGCCGTCGGTGGATGTCATCACCGGGGTCATCAAGGCGAACATTCCGTCCCGCGTCGCCTTCGGCGTCTCTTCCCAAGTCGACTCGCGGACCATCCTCGACATGGCCGGAGCCGAGAAGCTGCTCGGCCGCGGCGATATGCTCTATCTGCCCGTCGGGGCCTCCAAGCCGGTTCGCGTCCAAGGCGCATTCTTGTCCGACCAGGAGGTGGAGGCCGTCGTCACCTTCGTCAGCCATCAGGAGAAAGCCCAATACCAGGAAGACCTTGTTCCGCAGCTCGACGAGACTCCGGAACAGGAAGACGTGTTCGCCGACGAGCTGTACGATCAAGCCGTTCAGATCGTCGTCGAAGCCAAGCAGGCCTCCGTCTCTCTCCTGCAGCGGCGCATGCGCGTAGGATACACGCGCGCGGCCCGGCTGATCGATGCCATGGAGGCAAAGGGAGTCGTCGGCCCCTACGAGGGCAGCAAGCCCCGCGAGGTGCTGGTCTCCATCGAACAGTTCCAACAGAATCAACAGGCGCGCGCCACTTCTTAAGAGGCGGCGTTCCCGTAAAGCCCTGCCGATGCGGCAGGGCTTTTTTCGCATGGGGCGGGGAGAGGACGGCGGAATAGAAATTCCCGGAGGTTGAATACTAAGGCAGACAGAGGAACCACGAACAGGAAGGAAGGGAATGCGATGACCATGAAGAAATACCGGTACCTCATCCTCTCCATGGCGCTGATTTTGGTCTTGCTCGCCGTCGTTCAGCTCAAACACCCCGGGGGACAGGCGATGCAGCCGGCACAGGAAGTCTTCAGCAAGCAGATCGTCCGATATGGAGCGACGGGCTCGGATGTGTATGAGCTGCAGGGAAGGCTTGGCTACCTCGGCTTCTACACCGGTAAGCTTGACGGAATCTACGGCTGGCGAACCTTGAAGTCGGTCAAATGGTTCCAGAGCGAATTTGGCCTTCAGGTCGACGGGATTGTCGGCGGCAAGACCAAGCTGAAGCTGTGGGAAGCGACCAAGAACTGGAAGCCGACCGGCGCTTACAAAGAGGAAACCTCCTCCGCTCCGGAAAACACCGACTCCACGGCGAGCTCGCACCCGGGCATCAGCGAGAATGACCTCAAGATCATGGCGAACGCCGTCTACGGGGAATCCCGAGGCGAACCTTACCGAGGCCAGGTCGCCGTAGCGGCCGTTATCCTTAACCGGGTCGGGGATGCGAACTTTCCGAACAGCGTATCCGGAGTCATTTTTCAGCCGGGGGCGTTCACAGCCGTTGCCGACGGCCAAATCTGGCTAACGCCGAACGAAACCTCGAAACGGGCCGTTCAAGATGCGGTCAACGGGGTCGATCCGACCAACGGCTGCACGTATTACTTCAACCCGGAGACGGCCACGTCCAAGTGGATCTGGAGCCGTCCGCAGGTCATGAAGATCGGCAAGCATATCTTCTGCAAATGACGCACGCCGTCCCGTCCGGCTTCAGTCCGGAAGGAGGCGAGGAAAGAAGCGGCCGCTCGGTTGCTTCTTTTCTTGCGCAAGGAATATAATGGATAGACCAGTATCTATACAAGGAGAGTGCTTGGATTTGACGGAACCTGGATTTCGCCGAACCACAGTCGGGAACGTCCGGCTGCATGTGCTGCCGACCGATCGTTTCAAGACGTTCGCCGTGGCGCTGTATATGGGAAGCCCTCTGAGCGAGGAGGATGTTACCCCGAACGCGGTGGCTCCGTTCGTTCTGCGAAGGGGAACCCAGTCCTATCCGACCACCCAGCTGTTTCGGGAGAAACAGGCGGATCTGTACGGAGCCGGCTTCGGCTTCGACATTTACAAACGGGGAGATTACCAGCTCGTTCAATTCCAGCTCGATATCGTCGACGACCATTATGTAAGCGAGAAGGAATCGCTGCTGCGCCAAGGCTTGCAGTTTCTCGGCGAAGCGGTGACCAAGCCCGCCCTCGAGGACGGCCATTTCGTGGCCAAATACGTAGAGGACGAGAAGGAAACGGTGCGCAAGAAGCTGGAGTCCATCATCAACGACAAAGCCCGCTATGCGGCCGAGCGATGCATGGCGGAAATGTTCCGCAACGAACCGTATCGGCTGCATCCGCTGGGTACCCTCGACGCGATTCCCGCGATCACCCCGGAGTCACTCTATGCTCATTACCGGAACACGCTGAAGAGTGCGCCGATCGATTTGTATATCGTCGGCAACACGACCGTCGAGGAAGCGAAGGCGCT
The DNA here is from genome assembly GCF_051594785.1 of Gorillibacterium terrae. Lineage (NCBI taxonomy): Bacteria > Bacillati > Bacillota > Bacilli > Caryophanales > Paenibacillaceae > Gorillibacterium > Gorillibacterium terrae. Next base: position 1,688,579 of record NZ_JBPPGI010000001.1, read on the forward strand.
GGTGGAGGAAGCCTTTGATTTTCCGGATGGAACCGCATCCCCCGCCTACCACAGCTCTTTTGCTCCGGCCCAGGTGGACCAGGTCCGAACGGTCGTCGAAAAGCTGGATGTGAATCAAGGAAAGCTGAACATGGGCTTGCGCAGCGGGATCTCCTACGGGGACGACCGCTATACCGCCGCCTTAATGTACAACGGAATTCTTGGGGCCTATCCGCACTCGAAGCTGTTTCTCAATGTCCGGGAAAAGGAGAGCCTCGCCTATTACGCGGCATCCCGCTACGACGGACATAAGGGGATCGTCACGATCCAGTCGGGCATCGAAGTCGGCAATTACGAGAAGGCAGTACGGATCATTCGCCAGCAGCTTGACGATATGAAGGCCGGCAAGTACAGCGAGACCGAGCTGAACCAGACGAGAGCGATGATTCTCAACCACCTGCAAGAGATCGGTGACTCGGCTTTTGAAATGATCGCGTTTGATTTCAATACCGTGCTGTCGGGCAAAGAACGGACGGTGGATCAGATCGCCGAGGATATCCGGACCTGCACGCCGGAGGCCATTCAGGAAGTGGCGCAGACCGTGGAGCTGGACACCATTTATTTCCTGAGCAACCGGGAGGGGGAATAAACCGATGGACGTCATCGAGATTGAACGCTTGCAGGAGAAGCTGTACAAGGAAGAGCTTCCGAACGGACTCACGGTTTATGTGCTGCCCAAACCCGGCTTCAGCAAGACCTTTGCCACCTTTACAACCGACTTCGGCTCCATCGACAACCAGTTTCGGACGAACGACGGCCGAAAGATGCGAGTGCCGGACGGGATTGCCCATTTCCTCGAGCACAAGATGTTCGAAGAGCCCGAAGGCGATATTTTTGCCACCTTCGCCTCCCACGGGGCTTCCGCCAACGCCTTTACGGGCTTTGAACGGACGACTTATCTGTTCTCGGCCACGGATCACGTCTACGAGAACCTGCTCACCCTGGTCGATTTCGTCCAACATCCGTATTTCACTGATCAGAACGTGGAAAAGGAAAAAGGGATCATCGGCCAGGAAATCAAAATGTACGAGGATAATCCGGATTGGCGCTCGTATTTCGGCTTGATCGCCGCCATGTACCGCGATCACCCCATTCGGATCGACATTGCCGGAACGGTCGAATCCATATCCCGGATCGACAAGGAAACCCTGTACGAGTGCTATCACACCTTCTATCACCCGAGCAACATGATCCTGTTCGTGGTCGGCGGAGTCGATCCCGAGAAGGTGCTTCAGCTCGTGCGCGACAACCAGGCCGCCAAAACGTTCGGCCCCCAAGGGGAGATCGAACGCTTTCAACCCGAAGAGCCCGCCGAAGTCGGCGAGAAGAACGTCGTCGTGTATTTGCCGGTCTCGCTGCCGAAGATGTACTTCGGCTTCAAGGAACCGGCCGGCGTTCCGAAGGGAGAGCGGCTCGTTCGCCGCGAGCTGGCGGCGAAGGTGATGCTGGACGCCCTCATCGGCCCGAGCACGCCGGTATATCAGACGCTCTACGACGAGCGGCTCATCTCCGATTCCTTCGGGCATGAATACAACATCGCCCCGGACTATGCCTTCTCCGTCATCGGCGGCGATACGCCCGATCCGGACCGGCTGCTCGCCCGCTTCCGCGAATTGGTCGAACCGCTTATCGCGGCCGGCATTCAAGCGGCCGATTTCGAACGCACCCGCCGCAAGCGGATTGGCTCGTATCTGCGGATGCTCAATTCGCCGGAGGCGATTGCGAACGAATTCACCCGGTTCCGCTTCAGCGGCGGCAATTTGTTCGAGCTGCTCCCGCTCTACGATTCGCTGACGCTTGCGGAGATCAACGACCTGCTGCGCGAGCACTTCGACTGGGGTCGCCTTGCCGTCTGCACGGTCAGAAGCGAGGAAGCATGAGCAAAGCTTTTCCCGAGCAGACCGTGTTGATCACGGGAGCAAGCCGCGGCATCGGCGCCGCGATCGCCGAGCGGTTCGCCACCGCCCGGTTGAACCTGATCCTTCATTATTTGCAATCGCACGAAGCGGCCAACGAAGTGGCTCGCCGCTGCATGGAGCTGGGTTCGCGGGTTCTGACGGTATCCTGCGATATCCGGTCCCGCGACCAGCTCCGGCAAATGAAGGACAAAATCGCCTCGCACGGGTTTGCGCCGCCGGATATTCTGGTCAACAACGCCGGAGTTTCCCATTACGGCCTCCTGGCGGACTTGACGGACGACGAGTGGGACCGCGTGCTGGACATCAACCTGAGGGGCTCGTTCCTGACCACCCAGTTGTTCATGGAGGAGATGGTCCGCCAGAAGTATGGGCGGATCATCAACGTGTCCTCCATCTGGGGCCTCACCGGAGCCTCCTGCGAGGTCGCCTATTCCGCCGCCAAGGGCGGACTGAACGCGTTCACCAAGGCGCTGGCCAAGGAGCTGGCTCCCTCCGGCGTTACCGTGAATGCCGTTGCGCCCGGTCCGGTGGATACCGAAATGATGAAGGGCTTCAGCGATGCGGAAAAGCAGGCGATCGAGCAGGAGATTCCGGCCGGCCGGTTTGCCCGTCCGGACGAGATCGCATCGCTGGTTTATTACCTGTCGCTTCCCGAATCGGGGTACATCACCGGCCAGATCGTCAGCGCAAGCGGCGGCTGGGTGACCTGAAGCCCGCCGAGTATCCGGTTCATTCCCGCATAAGCCTGCCCCTCCGGGGAATCCTAAGGATTGCTTTCATCCTAACCGAGAGGAGCTGTCCATCGATGGCAACGGTACTCAAATCCTTCGACAAATGGAAGAGCTTTTTGGGCGACCGCGTGGAAGAAGCGGAACGGGTCGGCATGAACGACCAGACGATCATCTCGCTCGCTACGCAGATCGGCAATTACCTGTCGGACAAAATCGATCCGGAAAATCAGGAAGAACGGCTCTTGAAGCAGATGTGGGACGCAGCGGACGAGCAGGAACGCAAGAGCATCGCCTGCGTCATGTTCAAGCTGGCCAAGAACGCCTGATCACCGGTTCGCAAGTGGTTCCCGACGGCGCAAGACCTCCCAGGCAAGACCGGGAGGTCTTCGCCGCTTCTGGGGAAAGCGAGAGTTCCCGCCCCGTGCTATTGAAGCTTGGTGTCTTATCCTGTAGAATAATGAACGAAACCATTTCTCTTCAGGAACGGGTGTTTTTTTGTGGAAATGAAGCAGTGGTACATGGAATACAAAATTCATAAGAACCGTCCGGGCCTCTTGGGCGACATCGCTTCGCTCATGGGGATGCTGGAAATCAACATCATCACCATCAACGGGGTGGAAGACCGTACGCGGGGCATGCTGCTCCAAACCAACGACGATGAGAAGATCGAGCTGCTCGGGCGGCTCCTGCAAAAGGTGGACAATATCACCATCAACGCCCTCCGGGCGACCAAGCTGGTGGATATCCTGGCCGTTCGTCATGGCCGCTACATAGAACGCGATTCCGACGACCGCAAGACCTTCCGGTTCACCCGGGATGAGCTTGGCCTGCTCGTGGACTTCCTCGGGGAAATCTTCAAGCGGGAAGGCAATCAGGTCATCGGGCTTCGCGGAATGCCCCGCGTGGGCAAGACCGAATCGATTATCGCCGGCAGCGTCTGCGCCAACAAGCGCTGGACCTTCGTCTCCTCAACTCTGCTTCGCCAGACGGTTCGAAGCCAGCTGTCCGATGACGAGATGAACCCGGGCAATGTGTTTATCATCGACGGAATCGTTTCGACCATCCGCTCCAACGAGAAGCATTTCAGCCTTTTGCAGGATATCATGAAGGCTCCTTCCACCAAGGTGATCGAGCATCCGGATATCTTCGTCCGCGAATCCGAGTATGATTACAGCGATTTTGACTATATCATCGAATTGCGCAATACGGTGGACGAAGTCATCTCCTACGATGCGTTTGCCGATCAATACGAAGGCTTTTGAATCCTTTCGGCGGCTTAAGCCGTCTACTTTAGAAGAGGACTAATCCAAGGGAGGTGACTTTCGTGTTCGAACTTGGCCAGATGCTCAAGAAGGCGAGGCTCGACAAGGGCATTTCGATCGACGATCTTCAAGAGATGACCAAGATCCGCAAACGGTACCTGGAAGCGATCGAGGAAGGCAACTTCAAGGTGCTTCCCGGGAATTTTTATGTCCGCGCGTTCATCAAAAGCTACGCCGAAGCGGTCGGACTGAATCCGAACGAAGTTCTGGGTTTATATAAGAACGTGATCCCCTCGCCGATGCCGGATGCGGTGCAGGAGCCGCTTCGCCGAAGCCGCTCCAAGCCCAAGGTGTCGATCAAATGGGGGAGCTGGGTGACCGGACTCCTGCTGTGGGCGTTTTTCATCCTGATCATCGGAGTGCTCTACTATTTCATCAGCAGGGACACGAACGACCCGGGCAAGACGCTGTCGGACCGGGATCAGAACAAAATAACCGAGAAGACCCCCATGCCGACCGCAAGCGGCATCAGCGCCGTTCTGCCGAGCGAGACGGCGACTGCGACTCCAACGCCGACTGCGACCCCGACGCCTACGCCGGAGGCGGCCGTGAAGCTGATCAAGTCGGTCGGCTCGACCGATTATTATGAGATCAGCGGACCGGCCTCCATGAAGCTCGACCTCGAGATTATCGGAGACGCCTGCTGGTTCAGCCTGGAGTCGCTTAACGACGGCAAGAAGGAATTGGTGGAGCAGGCTTCGCTCAAGGGCGGCGACAAGCGCAGCTGGGAATCGACCAAGGGGCTCTTCCTCCGCCTGGGACGGGCCAACGCCGCCAAGGTGACCGTCAACGGTCAGGACCTGCCGGTTGGGCCGAACCCCAGCACGAAGAAATTCCAGATCGAATTCAGCACCGACTCCGGAGCCGCGGGCGCCACGAACTCTCCGCAGGGTTCGGGAGACGGGGCTACGACCAAGCAAGGGAGTGAGACGGGTGGCGAATGACAATTCGTTCGACGTGGTATCGAAGATTGATATGCAGGAGCTGAATAACGCGCTGAACCAGGCGAATCGGGAGCTGGAGACCCGGTTCGATTTCAAGGGCAGCAAGAGCAGCATTACGCTCGAGAAAGAAGAGCTGATTATCGTCTCCGACGACGAGTTCAAGCTGCAGAACGTGCTCGACATTCTAACCTCCAAAATGGCCAAGCGGGGCATCTCGCTGAAGAACCTCGACTACGGCAAGGTAGAGCCTGCTTCCGGCAGTCTCGTTCGGCAGCGGATCAAGCTCCGTCAGGGAATCGATCAAGAGATCGCCAAGAAAATCAACATCATGATCCGCGATTCGAAGCGCAAGGTAACGAGCCAGATCCAGGGCGATCAGATTCGGGTTTCCGGCAAGAGCCGCGACGACCTGCAGGCGATCATCCAACTGCTCAAGCAGGCCGATCTGCCCGTCGAGCTGCAATTTTTGAACTTCCGATAAGCGGGCAACTTTGGGCGCGGGGCCGCCGGTTTACTACAGAAACCGGCGGCCCCGCTTGTTTTGACACGTTTTCGGGCATGTATTATACTTGTAACGATAGTTTAAGGGACATCATTGGAGGCTCCGCCATGACTGAAAAGATCAAGGTGGTTACGCTCGGCTGCGAGAAAAATCTCGTCGATTCCGAGATTATGTCCGGCCTCGTTCATGAGCGCGGCTTCGCGCTGACGGACAAGTCGGAAGAGGCGACCGTAATCATCGTCAACACCTGCGGATTTATCGATGCGGCCAAAGAAGAATCGGTGAACACCATTCTGGAGCTGGCCGATCTCAAGGAAACCGCGGAGCTTAAAGCGCTCATCGTATCCGGCTGCCTGACGCAGCGGTACAAGGAAGACCTCCTGAAGGAGATGCCGGAGATCGACGGGATCGTCGGCACCGGCGACTTTGATAAGATCAACGAAATCATCGACAAAGCGCTCGAAGGCCAGAAGCCGGCTTATGTCGGCAATCCGATTTTCAACTATGAACAGAAGCTGCCGCGCAAGCTGTCCACCCCGAGGCATACGGCGTATGTGAAGATCGCCGAAGGCTGCGACAATGCCTGCACGTTCTGCAGCATTCCGCTCATGCGCGGAGCTTTCCGCAGCCGCTCGATGGAATCCGTCGTCGAAGAGGTTCAAGGGCTTGCGGAGCAGGGGGTCAAAGAAATCAGCTTGATCGCCCAGGATTCCACGCATTACGGCATGGACCTGTACGGCGAGCACCGGCTTCCGCAGCTCATCCGCCGGATCAGCGAGGTGGAAGGCATCCGCTGGGTTCGCCTGCACTATGCTTATCCGGGATTCTTCACCGATGAGCTGATCGAAGAGATCGCTACGAACCCCAAAGTGTGCAACTATATCGACCTTCCGCTGCAGCACAGCGAGGATGCCATATTGAAGCGCATGCGCCGTCCCGGCAGGCAGCGCGACAGCCGCGAGTTGATCGCCAAGATCCGCGAGCGCGTTCCCGGCGTATCCCTTCGCACCTCCCTTATCGTCGGCTTTCCCGGAGAGACCGAGGAGGAATTTGAACGGCTGGTGGATTTCGTCAAGGACGTCAAGTTTGACCGGCTCGGCGTGTTTACCTACTCCCAAGAAGAGGATACGCCGGCATCCCGGCTGCCTCATCAGGTACCGGAGGACGTGAAAGAATACCGAGCCAGCCGCCTGATGGAGATCCAGCGCGAAATCGCCAAGGAAAAGCACGGAAGCCTGATCGGACAAGTCATCGATGTCCTGATCGAGAAATATGACGGCCGCAATGACATTTACGTGGGCCGCTCCCAATTCGACGCTCCGGAAATCGACGGAGAAGTCTTCGTGGCGGGATGCCGGACCAGCATCGGGGAGATCGCCAAAGTGCGCATAACACATTCGTTTGAGTTTGACCTATCCGGGGAGGAAATCGCATGAACCTGAACCTTCCCAACAAGATTACGCTGGCTCGGATTTTTCTCGTGCCGATCATCGTCATCTTCCTGCTGATCAACACCAACTTTCCGACGATCAAGATTCCGGATTCGCATTTCACCATCACGTACAATGAGATCATCGGCGCGCTGATCTTCATTCTGGCGGCCAGTACGGACAGCCTGGACGGGTATATCGCCCGCAAGAACAAGCTGGTCACCAACCTCGGGAAGCTGCTCGATCCGCTGGCGGATAAGCTCTTGGTGACCGCCGTCCTGATCTGCCTCGTCGCCCTGGACAAATGCCCGGCCTGGATGGCGATCGTCATCATCAGCCGCGAATGGGCGGTTACCATGCTGCGGCAGATCGCCGCGCTGGAAGGCCAAGCGCTCGCTGCAAGCAAGTGGGGCAAATGGAAAACGGCCACGCAGATCACCGCGATCATCGCCCTGTTGATCAATAATTTTCCGTTTGCGCTCGTGAATTTTCCGTTCGCACAGATCGTCATGTGGATTGCCGTTTTGATCACCATCTACTCGGGTATCGACTATTTCGTCAAGAACAAGAATTTGTTGAATCTTGAACACGCCTAATGCAGCCGCTCTTCTTCTGCGGCTTCCTGCTTGCTCGGCATCAGCCGAAGGGGGAAGCGCGGAAGGGGAGCTTTTCTTTCCTTCGGTTCGCCCGGAAGCGGCTGGAGCTTCTCGAAGGAATCGCCAACGAAAGGGGTACGGTAAAATGAAAGCGGAATTGATCGCCGTCGGAACCGAGCTCTTGCTCGGCCAGATCGTCAACAGCAACGGGCAATACCTGTCCCGGCAGTGTGCCGCCCAAGGGGTGGATGTCTATTATCAAACGGTGGTGGGCGATAATCCGGAGCGGCTGAAGCAAGCGTTGGCCGCTGCGGAAGACCGTGCCGACCTCATTATCTGCACCGGAGGTCTCGGCCCTACGCAGGATGACCTGACCAAGGACGTTCTGGCCGAGCGCCTGGGTCTGCCGCTGATCGAAGACCGAGATGCGATGGAGCGGATCCGCCGGCTTTTCGCCGAGCGGAATGCGGTGATGGTGGAGAGCAACGCCCGGCAGGCGATGACGCTTGAGGGCAGCGAGACCCTTCCCAACGATACCGGGCTTGCCGTCGGAACGGCGGTCTCGAAGGCAGGCAGGCACTACGTGCTGCTTCCCGGGCCGCCCAAGGAAATGAAGCTCATGTTCGAGAACTATGCGCTTCCCTGGATCCGGGAGCGGATGAGCGGCGAGCAGCCGCTGTTCAGCATCATGCTGAAATTCGCAGGCATCGGGGAATCGAACCTGGAGCATGCGCTGTTGGATTTGATTCAAGCCCAGACCGATCCCACTATCGCGCCCTATGCGAAGGAGGGGGAAGTGACGATCCGGCTGACGAGCCGCGCGGCCTCCGAAGCGGAGGCGAGGGCCAAGATGGAGCCGACGAAGGCCGAGATCGCCCGCCTAGTCGGCGAATATCTCTACGCCGAAGAGGAGGCGTCCATCGAAGAGGTCATCCTACGGCTGCTCAAGGAGCGCAGCCGTACGCTGTCGGTGGCGGAAAGCTGCACGGGCGGCCTGCTGTCCGACCTTCTTACCGCCATCCCGGGCAGCTCCGGCAGCTTCAAGGGCGGAGTGGTCTCCTACTCCAATGAGCTGAAGGCGGCGCTGCTTGGTGTGCCTGTGACGCTGCTGGAAGGGCCTGGGGCGCCTGGCGCGGTCAGCCGGGAGACGGCCCGCGCCATGGCGGAAGGTTTGCTCTCGCGGACGGGAACGGATTATGCCGTTTCCGTTACCGGCGTGGCCGGACCGGACTCCTCGGAGGGCAAGCCGGTCGGACTGGTGTATTTCGGCGTAGCGGAAGCGGGAGGCCCGACGGAAGTCTTCGAAGCCCGCTTGAACGGCAACCGCGAGACGATCAAGCTTAAATCGGCCAAATCCGCTCTCTACCATCTGTGGAGACGGCTCGGCGGCCAGGGACGATGATATAAACGGATCTTAAGATCCAATGAGCCAATCAAGTGTAATCGGAACGACATGCCGTCTGTGCAGGCGCGAACCGTGAGGTTCCGTCCCCTATAAATCCGTTTGACGGGCTTCGCGGACGGACGGTATAATAACGGCAAGGACGGACAGCGGAAGCACCGCGGCGAAGAATCGATTCTTCGCCGCGGTGCTTGTCGTTTGGCGGACGTTCAAAAAAATACGAATATATGTTCGAAAAATGCTTGGCAAACGCTTCGGAATCGGGTAAAATAAACCTATAAAGCGAGAAGGATGTGAGTCGATTGTCAGATCGTCGCGCGGCGTTGGAAATGGCACTTCGCAACATTGAGAAACAGTTCGGCAAGGGGTCCATCATGAAGCTCGGGGAATCCACGCACATGCAAGTGGAAACCATTCCGAGCGGCTCCCTGGCACTTGATATAGCGCTCGGAACCGGCGGGTTCCCGAGAGGCAGAATTATTGAAATCTACGGACCGGAATCCTCCGGTAAGACGACCATCGCCCTGCATGCGATCGCTGAGGTTCAGAAGACAGGCGGACAAGCCGCCTTCATCGACGCCGAGCATGCGCTCGATCCGCTCTATGCCCGCAAGCTCGGCATCAATATCGACGAGCTGCTGCTGTCGCAGCCGGACACGGGCGAGCAGGCGCTGGAGATTGCGGAGGCTCTCGTCCGCAGCGGCGCCGTCGATATTATCGTCATCGACTCCGTAGCGGCGCTTGTGCCGAAAGCGGAAATCGAAGGCGAGATGGGCGACTCCCACGTCGGCCTTCAGGCGCGCTTGATGTCTCAGGCGCTGCGGAAGCTGTCCGGCGCCATCAACAAATCGAAGGTAATCGCCATCTTCATCAACCAGCTTCGCGAGAAGGTCGGCGTTATGTTCGGCAACCCGGAGGTTACGCCGGGCGGACGTGCCCTTAAATTTTACTCCAGCGTGCGCCTGGACGTTCGTCGCATCGAATCCCTCAAGCAGGGCAACGACGTGATCGGCAACCGCACGCGGATCAAGGTCGTCAAGAACAAGGTGGCTCCTCCCTTCAAGCAAGCGGAAGTTGACATGATGTACGGCGAAGGCATCTCCCGAGTAGGCACCCTCGTCGATATGGGCACCGAGATGGACATCGTCGACAAGAGCGGCGCCTGGTATTCCTATGAGGGCGAACGCTTGGGCCAGGGCCGCGAGAACGCGAAACAGTTCCTCAAGGAAAATCCGAAGATCGCCGATGCGATCGAACAGAAGATTCGCGAGAACAGCAACCTGACCACCTCGGTTCCGGCTGCCCAAGACGACGAAGAGGAAGAGCAGGACGAGTTGACTTTCGAATAAACCGGAGAAGGCGTCCCGGCCTCTAGGGACGTCGCCATCCGTACCGCTTGAACCTCGATGCCGCGCCGGTGCGAACCGGTTGCGGCATTTACCCTATCAACGGATATATGGCCAGAGCAAGGAGACGGAACAAGCATGGACGAGCAGGAGAAACCGACAGCGGCCGTCATCACCCAGGTGGAGCAGCAGAAGAAGAACCGCAGCCGCTACAATCTCTATCTGGACGGGGAGTACGCCCTGTCCGTTCACGAAGACCTTCTCATCCAATACCGGTTGCTGAAGGGCGAGACGGTAGACAAGCTTCAGTTGGAGGAAATCCTGCGGGCCGACGAGAAGCATCGCGCTTATCTGGATGCGATCCGCTTCATCAGCGTCCGGGCCCGATCCGAGGCGGAGGTCCGCAAGAAGCTGGTCACCCGCGGCTATGAGCCGGAGCTGATTGCCGGGGTCCTTCGCCAGTTGGGCGAGCAGGGCTATCTGAACGACCGCGACTTCGCCGAGCTGTGGACGAAGGAGCGAATCACCTTGCAGAAGAAGGGACGCAAATGGGTGGAGCAGGAGCTCCGCCAGAAGGGCATCGAGAAGAAGCTGGTGGCCGACGCCATCTCCAAGATCGACCCGGACGAGGAGAAGGAGCAGGCCCTGGCCATTGCCGTCAAGCGCTGGAAGCAGATGAGCGGAGATCCCGCTGACAAGAAACGTAAGCTTTACGCCTTTTTGGCTCGCCGAGGCTATCCGCCGCACCTCACCTCCGATGTCGTTAAGGAAGTAACTGCCAGCGAACCCGCAGGAGAGGAATGGGAATGGGAATATTAGGGGGGAACCTCCGTTTCATCTGTCGGGAAACTTGACAAGAATCTGAACAAAAAGCTAAAATATTGATAACTCTTTATAACAAGAGGGAGATTCGCAAAGTAAAATCGCCAATTTTTACTTTTATCATTAATTCCGCGAATCGCAAGCGCCGAATCGGCCGATTCGGCACACACCCCTGATATTTGTGCATTGCCTGAAAATGGAATGGGTTGAAAACCAAACAAATCCCAAGCTAGTCTGTAGGGGAGTAGCGAGGAGGTGAAACAGGATGACCATGCCCGTATGGGCAGCGGCATTGATCGCCATCTTCGTTGGCCTAATTGGCGCTGGGATTGGATATTTTATCCGGAAGTCTCTTGCTGAAGCGAAAATTTCGAGTGCCGAGCATGCGGCCGAATTGATTGTCGAACAGGCGAAAAAGGACGCCGACGCCTTGAAAAAGGAAACGGTGCTGGAAGCCAAGGACGAAATTCACAAACTTCGTACCGAAGCCGAAAAAGAAATTCGCGAACGTCGGAACGAAACCGCCCGTCAGGAGCGGCGTTTGCTGCAAAAAGAGGAGTCGCTGGATAAAAAACACGAATCTCTGGAACGCAAAGAAGAACTTATGGCCAACAAAGAGAAGCGGATCGATGAAACGCAAGCTCAAATCGATCAGCTCTTGAAGAGTCAGGTTGCCGAGCTGGAACGGATTTCCGGACTGACGATGGAAGATGCCAAGAACATCATTCTGACGAACGTTGAACAGGAAATCCGCCACGAAACGGCCCAGATGATTAAAGAGATTGAAACTCAGGCCAAGGAAGAGGCAGACAAGAAGGCACGGGAGATCATCTCCCTCGCCATTCAGCGCTGCGCGGCCGATCACGTGGCGGAAACCACGGTATCGGTTGTCACCTTGCCCAATGAAGAAATGAAAGGCCGGATTATCGGTCGGGAAGGGCGCAATATCCGGGCACTGGAAACATTGACCGGGATTGACCTGATCATCGACGATACGCCGGAGGCGGTCATTCTGTCCGGCTTCGATCCGATTCGCCGCGAAGTTGCCCGGAATGCTCTCGAAAAGCTCGTTGCCGACGGCCGGATTCATCCTGCCCGCATCGAGGAAATGGTCGAGAAGTCCCGCAGAGAAGTGGACGAACGGATTCGCGAGTACGGAGAGCAGGCTACCTTCGAGGTGGGCGTGCACGGACTCCATCCGGATCTGATCAAGATTTTGGGCCGGCTCCGGTTCCGTACCAGCTACGGCCAGAACGTGCTCAAGCACTCCATGGAAGTTGCCTACTTGGCAGGACTTATGGCAGGAGAACTCGGGGAAGACGTGACTTTGGCGAAACGTTCCGGTCTTCTGCACGATATCGGCAAAGCGCTTGACCATGAAGTGGAAGGCTCGCATGTGGAAATCGGCGTGGAAATCGCCCGCAAGTACCGCGAGCATCCGGTCGTGATCAACAGCATTGCCTCCCACCATGGAGACACGGAAGCGACATCGGTCATCGCGATGCTCGTGGGAGCGGCGGATGCTTTGTCCGCAGCGCGCCCGGGAGCACGCCGGGAAACGCTGGAGACGTACATCAAGCGGCTGGAACGACTGGAAGACATCTCCGAATCCTTCGAAGGCGTCGAGAAGTCGTATGCGATTCAAGCTGGCCGCGAGATTCGCGTTATGGTACAGCCGGAGAAAATCGACGATACGGAAGCATTCCGTTTGGCTCGGGACATCACGAAGAAAATCGAGAACGAACTCGATTATCCGGGACATATCAAGGTTACCGTCATTCGGGAAACCCGTGCCGTGGAATACGCCAAATAAGCCAAGTCTCAAGAAAAGTGGCCGACCTTCGGCCACTTTTTCCCTTTCAGGGAAAGCTAATCGGCGACAGAACAAGCACAGGAAGGGGCAGGAGCGAGTGAGAATTTTATTTATCGGCGATGTAGTCGGCTCGGTGGGCCGGGAAGCCCTGCGCAAGCGGCTGCCCGGGCTGAAGGGTAAGCATCGTCCGGATTTTATTGTCGTCAACGGCGAGAACGCCGCACACGGCCGCGGCATAACGCGGCCTATCGTCACCAGCTTCTTCGAATGGGGCATTCATGGGATTACCATGGGCAACCATACCTGGGATCAGCGCGAGATCTATGAGTTCATCGAGGACGAGCCGAGGCTGATCCGGCCGGCCAACTTTCCCGACAATAACCCCGGCGCAGGCTGGGCCCTGCTGAAGGCAGGCGGCAAGGAGATGGCGATCATCAGCTTGCAGGGGCGGACCTTCCTGCCGCCCAGCGATTGTCCGTTCCGCAAGGTCGACGAGATTTTGGAGCGGCTGGAAAACCGGCGGATTCCGATCCTGGTCGATTTCCATGCCGAAGCCACCTCGGAGAAGATCGCCATGGGCTGGTATCTCGACGGGCGGGTCTCCGCCATCGTCGGCACGCATACGCATGTCCAGAGTCATGACGAGCGGGTCCTTCCGGACGGAACGGCCTATGTGACCGACGTAGGCATGACCGGTCCGCTGAACGGCGTGCTCGGAATGGAGAAGGAAGCCGTCTTGAACAAATTCCTAAGCGGCATGCCGGCCCGGTTCGTCGTGGATGAAGGCAAGTGGCAGCTGAACGGCGTTCTGATCGAGACGGACGAGAATACCCGCTTGGCCAAGTCGATTCAATTGATCCGGATGGACGAAGACCGCACCATCATCGAATAGGGCATATGGCCCGCTACGAAGGAGTCTCCGCGAGGGGACTCTTTGTCTTAAAGGGGTTTCGGCGGATAGTCTTGAATCGACGGATTTGTCTGTATAGGGGAATTAGCGCGCGTTCGGGCTGGCATGAATGGTCTTTTCGGCGAATAGGATGGATATTGGAAGCCATTCATCATTCCTGAGGAGGTACCTTTCATGGAAGTATTGAAAGTTTCAGCTAAATCCAACCCGAACTCCGTGGCCGGTGCACTCGCCGGTGTACTCCGGGAGCGCGGGGCCGCTGAACTGCAAGCAATAGGAGCCGGTGCACTCAACCAGGCCATCAAGGCGGTTGCCATTGCCCGGGGCTTTGTTGCTCCGAGCGGAGTGGACCTGATTTGCATCCCGGCTTTTACCGATATTGTCATCGACGGCGAAGATCGCACCGCCATCAAGCTCATTGTCGAGCCGCGTTGAATCATCTCGCAGGTGAAAAGAGGACGGGTCCTGTTTACTTTCGGGTAAACGGGATTTTCGTGCGTTCGGCGGGCTTGTCCGATCGGAGCTTCTTATCGGCACGGATGGCATTTTTTATTCTCTTGTCTTGAAAGCGATTAACACTCAATAAACAATCTCATTTTGATATCGTTTCCATCGAATAAAGCTATGCCTTTCCCAGGCCGATTTCCTTGCCTTTTGTGAAATTTTCTCATAAGCTTTGAGTAGATAATGTGACAAAGATGTTAACAATTAAAATTATTCTTCACAAACTTGCAGGATCATTCAAAGGGGATGGACGATCTGTGAAAAGGGAGTTGTCTTGGAAGATCGGCGGACAGCAAGGTGAAGGCGTAGAAAGCACGGACCGGATTTTTTCAACGGCATTGAATCGTCTCGGCTATTATTTGTATGGATACCGGCATTTTTCCTCCCGCATTAAAGGCGGACACACGAACAACAAAATCCGCATCAGCGTTGACCCGATCCGAGCCATTTCGGATGAACTCGACATTCTGGTGGCGTTTGACCAAGAGAGCATTGATTTGAACGCCGGAGAGCTGATCGAGGAAGGAGTGATCGTCGCCGATGCGAAGTTCGATCCGGTTCGTCCGGAGGGCTCGACGGCTCGGTTGTTCTCCGTCCCGATCACACAGCTGGCCGAAGAGCTGGGAACCTCTCTGATGAAGAATATGGTGGCGACAGGCGCGTCTTGGGCGCTGCTCGGCTTGCCCCTCGAGATTTTGAACAAGGCGGTGGCAGAGGAATTCAGCCGCAAGGGCGAGACGGTGGTAGCCAAGAACGTGGAGGCGGTTCGCCGCGGAGCCGACTATGTGCTTCAGCTTGCCGGAGGTCCGTTGGAAATGTTCCGGTTGGCGCCGGCCGACGGCAAACAAAAGCTGTTCATGATCGGCAACGATGCGATCGGGCTCGGAGCCGTAGCCGCCGGATGCCGGTTCATGTCGGCCTATCCGATCACCCCGGCCTCGGAGATCATGGAATACCTGATCAAAGTGCTGCCGAAGTTCGGCGGTACCGTCATTCAGACCGAAGATGAAATCGCAGCCATTACCATGGCAATCGGAGCCAATTACGGCGGAGCGCGGACGTTGACCGCTTCGGCCGGTCCCGGGCTGTCGCTGATGATGGAGGCCATCGGTCTCGCCGGAATGACCGAGACGCCGGTGGTCATCGTCGATACCCAGCGCGGCGGACCCTCGACGGGGCTCCCGACCAAGCAAGAGCAGAGCGACATTAACGCGATGATCTATGGTACGCATGGGGAAATCCCCAAGATCGTGATCGCGCCGAGCACCGTGGAAGAATGCTTCTATGACACGGTGGAAGCCTTTAACCTCGCCGAGATCTACCAATGCCCGGTCATTCTGGTGACCGATCTGCAGCTCAGCCTCGGCAAGCAATCGGCGGAGCCGTTCGACTTCAAGCGGGTCCAGATCGAACGCGGCAAGCTGGCGGACGAGATCGAACCGCGCGAGGACGGCAGCCTGTTCAAGCGGTACGAGCTGGCCGAAGACGGCATCTCTCCCCGATCCCTGCCGGGACAGAAGAACGGCATCCATCACGTAACCGGCGTGGAGCACAGCGAAGACGGCCGCCCTTCGGAGAGCGCCGCCAATCGGCAGAAGATGATGAACAAGCGCTTGTCCAAGCTGACCAAGCTGAAGATGACCGACCCGATCCGGGCCGATGCGCTCCATGAGCAGCCGGATCTGTTGCTGATCGGCATGGGCTCCACAGGCGGCACAATCGACGAAGCAAGGCGCCGGCTGTTCGCGGAAGGCATTACCTCCAACCATGTAACGATCCGGCTCCTGCATCCCTTCCCGGCGGAAGAGCTGCGGCCGCATCTGGCTCGCTGCAAGCGGATTGTCGTGGTAGAGAACAATGCGACGGCCCAACTGGCGAACCTGATCAAGATGCACCTGCCCGAGTATGCAGGGCTGCTTCACAGCGAATTGAAGTACAACGGCAACCCGTTCATGCCTTCCGAAATCTATAACGCCTGCAAGGAGATGTTCGCATGGCAACCTTAAAGGATTTCCGAAACAATGTGAAGCCGAATTGGTGCCCGGGCTGCGGCGATTTCTCGGTGCAGGTCGCGATTCAAAAAGCCGCGGCGAATGTAGGCCTCGAGCCGGAAAACCTGGCCATCGTGTCCGGGATCGGCTGCTCGGGACGCATCTCCGGCTACGTCAACGCCTATGGGTTCCACGGGGTTCACGGACGGTCGCTGCCGATCGCCCAGGGACTCAAGATGGCCAACCGCGATCTGACGGTCATCGCCTCCGGCGGCGACGGCGACGGCTTCGCCATCGGCATGGGGCACACGGTTCATGCCATTCGCCGGAACATCGACATCACCTACATCGTCATGGACAATCAGATTTACGGACTGACCAAGGGGCAAACCTCGCCCCGCAGCGCGGCCGGCTTCAAGACGAAGAGCACTCCCCAAGGCTCGGTGGAGCAGGCGTTGTCGCCGCTGGAGATCGCGCTGGCGTCCGGAGCGACCTTCGTGGCGCAGTCCTTTTCCAGCAACATCAAGCAGTTGACGGAGCTGATCGAGACCGCCATCCGGCATAAGGGCTTCTCGCTGGTGAATGTGTTCAGCCCTTGCGTGACCTTCAACAAGGTGAACACGTACGACTGGTTCAAGGAGAACTTGAAGGATGTGGAGACCATCGAGGGCTACGATCCTTCGAACCGGGTCCTCGCCATGACGGCCCTGATGGAATCGGAGGGACTGCTGACCGGATTGATCTATCAGAACAAGGCCCGTCAGAGCTATGAGGAGCTGGTGCCGGGTTTCCACCAGGAGCCGCTTGCGCATCAGGAGCTTTCCCTCAATGAAAGCCAATTCGATCAATTGGTGGCCGAGTTCCGCTAAGAGCTGATCCAGAAAAAGCGCCGAAAGAAGCGGGTTTTCCGAAAATGCGTGAAAAAATGACAGGTGTGTGATGCATCTGTCTTTTCTTTTGGGTAAAAAGGAGTACAATATAAAGGGGCTTTTTACGGGCTGCCAGTCCATCGCCCCTCAACATGTCTTCCCACTACGAGCAGGCGGCGGCAGCGGTCGTCCGCGTTGCTTTGGAAACCTAAGGAGTGAAGAGAAATGAAACAAGTTCCCGTAGGCGTATCCGCACGTCATATTCATGTAACGCAACAAGACCTGGAAACGCTGTTCGGCCCGGGCGCCGAGCTGCATGTCATGAAGGATCTTTCCCAACCCGGCCAATTTGCCGCCGAAGAACAGGTAGCGGTCATCGGCCCGAAGGGCAAGTTTGAGAAGGTCCGCATCCTCGGTCCGGTCCGCAAGGCCACCCAACTGGAAATCTCCCGTACCGACTCCTTCGCCATCGGCGTCAAAGCGCCGGTTCGCGAATCGGGCGACATTGCCGGAACCCCCGGGATCAAGATCGTCGGACCCGCCGGCGAAGTAGAACTGACCGAAGGCGCGATCGTAGCGGCCCGCCACATCCACTTCCATACGAGCGATGCCGAAAAGTGGGGCATTCAGGACAAGCAGCTCCTGACCGTTCGCGTAAACACCGAGCGTCCGCTGGTGTTTGAGAACGTCATTGCCCGCGTATCGGACAGCTTCGCGCTCGATTTCCATATCGACACCGACGAAGCCAACGCAGCGGGAGCCAAGACGGGCGATTTGGCCGAAATCATCGGCTAATCGGTCTGGGCCGGTTGTACAAAGGAATAAACCTGCTAGGCAGCCGCTTTTCCCTTTTGGCGAAAAGCGGCTTTTTGCTGCAGTTATTCCCGTTTTTCGCCATCCGTTGCGTGGAACCGGCGCTTGTTCTTATGGTATACTTGGATACTGGGCTGCGGCCCGCAAAGGCATGTTGAATGACCCGCCTAAATGATTTCCGAAGATAGAGGGTGTGATTTCATGAAGGACGAAAACCGCTCACCGGACTTAAAATCCGGCAAGGGCGAGCATGCGAAAGACTATTCCAAATACTTCGACTTCTCGGATGCGAAGCTGCTGTCGGAAGAAGAAGGCAAGGCTACGTACCGCATCAAAGGCCGCACGGTGCAGATCAATTCCCGTCCGGACTTCCGGGAAGGCAAGCGCCGGGGCAAGGAGTCGGTCGAGGTTCATTACGACTTTCAGGTTCCTGCGGATATGCGGGACATCGGAGCCGGGAAGCTCTATCACCTGACCACCTACGGCTGCCAGATGAACGAACACGACTCCGAGACCATGCGCGGTCTGCTGGAGCAGATGGGATACACCGCGACGGAGGATAGGCGGGAAGCCGATATCATCCTGCTGAACACCTGCGCGATCCGGGAGAACGCCGAGGACAAGGTGTTCGGCGAGCTGGGCCACCTTAAACATTTGAAGATCGAGAAACCGTCGCTCATTCTCGGCGTCTGCGGCTGCATGTCGCAGGAGGAAGCGGTGGTCGGCCGGATTATGAAAAAGCATCCGTTCGTCGACCTGATCTTCGGGACGCACAATATCCACCGGCTGCCGGAGCTTTTGCGCGAAGCGATGTTCAGCAAGGAGATGGTGATCGAGGTCTGGTCCAAGGAAGGGGACATCGTCGAGAACCTGCCCAAGAAGCGCGAAGGCATCAAAGCCTGGGTGAACATCATGTACGGCTGCGACAAGTTCTGCACGTACTGCATCGTTCCCTTCACGCGGGGCAAGGAGCGCAGCCGCCGTCCGGAGGATATTCTGGCGGAGGTCCGCGACCTCGCCCGCCAAGGGTTTCAGGAGATCATGCTGCTCGGGCAGAACGTCAACGCTTACGGCAAGGACTTTGAGGATCTCGAATATCGGTTCGGCGATCTGATGGAGGACATCCGTAAGATCGACATTCCCCGGGTGCGGTTCACCACCTCGCATCCCCGCGACTTCGACGACCATCTGATCCAGGTGCTGGCGAAGAAGGGCAACCTGATGGAGCACATTCACCTGCCGGTCCAGTCCGGCAGCTCGGAGATTCTCAAGAAGATGAGCCGGAAGTACAACCGGGAGCAGTACCTGGAGCTTGTGCGCCGAATCCGCGCCGTCATTCCCGATGTCGTGCTGACGACCGATATCATCGTCGGCTTCCCCGGCGAGACGGAGGAACAATTCGAGGAGACGCTGTCGCTCGTTCGCGAAGTCGGATTCGACAGTGCCTTCACCTTCATCTATTCGCCCCGGGAAGGGACGCCTGCGGCTTCCATGCCGGACGATATCGCCGAGGAAGACAAGAAGCGGCGGCTGCAGCGGTTGAACGAGACGTTGAACGAATTCAGCCTGAGCGGCAACGAGAAGCTGAGGGGACAGACCGTCGAGGTGCTGGTGGAGGGGGAAAGCAAGCAGAACCCGGACATTCTCGCCGCCCGTACGCGGACGAACAAACTGGTGCATTTTGCCGGACCCAAGGAGCTGATCGGCCGCCTCGTCCAGGTCCGCATCACCGAACCGCAGACTTGGCTGCTGCGCGGAGAATGGCTTCAGGAGCCGGCCCTGCGCCGCGCCTGAGGGGAGGGAGATTTAGATGGAACAGCGGATCAGCCGTGAGGAAATTCTTGCGAAGGCCCGCGAGCTTGCGACCAGCATCGCGAGCTCCGAGGAAGCGGAGTTTTTCCGCAAGGCGGAGGAGAAGATCGAGAAGAGCGAGCATGTTCAGCAATTGATTAAGGC
The DNA here is from genome assembly GCF_051594785.1 of Gorillibacterium terrae. NCBI lineage: Bacteria > Bacillati > Bacillota > Bacilli > Caryophanales > Paenibacillaceae > Gorillibacterium > Gorillibacterium terrae. The sequence goes on from NZ_JBPPGI010000001.1 coordinate 1,708,488, forward strand.
CATTAAGAAAAAGCAAAAAGAGATCGTCGGCTTCGAGGCGCTCGGCAACGGGAGCATGGCGAAGCGGATCGAGCAGGAGATTGCCGTACTTCAGGAGGAACTCGACAACATTCCGCTCGTCCGGGAGTACCAGCAGATGCAGGTGGACATGAACGAGCTCCTGCAGTCCACGATCGGGGCGGTGAAGGATACCGTGTCGGCCAGGATTGAGCTGGAGCGCGACAAATAGAGCTTTACCCACAACAGGAAGCGGCCCGGAGGAAACATGGAACGGGCCGCTTTCTGCTGTCATTCGCCCATCATGAAAGGGGAACCCTATGATTCGTCTTCCCATGCTGCCCGAGAAGGGCCCCCGCCGCTGGAAGCCGCGGACCAGATCCCTCATCGGACTGCTTCTTGTACTGGCTGCCGGTATGCTCGGCTGGAGCCAGCTTCGGGGTTCGGCGCCGTCTAAATTGCCGGAGCCGCCCATGCCGAAAGAGTATGCATACGCGGCTTACTCGGCAGCCAATGGCGTGGAGCTTCATGCCATCCAGACAGACCCGGACAATGTCCAACTGGTGGCCATAACGAATAACGTTAACGCCGTTAACTACTATGGCGTCAATGGAGGATTCTTTTACGACAGCGCTCTGCTGAGCATTGCCGTCAATGATGGAATTCCCGTCATCGGCAAGGCGGGGGATTACGGCTCGGGTTGGATGAATGTGAAATACGCCCGGGGTACGCTGGTGTGGGACCGGACTGTCCGCCGATTCTCCGTCCAGCTGGCTTCCTCGGCGGAGGACCTGGCGGTCACCGACCGGAGCCGCTATTGGGCCCAGGGCGGGATCAGCATGCATCTGCAAGATGCCGGCTGGCATACGCTGGCCGAGGCGGAGCACATGCCCGGCATCGACGAGCTGCATATGCGGACGGGCCTGCTGTTCGACCGGGACAACCGGCTTCGTCTGGTCGTGACGAACAGCCTCTGCACCGCCGAGGAATTTCGCTCCGCCCTTCTCGAATGGAAGGGGAATGAACTTCTCGACGGGATATTTCTCGACGGAGACGGCTCCTCCCAATTGAAGATCAAGGAGATGCGTCTACCCGGAGACAGCCGCGCGGTTCGGCAGATGCTGGCGCTGATCCGTTGACTGGATCGTGATTCTCGTGTCTCTTCCTGCGGGAAGAGATTTTTTTTGCGGAGGGTGAACGATCGGGTCGTATTGTTCGTCTTAGAAGGGCTTAGAAGGAATCGAACCAGGGGGTGACGGAGTGGATACGGAAGCAAGTCTGGCGGAGCGCGCCCGCAGCGGCGATCTGACCGCTCTAGCCGAGCTGGTTCGGGCGAATTATTCCTTTTTGCACAGCTATCTGCTGAAGATTACCTTGGACCCCGAGAAAGCGGCCGATCTCACGCAGGAGACGCTGCTGCGAGCGGTGGAGAAAATCCGCCAATTTGACGGAACGGCGAAATTCTCCACCTGGCTCATCACCATTGCGACGAGGCTCGCCATCGACCACCATCGGCGCAAGAGCCGCGAATGGCGGTTTCTGCGCAGCCAAGCAAGGGAGGAGCCGGCCCGGCTCCTGCGCTGGCGGGTGGAAACGGCGGGAGCCGAATGGTCCGACTTGCTGGACGCGTTGGCCCGCATGCCGCAGGAGACCCGGCTGGCCGTTGTTCTCAAGCATTATTACGGCTATACCCAGCAAGAGATCGCCGCGATTGCAGGGGTGCCGGAAGGCACCGTGAAATCCCGGGTGCACCTCGGGCTGAAATGGCTGAGAAGGGAGCTGACCGATTATGAAAAAGACAAACGACAAAGACCGGCGAAATCCTGATCCGGCTTTGCTGAGCCCATTCCCGCCGAATGAAGCCGGGCGGCGAGCAAATGCCGAACCGGAAGGGAATGCGCCTCAGTCCGACGACGACGAACTGGTTCGGCGGCTGCAGACGGATCTGGCCTCGCTCGACGGCGTGCTGCCGATCCCCGAGCCGAGCTTGTCGGGTCTGGAGGCGGCGCTCGCCGAAGCCAAGGCATCCCTGCGTCGCCGCGAGCGCCGGGAGACGGCAGGCTTTTTCGCCGTCGCCGCGCTGATCTTGGCGTTCTTTTTTGCCATCGTCGGCTGGGCTCCGCGTCTCATTCTGCCGGTTCAAGCCGCCGGTGTAACCGTTCCGCTGCTGCTGCTCGCGCTGCGTTCGGCGAGGAGCGCCAAGGCGAAGAAGGTGAAGCCATGAGCGCCGTATTGGAGCTGCTGACCCGGCGTCTTCCGGATGGCGCGGCCTATAACGAAAGCCTGCCGGTCTGGGCTTGGCTGCTGATTGCCGCGCTGCTGCTGACACAGGGAACCTGGCTGTTTCGCGATGCGCGGAAGCGGGGGGCCTGGCATTGGTTATGGGGACTCTGGGGCTGCATCCAGTTTCCCACGCCGCTAATCGTCTACTGGCTGACGGTTCGGGGCGGAGCCAAACGTCTCATCAAGCGCAAGCCTTAGAAGCTTCCAAAGAAATCGGAACGAAAGGAAGGGGAAGATTCGATGGATAAGCTCGGATTCGACTGGAAGCTGCTGCTTCCCGTCTTTATTCTTCAATTGATCCTCATGGTCATTGCTGTGACCGATTTGATCCGCAGCGAGCCCGCTCGCATTCGCGGGTCCAAGTGGCTGTGGGCGATTGTGATCGTCCTGGGCGAAGTATTGGGCCCGGTCGTTTATTTCGTGGCCGGGAGGAGGAATGACCGATGACCGCAATCGCAACCGTCCAAAGCCTCACCAAGCGCTACGGAGCGGTGACCGCCGTGGACGGCATCAGCTTCACGCTGGAAAAGGGACGCTCCACGGCGCTGCTCGGCCCGAACGGTGCGGGGAAATCGACGACCCTGTCGATGCTTGGCGGCCTGCTTAAGCCGACCTCCGGCGACGTGCGCATGTCATCCCGCGATACGGATGACCGCCGCAGGAAGATCGGCTACCTGCCGCAGCATCCGGTGTTCTTCAACTGGATGACCGGACGGGAATACATGCGGTTCGCCGGCGAGCTGTTCGGCATGAAGGGCAAGCAGCTGGAGAGCCGGGCGAACGAGCTGCTCGCCCGGCTCGGCCTGGAGGACGCCGCCAAACGGCGGATCGGCGGCTATTCCGGCGGAATGAAGCAGCGGCTCGGGCTTGCCCAGGCGATGATCCATGAGCCGGAGCTGCTCATCCTCGACGAACCCGTGTCTGCCCTCGATCCGCTCGGCCGCCGGGAGCTGCTCGATCTCCTGCAGGAGTTGCGGCGGGAGACGAGCCTGTTGTTCTCGACCCACGTGCTTCCCGACGCCGAGGAGCTGTGCCAGGATATCCTCATCATGAACAAAGGAAAGATCGCGCTCGCAGGAGATATCGAGGACCTCCGCCTCTGGCACCGCAAGCCCTTGGTTACCATCGTCTCCGAGGAGCCGCTCGCCGGGTTTGCCAGCGCCATGGAAGGCGCTTCGTTCCTCCGTTCAATGGCATTGTCGGAGAACGGCAGGGAGCTTCGATTGGAGCTGAGAGAAGGTACGGATGCCCGGTCTCTGCTGCTTGCGGAGCTGGTCGGCCGGTCGATTCCGGTCGTGCGGTTCGAAGCGGCTTATTCGACGCTGGAAGCGTTGTTTATGGAGGTGGTGGGAGCATGAAGACCGGATGGGTCTTGTTCCGCAAAGAATGGTTGGACTTTCGCCGCAGCTACAAAGCGGTCTGGGTACCGCTCGTCTTCCTCGTGCTCGGCATCTCGCAGCCCGTTTCTTCCTATTTGCTTCCCGACTTGCTTAAATCCGCAGGCAACCTGCCGGAAGGGAGCATAATGCAGATTCCCGTACCGCAGCCGATGGAGGTGATGGCCGGTACGCTGTCCAACTTCAGCTCGGTGGGCCTGCTCGTTCTGGTGCTCGCCGCCATGTCCGCCGTTGCCGGAGAACGGACGAGCGGAGCGGCGGAGCTGGTGATGGCCAAGCCGGTGTCGGCCGCGGCTTACATCGTTTCCAAGTGGCTCGCCTATGTGCTGCTTTCCGCTGGTTCGCTGCTGCTGGGTTATCTGGGCGCCTGGTATTACACCGACCAATTGATCGGACCGGTCGATGCGGGCCGGGCATTCGCAGCCTTCGGCCTGTACGCTCTGTGGGTATCCGTCTACCTGAGCTTGACGCTTCTGCTCAGCGCCGGGCTACGCTCGGCCGCGGCTTCGGCCGCAGGCGCGCTCGGGGCGGCGGCGCTGCTCGGCATCCTTTCCGGCAGCCTGCCGAAGTGGTTCGGCTGGTCGCCGGGACGTCTTACCGCCCATGTCCGGGAGCTGCTGCTGACGGGAGCGCCGGGCGGGAGCTTCGGACTGTGTCTGGGCGTTTCCATCGGTCTCCTGTTGCTTATGACAGCGGGAGCGGTCTGGCTCTTTCGTCGTAATTCGTACACGGCTGCGAACGGATAAGCTGCCGGTTCGGGAACGGATCGGGTCACTTGCTTTCGCTTATCTCGTGTGAAAGAATAGAGACACGAGAAACGGTCCGCTTGCAGGACCGATCCTGCGGAAGAGAGGAAAACCGGCATGAACCCGAAGGATTCGCCGCAGGCCCTGACCCTCAACCGGTCCAGCGCCTGCCGTAAGCTCCTCCTGACCACCCTCTGCCTCGTGCTGCTTCTGGCCGGGTGCAAGCTCCAGAACTCCGAGGGCAAGAGCGGCAAGAGCATCCGACCCAGCCAGCTGACCATCGCCTTCAAGACCGTGCCCGACAAGGCCGTCACCGGCGAAGAGGCGGAGTTGGTCATCGACCTGACCGGCCCGATCACCTTCGACCAATCGGAGGTCTATATCGAAGTCAAGAAGCTCGTCGCCAGCGGAAGCGGCGAGCGGATCGATTTCGCGCTTGATTCCTCCCAGCCGGGACGGTTTGCGGCCAAGCATGCGTTCGCCGAAGCGGGCACCTACAAAGCCATGATCCATGTTTACAGCCCAGAGGTCCACAAAATGGACAATGCGGTTTTCTATGTGGAGGATAAGCCGCAGGCTTCGGCCTCCCAAGGCCAGTCGGCAAACACCGCCAACGGGCAAACGGCGGCCGTTTCGGCAGTTGCCGCCGCTGAACGGACGGCACTGGCGGCGCCGGTGCTACTGGGGAGCGGACAAGACGCGGCTACAAGGACCGAGATTCGCTTGGAGATGATCCAGGGCGAGGAGATCAACGACCCGGAGCCGGGCCCTTTCGAAGGACGTTCTTACATGGGCAACTGCGAGCTGTCCGCGTATCGGGACGGTCAGGAGCTGTACCGGTTTGCCCTGGCCGGCAAACAGAGCTTCCGCAAGCTCGGGAAGCCCTTCGCCATCCGCATCGCCGACTACAATGGGGACGGACAGCCCGATTTCACTATCGGCCAATGGGCCGGCAGCAATGGCAGCACCTTTGACCTGTACACCGCCGAAGCCGACGGCTTCCGCCTGCTCGAGTCCGGTATCTACACGGCAAGCCATGCGGATTCCGTGCTCTACCCGATGACGGGCAAAGCGGCCTTCGCCAATTATTATTACAGCCACGCCGACCCGGTCGGCTATTTCAAGACGGTGCGGGAGTGGCAGGCGCCCGCTTTTGCCAAGGGAGAACCGTCGATTGCTCCGGATACGGAGATCACCGCATTCGCGGAATCCAACTTAACTTAACCGGCTGAATGACTTCCGACTGATTCCTCTAACCCCCATACTCATAACAGGACCCCTCAACGGAATAGAGGGGTCCTGTTTTTGATACAGAGATCGACGTGCAGTGGGTAAGCCTGCCCTTGTCCCGGAGCCAATCGGTTCATTCCCAAAATGGCGCGCCGGTAAACAAAAACGCTTCCCCCTTTGCATACCGGCCGAATTCACGGGAAGCCGAATTTTGCACATCCGTCGACAGCCAATCGTAGGTACCGGGCAGACCCAGGAAGTGGATCATCGAGGTCAACCGCGTAGCGATAACGAAGCCTTCCAACCGGACTGCATATCCATGCACCGAATAATCAGGTGGCCTCCAGCGCTTCCGGTGAGGCTGAGGAAGGCGGCGACACGGCGAACTCGCGCTCTTTGGAGCTGCCGCGCATGAACAGCCAGACGCCTGCGAGCAGCAGCGCTCCCGCCGCTCCTTGCAGGGGACGAATCGCTTCTCCCAGGAGGAAATACGCCAAGATGGTCGAGCCCACCGGTTCGCCGACGATGGACATGGAAACCGTGGAAGGCTTCAGGTACTTCAGCAACCAGTTGAACAGGTAATGCCCGAACAAGGTCGGGATGACGGCGAGCAGCAGGAACATGCTGCAGTCTCGGCCAGAGTACCCGGTGAAGGCGGCTCCGGTACCCAGGTTGTATAGGGCCAGAACCGCGCCTCCCAGCAGAAAGACGAAATAGCTATAGACGAAAGCGGTCATCGATTCCCGCAGCTTGGAGCCGAGAAGGACGTGTACGACCACAGCGACAGTCCCAATCAGCGACAACAAATCGCCGTAAAGGCTGCGCTGCGACAGCCCAAAATCGCCCCAGCCGATTAGCACGGCACCGGCGATGGCGACCAACACGCCGATAACCGTCAGCGGGTGATTGCGGATTCGGAACGCCCAATACGAGCCCAGCATGACCAATACGGGCTCCAGGGCAACGATCGCCGTCGAGCTGGCGACCGAGGTGTAACGCAGGGAATTCATCCAGAAGAGAAAATGCAGGCCGAGCGCGAGACCCGACGAGGCGAGCAGCAGCCACGACCGGCCGTCGATGCGGCGGATTTCCCGGCGATGCCGGAACAGAAAAGGGGTCAGGATCGCGCAGGTGAGGAAGAGCCGGTACATGGCGATCACGGAAGCCGGTGCGGAGGACCAGCGGATGAAGATCGACGAGAAGGAGATGGCGATTACGCCGACCAGCATAAGCAGGCCAAACAGCCCGCTGCCGGACGAGAAGCGGCTGCGAAGGGAGGACATGGCGGCGGTTCCTTTCTGAAAGAAGAGTGTCAAAGACGGTTATTCCCCATTATACCGGACGCCGTTAGTCCGCGCATTCGAATCTTGGCTGGTCATATTTCCCGGCGTGTATTTCCCAGGCAACCGCAAAAACCGAGTCCGTTCCGGCCTTCTCGGCATTCGCGGCGAGAGGGAAAAGCGCAGTGTGACAAGAGTCTTGTTTCTTTTCGGCCGGGTTGTGGCTATAGGGAAATCAAAAACCGCCCCCCCAAACTACCGGGAAGGCGGCTTTTCGGAATGCGCCGGCCCCCGTTAGGATAGGCCCGGACCGCTGCTCTTGCGGCTTGCGGCAGGCCCGGAGGCCCAGCGGACCACGGTCGGGGCGAGGATCAGCAGGAAGCAGAGCGAGCCGACGACGCGTCCGGCGATCGAGATGTACATGATGCCCCGGAATTCCAGCCATTCGTAGAGCCGCATCCCGAGGATCGGAGCGAAGATGGCGGAGAGTTGGGACAGGGTGGTATAGAAAGCAATGGCCTTCTGCCGGGATGGAGCGGGCAGGATCTCCAATTGGCGGTTGAACAGCGCCTGCGTGTAACCGGCCGTGACGAAGGCGCCCATCAGGTCGATGACGTAGACCGCCTGCATGGAGGAGGCCCAAAACCACATGATCGGGTTGCAGGCAACGCCCATCGTCGCCAGGAAGATGGCCAAGCCGTTTCCCTTGCGGTCGGCGACCCGCAGCCACACCCGGAAGCCGATCAGCGAGCCGATGGCGGATGCGACCGTATCGATGCTGATCTCCATGTTGGTCGCGTGCAGCAGCTCCACCTTTACCTTGCTGAACACGGGCCACGCCATCATCCAGGCGAACGTAAAGATCATCGCGGCGGTGCAGAACAGATAGAAATCCCGACCCGCCTGAAACCGGAAGGTGTTGGTGAAGGCCTTGAGCCGTTCGCGGGCCGTCGCTCGGGGCGGCTCGGCTCCTTCGACTCCGATGCTAACGGCGGATGCGGCCGACGAGGAGGCGGCCAGGGCAGCATCCTCGCTCGGAATGCGGAAGCGAAGGAAATAGTAGCATTCGACGAGTCCGCAGACGGCGCCAAGCACATACGCGGTTTGGTAGCCGAGCGGGAACGAGTAATGGTCGATGTACCAGCCCGCCAGCAGCACGACGCCCATTCCGATAAAGTTGGAATAGACGTTGCGCTGCGCCACGACTTTATTGCGGTATTGGATCGGAATCAGCTCGCCCAGGATCGCCTGCCAGCTGACGGCCGATACGGTGTTGGCCGCGGTATACAGGCCGACGAGCACAATCAGCGTCCGCACCTGCTGGAAATGAAAATACGGCAGCAGCGCCATGAGCACGAACGACAGCCGGCTGGCGATCATGATCCCGGCGGCAATCCGCTTCTGGCTGCGGAAGCGGCCGATGAGCGCAGAAGCCGGCAGGGTGGCCAGAATGGTCATAAGGGCGGGAACGGAGTTCAACAGGGCATAATCCGTGTTGGTGGCTCCGAACTTGGCGGCGATCACCGCGAAGAACGGAACGGTAAAATTGACGCAGGAGGCCGAGGCGACGCCCATGCGCAGGTTGCTGGCGATGTTTTTTCGCAGATAGCGGTAGGTGAGATCCATGCTGCGTGTCTTCTCCTTTGAAAGAAAAGGCGCTTAGAAGCCGCGCCATGCTCCATTGTACCTTACCCGTTCGGCTCCATTCTTCCCCATCTATGAACAAATCGTGTCAGACGCGAGCCGCGGCCGGTGTCATTCCTTCCGGTTGTCGATCGCCTCCGACATCGTCTTGTCGGTCAGGTGGGCGTAGATCTGCGTAGTATCCGGAGAAGCGTGGCCGAGCTGCTCCTGCGTCCGGTACAGGTCATTCTGGAGATAATAATCGGTGGCAAAGGAATGCCGCAGTTTATGCACAGTCAGATAAGGCTTGCCGAAGCGTTTCGCGTATTTGATCACCATCTCCTGGATCGCTCGGCGAGTCATCCGCTTGCCCTCTTTTTGCCCGTTCGGTATGGTCAGGAAGAGGGCTTTTTCCTTCTTGGGGGCATGGTAGTGGGAGGAGCGCTGCTCCAGATAGAGCACAAGGTCCTCCAGGGCATCGCCGCGGAAGTAGACGGCCGTCTTGAAGGTGTCGTCGTTCTTGCCCTTGCGATAGACGTGGGCTGTCCGCTTTTTTACGTCCAGGTCGTCCACGTTGAGGTTCACGACCTCCGAAACGCGCAGCCCGGAGTTGAGAATCAGGCTGACGATGCAGGCGTCGCGGACCTTGTTGAGCTCATAGCTGTACAGCGCCTGCTTGTTCCCGGAGACGTCTTCTCCGAAGCCGCAACGGACATAATCGATGAATTCGAGAATCTCCGCCTCCTGCAGCAGCTTGCCTTCCAGCTTCGCCGCCGTATCCTTCGGCCGATGCGTCCGCTTGATCTCCACCTTGGCCATCACATTGCGCTTGAGCAGGGGATAGAAGTCCTCGTCTTCGGCGATCTGGCTGAGGTAATGAAACAGCGAACGAAGCGAAGAGAGCTTGCGAGAGATCGTCGTCTTCGTGTTCGCCCCGTCTTTCTTGGAGGCGAGAAACATCCGGAAATGGTCGATGGTGTCCATATGCAGCTTCTCCAGCACCTCGATGGGAATGTCCTGCATCCGGGCCGCATCCGTAATCCCTTCCGCCATCAGAAAATGAAAAAACGTTTCATAATCCCGCGTATACTCCAGTAAAGAGGAAGGAGAGAGATCGGGCAGCTTGTAGTTGATGAATTTTTCGACGTACCAGGGCATGGCGGGAATTCGCTTCTCCAATTCCTCCCGGTCATGGGCCTTGATGATGTTCATGGGTTCCCTCCTGTCCCGATGCTTGCGAACGAATCCGCGCTTTCATTGTACAGGATGGGCGGGGCGGGGAAAAGCGGGATTCCATTGCATTTCCGGCCAAAAGGAGCAATAATGAAGCTCGGACTTGCCAAAAAAGTCCAAGGGGGAGAGAGAAATGGGAACAAATAGGGGGAAGCTTGCCGCACCCGCGCTGGCTTTACTTGTTCTGCTGACAGGGGCGGGATGCACCAATTCCTCGACGGAACAGACGGCGTCGCCAATAACGACGCCGCAAGCGGCTTCGCCATCGCCGACCGAACTCGCGGCCGTCACGCCGACACCGACGGAGGAGCCTTCCGTCCCGGAAACGCAAACGCGGGTATCGATTACTGCGGTAGGGGATGTTTTGGTGCATTCATCGGTTTGGAAGGACGCCAAGCAAGCCGACGGCCACTTTGATTTTCGGCCGATGTTTAAGCACGTTAAACAACAGATGGCCGATAGCGACATTACCTTCGCCAATTCCGAGAGCATCATCGGCGGAGAGAGCCTGGGGCTCTCCAGCTATCCGGTATTCAACAGCCCCTTCGAGGTAGGCGACGCCCTGAAGGAGGCGGGGGTGGATATCGTGTCCATGGCCAACAACCATTCGATGGACTTCCGGGAGAAGGCTATCTTGCAGGCGACGGCCCATTGGAGCAAGCTGGGCATCCTGTATGCCGGTGTGAACCGCAGCGAGGACGAGCGGGACCAAATCCGCATCCTCGAACGAAACGGGGTCAAGGTCGCTTTTTTGGCCTATACCTATGGAACAAATGGCATTCCTATCCCTGCCGGGAAAGAGTACCTGGTTAATCTGCTCGACAAAGAACGGCTCGCGGCGGACATTCGCCGGGCGAAGAGCGAAGCGGACGCCGTCGTCGTCAGCATGCATTGGGGCATCGAATATTCCACGACGCCCAATGAAGACCAGAAGGCCTGGGCGCAGCTCGCGGCCGACGAAGGGGCCACGCTCGTGCTGGGACATCACCCGCATGTGCTTCAGCCGGTGGAGTGGGTGACGGGCAAAGAAGGCAACCGGACGCTGGTGTTCTATTCGCTCGGGAATTTCCTCGCCGCCCAGGAACAGTCCGATCCTCATCGGCAAATCGGCGGGATTGCCAAGCTTGACCTGGTCGTCCGGAAAAGCGCAGCGGGAACGGAGGCGGTGGCGGAAAACCCGACCTTCCGTCCCACCTACATTCAATTCCGCAACTGGCGCGGGTATGAGATTGTTCCGCTTAAGGAAGCTCCGCTCGATCTGCTGCCGGACCGCAGCCGATATATCAAAGACATTGCCGAGCTGATGCAGCGGTTTGCGCCTGACCTGAAAATAACGGGATAATTTTTTCGCATGCTATACGTATCAAAAAACCGCCTTCCCATGGGGAGGCGGTTTTTTTGATACCTTCCGGCGGAAGCTTGGACGGCAGTGTCAGGCGTTCCGGATGGGAAGGATGAAGGTTCACGTTAGGCGCGATTGCGGCCCATGGAGCGCAGAATCAGGCTGACGATGAACACCAGGACGACGGCTCCGATGAGTGCCGGAATCAGGTAGAAGCCACCGGTTTCCGGTCCCCATTCGCCGAGGATCAGGCTGCCCAGCCAAGCTCCGATGAAGCCGGCAATGATGTTGCCGATGATGCCTCCCGGTATGTCACGGCCCATAATCATGCCTGCGAGCCATCCGATAATCCCACCGATAATCAACGACCAAATGAATCCCATTGTTTGTTCCTCCTTTTGTATTGTGTCTAATGTATTGGGTGTTGCACCGTTCGATGGTAACTATTAACCTGTACGGCGGCACCTTAAACAGCATTGCCGAAGGAAGGATTTTCCTGTCGCCTGAAATGCCGATCCGCTGCCCCCTTCCGGCCGCTTCTAGCTGTAGTATCGACATCGGCTCCGCCTTCTATACCCGGAAGCGGGCGCGGCTGCAATACAGGCTTACCGACCGGAATCCCTGCAGCTACGGTTAAACCCCGACGCCTGGCAGGAATGAGAAAAGCCGTCCCGAACGGGGTGGACCCGCGGGACGGCTAAATTTCTTTTCCACGCTAAGCTTCATGTGTTAGGCGGTTCAAGGATAGACCTTGGCCGGATCGCGGTCCGGCATCGGCAGGAAGAGCAGGTTAACCGGCAGATTGGAGCCGAGACCGGTCATGAAGGTGATCTCGACGGTCTCGTCCTGATCGCCGGTGCGATACAGCACGCAGACCTGGTTGGGGTTGGTCAGCATGCTTTCGTCCGTGACCGGAACGACCTGCCCGTTGACCTCGGTAACCCCGGAGAACAAGCCGCCGCGGGCGTTGATCGCGACCATGGTATGGGCCTTGACCTGCAGGGTGGCACGGTAGAGAATGCCGTAATTGCCGCCGCTGTTCTCCGTGCGGCCGGTCAGCATATCGGCTCCGAACATATAGGGGTCGCGCTTGTTGTCTCCGTACAGGATGCGGTCGGCTTTGGCGCCGAGCGTCTGCTTGACGTAGAAGGTCCGGTCCGCTCCCATGAACGTACCCCGGACATGTCCGTCGCGGTCCAGGTTGGACAGAGTGGGCAGCGTCTTAAGCGGGTCGTCGCCGTCCTTGACGACGAAGGCCGTCAGGCGCACCGGCGAGGTCGTGTGAAGGTCGGCATGAATCGACAGCACGTCCTTGTAATTCAAGGCGACCGATCCGATGTTCGGCATGACCAGCTTGGTTTCTCCCGGCTGAAGCACCGTCTTGGTCTCCGTCCCCGTCAGCCGGCTCTTGAAGTAATTGGCTGCCGCCACTTTGCCGGTATAGGCACCGACCGGGTTGGGTCCGGCTTTGCCGGATGCTCCAAGGGTAACCGTCTCCGCCGTTCTTCCTTCATTCGTGGCGGCCAGGTAGATGCGCAGCTTTTGCTGCGAGGCGCTCTCGTGATAGATGAACATGCTCAGGTTGCCTTCCTGGGAGTCGCTGTAGAGAATCCCCGGCTGGGTCAAGCGTTCCGGGCTGTCGGAAATCATCAGCACCCGTTCCGTATCGGCATACTGATAAGGCACATCGGTCATTTTGAGCACGGTGCTTCCGTCGATGTTGAACTTCTTGCCGACGGGGGTGAACATCAGGTTATACTCGTCCTCCGTGAAGAGCACTTCATCGGTGACGGTGATGATTCGGCTGTAGTCGGAGGCCAGACCGTGCCGGTCTTCGACGTGCAGCGTGATCGTATGCTCGCCCGGCTCGAAATAGGCATCCTGCTTGCCGGTCCACTCCGTCTTGGCGATGGCGTTCTCGTCGTCCCCCGACATGTCGGTCACCTGTACGGGCTCCCCGATCTTGTATTCCGTCTTGTCGGTTTCAAAATAGGCGGTAGGCGGCTGGTTGGGCGGCTTCACCGTAACTTGAACCGAGTAAGGCGCGCTCCATCCGCCGGTCGCGTCATAGACGGAATGGGTGACCGTGTACGTTCCCGCCTCCGGGAAGACGGGATAATTGCCTTCCCAGCGCTCGTCGAGAATCCGATCCGGATTGGACGAGGTCGAGGTGTAGGTCACCTGGGTTTGCGTGGCGTAGATCTCGCCGGGGGTGACCCGAAAGTCTGCGGTTGCCTTCTTCTGGCCCCACGAGAGCGTGACGGTGCTGCCCGAAGCGGAAAGGGAAGAGCCCGTCGCGTTGGCCCAGGCCCGGACGGGCACCATGGTCACGCCTTTGGTCTCGTATGTCTTGCCGGTGAAGGGTTTAACGGCTCCGTTCAGCCGGTACTGCGAAGTTCCGGTCTTAAAGCGGATTTCGGTACCGCTTCCGGCCGCAACGGCTTCCTTGGTTGCGGCGTCGTACCGGACGGAATAGCCATACCGGGCGGCCAGGGTCTTGAGCGGAGCATAAGTGACTCCGGCTTGAACCTTGGCGGGCTGAAGAGAGGAATAGGCGGTCCCGTTCAGGGTGATTTTGGCCTGGTTGACGTATACGGTCAGTATGTACTCCGGCACGGTGCCCGCCGATTGGGCAGGGATAGCGGGAAAAGCCGTAAGCAGCAGGCATAGAATCAGAAGCACGGGCAAAACACGTTTGGCTCGTCTGGTTGTACCGTTCATCATACTCTCCTTTAGTGACATCAAATTTGGATGAATGAGGAAAAGGGGCGACAATGGATAGACGAGAAGAGGAAGAAAAAGTTGCGTTTTCGTCAAAATTGCTTCACATTTGTAGACAGATGCGGCATTTGCCGCTGCACAGCATATGGAAAAAGGCTTGGTGATGAATGTGGCGGCTTTGCCGATTGAAGCGGTTTTGCCGGAGTGGCGGGCAGCTTTGCGGGAACAGGGAACGGCGGTACTGATCGCTCCGCCCGGAGCGGGCAAATCGACACGAGCTCCTCTGTCGCTCCTGGAGGAACCTTGGCTAGCCGGCAAGAAGCTGCTCATGCTGGAGCCCCGCCGGCTCGCCGCACGGAGCGTCGCCCGCTATATGGCGTCTTTGCTCGGAGAAGAGGTTGGCCGTACCGTCGGTTACCGGGTGCGGCTGGACAGCCGGACAGGGCCGCATACCCGGATCGAGGTCATCACGGAAGGCATCCTCACCCGTATGCTCCAGGACGATCCGTCGCTTGACGGGGTGGGAGCCGTGCTGTTCGACGAATTTCATGAGCGGAGCCTGCAGGCCGATCTCGGACTCGCGTTGTGCCTGCAGGCCCGCGCGCTGCTCCGGGACGATCTCCGGCTAGCCGTTCTGTCGGCGACGCTCGAGCCGGAGCCGGTGGCCGAGCTGCTCGGAGGCGCTCCGCTTGTGGTCAGCGAGGGACGTTCCTATCCCGTGGAGACGGTCTACCGGGAGCGGCCGCTCGGCGACGGCTATGGGGCGCTCGAAACGGCCGTAGCCGCGACGGTGCTCGCTGCGATGGACCGCACGGAGGGCGACGTGCTGGCATTCCTGCCCGGAGCGGCGGAGATCCGCCGTACGGAGGCGGCCTTGCGCGAGCGGCTTGCCGGGGGCGGGCGGGGCGAGGTGCGTCTGGCTCCGCTGTACGGCGACCTGTCCGCGGAGCAGCAGGACCGTGCGTTGCAGCCCTCTCCCGCAGGTACGCGCAAGGTGGTCTTGGCGACGTCGATCGCCGAGACGAGCCTTACGGTCGAGGGCGTGCGGATCGTCGTCGACGGCGGCCTGATGCGCGTCTCCCGGTTCTCGCCGCGCACGGGCATGTCCCGGCTCGTCACGGAGCCGGTCAGCCGCCCGGCCGCCGATCAGCGCCGGGGCCGGGCGGGGAGGGTAGCCCCGGGCGTCTGCTGCCGGCTCTGGACGGAAGAGGAAGACGCCCGGCTCGCGCCCCGCAGCCAGCCGGAGATCCTATCGGCCGATCTCGCGCCGCTTGCGCTGGAGCTTGCCGCCTGGGGCGAATCGGACGCCGCCGGTCTCCGCTGGCTCGACCCGCCGCCTGCGGCCGCCCTGGCGCAGGCCCGCGAGTTGCTCGGCCAGCTCGGTGCGCTGGATGCGTCCGGCGCCCTGACGCCGGACGGCCGCCGGATGGCCGCGCTCGGCCTGCACCCGCGGCTGGCGAGGATGCTGCTCGAGGCCCGTCGGCTGGGCCTCGGACGCTCCGGCTGCGCGCTCGCCGCGGTGCTCGGCGACCGCGATCCCTTCCGCGGCGGCCCGGGTGCACCGCCGGACGCCGACCTGCGCGGTCGCGTCGCCGCCGTACTCGCGGCGCGGCCGGGCGGCGATTCGCCGCTCGCCCGGCTGGCGGCGGAGGCCGGGCGGCTCGCCCGCCAGCTGGCGCTGCCGGAGGGGTCGGCCGCGGAATCGGGCGAGGCGGAGGCGAGCGGACTCCTGCTCGCCTTCGCCTACCCGGACCGGATCGCGGAGCGGCGGCCCGACGGACGCTACCGCTTGTCCGGCGGCCGCGGCGCTGTCCTGCCCGGCTCGCAGGCGCTTTCCGCAGCGCCGTATCTCGTCGCGGCGGACCTGGACGATCAAGGCGCGGACAGCCGCATCCGGCTCGCCGCGCCGCTCGCCGAGGCGGAGATCGCGGAGCATGCGGCGGAGTTGATCCGGGAGGAAGCCGCGATCTATTGGGACGCCGAAGCGCAGGCGGTCCGGGCCCGGCAGCGCCGCTGCCTGGGCGCGCTCGTCCTGCGCGAGACGCCGCTTCCCGCCCCCGACCCCGAGCGGGTGCGGGAGGTGCTGATGGCCGGCATCCGCTCCGCCGGCCTGGAGCTGCTGCCGTGGACGAAGGGCGCGCGCGCCTGGCTGCAGCGCGCGGCTTTCCTCGCCCGGCTTCAGCCGCAGGAGTGGCCGGACGTCTCGGCGGAGGGCTTGCTTCGCACCCTCCCCGACTGGCTTGGCCCTTTCCTGACGGGGATGAAGAGCCGCTCCGACCTGGAGCGGCTGCCGCTGCAAAACGCGCTCGACGGCCTGCTGCCCTGGGACAAGCGGCGCCTCATGGACGAGTGGGCGCCGACCCATCTGGCTGTGCCAAGCGGCTCGCGAATTCCGGTCGATTACAGCGACCCGGAAGCGCCGGTGTTGGCGGTCCGCCTGCAGGAGGTATTCGGCCTCGCGGACACGCCCCGCATCGGCGGTGGCCGGGTGCCGGTGCTGCTGCACCTGCTGTCGCCGGCTCAGCGGCCGGTGCAGGTGACCCGCGATTTGGCAAGCTTTTGGCGAACGGGGTATTTCGACGTCAAGAAAGACTTGAAGGGGCGATACCCGAAGCATTATTGGCCGGACGATCCGACGTCGGCGGTGCCGACGAGCCGGGTGCGCCCGCGATAGGAGGAGGGGGAAAAGCGTGGACCGGCTGGCTTTTCTGATCTTGACGGAACGGGAGACGCTGCTTCCCGTATATACCCGAAGCGTGGGACATTGGGATCATCAGGAGAAGACGGTGCGCCCGGAGGGCTACCCGGCCTTCCAATGGCTCTACTGCAGCTCGGGAGAAGGCGTCCTGCGGGTGCGGGGGAAAGAGCATGCCGTCTATCCGGGAACAGGGATGTTTCTGTATCCGAATGAGCCCCACGAATACGAAGGGACGGAGCCGTGGGAGTTGGATTGGATTACCCTGTACGGCCCTGAGGTCGAGCCGCTGGCCCGCCTCGCCGATCTCACGCGTTCCGGCGTCTACAAGGTCCGCTCGCCGGAGCCGCAGCTCGCCCATCTGCGCAATGCGCAGGCGATCGCCCTCTCGCGCCGGCCGTTCGTCGGCATGGAATGCTCCAAGGCGGCTTACGCGCTGCTGCTCGATCTGGGAAACGGTCTGAGCGGAGGGCCTCCGGGCGGTTCGGAACGGGGCGCGGAGCGGCTTCAGCCGGTGTTCGATTACATGGAAGCCCATTATAAGCGGACCGTGACCCTGGATGAATTGGCGGAGGCGGCGGGCATATCCGCCAAGCACCTCTGTCTGATTTTTAAGAAAACCGTGCAGCTGCGGCCGATGGAATACCTCAATCTGCTGCGCATCCGCAAAAGCAAGGAAATCATGCTGCAGGAACGGCATGTTCCGCTCAAGGAGATCGCGCTGCGCGTCGGCTTCGAGACGCCGGGGTATTTCAGCCTGCTGTTCAAGAAATCCGAAGGCATGGCCCCCGATCTGTTCCGCAAGCTTAACCGACTAGTCTAACGAAGGAGGAAAGCCGATGGCCACCCATGAGAACGAAGAAGGACGGAAGGAAAGGGCAGAGAGCCCGGACGGGCAACAGCCGCAGCCGCTCTCTCCGGAAGACCGG
This sequence comes from Gorillibacterium terrae, assembly GCF_051594785.1. Taxonomy (NCBI): domain Bacteria; kingdom Bacillati; phylum Bacillota; class Bacilli; order Caryophanales; family Paenibacillaceae; genus Gorillibacterium; species Gorillibacterium terrae. Next base: position 1,725,964 of record NZ_JBPPGI010000001.1, read on the forward strand.
GCCGCAAACGAGGCTGCCGCCTGGGCGGCAAGTCACAGCGCCCTGGAACGGACCCTGCAGGCGGGAATCCACGGAGCCCCGGAATTGCGCAAGGAAGAGAAGAACCTGTTTTTGGGCGAATTCCGCGAGCGGGTGCTGAAGACGCTGACCCGCCAGCAGATGGCCGAACCCGACGTATATGAGGAAATCCGCTCCGCCTTGAACGATCCGCGCGCCGATAAGCTGGTCATCGACGGCAGCACCCCCGACCGCCACAACGACAAATACGAAAAACTCGCGGCATCGCTCGGCAAGCCCTATACCGTCCGCCACGACACGGATTTTCAGGGGGAAATCGGCCTGTTGGTGGTCAGCGACCGGGCAATTGACGTTCCCGACGAGCAGATTCGGACCAAGTCCCGCGAGGAGAAGCTGAAGGAGAAGGGGATTCCCGAGCAATTGATCCGCGCCGCCGGCAAAAAAATCTGTGTGAAATGCTATGGTCTGATCCAGGAAAAGGCTCCCGAAGAGAAGGCGAAATACCGCGTCATGACGATGATGGACCGGTTGTTCGGCGAGAAATGTCCCGGACACGAGGAGATCGAATAGCGAGGGTGTTCGGGATTAGTACAGCAACCTAACTCTTTGGTAACAGACCAAGAACGCCTGTTCTAAAAATGTCCCATCGGGACCAAACACGACCCGACAATGTGACCGTTTTCACAAATGAGCAACCGTTTTTCCGCGTGAAATAGGCAATCGCTTTCATCGAGTGGGGAAAAAGTGAATCGGCGTCTCTAATCATGGTGAAAGCGATTTCTTATTCAAAGGTGATTCTTATCATTTCTCCGCTTTGGCAAAATCCCCTACAATTAGAAACAGGGAGGAGATAATGATGAAACAGTACTTTATCAACGCGGACCTGTACGATGAAGAGTATCAGCAGCTTTACAAGCGCGAAGAGAATGCGGAAGAAACGGAAACCGCTTACCGCTTGATCCGGGAAAAAACCGGTTCGGCGCTCCTGGTGCCTAAAACGGCCTGCCTGGAGCTGACTGCCGAAGAATATAACCGTCTGCGCGAGCTGAACGAAGGCTCCACCCAGTTTTCCCGCGAGGCCTTTGTCCTTATCTCCTCGAAGCTGGAGCAGGTTCTCCAATCGGTCTGACGGCCCGAAGGAAGGTATTTACAGATTCCGAATCATCCGCTATAATCGGTCACAGGATTAAACAAAGTCGATTATATCCAACATCAGGAAGCACCTGATTTAGCCAAACGGGCTATTTCGGGTGCTTTTTTGCGCTTACTGCCCTTTCGAAAGGAGGATGCGGAACATGAAGCTTCGCGGCTGGATCATCGGCATCGTCGGCGCAGCGCTGATGGCCGTCTCGGTCGTCGGGTATCTCCTGTTCATGCGAAACTATGACCGGAGTCAAGAGACGCTGGAAACCCTCATGCCGGTGAGGACGCTTCTGAGCGGCGAGCGCATAGAGGCGGCCGTCCTGCGCAAGGTTACGGTGCCGGTGGCGGCTCACCGGCCCGATGCAGTCCGCCGGCCTGAAGAGCTGATCGGCAAGTACGTCGTCGTCCCGATCGGCCGGGAGGAGGAGATCGCCGCCTGGAAGCTGTCCCGGGACAAGCTGGTTCCGGAGGAGGGCGAGCGCTATTACAGCTTTAAGACCGATGCGGCGGCCAATGTCAACAACATGGTAAGGCGGGGAGACCGCGTCGATGTTTGGGTCGAGCTCAAGCAGTCGGCGGGCGAACCGGGCGTGGAGCGGGCGTCGGCGCTGAAAGTGATCGAGGGCCTGCCGGTGGCCGGCGTCAAAACGGCGGAAGGCGCCGAGGTGACGGACAAGCAGGGAATGGATGCCCTGCTGGCGAGCGATGCCGCCCAACTTGCGGACTCCCGCGGGAAATCCGCAGGCAAGCCGGAGCTGAACACGTTCATCATGAACGACGAGGTTTATGCGGCCTATGCCGCAGCGGCGGCGGCGGGAACGATCCGGCTGGCGCTGCCGAATCTGACGCGGGAAACGGAAGCGCAGGCTCTGGTTACACCGGAGTTTTCCGCTTGGCTGGAGCGAAATGCGCCGTCCTCAGCCGCTTATCCCCTATCCCAGGAGGCGAATCCATGAAGCTGTTGATCGGCACATCCCATCCGGAAGCGTATTTGCGGTTTGGCGATTCCAGCCAGGGTCGCCTGCAAGCGGTAACGGTCTCGACGGCCGAGCAGGCTCTGTTCCGCCTCAGCGAATCGTTCGACCATGCGGCGTTTGAACTGCAATTGTTTGCCGATTGGTACCCATGGGAGGTGATCCGCGAGCTAAGCAAGCAACGCGGCCCCCATACGTCCATCACCTTGATTCCCGACGACAAGGTCTACGATTCCCTGTACCTGGAGGTGCTCGGGCGGCTTGCCGATTCGGCGGGAATCGCGTTGCTCCCCCAGGCATTAACGCCGCAGGAAGGAGCGGCGCTCCTGCTGGAGCGGCTGACCGATTCGCCGACGGTTCCCCGGACCGGGCAGGGCAAGGTAGTAGCCGTCTGGTCCGCCGGAAGCCGGGACGGGGCATCCACCGTCGTTGCCAATACCGCTCTCTTGCTCGCCTCTCAGACCGGATTGCGGGTAGGGCTCCTCGATTTGAATTTGAAGAACCCCACCCTGAGCGCCAACCTCAATCTGGAGACGGGCGGCAAAAGCAACGTAAGGCTCCGGCCCCGTTTGCAAACCCGAACGCTGACCCCGGAAGAGCTGCGCGCCGGCTGCATCCCTCTGCCGCGAATGAAGCAGGCGCTGGTGCTGCCCGGAACGCCGCGGAGGGATTCGGCCGGGGATTGCACCCCCGAGATGATCGATCACCTGCTCACCGCAGCGAGAAGCGCCTTCGATGTCACGCTGCTCGATCTGAATGGATACCCCGACAATGCGGCCACGGTTTGCGGTGTGCGCGGAGCCGACCTCCGCTGGCTGGTTGCCACGCCCCGGTTCGATTCCTACCGGACCTCGTGGACCGAATGGTATAACAGCTATTGGAAGTTTTGCGGTCTCAGCCCGGAAGATATCGGCCTTGTTCTGAACCGGGCGGCCGCGAAGGGGGAGGCGAACGCGGCGGCGACCTTTCTCGAAATGCCGCTCGCAGCAGAGCTTCCCGAGCTGCCCGGCGAGCATGCGCGGCGGGCGGTGGACGAAGGGGTTCCCTTCCACGAGCAAACCGGCGCCGAGCCGTTCCGGGAAGCCTTGGCTCCGCTGGCCGCCCAGGCCGCCAGAGCGGCGGGAACGGAGTGGGAACTTCGCCCCGACCGCCGCAAGACGCTGTGGCGGCGGATCGGCGGCCGCCTGGCTTGGAACTGACCGGCGCGAGGCTCGCGCGAAAGGAGGGAGAGGCCCATGGAGCCCGCGAGAATACAAGACCGGATGAAGCCCCGCCAGCCGTTTCGGCCCGACCGCTATCTGGAAGATTTGAAACAGCAGGCGGCGCTCCTGGAAAATCGGCTGCAGCGGGCGGATGTGTCCATCGGCGGGCGGATGAGCCTGACGGAAGCGGCCGCATTGGTGCATGAACACCTGACCGGACGGGCCTCCAAGGACCCGGTGCTGCACCGCGATATCCTGCAGGCCGGACTGGGCGACCCGCAGGCGAGAGAGGGCATGAAGGCGATCATTGAGACGCTCCTGATGGAATACCGGATCGACATCGACCCGGGAACCTTGATCGACGGCTGCACGCCGACCGAGAGCATCTATGCGGAAACTTGCGGCGCCAGCCTGATCGAAGATTTGCTGCAGCTGCCGGACGTCGAGGAAGTCCAGGTCATCGGCTGCGATATCTTCCTGCTGCGCAACGGAGAGCAATTCCTTCACCACCGCAGCTTTCCGTCCCTGGAAGCCGTTCGCATTCTCCAGGACCGGTTGGCTCTCTGCGGCAAGAAGCCGATCCACGAACGCCAACCGGTCCTGCAAACCTATCTCTGGAACCGGTCCCGCTTGGTCATGACCCGGGAGCCTTACACCGATGTGCCGAGCATTCACATCCGCAATTTTATCGTCAAGGACGTCAATCTCGATAAATTGGTGGAGCTGGAGACGATCGATGAGTCCTCCGCGCATCTGCTTAAGCGGCTGGTTCGCTATCATGCGAGCTTCCTGATCGGAGGCTCGACCAACACCGGCAAGACGACGTTTCTGTTCGCTCTGGCCCAGGAAACCGGCGAGCAGGAGCGGATTCGCACCTTGGAGAAGGATTTTGAGATCGCCCTGCGGGAAAGGTTGAAGGGCAAGCGAAACATTCTCGCCGCAAGAGAAGCGGAAGACCTGCACCTTACGATGGAAGAGGCCTACAAACCGCTGCTCGTCATGTCGCCCCATTGGGTAATCCTCGGCGAAGCCAAGGGAGCGGAGGTGGCACAGGCGGTGCAGGGGTCGCTTCGCGGCCATGACGTCATGGCGACGATGCACACCAAATACCGGGAATCGTTCCTGTCCGACGTGGAAGACATGATTAAGCAGGACGGGCGTTCGCACGATCATGGGGACACCCAGAGCCGCATTGCCCGGGCTTTCAACATCGTTGTTTTCCTCCGGCTGCTTCGCATCAACGGCCGGAACCGCCGGGTGGTAACGGAAATCACCGAACTGTACGTAGACGGCGAGGGGGAGGCCCGGGCCAAGCCGCTGGTGGAATGGTCGTTCGCCGACCAAACCTGGAGGCGGACCGGCGAGCCCTTAAGCACACCGCTGATCAACCACCTCATCGCTAGTGGCGCCAGCTTGAGCGAACTTCAGGAATTGGGGGTGGCCGATGTTCGCTGACGCCTCGGGAAACCCGCTGCTGCAGGAAGCGGCCAAGACGGTATTCCTCAGCCTTTGGATTGTCGGCAGCTTCCTCCTGCTGGTTCTGGTCGGTCCGCGCTTGGCCAAGAAGCGGCTGCGGCAGCGAAGAATCCGCAGCTTTCGGGAGCCTGCAAAGCCGCGTGAGGGAGGCTTCCTGCAGAAGATTGCCGGTCGGCTGCAGCTGGCGGATGAACTGGAATTTGCCGAATGGAAAATCGCTCCGGAGCTGCTGCTGGCAGGCGCGCTCGCTTTCCTCCTCATCGGAATGTTTGGTTCGCAGCTGGCGATTAAGCTGCTGCAGGAACAACTTGCCACGGGTGCAGACCGCTTTGCCCGCCTCAACCCCTGGGTGCTCAACGCCTGCATCGGGCTGATTACCGGAGCGCTGCCGATCTTCCTATTGAAGTTTGCGGTGCAGAAGAAGCGCCGCCGCATCGCGCTCAAGATGATCATGCTCACGCAGAATATCATCGGCCATTACAGCCCGGCGCTCACGTTGACGGAGGTGCTGACGAAGTCGGCCAAGACAATGCCGATCGACGTCCGCAAGGAGTGGAACCGGCTGATTCTGAATCTGCATATGGAGTCGGCCGAACAAGCCCTGCACGACTTTGCCCGCCGAATCGACAACCATTGGGCCGACGATTTGGCCGACCTGATGCTGATGGGGGCCCAATACGGCACAGATATTACCCAAGCCCTGCATAAGCTGGTCTCCAGCATGCAGAAAGCCAAGAGCAACGAAGAGAAGCGGATGGCGATGGTGGCCGCCTATCGGATCGGGACCTTGCTGATGATCGGATTTGCCGTCTTTGCCGTGCTGTTCAATTGTTATGCCGACACGGGCAACTTCCGGCATTACTTCCTGGAGTCGGGAGGCCGCCGGATCATCACCTTCGCGGTCCTGGTGCTGTTTGCGTCGCTCGCCATGGTCGTCCGCTCGGGCCGCAAGCCGTTCTGATCCAAGCCCTAGATAAAGGAGGGAAATTTATGCATCCCGAGTGGTTTTGGCGAAACGGGTGGATCCCGCCGCTGCTGTTCGCGGTGTTTCTGGCCGGGGGCGCCTTGTTCTGGTTTACCTGTCTGGGCCGAATCCGGTTCACCCGCATGAGCCGGGTCGGCCTGTGGAGAGGCAAGCGCGGCCGTATCCCACAGTCGCCGGTCCTCCGCAAACGGGAGATGGCGTTTGACGAAAGCCCGCTCCGCGTCCGGACCTTCCTGGAGCGGGCCAAGCTGGCCGGACTCGACGAGAGCTGGACGCACAGCCGGTTCCAGGCTGTCCAGGCGATCGCCTCAGGCTTGTTCGGTATCTTGGCTCTGCTCTATCGGGTCGTTCCCGTTGGAGCGGCTCCCGGCGGCGGTCTCCCGGTCAAAGCCCTGCTTTTTGCGGGCTTGGCCGCCTTGGTGGGCTGGTGGCTGCCGGAGCTGGCTCTTGTCGGCTTCGCCTCGCGGGCCCGCAGCCGATACCTCTCGGAGATTTCGATGCTGGCCGAGCGGCTTGCCTTATGCATCAACGAGAACGCCGATTTGCGGGATGTCCTGCTTCGCGCAAGCCGCCCGCTCGTCCTGCTTCGCCCGTGCATCCTGGAGCTGGCCGCCATGTGGGGGAAGAACCAGCAGGAAGCGATCGAGCGGTTCAAGGATGCGGTCGGCATTACCGAAGTGTTTCCTCTCGTCAACGCTCTGTATGCGTTAAGCCGCGCCGAGACCAAAGATGTCGTTCGGGTCCTTCGGGAGCAGGCGAAAAGCATCGAAGCCACCCTGGAGGCAGATATCGCCCGAAAGATCGAGAACGCGCCGATCTGGATCAGCTTCTATATCATGATTCCTTTCGCCTGTGTGGTGCTGCTGTTTCTCTATCCTTGGCTGATTACGGTACAAACTCAGCTGTGGAGCACATATTCCATTTCCTGAAGCAAGGAAGGATGCACATGAGCAAGCTTGTGGTCAGCGTCTTGCTGACGGTATTGATGGCCGGGGCGGTTCTGGCGGTGGTTGGAAATCAACTGCTGCCGGCGACGAACACGGCCGGGACCCATACCCGGGACCAGATTCGGCAAGCGTTTCAATAAGGCCTCAACCATTCCCATAAGAAAGCAGGTAAGACTATGTCCAAATTGATCGTAACGATTTGCCTCGCGACTCTGCTCGCAGGCGCAGCTCTCTATGTAGGCGGCAAGCAGGTAGCACCCGGCGTGGTGACCAAGGGAACGAGCATCAATTCGTCGATTACCACAGCGACGGTCAATACCACTTCCGGCGCCGCCACCGTAACCGCACCCTGATCCGGCATGAGCAAGCTGATCACGACATTGCTGCTGACCGTCTTGTTATTCGGCATGGCCGTCTATCTGTTCAACGGCGGCGGAAGCTTGAAGGAAACCCTGCGCACCGGCCATTCCAATGTCACCGGCACGGTGCGCAGCTTCGATTATGTAACCGATTAGAACCGACTGGAAGAAGACAACCCCGTCGATGCGACGGCGTTTTGTGGAACCGGCTGGAAGACGAAGGGTAGAGCGAAAGGGACGGGTGACCAAAGATGCGATTCGGAAGAAGCGGGTGGTTGGAAGAGTCGCGGCTGAAAAAGCTGTGCAAGGATGAGCGGGGAATATCCAACCTGCTCGTCATGCTGATGGTCCTGCCGGTCCTGCTGTTTCTGTGTCTGATGATCGTTCCGTTTTTCGTCTACACCATGAAGCTGGACCACCTGAACACGATTGCGAACCACGCCTTGAAGGAAGCGGAGGCGGTCGGGTATGTGAGCCCGGCGATTGAAGCGGCAACGACGGAACGAATGGAGCGGCTCGGAATGGGAGAGCTGACTGTGAAGGGTGTCATCTATCCCGATTTCGAGGGCAGTACGGAAGCGAAGGTTCTGCGGGATTCGGCGGACCCGACGATCACCCTCGTCGTCCGTTATCCGGCACCGCCGCTGACCCGGATGCTTTCGGCGATCGGCGGCTCCTCTTCCGGCGCTTCCTCGGAAGGCAAATTTCGGGTGATCTTGTATGGACGAAGCGAGGCGTACGAATGAGGAAGGGAGCGGCCATGCTGCGGGCTTTTCGGCGGAACGAACAGGGCGGGATGGCCATTTTGCTGATCGCTCTACTGGCGGTTGTCTCGTTGACGGCCCTCTGGCTGATGACCTTCAATTGGGGCAGACAGACGCTTATCCTGAACAAAACCAAGCCGATCGTAGACCAAGCCACCCGTGCAGCTTCCCTTGACGTCGATCTCGCAGAGCTGGGAGAAGGGCGGTTGGCTTGGGACGAAGCAGCCGGGGCTGCGAGTTTCCGAACCTATCTCTACCGCAATCTTCGGCTTAACGCGGATGGAACGCCCGAGGATGGTTCTCCGCTGGACCAGCCCCCTGTCATTCATACGCTGGAGTTTGTTGCTGCGCCGTCCTATCCGTTCAAGCTGCACCGAAGTGTTACGCTTCATGCCGGAACCGGCGATGAGACGACTCGCGGGGTCGATGTGACCTTGTACGGTCCTTCGGTGTTCGCCGTTGTGGAGTTCTTCTTTCGGGGCTTGGGGGAGAGCCGCGAGGAGCCGGTGGTGATCAGCAGCGTCTCCAGCATCCGGTATCGCTAGACTCGGCTTCAAGTCCGTAGGGAAGGGGAACACAAGAAAACCGCGCTGACGTCTTCTCCTGGATGGAGAGGCGCTGCGCGGTTTTTGGTCTGGCTTCGACCGGCGCTCCATTTCTTCGGAAGCCGGATGAATGACTACGACAGAGAACTTGCCACCGGAGCGGCAGCTGGGTCAAGGGAAGCGGCCGGTTTCTCCGGCACGGGTTCCTCCTCGGAGCGCCGCCATTCGGTGACGACGATGCCGATCATGATCAAGGCCGCTCCGACGATGGCTTGCGCTGCCATCCGCTCCCCGGCGACGAGGAATCCGCCGAGCGCGGCGAAGATCGGTTCACAGGCGAAGATGAGGGCGGTGTGGCTCGGCGTGGTAAACCGTTGAAAATAGGTTTGCGCCCAATAGGCAAACGTGGTGGCGAAGAGGGAGCCGGCGAGCAGGGCCAGCGCCACCCGGGGAGTGAGCAGAACCTCGGGACGGAACGCTTGGCGCCAATCCTCCGCCGCGAACGAGGAGACCAAGCAGAGCGCAGATACGGCGGCAAGCTGCACCGTTACCAGGGGATAGACGTCATGTCTGGCGGTGATCCGGTCCGTCAGGACGATATGCACGGCAAATGCCAGCGCTCCGACGAGAATGAGCGCGTCTCCCCACCGGAACGGCTCCGCTTTGTCGACGGACAGCAAGCCAAGGCCGACGAAGGCGATGCCGATGCCGATGCCCATGCTAAGGGTGATGCGGCTGCCGAAGAACATCCGGGCGATAATCGGCACCAGGATCACGAGAAAGCCGGTCAGGAAGCCGGCTCGGGAGGCGGTGGTAAACGTCAGCCCGACCGTCTGACCGGCGAAGCCGCCGTATAAAAAGATCCCGAGGATCGCTCCTGCGATCCCGGTATTTCGGGTGAACCTCCCCCGCGAAGCGGCAGGCGACAGCCGACGGACCGCCAGGAGAAGCACCGAGGCCAAGCCGAAGCGCACGGCCAGATAAGCAAAGGCCGGCATGGCATCCAGCGCGTTCTTGACCACGATGAACATCAAGCCCCAAATCAAGGTAACTCCGAGCAGTACGGTGTCTGCGACATAGGATTTCTTCAACAAAAGCCCCTCCGACCGGTTCCGCTTTTCCGCCGATTGTAGCACAGCCCCGAATCGGCGGCAATGCCCGTTTATCGTTGCCGCTCCAAGGTGTGGAGCAACGGATAACGGGGAACAGTAATAATCGTTCCTATGAAACGGGAACGCGCCGGGACAAAGCCAACTTAACAGGCGAGGAGGAAACTCATGAAACTCACGAACAACGGATCTTATCATACGCTCGGCAAAGAGGAAGTGCTGAAAGAGCTTGGCAGCGGCGATGCAGGGTTGACCGCGGAAGAAGCGGCTTCTCGCCTGGAGCGGCATGGGCGCAATGAGCTGAAGGAAGGCAAGTCTAAATCGCTCCTGCAAAAATTTTTCGAGCAATTCAAGGACTTTATGGTCATCGTCCTGCTTGCTGCAGCCGTCATCTCCGGATTTCTCGGCGAAATCGCGGACGCGGTGATTATCTTTCTGGTAGTGATTCTTAACGCTGCGCTCGGTGTCTTTCAAGAAGCCAAGGCGGAGAAGGCGCTGGACGCCCTGAAGCAAATGTCTTCACCGCAGGCGCGAGTAAAACGCAATGGACAAGTGGCCGTGGTGCAGGCGGCCGAACTCGTTCCCGGGGACATCGTCCTGCTGGAGGCGGGCGACTATATACCGGCCGATGTCCGGCTGCTTGAGGCGGCCAGCCTGAAAATCGAGGAAGCCGCGCTAACCGGCGAATCGGTCCCATCGGAGAAATCCACCGGGACGCTGACCCAAACGGACCTGGTCATCGGAGATCGGGTGAATATGGCCTATCTGGGCAGCAGCGTCACATACGGACGCGGGTCAGGGGTCGTCACGGCAACCGGCATGGAGACCGAAGTCGGCAAAATAGCGGGGTTCCTTAGCGGAGACGAGGAAGAGGTCACTCCATTGCAGCGTAAGTTGACCGAGCTCGGAAAAATTCTCACCTTCGGCGTGCTGGTCATTGCCGTGATCATCTTTGCGGCCGGAATGCTCCAGGGCAGGGGGTTCCTCGATATGTTCCTGACCGCAGTGAGCATCTCCGTCGCGGCGATCCCCGAAGGCCTGCCTGCGATCGTTACCATCGTATTGGCGATGGGCGTGCAGAAAATGGCGAAGCGCAATGCCATTATCCGCAAGCTTCCTGCCGTAGAGACGCTCGGCAGCACGGAAATCATCTGTTCCGATAAAACCGGTACGCTCACCCAGAACAAGATGACGGTTCAGCGCCTTTTTGCCGGAGGGGAGTGGCTCCCGGATGATCCTGAGGGAACAGGTACAGATGCAGCATCGCAGCGCATTCTGCAGATCATGAGCTTGTGCAACGATGTGAAAATGTCGGGAACCGGCGCGGAGGGCGAGTCGCCCAAGCTCATCGGGGATCCTACCGAGACGGCTCTCGTCGCTTATGCCCAGACCCGAGGCGTAGGGAAGCCGGAGCTGGAGGCACGGCTGCCCCGCCGGGCAGAAATTCCATTCGACAGCGATCGCAAGCTGATGACGACCTTCCATGAGGAACAGCCCGGAAGCTATTTGATGCTTACCAAGGGAGCGCCGGATATCCTGGCGGGCCGCTGTTCGTCCATCGAGATTGACGGTCAGATCGTGAGCATGAATGACGAGCATCTGAAACGCATCCATCAGGCGAACCGCCAGATGGCCGCGCAGGCTCTTCGGGTGTTGGCGATGGCCTACCGCCGGACGGGTGTCCTTCCGGATCACCTTCAGCCGGACGAGTGGGAACGGGACCTGATTTTCGTCGGACTCGCGGGCATGATCGACCCGCCCCGCGAGGAAGTGAAGGCGGCCGTAGCCATTTGCCGGGAGGCGGGCATCCGGCCGGTGATGATTACCGGCGACCACAAGGATACCGCTGCGGCGATCGCCACGGAGTTGGGAATCCTTGCCCCGGGTGACGAAGCGATTACCGGCAGCGAACTCGACAAGCTGTCCGCCCAGGAATTCGACGAAAAAGTCGGCCAGTATTCCGTCTACGCCCGTGTCTCGCCTGAGCACAAAGTGAGGATCGTCAAGGCCTGGAAGGATAAAGGCAAGGTCGTCGCCATGACCGGTGACGGGGTCAATGATGCACCTGCGCTGAAGGCGTCGGATATCGGCGTCGGTATGGGCATCACGGGTACCGATGTGTCCAAGGGCGTGTCGGATATGGTTCTCTCGGACGATAACTTCAGCACGATCGTCGTGGCCGTCGAGGAAGGACGCAAGGTTTACGGCAATATCAAGAAGGCGATTCAATACCTGTTGTCCGCCAACATCGGCGAAGTGGTGACGTTGTTTATCGCCACTCTGTTCGGAGCCGTGATTTTGTTCCCCATTCATATCCTGTGGATTAACCTCGTGACCGATACTTTTCCGGCCCTGGCCCTCGGAATGGAGAAAGCCGAGAAAGGAATCATGAAGCGCCCGCCACGGCCGGCCGGAGCGAGCGTTTTCGCCGAGGGAGCCGGGTGGACCATTCTGTACCAAGGGATACTGGAAGCGGGGATCGTGCTGGGCATCTTCTTTTATGCGCTCAACCGGTATTCTTCCCCGGAGGCGATCACCATGGCGTTCGGCACGCTCGGGTTTATTCAAATTACGCACGCCTTCAATGTCCGCTCGCAGCGGGAATCCATCTTTCGCATCGGGCTGTTGTCCAACCGCTGGCTGCTGCTGGCTGCCGGAGCTTCCTCGCTTCTCCTGCTTGTCGTCATGCTGGTGCCGGCTCTGCGCGATATCTTCAACCTGACCGCCCTGAACGGAGCGCAGTGGAGCCTCATTCTTGGAGGTGCTTTGCTATTGGTTGTGTTGGTGGAAATCATCAAGATTTTCAAGCCCCGGGAATCCTCTCTCCCTTGAGATGACAGTTGTTCTTGCTCGGGAAAGGACTGCCAAATTGGTTTTAATCCTTTTCGGTCTTGCCCGGGTTTGACCCTCCCCTTACAATGGTAGAAAAACAGTGGGGGTTTTTACCATGGAGCAAGCGGTTGAACGGGTGTTTACGGAAGCGGTGGTCCAGCGGGCGCTGCAAGCCTTCGGCTTATCGGCCGAAGGAATGAAGGAGCTGGGCAGCTTCGAGAATTACGTGTACGAAGCTTACCGGGAAGGCGAGCCTGTGATTCTCCGCTTTACCCACAGCAGCCACCGGCAGCCGGCCGAGGTAGAGAGCGAGCTGGATTGGGTGCTGCATCTGGCGCGGGAAGGCGTCGAGCTTCAGGGACCGCTTGCCGCGAGTAACGGCGCGTATGTCGTTCCGATTGCCGCCGAAGACGGTACGGTATTCAGCGCCAGCCTGTTCGAGAAAGCGGAGGGGCATCATGCGCGCTTTGCGAACCCCGAGGAATGGAACGAGCGCTTGTTCCGGGAGTGGGGCCGGAAGACGGGCGAAATCCATCGGGCTACCTGCCGCTACGTCCGTCCCGAGCATTTGCCGATGCGTTCGCATTGGGACGAAGACGATCTGCTGCAGAATGCCAGGGACTATATCGATGCGGACGATGAGTGGATGCTGGAGAAGTTGGAGGCCTTATTCCGCCACTTCAAGGGGCTTCCGCGCACGGCCGATGCTTACGGTCTGCTGCATACCGATATTCATCCCGGCAATTTCTTCGTGGACGGCGACAGGCTGCGGGTATTCGACTTTGACGACTGCTCCTACACCTGGTTCGCCCACGATCTGGCGATCCCGCTATACTACGCGACGGCATGGGCCACGCCGGAATCGTATCAAGGCGACTGCGACCGGTTCGCGGCGGACTTTTTCCGTGCATTCTGGAGCGGCTATGCCGAAGAGTATACACTCGATCCCGTCTGGCTGAACGAAATTCCGGCCCTCCTGAAGCTTCGCGACCTAACCTTGTATTTGGTCATCAAGAAGAAAGTCGGCCCCGAGGAACTGGAAAAAGACGCAGGAGCCCGGCGGATCCTGAAGGAAAACCGGGAGCGCATCGAGCGGGATGTCCCGATTGTGACGGTGGATTATCACGCTCTCCTCCAAGGATGAGCAACCGTGAAAATAGTCACAGCTTGGCCGAATGCGGAATCTTATACTAAACGGGATCGCATTCAATAAGGAAAGGCGGTAAAGTCATGCCTCTCATTACCCTGGAGCTCGGCCAAATCACGAAGGAACAGAAGGCGGCGCTCGTGAAGGAGCTCGTTGCCAAGGCGAGCGAGATCACCCACATTCCGGAACAAGCGTTCATGACCATTATCCGGGAGAATAGCATGGACAACGTAGGCAACGGCACGATGCTGCTGTCCGACCGCAAGTAAGGCAACCAACTGGAAGAAGAGAAGCTTCGGTCCGCCCGACCGGGCTTTTCTTTTTTTAGCCAAGCCTATAAAGATAAAGGGGGGAAACGCGGTGATAGGATGGACCTCGCGGCACTTTGATTTGGAGGAAGCGGCAGAAGGCGTCTACGCGGCCATCGCAAGAGAAGAGGGAGGGGCGATGGGAAATGCGGGATTCGTTGACCTCGGCGATCGGATCGTGGTCTTCGATACCTTCAATTCGCCCCAAGCCGCACGGGATTTACGCGCAGCCGCCGAACGGATGACCGGTCGAACGGAGTTTCTCGTCGTCAACAGCCACTGGCACGGTGACCACGTTCGTGGCAATCAAGTCTTCGAGGAGGCTCCGATCCTGTCCGACCCGGAAACCCGGCGACTCATGGAAGCGGAGCATCCCGCCCGCATCCGCCGTCAGCAGGAGATGCTGCCTCAGCTGGACCGGGACATCGAGGAGCTGGAGCGGCAATGGGAAACGGCTGTCGAGGCAGGCGGCGAGGAGGGGCTTTCGGCCCGGATTTCCTTTCTGAAGGAAATGCGGCTAGCGCTGCCGGAGCTAAGGCTGACGCTTCCGACCGAGACGATCGCGGCCGAGCGGCGGATCGACGGTCCAGCCCGATCGGTCCGGCTTATCTCCTGCGGAGCCGGGCATACCGCGTCCGACCTCATCGCAGAGGTTCCCGAAGCGGGCGTCCTGTTCGCCGGGGACCTCGTCAGCGTCGAGAACCATCCCATGCTGGAGGGCGGAGATCCGCCCGGCTGGGTGAACACCTTGACCAAACTGGAGCGCGCGCACTATGCTAAGGTCATTCCCGGACACGGTCCGGTCGACGGCTCGGGGTCCATTACCGCCATGAAGGCTTACCTGCAGGACCTTCTTCGGTTAGCGGGCGATCCAGCCGCCGGGGACCGGGTTCCCGACGCTTACCGCGCTTGGAAGGCCGATTTTTTGTACATACCGAACCTGGAATACATCCGGAAGAACGCCTTTCCTCAATAGAAAGAGAGTCAAACGGGAGAAAGAGATAGGGCAGGACATGTCGGCGAGGAATAAGGCGCGGAAATCAACAGCCTGGAGGAACACAGCATGTCGGACAGCAGCAGTACCGTTATTGGAGTGGATGCGGGGGGAACCCTGATCAAAATCGCATACAGCCGGGGAGCGGGAATGGAAGCGCCGCATACGCTGAAGATTCCGACTGCCCGGATCGGAGAAGCGGCAGACTGGATTGCCGGACATCCGGGGGCCCGAGTTTGCCTGACCGGAGGAAAGAGCCGCGTGCTCGCCGGGCTTCTTGGCCGGGTAAACGAAGAGCTCCGCGAGCTGGGCGAGTTCGAGGCCACCGTTCGCGGAGCGCTATATCTGTTGCAACAGGACGGTCAGGCGCCCGACTCGTTCATTCTGACCAACGCGGGTACCGGCACCTCGGTGCATCAGGTGAATGCGGACGGCTCGCACCGGATCATCGGGACGGGGATAGGCGGGGGCACGGTGTTGGGCCTGTCGTCTCTCCTGACCGGGGAGCGGGAGTTCGATGCCATCATCCGCGAATCGCTTGACGGAGACCGGGAGCGGGTCGATCTGCTCGTCTCGCATATCTATGAGGGAGCGGAGCCGCCCATTCCCGGCGATCTGACGGCAAGCAATTTTGGAAATGTCCGGACCGGCGCCGCTGCTCCCGGGAAAGCGGATATTCTGCTGTCGGTGTTGGGGCTTGTCGGCGAGACGATCACCACCGTCAGCGTCATGGCTGCCGCCATGGCAGGAACTGGCAAGGTGGTCTATGCCGGCTCTCTGTTCGAGGGCAATGCGCCGCTGTCCGCTATCGTGGAAAGGTACACGCGCATCCGCGAATGCGAGCCGGTTATGCTGCGTAACGGCGGCTTCTGCGGGGCGATCGGCGCTTGGCTTAGCTTGACGCGTTAATCCCGTCAGGGTTTTCGGGTTTTCTGAAGAATGGCGTACAGACTCGCCGGCTGGCCGGTCTGATTGAAATACAGCTCGCCGTTTTGGATGCGGTCGATGTAGAGCACGCCGTCGAGATGATCGATTTCATGCTGGATGCAGCGGGCCAGGTAGCCTTCCGCCTCGAGCGTCGATGGATGGCCCGACCGGTCCATTGTCGTGATCTTCACCCGGTTAGCCCGGCGGACCATGCCGTAATAGCCGGGATAGGACAAGCACCCTTCCGACCCGTACTGCTCTCCGCTCTGCTCCACGATGACCGGATTGATCAGTTCGATCAAGCCTTCGCCGCAGTCCATGACGATGACCCTTCTCAGGACGCCGATCTGCGGGGCGGCAAGACCCGCGCGCCCTTCGGCGGCATACAGGGTCTCCGCCAGATCGTCCAGCAGCCGGAACAGCCGGTCGTTGAATTCGGTTACCGGCTTGGCGGTTTTGCGTAAAATGGGATCTCCGAACGGGAGAATCGGTCTTGTCGTCATCTTCGGTTTCCTCTCTTAAGAACTCTTGAAATTGTCGGGACAGCCGGCTTAACCGGCCGTCGCCCCGTCCTCGACGGTAAAGCACCACAGGTCGTTCGGCGTGCAATCGAGCGCCTTGCACAGCGCATCGAGGGTTTCCGCCTTCATCTGCTTGGGCTGTCCCGTGATGAGCGCACTGAGCGATGGAGCCGACAGCTCATAGCCCGCCTTCTCCTTCAATAATCGGCCCAGCGCAGCGCCGGACCAGATTCCCCGGGCCGCCATGACTTGGCGAAGCATCCAGATCAACATGAGCGTTCATCACGACCTTTTCGAGGAGGGTTAGGCGCCGCCATAGAATGTTTGGCGGCGCCTAACCATCTTATACCGAGGCTCGCATTTCCGCAACCACACTTTAAAAAGTTAAGCCGAAAGCCGGGTTAAGCTAAGCTTTTCTCGTTTTTTTCGAAAAGGTTTACAGCGGGGAAAGCCGAGTATATGATCGGCTTAATCTTAGGTAAGGGCAGGGTGAACAGCATGGACTCCATCGATCGGGCGATTGTGGAGGCGCTCAAACGGAACAGCCGCATGTCGGCATCGGAGATTGGGAGACAGGTCAAGCTCTCCATTCCCGCCGTTTCCGAACGCATTCGCAAGCTGGAGGAAGGAGGGGTCATCGAGGGATACACCGTCAAGCTCAATCGGACGCGGATGGGTTGGAGCTTGCTGGCGTATGTCTTCGTGACGCTGGGCGATCCGGAACGGGCGCAGCCCTTCCGGGAAGCCATGGCGGAATGTCCCGCCGTCCTCGAATGCCATCACGTCGCCGGGGAATACGATTATCTGTTGAAGGTGCTGGTCGAGGATACGCAGGCCTTGGAGTCCTTCATCGGCGATTCCCTCAAGCGAGGTCAGGGAGTCCGCAAGAGCAATACGGTCATCATCCTGTCCTCCTCCAAGGAATCCATGAATCGGTGAGGGATGACGACGATGATCAAGGAAGGCTTTCGCTTCGGCATGCTACTGCAGCTGGCCGTAGGCCCGGTGTGCCTGTTTGTTTTTCAGACGGCAGCGCGCGGCGGCTTTGGTTCGGGGGAGCGGGCGGTGGCGGGCGTGGCGCTCGCGGACGGTCTCTTTATGGCGCTGGCCATGCTGGGGATTACCGCTTTTCTGGCCCGCGGACAAGTCAAGCTTTGGGCTTCGCGGTTGGGGGCGGCCGTTATCGGCTTGTTCGGGTTGGATCTGATGCTGGGAAGCTTCTCGGTCTCCGTGCTCCCTTCTTTCCAGGGCTTCTCCGCCGCATCGGGCTACGGCCCGTTTTGGCGCGGGTTTCTGCTGACGGCTTCAAATCCGCTGACGATCCTCTTCTGGGCGGGGATCTTCACCACGCGGATCGCCGAGAACCGCAGCCGCGATATCGGCTTATTCGGAATTGGGGCGCTCGGAGCGACGCTCTGCTTCCTGAGCCTGATCGCGGCGGCCGGAAGCGCGGCGGAAAGTCTGCTCGGCCCCTCCGTGATCCGCTTGCTGAATGCGGCGGTCGGGCTGCTGCTCCTCGGGTTCGCCTGGAGCAAGCTGCGCGGCCCGCAGTCCGGTTCCGGGCATTCGGGCGAGGGACTGCCGCAGGCTTCGGATGTGGGCAGCGGCTCCGAATGAGGGTAATACTAGAGTAAGAAGAGGAGGGATTGACGATGCTCGATCATTACCGGATCAGCGGCAAAAGCAAGACACCCTTGGACAAGTATGACCCCGAGGACACGGGGAAGATCAAGGACCGCGAGGAAATCGAAGAGGAATTCGAGAAGCTGAAGAAGGAATTGCGGGAGGAGCAGGAGAAGCTGTTCGCCGGCAAGACCAACGGCGTGCTCATCCTCTTCCAGGGAATGGACTGCAGCGGCAAGGACGGCGTCATCAAGAAGGTGTTGTCCGAGCTAAACCCCCAAGGGTTTCGGGCCGAGAGCTTCAAGGCCCCGACCACGGAGGAAGCGGCCCATGATTTCCTCTGGCGGACGCATAAGGTAACCCCGCCCAAGGGCTTTATCACGGCCTTTAACCGGTCTTATTACGAGGACGTGCTGATTACCCGCGTTCATAAATTGATCGACGACGATGAGGTGGAGCGACGGTTTAAGCACATCGAACGCTTCGAGAAGCTGCTGACCGACAGCGGCATTGCCATCGTCAAGCTCTTCCTGCACATCTCTTCCGATTTTCAACTGAAGAAGATTCAAGAGCGGATGGTCAATCCGGAGAAGCTGTGGAAGTTCGACCACAGCGACTTGGAGGAACGGCGGTTCTGGGACGATTACCAAAACGCGTACAACGACGTTCTTTCCACGACCTCGACCAAGCGCAACCCGTGGTATGTCGTGCCGGCCAACCACCGCTGGTTTCGCGATTTCCTGGCGCTGAAGATCATTGTCTCGGCCTTCAAGGATTTGAACCTGGCTTACCCGAAGGTCGACCTCAGCCGGTATCAATCGCTCATCGAGGACGATCCCCTGGCGCGAAAGACCGCGGAAAAGGCTGTAGAACAGCTGGAGACCGGCCAGAAAAAGTAAGATGGGGAAAGCTCGGATTTGAAAAAGCGTTCGCCCGAAGGCCGACTGCCTTCCGGGCGAACGCTTATTTCTATTGGCCGCTTACAGGCCTGGATAGCCGGCGAGCGGCCGGTTGAATGGGCCGTTAACTGCGCTCGCGGCCGGTCATCTGCTGCCAGACGGATCCGGCGGCCTCTTCGCCGCTCTCGATCCGCTGGATCGCCATGCGGATCTGCAGCCGCACCTCGAATTCGGGATCGTCCTCGGCCGCCCGCAGAGCGGGCAGCATCCGCTCGTCCCCCGCTTCGTAGAGAAAACGGGCCGCCCGCCACCGCACCAGCTTGTTGCGGTCCAGCAGAGCGGTCGCCATCGGGCCGGCAGCCTCCGGATCGCCGATGTCGGACAAGGTGTCCCCCACGGTCCGGCGAACGATGGCGGAGGAATCCTGCAGGGCGCCGTACAGCAGCTTCATCGCTTCCGGAGTCCGCACATCCCCAAGGTAGACGGCGGCGAGTCGACGGATCGATACCTTCTCATCCGCCAGCGCCGCCGCAAGCAGGGGCAGGGCTTCCTCGGACGGCTTGATCCGCTCCAGCGCCGCATAGCGGACCTGCCAATCCTCATGCCGCAACGCTTCCTCCGCTTCGGTGAGGGATACGTCCTTGCGCTCCGGGGTTTCTCCCGGCACCAGCTGCGCGGCGCCTTTCACCAGTTCCCGGAGCCGGTCGTCGGAATAAGCCGCTTCCAGCTCGGCGGCGACCTCCGCGAGAACATCCCGCAGCTCGCCGTAGCGGATTCCATGCTCCTCCAGCTTGCGCTCCTTGATCAGGTTAGGCGAAGCCAGCCCCGCTTCCATGGCCGCGGCGGCAAAGCGGGGGGGAAGCGCCAGCCGCTCCTCCGTATCGGCGGAATAAGCGCGGATCTGCATCGGAATGCCGCGGAAGTATTGCACGGCCACCCGCACCTCTCCCCAGGCTTCGGTCAAAAGCGCCTGCGGCACCCCGCCGTCTCCGGCAGCGGAAGTGCCCTGCGTATCGGCACGTTCGGCCGAGGCATCGCCGAACAGCTCGCGCACCCGGCGCAGAATCGGCTGCCAGTCGCTCTTCGGGTGACGGTCCAGGGCCATGAAGTCGGCCGCGTGGTACAAGCCGGTTACCCCGGGAATGGCCAGCAAGCCGCGAGCCGGTTCGGGGGCGCGGTCGACATCGTCCGGCGTATACGTGCGACGGTCGCCCGCAGGCAGCGTTTCATCGAGATTCAGCTTCATCGAGTTGGGACTCGGCGTCGGTTCAATGGACAACAGCTTCATGCCATTCACATCCTTTCACCGCCTAGGCGGATATCTGCTTTCTCTATAGTACCACAGAGACTCGCCCAGACCGAAAACCAGGCGGTTGTCAGCCATGACCAGCGGATTCGTCGGAGGATTCGGCTATAACAAAAGGTTCCCGGTGTAGAATCCCGAATATGCATTGCATTCCGAAAGAGCTTGGAGTAAAGTAAGTACTTGTTGTGCTCACGCAACAGCCTATATAGAGGGGGTTACCATATGTACAAGAAAGCAATGCTTGGCGCACTGATTTTGTCTTTGTCCCTGTTCGCAGCGGCTTGTTCCTCGGACAAGAAGAATGCGGAATCCGCTTCTCCGACTCAATCGGCTTCGGCCGCTCCGACTGCCGCTCCGACGGAAGACGCCGCCATGTATCAGGCGAAGGCATACATTGCCGGACGTCTTGCCGAAGAGAAGATCGGCCAGTTGTTCGGTCAAGAAACGACGGAGGACGGCAAGCCCGTCTTGAATCCGAATATCGCCACCACGAAGGCGGCGGCGGTGGATTTCCTGAATGCCTACCTGGACCCGGCTTTGACGGATAAGGTGGTCGCCTATTACATCGCCGACGATTCCAAGGCCCCGATTCTGGTCAAGGCGGAACCGTTCGTCACGGCTTCCATCCTGGCTACCGCATCCAAGGACGACGTAACGTTCTCGGGCACCGCCGACGAAGTCAAGATGACCTTGAAGGACGGCGGAGTCTACACCGCCAAGAAGAATGCCGACGGGAATTATATCATTAGCGACATTGCGAACCCGTAAGAAGAGCTCTGCTCTTGGGGAGCTCTGGCAAACCAATCGAGCATGTAAGGGAAAAGGCAATTCTCCAAGCGGCCCATCCGCCGGAGAGTTGCCTTTTTTGAGTTGGGAGAAGCACGCACGCCCTTACCCGGCGAAAATAAGACCGGTTTCCCGGAGGTAACGGCGGCAACCTTCGTAGAGGGAAATGGAGTGAAAGCATCCAGCCGGAACGTGCTCCGTTCCGAATAAAGGGCAAGACGCCTCCATTCCCCTTTTTGAGTGGGTATGGAGGCGTCTCTCGGTTTAATGCGGTCCGTCGGCCGACGGCTTGGGTCCGGGAGAGGAAACCTCGACCCGCTCGCCGCCCATACCGGCGACCGCCACAGCCGCGAAAGCGAGCGGAATCAGCGCCAAGAGAAAGATGTGGGTGATCGAGGAGGACATGGCGCTCACGATCTTGTCGAGAATCTGCGGCGGAATTTTGGCCCGTTCGGCATCCGTGAACAGGGAACGCGTGTCCCCCGAGCCGAAGGAAAGACCGCCAGACGCCCCTTGGCCGCCGCCCATTCCCTGGAATTGCTCGGCCAGCCGGTTCAGGAACGTTCGGTTCTGAATCGCGCCGAAGATGGTGATGCCGAGCGTCATGCCGAGCGAGCGGAGGAACGAGTTGGTCGAATTGGCCGTTCCCCGGAAGCGGGGTTCCAAGCCATGGCTGGAAGCGGTCGGCAGGAGCGAGAACGAGAAGCCCACTCCGAAGCCTGCCAGTGTCATATAGAGCGTCAGCAGAATTCGCGGGGTCTCCGGATCGACTGTCGATAACAGCGCCATGCCCGCCAGGAAGGCGATGATGGACAGCACCATCAGGCTGCGGAAGCTGGTCTTGGTCTGGTAGACGCCGCTGATGGCGCTCCCCACAACCGAGCCGAGCATCATCGGGGTCAGGATGAGCCCCGCAGAGGTCGCGCTGCCTCCATAGACGGCCTGGACGAAGATCGGTATGTAAATGGTCAAGATGATGAAGGTCGCGCCATACAGGAGAGCGAGGACCTGAGAATAGGCGAACAACCGCTTGCGGAACAGCCAGAAGGAAATGATGGGCTCCTTCGCCCGGCGCTCGATAAGGAAGAAGGCGACCAGGAATACCGCGAAGCTGGCGAATAACAGCAGGAGGGGAACCGAATCCCAGGCGAGCTTCTTGCCGCCCAGCTCCAAGGCGAACATCAGGCTGACGACCGAGATGACGAGGGAGGCTGCCCCCAACCAATCGATGGTTTGTTTCTCGTGAACGGGAGACTCGTGATAATAGCGGAGAATGAGCACGAGCGCCACCGCCCCGATCGGCACATTAACGTAAAAGACCCAGTTCCAGGCGATATACTCCGTCAAGTATGCCCCGAGCAGAGGCCCCAGTACGCTGGCCGAGCCGAAGGTAGCCCCAAGCAGAGCCGTGATCTTGCCGCGCTTCTCGGGCGGGAAGATATCGAACACAATCGTGAAAGCGATCGGCATGAGCGCCCCGCCGCCGATGCCCTGAAGCGCCCGGAACAAGCTTAGCTGAACGATATTCTGGGATATTCCGCACAGCATGGAGCCGATGAGGAACACAACGAGGCCGAACACGAAGAACCGTTTCCGCCCGTACATGTCGGACAGCTTGCCGAAGATCGGCATACCTGCCATGGTCGCCACTATGTAGGCCGAAGTGACCCAGATAAACTGATCGTACCCGCCCAGCTTGGAAACGATGGTGCCCATCGCGGTTGCGACGATGGTATTGTCCATTGCCGACATGAGAATGCCGAGGAGCAAGCCGGTGATGATGAACTTCAAATTGCTTTTCTTGGATTCCATTGCGCCAACTCCTTCATGAGGTCCGCCGACTTAAGCCGTCTGCGAGGTGCAGAAGGCGATCGGTTCCATTTTCCATTTTCAGTGTAAGAGGGGCATGGGGCAAAGTCAAATAACGGACAAGATTGAACGGCAGGAATAGAGGAAGCAATGGCTAATAGCAAAGTTGATTTCCGGGGTCAAGGGGCTTTTGGTCCTTTATCCGGTAAACTGGATTCAATCGTGACAGCTTGGAGAATTTTTGCACATGGGGGGACTCGGAGAACCTCTTCGAAACCGCTGTTTCGCCCGTCGGTATCCGATTTTTCGGCTGCAGCCGAGCGGATCGAAGAGGGGCCGGTAATCTTGACAGGCACTATATCTTGAAGTATTGTTTGTTTTGCTATACTACATATGGACACAATTACGGATTTGCTACAGGAAAATTCACCGAATGGAGAGCAGTGCCTCAAGGAATTGTCAAGGGGTGTATGCGCTTTATTTTTTCTGTGCTCTTGTGGCAATTGTCACATTTTCAGGTAAGGGGATAGCCATCATGCTCATGAAAATTCGCAAGCGGGACGGCCGGGAAGCGCCGTTCACCATCGAGAAAATCGGACAAGCCATCTGGAAGGCGGCTTCGGCGACGGGAGAGGCGGGCTATGAGGAATCTCTCCATCTGGCCGAGCAGGTGGCCTTGGAGCTGGAAAAGGATCTGGCCCACCGCGTCCCCCATGTGGAGGACATTCAGGATACCGTGGAGCGGACGCTGATCAAATCCGGACTCGCCGAAACCTCGAAGGCCTATATCTTGTACCGGGCGGAGCGGACCCGGTCGCGCGAAATGAACATGCGGCTGATGAAGGTCTATGAGGACCTTACCTATCAGGAAGCCGAGGCCAATGACCTGAAGCGGGAAAATGCCAACATCGACGGCAACACGGCGATGGGCACGATGCTGAAATACGGGTCCGAAGGCGCCAAGCAATTTTACGAGCTGTTCGTGCTGAAGCCGGAGCATGCCGCCGCCCACAAGCAGGGCGATATCCATATCCATGATCTCGACTTCCTGACGCTGACGACCACCTGCTGTCAGATCGACATCCAGAAGCTGTTCGAAGGCGGCTTCGGCACCGGCCACGGTGAGCTGAGGGAGCCCAACGACATCAACAGCTATTCGGCTCTGGCCTGCATCGCCATTCAATCCAACCAGAACGACCAGCACGGCGGGCAGAGCATTCCCAACTTCGATTACGGCATGGCGGGCGGCGTCGTCAAGACGTACAATCGCTTCTATAAGAAGAACCTGCTGAAGGCCGCCGAGCTGCTCGGAAACGATGACCAGGCAGCGAAGGCACGTCTGACGGAGCTCTTCCAAAGCTGGACGGAGCGCGGCATCGTTCCCCGGTTGGTTCGCACCGATGCGGAGCTCGAAGCGGAGCTGACCGAGCTGACCGAGGCATTCGGCGAACCGCTCTTGGCCCGGAAAGCACAGCAGTTTGCCCTAGCCGACGCCAAAGCCGAGACCGAGCGCAGCACCTATCAGGCGATGGAAGCGCTGATCCACAACCTGAACACCATGCACAGCCGGGCCGGAGCGCAAATTCCGTTCAGCTCGATCAACTACGGCACGGACCGCTCCCCGGAGGGCAGGCTGGTCGTCCGCAGCATCCTGCTCGCGACGGAAGCGGGACTCGGCCATGGCGAGACGCCGATCTTCCCGATCCAGATCTTCCGGGTGAAGGAAGGCATCAACTACAATCCGGGCGATCCCAACTACGATCTGTTCCAACTGGCCTGCCGGGTCAGCGCGAAGCGGCTGTTCCCGAACTTCTCGTTCATCGACGCCCCCTTCAACCTGCAATATTACCGGGAAGGGCGGCCGGAGACGGAGATTGCCTACATGGGCTGCCGCACCCGCGTGATCGGCAATATTCACGATCCGGAACGGGAAGTAACCCACGGCCGCGGCAACCTGAGCTTCACGACGATTCCGCTGCCGCGCCTTGCGATCAAGCACCGGTCGGACATCGACGGCTTCTTCGCCGAGCTGGACCAGAAGATCGATCTGGTTATCGATCAGCTGTTGGAACGCTTCGAGATCCAGGCGGAGAAGAAAGTAAAGAACTTCCCGTTCCTCATGGGACAGGGCATCTGGATCGATTCCGAGAAACTGGGCCGCGAGGATAAAATCCGCGAGATTCTCAAGCACGGCAGCCTGTCGGTCGGCTTCATCGGACTGGCCGAATGCCTGAAGGCGCTCATCGGCGAGCACCACGGCGAATCGGAGGCAGCACGCGAGCTCGGGCTCCGGATCGTCCGGCACATGCGCAAGCGGATGGACGACGCCGGCGAGCTGTACCGGTTGAACTTTACGCTGCTGGCCACTCCGGCGGAAGGCACGGCGGGACGGTTTGTCAAAATGGACCGCAAGCGCTTCGGCTCCATTCCGGGCGTGACCGACCGCGATTACTACACGAACGGCTTCCATGTTCCGGTCTATCACCAGCTGAGCGCCTTCGAGAAGATTCGCATCGAAGCGCCTTACCACGAGCTGACCAATGCCGGGCATATCACCTACGTCGAATTGGACGGCGACCCGACCTTCAACCTGCCGGCCTTCGAGAAGGTTGTCCGCGCCATGAAAGAAGCGGGCATCGGCTACGGCTCGATCAATCACCCGCTGGACCGCGATCCGGTCTGCGGCTACTCCGGCGTCATCGAGGAGAGCTGCCCGTCCTGCGGACGGACCGAAGCGGACGGCCGGGGGTCGTTCGAACGCATCCGCCGGATTACCGGATACCTGGTGGGCACCCTCGACCGGTTCAACGATGCCAAGAAAGCGGAAGAACGGGACCGCGTGAAGCATGGATAAGGAGCGCAGGATTCCGGACGGCATGCTTCGGCTGGCGGGCTGGGTGGACGATTCCATCGTGGACGGGCCCGGCCTGCGGTTCACCGTCTTCACCCAGGGCTGCCCGCATGCTTGCCCTGGCTGCCATAATCCCCACACGCACGCGTTCGAAGGCGGGACGCTCGAATCCGTTTCGTCCCTGTTGGACCGGATTCGGGCCAACCCGCTGCTCGACGGCGTCACGCTGAGCGGCGGCGAGCCCTTCGAGCAGGCGCCTGCCCTGACGGAGCTGGCGTCGGGCGCGCATGCCCTCGGGCTGTCCGTCATGACCTATTCCGGCTATACGCTGGAGCGTCTCATCGCCCCGCAAGGGGAGGCCAAGGGCTGGCCTAAGCTCCTGGCGGAGACGGACATTCTCGTGGACGGGCCGTTCGTCGCCCGCCTGCGCAACCCGCTGCTTCGCTTCCGCGGCTCGTCCAATCAGCGGATTCTCGACGCCGGGGCGTCGCTCCGGCTCGGACGCGCGGTTCCCTTGGAGGAAGAAGCGCTCCTGCAAGCGTGCTTTGCACGGATCGGGACAACCTGAAGCCATCCGGCTTCGGGTTGTTTTTTTATGGTATACTTCCAGCAGACAAGCCGACCGGGAAAGGGAGAGACAACATTGGAATACCGCTATGCAACCGTTAAACGAAACGAAGAGGATTTTGCCAGCGGCCGGGTTTTGTTCAGCGCGCACGGAACCACAGCGTTCCCTGTCCGGCTGGCGAGCGAGCTCGTGCAGCGCGGACTCGCGGAGCTGCGCCGCAAGGGGCGCACCGGTCCCTGCCGGCTGTATGATCCGTTCTGCGGCGGCGGCTACTTGACGGCGCTGCTCGGCTTCCTGCAGCCGGGCGCCTTCAGCCGCATCGACGGCGCCGATCTGAACGAAGAGGTGCTGCCGGTCGCCCGCCGCAACCTCGCGCTGCTGACTCGGGAGGGCATGGAAGAGCGAATTCGCCAGATTGGGGAACTGGCGGAGCTCTACGGCAAGCCTTCCCATCGCGATGCGCTGCAGAGCGCCGAGCGGCTGAAGGCCCTGCGGGCATCCGCGCCGGAGCCCGAGTGGGCCGTTCACCATCACGACAGCACGGGCGCCGAGCCTCCCGCCGGGGTCCGGGAGGTCGATCTCGTCCTAACCGACCTTCCTTACGGCGGGCTCGTGGATTGGCAGGGAGCTGCGGAGTCGCCCGTCCAGGCCTTCCTCGGCCAGTTGACCCAATGCCTCCATCCCGACGGTGTGGTCATCGTCGTCGCCGACAAGGGGCAGAAGCTTGCCCATCCGGCTTACCGGCGGCTGCAGGGCGGGAAGATCGGCAAGCGGCAGTTTGTCATCCTGGAGCGGGAAACCGAAGCGAACCGGATCGCCCGCTACTGGGAGGACCGGTTCGCCGAGGAGGGCGAAATCTGGAACGAAGAGCCCAGCCCCACCGCGCAGGATGCGGCAGACTGGTTCGCCCGCTCCGGCGCCAGGTCGGTGCTTGTGGCGGGAGCGGGCTATGGACGCAACAGCCGCGTCTTCTCCGACCGGTTCGAGGTAGACGGAATCGAGGTGTCGGAAGCGGCGGTCCGGCTCGGGGAGCGGTTCGACCCGTCGACGCGGTTTCTCTGCTGCTCCGTGTTTGACCCGGAAGGAGCGAGAGACCGGTACGATGCGGTATACGCCTACAATCTGCTCCACCTGTTCCTCTCGGAGGACCGGAAGCGGCTCATGGAACGGCTGCTCGCTTGGCTGAATCCGGGAGGCTTGCTGTATGTGACCGGCTTTTCCGACGAGGATGACCACAACGGCCGGGGAGAGCGCTTGGAGGAAGGCACTTTTGCGTACAAGCCGGGAAAGTACGGGCATTTTTTTACCCGGGATGAGCTTCGGGACATGGCAGCGGGGTGCGAAATTGGCGAGGAACGAAGTTGGATTGAACCGTTTCCGACCGCGGATGACCCCGGACGGGTCTATCGGATTCGCAGCTTAGCCGGGAAGAAGCGGGAATTGGAAGCCAAATGAAACGATAGCCGGGATAGAAACGTACATCGTACCATATCCTGGTAGAGGGGAGGGAACCGTTATGGGGATGGCGTTTGCAGGCGGACTGAGCCTGTTTGCCATGCTGATCAACCTGGTTTTTCTGGGAGCGGCCATCTATCTGTTTGTCCTGCTGGTCAAGCTGGCGCATCGGGGCATTCAGGCGCTTGATCTGTATATCGACGAGAAGAGAAGGTTCCGTCCCTGAAGCGGCATAGGGAACCGTCTGGGCGCTCCGCGCATACACTGCTTAGGAATCTTCCGGCAAAGGATGTTGCCCATGCCTTCCGTCGTAGGCGGCTTCAAGATCAATACGGTCGGCCCCAGCTCGATCGTTCACATCGGTGATTCGCTGATCCTCAATCCCGCCAGCACGTCCAAGACGTTTGCCGGTTCCGGCTCCTTCAATACCGGAGATTTCCCCGTCACGAACAATGCGGTAAGTGCGACCGTCACGAACGATCCGGATGGCATCGACGACTCCTTGTCCAAGGTGGCGAGCCCGTAAGATGATCGTCTATCAAACGATTGGCATTCACATGCTGCGAATCGACTTGGTGAGCAACGCCTCAGTCGTGCAGATCGGAACGGCGGGCTCGATCCAGGCTCTGGCCAATCTGCACGACACGGGAGGCTTTGGCCCGGCGGCGGAGGAAGAAACCGCAGGCGTCTCCCCGATTGTCGTCCCGCTTCCTGCGCCTCGTGTCTAGAAGGGTTGACCCGCTCCGCTTTCCCGTATGCCGGGAGTCATCCAAGCATACATTGAGGGGGAGAGGAGAGAGCGGGATGAACTGGGATGGACGGCTCTATCAACTGCAGCAGCAGGTTGCTTGGCAGAGCGGAAAGATTCTTGAGCTCGAAGCGGCGATCAAGGACTTGGCCGACAAGGTCGGAAAGCTCGGAGCGGTTCCGCAGACCCGGATTGACCGGATCGACTACCGGTTCGACCAGCTCAAGGTAGAGAAGCTGGAGGGGGCGCTCCATATCGGGATTTCGCCCGCCGGCAGCCAGGACCTGATCAAGCAGTGGCAGAGCGGCTCCAAAGAAGCCTTCGATGTCGGCTGGACTGATTCGGGCTCGCCCGGGGCCCCGCCGTCCGCCGAGAGTCCTCCGGACGACAGCTCATCCGATGACGAGGCGGATACGGCCGTCTCCGGCGCTTCCGGTTCCGCCCCTCCGGGAGGCGGGGAGGAGGTCCGATTCGGGATGCCCGGAATTCCGGCGAACGCCGACCCTTACCGTTCGGTAGATCGGTTTATGGCCGAAGAGCTGCCCCGGATGATCGAGCAATACGCCCGCACGTTCCAATTGCCGATCGAGCCCGCTTACCGGCAGGGGATGGCCGATTCGCTGCGCGGCCAGGTCGGCGACCGGATGAATTATTATTTGGCGGAGGCGCAGAAGCAGTTGGACTCCGCCGGGATTCCCGATCTGGAGCGGATCGCAGAGCAGGTCAAGCGGGATGTGGACCTGGCGATCCGCACCCACATGGAAGAAATCCGCCGGGCGGAGGAGGAAGCCGATGAACCTGCAGGTGGTCAATAAGGATATTCATATCGGCGTCATCCGGGTAATCGGCGTGGCCAGCTCGTCCCTGCTGCTCGTCGGAGACGCCTGCAACATCAACCTGTCGGCGATGGCCGATACCCCGCCCGAGGCAGTCGGACCAATCGTGCCGCTGCCGCCGCCGAGGTGATCCGGTGACGCGGCTATCCGTTATCGGCTTTATCGACATCGACAACGTCTCCTATGCGTCCACCGTGTTCATCGGGGACAACTGTGCGATCGTTCCCCGCACGCAGGCGATCGCGGTTCGGCGCGATTTCACGTCGTATTACGGCAACGAAGGAAGCTTTGCCGATTACCCGATCTTCCGCCGGCGGTGGCCGCGTCTTCCCGTCCCGACGGACGTGCGGGTCACCAAGCGGGACGAGGGCGTCATCCGCGTCGATTTCATCCAGATCAAGAGCATCTCGACCTCGGCCGTGCTGCAAGCGGGCTCGACCCACACGGTAGACGCAGAGTTCCGCGTCAAGCAGTTCCGGCAGCTCGCCTCCCAGACCCCCGGAGCGCCGGCGCCGGATGAGGTCCGCTGAAGCCCGCCTTCACGCGAGGAGTTCTCGCGGATGGCGGGTTTCTGCTATAATGAGAGCGATTCGAGGTGATACCATGGCGAAGAAGAGGAAACAAGCTCCAGTCCCGCGTCCCGAGCAGGCGGACAAGCCTGCGACCCTGGCGGATCTGATCCGCCCGGAAATCCGGGATCAATTGAAGGCGCAGGCCAAGAGCCAGGCGGAAGCCCAGCGAACGGCGGAGGAAGCGCGCCGGCTGGAGGAGCGCAAGAAGGCGGAGGAGGTCCGCAAGGCGGAAGAAGAGCGGCGCAACAACGACTTTGCCTATCTGCTGGAGAACAGCAAGCTGGACTGGAAGACGTACAAATCATCGGGCGAGTGAGTCCGGAAGGGACGGGGCAGGAATGGATTGCATTTTCTGCAAGATCGTAAACGGAGAGCTTCCTTCGAAGAAGGTATACGAGGATGAGCATGTGGTGGCGTTTCACGATATTTCGCCGATCGCCCCGGTGCATGTCCTGACCATCCCCAAGAAGCATATCGCTTCGGCGATGGAGCTGGGAGAGGGAGACGCCGAGCTGTTGGCCCAGCTTCACCATGCCATTCGGGAGGTCGCCCGAGCGACGGGAGTGGCGGAGAGCGGGTTCCGGATCATCTCCAACATCGGCTCGGACGGCCAACAGACCGTTCCGCATCTTCACTTCCACGTGATCGGCGGCCGACAGCTGGAATGGAAGGCGTAAGCAAAAAAAGGCTGTCCGCAAAGCGGGCAGCCTTTTTGCCGGGCGGGAATCCGCCGGGATTACCGAGAGGAACGAACCGGGCGGATGCGGGTCAGTTTACGGAGGATGGCCGATAACGTCTCAAGGCGTCCAACCTTTTTGCCCGATCAACCGCTTTATGTAAATACGCTTCGGCCGTTAACGCTTCATAGTCCCAATTCATCGCCTCGATGGCGGTAGCGCCGGAGTAACCCGTTTTCGCCAGCTTCTTCATCGCGGTTTCCCAATCGATAGGACCGTCGAAGGGCAGCTGATGTTGGGCCCGAGCTCCGCCGATGTCATGCAGATGCAGAGCCATCAACTGGGAGCCGTACCGATTTAATAGATCGTGGTCCGGGAAGTAGCTGTAATGATGCCCGCAGTCATAGCAGAAGCCGATCCGCCGGGAATCTACCTGTTCCAGCACATGCGCCAAATTGGTAAGGTTCCATAAGTTCTCCAACGCGACATTGACCCCAAGCCGTTCGGCGGTTTCGGCTATTCGCTTGATTCGGTCTAGTCCCAAGGCGGTATAGGGATGATTCTCATCGGGCAGATGCACCACCATCGCCGGAATCTCGAATTCGGCGCAATCGGCAACGCATTGCATATAGCAAGCGGATAAGGCTTCTCCGTCCAGATTATCCAGCCAGAGGTTATTCTGGTTGAGGACCGGTGTATGGATATTCTCGACAATAAGACCCGTTTCCCTCGCCAATTGGGGCCCGTTTCGATAATCGCCCCGACCATGCCGGTCACGGCCAAAGTCATCGCTCCACCACAGCATTACGCCGTCAAATCCGGCTTCTTTTATCAACCGATAGCGGTCCTCTATCGGCAGCTCATACCCAAACCAATCATAAATCGTAAGCATGCAACGCTTCCTCTCCTGGATATCGTGCCACTCGATTATAGCAAAAGAGAAAGCGCTTGCGATATTTTTCGAGGGTGATTTTCGTCTGCCGCTCTGAAATGCTATAATAGAAAAAGATGGGTAGGAAGGGAGAGGGTTCGCTATGATCAGTGATGAGTTGCTTGAGAAATTAAACGAACAAATGAATTTTGAGTTCTATTCCGCGCAGTCTTATTTGGCGCTTGCCGCCTACTGCGCCTCGGAGAGCTGGGACGGGTTCTCCAATTGGTTCATCCGCCAGGCGGAAGAGGAAACGGAGCACGGCATGAAGATTTTCCGGTTCATCAACGCCGTCGGCAAACGGGCCATCATCACCGGTATGGAAAGCCCGAACAACGAGATTCGCTCGGTTCTGGGCGCATTCGAAGCGGCTTACGCGCATGAGCAGGAAGTCACCCGCCGGATTTATGCAATTTCGGATATCGCCTTGGCCGACCATGAGCATGCAACCTACCAGTTCCTGAAGTGGTTCATCGACGAGCAGGTAGAAGAGGAATCGACGGTCGACAGCATCGTTCAGCGGCTGCGCCGCATCGGCAACGACGGCAACGCCCTCTTCATCCTGGACGCCGAGCTGGGCAAACGGGGCACGACCGCCGCGGCTCTGTAATCGCCGGCGATTCGCCTTGTCCGTTTAACCCGCAATGAAAGCCGTTTCGCGCTCGAACACGGGCGCGGGCGGCTTTTTTCGTCATACGCAATTTGTTGGGAATTAGCGGAAAATTATTTGAACCCCCGAGCTTCATCGGGTATACTGTTGTGCGATAATGATTCTCACCAATAGCTTCCATGAAAGAGGTCGACGCAAGTGGAGATGGACATGGAACAAGCGGCGAACCATAAGAGCCTTCAGGCCGCCTGGCTCGGACGACAGGAGTATCAAACGGCCTGGGATTTGCAGATGCGGCTGGTCCGGGAGGTGGACTTGGGAGTGCGGGAGGACACCCTGCTGCTCCTGGAGCACCCGCCCACGTACACTGTCGGCTCGCAGCGGCATCCCGAGCATCTGCTGCTCGATCGGGAGGAATTGGCCCGGCGGGGCATCGGCTTGTTCGAAATCGACCGGGGCGGCGACATCACCTATCACGGCCCCGGCCAATTGGTCGGCTACCCGATTCTTCGGCTGAGCGGACCGGGCATCGACCTGCACGCCTATCTGCGAGATTTGGAGGAAGCGCTGATCCGTTACCTGGCCTCCTTGGGCATCTCGGCGGGACGCAAGCCGGATTACACCGGAGTCTGGGTCGGCGACCGCAAGATCGCGGCGATCGGCGTCAAGGCCAATCGCAGCCGGATGCGCAGGGGCTTCGTCACCAGCCACGGGTTTGCCTTCAACATCAAGGCAGGCATCGAGAACGAGGGCTTCGCCGGTATCGTTCCCTGCGGAATCCGCGATTATGGCGTGACCTCGCTGGAGGAATGCCTGGGACGATCAATCACGGTCCGGCAAGCGGCGGTTGAGCTCTTGCCCCATTGGACTGAAGTATTTGGCTATCCGGCAACGATGTTGCCGGATCGAAGGGAGGAAGAAGCATGAGCAAGGCCAAGCTGCCCAAGCCGGACTGGATCCGGATCAAGCTCAATACGGGCGACAACTATCAGGAAATCAAGTCGATGATGCGGGACAAAACCCTACATACGGTCTGCGAGGAAGCGCGCTGTCCGAATCTGTTCGAGTGCTGGGCCAACCGGACGGCCACCTTCATGATTCTCGGCAGCGTCTGCACCCGGGCCTGCCGCTTCTGCGCCGTGAACACGGGCCTGCCGACGGAGTATGACCTCGAGGAACCGGAGCGTGTGGCCGATTCGGCGGCCCAGATGGGGCTTCGCCACTGCGTCATTACCTCCGTCGCGCGGGACGATCTGGCCGACGGTGGCGCTGCGATCTTCGCCGAGACGATCCGGGCGGTACGCCGTAAGCTGCCCTTCTGCTCGGTCGAGGTGCTGATTCCCGATTTCCAGGGAAGCCGGGAAGCCCTGCAGACGGTGATGGACGCGAAGCCCGACATCCTCAACCACAACATCGAGACCGTGGAACGGTTATCGGACCGCGTGCGCGCAAAGGCCAAGTACCGCCGGTCGCTGGAGCTGCTGCGCCGG
Organism: Gorillibacterium terrae; assembly: GCF_051594785.1. NCBI lineage: Bacteria > Bacillati > Bacillota > Bacilli > Caryophanales > Paenibacillaceae > Gorillibacterium > Gorillibacterium terrae. Next base: position 1,759,376 of record NZ_JBPPGI010000001.1, read on the forward strand.
TCCAAGGAGATGGCGCCGGCGATTCCCACCAAATCCAGCATCATGCTCGGCGTCGGCGAGGAGTGGGATGAAATTCTCCAGGCGATGGACGATTTGCGGGAGGTCGATTGCTCGATCCTGACGGTCGGCCAGTACCTTCAACCCACCCCGCAGCATCTGGCCGTCGAGAAGTATTACCATCCCGACGAATTTGCCCGGTTGAAGCAGGAAGGCCTCGCACGGGGCTTCCGCCATGTCGAATCGGGGCCGCTTGTGCGCAGCTCGTATCACGCCCACGAGCAAGTGGAGTCCGCCAAAGGGCGGGAAGCCACGGCGGCGTCGGCCCATCGGTAAAACCGAAGTCGCTTGAAGAACAACGGGTACCAGTCAGCGTCAGCGAGGGAGCAGTCCCGCGCTGGCGCTTTTTGGTTTGGCCGGATGGGCTGCCTGCCCGGTTTCGGAAATTCGGCGCCGAATGGAAATCGGCCGGCATGGGAAAGATTTCATGGGAAGAATCCGGCGGAAGGAGTGGGCGGCTTGAACAAGCGATCGAACGAAGAGAGCGGTGCGAACCTGAAGGCGCCCGTGCAAAGCCCTTTCCGGATCAGCGCATCCTTGGAGGACAACCTGAACCAGCTTGAGGATCGGTTCCGGGGCGACGAAGCGCTGTTCTTTCATCGGCTCGAGATCCGTACCGCGAAGCCGGTGCCGGGCTGTGCGGTTTTCCTCGAGGGACTGGCCAAGCCGGAACGGGTCAGCCAGTTTGTGATTCAGCCCATCCTCGGGTTTGCGGACAACGGAGAAGGGGAGAATCGGGATGTCTTGGAGCTCTTGAAAAGCCGCGCGGTTTCGGTGGGGCGCATCAAGCTGTCCGACGATCCGGATCTCGTTCTGTCGGCATTGCTCTCCGGCGACACGCTCTTGTTCGCAGAGGGCTGCGAGCGGGTGCTCGTCGTTGGAACAGCCGGGAGCAAAACGCGTTCGATTACCGAGCCCGAATCGGAGAAGCTGATCCGCGGTCCGCGCGAGGGCTTCACCGAATCGATCAGCACGAATCTGTCGCTGGTCCGCAAGCGGATCAAGCAGGATAAGCTCAAATTCCTCTACATGGAGATCGGGCAGCGGACCCGGACGAACACCTGCGTGGCGTATCTGGAGGATGTCGCGTCGGACAAAATCGTCCGGGAGCTCATCAAGCGGCTGGAGAGTATCGACATCGACGGCATCCTCGATTCCGGTACCATCCAGGAGCTGATCAAGGATAATCCCTATTCTCCGTTCGACACCGTCGGGTTCACGGAACGGCCGGATGCGGTGGCGGGCAAGCTGCTGGAAGGAAGGGTGGCGATTTTCGTAGACGGCAGTCCGAATGTCCTGACGGTTCCCTTTCTGTTGGTGGAGTACTTTCAAGTGCCTGCGGACTACTACAACAACTACATTCAAACCTCCTTTAACCGGATGATCCGGTTTCTCGGCGCGTTGCTGTCCATCAGCATTCCGGGGATCTATGTGGCGCTCGTTACCTTCAATCAGGAGATGATCCCGACACCGCTTTTGCTCAGCATTTCGGAATCGCGAAGAGGCATTCCCTTTCCCACCATCCTGGAGGCCGTCCTGATGATCGTCATCTTCGAGATTCTGCGGGAGGCCGGAACCCGCATTCCGGCGCCGGTCGGCCAGGCCGTCAGCATCGTCGGCGCTCTGGTTCTGGGCCAGGCCGCCGTCGATGCCCGCATTGTCAGCGCGCCGATGGTCATCGTCGTCGGCCTTACCGGGATTACGGCTTTGCTCACCATCAAGCTGCAGGGTGCGACCATCGTCATCCGCTTCCTTCTGTTGTTCCTGTCATCGTTTATCGGCCTATACGGGTATTTGATGGGGCTGATCGGCCTGCTCATCCACGTGATGAGCCTCCGGTCTTTCGGTGTCGTTTATGCCTCGCCGCTTACGGAAATCAATGCCGAGATGATCGAGGACACCGTGATCCGGTCTCCCTGGTGGGATATGAAGCTCCGCCCGGCCCGCATCGCCTGGAAAAACCGCGTTCGCCAGACGGGAGGGCAAGGGGGGAGGCGGCATTAACCGACTCATTGCCGTGTTGGCCGCCGCTGCGCTGCTGGCTGCAACTCTTACGGGCTGCTGGAGTTACCGGGAATTGGACAGCCTGATGATCGTCAGCGGACTCGCTATTGACAAGGGGGAGCAAGACGGGCAAATCATGCTGACGGTGGAAGTCGTCGACGTGCAGAACAGCAGCAAGAATTCGGCCAACAGCAGCCACGTGATTACCATGACGGGCGATTCCATGTTTAACATTGTCCGGGATTTCATCTCCGTCACCGGCAAGAGGCTCTATTGGAGCCATGCCAAGATCATCATTTTGAGCAAGGAGATTACGAGGGAAGGCGTCAACCGTTATTTGGACTGGTTCGCCCGCGATACGGAGACCCGGGCCGACATGTTCGTGCTGATCGCCGATCACGGAAAGGCGAAGGATATTTTTAATCCCGCTATCGGCAAGCGGCGGATCATTTCCTTTGAAATTGCCGATATTCTCAAAAAAGAAAAGAACCTGGAGCGGGCGCCCATGGTGGAAATCTGGGACATGATCAACCGCATCGAGCGGACCGGCAAATCGCCGACGGCGCCGCTCGTCCGACTGGTTCCGTTTGAGAAGGGTTGGACCGAGCAGGTGGAAGGCTTGGCTGTATTGGAACTCGGCAAATACGTCGGAGATCTGGACGGGGAGCAGACCCTATACTGCTTGTTCGTCAAGGACCTCATCCGGGGGGGAGCTCTCGTTATCGACGGAAAGACCATGAAGAATGCGATCAGCCTGGAAATCGACTCCAGCAAGACCGCCAAATCGCTCGTTTTCAAAAACGGCAAGCCGGTCTTTTTGCTTCGGATCAAAACCGAAGTCAGCCTGGACGAGGTTCGCGAGGAGGAGCCGTTCTACACGAGAAAAGAGCGCGACGAGCTGGAAGCCAGAGCCTCCAAGACGCTGGAGAGGCGGATTTCCGAGCATATCGAACGGGTTCAGAGCCAGTACGGCGCGGATATCTTCGGATTCGGCAACTACATTCACGAGCACCATCCAGAGCTCTGGAAACGATACCGTTCGAACTGGCACGAGGAATTCCGGAAGCTCGACGTCCGGGTCGCAGCGGAGGTCAACGTTAAAAGCACGGGCAAAACCTCGGAGCCGATCAAGGTGGTGGAGTGAGTTGGTTGTGCTGGTATTGGGCATTTACCTCATCCTCGGGCTGTCCGACCCGTACCGGAGGTTTAAAACCGGTAAACGCAAGGATTTCTATGCCTCTGCCATCCTGTATGCAGCCGGTTTTATCCTGGCCCTGCTCATGGCGTTGGACATTCCCATTCCCAGCCCATCTGCACCGCTTCAAAAGATGGTTAAGCTCGTCATCCACAGGTCTGGTTGAGGAAAGGACGGTTCCCGATGGAGCTCAGCAAAACCCAAGCGTTCTGCATCCTGATTCTCTTCCTGGTCGGAACCTCGCTGTTCATGGGCAGCGCCGGAGCCTCGCAGAGCGACAACTGGATCGCCATTCTGATCGGAATGCTGATGGCGTTTCCGTTGATTCTGCTGTATGGAAGGCTCCACCGGCTCTATTCCGGCAAGGACTTGTTTGACATGCTGTTCACGGCGTTCGGCCCGATCTTCGGCCGGATCGTTGCGCTGCTGTATGCCTGGTACGCATTTCATCTCGGATCGCTCGTTCTCCGCAATTTCGGCGAATTTTCCAAATCCGTGTCCATGCCGGAGACCCCGATGCTGGTGCCGATGGGAATGATCGGCCTTCTCTGCATTTGGGTGATCTTCGAAGGGATCAAGGTGTTGGGCCGGTCCGCGCTGATCATCGCTTTCGGCATGGCGTTCGTGTACCTGTTCGTTCAGATCTTGGGGCTGTCCCGGCTGAATCTGCAATTCCTGTTGCCAGTGCTCGAGAATGGCTGGCTTCCGGTAATCAAAGCCGGATTTTCGGCCTGCTCCTTTCCCTTCGCCGAATCGGTGCTGTTTCTCAGCTTATTTCCGTACCTCAAGCAAGGCCGCATGAGCTATAAGGTGATGCTGGGCTGCCTGATCGCCTCTGCGGTCATCATGGTGCTCACCTCGATCCGCAACACGGCCGTGCTCGGGGCGGAGGTCGTCTCCAGCATGTACTTTCCCTCCTATGTGGCCGTCAGCCGGATTTCCGTCGGAGACTTCATCCAGCGGATCGAAGGCTCGGCCGCCGTCGTCTTCGTGTCGGCTCTGTTCGTCAAGGTGAGCATCTGCCTGTACGCGGTAAGCCTGGGCCTTTCTCGGATCTTTAAGCTGTCCTCGTATCGGGTCGTCCTGGTCCCGATCGGGCTGCTGATGATCTACCAATCCTCCTTCATCTACGACAGCATGATGGAAATGACCGATTGGGCCTACGAATATTACCAATATTACGCATTTCCTTTTCAGTGCTTCCTGCCCGTGCTGTTCTGGCTGATCGGCGAGGTGAAGAACCGGCGCGGCCAAGCGCTTAAGTCCGCTTCAAGCGGCGTTTAATTCCCGCCGCCTCAGCCGCCGCCGCGGTTGCCGTTCATCCGCCGCCATCCCGCTCTGCCCGCTCGAGAGAGAAATCTTTCGAGCCTTTTGTATGGAAATGTGATACAACTAGAAGGGCGAGCAAACTTTTTCAAACCCCGCATCGTCTATTCTGTGGGGGGTTGGGGGATGAGCATTCAAGTGGAATGGGACTATCTGAAGTCCATAACGGAGAGCGACGATCGCAAAGCGATCATCGCCGATCTGATGAACTCATATGGAAACGATGTTTGGAATTATGCCTTCAGTATCACACGCAAGCGAGACCTGGCGGACGATATCACGCAGGACGTCTTCCTCAAGGCTTACCGCAGCTTGTTTACGCTGCGCAAGGAAGGCTCTTTGAAGTCCTGGCTGCTGACGATCACGCGGAACACGGCTTACGACTACCGCCGTTCGGCGTTTTTCCGCAAGGTTGTCCTGTTTGAAGCGATCGAAGAGACCGCAGCGGGCAAGTCGGCGGAGGACGAGGTCATGGGCCAATACGCGGTCTCGGAAATATGGGAATTGGTGATGAGGCTCCCGGTTAAATACCGGGAAGTCTTGATTCTATACGGCCACCATCAATTGGCCATGAAGGAGATTGCTGTCATGCTGGGGATTACGGAAGGGGCCGTGAAATCCCGTTTGTTTCACGCCCGTTCCAAAATCATGAAGATGAAGGAGGACCAGTCTCATGAATAACCAACACGATGATTGGTTCAAAGGCCTGGAGCGGGACCCGTTCCCGGAAAAAGGATTTCAACCTGAACTCAAGCGGAGGATCATGAGGGAGATCGACCGCAAGCCGGCGGCGAAGCCCCGTCCCAATTGGCGGCTCGCCGGAATTGCGGCGGCTTGCATGACCGTGGTCTGCCTGCTCGTTCTGTTGCGGGTAGAGCTGTTTCCGAATACTGCGCCTCTGGCGAACAACGCGAGCCTGAATGCCGGCTCGCCGCTGACGGAGGTGCTCGACAAGAAGGAGATCAAGTCCGTGCTGCTGCTCGGACTTAGACAGGATAATGCTGCGGCGAACGAGCAAAATTCCACCTACCGCAGCCTGATGGTGGCCAATCAGAACGGCCAGGTGAAGGCGGTCGCCGCCGGAAACGGCATTCTGGTGCCTTACGGCCAGGTGTTCTGGAAGATCGACAACGCGGCGGACCCCAAGGCGGAGGGCAAGACGCTGCACATCGCCCAAGCGGGAAAAGCCGCGGCGCCGAGTCCGACGGCGATCGGTACGCAAGCCGTTCCGGAAACGAAAGAGCCGGCCGTCCGCGTGGAAAAGCTGCTGTATGCGGGGAACAAGTACTTGTCGCTGGAAACCGGGGATGCGGCCACCGGCTCAAGCGAGCTGTGGAACGTCGATCTGAAGGAATATGCGAACGGAGGCGACCCGCTCTTCTCCCGGCAGAATCTCTCCGAGTTCACCGAAGGCCGGTATTCCTCCGACTCCTGGACGGTTCTGCGCCAGACAGGCAGCTGGAAGGCGGCTGTCCGCTCGGCCGAAACCGGGCTCGAGATCAACCCGAAGAGCAAGCCCCTGACTCCGGCCGGTATTCCGCTCACGTTGGTGAATACCGAGCTGTCGGATCGGCTTGTCAATCACGATACGCTTGACCGTCCCTGGGAAGACATTCTGGCCATCGAGCCGGAGGCGACGGATTCGGTTACTTCGCCGGACCGCGACCTGATGGCCATCTTCACCGACCATTCCATTGAGTTCTTCGAGTTCTCGGCGCAGGCGGGAGACCAACCGCTTCTGACCGTGGCCCGCAACAAAGGCGAGCAGCTGGTGATGGTCCAGTGGGCGCTGGAGAAATACGCTTCCAAGTGGATTCAGGCCGGCGAATCGGAGCTGCTGCCTTAACCTTCCCGAAAGGATGGATGCCATATGACCGCAACCTTGCAGTTGATCCGCCATGCAACGCTCGCGATCTCCTATGGAGGGACCGTGTTCCTCCTCGATCCGATGCTCGACGAGGCCGGCCGTCGGCCTCCGATCGCGGGTTCGGCCAATGACCGGAGGAATCCGCTTGTGGATCTGCCGTTTCCGCTTGCGGAATTGCCGAAGCCGGATGCGCTTCTCGTCACTCACCTACACGCCGATCATTGGGACGAAACGGCGGCCCGCTCGCTCGATCCGGATATCCCGGCGTTCACTCAGCCGGGCGCCGGAGCGGCTTTGCGGCAGGCGGGCTTCCGGCAGGTCCGCGAGGTGGAAGCGTCCGTTCGGATCGGAAGGGTGACCGTCCGCCGAACGGGCGGTCGGCACGGAACCGGCGACATCGGCGAACGGATGGGCGCCGTGTCCGGCTTTGTCCTTACGACGGAGGGAGATCCTTCGCTCTATATCGCCGGAGATACGATCTGGTGCGAGGAAGTGAAGGAGGCGATCGACCGGTACGCTCCGGAATGGATCGTTGTCAACGCCGGAGGCGCCCGCTTCGCGGAAGGCGATCCGATCACCATGGATGAAGAAGATGTCATCCGGTTGGCCGAGTATACGCCGGATAGCCGCATCATCGCCGTCCATATGGATTCGATCAACCACTGCCTCGTCACGCGCGATGCCCTCAGGGCCGCTCTTAAGAGCCGGGGGCTCTCGGATCGGGTGCTTCTGCCCGCGGACGGAGAGAGCGTGACGCTCGGCCTGTCTTGACTTTTCGACAACTCCTGCGGCACAATGGGCATAGAACGCGCGAAGGAAGGGATGCCGCATGGCTCAAAATCAGCAGGTTCAGGAAATGGTGGACGCCATGGCGCGGAGCGGCTGGAGAATCACCGATCAACGCCGAACGCTCGCGCGAATCTTTTCCGAGACGGACGGATATCTGACTCCGAAGGATGTCTACGAGCAGATGCGCGAGACCTATCCCGGGGTGAGCTTCGATACGGTTTACCGCAACCTGCGCATGCTCAGCGAGATGGGCGTACTGGAGCAGGTTTATTTCCAGGAAGGCGGGTTGAAATTCAAGGCAAGCTGTCTCCATCACCACCATCACCATTTAATCTGCGTCAACTGCGAGAAGACGCTGACCTTTGATTATTGCCCGATGGACCAGATGGTTCAGCTGCCGGGCCATTTCCAGATCATGAATCACCGGTTTGAAATTTACGGCCTGTGCGAAGAATGCAGCCGGCAGGCAAGCGGCAAAGAGGGCGTCGCGGCCGGAAACGGATAAGGCTGCCGGAACGCCGCGGAGGGGTTGATCGAATACGATCAACCCCTTCGCTATTTTTTTGTGCAAATTGTGAAACTTGGGACGCCGGTTCGACGTCTTTTTTCATGACAGCGATCCAACGAGGAGGGATATCCCAATGAGCGCGCATTCTCCCTAAAACCAGACCGGCCAAGAAGCGAATAGGTTGTCCAAGGCCCGGGAAGCGGCTCCGGCGTCTTTTGGTCTTGTCGAATATTGTCGAAAAAAGGTTATGGCTTCATTCCTTGCAATAGAGAGAAAAGGAGAGCGACGTTTCATCATGAGCAAGTCTTACCGTTCCACCTCACCCTCCGCCCGCACCGTGCAGGCACGCCGCTCCCATACAGAGGATTCGGCTTCCTCGGGCAGCCGTTCCGGCTCCCTCCGCTATATGGGTGGATTGGATGGCCTGCGGGTCATCGCAGTAGCCGCCGTCATTCTCTATCACCTGAATGAACGGTGGGCCTCCGGCGGCCTGCTCGGTGTGGGGATTTTCTTCGTCCTCTCCGGTTATTTGATTACGGACATCCTCGTTTCCGGTTGGAAGCGAACCGGCACGGTCAAGCTTGGCGTCTTCTGGCTCCGGCGGGCGCGGCGCCTGCTTCCGGCCATGCTCACGGTGGTGGCTGCGGCTCTCGTCTGGACGGCGGCCACTGGCCTTCGCATTCCCTCGCTCTCCGGAGATGCGCTTGCTTCGCTGTTCTATGTCAACAACTGGCGGCTGATCTTCCACCAGGTCTCGTACTTCGAGAGCTTCGGGACGCCGTCGCCGCTCGGTCACCTCTGGTCGCTGGCTGTGGAGGAGCAGTTCTATGTGCTCTGGCCGCTCATTCTGCTGGTTGCGCTCCGGTTGTCGCCCAAGCGCGGCCGCTTGATCGGTCTGACCCTGGTGCTTGCGCTTCTGTCGGCGCTGCTGATGAAGCTGCTGGTCGTTCCCGGGCTGGACCCTAGCCGGGTCTACTACGGAACGGACACCCGCGCCTTCGGTCTGCTGATCGGAGCCGCGCTCGCGGTGATCCGTCCGAGCGGCAGCCTGGGAGCGAAGCCTCTCCGGCCGCGAAAGCGGCTGCTGCTGGAAGCCTCCGGCGCGCTGTCGCTGGCCGGAATCGTGTGGATGATCTTTCATACGGACCAATACAGCGCTTCTCTCTACCCGGGCGGCCTGCTGCTGCTGTCGGTGCTGACCGCGGTATTGATCGGCACCGTCGCCCACCCCATGAGCGGCCTTGGGGCACTGCTCGGATGCCGCCCGCTGCGGTGGCTGGGCAAGCGCTCCTACGGGATTTACCTGTGGCATTATCCGATCATCGTGCTGACCAGTCCGGCCGTCCATACGCAGGGAACCGGTCTGCTCCGCAGCCTTCTTCAGGTGGCGGCGACCCTGATCGCGGCGGCGCTGTCCTACCGATATATCGAAGAACCGATCCGCCACGGAGCGCTTGCCCGCTTGCGGAAGAGCCTCGCCAGCCGCGGCGGCCGGAAGCTGGCGCTGCGCCAGGCGGGCTACCTGGCCCTGGGCTTCTCCTTGTTCTTCGGCTGCGCCTCGCAGCTCGTGCCCGGGGCGCTGGCGAGCGGCTCGGCCTCGCCCGGCCCGGACGTGTCCGCACCGGTATTTTCTCCGGCACCCGCCACCCCGTCGGGAGAGCCGCGGCCGGATAGCCCGCCGCCGTCCGTCACGCCCGGCCGCCCAACCCCAACGGCCTCGGCGGCGGGCGGGACTGCGGTCTCGGCCAAGCCGAGTCCCGGGCGAACTATGGTGCCGTCGCCGTCCATGGCTCCTTCGGCTGCCGGAGGCAAGCCCTCGGCGGGGTATTCTGCACCGCCTGCGGTCTCGGGCTCCGGAGCAGGTAAGCCCGTTACTCCTAAGCCGTCGCCGTCCGCCGTTCCCGAGCATCCCTCGCCGTCCGCTTCGCCGGACTCGTCCGAGATGCCTGCTCCGACGCCGGGCATCGGAACCGGGACGACGGCGATCGGCGATTCGGTTATGCTCGATGCCGAGCCCTTTCTCAAGAAGCTGGTACCGGGAATCGCCGTGGACGGCAAGATTGGCCGGCAGATGTGGGACGCGCAGGACATCGTCGACAGCCTGAAGGCCTCCGGCAAGCTGGGCAACCGGGTCATCTTCAACCTCGGCACCAACGGAGCTTTTACCAAAAAGCAGTTAGTGAAGCTGTTGGATTCCCTCCAGGATGCGGAGCAGGTGATCTTCGTCAACGTGCGTGTCCCCCGGCCCTGGGAAGCAAGCGTTAACTCGATGCTGGCCGGGGTCGTCGGGGACTATCCGAATGCTAAGGTGGTGGACTGGTACGCCGCCAGCGCCGGGCACGACGACTATTTTGCACCGGACGGCGTCCATCTGGAATCGGGCGGCGCCGAAGCCTATGCCAAGCTGGCAATCAAGGGCTTGGATTCCGAGTGAGAAGTGTTCTTTGGTTTCGATTCGCTCTCGGCGGGTAAGTATGCGTGGAAGCGCTGAGCTGCTTACCCTTCAACGAGACCAAGGAGGAATCCGAACATGACAACCCGTAAAATCGCAGGTGTTTTCGATAACGAGACGGACGCGGCAAATGCCATTGAAGACCTCCAGAGACACGGAATCGCCCGAAATGATATTTCCATCGTCGGCAAGAAAAAAGATGAGGTCGGCGAGCTGGCGGACCAGACCGGAACGAAAGCCGTGGAAGGCGCAGCGACCGGCGCGGCCACCGGCGGAGTGCTGGGCGGCGTTGCCGGACTGCTCGCCAGCCTGGGCGCTCTGGCCATCCCCGGGATCGGCCCGATCCTTGCGGCAGGCCCGATCGCCGCTACCCTCACCGGCGCTGCCGTGGGAGCGGGAACCGGCGGCCTGGTCGGCGGCTTGGTCGGCCTTGGCATTCCCGAGGACGAGGCGAAGGAATATGACACCTATGTGAATGAGGGCAAGCTGCTCGTACTGGTGGATGCCGACGAGAACCAAATCCCGCTCGTGCACGACACCTTCCGCACGTACCGTTCCTTGAACTCTCCGCGCTACGAGCACGATTGAGAACGGCCCGCTTCAATCGGTATATGAGAAGAGCCTTCGCCTCCGCGGCGAAGGCTCTTTGCCTAAGGGGATTTCCGGGAAGCGGCTGTCCGAACCTGTCAAACTTTGCTACAATCAAGGAATGTGCCGCTGCCGAACGCTCGGCTTAAAGGAGGGGGGCGGAGCCGTGAAGCCGTTTCAGAAGGTTTACCTCGAGATCGCCAGCGTTTGCAATTTATCTTGCTCCTTTTGCCCGCCGACCTCGCGCCGAGCCGAGTTTGTCGGACCGGACGAATTCCGCCGGAGGCTGCGGGAGGTCAAGCCGTTTACCTCGCTCGTTGCACTGCATGTGAAGGGCGAACCGCTTCTGCATCCCAGGCTCGGGCTTCTGCTGGACATCTGCGCGGAGGAAGGGATGCAGGCGGTCCTTACCACCAACGGAACCCTGATTGCGAAAGCGCGCCCGGCGCTGCTCGGCAAACCGGCGCTCCGGCAGATCAACCTGTCCCTGCACAGCTTCGAAGGAGCCGATCCGGACCGGCTGGCCGCCTACCTCGATCCGCTTCTGGCGTTTGCCGGGGAAGCGGCTTCCCGGGGAACGGCCGTATCGCTTCGGCTTTGGAACGGGGAAGCCTCTGCGGACGGAAGCGGAAGCTGGAATCAAAGCCGGTTGCTGCTCGCGAGGCTAACGGAGCGGTTCCCGGAGGCCGGGGACCTGGAGCGGCCGCTTGCGCCGGGCAGCGGAATCAAGCTGGCGGAGCGCGTGTACTTAAACCGCGATCTGGTCTTCGATTGGCCGTCCTTAAGCGCGCCGGAAGATGACGGAACGGGCTTTTGCCATGGGCTGCGAAGCCACGCCGCCGTTCTGGCCGACGGAACCGTCGTTCCGTGCTGCCTGGACGGCGAGGGCGTCATTGCGCTGGGACAGCTGGGCGAGGCGACCTTCGCCGAGATCTTGGCCTCGGAGCGGGCGCTGCGGCTGAAGGAAGGGTTTTCCCGGCGCCGGGCGGTGGAGGAGCTCTGCCGCAAATGCGGGTACCGGAAGAAATTTGGTTAAACGGAAGCGACAAGCAAGTTTCCGAAACATCGGGAAGGGCTGCTTCGTATTGACATCAGGAATGGAAACGGGGAGGCGAAGAATTTGGACGAAGGGATGCCGGTCGTCTTGTATCAAAAGCTGGAAACCGGTGAGCTGTTTCTTCTGGAAGAGCGGCTCTGGAGCCGGACGATGGTCGCAGCGCTCGATCACGTCAATTATCTGATCGTGGACGGAAGCGAATTCGAAACGGTCGAAGGGCGCTTAAACGTGGACGAAGGCAAGCTGGAGCTGCTGCTCGTTTCCGTCAAGCATGGCTGAAGTGAAGCTGGAGGGATGAATCATGAAGGAAGAAGACAAAGCTTGGAGGGAAGGCTGCCAAGCCGCGATAGGACAACCGCAAAGCGACGACAGCCGGGGGCCCGCCTGCTTCGTGCTGCCGGAACCGGCGGCAGGAGGCGAAGGCAAGCCGATCAAGGTGCTGTCGACCTCGCTCGGCATCGCGCTGTTCGCGAGCGCCTTTCTCGGAACGGGAGCGGTCACGGCGGAAACGTCCGGCAGTGCGGGCTCGGACGAGCCGAAGCTGGTGTCCTGGTCGACCGATGAAGTGAAGGCATATTTCGATAAGAACGCCGACTGGAGCCTGCCGCTTGATGAAAAGGACGAGACGGAAAACGGCGGCGCCACCTCCGGCGAATCCGGAGGTACCGGAGGAACAACCGTCATCAACAATTACGGCGGTTACGGCTATCATTCCGGGTTCGGCTGGGACGACGTGCTGCTGTACCACATGCTGTTCAACAGCGGAGCCCGCTATTCTTCGGCTACCTACTATCAAGACCGGCGCGCCTATTATGCCGGAACCAACCGAGCTTATCAACCGAAGAGCTATTCCAGCAGCGCCTTCCAGAATAAACCCGTTGCCGGTTCCGTCGTGAAGCCGAAGACCTCGGCCTCGAGCGGAACGTTCAAGAGCCGCGGCACTTCATCGACCAAGGGAAGCATCGGCGGCAAATCGAGCGGTCTCAGCTCCTCGGGATCGTCCAAATCCGGCGGTTCCAAATCGGGCATCTCCGGCAGCAAGTCTTCGGGATTTGGAGGCTTCGGCGGATGACCGGTCGCGAGCGGCAGACTCCCGTATTCTCCGTCTTTGGCGCTCCGCACCCGGACCGGGAGGCCCGGGTTCAGGCGCTGGCGGAGCTGGGCTTTACCTGGGCCGATCTGGAGGAAGAGGCCTACTGGATCGATCAGATTGCCCTGATGGACCGTCCGGTTTACGACGAGCTGGAAGCGGCGGCATCGGCCCTGTGGGAGATCCTCGACAAGACGGCCCGCTACCTGCACAAGAACCCGGTGTTCTATGAGCTGCTCGGCATTCCGGAGGTGCTCTGGAAGATGCTCGACGTCTGCCCGATACCGCCTTCCGGGCTGATCAGCCGGTATGCCCGGTTCGACTTTGCGATCGACCAGGCCGGCGGGATCAAGCTGCTGGAGCTGAATGCGGATACGCCGACCGGCTACGTCGAAGCCTCCGTCGCCACTCCGTGGGCCTGCGAACAAGCCGGAGTCGCCAGCGTGAACGGCGGAATGGCGGAAGCGGTCCGCGCCGCATGGGCGGACTATCGCCCCGATACGATGGCCTGTCTGGCCTACGGTGAACATCTGGAGGATACCGGCACCATCGAGGTCCTTGCCCGGCACAGCGGACGAACGGTCCGCTTCGCCGATTGCTTGGATTTGTCCGTCGACAAAGGCGTCTTAAGGGACGCAGACGGCCGTGCCATCGAGCGGCTGTTTGCCCTCTACCCGAAGGAATGGATGGCGGTGGATGAGGGGGGAGATGCGCTCGCCTATGGAGTTGAGACCGGACGCGTTGCGCTGTTGAACCCGCCGCACAGCATCTTGCTGCAATCCAAAGGGCTGATGGCTGCGGCATGGGGTCTGTTCGAGCTGGGCGTGCTCTTCTCGCCGGAGGAGCGGGAGGCGATACAGCGTTACCTGCTGCCGACCTACAACAAGCCGGTCTTCTCCGGCAGCTTCGTCTCCAAGTCGATGTTCGGCCGCGAGGGCGGTTCGGTCCGTCTCTATGACCGCCAAGGCAACCTGGAGGTCGAAGACCATGACGGGTTCGATACCAGCGCGTTGTTTCCGACCGTATACCAAAAGCGGGCGGAGCTGGCCACGATCGCCACAGCGGAGGGCGACTTGCACTTGCTCACCGGTTTATTCATGCTTAACGGCAGGCCCTGCGGCCTTCTCGGCCGCGCCGGCGGGCCGATCACCGGCAATACGAGCCACTTTATTCCCCTGGGAGTGAGAGAATCATGAGGAAGAATCGACCGGGCCTTCGGCTCTGGCAAGGCGCCGCCGTCCTCTGTTTGGCGCTCGGGCTCACCGCCTGCGCGAGCGATGCGCAGAGCGTGTTTCACACGAGCACCGACGAGGAAACGGCCGCAGCGGAGAATTCCGGCAGCGTGCCTTGGGACTATCGGATCGTCGAGAACACCGTCGGCGATCTGGTCGGCAGCGACATGACGGTGCTGCCCGATAATGTGCTTTTGCCCAACGACGACAACTATGCCACCGGCGACAAGGTCTGGACGCTGCAGTTCATGAGCGCCGAGCTGACCGCGGACGAAGGACAGCGCACCAGCGTCAAGCTGTCCGCCTGGGACACCTTGAAGTCCTACAAGGCCAAGAAGCAGGCCGACGACGACCTGGCTAACCTCAAAGTGACAGTTAAGACCGAAGTGGGCGTGGTGGGAGTCTACAAGACGGAGTATCAAAAGCAGACCCGCGATTTTGCCGTTCTGGAGCTTCCGTCCGGAAACCGGGTGAAGCAGCCGATCGACGAGGATCGGTACAAGGCGCTGGAGAAAGCCAAGACCGCGCAGGTCGTGCTGGAGGAAATACACGATTATTCGGATTACGATGCAGCGTATGCCAAATTCCGGGGGTGGGCGGATTGACCGCAGTCATCAATATTGCAGTAAGCATCATCGTTATGATCGTTTTACAGCTCATCGGCATGATCATCTTCCAATGGATGACGCCGTTTAACGACATGGAAGAATTGAAGCGCGGCAACGTGGCGGTGGGTCTCGCGCTCGGCGGGAAGTTTCTCGCGACGGCCATCATCCTCGGAGTCGCAGCGTTTACCAATACGTCGATTTGGTATATGATGCTGTGGTTCGCCGTCGGCTATGCCTGCCTGATGGCCGCTTATTGGATCTTCGAGCTGGTCACGCGCGGCTTCAATATTTCCCAGGAGCTGCAAAAGGGGAACCGGGCCGTGGGCATTCTGCTGTGCCTGGTGTTCGTCGGGACGGCCTTCGCCGTGAGCAGCCTTATCATCTAATCCCTTCCGGCATGCCCGTTTCGGGCCGGGGACGATCCGAAAAAAAACGAAATGATCAGGGGACTCCTGAAATGAACGTCGAAAAGTGTACCGAATGTAAAGCGATTTTTGATGATCGTTACGAAAAATGTCCCAAATGTGGTCACCCTAACCCTAAACAAAGATGCTTAGTGTGTGGCGGTGAACCTATATATTGGGAGGGCTACTGTGCCGGCTGTTACTACACGGTCAAGGGGATACGTTGAGTGTGGCTTTTATTCCCCCAGCTCGTTCAGTTGGGAGGCTCGAGCGAACGACCGGCTCTAAGGGGCAAGCCCCCAAGAGCCGGTAGGTTCCATCGAGCCTCTTTTCCTCCTTTGCGTTCCGAAGCAAACCCAAGCATGCCGGCAACCGGCATGCTTTTTTTGCCCGGTTATCGCGCGATTCTTTTCTTGCGTCGCTTACTTGGGGCAGGAATAAAAATTTCGTTCCTCCGCGTCAACCCGTTAAAGAGATGCAGGACTTTGGTATCGTTCCGCCCTCGACCTTAGTCGAGCCGCGGCCCCGTTCGCAAGTGCGAAGACAGGAATTCCGGAAGCCTCTATTCTGAACATGGAATACATAACGCCCCGCAAGGGCACACATGATTCAAAAAAGAGAGTGGAAGGGAGACCATTTGCATGAACCGCATTACCCGTTGGTCCTTTCGCAACAAATCGGCGGTCGGCCTCTTGATCGTCATGATTCTCACCGTGGGCATACTGAGCTATTTCCGGCTGCCCATGGAGCTTCTGCCATCGGCGGACGATGTAACCTTGACCGTAACCGTCATCGGTCCGGGCTACGACGCCAAATCGATGGAGCGCGAGGTAACCTCCCCGCTGGAACAGGCATTAAGCGGAATGAAGGGCAAGACGAATCTCTTCTCGACGTCCGGCGACGGCTACACCAAGCTGGACCTGTACTACGAATCGGATACCAACATGAAGGACGCCAAGCGGGAGGCGGAGGAGGCCTTGGCGCAGGTGCAGCTGCCCGAGCGGGTATCGAAGCCCTACGTCATGCAGTACAACACCAGCATGATCCCGATCTCCCAGCTGTCGATCGCCATCCGCGAGGGTCTGTCCCAGCAGGAGCAGGAGAAACTGGAGAAGGAAGTCGTCGATCGCCTGCAAAAGGTCGATGGCGTAGCGAACGTGATGGTTCAAGGCAAGAGTGCACCCGTTGTCGCCGTAACCGCCGATCCGGCGAAGCTCGCGGCGAAGGGAGTGCCGCTGCAAAGCCTGCTCGGCGTGCTTCAGGGCCGCAACAGCACGGTGTCGGTCGGGGAGCGGACGCTGGACGGCCAGAGCGGCAACCTGCTCGTCCTCTCCTCGCTGTCGGATTTGGAGCAACTGAAGCGGCTGCCGGTGGCGCCCGGCGTCGCGCTGCAGGATGTCGCCGCCGTCGAGACCAAGACGGTCAGCGAGAGCATCAGCCGGCTGAACGGCAAGGACGCACTGTTCGCCGCCGTGAACAAGGAAGCGAAGGCCAATGCGGTAACCGTCAGCAAGTCGGTGAGCCGCGCGGTCGACGAGCTGAACAAGGAGTACAGCGGCAAGCTGCAGGTGGATGTGTTCTTCGACACCTCGGATTTCGTCGTCGATTCCGTCAACAGCATGATGCGCGAGGTGCTGCTCGGCGCGCTCTTCGCCACCCTGGTCATCCTGTTCTTCCTGCGCAGCGGGCGGATCACGCTGATCACGATCGTCTCCATCCCGCTGTCGCTCGCGCTTACCTTGTATCTGCTGAGCCTGTCGGGCGTCACGCTCAACGTCATTACCTTGGGCGGCGTAGCCGTTGCGGTCGGACGCTTGGTGGACGACAGCATCGTCGTCATCGAGAACATCTACCGCCGCTTGCAGAAGGAAATCTTCTCCCGCGACCTCATCATCGATGCGACCAAGGAGGTCGCGACCGCCATTACGGCTTCGACGATCACGACGGTGGCCGTGTTCCTGCCGATGGGGCTGCTTAAGGGGAACATGCAGGCCATGCTGCTGCCCTTCGCCCTTACCGTCACCTATTCGCTCATCGCTTCCCTGTTGGTAGCGCTGACCGTAGTTCCGCTCTTAAGCGCGCTTCTTCTGCGCAAGGCGCCGCTGCGCGAGCCCCGCACCCCGCAGGGCTTCACCCGCCTGCTGCACTGGTGTCTCAGCTATAAGGCCGTGCCGCTCGTCCTGGCCGTGCTTCTGTTCGCGGGTTCGATTCTGGCCTATGTCTTCCTGCCCAAGGGGGCGGTCAGCACCCAGGATTCCACGTTCATGAGCGTCACGCTGGAATACCCCAGCGATACGCCGATCAGCAAGGTCCAGGAGCAAGGCGCCAAGCTGGAACGCTTCCTGACCGAACAGCCGGAGAGCAAGTATGTGCTGCTGCAGAGCGGCAACAGCGCCGACAACGCCAAATGGGGCTCGGTGGTTTCGCCCACCCTGGTGGACATCTCGATCGTCTTGAAGGACGGCAAGGAAGCGAAGAACCTGGAGGACCGGATCAACGGGCTGAAGAGCGCCTATCCCGGCGCTTCCCTTACCGCCGGTGTCATGAACTTGATGGGCGGCGGCTCTACGGCGATCCATGTCGACCTGGTCGGCGACGATCCCGATTCGCTCCAAACGGCGGCAGCCGAAGCCGTCAAGAAGATCGGCCAGATCAAAGGCATCGAGAAGGTGGAAAGCAACCAGCAGAACACCAAGCCGGTGATCCGGGTGGAGGTCGATCCGGCCGTTGCCGGTGGACTTGAGATCGGCCAGCAACTGCAAGGCATGTTGAATCCCATTCCGCTCGGCACGATCACGCTGGAGAACCGGACCTCTACGGTTCAATTGGAGCCTCTGGCCAATCCGAAGAAGCTCGACGAGCTGAAGGGCCTGAGCGTCACGACGGCGAGCGGCCCGGCGCTCCTCTCCGGCATCGCCAAGGTGTATACCGACGAAGAACCCAGCATGCTCTATCACAAGGACGGGAAGACGTATGTGCGCATCACCGCCCAGGCGGACCCGCAGAAACTGTCCGTGGTCGGCAAAGAGGTGCAGAAAGCCGTCGACGCTCTGAAGGTTCCGGACGGCGTTCAGGTTCTGGTCGGCGGCGCTTCGGCCGACCAATCGTCCGACATGTCCAGCCTGTTCCTGGTTCTCCTCGTCTCGATCGGGTTGGTTTACCTGATCATGGTGTTGACCTTCAAGACGTTGAGAGCGCCGTTCGCCATTATCATGTCGCTGCCGCTTGCCGCCATCGGCGCCGTCGGCGGCCTGCTGATCGCCCGAGTGACGCCCGATTACACAGCAATCTTCGGGGCTCTGATGCTGGTCGGCATCGTGGTGACCAACGCCATCGTGCTGATCGACCGCGTGAAGCACAACGAAGAGACGATGCCGATCCGCGAAGCGCTCGTGGAAGCGGCGGGAACCCGGATGCGCCCGATTCTGATGACGGCGCTCGCCACGATCTGCGCCATGCTGCCGCTCTTGTTCAGCGAAGCGGAAATGGGCAGCATCGTCTCGAAGAGCCTGGCGATCGTCGTGGTCGGCGGCCTCACCGTCGCCACCTTCCTGACGCTCATCATCGTTCCGGCCGTGTATGAACTGCTCTACTTCCGCAAGTCCGCCCGTCAGCGCAGACGGACCGCAGTTATCGTTCCGGTGGATGCGGCAGAAGTGCAGGTCGGTTGACAGAGTTGGACCGGCGGAGTTAAACTGCAGCAAATGGAACAAGGTGGAAGAGAAAGGCCGGAGGAAGTTGCCTTCGGCCTCTTCTCTATCCAATCGGGGGGGACGATATGGGGATGATTGTAGCGATCGGCGGCGGAGAGTTGTCGCTTGGAGAGACGCGGAGCATCGACCGCGAGATTATTCGGTTGACGGGCAAAGAGAATCCCAACGCTCTGTTCCTGCCGACGGCGAGCGGAGACGCCGCCGGTTATTGCGACACGTTCGAGCGGGTCTATGGAGCGGAGGAAGGCTGCTGGACGCGGGTGCTCAAGCTGGTTGACGAGGCACCCGACCCCGTCTCGATTCGGGAGTCGGTGGAGTGGGCCGACCTCATCTATGTCGGCGGAGGGGATACCGGCGAGATGCTGCGGCTGTGGCACCTTCACGGCGTCGACGATCTCCTGCGCGAAGCTTACCGGCGCGGAACGGTGCTGGCCGGGCTCAGCGCGGGTTCCATCTGCTGGTTCGAACAGGGCCACAGCGATACGGAGCGGTTCGCCGAAGACGGGGATTGGGTCTATATCCGGCTGGAAGCTCTCGGCCTCATCCCCGGTTTCCATTGTCCCCATTACGACGAGGACGGCCGGAGACCCAGCTACCTGAAGATGGTCCAGGAATCCGGCTTGGCGGGCGTTGCCCTCCAAAACCGGTGTGCCCTGATCCTGAAGGATGGAAGCTACCGGGTCCTGACGGCCTCGCCGGAGGCACGTGCTTATTGGATAGAGGCGGAGGACGGAGAGGCCAGAGAGCGGGAACTTCCGGTGCTGCCGGAATTTCGCCCTTATCCGCCCGGGAAAAGGAGATAAAACCTGCAGGAAATCGCGTTTAACCTCCGCCGCGACCGGGTAAGGAAGAATAACCGAACGACAGTTGGCCGTTTATTCTTACTCGAACTTAAGCAAGGAGGGACCTGCGATGTCGACAGACAACAGGGAGAACAAAGCCTCGCAAGAGGAGCTTCGCGATAAAATCCACAGCAAATCGGAAGAGACCAAAATCAAGCTCAAAGAGCTTTCACAAAAGATGAATGGCATCATCGGCAAGCTGAATGAAATGCCCGAGGGCTTTGGATTGCCGCTTGCCCAGCGCACGCGGGACAATCGAGACAGCCGGACCGATCCGGTTCGCTCGATGCATCCCTCCGGTCGCGGCCAGCAGCCGGAGCTGCATCCGTCCGGCAGGGGCGGCATCCACGATTTGCATCCGTCGGACCGGATTCTGGAAGACAATTGGAATCGCCGGAATTCGTCGGAGAAGGCAAGCGCCGCCGGCCGCCTGCGCTCCCCGGAAACGGAGCGGTAAGGGTCCGGTATTCGATTCAGAGCCATTGCATATGCATCTGTAGAAACGGGTTCCGTTTCGAAAGGAGGCGCAGGCAATGGCTTTTAAGTTGTCGGCTGAGCGGGTTTCCTTGATGACCGTGCGGCCGGAGGATGCTCCGCTCATCGCCGCCTGGCTGAACGATCTCGACGTTTCGCTGCCGCTGGGCGGCGAAGCCTACACGCCGACGTTTGCCGAGCGAACCCGGCGGGAGATCGAGACGGACGCGCAGAACCACGCGTTCCTCATCGTTCACCGCGAAGATGGGGTAGCGATCGGCCGGTGTGCATTGTTTGGCCTTGACCTCATCAACCGCAGCAGCAAAGCGGGCCTGTTCATCGGGGAGAAGGCCTATTGGAACCGGGGGCTGGGCCTGGAAGCGCTGAATCTGCTTTTGGATTATGGTTTCAACCTGCTGAACCTGCACAGCATCATGCTCGGGGTGTTCGATTTCAACGAGCGCGCCATTCGCTGTTACCGGAAGGCGGGCTTTCGGGAAACCGGCCGAATGCGCGAAGCGCGGCTGATCGCCGGCCGCTATCATGACGTGATCCTCATGGATATGCTGGCGGAGGAGTATTCGGCGGGAAAATTGGGGGTTGGAACGGGAAACATGGCGAATCTGGATACCGTGCAAGGGCTTTGAACGACTTTCTGCCGATTGTTTAAAAAGACGCAACGAGAAAAAGGTTGCCGGAGAGGCAACCTTTTTGCTTTGCCGATGGACAGTCTGCATGTCCGGCTTCAGGCATGGCCGATATGCTGCAAGGTTTGCAGGAAGATCTGCTCGATATGGGTGTCATCGAGGGAATAATAAACCGTCTTGCCCTGTTTGCGGCGCTTGACGATCCGGGTATTGCGCAGCGCGCGGAGTTGATGGGACACGGCCGATTGACCCATGTCCAGCAGGACGGTCAAGTCGTGCACGCAAAGCTCTTTTTGCAGAAGGGCGGCGATGATGCGGATTCGCGTCGGATCGCTGAAAGCCTTGAACCAATCCGCCATCTCCGATGCGGCCTGGAGACTGATCATCTCCTTCTTGATGGGGCGCAGATCCGTTTCCGTTCCCGAGCAGGCGGAGTCGCATTCGTCCAGTTTATCCAGTTCGCTGACCATAGAAACCTCCATTTTTGCTTTGCTTGACCCTATTATAGCCAATGCAGCGACGGAACGGAACCGAAGATGAAGGATTGACAAAAAAGCGGTCCAGTGAATATACTATATATGAACAGTTGCTCATATGTTATTGTTGAGGAGGAACGGATATGGCAGCCTCGAACGAGTTGGTCAGACGCGAGCTGACCCTGGAAGGACTCGACTGCGCGAGCTGCGCGGCCAAAATAGAACGGAATGTCGGCGGTCTGGAAGGCGTAGCCCGCTGTACGGTGAATTTCGCCAATCAATCCATGATGGTGGAGGTTCCGACCAGCCGGGAAGCCGGACTTATCCAGCAGGCGGTCGAGCTCATCCGCAAGCTCGAGCCGCAGGTGCGCGTGCGCCCGGCGGGTTCCTCGGGCGGGCCTGCGGCCCTGGCCGCGGGAGGCGCCGAAGCCCATGGGCATTCCCATGATGATAACGACGCCGATGAACACGGGCACGGCCATTCCCATGAGCATGGGGAAGGCGGCTCGGAGACCCGAGTCCTCATCGGCCGGCTCATTGCCGGCGCTGTGGTGGCCGCGGCAGCCTGGCTGTTTCCCGAAGGAGCGTGGATTTCCATCGCCCTGTATGTGGGCGCCTATCTGATCGTCGGAGCGGATATTGTGCTGCAGGCGGTCAAGAATATTATTCGGGGACAAGTGTTCGACGAATTCTTCTTGATGTCGCTCGCCACCATCGGCGCGTTCGCCGTCGGACAATATCCCGAGGGCGTGGCGGTTATGCTCTTCTATCAGGTCGGGGAGCTGTTTCAGAGCCTGGCCGTGAACCGCTCGCGGCGCTCGATCAAATCGCTGCTTGCCATTCGGCCCGATTACGCCAATGTGCTGCGCGACGGGGCGGAGGTCAAGCTGTCGCCGGACGAGGTTCACATCGGCGACCGGATTCGGATCAAGCCGGGAGAGCGGGTGCCGCTGGACGGCGTGGTTCAGGAAGGCAGCTCGTTCCTCGATACGTCCGCTCTGACCGGGGAGTCCGTTCCCCGGGAAGCCTCCGTCGGCAGCACGGTGCTGAGCGGCTCCATCAACGGGGGCGGCGTGCTTCTCGTGGAGGTCACCAAGGAGTTTGCGGAATCCACCGTCTCCAAGATTCTGGAATTGGTCCAGAACGCCAGCGCCAACAAGGCCAAGACGGAGAACTTTATCACCAAATTCGCCCGCTATTATACCCCGGCCGTTGTCTTGACCGCTCTTGTACTCGCCATTCTTCCGCCGCTTGTGATCAGCGGGGCTGCCTTTTCCGATTGGCTGTACCGGGCCCTGATCTTCCTGGTCATCTCCTGTCCCTGCGCTTTGGTGGTCTCCATCCCGCTCGGATTCTTCGGCGGCATTGGGGCGGCCTCCAAGCAGGGCATTCTGGTCAAGGGCAGCAACTACCTGGAAGCCCTGAACGATGCGCGCTATGTAGTGTTTGACAAGACGGGCACCTTGACGAAAGGCGTCTTCCAAGTGAGCGAGATCAAGCCTGCCGGTTCATTCTCCGAAGAGGAACTGCTGGAATATGCCGCCGGAGCGGAGGCTTATTCCAGCCATCCCATCGCCGTGTCGATCCGCGCCCGATACGGCAAGGAGATCGAGGCGAACCGCTTGTCCGATTATTCGGAGATCTCCGGACACGGCGTTCGCGTCGTCTACGGGGGGAAAACGGTGCTTGCCGGCAATGCCAAACTGATGGAGCGGGAGAACATCGCCTACGGATCGGACGATGATGCCGGTACGGTCGTTCATCTGGCGGTCGACGGCCGCTATGCGGGTTCGATCCTCATCGCCGACGAGGTGAAGGAGGATTCGGCCGAAGCGATCCGCGAGCTGAAGGCGTTGGGCGTCCGCAAGACGATCATGCTGACGGGCGATACCCGCCGAACTGGCGAGGCCGTCGGCCGCAAGCTGGGACTCGACGAGGTGCATGCGGAGCTGCTGCCCGAGGGGAAGGTTCGCGAGATCGAGCGGCTGGAGCGGGAGAAGGCTCCGAAGGAAAAAATTCTGTTCGTCGGCGACGGGATCAACGACACGCCCGTGCTGGCACGGGCCGATGTCGGAATCGCCATGGGCGGACTCGGCTCCGATGCCGCCATTGAAGCGGCCGATGTCGTCATCATGACCGACCAGCCCTCCAAGATCGCGGAGGCGATCCGCCTTTCGCGCCGGACCCGGCGGATCGTCTGGCAGAACATCGTATTCGCCTTGGCGGTGAAGGGCATCTTCCTGCTGCTCGGAGCCTTCGGCTTCGCCACGATGTGGGAGGCGGTATTCTCGGACGTCGGCGTGACTGTCCTCGCCGTCCTCAACAGCATGCGCGTCCTTCGGGTTAAGGCAAAGACCGCTTAAGCGGCAACAAGAAGAAGGCGGCTCGATCAGAGCCGCCTTCTTTGGTGTGCTGCGCATAGCTTAGGGTTGGTTCAATTAGAAGAAGGATTTCAGGATGATGACGAGCAGAACGAACAGCACCAGAACAAATGCGAAGGAAGAACCATAGCCGCCTGCAACAACTCCCATCGTGACTCACCCCTTCCAATGGAACTTCCGTATTATATGGCTGCCGGGAAGGGTTGGTATAGACGTATCCCCAGACTCCGCAAGCTGGGCTAATCGATAGCGGACGCTTGCGCTTATACGGATCGGGAGCGGTTGGGCATTGCGCATACGAAGCGGCTGATGTACCCTGAGGTCAGGCCTGCCGGGCCGCGCTGTCCGCAAGCCAGGTCAGGACGGCCGCCGCCACGTCGCCGCGGCTCGTTTCGTTGTGAAGCTCGTGCTTCAGCCCCGGCCACTCGCGGTAAACGCATAGCTCGCCGGCCCTGTCGGCGAATCGTCGGCTTGCCGCACGCGAAGTGACGCCATCGTCGCCGCCATGCATCAGCAGAAGAGGAACCGAAAGCCGGGAGGCTTCGCCGATCGCCCAGAGCCCCGCCTTCTGAACGCCGAA
The DNA here is from genome assembly GCF_051594785.1 of Gorillibacterium terrae. Lineage (NCBI taxonomy): Bacteria > Bacillati > Bacillota > Bacilli > Caryophanales > Paenibacillaceae > Gorillibacterium > Gorillibacterium terrae. Next base: position 1,783,666 of record NZ_JBPPGI010000001.1, read on the forward strand.
GAAGAAGCCGGCGCTGATGCTGCCGTGCACGAGCGGATCGGTGCGGTACCGGTTCTGCATCTCCGGATCGGCGGTGAGATCCTCCGCCTTCATCGGCCGCTTGCTGCTGTACTGCGGATAGAGGCGGGAGGCGAGATAAGCGCCGGCCATCTGAAAGATCGGCGGCCTAAAGGCCAGCTCCAGCCAAGGACCGGTCACAATGGCCCCGGCTATGGAAGGCTGGCGACGCAGCAAGTAGTTCAGCGTCGTATTCCCGCCCATGCTGTGCCCGTAGAGGTAATAGGGGAGATCGGGGTACAGGCCCTGGGCCTCCTGCGTCATCCGGTCGATGCCGGCAAGCAGCGACTCGTAGGAGGGGGCATGCCCGCGGCGGCCTTCCGATCGGCCGTGTCCAATCTGATCGAACGCCAATACGGCATAGCCGGCTTCGTTGAGGTAGGCGGCCACGTGCTCGTACCGGCCGGAATGTTCACCCATGCCGTGCACGATCCCGACCGTTCCCCGGAGGGGAACGGAGGGAGAGGGATCGGATTGCCAGGCGTACAGGCGGGTGCCGTCGGCCAGCGTCCAAGACAGCTCTTTTTGGTAACTCAGAAGAGGGCTCATGTTCAACTTCCTTTCCCCGGCAGTCCGGCGGCAGATTGTTTATGGAAGAAGAGAAATTCGAATCCTAGATAGCGGAGGTTCATTTATGGAAAGCGCAGCCAAGAGCAAACTAAATCGGGAACAGCTCGACCGAATCGTTCTCGACAACCTGAACGGGAAAATCGCCGAGTGCCGGGAGCTCACCGACGGCTGGGCCAATTCGGCTTATCGGCTCAAGCTGGAAGACGGCCGGGAGGCGATTTTGAAAGCGGCTCCATCCAACCGCCAGGGCCTCATGCGGTGCGAACGGGACAACATGCGCGCTGAAGTGGAAGCGATCCGGCTTGTGCGGGAGCACGGCATTGTCCTGCCGACTCCGGAAATCTACGCTTACGACCCGTCCCGTTCTAAGGTTCCGTGCGAGTATTTTTTGATGCAAAGGCTGGAAGGCGAACCCTACAACAAAGTCAAGGAAGGCTTGAGCCAGAACGAGCGGGACGCCATTGAGCGCGAGCTGGGGGTACTGAACCGGCGGCTTCATGAGCTGAAGGGCAGGCGGTTCGGCTATTTTTGCCTGGACAACGGCTCAGCCGACACCTGGACGGATGCTTTTCGCCTGTTGATGGAAGACTTGCTGCTGGACGGAGAAGAGGCGGGCGTCGAGCTGCCGGTCCGTTACGCCGACATCCGCCGCGAGGTCGAAGCGCGCATCGGCGCCTGCTCCGAGGTCAAGGAACCGACGCTTGTCCACTGGGACCTCTGGGACGGTAATGTCTTCGTCCAAGACGGCCGCATCACCGGCATCATCGACTTCGAGCGCGCGCTCTGGGCCGATCCGCTCATGGAAGCCTACTTCGGCAAGTGGCAGGAAGCTTCGGCTTACCGGCAGGGCTATGGGAAAGAACGGCTCACCGAAGAGGAAGCCATCCGCCGCCAGCTGTACATCCTGTACCTCGACCTGATAATGGTGATCGAATGCAAATACCGCCAGTACACCAACCGGGACCATGTCGCCTGGACGCTGTCCAATCTGAAGGAGGGGCTCACCGGCTTGCTGAAATGAAACCTTGCTTGCCGCCTTGCCGTATGAATGAAAATACTGCGAACGCGCGGGCAAGAAGGAGAGAAGAGAGAGCATGCACCTTAGAAACGGATTGAAATCCATCCTGCAAGCCAACCTGCTGGTCCGGGCGGTGCTGGTCATCCTGTTGATCGGCCTGACCATTCTGGTCTATTCCAAGATCGGCTTCCTGTTCCGGCCGCTGACCGTCTTATTCAAGACGATAGCACTCCCCGTAATTCTAACCGGAATCGCCTATTATCTGCTGAACCCCATCGTCGATTACCTGGAGACGAAGAGACTCAAACGGGCTTATTCCATCCTGCTCCTGTACCTCGCCATCGCCGGTCTCCTCGTGCTGCTGGTGCTGAATGTCATCCCGTTTCTGTCCCGGCAGATCGCCGGACTGATCGAGAACCTGCCGCTCTACAGCACTCAGGTTCAGGAGCAGGTGAAGCAGCTCATGGCAAGTCCCTATCTCAGCCAGTTCAACCAATGGACCGGGAGCGACCCGGTGGCGTGGACGGACAACCTGTCCGGCGACGTGAGCGGCTTCCTGACCAACATCATGGGCGGCCTCGGCTCCTTCATCACGGCGCTGAAGGACATCGTCCTGGCGCTGGCGATGCTGCCGTTCATCCTGTTCTATCTCTTGAAGGACGGCAAGAAGCTGCCGAAGTATCTCCTCAGCTTCGCCCCGACCCGGCTACGGAACCGCTCCTTCCGCATCATGTCGGAGATGAACGGGCAGATCAGCTCGTATATCCGCGGGCAGATTATCGTCAGCTTCTGCATCGGCGCGCTTCTCTACATCGGCTACCTCATCATTGGCTTGAAATATTCCCTGGTGCTCGCCCTCATCGCCTCTTGCACGAGCATCATTCCTTACCTGGGACCGGCGATCGCAATTACGCCCGCGCTGATCGTGGCCGCGGTCACTTCGCCGGCGATGCTGCTCAAAATGATCGTCATTTGGACCATCGTCCAACTGATCGAGGGGAAGTTCATTTCTCCCCAGATCATGGGCAAGAGCCTACATGTCCATCCGGTCACGATCATCTTCGTCATCCTGACCGCCGGCAACCTGTTCGGCGTCGTCGGCGTTATCCTCGCGGTACCCGGCTACGCGGTGCTGAAGGTCGTGGCGACCAACGCGTTCGCCTGGTTCCGGGTGCGCTCGGGCTGGTACGCTCCGCTTCCGGCCGCCGCCGATGCGCCTGAGGCTGCCGAGGAATCGTAGCTGCCGCTTAAAGCTTCGGCTAGATCATTTGAACCTGCCCCCTGTGCGGCAGGTTTTTTTGCGCAGGGCTGGAACCGGACGGATCTCCGTCAGCCGATACCTGTTTGAAAAGTAGAGTTCGTCTTGAACCATATCCTATTCGACAAACTCCTCTACCTTATCCGCGAGGAACAAGCGGTAGATCAGCACGACGATGATCTTGACCACCAGATAGATCGGCAGCGCAGCGAGAATGCCGACGATGCCGAGCAGATCGCCGCCTACCAGAACCAGAACGACCGTGGTGAGCGGATGGACGTCGAGCCGTTTGCCGTAGATATGGGGGGCGAGCAGATTGCCTTCAATTTGCTGGGCCACCAGGATGATCACCAGCACCCAGACGGCCGTGGTCGGGGAGTCGATGAAGCCGACGATCAAGCAGGGAACCGCCCCGAGAAATTGGCCGATGTACGGAATCAGGTTGAAGAACAGCGAGACTACCGCAAGCAGCAGCGAATAGGGAAGGCCGATGAAGAGAAATCCGATGTACATCATCAGCGCGAGCAGCGAGGTAATCATCACCCGGCCGACGATATACCCGCTGAGAGCGGTGTCCATGTCATGGAGCGCAACTTTGACGTCCCGGCGGTATGCCCGCGGCACCAGCTTCAGGATTCGCTTCGGCAGCTTGTTGCCCTCTTTCAGGAAGTAATAGAGAATAAACGGCACCGTCGACACGACGAACAGGAAGTTCGTAAACGCCGACACGGAGTTGGTCACGTAATTGGTCACGTACGTGATGCTCTGATCCAGGTATTTCGTCAGGTTCTGCGTCCAATCCGTTCCCTTCGATCCGATCATCGAGAACAGCTTGCTGTCCTGCAATTGATTGAGCTGGCTCTGAAACCCGCTGACGAGCTGAGGAATGTTATCGAGGAGCGTCTGAAGCTGGGTTCGCAAGAGCGGCCAGACGAGCAGAGACAGCACGATGATGAAGGCCGTCAACAGAAAGTACAGCAGCAGAATAGACGCTGACCGGTTCAGCTTCCGGCTGGACAGGTAGTTGATGGACGGCCGAAACATGTAATAAAAAAAGCCCGCCAGCATGAAGGGGAGAGCGAGGATTTTCACAATCGAGACGACGGGATTCAGCAGAAAGCTGACCTTGGTCACCAGATAGATAATCAACAGAACGGCAATGATCTTCAAAGAATTGCGAAAGAACCGGCTTTGCAGCATCGCGGCACCCCTTATCGGCAAACTATCCTATGTAATAAAAGAGTATTACCCGAAATCGGGTCCGCATAACCTATTCCCTCTCAAAACGGCAAAATCCTGCTTTTGACAGATCGCAAGATTTCCCGGCTCCCTCCAGGTTCGGTTTGCCTGTAAGGGAACCGGTTCCCGTCAATGCTTGAGCTTGATCAGCTCGGTGTTCTCGGCGAGTGTCGACGTGTTGAACAACAGCAGGACATCCGTGATTCCGTTGCTCTTGACGTAGTCGGCCAGGCTGCCGTTGTAATAGCGGATATCGATCACATCGACGGCCGCTTCGTGCTGCGTCAAAAAAGGAATGACGCTGTGGGCGTACGAATCCTTGATCACGAGCAGCTTACCTTGGGCCGCTTGGCCTTCGGGCAGCTCAGTCCGGATTTGGACCAAGGCGTGCACGCCTCCGAGAAAATACGAATACTTGTCCTTCTTGGCCAGGAATTCCGGAAATACGAGGCTGGAATAGGTTTCTCCGTTGTCCACGACCGTGAGGGTCGTCGGGTGGGATACCCGGGGGACATAGTTCTGAATGCGGTCGGGCTTCACCCCGGTAAATTGGCTGCGGGTATGGAAGCTGCCGAGGAACGAATCCGTCACCGTGCGGATCTCAAACGCATCCGGCTTGAACGGGGTCCAGCCCCGCTCTTGGGCATAGGCCAAGTAAGCCAGGTAAGCGCCGTAGGTGGTCCAGTGGTGGTCCGTTCGGTAGTACAGCGGCTCGTCGGAGCGCCTGGGCAGGAAAGCGTAGCCGTTCAGATACGCGATCTTCCCTCCAATCCGTTCTCCGACGAAGGCATTCACCTTCTCCTGGGGGAACGCTTCGGCGAAGAGAGGCAGCTTATCGCGGTTCATTCCGATGGAAGTGGGCGCGAGCAGGAGGCTGACGCGGCTGTCCGGAACCCGGTCGGCAAAAGACTGGATGGCGGCGGCGTACTCGGCCAGACGGCCGAAATCCGGCTTACCGAAGGTCTCCAGCAGATAACCGTCTTTCCCCCGGAAGATGCCGTTGCTTTCCTGTTGAAGCCTCAGCCGCTCCAGCGCCGACTTGACCGCTACCCACGTTTCGCGCAGCGGAAAGTGATCGGCGAGATAGGCGTCGATGCCGCGGGTAAATGCCTTGTTCTTCACGCTCTCCCAGGAGAAGGCCGGAAACGCCGCCAGCTTGCGGTTCTCTGTCTCCGAGAAGCTCTGAACCGGCAGAACGAGGAACAACAGCGAGGCGGCGAACAACAGAGCGACGAAACCGGCCGCCACTCCCTTGCTTTGTCTGGGTGTCATCGAGGTCCCTCCTTAGAACCGGAAATAGAGAAACGGATTATAGCTGGCGTTGACCAGATAGGCGACCGACAGAAGGAACAGCGCGGCCAGTCCGGCGGCGGCAAGCGGAAACGGCACGCGGCGCGAAAGTTCCCGCAGCCGGCGGGGCGGGGGGGCCGAGGCCGCTGCGAGAAGGACGAGCAGAACGGCGTTCGTGTAGAGCAAATACAGGGTATGCGTGTTCCACAGCGGCTCCGTGCCCACGCCTGCGAGCGCTTGGATATACCCCCACATGTCGGAGAAATCCGGGAAGGCGAAGAACACCCAGCCGATCAGAATCAGCAGAATCGCATAAGCATGCTGCAAGATAGGAGGAAGCTTCGCGAGCAGCTTTAATCCTCCGGTTTTCTCGAACATCAGAATCAGACCGAAATAGAGGCCCCAAAGCACGAAATTCCAGCTTGCACCGTGCCAGAGCCCGGTGAGCAGCCAGACGACGAGAAGGTTCAGGAGCTGCCGCGGCAGTCCCCGGCGATTGCCGCCGAGGGGAATGTAGACGTAATCGCGGAACCAGCTGCTGAGCGAGATGTGCCACCGGCGCCAGAAATCGGTGATGCTGGTTGCGGCATACGGCTTATTGAAGTTCTCGCGGAAGCGGAATCCGAACATCAACCCCAGCCCGATCGCCATATCGGAGTATCCGCTGAAGTCGAAGTAGATTTGAAAAGCAAAGGCCACGAGGCCGAGCCAGGCGGTAGCGGCAGGGAGCGAGTCCGCGGGCGTGGCGAGGATCGAGTTCCAGACGAGCCCGATGGTATTGGCGAGCAGCACCTTCTTCGCGAGACCGATGATGAACCGGCGCACCCCTTCGGCGAAATCGCTTGCGGTTTCCCGACGCGACTTCATCTGCCCGGCGACCGTGTTGTAGGTCACGATCGGTCCGGCGACGAGCTGGGGAAACAGCGAGACGAACGCACCGAAGTCGATCCAGTTGCGCTGCGCCTTCGCTTCTCCCCGGTAAACGTCGATGATGTAGGACATGGACTGAAAGGTGTAGAAGGATATGCCGATCGGCAGCGGCAGCTCGGTGAGCGGCCAGGAGGTACCGAGCAGGCTGTTCAGGTTGCCGATCAGGAAATCGGCGTATTTAAAGAAGCCAAGCAGGCCGAGATTGACGACGATCGACAGGGCGACGATTCCCTTCCTCTGGCGGGCGGTCCGCTTGGAATTATCCAACAGAAGACCGAAGCTGAAGTCCGTAACCGTCGACAGGAGCATGATGGCGATATAGACGGGCTCGCCCCAAGCATAGAAGATCAGGCTGACGACGAACAGAACCAGGTTTCGGATGCGCTGGGGAGCGGCATAATAGAGAAGAAGCACCGCCGGCAGGAAGAGAAAGAGGAAGACAAGGCTGCTGAATACCATCGCGGATTAAGACTCCGAAGCGAAGTAGCCTTCGAACAGCTCCGCCAGCTTGTCCGCTTGGTCCGAGATCGCAAACAGGACATACGGGCCTTTGACGATTAGCTTATACTGCTCGGCGATCTCGTATTGATCCGGCAGGTAGTGTTCAAACTGCTTCTGCACCGCCTCCGCGCGCTCCTTGATGCCTTTCTCTACAGCGGGCAGGTCTTTCGTATCTTTCACCTGAAGGATTGCGAGTTCATGGGCCTTCACGTTCATGAGCGGCAGCTTGATCGCATGGCCTTCGAGCAGCGCAGGATCGATGTGGTACGTCTCCTGAATCGCATCGGCGTTCAGCTCGTTCAAGGCCGGCTGCTCCACCTGCTTCAGCATATCGTCGGCCATCTCTTGGACGGACAGCATGGGCTTCGGCTGCTCGGCACTCGGCTTCGCTTTACTTGAACAAGCGCTTGCAGCCAAGCTGAGGCAGAGGATCGTTAGAAGGAAGAGAGGAATACGGGAACATTTTCTCATGGCGGTTCGCTCCTTGTGTGGGTTCTGGTTGAAATCGATGATAGGGTCGCTCCTTCTAACGGGAGGAATCCGAAAATTGTTGCAGAATGCGGCATTCCATGTTTTCCTGCTTGATTTCAAGGAATTTGAAGGAGATGCGGCGAACATCGTCGAAGTGTAAAAGCGTACACGTACATAATCGGTAGGAGGCTTACCCCATGGAGTTCAAACAATGCTTGGAAAATTACGCGGAGCTCGCGGTAAAGATCGCACTGAACGTGCAGCCGGGCGAGACCGTATGGATCAACTGCTCCCTGCATCAGCCGGAATTCGTCCGGCTGGTTGTCCGCAAGGCTTATGAAGCCGGAGCGAAGCAGGTGCATGTCGAATGGTCGGACGACGAAGTGACCCGGCTCCGCTATCAGCTGGCGCCGCAGGATTCCTTCGGCGAGTATCCGCAGTGGCGCGCAGACGCCGTCACCCAGGTCGCGGCCGAAGGCGGAGCGTACCTGCTCATCGAATCTCGCGATCCCGATCTGCTTGCCGGCACGGACCCGGCCCGTTCGACCGCTTTCCAGAAGGCGGCCGGAGCAGCGCTCGCCAAATGGCGGGAGTACACCTATACCGACCGGGCTACCTGGTCGATCATCGCGGCTCCGTCCGTAGCTTGGGCCGAAAAGGTGTTTCCGGAGCTTTCGGGCGAGGAAGCCGTACGCGCCTTGTGGGAAGCGATCTTCAAGGCGACCCGGGCCGACCGGGAAAATCCGGTGGAAGCCTGGAAAGCGCACAATGCGGCTTTGGACAAGCGGGTTCACCAGCTCAACGCGAAACAGTACAAGAAGCTCCATTACCGCGCTCCCGGCACCGAACTGACCGTCGCTCTGCCCGAGCAGCATGTCTGGAGCGGAGGCAACACGGTCAATGCCAAGGGCAATGACTTCAACCCGAACGTTCCCACCGAGGAAGTGTTCGTTTCCCCGCACCGCGAAGGAACGGAAGGCTACGTGACCAGCACGAAGCCGCTCAGCTATAACGGCACGCTGATCGAGAACTTCACGCTGACCTTCAAGCAGGGACGGATCGTGGACTTCAAGGCCGAGAAGGGCTACGACAGCCTGAAAGAACTGATCGAGATGGACGAGGGCTCCCATTACCTGGGGGAAGCGGCGCTCGTGCAGCACGATTCGCCGATCTCCAACGCCAATCTGATCTTCCTGAATACGCTCTTCGACGAGAATGCTTCCAATCACCTCGCCATCGGCCGCGCTTTCTCCAGCTCCTTGGAGGGCGGAGCGGACTTGTCCAAGGAAGAGCTGGCGGCGAGGGGGCTCAACGATAGCCTGACGCATGTCGATTTCATGATCGGTTCCGCCGAAATGGATATCGACGGCGAACTGGCGGACGGCACCCGCGAACCCGTATTCCGCAACGGAAACTGGGCGCTGGTTTAACGCAGATCGCTCCCTGGGAAGAACCGCTCGCGAAGCGGTCTTCCCGGGTTTCTTTTTTAGGAACGCCAATCAGGAGAGGAAGAGGATCGGATGCTGGTCTCTTGTGCCGAACTGCCGCAGGAGCAGATTGTGGAGTTTTTGACGAAGAGATGGGGGACCACCCGGATGGTGGTCAAGGGGAGGATGCATCATCTGGACGAGCTGCCGGGAGTGGCTTACCTGGAAGACGGCCAGATCGTCGGCATGGCCACCTATCGGATGGAAGGAACGGAATGCGAGCTGGCGTCGCTTAACAGCACGGTTCGTCACAAAGGAATCGGCCGCTCGCTGCTTCAGGAAGTGGAGCGGCTGGCCCGCGAGTCCGGCTGTACCCGGCTCTGGTGTATCACGACGAATGACAACATCCGGGCCATCCGCTTCTATCAACTGAACGGGATGAGCCTATGCCGGCTCTACCCCAATGCTCTGGAAGCCGCCCGCAAGCTGAAGCCGGAAATTCCGCTCACGGGCCAAGACGGGATTGCCATCGAGCACGAGCTGGAATTCGAAATGCGCTGGCCCGCCTGACGGACAGGGAAAGGCGTCCCATTAGGCTCTCTCTGTAGGATAGCGGCGACTTTTTCGGCCGCAGCACGCGGAGGAAGAGGACTTTTTTTTGGCCTGGCGGGTTCCGGATTGGAACTTATCTCCTCGATGCGCCGTCTTATTGGTGGTTCGGTATTCCCTGCCAGGCGTAAGAAAGAAGTGTACCGCACGAATGCATGCGCGGTTGCTTTTTGGGAGATACCGAATGAAAAAGAGCGGGCCCGGCCCGTCAAACCACAGTGCAGAGGAGCCAAAACCATGAACCATCAACCGAAACTGCCCGCCGCCATTCCGAGCCAACGCAAAGCATCGGCCCGCTGGGCCGTTCTGCCGCTTGCCGCCGCTCTGCTGACCAGTGGAGCCTTGCTCCCCGCAGGCATTCCCGCGGCTCAGGCCGCTTCCCCGGTATATGTCGGCGAAGCAACGCCGCAGGCACAGTCGCCGATCGTACCCAAGACTCTAACGATGAAGATAAACGGCAAGCTGCAGTCCGTTCCGGGCGCCGTCTCCCGCGATGGCTCTACGACCTATGTCGCCGTCCGGTTCTTAAGCGATAAGCTTGGGCTAAAGGTGGCATGGAACCAGCAGAATCAAGCGTCCACGGTGAGCGGAAGAAATGTCACCATCGTGACGAAAGCGGGCGAACCGCTGCCGTATACGATCAACGGACAGCGGATGTACGGCACAGCGCCCGTCGTCCAGAACGGAACTACTTACATTCCCATGAGGTTCTTCCTGCAGACATTCGGCTATAGCGTCGATTACAACAGCAAGACCCAACAGATCACCGTGACCCCGCTTCCGGTGAATCCGCTCACGCTCACGACCAAGACCATCAACGAGACGAACAGCAAGCAGGAATTCGTCATTCAATATCCTCAGCTTACCGGATTGGCCGACAAGGAGGTTCAAACCAAGATCAATAGCTTCCTCCAGTCGGAAGTGAACAAAATGGCGGCGGCGGCGCGCAAGGAGCTCAAAGAAGCGGAGCCGGGCAGCCCGAACGCCAAGAACGGCTTTACGGCCAATTATGTGGTGAAATCCAACATGAACGGCAAGCTGAGCCTCTATCTGGAATCCTACCTCTATACCGGCGGGGCGCATGGCATGCCGGCAAGGCAGCCTTACACCTTCGATCTGTCCACCGGCAATACGCTGACCCTGAAGCAAGCGATCGGAGGCAACGCCAATTACAAGCAGATCATCAATAAGGTGGTCAAGGAGAAGTTCAGCCATGCGGATTATCTGCTGGCTCCCTTCGAGTCCATCTCCGACGACCAGCCGTATTTCCTGCAAAACAATGCCGTTGTCGTCTATTTCGAGCCGTATCAGTACACCCCGTATGCCGCCGGGTTCCCGGAATTTCCGATTCCGCTCAGCCTGTTCCACTGATCGGCAGCATCCGCAGCTAATAAGAAACCGCACCGCCTCTTATCCGGCGGTGCGGTTTTTTGGTATGCCGACCGGCGCTGATTCAAGCCAGCCGTTCCCGGACGAATGCAGCGATCCCGCGGATCGCCGCCTCCGCTTCGGGGAGCATGGGGGCTAGTGCCTGGAAGGAGCACCACAGCCCCTCCCAGATCTGCAGCCGGACGGGAACCTCGGCGGTATCAGCCCGTTGCGCCAGCCGGACGGCGTCGTCGAGCAGCACTTCGTCGCCGCCGGCTTGAATGAACAGAGGCGGCAGGCCGGAGAGATCCAGGCGAAGCGGCGAGAGGATGGGAGCGTAGCCGGAATCCGGTTCCGGGTTGGTCCGGCCCCAGTAATCCGCCAGAATCCGTTCGTTGGCCTCCCGGCTGCTGGTCGGATCGCTTGCGGCGTTGCTCTCGTAGGATTCTCCGTCCAGATGGACGAGATCGGCATGCGGGGAGATCAGGAACGCCCCCGCCGGAAGCGGAGAGCGGTCGTCCCGCAGACGGAGCAGCGTCATGAGGGCAAGGGTGGCGCCGACCGAATCGCCGCCGAGCACGATGCGCTCCGGCGGGATGCCTTGGTCGAGCAGAGAGCGGTAGGCAGCCAGCGCGTCTTCGTTGGCGGCCGGGTAGAGATGCTCCGGGGCCAGCCGGTAATCCGGAGTGAACAGCCGGACGCCGGCGGCCAGAGCCAGTCGAGAGGTGAGATTTCGATAAACCCGGGAACTCCCGGCAATGAAGCCGCCCCCGTGGAAATAGAGGAGGGTGGCGTTGCCCGGCTTCTCCGGTTCTTTCGATGCTTCCGTCGGCAGGGTCCACTCGCCGGGGAAGCCGGAATCCGTTTCGCTCCAAGCGATGCCCGTCGGCAGAGGGGCAAGCTGCGCCTGCCGCTCCAGGCCGGAGCGAATCGCTTCGACCGATTGGCTGGCGTAGCTCGCCTGCTGACGGAGATAGGCTTTCAATTGGACAAGGCGCATAGGCTCAGCGGCGGAAATGCGTTCGATCATGATCGAGACTCCTCCTTCGGGTTCGCCGGCTGCACCGGCGGTCAAGAGGAGCTTACACCCTGTAGGCGGGTACAAGGTCAAGCGCTAATTTATCCGCAGCTCGCGCAGCACGCCGGCGATATCCGGGTCCGGCTCTTTGCGGCGGATCTGATTCTGGAGGTAATCCAGGACGCGTTTGCGCCGTTCCAGCTCCTGGATCTGCCCGTCGATCTCGGCTCGCTTGCGGTCGATCACCTCGGAGAAGGCATCCGGTGCAATGCCCTCGTTTCCTTCGGCTTTCACCAGGGCCTTCTTGATTTCCTTCAGCGTAAACCCGCTCGACTTGGCATTTCGGATGAAGATAAGCCGCGTCAGCGCTTCTTCGGAATACAAGCGGTAGCCCGCTTCGCTCCGCCGGGGAGAGGGGAGCAGGCCGCAGCCTTCATAGTAACGCAGGGTTTCGAGGTTCACGCCGGCCTGTTCGGCCAACTGGCCGCGAAGGTAGTCCGTCATTGGAAGTCCTTCTCCTTTTTTAATCTAATCATACCGCGTCTGAAGGCTAAAGGGATATAGCGAGTTTCCGAGTAGAACCGACCGATTTCGGATACCACTATAAGGTAAAGGCGGAAGCAGCGCGAACGAAAGGGGAGGGCTTGATGGACCAGGATGCGTCGAAGCTGGGCGAGTCGCTGCTGGAGAACTTGAAGGAGATGCAGCGGCAGCTTCACAAGCCCGATGATATGCAGATCAAGGCTATCCGCACCGGCTCGTCGGATACAGCCTGCTTGGTCATTTACCTGGACGGCTTGTCCGACGACCGGCTGATTCAAGAGGATATCGTGCATTTCCTGCAGGAAAAGAAACTCGGTTCCGAGGAACCGAGCGTTTCCGACTCCCGAAGCATGGAGCGTTTGTTGGCCGGGATCGAGGAACGGCTGCTGCCCGTCGCCGCCGCCAAACGAACGGTCCTCTGGATCGAGGTGATTCCCTCGTTTCTGTCGGGGGATACCGTGCTGCTGTTCGAAAGGTGCCCGGAAGCGCTGATCGTCAAGACGCGAAAATGGCCGGAGCGCGCCCTGCAAGAACCGCAGACGGAGAACGTCGTGCGCGGACCGCGCATCGGGTTTACCGAGAGTATCTTCCGCAATCTGGCGCTCCTGCGCCGACAGCTCCGCGACCGGGAGCTGGTCTTCGAGACGCGCACAATCGGACGCCGGTCCAATCAGGTTCTGGCCGTCTGCTATATCGACGACATCATCAACAAGAGCATCGTGACGGAGGTCACGCGCCGCCTCGATTCGCTTGACATCGACATGGCGCCCGAGTCCGGCACCATCGAGCAGTGGATCGAGGACAGCTTCCTGTCGCCGTTCCCCCAGCTTCTGCATACGGAGAGGCCCGACAAAGTCGTCGCCGCCCTGCTCCAGGGAAAAGCGGCGATCCTGGTGGATACCACCCCGTTCGCCCTGATCCTTCCCATTACCTTTGTTTCTCTCATTCAATCTCCGGAGGATTACAGCGAACGCTGGCTGATCGGTTCGCTGATCCGGCTGCTGCGGGTGATCGCCGTCGTCATCACCCTGTTTCTTCCGGCGTTGTACATCTCGCTCGTTTCGTTCCATCAAGGGCTGATTCCGTTCCGGATGGTCTTTCAGGTTGCCGCCGCGCGCGAGGGCGTGCCGTTTCCCGCCTTTCTCGAAGCGATCTTGATGGAGGGGACGCTGGAGCTGCTGCGGGAGGCGGGGCTTCGCATGCCCAAGCCGGTCGGGCAAACCATCAGCATCGTCGGCGGCTTGGTGATCGGGGAGACCGCTATCCGGGCGGGGATCGTCAGCCCCGTCATGCTCATCACGGTTGCGGTCACGGCCGTCGCTTCCTTCGCCATTCCCTCCTACAGCGCGGGCATCACCTTCCGCATTCTCCGGTTCGCGACGATGATCGCATCCGCCGTCTTTGGCCTCTACGGCATTATCCTGGTGGCCATTATGATCGTGATTCATGTTCTGCGGCTGCAGAGCTTCGGGATTCCGTTCTCGGCGCCCCTATCTCCACAGCTTGGAGGCGATTGGAAGGACCTCTTCATCCGGGCGCCGATTACGATGATGAAGAAACGCCCTCGCTTCACGCAGACGAGGAACGTCCGCCGGGCAGGAGGAAAGAAGAAGGGGGATTCGCCATGAAAACGCTCGATTATGCCGATGCCATGGTCGATTCGCGAACGGTTGCGTTCATGGTCTGCAAGATTGCCATGGGGATCGGGATCTTGATCCTGCCCGATGCGGTCACCAGCGTTACCCATACGTCGGATGGCTGGATTCCGATTCTGGCCGGGGGGGCGATCGCATGCCTGTTCACCGTTCTGATTGCGCTCCTGACACGGAGATTTCCGCAGATGGATTACCATGACATGGTGAGCCGAATCGCCCATCCCGTTGTGGCGCATATCGTGGTCTTCCTGTTCTCGCTCTATTTGTTTCTGTTCACCTGCTACGAAATCCGCGGACTCTCCAGCATCGCCAAGCTGTATTTGTTTGACAATACGCCGATCGAAGCGATCAGCCTGGCATTCTTGCTCGTGCTGGTCTATGGCGTATCGGGCCCGAGCGTGACCCTGCTTCGGATCAACACCTTATTCCTGCCGGCCATTCTGGTCGTCCTCGCGTTGGTCATCGCCTTTGCTCTTAAAGATTTTGACATTCAAGCACTGAAGCCGGTCTTCGTCACACCGCCCGTTATATTGGCGAAAAGCTTGAAGGAGACTCTTTTCTCCTATCTCGGCGTAGAGGTGTTGTTGTTCTACAACCTGTACATCAAGAATCCGGACAAGACAGCCAAGGCGGCGGTTGCCGGCATGGCAGGAGCCTGCTTCGTCTACCTTGCCGTATTCGTCATGTCCATCGGCGTATTCAGCGAAACGGTGGTCGAAAACACACTTTACCCGCTGGCGGAGCTCGCCAAGCAGGTCGAGATTCCGGGCGGCCTCATGGAGCGCTTTGAAGCGCCATTTTTTCTGGCTTGGGTGCTGAGCTTGTTCTGTACGGCGGCGATGAGCTTCGATGTGACCCTTCTCGGCATTCAGTCCATTTTCCCCAAGGCGAAGCGGATGCCCCTGATCTACCTGTTAAGCCCGCTGCTCTTGCTCGGGGCGATGATGCCGCGCAATCTGATCGAGACGCGTAGAATTTCCACGCTCGTCAGCTACATGGGAATGGCCTTCGGTTGGATGCTGCCCGCCTTGTTCCTGTTCGTTGCCGTCGTCCGGGGAATTCGGGGCGCTCCGCCGGCCATAGCGGAAGACTCGAAGAAGGGGTGAACTTCGATGCGGACCCGAATCGTGAGGGGAATTGCAGGTTTAGCCGCGCTTGTCGTTCTCGGCGGCTGTTGGGATCAGACCGAGATCGAGCAGCGCGGGTTCGTCGTGGGAACGGCGCTGGATCAAGCCGACGAGGGGCAGATCCGGGTCACCTACCAGATGGCGGTCCCCAAAGCGATGCAGAAGCCTTCCGAGCAGGACGGAGGATCGTCCAAGCCCTTTCTCAACCTGTCGGCAACCGCCCGGACGGATTTCGGCGCAAGCCGGGATATGGCCAACGAAACGAGCCGGCCTCCCTACCTGGAGCATAACCGCGTCATTCTGATTTCCGAGGCGCTCGCCCGGGAAGGGAACGTCAGCAAAGTTCTCGACGTCTACGTTCGGGATGCCGAGACCCGCCGGGCAGCCAAGGTGATGATTACCAAGGGAGAGGCGAGTCCGCTGTTCAACATCCTTCCGCAAACGGAGCGCCTGCCGGCGGAGTACATCGATTCGACCGCCGAGAATCCGCGGAAAACGGGGAGTATCACACCGGCAACCAATATCGGCGACGTCCATCGGTTCTTGCTTGAGAAAGCCAGCTTTGCTCTTCCGGTCGTGACCGGGGTACCCAAGGAGAATAAGATCGTCTTGAGCGGTTCGGCGGTATTCAACGGCGAAAAAAACCAGCTTCGAGGATTTCTCGACGGGGAAGAAACCACCGGCCGCAATATGCTGACCGGATCGATTCGGTCCACTACCATTGAAACCGAGGTATACGGCAAAAACATTGTATTTGAGCTCAAAAAACTGAGGCGGAGCATCCGGGCCGACGTCACCGATCCGCATCGGCCGTCTTTTCGGGTCAACCTGCATGTCTTCGGGAACTTGGGGGAATCGCATCTGGAGATCTCCGTATTCAATGAACGGGTAATCGGGGATGCGGAGCGGGCGATTGCGAAGAAAATCCGGGATATGGCCGAGGCGGCTCTGGAAAAATCCCAAACCGAGCTGGGAAGCGACATTTTCAAGTTCGGAGAAGAGCTTGAGCGCAATCATCCCGCGGTTTGGAAAGGGCTGCGCAACGATTGGGACCGAGGAGAGGGAGTATTTAAAACCTGCCGTGTCCAAGTGAACGTGGATGTGCAGGCCAGCATGATCGGCGCGATTCTGAAGACGGAGTAAAGGAGGGAGAATCGTGTCTGCACCGGATGTGACGGTCTGGTTCTATGCGGCTGCGGCCTTTGTCATTCCGTTTGCCGTTCATCGGGTAAACCGGTTGTTTCACCAATATGGAGATCCGCCCTGGAAGACACAGGCGGAGAAGAACCCGAACGAACAGCCGACGAGCGACCGGCAAGTGCCCGAGGATGCCCGGAAACCGGCCGGTTGTGAAAAATGATACGTTGTCAAAACTCTGTCACTTGTAATTTGTAAGTGGCTGAGGTACACTCATGAAAGAAAGCAATACGATAACAGTGATCTTCGGGGCAGGGTGCAAGTCCCTACCGGCGGTAACGTCTTCGGACGAAGCCCGCGACTCCCGGTTCAAGCAGGGATGGATCTGGTGCAATTCCAGGGCCGACGGTGATAGTCCGGATGGTAGAAGATCGACAAGCCGCTTGAGGAAGCGTTGTTTTCCCATGCGTGTTTGACCGAGCCCCTGTCCTGCGATTGATGCAGGAAGGGGCTTTTTTACCGAACGCGTCCTGAATGTCAGAGGGAGAGAACCATGAGTCGGATGAACAACGTCAACGTAACCGCAACACCCGCTTTGCGCGTACCCCGCGTGCGCATGGAATTCTGGTTCGTCGTGATCGGCGCGGCGCTGTGGGGCATCGACCCGCTGTTCCGCAATCTGCTGCTGAAGCATGTCAGTTCCTGGCAGCTCGTGTTTCTGGAGCATATCCTCCTCGTGCTGGCGGCGGCCCCGGTGTTGTGGAAGAACCGGGCCGATCTGAAGGGGATCGGCGTTCGTCAGATGGGAGCGATTCTGTTCATCTCCTGGGGCGGATCGGCCATTGCCACGGTGCTCTTTACCCAGGGAGTCGCTTACGGAGATCTGAACGCCGTGCTGCTGCTGCAAAAGCTCCAACCGCTGATGGCGATCCTTCTGGCCCGGATCGTCCTCAAGGAGGCCTTGCCCAAGTCGTTCGGCATCTTCGTCGTCATCGCGCTTATCGGCACGTATCTCTTGACCTTCGGCTGGAATCTTCCCTTCGGCGAGCACGTGAACTTCATCAAACCCGGCAACCTGTTCGCCATCGGCGCAGCCCTTCTCTGGGGCGGTTCGACCGTCATGGGCAGCTACCTGCTGCGGTCGATGAAATACGAGACGGTGACCTCGCTGCGGTTTAGCATGGCGCTGCCGCTCTTGCTCGCGATGGTGCTGATCAACGGCGGAAGCTGGCATCTGCCGACGGAGCTTGGACCGATCGCCGGATTTACGGTCAACCTGCTCCTGCAGGCGCTCCTGCCCGGGCTGCTCAGCATGCTGCTGTATTACAAGGGCCTCAGCGCCGTTAAAGCCTCCTACGCCACGCTGGCGGAGCTCAGCTTTCCGATCGCCGGCGTCCTGGTCAACTGGCTTGCCTTCAAGTTAGGCTGGCTGACCGACAAGCAGATCATCACCTCGGCCCAGTTTGTCGGGTTCCTGCTGATCTGGACGGTGCTGTTCATCATCTCGCGGCAGAAGGAAACGGCGAATATCTTTAACGACTAACGAGTAAGCCATGCCGGCTTCCTACGAAAAAGAGGTTTTCTCCAAACAAGGAGAAAACCTCTTTTTGCAATTCGAAGGAATCGCGGGATACGAAGCGTTCCTATTCCGAAATGTTACCGGCCATCTTCAATCGCTTGGCGATCTCCTTGAAGTCCTCGGCGGAGATCCCCGGGGCAAATTCCTCCTCGACTGCCGGCGCATCGGGAATGGGGAAGCCTTCCGGCGCGCCTTGAATCACTTCCAGGGGCAGTCCGTCCTCGGGGTGGGTTCCCTTCCAGATTTGGTCGATCGAGCTGAAATCGTTCTCGCTCCAGGTATACAGCTTGGTGTGAACGCCTTTTTCCTCGTATTTGTGGGCTTCCGTAAAGAGCTTGTTGCTGAGCGAGGGAATGGGGACCAGCTTGGTCACGTTTACGCCTGTCGCCACTTCAAGCGCCTTGGCGTAAGCCACGACATGGACGCCGCCGCGAACGAGCAGGAAGCCGACGACGGCCCGGGCGGCCGGATGGTCGGTCATCTCATAGACCTTCATTTTATGGGTGCGTGCGCCGCATTCTAGGAAGAAGTTATGCAGCAGATCCTCGACCAGATTGCCGCTGTTGAAGACATAGGCTCCGGTCCAGGGATTTCCCATCGAATCGAAGGGCATCGCTCCTTGGGCCCCGGCGAGGAAATGGTAGGAGAGACGGGCATCCTTTACGGCCTCCAGAGGGGATTGGTCCGGCTTCTTCCGCTTGGTGGAACCGTTCAGGCATTTATTGACCGCATGGGAGACTAGCTCGACATGCCCCAGCTCCTCCGCCGTGATGCTCATGATGAGATCGTAAAAAGGCTTCAGCTGCCTTTTCGACCGGAAATTAAAGGATTGAAACAGGTAGTTGTTCAGGGTCGACATCTCGCCGAATTTGCCTCCAAGCAGCTCCTGAACCGCCGCCGCCGCGTTGGCATCCGGTTTTTCCACTTCCGGGATTTCGATCATGATCTCATTCATTCGTTTGAACATGCTGCATCCTCCTGATCGGTTTTCGATTCCCTCAAAAAGGGTAAGGGGATTCCGGGCGACACGGTCTTTATTACACTCGTTGGGAGGAAGCTAACCAATTCGTCCCAATCCATCACCCCAGCAATTTCCACAATGTTGACGATGATTTGACTCGCTATCGAAAGATGCTTATAATTACCTTGAGTAACTGTTAACAATGGTAACTATATAAACGAATCGAGGTGGGTTGTATGGAAGGCTTTTTGAGCCGGTTTTTCTCGCTGCACCGTCCGCTGCAAACGGCCCTGAACGATAGGCTCGCACCGTATGATCTGTCCTATTCGCTGTGGCAGGTCCTCTATTATGTGGAAAACCGGGGCCCGTCGATACTGGTCGACATCGCCGCTTATTATAACGTAGAGAAGCCGGCCATCACCCGGCGGGTATTTCGTCTGGAAGAGCTTGGGATCATCGAGCAAATCGACGGACCCGACCGGCGGGGCAAGGTCATTCGCTTGACGGAGCACGGCCGGGACATTTATCGGACCTGCCGCCGGAGCATCACGGAGCTGGAGCATCGCCTCATGGACGGCATTCCGCATGAAGAGGCGGCCATTACCTTCCATACGATCCCCAAGCTTCTAGTAAACCTTGCCCGTCTGGAGGAATCGCCGCATGACTGAACCAAAATTATGGACCAAGGACTTCCTCATCGTGTCCATTGCCAACTTCTTCTTGTATTTTACCTTCTATCTGCTGATTGCCACCATCACCGTCTACGCGACGGACCGGTTTCACGCCACGCCCAGTATGGCGGGACTCGCTTCCGGCATCTTCGTCATCGGCACCTTGATCGCCCGGCTGTTTGCAGGCCGTTCCATCGACCGGGTGGGACGGAAGAACATGCTGACGATCGGCTTCGTCGCTTTGCTGGCGGTGACCGTCCTGTATTTCTTCGTCGACCGTCTCGCCGTGCTGATGCTCGTCCGGTTCCTGAACGGGGCGGCGCTCGGTTTGGCCTCGACGGCGACGGGCACGATCGTCGCCCATATCGTACCGAGCGAGAGGAGAGGGGAAGGGACCGGCTATTATGCGCTCAGTACGACGCTCGCCGCCGCGTTTGGCCCTTTTCTCGGCATAATGCTGACCGAACGCGCGCCGTTCTCGGCCAACTTCGTGCTGTGCCTGTCGCTCCTTGTGATCAGCTTCGGTTCGACCCTGTTCTTGAAGGTCGAGGAGCCCGTCCCAAGCGCGGCCGCTACGAACGGGAAGGCGGATTTTTCCCTGCGCAGCTTCTTCGAGCCCAAGGTGTTTCCGATCGCCTCGATCGGTCTATTCGCGGGACTCGGCTATTCGAGCATCCTGAGCTTCCTGACTCCGTTTGCGCAGGAGTTCAGCCTGAGCGCCTTCGCCAAGTTCTTCTTCCTCGTATACGCCGTGACCATTCTCTTGACCCGGCCCTATACGGGCCGCCGCTTTGACCGCAAAGGCGAAAATTCGGTGATGTACGCCGCCTTTCTTCTGTTTGCCGCAGGCTTGTTCCTGCTGAGCCAGCCGTTCCATGGCTATATGCTTCTCCTGGCGGGCGTGTTCGTCGGGCTCGGATACGGCACATTCTCGTCCGGCGGCCAAGCGATTGCGATCAAGATGGCTCCGAAGGATCGGATGGGGCTGGCCACCTCAACATTCTTTATCTTCCTCGATGCGGGAGTCGGCATCGGTCCGTTCCTGCTTGGGCTGGCGGTGCCGGAGATCGGTTACCGGGGGCTGTACGCTGCGATGGGGATCGTGCTGCTTCTTTGCACTTTGCTTTACTATCCTTTGCATGGGAAAAAGGCAATTCAATCCCGGCAGGAAGCGCGGCAAGCCTAAGCCTGACCGGGCATTGGGAACGGCGGCTGGAATCAAATACGCGCACTATACGCAAAAAAGAAAGGCGGCCGCGTGCCGTCTTTCTTTTTGTGCTTCATCGTTTCCACACAACTGCTGGGTATAGTAGTGGCGTATGACATTTATCACACTTGAATCCGACAGGAGGACTTCCCATGAACCGATGGATTAAACTGGCTGCCGCGGCCGCGCTGGCTGCAGGCTCCCTGGCCGGCTGCTCGGCGGACAAGGCTTCCGGCCGAACCGACTCTGCGAATTCTGCGACTCCGGCAACGGCCGCGGCCGCACCGTGGCTTGCCACCAAGAACACGACCCGCATCCAATCCTCCGATCCGGTCCAGGCGGCCGTATGGGTATCGCAGACGCTGTGGCCCGCGCTGTCGAAGGCGAGCCGTCCAGCAAGCGTCGTCCTGACCGATTCGGCCGACTGGCGGATCGCCGCGGCGAGCGCCGATCTGATTCACCATCCGAGCAACGGCCCGGTGCTTTATCTCGGCAAGAATGAGGTTCCCGCCGCGACGCTGGCGGAGCTTAAGCGGCTGAATCCGCTCGGTGCGGAGGGCAATCGCGGCGTACAGGCCGTGATTGTGGGCGATGTCGGCGACCAGGTGAAGGAAGAGCTGAAGCAAGCGGGCTTTAAGACTGACCAGATCCCCGGCAGCGATCCGGCGGAAGTCGCCCGGGCCGTCGACCGCTATTATGCCAATACGGCGGGAGAGCTGCCGCAGAGCGTGATTGTCGCCTCCTCGGAGCAGGCCGAGTATACGCTGCCCGCAGTGAACTGGATCGCCCACATGCCGGAGCCGCTGCTCTATGTCGGGAAGGACGACATCCCGGCCGCGACGGCCGAGGCCTTGAAGGAAAGGGGCGGCCGCGCGCATATCTATCTGCTCGGGCCCGAATCGGTCGTTTCCGCCAAAGTCGCGGATGCGCTGAAGGAATACGGCACGGTGGTCCGCATTGCCGGAAACGATCCTTACCAGAACGCAGTGGCGTTCGCTTCCTACAAAGACGCCGCGACCGGCTTCGGCTGGGGGATTAGCGCGCCGGGCCACAACCTGTCGTTCGTCGCGGAGGGACAACCCGAACTTGCCATCGCGGCGGCTCCGTTCTCCCACCTCGGCAAGCATGCCCCGCTGCTCCTGACCGACAAGGGCTCGATGCCGGACGCCGTGATGAAGTACGTCATGAGCCTGGAGCCCAAATTCAAGGACTCGCCCGCGGAAGGACCGTACAACCATGCCTGGATCACCGGCGATGCGGCTTCGATCACGCCGGAGGCTCAGGATGAGATCGATCAGATGCTGGAGATTGTTCCGGCGAACGGCATGGATCAACATTCCGGGCATTGACCGATTCGAATGAGAGCTGTTGGCGGCGATGCCATGGACAGGCGGATACGAATCGTCAGCCGATCATCGGGTGCAGTCTTCCGTTCGAGAAAAGAGGCTGCGATGGACCGGAAAGCGTGTTGAAAGAAGCGGAAAGCGGGGCATCTAGCCCCGCTTTCCGCTGTCCTGCGCTTCTGCGGCCAGCAGCCTCTGCCATTCGCGCCGGACTATCTCTTCGTCCAGTTCCAGCCCGATCAGCACCAGATAGGGCTCGCCTTCATACCGAGCGCGGCTCCATTCAGCCCGCCCGCCGGCGAATTGCAGCAGCAGCATACCTTCGCCGGCGCAGACCGCATAGCCCTTGGCGCGCAGCAGCGGGCGGCCGAGACGGGCGAGGAACCGCTCGAGCTCCCGCCGCGGCAGGGCGGAGCTGTACGGGAACTCCAGCGTCAGCGTCTGCACGCGGGAGAAGGACGGTGCGTGCGGCGGTTTCTCCGGCGCGCCTGCTTGCACGCGCGCGGCCGGAGCCGTCCGGCCGGTTTGCTCCGGTCGGAAGCCGGAATCGCGCCGGACCGGTACGGTCGCTGTGCTCGCCCCCGCGCGGATTCCACCGAGCAGCGGCTCCGGGTCGAGCTGGCTGCGCACCGTGTGTTCCAGGGAGGCGTGCTCGTTCAGCCTGCGGACAGTCTTGGCGATCTTCGCCAGGACGGCGGGCGAGACAAGATCCGTCTTGTTGACGACGATCCGGTCGGCGACCTCGATCTGGCGGCGCAGGGTTCGCACCAGCTCCTTGTCGGCGGAGAAGACGCTGTTGTATTCCAGCAGATGCTCCGCATCGAGGAGGGTTACGATCTGACGGATGCGGACCTTGCCAAGGAGGCCGGGCTCGGTCAGGGCGTCCGCCACCTCTTCGGGATTGGCTACGCCGGTCAACTCGATGAGCAGCAGATCCGGCTTGGTCCGGATGAGCGTATCGAGGCCGGCGGCAAGCTCGCTCTTTTTGCTGCAGCAGACGCAGCCGTCGAGCAGCCGGGAGACGGCGGGGTCCCCGTTCTCGCGCAGAATCTCGCTGTCCACATCGCGTTTTCCGAGCTCGTTCATCAAGATGCCGGGACGAAGGCCGCGGACATGGGACGCCTCCAGGAGACGAAGCAGGAGGGTGGTCTTACCGCTGCCCAAAAAACCGCTCAAAATCAACACGGGAAGGCTCATACCATAGCTCCTTCATCGAGGTCTTCCTAGATAGATATGGGCCAAACCTCGGCCCTATTCCGATTGCGGAAGCGTACGGCATACCTTGTCCGGAACGCGAATAAGGTATAGATAAGACTTGCCACCCGTCTCCATTGGCGAAGGGAGGGTTATTGCGATGCGCGATTGGAGCTTGCGAACAAGCCTGCCATGGCTTGCTCTGTTCGGCCTGATATCAGCGACCGCGGTCATCCGGTTCGACCCTGGCTCCGGACGGCCGGGGAATGCCCGTCCGCCCGCCACCGAAGCCCTGTTGACCTTCAAAACCATGCTCTTCGGCATCGTGCTGGAAGCCCTGCCGTTCCTCCTGCTCGGGGTCGCCGTCTCCGCCTTCATGCAGGCTTTTGTCAGCGACCGGACACTCCGCCGCCTGATCCCGAATCATCCGCTCGGCGGGATCGCCGCGGCCGCCGTGCTGTGCCTGTTGTTTCCGCTCTGCGAATGCGGAATCGTGCCGATCGTCCGACGGCTAATCGCCAAAGGCATGCCGGCTTACATCGGAGTCGTATTCCTGCTGGCAGGGCCGATCTTCAATCCTGTCGTCTTCGCCGCAACCCGGGCGGCGTTCCGGACGGAGCCGCAGATGGCCTACTGGCGGCTGGGCTTCGGGCTGCTTGTCGGATGCTTAATTGCATTAATAGTTTATCTCATTAAAATGGACCGCCCGCTGAAATTCACCCGGGAAGGATTAAGCGGGCAAGCGGAGTCAGCCGAACCGGAAGCAGAGCCGCCGCTCTCCTTGTCCGAGCGGATCGCCCAGGCGGTTTCGCACGCAGGGCACGAATTCTTCGAGATGGGCAAGTACCTGCTGATCGGCGCGACTCTGACGGCGGTCATTCAGAGCGCCGTACCCCGCAGCGTGATGGCGGGCATCGGCCAAAGCCCGCTGACGGCCACACTCTTGATGATGGGACTTGCGTTTGCGCTGTCGCTGTGTTCCACCTCGGATGCCTTCGTTGCCTCAGCCTTTGCCGGAATGCTGCCGTCCGGCTCGCTGCTTGCGTTTCTCGTGCTGGGCCCGATGCTGGACACGAAGAGCCTGTTGATGATGCTGTCGGCGTTCCGGGGAAAGTTCGTACTGCTGCTGATCTTGCTCGTCGTGCTGCTGGTTCTCCTGGGTGCGCTGGTGATCGAACGGTTGGGGCTTGTCGGGAGCGGGGGGTGAGGATTCGGCGATGGGCATGAACCGAATGCCGGAGTTTCCGGAGGAAGCCAAGCGTAGGGCCGAGCGCAGCCGCGCCCGGCATTACCTCTTCCGGGCCGCGCTGCTGCTGGCATACTCGTGCTTTATTCAGCGTCTCGCCCGAAGCGGGAGCTTGCTCGAATACATCGCTCCGCGGATGGAAACGGCCGTCAAGCTGGCGTCGATCGGCCTGATTCTGCTCGCCGGAGCGCAGATCTGGATGGCGTTGGGAGGCAACCGCGGGCATCGGTTGTCCTGCGATTGCTGCGAGCCTGCGGCGTCGCCGAACGGCTTTCGTTCCGTCGGGCTGCTGTATGCGCTCTTCCTGCTGCCGGTGGTCTATGCCGTTCTGCTTCCGAACGGCATGAGCGGCAGCGGGCTGGCGGGCTCCCTGGGTCTTGCGCTCAGCGGGCCGGAGGGGTCGCAGGTGTCCGCCGTCCTGTCGGCTCCCGTCGACACCTGGGAAGGCAACGGTTCCGTTCCCGAAGCGGCGGGTCCGGCGGAGAAGGAGCCGGCAGCGGATGGGGCCGAAGCCTCCGCCACCGGCCACCCATCCGAACTTGCGGCACTGGCCCGGCGGTTGTATGGCAAGCCGGAAATTCTCGTCCCGGAGACCGGTTATCGGGAGGTGCTCCGCGCCGTCGCTCTCCATCTGGACCGGTTCGCCGGGAAGCGGATGACCGTAAGTGGCTTTGTCTTTCGGGAGAAAGCGATGCAGCCGAACGAATTTGCCGTCGCCAGGCTGGTGATGTCCAGCAGCGCCGCAGACGCTTCCCCCTTTGGCGTACTGGTCCGGACTTCGGGAAAGACCGATTTTCCGCAAGACACCTGGGTCTTGGTGAGCGGCACGATCGCAAAAGAGACGTACGGCGGCGAGCCGGTTCTCGCGCTGCGGGCCGACCGGGTGACCCGGGTTTCGGCTCCGTCCAATCCGTACGTCTATCCCTATGACGGGGCTTATGAGGATTTGGCGAACTGGCTGTCGATGCCATCCGAGTAGCGGGGCATGGAGGGCAGGACGGCAGGGATGAGCGTCCGCCGACCGGTTAACGGAATCGGCAGCGCCCGGTCCGTCGTTACCGGGGTTTGCGCAGTAGCCGGTTGACGGTTTCCCGCCTCAGGCCGATGAACTGGCCGATCTCATCCTGCGTCAGCAAATCCGTCAAGGTCGCCGGGGCGATATAAACCCTCAGCCACTCCTGCAATTGCTGCAGCTTCCCGGCCGGCGATACCTCCGTGAGTTGATCGACGCGCTGCTGCATCATGCGCAGCTTGTCCTGGAGCTGTTCGGCGATGGCGCGGAGCCGCTCGGGATCGCCTTCCAAGTCGCGGTACCATTCGTTCGAGGGAAGAACCGCGACCTCACTCGGCATAAGGGCGATGGCCGTGCCGTAATAAGGGTTCGGACTGATGAGCGAATGATGGGGTATGATTTCGCCGGGGAGAATCAGGTTGACCAGGAACTGGGAGCCGTCTTGGTGGACGCGGACGATTTTCAGCATGCCGCTCTCCAACCGATACAGCGGACCCTGCTCCCCTTGACGAAACAAGGTCTCGCCTTTTTGCAGGAACATGGGCAGCCTCCGTATCCTGCCCTTCGGGCAGGCTGTTAGGAATTACGTTGGTTCTCTTCGCATTATACGGGTTTAGGCCGCCGTGTCCAAGAGTCGGTTTTCAAAAAAACGGACCTGCCGATGGCAGGTCCGTTTTGGGTCTTAGCAGCATGGGAGAAGAGGCAGCCGCAGTTGTTCTCAGACGGCCGGGGGAGCCTGAATGAGCATGACATACAGGCTGGAACGGCCATCCGCCGAGCTGCTGTAGGAGAAGTCGGCATCGCCGGACAGGACTACTGTTTCGCCTTCCTTTACTTCGGTTTCAGCTCCGTCGGCGGTCACCGTACCCGACCCTTCCAGAACGAGAAGGTGCAGCTTGGTTCCGGGATGCTTGTGAACGGGCAGACGTTGACCAGCGTCGAAGCTGAGCACGAAGGCGACGAACTCCGGCTCGCGGTAGACGAAATGCTTGACGAACTTGCCCTCCTGATAATCCTGGAACTGTCTGAGCGTTTGGGTTTCCATGGTCATCCATCCTTTCGGTTCTTATCTGCTTCCATCTTTACATGAGAATGAGAATCAATTAGTGATTCAAATCACAAAAACCCTTTATCCGCCGTGCTAATTTGAAAAGGAAGAGTACAGCACCGAGTGAGAATGAGCGGCGGGCGCTGCCCATCCGGAAGAAGATAAGTCCTAAAGGAGAGTGCCATAGATGAGTGAGCTGATCAACAACCGCGAGCAGGCGGAGACGCTGAGTCCCGAGCGGCAGCGGCTGCTGCAGGAGATTATCCGGGACCTGCACAACGGGAAGACGGTCGACGAGGTGAAGGCCCGTTTCGACGAGGCCGTCGGGGATATCTCAGTGGCGGAGATTTCTCGGCTGGAGCAAGCCCTGATGGAGGAAGAAGGCATCCCGGTGGCGGAGGTGCAGCGCTTATGCAGCGTTCATGCCGCCGTATTCAAAGGCTCCATTAACGAAATCCATCGCTCGGCCAAGCCGGAAGAACAGCCCGGTCATCCGGTGCATACTTTCAAATTGGAAAATCGGGAGATCGAGCGCCTCCTCGGCTTCACGATCGCGCTGCATCGGGACCAATACACCCGCAGCCGGGACGAAGCGGGCCGCCTCAAGCTGGTCGAGGATCTGAGCCTGCTGTTTGATCTCGATAAGCACTACAGCCGCAAGGAAAATCTGCTGTTTCCCTATCTGGAGAAATACGGAATCTACGGTCCGACGAAGGTCATGTGGGGAGTCGATGACCGGATTCGCGCCGGGATCAAAGAATTGAAACGCCTGTGGACGGACGGGACCGCCGAGGACAGCGACCGGCTTGGGCTTCTGGAGCAGGTCACCCAGGATATCACGGAAATGATCTTCAAGGAAGAGAACATCCTTATGCCCATGGCGCTGGAAAAGCTCACGGAGGACGAATGGCTCAAGATCGCCCGGGAGAGCGGGGAAATCGGCTACTGCCTGGCCTCGCCCGAACGGCAGTGGGTGCCCGAACGGGCCGCCGATCCGGCCGAGGCGGCGGAAGCGGCCGGGGGAAGCGGCGCGCTGCCGGCAGCGGACGGCTTTGTCCGGATGGAGACGGGAACGCTGTCGGTGCTCCAGCTCGAGACGCTGCTCAATCATCTGCCCGTGGACTTGACCTTTATCGACGAGAACGATGTCGTCCGGTATTTCTCCTGTGGGAAGGAGCGGATCTTTGCCCGAACCAAGGCGGTCATCGGCCGGACCGTTCAGAACTGCCATCCGCCGCAAAGCGTTCACATCGTGGATCAGCTCCTGGCCGATTTCAAAGCCGGGGTAAAGGATGCAGAGGACTTTTGGATTCCGTTCAAGGATAAATTCGTCTATATCCGTTACTTCGCCGTGCGCGACGGGGGAGGGCGGTACCTGGGTACGCTGGAATTCACCCAGAACATCAAGCCGATCCAGGAGCTGGCAGGCCAGAAACGGATCATGTCCTGATCCGGCGACATCGTGTAACCGTGGTTGGATGACGCATCGAAACCAGCTGTCCGCATCCTCCCCGAAGAATGCATAACGACAAAAAAAGCTTGCCCGATACGGGCAAGCTTTTTTAATGCAGCAAGCAGAAGGTTGGTTGAAATACGGAGGAAGGAGAGGCGAGAGCAGTGGGTTTCCCGTCCCCCGCCTGCCTCAGAAGCTGCGATACACGTAAGGATTCTTCGGAGCGTCTATGCTCTGCCAGGAGGTGACCTCCAGCACGGGAAGCGTCTGTTTGAACGGCTGGTACAGCTCGGAGGAGAGAGTGCCGGTGACATGGACCCAATCGTCGTCCTTCAGCACGGTGCCCTTGGGGAAGTCGACCAGCATGCCGAAGACGCCAGAATCGGCGGCGCAATGGATAAAGCCGAAGCGGAATACGAAGTAATGGTTGCCCTCCACCTGTTCCCCCTTATACACGAAGCCGTCGAAGGAAACCGTCTTCCCCATGAATTCCCCGGGGAAATTGTAGAGCACTTCCATGCCTTTGAGGTAATTCGGGTCCGTCAGGGCGATGCTGTCCTTGCCCGCGAACTCGGATAATTCCTTCTTCTTAAGCTTGTCGTAGCCTTCCTTGCCGTAAAAGATACTGGTGTCCGGGCGAAGGAATTGGTGATTGCCCGGGTTGTCCGCCGAGACGTCGAGGCTCGGAAATGAAAAGCCTTTCGCTTTGACGAAGCTCGAATCCAGCGTCTGCGCAGGGAGGAAAATGCCCGTATAGATAGGAAAACAAAGAACCAGATAGGTAAAAGCCCGCTGCAGCCGCGTCGAATTGCCGTGCGAGTGCCCGTCATGCGCATGACCGTGATTGGGAGTCTGTCCGTGCGCGTGATCATGGCCGTGATCATGCTTGTGGTCATATCCGTGATCATGTCCGTGATCGTGCTCGTTAGAGTAATGGCGAACGGACTCCTGGTGATGATTCCCCTCGGCATAATCGGAATGATCATGCATATGAACGTAGCCCTCCAAAGGAGGCATAGGTGTCGTAAACTCGCCAGCCAAATCCTCCGCCCGGAGCGTCTCGACAGCCTTCCGGCTTCTTTCTTCGCTTCTCTGCGCGGCCGCTTCTTTACGCTTCTCTTCTTCCCGTTCCTTCCGGAACACCCGGATGAATTCTACTGCGCAGAGCAGCGACAGAATGCCAATCGTCAGAACGGACAAATAAGAATAGCGCGTATTGATGTACATATTGAGGTTGCCCTGCACCCGAATATAGACGAACATCATCACGAAGCCGAGCATGATGACAAAGCGCTTCATCCAAACCACCTCCCGACGAGCAGAGAGCCGATCAGCGTGAACAGGGTGACCAGACCGATCAGGCTGAAGACGAACCGTTTGCGAAATGTGCCGAGCAGCATCAGCGTGTTCTTGATGTCGATCATCGGACCGAAGACGAGGAATGCCGACAGCGGTCCGACCGAGAAGGTGCTCCGAAAAGAGGAAGCGATAAAGGCGTCCGCCTCGGAGCAGAGCGACATGATAAACGCGAGTGTGATCATGACGAGGCTGGCCATGATAGGCGTATTTCCCAGCTTCATCAGGTACGAGGTGGGAATGAAGGTCTGCATGGAAGCGGCAATGAAGGCGCCGATCACCAGGTACTTGCCGACGGAAAAGAACTCGTCAATGCCGTGCAGGCACACCTCGTAGAATCGGCTCCCCAAGCGGCGAATCTGCGCGCCGAAGGCAGGCGGCGGAGAAAGCGGCTCCTTGCGGATCGAGGAACCGGCTGCGCAAACCGCTCCCGCTTTCCCGGAAGCGTCCGTTTCGGCGCAAGTCGGATTTTCTTCGGCGGAAGCGGCCGTTTCGGCGGCGAAGGAAGGGATGCCCGCAAAGGTATATTCCTTCAGCGGCATCGCCGGAAACAGCAGGCTCAGCGCCAACGAGACCAAGACGGCTACCGCGAACGCCATGCCGCAGCGAATCAGCACCATTTTCCAATTGTTGCCGAAGGCGATATAGGTGGCGAACAGGACGATCGGATTGATGATCGGTCCGGTCAGCATGAATCCGATGCCCGCCTGCAGCGGAACGCCTTTGTTCAGCAACCGCTTGGTAATCGGGACGATGCCGCATTCGCAGGAAGGGAAAAAGACGCCGATGCTCGCGCCGAGGAGGGCGGATAACACACGGTTCTTCGGCATAATCCGGGCGATCCAACGCTCGGAGATGAAGGACTGAATCATTCCGGAGATCAGCACCCCGACGAGCACGAAGGGAATGGCTTCCATGATCATGCTGAGAAAGATGGTGTTGAGCTGATAGAAGGTCTTCATAGAGGCACCTGCCAATCTATCAAAATAAGCACCTTCTACTATACTCCGATTTTGCCTAGGGGCAACTTAATTCTGAATTTGGCTGCGGCAAGCAACAGATTGGAGCGGAGCTCTGTGTCCAATGCGCTTGACGCTCGTTTCGGCAATCCTTACTATTAACACAATTGCACAAACTCGCCTCGGGTTCCCGGCCGGTTTCGGCCTGACGGGGACGGCTCGAAGCGAAGGAACTTCACCTACTCGGCAGGAGGATTTTTTTATGAACGTGATTGAACGAAGAATACAGGATTTGGAGGGCTTTTTGCCGGAGCGGACGGCGCAAGCCGATTTGGAGGAATTCTGGGACCGCACGCTTCGGGAGGACAAAGAGGCCGCCTGGGCCTGCGAGCGTACACGGGTGGATTCTCCGCTCATCGGCGCCGCCGTTTACGATACGGTCTACACGGGCTATGCCGGAACGCCGATTCACGGCTGGCTGCTGCTGCCGGAACAGTCCTTCCGGAAGCCGCTGCCTTGCATCGTCCTCTACCACGGCTACACC
The DNA here is from genome assembly GCF_051594785.1 of Gorillibacterium terrae. Classification (NCBI taxonomy): domain Bacteria; kingdom Bacillati; phylum Bacillota; class Bacilli; order Caryophanales; family Paenibacillaceae; genus Gorillibacterium; species Gorillibacterium terrae. The sequence continues at coordinate 1,814,457 of NZ_JBPPGI010000001.1, forward strand.
GGCTCACGGGAGCTTCCGGAGCACCATGCGGCCTGGCTGATGATGGGATATGCGGTGTTCGCCATGGACGTGCGCGGCCAAAGCGGCAAGACGGGGAACACGCTCGACCAGACGAACGGCATGGTCAAAGGCTGGGTGACCCAGAATCTGCATGACAAGGATTCCTACTATTACAAGGCGATCACGGTGGACGCCTTGCGGGCCGTTCGCTTCGTCCGCGAGCAGCCGGAGGTGGACGCCGACCGGATTATCGTCATGGGCACGAGTCAGGGCGGAGGCTTGACACTGATGGTCAGCTCGCTCGCGCCGGATCTGATTAGCGCCTCGGTTGCGTCCTTGCCCAACATGTGCCATCTGGACTTCGGCATCCTGAATTCGGTCGGCTCCATCACGGAAGCCGCCGATTATGTTGCCCGGCATCCCGAAGAGCTGGACTCGGTGCTTACGACCTTGAGCTATTTCGACGCGATGAACCTCGCCCATCGGGTGGTCAAGCCGATCCTCTGTACCGTCGGACTCAAGGACCCGGTCTGCATGCCCGAGACGGTCTATGCAGCCTATAACCGGATTACCGAAGCCCCGAAGGAAATGATCGTGTATCCGTTCAACGGGCATTGGACCGGACCCGATCACATGCGCAGGGTTAACGCGTTTATCCGCAAGCAGCTCGGGGAGGGCGATAGGCCCGAATGAAGCGGAGGGGGATTCTGCTGGTCCTGGCGGCCGCTTCCCTGTGGGGGATCTCCGGTTCCGTCGCGCAATTTCTATTTGAACGCAAGGGCTTCCGGCCGGATTGGCTGGTGGATGTCCGCCTGTTGGCGGCCGGGACGGGAATGCTGCTGATCGCCTCTCTCGGAGGCTCCCGCAAGCGGGTGCTGGCGATATGGAAATCGCCGAAGGATGTCCGGGAGCTGCTCTTGTTCAGTCTCTTGGGCATGCTGGCGGTTCAATATACTTACTTCACCGCGATCCGGCATTCCAACGCGGCTACGGCTACCGTGCTGCAATACCTCGCTCCGGCGCTGATCTGCTGCTACACCGCTTTTCGGCGGCGGAAGCGCCCGTCGGTCCGGGAAGGGGTCGCCGTCGGCCTTTCCTTTGCCGGGATTCTGCTGCTCGCTACCCACGGCCGGATTGGGACGCTGGCGATGACGCCCGCCGCGTTCTTCTGGGGCCTGGCTTCCGCCGTCGCGCTCGGCTTCTACAGCGTGCAGCCGGTGCGGCTGCTGCGCGCATGGGGCTCGGGCGTCGTGGTCGGCTGGGGGATGCTGATCGGCGGAGCCGCGCTCAGCGTCGTTCGGCCGCCATGGAGCTTCCGGGGGCAGTGGGACGGAGAAGCGGCGCTTGCGACCGGCTTCATTGTTCTGTTCGGCACGCTGATCGCATTTTTCTGCTACATGGAGAGCCTCAAACAACTGGAGCCGGCGGAGGCGAGCATCCTCTCCTGCCTGGAGCCGCTGACTTCGGCCTTGCTGGCGGTGGTCTGGCTGGGCACGCTGTTCGGGACCTTCGACTGGCTTGGGGCGGCCTGCATCGTCGGCACGGTTGTTCTGTTATCCTGGTCCCGGAAGCCGGCTGTGCCGGTTCAAACCGGGGAATCCTCCATCACCATCCAAGGAAAGGGCGGGATAATCCCATGAATCCGATCGAACTTATCCATACCGAGGTACAGCCGGGGATTCTCGCCTATCGGGCCCTCCCCGCCGACGAAGCCGGGCTCGCCAAGCTGATGCTGGATACGGCGCGCTGGCTGAAGAGCACCGGTTCGACGCAGTGGGGCAAGCTGCTGACCGGGCAGGACGACCACCGGATGCCGGAGGCGATCGCCCGCGGCGATGTCTTCGGCTTCCGCGAACCCGACCGGGAAGAGTGGGCCGGAATGGTCATTTTGCAATGGAGCCCGAGCGATTGGGACCTCCGGCTGTGGGGCAACGCCGACGGCAAGCTGGAGAAAGCCGTCTACCTTCATCGGCTGATGGTCAACCGCCGCTATTCGGGGACGAAGCTCGGCTCCTCGATCCTGGCTTGGGCCGAGAACGGCTTGCGGTATCCGGGCAAGGAGGCTCTCCGGCTCGACTGCATTGCTACCAACGAGGCGCTGAACCGGTTCTACCCGGCGAGCGGCTTCCGCTTCTGCGGGGAATCGCAAGGCTTTCATCTGTATGATAAACTGATCCCGATTCCCTGAACGATTCCGGGACGTTGGAGGGTTACTCACGGCATGCTGGAATTGGACGAGCATTTATTGACCCGCAAGCGGGGAATTGGCTTGGTTTATTTATCGCTCGGCCTCCTGCTCGCAGGGTAAGGCTTTTCTTCCAACCGATTCGGATTCGCCCAATCCGGCGATCCTTGTGCGAAGATTCGGTGACAATCCCCACCGGTTAACCGGGATTTGATAAACTGGGAGCAAACGGAAAGCGGGGAGATCGCATGGAGTGGAAGGATCTGATCGAGGAGCGTTACAGCGTTCGTTCCTATGAGAAAACGGCACCGGTCGAGCGGGAAAAGCTGAAGCGGGTGCTGCAAGCCGCCGTGCTGGCCCCCACCGCGGCAAACCGACAGCCCTTTCGGGTATATGTCGTGCCCACGGCGGGCCGGGAGGACGAGTTGATGGAAGTTTACCCGCGGGAATGGTTCGCGGAAGCGCCGTATGTGCTGGCCGTCTGTTCCGAACCGGAGCGGGCCTGGGTACACCGCAACGGCAAAAATTACTGCGACGTCGATGCGGCGATCGCGATGGATCATCTGGTGCTTGCGGCGACGGCCGAGGGGCTCGGAACCTGCTGGGTGGCCGCCTTCGATTTCGAAGCGGCCCGCCGCCTGCTCGGGCTGGACTCCGGTCAGGAGCCGGTCGCCTTTACGCCCCTCGGCTATGCCAAGAGCAACCGGCCGGCGGATCGTCCAAGGAAATCCGTAGAGGAGATTGTCGTTTGGCTGGATGATCGGAAAGGGGGAGACGAATGATGGCGGAATTTTCCGAGATTGCCCCGCTTGAGCTCAGCGAGAACGTCTTCCGGTTGATCGGGGAGGACTGGATGCTGATCACCGCCGGGACGCGGGAGCACTGCAACACCATGACGGCCAGTTGGGGCGGCTTCGGTGTGCTCTGGCACCGTCCCGTCGCCTATTGCGTCGTGCGCCCGACACGAATGACCTACGAATTCCTGGAAGCGGGCGATACGTTCACCTTATCCTTCTTTCCGGAAGAATGCCGGGAAGCCTTGCAGGTTTGCGGCAGCCGCTCGGGAAGGGATGGGGATAAGATCGCCGACGCCGGGATTACGCCCGTCGAAGACAAGCCCGGTATGGTATATTTCCGGGAAGCCAGGCTTGTGCTCGAATGCCGCAAGGTCTATCTGCACGATATCCAGCCCCAAGGATTCGCGGACCCGGCTCTGGCCGACTTTTATCCAAACCGGGATTACCACCGCCTCTACGTCGGAGAGATCACCCGCTGCCTGATCCGATCGGAATCGAACGGCGGTCCCTGGCTTAGGTAGCCTTCCGCCGAACGGAAGGCTTTTTTGCTTAAGTCGAAGCGATTCATTGCGCCGCTGTAGAGAAGGTTTGCCGCTCGGCGATTATCAAGCAAAGAAGGGACATCATGAACCTGCTCGTTCGGGAATCCGGTTTTTACAAGCGCTTTTTCTCGCTCACCTTCCTCATCGGTGCGCAAAACCTGATCTCGCTGGGCGTCGGTCTATCGGACAATGTGATGCTGGGCGCATACAGCGAACCGGCCTTGTCCGGCGTGGCACTGGCCAATCAGATTCAATTCCTGCTGCAAATGCTGGTGATGGGCGCGGCGGAGGGGGTGGTTATCCTCTCGTCGCGAGCGTGGGGAGCCCGCGATTTGGAGACCGTTCGCAAGGCATCCGGCGTTGGAATGCGCATAGCGCTTACGGTGGCACTTCTGCTCGGAGCAGCGGTGTTCGCTTTTCCGCACGGGACGCTATCCCTATTTACGGATGGCACGGCAGCGGTGGCGGAAGGCGCGAAGTACCTGAGGATCATCTGCTTCTCTTATTTGTTATTTGCCGCCACCAACATCCTGCTCGCTTCGCTTCGCAGCGTCGAAATCGTCCGCATTGGGTTCTTCGTCTCGATTTCGACGCTCCTCATCAACGTGAGCCTAAATTATCTGCTGATCTATGGGCATCTGGGGCTGCCGCGGATGGGAGTGCGGGGATCGGCCGTCGCTACGCTGACCGCCCGTATCATCGAATTCGTCATCGTTCTGATCTTCCTGAAGCGGGCAGATACCCAAATCGGTCTGCGGGTTCGGAATTTCCTGACGCTTGATATGACGCTCGTCAAGTCGTATATCCGCGTGGGATCTCCGATCCTGTTCTCCAACGCCTTGTGGGGATTCGCCATGGCGGCGCAAGCCTCGATCCTCGGGCATATGGGGGAAGCGGCGATCGCCGCCAACAGTATCGCCACCACGATCTTCCAGATGGTTACGGTCGTAACCTATGCGTCGGCAAGCGCAACGGCCGTAGTGATCGGGAAGACCATCGGTGAAGGAAGGACCGACCGGGTCAAAGCTTATGCGAAGACCCTGCAACTGCTGTATCTGTTTATTGGACTATTAACAGGGCTTATGCTTTACGTCATTAAGAATCCGGTGATCGGATTCTACTCGGTCACTCCGGAGGCCAAGTCCCTGGCGCTGCAATTCATGGCCATCCTGTCCGTAACGGCCGTCGGAACGGCTTATCAGATGCCGGTGCTCACCGGTATCGTCCGCAGCGGAGGGGACACCCGGTTTGTCCTGTACAACGATTTTATCTTCATGTGGCTGATCGTGCTGCCCGCCTCGGCGCTCAGCGCCTTCGTCTGGGGATGGTCGCCGGCGGCGGTTTTCCTGTGTCTAAAGTCCGACCAGATCCTCAAATGCCTGGTCGCCGTCGTCAAGGTCAACCGCTTCCGCTGGATTCGTTCATTCGGCCGGACGGGAGGACAGACCGAGTAGCAAATAGGCGGCGGGTTACATACCCTGAGAACAGACCGCGCACCGGTCCGGCCATCTCAAGGAAAAGGGGCATCCGCCATGCCGTCTCTCATCATCGGAGGAATCAAGATCCTTAGCGTAAGCTCCGGTTCCAACATCCAGTTCGGAGATACGGCGCTCATCAACCTGACGAGCAATTGCAAGGTGTATTCCGGCGCCAACTCGTTTTCGCCGGGGGATGCGATCGCGAGTCCGCAAAATTACATTAATGGCGGGCCCAACACGGTGGACCCGGATGTCATCGATATGCCGGCAGCCGGAACTCAGCTTTGAGCTCTATAATCGAAACATAATATATATTATGTTAACTTGTCTCAATCTATCGAAGAGAGGTGTCCTATTCTTATGGATTTGAAGGAATGGTGGACCTGGATGCATGCGCAGCCGTTCGGTTCCGAAACCTACCGCGAATGGGAGGAAATGCAGACGGTGGTTTGCCGTCTGTACCCCGGTCAGGCGGAGGAAGTTCGAATGGCTCTGGAAGAGCATCCGAATGCAGGATACCTGCATTGGGGCGCCGCTAAGCCGGAAGCGCTGGTTGAGGCAGTGAGGAAGACGCTTGTTCCCGATCTGGACAAGGCGTCCGGTGAATCCGGCACGATCAAGCTCGAATTTGTCCCACAGCCGTGCGTGGCCGGTCTGCGCGAGCTGGGCTTTGAGGTGACCGGCTGCTTTGTGGATTATTGGAGCGGGCTGGAGGAAGGAGATCCGGAAAGCCGCGATTCCTCCCCCAAGCCGTTACCGTACCTTATTCGCCCCTTGAGTGCAGAAGAAGCCGGACAAGCCAGCGACGTGACGAAGGCCTGCAGCGGGCAGTCGCGGGGCTTTACCGGAGAAACGGCTGAATTCGTGTCCGAATGGCTGGAGGAGCCCCATGCCCGGATTATCGCCGCCGAGCTAGATGGAGCGCTGTGCGGTTTGGTCTTCGTCCAAATCTACGATTGGGACAGCGAGAAAGGGCCGGTTCTCTGGATACGGGAATTGGCGGTTCATCCCGGATACCAGCGGCGCGGCATCGGCGCGGCCTTGCTCGATTCCGCCCGAAGCTGGGGGAGAGAAGCGGGGGCCGTCCGAAGCTTCCTGGCAGCGGATACGGAGAATGCCGGCGCGGTGCGGTTGTACGAGCGCTTGGGCTACCGGCGTTCTGCGGGAGAGGGGCAGATCAATATGGAGCGCCCGTTCGGCTGAAGGAGGCTCGGCGAATGAAGATCGAGCACGCTGCCTTGTGGACAGGCGATCTGGAACGGATGAAAGCGTTCTACATTCGTTATTTTCATGCGGTTTCCAGTGAAAAATACACCAGCTCCAGCAAGCCCTTCGAGAGTTATTTCCTGACCTTCGACGAAGGAGCTCGTCTGGAGCTCATGCAGAGTCCGGCCGTCAGCGAACGGCCCGGGCCAGAGGAGCTCCGGGGATACGCTCATCTGGCGGTATCCCTCGGCAGCAAGCAGGCCGTCCGCGAGCTGACGGAAACGATGCGGCGGGACGGTGTCCCGGTCTTGAGCGAGCCGCGAACGACGGGCGACGGGTATTATGAAAGCGTCGTGCTGGACCCCGACGGCAACCGGATCGAGCTGACGGTGTAAACCGCCTTTTCCGAATACGCGACATCCTTTAAGGAGAGATTCTATGAGACTGTTGGTTTCCCAACCAAAGCACGAGACCGGCCTGGAGCAACTGATCCGCGAGGTGGAGAGTGTCCCGGATTTGGACGCGGTGCTTTATCCCGAGGGATACGTCGTCGATGAGGCTTCTCTATCCCGCTTATGCGAGATCGCGCGTGAGCATCAGTTGGTGATCGCGAGCGGGTCCAAAGACGGTTCCGGTAAAGATCGCGCGCTTGTCATCGGCGCTGACGGCAACCTGCTCCTGGAACGCGCGAAGACCCCGCGGGGAGAGCGGCTGTACGGTCCTTCCGTGGCAGAAGCGAAGGGACTCCGGGTCGGATATCTGCTCTGCATGGAGATTCTGCAGGGCTTCGAGGGCTTCAACGAGCTCGGACCAGTTCCCGAGCTGGTTCTGCATCCGATCGGCGTCGGGATGTTCAGCGATGAGCAATATGACGAATGGATCGGGGAAGCGCGAAGGATCGCCTTGCGCTATCGAACGGCGGTCATCGGCACCAGCCATGCCGACGGCTCTTACCGCAATTGCGGCATCTCCCTGCCGATCTCGTACTGGATCGATGAAGCAGGGGAGCCGGTTTACCTTTCCAAGTGCGATACGCGTTCGCGCGTTTTGGATTTGGACAAACGGACCGTGGAATGTCTGCCTGTCGCCTAAGCGGAAGAAACCGCTAAAGTGAAAAAAACCGCTGCCCCTTCTGTCCGGTTGTGTTAGGCTAGAGCCGGACATCTCTATCGTCAAAAGGAAAGGAGACCTGGCATGCCTGCACGGTTTAACGCCAATTCACTTCCGTTCCATCCGAAGCAATCCCCGATTCCCGAATACGCCTGGCACACAAGCGAACGGTTATCGGGCCTCGTGAAGTCCAAACATCTCACCTTTGACATCCGCTCGCTGGACCCCGGGTTCTATTCGTATCCGTACCATTATCACCACAATGCCGAGGAAGTCTTCGTTATCCTGGACGGCTCGGCCATGCTCCGTACGCCCGAAGGTATCTCCGAGGTCCAGGCCGGGGACGTGCTGTTCTTCGAAATGGGAGAGAGCGGAGCGCATCAGCTGTTCAATCACACGGATTCGCCGTGCCGTTATCTCGACATTCGCACGGAGCAAGGGCTGGATGTCGCCGAATATCCGGATTCGGGCAAGCTGAACGTCATGCTCCCGGGCGGTCAACGGGTATTCGAGCGTTCGGCGGAAGTGGATTATTACCTGGGAGAAGACCAGGTGAAGGACAAATGGGCAGCCGCAGGCTTCAAGCAAGCCGGGGCGAAGAAGGAGGAAGGGCAAGGATGAACGAACGCTGGGAGTACAAGTCCATTCATTTGAAGACCGGAGGCGTCATGGGAGGCCTCCTGGACAAGGATGAGTTTGAGGAGCGGCTGAATGCCTTGGGTCATGAAGGATGGGAGCTCGTCTCGGTCTTTGATACGAATCAGGGGTATGGAGCGACACGCCAAGTGGTGGCCGTCTTCAAACGCCGGCAGTAAGACCGAAGAACCGTAAGTCCGAAGAACCCGGTGACAGACCCCTGCGAAAGGACGCCCTGGATGCGAAAATATGTGGAGCTTGGAATCGGAAACCGCTGGCTTCTGCGAACGGAAATCGAACAAGCGGACGGTACGGAGACGGAGGTCCGCGGCTGGCAGCGGCCCTTCCGTGTCCGATCCGGCTATATCCGGGTCTGGCTCGGGTATCGGGTAATCGTTCTCGACACCCGCGATGGTCTGAAGCGCAGCCGCAAGACAAGGCGAGGGTTCAAGCTGCTGTTGGGCTTGACCGGAGAATAGCCAGCCTCATCTACAGCCGGTTTCCTAGCCGCGGTCTCTCCGGGCGGCAGGGAAATCGGCTGTTTTCCTACCGTGCCGCCCCCCGTCAGCCCCGGCCGAAGCTGAGACTGTGGAAGCGGGTGATCTCTTTGAACAGCGCTTCTCCGTCTTCCGGCACCGGAACGCCCGGATGAAGCGGCAGGAGAAGAGCCCGATAGGGTTCGGGCACCCAGCGGTATTGGTGGACATAAGCGTTGGGCTCAAACCCGAGCCCTTCCCAGAATCGGAGACGCTCGCGGTTCTCCGGGGTGTCTTCGGCTTCCGCTTCGATCAAGACGGAATCGACCTCGGCGGTTTGCACCGCCCAATCCCGAAGGTAGCCGAAGAACTGCCGGCCGATCCCCTGTCCGCGGGCTTCGCGCTCCATCGCCAAATAATCGATCAGCAGCCGGCAATGCGGCTTGCCGGCCGATTCGGTGCGGCTAAAGCCGGTAATTGCCATGCCGGTCGGCCGGTCGCCCTCGTAAGCGCCGTGCAGCGACGCGAGTCCCCGATCGACCATCCTTCGCAGGATGCGTTCGGGTTTGGCTCCATGGGGAAAGCTGTCTTTATAGATGGGGGCGAGCTCCTTCCAGCGGGATTTCTCCCATTGCTCGAAGGTCGTGAAGGTGAGGGACACGGTATGCGCTTCCTTTCCTGCGGCTTCGTGAGCGGTTCCTTGGTGAATTTCCATTCATGGTATCATAAAAAAAGGGATCATCGCCATTTTGCCAAGTCGAGGACATATGTCCTATCCGCTCTTCCCGCTCTGCCTTTACAGTAGTAGGAGACGAAACGGAGGAGAGAATCATGAAAGGAATGCTGTACGCTCTGCTCGGCGGAGCCTTCATCACCCTGCAGGGTGTCGCCAACACCGCCATCGGCAACGATATCGGAACCTTGCAGGGGGCGGCGCTGACCCAACTCACCGGGTTCCTCGCCTGCTTGTTCATCCTGCTGTTCATCCGGGACGGAAGCCGCGGAGGCATCCGCCGGGTGAAGCCGCTCTACCGCATCAGCGGAGCGTTTGGAGCGGTGATCATCTTCGGAGAAGTCACCTCCATTCAACGGATCGGCGTGACGCTGACGGTCTCGGTCCTGCTCATGGCCCAGTTGGTCCTGACCTTCCTGATCGACAAGCATGGCTGGTTCGACGGGGAGAAGCGTCCGATGAAGCTGCCGCAGTACCTGGGCATCGGCCTGATGCTGTCGGGCATTGCGGTTCTGGCCTTATAGAACACCCGAATTGCGGCGGGTCTGTCCGCCCGCAGGTTGACCCGACTGGAGAGGAGCTCTTATGAAGGAATATGCCCAAACCGAACGAATCGAAGCCGCCCTGCGGGAGCACGGCTTGACCGGTACGTTTCCCGAGCCCCTGTATTCGCATATGACCTTATGCCGTTATGAGGTTGGCGATCTGATCTGTTCGCAGGGAGAGCGGGCTTCCTCGCTGTTCCTGCTGGTGAGCGGCAGGATTAAGGTCTATACCACCTCGGAAGAAGGCAACGTGCTCGTGCTGTCGCTCATCGAGCCGCTCGAGCTGATCGGCGACGTGGAGTATATTCGGGGAATCCCGATCATGAACACCGTGATGGCCGTGACACCCGTCGAGATGCTTCGCGTACCGTACGGACCGCTCACGGAGCATGGGAGGGACTACGCGCCGCTCCTGCGGTTTTTCCTGACGATCATCATGGAGAAATTTCAACGTAAATCCAGCTTCCTCAGCTTCAATTTGCTGCATTCCGTGGAAGAGCGACTCGCCGGCTACCTGCTGTCCGTTACCTCGGACCGAAAGGGAGAAAGGTCGGGAGGGCGGGTGGACATCCCCAGTCTGCGGGATGCGGCGAACCAGATTGGAACGAGCTACCGCCATCTGAACCGGGTTCTGAAGAAGCTGGTCACGGACGGCCATGTCCGCCGGGAAAAAGGCTTTCTTGAGATTTTGGACCGGGGCGCCTTGCGGAAGCTGGCCGGCGAGGAATTTGAATGAAGCCGGACTCGAAGAGAAGTTTTCGGCAAAAGGAGGAGAATCGCGATGGGAATCGGCATGCTTTTGGCGTTTATGGCCGGATCGCTGGTCAGTCTGCAAAATATCTTCAACAGTAAAATGAATGAACACAACGGTTCCTGGACCACCACGGCGGTGGTGCTGGGCCTGGGCTTTGCCGCCTCGACCGCGCTCGGGCTCCTCTTAAACGGGAACGGCTTTTGGACCTTCGGTCATCTGAAGCTGTGGTACCCGTTCAGCGGACTGTTCGGGATCGGCGTGGTGGTTTGCCTCGTGCGGGCAATGCGGCTTGCCGGACCGACGCTTGCCGTATCGCTGGTCATGACCTCGCAGCTCACGCTGGCGCTGATTCTGGATTCGGTTGGCGCCTTCGGACTCGAGCGTGTTCCGTTTCAGACCAACAAGCTGATCGGGGTGCTGATTCTGATCGCAGGGGTGGCGGTCTTTCAAATTCGCGGCGAAATGAATCCTTTACACCGCTTGTCGCGTAAGAGTATGATAACTACCGAACCCGATTTGGCATACGAACGGAAAGAGGCGAGTGAGTAACCGTGGACATCAAAGAAGCATACGGACGACTCGGTCTGGGCGAGACGACGACCCAAGAAGAGCTGGACCGCGGATTCGACCTGCTGCTGAAGCGCGAGAAAACAGCCCGAACGAACGGAGACAGTGAAGCGCTTGCCGGGCTGGAGCTGGACATCGAAGCGTATCGCACGATCTTCGATTACCGGGCGAAGCGGGAGGTGGACCAAGCCGAGGAGCAGCGTCTGCGCAAATTCGGCAAGCTGTCCGGGACCGTCAGCCGGTCCGAGGATTTCTTCCGGATCAACCGAACGAAGATCTTCGCGGCCATCGGCATCCTGGCGGGGCTGATCATCATCGGCTCCATCGTCGGGAACATCATCCAGCAGCGGCGCTATGAGGCTTCCTTGCCGCCCGTGGATCTGAATATCATGTTCCTCGGAAACATGCAGGCGAACGACCAGGAGCAGGAGAGCAAAACCGTGCAGCAGGCGATCCTTGATCAGTTCCCCGACTGGAAGCGGGTCAAGGTGCGGATTCTGTTCCAGCCGCCGGCGGGATCGGACGCGGGAGGCCTGGGTGCGGCGAACCAGCAAAAAGCGATGGCCGAGCTCGTCGCCGATTACCCGGATATTCTGGTGCTGGATAAGGAAACGCTAAACTGGATGAGCGGACAAGATTCGCTCGCCGACCTGACGGACCCGGTCTTTGCGAAGATTTACGAAACCGCCAAGAAGAAGGGCACCGTCGTCAACGGCAAAGACCCGAACAGCGGAGAAGAGCACGCTTACGGCATCGACTTTACGAACACGGAGTTTGCCAAAGCCCTGCCGATGGCCCACGGCGGCGATCTGGTCGTGGCTTCAAACCCGCAGAAGAAAGGGGACGCCAAGATCATGGAATTCCTGGAAAAGTGCGCGGGGGTGACCCCATGAGCGGCGCAATAGACAAGGTGGCCTGGCTCTTGTTGGAAGACGGCAAGGTGCTATGCGCGCGGTCGCGAGGCAAGGATACGTTCTATCTCCCGGGCGGCAAGCGCGAGCAAGGCGAAACGGATGAAGAAACCCTCCGCCGGGAGGTGGAGGAGGAGGTCTCGGTGCGGATTGAACCGGACCGGATCGACTTCTTCGGTACCTTTGAGGCGCCGGCCCACGGCAAAGCGGCCGGTATTCCCGTGCGGATGGCCTGTTACCGGGCCGATTACACCGGAACCCTGGCGCCTGCGGCCGAGATTGAAGAATTGGCCTGGCTCGGTTACGCCGACCGTGAACGGGTCTCGGCTGTGTGCGGTCTGGTGTTTGACCGGCTCCGTGAGCAAGGGCTGATCGAATAGCGCCGAGTTGGGTAAGGATATGGGCAGGGCTTGTCAGCCGGGCAAGTCCAATCCATACCCCCAAGGAGGACGTCATCATGTCTCATGAAGCTTATCGAGCCTGTATCGAAGAATGCCTGCGTTGCATGGTCGCCTGCAATCACTGCTATTCGGCCTGTCTGAAGGAGAAGGACCTCGAGATGATGAGGGATTGCATCCGGCTGGACCGGGAATGCGCGGATCTCTGCGAATTCGCCGCCCGGATGATGGCTGCAGGCAGCTCCTATACCCGTGAGCTCTGCCGCCTCTGTGCGGAAGCGTGCCTCGCCTGCGGCAACGAATGCAAGAAGCACGATCACGAGCACTGCCAGGCTTGCGCCAAGGCTTGCTTCTCCTGCGCCGAGGCTTGTCAGGCGATGTTGGGCTTGCAGAGCGCTTGATTCCGGCTTCCTCCGATTTCCCGCAGCCGATATGAAAGCCCATACGTCCGAATCCGCGGACGCATGGGCTTTTTGCGTTGCGGCGGTTCCGCTTGACTTCGGTCATTCAATTGTTTACGATTTAATTAAATCGCAACCAGTTGAGACAAGGGAGGCACCGCGATGAACGAACCGCTGCTGGAACCGGACGGCGAACGGCTGAAGCTGGATAACCAGCTCTGCTTCGCATTTTATGTATGCTCCAAGGAGATCATCAAGAAATACAGGCCGCTCCTGACCCCGCTCGGTCTTACGTATACCGGCTACATCACGCTGCTCGCCCTCTGGGAGAAGGACAACATTCCCGTAAAGACGCTCGGCGAACGGCTGTATCTCGATTCCGGCACGTTGACTCCGCTCCTCAAGAAGCTGGAATCGCAAGGCTTTATCAAGCGGACCCGCAGCGACAAGGACGAGCGTCAGGTGTTCGTCTCGCTGACTGAAGCGGGACGGGAACTGAAGAACCAAGCGGCGGGCATTCCGCAGCAATTGGTCGAATCCTTCGAAATGGATGAATGCCAGGCCAAGCAGTTAATCGAGAGCCTGCACGGCCTGATGGAACAGACGGCCAACTGAGGCATCGAGCAGCCCTTCCGCGCTCCTCTGCCTTCCGCGTTTTGCGGAAGCGGGGAGGGGCGCCGGGGGCTGTTTTTGGTTTCAACGCCTTATCCGCGCCTTATTCGGGCACGCTGCCGGTTCGCTGCCGGTTCGCTGATGGGCGCTGCCGGTTCGCTGCCGGGCCGCGCCGCAAGCTGAACGGGGCGGATGCGTTACCGGAACAGGTTGCGCAGCACCAGTCCCAGATTCGCGGGCCTCTCCGCCAGCCGGCGGGTGTAATAGGGATACCAGTGCGTTCCGTAGGGCACATAACAGCGAACGCGGTAGCCCTCCTTAACGAGCCGCCGCTGCTCCTTCATTCGCAGGCCGTACAGCATCTGGATTTCAAACCGGTCGGAGGCGATGCCGTTCTGGCGGGCGTACTGGACCGTCCAATTGATGATCTCGTCGTCGTGGGAAGCGATCGCCGTGTAGACGCCGTGATCGAGATGCAGGCGAATCAGCGACTTGAGGCGGGTAACCACCTCCGTGCGGCTCTGCCAAGCGATGGCTGCAGGCTCTCGGTAAGCTCCCTTCACCAGACGCAGAGGGATGTTTCGATGAAGCAGCTCCCGCGCATCCTGGACGGATCGGTGCAGATAGGCTTGGAGGACGGTACCGCAACGGGTGTATCCTTCTTCCCTCAGCCGCATCGCCAGGGAGAGCGTCGCATCGGTAGCCGAGGAATCCTCCATGTCGATACGCACGAAAATATTCTTTTCCGCCGCGCTCGCAACCACAAGCCGGATGTTGCGGTAGCAGGCCTCCGGATCGAGCCGCAATCCCATCTGGCTTGGCTTCAAGGACACATGGGCGCGTACTCCGGCGTTTGCGATATCGTCCAGCAGGCGGAGGTATTCATCCCGGGATGCTTCCGCCTCGCCCGGCGTGGCGACTCCTTCGCCGAGAAAGTCGAGCGAAGCTGCGATTCCATCGGCATTCAGCGAGCGGACGGCTTCCAATGCGCCGATCCGGTCCTCGGCGGCAATAAAGCGTTTGGCCAGGCGCATGCCAAACTTGGTTATTCCCCGTTCCACCAACCGATTCGCGGATACCGACAGGACGGCTTTGCGGTACCATTCCGATCTGTTGCCCATGCGAATTGCCACGCTCCTTTCCGATGGAACCAGTATATGCGGGTTTCGCAACCGGTTGGTCCGCGTTTTGCAGATGATTTTCGGCTCCGGGGAAAAGCGTGGAATCGCCTACCATCTGCGTAGAAATGCATCTTATGGAAAAAAACGGATGAATCTATAATGAGGGTGTAATTTGACCCGGCTTAAGCCAAGGAAGGAGGGAGGAGCGGACAGGCTCTTGCAATGGAAGAAGGGCAACGGACCGGCATTCTTGTAAACGCTGTCATTCAAGAATCTGTGAAGCACCCAGGACCCGGCACCAGAACAAAAAAGAGGAGGAAGATTATGCGCAACAAAGCGGTAACTTGGCTCTTAATCTCCGTTCTTGTCTTTTCCGGTTTCTTCACAGGCGCGGGAACCCCCGGTAAGGCCTCTGCCGCGGGGGGACCCAATCTGGCTATCGGCAAACCCGTTGCCGCCAGCGGCCAAGCGGATGTTTATCGGCCTGCCAACGTCAAGGACGGCGATGCGGGGACCTATTGGGAGAGCACGAACAATGCTTTTCCGCAGTGGATTCAAGTGGATCTCGGCGCAAGCGTCGGCATCGATCAGATCGTACTGAAGCTCCCGCCCGGCTGGGGAGCCCGGACGCAGACCCTCTCCGTGCAAGGGAGCGGGAACGGCTCTTCCTTTAACGAGCTCGTCGCTTCCAAGAGCTACACCTTCGATCCCTCGACCGGCAATACGGTGACGATCAGCTTCACGGCAGCGAGTACGCGATACGTGCGGTTGAATGTGACGGCCAACACCGCTTGGCCGGCGGCACAGCTGTCGGAATTCGAAATCTATGGAAGCGGAACGGTTGTCCAAGCCTCCGTCTATCAGGCGGAAGCGGCTGCGCTTGCGGGCGGAGCTCAGGTGAACACCGATCACAGCGGCTACCTGGGGTCCGGATTCGTGGATGGCTATTTGAACCAAGGAGCCTCGACCGCCTTCAGCGTCAATGTCGCATCCGCAGGGAGCCGCAATGTCACACTGACCTATGCCAATGCCAGCGGAAGCGCCAAGACGGTCAGTATTTATGTTAATGGCATTAAGATTCGTCAAACCTCTTTGCCTAGCCTGGCCAATTGGGATACATGGAGCACAAAAGCGGAAACGCTTACGTTTGCCGCCGGAAATAATACCATCGCGTACAGATACGACAGCGGCGACACCGGCAACGTGAACCTGGACCAGATCGCAATCGACCCGGTTGCCGCCACTCCGACGCCGACGGGCACGCCAACCGTAACCCCAACGGCGACGCCGACCATCACGCCAACGGCCACCCCGACCATCACCCCAACGGCAACGCCGACTTCTACGCCGACGGCCACCCCGACGGCTACACCAACCGCCACTTCGACGACTACGCCAACGGTCACGCCAACCGCAACCCCGACGGCGACGCCGAGCGGCGGCAATATCGCGGTCGGCAAGACGATAACCGCCTCCTCGGCTACGCAAGCCTTCGTTGCGGCCAATGCCAACGACAATGATGTCAACACCTATTGGGAAGCGAGCGGATTCCCGGGAACGCTGACCCTGGATTTAAAAGCCAACCAGAACATTACCTCCCTGGTTCTGAAGTTGAATCCTGCCTCAGCGTGGAGCACGCGCACCCAGACGATTCAGGTGCTCGGCCGCGCCCAAAACACCGGCACGTTCAGCAACCTGGTTTCCTCTGCGACGTACACCTTTAATCCGGCAACCGGCAACACGGTAACCATCCCCGTCACCGCCACGGTCAGCGCCCTCCAGCTCGCCATCACGGCGAACTCCGGAGCGGGAGGCGGGCAGATCGCCGAAATCCAGGTCTTCGGCACTCCTGCGCCGAACCCCGATCTGACGATCACCGGCCTGTCCTGGTCGCCGGCCTCGCCGGTGGAAACGGATGCCGTCACCTTGAACGCCACGGTGAAGAACATCGGCAGCCTGGCCTCCGCCGCCACGAGCGTGAATTTCTATCTGAACGGCAGCTTGGCGGGCTCCGCGTCCGTCGGGGCGCTCGCCGCAGGAGCCTCGTCCGCCGTCTCGCTGAACGCCGGAGCGAAAGCGGCCGGAGCTTACACCCTCAGCGCCACAGTAGACGAGGCGGGAAGCGTAATCGAGGCGGACGAAAGCAACAACGGCTCTACGAGTGCCGCCACCATGGCCGTCGCACCCGTCTCCAGCTCGGACCTGATCGGGGCCGTTGTCTGGTCGCCGTCCACGCCGATCGCGGGCAATGCCGTCGCCTTCACGGTGGCCTTGAAGAATCAGGGCACAGCGGCTTCCGCAAGCGGGGCGCACGGCGTCGCCGTCTCGCTCAAGGATGCGAGCGGCACAACGGTTCAGACCTTCACCGGCTCCTACAATGGAGCGATTGCCGCGGGCTCGACGGTGAATGTCGCCCTGCCGGGAACCTGGACGGCGGCGAACGGCACCTACACGGTCACGGCGACCGTCGCCGTCGACACGAATGAAGTGCCGATCAAGCAAGCCAACAACACGAGCGCAGCGAGCCTGATCGTCTATGCGCAGCGCGGAGCCAGCGTGCCCTACTATCGTTACGACACCGAGGACGCCCTGGCTGGCGGCGGTGCTGTCCTGCAGACGGCGCCGACCTTCGATCAATCGCTGATCGCCTCGGAAGCCTCGGGGCAGAAGTACCTGTCGCTTCCCGCAAACGGAGCCTATGCCCAGTGGACGGTCCGCTCCGGCCAAGGCGGGGCGGGCGTCACCATGCGCTTCACCATGCCCGACTCCTCCGACGGAATGGGGCTGAACGGCTCTCTCGACGTCTATGTCAACGGGAGCAAGGTCAAGACCGTGCCGCTGACGTCCTATTACAGCTGGCAGTATTTCTCCAGCGATCAGCCGGCCGATGCGCCGGGCGGCGGACGTCCGCTCTTCCGCTTTGACGAAGTGCACTTCAAGCTGGATACGGCTCTCAAAGCCGGAGACACGATCAAGATTCAGAAGAGCGGGGCCGATGCCCTCGTGTACGGAGTTGACTTCCTCGAGATCGAACCGATCCCGGCGGCGATCGCCCGCCCGTCCGGCGCGGTGTCGGTTACGGATTACGGCGCGGTGCCGAACGACGGCCAGGATGACCTCGACGCCTTCAATTCCGCCGTAAGCGCTGCGGCGGCTGGCGGCAAGACGCTGTATATTCCCGAAGGCACCTTTAGCCTCGGCAGCATGTGGCAGATCGGCTCGGTCAGCAGCATGATCAACAACCTGACCGTCACCGGCGCGGGCTATTGGTACACGAACCTGCAGTTTACCAACCCGAACGCGGCAGGCGGGGGAATCTCGCTGCGCATTTCCGGAAAGCTCGACTTCAGCAATGTCTATATGAATTCAAACCTGCGTTCGCGGTACAACCAGAATGCCATCTACAAAGGCTTCATGGACGATTTCGGCGTGAACTCGCGCATTCATGACGTGTGGGTCGAGCATTTTGAATGCGGCATGTGGGTCGGCGATTACGCCCATACGCCGGCGATTGCCGCGACCGGACTGATCGTGGAGAACAGCCGCATTCGCAACAACCTGGCAGACGGCATCAACTTCGCCCAAGGCACCAGCAGCTCGACCGTGCGCAATACCAACCTGCGCAATAACGGCGACGATGCGCTGGCGGTATGGCCGAGCAATACGAATGCGGCCTCCGTAGGCAACAACGACACCTTCTCCTACAACACCATCGAGAACAACTGGCGGGCGGGGGGCATCGCCTTCTTCGGCGGAAGCGGCCATAAGGCCGATCACAATCTTATCGTCGACAGCGTCGGCGGATCGGGCATCCGGATGAATACCGTCTTCCCGGGCTATCATTTCCAGAACAACACGGGCATCACCTTCTCGGACACGACGATCATCAACTGCGGAACCAGCAAAGATCTGTACAACGGAGAACGCGGCGCGATCGACCTTGAAGCGTCCGGAGATTCCATCCAGAACGTCACGTTCACCAACATCGACATCATCAATGCTCAACGGGACGCGATCCAGATGGGCTATGGAGGCGGCTTTACGAATAACGTCTTCACGAATGTGACCATCGACGGAACCGGCCGCGACGGGGTGACGACCTCGCGCTTCTCCGGCCCGCATCTGGGCGCCGCTTTCTTCTCCTATACCAGCAACGGCTCGGCGACCTTCAACAACCTGGTCACGCGGAATATCGCCTATTCCGCTCTCTATTACATTCAGAACGGCTTCGTTCTCACAGTGAAGTAACCCGTTGGTCTGTCCGGCAGTGCTTCAAGCGAAAAAGAGCTCCCCGGAGCTCTTTTTTTTGCTGGATTTTAACAGGAAATCCGGTACTATAGACTATAAAAGAATGGTTCAAACGCAAATGATAGACAATCTTGGCAGAACAACGCTACCAAACCTAAGATTTATACGTAATATCCATTACTTGGTCCATGGCGTGGGTCGGAGGAGGGGCGGACGGGTTCCGCCCGGGGAGGGATGGAAAATGCGCGGTTCGAATGCCGGCAAGCTCGCGCTTCTGGTCGGAGGGGTCGTGCTGGCGAATGTGATCCTGCTGTCGCCCGGTCTGGCCGGCTTTACCGTCGGCGGGGGAGACGCTTTACAGACGGCGGTCGGCGTCACCGTTCTGGCCGTGAGCTTGCTTGTCGTCTTATACGGCAGCTATTCGCTGCTCTTCGTGCCGGAGCCGAAGCCGGCGGTGACCCAACTGGAGAAGCCTGAGGATTACGTCCTGGCGTTGCAGCATTACCGCTCGGTGCAGGCCGTCCGGGAAGATGTGGCGCTGGCGCTGGAACAAGTCGACCGGATGAAGCGGAAGCAGGCAGCTCTGGAGGAGACGCTCGGCCAGCGCTTCGACGCAGGTGAGCTCAGCTATCAGAAGTTTATCGGCGCCATTCGCGAGGTGGAGCGGCTGTTCTACCGGAACATCCGCGGGATGCTGACGAAGCTGGGAGCGTTTGACGAGACGGAAATGGAGCGGCTGTCCGCTTCAGCCGGGAGCAAGCGCTATTCCGGCAAGCTGCTGCAGGAGAAGGCGGCCCTTTTTCAAGAGTACCTGACGCATATTTCCGGCTACGGGAACGCCAACGAGGAGATTCTGCTGAAGCTGGACCGGCTCATTCTGGAGCTGTCGAAGCTGGACGGCGCCGATTACGCCGGCTTGGAGGAAATGCCCGGCATGGTCGAGATCGATGCTTTAATTCAGCAGACCAAGCATTACAAATAAACCGAGGGAGGGATGCCGGATGAAAAAGGGGAAGGCGTTTGCCGTATTGGCGGCGATTGCCGTGGTGGTTTTTGTTCTCGTCTATGCGGGCATCAAGGTGACGGCCAATCTGGGCAAGGACCGCGCACAGGTCACGCAGGAAAATGCGTCGGAGCGGCTCGGCAAGCTGTACAAGGGAATTACCGTGGAGACCGCCGAGCCGGTAAAGGGGCAGATCGATCTGGACCCCGCTAACGTAGGAGATTCGCTGCCCGACATTTCCAAGTTCGCGGTATCGGTGGAGAACTCGACGGATGCTTTCATCGAAATCTTTTCCTCCACCGAAAAGTCGGGAACCGGCAACGACGGCTGGCTGAACGAGGTGGCGGCCGATTTCAACAAGGCGGGCATTCAGGTGAACGGGAAGGCCGCCTCCGTCAAAATCCGCAATATCGCTTCCGGAACGGCCGCCGATTACATCCGGTCCGGCAAATACGTTCCCGACGCCTACACCCCCTCCAATGAGCTGTGGGGCGAAATGGTGAAGGCCCAGGGGGTGAAGGCGGAGCTGATCGCGCCCAAGCTCGCGGGCAATGTCGCCGGCGTGGTCATGGCGAAGGCCAAGTATGATGCGCTCGTCGATAAATACGGAGCCGTGAACCTCAAGACGATCACCGACGCTATCGCCGACAACGAGCTGGCGATGGGGTATACCGATCCGTTTGCCAGCTCGACGGGACTCAACTTCCTGATGACGGCGCTGCAAACCTTCGACCGCTCGAATCTGCTCGGGGAGAAGGCCGTACAGGGCTTTGAACGCTTCCAGGCTAACGTGCCGTTTCTGGCTTCAACCACCCTGCAGATGCGGGATGCCGCCAAAAGCGGCATGCTCGACGCCTTCGTGCTCGAATACCAGATCTATGCCAACGCTTCCGAATTGAAGAGCGGCTACGTGTTCACCCCGTTCGGGGTGCGGCATGACAGCCCGCTCTACGCCCTCGGCGACCTGCCGCAGGAGAAGCGGGAGATCGCCAAGAGGTTCGCCGAGTTCGCCTTGCAGGCGAAGTACCAGGATACGGCGAAGGCGATGGGCTTCGGCGGTCTGGACAGCTACCGCGCCGAGATGCCGGCGGCGGACGGGAACACGCTGATCGCGGCCCAGAAGCTGTGGAAGGAGAAGAAGAACGGAGCCAAGCCGATTGCCGCGGTGTTCGTGGCGGACGTCTCGGGCAGCATGGCGGGCGAGCCGCTTAATCGGCTGAAGGAATCGCTCATCAAGGGACAGAAGTACCTGGGCCGGGACAACAGCATCGGCCTCGTGTCTTATTCGAATGATGTGTCCATCCGCCTGCCGATCGCCAAGTACGACGCCAACCAGCAGTCGATGTTCGTCGGCGCGGTGGAGGGCCTGCAGGCGGAAGGAGGCACCGCCACCTTCGACGGCATTCTCGTGGCGATGAAGATGCTCCAGGAAGAGATCGCGAAGAATCCCGGCGTGAAGCCGCTGATCTTCGTCCTGAGCGATGGGGAGACGAACCAGGGGCACTCCCTGAACGACATCCGCGGGCTCATCGAGACGTTCCGGATTCCCGTCTATACGATCGGCTACAATGCGAATATCAAGGCGCTTCAAAGCATATCGAGCATCAATGAGGCGGCCAGCATCAATGCCGATACCGACGATGTAGTGTACAAGATCGGCAACCTGCTGAACGTCCAAATGTAGAAGGCATCACCATCAAGCCCAGGGAGGGAAGGCCATGTCGTTTTCCATGGAAGTGGTCAGTCCGGAGCAGTTGAAGGCGGCGATCGAGGAGGAGGTCAAGCCGGAGCCGGCGGAGGTAACCCGGCTGAAGGAGCAGGCGGCCGCCAATGTGGCGAGCATTCTGAATATGGACGTCGAAGCGCTCGACCAGCGGCGTCAGGTGCTGGAGTCGATCGACAGCTTCGGAGCGGGGACCCTGCGCTCCTCCGCCGAGAAGAATTCGCTTTTGCAGGTAGCCGTCGGCAACCTGGCGAAGACCGGGGATGAAGGAGGGCAGGTGGCCAAGGGCTTGACCGAGCTGCAGCTCCAGCTCAAAGACCTCGATCCGAGCGTGGTCGATTTTGCCAAGAGCGGCTTCCTCGGTAAATTCTTCAATCCGCTGAGAGCCTATTTCGCCAAATTCCAGAAGGCCGATGCCGTCATCTCCGATATCATTGCATCTCTGGACAAAGGCAAGGCCGTTCTGAAGAACGACAACACGACCCTGGAGCTGGAGCAGCAGGCGCTGCGCGAGCTGACCAAGAAGCTGCAAAGGGAAATCGAGCTCGGCGCGCTGATGGACCAAGAGATCGAACGGCAGGTGGAAGTCGCCAAAGCGAGGGGCGAATCCGAGGACAAAATCCGCTTCATTACGGAGGAAGTGCTGTTTCCGCTCCGCCAGCGGGTCATGGACATGCAGCAGATGCTTGTGGTCGACCAGCAGGGGATCATGGCGATCGAGGTAGTCATCCGCAACAACAAGGAGCTGATCCGCGGCGTCGACCGGGCCCGCAACGTCACCGTGTCCGCGCTGAAGATCTCGGTGACCGTGGCGAGTGCGCTCTACAACCAGCGAATCGTTCTGAAGAAGATCGAGCTGCTCAACCAGACGACCGATACCCTCATCAGCGGCACGTCGCGGATGTTGAAGGAACAGGGAACCGCCATTCACAAGCAGTCGCTGGAGACGAGCATCTCCGTTGACACCTTGAAGCAGGCTTTCGCGGATGTGCTCTCCGCATTGGATTCGGTCAGCACCTATAAGCAGCAGGCGCTGCCGAAAATGCGGGAAACCATCCAACAATTCCGGGAGATGGCGGACAGCGGCGAACAGCAGATTCAGCGGCTGGAGAAGGGCAAGGCGCTGGGGCTGTAAGCCCGGATAGGCGAGTCCATACCCTTGTTGACCTGGCCTGAGCCATTTTCGGTTGAGAGGTAACAAAACCGGCAGGGGAGACCCTGTCGGTTTTCTTCGTTAGGAGTAGGCGATTCCTTTCATGTGCTCAGTCGGAGTATGGGTTTTGTACTTCTTGAATATCCTTCCAAAGTAAGTGGTGCTGGTGTATCCAACCTTCAAGGCAACTTGCTCAACCGAATAAATTCCGGTTCTCAGAAGTTGATCGGCCTCATGGATTCGCAGCAGATTGACATACTCCAGCAAGGTTTTTCCGGTTGCCTTCTTAAATAACGTACAGAAGTAATTGGGGCTGACGCAGCACATTTGCGCAGCTTTTTCGATTGTGATGGGCTCGTGAAAATGCTGGCTTAGGTGGACAAGCAGGGGTTGAATGGCGGTTTGAGGTTTGGTTGACTTGGAATCGCTTAATGACCTTAATTCATATTGAAAGGCAACTCCCAGAGCGGAGAACAAGGAAGATTTGATGAGCAACTCATATCCGAATCTTTTCTCCTGGAAATCCTTGGCCAGTTTTACGATGGCGGAATGAATGGGAAACGTTCCGGCTTGTTCGGCCAGATAGAAAGGCGGCAAATGAATCTCATGATGGAGTAAAGGCTGAATGTATTGGGTCTCCGTACTGTCAAGAGAGCTATTTCGAAGCAAGGCGTCATGGAAGACGACGGCATACAATTCACTATTTTCATCAATGGGAAAGGCCGAATGGATCTCTCTCGCATTAACGAAGATAGCATCGCCTTCCCGCATATCTTCGAATCGGTTATCCACTTGAACACGGAAGCTCCCTTTCGTAACAGCGATCCATTCCAAGTACTCATGCCAATGGGGAGGAATGATCTGATGATAGCCCCGGTGCAGGTGGAAAATATTGATGGGGAATGTGAAATCGGGGATGTCCGTATGTTCTTTTTGTGACAGAGAGTTGCAGGCGCTCTGCATAACGTACAGCCTCCTGGAGAAATCGTAATATCGTATGAAAACTTCGGAATTATCGCGGTAGATATGCCATTTTTACCACAATATAATAACCTTGTACACTCCTTTGATTACCCCATTACCCAGAACAACGGAGGCCTGTGAGATGTTTCGTTCCGAAAATTCCCGGTTGATTAGAGAGTATGATCATGAACAATTATGGATTGAGCCATGGGGAGATCATGCACTCCGCGTACGAGCCTCTTTTTCAGCCATTTCAGAAGAAGATTGGGCGCTTCTTCCCGCACCTCCATCTAAACCGATTATCGCCATCGATTCGGATTGTGCCACCATAACGAATGGTAAAATCAAAGCCGTAATTGCACGCAGCGGTCAAATGACGTTTTATAATCAAAAGGGCCAAATCTTACTTCGCGAGAGTGAGCATACCTACCAACTCAAATATGGCGGCCGCGAACTGATCGCCCATCCGGGAAGCAGCGATTTCAATCTCACCCTTCGGTTGGAATCCGATCCTACAGAGAAGCTATACGGCATGGGTCAATACCAACAACCCTTTCTTAATCTAAAAGGCTGCCAAGTGGAACTTACCCATCGTAATTCACAATCCAGCGTTCCCTTTGTCATGTCCGATCTTGGATATGGCTTTCTGTGGAACAATCCGGCAATCGGTCGAGCTCATTTTAACTTGAATATAACGGAGTGGAGCGCCCCTTCTACGAAGCAACTGGATTATTGGATCACCGCAGGGGACAAGCCTGCCGACATCGAGGAAGCCTATGCTTCCGTCACGGGAAAAGTTCCAATGATGCCGGATTACGGGATGGGGTTTTGGCAATGCAAGCTCCGTTACCGGAATCAGGAGGAACTATTGGAGGTTGCCCGCGAGTATAAACGGAGAAATCTGCCGTTATCGGTTATCGTCATTGATTTCTTCCATTGGACCAATCAAGGGGATTGGAAGTTTGATCCCGAATACTGGCCGGATCCCAAAAAGATGGTTGAGGAACTAAATGAGATGGGGATCGAGCTCATGGTGTCCGTATGGCCGACCGTGCAGACGGAGAGCGACAATTACCAAGAGATGCTGGAGAGGGGGTACCTCCTTCGCTCCGACCGTGGTGTTCGCACCCAGTTTCAGTTCCTCGGGCAAAATGCTATTTTTGATGCGACAAACCCGGAAGCGCGCCGTTACCTCTGGAGGATTATCAAGAAAAATTACTATGATCATGGCATAAAGATGTTCTGGTTGGATGAGGCGGAACCGGAGTTGACCGTCTATGATCATGATATCTATCGCTATCATATCGGTTCGAGCAAGCAAGTGGGGAATATCTATCCTGCTCGATATAGCCAAACCTTCTATGAAGGAATGGAGGCGGAAGGTCAAACGAACATTATCAACCTGGTTCGCACGGCTTGGGCGGGCAGCCAGCGATTCGGCGCTCTCGTCTGGTCGGGCGATATTGCATCGACCTTTGAGGTGTTCCGTTATCAGGTAGTGGCCGGACTGAACATGGCGATTGCCGGTATCCCTTGGTGGACGACGGATATCGGTGGATTTCATGGAGGCGATCCGGACGATCCTTCCTTCCGGGAGCTGATCGTGCGCTGGTTTCAATACGGCGTCTTCTGCCCGGTGTTCCGCCTTCATGGTGACCGCAAGCCGTGGAATGCTCCTGTTGGAACCTCCGGGGGAGGGTTGTGTCCCAGCGGCGGTCCGAATGAAGTGTGGAGCTATGGAGAAGAGGCTTACGAAATAATGGCAAGCCATCTACATCTGAGGGAACGTCTTCGCCCTTATCTTACCGAGCTGATGCAGCAAGCCCATAATAAGGGTACGCCGCCGATGCGGCCTCTGTTCTATGACTTTCCGGAAGACAAGAAGGCGTGGGACGTGGACGACCAATATATGTTCGGGCCGGATTTACTCGTGGCGCCCGTTTTGTATGAAGGGGCAAGAAGCCGAAGCGTCTATCTGCCGGCTGGCTCCGTCTGGACGGATGCCTATATCGGCATATCCTATGAAGGTGGAACCACTATAACCGCCGATGCTCCATTGGAGAGGATTCCCCTGTTCCTAAGGGACGGTGCGAAGCTTCCGATCCGCTAGAAGAGAGGTTGCCACACACCGCGCGACAACTCCCTGGCTTTAAAAAGAGCGAATCAAGACCGGAGCCTCAGCTCCGCTTGATTCGCTCTTGCCGTATTGTGTGCCCCGTATCCGGTCCGCGGGAAGCTCGCGCTTTAGACGCCTTCCGCTTCCAGCAGGATCTGGACGCCGTAAGGAGAAAGTGCGGCTTGGTCGCAGATGGCCTCGCCCGACAAGGCATCTACGTACCGGCCTTGAAGCTTCACCAACGCATCCGTGTTGGCGTGGTTGAGCAAGACCAAGTAGCGGCGTCCGTCGGCCGCTCTCCGGGACACCGCCTCCACGCCGGCAGCCGCCTGCGGCGGAATGGCTCCGGCAATGCCTTCCTGCTCCAGAATGTACCCGAGCAGCCGTTCGGCTGCCGCATCGTCCAGGTCGCAGCCGACATAGTAGACGCGGCCCTGGCCGAACCGGTTGACGGTGACGGCCGGGGTTCCCGCGTAGTAATGGCCGGCGTAGTCGGCCAGCGGCTCGGCGCCGGTGAGCTTCAGCACGTCGCACCACTGGGCAGCCGTGCCTTCTCCGAAGACGCCGGCGACAGGCACCGTCCGGCCGAAGTTGAGCGAATCGAATTCCTCCAGCTCGACGCCTGCCAGCTTGCGGAACAAGCCGGGGAAGGTCTTCTCCGTCATCCGGTTGTTCCAGGTTCGGGTACCCGAACGGAAGGTGAGGACGAGCGAGCCGCCCCGGGCGACGAAGGCTTCGCATTTCGCGGCGATCTCTTCGGTTACCAGGTTGAACACGGGCATCATCACGAGCTTATAAGGCGAGAGGTCCGTGTGAATGCCAGTGACGTCCAGCCCAACCTGGCGGCGCGCGGCGGCTCGATAATATTGGTCGAGGAGCGCGCCGTAGGAGAAACGCAGGTTGTGCGGCTGGGCGCGGTGGCTCCATTCGTTGTCGTAGCTCTTAATGAGGGCCGTCCGGTTCGGGTTGGCCGCGCCGACGAACAGGCCGGAGAGCTTCTCCAGTTCCTCGCCGATTCCCGCGATCTCCCGGTACCGCCGGCGGCCGATGCCGTCGTGATCGAGAATCCCGTGCCAGTATTGCTCAATGCCGAACAGGCAGGCCCGCCAGCGGAAATAGACCATCCCCTCGGCACCGTGGGCGAGGGCCTGGTACGTCCACAGCCGGAGCTGACCGGGCTCGGGCGTGTCGCCCATCGCGTGCCAGCCGCAAGGTCCGCTCTGCTGCTCCATCATCCAGAAGTTGCGGTTCTTCACGCCGCGCATCAGGTCATGGGCCATGGCTACGCTGGCCGGGGAAGATTTGCCCCACATGTTGTTCGGGTAGTTGTCCCAACTGACGACGTCGAGGTCCTCGGCGAGCTTGTAATAATCCAGCTCGCTGAAATGCCCCATGAGGTTGTGGGTGATCGGCAGCTCGCTGAAGCGGCGGATTTCGTCGATTTGCAGCCGCTGGTAATCCGCCGTCGCGTCGGTGAAGAAGCGCTGGTAATCGAGCTGCAGCCCGGGGTTGTGGTTGAAGGGAGTGGTCATCCGGGCGCCGCCGCCGTTCTGGCTGAAGCCGTCGCTTGCCGCATAGGCGGGGAGGATGATCTCGTCCCAATCGCGGTAGGTCTGGCTCCAGAACACCGTGCCCCATTCCTCGTTCAGCTTGTCGATGCTGCCGTATCTCAGCGCGAGCCATTCGCGGAAGGCTTCCAGGTCGCTTTGGCAATAGCAGGCGCCGCCGAACTCGTTGTCGATCTGCCAAGCGTCGACGGCGGGATGATCCCGGTAATGCTCGGCCATCGCCCGCACGATCCGGCGCGAATACTCTCGGTAGACGGGATGATTGACGCAATAATGGCGGCGGGTGCCGAAGCCCTTCGTCAGGCCGTGCTCATCCACGGGGTACATGTCGGGCCGCTTGTCCATCAGCCATTTGGGTGCCGCGGCGGTAGGCGTTCCGAGAATAATCCGGATTCCCTCGCGGGACAGCGTGTCGATGGCGCGGTCCAGCCAGGCAAAGTCGAAGACGCCGTCCTCGGGCTCCAGCTTGGCCCAGGCAAACTCCGCCAGACGAACCACATTGATCCGCGCTTCCTTCATCAGGCGAGCGTCGATGGCCCAACGCTCCTCCGGCCAATGCTCCGGGTAGTAATCGACCCCGAATTTCACTTGCGTCATCCCCTTATCGTGATAATGTGTTACGATTATGCCAAGCAAGAGCCCAGGCGAGTTCATTATAAAACGGCCCTTCGCCCGGGTAAATCACAGGATTTTGACCGCGATATCACGATTATGCTTTTTCGGAGGAATGCAGGTGCGCATCCATCATTTTTTGGCTCCGCCACGGTTCGGCCGCTTCGTCTGCTATCCGGAATCGTTCGGTCACTATGCGGGCGATTCCTCCCACAGCGAGCATCGGCTGGCCGGGCAAATGGCGGCCTATAACCTGCACATCGTGCGCAGCGGCAGAGGCGTGGTGCAGAAAGGAGACCGCTTGGAGGCGCTGGAAGCGGGCTCCGGCTTCCTCTTCGGCCCGGGCCTTGAGCAGCGCTATTACGCCGATGAAGCCGATCCTTGGGACGTTCGCTGGGTTCACTTTACAGGGCCGGCGGCGGCCGAGCTATTGGGCGAGAAGGGCCGAGCCGAGCCGTGGCTGTTTAGTTGGAGAGAGGCGGAGCGGGTGGACCGCATCTGGGACGAGATGCTGGCTCTCGGCGTTCCGGCCCTGCACGGAACGGACGAGGCCCGACTGTCGGCGCAGCTCTATGAGCTGGTCGCGGTTCTCGCGCTGCTGGGCGGGAATGAGCGGAGCGAACCGGCGGCGGGCGGCCGAAACCGCATCCTGGGAGCGGCGGAGTGGATACGCGCCCACAGCGCCGAGCCGCTGACGCTGCCGCGCATGGCGGCGGAGGCGGGCTACAGCATCTCTCACTTCAGCCGACAGTTCGCCGCGCTGTTGGGCCGGACGCCTATCGAGTTTTTGACCGAGTGCCGGATTGTACATGCCAAAGCCCTGCTGGCTTCCACGGACCGGAGTGTGAAGGCGGTCGCCGAGCAGGTGGGGTTTGCGAGCAGCGCTTATTTCATCCATCGCTTCCATCGGGCGGAAAAGGTCACGCCGGAGCAGTTCCGCCGGGCGATGGGGAGGTAACGGTTGTTATTGACATCCGTTGGGGTAGCCCGGTACGATAACGGAGAAAACCGCCCGATGCGCAGGAGAACGGGAATTTCCGGCGGGATCGAGTCACCTACCGGCTGACCGATAGCGGCAGGCAGGAATGGAACCATTGGATGGAATCCGACAACGAGAAGGCTTCGAGCCGTAATGAATGTTTGCTGAAGCTGTTCCTGTCCACGGATCGGAACGCCGGCAGATCCTGGCGGTGCTGGACCTCGGCATTCGCCGGAACCGGCTCTATGTAGATTGGTGCAAGGAAAGGCTGAGCGAGTAGAGGGGATTGGTTGGACGAATGAACGGACTCATGGACTATTTCGGACAGAATTTCGGGTTTTCTTGGAGGGGGCTGCTGGCGGCGGTGCTGGTCATGCTGCCCAACCTGCTTTTTGCGGTGCGGAGTCCGAAGTCCATGCCGGCCAACTTGCAGAGCGCTGGAACCGTCGTCGAAATTCTCGAAAACGGCTCGAGAATCGCAACTATGGCGGGCTTTGTCCTGCTGACCAAACAGGGGCACGGCAGCCCCCTGTTTTTGGGCCTTGGTCTGGCTGCGCTAACCCCTTACTATGGAATGTGGATTCGCTATTTCTTCACAAACCGCCCGTTCGCAAGCTTGTTCACGGAGAAGTTCTGGGGAATGCCGCTGCCGATGGCGGTGTTTCCCGTGCTGTTTTTCTTCTTCATGGCGTTATGGCTGGAGAGCCTGCCGCTCGTCGGGATCATCGCCGTCTTCGGCGTTTGCCATCTATGGAATTCCTATGCAACCTTAAAGCAATTGCCGTGAGGGGCGCGACCGATCAGCCGCCTTTTTCAACCGCGCCCGGCGCGGTTTTTTTTATTTGTAAAAAAGCAGCCGATTGGCGTATACGTTCCGATATTCCGATGGGGTCAGTCCGGTCGTTTTCTTAAACGTTTTCATGAAAGGGTGGCTGTCCGGGAACCCCAACTGCTGGGAGATCTCATTGATCTTTCGGTTGGTATCCGTGAGCAGAAACTTGGCGGCTTCCATCTTTTCCTGCAGGATGTACTGCTTCAAGGAGATACCGCCAATCGATGAAAATAAACTCGACAGGTGCTTGGCATTGTAACCGAAGTGCTTCGCCAGCTCGGCAACCCGCAGGTTTTCTTGCCGGTTCCACTTGATATAATCCACGATATCGTTATAGAGCTGCTGCTTCCGCGGCTTTTCCGATTGGTTCTGAACGAAGAACATCTGGTTATACAGCTCGCACAAGATACCCGTAGTCAGATAATGGTTCAACGTTTGTTCCCCGTAGCTCCGTATGGAATCCTGCAGCTGCTTCATCATCACGATCAGCTTTTCGGGACTCCGCAGCCTACCGGTTTGGGGAAGCACGATGACCCCCGGCTCGTAGACGTGCCGGCTCTCGTCCGTCACCATCGTTTCCTCTTCCGGAGCGGTAAAATGCAGCCAGTAAAAGCTGCAATCGGACCCCTGATAGCCATGCTGATGAGCTCGGGGAGGCATCAAGAGAAACTCGCCCTCCTTCAAGGCATAATCCTCGTGGCCGCTCGAGAGATACAGCTTACCGCGGGTCTGCACGATCAGCTCGAAGTCCATGAGGATGCGGCTCATGTGCTTCCATTCGGGAGAGGGAGACTCAAACTTCCCGGTCATCTCCAGCCTAACCGGACCGGCTACCCGGAACCGATAGTGTTCCATGGATCTTGCCTCCTGCGAAATCGGACTTTTTCACCCTATTCTGAACATGATCTTACCAGAAACCATCCGAAATTTGAATATGCTCGAATGGAAACCCCTGCCTTTTTGACACATAATCCAACCTTCTGTTATTTCTCGTCCAGGCGGAAACCGATATGCTTGATCTGTCTCCTCGCGAGAACAGCGCTGCATGGGAAGGGGTTTTTGGATGATGGAGTGGAAGAATGCGGTTGTGCAAACGGCAGCCTTGTGCGATTTTGACCTGAACCGGGTTACGCTGACCGGAGATTACCCGATGAATGCGTTTCAAAAGGAGTTGGCCTACTTAACAAGGTTTGACCCGGACCGCCTGCTGGCCGGGTTCCGGGAAGTCGCCGGGCTGCCGGCGAAAGCCAAGGTGTATCCCGGATGGGAGGATACCGAAATTCGCGGACACACCCTGGGACACTATCTGAAGGCATGCGCACAGGCTTATGCGCAGACCGGCAGTCCGGAGATTCTGGCGAAGCTGGACTATCTCCTCTCCGAGCTGGCCGCCTGCCAATTGGAGAGCGGGTATTTGTCGGCGTTTCCCGAGACGCTGTTCGATAACGTAGAGAATCGAAAGCCGGCGTGGGTTCCGTGGTATACGATGCACAAGATCATCGCCGGGCTGATCGAGGTCTATCAATCCACCCGCATTCAGACCGCTTATGACGTCGCAGACAAACTCGGGGATTGGGTGGCGGCCCGCACGTCCCGCTGGACGGAGGAGCTGCAGGCCACGGTGCTTGCGGTGGAATACGGCGGGATGAACGATTGCCTCTACGACCTGTATCGCCTGACGGGAAAACGCGAGCATGTGGAAGCCGCTCATCGGTTCGACGAGATCCCCTTGTTCGAGAGCCTTTGGCAGGGCCGCGATATCTTGCAGGGCAAGCATGCCAATACGATGATCCCCAAGTTTATCGGCGCCCTGAACCGGTACCTGACTCTGGGTGAAAGCGAGGTCTTTTACCGCGAGGCGGCCGAAAGGTTCTGGGAACGGGTTGTGTTCCATCACAGTTATGTCACGGGCGGGAACAGCGAATCCGAGCACTTCGGGGAACCGGACATCCTGGATGCCAAGCGCTCCGATATCACCTGCGAGACCTGCAACAGCTACAACATGTTGAAGCTGACGCGGGAATTGTTCAAGCTTACCCGAGATGCGAAGTATGCCGAATTCTACGAGACCACCTACTTCAATGCCATCTTGTCCTCCCAGAACCCGGATACGGGAATGACGATGTATTTTCAGCCGATGGCAACCGGGTACTTCAAGGTATACAGCTCTCCCTTTGAGCATTTCTGGTGCTGCACCGGCACGGGCATGGAAAGCTTCACCAAGCTGAATGACAGTATCTATTTCCATTCGGACCATGAAATCTATGTCAATCAATATATCGGCAGCACGCTGGATTGGACCGATCAAAAGGTGCGAATCGCACAGACGACCGACCTTCCCCTCACCGATAAGGTGCGTTTGTCGATCGCCGTGGCCGACGGACATGAGCGGCGCTTTGCCTTGATGCTGCGGCTGCCGCAATGGACGGGTGGCGATCCCGAGATCGCCGTGAATGGAACGGCTGTTCCTCCCACGATGGTGGACGGCTACCTCGCCATTGAGCGAGCTTGGAAGGACGGAGATGAGGTTCAGCTTCGGCTTCCGCTGCGTGCCGCTTATTCCAGTCTGCCGGACGCGCCGAATGCGGTCGCTTTCCGTTACGGACCGCTCGTCCTCAGCGCCGGATTGGGCAAGGAGGACTGGGTCGAATCCAAAACGGGCGTCAACGTCAGCATTGCGACCAAACGGATGCCGATCAAGGATTTTATCATTCCCCAAGGAATGAGCGTGCGGGAGTGGTTTGACGGCTTTGAAGGGAATTTCATCCGAAGGGATGGCGAACTGGCCTTCGTCCTCCGCCACACCGATGAAGAGGAACTATTGATTTTCACGCCCCACTACAGGCAACATGAGGAAAGATACGGAATCTATTGGAGATTCGTGGAGGCTGATTCGGAGGAACTGCAGGAGCATCTGGAGAAATCCCGGCAGGAGCAGCGCCTCAAGGAAATTACCATCGACAGCGTGCAGGTGGGCAATGATCAATATGAGTTGGAGCATCGGATCGAGGGCGAGAGGACTCACTCCGGCACCTGGGAGGGCTTGAACGGAAGGAGAGCGGAAGCCGGGGGCTGGTTCCAGTATGACATGAGCGTTGAACCCGGCATCCGGAGCGGCTTGTCCGCCACCTTCAACAGCGTCCACCGGAACAGGAGCATGGAGGTCTGGATCGACGGCAACCGGCTCGCAATCGAAACCTTCCCGGACGAGTGGAAACGGAATTTCTTTGAAAAGACCTACGAAATCCCTCTGGAGTGGACCCGGGATCGGAAGGCCGTCAAGGTGAAATTCGTTCCCATCGGAGCGGGCAACGGCCTTTATGGCATTCTACGGACCGTAAGGCTGTAGATTTACCCGATGATGCGGAGCCAGGCGTACAGACCGAGAAGCGTGGCGAGAAGAACGGGAACGGTCAGAACGAGCCCCGTTTTGAAATAGGTTCCCCAGGAAATCCGGACTCCTTTGCCGGACAGCACATGAAGCCAGAGCAGGGTGGCAAGCGAGCCGATCGGCGTGATCTTCGGTCCCAGATCGGAGCCGATCACGTTCGCATAGAGAAAGGCTTCCCGCAACAGGCCGGTTGGGTGCGTGCCGTCGATTGCGAGGGCATTGATCATCACAGTGGGCAGGTTGTTCATCGCCGAGGAGAGCAGGGCGGCGATGAAGCCGCTGCCTACGGTGGCGGCGAGCAGTCCTTGCTCGCCCAGCCATTGGAAGGCTCGGCCCAGCTCGGCGGTCAGTCCGGCATTGCGCAGTCCGTAGACCACGACATACATGCCGACGGAGAAGACGACGATCGACCACGGTGCTCCCTTGATCAGCTTGCGGGTGTCGACGCCGCCGCCGCGATGAGCGAGCAGCAGCAGGATGGCTGCGGCGGTCCCGGAGATGGCCGAGACCGGAATTCCGGTCAGACCGCTGCTGAAATAGGCGAGAAACAGCACGGCCAGGATCGCCCAAGCCACCTTGAACAGCTTCGGGTTCTTGATCGCATCGGCCGGGGCCGGAAGCTGCGCCGCTTCGAAATCGGCGGGTATGCTATTTCGGTAATAGAGGTACAAGACCAAGAGACTCGCCGCCACCGAGACCAGGGTCGGGACGATCATCCGGCCGGTATATTCCGCGAAGCCGACATGGAAGAAATCGGACGAGACGATGTTCACCAAGTTGCTCACGGTGAAGGGGAGAGAGGCCGTATCGGAGATGAACCCGCATGCCATGATGAAGGGGAGAACGAAGCGTTCGTCCAGCTTCAGAGCCCGGACCATGGAGAGGACGATCGGCGTCAGAATCAGGACGGCGCCGTCGTTCGCAAAGAAGATCGCCACGCCTGCCCCGAGCAGAACCACATAGACGAACATCCGTCTGCCGTTTCCGCGGGAGGCTCTTGCCACATGCAGGGCGGCCCATTCGAAGAAGCCGATCTCATCCAGTACGAGCGAAATGAGAATAATGCCGACCAGCGTCAGCGTGGCATTCCAGACAATGTGCGTCACATCCAGGACGTCTTGCCCGTCCACGACACCGCAGAGCAGGGCGATGAGCGCTCCTCCTCCGGCAGGCCAGCCGATGTTGAGTCCGCGGGGCTGCCAAATAACCAGAAACAAGGTAATCAGAAATAGGATGACGGCGAGTAAGAGCATAAGACCTCCGGTTTAGCAGGGATTCGTCGGTTGTGCGGGAGCATCGCCCGCGGAAGGAAACCGGTCAATCTTTCCTATCATATAGACAACCGCTTCTCCCATCAAGAGAATCTTTTTTTCGTCGGGAGGAAAAGAAAACGGAGCGGCCGCCCCCAATTTCCCGGAGGGCGGCCGCTCTTTCTTGCTTGGAAATGTCTGTTAAATGACAACTGCTCGATATTGTCAGTTTCCTATGGCAAGCATTCCTGCATTGCCGACTATCCTTATGCGATCGTGAGGCCGGCGCTTGCATAGCCGGCGACCGTCGTCGCGACATCCACGCCAGCCGTAACCGTCGCGGAGAAGACGAGCAGCAGCCGGGTTCCGGCAGCGACCGGAATGCTCAAGCCGCTGGTGATCCCGCTCGAGATGCTGCCAAGAGCCAGAATGCCGGTGAGCGCCGGAGCGAGTGTGACCGTTGCTCCCGGAACCGCCGTGAACGTGTTGTTCGGCGTCGTGGATTGATACAGCTGCGCGGTAATGGTCACGGTGCTGCCGATCAAGCTCAGGGCCGCCGTCGTACTGAAATACCCGGCGAGCGAAGTGATCGTACCGGCCCGCGGTACGGAGAAGGCAAAGTTGAGCAGCGTGCCTGCGGCTCCGGTGAGATCAATGGTACCCCCGGCAACCGAGATTCCGGACACATTGTTGCCAAATCCGACCAAGCCGGAGGTGTTGAGAAGACCGCCAAGTACCGTCGTGAGGGTCGTCGGCAGACCGGACGCATACGGAATGACAGCCCCGGAGCCCGTGGCACCGGTAGCGCCGGTAATGCCTGTGACACCCGTTACACCGGTCGCACCGGTCGCACCGGTTACACCCGTTGCACCAGTCAAGCCCGTCGCACCCGTGACACCCGTCACGCCGGTTGCACCAGTTGCACCAGTCAAGCCCGTCGCACCCGTGACACCCGTCACGCCGGTTGCACCAGTTGCACCAGTCAAGCCCGTCGCACCCGTGACACCTGTCACGCCGGTCGCGCCGGTTGCACCTGTTGCTCCAGCCAACCCGGTCGCACCCGTGACGCCGGTAGCACCGGTAACACCCGGTAAGCCCGTAGCACCCGTTTCACCTGTTACACCGGTAGCGCCGGTTGCACCAGTCAAGCCCGTCACACCTGTTACGCCGGTAGCGCCGGTTATACCAGTCAAGCCGGCCGCACCGGTAGTACCAGTTATGCCAGTAGCGCCCGTAGCACCAGTCAAGCCCGTAGCACCGGTAACCCCGGTTGCTCCAGCCAACCCGGTCGCACCGGTAACGCCGGTAGCGCCCGTTGCACCAGCCAACCCGGTCGCACCGGTAACGCCGGTAGCGCCCGTTGCACCAGCCAACCCGGTCGCACCGGTAACGCCGGTAGCGCCCGTTGCACCAGCCAACCCGGTCGCACCCGTAACGCCGGTCGCGCCGGTTGCTCCCGTAGCCCCCGGCAATCCGGTCGCGCCGGTAGCCCCTGGCAAACCCGTGACACCCGTAGCTCCGGTGGCCCCTGAGAGACCCGTCGCACCCGTTTCACCTGTTACACCGGTAGCACCCGTTACCCCCGGCAATCCGGTCGCCCCAGTTGCCCCCTGCAAGCCCGTCGCCCCGGTCGCGCCGGTAGCACCCGTTGCCCCGGTGGCCCCGACTCCCGTCGCGCCGGTAGCACCCGTTGCCCCGGTGGCCCCGACTCCCGTCGCGCCGGTAGCCCCTGGCAAACCCGTCGCACCCGTAGCCCCGGTGGCTCCGCCGCCTGTGGCGCCGGTAGCACCTGTCACGCCCGGCAAGCCTGTCGCGCCGGTAGCCCCTGGCAAACCCGTCGCACCCGTAGCCCCGGTGGCTCCGCCGCCCGTGGCGCCGGTTGCCCCTGTCAGGCCAGTCGCCCCGGTAGCGCCGGTAGCACCCGGCAGACCCGTCGCACCCGTTGCTCCGGTGGCTCCGCCGCCCGTGGCCCCCGTAGCGCCAGTAGCGCCGGGCGCTCCTGTAGCGCCGGTTGCCCCGGTAGCACCGGTTATGCCGATGGTGCCCGTGGCGCCGACCGCTCCCAACAGCTCAGACGATACCAGACGGTGAGCGTCGACCAGTTGTCCCGCCGCGTTTCGGCCCCAGAAGGAGATCACCAACGGATCTTGCGACGCGGAAGGCGCCGAAGTTGTGAACGTGTATTCCAATGCGTCGAGGTTAGCGTAATAGGTGCGGGTAATCGCTCCCCCCGGAGGAGCGGATACCAGTTCATCGACGTACAGAACGCGAACGGAGGTCATGTAATAGCCTTGAATGCGCGTGCTGAGGGTGCTGGCACCCTGGTTGTCGATCCGGATGACCACCTGCTGCGTCGGCCGCACTCCCGTGCTCGAATTGATCCCGTTCTCGATTGGTCCCGTTGAATAAAAAGTCACGATTCTCCCACTTTCTTTTTTTGATTTGGTTCTTCCTTAGGCCCGTGGAGTCAGCTCGTGCGTCACAAGCCGATGCACGGCGTTCAACTCTCCGTTCGCCTGCTTTCCGGAGACAAATATACCCACCAACGAATCGTTCGGATCGTCCACGATGAATCGAAACTCCACCCCATCCAGATTGGCGAAATAGGTCCGTACAGCCGTCTGCTCGGGAGCCAAGGAGACGAATTCGCTGACATACAGAGAACTCGTCGCTCCAAGCGTGTAGCCTTGAATCAAGACCCCGACCGTTTCATCGGAATGACCGTTCGTCAATCGAACGACCAGCTGCGTTGTGATGCGAGCATCACCCACCGGCGGATTGTCAATTGGACCCGTCGATAATACCGGCACTTTGTTTCACCTCCGTCCACCCGCAGCAAACAGCGGATTGCCGTATTCTATGAGAAGAACTCCCTATTGGTTTGGATCACTGCATAGCAAGGCTCCAAGATGGGGCAGGCTGTTGAGTGCAAAGCCGGAGATTCTGCGCCATTTCCTGAGCTTGCCTTTTTTCTCGCATCGTAAAAAGTGCGCCGTTCTATCACCTGCACCCCCTTCTGCGGGCAAGCGGCCCGTTTCTTACCTTCGGAAAAAAGAGGGGCTGCGGCGGAGGGATCGCGAAGCGAGGGGAGGGACGGCTCGCACAAAAAAGCGGCAGGAGGCGTCTCTTTCGACGCCTTCCTGCCGCTATGGCTTTTGAACGGATTATCCTGCCAGTAGACCGAGCAAGACAAAGCCCGCTTCTTCCGAATCCTTCACAACCGTGAGAGAAACCTCGATTTCTTGCTCCGCGGGACTGTCCCATACCCGGGCACAGACCGGATTTTGCCAGCCGAATACGCCGGTTCCGGCGATGAGCGCCATTTCTCTGCCGTTTACCTTGACCGACAGCCGGCCATAGGCATCGCCGGGATCACCCAGCTCGTAGAGCACGAGCAGACGGCTGCATCGCATCTTGAACATAAGCGGTCCGTCGCCGTCCGGGCGGCTAACCCAGCCATAGGGGAACCTTGCATGCGTAGCGGAGGGAACAAAGCTTCCAAGCGTCTGTGTTCGCAGGTTGCGGTGATCGTAATAAACCGGGTTTTCCAGCGATCGGCCGAAGAGGCAGTCTTCCGGAATACCGGGAGGGTGGACGGGAGATTGCCGGAAAGTCGCCGTTTCGGCATCCAGGACCGTTTCGAACAGGCGAATAAGACAGTCGGCGATCAGCCGATGCCCCGCTTCCGAGGGGTGGGCGTTGTCGCAGGCGTACTCCTCCCAGCGGCGCCCCTGGCTTTTGCCCAACTCCAAAGCCGATTTTAACCCAATGACAGGCAAATCGTAGCGAAGCGCAATGTCGGCCATGTAAGGCTCACAGGTATAGCCCGATTCCAAACATGCGCAGATCACCACGACGGACAGCTCGGGACTATGCTTCAAGAGCCTGCGGATCAAGCTTTCAAAGCTGTCGGCGCTGGCTTTATCGAAGCCGTTGTTGACCGCGAACTCCACGAAGACCAAGTTCGGGTTCAGGAGGTCCAGCTCCTTGGCGGCGGTTGCCAAGCCCATATCGGAATGGTAACCGGCCAGACCGAGGTTAACCTGCTCCAGCTCTGGACCGCCAGGCAGTCGTGTCCGGCACCAGTCGGCGACCCGCCGGGGATAAGGGGTATCGACTCCTCCTCCCGGCACATAGCCTTGGGTGATCGAACCGCCCAAGAACAGCAGCTTCAGGCGGGAGTCGGCGTGAACCCGGCGGATAAACCGCGCATTCGCGGGAGGAAGCTGGATGGAGGAATCGAGCAGACAGCGGTATGCGGTAGAGTCCATCGGTTATCGCTGCCCCCAGGTTCCGCTGGAGATCAATTCCTTCAGGATCTGGCTGTAGATGACGGCCGCTTTGGTCAAGTAACGGTTTTTTCGGACGATCAGACAGATCTCGTTTTGAACAAATCGGCTCTTCAGGGAGAAGTAGCTTGGATGGTTCATCAGATTGCCGTATTTGATGAAGCTGTCCGGGATCAGAGCGACCCCCATACCGGCGAGTACAAACGACATCACCGTATGGAGATTGCCGGTGCGGATGGAGATTCTCGGCTGAACTTCCGCCTCGGCCAACAGCTTCGAGGTGAGACGGGAGATGTTTTCCCCATGCTCGAACAGGACAAACGGCTCGTCGCGGAACGTCTCGATGCCGCATTCGGGAGCTTGAAGCAGCCTCAAGGTGGGGGCAGAGATATCCTCCGCGGTAAGCCGATAGTCCGCCAGCCGTTCCGAAAGCGGGTTTTGGCTGGCCATCGCCAGGTACAGCTTCTCCACAGCCAGGCTTTCCACATGGAAGACCTGCTCGTCGAACGTCCCGGAGGCGATACCGAGGTCGAGTTCCCCGGTCAGCACGCCTTCCAGCACATCCTCCACACTTCCTTCAAAGATCGCAATGCTCACGCCGGCGTACTCCCGGTGAAATTGGCGGACGCTTTGGGAGAGCAGGGTCGAGCCGCGGAAAGGGGTCGTCCCGATCCGCAAGGTGCCCAGCTTCAAATTTTCCAGGTCGGAGATTTGATTCTTCAAGCTTTCCTGGATCGCCTTCGTTTGCAGGACCGCCTGATGGTACGCTTCGCCGGCTGCGGTCAGCTTGACGGGGGAGGAGCTTCGGTCGATCAGCTTGGCGCCGATCTGATTCTCCATTTTCATGATGAATTGACTGAGGGAGGGTTGGGTTACATATAATTTCTTGGCCGCCTTCGAGAAGGATTTTTCTTCGACCAAGGTCAGGAAAAACCGGATTTGCTGCTCGGTCATATAACCTCCGGGTTATGGCTTTTATATCAATATACCAATTTGGTTATATGTCGGCAATTTGATAGAGTGGTACTAAATGCATGCTTTTAAAGTCGCCCCGGCTTAGGCGGCGGCTCTGCATATCTTTTTCCTTTCAGGAGGTACTAACGCACATGGCAAAAGAACCCTTCTCTCCAATCGATACCCGAAGCTATCCGGCGACGGACCCTTATGTGAAACGGATCGGACGAACCTGCTGCCTGAACGGGGCGCTTTGGCTGGCTTTGTCGGGAAGCGGAGTGGAATTTACGTTTACCGGCAAGCGGGCGGAGCTCGTTCTGCTGGGCGAATCGGTTCCCCCAAGCCCCGGGAATCAGCCGAGAATCGGCATTTACGTCAACGGCCGCCGCGTGATTGACGACATGGTGGACGAACCCAGCAAGACGTATACCGTATGGGAAAGCGAAAGCGACGAGAGGGTAACGGTCCGGGTGGTCAAGCTGTCGGAGGCGGCCATGTCGACCGTCGGAATCCGCGAGATTCGAATCGTCGCTCCGACTCCGATTCAGCCGACTCCGGTTAGCCCGCGCAAAATCGAATTTATCGGCGACTCCATTACGGCGGGGTATGGGGTAGATGACGAAACGGCGCAGCAGCCGTTTTCCACGGCGACCGAGGATGTGACGAAGACTTATGCTACACTGACGGCCCAGGCGTTCGAGGCGGACTGCAGCATCGTGGCCTACAGCGGGTACGGCATCATTTCCGGCTATACCGAGGAGGACCGGAAGCTGACCTCGCAGCTCGTGCCCGATTATTACGACAAGGTCGCCTATTCCGTCGGGAGCTTTGGCCCGGGGGTGAAACCGGAATCGCTCGACTGGGACTTCCAAGCCTTCGCCCCCGATCTCATCGTGATTAACCTGGGGACGAACGACGATTCGTACACCAAGGACGTGCCGGAGCGGCAAGCCGAGTATGCGCAGCGCTACGCCGAGTTTCTGCAGCAGGTCAGGGACCGCAATCCGCAGGCCCGCATTCTCTGTACGCTTGGCATCATGGGCGACCGACTGTTTCCCTTCCTAGAACAAGCGGTTGCCGACTACGCAGGGAAAACGAGCGACGACCGGATCGGAACAATGAAGTTCGACGTCCAGCTGGAGGCCGACGGGTACGGCTCGGACTGGCATCCTTCCGGGACGACGCAGCGCAAGGCGACGGAGAAGCTGACCGCGAAGATCAAGGCGTTCATGGGATGGTAAGGCTCAACGTTCCGGACAGAAAGGGAAATGCCGACAGATGCACAAGAAAATGATGTTGGTCGTCCTGGCGGCCGCCATGCTGCAAACGGGGGGCTGCGCGAGCGGAGGCCGCGCAGCCGCCCATCCGGCTGGAACAACCCGATGGCGACGCCCGTCTTTCGGGAGCAGGAGACGAAGAAGCATCGGGTGGAGATCAAAATGGGCATCGGTTCGGAGCAAAAGGATTTTTCCATATTGGCGATTGGTATCGTCAAATAAGCGGGGAGAAGAGAGGATGGGGAGCATGAAGATTCGTTGGAAGCGACTTGGAAGCGCTTTACTCGCGATCGGACTGAGCTTGAGCCTATTGGTCCAGCCACTGGGCGGTAAGTCGGCTTATGCGGAGCCGGCCAAGACGGACACGAAGCTCCAGCAAGCAGTCGAAGCGATGCAGCCGGGCTGGAATCTGGGCAATACCTTT
Source organism: Gorillibacterium terrae (assembly GCF_051594785.1). Lineage (NCBI taxonomy): Bacteria > Bacillati > Bacillota > Bacilli > Caryophanales > Paenibacillaceae > Gorillibacterium > Gorillibacterium terrae. The sequence continues at coordinate 1,855,711 of NZ_JBPPGI010000001.1, forward strand.
GAGGCGAGCGGCGACGAAACCTCCTGGGGCAATCCGACCGTCACCAAAGAGCTGATCCAGGCGCTTAAGGCACAAGGCTATCGCAGCATTCGGATACCGATCACCTGGAACCACCGGCTGGGAGCCGCCCCGGATTACCCGATTCAAGCGGATTTCATGAAGCGGATTCAAGAGGTCGTCGACTGGTCGATGGACGCCGGACTCGCGGTGATCATCAATGTCCATCACGATTCCCAGTGGATGCTGAACATGGAGACCGAGCGCGAAACCGTGATCGCCAAATACACGGCGGTTTGGAAGCAGATTGCCGCGCATTTCAAGAATTACCCGAGCACGCTGCTGTTCGAAAGCGTGAACGAGCCCAGGTTCTCCGACGATTGGAACAAGGACGAACCGATCTATTTCGAGATGCTTGATCAGCTGAACACGACATTCCAGAAGATCGTCCGGGCGAGCGGCGGCAAGAACGCGACGCGGCCGCTGATTCTCGATCCCCTTACGGCCAATCACTCACAGGCCCGGCTTGACGAGCTGTACAAGACGATCCAAAAGCTGAACGACCCCAACCTGATCGCAACGATTCATTATTATGGCCTGTATTCGTTCAGCGTGAACGTGGCGGGATCGACCGTATTTGACGAAGCCGCGAAGAACGATGTCACACAGGCATTCGACCGGGCATACGACACCTTCGTCGCAAAAGGCATTCCGGTCATTATCGGCGAATTCGGGCTTCTCGGCTTCGACAAGAGCGTGGATACGGTCGAGCGCGGCGAAATCCTGAAGTACCTCGAATATGTCACCTATTACGCGAAGGAAAAGAAGATGCCCGCCATGCTGTGGGACAACGGGCAGCATTTCGACCGGAACGCTTTCGCGTGGAAGAATCCGGAATTTTATGCCGTGATGAAGGCCGGTCTGACCGGCCGTTCCTCGAACGCCGATTCGGACCTGATCTTCCTGCGCCAAGATGAACCGGTCGCCGATACGACCATTCATCTTAACCTGAACGGCAATACGCTGAAAGCCGTCAAGAGCGGAGACCGCGAGCTGTCGGCCGGAACCGATTACGTCTTGGACGGCGAACAGTTGACCCTGAAGGCCGATCTGCTGAAATCGCTCGTGACGGATCAATTGGGAGAGATTGCCGCCTTGACATGCACCTTCTCGGCCGGAGCGGACTGGACCTTCCATCTCCTCTCGTACAAAACGCCGACTACGCGCAGCGTGGAAGGGGGCTCGCGCGAGCTGTTCGTTCTCCCGGTCCAGTTCAACGGCGACAAGCTGGCGACGATGGAAACAGCCTACGCCGACGGGGGCAATGCCGGTCCCGACGATTGGACGCCATATAAGGAATTCGGCAAATCCTTTAGCCCGGATTACGACAATAACCTCATCCAGATGCCGAAAGCCTTCTTCGAGCAGGTCAAGGACGGAGAGATTCGGGTTAAGCTGCATTTTTGGAGCGGAGCCGTGTTGGATTACACGATGACGGTCAGCGGAGATGCAGTCAGCGGCGTATCGCCGGATGAACCGGCGAGCCAGCCAAGCCCATCCGCAACCGCCGTGGCAAGTCCGACGGCGCAAGCGTCGGAAGCTCCTTCGTCGGAGCCGACGAAATCCGAGGAACCGGGCTCTTCGCTGTACGTATGGATTGGCATTGGCCTTGCGGTCCTCGCAGCCGCCGCGCTGACAGCCATCGCGTATCGGAAAAAAGCGCGGAAGTAAGGAGCGTCTTCCTATCTAGCAAAGCGATTCCACCTAAACAGAAAGAGGTCCTTCCATGCCCAACCAGCTAACCGATACCGGTTTTCAAGAATGGGTGAAGCGGCAATGGAACACACCGCCGATCCAAAAAACCGAATCCCTCGGAGAATCCCCCTCCCGAGTCCTGCGGCTTGTGTTTGCCGATGACTCTGTCGGGTTTGTGAAGAGAATAGAATCCGAGGAGCGGCTTGAACGGATCCTCCGCATCCATGCTGCCTTGCGTGACCATGGCGTGCGGACGGCTGAACTTCTCCAAGCGGAAACCGGGCACTGGCATGCGGTCAGGGAGGGGGAAATCTATATCCTTGCCCGTGAGTTGAGAGGCGTCATTCATTCCGAGCTGCACCCCCGGCTGGCTGCCTCGTATGGCAGGGGGCTCGCCCGACTGCATAGCGCGCTGCTTTCCGTGGACCTGGATAGCCGGTCGCCGCGGATGGACTTCGCCCAGCAGCTGAGAGACTGGGCGATGCCCGGAACGCGGCAAGCCGCCGAACGGCTGGGCCTGGCGGAAGAATGCGGAGCTTTTATCGACATCATGGACTCCGTCGGCATTCCCCTGATGGAGCGGCTGCCCAGGCAATGGATTCACCGGGACCCTCATCCGGGAAACATGGTCTATGCGGAAGACGGAGAGGTCGGCTTTCTCGATTTTGATTTGTCGGTAACGGGAATCCGGCTGTTCGATTTCGGTTACCTCTGTACCTCGCAGTGGCTGGCCGCTTATTCCGATTCCCGGCACCAGGAGGGTTGGCTGGAGCTGATTCGCGCGCTGAGGCAAGGGTACGAGAAAGAGTCCGTTCTGACGAGCGAGGAGAGGGCAGGGGCGTTTTACGTTCTTTGCGCCATCCAAATGATTTTTGTTGCCTTCTGGCAAAGCCAGCGGAAACAAGACCTGACGATCATCAATGTCCAAGCATTGTTGGAGTTGATTCGGCTGAAAACCAAGATCGACGACGCGTTCGGCAAATAACACGGGTTGCCCGCTGCACCAGGGAAGGCGACGGCTACGAAACTTTTTTGGCGCTCCATCCGTCTTTTCTAGAGATTGGAAAGGGACAGCGAAGGAGGAAGCGCCATGACCCCGGTTCGTAAAAAACTCGTGTTAACCGTAACGCTGCTCGGAACGGCTGCCGCCTTATTGTTTGGCGGGAGTCCGTTCCTCGACGCCAAAGCCAAGCAAACGGCGCTGAACCGGCCTGTTCAAGAAGAAACTCGGCTCCGGCAACCCGCGGACCGCGATTCGCTTCGCCGGCTAGCGGACACCTGGGCGAACGCACTCAAGACCCGAGACGGCAAGCCGCGCTACGACCTTATGACGGAAAAGGCGAAGAAACAGTTCGAGCAGGAGCAGATCGATCGGAGCGGCAAAGACTGGAATTACAACATCGGCGTGTCCAGCCCTTGGGTGGTGGATTATACCATCGAGCTTGACGGCCTGACGGCAACTATCACCTACCTGACGGAAACCAGCAAGCCGGCATACTACCGTTCCAAGGAAACGGTCACCTTTGTCCGGGATCGGGGCCAACTGCGGGTCGATGATTACCACGCGAGCGAGGAAGAGTGAGCGAAAACCGCCTCTCAAGATGCTGATGAAAGAAGCCGCCGGAGTGCGGCTTTTTTTGCTGTCCGTCCGACAAAGTCTCCGCATTCCCCAATCGCCAGGAAATATCTTCTAGTTCCCATTTCTCTAATCTTTGGTAAGGTAGAGAGGAAACCGTAGATTTCGAGGTGATGGTGATCTTGAAGAAAAAACACTGCTTGTTCTGCGATGAACGGGTCGCCATTCAGCCGGATGGCGATTCCGACCGGTTCCTGGGCTGCGCCTGCGCCCCGGGAGGAGCTTACGGTTTGCGCAGGGAGGACTACGATTTATTGAACGCCTATTCCCATGCCAAGAAGCGCAGCCTGTTTCCGCTGGTGTCCGCTTATATCCGGGAACGGACGGATGGCAGGGAGAGCGTCTCTCTAACCGCCGACGATATCGAATCCCTGATCAACGATCCGGCCATTCCGGTTACGGTGGAGGATAAGGGACTTCGTCTGCTGCAATACCTGTACCGGCATGCGAAGGCGCCGGGAGAACCGGTCTTCATTCATCCGCTCTCGCAAAATTACAACCTGACGTATTCGCCCAATTTGCAAGAGTTCGTCTATATCATCGACTTGTTCATCGGCAAAGGGCTGCTTATCCGGGAAGGGATGAGCTTTACGCTCACGGAAGACGGTTGGCGGGAAGCCGCCAGTGCCGGAGGAAAACGGGGCAAGCCCTGCTGCGTCCTCTTGCCGGACAGCGAAGAATGGCATGCCGAGTGGTTGGAAAAAGTGCTGCCCAAGCTGGAGCAATGCGGGTACCAGCCTCGCTTGCTGACCCGTTCGAGCGGACAGGCCGGCGACAAGTCGCCCTTGGAGCTGATTGGCAAGAGCGAGCTGATTCTGGCGGACTTAACCGGGCATTCGCCGGAGGTCTATTTTGCGGCGGGGTATGCATGCGGGTCCGGCATCCCGGTTATATGGACTGTAAACCGCAGCGATGCCGGTGAGCGGACTCCCCTGGAGGACATCCGTCCGATTGCCTGGGATTCGGTCGACGAATTGTCCGTCATTCTCCTCCAGAGATTAAGCCTGAACGCTTAAAATAAGCAAGCACAGAAAGGCCGCAGCCCTGCGATGCAACGGGCTGCGGCCTTTCGCTTGTCACTTAAGCGGATCGTGACCGATCAATTGACGCCTACGGCGCTGTAAGCGTTGGCGACGGCGGTAGCTTCCGCCGAGGTCGTGCCGTACAGGTCCTTGGCGGATTGAATGGCGGCGGCGCGGGTGTCGCTGAAATCGGAATAGACGGACAGGTAGTACACCAGCGTGTGGTAGTAGATCTGGACAGCCTTCTCGCGGCCGATTCCGGTTACGGTTACGTTATGGAACGTTCCGCCCTGGGCGAGCAGGTAGAAGGCCTTGTTGTTGATCCCGCTGTTGGTATGAACGCCGCCGTAATCGGAGGTGCCGGTGTAGCGGTTCGGGTAGTAGTCCGGTTGGCCGTACAGCGTCGGATTGGACAGCGACCGCAGGGCGTCGCCGGCGGTTCCCGGCGTATAGACATCGTCGCCGACCAGCCAGTTGGTCCCTTGGATGGAGTTGCCGATGATATCCGAGAAGGATTCATTCAGCGCTCCCGGCTCGCCGTAGTAATCGAGGCCGGCCGTATTTTCGGTGACGCCGTGGGTCAGCTCGTGCCCCACCACGTCCAGATCGCCGGACAGCGAGATGAAGGTGCTGCCGTCTCCGTCCCCGTAAACGATTTGGGTACCGTTCCAGAAGGCATTGTTATAATTCTTGGAGTAATGAACCGTGGATTTGATCAAGAGCCCGTTTCCATCCAGGCTGTTGCGGCCGAATTTCGTCTTGTAGTAATCGTATACCCGTTCGGCATACGTATGGGCATCAACCGCCGCGGGGTCCGACCAGGTGGTGCTGGTGCTGGTCAGAAGCGTTCCCGGAAGAGACGAGCCGTTCTTGGCCGTATAGGTTTGGATGCCGTTGCCGCGGGTCGTGTCCTTCAACTGATAGGTCGATCCGGACAACGTGGTCGTGAACGTCTTCGTATCGCCGAGGACGCCTTTGCCGGTTCCGGTTGCGGTTTCCAGCAAGCTGTATTTGCGGACAATGTCGCCGCTGACGGCATCAATGAAGTAGCGGGTCCGAACGGGAACCGGGTCCAGTGCATTGACTTCCGTCACATAGACAAGCAGCGACTTGCCGTCCAGGTTGAACAGATAAAGGTCCGCCTTGGGCGCAGTCTGGATATCGCCGAGCTTGCCGGTTTCCTTCTCGGTATCGGCGAAGGCGAGCGAGACGGCATCGCTGCCGGCAAGCTTGGGTTCCAGCCCGTTCGCGCTGTTGGCCGCATCCGGGAACACCTTGCCGAGATAAGAGGTCACGTTTCCGGCGGCGTCCAGATGGACGGTCTGCTCGGCGCCGTAGACCGGAATGCCCTGCGCATATTGCTGCAGCTTGTAATGCTGCGTACCGGAGAGCGCATCCGTTTGGCGGCTCTTGATCTGGAATTGCTGCTTCACATCTCCGAGCTGAAGGGCGTCCTTCTGCTTTTCCAGGTACCCGAAGACCTTGTCATCGTTGGACAGGCCCGCAGGGGCGGTCCAGCTCTCATCGATAAAACTCGGAATCTTTGCGTCCGCCTTAGCCGGCGCCGCCGCTCCTGTCGATACCACCGACGTTAAGATAAAGGTTCCCGCCACAACCAAAGAAGTCCAAGATTTGGCCATCGTATCCACTCCCGTTCTTTTTTTGCCTCCGGGGAGGCCTGTCCGTTCCAAGCATCGTCGGGTCAACACTAGCGCGGGTCGCAAGAAGTAGAGAGCTGCGGGTCGTATCTGGGTTGGGGTGAAACGGGGGTAAATCCAAATCGCTAGATTCGCAGCATCACCTCTTCCGGATAAAAAATGGCAACCTAATTTCCGGATGCGATTGTCTCCGAAGGAACGGTTGACAGCCTTTAAAAGTGGATGCTCATTAGGTATGTGACCGATTATAGTATCCTATACCATTTTATGTCAATATAATATCAGAAAATATATAAAAGTTTTATATTTTTCCATAAATTACATGACATGTTAGTTCTTAAAAGAACAATGTTTCCTGAGCATAGTGCATGGGAGAAGACGTCGAAAACGGTCGATTTTCGGTGCAGAACAGAAAAAACCCCCACTCGGACCGACCGGCTGGTGGTCCAAATGGGGAGACGGTGGAAGACAAGCCCGGCAGCGAAGTCAAGGTCGCCCGCGACCTCAACCGGATGAAGGGCGACCCCGTATCCCAGCTCTGGGTATGACCCCGGAGGATTCTTGGGAGTCCCGGTAAGATGTGAATGGGTCTTCGACGCGGCAGCGGTTAAGTGAACGGGACGCTGTTCTCTTCCGTCGCGGGATGTCGTTTTTTGTGCTGCTTCAGGGAAGCGACGATCAGGAAGCTGACGATGACGAGCAGATGCCAAGAGCTGACCTTGCCGAGGTCGACCAGCCGCCAATGGTCGGCTTGATTCGGGTATTCCCACGCTTGGAAGAAGGTGGCGACATTCTCCGCGATCCAGATGAAGAAGCCGATGAGCACAAAAGAGAAGGCGAGCGGCATCCGGTAGCGCGCACGGCCAACTTCATAATGAACCCACGTTCGCCAGAATACGACGATTACCGATGCGGACAGCCACCAGCGCAGGTCGGCCCAGTAATGGTGAGTGAAGAAATTCAGGTAGATGCAGGCGGCAAGCGGAGCAACCAGCCCGAGCGGAGGCCAGCCGGACAGCTCGACCCTTAAGCGCCGCCAAGCCTGGCATAGATAGCTGGCCACGCTGGCGTACATGAAGCCGCTGTACAGAGGAACCCCGTTCAGCTTCGACCAGCCTTCCTCCGGGTAAGACCAAGACCCCGCATGCACCTTGAACTGCTCCAGAGCGAGGCCGATCAGATGGAAGACGGTAATAACCTTCAACTCGTCGCGGGTTTCCAGCCCGGAGCCAACCATGGCGATCTGCGCAGCCAGGCAAATGATCAGCAGCCAGTCGTACCGGGGCAGCCAAGGAAGAGGAGTGAGCTTGGTCAGCGCGAGCGAAGCGAAGATGACCACGGGAAATATGCAGGATAGCGATTGCTGCCAGCCGAACCGGATCAATTGCCGCATAACTCTACAGATCCTTCCGCCCGAATGCCCGGCAGCCCAACAGGAGCAGGAGCGCTGCATACCCTGTTGTATACAGGAGAAAAGCATTCGACGGCACGCTTGCGATGGAGAACGGTCCCAAGTCGGACACCGCAAATCCGGCCCAATCGGAGCCGCCCACCAGCTCGTAAAGGCTTCTCCGGTAGACGGAATCCGTCGGAACGAGCAGGCCGATGACAAAGGTGATCTTCACCAGGACGGGCGGGGCGCCTCCATAGCTCGACAGCCCATCGACCAGCCCGCCGAAGAGGGCGAGCCCATACGTCAGCGCGGCGCAGATTCCGCTGCCCAGCATCGGTAAATAGACCGAGGCGAGCATGGTGAGCGTAAGCAAGAGTAGCGGCATCCAAATAAACAGAGCGAAGCCGCGCAGCAGATCCCCGGGCAGCAGGGGAACTTCGGCAAAGCGGTGGGCGGCCCAGACGATCGACAAGAACAGCAGGGCACTGTACACCGCAATCCAGACGGCGTGTCCCAGCCATTTGGCCAAATACAGCTTCCAGCGGGGGAGAGGGCGGGCGGCCACGGCCAGCAGCAGACCGTTCTCCTGCTCCCCGGTTATGGTTCCCATCGCCGAGAACAGCACGAAGAACGCGGCGAGGAATTGGGCGAAGAACATGCCCAGCACGGTGATCGTCAGGCTGCTCACCAGCCGTTCGGCGGGGGAGATCCCAGCTGCGGCCGTGCCGGTGATTCCCCGGACTCCAAAGGCGAACAAAAGGAGGAAGACGAAGGTCAGCACGAGCGTCACCAGAAAGACCCGTTTGCGGGTCAGCTCCTTGAAGGTAGCGGAAATATACGCCGTCACTTCGGATCGCCTCCATGACGGGATTCGGTCATCCGCAGGAACCAGGCTTCCAGGCTGTACCGTTCGGGTCCCGACTCGAACAGCGTCAGCCCGCTGCGCACAAAGAGGGAGCACAGATAACCGGCTTGCTCGGGGTCCGTTACGCAGGCGGTCAGAAGAGCGTCCCCGGCGTCGTTCTGCTCGGCCAAGCGGAGCCGGAAGGACTGCACGCCGAGGTCGCTGTTCAGTTCGTCCCAGGTCTCCGGGAGCCAGCCGCCGAGCCGGAAGCGCCAATTCGGCCCGCTCCCGCCTGCGCCGCCGATCAGGGTTCGCAGCGGGCCCGCCGCCAGCAGCTCGCCTTTGTGCAGGAAGGCGGCTTCATCGCACAGGTCCTCGACATCCTCCAGCAGATGGGTGTTGAGGAAAACCGTGACGCCTTGGTCCCGGAGCCGCTTGAGCAGGCTGCGAATCTCGTAGCGACCGACCGGGTCGAGGGCCGAGGCCGGTTCATCCAGAATCACCAGCTCGGGGTCCAGCAGCAGCGCGACGGCCAAGCCGAGGCGCTGCTGCATGCCCTTGGAGAAGCCGCCGACCCGCCGGTCTGCCACATCGGAGAGACCGACCTTCTCCAGCGTATCCCGGACCCGGCTGCGGAAGGCAGGCGTCCGGGTATCCGAGGCGCGAAGGCCTCCCAGCCTGCCATGGAAGCGGAGCACCTCCGCCGGCGTCAGCCAATCCGGATAGCGGAACAGCTCGGGCAGATACCCGAGCTTGCGCCGCGCCTCCGGCCGGCCGAGCGGTTGACCCAGGATGGTGGCGCGTCCGGAGTCGGGGCGATGCAGGCCGGCCAGCATTTTCACGAACGTACTCTTGCCGGCGCCGTTTGGCCCGAGCAGGCCGAAGATGCAACCCTCCGGCACCTGAAGCGTGATGCCGCGGCAGCCGCCGCGGCCATGAAACGTCTTGGTAAGCTCCGCCGTGTCGATCATCATCGCCGCAGCCACTCCTCGGCGGCCTGCCGGAAATCCGATACGGCGTGAAAATCCTCCGTATTCGCGCTCAGCAAGCGGATTTGATCTCCATCCAGCCAGAGCAGATAACGATGGGACTCATCGCTGGACAGGACGGCGTCATGACCGTCCACCTGCAGGGCGGAGATGGCGCCATCGCGGGTAGGAACCGGAAGCGTGTTCCGCCAATCGCCGATCGCCGCCAGCTTGGATCGCAAGCTCTCCGGAAGAACGGGAAGCCCCAGAATCGCCTCCCGGACGGAAGCCGGGTCGATGCCCTCCTCCACAGTCAGCTCGGGCCTGCCGAATTGGAGCAGCCTCGCCGGATGGCCGGACAAGGTTCCCTCGGTGTCCACGCTGTCCGGAACGGCAAGCCGGATGGCTTTTCCGTCCGCAGCGGCGGGCAGAGGGGCGTTGCCTCCCAGACGGGTAAGCAGCCGATTGACCGGCTTCACCTGCAGGCGGAAGGTGAGCGTAGTGGCGGGCCGGTAGGAGGGGACGGAGGCGTTCTCCAACCGCAGCAGGGAGCCGCCCATGAGCCGGTCGGCTTCCTCCCAGGAGAGAGGGCGGTCCGGTCCTCCGCCGGATTGGGTCAGGCTGCCGAATTGGGCGAGCGAGAAGCTCCGGTCTCCCTCGGGCGAGCCGTGGTCCAGAAGGCCGGAGATGGCTGCCATATCGTCCGCGGTTATCCCGACGCCGACCATGTGCTGGATTCGGAAGGAATGCTGCATGGAGGCCAGCACGCGGTCTCCCCAGGGGGTGACGAATAGGCCCAAGGCCAGTACGGCAGCGGCGGCTCCCGCCGTCCATCGCCGCAGCCGCTGGCGGGTCGCTCGCTCCGTCTGCCAAGCACGGCCAGAATCCGCGTCTCCGGCCGCCTGCGCAGCCGCAACCGGACGTTCGTTCATCCCTCGAAGGGCTTGTTTCATTTTCCATTCACGCTCCTTTTCCCAGTCCGTGGGGTTGTCCTCTATTCGTATTTCATTCATGCTCTTGTCCGCCGGCAGCTCCTGCTCCGTCAGATGCCCCTTCTCCGCCCGACGCCAGAAGTCCGGCGCCGGCTCCTGAGCCGCAAGGGCTTCAAACCGTTTCCACGCCCGTTCCGAATCAAAAGCCGGATTTTCGGCGGTCCGTTTCGTTTCCTCCGTCATCGCTCGGCTCCTCCTCCTGCGCGTATTTCTTCTTCAGCCGCTCCTCCGCCCGGGCGAGCAGCGTGCCGACAATCTTGGGGTTGACCCCCAGCCGGGAGGCGATTTCCCCGTAGCTGTAGCCTTCTTCGCGAAGGAGCAGGGCGGTCCGGTCCCGGTCCGTCAGCTTTTGCAGCACCCGCCGGACCACATCTTTTTCCCACTCGCGAATGGCCTCGGCTTCTCCCGAAGGGGAGGAGACTTCCGACCAAGCCGCGAGGCGGGCGGCTTCCTTTTCCACAATCGCCCGATTCGACGACCGCTGTCTTAAATAATCGTATCCGATCCGGGACAGCACCCGGTGCAGCCAGGCGCCGACGGCCTCCAGCCGGTCGGGCGGATTGCGGTACAGCCGCAAGAATACCTCTTGGGCCAAATCTTCCGCAGCCGAATAGTCGCCGGTCAGTGCGTACAGCTTCCGGGCGACCTCGGGATAATGCTCCCGGAACAGGCGCCGGAACCGCTCGGGTATTTGCGAGGCTTCCTCCATCTTGCCGCCGTCCCCCTTTCCCTTATAAGACGAATGCCGGGTGCGATTTATAGCAGGGTCCACGAAATTACCTAACATAGAGAAGCCATGGGGATTAGATCAAAATAATTTGATTAAGGGATTGAATACAGGGCCCCCTTGAAGTACACTCTATATATCAAGAAAAATTGATAAAAGGATGGCTGCAGGTATGGTTGCGTTACCGGATAATCTCCTCTCGTTCATTGTGGACAAAAATCTGGATTTTTTTCAAGGGCAATTTGGCTTGGAAAAAGAAAACGTTCGGGTCGACGGGGAAGGCAGGCTTGCCTTGACGCCTCATCCGCCGGCCTTTGGTTCCAAGTCGGATAACCCTTATATTCAAACCGACTTTTCGGAGAGTCAGATCGAAATGATCACGCCGGTCTTTCCCTCGATTGACGGGGCCTATCGCTTCCTCGAAGCTTTGCACGATCTGGTTTCCGTCGAATTGGAGGAGCGGGGGGAGTTTCTGTGGCCCAGCAGCAATCCGCCGATCCTGCCGGACGAACGGGAGATTCCCGTGGCCCATCTGGAGAACCCGGCCGAGGAGGCTTATCGAAACCGGTTGGCTGACAAGTACGGCCGCAAGCGGCAGCTGCTCAGCGGGATTCACTTTAATTTCTCCTTTCCCGAAGAACTGTTGAGGGCGCTGCATGAGGGCATCCGGCCGCAGGAGTCGTACCCGGCCTTCAAGAATGCCCTGTATCTGAAGATGGCCCGCAACCTCCTGCGGTACCGCTGGCTGCTGATCTATCTCACCGGGGCCAGCCCGGTGTTCGACAAGACGTATATCGAAAGATGCGTCGCGCTCGGCAGCACGCACGATCAGCTGAGCTATTCCTTTCCCCATATGAATTCGCTGCGCAACAGTCCGTGCGGATACCGCAACCCGGACCCGCTGGCGGTGTCCTTTCAAACCTTGGAGGAGCATATCGCCGATTTGAACCGGCTCATTCAGTCCGGAACCCTGCTCAGCGCCAAAGAATTTTACAGCCCGGTTCGCCTAAAGCCCGCTCAAGGCGGTACGGAAACGGACCCTCTGCGGCTGCTTGGTCGGAATGGAATCGAGTATCTGGAAATTCGGCTGCTCGATCTGAACCCGCTGGACAAGATCGGAATCCGCAAGGAAACGATGCGGCTCGTGCATCTGTTCCTCCTGTGGTCGCTGGTCAAGGAAGACGAGCCTTACGAGTTTGAGGATCAGATGATGGCCCAGCTCAATCAGGATCAACTGCTTGAAGTAGGCATCGAAGGCTACCTGTACGATCGCGAGTCCCGCCGGATCGAAATGAAGGAGAGGGCCGGGCAGGTCCTGGACCGGCTTCTGGAGCTGGCAGAGGCCTTAGCGTCGCAGGATCAGACTTGGGTCGCTCTGCTGGAGGGAGAACGGATGAAGCTCCTTCATCCCGAATGCAGCTATGCGTCAAGGGTAAAAGCGGAGATTGCGTGCTCCTCGTTCATGCGGTATCATCTGGCCAAAGCGAAGGAGTATGCCGGGCAGAGCCGGCAATCGGGTTACCGGTTCGGCGGGTATGAAGACCTGGAATTGTCGACCCAGCTGCTGCTGAAGGCGGCGGTCAAGCGCGGCATCGCTTTCGAGCTGCTCGACCGAACCGAGAATTTTGTGGTATTGACCAAGGGAGACCGACAGGAGTTCGTGAAGCAGGCGACGAAGACGTCTCTGGATTCGTACAGCACCGTGCTTATCATGGAGAACAAGCTTGTGACCAAGGAAGTGCTCAAGCGAAACGGGATTCGCGTGCCCCATGGAACGGCCTTCCACAACCGGGAAGAGGCGCTGGCGGCCTATCCCGCCTATCGGGATAAACCTTCCGTGATCAAGCCGAAATCCACGAATTTCGGGCTGGGCATCACGATCTTTGATCGCGGCTGTTCGGAGGAGGATTATGCACGCGCCGTGGAGATGGCGTTTGCCCATGACCGAACCGTGCTTCTGGAGGAATTCATTCTGGGCAAGGAATATCGGTTTCTGGTCATGGGCGACGAGGTGGTCGGCATCCTCCACCGCGTTCCCGCCAACGTGGTCGGTGACGGAGTGAGCACCATCGAGCAGCTTGTCCGGGAGAAGAACCGAGATCCTCTGCGGGGGAAGGGGTACAAAACTCCCCTGGAACAGCTTCAACTGGGCGAGGCGGAGACGATGTTCCTCAAGCAGCACGGATGGAACCGCGCCGCTGTTCCGACCGCCGGAACGGCGGTCTATCTGCGGGAAAATTCCAATATCAGTACGGGCGGCGACAGCATCGACATGACGGACGAGATACCGGACAGCTACAACCGGCTTGCGATCCGTTCCGCGCAAGCCGCCGGAGCCGCGATCTGCGGCGTGGACATGATGATTACGGATACGGGCGAAGAGGCGACGGAGACGAATTACGGCATCATCGAGATCAACTTCAATCCGGCGATCCACATCCACAGTTATCCTTATCGGGGCAAGAACCGCAAGCCGGCGGAAAAGATTCTCGATCTTCTGTTTGGACCGCTTGCGCTGCCCATGCCGAGTCCACTCGCGTCTGCAACGAGATAAGGAGGAGAGCGGATGAGCATCGAAAGTCCGGAGAAGAAAACTCAGCCGGCACAAGCTAAGTTTGCGGAGTATGAACAGAAATTTAAAGCGTTGGCGGATCAGAAGCGGCTGCAAATCCTATTCGAGCTCTGCCAAAAGGGCGAGGTATGCGTCTGCGAACTATGCGACATCGTGGAAATGCAGCAGTCCAAGCTTTCGTATCATCTGAAAATCCTGGCGGATGCCGGGCTCGTTGACAAGGAAACCCGGGGAACCTGGAGCTATTACCGGCTGAACCGGGAGACGGTGGGTCAATTGCTCTCTCCGGCTTTGTGCGGCATCTTAACCCATGCGGAGTCCGCGTGCGGCTGCGAAGCCCGAGGCGGCCATGGGGACGACCGGCAAACGCAGCAAGGAAACGGGGGATATTGCTGTGAATGAACTGCTTCCCAAGCGGCTATCCTTTCTGGATCGTTATTTGACCTTGTGGATTTTCCTGGCAATGGGGATTGGGATTGGCTTGGGTAATGCTTTTCCCAATATTACCGGTTTGTTAAACCGATACCAAGCGGGAACGACTTCTATTCCGATCGCCGTCGGACTGATTCTGATGATGTATCCACCCTTGGCAAAGGTGCGTTATGAGGAATTGGGCAAGGTGTTTCGTGACTGGAAGATTCTGCTGCTGTCTCTCGCCCAGAATTGGATTATCGGCCCGATTTTGATGTTTGTTTTGGCCATCGTGTTTCTGCGGGGTTACCCGGAGTATATGACGGGGTTAATCATGATAGGGCTTGCACGCTGCATAGCCATGGTGATTGTCTGGAATGATTTGTGCAAAGGGGACACGGAATATGCTGCGGGACTGGTGGCTTTCAATTCCCTTTTTCAGGTTTTCTTCTATTCGGTTTACGCTTATTTCTTCGTGACGACAATGCCTGGATGGTTCGGGCTGGCCGGCATGGCGGTAGACATCACCATCGGCGAGGTAGCCAAGAGCGTATTCCTTTATCTAGGTATTCCCTTTGCGACAGGAATGCTGACTCGCCTGATTCTCGTCAAAGCGAAGGGTCGGCAGTGGTATGAGCAAGTCTTTATTCCGGGGATAAGTCCGCTAACGCTGATCGCTCTGCTATTTACCATCATCGTCATGTTTTCTTTAAAGGGTGAAATGATCCTTGAATTGCCGTTGGATGCCGTACGCATTGCGGTTCCTCTTCTGATCTATTTCGTCATCATGTTCCTCCTCTCGTTCGTGATGGGAAAGAGAGTGGGGGCCCGGTATCCGGTCACTTCGACACTGGCCTTCACAGCCGCGAGCAATAATTTTGAATTGGCCATCGCGGTAGCCGTAGGGGTATTCGGCATTCATTCCAGCGTCGCTTTCGCCGCTGTCATCGGACCGCTTGTGGAAGTTCCCGTTATGATCGGATTGGTCCATGTCGCGCTCTGGTTTCAAAGGAAGTATTTTTCGGAAAAGCCTGGCGATATACAACCAACTCAAGGGGGAAGATGATTCACCATGATAAAGAAACCGCTCGTTTATTTTCTTTGCACCGGCAATTCTTGCAGAAGCCAGATGGCGGACGGGTTCCTGAAGGCTTTGGGCCAAGACGGCTATCTCGTAAAAAGCGCGGGGTTGGAAGCCCATGGCCTTAATCCGCGGGCCGTTCAAGCGATGCAGGAGGTCGGCATCGACATCAGCCGGAATACCTCGGATGTGATTGATCCCGAAATCCTCAACCGGGCGGACTACGTGATTACCTTATGCGGTCACGCCGACGAGCACTGCCCGGCGATTTCAAACCGGCAAGTCGTGAAATGGCATTGGGGCTTCGATGATCCCGCGAAAGCGGCGGGTACGGAGGAAGAAATCATGGCCAAGTTCCGGGAAGTTCGCGACTCGATCAAGAATCGGATCGAGCTTTTTATCCGCGAAGGGAAATAGCAGTCTGCAATGGGGCATACGAACCGAATGGCGGGATTGGGAAAGTTGGCTTTCGTGAGCTCGAAGCTTTGTGAAACATCAAATTTGCTTAAAGCTAGTGGAAGGAGAATTACATGCCAAAAGAAATTACACCGGTAGAAGCATGTCTGCTTGGTATTAATACCATACATCAAGTCATGGATAATGGAGAGCGAAGATTTAGGCTGGTAAGTTCAGATGGAACTTCATACATACGCACCGAAGCGTCCGCTATGGGAGCTTGGCAAACTAGTCATTATCATAAATCGCTTCATGAATTTTATTTGGTGCAGGAAGGTTGGATGGTTTATGCCGAATACGAAATAGAAAGGGAGTTTTCGCTTCGCTTGCTTGAAAGCGGTGAGAGTGTAACCGTGAATCCGCATGTTCATCATAATATATATTTGTCTGCAAAAACCATTTTGCACACGATAAAGTATGGTAACGGTATTTCGAACGATTGGTTCCCCTCTCCTGAATTAGACGAGCTCACCAAGCAGATATCTGAGTCGGAAATATTTAATAATCATCGATTTCTGGAATGAAATCATTAACACGATATTCACGCTAAAGTTGGGGAGGTATTCTTATGGGATTCAAATCAACTATTCTAGTGGTTGAAGATGTGGTTCGATCAAGAATGTTGTACGAAGAATTACTTGGATGCAAAGTAGAAGCAGATTTTGGCATTTTCAATGTTGGCTTTGAGGGCGGTTTTGCTCTTTATAAAAAATCGCTTTTTGCAGAACTGATTAATAGTGATAATATTGTATCCAAAGCGCAAAATTTAGCGGTTTACTTTGAATTTGACGATATTAACTCGGTAAGAGATAAGATTATCGGCAGCGGATTCGAGCTTTTGCATGATATTAAGGAACAACCGTGGGGCCAGAAGGTTTTCCGTTTCTATGATTATGATAACCATATCCTTGAGATTGCGGAGGATATGGATACGGTCCTCATTCAAATGCATAAATCCGGTATGTCGGAAGCAGCCATTGCCCAGAAAACCGGCTACACCGAAGCGGATGTGAAAAACATATTAAAAATCATTACAGATTCTCAGGAAACGGTTTGAAGCTTATGATGTTTCTGAAACCGTTTTCGCGAAGAATAACCAAGAGGATAGGATAACTTAATGGGAACCCGTTGAAGAAATATTGGGATTTGAGAACGATGGCGGTTGGCCTATGGAGAATCCTGCCTATTATGATTTTAAGTCTGAAGAAGGAGCCAAGTTTGCGATAATGGAAGTTAAAGGTGAAAAGTCGCATGGCAGAATTAACTTTGAGATCGAGAATGTTGATGAACTCTGGGGAGCTTTAAAAGACAAGGTCGAGGTGGTTGAACCTTTGTTTGATACCCCCTGGGGAACACGAAAATTTACAATTCGAGATTTGGATGGAAACGAACTGGGGTTTGGAGGAAAAATTCATGATCGTTAAGTACCATTGTGTCAATATCTCATCGGTTAACCCGAAAGCGTTGGTGGAATTCTATAATGAAACGTTAGGGATTCCTATCGTAGAATCCGATGAAAATTATGATGGTGTTTCTTTGGGGTTTAATGGAGAAGCTCCCGTCATCGTCATTTGGGATGAAACGAAATGGGGCAAATCAAGTGAAGGGAAAGTAAACTTCGTATTTAATTGTGACGATCTGGATAAAACCTATGTCGAATTAAAAGAGAAGATTGCGGATATAGAGCCGCCCACAACGGCAGTCTGGGGAGGCAAAGAGCTTGCCTTTTACGATCCCGATGGAAACAAAATATTGCTCTTATAAGATTAAGATTATAGGAAATTAAAGAACCGGCGACCCAATTGGCTGCCGGTTTCTTTTGGAATTGCATCTATACAGGCGTAATGATATAATCAGAGCGCAACTCTGTCTTGGGAAATCCGGATACAAGTATCTTATCTTACATCTTTATTGTACCATACCGATGACCCTCTGTCAAACGGTTTTTCAATTTTTCTGGTGAAGGGGAGAAGGGAATGAATTCATTGGTGCTCGGGCTTCGGGAAATGAAGCAAACGCAGCTGCAACTCGTTGGCGGAAAGGGGCTGAACTTAGGGGAATTATCGAAACTGGAGGGAATCCAAGTTCCGGAAGGATTCTGTGTGACCACGGCAGCCTATCAAGCCGCCATCGAGCAGAATGAAGCATATCCTGCTTTGGTGGAGCAGCTCTCCAGGCTTACAGCCGAAGATCGGCAGCAAATCGGGGAGATCAGCCGGAAGCTCCGGCAAAGCATCCTGGAAACCGAAATTCCTTCCGCCGTGGAGAAGGCCGTAACCCTCTATCTCTCCCGCTATGGCGAAGACCAGGCTTATGCCGTGCGCTCCAGCGCGACAGCCGAGGACCTGCCGCATGCCTCTTTTGCCGGCCAACAAGACACCTACCTCAATATCATCGGCACCGAAGCCATCCTTCAGCATATCCGCAAATGCTGGGCTTCCCTCTTCACGGATCGGGCGGTTATCTACCGGCTTCAGAACGGGTTTGACTCCCGCCACGTTTCGTTGGCCGTTATCGTTCAAGAAATGGTCTTTCCGGAGGCATCGGGGATCTTATTTACCGTCGATCCCGCTACGTCCAACCGAAAGGTGGTGTCCATCGATGCCGGATTTGGGCTCGGAGAGGCGCTGGTCTCCGGCTTGGTATCCCCCGATGGCTACAAAGTGCGGGATGGAGAGATTATTGAGAAGCGGATTGCCGCCAAGCAGCTCGCGATCTTCGGGCGAAAGGAAGGAGGCACGGAGACCCGGGAGATCGCCCCTGATCGGCAAACGGTTCAAGCGCTGACGGATTCCCAAATCATTCAGCTGGCTCAGATCGGAAGACAGATTGAAGCCAGGTTTGGCTGCCCGCAGGATATCGAATGGGGGTTGACGGAGGGAATTATTTATGTTCTCCAGAGCAGGCCCATCACGACGTTATTCCCGATTCCCTTAGCGAACGATCAAGAAAACCACATCTATCTCTCGGTCGGCCATCAGCAGATGATGACCGACGCGATGAAGCCGCTCGGACTGTCCTTTTACTTGCTAACCACGACCGGAAACATGATTACGGCAGGCGGCAGGCTGTTCGTCGATGTCGCTCCCATGCTGGCTGCACCTGCCAGCAGAGACGCGTTCGTCCACATGATGGGGAAATTCGATCCGCTTATTAAGGACATCATGATGACCGTGCTGGAGCGCGAGGATTTTATAAAACCGATCCCCGCCGGTCATCCCCAGCCGGCTCCCCGTCCAAGCCATAAAGCGCTGGGCTCCGAGGTTTCCGAACCGCTGGTCGAATACGATCCCGTCCTGGCTGCCGACTTGATTAAACGGGCTGAAGCCTCCATCGAAGAGCTGAGCCAAACCATCCAAACGAAATCGGGCCCTGCGCTATTCGAGTTTATTCTGGAAGACCTCCAGGAGCTGAAAAGGATCTTGTTCGACTCGCAAGGCCTCCGGTTTATTACGGATTCGATGGACGCTTCGGTCTGGATCAATCAACAGATGTATGAGTGGCTGGGTGAAAAGAGCGCGGTCGATACGCTCTCTCAATCGGTGCCTCACAATGTGACTTCGGAGATGGGGCTCGCGCTGCTGGATGTGGCGGATGGGATACGGCCTTATCCGCCAATCGTGGATTATCTGCAGCACGCCAAGGACGATACCTTCCTGGAGGAACTGCCGAGGTTTGAAGGCGGGCGGGAGGTCCGGGAAGCGATCCTTGCTTTCCTCCGCAAATATGGAATGCGGTGTACGGGAGAAATCGACATCTCGCGAACCCGCTGGAGCGAAAAGCCGGTAACGCTGCTTCCCATCATCCTCAGCAATGTCAAAAACTTTGAACCCGGCGAAGGAAACCGGAGATTCAAACAGGGACGGCAGGAGGCCCTGGAAAAAGAGCGGGAGCTGCTGGATCGTCTCAAAGCATTGCCGGACGGTGAACAAAAGGCCCGCGAGACCAAACAGAGAATCGATCTGATCCGCAACTTCAGCGGGTACCGCGAGTTCCCCAAATATGGCATGATCAGCCGCTACTTTATTTACAAGCAGGCTTTGCTGAGGGAAGCCGAGGGGCTTGTTCAAGCGGGGATTATTCAGGAGAAAGAGGATATATTCTTCCTTCGGTTTGAGGAGCTTCAGGAAGTCGTCCGCACCCGCCGCCTGGATTACTCGACCATCGTCAAGCGCAAAGCCGAATACGCCCTCTATGAAAGGCTCACTCCGCCGCGCGTGATGACATCCGATGGCGAAATCCTGACGGGCCGGTACAAACGGGAGGACCTTCCCGCCGGAGCGATGGTCGGACTGCCCGTGTCTGCCGGAGTGATCGAGGGACGGGCACGCGTCCTCTTCCGCATGGAGGACGCCGTACTGGAAGAGGGCGACATTCTGGTGACGCCCTTCACGGACCCCAGCTGGACGCCCTTGTTCGTGTCCATCCAAGGCCTGGTCACCGAAGTGGGCGGACTGATGACCCATGGAGCGGTGATCGCCCGGGAATATGGCCTTCCGGCCGTTGTCGGGGTGGAGAATGCCACCAAACGGATTAAGGATGGGCAGAGAATCCGCGTCAATGGAACAGAGGGGTATATCGAATTGTTGTAGGGGAGGGTCCTTCATGACCGGTTTAGGAGAGGAATGATTCGATGGGCAACGTGGATAAACGAAATCGTCTCGATGAAGAAGTATTCACTTATCAGACAACGAAAGACAACAAGGTTTTCATTTACTGGATGGGCAGGAAAGTTACCCTTCTTTCAGGGAAGGCGAGTGAAAAATTTTTAAAAGCAATAGAAGGAAAGGACCACAAGGAGACCCAGTTGGCCATGGCTAAGGTAACGGGGAACTTTAAACGCGGCAATGAGAAAGAGAATAAAACGAAATAGCCGTCACTGAGGGATAAAAAGAAGCAGTCCGCCTCCCGGAAGGGGGCGGGCTGCTTTGCCGTTTGTCCTAATCCAAACGGGACAAAGCGCTGAAGGCAATATTGCGCAGCTTGCGTGTGATCGGCAGCGTGCCTGCGTCTTTTTTCTGAACCATGAACAGGATGGTGAGCTTATCCTGGGGACTGTTGCAGAAGTACGCCCCGAGCCAGCCGTCCCAGCCATACTCGCCCGGGCTGCCGATCACTCCGGCTTTCCCGGCGTCCGTCAGGATGCGCATCAGGTTCCCAAAGCTGTGGCCGCTTAAGGAATGCCACGGTTCGAAAGCCTTCTGCTGCCCGGCGGTCAACGCGGCCGAAGTCAAATAGCGGACGGTTTTGGGCCGCAGCAGCGAAACGCCGTTTACGCTGCCTTGATTCATCAGCATCGTCGTAAACTTGGCGGCATCTTCGATGGTAGAGGCAAGCCCTGCCCCTCCCGACTCGAAGGCGGGCTTCTGATCCAAAGAGTTGAGAACACCCAGATGGTTCCCCTCGTAAAGCTTTAATCCTTCTTCGCCGCCATCCTGATAAACATTAACGAGGCGGCTTCTTTGTTCTTCGGACAGCCAGAACCCGGTATCCTTCATACCGAGCGGCTCGAAGAATTCCTTTTGCAGAAATTCCCCGAATCTCATTCCGCTTACCGCTTCCACGACCGCACCGAGGACGTCCGCGGATGTCCCGTAGGCCCAGGAGGAACCCGGCTCAAAGGACAGGGGACCCTGGCCCAGACGATTGGCGAATTCCATCGTACTCATCGGGTTCTCCCCATCCAACCGGCGGCCCAACTCTTGGAACAAGGCGGAGGCGTGCTGCCCGGCTAAGCCGGGGCCGTCATAGACCAAGCCCGATGTCATGTTTAACAGATCGTGAATATCCACTTCCCGGCAGGCGGGAACCAGGACCCCGTTGTTCTCGACCTGCGGGTTACTGAAGCCCGGCAGGTAATGGCTTACCGGATCGAATAAATCAAGCTCGCCTCGCTCCAGCAGCAGCATCACGGCAGCAGCGGTAATCGGCTTGGTCATCGAATACAACCGGAAGATCGAATCCCTTGCAATCTTTCGGCCCGTCGCCAGGTCGGCTAAGCCCTCTTCCTGGTAGAACACTTCGCGGCCGTCCTGAATCACCATAAAGTTGGCGCCCGCAATCTCCTTGTTATGAACGCTTGCCCGCAAGGCGTTTTGAAGTTGATCCGTTACATCCTTCATCATCTGCAACCTGCTCCTTCGGAGAAAATAAGAACGCTTACCTCTATGAAACTTACCAAAAATAAAGCCAAAAGGATACCTCCATATTTCGATATAAAGGTGGTCGGATTTGGAGCATATGGCCCGTTTCCTTGAAATTGAATATACTAGAGGTATGGCACCAAGGCGGGGAGGAGCGGTCATGAACAAGGACGAGTTGGTCTTGAGGAAGTTCAGGGATTTGTTTAATAAAATGACCTGGCTGAATAAAGAGAAGATGGAAGACGTTCTTAAAGGGTATAGACCCTCCGAAGTTCATTGCATCGAATTCATTGAAAAGAATGCGGATTCCAACGTGACCAAGCTTTCGGAGTCGCTCTATATGACGAGAAGCGCCATCAGTAAGCTGATGAAGAAGCTCATGGAGCAAGGTCTGATCGAGAGCTATCAGAAGCCGGATAATAAGAAAGAGATCTACTTTCGGCTAACGGAGCAAGGCAGAGTGATCTATAACCTCCACGAGGAGTTGCACCAGGAGTTTCGGGAGCGGGATAGATCCGTCTTTAGCCAAGTAACCGAGGACCAATTCGACCTCATGCTGGGCTTCATTGAACGGTACAGCCGGCATTTGGATACGGAAATTAAGAAGCAGGGGATCGGTGTGAAGCCGGAATAATGGCTATCCTGCACTAGCAAGGAAACGAAACGCAGTCCGGGCTCAAGAATCGGGCTGCTTTTTTATGCCGCTATTTTTGTTGACAAGGAAACAAAGCCGTGGTAAGAATGGATTATCATTTTTGTTTCCTGGGAATCAAAAATGCTTCGGAAAGGAGAATTGCTCATGTTCAAAAATCAACCTCGGCAGGAACGGACGGCGGAATCGGCCGTCGATAAACATGCTTTGCTGTTCGGTCTTATTTCCGTGTTTCTGTGCGGAATCGGCTTCAGCATCATCGCGCCGGTTGTTCCGTTTTTGGTGCAGCCCTATACGGGCAATCCGGCGCAACAGGCGACCATGGTTACGCTGTTGACCTCGGTTTATGCCGTTTGCGTATTCTTTGCGGCCCCCGTCCTTGGAGCGTTAAGCGACCGGTATGGCCGCCGTCCCTTGCTTTTGGTATGCCTTTTGGGTTCGGCAACCGGGTACTTCGTGTTCGGCATAGGCGGGGCTCTCTGGGTATTGTTTGCGGGGCGAATCCTGGAAGGGATAACCGGCGGGAGCATCGGCACGATCTTTGCTTATTTTGCCGACATCATTCCGCCGGGGCAGAGAACCAAGTACTTCGGTTGGGCGAGTGCGGTCGTGGGGGTGGGCTCCGTGATCGGTCCGACGCTGGGCGGCTTGCTTGCCAAGTTCGGCAACTCCGTCCCCTTGTATTTCGGGGCGGTCATTACGCTCATCAATGCAGTTTATGGATGGTGCTTTATGCCCGAGAGTCTCGGCAAGAAGCACAGGTTGAACAAGATTCCCTTGGCGCGGCTTAATCCGTTTATCCAGCTCGCCGGTCTCCTTTCCACGAGGAGTTTAAACAGGCTGTTGGTCTCCGCATTCCTGCTATGGATTCCGGGCGGAGCTTTACAGGCTGTGTTTTCCCAATTTACCCTGGACACGTTCCATTGGAAGCCGGCGCTCATCGGACTCCTGTTTTCCATTATGGGCTTCCAAGACATCGTCTCGCAGGGTCTGATCATGCCGAGGCTGTTGATCAAACGGAGCGATAAACAGATTGCCGTTCTCGGGATGGTTTCGGAGATGATCGGCTATGGCCTTATTGCCGCATCGGCCTTGTTCGTCTTCTATCCTTTTCTCATTGCCGGAATGTTTGTATTCGGTTTTGGAGATTCGATCTTCGGGCCTTCCTTCAACGGGATGCTCTCCAAAGCGGTCGTTTCGAGCGAACAAGGCAGGATTCAAGGAGGCAGCCAATCCATTCAGGCTTTGGCAAGAATACTTGGGCCGATCGCCGGAGGTCAACTTTACGTCTCCCTGGGGCATGCCGCGCCCGCTTTTATGGGCATGGTCCTGATCGCGGCGGCCATACCCGTTTTATCGAAGAGACTCCTGGATTTTCGCAACCTTTCCTAGGCTTTTGTCTACCGACATGGCGGGCGATCCCGGCTATGATGAACCCAGGGAAGACGATCTTGTTCCAAATGGAGGATATAGCCATGCTAAGAGCAATCGATAAGCGAAAGGTAACGCTGCTGCCGGGGATTTTTCGGGAGAGAATGGCGGTTAACCGGGAGTACCTGATGGAGCTGGACAGCCAGTGTCTGCTGCAGAATTTCTATCTGGAGGCCGGGATTGTCATGCCGGGGCTTCAAGTGGTGGACGATCCGGCGACGGCCAACCTGCATTGGGGCTGGGAAGCTCCCACCTGTCAGCTCAGGGGGCATTTTCTGGGGCATTGGCTCTCCGCTGCGGCGGCCTATGTGGCCTCGGATCAGGATATGGAACTCAAGGCCAAGCTCGATAAGATCGTGTCCGAGCTGGCCCGATGCCAGGAGCTGAACGGTGGGGAGTGGATGGGCTCCTTCCCGGAAAAATACTTTCAAAAGCTGGCGGATAACCGGTATATCTGGTCGCCGCAGTATGTCATGCATAAAACCATCATGGGGCTAACCCACGCCTATACGGACGCGGGCAACGCACAGGCGCTGGAAATCCTGGATCGGCTGAGCGACTGGTACATCCGCTGGACCGATGCGATGCAATCGGTGAACCCGCACGCTGTCTACAGCGGCGAGGAAGGCGGAATGCTGGAGATTTGGACCAGCCTGTATGCCATCACCAAACAGGAGAAGTACCTGACCTTGGCGGAGCGCTACGGCAACCCCGGGTTATTCGGAAAGCTGCTGGAGGGCAAAGACGCGCTGACCAACTGTCATTCGAACGCAAGCATTCCGCTCTCTCACGGGGCCGCCAAGCTATATGATGTCACGGGCGAGGAGAAGTGGCGCACGATTACCGAGCAATTCTGGAGAAATGCGGTCACGGACCGGGGAGCGTATTGCACGTGCGGCCATAATGCGGGGGAATTTTGGGTGCCGCCGTTTAAGCACGGGCAGTTTCTCAGCGAGACCAACCAGGAATTCTGTACGGTCTACAACATGGTCCGAACCGCGTCCTATCTGTTTAGATGGACAAGCCGACCGGAGTATGCGGATTATATCGAGCGGAGCCTGTACAACGGGTTCCTGGCTCAGCAGCACGCGCAGACGGGAATGCCGACTTATTTCCTGCCGCTTACGGCGGGAAGCCGGAAAAAGTGGGGAAGCAAAACCCGGGATTTCTGGTGCTGCCACGGCACCATGGTTCAGGCGCAGGCGCTCTATCCCGAGCTGATATACTACGAGGACCCCGAGGCCGGCAAGCTGATCGTCAGCCAGTACATTCCTTCCCGATTGAGCTATCGCCGCGGCGAAGCGGAGATCTGCTTCGAGCAGACGACCGATATGAAATATTACAACGACCAGGCGTTCTTCGACGAGCGCGACGACAGCCAACTGTCCAGATGGGCCTTGAAGTTTACGGTCACCGCATCTTCGCCCGCCGCCTTTTCCTTGCTGTTCCGCGTACCCGGCTGGGTGAAGGGGAAGCCGACGGTCCAGATTAACGGCGAGTCCGTTGACGCGCCCGAGATCCGCGACGGCTACCTGAGTCTCACCCGGGAATGGACGAACGATACGATCCGGATCTTCTTCCCGAGCGGCCTGGTGATGGAAGCCCTGCCCGATATGCCGGAGCTGGCCGCCATCGTCGACGGACCGATTGTCCTTGCGGGGCTGACCGACCGCGACTGCGGACTGACAGGCGATTTCAACAACCCGCGGGAATTCCTGATGCCGCAGACCGAGCATACTTATGCCACGTATCCCTGGAAACAGAACAGCTACCGGACCCGTCATCAGCATCCCAATATCCTGTTCAAGCCGTTGTATGACATCACTGACGAGGTCTACACGGTTTATTTCACCCGCAAATAAGAACAGACATCCCAGAGACCGCCCCGTCTATCCTTGACTACGGGGCGGTTTAGGTTTTGTGAAAAGCGCTTTTGTACTGCATAGGGGTCAATCCCTCGTACTTTTTGAACACCTTCATGAAGTATTTTTCATCCCGGAATCCGCACGAATAGGCGGCCTCCTTGATGCTGACGTTATTGCTCGACAGAAGATTCTTGGATATCTCGACCCTCGATCTGTTCAGGTAGTGCATCAGGGTCAAGCCTGTTTCTTTCTTGAACAGGGAGGACAGGTAGTCGGCATTGTAGTGAAATTCTTCGGCGATCTCCCCCAGGGAAAGCGGCTTATGGCAATTGGACTTCACCCATTCTAGGAGCCTGTAAACGACCGGCGAAAGGTCGCGGTTGCGAGGATGGCGGCTGTCGAGAAACTCCTGCGTCATCTCCATCAGCAGCAGACTCAATGCGCAGGTGAGAATCGCTTCGGTATAGAGGGCTTCCTGACGCGAAAAGTCAATCAACTGCCGGAACAGCAGGCCGATGCGCTGAACGCCGGCGGGCGTGCCGTGTTCGGGAATGAAGTAGGCGAAGGCTTCCGGAAGCGGGCCGTCCGTCGAACCGGTTTGCCAGGGGGCTTCGGACGAAAAATGCACCCACAAATACGACAGCTTTCCGGTGGAGGCCCGGTGACCGTAATGTTCTTCTCCTTCCCGAAGGAACATGTATTGTCCCGAAGCGACCGAATGGGGGGCCCCCGATTGCGTGATGTATAAAGTGCCCTCGAGCACGAGGATCAGGACATGGCAAGTCATGATGCGCCGGTGATGCAAAAAACCGTCGCGGCTCATCAGATTGCCGCAGGTGTAATAGCGAAGAGGCTTGGATGGACTGGCGGAATAGACAAACTTCATCGGATCATCACCTTGGGGTCAAATGCGGATGCGTAACGGCATTGCTTTTATATGGAATACTATCATATTGTTTAGGTATTATCACACTTGACCTTAATCCAGTAAGAGAGGACGTCATTCCTATGGAAGAGGTATCCGATTCAGTCCGGTTGGAATCCACAAAATCGCTTCAATCGGCCATCCGTAAATCCGAAAATGCCTTGGAGCAAATGACGCAAAAGGCCGCAAATGTCACCTTGCTCCGACATCGGCTCCAGGCGCTGTCCGTGGGCTTGGCCCTGTTGGAAAGCGTTTGGCAGAATCAGCCCCACTCCTGCAGCCGAGAGGAGATAGCTGAAGCCCGCCGAGTGCTTGCCGGGTTGCTTCCTTCCCTGGAGAGAAGCTATGCGAAGTTGAAGGCAGGCAGTCCGCAAAGGACGCTGTTGGAAAGAAGAATGAAGGCTTTGGAGCTGGCCGTGCAGGCAATGGATGATCTTGCCTAAGGGGGAACCCATGGAACGCACAATCGCGATTAACGCGCCAATAGAGGGAAGCCGACGGCTGAACGCTGCGCTGGCGGCGGGTCGTCGTCATAGCGTTGGTCTCACGTCGAATGGAACGGTACTGGCCGCCGGGGACTCCAAACAAGGCGAGTGCCAGGTCAGCGGCTGGCAGGATATCGTGGCCGTAGCGGCAGGCAACGTCCACATGGCGACGAACACCGGCCATGCGCATACCCTCGGTCTTACCTCTGCCGGCACGGTGATGGCTGCCGGTTGGAACAAACATGGTCAATGCGAAGTGAGCGGCTGGCAGGATATCGTGGCCGTTGCGGCGGGGTGGCGTTATTCCATTGGCCTGAAGTCGGATGGTACCTTGACGGCGGTAGGCAGAAGCGAGGAAGGCCAATGCAACGTCAGCGTCTGGAGCGATGTCGTGGCGGTGACGGCAGGCGATTGGCATACCGTCGGGTTAAAAGCGGATGGTACGGTTGTAGCGACGGGGAATAACCGGTATGGCCAATGCGAGGTGAGCAACTGGCAGAACATTGCGGCGGTGGCGGCAGGTTATCTGCATACCGTTGGGTTAAAAGCGGACGGTACGGTCACGGCGGCAGGTTGGAATAAACATCGTCAATGCGAAGTGGGCGATTGGCGCGATATAGTGGCCGTGGCAGCGGGCAGCTCTCATACGATCGGTCTAAGAGCAGACGGCACCGTAATGGCGTTGGGATGGAATGAGCATGGCCAGTGCAAAGTGGACGACTGGCAGGATATCGTGGCGGTGGCGGCGGGATGCGCCCATACGCTCGGGCTAAAAGCGGACGGCACGGTACTGGCCGCAGGACTTAATGACGATGGCCAATGCGAGGTGAGCGGTTGGCGGGATATATTAACGTCATTAACCAAAATTTCTAAAGAGAAAGAGTGAACGGCCCCAAGTTGTCTGCTGAAACCATTCGCATCGTCAAATCCATCGTTCCCGTCTTGGGCACGCACGGAACCGCCATTACGAAGCATTTCTATGAGAGATTGTTCGCCGCCCATTAGGAGCTGCTGAATATCTTTAATCACGCTAATCAAAAACAAGGGAGGCAGCAGGCCGCTCTCGCGAATGCCGTCTATGCCGCCGCTGACCATATTGACAACCTGGAAGCGATCCTGCTCCAGGCGTGGACCGAAGCCTATAGGCTCATCGCTCAGGCCTTCATCGGAGTGGGGCATTTCCGAGGAGAGAATTCACTATGAATTCTTTGGCCCGGCCCGGATTTTGACCGCCTAAGGAAGGGGGCCGAACGCCGAGTCTTGAATTTGATTTTCCGAAGGAATATCGGGAATGCTTTAATCATTGCCGGAAGGGAGGGGATCACCATGGGGATCATCATCGGGAATACGATTCTGCTGGCTTGTATCGGAACGTTTTTTTTAAGAATAGCAGGCCGTAAATCCATATCCCAAATGACCATACCGCAGATCATGATCTTACTGGCCACCGGTACCGTGCTCGGTTCGGAGGTAAGCGGCAAGGGAATGGCGAATACGATCGGGGTCCTGGGAACCTTCATTTTAATCCTCATCCTGATTGAATGGATGACGCTTCGCTCAAAGCGGATCGAAGCCATCTTAAATGGAGAGAGCGTGCCCGTCATTCAGGAAGGTAAATTGGAAATGGCTAATTTGCGCAAGCTTCGAATATCGGTCGATGACCTCGAAAAACGGCTTCGAATGGCAGGGATCTCGCATATAGAAGATGTGAAGTCCGGTACGATTGAAAACAACGGCGAGCTTGGTTATGAGCTGTTCCCCGATGCCAAGCCCATCACCAAAAGAGACATGGAGCTTATGCTGAAAACGTATTTGCCTCAACCCCCAAGGGAGGCTCCATCTCTTTTTTCAGAGGTTCAAAAGGAACCCCATCGTGGCGAAGGTCCTCAACAACTGCAATAACAAAGGCAAATACGGGGCGGCAAAAACCCGGCCGTTAAAAAAACCGCGGAAAACCGCGGTTTTTTGGTCTTATTGGGCAGTCAATATCATCGGGCCATCCGCCGTAAGGGCAATCGTATGCTCGTACTGGGCGGAAAGGGAGCCGTCGGCCGTCCGGGCGGTCCAGCCGTCGGCATCCACCGTCATGAACGGCTTTCCGGCATTCAGCATCGGCTCGATCGTAAAAACCATCCCTTCCTTCAAGCGGAACCCTTTGCCCGGAGTCCCGATATGCATATAGTTCGGCTCCTCATGCAGCTCTCTTCCCACGCCGTGTCCGAGCAGATCGCGCACCACCGAGTATCCGCTTTGCTCGGCATGGCTTTGAACCGCGTGCATCACATCGCCAATCCGGTTGCCGACGACGGCTTTCTCGATCCCCCGGTACAAGCATTCCTTCGTAACCTGCATCAAGCGGCGGGCTTCTTCCGAAACCTTGCCGACCGCGTAACACCAGGCGGAATCGCCGATCCAGCCATCCTTCTCCGCGACGATGTCGATTTTGACGATGTCGCCTTCCTTGAGCGGTTTGCGGTTGGGAAATCCATGCGCGATCACATCGTTGACGGACGCACAGGTCGCAAACGGATAACCGTTGTAGCCCATGGTATACGCCCTGGCGCCATTTTCCTTCAGGAACCGCACCGCGAACGCCTCAATGTCGAGCGTCGTGAGGCCGGGCCGGATCAGATCGGCGACCCCTCGATGAAACGCCGCGACAATTTGGCCGGCTTTTCGCATTTCCTTTATTTCGGCCTTCGATTTCAGAGTAACCATGCCTTTATCGCTCCTTTGCCGGAATGCCCGAAAAGATCATGGCGACGATCCCATCCGCATCCATCTCGCTTTGCATATGGTGGTGAATGTTCAAAGCCACACAGCCGACCAGCGAGCCAAACAGCAGGTTGGCCGTCTTCTCCGGGGTGGGAGACCCGGTTCCTTCCCGGATTCGCTCCACAAACGGCAGATAGATCCGTTCCTGAAATTCGGCAAACAGCTTGCCGAAGCGGTTTCCCGGGAAGTGGTGAAAATTATCCGCAACTGTCTTAAGCAGAATAAAGACGGAAGGGTCCTCGATACACCTCTGCAGGAGCAGCCGGGAGAACGACTTCGCTTGAAGCAAACGATCTCCGTCCTCCGTTAAAGCCGGTCTTACCGCCGACTCCGTCCGGTCCAGCGCCTCCCACAGCAAATCCTCCAGAAGCATGTGCTTGTTTTTGTAATAATGATATACCGTTCCGTAGCCCAGCTCCGCCTGGACGGCAACATCCCGAATTTCCAGTTGAATGCCCTTCTCCAAATAGACCTCTGCCGCCGCTTGCATAATTTGGTTCATCCGCGTTTCCCGGATCGCGTCGTTCTGTTCCTTGGTACGAGGTGACATGGCTCCTCCTTTTTTAGACCTGCGGTAATGTCAATGTAAAATGACTATACCTCCTTTGGCCGTTAGGATCAAGTGTCAATTTTCTATTTTATCGGAGTCGCAAGCGTTTATGGATAAAAAAGGATTCTTCACAAAATTAGCGAATGCATACGTAAAGCGATTGATAAGGAGTAAAATCATGACCACTAATCAAGAGTTAGTCTTTGGAGAGAAAGCGGCAGGGGTTAGCTATCGGGATCGACCGGGAGTATATGCAGTTATTGAAACAGAAGGGAAAGTAGCTGTTATCACGACGAGAGAACGCGTGTTTTTACCCGGAGGCGGACTGGAAGGAGAAGAAACCCATTACGATTGCCTCCGAAGAGAGTGTGCGGAGGAGCTGGGATGCCACATTGAAGTCAGAGATTATATCGGTAAAGCTTCCCAGTATGCAATTTCATTTAAGAATAAGGAGCCTCTACGATTAATTGGACATTTTTACGCGGCCAAGATAACGGGGACGAATGCTTTGAAGATTGAAGAGGACCATGAACTGGTATGGATTTCGGCAGACGAAGCGGTCGATCGGATGTATGTGGAGTTCCAAGCCTGGGCAATCCAAGAATATCTTCACCTTACGAAATTCAGAGCCAGTATCCACACTCTGTGAAGGGACTCGGCTGCTGCCGACCGCATGCGAAAAACCGAGCATTAAGCAGAAAAACAATCAATTGCTTAAGAGAGAAGGCAAAGAATGCGTTTTCATTCAAGGCGGGCGCTTTTTTATGGTTCCTTATTCCATACGCCGAATTTTACAAGAAACGGTAACCGGCGTAAGATTCAGACAACAACCCCGTAAGCCTCGATGAGAGAGGATGAGCGCCCATGATCGTGTAACCGACCACGGAGAGCCCTGCCGCTGCTGTGGTCTTTTTGCTGTACCCCAATTGCTGGAAAGGAGAGATTCATTATCGTTCCCGTATTTATCGTATGCTTCTGGGTAGGGTTGCTGCTTCTGCTCAGCGGCGGGTTTCACGGCCATGGCTTGGCCGGACATCTGCACGCGGGCGGCGGAGATGCCGGCGGTCCGGGCTTCGTGCCCATCCTCCCTCTAATGGTGTTTGTCACGGTTTGGGGCGGCACGGGTTATGCGCTCACCCGGTTCAGTTCCATGAGCATGCCTTCGGTACTGTTAAGCTGCACGGCGGTCGCTTTGCTGCTCGGCTGTCTCCTGTATGCGGTGCTGGCCCGGTTGATGCGGCGATACGACAACAGCATGAATGAACTGGAGTATGATCCAACCGGTCACCTCGGGTACATCAGCATTGCGGCGGCGGACGGGTCGGTCGGCGAAATGAAATATGTTCTGCATGGAACGATGCGTTCCATGGGAGTGCGGGCCGAGCCCGGCCAGCAGCTCGCCAAGGGGGACAAGGTGATTATCTTGCGGGTGGACAAAGGCATGGCGGCCGTAACCCTCTTCGAGAGGGACATCGACCGAATCTAAACGAACAGGAAGTGTCGTAGCGAATGGTTATTCTGTACTCCATCGCAGCCATTGTTGTGGTTGTCCTGCTGGCCTTATTCAGCATCGTGAACGCTTATAAGAAGGTTCCGCCCAATCAGGCGATGATCGTGTATGGCCTCGGCGGGAAACGGGTGGTGCAGGGCGGCGGGACGTTCGTCATTCCCGGCTTCCAGAACAACAAGACGATCTCCATGATGCTGATGAGCTTCGATGTCATCCCGGCGCAGGCGATGTTCTCCCGGCAAGGGATCAAGCTTAACCTGGAGGCGGTGGCACAGATTAAGATCAAAAGCGATCCCACCGCCATTCTGACCGCGAGCGAGCAGTTTATCGACCGGCCGGAGGAGGACCGCGAGACGATCATCCTGCATTCGGTGGAGGGCCACCTGCGTGGTTTGATCGGGCAATTGTCCGTCGAAGCGATCTTGAAGACGCCCGACGAAATCAACAGCAAGATGCGGGAGACCTGCTCGGAGGACCTCGACAAGATGGGGCTTGAGGTGGTCAGCTTCACCATCAAGAAAATTACCGACGACAAAGGATATATCGACAATATGGGGGTGCCGGAAATTGAGCGCATCCGCCGCGATGCCAGCATTGCCAAGGCAGAAGCGGAACGCGACATCCGGATCAAGCAGGCCGAGGCGGAGAAGGAATCCTCCATCGCTCAAGCCAATGCGCATCAGGCGACCATCGAAGCCGAAACCGCTGCCCGCGCCAAGGAATCGCTGTTCGAGAAGGAGCTGAACATCAAGCAGGCGGACTTTAAGCTGGAGACGGAGGTCAAGAAAGCGCAGGCGGACCTTGCGTATGAGCTGCAGCAGAACAAGATCAAGCAATCGCTGGTAACCGAGCAGGTCAAGATCAAGCAGATGGAATCCGAGGCCAACCGGAACGTCCGTGAAATCGAGGTCGAGCTGAGGCAGAAGGAGCTGGAGGCCACGGTCATCAAGCCTGCCCAGGCAGAAAACCAGGCGACCATTATGAGAGCGGAGGCCGCCAAGCAGCGGCAAATTCTGGAGGCGGAAGCCGAGGCCGCCGCGACGACCAAACGCGGACTCGCTACGGCGGAAGCCGAGCTGGCGAAGGGGAAGGCCAATGCGGAGATCGTTCAACTGGCCGGTGCAGCGGAAGCGGTGGCGCTCGAGAAGAAGGCCGAAGCCTACAAGCAGTTCACACAAGCCGCGCTGACCGTGGAATTCCTCAAGATCCTGCCGGAGCTGGCTGAGAAAATCGCTTCCCCGCTGGCCAAGGTCGATAAGATTACCGTCGTGTCGCAGGATGGAACTACTTCGGGCGTGAACAAAATTACCGGCGACATCGCCAAAATCATGGCCCAGGTTCCCGAGCTGACCCAGACGCTTACCGGCATGAACGTAACGGAGGCGCTCAGCGGGCTGCTTGGCCGGGGAAAAGAGCAGTAAAACGGGGAGGAAGCAGGAGAGGGAGAACGGGGATGTGTTTTCTCCCTCCTGCTGGTTGGCCTCACGATTGGGGAGAAGCTCATCTGTAAAGTCGCAGACTATGCGGCTTTTTTCTTTTGGGCTTTATCCGATTAATTTTTCTTTGCAGTGAGGTTTGGTTACTATATTATCATCAATATCAGGAATTCACCTAAGGAGGCAGCAGGATGAGTCAGGGAAGCGGTTCCAATTCCTCGGATAAACCGGGATTCAAGTTAAATCAAGCAAAAGGCTATTTTGAAAGCCTGGGCGTGAATGTGATGGCCTTCGACGACATTTATCCGGAAGGGCATCAATCCGGCGTCAGCATCCTCATGCACGGCAATCGCGTCGCGACCAACGGCGATATCCGGTTTGAACAGACGCCCGGACAATGGCAGCCGGTGCCCAAGCAAGGGAAGCGCGAACTGGATGAAACGGCGAATACGATTACCACAACGCTTGGTTTTCCGGATACATCGAGGCATTTAAAGGGCTTTAATCCGATGATCTATCCGGATTTTCAATTCAACTATCAGGTTATCGTCCAAGGGGAAGGCGAGTCGGTCATCGTTACGGTGGACCTGGATCGGCCGATACCGGATAACTATGTCGGCAAGCTCTGCTTCAACCTGGAACTGTTCCCCGGCGCGCTGGTCGGAAAGCCGTGGATCATGGATTACCGGCAAGGGTTTTTCCCGCAGCAGCCGAACGGCCCCGTTCTATCGCAGCCGACCAACTATTCGCAGATCGGGAATTTCCGCGAACCCGATGCCCAGGCGGACCCTAAGCTCTTATCGGGCGACCACAAGGGATACAATCCAATCATCGCCGATGACCTCATTGCCGAACCGTACGCCGTGGGCAGACGGTTTACCGTGCGGCCCGACGATCCCTATAATCGCTTTACCGTTGAAAGCAAGGGAACGGAGCTGAAGTTACACGACGGACGCCTGAACCACAACAACGGCTGGTTTGTGCTCAGCAGCGAAGTCCCCGCCGGTGCCACCCGGCAGGCGATTCAATGGGTGATTACTCCCCATGTCGTCGAGGACTGGATCTATCCGGCCGTCGTGCAAACCTCGCAGGTGGGCTACCATCCGAGCCAAACGAAGACGGCGATCATTGAACTCGACCCGCGGGATAGCGAGCGCGAGACCCCCGTTCTGTTCCGAATCACCGAGGAAGGCGAGAACCCGGTTTTCTCGTCCGAAGGACAAGAGTGGGGCCCCTTCCTCCGCTATCGCTACTTGAAATTCGACTTTACCGATATCCGGGAAGAAGGGTTATACCGGGTTCAGTACGGTTCGTCCGCATCGGCGATTTTCCGGATCGCCCGCGATGTGTACGACCGGGGCGTCTGGCAGCCCGTGCTGGAATATTTCCTTCCTGTCCAGATGTGCCACATGCGGGTGAGCGAGAAATACCGGGTATGGCACGGCCATTGCCATGAAGAGGACGCCCGGATGGCTCCGCTCAATCTCAATCACTTTGACGGGTATACTCAAGGTCCTTCTACTTTAACCAAGTACGATCCGGGCGACTTTGTTCCGGGGCTGAATGTGGGCGGCTGGCACGATGCCGGGGATTTTGACCTTCGAGTGGAGTCCCAGTCGGCCGAATTCTATACCCTGGCCCTGGCGTACGAAGCCTTCCAGGTTCACTACGATGCCACGACCATCGACCAAGACAACCAAATCGTCGAAATCCACCAACCCGATGGCAAGAACGACATCTTGCAGCAGATCGAGCACGGCGTTCTGTCCGTCGTAGCGGGCTATCGCGCATTGGGTCGGCTCTATCGGGGAATTATCGAAAGCGACCTTCGGCAGTATGTACACCTCGGCGACAGCGCGAGCATGACACCGGGCCGTTGGGTGTTTACCGAAGAGAATCCTGCGCGCGAACTGACGACCGCCGCTCACCTGGCAGCCGCTTCCCGCGCTTTGAAAGACTTCAACCCCGCCTTAAGCGATGAGTCCTTAGCGGCGGCCTGTGAGCTGTTCAAGGCTACGGATGGGACAGGCAAGGCTCGAATGGCCAAGCTCCATGCCGCAACCGAATTGTTCCTGACCACCGGCGAATCGGAATACAGCGACTATTTACGCTCGGAAGCGGATTTTATCGCCAAGTCGATGGACAAGGCAGGCTGGTTTATCGCCCGAGCCGAAGCCAGGATGGGCGACCCTGCTTTCACCCAAACGATTCGCACTGCCCTGCCGGCATTGAAAGAACAAATTGCGCGGCTCAGTGCCGAGACGCCGTACGGAATTCCATATCGGCCGCATATCTGGGGCGCGGGTTGGGGAATCCAGCGACTGGCATACGAGTACTATTTCCTGCATCGGGCTTATCCCGATCTGTTCGATTCCGAGCTGATATTCCATGCGCTGAACTTTGTCCTGGGCTGTCATCCTGGCTCCAATACGATGTCGTTTGCATCCGGCGTTGGCGCCAAATCGGCAACGGTCGGGTATGGACTCAATCGGGCCGACTGGTCGTATATTCCCGGCGGCGTCATTTCGGGCACAGCGCTGATCCATCCCGATTTCCCGGAGCTGCTGGAGTTTCCTTACTTGTGGCAGCAGGTGGAATATGTGCTCGGAGGCGGCTCTTCGCATTTCATGTTTATCGCATTAGCGGCGCAGCAGCTTACCGCCGGAAAGGAATAGACGAGTGAAACTCAAGGTCTTCGGCGGGAAAATGAAGTAACCGGTAAGCGAACCGCATTGTACTCCTTGCGGTCAAGGGCTATCATGGGTCGTAGACCAACCATAGGGAGGAAGGACGTTATGGCCGTCGAACGGTTTCATATTCGCATTGCGGACGAAGTCCTGG
Organism: Gorillibacterium terrae; assembly: GCF_051594785.1. Taxonomy (NCBI): domain Bacteria; kingdom Bacillati; phylum Bacillota; class Bacilli; order Caryophanales; family Paenibacillaceae; genus Gorillibacterium; species Gorillibacterium terrae. The sequence continues at coordinate 1,891,836 of NZ_JBPPGI010000001.1, forward strand.
ATGATTTAAAAAGAAGACTCCAGCATACCCGCTGGCCGGAGCAACCCGTAAGCTCGGGCTGGGAGCGGGGAACGGATTTGACTTACTTAAAATCCCTGGTTTCGTATTGGCGGGACCGGTACGATTGGCGCGAGCAGGAAGCCAAGCTGAACCGTTTCTCTCAGTTTCGCTGCAGCATCGATGGACGGGATGTGCATTTTGTTCATGAACGCGGCAAGGGGCCCCATCCGATGCCGCTTATTCTGACTCATGGATGGCCGGACAGTTACCTGAGGTACCAGAAGGTCATTCCCCTCCTGACAGACCCGGCGAGCTACGGCGGCGACCCGGAGGATTCCTTCGATGTCATTGTTCCTTCCATACCCGGAATGGGGTTCTCCGGCAGTCCGGATCATCCCGGCGTCAACAACGCTCAGGTCTCCGAGAAGTGGGCAACCTTAATGACCAGAGAATTAGGCTACGATAAATTTGCCGCAGCCGGCGGAGATTTGGGCTCGGGAATCACCCGGTATCTGGCCTATCATCACCCGGAGCTAGTATATGGAATCCACTTGACGGATATTGGCATCCTCAGAGACCTTCTAGCGCATCGGGAGCCGGAGAAGCTGTCCGAAGAAGAGCGTCGCTATAAGGAGAAAGCAGCGGAATGGATTTCCCAAGAAGGCGGGTACATGTCGATCCAATCGACGCGGCCCCAGTCCCTGTCGTATGGACTATCGGATTCACCCGTCGGATTAGCGGGTTGGCTTCTGGAAAAATTCCGTGCTTGGAGCGATTGCGGCGGCGACCTTCAGCGAAGATTTACCGAAGACGAGCTCTTGACCCATATCATGATCTATTGGCTGACGAATACGGTAGGAACGGCGGCACATCTGTATTACGAAAATTCCCATTCGCTGCCGCCCTTAGGCTATATCCAAGTACCAACCGGACTTGCCTTGTTCTCGGCTGATATCCTGTTGCCGCCAAAAGATTGGGCGATGCGGAAGTTCAATATCACTCGCTGGACCCAGCTTCCTCGCGGCGGTCATTTTACGGCCATGGAGGAGCCTGAGCTTTTCGCCCGGGAGGTTCGCGCCTTCTATAAGCCATTTCGAGGGAAATAACCGCTTATTACGGCAAGAGAAGGATTGCCGACGGGTCCGCGGGGATGAAGAGCAAGGGGCGGGGAATCCTAAACAGCAGCAGAGCTGGAAGTCATAACCACAGTAAGTGGCTATGACTTCTTTTTCTTATCGACAGTGAGGATAAGTGAACCGGAGACCCGACAAAGGCGGTAGCTTCGGGGTGTTGACACATCGGAGACAAAAGGATAGTATATACATATACCCCTTAGGGTATATAGTCCGATACTGGAGGGAAAAGAGATGGCTATTGTCCATGTAACCGACCGGACCTTCGAACAGGAGGTTCTTCGTGCAACTAAACCTGTGCTGGTGGACTTCTGGGCTCCCTGGTGCGGTCCCTGCCGGATGATCGCTCCGGAGCTTGAACGCCTGGACAAGGAGATGGGGGACAAGGTGACGATCGCGAAAATCAACGTAGATGAAAATTCCACGGTGCCGTCGATTTACAAAATCCAAGGCATCCCCACCCTTAAGCTGTTTAAAGGCGGCCACGACGTAGAAACGGTTGTCGGTTTGCGACCGGGCAGCTATCTGAAGCAAGTCGTTGAAAAGCATCTATAATTGATACCCCTACAGGAGGGAAGGCAGAGGAACCATGAGCACGACTACCGTAATCATCATTGTCCTGGTCGCGTTTTTGGCCTGGATGTTGTATAAACAAGCTGCTCCCGTCAAAGGACTGCACTCGTTAGGCGAACAGGATTTTCGAAAAAAAATGGACGAGAACCGCGACAAACGGCTTTTGGACGTGCGGGAGCCCCATGAATTCAAGCAGGGGCATATCCCCGGGGCGACCAATGTTCCCCTTTCCCAGCTTTCGGGACGGTTCAACGAAATTCCCCGGGACAAACCCCTCTTTTTGTACTGTCAAAGCGGAATGCGAAGCAAGCAGGCGGCAAAGCAGCTGCTGAACAGCGGTTACCCGGATGTGACCCATCTTGTTGGCGGCATCTCCGCCTGGTCCGGCAAGAAAACCAAATCCTAAACACCGATCAAGCAGAGTCCCATCCCGGTACCCTGCTTTCTTTTTTACTGGAAGGAGGATGGACATGAGCACCATCGCTCTTGGACCTTTGCGGATGAGGTCCGATCTGGTTGTGTTCTTTTTGGCCGCTGCCTTTGGCTATCTGATTCTCCGCTTGCGGCTTCGGGGAAGGGAAGGGCATGCCGAAACGGCAGATCTCCTGGTAAACTCGATGCTACTTGGATTGCTCGTCTGGAAATTTAGCATGCTGCTGTTCAACCCTCTTGATACCCTTGCACATCCCCTTTCCCTTCTGTATTTCACAGGTGGAAAAAGGGGAATCTGGCTTGCTCTCGTCGTCGCGTCCGGGTATATCGGGAGACAGCTGAAACACAACCCGACGTTGATGAAGCCGCTGATCAAGGGAGGCTCGATCGCCTATTTGTCTTACCGCCTGGCAGAAGCGGCCATCTTGTGGGGGATAGAAGGAACAGCGGGGATGAGCCGTCCGATTGGGTTGCTGTTGTTTGCCACCCTCGCCGGTTGGGCCTGGCATCGATTCGACGCTCCTCTCCGATCATTCCTAAACGTGGGAATATGGTACTTTATCGGTTCTGTTCTGTTGGAATATCTTCACCCTTACCGGGAAGTTTCCCTGGCAGGACTATCGGTTCATCAGATCCTCTTCGCGCTGATTGCGATTGGATTCGTGCTGCTGGACAGCTTCTTAACCGAGCGGGAGAGGAGAAGACCCGCTAACCGCTATCGCCCTGAGGAGGAAAAGGATGCCTGACGTAACTTGGTTCGCCGCTTTTGCGGCGGGAATGCTGTCCTTTCTCTCGCCGTGCGTGTTCCCGCTGATTCCGGCCTATGTCTCTCAGATGACCGGTTCTACGGTAAAGGGAGGAAGGATAGAGGCGGATAAACGGCTGCTTCTGTTGCGTTCAATCCGTTTTATTTTGGGATTCAGCGCTATTTTTGTTTTGATGGGGGCTTCCGCCACGTTGATCGGCCAGTTTCTCGTTCAATGGCGTCCTCTGATCGAGAAGCTTGGCGGGCTCTTAATCGTTGTGTTTGGTCTGCAGATGGCAGGTCTTCTGAACTTGAAGTTGCTCATGAAGGAAATCCGCTGGCAGGGAAAAGGATTAACCGGGAAGGGAAGCGTGGATTCCTTCTTGATGGGTGTGGCCTTCGGAGCAGGATGGACGCCTTGTGTCGGCCTTGCCCTTTCCTCTATTCTGATGCTGGCCGGTTCGGCGGATACCCTATTCAGCGGCATGGGGCTGTTGCTGGTGTATTCTCTGGGCCTCGGTATTCCGTTTCTCCTCATCTCGTTTCTGATTACCCATTCGCTCGGATATATGAGACGGATCAACCGGCTGCTGCCCCTTCTGTCCACTATCAATGGGTGGATCCTCATCGGAATGGGGGTCCTTCTGTACACGGGGCAACTTCAAAAAATCAGTGCGTGGCTGTCCCGTTTTACCATGATCACGAATTAGGAGACGAACAACCGATGAAAAAGAATGGGATTGCCATCGTGGCTCTGCTCACGCTTATCTTGTGGGGAGCGTTTGACTACCTGAAAAAGGCCGATGGCACGCACTCCGTCGCTTCAGACTCCACGGCAACCGGCACTTTGGCAGAGGAGGGCGTTACTAAAGGCAAGCGGGCTCCGGACTTCCAGCTCACTGACCTGAACGGCAAAACCATACGTCTTTCGGATTACTCCGGCAAGACCGTCTTAGTGAATTTTTGGGCCACGTGGTGTCCCCCTTGCCGGATCGAGATGCCCCACATGGAGGAGTTTTACAGGAAGTATAATGACCAAGATACTGTCATTCTCGGCATCAACTTAACCCATACGGAAAAAAATCTGTCCGAGGTCCAAGCCTTCGTCAGCGACAATGCGTTGACGTTCCCGATCCTTTATGACAAAGACGGAAAAGTCAGCGACCGCTATCAAATCACGGCTTATCCCACGACCTTAGTGGTCGATCCCAGTGGAATCATCCTTAACAAGTTCCAGGGCGCCATCGATTTTGCCACCATGAAGGACGCGTTTCTTACGGCCAACAAAGGAAGCTGATGATTTAAACCGATGCGGCAAATGGCGGGAAGAATCGTTCCTCTCCTGAACGAGTTGACAAAAACCAACCCACACACTATTATACCCATAGGGGTATTGGTATGTGATAAATGTCATACTTCCTCCGAACCGACTAGGGATTAAGGTTCGAAGGAGAGGGAAACACTACCTTCGCCCGAGGAAGCCAAGGAAAAACCATTGAAGGAGGACTTAGCATTGCCGGACATTAAAGCAAATCAGACATTGGATTGCAAAGGATTGGCTTGTCCCATGCCGATCGTAAAAACGAAGAAGGCGATCGACCAACTTGAAGCGGGTCAGGTCATTGAAGTTCAGGCTACGGATAAAGGCTCGCTTGCAGATATGCAGGGTTGGGCCAAAAATACAGGCCACCACTACTTGGGGACAGTCGAAGAAGGCGATGTGCTGAAGCATTACATTCGGAAATCCATTCCGGAAGAGGTCAAGGAAGACAAGAAGCATCCGCATGTCATATCCAATGAAGAGCTGGAAAAAAAATTAACGGGGAACGATAAGTTTACGCTCCTCGATGTACGGGAACCGGCCGAGTACGCCTTTAACCGAATTTCCGGAGCAAGGTCCATCCCGCTTGGAGAGTTGGAAGAACGGCTTCATGAATTGAATCCCGAGGATGAGATTTATGTGATCTGCCGCACCGGCAGCCGGAGTGACTTAGCCTGTCAGTTGTTAGCTGAAAAAGGTTTCTCCAAGATAAAGAATGTTGAACAAGGAATGGCGAATTGGACCGGACCTACCGAAAACCATAATTAATCCAATAACTGGAGGTTGTCAAAATTGAGCACGAAAGTCGCTATGATTGCAAGCCATGGTGGAATGTTTGACGCTTATAAGGTATTTAATATCGCAACGGCTTCGGCGGCAACCGATGCGGAAGTGGCGATTTTCTTTACCTTTGAAGGCTTGAATCTGATTCATAAAGAGGCCCATCATCAGCTTCCGCTTCCAGCCGGTGCCGAACATTTTGCGGAAGGGTTTAAGCAAGCGAATATTCCTTCCATCCCTCAGCTGGTACAAATGGCTCAGGAACTCGGTGTCAAAATCATTGCCTGTCAGATGACGATGGACGTGATGAACCTGACCAAAGAGGACTTTATTGAAGGTATTGAAGTGGGCGGAGCCGTCACCTTCTTGGATTTCGCCAAGGATGCGAACGTCACCTTAACATTTTAGAGAAAAGGGGGAAACGCGAGTGGAGGCCAAAACAGAACTAAAGGCTATGACGGCTAAAGAACTTACCCGAATCGTCCTGTCAAAAGAAGAGTTGTTCATTCTGGACGTCCGGAATGAAACCGACTTTAACGATTGGAAAGTCGAAGGAGAGAGTATTGAAATCATCAATATTCCTTATTTCGACCTGCTGGACGGTGTAGATGCCGCCCTCGAACAGATTCCGGAAGGGAAGAAGCTGCTTGTCGTCTGCGCCAAAGAAGGCTCCTCCAAGTTCGTCGCAGAGCAAATCGCAGAGGCGGGCCGAAGCAACGTGTTCTACCTGTTGGGTGGAATGAAGTCCTGGAGCGAGTATTTGGAACCGGTAAAAATTGGTGAACTGAACGGCGGTGCTCTATATCAATTCATCCGGATCGGAAAAGGCTGCTTATCCTACATGGTGATTTCAAACGGCGAAGCCGCGGTAATTGACTCGCTTCGAATGACGGAGGTCTTCGAGCAATTTGCGAAGGAGCAGGGAGCTCAAATTAAGCACACCCTGGATACTCACCTGCATGCCGATCATATTTCCGGAGGACGCAAGCTGGCGGAACAGACGGGAGCCACCTATTGGTTGCCTCCAAAAGATGCAACGGAAGTAACCTTCGCTTACGAAAAGCTTGAAGAAGGACGGAATATCGCCGTAGGCGACACGACGATCCGGATTCAGCCGGTCTATTCGCCGGGTCATACCATCGGCAGTACATCGTTCATTATTGACGATTTGTACCTGCTGACGGGAGATATTCTCTTTATTGAATCCATCGGCCGTCCCGACCTGGCCGGGAAGGCGGAAGACTGGGTAGGCGACTTGCGCAACACGCTCTATAACCGGTATAAAGATCTTTCCCAGGATCTGATTGTACTGCCGGCTCATTTCGGCAAAGTGACGGAACTCGGCGAGGATGGACGGGTGATGGCGAAACTGTCCGATCTCTATAGAACAAATCCGGGCCTCAACATTCAGGAAGAGGATGTTTTCCGGCGTACGGTCACTGAAAACCTGCCGCCGCAGCCAAACGCCTATCAGAACATCCGTCAAACCAACATGGGGAAGCTTGCCCCAACGGAAGAAGAGCAGCGTGAGATGGAGATTGGTCCAAATCGCTGTGCCGTTCACGATAAATAAGCCGAAAGAAAAAATAGGGGAGGATCCCTGTGGATTTGTTGCTCTATCTCATCATGATGGTTCTGGGCTTAGTCGGTTCTTTTTTCTCCGGTTTGTTGGGCATAGGCGGAGCCATTATCAATTATCCTTTGCTCTTGTATGTGCCTTCCCTGTTTGGTGCGGCTCACTTTTCGGCACATGAGGTTTCTTCGATCAGTATGTTCCAGGTCTTTTTTGCTTCACTCGCCGGTGTTCTGGCGTTTCGAAAAAAAAGCAAAAGTGAACCGTCCGTAGTCAACAAGCCGCTGGTTCTCTATATGGGCAGCAGTATTTTAGTCGGTAGCCTAATTGGAGGATTCCTATCGGGTTTTCTGGACGGAGAGATCATCAATCTCATTTATGGTATTCTTGCTGTGTTGGCCGTGGTTCTCATGCTCCTTCCCCGCAAGGGGGCCGAGGAGCCCAAAGCGGAGCTTTCCTTCAATCGAGTGATCGCGGCGGTGTCTGCCTTCTTGGTTGGCATTGTGTCCGGAATCGTTGGAGCGGGCGGAGCGTTCATTTTAATACCCATCATGCTAACCGTTCTTAAAATCCCCACTCGGACAACGATCGCCTCTTCCCTGGCCATTGTTTTTATTTCGGCCGTGGGCGGCGTCCTCGGCAAGATTACCGGCGGCGATATTCCGCTATGGCCGACCGTCTTTACCGTTATCGGCAGTTTGATCGGCGCCCCGTTAGGATCAAAAGTCAGTGCCAAGATGGATGTTAAAGCGCTGCGGTACGCCTTGGTGGTTCTGATTGCTCTTACCGCCATCAAAGTTTGGTCGACCATCCTGTAAGGCTACCTGATGGCTATTCCATAAAAGGGGTGTAAGTTTCATTTTTTTGCTCTATACTATACCTATACCGGTATATTAGAGAGGGGAAAAGAAGCAATGGAATACCATTATCCAGATGAAATTAAAACGCGGTTACGGAGAATAGAGGGTCAGATTCGCGGTGTATTGCGGTTAATGGAAGAAGGGAAGCCTTGTAAGGAAGTCGTTGCCCAGCTTTCCGCTGTCCGCAATGCTTCTGACCGAGCCCTTGCCCAAATTGTGGCGGAGAACCTTCAGCAATGTATTTTAACCGAGCAGGAAGCCGGCAACAAGGATACGAAAAAAATGGTACAAGAAGCGGTTGAGCTGTTGGTGAAAAGCCGGTGAAGCTCTTCCGTTAATCTATACGGATGAGGAGGATCAATCAAATGGCATTCAAAATTCCGAAAGCAATAACCCCTCAAGAGGTCGCAGCCAAGATAAAGCATGGCGAGAAACTGAGCCTGCTGGATGTTCGTGAACCGGAGGAATGGGCAGCCGGTCATATTAAAGGAGCAAAGCACATTCCCCTCGGGCAGCTCTCCCAGCGCCTGAACGAACTGAATCCTGCCCAAGAGACGATTGTGATGTGCCGAAGCGGCAATCGCAGCGGTCTCGCCTGTGAATTGCTCAGCGAGAAGGGATTCGACGTCGTGAACATGACCGGTGGCTTGAACGAATGGAAGGACAAACTTGTGCGATGATCTTCCTATACGTCTTAATCGGAGCCATAGGCCTGTGGGTTCTGCGTGAACTGTGGCCGGTATCTTCTCTCCGCTATGTCGATGCCCAGGAATGGGAGGAAGCCCTCCAAAACGAATCAAGCCTGAAGCTGCTCGATGTCCGGGACTCCTTGGATTATCAGCAGGGGCACGTTCCCGGGTCGATCAACCTATCCCTCGGTCGGTTGCCTTATGTGTGGCAAAAGGAGCTTTCTCCGGATAACCCCGTCGTCATTCTGTCCGAAAGCCGCTATCAGAGCCATAAGGCCGCTCGCCTCTTGCATAAGCGGGGGTTCCGGCAGCTCTACGCGCTGAAGGATGGCACGGTTTTCTCGCCTGTAAACCAATTCAACAGGACAGAGTGCTTTAATCAAGGGTGCAGACGCTAGAATCCTTTCTTGAACAACCAGGACGTTCTCATTCACAGCCGCTAATCTAGCGGCTTTTTTGCTGTGCTAGATCCGGATGGTCGGTTAAGGGACGCCAAGACAATGCCAGAATCCCGATTCCGCCCGTGAGTCCAAAGATGACCCAAGGCCACAAGGAATTCGGAAAATGCTTGAGCGCCCAGGTTCCCAGATAATTGCCCATCGTGCCTCCCAAAGCATTGAACAGGGTTAACATTCCGAAGTAAACCGCCGTGTCTTGGGTGCGACTAAACTCCGCAACGGCTAAATCCATACTCGGCAGGGCGATCGTCTCACCCGCGGTAAAAATCAATACACAGACGATCACCCAAAGGATAGAGGGGAACAGGAAAGCACATCCTAGGCCGAGCGCCAGGAGGAAAAGGCCGACTTGGATCAGACGGACCGAACGGAACTTATCAAAGACCGGGCGAATGAAGAACATCAGAAGAAATCCAAACGCACCATTTCCAAGAAGGATCAGGCTGCTCCAACGATTATTTTCCGTAATTTGATACAGGTAGAGCGGAAAGGCAACGGTCAATTGAGCAAACAGAATCCAGAAAAAAGTAAGAATGAGGCAGAAAATCAGGAACTTGCGGTTGCGAAGCACCCTTTGCAGGCTGGGAGCCATCGAAGCGGCTTCCCCGGTTGGTTGAGGGAAGGGAGCGCTGACGAAGACATAAACCAAGAAAAGCAAGAGCGTAAGGATGGCACCCATATAAAAGGGCGGGATGTCCGATACATAGGCAAGAAGCAGTCCGCCCAGTCCAGCACCCAAGATCAATCCGCCGTTCAGGGCTTGATTATACAGGGTAAAGGCCTTCTGGCGCAGGCCCTCCTCCAACTGCCCCAGGGCTGAACGTGCGGCAGGATCATACAGAGCGGCACCAAGTCCAATGAAGAGTGAAGCCGCTTCAAACCCTGCAAACGAGGCAGAGCCCATCAGGATGAAGTATCCAATGGCTCCGAGCAGGCATCCCGACGCAACGGCTTGCCGATAGCCCATCCGTTCGGTGAAGGCACCCAAAAGGAGCGGGGCGGCATTGCTCAGAATCAAAGAGGTACTTAAAATGGTACCGACTTGCCATGGAGCAAAGGAAGCGGATTCCGCAAGAAATACGGCCAGAAAAGAAAAGGTGGAATACTTTGAAGCGTTTAACAGGAAGATGGAGGCGAGCAGCATCTTCACATGGGAGGGCATCGTTTGTACGCGATTCATGGCAGCAACCCCTTGTGTAACCTCCAAATCACATTTGGTGGTTACCATGTTTAATGGTATAATCGTATCCGAAAAGAAAAAGCGATGCAACCATTAAAAACAAGTAGGTGGTTACATGGGATCGGCAACGAACCAGGAAGCGCCGGAGAGCCTTGAAATCGTGCGCCAGTTTCTAAATACATGGAGGATTCCCAAACAAACCCGAATTCCGGCCGATTCTTTGGTAACGAAGGATGACGTTCGCTGCTTCGCAAACCAATACTTTACCAAGGATTTGCGTGTTGAGGACATAGAGGAAGTCCGTAAGCTGCGCGAAGAGCTGCGTCTTCATCTGGGCAGCGGAGATCTTGAGTTTCTTGCCAAATGGCTGGAAGAGTATCCAGTTACTTTGTGCATCCGTGACAACCAACTGGACTATTCGGCAACGGACAGCTTATGCGGAAGAATCATCGGCATGGTCATGAGGGCGGTCTCGGCAGGAATCTGGGATCGAATGAAGGCTTGCCCGGACTGCCAATGGGTATTCTATGATTCCACCCGCAACAAGGGGAAAATATGGTGTACGATGCTGGCCTCTAGTCCGGAAGGGAGATCCTGCGGTACGATTGCCAAAGTGAAGCGCTGGCGAGAAAAGCAGTAAGTTCGTCCCTAAATAATGGGCGAGAGGGTGAAGATCATGGCATTTGACAGAATGCTCGACAAAAATGTGATTCCGGCAAGAAGTGACATATATGAGTTTATGGGGAATCAAGCAACGGATGCTTGGATAGAAATTACCGATTTTCTGGATGAGAACTATGATTTTGAACCGGAGACTGTGTTTGGCGGGAATAATTACGGCTGGTGTGTCCGCTATCGAAGAAGCGGTAAAACACTATGCGCCCTTCCCACATAACCCGTTAACCATCGAGTGGCAAGAAGGTTCTAGGATTACAAGAACATAGTCCATAAGAGCCCGCGCCCAATGCGGGTTTTTAGTAACATAATCCAGACTTGTCCAAACGGAACTCCTGCCGGAAGTTGATTGATTATCTGTGTAATAATTCGGTTGGAATCATTCAAACAGGGAAAGAATAAATGCCGTTCCGTTCACCGAAAGTAATCGATCAAAGGAGAGATCGTCCATGTTCCATTATACGGTTGAGACGACGAAGACGCCTGAGCTTGCCATTGAAGCCTTGACGGAAAATTTGAAGACGGAGAAATTCGGTGTTCTGTGGCAGTTGGATATGAAGGAGAAGCTGCACGAGAAAGGTGTCGAATTCGAGATGCCTTATCAGATCCTAGAAGTCTGTAACCCGGTGGAGGCCAAGCGGGTTCTGTCGGAAAATGTGCTGGTTGGCTATTTCCTGCCATGCAAGCTCGCTGTATATGTAGAGAACGGTACGACCAAGATCGGCATGCCGAAACCAACGGCGTTGATCGGGTTTGTAGAGAACGACGAGCTGATGAGCATTGCCGCCGATATTGAAAAACGGCTTACCGCTTGTATAGACAAGAGTGTATAACCGATCCCTACTCCCAAGAACCCTAACTGATTTAGGGTTCTTTTTGGTTTTGTTACGCGTGTTGGGATTGGGCGGGACACGGAAGGATCCGGCCTTGGCCTGGCGATTGTATATGAGATTGTAACCCAAATGGGCGGGGCAGCAGGTCTACGCTTGGAGGGGGCTACCTACGTCTTCGTGGTGAAGCTGCCGGTTTGATTTCGGAGGAGCCGTCTCATGCTTACATTCCTATTTAAGTGGCTGCTCGTCTTCTGTATACTATTCAATGGCAGCCTTGTGCCTTTCTATATTCGTTAACGCTTTATCCGTTCCTTCTCCTTCCTGCATGGCATCATGATAGGCTCCGTGAAGGAATAGAGCCGCATTCTCCAACACCTGATAAGCATGGTCAAGGACGAGAGGCAGGGCCATGCCTGATCCATGAATCTGGTAAAGAAGAGAGGCTATCAACTTATGCAAATCAAACGCTGCAAAGACAACCCGATCGTTACACCGGGCCTGTACGACTGGCGAATGGCAACCGTATTTAATCCTGCGGTTATCTTCGATAACGGGAAGTTCTTCATGATCGAACGGGCAGCAGGCAGCCTGGATCCATTCCAATGCAACTTCGGCCTGTTAGAGAGCGATGACGGCGTGAACTTCCGGCATGTATTGGATAAACCGGTGATTCATCCGGAGCAGTTCGGTTTCCCTCACGGCAGCATTCAAGATCCGCGTCTGATCAAAATGGGGGATACCTATTATTTGAATTATGCGCTTCGGCCCTGCTCCATGAGCTACTATCCGACAGGAGTGGGCATCCCCAACAGCTCCAAGCCCGAATATCCCGACGGGTGGGGCAAGCCGGAGCATTGGCTCACTCGATCTTCCATCGCGACCTCGAAGGATCTGATTCAGTGGGAGTTCCTGTGCGACACGACTCCGCTAGAAATTAACGATCGCGACAATATCCTGTTCCCAGAGAAGATCGGAGGGCGTTACGCGCTGCTGCGACGTCCGGAAGAATACATAGGGCCGGAATATGGTACGGACAAGCCCGCGTTATGGATCTCCTATTCGGATGACCTCATCCATTGGGACAAGCCTATTTTAGTTGCGGTACCCGAGAGGGAATGGGAGTACAAGAAGATCGGCGGTTCCACGCCTCCCATTCGGACGGATAAGGGCTGGCTGACGCTGTATCACGGCGTCGGGCTTGATCATGTGTACCGGGTCGGAGCGATGTTGCTGAATCTGGAGCATCCGGAACAAGTCGTCGCGCGCGCTCCAGGCTTCATCATGGAACCGGAGACTTATTATGAGAAGTTCGGCTTGTTCATTCCGAACGTGGTGTTCCCGACGGCCAATGTCGTGAAGGATGGACTTCTGTACATCTACTACGGCTGTACCGATACCTCGATTGGCCTCGCGACCGTTCCGCTCGACGAATTGGTAGACTACGTCATCGAGCAAAGCGAGAAGAGATAATCTAAGGTTCGCTTGAAAATCGAACGGACTCGGCACAATGCCGACGAGGGTAAGAGGTATATTTAACGTTTCAGCATTGGAATGGGCGTACCATCCACGCAGTTTATGTTCAGAATGGCAAGGAAACGGTCTACCCTGTGTTTAGCAGCAGAGAATAGCTTCATCCAGGAGAAGCGGGTCCATCGGGGCTCGCTTTTTTTGTAGGAGGATTGGGTAAATAAAATAGCCGGTTTCAACTAATACGGATTCAGCCACATCAATGGAAACTTGCGCTTCAACGGATTTTCTGATATTTTAGATAGTATCATAATGTTATTAACATAATAGGAATAACAAAAGGCAGCAGAAAAATAGGGAGGATAGGCCATGATTTATAATCTCGATGAGTTAAAATTAGCCTGTATCGAGGGAGAAACGTTCAAGTTCGTATTCTTTTGGGGTCATACTCCGTCTAAGGATGGAAGTATCGACGAACGCTGCTTCAGCCAATGGTGGATGTGCCGTTTCACGGTAGAGGGGACGGAATACTCCTGTGCCGAGCAGTTTATGATGGCCGAGAAGGCAAGGTTGTTCGGTGATGACGAAATGCTGGAGTCGATCCTTCAAGCCAAGCACCCCAAGGAGATGAAAGCCTATGGACGTGCGGTACGACACTTTGACAAAGCGATTTGGGAAAAAGAATGCTATGGTATCGTCAAAAGAGCAAGCTTGGCTAAGTTCTCGCAGAATCCGAACCTTGGCGAATATCTCAAGTCGACAAAGAAGCGCATCCTCGTTGAAGCCAGCCCGCGGGACCGTATATGGGGAATCGGCATGGGTAAGTCTAATCCGGATGCAGAGAATCCCTTGAAATGGAGAGGCAGAAACCTATTGGGATTCGCGCTGACGGAAGCGCGAGATGAACTGCTGCGGGATTAGAGATAACCCCAGGCAAGCTGTTGAAATGGAGGGATGACCTTGAGGTATACCGACTACATCCGCCTGAAAACGGGCAGATACCAATCTGTAGGGAAATTTGGCGACCATATTTACGCCTATGAGGTTCTGACGGGGGTTACCGACTCCCCGGAGTACCATCAAATCTCGAAGGCGGAATTCGATTCGTTTGAAACCTGGAGTCAGGAGTACATTTTGGATCTTAAGAAAATGTATGAAATCATTAACCGCCCTGTCTTCTGCAGCGGCTACCTGGGAAGAGAGATGCTAGACCCATCACTGCTTCGCGATATTAAACTGCAAATGGTACATAAGGGAGAGTGCTAGGAATGGTAAGAGAGACCCATACAGATAAGCTCGAGCGATTGGTTCGCGAATACCAATTCGAACATGCGATGGAGTATTTGCAAGCGTCGGTGCGTCAAGGGATTCGCTTGTCCAAGAAGGAGATCGAAACCTACAGCGAAATCGGCGCCTCCCGTATTGGAGGCGATCCTGATCTGCCTGCCGGCATGGAGTGGCCGGCGGATTCGGCCGGAACTTCCATGACCTTTTTGGCCCAGCTGCGTTTAAGTGATCTGCTCCCTCACGATGATACGAACCGGCTGCCGGCAACGGGAATGTTGTACTTTTTCGTAGGGTTGGATGAACCCGCCTATGGCATCGAGCACAAGGTGATCTATCTGTCCGAAGATAAGCTTCAGGAAACGAAACGCCATCCTTCGCCTGAAGTAACGGCGGTTGAAGGAGAGTTTACCGGTTACCGGGTAAGCGCCAGATCATCTTTGGAGCCCCCGAATTACGGATATGTCGATGTTGAGATCGTGGAAGACGATGAGCACGATTACGACCTATATGAAGAGCTTTGCTTCGAGTTGACGGAGAAGAGTTCCAATGACTTGGCTGTGATGTTCGGTTATCCTTCCACCCAGCATGGGGATTGTGAATACGAAGCGGCGCTTCATCTGTTGACCGGCAAAACATACACCTATTCCATGGAAGCTGCGTTACAACAGATTACCGATCATTTCAAAGGAGATTCCGATCGAGCGAAGCAGGAGGTAGGAGATATGATGCTGCTGCTTGCGCTGGACTCCGATCCGGATGTGGGCTTCTGCTGGTGGGACGCGGGAGAGCTGCAATTCTTTATTCGCAAGGAAGACCTTCTCGCCGGGAACTTTGCCAATACCTATTGCTCCCTCTACTCGAGCTAAGGACGCAATTGGCCGCCAAGCCAGCGGATTGGTTTTCCAATCATCATTTCAAAGACGAACAGCAATCCAGTTTGACAGGAAACTGTTCGTCTTTGTTCATGCTCCAATACGAGATGCCAAGCATCTGTTGAGGCTATAACCACGATGATATTCAGTCATTCGTTGCCACTTTCTTTGGATTGTAGCGAAAAGCGCGGACAGCGATAAATCCAAAGCTTAAAACCATGAACAGGATGCCTATCCAAACAATCGATCTCGTCCCAAAATCAGCGATAACCGCTCCCCCGACAAAGGTTCCCAAAGCTATTCCCATATTTCCCAAAGCTACGAACAAACCATTGGCAAACGTAGGAGCTTCGAATGCTGCGGTAGTTATCGAATTCTGACAGATGTTAAGTCCAATTGTATACAATGTTCCCCACAAGGCAATCAACAGGGTCATAGGGATAGAGTAGTCTCCCAACACAAAGACCAGCAGGTAGACGATTCCGAAGATAATTGGAAAAACCAGTGCAGTTCGCATGGCACGTTTTTGCAGTAAGAAACCCGATATGACATTACCGATTAATCCCATTGTCCCAAAAATAAACAGCATAACGCTTATTTGCCTACCGTTCATTCCAGTAATTCCATCCAGGAATTCTGCAAAGAAGCTGAAAGTCGCGTACATGCCCGCATTCAGTAGAACCATGGTGATGATACTATTCCACACAATCGGTTTGCGCAGCACGCTTAATTGCGATCCATACGTAAGTTTTTCTCGGACAGGCATAGACGGAACAAAGATTATTATGAAGATTAGCGCAATCATATTAACGATGGCAAAGAAATAGAGGGATGCCTGCAGAGATAGTACATCTGCGAGCAAGGCTGCGATGGGGGATCCAATAACCATCCCGGCACTGCTGCCCATCAATATTCTGGAGGTTGCTCGCGCCACGTACTCTTCCCTTACGGAATTAGCTGCAGCAACGAAAGCAACCGAGAAAAAAACGGGGTGTAAGAAGGCCGGTATAATTCTCGCGACGAGAAGCACCTCGAAGCTTGGCGCATAAATCGAAACAAACCCAGATAAGGTGAACAATCCCATGGCAATTAGCATGAGGACTTTGCTGTTTATTCCCGAGAGAAGCAAGGGCATAAACAGTCCAGAAATCGCCACTGCCAGAGCAAATAAGCTGACAAGCAAACCCGCTTGGGATAATGAAATGTGAAAATGCTCAGTCAGATGAGGGAGAATACCAATAAAACCCATCTCGGTGTTCACAATCCCGAAAATACCGAATGCCAGAATGAAGATAATAAAAGATGATTTGTTACGAGACATTTTACCACTCCCATGTGTTATGTAGTTAATCGAGTAGGCTTTTGGATGAAAAACTTAAAGCTCAATGAAACAGCGTAAAACCATTCAGCTGTTTCATTGAGCTTTTGTGCGCTTCATAGCAGCCGATAAAATTGAGAAGTTATAGTTCTGTCGCGGGACAAGCGCATAAGAGAAGCAAGCCATGATCGGTCAGCCTACAAGTGCGTGGTTTAGGAATTGCTGAATTAGCTCACTGATCTCATTAACATGTGTTTCGAGAGCAAAATGCCCTGTATCAAGAAAATGGACTTCCGCAGATGGAATGTCACGCTTATAAGCTTCAGCTCCAGCAGGGAGGAAAGCAGGATCATTTTTTCCCCATACGGCTAAAAGCTTAGGTTGATACTTACGGAAATACGCCTGAAAGTCAGGATAACGATCCACATTTGTTCTATAATCAAGAATCAAGTCCAATTGGACTTCTTCAGCTTCCGGGCGCGACATGTAAGCAATATCTAAGGAATACCCGTCTGGTGAAACAAGGCTGGCATCCGCTCCATGTAGATACTGAAAATTGAGAATGGTCTCGGGGGTCAAGGAATCGCGGCATGCTTCACGATTTTCAGGTGTCGGAGAGTGCCAATACGTCTCCCAGGATCCCCAAGCGTCACTAAATCCCTCAAGATAAGCGTTACCATTCTGACTAATAATGGCTTGAACTCTGTGCGGGTGAGCCATTGCCAACCGATAACCAACAGGTGCGCCGTAATCAAACACATACAGAACATACTGGTCGAGTCCCAATGCTTCAGTAAAACCTTCAATAACTTGGAACAGGCTGTCAAATGTAAAGTGAAATTGACTGCGCGGCGGAGTTTTGGTTTGACCGAATCCAGCGAGATCAGGGGCGATGACACGGTATTGTTCTGCCAGCTTGGGAATTAGGTCGCGAAACATATGACTAGAAGACGGAAACCCGTGTAATAACAATATAACTTGACCGTCCTTGGGACCGGCTTCCCGATAAAAAACTTCGACATCTCCAACTTTTTGTTGATGATAATGAGTTCTCATTCTGACATCCCCTTGTGAATCAATTTATTAGTTGGTTTTGAACTACGGTTATCGTATTATAAAAATATATATTTGACTAACGAATAAATCGAATGTCTACTATTTCAAATTGAAATACAAAAGAGGGATCGATGTGATAGATTCATTAGAAGGCCGTTATTTTCTGGCGTTTATTGCCTTACTTGAAGAAAAAAGCTTCAGTCAAGCTGCAGATCGCCTAGGCTATGTTCAGTCCACCGTAACCACTCACATTCAACAGTTGGAGAAAATTTGCGGACAAAAATTGTTTCATCGATATCCACGGGGGATAGAACTTACAGAAGCGGGGAAGGTATTTTCAAAATATGCTTATCAGTATGTTCACTTAAGTCATTCCCTTAAAGAAAGTATGAACAAACTGGATCAACCAAGCGGAACGATACGTATGAGAACGCAAGAATCTTTTTTTCTTACTCGTATGCTTCCCTTTGTGCAGGAATATACGAGAAATTCTCCAAGTGTGACGTTGCGTATTGAACAAGGATCGCATCAAGACATCCTTAAAGGCGTACTGGATTATGAGCTGGATTTTGGAATTGTTCCTCGCGATCCGAAACGCCATGATATTCTTTTTTATCCATTAATGGAAGAGGAGATCGTTTTTGCAGCATCGGAGGAAATATCTCGGAGGGTGAGACATGCGGGAGTCCAGATTCTAAATGACGAGCTTTTTATAAGCAACGGCACATCTTGTTTGTATCATACGACTGCTGTAGAGGTTTTAAAAGAAGCCGGGGTTACGGTTAAAGATGCGTTAGAGCTATCCAGTCTTGACATGGTTAAACAATATGTAAGCTGTGGAAAAGGTTTTGCCTTAGTCCCTGTAATAGCCATTAACAACGAACTAAAGACGGGTACCCTAAAGATCCTTCCGTTCAATTCCAAAATGAGTTTTTCGCATGGTCTAATTGTTCATAAAAATCGAGAACTTGGTTTTACTGCAAAAAGTTTTCAATCTGAACTCCTACGTTTTTTTAATGGGGAGTAAGTTATTACTGAAGGAAGAAGGTATCTTAAGCGAGGATGAGTACCCAATCTGTGTCCTTTGCTATTACGCAATACCCGCCAAGTTAGAAACGAGGTGCAACTAATATGGTAACTCTTGAAGAAGCATTGGTGGAACAATCCTTAAGTAAATTAATGCTTGTACCAAAAAGCGACATCCACACTCATGGAGGTAAGGGCGGCCGGATCAAGTATTACTCGAAATGGGCCAATGCCGATATTAGTGCCTCCGAACGTCCTTTTGAAAACTTAGAAGGCATGCAAAGCTGGTTCAATTCAACCATTAAATTTATGATAACGGCAAGCCGGGATATCTAAAACGAATAGAAGCTGCATTTGCACAGGCGAAAGAAGATACTATTGTGGTTTTGGCATTGAGCTTTGGCTTGGAGGTAATCGATTTTTTGGGTGGGATTGACAACTTTATCAAGACAATAAATGTTTATCATGACGTTTATGCGCCTGAGACAAACTTCTATCCAGAATTATCGCTGGGGCGGGAATGTGATGTAAATGAAGCTTATGCGAGAATGGATGAGATACTGGAAAAGAAATGGTTTAAATCCATTGATATTTGCGGCAATGAACTTGCTCAACCCATCCATAATTTTCAAAGAATCTACAGAAAGGCTCGGGGGTATGGCTTAAGACTGAAAGCTCATGTTGGAGAATTTGGAACAGCCGATGATGTAAGAGAAGCGGTTGAATTTTTAGAGCTATCCGAAGTGCATCATGGAATCACGGCCGTCCAATCTAAGGATGTTATGAGATGGTTGAGAAACCATAGAATCCAACTTAATGTCTGCCCAACGAGCAATGTAATGCTTAAAAGAGCAACATCTTATGATCATCATCCAATCAAAGAGCTTTATGAAAATGGCATACCCGTAACGATCAATACGGATGACTTGCTTATCTTCGACAGCTCAATATCGGAGGAATATCTGAAGCTGTATAATCAGAAAGTATTCTCGGTCGCCGAGTTAGAACAGATTCGGCAAACTGGATTGAAGTCTTACGAAACGAATGAACGAACCCTAAAGATGAAAGGCGGAAATGAATGAAGATCCCTAAGTATCCCGATGTTCCAGTACTGACAGTAAACCAAATTGAAGAACTGACAAAAATAGTATTCTGCAGTGAGAAAGAACTCAAAAGCGCTGATCTTATTTTCATATTTGGTAGTACAGATCCAGGGGCTTATCATAAAGCACTGGATGCCTATAACAAAGGGCTTGCTAAGGAGATCCTAATCAGTGGCGGAACATCGGGGTTCGGATTGAAACATGAGAGTTGGATGGAAGGGGAAAAACCAGAAGCACAAGCAATCTTTGAAAAACTCGCAATGAATGGTGTGCCTGAAGAACGAATGCATATAGAAAATAAATCCCGTAATAGCAAAGAAAATGTTCTATTTGCCAAAGAAATTTATGATTTCTCTCAAGTAAGAAGTTTAATATTCGTTTCAAAATGCCATGCAGCTGGCAGACAATACAGAACGTTAAGAAAATACATAGAGGGCCAACTTGAGATTGCTCCATACTCCTATGAGTCAAAATTGAATAATAGTATTTATATCAATCAGTTTAACTGGATGGACTATCCGGATGGCAGATCAATTGTGTTTGGAGAATATTTAAGGATTTTATACTATGGCTGGAAAGGTGATATCGAAGCAGTTAAGGGAATTATAGAAGGACTGGAGAATCCAATAAAGAATTTAATCGAAGGCTAAATTAAGATCGGGTAATGCTGTAGACAACGGAGAACCGTTTCATATCTAGGGTGTGGACATACTCATATAGCACTGCTATAATGGATGCATGAACACATATGATAAAATATTGGCGGCTGCCCTTAAGGTACTCGAAGAGGAGGGCGGAGCCCAGTTTTCGACGCGTGCCGTAACTGCGATCGCGCAGGTTACGGCACCTACGCTCTACCACCATTTTGGCAATGCCGATGGACTCCTGAGTGCAGCAATTGTGGAAGCGTTCAAACAGTTATTTGAAAGCAAGATCGCCGCTGTGGAGTCCAACATTCCGGAGATGGCTCTTCGGCAAGGATGGGATGACTATGTTCGCTTCGCGGCAGCCCGTCCTCGGATTTATGCGGCGATGATGGGGCGGTTGCTCGAGGGCGCCCATATCGAGGCTGCAGATCAGTCGTACCAAGCACTGGTGCAAAATATTCAGAGAGTCGCCGCCGAAGGCAAGCTGGCTGTGTCGACCCAGGCTGCGGCAGATCTGGTCTGGGCTTCCGCCAATACGGCCTCTTGGCTGTATGTGACGGCCCAAATTCGCAAAGCGCCCCCACCCCAGCCCGACGTCGTTGACCTCATTCGGGAAAGCGTGATGCAGATCATTTTGATCCCAAGTCCGGACGCTGATTCAAACTGAGGGATTCGATGACAGAACCTTAAGACTCCAGGCAAAGCCCCCGATTTAGGGGCTTTGTTTTTTTTATGATAGAGGTGAAGCTTCAAAACAAAATAAAGACGCATATGAAAGATCGCCTATCCAACCTGGTCCTCCAGGAGGCCGGCGATCTTTTTTCAGACCGCAAAACAACACTTCGAAAAAATATAGCACCGCTATAGACAACTCAGTATAGCGGTGCTATAATATCGATATAGCGGTGCTATACAGTGATCCATATCTTATCCAACTTAGGAGGGGTACTATGTCAATCAATACTCAAGAACTTGTCGTCGTCACAGGTACGTCCAGCGGCATCGGCAGGGCTACCGCCGAGCAGCTCGCCTCTGATGGATTTCACGTTTTGGCGGGGGTTCGTCGTCAGGAAGACGCCGACAAAATCAAACGCAAAAATATCGAACCGGTAATCGTCGATGTTTCCAATATTGACACCCTAAAGGCACTGGCCGAACGGGTGGAGCAAGATCCGCTTGGTCGTCCTGTGCGGGCTGTGGTCAACAATGCCGGCATCGCCGTTAATGCACCTCTCGAGATGGTTCCGCTCGATGAATTTCGCCGCCAGATCGAAGTCAGTGTAATCGGACAGGTCGCGGTTATTCAGGCGCTTACCCCGGCCTTGCTGAACAGCGGCGGACGCGTAGTCAATATCGGTTCCGTTGGCGGCAAAATCTCGATGCCCGGTTTCGGAATCTATTCGGCTGCAAAGTATGCGATGGAAGCGATCAATGACAGTCTCCGCAGAGAGATGTCCTCGTTCGGACTCAAGGTTATTATGATTACTCCGGGGGGTGTCAGCACTAGTCTGTCGGAGAAAGGGATTACGACAGCCGATCGGCTGTCCAAGTTGATGACGCCCGATCAGCACAGCCGCCATGATCGTCTTTTTGACGCCGTGAAGGCTCAGGCTGAATCGTGGGCAACGGACGGTATCCCTCCTGAGAAAGTGGCAGAAGTGGTTTCACGGGCAATCCACGCAAGTAAGCCGCGCACCCGCTATACGGTCGGTCGCGATTCGGCACTGCTGACCCGACTGGTGCGTATTCTTCCTGACAAACTCCTCGATCGGATGCTCCGTAGCCAGATGAAGCTACAGTAACGGGAGAAGGAATGAAGCCACAAAAACAGTTTGAACATGCTGCGCCGTTTAGATGTGGTTCGTTAAGTATTTAAATTAGGAGGGATTAGCATGAACGATATAAAGAATGGTTACGTTACTGTACTCTGGGAGGCGAAAGCTAGGGCAGGGAGAGAAGCCGAGATGAAGGCATTCATGACGGCTGCCATCACCCCGTCGCGCAACGACCTGGGCAACATGGACTACGAGGCTCACGAGGTAGAAGGCCAGCCTGGCACATTCATCATCTACGAACGCTGGGAAAACCGGGATGCTCTCGATCGGCATCTGAACGCTCCCCGGATGCAGGAACTGGTGCCCCAGCTCTTAGAGCTGATGGAGGGATCCATTGAGGAAGGGATTCGACTCCTGCAACCGTTCCGCCCAGCGCAGTAAAATGCATCACCGAGGGGCTAAAGGAACGGGATGGAACCCTCAAGTACACTATGGAAGATGAAAACTAATGTGACTAATCCTTTTCGCGGAATATGGACAGGTACTATTTTCCATTCCATTGTAAAGGATTTTTCTTTTTGTGCAGCACATAAACATAGAAAATGATGAAATTTCTAAGATCATTCATGCAACGCTAGTGATTATTAATCAACTTTCAAAATTTGCACTTCTCCTTCAGTGAATGTTTTATCGGCATAACCGTCACCCCATTGACAAAGGGCTCTTAGAATCGGTTCAAGCGATTGCCCAAGCTCTGTGGTCGAATATTCGACCTTCGGAGGGACCTGATTAAACATTTTTCTGCTTACAAGTCCATCAGCTTCCAATTCTCTAAGCGTTTGGATAAGCATTTTTTGAGTTATATTGTGTACTAGTCGCTTTAACTCACTCGTTCGTTTTGGACCATGTATCAAATAATATAGAACTAGCCCTTTCCATTTCCCCCCAATTACCTCCAATGTAACTTCAAGGCTACAATAATAAACTTTCATGTAGTAAACTCCTCCAGTTTCAATTATTACTTTTTAGTTACTATATAACAAAAAAGTGGGTACTTCTATTATTATTACTTTTGATACATAATATCATTTGTGGGAAGTTATTAACAGTTTTTTTGAAAAAAAGGCAGTCAAGAGACAAAAATTAACCTTACAAGGAGAGTCATAACATGGGAAAATTTAATGGAAAAGTAGCGGTTGTAACAGGGGGTACTAGCGGCATCGGTCTTGCAACAGCGCAGAAGTTTGCAAAAGAAGGTGCACATGTTTTTATTACAG
This sequence comes from Gorillibacterium terrae, assembly GCF_051594785.1. Lineage (NCBI taxonomy): Bacteria > Bacillati > Bacillota > Bacilli > Caryophanales > Paenibacillaceae > Gorillibacterium > Gorillibacterium terrae. The sequence continues at coordinate 1,914,916 of NZ_JBPPGI010000001.1, forward strand.
GACGCAGACAAAGTGAACTTGATTCAGCGGTGAAGTTGATTGGAGATAATGTAACCGGTATTCAAGGTGACGTTTCCAATCTGGCGGATTTAGACAGTCTGTTCGAAGCAGTGAAGCAAGAGAAAGGACATTTGGACATCCTCTTTGCAAATGCTGGGCTTGGGTCATTCCTTCCATTGGGTGAGATTACAGAAGAACATTATTACAAAACATTCGACGTTAACGTAAAAGGAACGATATTCACGGTTCAAAAGGCGTTGCCCTTGTTTCCGAACAATGTAGGTTCGATAATCATAACCGGGTCCACGGCTGGTTCCGTTGGAAATCCAGCGTTCAGTGTCTATGGCGCATCAAAGGCAGCAATAAGACAGTTAATTCGCAACTGGATTCTTGATCTAAAAGGAACTGAAATTCGTGTAAACGTCGTTAGTCCTGGATCCGTTCATACACCGGCTTATAATTACTTATTTGGAGCCGAGGTAGAAAAATTCCTTGAACATGCCAAGACCGTAACTCCACTAGGCAGAGTGGGAACATCTGAAGAAATTGCAAATGCTGTAATGTTTCTTGCCTCTAATGAAAGCAACTATATAAATGGAATTGAATTGTTCGTGGATGGCGGAGCTGCACAAGTGTAGTTCGGAGGTATACCACGAAGATGAATTAATGGCGGGAAAGTCTAACTGTAATCTCTCTTTTGCTTCAATATTGTGGGGAGGATTAACTAATGAGCAATGTTATTGATCTTATGAAGAGACATCTCGAAATTTGGAGTAATACAAACCATGAAAGCCGTAGAAAGGCAATCAACCAACCGTGATTTGCATAGTATCGAGATGAAGCCAATTGGCTACCTTAAAAACGCGAGACAAAACTTCAAGTTTTGTCTCGCGTTTTAGTTTTAGTTGTAGTAAGTTGTATTATCGCAGAAAGCTATCAAGGTATAATTTAGGCTACCAAAACTCATTTGCTCAATTTGCGCTTTTTGCTCATAAAGAGTTTCCGGAAATATTCGGAACGGGAGAGAGCAGAGCCATTCTTTATGCTGTCGTCAATAAAAAGCCATTCATGAGCCGGAAGGGTAATCGATACCTTAAGCGTGAGCAAACGGCCGACTTGAACGCGGTAGGTAGGCAGTAGCAAATCGTGACGAGTTTTAAGCTTTCGAGATCGCATTCCAATATTCGTAATCTGAGCAGCCAGAATGTGCGCATTGCGATCACGCAGACGTTTGACAAAGCTTCGGGAAGCCGTAATAATGGCGTCGAGCTCATTGCGAAGCAGAATTCGTTGATCCATGAAAATCAAACCTCCGAACGGGAAGTAACAAATGGGGGTAAAAGTTCCAAAGGCCTGAACTCAGCAGAATCGCCGAGCTCAGGCCACGTAAAGAAAGTCGTATATACATATGTATAAAATACGAGTTTTGCGAACATGTATGTCGGAAATGCCGTTTACCGTCGAAGTCCTATCGAATTTCATCTTCAACTGCTGCTGCATTCAATTTATGAATTAAGGCTTGAATTCGGTTGTTTTTGGTTTCTTCTTTTTTGGCAGCTTCAATAAAGTTGATCTGTTCCCGCTTCAGGTAATCGGGCTGTCTCAGGAACGCATTCAGACCGCGCTGTTCTTCAAGGATTGCTGTCAGATAATCCGGCACCGCAACCGTGCGATTCGTCTCGCATTTCTGTAAGCTCACATGCAGTTGGTCCCCGAGCTGTTTCTGTACCGAGCTTCGAATCCGTTCATTATAAACCAAATAATGCCCATTTTTGGACGGCAATAACGTGTGCTCAAACTCATGCCCGTCCACAACGATTTGAACCGGTACTTTGCCGTTTGTGTGGAATACTTCTTTTGCTGAGTATGGGAAATAAATCACATTCCACTTTATCTTACCGTCCAGCCGTTTGATTTCGCTATCAAATTCATAAACCATTGGACTCACGCTCCTGTAAGCTCATATCAAAAAAATACCAAGCCATCTTCCCCGTTTCTTCAACGTACTCTGCCATTTCTTCTTTCGTAGGATAGTCAGAACACTCCTGATCCTTCTGCCGCCTGAACCAAAATTTCATACTGGTTACAGCAAAACAAACCCCTCTCGATCTTAGCATGCGATTGGCAAATTTGTGAATCCCTTCCGACCAGCAAAAAGAGCCCCCGTCCAAGGGGCTCCTGTGGGAATGATTGTAGGTTCACCGCTCTTGGCGGGTCGGCCGAATGATCAATCGCTTATAGGGCACCTACGACGCGGTGAGGCACATACGGTTCCTCCAAGAATGCGATCTCTTCCGCTGTCAACGAAACGGCAAGTGCGGCTGTCGCATCTTCGAGATGAGAAAGTTTGGTTGCCCCGACGATAGGAGCGGTGACGGGATGCTTATGCAGCAGCCAGGCTAAGGCGATTTGCACGCGGGGAACGCCGTGCTCCTTGGCCAGCTCCGCCAGCCGCTCGACAATCAGCCGATCGGTATCCGCCGTCGCATCGTATTTCGATTTGGCCACTTGGTCGGTGTCGGAGCGATGGGTTGTCTCGCCCGGTTCGCGCGTCAGTCGACCGCCGGCCAACGGGCTGTAAGGAATCACCCCGATCTTTTCTTCCCGGCAAAGGGGGAGCATCTCCCGTTCCTCCTCGCGGTAGATCAAATTCAAATGATTCTGCATCGAGACGAAGCGGGTCCACCCATGCTTCTCTGCTGTATACAGCGCTTTTTGGAACTGCCAGGCGTACATGGCCGACGCGCCGATATACCGCGCTTTTCCGGCTTTCACTACATCATGCAGAGCCTCCATCGTCTCTTCAATGGGAGTGTCGTAATCCCAGCGGTGAATCTGGTACAGGTCCACATAATCCGTTCCGAGCCGCTTCAGGCTTTTGTCGATTTCGCTCAGGATGGCCTTCCGGGACAAGCCGCCGCCGTTCGGTCCCTCCTGCATCCGGCCGTGCACCTTCGTCGCAATCACGATTTCATCGCGGTCGGCATACTCCTTTAAGGCCCGCCCGACGATTTCCTCGCTTGCTCCACGGGAGTACACATTGGCCGTATCAAAGAAGTTGATGCCGAGCTCCAACGCTTGTTTAATGATCGGACGGCTCTGCTCTTCGTTCAGCACCCACGGATGAACCCAGCGCGAGGCATCGCCGAAGCCCATGCAGCCGAGGCAGATCCGCGAGACCTCCAAGCCGGTATTTCCTAGACGGGTATATTGCATGGAAAGATCCACTCCTTCTCTTCTTTGTAGATCAGGCGATTGCTTTGCCTATTCTAAGTGTACAGTCTGGAGTTAACTCCAAGTCAAGCGGCAGTCGGAGTTTATTTTGGGGGCCGTAACTCGTGTACCCACGCAAAAAACGATCTATCCTGTGAATTTGCCCGAACTAAGCTTAGTGCGGCCCGTTCACCTTTCAATCACAATGGAAAAAGCTTGGACTTATTAAAAAACATAATATATATTATGTAAACTTAAGATGGGCTATTTCAACTTTGATTTCAGCTTTTTCAGAGTCGGCGTGACCTAATTCTATTACTAGCTCTAATTCTGGAATCTTTTGAGATCTCCTCAATAAATTTGCCCCCTCTCAGCAAGGCGGCTTTTCTAAAGTATAGATCAACTTGCCAAAAGAGATATGACTAATGCCCGGGGCCCGAACGACTTATTCGTGCGAGCCCCCTTTTCGTTATAACCCCGCGATCAGCTGTTAAAGCAGTGCCCCTTGCAGCCTCACCGAGGTGCCTAGACGTGATCGGTGCGAGAGGAACGTCAAGCGAGACCGACGTACCGGTATGGCCCCGTCTGGCCGGGGAAAATCATACGTCCCTGCATCAGTCGCCGGCAGGCAGGAGAACCAGTTTGCCATGGGCGTGTCCGCTCTGACCGATGTCAACAGCTGTACGCCACTCGTCGAGGGCGAAGGTCTGGGCGACCGGGATGATGAACTTGCCGTCCGCGGCATGCTGGGCAAATTCGCCGATAACGTCATAACGCGGGGGTTGGCTCTCTGTGAAGGTAGTACGGACTCCGAGTCCGGCTGCTGCGGCGAAGTCGCTAATGGTTAGAACACGGCGGGGATCACCCCCGGCGATCTGGATCAGATCGGGCAGTACGCCGCTGACCGGTGCGGTGTCCAAGATCAGGTCCACCGGCTGCCTGGCCAGCTCGGTCACCCGCTCGACCAATCCGTCACCGTACGAGGTTACCTCCGCTCCCATCGTACGAAGCCGGTCGGAGTAAGTAGCACCTGTGGTAGCGACCACGCGGGCGCCGCGCATGAGGGCAATCTGGACGGCAGCGAAGCCGACCATTGTGCCGGCCCCGTGCACCAGCAGGATATGCTCCGATGTCACTCCGAGGCTTTCAATGCTCCGGTAGGCAGTCTCGACCGCCAGTGGCAGCGCCGCAGCCTGAACAAAGTCGAGTCCTGCCGGGATAAGGGCCCAGTGGTTCAAGATCGCTCGGTCCGACGCGCCGGCGCTCGAGCTGCCGGCGAAGTCGACAGAGCCCAGAACGGCATCGCCGATGGCGACTTCGGTGACGCCGTCACCGACTGCGTCCACAATTCCGGACACATCCAGCCCAATGCCGCGGGGCAGATTACCGGGATATAGCCCTCTACACAGGGCCCAGTCGGCCGGATTCAGTCCGCAAGCGCGCACCGTTACGCGAATGCGTCCGGGGCCCGGGTCAGGGATCGCTGTCAGTTCCATGCGCAGGACATCGGTCGGTTCACCGTAGTCGTGGAAGCGGATCGTCCGCATGGTGGCCGGGGTGGATGCGTGATTGTTCATTTCGATTCCCTCCATTTTGTTTGAGTAAATAGGATAAAGTCATTCTAGCATCCGCCCCATCCATAGGTGTGCCTATTCTTCGTCACTTTTTGCCCAATCCTACGAATCGGATTCGGAATTTCAATCGAGTCTATAGGTAGGCTTGCGAAGTCTGGCGATATCCCGGCTTGGCGGGTTTCCGAAAAAACGGCTGTAATCGCGGCTAAATTGGGAGTGGCTTACATATCCAACCAACCGATAGACGGTAACCGTGTCCAATTCGCCCGCTGCTAGCAGACGCCTTGCTTCGTGGAGACGCAGCGCTTTTTGGTATTGCAGCGGGCTCATGGAAGTGGCCGATTTAAAATGTTCATGGAAAGAGGACACGCTCATATGGACCAAATCGGCCAAGTCTGCAATCTTGATTTGTTGCGAGAAGTTGTCACGAAGCCAGGCAATAGCTTTGGCAACCCGCTACAGACTCGAATCCGCTACTCCTAATTCAGCAACGTGAACACCGACCGGACTGCACAGAAGCCTAATCAAAATCTCATCCATCACAAGCGGAGCAACGAAGTCGGCGGCCATGGAGTCCGACTGACATTCGATCAGCCTCGTCACTGCGTTAATCATGCTCAAATCAGCGTTGATGACATAACCTGCGCTTCTACGGCGGACGGAAGGCATGCCTTGGGAATATACTTTTAGGACTAATTCGGCGATTCTTTGTGGGTCCAAATCCAATCTAAGGCCTAAGAACGGCTCGGAAGGGCTGGCTTGAGTGATTTGTATACGGGCTGGAAAAGCTAAGGGAGCAACGAAAATACTGGACTTCGTGTACGTGTATACATCCGGTCCCACGGTAATTTTTTTTGTGCCTTGTACGGCGAAGCCTATGGAGGGGGTGTAGATGGTATATTGACCCTCTGCATAGATTCGAGAAGTGCGGCCGATATATAATCCGGGGATACGCCCGTCAAAAAGACCGTCAGTTGGAGCGTACGTATAGATCAATCGCGCGATCCGGGCCATTTCCGCCTCATGGACTCCTTGGGTGTCACCTGATACATTAGAAACCGCGCATTTTGGTATCTTCATATCAACCAACTCCTGTTAACTCAGACCTTTTGGCAGGCTGAAAGGTTTACTCAAGGTGATTTATATTATTAAAATAACACATAGTTTCGGTTCCCATTCCAGATTGTGCCGATCGTTTCGTATCCCTGCATACAGTGGTTTGACTGGTCTGCCATGATAAATCAAAAAACAGGGATCATTTATAAAGTCCGAGCACTATTCCCGGCAATCGCTTCACTCTTTCTGCTGAGGGTCCGACCCTTGCTGCGATTCGCCTTGTGAATTCAAACTCCCTACCCATCGGGACGGTTTCTTCGTGTGTCCCTAGAACCAATGACTTCCGTTTCTTGTCGATTCGGAGGTATAATAAGACAATTCGGCAGCATATCGATTATACCCCCAAAGGAGTCGTACCGTTTCCCATGAACTGGACCACCCTGTTTCTCGGCTTGATCCTCCTGCTTAACCTGATCTTTGCTATTATTGTCGTGTTCCAGGAGCGCAAGGATGCCGGGTCAACCTGGGCTTGGCTGCTCGTGCTGTATTTTATCCCGATTGCCGGGTTCGTGCTCTACCTTCTCTTCGCCCAGAATTTCCGTCGGACCCCTCTCTTTCATTGGGACAGCCGCGAGAAGCTCCGGCTCGAGGAAGCCGTGGTCGCTCAATTGGAGGAAATCCGGACCGGCGATTACAAATTCCAGAACCCGTCCTCCTTCCACAACCGCGATCTGATCTACATGCTGCTGAACAACAATCACGCCGTCCTGTCCGAGACCAACCGGGTCGATCTGTTAGTCGACGGCCACGAGAAGTTCGATCAGCTCTTCAAGGATATCCAGGATGCGCGCGAGTACGTTCACGTGCAGTATTACATTTTCCAGAAGGACTGGCTGGGCCAGAGGTTCATCGACCTCCTAACGGAAAAAGCCCGCCAGGGCGTCCGGGTTCGCGTTCTCTATGACGAGCTTGGCTCGCGGCGCCTGAACAATAAGTTCTTTCAGGCTTTTCGCGAAGCGGGCGGTCAAGCCCAAGCCTTCTTCCCGTCGCGGCTTCGGCTGATCAACATGCGGCTCAACTATCGCAACCACCGCAAGCTGGTCATCGTAGACGGCCGGATCGGCTATGTCGGAGGCTTTAATGTCGGCGAGGAGTACCTGGGCCTGGACCCCAAATTCGGGTATTGGCGCGATACGCATCTCCGCATTCAAGGACCCTCGGTGTTCTTCATGCACTGCCGCTTCATGCTCGATTGGAACCAGGCCGCACCCGATAAGCCGTTTCATTTCTTCCCGGAGCTGCTGCCCGCCCAACTGGCGGAAGGAAGCGCCGGGGTGCAGATCGTGACGAGCGGTCCGGACTCCGTGTGGGAGGTCATCAAGGACGGCTATATCAAGATGATCTCGTCCGCCAAGCGGTCGATCTACATCCAGACTCCGTATTTCATTCCCGATGCCAGTATGATGGATGCGTTGCGAATCGCCGCCCTCTCCGGCCTGGATGTGACGCTGATGATCCCGGATAAGCCCGACCACCCGTTCGTCCATTGGGCCACCCTCTCCTACATCGGCGAGCTGTTGAAGGCTGGAGCCCGGGTCTACTTGTACGAGAATGGGTTCATCCACGCCAAAACGCTGGTGGTCGACGAGGAAGTGTCCTCGGTGGGAACGGCCAACATCGATGTCCGGAGCTTCCGGTTGAATTTTGAGGTTAACGCCTTTGTCTATGACGAGGTGTTGGCCGCAAAGCTCCTGCGCTGCTTTCAGGCGGATATCGAGGATTCCCGGCTGCTCACGCTGGACCAATACCGGCGCCGCCCTTACCTGATGAGGATCAAGGAATCCTTCAGCCGCCTCCTCTCGCCCATTCTTTAGCGACAAACCTTCGTCAAAAAGCCGCCGACCCGCCCTTCTTGTGTAAGCAAGGAGCGCGGGTCGGCGGCTTTGTGCTTGTAGCTCGCTGTCCGGGTTTAACGAGTTTCGGCTTAGTCGAATCGGCTCAGTCGAAGATGGAACGCCGGGTCAGCAGGAACAGGTCGTTGACGACATAGGTCCAGGTGGAATCCGGCTTCTGGGGACCGTTTCGCTCGGGATCGAAATCTGCAGATGGCCGCAGGTTCTTCAGATAGCGGACGGTTTCCTCTTCGATCTTGCCGGGCAGCCCGGTGAAGGCTTGGATCAGGTTGACGTTGAACTCGTCCAGCGGGTTGCGGTTGCTCAGGCTGCTCAGATGGACGCTTTCCTTCAGATAGTTAACGTAGTCCAGATGGTCCGCCCAGCACTTGTCCATGTAATGCAGAGCGGCTAGCTTCTCGAGAACCGCGAGCTTCGATTCGCCGAGGGTTCCCCGCAGCCGCTCATAGTCGGACGGTTCGTAGACGGACAGCGGCGAGGACACGACCCGGTCCATCAGCACGTCCTCCCGCTCGCCGCGGAAAATGCGCCGCTGCTCTTCGAGCAGGTCGGAATACGAATTGAGGTTCTTGCGGGCCTCGAACTGCTGGCCGTTCGCCACCCGCTGGATATGCTCCAGCTTGCGCTCCAACGCCGGGGTGTTCACCGGCTCGTCCCGGCGGCGTCCGGCCCACTCCTTCGGCAGCTCGTCCGCCAGGCGGTAGCGGACCAGCACCTCGTCCTCCAGGCTGACGAGAAAGCGGGTGGTGCCCGGGTCGCCCTGCCGTCCGGCGCGGCCCCGGAGCTGGTTGTCGATGCGCAGGCTCTCGTGCAGATGCGTACCGATGACGTACAGGCCGCCGAGCTGCCGAACCCGCTCCATCTCGCCGTTCTTGCCTGCGCCGAGCACGATATCGACGCCGCGGCCGGCCATGTTGGTGGAGACGGTCACCGCTGCAAGCTCGCCCGCCTGGGCGATGATGCCGGCTTCTTCGCGGTCGTTCCGGGCATTCAGCACCCGGCAGACGATGCCGGCCGCCTGCAGCAGGGCGCTGAGCTGCTCCGATTCCTCGACGCTGGCCGTCCCAAGCAGGACTGGACGGCCCGTTGCGTGAATGCGAACCACCTCTTGGACGATGGCCTGCCGCTGCGCCTCCGCATGCGTGAAGATCAGCGGCGGCAGGTCTTCGCGGATATTCATCCGGTTAGGCGGGATGACGACGACCTCCAAGGAGTACGTCTCCTTAAACTCGTCGGCGGAGGTGAGCGCGGTGCCGGTCATTCCCGCCATGGACGGATACAAGCTGAGGTAATGCTGCAGCGGGATGGTGCCGAGCATCTGCCCGCGGCTCTGCGGGGCGAGGCCTTCCTTGGCTTCGACGGCGGCTTGCAGCCCATCCGGCCAGCGCCTGTTCTCGGCCAAGCGTCCAGTGGCCGCATCGACCTGGCGGGCTGCGCCGTCTTGGACGATGTAGTCGACATCCCGCACAAGCAGCACCTTGGCGTGCAGCGCGCAGTTTAGCCCGGTCAGCTCCGCCAAGTGCTCGGAGGCGTACAGGCTGCCGATGCCGAGCAGCTGCTCCGCCTTGAGCGAGCCTTCGTCGGTTAAGAACACGTTGCGCTTGAACTCATCGGTATCGTAATCGACGCCCGGCTCCAGCGCCTCCGCGATCTCCGCCATTCGGGCGGAAGCCCCTCCCTCCGCCGGTTTCGCTCCGGCGATGACGAGCGGGATGCGGGCTTCGTCGATGAGGATCGAATCGGCCTCGTCGACCAGCACATAATGGAGCGGGCGATGCAGCAGCTCTTCGGGCTTGCGGGCAAGGCCGTCCCGCAGGTAATCGAACCCGGCTTCTTTCGCCGTGACATAGGTAACATCCGCCGCATAGGCGGCGCGGCGCTCCTCCGGTGCGGTATGCGCCTGGATCGAGCGGACGGTCATTCCGAGCAGCTCGTAGACCGGCCCCATCCAGCGGGCGTCCCGCTCGGCCAGGTAGTCGTTGAAGGTCAGCACATGCACACCCTGTCCGCTTAGGGCGCGCAGGTAGACGGCGAACACGGCGGCAAGCGTCTTGCCTTCGCCCGTCTGCATCTCGACCAGCTTGCCAGCCGCAAGCGCCGAGCCGCCCAGAATCTGGCTGTCGTACGGCTTGATGCCTAGCTTGCGCGCAGCGGCTTCGGCCACCAGGGCGAAGGCCGGCACCAGCAGCGCGTCGGGCTCTTCTCCCGACCGGGAGCGCCGCTTCAGCTCCTCGGACATGCCGCGCAGCTCGGCGTCGGTCTTGCCGGAATAGTCCAGACCGCGCACCTCGCTAACCAAACGGGTATACGCCTTCAAGCGATGCTGGCGGAGGGTCTGATCGATGCGCTCGCCAAGTTTACCGAACAAGGGCATAGCAAGGCTCCTTTCTCCGTGCGAAATGGAAATCGATTCTACTCTAGTACGCGAAAGCTGCGGCTTCGTTGCAAGTTTTGCTTATTTCAAGAGAAAAAGCAGCCCTTCTCGGACTGCTTGCCGTCTTCCCGCAACGATCGGTTATTTCATCAGCTTGTGGATGGTGACGAGCAGCTCGTCGATTACTTCTTGGTCGCCTTCCTGCAGCCGTTCGGTCACACAGCTCTTCATGTGGCCTTCCAGGAGCAGCTTGCCGACGCCGGACAGGGCCGCCTGGATCGCGCTGATCTGATTCAGCACATCGTCGCAGTAGGTGTCCTTCTCGATCATGCCCTTGACGCCGCGCACTTGGCCTTCGATGCGGTTCAGCCGCGACATCAGGTTGCTCTTCAATTTATCGTTGTGATGGCTCTTGCGAACCCCCGACTCATCCGCATGGGAGCAGGCTTCGCTATCCGTCGCTTCCACTTCGATCTGTTCCATGGAGGTTCCTCCTTATCCGGCGGGGAACGGGGAAAGCCAGGGCGCCCTGCCCCGGCTCCCATTCGGCCGATTCCTTCCTTTTACCCTACCACATCATAGCCTTGCTCTTCAATGGCCGATTTCAAGGCATCCACGGTAACCTGGCCTTCCGCATAATCGACGGATACCTTCTTGTCGGCCAGCTCGACCTTCACCTTTTCCACGCCGGACAGCTTACCCAGCGCCTTCTCCACCGTTTGTACGCAATGGTTGCACGACATGCCTTCTACCTTCAATACCGCTTGTGCCATGATTCGTCATCTCCCATTTCATTTAGTGAGTGTCATCTATGCAAACCCTCTGTCGAGGAAGGATGCCGGGTTGTTGCGCAGATCTCCGGATTCATCGGGATTCATCGGGATTCATCCGGGTTAAAGCTTGATGCGCTTCAGCCGCAGGGCATTCAGGACCACCGAGACCGAGCTGAACGCCATCGCGGCTCCCGCTACCCACGGAGCGAGCAGCCCCGCCGCTGCAACCGGAATGCCGATGGAGTTGTAAAAGAACGCCCAGAACAGGTTCTGCCGGATGTTGCGCATGGTCTTGCGGCTCAGCTCAATGGCGTCGGCAATGCTGCCGAGATCGCCGCGCATGAGCGTGATGTCCGCCGCCTCGATGGCGACATCGGTTCCGGTGCCGACCGCCATGCCGATGTCGGCCAGCGCCAGCGCCGGCGCATCGTTGATGCCGTCGCCGACCATGGCCACCCGCTCGCCGCGGTCCTTCAGCTTCTGCACTTCGCCGGCCTTGTCTTCCGGCAGAACTTCGGCCAGCACGTCCCGGATGCCGACCTGGCGGGCGATAGCCTCGGCGGTGCGCCGGTTGTCGCCGGTGATCATGACGACCTTCAGGCCGAGCCCCTGCAGGCGGCGGACCGCATCGAGCGACGATTCCTTGACGGTATCCGCGACGGCGACGGCCCCGGCCGGTCGGCCGTCCACGCCGATCAGCATGGCGGTCTTGCCTTCGGCCTCCCACCGCTCCATCGCCGGTTCGAGCAGCTTCGCATCCATGCCCTCCCGCTCGAACAGCTTGCGGGTGCCGATGTGAAGCGTCCGGCCGCTCACCTCCGCCTTCAGGCCGAAGCCGGGAATCGCTTCGAACCGGTCGGAGGGCGTGACCTCCAGCCCCTTGTCCTCGGCTCCCTTCACGATCGCCTCGGCGAGCGGATGCTCCGAGGCCCGTTCCGCGCTCGCGGCAAGGGCAAGCAGCTCGTCGCCGTTCCAGCCTTCGAGGGAGAGAACGTCCGTCAGCTCCGGCTTGCCCTTGGTGAGCGTGCCGGTCTTATCCAGGATGACGGCCGTCAGCCGGTGCGCCGTCTCCAGGTGCTCGCCGCCCTTGATTAAGATGCCGTGCTCGGCTCCCTTGCCGGTGCCGACCATGATCGAGGTCGGCGTCGCAAGCCCCAAGGCGCAGGGGCAAGCGATCACCAGCACGGCGATGCCGTTCTCGAAGGCGCGGGTGAAATGGCCCGGGTCGATGACGAAGAACCACAGCAGGAAGACCAGCGCGGCCAGGCCGACCACGACCGGCACGAAGACGCCGGAGATCTTATCGGCGAGCCGCTGAATCGGCGCCTTGGAGCCCTGCGCCTCCTCGACGATCCGGATGATTTGCGCGAGCGCCGTGTCCTTGCCGATCTTGGCCGCTTCCATGACGAGCGCCCCGTTCTTGTTGATCGTCGCTCCGATCAGCGGATCGCCGGGCTTCTTGTCGACCGGCAGGCTCTCGCCGGTCAGCATCGATTCATCCACGGCGGTCGTTCCCGACAGCACGGTGCCGTCGACGGGAATCTTCTCGCCGGGCCGGACGCGGATCTGATCGCCGACCTTCACTTCCTCTACCGGAATGACCACATCCGCGCCGTCGCGGATGACGGTGGCATTCTTCGGGGCGAGGCCCATCAGCTTCTTGATCGCCTCGGAGGTGCGGCCCTTGGCGAGCGCCTCGAACCACTTGCCGAGCAGGATCAGGGTGACGAGGATGACGCTGACTTCAAAGTACACCTCCGGCATCTCGTTGTGATGCGCCGCGGCTCCGGCGAAGCGGAACGTCTCGATGACGCTGTAGACGTAAGCGGCCGAGGTGCCGAGCGACACGAGCACATCCATATTCGCGCTGCCGTTCTTCAAGGCCTTGTAGGCGCTGCGGTAGAACGGCCAGCCGATCACGAACTGAACCGGAGTGGCGATGGCAAATTGAAACCAGACGTTGGTGAACAGCTCCGGCACGTACAGGCTCAGGCCGAAGTGGGCGAACATCGCCCAAAGAAGCGGAATCGAGAGCACGGCGGAGACGGCGAAGCGGAGCTTCAGCATCCGCAGGTGCTTGTCTTGTTCCCGCTTCTGGCCTTCCTGGGTGGTGTGCGGCTTGGCCTTGTAGCCGATCGTCTCGATCCGGCCGATCAGCTCCGGCACTGTAATCTGGCTTGCGTTATAATGGACGGTGGCGCGCTCCAACGCCAGATTGACGGTGGCCTCCACGCCCGGCTGCTTGTTCAACACCTTCTCGATCCGCGTCGCGCAGGCCGCGCAGGTCATGCCCGAGATGTCCAGCTCCGCTTTCTCGCGGCGGACGCTGTAGCCGAGATCGGCCACCTTATGCTCGATCGCTTCCTGGGTGACCGCCGTGGAATCATAGACCACCGACGCCTTCTCCGTCGCAAGGTTCACGTTCGCTTGGCTCACGCCGGGAAGCCTGCTGAGTCCCTTCTCGATGCGGGTGGCGCAGGCGGCGCAGGTCATGCCGGAGACGCCGAAGGTCAACTGCTGCCCGGCTGGGGTGCTGTCCTTGGCTTGATTTTGCATTTACGATACCCCCCTACCCTATATTTGATACCCTTATGGTAGCACCAATGAGAATCGATTTCAAGCCCAAAACACAAAAAAAGGAAAACGCCCGGCCGCATGTTCGCGTCGACAGAGAGTTTTCCACCAATAAGGCTATTCCATTAAGCGATTCTGAATTTACCGAGCGTCGTCTGCAATTGTTCGGCAAGCGAGGCGAGCGCCATGGCCGAGCTCGCGATCTCTTCCATCGCGGCAAGCTGTTCCTCGCAGGTGGCGGATACTTGATGCGTCGCTTCGGCTGCCTGGTCGGCGGCGCTCTTGACCTCCGCCATCATGCCGGAGAGCTCCCGGCTTCCGCCGTCTACGGTCAGCACCGAAGCGCGGGCTTCATTCAGCTTGCGGGAGACTTCGGTGACTTTGGTCTGGATCAAGCCGAGCGCGGCGATGATCCGTTCGGTCATCTCGGTACCGGCAATGACCGCTTCCCGGTCATGGGTGATCCATTCCTTGGCTTCGCGGGTATCGTCCTGGATGACTTTGACAATCTCCGCCACCTGCTGGGCGGACGAGGCGGATTGCTCCGCCAGCTTGCGGATCTCCGTCGCGACCACCGCGAAGCCGCGGCCGCTCTCGCCGGCGCGGGACGCCTCAATGGCGGCATTCAGCGCAAGCAGATTGGTCTGCTTGGACAGGTTGCTCATAATCTGGGCGATTCCGCCAATCTCCCCGGAGCGCTCCGCGAGCTGACCGATCGACCGGAACGTCTGATCGGTCGACTTCATGACCTCCTGCATCTGCCGCAGGACCTCGCTGCCCGCTTCATAGCTCCGGTTCGCTTCTTGGGCGGCGAGCTGCATGCTCTCGACGGCATCCGCCGACAGCTTGGACATCTGGACGATTTCGTCCGCCATCGTCGCAAGCGTATCGGAGGTGCGGCGCACGAGCGCCGTCTGTTTTTCTGAGCCGTCGGCCAGGTTTTCCGTCAGCGAGCCGACATGCTCGGTGGAAGCGCTCGTCTCTTGGGCGATCGCGGACAGCTCCTCGGAGGAGGCGGCAACCTGGTGCGAGACGTCGCTGATGCTGCTGACGATTTGGTGCAGATCCTCGTTCATCTGATTGACGCTGTGCGTCAGTCGGTCTACCTCGTCCCGTCGGCCTGCCGGGAGCGAGGCCGTGGTCAAGTCCCCTTCGGTAACATGCTCCAGCTTATCTTCTATCCGGCTGAGGCGGCGGGTGATCCGTCGGGTGTACAAATACGAGAACAGGCCGGCGAGAACGACAACGACCAGCTCGATGAGCAGTATCTCATGCAGGGAATCCTTCCAGGAGTTGTCGACCACGTTCTTCAGCTTGGGGTCTCCCAGGAAGAGCATGCCGATGGTCGATCCATCCTTCGCCTTAATCGGCTTGTAGGCGGAAAAGATCGTCAAATCGGCCACTTTGGCATCGCCGTAATGGTTGTTCCCCTTGACCAGCACTTCATCGACGATTTGCGAAGAGGCCTTCGTGCCGGTGAGGCGTTTGCCCGATGCATCCTTCACCGACGTCGCAATGCGCGTATCGTTGAAGAAGAGGGTGGCGAGGTGGCCGCTCGTTGCGGCAACCGTGTCCATCACTTCGTTGTTATCGTTCATCAGCGTGCCGCCCTTGAACAGCTTGCCGTCTTTAACCTCCCAGTCTCCCGGGTACTTCGAGTCGAACATGGCGCTTTCCAGATTGAGCATTTCCCCCATGGATCGGATCGCGTCGGCCTTGACTTGGTCCTTCTGACCCTGAATCACGAAGGCGCCCATCGTTAAGACCGTTAAGAGAACAAGTCCCAATGATAACAAGAATACCTGCCTGCCAATCCCGAAGCTTCTCCAACCCGTCTTCTTTTTCCCCATACGTTCCCCGTCCTCTTAATCAACGTTTCCCCAGTTGTGGTGTCATCCGTGGGTGCCCTCATTATAAAGCAGAATCCGTTCAGAATCGACATGAATTTCACCGGATGTCAAGGAATAAGGAAGGATCCAGATGTTGGAAGGGAAACGGAAGCGAAAGGAATGCTTCGTCAGACGAGGCTTGGTTGTTCCGAACGGACCTAATCCTGTTTAAGCAGAGACAACCCGGCGAGCGCCGAAGCGCGGACGCGATAGGTGCCTTTGCCCAGGGTGCCCGTCACTTGCTGCCGCTTGGCGGATAGCGGCCAGTCGGTTCTCGCCTTGCCGAGTCCCGTCTCGCCCTCCACCGTGACATCCTGCCCTTCGGGCCAGGCGAGGGTCACGCTGCCGGCCGACGATTCCACATCCCAATCGCCGTGCACCTTCGAGCTTTCCACGCGGACGGTGCCCGTCGTGACCAAGGCTTTGACGAACGAGAATACCTCTGAAGCGGACAGACGGCCGGTCGTCAGCTCCACGTTCAAAGGCCCGTTGATCCGCTTCGCGACGATCTCCCCGTTGACCGCGGTGGCCTGAACTCCTTGTTTGGCATCGCTGATCTCAATTTTTCCGTTTACGAGGCGGAGCACCGCTTCTCCTTCCAGATGCTTCGCTTGAATGCGGCCGTTCTCGGTCGACAAGTCGACCCGACCGCCGGTATAGCCGTCGACGCTAAGGTCGCCGTTCACCTGCTCCGCCTGCAGAAGAGCCGTCATTTGCCTGGGAAGCGTAACGGTAAGCAGGAACCGGGGGGGATGAAGCGAGGCGGTTCCCTCTCCGTCGCTGAAAGTGGCTATTTCCAGCACGCTGCCCGAAGTTACCCGAAGTCCCGTCCGATCGGCGAGGGTCTTCGCTTCCTCCCGGCTCTTGTGATCCACCACGACGGTGACGTTAACTTCAACCTCAGAGACGTCTCCTTGCTTGAACGTGATCCCGCCGTTCCGGTTGGAGAATCGGATCTTCTCCGTCGTGTGGGCCAGCGGAATTTTCTTCTTCCCATGATCGAACGACCAAGAAGTGTACTCCGCATGTCCTCCGTTTATCGCTACGGGTAGATCGCTCAGGGAATCCAAGGCTGTCTGCGCTCCATCCCTAGCAGAAGAGACGGCGGCAAGCGCCCCGCCCGCCGCTTCCTTGGCGGCTTCCGCCAGCGAATCGACCGTCTGATCGATCGCAGCTTCAGCCGATTCGTCCGGAGGCGTCGCTGTCGGTGACGCCGTTGCCCGCGACGCCGCTGCCGGCGAGTTTGCAGATAACGGATCGCGCTCTCCTCCTTCTCGGCTTGTCGTACAGCCGGAACTCATGAGCACCATGCATAGCAGCAGAGCAAATCCCGTGTTTTTCACAGCTCCATCCTCTCCCGTCCTTGTTCTTGCTCCCATCTTACCTTTCCGCCATGAGAAGTTCATTACAAGCGGATTAGAAATCGCTGAAAAGAAGACCTTGAAATATTATAAGAAATAGATATACTGAAAAAAAAGAAATATTTAACATTCCATGACAGGGAGAGTAGCTGTGGGATAGAAAGCCCAGCGAGCCGGGAGAGTGAGAGCCGGTACGGAATTCCCAGCGAAGCGCACCCGAGAGAACGGCTTCTGAACGTCTAGTAAGAAGCCGCGGTGTAAACCGTTATCCTTTAAGAGTGGTTATACGTTTGTATAACAACAAGAGTGGTACCGCGAATGCAAAAGCTTTCGTCTCTTTTTGAGACGGAGGCTTTTTCTATCCCAGGAGGTGGTCAATGAATGTCAACCTTAAGTCAGATTCTAGCCAAAGAATTGAGAGAAGCGGTACGGAAGGTTTTCGAAGAGGATGGTAAAGACTATCCGGATGGTCTTGACATTCGGATCGAGCAGCCCGCTCTTCATGAGCATGGGGACTATGCGTCCGGTATTCCTTTGCAACTCTCTAAACGCTTATGCAGGTCTCCTCTGAATATCGCGGAACGTCTTCAAATCGGGATAGAGTTACAAGGAAGTGCAAAAGGCCTTCTTTCAAGAATTGAGATCGTCTCGCCCGGCTTTATCAACTTTTTTGTTAACTGGGATCAGTGGGCCCAACAGACATTCGAGTTGCCGCAAAACTCAGGGGAGAAAGTCATCTTGGAACACACTTCAATCAACCCGAACAAATCTGCACATATCGGCCATTTGAGAAACGCTTGCATTGGAGACACGTTGGCTCGCCTTTTTAGAAGAGCCGGTTATCTTGTGGAGGTTCACAATTATATCGATGATCTGGGGAATCAACTTGCTGACACGGTAGTCGGCTTGCTTCATCTTCCCCTCGAGCTTGAAACGGAACGCTTTGGAGACTATTGCTGGGAGTTGTATGCCCGATTGAATCGGCAATTTGAAGAATCTCCCGAATGGATGAGCGAGAGAGACACCGTGCTGCATTCGTTGGAAAAGGGAACCGGTAACATCGCCTGGATCGGTCGGATTGCGGCAGAGCGAATGGTTCGAGAGCATCTCCAAGAAATGAAATCGTTTGATATTGATTACGATTTGTTGATTTGGGAAAGCGATATTGTCCATGTGGGATTTTGGGAGGAGACTTTTCGTTTGTTGATGAAAACCGGAAGCTTTTTCCAGGAAACGCATGGTCCTCTAATGGGCTGCTGGATACTGAGACAGGGCCAGTCAGATGTAGAATTATCTGAATCTGAGCATATTGCAGACAAAGTATTGATTCGTTCCAATGGGGTCCTCACGTATACCGCAAAAGACATCGCCTATCACCTTTGGAAGTTCGGCTTGCTCGAACAAGATTTTCGGTATCGGAGTTTCGAGGACGGCATCCATTCGACGTATCGGTCCGGAAGTAAGGCGAGTTACGGTAATGCGACTCTGGTGGTCAATGTCATAGACTCTCGTCAGCAGTATCCCCAAGCCATGGTTAAACAGGCATTTGAACGGCTCGGATTCTCGTCTCAAGCTGAAAAGTTGAAACATGTCGGATACGGAGTTGTTTCGCTAAGCCCCACTGCAGCAAAGGAATTAGGTATTGATATATCGTCAGGTAAATCCTCCTACGCGATGTCCGGCAGGCAAGGTATCGGGATTAAAGTTTCCGATTTGCTTGACCGAATGGAAGCCGTTATCGAGAAGAAACGTTCCGATAAGAGTGGTTTGACAAGTCGTACGATCGCAGCAGCTGCAATCCGTTATTATCTGCTCCGATTTACTCTACCGACCGAGGTCGTTTTCGATATCGGGCAAGCAACAACGACAACGGGAAACTCGGGTGTTTACCTTATGTATTCCCACGCCAGGGCAGCCAGCCTTCTGAGCAAGGCGGCAAACCCTTGTTTTACCCAAAGCATATCTTTCCCGCTCGATAAAACCGAATTAGCCCTGCTAAGACAGTTGTCATTATGGGAAGATACGCTTCAACTGGCAATCGCCGAGTTGGCACCCAGTTCTATCTGCACCTATGCCCATCAACTTGCCGTTTGCTTCAACGCCTTTTACTCTACTTGCCCAATTCTGAAAGCGCCGGACAGCGTTCAAAGCTTCCGCCTTTGGCTGACGGTGCGTTTTCAAGCAACCATGGCGGACGCTTTATCGGTTTTGGGCATTCCCGCCCCTCAGCGGATGTAATCAAAATCTTAGGGGGATCGGGAACACCCTCTGCATAAAACCCGCCGATGCCGATCAAGCTACGGGATAGCGCAATGAAGCGCATCACTCCCCAGGAGGCGACAAGCGAATGGCCAAACCGGACAATCGGGCCGACAACGTCGAGCATCTTCAGGACAACATTCAGAATACGCTCGAAAACCTGCATGAGGCGAAGGATTATCTGAACGAGTTCTCCTCCGAGATCAGCGAAGAAGAACGCAGGTAGATCGAGAAGAAGAACGAACGCCGGGAAAAGAGCGTCGAAGGCTTCCGCGAAGAAATTCAGGACGAGCTTTAACCCTGCCCTCTCCCCGAACGCAACCAACAACCGACCAAAGAAAAGAGGCTCCCTTTAAAGCAGCCAGGCGAAAGAAACAAACCCTGCTGCGATAAGGGGAGCTTTTTTACGCCGATGGAACCTCACGGCCGAATCGTTTCAGAACGTCCTCCATGCAGACGGCGAACTCCCTGAGCTTCTCCGCGATCTTCTTCCGCCGGACGGGGTCCTGAAGGACCTCCAGCACAATATTGAAGCCGCCGCCGAGGGTCTCCAACTCGTTCCACAGCTCTCCTGTCCGGCTATAGCAATCTCGAACCCCCGATAGAAAGGTCAGATCTGGGAGTAATGTCTGGGCTTTTTCCAAAAAGCCTTGGCAGCCCCCGCTGTTGGTGGCAAGGTTGCAGACGTAGATCGTATAGTCCCGCCAAGCGTTGAATTCCTCGGATGTCAATCCGTCATACCGGCCTCGCTCGATATCCGCCGCCCAGTCGCGGAAGGCTTGCGGCCCGAAGGTGCAGCGGTTCACCTCCGGCATAGTCAGCAGCTCCGGGATGGCTTCGATCGATTTGCGGTAAACCTCCTCGAGGCAGATAGCCCGCTGCTTGGGACCCGCCCATATCCAATCCTCGTCACCGCCATCCTCGGCGTTCCACTTCACCGGCTCGGTATGATCCTCTTCCAAATAGAGCAGGGTACGTCCATTGTCCTCGTAGCCGCAGATGATCCGATAATTTCCGTCGTCGAACCCGTGATCGAAGGCCTGCTTCGATAGCACAGGCACTCCCCAGTCGATCTCGGCCATCACCAAGCGAAGATACCGTTCGCGGTTACGCCGGATTTCTCCGCTCGTGACATAGGTATATGCGTAGCCGCAGAGGCCAAAGATCTTATCGAAGAACGGCCGTTTGGGAACGACCACGGAGACGCAGTTGCAGTGCATCGGATAATAGCGGCCGTAGACCTGCGTGAAATGGTCGCCGCTGATTCCGGCGAAGAAATCGTAATTCAGCTGGTCTTTGTTCTCGCCCAGGCACTCCATCAGATACGCCATGCAGCCGTTGAAAAGATAGTTCTGCCCATAGTGGTAGGTGACGAGCGGATGCAGATTCGGCAGGACGTTGTTGCTCGGCTTTTGGGTTAAGGTGAGTTCGCCTCCCTTTACCTTTGGCTTCTTCGTCACCAGGATTCGGGAAACGCGGATCGACCGCAAGGTCACGACCTCGGCCGAGTTGGAGCCGATAATAATCGGGTGAGCGGGCAATTGGCCAAGGTCCAGCTTCATATAGGGGTATTGAATGCCGCAATGGCGAACTTCACCGTTGACCAGGACGGCAAAATGCGTTTCTCCTACGATCCAGGTCAGCCGGTTATACTCGTTCGGCTGGATTTTCCCTTGATGAAGGTCGATTCTTTCCGTCCCGAACACCGGATCGCGAACGAGCAGGCTGTCCTGGGTATCTCCCAGATCGAAGATGTTTCCCAGATTGACCATGACGGCCGCTTTCCCGTGGTAGAGGCGCAAGCTCGCCTCGGCGGTCTTGAAGGTGACATCCACGCGGAACGGAATGGGTACCTCGTCATTCGTGGAAAGCACCCGCTTGTCGATCCAGGTTTGAAACTCCGCCTCTCCCCGTTCGTTAATCCGGTAAACCGGGTCCAGAATCGGGGTGATCTCCCGAAGATCGATCTCCCGGCTGAAGAGGATGGGATTGGATCGCTCCAATTCCGCCGCCGAGACCGCTTCAAGCCGCTCGGAACGGGGAAAGATCGACGAGTCCTTAATTCGTTTTTTTACCGGAACCAACAGCTCCAGCCGTTCACGCTGCTCGTCCGGGGAAAGGACGGTTTCGATCAGAGTCTCGTGGCGAAGCCTTCCGCCATGAAGGTAATCGATCTCGTAATAGGGATTGGTATCGAAGGCCTGGACGAGTTGGTTAAACCGGGCGCGAATGTCTTCGTCGGCATAGACACCGACTGCGGCGAACAGTCCGGATTCCAGCCGGTACTCCTCGAAATCTCCCGTATCGTTCGCGTCCTCCGGAAGCTTCACGATCAGGACCGTCTCTCCGGGATGGCGGGGACTCTGAAATTCGAAGACCCCATGGTCGCCCGGACTGCCCAAGGGCAGCCCGACTTCTTGAATCCATCGCCAAAGCGCATCCGGATCGGATCGCCGATCTGTACCTTTGCGGTAGGAGGATACCGCAAGTATGGCAGGCAGCACAACCAGCCGAATATCGGCGGGCTTGGCCGTCCGGTCGGCCAACTCTGCGAGCTGCTGGTAGCTCCACCCCATCGGTTTCGCCTCGTCCAGATGGAGGTGTTTGTTCATCTCCTCGTACAAAAGGGGGAGCGCGGATATTTTTCGAATGCCGTGCTCCAGCATGGTTTGCAAGAACTGGTTAACCGCTGTCTTGAGTTCATTAAGGGCATTAACTTCTTCTTCGATAGTGCGAATCCGCTCAACGAAGGCTTCGACGACGAGACTCATGTCCTCGCTCTCGTAGATGCGGATGATGTCCTTGATGGGAATTTGCATTTTTCGCAGCACCAGAATCTGCTTGAGCCGTTCCCGTGTTGCCTCGTCGTAATAGCGGTACTTTTCGAATGCGGGACGCACGCTGCGGATTAAGCCAACCTGCTCGTAATACCGCAGGCTGCGGGGGGGTAAGACCCAACTGCTCGGATACGGCCGTGATCTTCATGAGTTCCAACCGCGTCACTCTCCTGTATTCTTCGATATCCCGAGTGTATCACTTGACCCTGCGTCAAAGTAAATGCCTATTTATTTATGATTGATCAACGTAGGCCCAAATAAAAAGCGCCGCAAGAGCGGCGCCGGAGTTTCGTCGGTTTATCGATTGCGGAACGGCTCGATGGCCTTACAGCCCAAGCCAAGCGCCTCGGCCATTTCCATGCGTCGCTTCGCACGCGTGTCTTCTTGGACGACGCTGTACACGTACCGTGCCCAGCCCTTACGGTAGCCGGGAGTCAGCGTGCGGTAGAAAGCCAGCGCTTCGGGAAACGGCTCCAGGTCCTTTTCCACCTCGGGGATTCGATCCAGGTAATCGTCCACGCGCTGACTGGGCTTGGCGGCCGAAGCCGACTTGCGCGGCTCGTTCTTTAAGCCGACGACCGTGAAGACCTCTTCGTACCCGACCATCCGAGCGAATTTCAAATCGCTCGTCCCGATATACCCGTCTTCATCGGCACCGAGACCGGCAAAGAGCTCGTCACGGTGAATGAAGGTCGGATAAACCGGGTTGCCCTTTTTGGGATAAGCCATGTACAGGTAACCGCTCGGAGTCAAGCAGCCTTGGTCGATTACGGTCTCGACCAGTTGCTGCATCGCCTTCATCTCCAGCACGAAAGCGAAGATAAGCTCATAGCCGGAGCCGGTAAGCGCAGTGTCGTAGGAAGAGAGCCCGGCGAGGCCGGTGTCCCCTTCCGGCCGGTTCAAGATTGCAGTTTTCTTGAATTTGTGCAGGTTCAGCTTCTCGACGATGGTTTTGGACATGGGAGCCTCCTCTGGATGATGGAACCGCTGAACCTCAATATCCCCGCGAGATATCGACGATATTCGGCAGCTCCTTTCCCTCTTCCCGCAGCCGCAGCGTATCCAGAAAGCAGTCCGCGCCTTCGTTCGGAGGCGTTACGGCCGAGATGTGCGGCGTAATCGTGACGCCGGGATGACGCCATAAGGGCGAATCCGCCGGCAGGGGTTCGGCGGAGACGACATCGAGCACCGCGGTGTGCAGCCGGCCCCGGTCGAACGCATTCAGCAGGTCGGCTTCCTCGACGGTCTTGCCCCGCCCGACGTTAATAAAGCCGGCCCCGTTCAAGCGGTCGAATACTTCCCGGTTGAAGTAGCGTTCCGTTTCCCCCGTCAGCGGCAGGGTGCTGATGATCCAATCCGCCTGCTCAAGAAGCGGCGCGCAGTCCCCCTGTTTAGCCACTTGCTGAAAGGGGGATTTGGCTTGTCCCGACCGGGAGACGCCGTCCACCCGCATACCGAGACCGGCCAAAAGCTCGGCGAGCTCCGTTCCGATCACGCCGGTGCCGAAGACGACGGCGCGCTTGCCCCGGATCGTCTCCGGCAGCTCCTCGCGTCCGCCCCACTTCGCTTGCTGCTGGAGCCGCTCGAAGGCGGCATGCTTCTGGTAATGGCGCAGCAGATACCCGAGGCAGTATTCGCTGATCATCCGCCCGAAGCTGCAGATGGTGCGGGTGAGCAGAACGGAATCGGGCCACTCGCGCCCTTTGACGAAGAAATCCACGCCGGCGCTCAAGGCATGCACCCAGCGCACGTTTCCGAACCCGCCCGTTTCGGGAAGCCGGTTCCCGACGTAGGTGTCCGCCCAGTCCATATCCTCCGGCGTCACTTCGGACACCCTCCGGGTCCTCAGCTCCTTGCCTAGCCCGCTTAGCGCAGCCTCCAGTTCGGCGGTCGTCCTGCCGGTATACAAGATTCGTTCGATCTTCATCCTGTCGTTCTCCTTCCCGGTTCGTAGCTGTCTTGGTCGATGCGGGACTTGCCTCGCTTGGAATGCCGGTGCAGACCGGCATAATAGCCGTCCTGCGCCAGCAGCTCTTCATGGCGGCCGATCTCGGCGATTCGGCCGTCTCTCATCACGACGATGCGGTCCGCCTTCTGGATGGTGGACAGCCGGTGGGCGATAACGAGGGTCGTTCTTCCCTCCGCTACCACCCCGAGGGCATTCTGAATCATCTGCTCGGTGTACGAGTCCAAATTCGCCGTCGCCTCGTCGAGAATGAGGACGCGCGGCTGGAAGACAACGATCCGGGCGAAGCTGATGAGCTGCCGCTCGCCGGTCGACAGCCCGCTTCCCCGTTCGGACAACAGGGTATCGTAGCCGTTCGCCAGCCGGCCGATCCACTCGTCCGCCCCTACCAGGCGGCAGGCCGCCTCCGCTTCTTCGCGGGAGATATCCTCGCGGAACAGCCGGACATTGTCGATGATCGAGCCCGAGAACAGGAACGGCTCCTGCTGGACGAGCCCCACCATCCGGTGCAGCTCCGCCTGCGGCAGCCGCCGGATGTCGACGCCGTCCAGCCGGACGCTGCCTGAGGTTACGTCGTAGAAGCGGGTAAGCAGCCCGACGAGCGAGCTCTTGCCCGCCCCCGTCTCGCCGACGATGCCGATGAACTCGCCCGGCCGGATGTGGAGGTCGAGTCCATGCAGCACCTCTGGGCCTTCCTGATAGGCGAACCGGATATGATCGAAATCGATTCGGCCTTGAAGCGAAGATTTCTTCAGCAGAGCCGACTCCTCTGCCGGAGGGTCTTGCACCTCCGGCTGGCGGGAGAAGATCGCCCACAGCCGTTCCACGGAGACGAAGGTCGATTGCAGCGTGTTCCACTGCTGCGTAATGCTGTTGATCGGCTGGAAGAATTGGCGGACATACGAGATGAAAGCATACAGCACGCCGAATTCGAGCCGCCCGTGCAGGACGGCCTCTCCGCCGGTCCATACGACGAACGCGACCGTCAGGTTGCCGAGGATATCGAAGGAGCGGTTGAATAGCACCGTCGAGCGAACCTCCTTCAAGGTTGCCTGCCGGTAATGGTGGTTCTGCTGGCGGAACCGCTCGGTCTGCTCGCGCTCCTGGTGAAAGGCCTGAATCAGGCTCATGCCGGCCAGGTTCTCGGCCAGGAAGGCGATCAGGCGGGAGAGCCGCGACCGGGAGACCTTGTACGAGTTGCGCAGCGTGCGCCGGAACAGGACGGTGATGAGCAGGATGATCGGGAACAGCAGCAGGCAGTACAGCGCAAGCCGGGCATCCAGCGCGAACATGAAGCCGACGGTCAGGAACAGCGACATGCCGTCTTTGACGATGCTTTGCAGGACGCCGGTGAAGAATTGGTTGATCGTCTCGGTGTCGCTCGATTCGTTGGTGACGAGCGATCCGCTCGGATGGCGGTCGAAGAAAGCCATCGACTGGCGGGTAATGTGGCGGAACAGGTCGCTGCGCAGCTTGGCGACGATGCCCTGCCCCGCCCGCTGCAGCAGGTTGAGCTGCAGGTACGTGAAGACCAGCGCCGTCACCGCGAGCAGCAGGTACAGCCCGCCGATGCCGAGAATCCGGCCGATGCCATGGCTTCCGGTCAGGAGCTTCTCATCGATGACGGTCTTGATGAGATACGGCTGCATCAAGTCCGCCGACAAGGCGAGCAGCGAGCAGACGGCCACGAGGGCAAAGACTTTTTTATAGGGGGCGGCGTAGGCGAGGAGCGCACGGAAGCCCTCCCGGCGGCTGATCGGCCGCTCTTTGCTGTCGCGTTCCGGTTTATCCGGCATCCGATTCCCCTCCTTCCTGGAGCTTCTGGAGGGAAGCGTAGAGCCCGCCGCGGGCCAGCAGCTCTTCGTGCGAGCCCCGCTCGAGGATTCGGCCTTTGTCGAGCACGACAATGCAGTCGGCGTTCTTGACGGCGCTGATCCGGTGGGCGACGATGATCGTCGTCTTGCCTGCGCGCACTCGCCGCAGGTTGGCGAGGATGTTCGTCTCCGTGATCGCATCCACGGCGCTTACGCTGTCGTCGAGCAGCAAAATCGGGGCATCCTTGAGCAGTCCCCGGGCGATGCTGGCGCGCTGGCGCTGCCCGCCGGAGAGCGTCATCCCCCGCTCGCCCAGGCGCGTCTCGAAGCCCTGGGGGAAGCCGGCGATATTCTCGTAGATTTCGGCGAGCCGGGCGGCCTGTTCCACGCGTTCCGGCGAGGAAGCGCGGTCGTAGAACGAGATGTTGTCGCGGATGGTCGTGCTGAACAGGAACCCGTCCTGCGGAACATAGGCGATCCGCCGGCGCAGGCTCGACAGCTTGATCTCGCGAATGTCCCGGCCGCCGACGAAGACGGTGCCCTTCGGTGGATCGTAGACGCGCAGCAGCAGCTTAACGAGCGTAGACTTGCCGCTGCCGGTCTTGCCGACGATGCCGAGCGTCTGCCCCGGCTTCAGGTCGAGGTCGATGGCCTCGAGCGACGGACGGGACGCCCCCGGATACGCATAGGTCAATCCCTTGAGCTCCAGGTGCGACTCCGTGAGCGGAAGGTCGACCGCATGTTCCTCATCCCGGATATCCGGCTTCGTCGCGAGAAGCTGGTCGATCCGGTCCAGGGAAGCCCTGGAGCGCTGCATGATGTTGAACACATTGCCGATCTGCTGGAGCGGAGTGACGATCATCTTCATATACAGGGTCAGCTCGACGAAGAGTCCGAGCGAGATCGTCCCGCGGGCGGTCAGGTACCCGCCGTAGGCGATGGCGAGCATCAGGGAAATCCCGCCCGCGAAAGGGATCAGCGACTGAAACAGCGAGGACAGCTTGACCAGCCGAAGCTGCTTGTCGCGGATCGCGTCCACCTTGGCGTCAAACCGCTTCCAGGCGATGGGCTCGACGGCGAAGCTCTTGGTGACCCGAACGCCGCCGAATTGCTCCTCCGCCGCTTCGCTCATCGAGGCGAGCGATTCCTGAACCTCCCGGGAGCGCTCGCGGATGCGCGGGCCGAAATACGTCACGAGAAACGGGATGGACAGAAGCGGCAGCGCACAGACGGCGATCAGATAGAACGGGATTCCGCTCGCCGCCATCATGAACAGCACCGAAGCGAGCAGCACGATGGCGTTCGTCAACTGGTTGAGGCCGTTTGCGATGGATTCGCGGACGGTGGTCACGTCGTTCATGACGAAGCTGAGCAGCTTGCCGACTCCGTTCTTGGCGTAATAGGCGTCGCTCAGCGTGGAGAAGTGGGCAAACAGCTTTTCGCGGGCCTTGAATTCGAACCAGCGGCCGGACCAATGGTTCAGGAATTGGCCGACGCCGAACAAGCCGCCGTAGCCGATTGCAATGAAGGCCAAGTACAGACCGTAGCGGGCAATAGCGGCTGAGGTTAAGCCGTCCTGCTCCAACGAGGCGGTGAAATTGCCGAGCACCTTGGGATAATAGGAATAGACCACATTGGCGCAAGCCAGAAGCACAAAAGCAAATCCGTACAGGGGCAGCTTGCTCCGAACATGACGTTTCAGCAGAGCCCTGCCCTCCGTTGTGCCGCTTTCCACTTTGTCAGGCTCCTTTCCGAAATGGGAGTGGGCTGGCGCGATTCCTCCTTTCAACGGGGATAACCGTAGCGAACTCTTTGCTATTATACCTCTCGCCCCGTAGCCCGGCAAAAGCCCACCTTCATTTCCGGGCAAACGATCCGCTCGTTTTGACCGCGGTGAAGATGCAGTAGCCGTCCGCCTCGGCGATCCTCACTCCTCCGAATGTGGAGATCAGCTTGTTCTTGTACCAATCCTTCCGCTTCGTAACCATGACCAGGCGTCCCCCGAGACGCAGCTTGTTGAAGCCCTTCTCAATGAACCCTTTGGCCACGCTGAAATCGGTATGGTACGGAGGATTGGACAGGATCAGGGTGAAGCCGAATTCCGGCACTTGCGCGAGACCGTCGCTGACGTAGGTTTGGATGCCGGGAACGCCGTTGCGTTCCGCGTTGCGGACGGCCAGCTCCACCGCGAGCGGGTTTACATCCGCCATCACCACCCGGTCGGCTCCGATGCGTTTGGCGGCGCAAATGCCGACGACGCCGTAGCCGCAGCCCAGATCAAGCACCCGGTCCTCCGGTGCGAATTCGGTGAGGGCCAGCATGGCGAGAGTTCCGGCATCGACGCTGCGCGGCGAGAACAGCTCGGGGTTGGTTTCAAAGGAAAATCGGTCTTGTCCAATCACGGCTTCAATCATGGGACATCCCCCTGGTTTTCTGCGATTTGAGGTATTCAAGATCGGGCGGAATGGATTCTCCGGGAAAGGGAACCCTGATAGCGGCCCGCATTTTTCCATTATAGCCCGAAAGGCGGGTTCGAATAGGAGAAAAAAAACGTAAAAACGATTTGCAACGGAGCGCAAACAGCTGTATCATAAAAACAAAGCTACTTACTAAATGGAGGTACATAACGAAATGACAGTTAATTCGAATTCGCAAAAAGCGGCCGATTTCTCGGCAGCGCTGAAGAATCGCCGGTCGATCTACGCCATCAGCAAGGATGTTGCCCTCTCGGAAGAACGCATCGAGCAGATTGTGGAAGAAGCTGTCCTGCACACGCCTTCCGCTTTCAATTCGCAAAGCGCGAGAGTCGTGGTTCTGTTCGGGGCACAGCACGACAAGCTTTGGGACATCACCAAGGAAACGCTGCGCAAGATCGTACCAGCCGAGAATTTCGCTTCCACCGATGAGAAGCTGAACGGCTTCAAGAACGGCTTCGGCACGGTCTTGTTCTTCGAAGACCAGCAGGTAATCGAGGGGCTTCAGCAGCAGTTTGCCCTGTACAAAGACAATTTCCCCGTCTGGTCCGGCCACTCCTCCGGCATGCTGCAGTTCGTGGTCTGGACGGCCTTGTCCGCCGAAGGGCTCGGCGGTTCCCTCCAGCACTACAACCCGCTGATCGACGAGGAAGTCAAGGCGACCTGGAGCCTTCCGGGCAGCTGGAAGCTGATTGCGCAGCTCCCCTTCGGCCAACCGACGGCAGCCCCGGGCGAAAAAGCATTTCAGCCGCTCGAAGGCCGCTTGAAGGTATTCAAATAATCTTATTTCCACGTAAAAAAGCCCCGGCTGGGTATCTCCCAGCCGGGGCTTTCGATCGTACGGAATGAAGCTCGCGATTACTTGCCGTCGCGGATTTCAATCCGCTTGCGGTCCGCCCGCTTGCTTTTCGGAATCTCCAGAGACAGGATACCGTCCTTCAGAGCCGCACGGATGCCTTCTTCCTCTATATCCTGGACATAGAATCTCCGTACATATTCGCCGTAGCGGCGCTCGCGCCGGATGACCTGATGTCCGTCGTTTTCCTCGTTGGCTTCTTCGTTGTGCACCGCTTTTATGGTCAGATAAGGATGGGCATAGTCGATTTCGATCTCTTCCTTCTTGAATCCGGGAAGCTCGGCTTCCACCAGGTAAGCCTGATCCGTCTCGCGGATATCGGCCTTGAAGGAAGTCGTCAGGGTTCGAAACGGCGTCAGCCACTCGTCATCGAAGATATCGTTAAACGAACGGGCCAACTGGCTAAACGCATCCTCTTTCCGCTTTTTGAAGGGAACCATCTCAAACATCATCCATTTCTCCTTTCTTTGACCTTGTTTGACCTTACAGCTTCATTATAGTCAGAGAACGTCAAAGCGGCAAAATCCATTTGCGGTTCTAAAAGCCGATGAGCGGGAATTTCCTGCGATTCTGGCGGTCGATCCGACTCGATCAAGCGATTTGACCTTCTTTGACCTTTTTGCTCGTTCGCGCTTTCTTCGAAATGATTAAGGTAGCAGAATTTGACGGTTCCCCCATCGGATGAAATAATTGGATAAGCTCAATCACGGCTGGAACAAAGGGGAATAAGTCGGATGATTCAGGACTATTTAGACGTAAGCGACGGACAACTATTTTATACGGTTACCGGAGAAGGCGATCCCCTTCTGATGATTCACGGCAATTTCAACGACCAACAAATCTGGAATGAACAGGTCCACTCTTTATCCTCCTGCTATAAACTCATCCGTTACGACTTGCGGGGATACGGTCTTTCCAGCACGCCGCTGTCTTCCTTCTCTCCTGTGGAGGATCTAAAAGCTCTGATCGATTCCTTGGAGCTGCACCGCCTTATCCTCGTCGGTTCTTCCTCGGGCGGAGGCATCGCAGCGGATTTTGCCCTGTCCTACCCCCATCTGGTTCGCAAGCTCATCCTGGTTTCGCCTTCGATCAACGGCAATCCCCTTCCCCGGAGTATGATGTGGCAGGGAATGAAAAATTTCCTGAATGTTAGTCTAAAAGGACGCGAAAAAGCGATCGAAGCCTTTATCCGGAATCCGTTCTGGCAATACTACTTTCCGGACTTCGAGCGAGAAGAAGCCCGAAGCCAGGTTATCCGTAACGTCCGGAATCCTCGTAACTTCTGCCGTTTCTCCCCCAAGCTCTCCACCGCTGTAACCCCTAATGCCTTCAATCGGCTGCCTGAGATTGCCATCCCTACCCTCATCATCGTTTCGGATCGGGATCATTTCGCCAATCGAACGACAGCCGACACCTTGCAGCGGAAAATAGAGCGATCCTCCAAAATCGTCATGCCCGGTTGCGGTCACCTTCCCTTTGTGGAGGAGCCGCACGAGTTCAATCAGTATGTTCTGGACTTCCTGTCGAATTCGAACCCGCTCTAGGATGCAAAAAACCGGCTCTTCCTGTGAGAAGAACCGGTTTTTCGGTTAAGGCTGCTTGTCTTCTTCGCTGGGTGAGGCCAGAAAGAGACGTTCCAGCTCTTGAAGCTGCCGCTTCCAGCCGGGCAGCCGGACGGGCCTCAGCAAGCCGGTCAGGCCTTTCAGCACGACAGCCTTCGGGGCCGTGGAGTTAAGCTCCGTTTCGAGGGCATCGAGGACCGCGAGCAGCTCCTCATTCTTATCCCCTTCCCGCCCGCCGCTCAGGCTGTTTCGCAGTTGGCTAACCAGTGCGATGGCTTGAGAATTTAATGGCATTAAACAGTCGATGCCGTTCTCGATGGCGTTCAGCATCCGGTCTTCGGGCAAGAGCGGCGGAGCCTTCCTCTCCAGGATGCTTTTCACCACCGCATCGAGCCGATCGGCGATCTCGCCCGCCGCCAGGCGAAAGTCCTTGGGCCCGGGCAGCAGCAGGCTCGCGTGCAGATAAGCTTCGCAATGGGAGATCAGCAAGGTGGCGGCGTCGAAGGAATACGGACGAACGGCTTCCCCGTACAACCGGAGCATCAACCGCCGGTTCAACAGCAGGTCCCGGCGCTGCAGGCTGCTTATCACCTGAAAAAGCTCATCGGTCACCTCGATGCGCTCCCTCATGAAGAGAGGCAGCAGCTTCTGATGCGAATCGCTGAACTCCAGGCGCTTGCAGAGCTGCCGGACCAGAACCTCCCGGGCGTCCGGGTTCTCCGAATCCACCTCGGCTTCGAGCAGGCCGAGAAACTCGCCGATGTATTTCTTGACGATCTCCACCAGCATTTCTTCCTTGGACTTGAAGTAAAAATACAGCGATCCCTTGGCCATGTTGAGCTGGCCGGCGATATCCTGCATGGAGGCGGCGTGATAGCCTTTCTCCGTAAAGCATGTTTCCGCCGCTTCCAGGATGAGGCTTCTCTTATCCGCCGTCATACCCTTCTTCCCCTCTCTGTCGCCCTACTCCCGTCCATTATCGCGGGACGGCTTGCGGCGGAAGCGGGCGAGCGCTTCATAGACCATCGGCACGATCAGCAGGGTGAGCAGCGTCGAGCTGGTGAGCCCGCCGATGACGGTAACCCCAAGCCCCTTGGAGATCAGCGCGCCGCTTGTGCTCTCAAAGCCCAGCGCCAGCGGCAGCAGAGCGCCGATGGTGGCGAGCGCGGTCATCAGGATCGGCCGCAGGCGGGTGACGCCGCCCTCCAGCAAAGCATCGCGCGTGTTGAGTCCTTCGTTCTCCTTGTGGCGAACCCGGTCGATCAGCACAATGGCATTGGTGACGACGATGCCGATCAGCATCAGCATGCCCATCAGCACGGAAGCGCTGATCGTCTCTCCGGTCAGGTACAGCGCGGCGAGACCTCCAATGACGGTGAAGGGCAGCGAGAACAGGATGGCAAACGGCGTAATCGCGCCGCCGAACGTGATCACGAGGAGCAGGTAGACGATCGCGATCGCGGCGAGCATGGCCAAACCGAGCTGGGTAAAGGTCTCGTTGATCTGCTCGGTAACGCCCGCGAATTCGACGCTGACTCCGTCCGGCAGCTTAAGCCCGTCGATCTCCTTCTTGATGGCGTTGGAGGCTTTGCCCACATCCTTGCCGACGACATCGGCGGTGACGTTCGCGTACAGCTTGCCGTCTTGGCGCGTGATCGTATTCGGGGAGGTGCCTTCCTCGACCTTCACCACGTCCTTCAGCGGTACGGAGATGCCGAGCGGGGACGCAATCGGATGATTTTCGATGTCCGTGATGGTCTGGAATTCGGTTTTGTCCGCGTTCACATAGACCTGGTATTCCTTGCCTTCGGCGGTTACGGTGGTCAGTACGGGACGGCTGCGCACCGGACTCAGTTCCATGGCGATCTGTCCGGCGGTAAGTCCCAGCTTGCTGAGCTTCTCCTGATCGGCGACCAGGGTATACTGCGCGTAATTCTCCGCGAGACTGTCCTCGACCTTCTCGAACGAAGCGTTCTTGCCGACCAGCTCGGAGATCTGCTTGGTTGCGGAGGCTACATCCTCCATGCGGTCCCCGAACACGTTCAGGGTCAGTTTGCTGCCGCCGAGCGCCGAGGACATATCCATCGTCGTCCAGCTTCCGTCCGGATCAAGCGTTTGAAGCTCTTTCAGCAGCGCGTTCTTTTCGGCCTTGAAATTCTTCGTCTTGGCATCGTACTCCACGTAGAACAGCGTCGATTTTTCATTGGTGCCGAAGCTGAAGCCGCCGGTGCCGCCCACGGAATATTGCAGGTTGACGACGCCGCGGTCCTTCCTCGCGAGGATTTGTTTTTCGGCCCCCAGCGCCGTTTGGTTTACGTCGTCCAGCGTCTTGCCGGGGCCGGGGCTATAGGTAATCGAGACGTTCTTCTGCTCCTCCTCGGGGAGGAAGCTGATGCCGATCGGCTTGACCAGCAGCAGGCTGGAAGCGAGCAGGACGACGGCGATTCCCGAGACGATCCACTTGTGGTTCAGGGACCATTCCAATACCCCGCGATAGAAGCGGGCGATGGCGCCGACCTTCTCCACATGCTTCCGGGATTCCTTCAGGCCCCGCCGGAACAGGAAGTGCGTCATGGCGGGCACGACGGTAATGGCGACCAAGAGGGAAGCCAGCAGCGCGAAGACCATCGTCTCGGCGAACGGCAGGAACAGCTCGCCGACCATCCCGCTTACGAGGCCGAGCGGCAGGAATACGGCGATCGTCACCAGCGTCGAGGCGAGAATCGGCAGGAACATCTCCCGGGTGGCGTCAATCACGAGAGCTTTGCCCCGCAGCGGCTCGTTCTTCAGCGACATCCGGCGGAAGTTGTTCTCGATGACGACGATCGAGTCGTCTACCACGCGTCCGATCGCCACGGTCATCGCACCGAGCGTCATGATGTTCAGCGAAATATCAAGCTGCTTCAGCAGCAGAATGGCGATGACGAGCGAGAGGGGAATCGACACGACCGAGATGATCGTCGTGCGGACATTGCGCAGGAACAGCATGATGATCAGGATCGCGAACAGCGCGCCGAACAGCGCCTTGTCGAGCATCGTGCTGACGGAATCCTCGATCGGTTTGCCCTGGTCGACCATAACGATCGAAGATACGTCGTTGTGGTCGTCGGTGAACCGCTTCGTTTCGTCCTTAACGGCATTAACGACATCGACGGTATTGGCATCGGTCGTCTTGGTGACCGTGATGCCGATCGACTCGTTGCCGTTCGTCCGGGAATACGAGCTGACGACCGAGACGAGCTTCAGGTCGGCGAGGTCGCCCAGCTTGACGGTGGGCAGGCCCACTGCTGCGCCTGCTCCAGGTGCCGGCGCCGTTGCTCCGCCGGGCGTCGGGGCCGCAGCACCGGAGCCGCTTCCGGCCGTGCCGCTCAGCGCACCGGCTGCCCCGGTCTGGGCCGCCGCGCCTGCGGCTTGCCCGCCGGCAGGCGCTTGCTGGCCGGCGGCATCCGTTCCCGCCGGCGCCTGCTGGCCCACCGCGCCTGCTCCGGAGGCTGCCTGCCCGGCAGCTGCGGCTTGATTGCCGCCTGCGCTCATGCCAGCACCAGCGCCCGCTCCGGCACCGCCGGCAGAAGGCACGATCGGGATCGCGAGGTTCTTCAAGTCGTCCAGGGTCGTGACCGCCCCGTCGACGACGATCGTCTTCTCCGTCTTGTCCAACTCGAACAGACCGAGCGGCGCTTTCACGGCGGAGCCTTGAACGATTCCCTTTACGGTATCTTCGCTCAGGCCGAGCTGCTTCATTTTATCCGCATGGAAGGTGAGCTGCACTTCCTTGGCCTGCTGGCCGGAAACCTCGACGGACGCGACACCGTCGATGCTTTGAAGAGCCGGGAGCAGATCCTCCTCGACCAGCTTGGTGGCGTCTTCCAGCGTTCCCTTCTCCGCGCTGACGCTGAGCGAGACGACCGGGAAGCTGTTGATGCTAAACCGGCCGATCTTCGGCTCCTGAATGCCTTCAAGAGTGAGCGCTCCGCTGATCGCGCTTTTCAGTTCATCCTCGGCTTTGTCCATGTCCTTGCCGTATTTGTACTGAACGATAATCGACGAAGCGTTCTCCAGCGAGGTGGAGCTGACCGTCTCGACCGAATTGAGGTTCTTGATCCGGGATTCGAGCGGTTTGGTTACCTTCTCCGTCACTTCCTCGGGAGCCGCCCCCGGATACACGGTCGTCATGGTGAGAACCGGAATCTCAATGTTGGGGATGGTTTCCTGCTTCATGTTCACGCCGGCATACAGCCCCGCAAAGGCGATGATCAACGTGAGCAGCGTGACCGCAAACTTGTTGTTGATGGAAAAGCCGATAATTTTCCGCACGTTACCACTCCCACTCCTTCTCTATTTATAAATGCAAGAATTGACCCACGGAATTGCGATTGGGTTGTGGGCTTTCTTCGCTATCATAATCGAACGGCATTCGAATTTCAAATCGAATGCCGTTCGAGAATTATGTGTTAACATAATAATTATTATGTTAACATTTGCTTAAGTACGTTAAATACGTAGTCCGCGTCTTGCAAAAATCAGAGCGCACGAGATCCCAATGCCGGTGGCCATCAGCAGCAGATCGCTTCCGCTCAGCTTAGGACCGGCTTCCTCCCGGCGATCGGCGGCCGCTGCCTGATACCCCCGTGCCTCCAGCGCGAAGGCCGTCTGTTCGCCAAGCTGCAGGATGGACAGGAAGAACGGAATCAGCAGCGGCCGCAAATCCCGCAGCCTCCGCTTTCCCTGTCCTCCGGCCCGGCGAATGTCGGCCAGTCGGGCGTATTTGGTCCACAGCTCGCCGATGAGCGTCACGTAGCGAAAGAGCAGCATCATGCCCAGGGAGACGGCTTCCACCGCCCATCCCCGCTTGGCAAACGGCCGCAGCGCTTGCCGAACCACCCGCTTGAGCTCCAATTGGCTGACGCTGAGCGGAAACAGCAGCCCGAGCCAAAGGATTAGGTACAGCACAAACAGCCGGCGGAACGATTCGCCCGCCTCGCTGAGCGAAAAGCCGAATGGTCCCAGCGCTGCTCCGCCTGCCTTCCAGGTGAAGCCCGCGACGAGTGCCGTCGCCACCGCAAGCCAGGCATAATACCGGCTCGTTCGCCACAGCACCGAAAACGGTACGCCGAATAGCCGGATCGCCGCGAGCGTGAGAACCAGGCCCGCGGCGGCGCCGATCCAATCCCGCTGCAGCCAGACCCCGACGCTGAGGGCCAAGGCGAACACCCACTGGGCCCGCGGATCGAACCGCTTCATGAACGGCTGCCGCCGGCCGCTTTCCTCGAGCGAATTGGAGTCGGAAGCAGCAGGATCGGGCGAATATGGCGCCCATTCCCGAACCGTTTCCCTCCCGGCCGGAATAGTATCGTCGGGAAGAACGCCGCAGCTCGCCTCACCTTCGAAACAGGCCTTGCCCAGCAGCTCGCGGGCGAGCCGGTCGACCGTCTCTTCCTCCGATTCTCTCAAGTCCGGCTTGACGAATCCGGCCTGCTCCAATCCGCAGGCAACCCGCAGCGTCTCCGGCCAGGCCAATCCGGCGTCCGTCAGAAGACCGGGTGTCTGCCAAATTTCCTCGGGACGGCCATCGAAGAGCAGCCTCCCCTGCCGCAGCAGCAGTACCCGATCGGCCAGCGGCAGGAAGAAGTCGGCTTCATGGGCCGCAATCAGAATGCCGCCCGCCCGGGACGCGCGGAACCGGTTCAATGCGAGGCGAAGGCTTTCCTTGCCTTCGGCATCCAAGCCGGAGGACGGCTCGTCGAGAAACAGCCAGTCCGGCTGCAGCAGCAGCGTTCCGGCGAGCGCGAGCCTGCGCTTTTGCCCGCCGCTTAAGGAAAACGGCGACCGCGCCAAAAATCCGTCGTCCGCCGGCAAGCCCGCATCGGTCAAGGCTTCGCGGATGAGGCGGTCCCGGAGACTCCGCTCGGGCAGCTTGCCGGTTCCGCCTCGGAGGCTGTAAGCGAGCTCTTCCTCGACCGAGTCGGCAAAGAGCTGCTCCTCCGGCTGGGCGCTCAGGTAACCGGCCTTCAACCGTTGAATTCCGCGGCCTCCGGAAAGCGCAGATGCTCCGGCTCTGTCTTCGGGAGTTACCTCAACGGTACCGCTGTCCGGGGCAAGCAACCCGGCTGCCGCCTGAAGCAGCGTCGATTTCCCGGCGCCGCATTCGCCCAGGATCAAGGTCAGGGTACCCGGCGTGAATTCCAGGACATGCGCCCCCAAGTCTAGAATCGGCCGGTCCCGGTGGATGGAGACGGCATTAAGCCTCAGCATCGGGTCGCCTCCCCCTGCCCGTTCCGACCGTACGGAGCTCCTTCAGGCGCTCCAGAAAAGCTTCGGACGTAAGCGGCGGCGGCTTTAGCACGATCCCGCGGGCCTGCAATCCTCTGGCGAGCCGCACGGGATAAGGCTCCGCCAGTCCGAGCCTTCCGCAGACGGACTCGTCTCCGTCCTCGGGATAGAAGAAGGCGGCGGGAGGCCCGTCGAAGACGGCTTTCCCTGCCTGCAGGGCCCAAACCCGGTCTGCGCACGCCGCTTCCTCCGGCTTCTGCGTGACCCAGACGACGGCGCGCTCCGGCCCGCATAGAGCGCGCGCCAGACGCAGAAGCCGTTCCGACTCGGCGGGATCGAGGAACGCGGTCGCTTCGTCGAATAAGAGCAGACCGGCGTGTGCGGCGAGCGCTCCGGCGACGGCGGCAAGCTGCTTCTGGCCGCTGGACAGCCGGCGCAAGGGACGCTGCTCCAGCCCGGCGAGCCCGCATTCTCCCAGCACCGACGCGAGCTCCGCCGTTCGGTTCTCGGCCGGAACGCCGGCCAGCTCCAGCGAAAAGCGGATATCCTCCTCCGCCGTTTCGCCCAGCAACTGGGCATCGGGATTTTGCAGGACGGCCGCAGACCGGCGTCCCGTCAGCCAGCCTTCGGTCCGTTCTCCCTTGGATAACGGAAGCAGTCCGGCAAGCACGCGGATGAGCGTGCTCTTGCCGCTGCCGTTTGCTCCGACAACGGCGACGAAGTCCCCGGGGTTCACCTGTAAGTTGACACCGTCCATGGCAAGGTGAACGCCGCCCTCTCCCTTTCGGTAGGCGACACTCGCTTGGCAGAGCCGGAACGGATGCGGTTCAGACATAAGGACCTCCGTTTGGTTTGTTTTTTAGGACATGGTCCTAAGAATATGCTATAATCACGGCGACTCTACTCCCGATAGGAGGATCGCAATCGTGAATGTCAATTCATCAACGCCGCCGATCCGGGCCATCGCCTATATTGCGCTGTTTGCGGCGGTATTCGTCGTCCTGAGCTGGGTGAGCGTTCCTCTGGGGTTCACGCCCGTGCCGGTCACGCTGCAGACGCTGGCGCTCTTGCTGGCCGGATCGATGATCGGCGGAGGCTACGCCTTCCTGTCCATCGCCCTGGTGCTCGCGCTGACGGCGCTCGGGCTGCCGCTGCTTCACGGCTCCGGCGGCATTTCCGTCTTCGTCGGGCCAACCGGCGGCTTCGTCTGGATGTTTCCTGTGACGGCGTTTGTCGTCGGCAAGCTGGTCCATCGGATCAAAGGCAGCGGGCCGGTCTCGATCTTGCTCTTGACGGCTGTTATGGCCTTCGCAGACGCTCTGCTCTATCTGACCGGAATTCCCTGGTTCGCCCACGCGGCGGGCACCTCCCTGGCCGAGGCTTTCTCGCTGGCCTGCGTCCCGTTTATTCCCGGTGACTTGATCAAGATCGGGGCAGCCGTCACCGTCACGGTCACGGTCCGCAAGCTTAACCTTATGCCCCGGTTAAGCGCCCTCGACCAAGTGGTGCCGCTCGATTGATCGGAAGACGGTGTTCGAGCGTTAACCCTGCTGTCCAACACCAAGGATCCGCGTTCCAGGTTTTCACTGATGCTTCTTCCGATCAACTGAGCCGCTTGACCATATGGGCATAGACGGCTCCCAAGATCAGCCGCTCTCCTTCGCGCTCATACCCCAAAGACCGATAGAGGGTTTCCGCCCGCGGCTTGTCCTCCGAGACGAGCAGCGAAGCCTTGCGGAAGCCCTTCCTTACCGCTTCCGCTTCGAAATCCCGAATCAAGGCGGTGCCGAGCCCCTTGCCTCTTTCGGCGGAGGCCACCGCAAGCGAGTCGAGATAGAATTCGTCGTCTTCCGCTTCCTTCACGAAAGCGGCCGGAGCAGAAGAAGCTTGCCTGCGGAGCCGCTCCAGCAGCGGCCGGTCCAGCTCGGGTCCTTGGCCTCCGGGATAAGCGAGCGACATGCCCACGACACGGCCCTCCGCTTCGGCGACCCGAATCTGCTCATAGCCGAGCCGGTTGCCGCCTCGGCGAAACCATTCGGCCATCGCCGTCAGCGCTTCTTCCGGAGCTGCGGTCCCGGTAAGCCAATAGGCGATATCGCCGATCGCGTCTAAGATCAGCGGGACGACGGCTTGCGCATCGTCCGGTACTGCCGGTCGAATCATGTTTTTTCCCTCCCGATCGGTATCTTTCTGAGTATAGCGCGTTGATTCCGGTTTTGCATCTGCCTGTCCGGAACGGAACGCGAGGAAAAAGGAGGAACCCGCGATGAAATGGAAGGTAACCTGCCTGCAGATGGATGTCGCCTTCGGCGACCCCGATGCCAATTATCGGCGAGCGGAAGAATTGGCGCGGCAGGCCGCAAGCCGTCGGGAATCCGACGGGAAAGACGCGGCAGGAGCCGCCGTTCTGGCGCTGCCCGAGCTGTGGACGACGGGCTACGACCTCGTCCGGCTTCCGGCGATCGCCGATTGGAACGGCAGCCGGACGCTTTCTTTCCTGTCCGAGCTGGCCGTCTCCTGCGGTTAGGCCATCGTCGGCGGTTCCTATGCCCGGCTGGAGGAGGACGGCATCCGCAATACGATGCCCTTCGTCGATTCGAACGGTCGGAACCTGGGCTCTTATGACAAGCTGCATCTGTTCGGACCGATGGACGAGCCGAGCTTCCTGCTTCCGGGCAGCCGCCTCGGCCGGTTTGCCTTGAACGGCATTCCCTGCGCCGGTGTCGTCTGCTACGACATCCGCTTCCCGGAATGGATTCGCGCCCACGCGCTTGCCGGAGCCGAAGTGCTGTTCGTGGCGGCGGAATGGCCCGCTTCCCGGCTGGATCACTGGCGGACGCTGCTGACCGCCCGGGCCATCGAGAATCAATGCTTCGTCGTCGCCTGCAACCGGGTCGGCTCCGATCCGGCAAACCGCTTCGCCGGGCACTCCCTCATCCTCGATCCATGGGGAGCCTTACTCGCCGAAGGCGGCGCGGAGGAGGAGCTCGTCTCGGCCGAGCTCGATTTGTCCCTCGTGCAGGAGGTGCGCTCCCGCATCCCCGTCTTCCACGACCGGCGTCCCGACCTGTACGGAGCCTTCGGAAGCTGAAGCGCTCCGCTGCCGTTCGCTATGCCGATGCCATGCCGCATAAACGGCAAACAAGTCCCCTCTTCGCTCACGCGAGGCAGGGGACTTGTTCGTAATTCGGCGCACGCCGGTTTAATCGTGCAGCTAGCAGCGCCGCCGCTTAAACTGCTCGCTCGGAAGAAATCAGAGCGAGGCGATCCGCTGTTCGATGCGCGGGAACAGCCGGAAGGCGTTGTGGTAGAACACGTCTTCGTGAAATTTCTCCGGCACCAGCCGACGGACGAACTCGGCGTAGAGGTCGATAGGCGCAAGCGGCCAATCGGTGCCGAACAGCATCTTCTCGTAGTGATCCGAATAGACGAGCGCTCTTCGGAAGTGATCCATGAACAGCGGCTCGTTCATAAACCGCTCGAAGTGAGCCTTGTCGCCGACGACAAGGCCGGACAAGTCGGCGAACACGTTCGGGTTCTTCGCCACGACCTCGGCGGCGTCCATCACCCAGGGATCGCCCAGGTGACAGATCATGAAATTCACGCCGCGCTGCTGAAGCGCCAGCTCATCCACCGTCAGCGGATGCGAATACTTCAGCAGTCCGTTCATGGAATACGTGTCGCCGGTATGGATGACGACCGGTACCTGATACCGGGCAGCAAGCTCGTAGACCGGCCCGTAGATTTTATCGTAGACGAAGTGATGGTAATAGCCGGCGTACAGTTTAATTCCGGCGACCTCGGGCGACCTCAGCCGGGCTTCCACCCGGTCCAGCTCCTCCTGGGCATGCTCGCCTGCGAGCCGGTTGGGGTTGATGCCCACGCATTCCATCAGGAACGGCGGTACCTGTTCCTCGAGGTCGAGTCCCATCGGATTCGGCGACGCCGAATCGGGGAACGCCCCCGGAGTCTGCTCGGTGACGCCCATTCCGATTCCCAGAATGACGCCGTTTCGGTCAAATTCCGCCTTCAGGCCGGCCGCCGTATATTCGACCTTAGACAGGTCGGCCGCCGTGCGGCGAAAGCTCTCGATATCCGAGAGATGAATGTGAATGTCGATCATCGGCATGAAGGGTCCTCCTTTGCTATATACACGGGATTAATCCGTGTTAGTGGAAAAGCTCAGCTTCCAGAGTCCTTGAAGATCCTGCTCCTTCAACGGCAGCTCTCCGAACAAGAGGAAGGTCGGCTGCGTCCAGGAGGTTTTATCGTTCGTCAGCGGCAAGTAGTGCTGAACCCCTTGCGAGAGCACTTGGTTGTTCAGATAAGCCCAGCCGGTCTGCGTGGGGTAGCGGTACGCGACATGCATCAGGTCTTTTCGGGAAGCGGAACCGATCCGCAAGAGGCCGTCGGGAGAAATCTCCACTTCGGTGATTCCCGCCTGGAAACGTTCTTTCCCGGGAATCTCCATCCACCCTTCCGCAAAGGTCGGGGAAGGCCGGAAGAAGTTGCGGCTCATGAAGGGGTAGCCGGATCGATAGAGCCCGCTTTCATCCTTGACCGAGAACAGCATGCAGAGCACCGGCACACCCGGCAGCAGGAGATAATGCTGGCGAATGGTTAAGCCGCGCCAAGCTTCCTTTTTCTCAATGCGAGTGGTAAGCCGCAGGCCCGTCCAGACGTTTCCGCACGAATCGGTCAAGGAAGCATGATCGGCGCTGCGCGGCTCCTCTTCCCGGCTGAAGCCGTTAATGCCGGAAATGTCGACGCCGAGACCGCCGTGCCAGGGATTCCACCACGAGCGGGGAGACGCTTGCGGATAAGAGTGATCCAGCCATTCCTCTCCTTTAAACCGGAGAGAATGCACGACGCTGCCAAATTGCGGCGCCGATTCCATCCGCAGAACGCCATTATCGGCCGTATAGAGCGAGCCGGCTTCTCCCTCCGATACCTCGCAGGCCACCGGACCGCCGCTTTGGGGCAGCCAGAGAGCGGTACGCTCCTGCCGCCAATCTTCGCCTTCATAGACGGCCCGCACTCTTGCGAGGCTGCCGGTGAGCGATTGGACCGATTCCGTTTCGAAACGGGCCGATCGCAGATCCTGCTCTCGCTCCAACCGGATCGAACTGACGGCCAGGTCCGTTGCTGCGGCATATTCCAGATAAAGATGTGCCTGACCGGCCATCGGCGCCGTCTTCGCATCCTCCAGCTTCGCTTGCAGCGGTTCCTCCGCAAACGGATTGCCCTCGCCAAGCACCAGCTCCAAATGATCGCTCAGCATCGGCAGGACGGGATCTCTGCGCTTCGTGGCGAAGGCACGGAATTCTCCCCAATTGGGGAAGGTGTTCAGAGCGAAAACCAACTCAGGGGTCTGGGCGGAGGATCCTGGCGTAAGCTTGCCCAGGTCGATTTCCAGTCCGAAGGGATATTCCGGCCGGAGCAGGGAAAGCGCCGGGTCCCAGGCGATTCCGTAGGTTCCGGTCTCCCCTTGGCAGAACAACCAATTCTCCGTCAACTGCTCGGTTTCCCAAAGATCCGGAGAGCTGGTGTATTCCTCCTTCATATCGATATAGTGTCCCCGGTAAGGCAGGATCAGCCGCCTTCCGAAGAAGCCGAAATTCATCATCAAGGAAAGGCCGTCCTCTGACTCCTCGATGTTTGCGTTGCAAACTTCGTGATGGAACTTCACAATCCCATTCGGCAGAAGCTTCGCGACCGTTTTGAGCTGATAGCCGGAGAAATCCTCCGATTCGTACAGAATCTCCAGAACCTGGCTGTCCCCTTCGGAATAGGTCTTGAATTCCTCCGCGGTTTTCTTGGAAAACTCCTCCGAAAACGGCTTGCCCAGCTTCGGGTAAACCAACCAGAAGTTGTGGTGGGAGCCCGGGCATTCCACCCACAGGGTATTGTTCTGCTTCGAATGGTGAATCGAGTACCGGCCGTTCGCCGCCAGCCACTGTTCCCCGGCGTCTCCGCCGAAGCGGCCTTCGGTTCCCTTCAAAAGGAGATACAGCCGCCGATTGAAGCGAACTTCCTTGCCGCTAACCGTTGCTGCGGTCACTTCGATCTCGTGCGAGAATAGCCCAAACGCCTTCAGGCGGAAGGGAACGGCAACGGATGCCTTCCCTTTACCCGGAACGGTAACGCGAACAAGGCGCTCCTCCCATTCTACGCTGTCGTCCTCCGGCCAAGCAAACGAGTACTCGGTCGGCTCGGCGTAGTTGTTCTCTACATTTACATATAAATCCCCGTGCATGCCGGGATTCAGCTCATACCACGGCAGCGCAAGCGATACTTTCGCCGGGAACTTGGGGGCGATGCCGATTCGGAATTCGGCCCTCCGGCCGCCGATGAGCCATTCGCTCATGACGACGGGATGCGTCTTCCAATCGTTCTGCTCCTCCTGGACCGGCTCCAGCTCGAATTCGCCTTCCAACGTTCGGGTTTCACCCGGTGCGAGCGTGAAGGAGAAGGTCGCCGAGAAGCGGATATTCTTGTCATCCCGGCCCTTGATCTCCACAGTGAGCGGGGAAGCGGATTTGTTCACGATTCGGTAGCGGACCGGATACGTTGCTCCGAACACCAGATCGTGCTCGTCCACCTCGGTCGATATGGCGTAATCTGGCGTCTCGAGCGCGGTCAGGCCGCGTCCCGTCTTCTCGAATTCCGCACGGATAGATAGGGCTTCCTTTTGCCAGGTATATTCGAAGAAATCGAAGTTGCGCTCCCGCCGTCCGTCCGGCTCGATTGCGATCGGACGGGTTCCGTCGGCGTACCAATCCAGCTCGGCAAAATACGGTGCGAGCGCCTCCGTCTGCAGGATGGTCGGAATGAAGTTCATCAGATGGACCGCGTCGTCTTTCTTTTCCCAGAAGAAGCCGCATTTCTTGTACATTGGTACGGCCTTGGTGTTGCCGGCCCAGGTGAAGAGGTCGAGGCGCGGCCAGCCCATCTCGACGGTTTTCCGGACGGCGTTCCGGATCAGATTGCGGCCGACCTTACGGCCGTGGTAATCGGGACGCACATTCAGCAGCGGAACGTACAGGGCGCCTTCATCCGAGCGGTAATGGGAGAAGCTGCAAAATCCGACAACCTCCTCTCCGTCGACGGCGAGAAACACATGAAGGTTGGTCGAGTTCGCCATTTCCCGCCGCACGCTGTCCTCGGTGCGCTGATGGGTGCCGCCGCCCCAGCTTTCGTTGCTGCGGTTCCACATCTCGGCGAGCGCCTTGGCGTAGGCAGGCTCATATTCCACAATGCGGATGGAATCCGCGGCGATGCTTGTTGACATGGTTGTACAGCTCCTTTTTATTCCATCCCGTTCGGGATGATATAGTTGTAATAATCCTGCACGGCAGTCTCGCGGAAGCCGCAGGACCGGTACAAACCGAGGGCGCCGTCGTTCTCGCATTCCACCTCAAGCCTGTAAGAGGTGCAGCCTTGCGTCCGAGCGAGCCTTATCGCCTCGCGCAGGATCGCGCGCCCCAGCCCTTGCCCCCGCAGCTCGGGGAGCACCGAGAAGCCGAAGAGATGCGCGGCCTGTGCTTTCATTTGAATGCTGATCTTGCCCGCCGGTTCCCCGTCTTCCCGAAAAGCGGCGTAGATGCGGTCGTCCGGGCTGTTCAACAGCACTTCGTCGACGTAAGCTTCCGTCGCTTCCCGGGTCATGTCGAAGCCCCGCATGTCAAGGAGGATGACCAGCTCCCGGTCCGCTTCGCTGCAATGCCGAAGCGATACGGCGGGAAGCTCGGTGCGGGCCTGCGCCG
This sequence comes from Gorillibacterium terrae, assembly GCF_051594785.1. Lineage (NCBI taxonomy): Bacteria > Bacillati > Bacillota > Bacilli > Caryophanales > Paenibacillaceae > Gorillibacterium > Gorillibacterium terrae. Next base: position 1,959,447 of record NZ_JBPPGI010000001.1, read on the forward strand.
AACCGGCGGCTGCCTCCGCCTCCTCGGACCAGTCCATGACATATTCGGAGAAGCTCTTCTTCAGGCCGAGCGAGCCGATATAGCCCTTGCCCGAGAGCGAACGCTCGGGACTGATCAGGATCAGCTTGCGGAAGCCTTGGCGGAGCGCTTCCTCGGTACCTGCCTGAAACAGGTTCCGGAAGATTCCTTCGCGCCGCCGGTCCGGATGCACCAGGCCGACCACCTCGGCCGAATCCGGCTCGAAGCTGTTCAGTCCCAGGTAGCCGATCAATCGGCCCTCTGTATCCTCCCACAGAAAATCGCGCTTCGCTCCCGGCCGGCGGTTCTCCATCATGGTTTTATGCAGCTTGAGTTGAATGTCTTCCCGGGCCTCGCATGCTGCGGCCAATTCGGCCACGCGGTCCACGGTTTCCGGGTCCATTCCCTCGGGGATGCGGAGCGTACCGGTTGCGAATTGATTGTTTTTCGTCAAAACGAGTCCCCTTTCCGCAGGTTCTCACTCTCTGCAGGTTGCTAGCCTTAACAATACTTCATCGCGGACGTCGGGGCTAGGGCAACTTTCGCTAAACGGATTATCTCCCGATCGGCGGAGGAATTCCGTTTTTTTCTGAAGCGGCGGCATTGAGTTTCCCTGCGCACTCCGCTTATAATCAATAGGACTATACCAAGACAGGGAGTTTAATCGAGAACCCATGAGCATTCTTACCGTCAAGAACATCAGCCACGGCTTCGGCGACCGGGCTATCTTCAAGGATGTGTCGTTCCGCCTGCTGAAGGGCGAGCACATCGGTCTCGTCGGCGCCAACGGCGAAGGCAAATCGACGTTCATGAACATCATCACCGGCAAGCTGGAGCCGGATGCCGGCAAGGTCGAATGGTCGAAGAACGTTCGGGTCGGCTATCTGGATCAGCATGCCGTTCTGCAGAAGGGTCAGTCCATCCGCGACGCCCTTCGCCAAGCGTTCGCCTATCTGTTTGAATTGGAAGCGAAGATGAACCAGCTGTACGCCGATATGGCATCCGCTACTCCCGACGAGATGGACGCGATGCTGGAAGAAGTCGGAACGATCCAGGATACGCTCACCAACCACGATTTTTATATCATCGACGCCAAGGTCGAGGAAGTGGCCCGCGGGCTCGGGCTCCATGAGATCGGTCTGGATCGCGATGTCCATGATCTGAGCGGCGGCCAGCGAACCAAGATTCTGCTCGCCAAGCTGCTCCTGGAGAAGCCCGACATCCTCCTGCTCGACGAACCGACCAACTACCTGGACGAGCAGCATATCGAATGGCTGAAGCGGTACCTGCAGGATTATGAGAATGCCTTCATTCTCATCTCCCACGACGTACCGTTCCTGAACAGCGTCATCAACCTCATCTACCACATGGAAAATCAAGAGCTGAACCGGTACGTCGGCGATTACGACACGTTCACCCAGCAGCACGAGGCCAAGAAGATGCAGCTCGAATCCGCCTTCAAGCGGCAACAGCAGGAAATCGCCGATCTGAAGGATTTCGTCGCCCGCAACAAAGCCCGCGTATCCACCCGCAACATGGCGATGTCCCGCCAGAAGAAGCTGGACAGCATGGACATTATCGAGCTGGCGAAAGAAAAACCGAAGCCGGTATTTAACTTTAAAGAAGCCCGCGCCTCCGGCCGGACGATCTTCGAGACCAAGGAGCTGGTCATCGGGTATGGCGAACCGCTGTCGCGTCCCTTGACCCTGCTTATGGAGCGCGGTCAGAAGATTGCGCTCACCGGCGCCAACGGCATCGGCAAAACGACCCTCCTGCGCAGCATCCTGGGCGAGATTCAGGCGCTTTCCGGCACGGTCGAGCTAGGCGATTACCTGCACATCGGTTATTTCGAGCAGGAAGTCAAAACCTCGAACAGCAACACCTGCATCGAAGAGGTTTGGAACGAATTCCCCTCCCTCAATCAATTCGAAGTCCGGGCCGCGCTCGCCAAGTGCGGGCTGACGACCAAGCACATCGAGAGCAAGATCGAGGTGCTGAGCGGCGGCGAAAAAGCCAAGGTGCGGCTGTGCAAGCTGATCAACCGCGAAACCAACCTGCTCGTGCTCGACGAACCGACCAACCACCTCGACGTGGACGCCAAGGATGAGCTGATGCGGGCACTGAAGGCCTATAAAGGAAGCATCCTGCTGATCAGCCATGAGCCGGAGTTCTACCGCGAGATCGCAACGGACGTCTGGAACTGCGAATCGTGGACGACGAAGGTGTTCTAAGCACCAACAAGACCGGTTTATTTAACGTTCTTTGGGGCCTGTATAATAAAAGAGCTGCCAAGTCCTTCCCCGATTAAGGGTGAAAGGCTTGGCAGCTCTTTTTTGATTTGTTTTTATTTGGAGAGCAATTCTGCTCATCGATAACAACAAAAAAACGGCCTCGTCCTCCCCCGGAGAAACGGCCGCCAAATCTGCAGGTTGAATTTAGAAAATAAACGTGTTACACTAAATCAGCTATTCCCTGCCCAAACAAAAATAACGATACACCTTTATGTATCTGCAATTATTATAGCAGGCAGGTTCCGTTGTTGTCAACCATTTAATTTAAGGAGTGGAGCGAAATGGCCGAAGAGCGCCAGGAGCATATCGCGGAACAGGAGTGGGAGCGGGAGTTCCGCCGGGTGGATGAGGTGGAGACCAAGCTGCGCAAAGAGATTGAGCGTCTGAGCCCGCAGGTTGGCAGCCTGCGCGAGCAGGTTGTGGACATTCGCAAGAACTTTTGGGACGGCGTTTCGATCGACCTCAGCACCGCCGACGATGTACTGGAAACCCTCGCCTCCATGCGCCAGCAGGCTGAGGTGCTGACGGAGCGCGAGATCGGCCACAAGAACGTTGCGGACCGGCTGAAACGGATGCAGCGGCTTCTCCCCTCCCCTTATTTCGGCCGTGTGGATTTTACGGAATCGGGCGAGCGGATTTCCGAACCGTTTTATATCGGCCTCGCTTCCTTTCAGGAGGAAGACACCGGCCTCTTCTACGTATACGACTGGAGGACGCCGGTAGCCAGTCTCTATTATGACCATTCGCCGGGACCGGCCCGCTACGTCACCCCGGTGATGACCATTGAGGGCACGATGGACCTCAAGCGCCAATATGTCATCCAGAACGGCGAGCTCGTCATGATGTTCGACACCGGCGAGACGATCGGCGACGAGCTGCTGCAGCAGGCTCTGGGCCGAAGCGCCGATTCCCAGATGAAGAGCATCGTGGCGACGATCCAGAAGGAGCAGAACCGGATCATCCGCAACCTGACGAGCGACATGCTGATCGTCCAGGGTGCAGCGGGCAGCGGCAAGACCTCGGCTGCGCTCCAGCGGGTCGCGTATCTGCTGTACCGCCATCGGGATTATCTCAAGGCGGATCAGATCATCCTGTTCTCGCCCAATCCGATGTTCAACAGCTACGTGGCCTCGGTTCTGCCCGAGCTCGGCGAGGAAAACATGCTGCAGACCACCTTCCAGGAATATCTCGATCATACGCTGCGTCCGGATTACCGGGTGGAAGACTCCTATGACCAGATGGAATATGTTCTCGGCAGCCGGGGAGAACCGGGATATGAAGCCCGCTTGGAAGGAATCCGCTTTAAAGCTTCGGAGGCCTATCTCAATGCCATTCGGGCTTATGTTCAACGTCTCGGCGAAAGCGGGTTATGCTTCCGTCCGCTGGAACGGAAGGGCCGCATCTTCGTCAGCGCCGAGGACATCGCCGGGCACTTCTATTCCCTCGACCGGTCGATCCGGATGGCCAACCGCATGGACTTGACCCGGGAGTGGCTGGCGGAGCGGCTCCGCGAGCTGGAGAAGGCGGAACGGGACGCGGACTGGGTAGCGGATGAGCTCGATTACCAGGACCGCGACCGCTATCAGCAGGCTTATGTCCAGTTCCGCAAGAAGCTGAAGGACCAAGACCCCTCCTTCCATGACGGCATCCAGGAGGAGGATATCCTGCGCCGAATGATCGTAAGGGATTACTTCCGTCCGCTCGTCCAAGAAGCCGAAGCGCTCGCCTTCGTCGATATTCACGGCATCTTCGGGGAGCTGTTCCGGGACCCGGCGGAGATGGCGCATTATGTCGGGGAAGGCGAGCTTCCTCCCGCCTGGCCGGAAATCTGCCGCATGACCGCAGAGAAGCTGGCGGAACGCAAGCTTCTCCACGAGGATGCCACCCCCTTCCTGTACTTGACCGAGCTGATCAAGGGCTTCCAGACCAATACGCAAATTCGCCACGTGGTGATCGATGAGGCCCAGGATTACTCGGCGTTTCAATACGAGTTCCTGAAACGGCTGTTCCCACGGGCCCGGATGACGGTGCTCGGCGATTTCCATCAGGCCATCTTCGCCCATTCCACGACCTTGTCCGGGAATTCTCCCCTGCTCTCCCTCTACGGGCCGGACCGGACCGAGACGATCCGCCTGAGCCAGAGCTACCGATCCACTCGGCAGATTGTCGAATTTACCCGGGCGCTGCTGCCGGATGGAGACGAGATCGTGCCGTTCCGGCGCGACGGCGAGCTTCCGTCGGTGGTCCGGCTGGAAGAGGCTGCGGAGCGTCCGAAGCGCATTGCGAAGGACGTAGCCGACCTGCAAGCTGCCGGCTTCGGGACCGTGGCGGTGATCTGCCGGACCGCAGCTGAGAGCGAACGGGCGTACGGGGAGCTGAAGGATCTCCTGCCCGTGCGCTTGATTGCCAAGGACAGCCAGTCCTTCTCCAAGGGAGTCCTCGTCATCCCTTCCTATCTGGCCAAGGGCGTCGAATTCGATGCGGTTCTGCTGTATGACGCTTCCTCCGGCTCCTATGCCGACGAGAGCGAGCGCAAGCTGTTCTACACGGCCTGTACCCGGGCGATGCATCGGCTGGTCCTATACAGCCTGGGGGAACCGACGCCGTTCCTGCGCCGCGTGCCCGAAGAAACCTACCGTCTGCTTTCCTGATCTCCGCTTCACCTATATTGCGGCCTGTCCCCCTCGGGGATAGGCCGCTTTTTCCATAGGCCCCCCTGAACGATTTCGCCGTTCGGGAAGCGGGCCGGTCCCCGGCGATTTCTTTTGGCTTCCGGGACTCCCGTCGTGCCGCCTTGAACGGTTACCCATATAGTAAGGTAACGCCTGTTCCGACCGGCGCAATCGCAAGCGAGGTGATTATCCTGAAAATCCTGCTGTCGTGCTACTGGCTGATTCCCCATCTCGGCGGCGTCTGGCCGTTCATGCAACAGCTCAAGAACCAATTGGAAAAGCGGGGGCATACCGTCGACGTGTTCGGCAACGGCACCGATATCCCGCGATACCACATGCTCAGCCAGGACCGGGAACTGCTGAAGGATCACATCCTGCCCGTTCTGCAGCGGAAGCTGAACCATCCGGCCTTTCCGGACCTCGCCGGGAACAACTGGAAGTTCAACGCCGAGCTGGACCGCTATTGCATGGAGTTGTCCGCCGCTTACTTCGGCGTCGGCTCGTATGACGTCATTCATACGCAGGACGTCATTTCCACCCTGGCGATGAGCCGGGTCAAAGCCAAGCACACGGGTCTTGTGGCGAGCATTCACGGCTCCATCGCCCGGGAGGTGAGCTTGTCTTACGCCATATCCAACCTGGACCAAACCGGGCAAAATTCCGTTATCCGCTATTACCGCTCCGTCGAACATCACGGCGCTGCGGCGAGCGATATCACCATCACCTCGACGGAATGGATGCGCAACCTGCTGGTCCACGATAGTCAAATCCCCGCCGATCACATCGTTTCCTTCCCTTACGGGCTGGATACGGAGAACTTTTACCGCATTCAGGCCAAGGGCACGGACCTGGAACGGCCGTTCGGCAAGAAGGTTATCATCTGCCCGGCTCGGCTGACATTCATTAAGGGCATCCGGCATCTGATCGATGCGCTGGCGATCGTCAAACAGCAGCGGAGCGACTGGGTATGCTGGATCGTCGGCGATGGAGATCTCCGCGAATCGCTGCAAACCCAAGCCGCGCAGCTCGGACTCGGCCAGGACGTCCTCTTCCTGGGCAAACGCGAGGATGTTCCGGCCATGCTCACCAAGGCGGACATTCTTGCCCATCCGAGCATTCAGGACAATCAGCCGTTCTCCATCATGGAAGCGCAGATGGCCGGGCTGCCCTGCGTCGTCTCCGATGCAGGCGGGCTGCCGGAAGCGGTGCTGCATCATGTAAACGGCCTGGTGTCTCCGGTCGGCGACGCTCCGACCATGGCCTCCCAGCTCGCCTACCTGCTGGCTCACGACGACATTCGCCGGCAGTTCGGCGAGCGGGCGGCCAGCTGGGCCAAGGAGCATTGGTCGCTCGACATCATGACCGACCGGATGCTCACCTATTACGAGCTGGCAAGACAAAAAGCGGCAGGGGGGGCAGCTTATGCGTAAGGTCTTGGCCGATTTGTATAACGGAATCTTCCTGGTTCAGGTATCGAGCCCGGGAGCGGTCATCGATTACGACGTTTGGACGCGCATCTATGAAAATCTGCCGGAGGGTTACGTTCTGCCTGATCTTCGAACCGCGGTCGATCAGGAGAAGAAATAAAGCGGGCGAACGGTTCGGGGAAGGGAGAGAACCGGGCAGCCTCACACCTCCCCCGACCTATTCGGTCTGCCGTTTCGGTCATGGCAGATAAGGGCCGCTCTCCGGTTCCTTGAGAAGTTGGACATTGGTGAACATGTTGACGTTTTTGCCGTTCTTCCTCGCATAAATCATGAACCTGGCGTTGTCTCCCGTGAACCGGTTGGTGGTGAGCTTCAGATAAAACGGTCTGCCGTTCGTTGCGATGTCCTTCAACCGGATGATCGGAGGCTCCGGACTGCCCGCCGGAATCCGCTGAATCAGCTGAGTAACCTTCTTGCCTCGGACGAACCCTTCCAGGAGCAGCTCGAAATCCCGGTTTCCGAGGTTCATGACCTCGACCCGGATCGCTTGGATGCCGATGGGGTTGATGCGGTTGGTGCGTTCTCCCCGCAGATGATAGATGGACATGCTTTCCCTCCTGCCTCTGTAGACCCCGCCTCGGGCGGATGCTTAGACCTTCCCAAGAAGCCCTGCGCTTCGAAGCGTCTCGGTGAGACCTTGCTCCACCGAGTAAACCGGTTGTGTGTTTAATGCCTTTACCAATTTGCCGTTATCCAGGCAACTGTGGAGGATATCGCCCGGCTTCGCGGCCGCCCGAACGATGGGGACCGTTATTCCGGACAGCCGCAGCAGGGTTTCGGCCAGTTCGCGGATGCGGGTTGTGGCACTGCGGCTTACATTGAGCGTCTCTCCGTCGCCTTTCTCGGCCGCCGCCAGGTTGGCCGCCACCACATCGTCGACAAAAATGAAGTCCCGCGTCTGCTCGCCGTCGCCGAAGAGGACGAGCGGCTCCCGCTTGCGCAGCTTCTCCAGGTAGACGGCCACCACTCCCCCTTCCCCCTTGGGAGTCTGGCCAGGGCCAAACACATTGCCGTAACGCAAAATGGTGTAGCGCGTGCCAAACAGGGAATGATACAAACGAATATACTGCTCGGCCGTGAGCTTGGATTGGCCGTAGAACGAAACCGGGTTTACGGCATCGTCTTCCCGGATTCGCTCCTTCTGCAGCATGCCGTAGACGGCGGAGGTCGAAGCGAAGACGATCTTCCCCTTCCCCGTCTGACGCAGGGCCTCCAGCACCTGCAGCGTTCCCAGAACGTTCGTCCGGCAATCGGCGGACGGGTTCTCGATGGAGCGCTGAACGTCCGCCTGGGCCGCCAGATGGAAGACCACATCCGGAGCCAGCTCCGCCAGCCGCTCCTTGGTCTCGAGCGCAGCGACATCAAGCGGAAGAAAGCGGGCCTCTGGAGGGAGATTCTCTCTTTTCCCGCCGGACAGATCGTCAAGAACCGTGACGTCCGCTCCGATCCCGACAAGCGCATGGGCCAGACGGGAGCCGATGAACCCCGCGCCGCCCGTGATGACGGCCGATAGTGTTTGCACCTTTTGCCACTCCTCCGTTTTTTGTTATAGTACGCGAGAGCCCGGAGAATTGGCACTCTTGCCCGGAAAGGGGCGGAGCAAACGGCAAAAAGCGCCCTCCCTGCCGGCAAGCCGGAGAAAGGACGCTTTGGGGTCGAACGAAAGATGCGATCCGATGGTTAATCGAGGACGCGGGTTCCCGAAATGAATTTCTTGTTCCAGCTTCCCTTGGACAGGTCGCTGATGACCACGTCATACTTCGGGCTGAGGTTGTGAATGAACTTGCCGTCTCCGATATAGATGCCGACATGTCCGATCTTGCCCGGCGTGCTTACGCTGAACATGACCAGATCGCCGGGTTTCAGGTTGGAAATCTTGGTGATCTTCGCTCCGGACTTGGTCTGGGCATTGGCTCCCCAAGGAAGGGAGACTCCGACTTTACCATAGACGAATTGCGTGAAGGACGAGCAGTCGAAGATCAGCTTGCTCGGGTTGCGCTCGCCGTATACATATTGAACCTTGCCTTGATAAGACTCGGCAATGGAAATGACTTTGTTCGCTGCAATCTGGGCATCGGCAGCCGCCGAAACCGGAGCAGCCTGGAACAGCGTCGTGCCGAGAGCGAAGAAAGCGGCAAGAAGCAGTGCGGTCCATTTACTCGTACGTTTCATTGTGTTTTCTCCCCTTTCGGTGTCTGACACCACTGTAACAGGGCTGGAATCGCAATGAAACCGGCAATCCTTTCCACCCGGCAGCCCCATTGATTGAAAAGCGGCTGAAAACCGGAAGCAGCCTTCGGTTCGCGGCTTCCATTCCCTTCCATGGGAAATGCTCCGGTCCCGTTCGAAATACCGGGCCAAGAGTGCCGACAGGCGCCGCTCACCGGGTTTTTCCGGCAGTGGGCGCCTGCTTATGGTTAGACTTCAGTTAGAGTTAAGCGAATAGTCAAGTTATTTGATGACGCGGGTTCCCGAAATGAACTTCTTGTTCCAGCTTCCCTTGGACAGATCGCTGATGACCACGTCATACTTCGGGCTGAGGTTGTGAATGAACTTGCCGTTTCCGATGTAGATGCCGACATGGCCAATCTTGCCGGGGGTGCTTACGCTGAACATGACCAGATCGCCCGGCTTCAGGTTAGCGGTCTTGGTGATCTTCGTTCCGGACTTGGTCTGAGCATTGGCTCCCCAAGGAATCGTAATCCCAACCTTCTTATAGACGAATTGGGTAAACGAAGAGCAGTCGAAAATCAATTTGCTCGTGTTCCGCACGCCATATTGATATTGAACTTTGCCCTGATAAGACTTGGCAATGGAAATCACTTTGCTGGCAGTCGAGCTGGCGGTCGCGGCTTCTGCCTTCTTCGCGGGCAGCATCGCGGAAGCGCCGAAGGCGAGGACAGCGGCAAGCAGCAGGGCGGTGAATTTTTTGAACTGTTTCATGGGTTGTTTCTCTCCTTTCGGTGTCTGGCAACAGACTAACAAGGATTTCGGCCGAGTTAAACCGGAAATCCTTGGAACCGTTAGGGAGAGTTTGATGAAAATGGGATGAAAACCTTGCCTGGAAAGGGGTTTCAAGCTGCCATTCCCGTCCATGGGAATTTATCCCGGGCGGTTTCAAACCCGATTATTCGGGTTGATCCGCTCCGAAATCGACCTCGAAATTGCATTCCTCCAGCTTAACGACCTTCGTTTTCTTGGTCCATTTGTACCCCAGCCAGAAGGCCAGAAACACCGGAATGCCGATATACGAAGCGACCAAAAGCTGCCAATCCACCTGGCCTTCGGAGAAGGCCGACAGGCTCTGGCCGACGATGACCACGAGACACAGAGCGAAGGCGAACAGCGGTCCGAACGGGTACCATTTGGCTTTGTAGGGCAATTCCTCCAGCGGCTTGCCTTGGGCAACGTAGGCTTTTCGGAAGCGGTAATGACTGATGGCGATACCCAGCCAAGCGATAAAGCCCGTCATGCCGGAGGCGTTCAGCAGCCAGAGGTACACGACCCCATCGCCAAAGAACGAGGCCAAAAAGGCGAACAATCCGAACGCCGCCGTAAGCAGCAGCGCGTTGACGGGAACGCCTCCCTTGTTCAGCTTGGTGAGGAATTTCGGGGCTTTGCCCTCCTTGGCGAGCACCCACAGCATGCGGGTGGAGGCGTACATACCGGAGTTGCCGGCGGACAGCACCGAGGTCAGGATAATGGCGTTCATTACGGATGCCGCGAAGGCCAGACCTGCCTTTTCAAACAGGATCGTAAACGGGCTCATCTGCACGGCGTCGCTGGCCAGATTCTCGTTCGTGTACGGAATCAGCATGCCGATGATGAAGATGGCCAGGATATAGAACAGCAGAATCCGCCAAAATACGGAACGGACCGCCTTGGGAATGCTCTGCCGCGGGTTCTCGCTCTCCCCCGCCGCGATCCCGACGAGCTCCGTTCCCTGGAACGAGAAGCCCGCTGCCATGAATACGCCGAGCGCCGCCAGGAAGCCGCCGTGGAAGGGAGCGTCCCCTGACGTAAAGTTCTTGAAGCCGACCGCTTCACCGCCCAGAATGCCGAAGATCATCAGGATGCCGACCGCAATGAAGACGATGACGGTGACGATCTTAATGGTGGCAAACCAATATTCCGATTCGCCGTAGCCCTTGACCGAGAGCAGGTTCAGGCCGATCATGAGAGCCAGGAACAAGGCGCTCCACAGAAACGAGGAGCTGTTCGGCAGCCAGAACTTCATGATCAGCGTAGCGGCCGACAGCTCGGCGGCGATGGTGATCGCCCAGTTGTACCAATAGTTCCAGCCGATGGCAAAGCCGAAGGCCGGGTCGACGAAGCGGTCCGCATAGGTGCTGAACGCACCCGAGACCGGCATATAGGTTGCCATTTCCCCCAGGCTGGTCACCAGAAAATAAACCATGATGCCGATGATGGCGTAGGCGAGAAGCGCTCCACCCGGTCCGGCGGAATGGATGGCGCCGCCGCTTGCCAGGAACAGGCCGGTTCCGATGGCCCCGCCGAGCGAGATCATGGTCATGTGCCGGGATTTGAGCCCCCGGCGAAGCTGATCTCCGCCGGGCCCCTGGGCTTTGGGCTCGCGCCGCCCGTCGGGTATGGGTGTGAACGGTTCCACTTCTTTGGCATTTCTCACTGCTTGAACACTCCTTTTTGGGTTTGGTCCACTCGATACGACCGCGCCATGTCAGGAAGGATGCATGCCGGCATAACAACAAAAAACCGCAGAAACTGAATAACCGTTTCCTGCGGTTCGCAAACCGGCATCCCGCATCAAAAGACCTTCCATGAAGATAGCACAACACACGGGAAGCCTGGAAAGCTCCGTGTGACAGTTCCGTTCCTTTCGGAGACGGCCCCAGCAAGCGTCAGCCCGACGGCTGCGTCACTTCGGCGGTTTTTCTCTTCGACCGGCTTCCTCGGCGTGTCGGCGCCTCTGCCGGTGTACTCTTAAAAACCGCGACCTCTACCCCATCCACTTGTCCATGATGAGGGCATTGTTCAATTGTCGTACGTTCACCAGTATAGATCAGGTGAATCGCTCTTGGCAATGGCTATTTATGGATGGCTGGCCGGCACTCGTCCGAACAACCCTTCGGCCAGCTCCGCCATCCAAGCCTGATTGGCCGCTACCCGCTCCGGCTGATCGATCATCTCTTCCGGTTGTTGGATATATGGACCGGCCGGCCAATCGGACCGGGCCGCCTCGACGTACCCTTTAAGCAGCTCAGGCGTGTTCTCCAGATGGAACTGCAGGCCGACGACACGGTCGCCGTATACGAACGCCTGACGCCCGCAGGCTGCGCTCGACGCCAGCACCCTTGCTTCCGGCGGAAGCTCGGAGAAGGTATCGAAATGCCAATGAAAGACCGTGGCCTGCCGCGGGAAGCGGGCGAACAGCGGATGGTTCAGTGCGTCCGCCTTCCACTCAATCGGCCACCAACCGATCTCCGGCTCCGGATTGGCCGTCACCTTGCCGCCGATGGCATCGGCGATCAGCTGGCTGCCCAGGCAGATGCCCAGCACCGGCTTGTGCTGCTCGATCGTCTGCCGGATAAATGCCTTCTCTGCACGGAGCCACGGATAAGCTTCCTCCTCGTAGATATTCATCGGTCCGCCCATGACGATCAGGCCGTCCACCTCCGCATGTTCCGGCAGCGGTTCACAGGCGCTGAACAGCGTGCGGGTCATCGTGTGTCCGGCTTCCTTCGCCCATTCTAACAGGCTTCCCGGGGTCTCCAGCGGGATGTGCTGCAAATAATGAAGCTTCATCGCCCTTCCCTCCCCTATCTTTACGTTATTTTACCTTCCATCATACTTCCCGGAAGAACGATTCGGCAATGGTCTCGGAGCAAGTCGAGCTCATCAAAAAGCCGTTTTCGCAAGCGGCGCAGAGGCCGGCGAGCAAAAACGGCTTAAGACGAAGGGAGTCGCCGTGCGGCGGCCCCTAGTTGTGCTTGGGAAGCTGCTTGACGTATTCGTCGGACAGCTTCATCCATTCGAGAATGTACTCGTAATCGCTCTTGTATTGCGAGAAGTCGGTCACCTGCTCATGAGTCTTGAGCGAATAAGCGGTTCCGTCCTCAAACCCCTTGCCCGGAATGAACAGAATGTCGTCATTGAAGAAGGAGCCGGTCGGCAAGTAATAGCGCATGCCGATTACGTTCCGGTCGGCGTTCAGCAAATCCCGGCCAAACGGAATGAACTCGTCTTCGGACCAGGACAGACCGAACAGATTCGCGAGGGTCGGAAGGATATCGACCTGTCCTCCGGTCCGCTCCACCCGAGCCGCTTCGAGTCCGGACGCATGGACGATCAGCGGAATGTTGAACCGGGTGATCTTGCTGTGATAATCGATGCCCAGCTTCTGGGAGACATCCGCCGGATCGTTGTCCTTTTCCTGCAAGCCAAAATGATCGCCGTAGAGCACGAGAACGGTATTGTCCCACAGCCCTTCATCCTTCAGTCCTTGAATCAGCTTGCCCAAAGCCTTGTCGGTATAATGGACGGCCTGCAAGTAATTGCCCAATTGGGTGCCGGCGATATCCTCCGGTAGCGTCAGCTCCTGCTTGTCCTCCGGAATTTCGAATGGATGATGGCTCGAAAGCGAAACAAATTGCGCGTAAAACGAATTTCCCGAACCCGCTGCTTCCTTCAGCTTCTGCAGCCCCACCCGATACAGCTCTTCGTCCGAGGCGCCAAAGCTGTTAAAGTGGTCGTTGGTGTAGTACGGCTTGTCATAGTACGTCTGGAAGCCGAGCGCCGGATACATTTTATCCCGGTCCCAGAAGGTAACTTCGTTCGGATGCAGCGTCATGGTCGTATAGCCCAGATTGCCGAAAAGCTTCGGAAGCGACGGAAGGTCCTTGTTGGAATACCCTTTGGACATGGCAACGACGCCTGTCGGGTAGATCGAGGTATTGGCCATGAATTCCGCATCCGAGGTATTGCCCTGCCCGATCTGCTGGAAGACCTGCGGGAAGTAGAGGCTCTCCTTCACCAGCCCGTTCATCACCGGGGTGACTTCTTGCCCGGCGACGCTCAGGCCGATCACAAAGTTCTGGGTGGCTTCCAATTGAACCATCACCAGGTTCTTGCCCTTTTGCGAACCGAAGTAGGCAGGAGTTTCCGACCCCTTCGTCGAATTCGTGGCAGAAGTGGACGCAAACGCAGACTGAACCTTGCTTTCGAGAGCCTGCTTGGTCGCCGGAACGTCTTTCATCGGGATCTCGGGCTTTTCCCGTTTGGCGGAAAAGGCGTTCCAGATGACGGAAGCCTGATAATTGGAGAAGCCGACCAGCTCTGCCCGCTTCAACTCATTGGGAGTATCGGCGGAAGCCCGGACCGCGAAAACCGAAGAGATCAGCGTCAGCGCGACCAGGGCCGTTGCCAGGGAATAAGGAAGCTTGAAGCTTTTGCGGATCGGCTCGTAGGCGAGCATTCCGCTCCGGCTCCGCTTGCGGAACCGGCGGACAACCGCATAGACGACGAAGGCCAGCAGGTCGACCAGATACAGAGCCTCCATCGGTGTAATGAGCGATTTAACCGAGCTTTTGACGGCGGGAAGCTGGTTCAGCTCGAACAAAGTCGTGTAGGTGGCAACCGAGCCGAAATAGCGGTAGTAAACCGTGGCCCCGAGCAGCGCGAAGGTGGCAAGCACCCAGTACACGCCGTACAGAATCTGCCGCAACCGCCGCTGAGGCACCAGCTCGATCAGACAGGAAATGAGCAGTACGCTGAGAAAGTCAATGAACAGCCGAAGCGGACTCATGGCGGAAAAAACCGTTAGACGGAACAGCTCCGCCTTGGCCAGAATCAGCAGCGTGATGATGAAAAAGGGGCTTTTGCGAATATGCCGTGCAAAATCGGACACGACTCTCCCCCTCCTTTTTTTAGTTAGATTTAAGGAAACGACTATACCGCCATGTTATACTAAGCTAGCATTTCAACAGATAAACAGAATTGTAGCAAATCTGCTCACCGGTCGCTAGCGATTGTTAAAAAATTATTAATTCTGCCACGACCGCTCGAAGGAGGAATAATCATGCCTTCCAAAACGGTGAACGCTGTGCTGTTGCTCATACTGGTCACAGTGCTTGCCGTCTTCTTGATCCAGAGCGAGTGGGCTCCGGGTGCGGACAAAGCGTCCGAAGAGGTATTCGCCGACGCGAACACCCTGCCGGAGGTATCCGATCTTTCAAAGAACACAATCGAGGTAAAGGAACAGGTCGGACAACCCGATCACGACAAGCTGCCGGAATCGGCCCGGCTGGATGTGCCTAGTCTCTCCCAGCTCCCCGAATTGTATAACGGCTGCGAGATCACCAGCCTGACGATGATTCTCCAATATGCCGGACTCGATACCGACAAAGAGACCATGGCTCGGTTGCTAGATCAGGACACGACCCAGCTCGTTCAGTCCGCAGACGGAACCATCGTTTCTTGGGGTAATCCGCATAAGGGCTTCGTCGGCGATATCAGCGGAAACGCCAAGGGCTACGGCGTCTATCATGAGCCGATCGCCAGTCTGATAAATTCCATCGCGAAGGATCAAGCTCTCGATTTGACCGGCAAGCCTTTCGAAGAAGTGCTCGCCCAGGTTGCGGACGGCAAGCCGGTACTCGTGTGGACCAACTCTTCCTTCGGCCCGCTTGCAAGCGGCAATTGGATCACATGGGATAGCCCGGACGGTCCTGTCCGCGCCACCTGGAAAGAGCATGCCGTCGTGCTCACCGGATATGACGCCGAAACGCTGTACATCAACGATCCGCTGGACGGAAGCAAAGACAAGAAGGTCAACCGCGGGCTGTTCGAGCAATCCTGGGAACAAATGGGCGAACAAGCCGTCACCTATCGCTAATCCGCCCCGCTACAACATAGAGCGCGCGGCCTCTCCATCGAGGGGCCGCGCGCTCTGCTAGTGGTACGTGTTCTTACTATAGAAGAAACCGGATTAGACCGTTTCCAGGGGAAGCCGGGGAATGGCCGTTTGTCCGGCCGCTATGACATTGCGGGCGATCCAGACCCCCGCCGCTCCCGCTTGGGCCAAGCCGCGGGTGATCCCCGCTCCGTCGCCGCCGCAGTACAAGCCGCCGATCTCCGATTCGAACGTATCCTTCAGCTTCGGCCGGGCCGAATAAAACTTCGCTTCTACCCCGTAGAACAAGGTGTGCTCGGAAGCGATCCCCGGCGTCACCTTCTCCAGCGCCTGCATCATTTCCATTAAGCTGCGCATCGTATTGTACGGAAGCACCAAGCCCAAGTCGCCCGGCACCGCCTCCGGCAGCGTCGGCTCGAGGAAGCCTTCCTTGATCCGAGCCGTGGTAGAGCGGCGGTTCTTAAGGATATCGCCGTACTTCTGTACGATGACGCCGCCGTTCGAAAGATCGTTGGCCCGCTTGCAGATTTCGCGGGCGTATTCGTTGGGCTTGTCGAACGGTTCGGTGAAGGTGTGCGACACGAGCAGCGCGAAGTTCGTGTTGCTGGATCCGAGCGCCGGATCGCGGAACGAGTGGCCGTTCGCCGCCATCACCCCGGAATGGTTTTCGACCACCACATGGCCCGACGGGTTGCTGCAGAAGGTGCGGACCCGGGTTCCGACCGAGGTATTGAAGATGAATTTGCCCTCGTAGAGATGCTCATTGATCTCGCGCATCACCACATCGGAGGTTTCCACCCGTACGCCGACGTCCACCTGATTGTTGTACATGTGCAGGCGGCGCTTCTTCAAGATCTGGGTCAGCCAGGCGCTGCCGTCCCGTCCCGGAGCCACCAACACGGCGTCGGCGGAGAGGATATCGCCGCTCTTTAGCTTGACTCCGGTCACGCGGTGGGTATCGCCTTCCTTTACCGTCTCGATGTCTTCGACTTCGGTCTTGAACCGCATCTCCACCTTATCCCGCAGGTATTCGAAGATGGACTTCAGAATGAGCAGGTTTTCTTCCGTTCCCAAGTGCCGCACCTCCGCGCGCAGCAGCTTGAGTCCGGCCGCATAGGCGCGCTGCTCGATGTTCCGCACCGCTTCGGTTCCGGGATCGGTCAGGGCGGGCGTCGCTCCATGCTCCAGGTTGATCGCATCCACGTATTGAATGAGCTCCTTCACCTTCGAGGGGGCCAAGTAATCGGTCATCCAGCCGCCGAATTCGGTCGTGATGTTGAACTTGCCGTCGCTGTAAGCTCCGGCTCCGCCGAAGCCGCTCGTGATCGAGCAAGCCGGCAGGCAGCCCGCGAACTCCTTGCGTCCCGAGGGGGGCGGACAAAGCTGGATTTTCTCCTGGAGGATCGGGCAGTTGCGTTTATAGATATCGTGGCCTTTGTCGATGAGCAGAACCTTCGCTCCCGGAGCCTTCAAGGTCATTTCATAGCAGGCAAAAATCCCGGCCGGACCAGCGCCGACGACAATCAGATCGTATGCGTTCATTAGAATCAGCCTCCTGGGTAGAATCGCAAACAAAAAAACCCAGCCGAACGGCTGCCGCAGTGATGCGGAGCGGGGGCCGTCCAAGCGCTGGGAATCGGGATAAAGCTTTCTCTCTCTTCTCTCTTCCCTAGTTACTATATCCGAACATTGATGTTGTGTCAATGTAAAATGTTCGGGTATTCGCGATTTTTCGATTCAATGAGACCGATTTTCCGCGAAATTTCCTTTTTTTCGTCATTACTTTCGATAAGTCATTTGGGTTTCCCGCTCTCTTCCCCTTTTTGGTGCCCCCCACTTGGGCCGAATGTCTGCTTGCCGTATAATGGGGTTGAAACGGGATAAGCCATGAAAGGAAGCGGAAAAGCGAATGCCGATTATGGAAGTAACCATCGTTCCGGTGGGAACGGAAAACCCGAGCGTCAGCCGATATGTGGCCGATGTGCATCGGGTCCTGGAGCAGGCTCCGGAGCCTGTCAAATTTCAATTGACCCCCATGAGCACCATTCTGGAAGGCAGTCTGGACGACCTGTTCGCGGTCGTTCGCCGCATGCATGAGGTGCCGTTTGCCCATGGTGCCCTCCGGGTCAATACCTCCTTCCGGATTGATGAGCGGCGGGACAAGGCTTCGACCATGGAATCGAAGCTGGCCTCCGTGCGGGAAAAGCTGGAGCAGGACGAACCCCGCTCGTAAGCTGCGCCAGACGCCGGCTTCTCGCCGCACGGCAAAAAAACCTCCGTACCGGTCATCCTTAACGGATGATGCGGCAACGGAGGTTTTTTGAAATCGATGGCAATGAGGCGAAACGGCCGTTAAGCCTCCACCGCCTGCAGATCCCGGCGGATGCGCTCGTGGAACTCTTCGCCCAGCTTCTCGGCGGTCGCAACCCGCGGCAGACCGGGCATGGTCATGATGTCCCCGGTCAAGGCGACAATGAAGCCCGCTCCAGCGGAGAGCCGAACCTCGCGGATGGTCACCGTGAACCCTTCGGGACGACCGAGCAGCTTGGGGTTGTCGGACAGCGAGTACTGCGTCTTCGCCATGCAGACGGGCAGGTCGCCGTAGCCGATCTCCGCGAATTTCTTCAGCGAGCGTTCGGCTGCCGGCGTGAAGGCCGCTCCCGCTCCGCCGTAGATCTCGCGGACGATGCGGTTGATCTTCTCCTTGACCGGCAGCTCGCGCTCGTAGAGGAAGCGGAAGCCCGGACCGCCTTCCTCGACCAGGCGGACGAGGCTGCGGGCCAGCTCTTCTCCGCCCGCGCCGCCCTTCGCCCACACCTGGGACAGCTCGGCGGGTACGCCGGCCTCTGCGCAGAGCAGCTTCAGCTCGGCCAGCTCCGCCTCGGTGTCGGTTTGGAACCGGTTGACCGCAACCAGCACCGGCACGCCGAATTTGCGGACGTTCTCGATATGCTTCTCCAGGTTGCGAAAGCCCTTGCGCAGCGCTTCGAGGTTCTCGTTCGGGAGCTCGTCCCGGGCTACGCCGCCGTTGTACTTCAGCGCCTTGACGGTGGCGACGATAACCGCCGCCGCCGGGGTGAACCGGCCGGACCGGCATTTGATATCGAAGAACTTCTCCGCGCCGAGGTCGGCTCCGAATCCGGCTTCCGTCACGACATAGTCGGCCAGCTTGAGCGCGAGCCGCGTCGCCGCGACCGAGCTGCAGCCGTGTGCAATGTTGGCGAAGGGACCGCCGTGGACGAAGGCCGGACAGCCGTCGATCGTCTGGACCAGATTCGGCTTGATTGCGTCCTTGAGGAGCAGCGCCATCGCCCCGGCCGCATTCAGCTCGCCTGCGGTGACCGGTCTGCCGTCGTAGGCGTAGCCGATCACCATCCGGCCGAGCCGCTCTTCCAGGTCGACGAGGTCGAGGCTAAGGCAGAGAATCGCCATGATTTCCGAAGCGACGGTGATGACGAAGCCGTCCTCGCGGGTCTGTCCGTTGCTCTCCCCGAGCCCGATGACAATCTGCCTCAGGGCGCGGTCATTCATGTCGACCGCCCGCTTCCAGACGATCTTGTTCGGATTCAGGCCAAGCGCGTTGCCGTAATGGATATGATTGTCGATCATGGCGGCCAGGAGATTGTTCGCCGCGGTGATGGCGTGCATGTCTCCGGTAAAGTGCAGGTTGATGTCCTCGGCCGGTACGATTTCGGCCATTCCGCTGCCGGTGGCTCCTCCCTTCATCCCCATGCAGGGACCGAGAGAAGGTTCCCGCAGCGCCGCCGCCGCGTTCAACCCGATGTGGTTCAGGGCTTGGGTCAGCCCGATCGTGGTGAGGGTCTTGCCTTCCCCCGCCGGCGTCGGGTTCATCGCCGTAACCAGGATCAGCTTGCCGTCGCGTTTCTCCTTGACCCGGTCCCATACCTCGGGCGCCACCTTCGCCTTGTACTTGCCGTACAGCTCCAAATCGTCTTCGTCCAAGCCCAGTCTCGCAGCAGCCGCCGTGATCGGTTTCATTTCTCTCGTCCCACTCCTATAGATGAAATGACTTTCCGTCCATTATAGTGACCCCCCACCCAAAACGCAATATCTGCCAGCATTTCCGATAGGCGATTGTTCGGATGTCCCTTCTTTCGATATACTAAGAAAATTCGACACGGCTTGAAAGGAGGGCGACATGGCCAATCGAAAAAAGCTATGGCTTACGCTGCCGCTGTTTGCGCTGTTTGCCTATTCCTTGATTCAGTTCACCCTGGCCTCGGTCCGGTTGGGCGGGCTGGTGAAGCCGCTGCGGCCGGAAGCCGCTGTGGAGGGTACGGCGGTCCGGCGGGTTGTGCTGATCCCGCAGGAGCTGGACAACCCTTATTGGCGCCGGATCGGGAACAGCGCGATGGACGAAAGCGGGAAGCTGGAAATCCAGCTCGATTACACCGGTCCGCTGCGCATCGATCCCGACGAACAGCTGTCTCTTCTGGAGCAAGCCGTCGCCTCCAAAGCGGATGCGATTCTGGTTCAAGGCACCGGCCTGGAGCGCTCCCGCACGCTGCTCGCCCATGCGGCGGAGGCAGGCATTCCGGTGCTGACCTTGGACGCGGACGAGCCCGGCTCGGACCGGGCCGCTTACGTCGGCACCGACAACCTGGAGGCCGGCCGGCTCATGGGCCGCCTGGCCGCCGAGCGCTCGGGCGGCCGCGGCATCGTCGGCGTGCTGATCGGCACGGCGGCGAGCGACAGCCAGCAGCAGCGGCTCCAGGGCCTTCGCGCCGTGCTGGCGCAGCAAGCGGAGATGCGGATAGCCGACGTCCGCATCTCCAACATCTCGCGGCTCCAGGCCGCAGGCGAAACGAGGCGGCTCCTGAGCGAGCATCCCGAGGTGACCGACATCGTCGGCCTCAGCTCGCTGGATGCGCTTGGAGCGCTCGATGCGGCGGAGCAGACCAGGCGAACGGATATCCGCCTGTATGCGTTCGACGATTTGCCCGAAACGCGGCAGGCCATCGCCGACGGCAAGCTGGAATTGTCGCTGGTCCAACAGCCGGACCAGATTGGACGCGAAGCGATCCGGATAGCCGACGAGCTCTTGCGGGGCACGGCGGTGTCCGAAAGCCGGTTCACTCCGGTCACGGTACTTACCGCGGAAAGCTTGGCCCGGACGGAGGCGTCGCCATGACGATCCGCACCCGTCTGCTCATCGTTCTGCCGCTGCTCGTTATTCTGATGAACGCCGTCGCTTTTTTTCTGTTCCAGAGCGCAAGCCGGGTCCAGAGCAGCTATGACTTGACCATGAAGCGAGTCTTGCTCTATCAGGAGACCGTATCGGCCTCCGATGCCAGCTTGAAGGGCTTGTACGCGCTGCTCCTGAGTCCGCCAAACTCATCCGTTCCCGTCTATTTCGGCTCCGACGCGTTGACAGCCAAGCGGGACGAGCTGGCGGAGACGAACGCCGTCGCTTCCGGAGCCCCGATCTTCATCGGGTTTCTGAACCTGACCGAGACGCTCGCCGACCAGGAGCAGAGAGCTTACCGGCTCGCCCGAAGCGGCGACAACGAGACCGCCCTCACCGCCTACCTGGAAGCCGAAAAGACAGCCGGCTTCATCCGCTCGGAAGCGCAGCGGCTGACCGATGCTGAGCTGGGGTATTTCCAGCCGATCTATGAGCAGGTCCGCCGCGAGAGCCGCCGGTTGTTCGGCTTCGGCATCGCCTCGTTCGCGCTCGGCACCCTTCTCACTGTCTCCCTCGCGCTCACCCTTTCCCGCAGCGTCACCGAGCCGGTCAACGAGCTGATGGTGGCGGCCGAACGCGTGTCGGAGGGCGAGCTGGATATCGCCCTGCCCGAGCGGCGGACGAACGACGAGCTGGGCAGCCTCTATCAATCGATCCGCCGCATGCTGCTGGAGCTTCGCCGGTCCACCGAGCAGAGCCGGGAGCTGCATGAAAAAGAACAGCTCGTCCAAACGTTGGAGCTGCAAACGCTGCGCAGCCAGATCCAACCGCATTTTTTGTTTAACACGTTAAATGTCTTGTCGAAGCTGGCGCTCCTGGAACAGGCGGAGCAGACGAGCGGCCTGATCGTCTCCCTGTCCAACCTGCTGCGCTACAACCTGCAAACCCTCGACCGGCCGGTTACGGTTCGGGACGAAATCAAGCAGGTCCGGGACTATATCGCCATCCAGAAGGCCCGATTCCGCGACCGCATCCGCTTCGAGCTGGACTTCGACGAAGCCGTACTGGACCGGGCGATGCCTTCGCTGATAATGCAGCCGCTCGTCGAGAACGCCTGCTCGCACGGTGTAGCCGACCTGGAACAAGGCGCCGTTATTTCCGTCTCGGCCGGGCAGGATGAAGCGGGAAATGCTGTCCTGACTGTGAGCGACAATGGAAAAGGCATGGCCGAAGAAACCAGGCTCGCCTTGCTCAATCCCGAATCGCCCGATCCGCTGCCGTCCCGCCCCTCCACCGGCTTGGGAACGCGCAACGTCTTCCGGCGGCTCGCGCTGGTCTACAACCGCCGCGATCTCGTTGCGATCGAGAGCGCACCGGGCCGGGGAACCCGGATTCAATTGACGATCCCCGCACCCTCGATAACCGGAAAGGAGGATGCCGATGTACCGGATCCTGCTCGTCGATGACGAAGCGCTCGAACGCGAAGGGCTGGAATGGATCATCCGCCGTTCGTTTTCCGGCGAGTTCGAGGTGCTTCATGCCGAGAACGGCCGGAGGGCCATTGAACTCGCTGAAGAAAAGCGGCCGCACATCGTGTTCATGGACGTGAATATGCCGGGCATTCAGGGCCTGGCTGCGCTGCGGGAAATCCGCTCCCGGCTGCCCGACGCCAAATTCGTGCTGGTGACCGCCTATGATTATTTTGCCTATGCCCAGGAGGCGGTTTCGCTCGGAGCCAAGGAATATATCGTCAAGCCGGCCAGTCAGGAGCAGATCGTCGGCTTGCTGTACCGGCTGCGGGAGGAACTGAACCGGGAAAAGACCCGGCGGACGGAAGAACTGGCTCTGCGCGACCGAGTGTCTCAGCTCATGCCGATGGCGGAGAACGAGCTTTCCCTCTTGCTCATGTCCGGTCCCGAACTGGACGAGGAAGGCCGGCAGTTTGCCGAATGGCTGGACTTTCCGCTCGACGTCGGCCTCGCGATAGTGGCGGCGTTTCCCGAATCGGGCTATACCGGACAAGAACGCAAGCTGTTCCGCTCCTTCCACAGCCTGGCGGAGACCTTTGCCCCGGCCGTTTGCAGCTCGCTGATCAACCGGCACATGGTCTTGTTCCTGCGCAAGTCGCCCGGTTCGACGGCCGAAGCCTGGATGGCGGAGGTTCGGGACTTCGCTGCGAAGCTGGCACGCCAGACCGAGCAGCTCTTCCGGCTTCCGCTGCGCATAGGGATCGGAATGCTGAGGGCGCGGGCCGAAGGCTTGCACCACTCGTATTTTGAAGCGGTCTTCGCCTCCACCTTCGCCGAGGAAGGAGGAGAGCCCCGCTTCTTCGGCGAGCTCCGGACCGAAGCGGATTCGACGTATTCTCCGCCCCAGGCCCCGCCTGCCGCATCCGCAGCCGCAGCCAACCCGCTCTACGTGGCGAACGCTCTTCAGGCCATCCGCGAAGAACGGGAACAGGAAACCGCCAGCGTCATCGGCAAAGCCAAGCGGTTCATCGACGATCACTTCACCGAAGACCTGTCGCTCGATCAAGTGGCGGAGCATGTCCATCTCAACGCTTTCTATTTCAGCAAGATCTTCAAGCAGCGGGTCGGCGAGACGTTTATCGACTACCTGACGAAGCTGAGAATCGGCAAGGCCAAGGCGTTCATCGAAGAAGGCGCGCTCAGCTTGAAGGAAATCTGCTACCGGGTGGGCTACCGAGACCCCAATTACTTCAGCCGCGTTTTCCGTAAGGTGACCGGCATCACCCCGAGCGACTACCGGGACCGGGACCGCTGATCCGTTTCGGGCAGGAAATCCGCCAGGCTGGACAATACGTCTTGACCGGTCCACCGTTCAGTCCTTAAGGGGACTGGACTTTTTTGCGTTTGCTTCAGGCATAATAATGCTAGCGTTCGGCTTAGGAGCAACCAGCCTCTTCGAGGCGCATAAGAGTCTGGGTTATCGTCAAAATCGTGCTGGATACGGTTCCCCGACGAGACGGTCCCGCTTGCTACAATGAAAGCGATCGAAGGAACCGGCGCGGCTCGCTTTGGAAGCGCCATCCGAAAGGAGTCGACGATGATGTCCACCACCAAGAACACCCAATCGGGACCGAATCTGAAATTCGTCCTGCTCATTAGTGCCGTCGCTGCGCTCGGAGGCTTCCTCTCCGGGTTCGACACCTCCGCCATGTCCGGAGCAAACGGCTTCCTGAAGCAGCGCTTTGACCTGGGCACCGGCATGCTCGGCTGGACCGTGTCCTGCCTGATCATCGGCTGCACCGTGGGAGCCGCTTTCGCCGGAACCTTGGGCGACCGGCTCGGCCGCAAAAAAGTGATGATCGGCGCCGGCGTTCTATTCACGGCAGGCATGGGCTTCTCGGCGCTCGCTTCCTCGCTCCCCTTGTTCATCGCCTTGCGGATGATCGAAGGGTTGGGACTCGGCCTCACCTCCGCCCTCGGGCCGCTCTACAACGCCGAGGTCGCTCCGGCCCGCTACCGCGGCCGGCTCGTTGCGCTGAACCAGCTCGCGGTTGTCTCGGGCATCCTGCTCGGCTCCCTGCTCTCCTTCGGCATTACCGGGATGAGCGAGGCGAGCTGGAATACTTCCACCGGCTGGCGCGTTCTGCTCGGCAGCGGCGTCGTGCCGGGCATTCTGTTCCTCTCCCTGCTCTCTCTCGTGCCGGAGAGTCCGCGCTGGCTGATCAAGCACGGCAAGCCGGAGAAGGCCTTGCCGATCCTGCTGAAAATTCACGGCGAGGAACTCGCCCGCCAGGAAGTGCTGGATATCAAAGCCTCGTTTGCGGAGGAAGCGGGCATGGGCCATGCCTCCTTCAAGGAGCTGTTTGCCAACAAGCACCGGACCATTCTATTGATCGGCGTCCTGATGGCGGTCTTTCAGCAGATTACCGGGATCAATGCCATCATGTACTACGCTCCCGAGATCTTCCGTCAGACCGGCGCCGGGACGAGCGGCTCGCTCACCCAGACGGTCTTCGTCGGCCTGACCAACCTGATCTTTACCATCCTGTCGCTGTGGCTGGTCGACAAAGCCGGACGCAAGCGGCTGATCCTGATCGGCTCGGCCGTCATGACGCTGAGCCTGACCGTGATCGGCTACGCCTTCCACAGCGGTAATACCGCCGGACCGCTTGTATTGGCAGCGATCCTGATCTACGTCGCCGCCTTCGCGGTCTCGCTCGGTGCCGTCGTCTGGGTCATCCTCGCCGAGATCTTCCCGAGCCGCATTCGGGGACTCGCCACCGCCGTCTGCACGATGGCGCTGTGGGCGGCCAATTTCGCCGTATCGCAGTCGTTTCCGTCTCTGCTCGCCTCGGCCGGTCCGGCGGCGACGTTCTGGCTCTTCGCCGGAGCGTCCCTGTTCGCCTTCGTCTTCACCTGGGGAGCCGTTCCCGAGACCAAGGGCAAGTCGCTCGACGAGATCGAGGCCATGTGGCAGGAAAAGCGGGAACACAAGGATAGCCTGAAGCCCAGCCTGCAAAAGCCCTGACGTTTCCGCCCTATTTTGTTTCAAGCACACAACAACGAGCGGCAGCTCCGGAATACCGGAACTGCCGCTCGTTGTTTTTAGGATATGGACGGATTCGATCAGAACTCGAAATCCTCGTCGGTGAGCGGCTCCACGTTCAAGGCGCGAACGTAGCCGTTGCCCTTCTTCGAGAAGAAATCGTGCTGCTTCGTGTGCGTGCTGATGCCGTTGAAGACGATCGGGTTGACCTCTTCCTCGGGAAACAGCGGGTCAAAGCCGAGGTTCATCATCGCCTTGTTGGCGTTGTAGCGGAGGAACACCTTTACTTCTTCCGTCAAGCCGATCCGGCCGTAAATCTGCTCGGTGTACAGCTCCTCGTTCGCATGCAGGTACTTGAGCAGGCCGATCAGCGTTTCGTAGACGGCCTTCTGCTCGTCTTCGGGAAGATCGGCGTAGATTTCCTGGGCCAGCACGCCCACATAGACGCCGTGAATGCTCTCGTCCCGCAGGATCAGGTCGATGATTTCGCCGCTGCAGGTCATTTTGCCTTGGCCGGCTAAGTAAAGCGGATAGAAGAAGCCGCTGTAGAACAGGTAGCTTTCCAGGAGAACCGAAGCGGCCATCGCCAGGAAGAGCTGCTTCGGGGACTGGATGTCCACGTAATACTGGCGGATGGTCTCCGCTTTCTTTTGCAGGAACGGGTTAGCCTCGACCCAGCGGAATACTTCGTCGATCTCCTCGCTTCCGGCCAGGGTGGTAAAAATACTGCTGTAGGACTTGGCGTGAATCTGCTCCATCATCCCCATGAAGGCCAGCACGGCCTTGCGCTGCAAGCCGTCGACATGCTCCATGATCTGCGGCATGCCTACTCCGCCTTGAATGGTGTCGAGCAGCGTCAGGCCGCCCAGCACCTTCATGTAGGCGTCTTTCTGGTCGGCATCCAAGGTCATCCAGACCATCTTGTCGTCGGACAGCGGGATTTCGTCGTCGGTCCAGAATTGCATGATGTTCTGATCCCAGAACATCTTGGTAAACTCATCATCCGGCCGGTTCCAGTTCACGGCCTTCAGGGCATTGGCAGTCATGGCGTTCGTTCCTCCTATCGCTTGCGGCCGGCGGTTCGGGCCTGGGGTCTTGCCGTTAGACGGAGCAAGCCAGGCATTCCTCCACCGAAAGCTTCTTCGTCCGGGTGTAATAGAGAGATTTCAGTCCCTTGCGGGCGGCGTACAGGTAATACCGGGCGAGTTGGCGAGTCGTGACCTCGCTCGTCACATGCAGCACCGTGGAGATGCCTTGATCCACGTGAGCCTGAATCTCCGCGATCAGATCAAGCACCTTAAACTGGTCCATCTGGTAAGCGGATTTGTAGTAGAACAGGTTATCCGGCCGCAGGTATGGCATCGGGTAATAAGTGGTCGAATTGGCGTAGGTACGGGTTTCGATCCGCTCGACGACCGGCAGGACGCTGGAGGTCGCATTCTGGATATAAGAGATGCTCGCCGTCGGCGCGATCGCCATCCGGTAGGCATGGTAGAGCCCGTCCCGCATCACCTGCTCCTTCAGCTTCGCCCATTCGGCCGGACCCGGCAGGTCGATGCCCTCGAACAGCGCGCGCACCCGCTCGCTTTGCGGTCGGTAATCGACCGTCAAATACCGGTCGAAGTAAGCGCCGCTGGCGTAATCGGACCGTTCGAAGTCGGCGAAGCGCTCGCCCTTCTCGCGGGCGATCTCGCTGCTCTTCTCCAGCGAATAATAGTTCATCGCCATGAAGAAGGCGCGGGCGAACTCGATCGCTTCCGGGCTGTCGTAGGCGATCTTGTTCTTCGCGTAATAGCCGTGCAGGTTCATGACGCCGAGGCCGACGGAATGCATCTCGCGGTTGGCCTTCACGACGCCCGGAGCGTTCTGCACCGTGGTCATGTCGCTGACGGCGGTCAGCCCGATCATGCCCTCGTGGACGGAGTCGCGCAGCTTGCGGGACTCCATCACGTTCACGATGTTCAGCGAAGCCAGATTGCAGCTGATGTCGCGGCGGATGGTATCGGCCTGGCCGTAATCGGCGATCTCGGAGGTCTCCTGGAGCTGGAAGATTTCCGTGCAGAGGTTGGACATCTTGATCTGACCAATGCCGCCGAGCGCATGCCCCTTGTTCGCGTTCGAGCGGTTCATGATGTACGGGTAGCCGGATTCCAGCTGAACGGTGGCGATCTTGGTAAGCATATCGCGCGCGCCCATAACCGCCTTCTTCTTCACCCGGTCGTCGGCCAGGAGGACGTCGTACATCTCATCCAGGTCCATATCGTCCAGGTGCTGCCCATATGCCTTGTAGACGCTATAAGGAGCGAACACGTGCAGCGGCTGGTTGTCCCGGGCCAGCTCGTAGAACCGGTTTGGCACGATCAGGCCGATGGATAGGGTCTTCAGCCGCGTGCGCTCGTCGGCGTTGATCTTCTTGCTGTCGAGGAACTCCATGAGGTCCCAGCCGAAGATGTTGTAGTAGGCCGCACCGGAGCCCTTGCGCTGCCCCATCTGGTCGGCATAGGAGAAGGCGTCCTCCATCAGCTTGAGCACCGGCATGATGCCCTTGGCTGCGCCTTCCACACCCTTGATCGGTTCGCCCCGGCCCCGCAGCTTGGACAGATTCACCGCCACGCCGCCGCCGATCTTGGAGAGCTGCATGCAGGTGTTCAGCACGTAGTTGATGGAATTCAGGGTATCGTCCGTTTCCAGCAGGAAGCAGGAGACGAGCTCTCCCCGGCGGCTCTTGCCGGCATTGAGGAAAGTCGGCGTGGCCGGCTGCACCCGCTGCTCCATCATCGAGCGCGCCAGCAGGAGCGCCGTGTCCGCGTTGCCCCGGCCAAGATGAAGAGCGACCGCGGCTACCCGATCCGCGTAATCCTCCAGATAGAGCGAGCGGTCGTTGGATTTGACCGCGTAATCCTTATAGAACTTGGAGGCGGCCATATAAGAGGGGAATTCGAACCGATAGCCGTAACTCGCGTCAAACACCTTCTCGATGTCCTCCATCGAATAAAGAGCCAGGAAGTTCTCGTAATAGTCCTGCTCGATCATATAGCGAATCCGTTCGGCGACCGTGGAGAACGGGACGCTCTTCGCCCGGACCTCCTCCATGAATACCTGAACCGCCTCGCGGTCCTTGTCCAACTGATAGAACCCGTTCGGGTCCAGCTTCATCAGCATGTTGTTCAGTTCAATATGCCGCAACCCGGCTCACCTCCGTCTTAAACCGTTCGGCATCTCCCAGCGTGCCGGACAGTTCGAATTTGCCGATCACCGGCACTTCGTACCGTTCCGCGATCACATCCGCGCTGCGCGCGAACTTGTCTCCCCAGTTGCGGTTGCCGCTCGCCGCAACACCGCAGAGGCGGGTATGGTTTTCCTGAAGAAAGGCGCTCACCCGTTCCGGCACTTGGCCGAAGCCGGTCGTGTACGTAACCAGCACGAAGGGCTCCTCCACCTTCAGGTTATCTTGAATTTGCAGGGCGGGCAGCCCGAGCTTTCGCACAAAGCGCTTCACGTTGCCTGTCTTGGAATCATAGACGACCAGCACTCCGTCCGCCTCCAATCCGTTGTCCATCTCGTATCCTAAATAACCCGCGAACGATTGTTCGAAACACCATATGTAGTCGGCATAGCTAACTTTACCGTCTATATATAGTGATGTCAATCACTTAATTTTGCATTCCGGCGATTCGGAGCTACCTATAAAAACCAAGAAAACCAGCTTGTTCGACCGTCCCCGATTCGTTAAAAAACGTCCAAAAGTCGGACAATTGGCGGATCGGCCACAAAAAAAGAGCGTTTCGCGAACGCTCCGGAATTGGCAAAAACGCGCTGTGACCACTTTCACGAACTCCAACCATTAATCTATTAACCTCATGAATAATAAGTCAGGTAAAAGAGCGGCATTACGTCTCGAGCCGCGGGGGATTCGCAGGCAAAGACGCCTGCTTGGAGTCGGCTATCCGCTCGGCGGCCATCTCCGGCAGATGGCCCCAATACCGCTTGGGCATATGGTTCATTCTCGCCCGCGGATTGGCCCGCTCCTCGATCCCGATGGTCTCATAGAACCGCTGCCACAACTGCTGATACATGAGCTCCTCCCCGCTCTCCTCCGGCAGAGACAGCTCCTCGATGTCCAGAAAGACGTGCTTGCCCGGCCGATGCGCAAGCGCCTTGCGGTGGGTGCGGTCATGAATCAGAAACGCCTCTCCTCCGAACCGGTCACAGAAATGATCCGCGATCAGCGGCAGCACTTCGTTCTGGGGCTCAATCTCCGCGACAAGCACCGAGCCGCGCGCCGAGAAGCGAAGAAACCCCAGCCAGCTATGAGCTTCCCGGGTCAAGGCTTGGACGGCTTTGTTCAGCTCGTGGACCGTATCGTCCGTCAGCTTCTCCAGGATTCGGGGCCCTTCGGCAAGGCCCATCCGCACAAAGCGAAGCAGCAGCAGCTCTTTGCTCGGATGACAGGTCAGGAAGCCGTTGCGAACAAGCTCGAGGCCCTCGGCCCCCAGCTTGCGGCGGATTCCCTCCTCTACCCGGCGCGCCTTGACTTCGTCGACGGGAATATCCTTTTCATCGAACAAAATCAGCTCCTCGGCACCGAAAGGCCGAATGTCGAGCGGCTGTTCCTTAAGCCGGAAGCATTCAAAGACGCAGGTCAGCCAGCCTTCGAAGCTGCCGTCGTAGCGGTAGGCTACATCTGTCCGGTCAGGCATTGCACCACGTCCTCCCTCGTAACGGCCGATCCCGCCGGATGGGCGGGGTCCAGCTCGTTAAAGAAGCTGAGCTGCTCCGGCTGGGCCTCCAGCGGGAGCTTCTTGCGCATGCTGTCCGAGACGAGCGCCCGGAGGGCCGAATCCGGCGTGATCCGCAGCCCCTCCAGCGTTCGGCCCTTGCAGACGATGAAGTACTGCGCTCGCTTCAGCACCACGCCCAGCTTCTTCAGCCCGGCGTAATCCAGGGAGCCGGTGCGGCGGGCTTTGACGATCCGCTGAGCGCTCTTGACGCCGATGCCGGGAACGCGCAGCAGCATTTCGTACGGCGCTCGGTTGATTTCGACCGGGAAAGCCTCCATATGATGAATCGCCCAATTGCATTTCGGGTCGATCAGCGGATTGAAGTTGGGGTTCTGCTCGTCGAGCAGCTCCTTCGCCTCGAAGCCGTAGAACCGGAGCAGCCAGTCCGCCTGATAGAGCCGGTGCTCGCGCAGGAGCGGCGGCTTCGAGTCCAGAGCCGGAAGCAGGGAATGCTCCATCACGGGCGTATAAGCGGAATAGAACACCCGCTTCAGCTTGTAGCGCCGGTACAGCCCTTCCGTCAGGCTCAGAATCCGATAATCTGTATCGGGCGTCGCGCCGACGATGAGCTGGGTGCTCTGTCCGCCCGGAACGAACTTGGGCGCATGGCGGTATTTGACGAGGTCATGGCTGCTCTCGGCGATGCGGTTCTTCACATGCCCCATGGGCCCGAGAATCGAAGCTTTGCTTTTGTCGGGGGCAAGCAGCTTAAGGCTCTCCTGGGACGGAAGCTCGATGTTCACGCTCATCCGGTCGGCGAGATGGCCGAGCCGGGTTAGCAGCTCGGGCGAAGCTCCGGGAATCGCCTTCACATGGATATAGCCCATGAATCGGTATTCCGTCCGCAGCAGCTCCAGCGTCTGGATGAGCCGCTCCGTCGTGAAGTCCGCGTCCCGCATGATGCCGGAGCTGAGGAACAAGCCTTCTATGTAATTGCGCCGATAAAACTGAATGGTCAGATCCGCGAGCTCCCGGGGAGTGAAGGCGGCCCGCCGCGTCTCGTTCGATTTGCGGTTGACGCAATACGCGCAATCGTAGATGCAGACGTTGGTCATCAGCACCTTGAGCAGCGAGATGCAGCGCCCGTCCGAGCTGAAGCTGTGGCAGATGCCCATGGCCACGGCATTGCCGACCGTTCCCTCCGATCCCTTGCGATCCACTCCGCTCGAGGTGCAGGCAACGTCGTATTTGGCGGAATCCGTGAGGATGGTCAGCTTGTCAATGACGTCCATATCCGTGCCTCCTGTTCTTCTCCAGTATAGATAAGAACAAGTGTTCCTGTCAATGACAGACCGGGCAGCGGCCGATTCACCGATTGTCCTCATACCCAAAAAGACGCGCCTCCCGGCACGTCTTTCGCCATTAGCCGCTTCCCTGTCCCTTTCGGCTTCAGCCTCCGAGCCGCATCATCATCTTCTCCGAGACGAATTCACCGCCGACGAAATGCTCCTCCACAATCTGCGGCACGTCCTCGGGGGTCAGGTCGTAATACCAGACCCCTTCGGGGTAAACCAGCATGAATGCCCCGTTGCCGCATAGCCCGAGGCAGCTGCATTTGTTGATTTTGACTTCCTTCAGAAGGCCGTGTTCGGCCAATTGCTCCTTGAACGCCTCCATTACCGGCTCGGTCTCCTGGTTGTTGCAATGCTCGCTGCTGCAAAAGAACACATGGCGCTTCAGCGCCTTCATGCGCATGTTCATTTCTATCCGCCTCCTGCGTCATGGAACATGACGTTTTCCCAAGAGTATATCGGAGTGTCTCCGGCTTTTTCATGATTTTTATTACAGAATTGCCTCGATCCGACCATTGTACCAAAAATGTCATATTCAACGTCATCTTTCCTGACACATGTAAGGATTGCCCAACAAGAAAAGACCGCTTAAGCCCCGAATCGCAAGGCTTAAGCGGTCTTGAATGGCGCAAATCAGCGGACGTCAGCAGCTTTCAAGCGGAATAC
Organism: Gorillibacterium terrae; assembly: GCF_051594785.1. NCBI lineage: Bacteria > Bacillati > Bacillota > Bacilli > Caryophanales > Paenibacillaceae > Gorillibacterium > Gorillibacterium terrae. The sequence goes on from NZ_JBPPGI010000001.1 coordinate 1,991,205, forward strand.
CGCACTGGCGTAATCGCCATGCAAGGCGTCAAAAGAGAATCCCATGTTCATCAGCCGGTCGCCGGCGAAGACGCCGATGCCTTCAATCTCATAGTCCAGCTCGGGATTAAGGCCCTTCAGCTTGAGCGTCTGCTTCGGTGCAAACGGCTCGGCCAGCACCTTGAAATAGGAGACGACGGCGTCCGTCTTGTCCGGGCTCACGAACATCCAAGCGGTCTCCTTGCCCTCGAATGGGCTTCTCAGGCGGTACAGGTCGCCCTGCTGGATGATGCTGCGGATCTCTTTGTACTGCCGAACCTGACGCTTGACCTCTTCCTTCTCGTCCTCGGTGAACTTGGTCAAATCCAGCTCGTAGCCGAAGTTGCCCGACATGGCGACATCGCCGCGCATCTTAAGCGGAGTCAGACGGCCGACCTGGTGGTTCGGTACGGCCGAGACATGCGCGCCCATGGCGCTGGCCGGATAGACGAGGCTGGTGCCGAACTGAATCTTCAGCCGTTCGACCGCATCGGTGTCATCGCTGGTCCATGTCTGCGGCATGTAATGGAGAATGCCCGGATCGAACCGGCCGCCGCCGCTGGAGCAGCTCTCGAACAGGATATGCGGGAACGCCGCTGTGATCCGCTCCATGAGCTGGTAGACGCCCAGCATGTAGCGGTGCGCGATCTCGCCCTGCCGTTCGGCCGGTGCGGCCGCGGAGCCGATCTCCGTCAAGCTGCGGTTCATGTCCCACTTGACATAGCCGATCGGCACCGTGCTGAAGATTCCGCTCAGTACGCCGTACAGGTAATCGACCACCTCCTGGCGGGACATGTCCAACACGCTCTGCGTCCGGGCGAGCGTGCGGCGGCGTCCTTCCACGTGAAGAATCCAGTCCGGATGCGCGCGGTACAGGTCGCTGTCCGGGGACACCATCTCCGGCTCGAACCAGAGCCCGAATTTGAGCCCTTCGTCGTTGATCCGCTTGCCCAGATCGGCCAGGCCGAGCGGCAGCTTCTCCCGGTTCTCGAACCAGTCGCCGAGCGAGGTCGTATCGTCGTTGCGCTTGCCGAACCAGCCGTCGTCCAGCACGAACAGCTCGATTCCGAGCTCCGCGCCGGTCTTGGCGATCTCCACGATCTTCTCGGCGGTAAAATCAAAGTAGGTCGCTTCCCAGTTGTTGACGAGGATCGGACGGACCTGGTCGCGGTATTCGCCGCGGCACAGCCGGGTCCGGTACAGCTTGTGGTAGGTGCGCGACATGGCTCCGATGCCTTCGCCGGAGTAGACCAGAATCGCTTCCGGCGTCTGGAACGAGTCGCCCGGCTCCAGAATCCAGTCGAAATCGAACGGGTTCAGCCCGATTTGCACGCGGACCTTCTTCATGGGATCGACTTCCGCCTCGGCCAGGAAGTTGCCGCTGTAGACGAAGCTGAAGCCGTAGACCTGGCCGTGGTCTTCGTCCGCGCCGGGGCTTGCCAGCGCCAGGAACGGATTGACCTGATGGCCGCTCATGCCGCGGCGGCTCTCGATGCGCGTTCCGCCGGGGCCGATCGGGCGGCGCTGGAGATGGGCTTCCCGGGCCCAAGCGCCGGCCAGGTAGATCATGTCGTAATCCGGCACGGACAGATCGACGCTGGCGCTGAGCGCGCGCAGCAGGTGCAGCTTCTGCGCCCCGCCGTTGGTCAGCTTCGCCGAGCGGGCGATTGCGTCCGATCCGGCAAAGACGGTATAGAGCAGCGTCACGCCAAGACCGGAATACGCGTCGCGGGCGGTAATTTCCAGCGTCATCGCCTCGTCGTCGCTCTCGGCGTAGACGGCGGGCAGCGCTTCCAACTTCGGCTTGCCGGGAACGATCCGATGGCTTTCATAGAGGATTTCGGTGATGCGCGAGCCGTCCTCCAGCTTGACCTGGTAAGCGGGCTGGCGGAAATCGCCGCTACCGTACTGCGGGTATTCCTGGGCGATCTGATCCAGGTTCATATCCCGCGGCGCATTGGGAAGGTCCTGAAAGCCGCCCGATTCGCGAAGCTTAGCCCCCCAGTATTGATGGACCAGTACGCCGTTTACGATCTGCAGCAGGTAGCTGCTGGTCTCTCCTTGCAGGTGGAAGAGCTTTTGCTCTTCGAGATACTGAATATTCACCACATACACACTCCCGTTCCTTCAAATTTCCTATTGACGGTCACCCAGCCATTATACCCCTTTCCCTCTACCGAAAGAATGTCATAGTGTCTGCACCGCCTGTCACGAAGGAACGGCGTTTTCACCAGGGCCGCCCCTTCTCCATCCAACCCCGTTCCCGCCAGTGGCCGAGATCGCGGGGGTTCCAATCATTTCGTTTCTGATTGAGCCGCATGATGGCGAACATAAGCCGAGTCTTGAGCGAGGGACGCCGTCCCGGCTTGCGCCGGGCAATCCGGTCGGCCAGCCGTGCGGCATGGCGCTCCAGCTCTTCTTTCTTGCCCGGCTTCACGCCCTCCCAATTGACCGCCGCTACATTCGCACCCCAGCGATAGATGCGCGGGACGCCCCAGTAGAACAGATTGGTCTTCAGCGCCTTCGTCACCTTGGAGGTCCCGGCGCCTGCTGCGGTGGAGATCGCCAGCCCCGTTTTGCGAAACATGGCCGGGTGGGGACGATGGGACATCCAGCGGTATCCCAGATGATCCATCAGCGTTTTGAGCTGACCGGTCATCCCGAAGACGTAGCAAGGCGAATCGATTATAATCAGATCCGCTTCCGCAAGCGCCCGGGCGATCGGTTGGACCTTGGCCGCATGCGGACAGCGGTCCTCTCCCTCGGTGAAGCAGCGCCCGCAGCCGATGCAGGGACCGGGACCGTCGCCCGGCAGGAAGAATTCGGACACCTGCAGCTCCCCTTTGCGTTCGGCGAGGCGATCCAGGACCATGTGGGTGCATTGGTAGGTGCTGCCGCGATGCTGCTGACCATGCACGACGGCGATGTTCATAGGCCCTGTCCCCTTCCGGCGTACAGCCGGTAAAATTGCCGCACGTGCCGGCGAACTTGTTCCAGCGCTTCGGCTTCCCGCTCGGGCTGATTGTCGTACTGGCAGAGAAGCAGGAACAGAGGCGCGTAGAAATGCAGCGCCGCCGCTTCCGCATCCTCCGCCGCAAATCCGCCCGAAGCGGACAGCAACGAGAACAGCTCGGCTTGATACCGGAGCGGAGCATCCAGGAAAACCCGGCGGAAGGCCTCTCCCGCCTCGTTGCTGCGGTACTGCTCGATCGTCAGCATCCGCCGGAATTTGGCGGCGTAGTCGTCATGGAGGTAATAGAGGAACAGCTCGACGCTTCGCTCGGCAAGTTGATCGGTACCGATCCCGCCATACAGGCCGGCATCCGGGACGGCCTCGCCCTTCATCCCCATCGAGGCCTCCAGGCTGCGGTAGCGCCGATTCATTTCGGCAAGCAGCGTATCGAAGATCTCCTGCTTGCCGGCGAAATGCTTGTAGAGCGAGCTCTCTTTAATCCCGACCGCCCGGGCGATACGGCGCATCGATACCCCTTCATAGCCATCCGTCGAAAACAGCTTCAGCGCTTCCCGGAGGATGCGCTCCTTCGTTCCCTCTGCCGGTAAAGCTTCGCCTTGACGGCTCTCTTCCAAAGCGTTCAACTCCTCATTAAGGCTAACGAACGATAGCTTCCCTTTTCCCCAGTATATCCGACTGTGCGTGCTGCCGCCATCTTTCTTTTTTGATAGACCCGATTTGACAAGCTTGCTTTCCGGTCCTATCATCGGAAGTAAACGTTTACCAGCAAAGGATGGCTCTCCGTGAATCCAACCATTAAAGATGTGGCGCGCGCGGCGAAGGTCTCGATCGCCACCGTATCCCGCGTATTGAACAACCTGTCCGGCTACTCCGAGGAAACGCGGAGGCGGGTCTACGACGCGATCGAGCAATTGGATTACCAGCCGAACGCCATCGCCCGCGGCCTGATCAACAAGCGAACCCGCACCTTGGGCGTGCTTGTTCCCTCCGTCTCCAGCGCCTTCTCCGCGGCGATTCTCCGCGGCATCGAGGACACGGCGCATGCGCAGGGTTACAGCGTAGTCGTCTGCAATACCCATTCCGAGGACCGGCGTACCCTGGAGTACCTGCAGGTGCTGGCCGAGAAGCAGGCAGACGGCCTCATCCTGGCAAGCGACCCGCTGAAGGATGAGATTCATGCCATGACGCGGCGGATGCGCATTCCGCTGGTCCTGGTCTCTTCGCTGTCTCCGACCCCGGAGGTGCCGCACGTCCGGGTAGACGACTACCGGGCCGCTTATGACGCCGTTTCCTACCTGATCGAAAAGGGCCACCGCCGCATCCTGATGCTGAGCGGTTCCGTGGAGGACCGCATCGCCGGCTTGCCGCGAATCGAGGGCTACCGGGACGCCTTGCAAGAGCATGGCTTGCCCTTCCGCTCCGAGGATGTCGTCCGCGGGGATTTCCTGTTCCGCTCCGGGTACGACGCGATGGAGGCGGTCCTTGCGGAGCGCCGCCCTCCGGAGTTCACGGCCGTGTTCGCGGCGAGCGACGAAATGGCGCTCGCGGTCATGGCCGCCGCCGGCAAGCAGGGGCTGCGCATCCCGGACGACCTGTCGGTCATGGGGTATGACGACACCCAGCTCGCCACGATGGTTTATCCGCCGCTGACGACCGTCCGCCAGCCGCTCTATGAGTTCGGCTGCCGCGCCTGCGACAAGCTGCTGCGGATGATTCAGACCGGCGATGCGGAAGCGAGCGAGACGCTCGGCCACTCGATCGCCGAACGGCTCACGGTTAAGCCGCTGAGCGAGTGAGAGGCTTCGGATCACAATTTCCGGAATGCCGTTCGGCCTCCTCTTCACCTGTAGGGACCAGGCCCGGGCCAAGGCGCTTGTTCCCGCCATTCCCGTCAAATCGAACAAAAACGGATGAATCCCGCGCAAGCTCGGGTTCATCCGTTTTTGTCATGTCACCGCTCGAAAGACCGTGCCGCCTTTTCCAAGAGTAAAACCGGTCAGAGCTTCACCGCGAACGCTTCGTAAGGACGCAGGCTGAGTTCTTCAAAATCGGCAAACTCACGATCCGCGTAATTGGCGATCAGCAGCTCGCGGCTCTTGCCCAGCCGGGGAACCTGCACGGCCGCCGCCGCTTGGCCCAAATTGGCCGCCACGGCCCACGTTTCCCCTTCATAATGCCGCAGGTAAAGGAACACCTGCTCCGGAACCTCCTCGATCAGCTCGAAGTCTCCCCAGACGACGAGCGGATTCTCCTTGCGCAGGCGGATCAGCTTGCGGTAGCAGTGGAAGATCGAATCCGGGTCCGCCAGGCTCGCTTCGGCGTTGATCTTCTTGAAGTTCGGATTAACCGGCAGCCAGGGGGTGCCTGCGGTAAAGCCGGCATTCTCGCTCCCGTCCCACTGCATGGGAGTGCGGGCGTTGTCGCGACCCTTGGCGTTGATCGCCCCAATGAGCTCCTCCTGCGAGTAGCCCTGCTCCAAGCGCTCGCGATACATGTTGCGCGCCTCGATATCCTGCACCTCGGAGATGTCGCGGATCGGGGAATTGGTCATCCCGATCTCTTCGCCCTGGTAGATGTACGGCGTCCCCTTCATTAGATGAAGCAGAATCGCAAACAGCTTGGCGCTCTCCCGGTGATAGATGCCATCATCGCCCCAACGGGAAACAATCCGCGGCAGATCGTGGTTGTTCCAAAACAGGCTGTTCCAGCCTTCGTTGCCGAGCGCCGTCTGCCACTTGGCCAGAACCTGCTTCAGCTCGCCGATCGGCAGCGGCTTGAGGTCCCACTTATCCTTGCCTTCCTGCTGATCGAGCAGGATATGCTCAAACTGGAACACCATGGACAGTTCGCCCCGCTTCGGGTCCGAATACAGCTTGGCGATCTCCGGCGTGGCGCCCCAGGTCTCGCCGACCGTAAGCACGTCGTATTTTCCGAAGGTCTCGCGATTCATTTCCTGGAGGTAGTCATGCAGCTTCGGACCGTTGCCGGTGATTTCCTTATCGGGAATTTTGCCGACCAGATCGATTACGTCCATCCGGAAGCCGCCGACGCCTTTTTCCAGCCAATAGTTCATCAGATCCCATACCTCGCGGCGCACCGCTTCGTTCTCCCAGTTCAAATCCGGCTGTCGCTTGCTGAACAAGTGCAAGTAATATTGGCCGCTCGCCTCGTCATATTCCCACGCCGGACCGCTGAACGTCGAACGCAGCGAATTGGGAACGTCGCCGTTCACCGGGTCGCGCCACACGTAATACTCGCGGTAGGGGTTGTCCTTGCCTTTGCGCGCCTCGACGAACCAGGGATGCTCATCCGACGTGTGGTTGACCACCAAGTCCATGATGATGCGGATATCCCTCGCCTTTGCCTCGGTGATCAATTCGTCCATGTCGGCCATCGTGCCGAACTCGGTCATGATGTCCCGGTAGTCACTGATGTCGTAGCCATTGTCGTCGTTGGGCGACTTGTAGACGGGACTGAGCCAGATGGCCGTAATGCCCAGCTCCTGCAAATAATCCAACCGGCGAAGAATCCCCCGAAGATCGCCGATGCCGTCACCGTCGCTGTCTTGAAAGCTGCGGGGATAAACCTGATACACGACCGCGTTCTGCCACCATTTCTGTTCCATGTTCGTCTCTTCCTCTCCCGTGATCCGCGATTTTTCCAGCAAGTGCGTAAACGTTTACTCAAACGGCAATAAAAAGTCGCGTAAACGTTTAACCTACCGAGAGTGTATCCCTTTTCATGAAGACTGTCAACGCGCAGAATGTTGATCCTCTATAGCCGTTAATCGATGCTGACTTTAGAGAAAAAGCAGCGACCGCATTCCGGTAAGTTCCGAATTGCAGCCGCCCATTCGTTTTACCGTTGTCTTTCTCGAAGGGACCGGTTTAAGCCCTTCTTCGATTCGAATCGCTATTGCAGCTTCGCAACGAGACGCCGTGTTGTAGACGATCGGCACGTTCAGAGCATCGCTTAATGCGCGGACCGGGAGATAGGTCCGGTTGTTATAGGTGATCGGAGCGAGTGGGTTCCCTGCTTCATCTTCGGCGACAAAATGGGTACCGTTCACCTGGACGTCGATCCTGTTGTCCAGGTAAGCGTTAATCTTCTGGAGGTTCGACCCTGCATAGACGCCCCCCGCCCCTGCCACGGTCATTCCGAGCGCCATTACACCGAATACGGATTTTTTCATCCTTTTCGTCATAGTCAACCACTCCTCGTATGATTTCCCGGCCATCTGCCGGCTGTCTCTCCCTCTCCCTTACCCATTTTCAACCAGACTATTCTCCAAATCCACCAACTTCAGGTGGGTGATGAATGTTATATAGAATAGGAACCTGGAATTAAAGCTGAAGTGTGGGGCTACTCACGGAATCGGAGGTCAAGGAAGGAAAATAGTCATTCGAGGGGGGGAACATACTGAGAAAGGTAAGTTTATTCATTCTAGCGGCAGTCTTGCTCGTCACGGGATTTTTCACTTATAGACAGCTAAATCCTCAAGTCATCCGACCGGATGCCGACTATTCCATCTATTCCTTAGATGAATTGGAAGGGCTGGCAACCGCAATCGTTGAGGTTGAATATGAACGAGAAACGTCTTCCGTAGTCCAATGGGATAAGAAGGACAAATTCCCGTTGGAGGCTAAAACGTTCTCTGAAGTAAAAGTAACCAAAATTTATAAAGGAAATGATACGATTAAGGTGGATGATACATTGTCCATTGTGGAATATTATGCCAAGTGGAAGGATCTTTATGGTTCTTATCAAGAAATGCCTAATAAAATTTATATGCCGCTGATAAAAGGCAAAAAATACTTACTGTTCTTATATCAGGGGCCCACTCAACCGCCCAACACCTATGAAATCATCGGAAATCACCAAGGCAAATTCGTGATTCCGGAGCCCGGTATCAAAGCCAAGGACATGACGGCTAAGCTCATGGATATCTACGAAGAAGATCAAGAGTACAGTCAGCTCTACGATAAAGTCGCTGAGAAGTATGCTTTTGACAAGCAAGCTGCGGTGAAATAAATACTTATTATCCAAGGATGTCCCGGGGTGCCCAGGGCATCCTTTTGTTTTCACAATTCGTTCAGTCGGAAAAGTAACCTGCCTTCACTCGCGCTCCCGGCCCAGATGCGCCAGGAATTCCCGGGCGGCGAAGCTCAGGTATCGTCCCTTGCGGGTGATCACGGCCACATGGTAAGGAATCTCCGGCTGTTCGAGCCGAATGGTCCGGATGCGCTGCGGGTCCAGCCTCCGGCAGAGCGATTCCGGCAGATAGGAGATGCCGAGCCCCTCTGCGACCATCTCGCCGATAAAATCCCATTGCGCGCTCTCGTAGACGATGTGCGGCTCATGCCCCAGCCGCTCGTAGGCTTCCCGCACGCTGCCGTAGATGGCGAAGCCCTCGCGCAGGACGATCAGCGGCTCCTCGACCAGCTCCGGCAGGGCGACGGAATTGCGCCCGGCCAGCGGACTGTCCTGCGCCGCGATGACCGCGAGCCTTTCGCGCAGGAACGGCTGGATGTCGAACAACTCCTCTTCCACCGGCAGCACCACGAGGCCCAAGTCCACGTCGCCGCGCTGCACGGCCTCCTCCACCCGCTTCGAGCCTCCCTCCGTCAGCCGGATGTTGATTCCCGGGTACCGGCGGCGGAAATCGGCGATAATGCCGGGAAAATACAAGGTGCCGATGATCGGCGGCATCCCGAGGCGCACGGTTCCTTTTTTTAGCTGCTGCAAGCCGTACAACGAATCCGTAAGATGGTCAAGCGACGCCAGGATCACGCGGGCCTCCGCCAGCACCGTTTCCCCTGCGTCCGTAAGCTCGATCCGCCGGGCCGACCGGTCGAACAGCTCGACGCCGAGCTCCTCCTCCAAGCTTTTGACTACCTTGCTGAGGGTCGATTGGGACAGGTGAAGCGACTGCGAAGCCCGGGTGAAGCCGCCTTGCTCGGCAACCTCCTTAAAATAGCTCAGTTGACGAAAATCCATCCGCCACCGCCTCCTTCTTCAACCTCGTCTGTTTTAGTATGACTATATGGAATAGTTTATATGAAATCTATGAATTTTACGAATACCGATAATCGCGTTACAATGAATCCAGCCTTGAAATGAAAACAATCATGAAAACAGGAAGTGAAGAAGGCGTGCGACGCATTACGGCCATTATCCTGCAAGTCCTGCTCTGCTCCGGCATCGCGCTCCTGGGCGATTACCTCGTCGAGCTCGCGCATCTGAAAATCTCCGGCAGCATTCTCGGAATGGTTCTGCTGTTCGTGCTGCTGAAAAGCGGCATTCTCAAGCTCCACTGGTTCGAAGGCGGCGCCGATTGGCTGCATTCCCGCTTGGTGCTGTTCTTCGTGCCTTCGGCGGTCGGCATCAGCCAATATGGCGCGCTCATGAAGAGCGACGGGGTATTCCTGCTATTGACCATCGTCATCAGCACCCTCGCCGTCATGGTCGTCACCGGCTGGAGCGGCCATCTGCTGAACCGCTTTGCCCGCAAGCCGATTCCCGCGCCGATTCCGGTCGCCGCCGAGGAGGAGAAGCTTCATGGCTAGTCTCATCGCCATCGCCGGTCTGCTGTCTACCGTCGCCGTCTACGCGGCCGTCCGCCGTCTCTACGGCCGCAAGCCGAGCGTGCTGTTCACGCCGATTCTGCTCGTGCCGATCGTGCTGCTTCTGCTGCTGGCCGTCACCGGAATCTCATATACGGCTTACAACAAGGGAGCCAACATCCTGACCTTCCTGCTGAAGCCCGCCACCGTCGCTTTTGCGATTCCGATCTACAAGCATTTCGATCTGCTGAAAAAGCATGCCTGGGAGATCCTCGGCAGCGTGCTGATCGGGTCGTTCGCCGGCATCTCCACGTCGATGCTGGTCGGCGAGCTGTTCCGCCTCAGCCCGCAGGTGGTCGGCAGCCTGGCTCCCCGCTCGGTCACCACACCGATCGCCATGGAAATATCGACGATGATCGGCGCCAACGCCACGCTGACCGCCGTGTTCGTGATCATTACCGGACTGCTCGGCTTCATCGTCGGCCCGTCCGTCATCCGCATGCTGTCCATTGAATCCCGCGTCTCCAAGGGCATTCTGATGGGCATGAGCTCCCACGGCGTCGGGACCTCCAAGGCATTCGAGCTGGGCGATGTCGAAGGGACCGTCTCCAGCCTGACCATGGTGCTGGCTGCCATCGCCACCTTCATGCTGGCTCCCTGGATCGTGCCGCTTTTGGGATAAAGTCCGTACGTTAAATCGGAGGACTCGCGCTCCGAAAGAAATAGCCGCTGTTCCGCTCCGGAGAAGTCCGGTCGGAACAGCGGCTTTTGGGTTTTGGTGGAGGCGGCGATACCCGTTCGCTTCATGCTTGCTTCGTGTACGATTCATGTTTGCTCCGTGTCTACACGGCGGACTCCATTCGGACATCAGCGCATTCAGACGCAAGCGATGCCCGTTTCCGTCGGCCCGCCTCCATCCGCCCTAGAATGCGTTCGAGATTTCGCTCCCGGCCCCGGAGCTCTCGGCGCGGACCAGATTGCCCACCCCGTTCAGGAAGCAGTCGCGAAGGGCGACCAGCAGCCCTTCTTCGGACGCTCTCAGTTCCCGGCACAGGGCTTCAAACGCGGCCGTCGCCGTCCGCCGCGTCCCCCTCAGCCGCATGAGCTGTCCTCTGGCCGCGTAGGCGAGGCGACGGGATTCCGCCAGCATCGGCAGCAGTTCTTCGCCGCTCCCGACCGATTGGAGGAACCGGGCAAACAGCTCGCGCGAAGACGCCAGGAAGAACAACGTGCGCTCCAGCGGAATCAACCATTCGGGATGACCGGCCGCCAGGTGTCCGGCCGCCTCGGCCGCGATCCGCTCATAGACCGTGAAATCGTCCAGGTACATGTCCAGATACGCTCTGGCCTCATCGACGAAGATGCGCAGGTCCGTCCGGTGAGCCAAACGGCTGTCAATGTCGTAGGAGGCAATGTACTTCGCGAAGGGATAATCGGCCAGATCGTAGCAGTCGCGGAGCACGTTTTCCTCGTACCAGCCGAAAAAATCCGGACGGGCGTGGTCCTGTACGTACCAGCGGGGGCCTGCCTCCCCCTCCTCATAGCCGGTCAGGAGGAAGTTATGCGGCTGCAGCCGGATGCGGTAGGTTTCGATCCGGTGGGGAATATAATAGCCGTCTCCGGAGAAAAATACCGCCTTCTTCTCGCCGAGCAGGCGGAGTATCTCCGGCTTGGCGTCGGCAAAGGCCGGGAACCGCCGGGTTACGGTCTCAACCCCGAGCAGATGAAGATCGAAGAACGGCGACGGATAATGCCAGCGGTCGCGGCCATGTGCGACGAAGCTGTGGTAAATCCGTTGGATCGGCTCCAGGCACTTGTAGAATACCCGCTCCACCGGGACGTCCCGGACCCGGAGGTAGCTGAGCAGGTGCCCCATGTAGCAATTGAAAAAATCCTCTTCATACCGCGGGATATCCTCGACGGCGTGTAGGCGGCCGGTCGTCTCCAAGCGCATCCTCCCTCTCCGGTTTCAGGCTTTCTCCAAACGGTCCAGCATCCGGTCGAGCCGGTCGTTCAGCTCTTCCGCACGGGACCACTGCCTTGCGGCGATCAGCGCGAACAGGCGGCCCTTGCAGCCCTCCCCGCCTTCCTCCCGGAAAACGGGCAGCGTGCCGGAGGTATAGACGAGCACGCCCTCGCCCGATTCCCGGTCGAAGAGCAGCTCCTCCTGCTCCAATTTCCCGCACAATTCGCCAAAAGACAGCGGCTCAGCCAGCGACAGGCGGAAATAGCGGCTGATGGCCTTCGTACGCTCGCCCAGGATCGGCGCGAGAAACGACAGATAAGTCGAGAGCGTAAACCGGCCGTTGATTTCGATGATCGGGATGATCTCGCCGTCCGTCGTGATGATCGAATCCACGCCGGCTACGCCCGAATATCCCTGTTCATGTAGCTTGCGACCGATCTCTTCCCCGTAACGCCGGTACTCGCTAACGGCTGTCTCGCCGATTTCAACGGGGAAGCGCGAACCGATATAGACGGTGTCCCGCAGCATCTGCTCCTTCATGGAGAAGATCTCCGTCTCTCCTTGCGGCGAGACATAGAGCTGGAAATTGATATCGGCGCTTTTGGGCTGCCAGCCTTCTACAAGCCAAGCCGCAGCGGTATTGCGCTTGGCGGAACGTTCCAAGCGGTGCAAGAGCGGCTCCAGCCGCTCCGGCGAATCGACCAGATACAGCCCTTTGCCGGAGGCTCCGTGCGGCTCCTTGATGATGACCTTCCGAAAGGCTCCTTCCCCTTCGGTCAGTTCCTTCCAGGCGCTGCGGATTTCCTCCGCGCTTCGGCAAACCCGGCCTGCGCACACCGGCAGACCGAGCTCCTCGGCCAGCAGCCGATTGGCAATCTTGTCGTTCACCGCCGCTCCGACGGATGACGGGGCCGCCATGAGCGCAAGGCCGCAGCGCTCGGCGATTCTCTCTTCCAGCAGCGTAGCGGCGTAGGGGACGAAGAACAGCGTTCCGCCCCTCTCTTCCTCGGCCCGGGCCAAATCCCCAAGCTCGCCGAGCAGCCGCTCGTCGGCGAGCACCAGTTCGGCAATCCCGGCCTGGTCGGGCCCGGGGGCGGGGACGAGAATCCGGGGAATCTCGAAGCCCCAGCCGCGAAGCCGGGCGAGGAAGGCTTCATCCGGCTGTTCCCGCAGAATCAGAAGGTCCTGCGGACGGCACAGCAGCAGGTTCATTTCCTCCATTCGAGAGACGATGCGGTCCTCGCTGCGGTCGGTGATCCCTCTCGGCGCCGGATTCCAATAACGCTCCGCACCGATGTTGAACAGCCAGAGGATCACTCCCTCTCCACGGTTCTCGCGCAGAAGCCGAAGCAGATGGAACGGCTCAGTCGCCGATGGACCAGACCGGTTCCCGGTCTCCGAGCGGTTGTTGGCCGGCAAGGAAATCATCCGCGTTCCCCCTTTCCCGCAGCAGCTCGTCCTTCCCCGGAAAAGCCAAAACCTCCGCAGGCAGCGGATGGCTCAGGAACATCGCCGGGCTGTGCGTAAGCCCGTATGCCCCCGATTGCTCCACCGCCACCAGGTCGCCCGGTTTGGCTGGCGCTAACCGAACCTTCTGGCCGATGACATCCGTCGGCGTACAGAGCGGCCCGACCACATGAACCTCCTCGGGAGGAGCGTCCGTGCCACCCGCCGGGATCAGCCGCATGGGGAAATTGTTGCGCACATACCGCCCGAGGAACGCGCTGGCGGCATGCTGATGGGAGCCGCCGTCGCACACCAGGAATTTGGTTCCCCGGCAGGTCTTGACATACTCGACCCGCGTGAGGTAAGTGCCCGACTCGGCCAGGAGGAAGCGTCCGCTCTCTACGGCGACGCGCACGCCCGCGAGACGATGCCCGAGGCGGTCCCAGAGGACGGCGAGCTCCCGCTTCAGGTAAGCCGTGTCGAGCGGTTTTTCACCGGGGAAATAAGGAATGCCGAAGCCGCCGCCCAAGTCGAGGAATGCGAGCTTCAGGCCCGTCTCCTCCGTCAGCGCAAGCGCCAGCTCGATGATCCGCTCCATCGTCTGCACCAGCACGGCCGCATCCAGCACCTGCGAGCCGGTAAAGATGTGCAGCCCGTTCAGCCGGACATGCGGCAGTGCAGCGATCTGGCGAAGCGCATCCGCCGCCTGCTCCTGTTCAATGCCGAACGGCGTCGGCACGCCGGTCATCTTCAGCCCTGCTCCCGCCGGGTGAAAGTCGGGGTTAATCCTTACAGCGACCGGGACTTCAACCCCCCGTTCGGCCGCAAGGCGGCTGATCAGCTGGGCTTCTTCCACCGATTCCACATTGATGCTGGCGATCCGGCGGTCAATGGCGAGCTCGAGCTCCCGCCGGGTCTTGCCGGGGCTCGTCCAGATGATGGAGCCGGCGGGTACTCCCGCCTGCAGCGCAACCGCCAGTTCGCCCTCCGAAGCCACCTCCACCGAACTGCCGAGACGGTGGAGAAGCTGGCAGACGCCGAGCAGCGGATTGCACTTCACGGAATAAAACACTTCAAAGCCCGAAGGCAGACAATCCTTCAAGGTCCGGTATTGGGTTTCGATCTTGACGCCGTCATAGGCATAGAGCGGCGTTCCAAAGCGGTCGGCCAGGCGCCGCAGCCGTTCGTCAGCGCTCGCGGCCGCTTCCGGTTGTTCATCCGCTTTCATCCTCGTCCCTCCTTCATATCGTTCGCATGTCACGGCTCCGAAGCCGAAGCCGCCTCGCGCGCGCCCGAAGCGCCGCCTGCACCCCGAGCCGCCAGCAGGCTCAACACCGCATGGATATCCGCTGCCTCGTCGGAGGCGTCGGCGGTCAGGATGCGGCAGCATTCCGTGCCCGCCGCCCCGCCGCCGTTCGCCGCTTCGGCGAAGAGCTCCAAGTAGCACGCCCGCATCCGCTCCAGGTAGCGCAAGTCCTTCTCGGGTCCGCTATCCCGCCGGAAGCTCCGGCTCGGATGATAAAGGGCCTTGCCCCGAGACGTGATTCGGTGACGGCACACCTCGGGAGCCGTGTCGCAGAAGAACAGCAGATCCGGTGCCGGCGCCGAGGCGCTCCACGGGCGTCCGATCCAGGCCGGGGCGCCGTTCACGGCATCCCGGGCGAGGCCGGTGTAAGTGTAGCGGTCGGCAATCACGACCGCCCCCCGCCGCAAGGCCGGGCCCACCCGCCGACGCCGGGAGAAGAGAAAGCCGCTCCACTGGAGCAGGCTGTAGATGCCCGGCGTCATGCAGCGGCAAGCGTCCAGAACGCGCACGGCGGCCCGAAGGAACGGGACATCGTTCCATTCGACAATGACGGCCGAGACGCCGAGGCCCTCCAGCGTCCGCTTCAGCCGGCGGATGCGTTCGCTCTTGCCGGACCCGCTGATGCCTTCGTAGACGATGAGGATGCCCTCCCTTCTGCGGGGATCGGCATCGGACTCCGGATGGAGCATCGTTGCCTGTCCGCCGCTTGCATAAGGGTTGACCGCCTCCGCATCCGGCGGAGGATGCGCGCCGGAGATGTTCCGCATGGGCTTCACCGCCTCCCCCCTGATCCCTCCGTCTTCCTTACCGTTTCTAAGCCTGTTGCTATGCCCGCGTCTGTCGAGGGACCCTGTCCCTCAAGCAGGTCCGGTGTTTCGCCCGCAAGCTGCTTCGCATAAATCTCCGCCAAATCAGGCGTAGTCCGAAGCGCTTCGCGGAGCCGTTCATGCATGTCCGCAAGCGGCGCTTCCGGGAAGCCCGCTTCCTTCCACGCGGCATACGGAATGCCGAAGCCGAGCGTTTCCCAGACGTGGGCGTTCACCTTCTCGTGCTCGCCGAACGGCTCGAGCATGAGGAGCGGGGTCGCCGCACCGAGCGAATCGATCATCGTTCCGGCTCCCGGCTTACCGATCACGGCGCGCGCCTGCGCCGTCACTTCAAACAGCCCGTGCCGCTCCGTTCCGCGGCGGAATTCCGTTTCCGTCCCCGCATCGACGCGGCCAAACGGCGGAAATCCGTAGCATCCGGATTCATCGGGCCGCCATGGCACCCAGGTCGGGTCGATCATATAGACCCGTTCCCCTGGCTCGGTGTCGGCCGCCTCTTCGGGTTCATAGGCGACCAGATCGAGCAGGAAGCCGCGGGCCCGCAGCTCGGGAATGACCTGGCGGTAGGTGCCCATGCCCCAACCGCCTCCGTGCACCAGGTAGCGCGGCTCCCGCGCTTCGTAAGGCACAATGGAGGCATCCTCCGTCACCCGCAGCGGGTGCAGCAGCTTGATCCGTTCGCCGTCATACAACCGAACCTCGGTATAGCCCTCGGCGTAATCGGGCCGATAATGCCGCAGGCTTTCCCAGGAAGGCGGCAAGCCCGCATCCACGTAGAGCAGGTCCGCCTTCGTCTCCGGCTGGCGCAGCCGGTAGCGCTCCAGGAGCGGCAGCCAGTGGCCGGACAGCACCAGGAACCTCCGGCGGTTTTCCCGTTCCCAGGTATCCAGCAGCTCCGCCGCCCGGCCTTCGTCCAGGCTGGACGAAAGGTCGAGCGGCCGGCGGGCCGCCATCTGCGCCACCGGAAAGCTGCGGTGATAAGCCTTGCGGCTGCGGAGGATGCCGGATTGCCGCTCTTCCGTCATCAGCGATTCGAACACCTCGACGGCGGTCGGCTGACCGATGGCGTTCAATCGCCCGGCAAGCAGCAGTCCGGGAATGTAGAGCCCGAGCCCGAAGCCGGAACCGAGCACGGTGAGCAGCTCTCTGTGCGGCTTGGTCCCGTCCATCAACTCGATTTCACGGCTTGAAACCGTTTGAAGCCCTCCGCCGTTCCTTCCTCCACGCTCAAGATCCGGTTGACATCGAACAGCCGGGTGAAGAAATCGTATTCCCAGACCGACGGCGTTTCGTTCTCGATGGCGTATTGATCCAGGTAAGCCAGATCGTCCGGGCGGAATGCTTCCCGCACCGCCTCCGGCACGATATCGCGGAACAGAAGCTGAAGGTAATGAAGGTTGTAATAGACGACCTTTTCCAGCCCGTAATGCCGCACCCGATCTTGGAAGCCGTCCCAGTCGATCTCGGACGAGAACTTACGGATGTACATGTACAGGTCGGCGAACTTGTACAGCTTGAGGTCCTTCAGGCTGCTGATCCAGACCATCAGCACCGCTTCCTTGTACAGGTGGCAGCAGAGTTGGATCAGGTTGTCGGCGTGATCGAGCCGGTAGCCGCGCTCTCCGTACAGCTCGATCGGCACGGCCCGGGCGATCAGCTCGCGGGTCGGCACCTTATAAGGGCAATTGCCCCGCCAGAGGATGTCGTGGTTGACGTCGACCTCCACCACCGGAGCGAAGGGATGATCGGTCAATTGGATGAACTCCTGTATTTCGTGGGTCGTCATCTGGTGGACCATCTTCGCTTT
Source organism: Gorillibacterium terrae (assembly GCF_051594785.1). Classification (NCBI taxonomy): domain Bacteria; kingdom Bacillati; phylum Bacillota; class Bacilli; order Caryophanales; family Paenibacillaceae; genus Gorillibacterium; species Gorillibacterium terrae. The sequence goes on from NZ_JBPPGI010000001.1 coordinate 2,008,112, forward strand.
GCGCGACGAGGCCTTGATCTCATGGGCTTCGGCATCGTATTCCCCTTGAATATAGCCAAGACCCTCCAGCGCCTCCGTGACCGCATTGACGTCCTCCAGCTGCATGAGAAAATCAAGATCGTTAAACGTCCGCGTCTCCAGCGACGGGTAGACGGTATTGACCAGCAGATTCCCCTTCAGAACCGGCAGCACCACGTTCTTCTCCGCGAAGGCGCGCAGGGTTTCCGCAAGCTTGGCGGCATAGCTGCCGTTGCGTTCGCGGTACGCCGCCCATTGGAGGTTCAGCAGCCGCTTCAGCTCGCCTTCGAGCGGTTCGAACAGCCCGAATTTTTTCAGGTTGTACGTCAGCATGTTGAGCGTGCGGTGCGTGGTCATCTGGTAGAGGATTTCCGACCAGTCGAGCGTCGCGTCCAGCAGCTCCGTAAGGTGCGGACGGTCCGCTTCTTCGACTTCCACCGATGCCAGGAGCACGAGTTGCCGCTCCAACGAAAGTTCCAATCTGTTCATCGTAGCCCTCCAATAATTCGTATTTGACCTACATGGACAGAACTTCATTCTTACGCCTGCGCAGATGGAATGTCATTCCGATCGCTGTTGATTCCCGGTTTCCGGATTGAACTTTTTCGGAGAAAACCGGGATCAAAGGCGAACGCTTCGCTTCTTCACGACCTTCCTCTTCTCCGGCTTTCATGGGGTTCCGTCTATATCGCTAGCAAAAAGCAGACGTCTCGCCTGTTCAACTGCTCGCTTGCAGCAGAGCTCCGTAAAGCTCGCGGACTTCCGTCTTGTTGATCTTGCCGATGACGTTGCGCGGAATGGCTTCGACAATGTGAATCTCCTTCGGCGCTTTGCGGTCCTCCAGCCGGGCCATGCACCACCGCAGCAGCTCGCCGCGGTCGGCCGTCTGCCCCGGCTTCAGGCAGACGAAGGCGACGGCGCGTTGGCCGAGCTTGCGGTCTTCCACGCCGAGCACCACCGTCTCCAGGACAGCGGGGTGGGTCAGCAGAACCTCCTCGATGTCGACCGGGTAGACCCGGCTGCCCCCTTGGGTGATGAGGTCGTCGGACCGGCTCAGCACGAAATAGCGCCCTTCCTCGTCCCGATAGCCGATGTCCTTCACCCGCAGGCCTTGCGGGGTGAGCACCTCGCGGGTCGCCTGTTCCTGGCGGTAATACCCGTCCATCAGGTAGTCGCTTTCTATGAACAGCTCGCCGGTCTCTCCGGCGTCCGCTTCGGTACCGTCCGGACGGAGCACCCGGATTCGGCAGCCGTCGATCGGCTTGCCGATTACCCAGGGCAGAGTGGTCACGTCGTCGTGCATGCCAAGCGTCACCCGGGCCACCGCCTCGGAGGCGCCGTAGGCGTTGTAGACCCGGGCCCCAGGCATGGCCCGCGCCGCGTCCTGGTAGATGCCGAGCGGGTTGATCATGCCGCCGATCAGGACGCGCTTCACCGAGCTCAGGTCGTACTGATGAAGCCCCGGATACTCCAGCATCTGCAGGAGCATCGTTCGGACGATGTAGAATTGGTTGGCTTTATGATCCTGAATCGCCTTCAGGAAAATGGCGGGATGGAACACGTTGTTCATCAGGATGATCGCCCCGCCCCGGCTGATTGCCATGAACACATCGCCGGCGATGGGGCTGGCCTGAGCGAGCGATCTCGGCAGAATCGTCCGCTCGCCGGGCTGAAAATCCAAGCGCCGGGCGATCGCCGTCGCATTGCCGACAATGGCGCGGTTGGAGAGGACGATGCCTTTCGGGCGGGCCGTCGACCCCGAGGTAAAGCAGATGCCGAAGGTATCCTTCGCCAGCGCCGGCAACGGCCGGGCCGGCTTGTCCGGCACCTCGTGCACCGCGAAGGCTCCGTCCGGCTGAAGCTCCAGCACAACCCGGACGCCGAGGCGGTCCAACTGGCCGCCGAGCGCCTCCCACCCCTTCGCGTCGGTGACCAGAAGCTCCACGTCGGCATAATTCATCAGCTCGAGCAAGGCGTCTCCTTTAAATTGATAGGACAGGGAGACGAACACCTTGCCGCTGGCGTTCAAGCCCAGCATGCTGATGAGGAAGGCCGGGCAGTTCGGCAGGTAGACGCCGCCCATGGTAAAGCTCCACCGGTCAATCAACCGGGAGAACCGGACCGCCTCCTCGCGGATTTCCCCGTAAGAATAGTAGCGGTCGTTGTAGATCAACACCGGTTCCCCGGTATACGCTTCGCAGGCCGCATCGAACAGCTCCCACGGGGATTGCGGATTTCTCAAAGCGATTCCTCCTTATTGCTGCGGATGCCCTCATCCCGCCCGTTTCGAACTCGGTCTTCGGCGAGCCGTTCCAGTCGGACGACCGCCGCTTCTTCCGCCTGCCGGGCCGTTTCCAACTGCTCGGCCATGTCCTCCAGCAGGTCCGTCTTGCCGGTCAGCCCCAGCTTCAGGGCCAGGTTGGCCGCAATCTCCCAGCGCATCGCCGCTTCCCGCAGAGGTTCGGCCGTCTCCTCCTGGGGCGGCCAACCGAAGTGGCGCTCGGCGGCTTCCAGGAAGGCGGAGAACCGCCGCCGCTGGCGGGCGACCGTCTTCAGCGCCTGGTTGTAATAGAACCGGAAGCGGTAGCGCTCCGTCTCATCGAACGGCAGCGAGCGCCGCTCCCGCAAGCGGCCGACGAACGCAGCCTCGGCGGGAAACCCGCAGATACGGCCGTGCACGCGCTCCTCGCCGCGCATGCGGCGGCAACTGCCTTCCACGAGGCGGATGGCCGGGCCTTCCTCAAGCCGAAAGTCCGGATGCAGATGCAGCTCCATCCACAAGTACTCGATGGGCCTTACTGTCCGACCGTCCACCGGGTTCTCCGTGTCGCTCGGGGTCTGGCGTCCGGCGCGCACCTCCTCCATGGGCAGCTCGCCGTCGAAATCGCTGCTCGACATGGCGTACTTGTCGAACAGCGAGAACGTCTTGCGGTCCTCGTCATAGCCGGTGACCACCACCGCATGCACGCCATGCTGCCGCTGATAGGCGCGGTGATAGCTCATCTCAAAGAGATTGACGACGACAATGACCGGCTCGCCTTCGTCGATCCGCTGCTTCAGCCGGCCATGCGCGATCTCGGGCCCTGCCGCCGTATGCATCCGGATCTGGAAGCGGCGCTCGTCCAAAGCGGGACCGCCGTCTCCGTCCCGGTAAAGCGAGGTGGCGGGCAAGTAGCCGTAGCTCATGGACGAATTCAATTCTTCCTCGGTAAAGTAGAACGAGGCGGACGCCCGGTTCAAGAAATTGACTCCGATCCGTTCCGAGTCGGGATCGAACATGAATGACAGGTAATCGGCCAGCGCTAGTGCCGGTTCGATCCCCTTATGCGCGAGCAGCGCTCCATACGCATTGTTGAAGCAGTCGTTCACGTACGGCTGATAATACCTCGGCACCTCCGCGACCCGGCCTGCCCGCGCGACGGCCGCCCGGTTATGCTGCTCCATTTAAGCCGCCTCCAGCTTGCCGCTGACGTACCCGGCAATCGAGGCCGCCGTCGAGAAGAAATCGTCCGTCAGCGAGCTGCTGTCGAACAGAATGCCAAAGACCTCCTCGACCTCCACAAGCAGCTCGACCAGCGTCAGCGAATCGATGCCGTAGGCTTCCCTCAGATTGGCGTCGGGCTGCACCTCCATCCCCGCTTCCAACGCATAGCGGGATACAATCTCGCAGACCATCCGCGTGACTTCTTCCTTGTTCCGTTCCATCGCTTTGTCCACCTTTCGCATCCCTTCACGGGTTTATTGATACCGCTGATTGATCACCTGAATCCGGCCTTCGGTCTTCGGATTCACCGCGCCCTGCTGCTTCAGGTAAGCGGCCAGCACATCGCGCAGCAGCGCCCCTTTGCTGAGCTTGCGGGCATCCTTGAATTCCTCGTATTCGTCCCCGCCCGCCACCAGATAGTCATTGGTGGCCACCTTGTAGAGCTTGTCCTTGTCCAGCGGCTGGCCGTCCTTTGTAACGCTGACCAGCCGCTTGCCCGCCGGCTTGGAGCCGTCGAAGGAATAGGCGATGCCGGATACCTGCAGAAAGCCGCCGTTGCTCGACCCATAGGGCCAGGCTCGAAGCCCGCGCTCGATCGCTTCGTAGACCTTCTCGCCCTTCATTTCGACGGTCATGAGGGAATTTACGAACGGTAGCGGCTTGCCGACGTCGTACAGGCGGATGTCGCCCTTGCCGATGCTCTCGCGGATACCGCCTCCGTTCAGCAGAGCGAGATCGGCCTTGCCTTCCGAGCGCATCGCGTCCGTGATGAGATCGGCCAGGTTGGTTTCCTCGGTCCGCACATGCGTGCGCATCCCGTCCAGATCTTCGTCGGTTCGGCCCACCACCGCTTTGCCCGCTTCCAGCGCGATCTCATGATAGCGGTCGGCGACGGCGGCGACTTGCTTATCGGTCTTGGACCGGTCGGTGGATTGATGGAGCGACCATTTCACGGTTTTGACCTTGCCGTTCTTGAAATAGAGCTCGGCCAAGCCGACATGTGTCGTGTACGACCCTGCCTCCACGAGGTAAGTGTCGCCGATCTTGACCGGCTTCTTATACAGCCAGTGGTGATGGCCGCAGAGCACCAGGTCGATGCCGGGCACCTTTTTCACCAATTCCTTGTCCAAGTCGTCGCCCAAGTGCGAGACGAGGATGATCGCGTCGACCCCTTGCCGCTTGAGCTCCGCGATGCTCTTCAGCGCCGCTTCCTCTGGATCGGTGAAGGTGACGTCGGTTTCCCCGAACACGTTCATGTTGGACAGCGAATCGGGAACCGTGAGCCCGAACAGACCGATCTTCAGGCTGCCGACCTGCTTGACGATGGTTCCCGTAAAGGTCGGCTCTCCTTTGTACCGGGCATTGGCGGACAGAATCGGGAACTTCAACTCCTTCTCGATCTCCGAGAGCCGTTTGTAGCCAAAATCAAAATCGTGGTTGCCTGCCGCCATCGCGTCGTAGCCCATCAGGTTCGCCGCTTCCACGATCCCTTTGGCCTCCTCGACGTTGGCTTCATTGGTGCCGTGAAACATGTCGCCGCTGTCCAGGAACAGCGAGTTCGGGTTCTTCGCCCGGATTTCATCGGCAATGCCCTTGATGAGCGGCATCCCCATCTCGACATTGACCTCGTCCAGCGTGTAATAGCCGCCGTTGACCTCGTTGTAGACGAGGTTGCCGTGCATGTCCGCCGTGCTCAAGACGGCGAGCTTGTCATCGTAAAGGCCCGCCTTCCATTTCCAATCCTCCAGCGGAGCGAACCGGTAGGTCAGGTACCCGAGCGCGGCGAGGAGCAGGACGACGACCGCGATGAGCGGCTTGTACGATCGTTTCGTGGCTTGCGGATTCATGGATCGACCCCGTTTCCGTCAGTTGGGCCCGGCGGGCTCAACCGTACATCGAATTGCCGGTGCTCGTGTAGCTTCGCACGCCCTTTTTCCATAGCAGGTAGACCAGACCGAACATCAGGAGGCCGACCGCCGGAGTGAGGTACAGGTACCCGTCCCAGAACGACCCGAAATCCTCTTTGCGCAGGAAATACTCGGCCGGGAAAAAATTGACGAACGAAAACGGCACGGCGAAGATCAGCAGCTTCTGGATAAACACCGGATAGAAGGTGAGCGGATACCCGGCGATCCGCCGCGCGTTAAAGAAGAGCAGGTTGCGGACGTTCTCGGTTTTGACCGCCCAAAAGCTGAAGCAGGCGGAGAGCAGGAACAGCGACGCCTGAATGATCGTTCCGCCGAGGATGACGAGCACGTAGTAGAGCGCGTTGCGCCAGGTCCAGTCGATTCCGACCGAGAACGCGGTATTGACGAACAACAGGACTCCGACGATCCCGTGGCCGAGCGTCGCGGAAAAATCGATTCTCGCCGCGATGATCTGGTACATCAGGCCGAGCGGCCGGGTGAGCAGGCGGTCGAATTCTCCGGAATGCACCATATTGTCGAAGTCGCGGATGCCGGCGAAGAGAAATACGAACAGGCTGTAGCTAAGGAACAGGAAGCTGTAGAGGAACAGCAGCTCGTGCAGATCCCAGCCGCGAATGTGGAGGAACCTGAGCAGGATCAGGAACATCACCACGACGCTGATCATTTCCCGGCAGAAGATGGCGAGCGTAATCAGGCTGCGGTTGAGCTTGTATTCCAGCACCAGCTTGAGATTCATCCGCGCGTACCGGAAGAACAGCGCCGCCTTCTCGCCCGGCGTATGCTTATCCGTCTTGTCCATCGGTCAACCTCCTTGTACGCTCAGCCTGCGCGAGGCCCGAAGCCAAAGCGCGTATCCGGCAAGGCTGAGCGCAAGCACCCAGGCGACCTGCTTCAGGAGGCCGAGAAGAATCTCGTTCTCGGGAATCATCCCGAGGTAGATTTGAATCGGAGTGGAATAAATGGAAGCAAACGGCGTCGCCTGGACGAAATTCGCCAGCCACTCGGGCATGAACCACACCGGCACCAGCGCTCCCGAGAAGATCAGCACCGCCGCATCCTTGATCGTGACCAGGCTGAACGTCCAATAGAACCAGAACGAGCTGACCCAGACGAGGAAGTTCAGGCTGTACAGGACGAAGAAGCCGAGCAGCCCGCTGACCAAGAAGTAGAAGGTCATCTCCCAGGAGAACGGCGGCAGAATGCGAAACAGCAGGACCGACAGCACGAGCGCCGGCGCAAGCTGCAGCAGCAACCGGAAGACGAGTGTCCCCATGGTGTTCGCGAACACCATTCCGCGGAAGCTGATCGGCTTCAGCAGATCGGAGGAAATCAAGCCGCTGCGCACCTTCACCTCGATAAAGTATTCATCCATGATATAAAGCGTTTGCATCAAAAACGACAGCACCACGTACGTCGCCATCATGCGGAACTGCAAGCCGTCCAGCGCGCCGTCTTCCTCGTAAATCGCCCGCCAGATGGAGATGTTGACGAAGATCATGACGATGGCGTTCAACACCCCGGCGAGGTATTCCGCCCGGTAGACGAGGTTGTTCTGAAAGGCCTTCTTAGCTAACTCCAGATAGGCTCGGCTCAACGCGGATCCCCCCGAGGTAGATTTCCCGGATGATGCTCTCGATGTCCGGCTCCTGCACGGTCAGATCGACGATGGCCTGGGTCTGCGACAGCCGGGCGATCAGCTGGGATACCGGGATATCGTCCTTGCTGAATCGCAGCCTGAGCTTGCTGCCCTCCCGCTCCACGGTTTCGACGCCGGGAATGTAGACCGGTTCCGCCTTCTCCGCGAATTCCACGGCCAGAAACCGGTCCTTGCCGTACCGGCTTTTGATCGCTTCCATGGTTCCGTCGTATACCTTGCTGCCATGGTCGATGATGATCAGCCGCTTGCAAGTCTGCTCCAGGTCGTCCATGTCGTGGGTGGTGAACAGCATGGTGGTATTCTTCTCGCGGTTGACGCTGCGCAGGAACTCGCGGATCTTCTCCTTGGCCACCACATCCAGGCCGATCGTCGGCTCGTCGAAGAAGATGATCTCCGGGTCGTGCAGCAGAGCCGCCGCAATGTCGGCCCGCATTTTCTGTCCGAGGGACAGCTGACGCACCGGGGTGCGGATGAATTCCTGCAGGCCGAGCAGGTCGCCGAACATCTCCAGGTTGCGGTCGTACACCGCTTTGGGAATGCGATAGATGTGACGCAAAAGCTCGTAGGTATCCCCCACCGGCAGGTCCCACCATAGCTGGGTTTTCTGCCCGAACACCACGCCCATACGGGCCGCGATGCGCTTGCGATCCTTGGCGGGGTTCATGCCGCACACCTCAATGCGGCCCGAGGTCGGCATGAGGATGCCCGTGAGCATCTTGACCGTGGTCGATTTCCCCGCTCCGTTCGGGCCGATGAAGCCGACCGTTTCTCCCTTTTCAATGGCAAAATCAATCCCGTCCACCGCCCGGACGTATCGGTATTCGGGGATCAACAGGCTTTTGACGGCGCCGAAAATTCCCTTGGCGCGAACGTTTAAGCGATATTCCTTGGTGAGTGCCTCCGTTTCAATAATCGCCATGCTTATCCCCCCTTCGCCGCCAGCCGATTCAGCTTGTCTCCGACGATCCGCTCCAGCTTGCCGACGGTGTTCAAGCTCTCAAGCAGCAGCTCCTCGTCCTCGAAGACGATGCCGAACGCTTCCTCCAGGGAGACGACGATATCCATGCAGTTGAGAGAATCCAAGCCCAGCGTGCCGAGCGATTCCTCATCCGGCCGAGACTGAACGGCTTCGGCTTCTACCCCGAACACCGTCGCCAGAATTTCACAGATTCGCTTTCGAATGTCCATGTTTCGCTTCCCTCCTCTCCGGTGCTCCTTGTCAGAACGATGCGTAACGGGTCGCATCCTGCCGATGGCTTAAAAATACCGCAAACGGCGGCGAATCCCCAGATGCCGTCCGTCACCGATTTCGATCCGTTCGGACAAATCGCCGGATGACAAACAGAAGGATGCCTGACCGGAGTACGGTCAGGCATCCTTCAAACGGGCCAATGTCAGGCGGGACGCGCCTAAGCGCCGATGTCGTTCTGCACGGCATAGATCGCGAGTTGCACCCGTGTCTTCAGGTTGAGCTTCTTGAGGACGGCCGATACGGTATTCTTCACCGTTCCTTCGGACAGATACAAGCTTTGGGCGATCTCCCGGTTCTCCTTGCCGAGCTTGACTTCGCGGAGGACTTCCGCCTCCCGCTTGGTCAGCGGAACGTCCGGCGCGAACCTTCCGGCGGGGGAATGCGTGAGCCCGGAGCCGCCGAGATGGGGCAGAATGTTGTTCAGGGCATCGCCCTGGATTACCTGCAGCCCCATCGCCACTCCCTTGACGGCCATCACCAGCTCGAGCGGCGATATCTCCCAGCAGACGCAGCCGGCGATTCCGCGGCGAATCGCCCAAGCGATCCGCTCGCCGTCCCGGCGGTCCGAGAGCAGGATAATCCTCGTGCCGGCCCTGAGGGTAGCCTGCTCCCGGCCCTCCTCGATCTCCGCCTCGGCCAACTCGGCGCTCACCAGCAGGATGTCCGGTTTCTCCCGCTCGCACAAGGAAACGGCATGCTCGAAGGTGGGAACCGCCCCGATCACGCTGAGGTCGGCGTCTTTTTCCAGGATGAGCCGGATTCCTTCGCGCATAATCTTCCGGTTCTCCGCCACGGCCACCTTAATCATAATCCTAAGCCTCCTGACTTATTGGACTGGTCGATTCCGGGGTTGAGCCGCCAAGACACGCTCCGTTAGCCGGTTGTCCAACCTCGGAGTGACCTACGGCCAACGGCTCGGTTCCTAATGGACAAAACTCCAGCCGGTTGTCTCCATTATAATCCAAGGTTCCAAAATATTCCTTCGAGAAAAACGAGAAAATGACAAGATATCTGTCACTTATATCCATATATCCCGGGTTCCATACGGTTCGACTTTTCTCTTACAGCCGCAAGACTTTCCCCATCCGCTATCTCCGTCGGCCCAATCTGCAAGCCGACGACCGTCTGTTCAAAACAAAGAATGCCGACCGCGGGTGAAGCGCATGATTATTCCATTTTTTAGGCAAACAATAAACTCCTCTTCTTCCTCATGACGGCGGGTCATGGAGAATCGGAGAGCCGGAGAATGGAAACAAGATTTGGGGTGCGGCCGGGTGAAACCAAGCGCCTTATTTAACGTAATGACGTAGTATGGTTGGAAAGCCGCACTCACGGCTTACCCTTCGACAATGGCGTAGTATGTTTTAAAGCCTTTCTTCGTCTTTGCGAGCAGCACGTCATTCCGCTCTGCGGCCCGGTACAGCTTCGTTCCGGCGGGAAGCCGGTTTGCGTACAGCTCCTCGAAAGCTTCGCCCTTCCCGACTTGCTTGGCAATGATGCCCGCTTCCGCCGCCTTGGTGAGCTTCAAATCGTCCACCCAATCGATGCCGGCCTCATAGACGACGTTGCCGTACACGAAGATGTCCGCGCTCGGCAGCGAGGCGAGAAGTTCCTCGGCGGTCGGGTTATCGATGATAAAGACTCCCGGCGACATGGAAGGAGTTCCGACGCTCAATTCCGGCGTCGTGGCAGCCGCAGGGGAACGGAGGTCTGCCGCAGGCAGCGTTGCTTGGAGGGTGGCGGCCGGCTCGAGCAGCGTATCGCTTCCCGCAGAATGGCAAGCGGTCAGGACGGCTAGAAGGCCAAGAGAAAGAATTGTTCGATGCATGAATGCCGCTCCTTTGTCATTAACGTCCTTAAGTGTCGAACTCGCTGTTATTTCCTATAACGTCAACGGACGGAAGAAGGTTGCGCCGGAGCCGTTTTAAACACAAGAAAAGTTTGAACCCGAAAGCCAAAGCAGCTAAGATGAAAGAAGCCAACATTACCGCAAAATGAGGGAAGCCCGTGGAAGCCATCCAACGCTTTTTTTCACATCGAATTGTGAAACGCGTCACCTTTGTCCTGCTTGCCGTTTTACTGCTGTATGTAGTACGGAATCTGCTCAATCTGCTGCTTCTGCTGTTCGTCGTGACCTATGTCATGGGACGGCTTCAGAAGTTCCTCGTTCGCAAGCTCAGCCGGATCATTCCGACTTCTGCCACCTTCGTCACGGTCTTGCTCTATGTGCTTTTGATTGCCGGTCTACTGTCGGCTCTCATCAATTATGTTCCGCGAATTATCAGCCAAGTCAGCGATTTGTTTAATAGCATTAAATACTTCCTCGACTCCTCCAAAAATTCCGATCTTGCCTATAACCTGAACGAAATCATCGGCAAGATCAACTATGAATCCTACTTGAAGAATGTGATGACCTACATCAAGCTGCTCGGCCACTGGCTGGAAATCATCCTGATGGTCATTATTCTGAGCTTCTTCTACCTCTTGCAGAGCCGGAAGATCTCCGAGTTTACGCGGAAGTTCAAAACGAGCAAGATCAGTTGGCTGTACGGAGAATTCGAGTATTACGGCCGCAAATTCGTCTCGTCGTTCGGGAAGGTTATCGAGGTGCAGCTGCTGATTGCGGTGATCAACACCGTGCTGACCGTTATCGGCCTCGTGCTCTTGGGCTTCCCCTACCTGTTCGCCCTGGGTGTGCTTGTGTTCCTGCTCAGTCTGGTTCCCGTGGCCGGGGTGGTCATCTCCTTTATCCCCATCGGCATCATCGGCTTCCAGATCGGCGGGTTGACCACCGTGATTTGGACGGTCGTCATTATTCTCGTGATCCATGCCATCGAGACGTATTTCTTGAACCCGCGGCTGTACGCGCAGAAGACGAAGCTGCCGATGTTCTACACCTTCATCGTCCTGATCATCTCCCAGCATTACATGGGCATCTGGGGCCTTATCATCGGCATTCCGATCTTCATGTTCCTGCTCGACCTGCTTGAGGTAGATCCGCCAGCGCCGGTTCTGGACCTGGAGGCGTCCAGCACGCCCGGACCGCTTGATCCCGATGCATAGCCCAGGAATGGAACGGACCGTGCATGGAGAACGCCGGTTTAATTCAGGCGCTCCCATCGCACGGCCCTAAGGGAAACACACATTTCGGTTCTTATCCGGTCGTACCGGCGGCCGCCCAACCATTGAAACCAACGGGCCCGCCGATCGCTATCGGCGTCTCGGCGGCGGATATAAACAGCGTATAGCGGATTTGCCCGGCGTTTACCGCCGCAGCCGGCGGAAAATCGCTTGCCGTAATGCTCAACGGACTGAACGCCGCTACACCGTTGGTGTTAAACACCTCGACGTAGATGAGGGTACCCGAACCTGGCGTATTCCCTCCATTCCGTTCAATCGTCATGGTGATGGTGGTGATCAGTCCTTGATCGCCGGGGAGACCAACGGTTCCTTCGAGGGCGACCCTCACGTTCGAGGCGTTTGTCGTATTGGCCACGGAAGCCGTTTGCAGACCGATATCTCCGATTAAGAGCGGTGTATCCGTTGCAATCGTCGTCCCGCTGCTGTTGTTGGAGAATAAAGAAGTCCTCATATCGAGAAATTCGATAGGCAATCCTATTCACCTCCCTTTCTTTCTCTTATTCTATGCTTCTGAGTCGGGAAGGAACTGATTATATCTCCGGGTAACAATCGTCCATAATTGATATTTCGCTTCTCCGAATCTGGTCACGACACAAAAAAACGACTCGCCCGTGAGCCCGTATCCGGCTCCTCGCGAGTCGTTTTGCTTTATTCGGCCACCACCGTCAGCTTCTCCTCCAGCGGCGTTCGCGGACGACCCTCCGGCACTTGCTCCGGATACCCGACCTGCAGAATGCCAATGATTTTCTCCTCGGCGTTCACTCCGATGCGCTCCCCGAATGCCGGGTCGTCGATGTAAAGGCCGGTTGTCCATTTGACGCCGATTCCCCGCTCCCACGCGGCGAGCTGGAAATTCTGGATCAGCGCGCCCGCCGCCAGTATGTCTTCCTCCAGATCATGCGGATGTTCGCTGCGGTGAATCGCCACCGCAAGGTAAGCCGGTACCGTTAGCAGCGCGGCGGGGTCCTTCGGCTTCTTGGCCAGCTCCGTCATCGCTTGAACCAAACGCAGCCGCCCTTCCCCTTGAAACAAGATGAATCTCCACGGCTGCCGCATTCCGTGGTTGGGCGCCCACGACGAGAGCGTCAGCAACTCCCGGAGCAGCTCCTCGGGTACAGGCTCCTGCTTGAACTTCTTGATCGTTCGCCGTTCCCGGATGATCCGTGCGGCGGGATATTCCTTGGGTTCCATTCGTTCTCCTCCTCACCATGCGGCCGGTCGAATGCCGTCCTCTTGTCGAGACCATTATACCCTTGCCGCCAAGCGCCTCGCAAACCTGCGCAGTAGACCGAATCCATCCGATTCGGGGAAAGATGGTTCCGCAGACGCAGGCATGCTCTTCCGTTGTCCTCGCAGTCACGGCATCTTCGACGAACACCTGTTGATACTCGAGTTGATAGGCTTCCCGCGCCGTCGTATCCACGCCGATGGACGTTGAGATTCCGCACTGGTTTTTTTATTATCGAGGCGTGGTGTCGCCCTCGCTGCTTATTCTTGGGATTGCCGTTGTTCGAAAAACACCTTCGGGATCGTTCGCCAGGCATTCACGGCGATCACTCCCGAAGGTGTTTTTTATAAGGAAAAAGAAGCGGCTTCGTCTGCCGCAGCAACCCCCGTCAAACGAATCTCGTTCAATTCCTCTGCGGTCATGAGGCCGCAGCGATGCAGGTTGAGGTATTCCTGCGATACGCTTTGGTCAAAGATCAGCAAGTCGTCCGTGTTGATCGTCACCGGAACCCCTTGATCATATAACTGCCGGATCGGATGACGGCGAATGTTCTCTACTCGCCGCAGCATGACGTTGCTGGTGGGGCAGACATTCAGCCGAATCCGATGGTCGGCAAGCCAGCGCATTGCGTACGGAGACTCGGCCGCGGCAATCCCGTGCTGGACCTCATGAAGCTCGAGAGCGTCCACCGCCTCCAGAACGTCGTCCGCATTGCCGAATTCGCCGACGTGCGCCTTGAGCGTCAATCCGGATGCTCCGGCCTCCCGATAAAGGCGCTTAAACGCCTGGATAGGCCGAGCGGCTTCGTCGCCGCAAAGATCGGCGGATCGAAACCACCGGTACGATAGGAGCTCCGGCAATCGAGCGGCCGCTTGTTCCGGATCGCCGTTCCGGTCGAACGCCAGTTCCGGCAGAAAGACCGTCTCGGGGGCAAACGCTTGGTGCAAGCCGCCGATAGTTGCCATAAAAGGTTCCATCCCGCCAAGCGAGTCGATTTCGTCGATGCCGAAACTCAGCGCCAGCACCGCGATTCCGTCCGCCCGGGCTTGGGCGAATGACGCCTCGATGCGTTTGAGATATCCCGGCAGTCCGGGACACCGGCTCTTTACATGGGCCACAAACCACTCCTGCATGTGTGCGAGCGTCGGAAACGATTCCGACGGCGGATCGATGCGGACCTGGGCCCACGCTCCGATATACGCGAGCGTTCCTCCGCGGCCTGCATGATTGTGCAGATCGCTTTTGGGAACCTTCCGCAGCTTGTCCAGCGATTTCTCCGATAATGCCTGAAAGAACATTTCGTTCATTCTTCATCGCCTACCTTCGTCTCCGACGACGTTTGCGGAATCTGCTTTTTTCATTCGGGGAATGCTCTCATTGTACCGCTTTTTTACGAAAACGGTTCTTTCGAATTCCCGAACAATTTGTGTTGATTTTCAAATGAGATATGTTATAATAAATTCATCGAAGTTAATTACTAATTGTAAGTATCTTATTATATCGAAGGAGGAAGAATCATGACGAAATTGAACATTGGGATCATCTTGGGAAGTACTCGGGAAGGGCGGCTGAGCCCGCAGGTAGGCGAATGGGTTAAGAAAATCGCGGACGAACGCGGCGACGCCAATTATGAAATCGTGGATATTGCAGACTACAAGCTGCCTCTCCTGGGTGAAGCGGATGCTTCTGAGCAAGCCGCTGCCTGGAACGCCAAACTGGCTAGCCTCGACGGCTTCGTCTTCATCGTTCAGGAATATAACCACAGCATCAGCGCGGCGCTGAAGAACGCTCTGGATTATGCCCGCGAGACATGGAACAACAAGGCAGCGGGCATTGTCAGCTACGGTTCCGTCGGCGGCGCACGCGCAGCCGAACACCTGCGCGGCATTCTCGGCGAGCTGCTCATCGCCGACGTCCGCGTTCATCCGGCGCTGTCGCTGTTCACCGATTTCGCGAACTTCTCGGTCTTCAAACCGGCCGATCTGCATCTCGCCAACGTCAACGCTATGCTCGACCAGGTACTTGCCTGGAGCGGCGCGCTTAAGACGCTGCGGCAGTAAGCGACACTTCGGAAGTACTGCAACGCAAAGCCAAGAACAGGACCGGCCGAACTTCTCGGCGGTCCTGTTTGCATTGCAGGCGTTCGGCACTCCCGGCAAATTGGATACATTTTCCGGTATAATCGCCAAATTCTCCTATGCTACGATAGGAGTGAGGTGACATCATGAGAGACAAGCACGACATCCTTAGAACTGACTTTCCCCTTCCGGAACCATGCGACATCCTTATCCTTCAATGCCTGACGGCGGCGGCAGAAGACGATGACGAATGGCTGGCCGCCTCGCAGGCCATCCGCTCGTTGCGCAAGCATCACATCGTCTCCCTCGGTGATCTGCTCAATATGAGCTGGAACCGGTTCTCCAGGGCCTTATCCAAATCGGAGCAAGAGACCGTCGGCCTGCTCCTGCTCCGACTCTCGGATCATCCCGAACAATACTTTCATCTGCCGGAGCTGCAGGAGCGTTACGACGAGCTCACGTCTTCCCTCGATGAGAAATATCTGAAAAACCAGAAGATCCTCGATAAGCTCAGAGCGCTTGGCCTGATCAAATAGGCGATCAAAACAATGAGGGTCCGGCGCAAGCCCAGACCCTCATTGTCTTTATTTTCATATCTTCTTCTGCCTGCTTATTCGCGCGCATCCACGACAGGCACATTGCTGCCGTACCAGCCGGAGTCGCTGCTGATCCGGAAGGTGGGAAAACCCGGCTCCGCCTCTACCCGCATAACCTCGTCCAGCCTCTGCGCCTGCTGCGGATCGACCGCCATCTCGAAGAGCTTCCCCTGAATCCGCAGATCGGTATCGAGCGGCTCGTCCAGGATCTGCAAGATCAGAACTCCGTTGCAGCCGCAATCCTCAATATCATAGTACAGCTTGACGCAGCCCGGCCGGTCGCCGATGCGCTCCAGCAGCCTGCGCTCGGTTTCGTCGTTCATCTCGATTCTCATGGGCCATCATCTCCTTCACAATGGGTATTTTATCAAGCCGGGCGGCCGATGTACACCTCATCATGCGGAGCGACACCAGTTCAGTCCGCCATGGTCCACTGGAAGGCGTCGCGAATGCTTGCGTTCCAGAACTCCCAGTTATGACTGCCCGGTGTCTCCCGGTAAGTATGCGGGATGTTCTCAGCGGCAAGAAAATCGTGATACCTCCGGTTAACTTCCAATAAGAAGTCTTCGGTACCGCAGGCCATATAGATCTGGGGAATGTCCGTTCCCTGCGACTTTAACTGCTTGATCAGCGCCTCTGGGTCTTTGTCGCTGCCGAGCACACGGGTCAGATCGCCGAAGACGTTCCGATAATACGCATAGCCGGCAATGCCGTTGTGATAGTCCGTCGGGATGTTCGCAATCGTATAGGGAAGGAGCGCCGAAGACAATGCGATGATTCGGCCGAAGCGGTCGGCGTACTTCAATCCGTTCCGAATCGCCCCGTATCCCCCCATAGAGAAGCCGCCGATCCAGGTCTGCTCGCGCTCCTGGCTGAGCGGGAACATGCGGCGGGTGAATTCCACCAATTCCCGGCCGATGTATTCGCCGAACAGCTCTTCCTTTTCTTCATCGTCCAGGAAAAAGCGGTTCTCGCCCGACGGCATAAAGACGGCAACACGGTACTGATCGGCCAGCTCCCGAATGCGCGAGAAGTTGAGCCAGTCGTTATGACTTCCGGCATACCCATGAAGCAGGTATAGAGCAGGCAGAGGCCGTTTTGCCTCCTCCTCCGACCCTCCGCCGCTCTCCAGCGGAAGCAAAGCGTTAAAGGTGACTTCTCTTCGCATGCATTTGGAATAGAAACTGATTTGCAAAGTAGCCAAGTGAACCCTTCCTCCTCATCGTTCGTTTCTTCTAGCGGACATACCCAAATCCGAGAATGGTAAACTTCTTCGCTTCGTGGCCGGGCGCCATCTTGATTTCAACCGTGTGCTCCCGGGACTCCTGCTCGTTATACAGGATCGCCGCATTGCAATGGGTCCAGCTGTTCTCATGCGGATCGGCGGTCTTCACATGCCGGCCGTCTACGCGAATCTCTGCGCTTCCGAAATCGCTGCTTCCCGAATCCTTGAACACCAGAAGCAAGCGCTTGCTGTGAATCGTCATTCGGAAGCCGTCGTTCCCGACTTGGCCCTCGTGCATCCAGTTATGGGGAAACTGGGGCGAGCCGTACGGATGGTCGTCGAGCTCGGCCATCTGCAAATCGGTATCGGTTCCGCAAAAGCTGCCGGGCTCGATGAGGGCAATCTCGCTGCTGCTGAGGCGGTCCAAGAGCCGCGTCTCCACGAAGTCGTTTCCGATGACCGGCGGCTTGCCGGCCCATCCTTCCTCCCCTTCCGAAGCGGAATGGTCGGCCGCCTCGAACAGGAAGCTCAGACAATCGGCCATTACCCGGTGTCCGGCATTGGTCGGATGATAGATGTCATAGAAGAATTGGCGCTTCGAGATGACATTTCCCTCTGCCTTCGTCAAACGGAACTGCTCCACCACGGCGTCTTTGACACTGACCATGGGCAAATCGTACTGCCAGCCGACGGGAGCCAGCCGGTCCTGCAGATTCCAGTCATTCACGAACACGCTGAACAGCAGGATCACGGCGGGCCGGTTGGCTGCGCCGAGCGCCTTCAGCGCCAGACTCTCGAAGCAGTTTCCTTCCGTCTCGTCGCCCCCATCGTTGACGGCGAACTCGATGACGACGATATCCGGCTCTGCCGATCCATCCCGGAGCACATCCCGGTCGTAGCGAACGATGCCCAGCTCGGACGGCGTACCGCCGACTCCGGCTTTGATGAAGCGAACGGAATCGCCTTGGTCTTTTCCGAATTTTTGCTTAAAGATCGAATACGACCGGTATGCGTAACAGTTGGAGTTGAGCGGCACGGCCCCCGCCCCCTGGGTGATGGACCCGCCGATGAAGGCGACGGCGACCTCTTCGCCTCTCCTCGCTTTTTCGATGGCGGCCTTCAATCGCTGGGTATTGCCCTTATGCAAGAGAGACTTCGCGATCATCTCGCGATAGGCTGGCGAATCGAAGTCCACCGGAGGTTCGAATGCAACTTCGGGGACCTCGAACCCATCCTGCAGATAGAAGACCACGGTGGCCGTCGCCAAAGCGCCAGCCTTCCCGAACTCGAAAGCGAATTTGCCCAGCACGTCATCATCCGCAGACCATTCATAATCGTCCAGAACGAGAACGGTCTCCGTTCCATCGGCCGGGCAGGGTACCGTGAAGCGGGTCCCTGAAACGTATTTGTCCGTCTTCCCGTTGGCCTGCAGCGTGAAGGAAACCGTAGACACTTCCGGGTCCTGCGCCTTCACGCCGACCCCGATGCTGTGCACCAGCTCCCGAAAGCCGCTGCAGCTCTTAAGCCGTTCCAAAATGGCCTCATCTGTAACCCCGCCGGCATTTCGGGCCTGATCGACGATTCTGCCTTCCAGGTAAATCTCGTGCGAATTTACTCCGTTGGGACGCGGGCTTCCCTGGATCGTCGCTTCATACAAGAGACAAAAGCTGCTGCGCTTGGCAACAGGGTCCTTCGGCGCCACAGGCCCATTGCGAAGGGATTCCTTCGATAGGGCAGGCGATTCTTCGGGCATGGGGATTCAACCTTTCTCGTTTTTCATAGGTTCATCCATCCATTATAGAATTGGGGTCTTAGGCGGACCATGATCGATACTGACGGATAATTGATCCATTCTTCTCAAATAAATTGGCCGAAAAATAAAAAAATCCGTCGTTGCGAGAGCAACCACGGATCTTGTTTGTGAAGTTGGTGCGGTCGAGAGGACTTGAACCTCCACGGCTGTTACACCACTAGAACCTGAATCTAGCGCGTCTGCCAATTCCGCCACGACCGCATACTTGGTGCTGCATTGTCCGATTGGCTTTGTCGAACAACGAAGAACACTATAGCACGATCCTTGGCAGCTTGGCAAGCCTTTTTCTTCGATTCTATCGCACGCCTGCATAGAATCGGGATTCCCATGCTGTTTTCAAGTTTCGACACCCCAAATAAAATGTTAATATTTTGTCGAATAAATATATATTGACTTTTATACCAACCTTTTTTACAATAGGCCTGCAGTTAATTTGAGGGCAATGATTTAAACCAACAGGTTTAGACAACCCCGGCAACTCCTTTCCAGGAGAGGCCGGGGTTGTTGGCTTGTAAGGGGGGATGTTGTCCAAATTTGAAAAGGCTTAAGCGGTAAAAAGCTCCATCGTATCGATCGGTTCATCAAAAAGAGAGAGGTGGATTTCGATGTACAAAACGATGAAAAGATGGCTTACTGCGACGTCGCTCGCAGCGGTATTGCTCTTGGGCAGCGTCCTGCCCGGGGTAGCGTCCGGCACCGTTGCCGCCGCCCCGGACACCTCCGTCACCAACAAGCAAGACTTCAGCACGGATGTTATCTATCAGATTTTCACCGACCGTTTCCTGGACGGCAATACCTCGAATAATCCGACAGGCTCCGCCTTCGACGGCAGCTGCACGAACCTTAAGCTGTACTGCGGCGGCGATTGGCAGGGTATTATCGATAAGATCAATGCAGACTATTTCACCCATCTGGGCATATCGGCGCTTTGGATCACGCCGCCGTACGAAAACATCTATTCCGTCATCAACTACTCGGGAGTCAACAATACCTCCTATCACGGGTATTGGGCGAGGGATTTCAAAAAGACGAACCCGTACTTCGGATCGGTGTCCGATTTCCAGAATCTGATTGCAGCCGCCCATGCCAAAGGCATCAAGGTCATTATCGATTTCGCCCCCAACCATACGTCGCCTGCCATGGAGACGAATACCTCCTTTGCCGAGAACGGCAAATTGTATAACAACGGAACCTTGCTCGGCGGCTACACGGGCGATACGAACGGGTACTTCCACCATAAAGGCGGTACCGATTTCTCTACCCTGGAAAACGATACGTACAAGAACATGTACGACCTGGCCGATCTGGAGCAAAACAACAGTACGATCGACACCTACTTCAAAGAAGCCATCAAAGTTTGGCTGGATTTGGGCATTGACGGTATCCGCGTCGATGCGGTCAAACATATGGCGCTGGGCTGGCAGAAGAACTGGCTGTCTTACATTAACGGCTACAAGCCGGTCTTCGCCTTCGGCGAATGGTTCTTGGGCTCCAGTGCCGCGAACGCAGACAATACCAAATTCGCCAACGAGTCCGGAATGAGTCTGCTCGATTTCCGCTTCAACAATAAGGTCCGCCAGGTCTTCCGCGACAATGCGGACACCATGTACGGCCTGGACGCCATGATATCCGCCACCTCCTCCGATTATTCGTTTATCAACGATCAGGTTACCTTTATCGACAACCACGACATGGACCGTTTCAAGAGCGGCACCGTGAGCAACCGTTCCGTGGAGCAGGCCCTGGCCTTCATGCTTACCTCCCGCGGCGTGCCTTCCATCTATTATGGAACGGAGCAATACATGACCGGGTCCGGCGATCCGGCCAACCGAGCGAGAATCACGTCCTTCTCCGAAACCTCGGACGCCTTCAAAACCATCCAAGCGCTCGGCCCCTTGCGGAAAACCAATCCAGCCCTCGCTTACGGCACGACGCAGCAGCGTCGGATCAACAATGACGTCTACGTATACGAGCGCAAATTCGGCAGCAGCGTCGCCGTGGTCGCCATTAACCGCAATCAGTCAAGCTCCGCCTCGATCCAAGGCTTGATCACGTCGCTTCCCTCCGGCTCCTATACCGATGTGCTGGGCGGGCTGTTGAACGGAAATACCATCTCTTCCAGTGGCGGAGCCATTGCGAACTTCACCCTGGGAGCCGGTGCGGTTGCCGTATGGCAATACACGACGAACCAGACGACGCCGGTTATCGGCCATGTCGGTCCGACGGCGGAAAAACCGGGCGATACGGTCACCATTGACGGAAGAGGCTTTGGAACCGCAAAGGGAACCGTCTACTTCGGGACGACGGCCGTAACCGGAGCCAGCATTCTCTCCTGGGAGGATTCGCAAATCCAAGTCGTTGTCCCTTCTGTCGCAGCCGGAAAGTACACCGTAAAGGTCAGAAACGCCGGCTCGGTGGACAGCAATGCCTTTGCCAACTTCTCGATCCTGACCGGCCCCCAGGTTTCCGTCCGGTTTGTCGTGAACAACGCCAATACGGTATACGGAGAACAAGTCTACCTGACCGGCAATGTGGCCGAGATCGGCAATTGGACCCCGGCCCAAGCGATCGGTCCGATGTTTAATCAGGTTCTGTACACCTATCCGACCTGGTATTTCGACGTCAGTGTACCGGCAGGCACTCCGCTCGAATTCAAGTTCGTCAAGAAAAACGGATCGGTCGTGACCTGGGAAGGCGGAGCGAACCATACGTTTACTACCCCAACCAGCGGGACGGCTACGGTCGTCGTGAACTGGCAGTAACCTTCCTGGATCTGCCCCGCTATGCAGGGACAACCTCGACCTTTCTCGGTCGAGGTTGTCGCTTGTTTGCTACCGGGATCGCTCAACAAAAAACTCCTTCAGCATCGCTGAAGGAGTGATTTCTTAAGTTTAGTGCGGTCAAGAGGACTTGAACCTCCACGTCATTGCTGACACTAGAACCTGAATCTAGCGCGTCTGCCAATTCCGCCATGACCGCATGTCTTCGGTATTCCGTTCGACTTGGCTTGTCGAACAACCGAGGATCACTATACCACGATCCTCGGTCGCTTGGCAAGCTTTAATTTATTCAAACAGCTTTCGGTACTGCCCGTAGCCCTCTTCCTCCAGCTTGTCTTTGGGGACGAAGCGCAGGGCGGCCGAGTTGATGCAGTAGCGGAGTCCGCCCTTGTCCGCCGGGCCGTCGTTGAACACGTGGCCGAGATGCGAATCGGCTTCCTTGCTGCGCACCTCGGTCCGGACCATGAAGTGGCTGTAATCGCCCTTCTCCTTGACGCGATCCGCCTGCACCGGCTTGGTGAAGCTCGGCCAGCCGCAGCCGGAGTCGAACTTGTCCAAGGAGGTGAACAGCGGCTCGCCGGAGACGATATCCACATACAGGCCTTCTTCGTGGTGGTCGAAGAATTCGTTGCGGAAGGCCGGCTCGGTTGCATTGTTCTGTGTGACTTCGTACTGGATCGGGGTCAGCCGCTGCTTCAGCTCGTCGGGGTCCTTCTTGTTCGACCAAACCTCCTCCAAGAAACGGTCGCGGCCAGAGCCCTTGCGGTACTGCTTGTAATGGGCCGGATTCTTCTTGTGAAAGTCCTGGTGGTAGTCCTCGGCCGGGTAGAACGGCATCGCCGGGACGATCGGCGTGACGATCGGATGGCTGAACCGGCCACTCTCGTTGAGCTTCTGCTTCGAACGCTCGGCGATCTCCCTCTGCTCGTCGCTGTACGTGAAGATCGCGGTCCGGTAGGATTCCCCCCGGTCGCAGAACTGGCCTTCCGCGTCGGTCGGGTCGATCTGCTGCCAGAACACCTCGACCAGCTCTTCATACGGGAAAATCTCCGGGTCGAACGTGATCTGCACCGCCTCGACGTGCCCGGTGGTTCCGGAGCAGACCTCCTTGTAAGTCGGATTCTCGGTACGGCCTCCGGTATAGCCGGAGACGACGGAAACGATGCCCGGCCTTTCCTCGAACGGACTGACCATGCACCAGAAGCACCCTCCGGCGAAGGTTGCTTTTTCCAGCTTGCGGTCCGATCCGGCAGATTCGAATTCGCTCATTGCGGTTGCCTCCTCGCGGTTGTGTCGTTGTCTCGTCCAGTATAGCATTCGGATGGATCGGGGCTCAAATCGCATCCGCTCTTTTTCCCCTTCCCGGCGAGGGACGAATGGGGTATAATCGGGGATGCTGTTTTTCACGAGAAAGAAGGAGGAACCGTCATGACCCCGAGCCTGAACCGGCCGCAAAACCGGCTTCAAGTCCTGATCAGCATCGTCCTCGCCATGCTGGTCGCTTCCATGGATACCACCATCATCAACACCACGATGCGGATCATCGTCGATGACCTGGGCGGGTACCATCTGTATGCCTGGGCATTCGCTTCGTATATGATTTTCTCGACCGTGCTGACGCCCATTGCCGGCCGAATCTCCGACCTGTACGGCCGCAAGACGATCCTGTCCGTCGGGATTATCGTCTTCCTGGGCGGATCGCTGCTCTGCGGCTTCGCCCACACCATGCTCCAGCTCATCCTCTTCCGCGCCGTCCAGGGAATCGGCGCCGGAATCATGAACCCGTTCCCGGCCATCATCGCGGGAGACCTCTACCCCATCGAGGAACGGGGCAAAATCCAGGCGCTGTTCTCGGCGATGTGGGGGATCTCCGCCGTGATCGCTCCCTTGCTCGGCTCTTTGTTCACCGAATACGCCACGTGGCGGTGGATTTTCTACATCAATGTCCCGATCTGCCTCTTGTCCCTCTTCTTCCTGCGCGCCTACCGCGAGGAATACGAGCCCAAGCCGGCGGCGGTCGACTACGTCGGAGGCGTGCTGTTTACCATCGGGGTCAGCCTGACCCTTGCCGCCACCGCATTCGTGGAGCAGGCGGTCTGGCTCGTCGCCTCAGGCGTCGCGGTGCTTGTCCTGTTCGTTCTCTTCGAACGGAGGCAGGCATCGCCGATCGTGCCGCTCTCGCTGTTCGGCAACCGGCCGGTCCGCCGGATGAACATCAACGCGTTCCTGTCGAATGCGGCGCTGTTCGGAACAGCCAGCTTCGCCCCCACCTTCCTGCAGGAGCAGGGGCATTCCACCTTCATCAGCGGCGTTGCCCTGTTGGCCCAATCGGCCGCCTGGATGCTGATGTCGATTCCCGCCGGCAAGCTGATCCTGCGCTATGGGTATTATCGCTTGATGATCTTCGGGAACGCCCTGCTCGTTCTCTCCGGAGTGATGCTGTTCTTCCTGTCGGGCAGCAGCTCCTATGGCTTCGTGCTCGCCGCTCTGTTCATTCAAGGACTCGCCTTCGGCACCCTCGTCACCGTGACGATCATCGGCTCCCAACAGGAGGTCGAACCCGACCGCCGGGGCATCTCCACCTCGCTCATGATGTTCTCGCGGAACATCGGCACAGCGGTCGGGGTCACCATCATGGGCAGCCTGCTCACCGGAGCGGCCCAATTTATGACGGGGATTCACCACTTGTTCGTTTACGGGCTTATCGTGAGCGTGGTCTCGTTGGCAACCGCGTTTCTTGTGCCCAAGAACGTTACGGGTAACGAACCGCATATCGAAGCTGCTTAAGCGCGTGACTTGAACCGAACGCGAAAGGCCCATTTGACAAACCGTCAAAGGGGCCTTTTTTTCATGGCCAAGGAATCATTCGGTACCCAGCTTACTTAGCATTCGCCATTTCCTCAAGACGGATGTTGGGGTTGGTGTATCTGCCCTTTTTTTCGGTCCCCTTCCCAAATTGAACAGCCCGCTCGGGGCAATAATGCAGGCAAGCCAGACAGCCCGTGCAGCGCTGCCCCCATTGTGGTTTCTCCGCCACTTTGATGTTGTGGCAATTGCAGACCCTTTCACAAGTCCCGCAACCCGTACAATGGGAATCCGCATGGAATTTAGCCGTGTCGATTCCTTTTTTGACAAACATCGAATTCATCAAACCGGATAACGGCCGCGGCAGGTTCCCTTTATCGACTTTAAATTCTCCTGTTGCCTTTCGATCAATCGTGAGACTGATCTGCTTCAAGGTTTCCTCCGCCGCGGCAAGCTTCTTGCTTTCCTGCTCTTTGGAATCCACATCGCCCATGAGGATAAAGTTATTGGGCATCTTGATGGAAAATCCGCTGGCTAACGGGAGCCCCTTTTTGCTTAAATGCGCTTTCATCACGTTCATCGTATTTCCAATGCTGCCTCCGCATGTAGCAATCGAGAAGACGTAGTTGCCCTGATAAGGATGCAGTGCCAGCTTTCCGATAAAGTCCAGAACGATTCGGGGAGGCCCCCAGGCATACACGGGAAAAACAAACCCGATCTTTTCATCGTCCCTCAACTTGTATTCGTGGCCATGCTTATCGGCGTATTCGGCGGCAGAGATGGAGACCAATTCTTCCTTCGTATGACAAGCAATCGCTTTGGCGGCATGCAGGGAATTTCCCGTTCCTGAAAAGTAAAAGATCATCGGATCACCCATTCCATTTCGGAGTTAGTTTCACTGCGCTGCATCGAGTGCATTCTCAATCGCCTTGAGGTAAGCCTTGGAGGTCAGCGTCGCTCCGCTGATGGTATCCACCTGCAGCGATTGCGACTGAATGACCCTTCCGAACAATTCGTCTGAGGATGCAGCCGACTGATTCTGGGCATGCGCCAGCAGTTTAATGGAAGTGACTTTTCTCCCGGAAACGGTCACCTGGACTTGATTGGCCCGCCACTTGTATTTGCCGCCGGCGTACTCCCCGATATAGGTTCCATCTTGAAGCCGCTGGAAATTGACGGACTTGATCGGGAGATTTCGGGCTTCCCGCCGTTCTCCCTCCGTGAAGAGCAAGGCTCCTCCAGCCCCCAACACCAGAAGAAGCACCAGCGCCATAACCGCGATCCACATTCTGCGTCTCCCCTTTCTCTTCATCCCGATCTCTCCTGTCCGATTAATTGACGAGACTGACGCGCAATCCCTGCTCAGCCTGAAAGCTGTCCTTCAGCCCCCGCGTTAGATAAATATGCCAATCTGCATCGACTAGGACCAGCTCCGCTCCGGAAAACTGCGGAAGGAGCCGGAGCCCGGCCTCCATCCCGGCTACGAACACAAGCGTGGACAACGCGTCCGCGGTTATGGCGCGGTCGGCGACGGTGGTGACGCTGATCAGTCCCGCTTCGGCCGGATAACCGGTTGTCGGATTCAGGAGGTGATGCCGCCGCTTGCCGCCGCGATCGATAAAAAACCGCTGATAATCCCCGGAGGTGACCACGGCTTTGTCCGTAACCGATACCGCTCCAAGCAGTCGGTTATCCTGCCGGGGATGCCGGATACCCACGCGCCACGGGGAACCGTCCGGCTTCGTTCCGAGAGCGGCCACGTTTCCGCCGAGATTGGTGAAAGCCGATGAGATTTCGAATTCCCGAAACACCGCCAAGAATCGGTCACTGGCGAATCCTTTGCCGATGCCACCCAAATCCACGGACTGTCCGGCTCGTTTCAACCCGGCGGTCTGTTCGGAAGGATCGAGCAGCAAGTCGGCCCATTTTATGAGAGGAAGCACTCGCTTGATTCTTGCCGCATCGGGAGCTTCGGTCGAATGCTTGTAATCCCACAGATCGACTAACGGACCGATGGTGACATCGAATAATCCTTGGCTATCGTTCGCGTATTGCACCGCCCGGGACAGCACCTCAAAGGTCTCAGGTCCGACTTTCTCAAGCCTCAGGCCTGCGGAGTCGTTAATCCTGCTGACCTCGCTCCCCGGCACGAAACGGCTCAACCGATTTTCCAGCCGCACGGACTCCGCCATGACAGCTTTGAGCGCTTCCTTTGCATTCTTGCCGTAGACCTTGTGTTCCATCACCGTTCCCATTCCATAATCCGTGGTTTGAGCCTCGTCTTGAGCCAACATCAATCCTCCCTTAACTCGACATGGCCGAAGCGTATGAAGAAGTTCCTCTTATCACTAAAATGCGAATGAATACGAAATTATTCATTCATTTTCGGCCAAGCCTTTCATCACAAACTCGGTCAAGTAATCCAGCAGCTGCGGAAAATGCTGTACGCCGACTTCCTCCTTATGCGTATCGACCGTAATGATCGCCGTGAAGAGTGCCATGATCAGCTCCACGTTCAGATCGTGGCGTATCTTTCCCTCCTCCTGCCAACGGCGGAACAAGTCCGCGAAGCTGCCGTAGAGAAAGTCCACTTCTCCAACTCCATTGTCTTCCCGGTATTGGCGTTCCAGCTTGGCAAAGACATCCTTGTTGTACCATTGCTTCAGGATCGGGTTGGCGATCATGCCTTCCAGGTTCCGGGAAAGCAAGGTCTTGACCAAGGGCAGAGGCTCGTCGTTAAAATCCAGATCGTCCATTAACCGATGCTTGAGCTTGACGTTTTCTTCGAGAAAAATCTCCAGAAACAGCTTTTCCTTGGAGGGAAAGTAATTGTAAAAGGTTCCGACCGCCACCCCCGCCTTCCGGGTGATGTCGGAGATATTGGTCTCCTTGAAGCCCCGGGTGCTGAACAGATCCTTCCCGCTATCGTAAATTTGCTGCTTCTTGGCTTCCATTGCGGCCTCCTTCCTCCAGACGAAACCGGGACGGCTTGCCGGAGTGATGCATAATTGGGCATAATGTGAATGAACTAATTTTTATTCATTCAGATCATAGCATGAATTCCAGGATATGTCATGCCCGTTTTCTGTAGAAGCCAACAAAAAACAACCCTTCCGCCGGAAAGGTTGTTTCGGATATTCATGAAGTTAAGGTTGTCTTGTCCTGAGCCTCAATCAATCGGTGAACTCTTGAACCCATGCGCCGTTGTAATAGCCGACGCCGATTTTCTTGTAGTTGGTCTTCAGGATATTGGCTTTGTGGCCGGCGCTGTTCATCCAGGCGGTCATGACCTCCTGGGGAGTGCGCTGCCCCTTGGCGATGTTCTCTCCGGCGTAGGAATGCGGGATGCCGTAAGCGGTCATCATATCAAAAGGCGATCCGTACGTAGGAGACGTATGATCGAAATAATTGTTGACGATCATGTCCTTAGCCTTGTCGACGGCCATCTTGGACAAGGCCGAATCGAAGGTGAGCGGGCTGAGTCCGGCCGCCGCACGTTCCTGATTGACGATCGTGGCCACCTGCTGAGCATACTGCGTCGCCGTATCCGTGGCGGGAGTGCTCGTGG
Organism: Gorillibacterium terrae; assembly: GCF_051594785.1. Lineage (NCBI taxonomy): Bacteria > Bacillati > Bacillota > Bacilli > Caryophanales > Paenibacillaceae > Gorillibacterium > Gorillibacterium terrae. The sequence continues at coordinate 2,035,685 of NZ_JBPPGI010000001.1, forward strand.
TCGGCGTGGATGGCTTGGTCGTCGTCGGAGTCGAGGGCTTCGTTGCCGGAGCCGAAGGCGTCGTCGCCTTGGACGGGATGGTGATGGTCATGCCGCCCCAAATGATGTTCGGGTTCTTGATCTGCGGGTTGGCGTTAATCAGCGAAGTCAGGGTAACGCCCTGGTTCACGGAAATCTTCCACAAGGTATCGCTATCTTTTACGGTATAAGCGGACGCGGCATGCGCGGAACCGGCCGAGAGAAAAGGCGCGGCGATCAAGCTGCCGGCGAGGGCGACGGTTAACAGGCGGCGAGGCGTTGCGGTTCGGGTTGCGTTCAAATCTGGCACTCTCCTTTGGCGGCCTGCGAGGTTAGCTGACGGATTCGGGAAAAAGTAGAGTAGATTCCCGGCCGCTCAAGTGAGCGGCTTCACCCCAAAACTGGGTTCCCCCGTGCTCCGGTCGGGAGCTTCGGCCTGAATGGGTATTGCGACCGCATTCATTCTATCACAAGGAGAGTGCTAGAGGGCGTGGTAATTACTGGTATATTCTGAGAATCGCCCAATGTACAAGAAAAAAACCGGTTTTCTCGCTTAGAGAGAAAACCAGTTTTGCGGCCCCATTCGGCGGGGAAACCGGATGTGCCGATAATCGTTGACGGCGGGATCGTAGCGGTAGTCCTCCTTCCAAAGCGGCGCGAAGCGTACGCTACGGCGGACCGCCTCGATGAGGAACGCCACTTCCCGGTCGGTCATGACCGGATGCAGCGACAGGCGGACCCAGCCCGGCTTCTCCCGCTGGTTCCCCTGCTCGACCTCCCGCCGGATGCGCCCGGATTCTTCCCGGTCCAGTTGAAACAGGAAGTGCCCGTAGGTTCCGGCGCAGGAGCAGCCGCCGCGCGACTGAATGCCGAACCGGTCGTTGAGCAGGCGGACCATGAGCGGATAATGCACCGTCTCAACGGTGAAGGAAACGATCGGCAGCCGCTCTCTCAGTCCGGCGTCCAGAATCGCCACGCCGGGTATCGCCTCCAGACCGGTCAGCAGGTGCTCCGCAAGCTGATGCTCGCGCTCGCAGATTTCGGCCGCGCCCATCTGCTCCTTGAGCACGAAGGCCAGCGCCGCCTTCGCCGCCTGCAGGTATCCGGGCGTGCCGCCGTCTTCCCGCTCCTCCTGGTCCTCCACGTAGACCGTGCCACCCCACCGGTCCGTCCAGCTTACCGTGCCGCCGCCCGGAAGGTCCGGCACCGGATTCGGGACGAGCCGTGCATCCAGCAGCAGCATGCCGCTTGAGCCCGGCCCGCCGAGAAATTTGTGCGGGGACAAATAGACGGCGTCCAGCCCTTCTTCCGCGTTCGGCGGATGCATATCGAGCCGGGCGTAAGGAGCGGACGCCGTCCAGTCGGCAAAGGCCAGCCCGCCGTGCCGGTGCATCGCCGCCGCCAGCTCGGTCAGCTCCGGCATCACGCCGGTGACATTGGAGCACGCCGTGAAGGCCCCGATCTTGCGCTTGCGGCGGGAATAGCGCCGGAGCTCTTCCTCCAGCCGCGCCGCGCTGACGCGGCCGCCGCTGTCCGGTTCCAGCACCACCACATCGGCGATGGTCTCCTGCCAGGAAATTTGATTGGAGTGGTGCTCCATGTGCGTGACGAAGACGACCGGCTTCTCTTCCTCGGGAAAAGAATCCGGCAAGGCCCATCCCGGCGGCAACCGGAGTCCGAGCATCCGCTGCAGCTTGTTGACCGCCGCCGTCATGCCGTTGCCGCAGAACAACAACAGATCGTCCGGCCCGGCGTGCACGCAGCGCTTGATGACCTGCTTCGCTTCCCGGTAAGCCTCGGTCATGGCCGCTCCCGTGAAGGTGGCTTCGCTGTGGGTATTGGCCGCGTAGGGGCCGAATTCCCGCAGGAGCTTCTCCTCGATCGGACCGTAAAGCCGGCCGCTCGCCGCCCAATCCGCATAGAGAATCCGCTTGACGCCGTAAGGGGACCGGAACGTGGCCCGATCCCCCACAATCTGCCCGCGGAAGCGGGAAAAATGCTGCTCCAGCTCGGTCCGGCTCCTCGTGCTGTTAACCAACCGGCATGCGTCCGTCATCCGCGCTCCCCCTCCATTCGCCCATGTCAGAATAGGGTATGCAGGGCGGAACGGGAAGGTTAGCTTTCTCAGATAAACAACTGCATGTCGGCTTCGAGTGCATCCTTCAGGTAGGTCTTGGCCTCGACGATCTGCAATTCGGGAATGAATTCCTCGGGCTTAAATCCCATGATCTCCACCGATAACTTGCAGGCGTAGAACTTGATATCTTTCTTCCTGGCCCCCTTGAGAAAAGCGGACAGCGGCGGAGCGTCGTCGTCCTCCATCATCTCAAGCAGCAGCTTCTTCCCCAAGCCGGCGTAGTTCATCCGCGACAAGGGCAGCTCGTCCGGTCCCTTCGGCGTCATCCGGCCCATCATCTTCTCGTAGAGCGTTTTGTCCTCGTCGGTCAGCTTCTCCGGATCACGCACAAGGAAGAGCCCCCAGAAGGCGAAGAACAGCGTCACCTCGGCGCCCAGCTCCCTGGTGCTGTTGGCCAGAATCAAAGCCGCCATCGCCTTGTCGTACTCCCCGCTGAACACGAGCAGGTTCATTCTTTTTTCCATTGGTGGTTTCCCATCCTTCCCGCCGAACCGGCAAATTGGCCGTACCCCGTATTGCATGATGTATGATGTAAGCCTGTGTTAGTTTTCACGAAGCGGCCGCGGGGTATGCACCGGCCGAGTGCGGGAGCTCGCCCGTGCCAGATTGTGACAAATGCCATTCCTCCGCTTCTCCCACCGGGAGCGCATGAAGCCAACGGCAAAAACCCCTTCAGGCGCAGGTGCGCCGAAGGGGTAAGGTACTCTATCGATATCGCAGGAGCTTGGAGAAGATAAACGTCGATTTACGCGTAGTACGCGTTGATCATGCGGCTGATGTCCGTGCTCGCTTCTTCCTCTTCATGAGACAGAAGGCCTTGTTCGGCCCAGCACTGACGGCAAATTTCTTCGGTGTGGCAGTTGGCGGCGTCATCGCAGGTATAGCAGAACTGCAGCAGGTTCATCGATACTTGATCGTGGTTCATCTCTTTCATCTCAATCACTCCCATCGTTGTTTACAAGTACATTGTAACACATTTCACATATAATAAAGTGATCTTTTTCACATTTTGCAAAAAAAGAATGAGAAATGATTTCAATGCCGGAACCAAAGCAAACTTGATTTCCATGAAGCCGGGAGCCTCCCCCCTCCATCCCTTCCGGCGATAAAGCATAGACACCGTTTACGGCGGACCAGCTCCTTCTCCTGGGCGATTAGGCGTCATTTATGATACTATCCCTGTATATCAAATTGCGGACAATCGGTCCGAAACCGAGGAGAAAGGCTGATAATGAGCAAATGAATGAAACGACGCCATCCTGTTTGACAGCTGAAGAAAAAATCCAAGCCGATTGCCGGGCTGTCCTGGCCGGCTATACGCTTCCCCCGCTTCGGGCCGTGGAGGCGCGGGAAAGCGGAATGAACAACACCACCCGGTACGCTGTCCTGGAGGATGGCAGCCTTCGGGTGGTGCGGATTTACGAGAACCATTCGGACGAAGCGAAGCTGCGGACCGAGCATGAGCTGTTACTGAAGCTTAGCCTCGCCCGGCTGCCCTTCGCGGTGCCTTGTCCCGTTGCGGCGGACAACGGCGCGACTTGGGTTACGACGCCGTCGGGCAAGCCGGCGGCGCTCTTTCACTACCTTGAAGGCGAGCGGCCCGGGCAGCAGGACCGCGCCTTGGCCGGCGAATACGGCCGCACCGTCGGCAGACTGGTGCAGGCGTTGGCTAAGGTGGAGCTCGCCGAGCCGCCGGCTTACCCCGCTTACGATGAGCTTCTGGACATGGCGGAAGAAGACATACGAAAGGTAACCGACTCTTTCCTGCGCTCGCCTGCCCTCGCTGCCGCGGCAGAGGATGCCGCGGAGCTGTTCGATCAGTTAATGGCCTTAAAGAAATTGGCGGGAGAGCTGCTTCGGCTCCCCCGCCAATTCATCCACGGCGACGTCTCGTTCGCCAATCTGCTGACGCAGGGCGGTCGCGTCTCCGCCGTGCTCGATTTCGAATTCGCCACGCGGGATATCCGCGCCATGGAGCTCGCGGTCTGCCTCGCCGAGCAGCTTTCCGTTCCCGGCGGGCTTGACGGGCAGCTCATTCGGGAGATGGTCGCCGGCTACGAAGCCATCCTCCCCTTGGAGGCGGAGGAACGAAGGTTGCTGCCTCTCCTCGTCAAGCTGCGCAAGCTGGACGTGTTCCTGCATTTCTGGCATCGCCGGGAGGCCGGACTCGACCCGGACGAGGTCCTGCTGGACCAAACGAAGCGGTCGGCCCGGGTCAACCGTTTCGTCGATGAAGCGCTTCGTTGAGCAGCCGTGCTCCACGAAGTGCTTCCGGAACGGCCGTCATGCTCCGGTCAGCGCTTCCCGAACGGCCGCTTCGAGCACATCCCCGATGCCTTCGCGGATCACCAGCTCCGCGTAGCGGTCGTAAGCGGTCGGCGTCCGGTTCAGAATCGCCAGCGGGCCATCCCGGTAATAGCCGATCAAGGCGGCGGCCGGGTTCACCGTGAGCGATGTGCCTCCCACCATCAACAGGTCGGCGTTCTGTAAGAGCCGGACGGCTTCCTCCAGAACGCCGAGATCGAGATTCTCCTCGTACAGCACGACCTCCGGTTTGATGATGCCGCCGCAGGCGGAACAGCGCGGGATTGGCTCGGAGCCGTCGGCAATCGCTGCAAGCGGATGCGGCTTTCCGCAGGACATGCAGCGATTCCTCAGCACCGAGCCGTGCAGCTCGACGACCCGACGGCTTCCCGCCGCCTGATGCAGGCCGTCGATATTCTGCGTGATGATCCCGGCCAGCTTGCCTGCTCCCTCCAAACGGGCGAGAGCGCGATGCGCTCCGTTCGGTTCTGCCTGCGGGTGCAGCAGCTTGCTGCGGTAGAAGGCGAAGAACTCCTCCGGATGCCGGTCGAAGAAGCTTCGGCTCAGCATCGTTTCCGGCGGGTAGCCGGTTCCCCCTCCGGTCCGATACAGACCGGTCGCCGAACGGAAGTCGGGAATCCCGCTTTCCGTCGAGGTTCCCGCTCCGCCGAAGAACACGATTCGCTTTGCTCGGCCGATCCGCTCCGCAAGCCGCTGCACGGAATCCATCACCGCTTCTCCCCCCTTTTCCTCTCCCTTTAGAATACGATGGACCCCTGCGCTTCTTTCAGCACCTCCGCCGAATGCTGCAGCTTCCGCTGCTCTTCTTCCGCCAGGTCCAGATGCAGCACCTCGACGATGCCGCTGCGGCCGACCACGCAGGGCATTCCCAGATAGGTATCGTCGAGGCCGTATTGTCCCTTCATGAGCGTAGATACCGTCAGGATGGAATGCTCGTCCCGCAGGATGCATTTGGTCAGCTTCGCCAGCGCAACGGCGATCCCGTAATAGGTCGCCCCTTTCAACTGGATGATCTGATAGGCGGCGTCGCGGACATTCGCGAAGATTTCGTCCAGCTCTTCCTTCTTCGGCGCCTTGTCCGGGTTGGCCTTGGCATACTCCGGCAGGCGCAAGCCGCCGATGTTCGCATGGCTCCAGACCGGCAGCTCCGTATCCCCGTGCTCGCCGATGATGTAGGCATGGACGTTGCGGGTATCCACCTGCAGATGCTGGCCGAGCAGGTACCGCAGCCGGGCGGTGTCGAGGATCGTGCCCGAGCCGATGACCCTCTCCGGCGGCAGACCGGAATATTTCCATGTGGCGTAGGTCAGCACATCGACCGGATTGGTGGCGATCAGGAAGATGCCGTTGAAGCCGCTGTTCATCACATCTTCCACGATGCCGCGGAAGATCTTCGAATTCTTGCCGATCAGATCGAGCCGCGTTTCCCCCGGAGCCTGGTTGGCTCCCGCCGTAATGACGACGATATCGGCGTCCTTGCAGTCGGAATAATCGCCGGCCCATATTTGGATCGGAGAGACGAAGGGCAGTCCATGGTTCAGGTCCTGCACGTCTCCGAGCGCTTTGTCCTGGTTCTTGTCGATAATGACCAGTTCCTTGGCAATGCCCCGGTTGAGAAGCGCAAACGCATAGCTTGCTCCAACCTGTCCCGTTCCGATCAGTACGACGCGGTCTCCTTTTTTGCTCATGACGGTGTCTCCTTTCGGCGTGCAAACCTCTTATGCTCTATGCTATCGTTCCAAATTCCAAACGGGCTTATGCCCTCGGGAGGTTGAACCTCCATGCGGTTGAATCCTGGAATGTTCCGCTTGGCTTCATCCGCAGGTTTATTTCGATGTTCGCATAAGATAGAAGGGATTGTCAAATGCTGCAAATCGAAACTCTCCGGATGGATGGAAAAGGCGATTGGAAGTTGTCTCCAATCGCCTAACTGAACTTTATTAGCCAACCAGAACTTCCTGAACCTGCTTCGCTTGCTCGGTCATCGGCTTGGCCTTTGCCATATTCCGTTGAGCCATGACGAGGCCGTGGTAAATCCCCTGCTTCTCCATGAGCTCGGTGTGGGTCCCTACCTCGGCGACCTTGCCTTTCTCCAGAACCAGCAGCCGATCCGCGTTCCGCAAGGTGGACAACCGGTGGGCAATGGCAATGGTCGTCCGACCTTTCGTTACCCGCTTCAATGCTTCCTGGATAGCCGTTTCGGCATCAATGTCCAAGGCTGCCGTCGCTTCATCGAGAATGAGAATCCTCGGATTGTTCAATACAGCCCGGGCAATGGCGATTCGCTGCCGCTCCCCGCCAGAGAGATTATTGCCGTTTTCCTCCACCTTGGTATCATACCCGTCCGCAAACTTGACGATAAAATCATGGGCGTTGGCAATCTTCGCCGCTTGAATGATTTCTTCCAGCGTGGCATTCGGCTTGGAGTATTTGATATTCTCCAGGATGGTGCCGCTAAACAGGAAGGTTTCTTGAAGGACTACGCCGATTTGAGAACGCAAATCCTCCTGCTTGATGCTCCGGATATTCATGCCGTCAATCTGAATGGAGCCTTCATTCACGTCATAGAAACGGGACACCAGGTTGATGAACGTAGACTTGCCGGAGCCGGAATGACCCACCAGCCCGATCATTTCCCCCTGCTTCACTTCTACGTTGACATCCGTCAAGACGGGCTCGTAGGACTTGTAACCAAAGGTTACGTTCTCAAAACGAAGCGCGCCTTGAATCTGATGTTCCTTGGATTCCACTGTATCTGCGATTTCAGGCTCTTGGTCGATTACCGAGAATACCCGGTCAATGGAGATTACCGCATTGGCAATCGTCCGAGGCAGGTACATCAGCCAGGTTAGCGGTCCATACACCATGCTGGCGTAGCCGGTAAATTGAATCAGCTCGCCAAGGTTCATATGCCCCCGGTTAATATACATGCAGCCAAGCAAGAGGATGATATACTGTCCGATTTGGATCAAGTAGTTGGATAAGGGCCACAGGACGCTGAACACCTGCTCCGTTTTCGTGGCAGCCACCGCAAAAGAGGTGTTATAGTCACGGAATCGGCTGATTTCCCGTCCTTCCTTGCCAAAGGATTTCACTACACGAATTCCGCTCAATACGTCGTGCAGAAAAGAATTCGCTTTGTCTTGGATCCGCCACTGCTTGTGAACCAGCTTCCAAATCACGTATTTCCAGAAATAAGCCTGCATATAGGCCACGATAGGAGCCGGAAGTATCACGATCAGCGCGAGCCGCCAATCTGCTTGAAACAGCAGGGCACTTACAGAAACGAGCATGATGGATTGGAAAAGAGCCGTTGTGAATACTTCTTGAATCAAATTCCGGATCCGATCCGTATCGGAGGAAATCCGGTTCATCAAGTCACCGGCCCGTTGAGAGGTAAGGAAGCCCAAGGACAAGGTCTGGATTTTGTCAAAAACCATCTTGCGCAAATCCGCCGCGATATTGGAGCTGACCGCCGCCATAATCCGGCCTTTGACGATATTCAGCAATTCTGTGGAAATCAGCGCGAAAGCCAACCCCGCGATAGCAAGCATAAACAGTCTTTCGTTGGGGCTTTCTCCGGCCGGAGGCTTCAATGCGGAGTTAACCAGCAGCTTTTGCAAATGAGGCCCCGTCAAAGATATCGCAGAGATCGCCACCAGCACAAGAAATCCCAGCAGTAACTTTTTCCAATGAGCTTTGGATATGTCGGCCAGCCGTCGCAGAACAGCCATCTTGTTCATGCATTTCGGGCATAGCCGGGTTCCCCCGATCAATGGCGCTCCGCATGTGGGACAGATGTATTCCTCTTCGTTATTGTAAATGCGGATTTTGCTGCGGGCAGCCATATGATTGAGAATTTGGGCGATATAGGCATACCGGGCCGCATGCTGCATCGACCCCCGGGCCAGAATCCGCTTCGCCCCATTCGTTTCCGTTTCCAGGATGGCATTGCCAATCAAGGGGATAACCTTATAATCGCGTCCTTCTGCGATTGCTCCCCTATCCTGAACCTTGCCGTCCTGGATAACCGCCCAATGGTCTTCCCCGATCACGAAGTACCCGGTGCTTTTCAAGCCACTCAGCGTTAAATCCGCCGGCACACGATAGTTAATCTCATCCCCTACGGCTTGTCGAGCCGCCTGCAGATCCGCTGCCGTCAATTCAAAACACAAATTCATTCCCGATCCTCACCCCTCTCCGGACCCATGCGGAAGTGTGCTACATGCACATCTCCACCATCCGGTATTCTTTATCGCTTAATTGGTCGATATGGGGAATGATAAACCGGTTTCCGTCCACGTCGGTGATTAACAGGGCTTGAGAGGATACCATCTTCACATTGCTTCCCCCGCTTTGCACCGTGAACCGGCAAGCCCCCGCCGTCGTTTGCGTATCCCAATAGGAATAGCCATACTCTTCCTTAATCGTTGACACCTTCGTGATTTCCGGTGCAAAATACCGCAGTTGGATGTGCTTCTCCAACAAACGAACGATTTCGTTCGGGAAATCATCCAGGGACTTGATGATCCCGATCTCCTTGTTCTCTATGGTTCTGATGGAAATGTACAACCGTTTATTCGTGTGGGGAAAAGAGCAGTGGAGGAATACCACCGGATGAACCTCTCCTCCTACGGTTGCCGCCAGCATTTGTCCTGTTGTTTCCTTGAACTCCGCATTTTCCGGGGTTAAGTAAACGATTTGGGCGGCATCCGTCAATTCGGATTTCTCCCTGATCTCCCGATTCCGGGTCAATTCCTGTTCTGCTGCGGTCATAACTATCCCACCCCTTTCATCTTCAGCGCTTCGTCGTGTTTCTTCACCAAGCTTTTGTAGATTCCATCCTTGCCCATTAACTCTTTATGGGTGCCCGCTTCGGTCACTTTGCCGCCTTCCATCACGATTAAATAATCCGCATTTCGCAGTGTGGACAAGCGGTGGGCGATGGCGATCGTCGTTCTTCCTTTGATCAGGGATTCAAGAGCCTCCTGAATGTGCAGCTCCGTTTCGGTATCGAGAGATGCCGTGGCTTCGTCCAGAATCAGGATTCGCGGATTGTGCAAAATCGCCCGGGCAATGGAAATCCGTTGCTTCTCCCCGCCGGACAGATTGTGTCCGCCCGTGCCGACGATGGTATCGTAACCGTCCGGCAGCTTCTCGATGAAATCGTGGGCTTTGGCGATTTTGGCGGCGTGAATGATATCCTCGGTGGTGCAGTCCGGATCGGCGTATGCGATATTTTCCGCAATAGACCCGATAAAGACGTAAACCTCTTGGGAGACGATCCCGATATTCTTCCGCAGCGAATGCATGGATAAATCCTTGACGTTGATACCGTCGATCTTGATCTCCCCTTCCGTCACGTCGTATAGACGGGAAATGAGATTGACCAGCGTGGATTTACCCGCTCCCGAGTGGCCGACAACCCCGATCATTTGACCCGGTTTGGCCAGCATATGGACTTCCTTGATAATCGGTTTGTTGGGCTCGTAGCCGAAGGTGACGCCCTCCACCCGAATCTCTCCCGCCATTTCTTCCCGGTGAACGGCATTTTCTTTCTCCACAACCTCCGGAACCGCGTCCTGGATTTCGAAAATCCGCTGGGCCGCCGACATACAGTACGACCACCAGCCGACGATATTGTTCATGAATTGGATCGGACCATACAATATGTACATGTAGTTAATGAAGGTCATGATTTTTCCGAAAGTCATATCTCCGTTCATAACCTTCCAGCCGCCAAAAGCCCAAATGATGAGCCCCCCGAATTGAGTTAGAACGTTTAAAACCGGAAATAAGGTACTGCCCAGTTTGTTGAAGGCTTGCTCCGCTTGCGAGAAGGTAAGATTAGCCGTTTGGAACCGCTCCATCTCCTTCTTTTCCTTCCCGAACGCTTTTACCACCCGCGTTCCACTGACGGTATCGCTGATTAGGGCGTTTAATCTTGCCACCCGTTTATGCCTTCTCCAGGACAGCCTCCAAAGCTTGGGGAAAATCCAACGAAGAATCACCAGGGTCACCGGCAGCGGAATAAAGCAGATCAGGGTCAGCTTCCAATCCAGGTACAGCAGAATTGCGGTAATTCCCACAATATTCATGGCATTAACAATAAAGTAGGGAATGCCGTCTACGAAAAAAAACTGCAGCTCCGTCGCGTCATTATTAACCCGGGTCATAAGCTGGCCGGTTTGCTTCTTGTGAAAAAAGCTAAGGGACAACCGCTGCATGGCGGTAAAGACGGTGGTTTTCAAATCAAAGGCCACGTTAGCCGCCAATTTCGCATTGATGAGGCCAAACAAGATCCCGAACAACAAGGACAAGGTTCGGAAAGCGACGATGAGCAAGATGACGAGCAGGATTTTCCCCGAGAACGTCCCGGTTTTGCCCAACGCCTGGTCAAACAGCACGGTTCCCTGCAGATAAGGTATCACCAGGCCCGTCGCTGAATTTAAAAGCATAAACAATACGATGAAGAAGATAGACCCTTTATAGTTCGTTGCATAAGACAGCAATCGAGCAAAAATCGCATGCTTTTTCATGCACTTGGGACAGACGGGCCGGTCTTTCTCCAGGTAGACCATTCCGCATTTCGGACAAGAACCGTTGTCTTCTTCCTCGTTCATATCCTTGGCTGTGATTTCTTCGTTCTTCTTCAGCTTCTTAAAGATGGATTCCAGCTTTGCCGCTTTGGCCATCTGCCCGTTGGTAAACGCGGCGATGGACCGCTCGAATTCCTCCTTGATCACAATCATCCCGGATGCCACCAGATTGACGATGGAAACGGATTCGATACGATCCATCGGAATGATCTCTACCTTCCACTCGCCATTGGATCTTGGCGGAAGCTGAGGAGGGTTCTTTCTCTTGATGGCGGTATAGCCTTTGAATGTTTTCTGCCGAGCCACCTCGTCATTGGTAAGAAGGATCAGATGGTCCTTGCCGAGGAGCAGATAGGTATCCGTAAAAGCCCCGTCCACTCCCCGGTCACAGACCATCCAGAAGAGGATCTCTTCCTGGGAAAGCCCGTTGTCTGATAAAACGCTTTCAATCGATTTCTCCAGTGTGTTCATCTCATCTCCGCGAACGCTCCGACATGGTAATGCTTGTACCTTCTTTTACAATACTGATCATTATAACCTTGGCATGAATTTACATCAAAGGGAAGATTGAATATAGGTTTTCTCCCCCAATCGACCCTTGGATGAATAGAAAAATCCCCTTCCTGTACACTCGTTCCCATGGTCATACATGGTTTTATCGAGTGAATACTTGAAGGGGACCGCTAAAACACTTATTCGGATTTCCTTTTTTTACAAATATGGATTCTCATGCTTCGCCTTCAGCATGTTCCAGCGCCGCTCCACTTCCTGCTCGAACGACGCGTACGCTTCGGCATACTCGGGCTTCAGCAGATGCCGCGTCTTGCCCATCGATTTCAGCCAACCGGAGAGGGGAATCTTCTTACCTTTCTCTTCCGGGTTGTAGGTGATCGTCGTGATCCCCTGCTCCACCTCGTAGAGCGGGAAGAAGCAGGAATCCACCGCCTCGCTCACGATCTCCGTTCCGAGGTCGTCCTCGGACAGCCAGTTCAGCGGGCAGGCGATGAGAATCTTGCCGTAGACCAGTCCCTCGTTCTGGGCATAGTACTGAGCCTTGGCCGCCTTCTTCAGCAGGTCCTGCGGGTAAGCCTCGCTGCCGGTGAAGACGTACGGAATGTGCGTGGCCGCCATGATCTGCGCGGTATCCTTGTGATGGAACGGCTTGCCGCCTTTGTCCTTGCCGACGTTGGAGGTCGAGGTCCGGTGTCCCATCGGCGTCGAATAAGACAACTGCGCTCCGGTGTTCATGTAGCCCTCGTTGTCGTATTCGATGATGATCATCTTGTGGTTGCGCAGGGCCGCTCCGATGGCGGGACCCATGCCGATGTCCATCCCGCCGTCGCCGGTGACCATGACGAAGGTGAAGTCGTCCTTCAGGCCGAGGTGATCCAGCTCACCGCGGCGCTTGCGCTCCCAGAACATCTCCACCACGCCGGAGAGCGTAGCGGCGCCGTTCTGGAACAGGTTATGGATATACGTCGCCTTGTGCGAGGAATACGGATAGCCCGTAGTCGTGACCATGGCGCAGCCGGTATGGAACAGCGTGACGATGTCGCCTTCGATGCCCTTGAAGAACAGCTCCAGCCCGGAGAATATCCCGCAGCCCGGGCAGGTGCCGTGCCCCGGCGCGATGCGCTTCGGCTTCTTGGTCAGCGAGCGCAGCGGCGGGATCTTGACGTTCACCTTGCCGCTCACCGCGTCGCGGGACACTTGGATCAGCCCGGTCTTCAGGTCCTCGTAGCGCAGCGGCTCCAGCACCCGCTTCGGCGCGTTCGCCGGATCGCCCGGCGTGTGGCCGTGGTAATCGAACGGCTTCTCGACGTATCCCAGGCGGGCGGCGTCGAGCGCATACTGGAAGAACGCATGGCCGTCCTCGGCATAGAAATCCTTGCCGCCGAGGCCATAGATGCGGCTGACGACCAGCGTGTCCGTAACGCCGTGGGTGAAGAGCGCCGCCTTGATCTCATTCACCATGTTGCCGCCGTGGCCGCCGTAGGAATCGGCGCGGTCGCCGACGGTGACCGCCTTCACGCCGCGGAGCGCTTCGGCGATTTCCTTCGCCGGGAAAGGTCGGATGATGTTCGGCGCGATGGAGCCGGCCTTGATCCCCTGCGCACGGAGCTGATCGACAACGTCCTTGATGAGCTCCGAGGCGGAGTTCATCAGGAACACCGCCACCTCGGCGTCCTCCATCCGGTACAGGTCGAGCATCGGATAGTCGCGGCCGGTTAAGCCGGCGTATTCGCGGCGGATGCGGTCGAACACCTCGCCCGCCTTATACATCGCCGTCGACTGCTGGTAGCAGTTGTTGATGAAATCCGGTTCGTTCATGTACGGGCCGACGGTGATCGGGTTGTTGCGGTCGAGCGTGTGCGCGAAGCCTTCCGGCGGCAGCTCGCCGACGAAGCTCAGCACGTCCTCGCGATGGGCGAAGGTCGAGACCCGCCGCTTCTGGTGCGAGGTGAAATACCCGTCCGACGCGACCATGACCGGCAGCCGCACCTCGGGGTCCTCCGCAAGCTTGATCGCCATAATATTCATGTCGTAGACCGCCTGCGGATCGCGGCACATGAGGATCGGCCAGCCGGTGTTCAGGGCGTAATAGAGGTCCGAATGGTCGCCGTGGATGTCGAGCGGTCCCGAGACCGACCGGCAGACCAGATTCAGCACCATCGGGAACCGCGTACCCGATTGGACGGGCATCTGCTCCAGCATATACAGGTAGCCGTTCGCGCTCGTGGCGTTGAACACGCGTCCGCCCGCCGTGGACGCTCCGTAGCAGATCCCGGCCGAGCCGTGCTCCCCGTCGGCGGCGATCAGCTTAATGTCGTGCTGCCCCTTCACCTTCATCAGATCAAGGAACTGGGCCACCTCCGTGGACGGCGAAATGGGGTAATACCCCATGATATGATAGTTGATCTGATGAGCCGCATAGGCGGCCATCTCGTTGCCGGATTCGTAGACGATCTTCTCTTCCACACGGGCCGGCAGCGTCTCTTTGTCGATTTCAATAGCCATGCATGAGCCTCCTTCCGGTTCGCCGCGGTGTGACCGCGCGGGACGAACCGCGAACATTTAAGCTTGATTGCCTGCCAGCCGATCCACGAGCCGGAACGAATGCGGAACGCGATGCTCTTCCGCGTAGCCGTCCGTCTCCCGGTACGAGGACAGCGCGTCGGTGGGACAGGCCTTGATGCATTTCAGACAGCCCTTGCAGTATTGGTAGTCGATCCCTTGCAGGAACAGCTGCGGCCGTCCCTTCTTGTCCGGCTTCTCTTCCCAGACGAAGCAGAAATCCGGGCAGACGGTGTCGCAGGAGGCGCAATGGATGCATTTGTCCTCGTCGAACGCCGGCATCAGGCCGGAGCGCGAGATGCTGAGGTCCTTCAGCACGCTGTTGCCCGGGTTGACCACAAGCCCGCCGATCGGCTGGGTCTCATAACCGAGCACCGGCGTATCCCAGCGCTTGAACTCCGGCATCGACAGCCCTTCCGGAACCGCGAAGGTCTGGAACTCCACTTCGTCGTATCCGCGCTGGAACGTGTTCAGCGCAGGCTGGACGGATTGCGGGTACTTGCTTTCCAGCGATTTGCGGATGACCCCCTTCATTTGGTCGGCGTCCAGGAACGGACACAGCCGGAACAGCGCCCCGAGCATCGCCATATTGACGCGGTTTTTCTCCTCCAGGGCGATGGCGGTCGCGTTGACCACGGCGATCGTCCCGCCCATGAGCTGCATCTTCGCCTTCAGCTCTTCCGGAGTCTTGGCCGAGTTGACCAGCACGGTGCTGTTCTCGTAGATCCCGCTGATGACGTTCACCGTCTTGGACAGCGATTCGTGGAAGACGCCGACGACATGGGGCCTTTCCACCGGAGATGTATCGCGAATGGGCGTCCCCATTTCACAAAAACGGATATGCGCTTTAACCGGTGAACCTTTCTTTTCCGAACCATATGAGGAAAAGCTCACACCGTTGAAGCCCGAACCGGAGACGCCGGCCTCCGCCAGCATTTTCCCGGCCAGGTTGGCCCCGAGACCGCCGATCGACTCCAGCCGAATTTCAAAAAATCCTAACTCATTCACGCGTGGCAATGAGGACATGCCGGCAACCTTCCTCTCTCTTCGCTTCCCTTGCGAAGCGTTCCTTCTCTTCATTATTGAGGATCGTGCAGCCGCCTGCAAGAGGGGAAATGCCAGGATTCCTATCAATTCTGTGAATAACATCACACATATTCGCTTATACCAAAAGCCTCCGCACCCCCAAGACCTTGTTTAAGACATGAAAAAACCGGCGGCCCTTCGGCACGCCGGTGAGATAAACGGTTAGTTCCTTCCAAATTACGCCGATAAGCCGGAACGGTTCCAACCGCCGGCGGTTTCCTTAAATCGCCAGCCCGCTGCGATCACCACCAGAAGAGCGAGGATCGGAGTCGCCCAGATGCTCCCTTCAATCCCGAAGGCCCCTCCGGACAGCCAGGCTTTTCCCACATCGTTCACCGGGATTAGGCCGCCTCCGCCCCCGCCGCTAACGGCTCCGCTGAACAGGGAGCCCTGGACGAAGTTCCAGGCAAAATGAAACCCGATCGGAAACCACAAGGACCCGCTGCGGACCGCGACCAGGGCGAAGACCAGCCCGATCAGCCCGATATTCAGGAAGGCCAGAGCCGTAACTCCCGTGTTGGCCCCATGCATGAGGGAGAACAAAAGCGAAGAAGCGACAATGGCACCGTTGCGTCCGAACGAACCGGTCATCAGCTTCAACCCATACCCGCGAAAGAGCAGCTCTTCGCCGATGGCAGGAAACAAACAGGAGGTAAAGATCGCCGCTACGTTCAAACGGTGCCAGTCCGCTCCCAGCAGACCATCCGGGAAAACCGCATACCCCAGCATGCCCAACAAGAGAATGACAACCAGACAGCTGACGCCTCCGGAGACGATTCCCGCCGCTCCTTTACCCCATCCGGTTAAAGGATTGGTCAGGCCGATCGAGCTCAAGCTCCACTTTTCCAATACCGCTGCCGCAAAGACCACCACGATGGCAAAATAGAGGCTGGGCGCTTTCAGGCTGTCCGTAAATCCGTTCTGCCCGAATAAAGTCCGGTCGTTTACTTTCAAGGACAACAAGCCGTTTACCACGAAATTCAACACCATACTTGCCGCGAAGACGGCGAGCAGCTTCCAGCCCATCCGCAGGGAGCCCTGCCGATTGATCCATATGCGCTTCATGTTTGAGTCCAATCTCCTTCATTTTCCCGGGTTGTCAAATTGCCTTTATCCACCATGCCACTTGCTGCCCGGTCTGTCCGTGAAATCTATCACAGCTTGCCGGCTTGCCGCAAAAAAGAGAGACCGAGAACCGGTCTCCCTGCTGCTTCGTATTCAATCATCCCTGTTTCCGGCCAAGGCTCGCGCCTTCTTCGAACATCCGGTTTTCGGCCAAGGGCCCCGGCTCAGAACGCAACGCCGATCCCGCCTTCACCCGCATACGTTCCGATGATCGGCCCCATATCGGAGAGAATGACCTCCCGAAACGGATATTTGGCCAAGATCATCCGAATCACCTCGCGGGCCCGCTCCTCGCAGTTGCTGTGGCAGACCGCCAACACCGCTTTTTCGAAATCGTGCTGCTTATCCTCCAGCTTCTTGACCAAGGCGTTCAGGGTCGCCGGCATTCCGCGGTGCTTCTCGACCACCTCGACCGTCCCTTCGTCGCTCACCCGCATGAGCAGCTTGATGTTCAGCACGGAAGCGACCGTGCCGCGCAGCTTGTCGAGCCGTCCGCCCTTGATCACATTCTCCAGCGAGTCGAGGGTGAAATAAGCGCGGATGTCCTTCGCATGCTGGGTGACCCATTGCTTGAGCTCGTGAAACGTCGAGCCGGCTTGCGCCATCTTCGCAGCGTGCGCCACGGTCAAGCCAAGGCCGAGCGAGAAGGTCTTGCTGTCGTAAACCTCGATGGAATTGGTATGCCCTTCGTCGAGGTACATCTCCCGGGCGATCATGGCATTCTGATAGGTGCTGCTGATGTTGGAGGACATGCATAGGACCAGGATGTCGGTCCCTTCCTCCGTCCGTTTGAACATTTCCAGAAAATCGTAAGGAGCCGGACTGGCCGTCGTCGGCAGCGACTTGGACTCTCTCATGCGGCGGTAGAACTCCTGGGCGCTGAGATCGGACGGCATTTTCTCATGATCGAAATGAACGGAAAGGGGCACAATGGAGACGTCGTGACGTTCCAGAAACTCCTTCGGGAGGTCCGCTCCGCTGTCGGTAATGATCTTGATGGTCATGTGAATCTCTCCTCAGGCTTTCATATAGAAAATGCCAACCGTCTGCCTGCCGCAATGGCTGGAAATGACGCATCCCGCTTCGGTAATCGGAATATCGCTTTGGCCGGTGTATCGTGCAAGCTCGTCGCGCAGGTATTCCGCTTCCTCCAAGGCAAAGGAATGGGCCACATAGATGGTGCCCGGCATCATTCGTTCGGCATTGGCGAGCGCGTTATCGAGAAGCTGCTGCAGCGCCTTCTCCCGCTTGCCGCGAATCTTGGCCGCGACGATCATCTTCCCGTCGATGACCTTGACGATCGGCCGAATCTTGAGCATGTTGCCGATGAAGGCTTGTACGCTGGAGCAGCGGCCGCCCTTATGCAGGTAATCGAGGGTATCGATGATAAATTCGCTTTCGATGTCTCCCTGCTTGCGGACCAGATATTCCTTGATCTCCCGGGGAGTTTTGCCTTCCTCGGCAAGCCGCGCCGCAAGCACCGCCTGCAGGCCGATGCCTGTGCAGAGGTTGAGCGAATCGACCACCGTAACCCGTCCTTCCTCGAACTGTCCGGCGACCAAGGTGGCGTTCTGGATCGTGGAAGACAAGCAAGAGGACAAGCCAATATAAAGGATATCGTAGTTGTCGTTCAAGTAAGGTTCAAAGTAAGATAGAAAATCGCCGGGAGCCGGGGCGGAGGTCTTCGGCAGATTGCCGGTTTCGTCCACTAGCCGGTAGAGGGTTCCGGGCACAATGTCGACTCCGTCCCGGTACGATGTTTCTCCGAAGACGACATATAGCGGAACGATACCGATCTCATAGCGGTCCAACAGCTCTGGCGTCAGGTCGCTCGTGCTATCGGTAAACACCTTGATTTTTCTCATGACTTCAGGGAATCCTCCTGTCTCGGTAAAAGCGGGAGCTTCAAAAAAACAATATTCCACCTTCTATTATACTTTCAGAGCCAGACCGGTTACAATAACAACATTCCGTTAGCCGGACCGCGCAAGGAGGACCCTTATGAAGCAAGCCGTATTTCTGGACCGCGACGGCGTTATCAACGAATGCCAAACCGACCGGGTCCGCCACGTCAATCATCCGCATCAGCTGTTTCTCTTCGCAGGCGTCCCGGAGGCGATCAAAGCGCTGAACGACGCCGGACTTCCCGTATTCGTCGTCACCAATCAGGGCGGCATCGGGCTTGGCTTCATGAAGGAAGGCTCGCTCACGGCCATTCATCGCCGCCTCGAAGAGTTGCTTCAGGAGAAAGGCGCGGTTCTCACGGACATCGCCTATTGCCCGCACCGGCCCAAGTCGGGATGCGATTGCCGCAAGCCGAGTCCGGGCATGCTGCGGAAGCTCGCCGAGAAGCACGGCCTTGAGCTGACCGCAAGCTTTATGGTAGGCGACCGGGAAACCGATATCCAGGCAGGGCGGGCGGCGGGCTGCATTACCGTCCGGATCGGGCCGCCCGATCCCGAAGCCGATTACTCCGCTCCCAGTCTGGCGGAAGCGGCGCCCTGGATCATCGAACAGGCCCAAGCCTCCGCGGCAACTGAGTAAACCGAAGGGCTGCCATGATGGGAACCGACTGCTAAGAATAAAGAAGACTCCTTCGCTCGCGGTATGGGCGTTGGAGTCTTCTTCGCTATTCGTTCCTTATGCGGATTCGCTTGCACCATGCCTGCCTTCATACGTCCGAATCTCGGCCCTGGTCCGCCTTCATCCGCAGGTAGATGTCCCGCTTCAGCTCCACGAATTCCGGCGTAAGCGGCAACTCCTCCCGGCGCGGCCGGGCGAAGGGAACCGCGATCTCTTCCACCACGCGCGCGGGCTTCGCCGAGAACAGATAGATGCGGTCGGACAGCAGGATCGCTTCGTCGATGCTGTGGGTGATGAACAGCACCGAGCGCTTCTCCTCCTCCCAGATATCGAGCAGCCAGCGCTGCATGTCGAGCCGGGTCAGCTCGTCGAGCGCCCCGAACGGCTCGTCCAGCGCGAGCAGCTCCTGCGGGCTCAGCAGCGCGCGGACGAACGAAGCGCGCTGCATCATGCCGCCGGAGAGCAGATTCGGATAGCTGCCGGCATACCCGGCGAGCCCGGCGCGATCCAGCAGCCGCTCCGCTTCGGCGCGGAGCTCAGCCTTGCGCTTGCCGCCCTTCAGTTCGCGGGCGAGGATGACGTTGTCGCGCACCGTCCGCCAGGGCAGCAGCGCCGGCTGCTGCGGCATGTAGCTGATCCGTCCCACCTGCCCGGCGATGTCCTCCCCGTTCAGCAGCACGCGGCCGCTGTCGGGCTTCAAGAGCCCGCCGATCAAGTGAAACAGGGTGCTCTTGCCCGAACCGGACGGCCCGAGGATGGAGACGAATTCCCGCCTGTCCACATGCAGGCCGATGCTGTCCAATACCCGCTCTTCCCGGCCGCGGTCGCGGAAGGCGAGCGACAGGGCTTCCAGCTCCAAGAGGTGACGGTCTTGCCGCTCCTGCGTCATGTATTCGTCTCCTTTCGGGCCGAGGCCGGCCGAACCAACCCTTTTTCCATCAGGCTGATCAGGCCGAACATGGCCATGCTGATGAACACGACCACGAAGATGGCGACGAACATCCGGTCGGACCGGTAGGTAGCCTTGGCGTTCATCATGAACACGCCGATCCCCTTCTGCGCGCCCATCCATTCGGAGACGACGGCGCCCATCACGCTGTAGGCCGCCGACAGCTTCAGCCCGGAGAACAGCGCCGGCAAGGCGTGCGGGAACTCCAGCTTGAAGAAGATCTGCCGCTTGGTCGCTCCCGACATGCGGAAGTAATCCATCATCGTCTCATCCGTCCGTGCGAGCCCGCCGAGCAGGGCGACCGAGACCGGGAAGAAGCAGACGAGGGTGATGAGAATCAGCTTGGGCAATAGCCCGAAGCCGAACCAGATCACCAGGAGCGGAGCCAGCGCCACGGTCGGAATGTTCTGGGACAGGATCAAGAGCGGATAGAAACCCGCTTTGACGCCCGGTATCCGATGCAGCAGGCAGGCGATCAGGATGCCCGCCGCCGCTCCGACGGCGAAGCCGATCAGGGTCGTCGACAGGGTCGCCGCCGTGTTCGTCCACAGCCGCGGCCAACCTCTTCCGGCCTCCCGCAGGATTTGCAGCGGACTCGGCAGCATCCAATTCGGCGTGGCGAACGCCGTCACTGCGGCTTGCCAAAGCAGGAGGAAGCCGGCAAACACCGCGAGCGGCGGCCAGATTCGTTTGGCAAACCGGAAGCGGGTCATCCGTCGTATTTCTCCGTCAGCTGTTCGATGGAGGCCCCCGACGGGTTGTGGTAAATCTTCACCTGCGAGATGATGTTCGGGCTGCCCATCTCCAGCATGGCGTCGTTCATTCGCTTTACCACGGCGAGCAGCTCCTCGAAGTTGCCCTCCATCGTCGTTTCCAGCGGACCGACGCGGTGCTTGATGCCGGCCTGTTGAATCACTTCGATGGCGCGGTCCACATACGGGATGACGTCCTCTCCGTGCGGCGTCTTGGGAATGATTTGAATCGACAACAGCGTATCGGCCATGATTAGTTCCCCTTTCCTTGACCCGGCAGGAAATCATTCGTGAATGCCTTCGCCGGATCGAACGGTTTCGTCAGGATCTTATGTTCCGTCATCCAATCGGCATAGCCTTGGTAGACCTCAAGCTTCTGGATTCCCCATTGGGACGCGTCCGCTTGATACTGCTTGCTGATCCACTCCTGGCTGGCCTTGACCAGCTTGGCATCGAGGTCCGGCGCTCCCTTGAGCAGAAGATCGGCGGCCTCGTCGGGATGGGCGATCGCGTATTCGTAGCCCTCGGACGTGGCGGCCATGAAGGCCTTGACGGTATCGGGATCATTCGCGATCAGCTTCTCGTTGGTCAGGAGCAGCGGCGTGTAATAATCCAGCTTGGGTGAGAAATCCTTCAAGTAAATCATATCCAAAGGCTCTCCCCGAAGCTGGGCCTCTATGCCCGTCCAGCCGTAATAGATCCAGGAGAAATCCACGTCCCGCTTCACGGCGGTAAAATAATCCGCGGAGCCGATGTTGATCACCTTGACGGTGGACGGATCGGCGTGGTCGGCTTCCATCAGCGTTTGCAGGATCGCCGTTTCGGAGGGTCCGCCGAAGCCGCCGTAAGTTTTCCCGGCAAAATCCTTCGGCGATTTGATGTTCTTCGCAACCGGTGCGGCAAACCCGGAGGTGTTGTGCTGGATGATCGCCGCCAGCGAGACGAGCGGAACGCCTTCCGTACGGGCGAACGTCAGCCCTTCCTGATAGCCGATGCCGAACTGTACCTCGCCTGAAGCGACCATGCTGTCCGCTCCGGCTTCGCCCGGCTGGATGATCGAGACGTTCAAGCCATGCTGTTCATAAAATCCTTTTTCCTTGGCGACATACAGCCCGGTGTGATTCGTATTGGGCGTCCAGTCGAGCACCACCTGGATGTCCTTGAGTTCCGGCTTGGGACTCGAACTGGCGGCCGAGTCTCCGTTCTCCTTGCTTTGTCCGCAGCCGGCAATCGCAAGCGCTAACGCGCAGATCCCCGCCGCAAGACGAACGCTGCTTCTCTTCATCCTGGTTCTCCCTCTCCTCTTCATGCTCTCATGGGGCTTAACCGATCGGGGCAGACGGGCAGTGAGAAGCGAACGCACAACAAAAGCCGTGCGGAATAACCGAACGGCCTAACGTTCCCTGCTATTCTCTACGCTGGCATTACCCAGATCAGATTATCCGGTCCACGATACGAGATCGTACTCTCAGCCTGACTTCATCAAGCTCCCGGCGCCTATGAAATTGTTGTTTCTACCATAGCGCGTTTAAACCGAATTTGCAAGCCTTTCCCGCTTAGCCCTCGGGTACGATCGACTTGGCGATCCACAAGCCCTTCTCCAGCGACTCGGCCGGGATGGGGCGGCTGATCAGATAGCCTTGAACCAGGTCGCAGTCATGCTCCTTCAGGTACTGAAGCTGCTCTTCCGTCTCGACGCCCTCGGCGACGACCTTCATCGCCAGGTTGTGCGCCAGGTTGATCAAGGAGCCGATAATGAGCTGGTCCTTCGGGTCCTGGTGCATCTCCTGAATGAACGAGCGGTCGATCTTGAGCGTATCGAACGGAAAATGCTTGAGATAGCTCAGCGAGGAATAGCCCACGCCGAAATCGTCGATGGAAATCCGCACGCCGATCTCCTTGAGCTCCCGAAGCAGGCGCATGGTGCGGTTGGTGTTCTGCAAGAGGATTCCCTCGGTGATCTCCAGCTCCAGGTAGCGCGGCGCCAGCCCCGTCCCGATCAGAGCGCCGCGGACGGTCTCGACGATATCGTCGCTGAGGAACTGCACGGAGGAAAGATTGACGGCGATGGAGATCGCCGGGAAGCCCTGCTCCTGCCACGCCTTGCACTGGCGGCAGGCCTCTCTTAGCACCCATTCCCCGATGGGCAGGATCAACCGGCTGCGCTCCGCTTCCGGGATGAACCGGGCCGGCGTCACATGGCCGAGCTCGGGACTCTCCCAGCGGATCAAGGCTTCAACGCCGATTACCTGGCCGCTCGTCAGATCGAGCTGCGGCTGGTACACAAGGAAGAACTCTTCCTTTTCCATCGCCCGGCGCAGGTTGTTCTGGAGGATCATCCGTTCCTCGATGGCGTTCTGCAGCTCGGCGGTATACAGGCAGTAGCCGTCGCCGCCGGAGTCCTTCGCCTTATACATGGCCGTGTCGGCGTTTTTGACGAGCGTCTGGGAATCCAGCCCGCTCTCGGGATAAATGCTGATGCCGATGCTCGTTGTGAGGTAGATGTCCTGGTCGTTCAAATGAAACGGAGCGGAGAGGGCATGCTGGATGGAACGCGCCACCCGGATGCATTCCTCCTCTCCCTGAATCCGCGACAGCAGCACCGTGAATTCGTCCCCGCCTAACCGGGAGATAAAGCTTGCGCTATGTATGGCTTCGAGTATCCGCCCCGACACTTGGCTCAGCAGGTTGTCTCCGCTGTGGTGGCCTTGGGTATCGTTGATGTTCTTAAATTGATCGAGGTCGAGGTACAGGAGTCCGAACCGTCCGTTGTTCGCTTGGGCAACCTCCAGCAATTCATCGAGCTTCTTATGGAAGAAGGCGCGGTTGGGCAGCCCGGTGACGGAGTCGTAATACGCCATCCGGTGGATGATCCGTTCCGCTTCCCTCTCGGCCGTCCGGTCCTTGGCGATGCCATAGATGCCGACCACCAGGTTGTCCACAATCGTCGGACCGCTCGTTACTTCGAATTCGCGCAGGATGCCGTCTTTATGGTAGATGGTCAGCGGAAAATGCTGGGGTTCGCCTTGGAACAAGCTTCCGAGCTTGTCCCGGAACTGCTCCATCTCCAGGATGTGAAACGCTTGGTCGATCGGTTTGCCGACAACTTCATGATCCGTGTATCCCAGAATCCTCTCCATCATGGGATTCACACTTGTAATGATCTGCTTGGAATCAAGGGTAAAAACGATATCGGGGTTTTGCTGGAAAAGCGACATGTATCGCTGGTTGCTCTCTTCGGCGAGTCGGTATTGCTTAGTTAGCGAGTTTGTATATCGGTTGATGATCGTCATCACAAAAACGGCAAAGAGCAGCTCAATCCATTGATAAATGTAATTAACTTGCACAACCGTCTTTATCAACATTATCAATCCGAAGGAGGTGGGCAATTGCACTTTAATCAAATACTTAATATTAAATTTCTCTTTGTTCACATTAATGGACTTGGTGATTCCCGACCATAATAATAATTGCGATATCTCAAAGATAATATAAGAGACAATTGCACGTAAAACGATATGCATATCCGGAAGAAACGTTAATGCAAAGGAACAAATTAGAACAGATGCATAGTTTACACCGAAGTTACAGAGCGCTTTGAACCAATTGATCTTGCGTTTATCCGGAGTCCAGATAAAGAAGAAAGCCAGAACATTTATAGAAATAGCTAGTACGCTGGCCCCAAAAGGATAAAATAGGAGCAGATATAAAACCACTACTCCGCTCCCATTGAAAGATAGCCCTCCGGGAAGAAGAATCGGCACGATTTGAAAAAGGATAGAGACGACAATAATAGGAAGGATCGTCATCCAGTTGTTGTTAACTTGAAAAAGAAAGAACACAAGGTGAAAGCAAGCAATGATTCCTAAGCCAAATAGAAATCGAGTGAAATAGTTTTTGTCCTTCATATGTTCCTCTTTGTGAAAAGATAGATTTGCAATTCATTATCGCAGATTTCTCCATTTATTTATATAGAAAAATAAAGAATCAGGCAACGATTGCCTGATTCTTTATTAAATCACGGTCCCCAATAATAAGCCAACAGAGAAATAAGTCCGAGCATGCATATCCCTCCTTATGGAGTTCTCTCGTTCGCCCTTATTATAATCGACGAAATAATTCCGGACAAGAGTGTCGCCGGAATTTTTTTACATAAACCCCAAAGCTTTTATGAATCCGACACGAGGTTGTGACGGCAAACAGCCTTGCAGCAAGGCTTTGCGGACTTTTTTTGGATAAAAATCGTGTCGAGCTTCCTTATTTCAGGTTCTCCGGATTCAGCCCTTCCAGCTCGGGCAGCACGAACCGGCCGTCCTTGCGGATCAGCTTGCCGTCGAACCAGATTTCCCCGCCGCCGTATTCGGGGCGCTGAATCGACACCATGTCCCAATGCACCGACGAATGATTGCCGTTGTAGGCATCGTCATAGCAGGCGCCCGGCGTAAAATGGAAGCTGCCGTCGATCTTCTCGTCGAACAGGATGTCCTTCATGGGCTCGCGGATATAGGGATTGACGCCGATGGCAAATTCACCGACATAACGGGAGCCCTCGTCGGTGTCGAGAATCTTGTTCAGGCGCTCGGTATCGTTCGAGGTGGCGTTCACAATCTTGCCGTCCTTGAATTCCAGACGGACATTCTCGAAGGTGAAGCCGTCGTACGGAGTGGGCGCATTGTGCGTGATGACGCCGTTGATCGAATCGCGGACCGGTGCGGTGTAGACTTCCCCGTCGGGGATGTTCATTTCGCCGGAGCATTTGATCGAGCCGATGCCCTTGATCGAGAAGGACAGGTCCGTTCCCGGGCCGACCAGCCGAACCTTGTCGGTGCGATCCATGAGCGCCTTCAGCGGGTCCATCGCCTGCGACATCTTGCTGTAATCCAGCAAGCACACGTTGAAATAGAAGTCTTCGAAGGCTTCCGTGCTCATCGAGGAGAGCTGCGCCATCGAAGGCGTCGGGTAACGGAGCACCACCCATTTCGTCTTCTTGATCCGCGTCTCGAAGTGAACCGGTTGGGTATAGAAGGACGAATACATCCGCAGATGGTCGGGGGGCACATCCGACAGCTCGGTGATGTTCTGTCCGCCTCTAACGGATATGTACGATTGCATTTGCTCCATTTGATGGTTGTCGATCTCGGCCCAGGTCTTGATTTGCTCTTCTGCCGCATCGAATAACAGAGCCCGGGTTACCCTCGGATCACGCAAATTCACATAAGGGTACGCGCCCTTGCGCCGTACCGCTTTGACAAGCTCGGTCACCAGGGGAGTCTCGATACCGGTCGCTTCGATCAGGACGTTCTCTCCGGGCTCCAGCTTCACGGAGTACCCGACAAGTCCTTCAGCCAATTGGGTGAGTCTGGGATCTACCATAAGGTTCTACTCCTTTTTTTCTCATAGTGTCCCTTCTGATCCGCACATCGCGAACGGGAACTTATCTATTCTATCACGGATCGGCGGAAATGAAAGCGGACCGGGCGGGGGCCGCCCTTAAGGCCGTCTCACTCCCAATCCGGCATTTCCGTCGTACCGGGGAGATCCAGAAGCTCGGGGACGGTCACCAGCCTATAGCTGCGAGCGTTCAGCTCGTCGATGATCCGAGGCAGCGCCCGAATGGTCCCCCCTAACCGTTCTCCCGCTCCCCCGCCCGCATGCTGGAGAACGATCACCCCCGGCCGGATGCTCTTCATCACGTTGGCGTAGACCCGATCCGACGGCAGATTGCGCCAGTCGAGCGAGTCCGCGCTCCAATTGACGGTATAATAGCCGTGTCGGCCCAGCCACAGCAATTGCCGTTCGCGGATCTCGCCGTAGGGGGGGCGGACCAAGTTGGGGCGATTCCCGGTGAGCTCGGTCAAGATGGAGCTGGTCCTCTCGATCTGCGCATGAAAGCGGGCATCGCTGAGCCGAGTCAAGTCGGGGTGATCGTAAGAATGCCCGCCGACGACATGCCCCTCCCGAATCATCCGCCGTACCAGATCGGGATGCTTCTCGGCGCGGGAGCCGACCACGAAGAAGGTAGCTTTAACCCCGCGGGCTTTCAGCACATCCAGAATTTGCGGCGTAAACCGCGGATCGGGGGCATCGTCGAAGGTGAGCGCAATCTGACGCTTGGCAGGGTCTCCCCGCAGGAAGAACAGCCGGGGATACTTTGCCGTCAGTTGGGCCAGGCTCAATTCGCCCGTCCGCTGCGTTCGCACCGTTTCCTTCGGCTGCTCGCCGATCAGGAGGCCAGGCCCGGACAAGACTAGGGTTGCGGCCAACAGGGCCGCCTTCAGATGGAGCATCGAGCATTCCTCCTCCTTGCCGGATTCCAGTTGCCAAACACCCCATTAGCCTGCCCGAACCTTCCTACGGAAATGTAAGAAAAACCGGATTTTCAATCGTGAAGATTTTTTGAAATCGCTTACTTTAACCGTTTTTTCCCTTTCTTTTTGCCGAGTTGGTGATATAATTAATTTGTAAGCCTGATAAATGGAGGTTATCCACTATGAGTTTCCAAACGGTCTTGGACGAAAGAAAAGTGCAGCTCGGCGCGCAAATGTTTCAGCTCGTCTCCGCCAAAGTCTTGATGCTCCTCGACTCCGGACAGATGGATGCCCGCTCGTTCGGCGAGATGGCCAAGGCGGAAGGAATCACCGACCTGGGCAGCCTGCGGGACGGTTTCCTCCGCGAATGCTCCCGACACCATCTGAGCCGCAACGAAGCGGAATATCTCTTTGCCAGCACCAAGCGTCTGGTCGAGAGCAAGATGAAATTTTAAACCAACCCCTTCCTAAATAAAACGGCATTCAAACGCTTAAACGTTTGAATGCCATTTTCTTTTTGCGCGCTGCCGCCGAATTCGGGTGCAATAAAAGGGAACGTACATTCCCTTTTATTGCAGTGATTCGTCCCCGTGTACCCGGGATAACGCGTTTGCGTTCTTCGGACTAAGTCCAGACGGAACGGCCGTTACCGGCTAACCGAAGCGCCCAGCTTGTGCTTGATCTCCCGAATGAACGCCGGTTCGTCCTTGGGCGTGCGGGAGGTGATGAAGTTGCCGTCCACGACAACCTCCTCGTCGACGAAGTTGGCTCCGGCATTGACCATATCGTCCTTCAGCGGCGGATAGCTGGTGATCGTACGGCCCTCCAGCAGTCCGGCGCTGATCAGAATCTGCGGACCATGGCAGATCGCCGCAATCGGCTTACCGGCTTCGTTCAGCTCCTTCACGAAGCGGAGAATGCTTTCGTTCGTCCGAAGCCCCTCCGGCGAAGAACCGCCCGGAATCACCACGGCGTCAAAATCGGCAGCCTTAACGCTCTCAATGGCTTCTTCCGCCTGATAGGAGGCTTCCCCATTCTTTCCTTTCAGCTCTTCTCCCTTTTTCAAGCCGATGATCAGGGTATCGTGTCCGTCGCTTTTTAATGAGTCATACGGCACCTTCATCTCTGAATCCTCGAAGCCGCCGGCCAGCAAGAATGCGATTTTGCTCATGATCTTCACTCCTCTTGAAGGTAATTTGGAACAAACACCTTCTTTATTTACCCCTAAACTACGCGCGTTCAAACAAAAAAAGCCCGGCCGGCGCCGGGCTCTTCCTGTCTATTCATCCAGAACGGCGCTCATGTGGGCCTTGGTGATGGACCAGTGCGAAGCGTTCCAATAAGGCTCCTGCTTCTTCAGGCAGATGATCTGCGGGGATTCGTGCTTGATGCCGGTATCCTCCGCGATCCGGTTCGACACCGGGCGCGATTCGATCACCTTCACTAGGTAATACTGGGCATTCGGGTCCGGCTTGTCCGCCAGATAGCTCTCGAATTCCCGGTACGCGTTAGCGCTGACCGGGCAGGTGGTGCTGTGTTTGAACACCACCACGGTTTGGTCCTTGGATTCGTCCCGGGCTTTCGCCCATTCGTCGGCGGTCGTCAGTTCCGTCCACTTCATGATCGCATCCTCCTTCGGATTAGGATTTGTCCGCATAATAATGATGGTGAAGCTCAAAGCCGCTGCCGCCGATCTCCAGAATTCCATACGAATACCGGCTTTCGCGGCGCTTGTCGCATGCCGAGCCGGGGTTGAACAGCAGCACGCCGTCCAGCTCGCCTTTCCAGGGCTTATGGGAATGCCCGAAGACGATCAGGTCCACGTCCTCCTTAGCAAACGCGCGGCGGGCGTTCTCCTCGGTCGGCCGGGAATACCCGTCGCCGTGAATGAGGCCGATTCGCACGCCTTCCACGGTGACGATCTTACGCCGTCCCCATCGGGCGATCAGGTCCGGCCCGTCATTGTTGCCGGCTACTCCGTCGACCGGAGCGATCTCGGACAACCGGTCGATGACGAAGGGAGCGGTCCAGTCGCCGGCGTGAAGAATCAAGTCCACCCCCTGCAAGCCGCGCACGAGCTCCTTCGGCAGCTCCTGCCCGCGGTGGGGCATGTGGGTATCGGAGATCAGGCCAATCCGTTTGCTTTCGCTCACCGGGCTCATCCTTTCCTATCGCAGCTTCGGAGCTTCCTCCGACTCGGAGCCATTCTTCTCCAGTATACCGGGAACCCGTTTCCTTCACAAATACGGGCAAGGCGCCCCGCCTCGGATAACCGAAAGCGGGGCGCCTTGCAGGGTTGCCCGAGCTGCTTAGCAGATCGGCACACGCAGGATAATGACCAGCAGGACGAACAGCACGAGAACGTACTCCAGGTTGCTGCGGACGGGTGCGACCGGGGTACAGGCGGAAACGGCAGCTACGGGCATGATCGGCATGTTGCTGGTGTACGGCGAGACCATGGGGGCATTTTCATACGGCGAAACCATCGGGGCATTCGCGTACGGAGACACCATCGGCATGTTGGCGTAGGGAGTCACGGCTCAACCTCTCCTTTGTCAGTGGACTGTGCGGAACACACGATATCCTATGTCAGGAGCGGAAGGGCGCTTGTGCACCCACCTAGGACCCGGCCCAAATATTAAGCGTTCGCCTCTGTCCGGACCGTACGGGCAAACCATTCCCAGCCGGAGCCGACGTCTTCCGGTTTGTGGGCATCCGAACCGAAGACGAACGGAATGCCTTCCTCGCGGCATACCGCAAGCAGCCATCCGGGAACATAAGCCTCCCCGCAGGTGGGAACGCGGAAGCCCGCGGTGTTTACATCCAGGCCGATGCCGTATCGCTTGAGCGCGGGAACCAGCTTGCGAAGCCTCTCGTCAAGCTGCCCGGGGTCCATGGCCGGAAGCGCCGTCTGAAACTTGCGGATCAGGTTGACATGGCCCAGCCGCTTGCCGCAGGACAGGCTTCCCGCCCATTCCACGGCCTGCTCGACCTGATCGAAGTAAGCTCCTACTACCGCTTCCATAGAACCATAATACGAGAGCAGGTTATCGCGGAAATCCTGCGGCGTATAGTCAATAGAGCGCATTCCGCCGCGGCCCCGCAGGTAATGCACGGAGACCAGGAGATCGTCCAGCCGGCCTTCCGTCTGTTCCAGCAGCCGTTCGGAATAGCCGGTGTTCCCTTCGAGATAATCCAGCTCCAAGCCGACCCGAATGTCCAGACGGCCCTCATAGCGCCGTTTTACCCCGAGAGCCGCTTCCATATACCCGGGAAGCTCCTCCTCCCGCATCGCCAGCTCGCGCATGAGCGGCTCGTCGGGAATCCAGCCGGCGGGCAGCGGCGGATGCTCGCTGATCGTATAGCGTTCGAACCCGTGCTTCAGGGCTTCTTCGAGGTAGGCTTCCATGGGAGCGGGGCTGCCATGCCGGCAGAAATTCGTGTGGGTGTGCCCATTCCATTTGAGCAGGGATTCGTATGAGTTCATATCAGTCTCCGTCCAGCAGGTTACCGATCCCGCCGAGGATGCTCCCTTCTTCCTTGCGTCCTCCCATACGGGAAGCGGAAATAATCTTGTCGGCCATTCGGCTGAAGGGCAGCGACTGTACCCATACCTTGCCGGGGCCCTTCAAAGTGGCAAAGAACAACCCTTCTCCGCCGAACACGGCCGTCTTGATGCCTTTGACAAATTCGATATCATAGTGAACCTCCTGCGTCATCGCCACGAGACACCCGGTATCGAGTCTCAGCGTTTCGCCCGGAGCCAGGGTTTTCTCCAGCACGAAGCCGCCGGAGTGGACGAAGGCCAACCCGTCGCCCTCCAGCTTTTGCATAATGAAGCCTTCTCCGCCGAAAAAGCCGACTCCCAGCTTCCGCTGGAACTCGATCCCCACGGATACCCCTTTCGCGGCGCACAGGAAAGCGTCCTTCTGACAAATGACCTTGCCGCTATACCTTCTCAGGTCAAGCGGAATGATCTTACCGGGATAAGGAGCGGCAAACGTGACGCTCTTCCGTCCATAGCCCCGGTTGGTATAATGCGTCATGAACAGGCTCTCGCCGGTAAGCAGCCGTTTGCCTGCGCCCATCAGCTTGCCCATCAAGCCTCCCGATCCGGCCGAGGACCCGTCTCCGAAGATGGTCTGCATCTGGATGCCGTCTTCCATCATCATGAAGCTTCCGGCTTCGGCGACGACGCTCTCGGAAGGGTCCAGCACGATTTCCACGCATTGCATTTCTTCCCCTAGGATCTGATAATCAATTTCATGAGCGTTCATGGCTCATCTCCCCTTCTCATTCGGCTGGGCGAAAATAATCCTCCTCCAGCGCTTTCAGCTCCTGAAGCGCCCGGCTGGCGTAATTCCACTGCTCCTGCAGACCGCGCACCTCGCGATCGAGCGCCGATCGGAGAGAGGCTCGGTAATCGGGAATCTCTCCGCTGTACAGCACCACCGTCGGCAAGGGCATGAGCGCGATTTCCTGAAAAGCCAGCGCGCGCCGCTGGTGAAACAGAAGCACATCCGCCCTCCCCGGGTGATGCAAATCGCCCTGAGCCGGGTGTTTGAGCACGGCGAGCACCCGCACGGCGGCTTTGCGCTCGGACAGCTCCATCACTTCGCCGATGTATTCCCCGCTCTTGAAGGACGCTCTAACCCGGTCTCCTACTGTGATCACTGGCATATCCGAATTCCTCCTCATGGCATCATCCGGATGGTCTCTCTCCTGGCTGGTTTCTCTCTCTAGGCCTTGCCGTAACGGGCTTCAAACGCGGCCTTGCCCTCCGCGACTTCGTCGAAGGGAAGTCCTCCCTGCTCCAGCTCTTCCGGGTTGCGATCCAAGAGCCCGGCATAAAAGCGCTCCCCGATGGATGCGGCAGGCCCATCCTCGCTCTGCTCCGCCAGATCGAACAGGCAATCCTCCGCAGCGGCGAATTGGCGGGCGCTCACGTAGTGCCCGAGCAGCCGTTCCAGCAGAGAAACCGGCAGCTCGTAATTCTTCAAGGTCTCATGCAGCTCTTGAACCGTCTCCTTGCCCATGTCGGAAGGCTGCTCCTCCAATTCGGATACCCCGAGCGCGAGCAGCAACCCCTTCCGGTAGCGGCGGACCGCTTCCTCGTCGTCGCCCAGGCTTTCGTGAAGCAGGCCCTCCTCCTTGAGGATTCGGGCCAGCGCCAGAACCTTCTCCGCCTCCAGAAAGCCGTTCGTCGAGAACATGGACAAGAGGTCTTTGTCCGAGAGGGCGTTCAGCAGCTTCGAGTTCATTCGGAAGTACCGTCCCAATAGATCGTCGATCTCGGAAAAAGCCAGCTCCTGCTTCTGCTGCTTCTTCAAGTCCGAAACCGTAGCGATCATCTCGGTCAAATCCTGGATCATTCGTAAAATCGTATCGCGCTGAAACATGAGTTGACCTCCTTGCGGCAGCTGATCATTCGTATGTACGCGGATGAGGGCGGTGCGGTTTCAGGAGAGACGGGCCAGCCGAACCAAACTCTCGGCGATATGCTCCAGGAAGCCGGGCATATCCTGGATGACGCCTTCGTCGAACCGGCGGCGGAAGTCAATCTCGATGGAGTTGAGGTAGCCCTCCGCTTCTCGGCCATAGAGCTGGGACAGCGTCTGAGCGATCGCGGGACCGGGTCCCCACAGCTCTCTCAGAATCTCCTCTGCCCGCTTGCATTCCCGGACAGGATCGGTTACCCGGCATATAAAAACAAGCCCCAAGCCGCAGCCCGGACGCCGGTCCCTCAGTTCGAGGATCTCCGCCGCCAGGTCCTCCGTGCCCGCCGAGAGGGTGAGCTTCGCTTCGGGCAGCGGGAGCCGGACGGAGCGGATCAGCTTCAGCCGAAAGGTCCGGGACATGGCCGCCAGGTCCAGCAGGTCCTCCCGGCCACCGATATACCATCGGCCGCCTTCGTCCAGCTCATAGGCGGCTCCTTCCAGAACCACTTTCACATTCTCGTAAACGGTGGGATCGAACATGGCTCTCCTTCCTTCTCCGGCGGCTCCTCTTTGGCTATAATGATGCTTTATCTTGCCTAGACGCAGCGGTTGTCATACAATAACACTATATCACAGATGAAGCAGGTGATAGTATGGCAAACACTCCGCAAGATCAAGAGACCACCCAAGAGGACGGACAGTCGGAACCGAAGAAAGTCAGCCTCGCCGAAGCGATCCGCAAGCAGCTGGAGCAGAAGAAAAAGAACCAGCAGGCGGACAAGGGTTCCCATCAGCGGGCCGGCAATATGTCCGCCAAGAGTCAGATGACCAAGAAAGTCAACAATCAGCGACGCCGCACCGGCGGAAGCTAACCGCGCTTCATTCGTCCGTTGCCGCAGAACGTTTGCAGCGGACCCGTCCCATGGCCAAGTTCAGGACCGTTCCCCTTTCGGGGGGACGGTCCTGATTTGATAGAGGCCGCTTTTGCATCTCAGGCGAGGCTCAACTCTTCGTAATCGAGGGCGTTCCGCGCTTGCTCGACCAGAGCGAACCGTTCCGGCGGCAACGCGGATAAATAAGCTCCCAAGTGCCGCCCCCATTCCGCCTCGGGATCGCCGCCGTCGCGAATGGCTTCGGCCAGAGTCGCCTGCTCCTCCCGGAGCGCCTCCCGGTAGACGATGGCGCTCAGGATCGCCAGCTCCGAATTCCCCAAGCCTCGGAAGAGCTGAGCATATTCGTTTCCGTACAAAACACCCATGTCCAGAATATCCAGGTAATCGTGCAGGGAAACGATTCGGCTGAGAATCAGCCTTGCCTTCTCCTCCCCGTTCCCGCACTCTTCCAGTGTATGCAGCAAGCTCCTCATCTCAGCATCGCTCATCCGGTCCTCCAAGCTCGCCGTAAACGAAGCGGAGGCTTCCGGCTCGGGAAGCAGCGGGACGAGGAGCCGGTCCAAACGACCGAGCGCGCCGGCATGCGCGATCCGCTCGGCCAGCTCCCGGCCGCAGGCGGCGGCATAAGCCGCAAGGTCGGAGTCCTGCCGGCTCAGTTCGCAGCGGATGGCCTCCACGGCCGATAGAACCTCGTCCCGGATAGGGGCGGCGGTGGAACCCGACCAACGCCGCTTAAGCCCGTCGAGCTTTTCCGGCGGCAGAAGCAGCTTCTCCCTCGGAGTGCCGCAGAGGTATCCGGCGATCCTCTGCCCGAGCATCAGCTCGAACAGGTTAAACAGCTCCAGCCGGTAATCGAACCGTCCCATACGGCCGTATCCGGCCAGAAGCGCGAGCCGTTCGTCCGGAGCGAACCGGCGGCAAAACCGCGTTTCCAGCTCCAATCGTTGCAGGTAGCCCCGAATGTAATAGACCCCGCTCAATCCGGACACGTCCAGCGCCAAGGGATAATCGATGCTCGCCATCGTGTTCCCCGCATCGAAGACGGGATCGTATTTCCGGAAGAACAGCGGCAGCGCTTCGTCCAGGGTCAGCCGATATGCATCGACAGGCAACTCCAGCCGCCTCCGGCTTACTTCCAGGTAGAGGCGCTTCGTCTCATCTAGGTCATTTTTCACCCGGGATATCCCGCGTTCATGCAAGTCCCTGAACGGCGTCCTTCGCAGGAGGGCCAGCGCGGTTTCCGGTCCGCTCTGCTCCGTAAGACATGCGTCGATCGCATAGAGGAGCGAACCCAGCAGCGTCTGAGCCGTCTCGGCCGGAACCGAAGAGCTTCGACCGCCCGTGTACCGCCGAATAAGTTCGCCCAGGACGGGCATCAGCGCGGCTTGAATCGCCGCCGCCTCCGACTCGCTCATACGGCCGGTTCGGAGCGCCATATTGACCAAGGCGTTCAGTACGGAATGTGCTTCCGGTTCCTGCTCACACAGCTCGGCAAAGGTGAGCGGCAAGTCCGATTCTTCCTGCCTTATCAGTTGGTTCATTCTTCTCCCTCCGCTTCTCTTCGCGCAAGCTCCAGCCGCAGCTTTCCCGCATATAGCTCCACTCGGTCGCGCAGCAGCTCGATCGACCCCTGGCACACACCGTCATACCAGTGGCGAAGAAGCTCCAGCAATCGGTCATCGCTGAGCCGGTCTTCCGTCTCGTTGCGCGCATAATAGAACAGCTCCAGCAGTTCTGGCAGGGTTGAGCCCGGGCTGTTCTTCTCCAGATACGGCGAACCGCCAAAGGCGCGCAGCAGCTGCTTGAGCGGCCGAATATCCAGCTCCACCCGGCCGTAAGCGGCAAGAGACCGGCGTCGTGCCGCAAGCAACAGACGAGCTTCCTCTGCCGTGAGTAGGATGGTGGAAGTTCCTTCGCGGCTTCCCAGACGGAGAAGCTCGCGGACTTGCTCTTCCTCGGCGGCGGCGTTGAGTCCGTTCCAGATCAGGGAAAGTTTCACGCATATCCTTCCTTTCGCCATGGGCTTGCGGGTTTGGGAGAAGCTTATCGTTGCGGTTTTGGTACAATCATTTCGGAAGCCCAGAAAAATACTGTTGACATTTCATTTGAAATATGATACAATATAATTTTATAATTTATTCGAATATTTATTATATCATATTCTCCTTGTGCGTCAATCTCCCTTCAGGGAGGACGAAACCCAAGCGAACCTAAAAACGCCTGCTCTCCTTTTTGGAGGGCAGGCGTTTTTCCGTGTATCCAGTTCTGCTTGCTTACGCGTAGTACTCTTCCCGCAGCTTGAGCACATCGGGATTTTCCAGGTACTCGTCGAAGGAAGACAGCCGGTCGATGATTCCCTTCGGGGTAATCTCGATAACCCGGTTGCCGACGGTTTGCAGCAATTGATGGTCATGGGAGACGATCATCAGCGTTCCGTCGAAATCGGACAAGCCGTTGTTGAGCGAGGTGATCGATTCCAGGTCCAAGTGGTTGGTCGGCTCGTCAAACAACAGGACGTTCGAGCCGGTGAGCATCATTCGCGCGAACATGCAGCGGACCTTCTCTCCTCCCGACAGGACGCTCGCCTTCTTCACCGCTTCTTCTCCGGAGAAGAGCATGCGGCCGAGGTAGCCGCGGATGAACTGCTCATCCTGCTCCTTGGAGTATTGGCGCAGCCAGTCCACCAGGCTCATCTCGACGCCGTCGAAATACTTCGAGTTTTCCTTCGGGAAGTAAGCCTGCGTCGTGGTCACGCCCCAGGAGAAGCTGCCGCTGTCGGCTTCCAGCTCGCCCGTCAGGATCTGGAACAGCGTCGTCTTGGCGATGCCGTCCGGACCGGCCAGCACGACCTTGTCGCCCTTGTTCAGCACAAAGCTGACGTTGTCGAGCACCTTCACGCCGTCGATCGTCTTGGTCAGGTTTTCGACGGTGAGAATCTGCTTGCCGGCTTCGCGCTCGGGCTTGAAGTTGATGAACGGATACTTGCGGTTGGACGGCCGGATGTCTTCCAGCGTGAGCTTCTCCAACTGCTTCTTGCGGGAGGTCGCCTGCTTCGATTTGGAGGCGTTCGCGCTGAAGCGGCGGATGAACTCTTCCAGCTCCTTGCGCTTTTCCTCGATCTTCTTGTTCTTGTCCGAGATCAGGCGAGTGGCCAATTGGCTCGACTCGTACCAGAAATCGTAGTTGCCGACATATAATTGAATCTTGCCGAAGTCGATGTCGGCAATGTGCGTGCAGACCTGGTTCAAGAAGTGGCGGTCATGGGAGACCACGATGACGGTGCCTTCAAACTTGGCGAGGAAGCTTTCCAGCCAGTTGATCGATTCCAGGTCCAAGTGGTTCGTCGGTTCGTCGAGCAGCAGGATGTTCGGGTTGCCGAACAGCGCTTGGGCGAGCAGCACGCGCACCTTCTCGTTGCCGTCCAGCTCCTTCATCAGCTTGTCGTGCATCGGCTTCGGAATGCCTAGGCCGATCAGGAGCTCCGCCGCATCGGCTTCCGCTTCCCAGCCGTTCAGGTCGGCGAAGTCGCCTTCCAGCTCGGCTGCCCGCATGCCGTCCTCGTCGGAGAAATCGGACTTCGCGTAGATCGCGTCCTTTTCCTCCATAATCGCATACAGCTTGGCATGGCCCATGATAACCGTCTTCAGGACCGGGAATTCGTCATACTCAAAATGGTTCTGCTTAAGCACGGCCATCCGTTCGCCCGGGGTGATGCTGACATCTCCGCGCGAAGGCTCGATCTCTCCGGAGAGGATCTTCAGGAAGGTCGATTTGCCCGCTCCGTTGGCTCCGATAAGGCCGTAGCAGTTGCCGGGAGTAAACTTGATATTGACGTCCTCGAAGAGGGCGCGGCTTCCGTATCGGAGGGTAATTCCATTTGTACTGATCAATTTACATACCGCCTTTAATAGAATGAATTTGCTATTGCTTGGGTCGTCAGGGGTTGGACAGCTGCTCGATCAGCTCGGACAGCTCGGTCCAGCGCTCCATCGCCCGATCCAGCTCTTCGGTGGTCTTGCGGTCCTCTTCGAAGAGGTCCCGCACCTTGTCGTAATCGCTGCCGGAGGCTTCGATCTGCCGCTTCAGCTCGGCGCTCTTCTCCTCCAGCGCGGCTATCCGGTCTTCGATCTCGTCCCATTCCTTCTGGTCCTTGTACGAGAGCTTGCGCGGCTTGTCGTGGCGGCTGCGGGTATCGGACTGCCCGGCCGCAGAGACCGCGGCCGAAGACGGAGCCGAAGCGGCCGTTTGCTGTTCGCGGGCGGACGCTTCCAGGTACTCGCTGTAATTGCCCTCGAACTTGCGGATTCCGCCCTTGCCGTCGAATACGAACAGCCGGTCCGCCGTCCGGTCGAGGAAATACCGGTCATGGGAGACCGACAGCACCGCACCGGGAAAGTGATCGAGGTAGTCCTCCAGCACCGACAGGGTTTGAATGTCCAGATCGTTGGTCGGTTCATCCAGCAGCAGAACATTCGGTTCCCCCATCAGGGTGCGGAGCAGGTACAACCGGCGCTTCTCTCCGCCGGACAACCGGGAGATCGGCGTCCACTGCTGCGGCCCGGGAAACAGGAAGCGCTCCAGCATCTGCGAAGCCGTAATCGTCTCTCCGTCCGCCGTATGGATGACCTCGGCCGCTTCCTTTATATATTCAATGACGCGGAGGCTTCCGTCAAGCTCTTCATTTTCCTGGGTGTAAAACGCGAGCTTGACCGTCGAACCGGTATCGACTGTTCCTTCGTCGGGCGCGAGCCGGCCGGCGATGAGATTCAACAGTGTCGTCTTGCCGCTGCCGTTCGGTCCGACGATGCCGATGCGCTCGCCGGGCAGTACGATATGCGTGAAATCCTTCACCAGCATGCGGTCGCCGATGCGTTTGCCGACTTCGTTCAGCTCGACGACCTTCTTGCCCAACCGGCTCCCGGCGAGAGCAAAATCCACCGCCTCGTCCGGCCGTTCGGTCTTGCGGTCGCGCAGCTCTTCGGCCCGGTCGATCCGCGCCTTCTGCTTGGTGGTCCGGGCCTTCGCTCCCCGCTTCAGCCATTCCAGCTCGCGGCGCAAGAGATTCTGCCGTTTGGCCTCCGACGACGCTTCCTGCTCCTCGCGTTCCGCTTTCTTCTCCAGGAAGACGGAATAATTGCCTTCGTAGACGAACAGCTTGCCGCGGTGCAGCTCGAAGATGCGGTTGGTGACCCGGTCGAGGAAGTAGCGGTCGTGGGTCACCAGGAGCAGGGCTCCCCGGTATCGCCCGAGCTCTTCCTCCAGCCACTGAACGGTCTCGTTGTCGATGTGGTTGGTCGGTTCGTCCAGCAGCAGCAGGTCGGCCGGATGGATGAGGGCGCTCGCGAGGGCGACCCGCTTGCGCTGTCCGCCCGACAGCGCCGCCACTTCCTTGCCGTACTCGCGGATGCCGAGCTTGCCGAGAATCGTCTTCGCCTGGGCTTCCGCTTCCCAGGCCTTCTCCGTGTCCATCCGCTGCTGGACGGCGAACAGCTTTTCCTGCTTCCGGGTATTCGCCGGATCGCTCTCCAGCTCCGCGAGCGCCGCTTCATACTCGCGGAGCGTGCGCATCAAGGGATTGTCGCCGCGGAACACGTGTTCCAGGACGGTGATGCCGGGGGCGAATTCCGGCGTCTGGGCGAGGTATTCGATCCGGTAATCCTTGGCGTGCAGGGCCCTGCCGCCGTCCGGCGGCTCCAGTCCGGCGATCGCCCGAAGCAGCGAGGACTTGCCGGTTCCGTTCACGCCGATCAGGCCGACGCGCTGTTTGTCTCCAATGGAGAAGGAGATGGAATCGAACAGCACCTTTTCCCCGTAGCTCTTGGTGAATTGCTCAATGTTCAGCACGCTCATCGGCTCACTCCGTTATATACGCCGCAAGCAGCGCAATCGTATTCCACAAGGCTTCCTCATGCGTGCGCTCCATGCTGTGGGAGGCATGGACGCCCGGGCCGATCAGCGCCGCGCGCAGGTTGCTGCCACCTCGGAGAGCGGCCGATGCGTCGGAGCTGTAGCTCGGGTAGATATCGACGGCAAAGGAAAGGCCGTCGCGTTCCGCCAGCCGGATCAGCTTCGAGGTCATCTCATAGTCGTAAGGCCCGGATGAATCCTTGGCGCAGATCGAGACGTCCTTCTCCGTACAGGACAGGTCGTCGCCCATCGCGCCCATGTCCACGGCGAGCAGCTCGCGGATCTCCTCCGGCATATAAGAAGCGCCGTGGCCTACTTCTTCGTAAGTCGTAATGCATACCTTCAAGGTTTTCTGTGGAGTCAGGCCCTCCCGCTTCAACAGCTCGAGCAGCCCGAGCAAGCAGGCTACACCGGCCTTGTCGTCCAAGTGGCGGGACTTGAGATAGCCGTTCTGCCACTCCGTGCGCGGATTGAACGAGATGATGTCGCCGACGCGGATGCCGAGCTTCTGCACATCCTCGCGGCTAGACACGTCCGCATCCAGGCGGACCTCCATGTTGGCTTCCTCGCGCTTTTGATCGCGGGCGTCGGCATAGACGTGAACCGACGGGTGTTTGGTGAGAATGGTGCCGGTTACAACCTTCCCTTCGCGGGTATGAACCTGCACGTATTCGCCTTCGATCGAGTTCATCATGAAGCCGCCCAAGGAGGTCAGCCGAAGCCGGCCGTTCGACTTGATCGAGCGAACCATCGCTCCCAGGGTATCCACATGCCCGGTCAGGCCCAGCACTTCCTCGCCTTTCCCCGGAACGGTGAGGATGCCCATTCCCTTCGGTGTGGTTTCGAAGGCGACTCCCAGCTTTTCCGCTTCCTCCCGAACTTTCCCGATGGCGCGATGAGCATATCCCGTCGGACTGGGAATGGCCAGCAGGTCCTCCAGCACTGTCTTGACATAAGCTTGATTGATCCGATTCTTCATCGATTCCGCTCCTTCGCGGCGATGGCGCCGCCCCATGATGACCCGCATACAGCAAAACAGTGTAGCGCCCCCGAGAGGGACTACACTGCGTGACCTCTTTTATTGTCCGGGGAAGGAGGCCGAGCCGGCCGGCCCCGTTCACCGGGCTCTATTGTTCAAGCAGTCGGTAAAGCATTGCCCATCATCGGGGTCTTAACCAGGTTAATCCCGAATTGGGTGATTTTAGCGACTAACTGACCATTCTCCGCTTTGAACCGAATGAGTCCTTTATCAGCCAGGTACTCCAGCGCGAAAAACTTCTCCGGATCCCGATCCTCGAGGTTTCCCGGAATGAGCGCCTTCTTCCCTTTCTCGGTAAGGTGGAATTGATAAAGCTCATCCAGCATATCCATTCTCAGCTTCTTCCGCTTTTCCGAAGCCATGGCGTTTCACTCCCTTATCGACACATGTTAGCCCCCATAATGAGATGAAATTCTTCACTAAAAAAACTTCAGTATCTATGATATATGAAGTTGACCGCCACGTCAATTGTATGTACAATAGTGGGCAAACTTTTTGGGACAATCGAAAATGATCCGAAACCGCGATTCGACAGCCAGACAGCCTTTTTTGGCAGATTTGTCAAGGAAGGGTGTCACATCTTCCCGCATCCCGTCGAATCAACAACTCCCCGCTCTGCTAGAGATCCTTCGGTTCCGATTCATAATCGACGGAGACGGAGGGCTCTCTCAGCGCTTCTTTCATATACGCCAATACCTTCTGGTGCTCCGGGTGAACCTGATAAGCATCCAGCGCTTCCCGGGTCGGGAACTTGGTAACCAGCGCTATATCGTAAGCTCGGCCTTGGGGAATGACGTTGATTCCGGCTTCCAGCTCCAGCAGGTCGGGAATCTTCCCTTCCATGTCGAGCAGAACGCCGCGGGTTCGCGCTAAGCCTTCCGGGCTCGTATCCTTCAAGCGAAAAAAAACAAGGTGAGTGATCACTGTGAGCAGCTCCTTTCGTCGTCGCTTTGCCTATCGAGGCATCGGCAAGCTTTGAACTCTCATCAGTAGTATACCACTTCCTTGTACACAATCAAATCCTTACCCCCGAAAGAACAGGACAATTCCGGCCAGCTCCAGGCAGTCTCCTTGCGTTAAGGGATATTCTTTAAAAGGAATGAGCGCGGTACCGTTAAGCTGTGTTCCATTCTTGGACCCCAAGTCCCGTATGAAGCAGTCCCGTCCCGTTCGGATGACCTCGCAATGCTGGCGGGACAATTCCCGAAGCTCTCCGCTCGCCGCAGGCCATTCGGGCGAATCGCGGCCGATTAGAAGGCCTTTATCCGGAATGGATAATCGGATCGACTGACGCTCGCCTTCCTTGCTCTCCAGAAACGGATCGGGCTCCGCCTCTGCAATGGCAGCCGGTTTCTTCAGCAGCACCGTGGCATTCGGGTCGGACAGCAGTACGGTTCGCTCGGAGAGATCCGAATCGATTTCCGGGTGCAGCGCAGGCGGCGTCAGAGGTGTCGTGAAGACCGCCGGAGAAGGCTGCAGTATGCGGTTTCCTGGACGTACGGGGCTGTTCGCCGCTTCGAAAGCTTCGTTCGCCTCCGCCGATTGCGGCTTGCGCATCAGATGATAGCCGACGGATGCGACGAACACGGTGAGCCCTGCCGCGATATAGAGCGCCGTTTCCGATAACAGCCAAGCATAAGCTCCCCAGCCGGCGAGTAGCGGAAGGGCCAGCGTCAACAAAGTGCGGTCCGACAGCTTGGCTCTCGACGGCGTTTCAGACGGAGAGGAGCCCGGGTCTCCCTTCCCTGACGCAGGCGTCTTTCCCGACGCAGGCGGCTTCTCTTCCGATCCGGCTGGAGCCGGGTGGAGCTTGCCCGATTCCGGCGAACGGGAGGGATCGAAGACGGGGGACGCTGCAATGCCCGCAGGACGGCGCGATTGGTGGAGAGATGCCGACTCGGAGTTGGTACCGGCCTGAGACATTTCGCGAAGGACGCCCGGCTCCGGCGCCCCGGCGGAATCTGTCAACCCGGCAGATTCCGCCATCCTCGACGCTTGCAGCGCCGCGAGCAGCTTTTGTTTGTACTCGGCGGGCGGAGCCTCCCGTTCCAGCAGTCCGTGAAGGGCTTTTGCAATTGGTCCTTCCAGCTCGCCGCTTATGGAGATAAGCGACCGCACCAATCGGTTCCAGCGGGTTGTCAGGTC
Source organism: Gorillibacterium terrae (assembly GCF_051594785.1). NCBI lineage: Bacteria > Bacillati > Bacillota > Bacilli > Caryophanales > Paenibacillaceae > Gorillibacterium > Gorillibacterium terrae. Next base: position 2,078,064 of record NZ_JBPPGI010000001.1, read on the forward strand.
GGGCTCCCCGTCCATGCGGGAGAGCGGCAGATAAACCAGTTCCAGGCTGCGGATTTCCCCATCGGCATAAATGTGGTCCGGCTCCAGCACGAAACGGTGAGCCTGCAGCAGGTAAGCCAGCGAATGATCCAGAATGAACACGATGTCGATTAGCAGCCGGGCCATTTCGTCCGCCCGCAGCGGGTGAAAGCGCAGCTCCTGGGACAAGGGTCTTTTGGCCGTATAATTGTAGAAAAGCGCGATTTCGAGGTCCTGTTCTTCCGCTGAGAAGGGCAGCAAGCCTTGAATCGGGCTCAGCTCGAGCATTTTCCGCTCCGTTGAGTTCAGGTCGGCTGCCGTCAAGGGACGCTCCGCTTGCCGCAGCACGAGCGAGTGCCCGTTCCTCTCCACCTGATCCCAGATCAACCCGTGAAGCTCGTTCATAGAACGCTCCACCCCTTTCCCGCCAATTGGTCGACAATCATCAGCAAGACCGCCGGAAGAACGGCATACATAAAAGGAAACCTCAGCATATTCTTCTGCCCGGCGGAGGTTAACACTTGGAAGTCTCCCAACCGGACCATCGACAGGATGGAATAGCCGATCCGCTTCAAGCCGGGCCGCAGAAGTTTCTTGGCCGCGAGGATGCCGATTCCGATGAGTCCGGCGATGAGCAGAGCGTAGATAGCGCAGTTCAGTGCAAACGCTCCTCCCGAAATGGCTCCGATCGCCGCAAACAGCTTCACGTCTCCTCCGCCAAGCGCACCGATCAGATACAGCAGGAACAGCGGAACAAAGCCGACAGCAAGTCCCAGGAGCGAGCTTCCCGCCCCATGCAAGCCTCCGCTGATTCCTTGAAGGAGAATTCCGGCCCCCGCCCCCGACAGGGTAACCCCATTGGGTATCCGGCTGCCGCGCAGATCGGTGTATGCGGCCGCCATGACAAGCGCCCCCAGCAAAATCCAACTCATGTTTTTCCTCCCCGATTCCGTTGTTGCCTGGCACTTGCAAAAATCCTCATATCCGATGCGGTTCGGTTGTTACTCCCGCTTGCCAACCCAGGCCCGTTCCATCGCGCTCTTGCGAATGGTAATGGTCTTGGTCAAGAACGGGATGGGCAGCCGGTACTCGTATTCCACGCTTACGCCGAACCAGGGCTCCTTGTCCGCGTTCAGATCGGGCAGAGTGACCTTGGTAATGCGGAAACGGTCCTTTTGCAGCACTCGATTGTCCGCATAATGCCAGACGATAGGCTTGAACGCAGCGTTTAACACCGGGTCCACGTATTCCTGCACAATTCCGTCGGCCGCCGCCTGTCCCCTGGCTTCCAGCTCCATCCGGCTATTCCGCTCCCATTCCACCAGTTCAAGCAGCGGCTCGGGAATCAAAGCGGCGTAATTCTGTGCGCCTTCCTCCGCTTGAATGGCCGCTTGGCGCGCCGATTGGATTTGGCCGATGACGGAGTTCAGCACCTGCACCGTCTTCGTTCCGCCCAAGGCTTGCTTGGCTTCGGCATAGAGGCGATCAATCGGAGCGTAATGTGTGGACACTTCCTTGACCGTTTCGGAAGCGGCTCCTTGCACCTTGATTTCGACGATCGAGAGACGGAGCAAGGCATGAAGAGCCAACAGAAAGGCAAGGAAGAACGGCAGCAGAATGGCCGCCTCCAGCGTCAAGCTGCCCTGAGTGCCGCCGAGAAAAGACCGTTGCCCGGTCGAACGTTTCCGTTTAATACGTCATCACCGCCGCCGCTTCGACCTGAAAGAGCCCGCCGGGCGCTCCCTTCCAAGCCTTGCCCAATGTCGCTGCCACCTTCGGCAAGAACCACAGCCTAAAGGAGGACTGCGCGGTCGCCTTTACGTAAGTCGTTTGATGGGCCAAATCCAGTCCGGTATTCAGCTCGATCAGTCCTTGTATCCTCGCCATCATCTTCTTGTCGCTGCTGTGCAGCAGGAAGAACAGCCGCAGAAAATCCGCATACGTCACTGTCACCGCGGGCATTTTCTTGATAAGCGGAATGGCTTTTCCGTCCGTCAGCTTCTCCATATCCCGAACCGCTTGTCCGGCTCCCTCCACGGCCGCCACCAGCAGGACCAAGAGGGGCGAGCCGACGTTCAGCAGTTCGTTCTTCGGATCGAGCATCGCCTCGGTGGTGCGGATGCCGAACAGAAGCAGATACATCTCTCCGTAAGCCGCGGCATTGTTCTTTTGGCAGGAGTTAAAGCCGTAGAGGATGTACTCCCCTTCCTGACCGGCCAAGGGTCGGTTGGCGTACGAGCTTAGATCCGCGGTTCGGTAGGAGAACCGCTGCATCGCATACTCATTCAGATAAAGCTCCCCCCGGGCGCTTGCCAATAAATTCTGTACCCGCTTGCCGAAGGAGAGCGCCTTCTTGATATTCGTCCGGGCTGTCGAGTCGTCCGCACTCTGCAAACCGCCGGTTCCTTCCTCGATTGAGCCGGCCTGGTTCAGCCGCATGTATTTGCCGTATAAGCCGGCATCCCCATTGTCGCCGGTTCCGCTTAGGCGCCGGTAAGCTTCACTGTTCGTATCGGTACAGGTACCGGCGATGGAGGAGGACCCGCTAAGCAGCTTTTTTAGGTCGGATTCCGCGTTCTTCTGCTGCTCGGTTTGATTCTTACGCTTGGCCATGCGGGCCGTCTCCAGCGGTTCCTGCCTGGCGATGAACTGGTCGGCCAGCTTCGCTACTTCTTCGCGCGCTGTTTTGAGCGAGTCGTAGTCAGCCCCTGTGAAGAACGCGGCTGCTTTCCAGTGAATCGCCAGCGCCGAGAAAGAGGACACCGCCTTGCCGCTGTCGATCTGGTAATGCATGAAATAATCGTCCGACAGCACCGGAACCGCTTGATAGATCCTTGAAGCGGTACTGTCTCCTGCGGTCTCCGCGATTAAGCGCTCCTTTTCTTTGCGCAGCGAAGTGTTCAGATTCTGGGCGATTCCGATTTCCTGATTGAGCTCCCGTCCAAGTCGGGTCAGCTCGGTTTGGTCGCGCTCCATCTCCGAACGGGAGGCTGCCGCTTTAACCGCATAGTCCGCCAGGTCCTTAAGCAGCTGCTGTGCGCTCTCTTTCCGGCGATCCAATTCGTTCAAGGAGGACCGCAGCTCGGACATCTGACTATCGAGCGCTGCGATGGAGCTTTGCAGCTCTTTAATTTTCGCGGCATTTTGTTTGGCGTGCTTCTTTAGCTCGGTAAGCGAACTTTGCTGCTGCTGCATCGAGATCGCCAAGCTTGTAAGCGAATTCTGAGCCGCCGTAATCGATTGCCCGATTTCCGAAATCGACTTCTCTACCTCTACTGCCGTCGTCAGGCCGGTTTTATCGGAGAGCGCCTTCAATTCCTCCAGCTTGCTTTCGTAACCGGCGGCAGTGCTCTTGGCTTTTTCGCTAAGCTCACGGGCTTGCTTCCAGCACTTGTCCAGTTGGTTGTTCAGTTCCTCCCAGCGCTTCTCCAGATCGGTGGAATGGTCATACAGCTCGGAAGCGGAATCCATCCCTTCCAGGGAACCGGGCTTGCGGAATTTGTCCACCAGTCCCAAAGCAAATTCAATCGGGGCTTGATACTTCATGTCCTCATTGACCTGGTCGCGAAGAATCTGTTGATTCCCCAAGCTGTAGAGGGGCGAGACGGAACCGCTGCCCGCTTGATAGGCGATGTCGAGGTAGGCGAAACCCGTCTGCCGGTCCTTCGCGACGAAATTCCGTTCCAAAATGGAAGCAAACAGCTCGTTCATCTCGGCTGTATCGTCGTCCCGGCCAAACAACCCATACTCTCTCAAGGGAGTCTCGTATTCCGACATGACCGAACGAGCGGCCGCCTTGACCGCCCGCTCCGTCTGCCGTTCCGCCAATTCATAGCGAACCAGGTCGATGAGAACGGCGTGAAAGAGGAAGACCGGAAGCAGAATCGCGATCAGATAGACCGATACCGAACCGTCCTCCTTGACGAACAGCCGCTTTAACCTCCGCCGCATACCGATCTCCCCCTTTACAATTGATGGATGACGACGGTAATGCCGTTCTTCTCTAGTTCTGCACGCAGGGAAGGAGTCAGATCGGCACCTTTGTTGTTTCGTTTGATCTGGAAAAAATGCCAGACGCAGCCTTTGATTTCTCCCCGCTTGATCAGCTCAACGTCCTTTTTAATTTCTTCCAATGCCAACTCCTTCCTTAAATTATATTTGGCATCGTGAGCAATTCCATCCGAGTCAATAGCATCATACCTACGTTCAGTTCCAATTGGATAAGTCTTAATAACTTTAGGCTTTCCGTTCACCAACTCTTGAATATAGATCTTCGCATCATTTTCCTCGTCTATATAGGGGGCCGGTTTATCTTCCGAAAAGGCGTCCAGGGAGCCAACCTCGTCCTTCTTGCTCAGGTAGTCGCGGAGCCGTGAGGCGTAACCGGTCAGCAAATCCAGATTGCGCAGGAACTCGGCAGGCTCCGCGATATACGATACCGCCGCCCCCCGCGTCTGCCTGTCTGGCATCAAGCTTACGAGGAAGCTCGGGATACCGGCATCCCGATGCAAGTCCGCCTGAACGCTTCTCTCCAACAGGGAACTCCGATAGGTCAGTTCCCCGCCGATGTCCGCCGACAAGGTCTTGGCCTGCACGTACAGCTTCCGCTGGTTAAGGGTCAATCCTCCGTTACCTGACGCCGGAACGGCCAGCTTGCCGGAGGAGTTGCCGGATAAGCGGAATAACGACGAAATCTCCCCGAGCGACAGCCTCCAGTACAACCCATCCCTTTCAGGGACCGGATAAGCCCCGGTTACCGGATCGCGATAGGAATTGTCCCAATTGAAGGCCGCCCGCTCGGCTGCCGCATCCGCCCGAAGCTCCAGCTCCGACGTTCTCCAGACGGACAGCGCGATGAACAACAGCAGGAAGGTCAGCAGCAGGATGAGCGGATAGACCATAGCGGCTTCCAGCGTCACGCTTCCCTCTTGTTTATTCAGGAAGGTTTCGGTGTTGGAACGAAGCAAGGCTCTCGGACGGGCAAGGAGATTCTTCATAGGCGGTTCTCCCATGCAAATTGCAAAATTATTTTCCTGAAGGAGCTGGAGTACTCGGATTATCGGTATTTTTGAAGATCTCCGTATTCGTATCATCAAAGATTTTATTAACCCACTTAACAATCCACTTGCGGAACGCGATGGCGATCAGAACCAGAACCGCCAGGATAAGCAGCAGCTCGAGCGTGCCCAAGCCCTCTTCATTCTTCCAAAATGCCGACAGCATCTTTTTCATCGTCAAATCCCTCGTTTCATTAGAATTGCATCATAACTACCGCAGGCGCGGCGACGATGACGGTCACGATCAGGAAGATAAGCACCATGGGAAACACCAGCTTCGACGAAGCCTCTTCTCCCATCGTCTTCGCTTGCGCCTTCCTTCGCTCCCATAGGCTCCGATTCAGCTCCCTCAGGCTGGTTACGAATTCGTCTCCGCCCCGCCGATAGTTCAGAAGAATCGTATTGCTGAAGAGCGAAACCTCCTGAACGCCGCACCGCTTGCTGAAATTCTCCAGAGCGATGGGCAGCGAAACCTGATTCTCCATGTCCTGCCGAAGCCGGACAAGCTCTCTATCGAGAGGGGATTGCTCTGAAGGGTCGTCGCCGATCCGGCCGAAGCCCTTCATTAATGCCTGCTGTACCGTTTCCCCCGCATTCACGAGCAGCACGACCTGGTTCAGCAGTTCGGGAAGCTCGGTGATCACACACCGCTTCTTCGCCTCAATCCGTTTGTTCAATTGAAGATACAGCACGATGGGGAGCGTGCAGGCCAGCAGCAGCGCACCGGCAAGCAGAGCGCTGTCGCCCAAAGCGGCTCCAAAACCGGCGGCCAGCAGCATAGAAATTAAGGTCTTGGATAGGGCATCCCGGATAAACTCGTGCGCCCGGTCTCTGCCGGGCTCGGGTCCTTCCAACTGAAGGAAAGCCAACTGAATTTTCGTATACAGAGAGGGAAAGCGAGACTCGACCTTAAGCATCCGCATGATTCGCTCGGTTGCCGGTGCGAGTCGGTCCCATAGCGTTTTCGAAGCCAACGGGTACCCCCTTCTTCCTTGCGCGATTAGATGTCCAGGTTCATCCACTTCTGACTGATCCAGAAGCAAAAGAGCAGCGCCGCCAGACTTACGGTCATGATGGCGATCCCCCTCGGGTTGCCGTATAACGGCTGCATGTAATCGGGAGAGCTGAGGGACAGAAAAGCCACAATCACCAACGGAGCGCAGCTCAAGATGCGCGATTCGAATTTCTTCTGGGCCATCATCACGGCGATCTCCTGCTTGACCTCGATTTTCTCCGCGATGATTTGCGAGGTTCGGCGGACGACCTCCACCAGATTGCCGCCGGTGCGTTTGCTGACCGCAAATACTCCGGCGAAATTCACCACATCCTCCAAGCCGCTGCGCTCGGCGAAATCGCGAAGCGCCTCCTCGACGGTAATGCCGTGGTCCATCCGGCGAACGACCCGCTCCATCTCCCGGATAATGGGGGTGTCGGGGTGAGGATAAATCAACAGCAGATCGCGGGATACGCTGCGGAAAGCATTCTCGACCGATTGGCCGGCCGACAGCAGGGAAGACAAGGAATACAAGGCTTGCTTGAACTGCATGTTCAATTCTTCGCGCCGCTTCCTGGCGACTTGAACCGCCCGTCGCTTGGGATACAACAACCCCGCGAAGAAGAATGCCGCGGCCGCGAGCCAGCTATGATAGAACAGCATGGCCAGCAGCGAGGCGGCAAGCCCGGCTCCCATCCACGACAAGGCGTATTCCTTGCGCGTCAGCCGGTAGCTGCGGTAATCCCATTCGCCGGATGCCGGCGTTCCTTCGGTTTTTGCGGAAATGTCCGGCATCTCCACCGCCGCCGCTGCTTCCTCGGGCTTGGCGGCAGCTCCTCTTCCCTTCAGCCGGCCAGCCGCGACCCGCCCGCCCAACAGCAAAATGCAAAGAACCAATAAGCCCATGGCAAGCTTCACCCTACGTCCATCCTCCCTTCGGAGAAAGACGTCCCGGCGAATTCAAGCTTGCGCGCGTATACAAGCGGATTGCCGGTACGGACGAGCCCGGGAGGTTTTCCCGAAACTTCTTCGTACAGGTACAGCGGATTCAAGCGGATTTCTCCGTCCTCGACTCCGAGGACCTCGTGAATCTCGGTAACCCTGCGCGATTTGTCCCGCATGCGGCTCAAGTGAATCAAGATATCCAAAGCGGAGGCAATCTGCTTGCGGACCACGGCGAGCGGGAGCTCCGCGCCGCTCAGCACCATGGTCTCCAGGCGGCTCAGCATATCCGCCGAAGAGTTGGCGTGCCCCGTACTGATGCTGCCTTCGTGGCCGGTGTTCATGGCCGACAGCATGTCGAGCGCTTCCGCTCCCCGGACCTCCCCCACCAGGATGCGGTTCGGCCGCATCCGGAGAGAGGACCGGATTAAATCCCGAATGGAGATTTCCCCCCTTCCTTCTGTGTTCGCGTTGCGGGTTTCCAACCCGACGAGATTGGGAATGTTGCGGATTTGAACCTCCGCGGAATCCTCAATGGTGATGATTCGTTCGTCCGCCGGAATGTAACCGGCAAGCGCATTGAGGAATGTCGTTTTGCCTGAACCTGTACCACCTCCAATAAAAATATTGTACTTGCCCTCCACCAGCTTCTTCAGATCCTCGGCAGCTTCCGCCGTAATCGCACCCTTGGCGATCAGGTCGCCGATGGTCATCGGATGCGGCGGGAACTTCCGGATCGTCATCGTCGGCCCCTTAAGCGCGACCGGGGGAAGCACGACGTTCACCCGCGAGCCGTCGGCGAGCCTGGCATCCACGATCGGGCTGCTCTCGTTCACCGTCCGGTTCACCTTGGCCACGACGGCCTGAATGACATCCTCGAGCTTCTGCCGGCTCTCAAACCGGTCCTCGCAGCGGGTGACGATCCCAGCCCGTTCGATGAAGATTTCCTCGTGGCTGTTGATCATGATCTCGGTGATCGTCGGATCTTCGAGAAGCGGTTGCAGGATGTCCAAGCCCCGGAAGGAATGAAACACCCGCTCCACCAGTTTCCGCTTCTGGTCGGCGGAGAGGTGGCTGTGCCGGGAGAGACGAAACACTTCTTCTTCGATGGCCTCCCGCAATTCCCCGTCCGACTTGGATGAACCGCCTTCGAGAAAACCGAGCATGCGAGCGCGGATCTCCATGGCCGCTGCTTCAAGCACGGGCGAATTCCTCCTTTTCGGCAAAATAGGCTTGGACCGCTCCTGCAAGCAGGTCCTGGAAGCCCGGGTTCAACAGCTGGGCGGGCGAAGCGACATTCTTCCATTCCGGCACATACGGAAGGCGAAAGGCCGGAACCAGACCCGCCGCCGCTTCTTGGCTCATTCCCGGCGCTCCCGTGAACCGGTTGACGCCGAGCACGATGCGGTCCTTGAACGGCTCGCCGAGCCGGCCGACCCATTCGACGATAGCCCTGGCGGTCTTCTGGGACGAAACCGCATCGTCGGTAATCAGCCAGAGAACCGCGTCGCTGCTCCGCAAGGCGGCCTCGGCCCGTTCATCCAGGGATGCGGGCAGATCCAGCACGATATACTGATAGCCGGCAGCGCGCATCCCGTCGATCAAGCCGGAAGTCTCTTCCCTCGTCAAGGAGTGGATATCGCCGCTGTGCGCGAGGGACTCGACGGAGAACAACCCGGACTTGGGGTCCGACTGAACCAACGCCCCGAGACGGGTAGACAAGCTCTTCGGGTCCGTCTTCGCGTAATAGAGCAGTCTGCCGTACCGGTCTTCTTCGCTCGCTTCCGCAAACGGATGCTCCGATTGAAACTCTTCCAGGCTGGCATACAGGGTCCGGCTGCCGTAATACGCCAATCCGGCTGCGAGATTCCAGGCCGCCATCGATTTACCGCAGCCGCCTGCTGCGGAATAAACGGCAACCGTCCGAGTGGATGGTCCCGGGCGTCCCGGTTCCTCCTTCAGCCGTTCGGCGGCGATCGTCCGCAAGGCGGCGGTCAGTTGATCGAGCGGCTGGTACTTGGCGACGAACGGAATTCGTTGGGCCGGCTCAGCCGTCCGAGCGAGCGGGGCTTCGCCAAAGTCGCAGCAAACCGCCGCGAATTCCGCCAAGGTTGCCAACTCGCCGGTAAACCCGCCGCCCACCAGCAGAAGATCGAGCGTGCCCGACTCCGCGTGGTAAGCCTCCAGCGCTTCTTTTCGGGTAAACGCCGCGAGCCGAAAAGCCTTCGCCGTATCGCCCCCTTCGCTGCTCCGAAAATAAGCCTTCAGCGGCTCCAAATATTCCAAATCCCGATCCAGCACACCCAGCCGGATTTGCCGCATGCGGTATCCCTCCTGATCGATGATCTGCTCCAAGCTCAAGCCATGCTTTTCCCGCACAGGATGGACTAGAAGACGAAGTGCCAGTACTGGGTAAGAACAACCCCCATCGCCAAAGCCACAAACATGAATTTAAAGCGGTCGCGAAACCAATGCTCCACCTCGAACGCCTCCTTCCGGCCGGTTCGACAAAAGAAAAAACGCCGCCAACACAGAGCCTAAGCTTCTGTATCGGCGGCGCTTCCGCACGAAGAATGAAATTGGTTTGAGTATATCACATCAACCGGAGATTACAAGAGGGCGGCATGGTTTTTTTGCTCAGGCCCGGCGAAACCACCCTCGCAGGCCCTTGCGGCTGCGACGGTCGCCTCCGTCCGGCAGCAGCTCTGCGAGCAACGGCCGCAGCGCTTCCTCCAGCCGGGGGCCGAGCACGGGATCGTCCTGAACGCGCTTGCCCTTCCATTCGGCCTCAAGGACCGCTTGGGCCGGCAGCTCGGGAAGCACGGCGGAAGGACTGAAGGGAAGGGCCTCCAGCCACTCCTTGCGCCCGGCGAATCCGGAATCGCGGGTACCGGCCAGATAGACCGGACGACCCTGCTCCTTCCATTCGGCGAGAAGCCGGACCCGGCTCCGGCAGGAAGGCGCTGCCAGCTTGGCCGGATGCGGGCCCGCCACGCCGATGATACCATCGGCCATCGCGATCCATTCCCGGGCCGCCGGATGGCTCCAGTTCGACGAAAGATCCAGAATGGCGATGCCGTTCTTGACCGAGGGCAGCAGGCGGATGAACGAATCCGCCGCCTCCGCCGGCCGCTCCGGATCGAGCGGCAGCCACTCGGTGAAACGATCGCGCCACGGTCTTCGCTCGTCGCCCAGCTGCCTCTGGAGCAGCTCTTGGACGGACCGATAGCGGGGCGGAGCGTGCTTTTCCCCGTGGAGAAGGGAGTACAGCTCCGGCTCGTTGGCGGGAAACTCGATCAGCGTGTGGGCGAGGCCCAAGCTCGCCAGCGACCGGCACAAAGCCACCGCGAAGAAGGTGGAGCCCGCCCCCGGGTAGAGGCTGCCTGCGATCAACATCTGCCGCCGAAGCTGCGCGGCGGCGGGTGCGGCCGGGGAAGCCGGGAAGCCGGCGGGCCCGCCCCCGACGGAAGCGGTCGGCCGGTTCAACACATCGGCGATCGTCGCCGACAGCTCCCGGGCCGTCTGAAAGCGGCGGTCCGGATTCCTCTGCAGCAGCCGGACCAGCAGGGCTCTCAGTTCGGGCGGCACATGCCCGGCTTCGGAGAGTTCCCCTCCCCGATAGTGCGCCCCTTGATAAAGCAGATAATGGCACAGGGCCCCGAGGGAATACAGATCGCTGCGGGCGTCGGTGGTACCCTGCTCCAACTGCTCGGGAGATGCGAAGCCCAGGGTGCCGAAGCTCACGGTATCCCCCGCGGAGCCGGCAGAGTAATTGCGGGCGATGCCGAAGTCAATCAAGCGAACATGACCCTGTTCGTCGATCATCACATTACCCGGCTTCAAGTCCCGGTAGATGACAGGCTTCGGCTCGAGATGGTGCAGGTAGTCGAACAGGCTGCTAAGCTGCCCGGCGATCTCCATGACCCGGCGCACCGTCAGCTCCCCCTGCTCGAAGCAGGCCTGCAGTGTCTTGCCCTTGATGTAATCGGTCACGAGGAAGCTGTAGCCGCGCTCGTCCGGCGGAAAAAAGTCGACCGCCTTGAGCAAAAAGGGATGCTCCAGATGCGACAGCATCCGGGCTTCCTCCTCGAAGCCGCGCGGGTCGCAGGCATGGCGCAGCGAAGCCTTCAGCGCCCAAACCTTCTCCGGCAAGCGGGTATCTTCGGCCAAATAGACGGTGCTCATGCCGCCCCGGCCGATCTCGGACAGAATGCGGTATCGGTTGCCCACCAGGTCGCCGGGCTTCAGCGGCTCCTGGCGGATGTGCGGTTGCTGCAAAACGCAAATATCCCTCCTTTGCGGACTGATATGTCCCACAGTATAGGGTCGATGTGGGAATATTGTCCATCTTTAATTCCCCAAAGGGAACGCAAGGAGGGATAATTAACGCAATTAAATTATTTGTTTAATGTCATGAATTAGTTCAGATCGCCAAGCGATTCCACTTTCACCCACGGCCTTCCCTGGAACCAATCAAGCCGGACGGGAACGCCGAACGCTTGGGACAGCGTATCGGAGCGAAGCACCGTCTCCTTCTCCCCCGCTTTGACGAGTGCCCCGTCGTCCAGCAGGGCGCAGTGGGTGAAGGCGGGCATGATCTCTTCCACGTGGTGCGTGACGTAAATCATCAGCAGCTTCGGATCACGTCGATGCAGCTCGCCGATATTGGCGAGAAACCGCTCGCGTTCGTACAGATCGAGCCCGGCGCAAGGTTCGTCCATGATCAGGACGGCCGGTTCGCTCATCAGCGTTCGGGCCAGCATGATCTTCTTGCGTTCCCCCTGGGACAGCGTCCCGAGCGGCTGATCCTTCACCTTGGCCAGACCGACAAACTCGATCAGCTCCAGCGCTTTCTCCTTCACCTCGGCCGGAATCCGCTGATAAAAGCGCAAAAAGGCATACGCGCCGGTTGCCACCACTTCCCAAACGGGATCGGAGAGCGACATTTTCTCGAACAAGGCCTGGCTGATGTAGCCGATCCGCTTGCGCATCTCCCGCACATCGGTCTCCCCGTACCATTCCCCCAACACCCGGACTCTTCCCGATGTAGGAAACAGGTAGCCGTTGATCATCTCGAGCAGGGTGGTTTTTCCCGAGCCGTTGCGGCCGAGAATGACCCAGTGCTCTCCTTCCGACAAGGATAGGGAGATATCCCGCAGAATGGTTCGCTCCGAGCGAATGAAGGTAATGGCGTTCAGTTCTATGACAGGCTTCATGGCTTCCCCTCGCTTTATCCGGATTGGGCTTTTTTTCTCGGATTTCTCCATTGTAGCCCGGCCGAACAAGCATTTCCAGCCATTTTGCGATGAAAAATTCCTGGTGCGACGATAACCTTCGCCTAGTCCTCTACGGCGGCTTCTGCCCACCTCCGGGCTTCCGCAATCTCGGCCCGATGCGTTCCGTCCGCTCCTGCTCCTGTCTCCAGGACAAAGGGAATTTCCCGCAGTACAGGCGTCTGAAGGACCTCGCAAAGCTGTTCGACTCCGACGGTTCCCCGGCCCAGGTTGGCGTGGCGGTCCTTGCGCGAGCCGCTGGGGTAGACGGAATCGTTGAAATGGACGGCCTTCAACGCCTGCCAATACCCCAGCTCGTTGCCGATGCGGACCACCTCCTTCCAGCCCCCCGGACGCCAGAGTCCGGACGCATAAGCATGGCACGTATCGAAGCAAAAGCCGATTTTGTCGGGATAAGCGGACAGGGAGCGGATTTGTGTCAGCTCATGAAGCGTGGTGCCCATCGGGCTTCCGTCGCCGGCCTGATTTTCGATTAAAATCTGGGTCTTCCCGTTCCAATCAGCGAGAACCGAATCAAGCAGGTTGAGAATGCGCCGATAATCGGTCAGCGGGTCGGCGGACTTTCCCTTGCCGAAATGCACCACCACTCCGAGCGAGCCGCAGGCCTCGGCGATCTCGAGGTCGTTTCGCAGAGACTGACGGGTGACCTCCGCAAGGTGCTCGTCCGGCGTAGCGAGGTTGACCGGATAGGGAGTATGGGCGATGGACAGGAGCCCGAACTCCCGGCTGAACGAGCCGCAGGAAAGCGCATCGGCTTTGTTGAAGGCTTTTACCGAAAGGCTGCGGGGGTTCTTGGGAAAATACTGAAAGGCGTCTGCGCCGAGCTGCTTGGCCAAATGGGCAGCCTCCAGGTATCCCCGGCGTATGCTGATATGGCAGCCGATCCTCGGCATCCTCCGTTCCCCCTTCTCAATGTTGGCAGACCGGGCAGTAAAACAGCTTGCGCCCCGCCAGCTCCGTTTGTACGATCGAAGCGCCGCAGCGGAGGCACGGTTCTTCGCCGCGGTCATAGATTTGACAGAGGTCGTTGAAGCCTCCGGTCAGATGGTCCCCTGAATAGAGGGGGTGCTCCATGTACCCTCCGTGGGCCATCGCCTGCCGCAGAATGGTCTGCATCGACCGGTAGAGGCTGCCGGGTTCGTCCTCCTGCAAGTCGGAAATCCGCCGATCGGGCCGGATTCCGGCATGAAAGCACAGCTCGTCGGTATAGCAGTTCCCGATCCCCGCCAGAAACCCTTGGTCGAGGAAGGCCGCTTTCAGCGTGCCACGACGCTTCCTCAGCCGGTCCTTGAACTCGGACTCGGTCAACTCCAGCGGATTCGGCCCCAGTCCGGCCAGCTTGGCCTCGGCTTCCTTCCGGTCCAGCAGGTGCAGGTAACCCAACCGCAGGCCGATAAAATACAGCTCCTCCGCGCCGAAGCTCAGCTTCACCTGAACGGTTCGGTCCGGCTTGTCGGAAGGCGAGCCGTAGAACATCCAGCCGCCCAGCATCAGATGAAGCAGCAGCAGCCGATCGTCCGGCAGGTGAAACAGCAGATGCTTCCCGCGCCGCTCGATCCGCCGAACGGACGAACCGATCAGCGTCTCCTTCCAACGGCCGACCGGAACGTTGATCGTTTTTTCGCGGGTGACTTCGGTATCCGCAATCGGCTTTCCGACAATTCGCGGCTCCAGCAGCGTTCGGTAGGTCTCCATTTCCGGCAGTTCGGGCATTTGATCGGCTCTCCTTTTCTAACGGACATTCATGAACTTGGCTATCGTCCTTTTTGGTATGTCCTGCCAAGGAGCCGTTTAACCGGAATTCGCCTACAAAATAGCCGCCGAACGAAACTCATCCCAAATCAAAGGCTTACGCTTCGCTTCTTCACGGCCTCTCTCTTCTCCGGCTTTCTTTTGTTCGTCGATATAGCAAAAAAACGCCCCGTCGCCGGAGGCGTTCCTTCGTTAAGCGGTCATGGCTAAAGCACGGTTTCTCGGAATCGGTCTCCGAAGAGTTCAATCGAACAGGCTTCCCGCATAGCACGGGGGAGCCGCTTTTCCTCCGCTTCTTGCCGGACGAGCAGCCGGGCGGCCGGCCTTGGCGGCAGGACGTTGGCGCGGGTCTGTCGACTGCTTCGCGGCTACTTTCCGTCTCAGCCGCTCCGCCCGCTTCTCCAGGGCAGCCAGCTCGGCGCGCTGCTTGTCGGATGCGCGGGACAGCGACAAGCGCCGCTGGGCGGCGGCCTGCGCATCCGTTACGTAAGCCAACGCGGTACAGTACTCTTTAAGCGCGTGCTCATGGTACATCGACAGCTCCACGAAGGCTTCCACCGGCGTCCAAGCCTTGTCGCCCTGCTCTCCCACCGCTTTTCGCCACAGCTCCGCCGCTTTGTCCAGCTTTCCCTGCTTCTTATAATAGAGGCCAAGCGGGTGCCAATAGTCCCCGCTTTCCTCGGGAGGCCGGGCGAGCAGCCGTTCAAAGGCTTCCTCGGCGAGGGCGAGCTTGCCCATCTTGGCCAGCCACAGCCCGAGCCGGTATTCTTCCTCCGCCACGGTATCCGCATGCGGCAGTCCGCCTTGCAGAAGCCCGCCGAAATGAATCGCAAGCCCCGCCAACGACAGCAGGTCCCATTCGTTATGGACGAACACCCCGCGCATGATCTCCGGATCCTGCTCGGCCAAATACCGGAAGTACAGCGTTGGCGCCAGCGAACCGGGCACATCCTCCACCCGATGGAAACCGAGCCGCTCCTCCTCCACCTTGCCGAGCTTGCAGGAAGGCAGCGTATGCTTCCACAGACTGCGGGAGGGATGAAGAAAATCGAGATGGACCGCCGGAATCCGCCCCGGCCGCATCCGGTTCATCACGAAGCGGTTCAGGACGAGCGGCCAGTCGAACGATTTGCCGTTGTAGGACACCAGATGGGTGTGCTCGGTCAGCTTCCCGTTCAAGTAGACGAGCATCGCCAGCTCCTCCGCCGGATTGCGGATGAACAACTGCTCGATGACGAACTCTGCTTCCCGGTAGAAACCGAGCCCGATCATAAACGGAACGTTGCCCGCTCCCTGGCCGAGTCCGGTCGTCTCCGTGTCGAAGAACAGCAGCGATTCCGGCCCCTCGGCAACCGGCTCCCCGAAAGCGTTAAGCCCGGAGAGCCTAGCTTCAAGCGCTGTCAACCGATGGTCTCCGTGGCCGTGGCTCAGCGGATACACCGTGGTTCTGCGGATGAACGGTCCCGCCTCCGTCTCCACCCATTCCGCAGACAGCCTGGCCCAATCCGCAGCGTCGGGCGGAAGAGCGGAATTTCCCGCCGCAGCATCGGCGCTATCGGCATTCCCGCCGCCTCGCCGCCCGCTATCCCTTATCCTGCTGTCTTCTATGCCACGATCACCTTGCCCGCGGCCTTCCGCTTCTTCGATGGAACGCTCCGCGCTCTCTCCGGCCGAAGCCGGCTCCTCGCCGTCAAGCGACGAGCGCGCGGCGGATCGCTCGTCCGCCGACAATTCGGCCGTTCCCTCGGCTCCTTTGCCGCCCGCGCCCTTCAGCCGGTTCAGCCGCTCGCGCAGGCTGCTCATGGCCGTTCCTCGCCCGCCATGCGGCGGAGCAGCTTCAGCGCCTGCTGCTTGCCGAGCAGGCCGACCTCCTCGATCGGCCCAACGCAGGCCGGGCAACCGCTGAGGCAGCCGCAGCGGGAGATCAGCTCCTCCGCCTGCCTCAGCAGAGTGCCGTGCACCTCGTACAACCGCTCGCTGAGCCCCACACCGCCGGGATACCGGTCGTAGAAGAACAGCGTCGGCAGCTTGTTATGGACCGCCCGGACCTGGGCGACCACCCGAATGTCCTGCGGATCGCACATCAGGTACAGGGGGGCGATATGGACGAGGACGTTGGACAGACCGAGCAGCGCCGACTGCACATCGTTCGGGCTCATGCTCGCGGTCAGCTCCTCGCCCAGGGTGATCCAGTAGGAGCTGGTATGCAGCTCCTCTTCGGGCAGATGGATCGGGCCGGAGCCGATGTTCTCATGCGTACGCAGGCGAAGCTTCTTGAAGATCGTCGGCTTGGCGTTGACCGTGACCTCGCCGTACTGGCGCTCGATGCCGCCAATCTCTTCCTCGCGCATGACATGCAGCACCTTGAGCTGCACCGCAAGCGAGGCATCCGTGAAGTAGTCCACGCTCACCTCCCGGACATACGCCTTCTTCTCCTCCCAATCGAGCTTCTCCACCTGATACTGGACGCCCTCGTGGATGTAGATCGCCTCTTCGTGGATAAGCGTCGGCGCGCCGAACCGGTCGACCTCGCCGAGCACCCGGCTGCCGTTCGTCGTGTCGATGATGATGAAGTTCTCCTGGGCGGCCGAGCGCAGCGAGATGTCGTGGGCGGGAAAAGACTGCTCCATCCAGTACCAGCGGCCGCGCACCCGGTGCAGCACCTTCTCGTCGGTCAGGAATTCGAGGATGTCGGACAGCGATTCGCCGCCGAACGTCTCTCCCTCCTCGAAGGGCAGCTCGTACGCAGCGCATTTTACGTGGTCCACCAGAATAATCAGGTTCTCCGGATGGATCAGGGCCCGCTCCGGCGGGTTGTTGAAGAAAAAGTCCGGATGCTCGATCACGTACTGATCGAGCGGGTTGCTGCTCGCCACGAGGAAGGTGATCGAGCTTTCCTGCCGCCGTCCGGCCCGCCCCGACTGCTGCCAGGTGCTGGCGATCGAGCCCGGGTAGCCGTTCAGCACGCAGGCCTGAAGCTGGCCGATGTCGATGCCCAACTCGAGCGCGTTCGTGCTGACGACGCCCTGAATCTCGCCGTTGCGCAGCCCGCGCTCGATCTCGCGCCGCTCCTTCGGCAGGTAGCCTCCGCGGTAGCCGCGGATCGTCTTCGGGCCAAGCTCGTGCTTGATCAGATCCTGCAGGTAGGTGAGCAGGATCTCCATGCGCACGCGGCTGCGGGCGAAGACGATGGTCTGCACGCCGTTCTTCAGGAGCGAGCCGGCGATCTTGCGCGTCTCCAGCACGCTGCTCTTGCGGATGCCGAGCTGCGGGTTGACGACCGGCGGATTATAGAAGACAAAATGCTTCTCGCCGGTCGGAGCGCCATTGTTGTCCACCAGCGTCATCGGGCAGCCCGTCAGCCGCTCGGCGTGCTCCTTGGGGTTCTCGATGGTCGCCGAGGCGCAGATGAACTGCGGCGACGATCCGTAGAACCGGCAGATCCGCAAGAGCCGGCGGACGACGTTGGCCACGTGGCTGCCGAATACGCCCCGGTACGAGTGCAGCTCGTCGATGACAATGAAGCGGAGATTCTCGAACAGCTTCACCCACTTCGTGTGATGCGGCAGGATGGCCGAGTGCAGCATGTCCGGGTTGGTCACGACGATGTGCCCGGCATTGCGGATCGCTGTCCGCACCGTCGGAGCCGTATCGCCGTCGTAGGTGTGCGCCTTGATATCCGCGCCGAGCGCGTTGACCACCTCGAGCAGCTCGGCCACCTGGTCCTGGGCCAGCGCCTTGGTCGGGAACAAATACAGCGCCCGGGCTTCCGGGTCCTTCAGAACCGTATTTAGCACGGGCAGGTTGTAGCACATCGTCTTGCCGGAGGCGGTCGGCGTCACGGCTACGACATGCTCTCCCCGCGCGGCGGCCTCGAAGGCCGACGCTTGATGCGTATATAAGGCGGTCACACCCCGCCCCCTCAGCACCTGGGCGATGCCCGGATCGAGCGCTTCCGGAAACTCGGCGTACCGCGGCGCTTTGGGCGGAATCGTCCGCCAGTGGGTAACTTGACTCATGATCTCCGGCGTATTGCGGATGGTCTCGATCATTTCGGCGATATTCGCCGCTTTGCCGGTGAGTGGGTTCATGGCTGGATGCCGCCTTCCCTCTTCATTCCCTTTTCGGGTATCCCCTCCAGTTTACAGAATGTACGTTCGCCCGGCAACCGAAAAATCGGGGAACGCGGGTATTTTTTCTTTTATTGTTTTTTCTGTTGCCCCCGTTCGAAGCGGAATGATAAGATGCCTTTGAGCTTGAAGAGAATTCGCTTACAAACAGAAAGAAAAAGGGGGGAGACCCACATGAAGCTGTATTCGCGCCTCTTCGGTTACGTCAAACCGTATGCGGGCCGAGCTCTGTTTGCCTTGGTGCTGATGACGCTCGGCGTTTCGTTCGACCTGATCTCGCCGTGGTTCCTGCAGCTTGCCGTGGACAACGGGATCAAGCAGGGCAGCATGAAGGTCGTCATTTTCTTCTGCTTGCTCCTGGCAGGCGGACAATTAATGAAGACGGTAATCAGCTACCTGCAAGGCTACACCCAGGAGCTGGTCGGCCAGAACGTCATTTTTGACATGCGTCAAAAGCTGTACGCCCATCTGCAAAAGCTGTCCTTCTCGTATTACGACAAGGCCCAGACCGGGCAGATCATGTCGCGGATGACCGGCGATATCGATTCGATCAAGAATTTCATCTCCTTCGGCTTCATCAATCTCGTCCTCGGCATGCTCACCTTCGTCGGCACCATCGTGGTCATGATGCTGCTCAACTGGAAGGTGACGCTGATCAGCATGGTTACGGTTCCGCTGCTCATCGCGGTTCTGTACCAATTTAACAAGAAGGTCGGTCCCGCCTGGGGCGATATCCGCGAGCAGATGGGCAAGCTGACGGCCACCCTGCAGGAGAACATCGCCGGCATCCGCGTGGTCAAGGCGTTCGCCCAGGAGAAGCTGGAGCGCAAGAAGTTCGGTTCCCGCAACGAGGACAACTTCGAGACCAACATGAACCGCGCCAAGCTCGAAGCGAACTCCTTCCCGGTGATGAACTTGTTCGGCGGCGCCGTGTTTCTTCTGATGAACTGGGTCGGCGGCATTTACGTGGTCCGCGGCGAGATGTCCATCGGCACCCTGACGGCGTTTCAATGGTACGCCTGGGGTCTCATCTGGCCGCTCAATATGATGGGCTGGATCATCAACGTCATGCAGCAGGCCTTCAAGGCCGCGCCGCGCGTGTTCGAAATTCTCGACACACCGGTCGAGGTGGAATCTCCGCAGGACGGAGGACGCTCCGCAGCGGCGATCAAGGGCAACGTGGAGTTCCGGAACGTGAGCTTCCGCTACGCTTTGCGCAAGGACCCGGATGCGACGTTCCCGGGAGCCGATCCGGAAGGCGAGTCCTTGGCGACATCGTCCCCGGAGCCGGAAGCGCAGGCCAAGGCTGTGCTCGATTCCGTCAACCTGAACGTCAGAGCGGGCGAAGCGATCGCCGTACTCGGCGGAACCGGATCGGGCAAGAGCTCGCTCATCCAGATGCTGGCTCGCTTCTACGACGTCACGGAGGGCTCCGTCGCCATCGACGGCGTCGATGTCCGCGACTATAACCTGGAGGAGCTGAGAAAATCCATCGGCATCGTGCCGCAGGAGACCTTCCTCTTCTCCGCCACTATCCGCGAGAACATCGCCTTCGGCTGTCCGGACGCCTCTCAGGAAGAGATCGAGGAAGCCGCGCGCCGCGCGCAGATCCACGACTTCATCCTGACGATGCCGAACGGCTACGACACGATCATCGGCGAGCGGGGCGTCGGCCTCTCCGGCGGCCAGCGCCAGCGCGTCGCCCTCGCCCGCGCCGTGCTGCTCAATCCGCCGATCCTCGTGCTCGACGAAGCGACGGCGAGCGTCGATACCGCCACCGAATCGGCCATTCATGAAGCGTTAGCCGATGTCATGCAGGGCCGCACGACCTTCATCGTCGCCCAGCGGCTCTCGTCCATCCAGCGGGCCGACCGCATCATCGTCCTGGAAGACGGCCGCATTGTCGAACAGGGAACGCACCGGGAGCTGATGGCCCGGGACGGCTTCTTCCGCAACCTGTACCGCCTCCAGCAGGATGCGGCCGGCGATCCCGAGCTTGTCGGGAACCCGGGAGTCCCTGCCGGAAATCCGAACGCCAGCATAGCCAGCACGGCCAGCCGGGAGGTGAACGCATGAGCCAGATTGAATGGGATTCCGATGAAGAAGAGTCCGAGAAGGGCTTTAATAAAGAATACCTGGTTCGCATGTTTGGCTACCTGAAGCCCCACAAGAAGACCTTGTCGGTCGTGGCCGTCGTCGTCATTGCCGGCATGCTGCTCAGCCTGCTTGAGCCGATGCTGATCCGATACGCCATCGACGAAGGCATGGTCAAGAAGAACATGCGCGTCATTCATATTTTCGCATTGTCCATTCTGGCCATCCGGGTCGTCTCGTTCTTCCTGCAGCGGATTCAGATCCGCCGGGTCAACTACACCGGCCAGCGGATTCTCTATGAAATCCGTCGGCAGCTCTTCGACCACCTGCAGACCTTGTCGTTCCGCTTCTTCGACGGCCGGCCCGCCGGGAAAATCATGTCCCGGGTGACCAACGATACGGGGGCCATCGGCGAATTGATCAACGGCGGTCTGGTGACGATCATCATGGAGCTGACGCATCTGGTCGGCATCGTCGTCATCCTGCTCTACTGGGACTGGAAGCTGGCGCTCATGGCCTTCACCGTCCTGCCCTTCCTGGTGCTCCTGGTCACCGGCTTCCGCACCCGGATCGAGAACGCCTGGACCCGCTCGCGCAAGACGATGTCCGCCATCAACGGCAACCTGAACGAGACGATTCAGGGCGTTCGGGTCATTCAAGCCTTTTCGCGGTCCAAGATCAACGAGGGCAAGTTCACCGACATCAACAACCGCAACCGCGGCGCTTTCATGCGAGCCATCAGCCTGGAGCTCACCGTTTGGCCGCTGGTCGAGCTGATCGGCATGCTCGGCACCGTCATCGTGCTCTGGTACGGCTCCAGCCGGGTCATCTCCGGCGAACTGACCGTCGGCTTCATCGTCGCCTTCATCAACTACCTCTGGCGCTTCTGGGGGCCGCTGTCGGCGCTCTCCAAGGTCTACAGCCAGCTGCTCTCCGCCATGGCCTCCGCCGAGCGAATCTTCGAGATTCTCGACACCGAGCCGGAGATTCAGGACCGCGTGAACGCGCCCGACATGCCGCCGATTGAGGGGCGGGTTGTCTTCGACAACGTCAAGTTCCGCTATGAAGCGAACAAGCCGGATGTCATCAAGGGCTTGAACTTTGAGGTAAGCCCGGGGCAGCGGATCGCCATTGTCGGGCCGACCGGAGCGGGCAAGAGCACGATCGTCAACCTGCTGATGCGGTTCTACGACCCGAGCGAAGGGCGGGTGCTGATCGACGGCATCGACCTGAAGGAGGTCTCTCTTCCCTCCCTGCGCAGCCAGTTGGGGATCGTCCTTCAGGACTCCTTCATCTTCTCCGGAACGATTGAGGAGAACCTCCGTTACGGCAAAAAGGACGCCACCGACGAAGAGCTGCGCCGAGCCGCCGCCAGCGTCCGCGTCGACCGGATCGCCGAGCGCTTTCCCGAGGGCTATCAGACGCAGGTCGAGGAACGCGGCTCCAAGCTGTCCGTCGGCCAGCGCCAGCTGCTCGCCTTCGGCCGGGTCCTGCTGGCCGACCCGCGCATCCTGATTCTCGACGAAGCGACCTCCAGCGTCGACACCGAGACCGAGCAGCACATTCAGGAAGCGCTGGACACCTTGCTGGAAGGACGCACGTCCTTCATCATCGCCCACCGCCTCTCCACCATCCGCAGCGCCGACAAAATTCTCGTCATCCGGGACGGCGAGATCGCGGAGAGCGGCAATCACGAGGAATTGCTCCGGCATCGCGGCATCTACGCCAATCTGTATTACACCCAGTTCGCCATGCAGCAAAAGCTGGCGCAGCGGGCCGTAGGCGAAGAGTGACCGGGCCAACGGCTGGCACGGCAACAAAACGGCAGTTTGGACGTTTTCTGTCCAAACCGCCGTTTTCCTTTGGAATCCCCCGGCCATGGCTTACAATAGGAGATAAACCGGAGACCGGACAACGTTTCATCTAGAGAGGAGCGACCGTTCCATGCGGAAGTTGGAGAGGGACTTTTACAGCCGGGATGCCTTACTCGTAGCCAAAGAGCTTCTGGGCAAGGTGCTTGTCCACGAAATCGAAGGGAAACGCCTTGCCGCGAAGATTGTGGAGACGGAGGCGTATCGGGGAATCATGGATAAAGCCGCGCATTTTTACGGCGGCCGAAGAACGCCCCGGGTGGAGGTCATCTATGGAGCCCCTGGCTTCTCTTATGTCTACCTCATCTATGGCATGCACCACTGCTTCAATATCGTGACCGGCGGCAACGAAGAGCCGGAGGCCGTCCTGATCCGGGCGGTTCAGCCGGTTGAGGGTTTGGAACCGATGGCCGGGCACCGCTTTGCGAAGCCGTACGGTCAGTTGACTCCCAAGCAGGCACTGGGACTGACGAATGGGCCGGGGAAGCTCTGCAAGGCACTGGCGATCGATAGAAGCCTCAACGCGGAAGACTTATGCGGAAGCCGACTCTATGTGGAGGACGGGGATACGGATACGGAGCCGGTTTCCGTCGTTACGGCGAAGCGGGTCGGCATCGACTACGCCGAGGAAGCCCGGGACTATCCTTGGAGGTTCTACGTGAAGGACAATCTTTATGTGTCCGTCTTATAGCCCCAATCAGACAGGGATCGACCGGCTGTCAATTCCTGCGATTCCCCGGGAAAAGATTTATTTCCCTCTCCCCAGCATCGGCTCCAGAATCGCCCGGTGAAACAGCTCCTTCGACCGGATCGCATCGCTTCGGCCCTTTAAGCTCTTGCGAACGACCGCCGTCAGGTGCAGCTTGGGCACGACAAACAGATATTGCCCCCCATAGCCGAAGGCAAAATAGTAATCGCAGAGCCCGTTCTGCTCGCTCGGCGATACCCACCAATGATACCCGTATGACGCATAAATCGGCGGCTCGTACAGCGCGAGCCCCTTATGCCGGACGCAGATCGACTCCCGCACCCATTCGGCGGAGATGAGCCGCTTGCCTTCCCATTCCCCCTCCTGCAGATACAGCCGGCCGAAACGGGCCAGCTCTGCCGCGCTCAGGAACAGACCGGCACCGCCCTCTCGGATTCCGCCATTCTCTCTCCAGGCAGGCGGATGAATTCCGAGCGGCGCAAACAGCGCTTCCCGGGCAAATTCCAAGAGATCGCCGTCCACCACCCGGGTCAGCACGGCCGCAAGCAGATGCGAACCGCCGGAGTTGTAAGCGAAGGCGTGGCCCGGCTCTTGGGCAAAAGACCGGTTCAGGACATAAGCGGCCCAATCGGGCTGCCGCTTCATCTCCCAATACGGCTTGTCGAAGTCCGGCCAATCGAAGCCCGCCGTCATGGTCAGCAGATGCTCCAGGGTGACCGCCTCCCGCTGCGGCTCTCCCTCCGCCCATTCGGGGAAGAAGGCCGCCAGCGGCTGGTCCACGCCCGTCAGCAGCCCGCGGTCGAGGGCGATGCCGACCAGAGCCGACAGCACGCTTTTCGTGATTGAATACACCGCCTTGACCGTATCCCGCCTGCGGTCGCTCCATTGAAAGAGCTCCTCTCCCCGGCTCACCACGAGAACGTTCTTGAAGCCCGCCCGCCCCAATGCTTCGCTCTGCAAGTCGGGAACCGTTGCCATACCCGCCGTTTGGTCCATGCGAATTCCCCTTTCCGGCTACTAAAAAAGGAATCGGCCGTTACTCCGATTCCCCTTATGCTCTTCTGATGGTCCGTTTATCAAGAGTTCAGCTTTAGATCCCCGCAACCGCGATGGACGAAACGGCAGCGACCGGGCTTTCCGTCTGGAAGAGATCTTCCGTGTAGCGAAGACCGGCGCCGAGCTGGTTGAACAAGCTGATGACATCCTCGTAACCGCGCTCAATGTGCTCCGTACCGGCGATCAGCGTCTTGCCTTCGGCGACCAGACCGGCCATGATAAGCGAGGTTCCCGCCCGCACATCGGATGCATGGACGAGGGTGCCGACGAGCGGCGCTCCTCCGGTGATAAAGGCGGAACCGCGGCGCACGTCGATGCGCGCCCCCATCTTCCGCAGTTGCGGCACATGGCTGAACCGCTCCGGATATACCTTCTCGGTGACGATGCTGCGGCCCTGCGCCATGAGCAGCAAAGCGGTGATCGGCTGCTGAAGGTCGGTGGCGAACGCCGGATACATGCCGGTGCGCACCCTTGCCGCATGCAGCCTCACGTCGCCGTAAGCGGTGATGCTGCTGTCGCGCACCTCGATCTCCAACCCGATCTCCTTCATCTTGGCGATGGCGCTGCCGAGATGCTCGGGGATGACATCCTCCACCGTCACCGTTCCGCGTGTAAGGCCGGCCGACATCAGGAAAGCCCCGGCGATCAGACGATCGGGAATGACGGTGTATTCCACGGCGCTCAGATGCTTGACGCCCTCGATGCGAACCGTATCCGTCCCGGCTCCATAGATCCTGGCACCCATCTGGTTCAGCAGATTGGCCGTATCGACGACTTCCGGGTCTTTGGCGGCATTGCGCAGTTCGGTCACGCCTTCGGCGCACGAAGCGGCAAGCAGCGCATTGATCGTAGCGCCCATGGTGATCGTATCGAAATAGATCACGGCCCCTTGCAGCCGTTTCGCTTCTACGGTGTAATATCCTTCGCAAAAGGTAAACTTGGCGCCGAGCGCCTCAAGCGCTTTGATATGCTGGTCGATGGGCCGCGATACAAAATTGTCGCCGCCGGGATACCCGATCGTCACCTTGCCCATCTTGCCGAGCAGAGCTCCCACGAAATAATAGGAAGCCCGGTACGAGGAGGTCTTCTCGCGATTGAGGTCGCTGGAGGTCATCCGGGAGGGGTCGATTACGACGTCCCGGTTGGGCTCGCGGACCATCGAAATGCCGATGCCGGTCACAATTTCCTCAATGTAACGAAAGTCCAAAATATTCGGAATTCCCTTCAGCCGCACCGGACCGTCCGCCATGCAGGCGGCGGCCAACAGGGCGAGGGAACTGTTCTTGGAACCCGATACTTTCACGCTGCCGCTGAGCGGTCCTGACTGCCCCACTTCAATATACTTCATCTCGGCTGCCTCCCCCGATCTCTCTCACGATATGCTCTTATCTGTATTGGCTAAATAGTCGGAATTTAACCGCATCGGTCATGCAGCCAATAGGGACGGATTGTGTCCCATGGCAGGCCGAGGGCAGGTCCCGCTCTCCGGTTCCCACTCCCCCATATGACGATTCCCGGCGTTCCGGTGTTGCAGATGCCGCCATATGCGGCTTCCCAATCTATAGTTACCCTCATCGGGGTCCGCCCGAATCAAGCACCCGCTTGAATTCGCCGACCTGAGGGATTTTGTTCCGAAATCTGCATTTACGTCCGATTTAGCTGCGGCTTTTCCGCCGCACACCCGCCGTTTTCGCGATCTTCTTTTCGATCGGTCGGCGGTCCAAGGAAATTCGCTGCCAAAAACTCAGGTTTTAGCTTACCACATTTTTATACCCGGGGAAATGATTAATTGTGTAAAGAATCAACTATTTTTCGGCTGCGCGGGCCCCCCGCGTTTCCGCTCTACCTCAACGGTCATGAAATCCTCCGCGTAGTCGCATTTCGGGAATACCTCGCGCGCCTCTTGAAGCAGCGCATCCTCCGCTCCTTGGTAACGGGCGCTCACATGGGTCATCACCAGCCGCCGCGCCCCCGCTTGCAAGGCAATTTCCGCGGCTTGCCGGGCGGTGGAATGCCCGTAGTCGGCCGCCATCTGTGCCCGGTCGTTGGTGAAGGTCGCTTCGTGCACGAGCAGGTCGGCGCCTTGCGCCAGCTTTACGGCGGCGGGATGCGGCCGGGTGTCGCCGATGATCGCCACGATGCGCCCGGGCAGGTTCGGACCGACGTAGTGTGATCCGTCAATGTCTCTGCCATCCGGCAGCGTCACCCTCTCCCCTCTCTTCAGCGCGGCAAAATGCGGTCCCGCGGCGATGCCGTCCGCTTTCAGCGCCGCGGCGTCCAGCGTGCCGGGGCGGTCCTTCTCGCGGATGCGGAAGCCGAAGCATTCGATCCGATGATCGACCCGGGCCGCCTCGACGGCAAAATGCGCATCCTCGAAAATGACACCGTCGGCGATTTCCGTAATCGTGACGGGGTATTTCATCCGCGATTCGCTCAGCCGGAGTGAGGTTTGAATGAAATCGGCGATCCCCTTCGGCCCGTAAACGGCAATCGGCAGCTCGGCGCCGTGATTCGAGCGGGTCGACAGGAGGCCGGGAATGCCGAACAGATGGTCGCCGTGCAGATGGGTCACGAACAGCTTCGTGATCCGGCTCAGCCGAAGCGGCGTATGGAGCAGCTGATGCTGGGTTCCTTCGCCGCAGTCGAACATCCAGGAAACGCCGCATTCCTTTTGCAGATTAAGCACCGAGGAGGTGACATTGCGAAATTTCGTCGGGGTTCCGGCCCCGGTGCCGAGAAAGGTCAGTTCCATCTCGTTTGGCGTCGCTCCTTTATCATAATCCGATCAGGGGAAAAAAGTGCCCATCCTCAGTCATGGACACCTCTGTCCGCCTTTAAACCTTTTCGACGTTGAAATAGTGGGCCTGCGGGTGGGCAAAAACCATCGCCGATACGGAGGCCTCGGGGTCCATCATGAATCCTTCCGTCAGGTGAACGCCGATCTCTTCGGGCGCGAGCAGCCTGAACAGCAGCTCCTGGTCTTCCAGATTCGGACAGGCCGGGTAGCCGAAGGACACGCGGATGCCCTGATAGCGCGCGCCATGCCGCTGCTTCATCGTCATCTCGGCCGGGTCGGGGAAGCCCCAATTGTCGCGCATGATCTGATGCACACGCTCGGCGAACGATTCGGCCAGCTCCAGCGCACAAGCCTGTACCGCATGGGAGCGGAGGTAATCGCCGTTCTGCTTATAGTGCTCGGACAGCTCATGGACGCCGTGTCCGGCCGTTACGGTCAAGAAGCCGACATAATCCATCTCGCCGCTGTCGACGGATTTGAGATAGTCCGACAGGCACAGATAGGGTTCGACCTCCTGGCGCGGAAAAGAAAATCGCTCCAGCACCCGGGTAGGGTCCTCGGGATCGTAGACGAGAATATCGTTGCCGTCCCCTTGCGCCGGGAAGAACCGGTAGATCGCATGCGGCTTGATCAAGCCCTCTTGCTCCGCCTCGGCCAGCAGCCGGTCGACGGTTTCCTTAAGCTGCACCGCTTTGGTATCGCCTTCCTTGAGCAGCTTCTCTACCGAGCCGCGCAGCCCGAGGTGCTTGCCGAGCAGCATCTCCCAGTTCACATAGGGGATGAGATACGGCAGCGGGTAATTGCGCAGGATGTGCCGTTCCGTATCCGGCGGAACGAAGACCGGAACGGTCCGGTCAATGGTCGTGTTGCGGGCGCGGGTCAGCGCGGGACCGTCCGGGCTCTTGCGTCCGGATTCCTGCACATAAGAAGCCTTCGCCTCCCGCAGCTCTTGAATGATCAGCTCCCGCTTCTCCGGATCGGTGAGGCGGTTCGCCAGA
Source organism: Gorillibacterium terrae (assembly GCF_051594785.1). Taxonomy (NCBI): domain Bacteria; kingdom Bacillati; phylum Bacillota; class Bacilli; order Caryophanales; family Paenibacillaceae; genus Gorillibacterium; species Gorillibacterium terrae. Next base: position 2,105,776 of record NZ_JBPPGI010000001.1, read on the forward strand.
TCGAGCCCTTCCATCGCGTCCTTTGCATAGAGCACCGCGCCGTCGTACTCCGGCTGAATGCGCGTCTTCGTGAATTTGCGCGTCAGCGCGGCGCCGCCCACCATAATCGGCGCATCGATGCCGGCATGCTGCAGGTCTTGCGCCGTCACCACCATCTGCTGGGCGGATTTGACGAGCAACCCGGACAGGCCGATTACATCCGGACGTTCGCGGTTAAAGGCTTCGATGATCTGCTCCGGCGGCACCTTGATGCCCAGGTTGATTATCTTGTAGCCGTTGTTGGCGAGGATGATTTCCACCAGGTTTTTGCCGATGTCATGCACATCGCCTTTGACGGTGGCAAGCAGGACCTTGCCCTTGACGGCGCTGTCTTTTTTCTCCAAATAGGGCTCCAGGTACGACACGGAGGCTTTCATCACCTCGGCGCTTTGCAGCACCTCCGCCACGATCAGCTCGTTGTTGTTGAACAGCCGGCCGACCTCCTCCATCCCCTTCATCAAGGGCCCGTTGATGATGTCGAGCGGAGCATACTTGACGAGCGCTTCGTCGAGATCGGCGGTGAGGCCGTCCTTCGAGCCTTCGACGATGTAACCGGCGAGCCGCTCCTCCAGCGTCAGGTTAGATACCTGTACCTCACGAACGACCTTCTTCTCGCGGAAGGCAGCCACGAAGCGGGCCAGCGTCTCGTCGCCTGTGCGGAAAATGAGGTCCTCCGCCAGCTGCCGCTCTTCCTCGGGTATGGAGGCGTACCGCTGCAGCTTCTCGGTGTTGACGATCGCATAATCGAGGCCTGCTTTGGTGCAGTGGTAGAGGAACACGGCGTTCAGCACCTCGCGCCCCGCTTCCGGCAGGCCGAACGAGACGTTGCTCAGGCCGAGAATCGTCTGGCAGCCGGGCAGCGCTTCCTTGATTAGCCGAATGCCCTCGATGGTTTCGCCCGCCGAGCCGATATACTGCTGATCCCCCGTGCCGACAGGAAACACGAGCGGATCGAAGATCAGGTTCTCGTCCTTCAGTCCGTACTTGTTCACGAGCAGCTCGCGTGAGCGGAGCGCAACCTCCAGCTTATCCTGGGCGGTGATCGCCTGCCCGCGCTCGTCGATGGTACCGACGACAACGGCCGCTCCGAAGCGGTGGATGAGCGGAGTCACCCGGGCGAATTTCTCCTCGCCTTCCTCCAGGTTAATCGAGTTGATGATCGATTTCCCCTGCGTGTAGGTCAGAGCCAGCTCCAGCACCTTGGGGTCGGTGGTGTCGATCATCAGCGGAACCTTGACCTTCTTCACCACAAGGCGCAGGAACTGCTCCATGTCCGCCGCTTCGTCGCGGTCAGGGTCCTGCAGGCAGACGTCGATGACATGAGCGCCCTTCTTGACTTGGGCTCGGGCGATTTCCGAGGCTTCCTCGTATTTGCCGTCCGCGATCAACCGCTTGAACTTCCGGGAGCCGAGCACATTCGTCCGTTCGCCCACCATGTACGGGCGGCCTTCCGGCTCAATGTAAACCGTGTCGATGCCGGAGACGGCGGGAGCGTGCCCGCCTTCCGCCTGCCGCGGCGGGTAAGCGCTCAGGGTCTCGGCGAGCGCGCGAATGTGGTCCGGCGTCGTGCCGCAGCAGCCCCCGGCCACGTTCAGCCAGCCCTGCTCCGCGAAGCCGGCCATCTTCTTGGCGAGCGAATCCGGCGATTCGTGGTAATGTCCGTCTTCGTCGGGCAGGCCGGCGTTCGGGTAGCAACTGATCGCCGCCCGGGAAATCTGGGCCAGCGTACGGATATGGTCGCGCATGAATTCCGGTCCGGTGGCGCAGTTCAGCCCGATGGAGACCGGATTCAGATGCTCCAGCGAAATATAAAAGGACTCGATGGACTGGCCGGCCAGGGTCGTGCCCATCGGCTCGATGGTGCCCGAGATCATGATCGGAACCCGGCGGCCCGTCTCTTCCATGGCCCGGCGGACGGCGATGCTCGCCGCCTTGACGTTAAGCGTATCCTGCGAGGTCTCGATGAGCAGCGCATCCACACCGCTCTCGATCAGCGCCAGCGCCTGTTCGCGGTAGCTCGCTTCCAACTGCTCAAAAGTCACTCCGCCGGTGACGGACAGCGTCTTGGTCGTCGGCCCGAGCGCTCCGGCCACGTACCTCGGCCATTCGGGCGTGCTGTAGCGGGCAGCGGCCTCTACGGCCAGACGGGCGGCGACCCGATTGATCTCATCGGCCCGATCCTCCAGCCCGTACTCCGCCAGCACGACGCTGGTCGCGCCGAAGGTATTCGTCTCCAGGATATCGGACCCGGCCTCCAGATAGGCCCCGTGAATACGGGAGATGACATCCGGGCGGGTCAGCACGAGCATTTCGTTGCAGCCCTCCAGCTCTTCGCCGCCGAAATCGGCGGCGGTCAGGGGCTCCCGCTGAATCATGGTGCCCATCGCCCCATCGAGTATCATGATTTTCTTGGCCAATTGTTCCTGCAAGGATGGTTTCGCCACGTTTATGTCTTCCTTTCCGCCCGATCCGACTGGCATGCGCTTCTGATTCAACTTCAATCCGTGATCTTAATCCGCGATCTCCCCCACTTTCCAACGATGGAAACGGATTCTGCAGCTCCGATTGGAGAGAGGGCGCGCTTGGATGTTATTCCTCAAAGTGTATCACGATCGACCGGGGAACAAAAGAGGGCCGGCGTATTATTCCGACCCTCTTGAGGGGAATTAATGGCGGTGCTCCGACGCCAGTATTTGCACCAGCTCGGGCAGCCAGTCGTCCAGCTTCAGGAAACCGAAGCCCGCCTGCTTCGCCTTCTCGTTGCTCGCTGTCCAGGACTCCTCCACTCCGAAGGGGGACATGTCCTCCTCTTCGGTTTCGGCTGCCAGCCGGGCCCTAGCTCCGGTCGCCTGTTCGATGAGCCCGATCAGCCGGTCCAACCGGATCGTTCCGTCCGAGCAGGCATTGAAAGGGCCGGTGAGCGCCGCATCCGCCTGCCAGCGCAGAAACCGCGCCGCCTCATCGGAGCGGATAAAGACCATCTCCGCCTGCGGGTTGGGCAAGCCGATCGGCCGGTTCTCGGCCACCCGCTCGACATGGAAATGCAGCCGCCGGGTGTAATCATCCGTTCCGAGCACGATGGGGAACCGGACCGTACTGACCGGAAAGGAGGCTTGCTGAACGAACACCGCTTCGGCCAGCCGCTTACCCTCTCCGTATGGGAAGTCCTGCCGATTCCCCATTCGGATCGGATAGCGGCAGGGATCGAACGCTTCCTCCGGGATTCCGCACCCCAGGTCATACACGCTCATGCTCGAGGTAAACACATACTTGCCCACGCGATCCCGGAACAGCCGGCTGGCGTCGGCTGCAGAATCGGGCGAGTAGCCGATGTTGTCGAACACGACATCCCACTCACCGCCGCCGAGCCCGGCAGTTAGCGCTGTCCGGTCTTCCCGGTCGAGCGTAAGCCGGTTCACCCGATCCCCGAAGGAATCAGCCGTTTGGCCGCGCGTCACGATGGTCGTCCGGACGCCTTCCTCCAGCAGCATTTCCACCAGCCGTTTGCCGAAAAACCGCGTTCCGCCAAACACCAAAGCCTGTTTCATTCGCTTCGCCTCCCCGGAATGGTCCTTGCGTTTCTTTTACCAAAAATTCCTTTACCAAAAAAGCGAATCCCCTTCGCCCTTGCTCCGAGAGAGATTCGCTTGGATGGTCTTAAGTCCTGGCGCGTGAGCGCACCGCTTCGCCGCTCAGGCTTGTTGGATGGCAGGCAGCTCCAGCAGCTCGCGCAGCCGCTTAATTTCCCAGGTCGGCTCGGCCTCGCCGGTTCTTGCCGCCCCATGGGCGTTGATCCAGACGTTCGGCATGCCGATGGAACCGGAGCCGAGGATGTCCGTCGTCAGCTTGTCCCCGACCATGACGCCTTCCTCGGGCGCGATGCCCAGCAGCTCCACGGCCCGGCGGAAGATAGCGGGCGATGGCTTGCCTTCGCCGAATTCGCCGGAAATGAGAATGTGGTCGAAATAACCGGCCAGCTCGGGAAAGCCCGCGATCTTTTCCTGCTGCAGATCGGGCGCTCCGTTGGTCAGGAGCAACAGCTGAAACCGGCCGCGCAGCGCGTCCAGCACTTCGAAGGTCTCCTCGTAGGCCAGCGGACGGGCGCGCCGCTCGGCGGGAAACCGGGCGGCCAATTCCGCCGCAAGCGCCTCGTCTTCGACGTCCAGCGCGCGCAGGCCGCGCGACCAAGCCTCCGACCGGTAGCCCGGCGCCAGCGTCTGCAGCTTGCGGAAGCTCTCGTGCTCGCCGCCGCTGAATTCGGCCCATAGGGCTTCGAACGGATTGATGCCGATCATCTTGGTGAACGGGAAGGTCTCGTAGGATTCGTAGAGAGCCCTCGCCTCCCGGCGCACCTCCGTTTCCAGCCGCTCGGGATCGAGGCCGGGCGAGCGTTCGGCGGCATAGCGGCAGGTGGCCGCGAACGCCTCCTTCACGCTTCGCTCGTCCCAGAGCAAGGTATCGTCGAGATCAAACAAAACGGCCTTCGTCCCCATTCCTCTCCCACCCCTGTTCAGATATCGGCATGTCCAATGCTTATTTCGAACCTTCTCCCGTTACGGGAATATGGTTTAATTCCGCAAACTGCCGGAGCCGCACGGATACGGCTTCAATGGGGAACCAGTGCGTGATGCGGGTATAGACCCAGCGCTTCTTCTTGGCTTTCAGGCGAATGACCACCGCGCCCTTCACCAATTGGATCTCTTCGATCTCCCCCGCGGAAGCCGTCTGAAAGCTGGCGAACCGCCGGGACGTGATCGAGCTCTTGCCGATGGTCAGGGTAGGCCGGTTCATGAACAGGAGCAGAACCGCCAGCAGGATATAGACGATAAAGGTGATCAGGTTCCCCCTCGTCAAGGTGTTCTGCTGAAGGAACATGACGATGTTCAGGATCGTGATCAGCACGAGAAAGAACGGCAGCATCCAGTTGATTCCCTTGAAGACGTCCTTCGTCTCGGCTTTCGCCTTGGCCTGCATCGGCGAAAGGCCTTCCTTCTTGCGTTTGGCGTTGATGGTTTTCTGGTTTTTCTCAACCATGCGTTCCCATTTACGGGACATCGTTTTCTTCATCCTCTACGTATTTGATGGAGTCCAATTGATATTTCATGGACCTCTTAAACGCGTCGATGTAGATTCGGCGGAGGGTGTTGCGCTCCTCCAGCTCCTCGTCGGTCAGCCCAACCGTTTTGGCCTTGCGGGCCAGCTCATTGATGCGGGCCACCGTATCGTCCATGCTCATGCAAACACCTCCCTTGATGCGAGTTTCTCTATTACTTTGCCATTGCCATAAAGCCTTGTCAAGCGGTCATTCTGGCGGTGTCGCGGCCCCCGGGATGGCGGCCAAGAGGGCTTGGTTTCCTTTGATCGGCCTTCACGGGTTTACCGTTCGTTTTGGCCTTCTTGGTTTCTTGCTTTCTTCCTGTTGGGTTTTCCTCACCTTATTTCCTGTCCTCGTCTTCTTACTTGTCCCAAAACGTTAAAAAAGCAGCGTCGGCTCCATGCGAAGTTAACTCCGCCCGGTCCATCGCTGCTTGCTTCTCAAGTGAACTTTATGCGTAAAAGAAAATCGCTTCCTCACGTCGCCCGCACCCGGCAGTCGCCAGTCGCCGCTTGGCCAAGAGCCTGCAAGCCTGCGGATAAACGCTTGGTCTTTGGGCTGAACCGCCGAGCGCCCCTGCACCGGTTACTTGCTGTCAGGCAGCCGCAGAATCTGTCCAACCTGCAGCTCGTTGGAGGTCAGGTGATTGATTTTCTTCAATTCCTTCATATAGGAACGGATCGACCGCCCGTCGGCGTAGCGGCTGGAAATGCTCCACAGGCTGTCTCCGGGAGCTGCGTCAATGACGACTCCTGTGCCTTCGGCTGCCGCCGGCTTAGAGGCGGGGATGACGCTGGCGGAAGAAGGGCTGTTATCCGAAGCTCCTGCGGTAGCATAGGCCGTCATCAGGAAGCCACCGAACAGGAAGAACGTAATCAGAAGCCCAAGGACCACCGTTCTCGACGAAAAGGACAGTCTCCGGCCTTCATGATCGGCTTTCCGCGAGCCTGGTGGGGAATAGCGCAATGCGGCTTTGACGCTCCCGCTGCGCCCGTCTCTCCCGATTCGATGATCCATACCGGCAGGTTCACAGATATAGTAAGCACTCATCTTCACGACCCCCAAACGTTTGTTCTGTTCTCACTATAAGGCGAACACATGTTCATGTCAAGTGAAAAACGAACTTATGTTTGTACGAACTTTCATTCTATGGTATACTTTGCTTATAAATTCCCTGATGGAGTGATCATACGTGACGAAATTATCGGGCCGCCAACAGGCCATTCTCGAATTTATCGCTAGCGAAGTCAAGGCCAAGGGATATCCGCCCTCCGTCCGCGAGATCGGAGAAGCGGTGGGCCTCGCTTCCAGTTCGACCGTTCACGGCCACCTTGACCGTTTGGAAAAGAAGGGAATGATCCGCCGCGACCCGACGAAGCCCCGTGCTATCGAGCTGCTCGGCACGAATGACGACTCCGTCTCGCAATTTTCCTTCTCGGTCGCCCGCGTTCCCCTGATCGGCAAGGTGACGGCAGGCGTTCCCATCACCGCAACCGAGAACATCGAGGACTACTTCCCTCTTCCGGAGCATTATGTCGGCGACCATACCGTCTTTATGCTGACCGTGCAGGGAGACAGCATGATCGATGCCGGCATCCATGACGGCGATTACGTCATCGTCCGCCAGCAGCACACTGCCAACAACGGCGATATCGTCGTCGCCATGACCGAGGAAGACGAAGCGACGGTCAAGACCTTCTACAAGGAGAAGGATTACTTCCGCCTGCAGCCGCAGAATCCGACGATGCAGCCGATCCTGCTGAAGACGGTCTCCATCCTGGGCAAGGTCGTCGGGGTATTCCGCGACATTCATTAAGGTCCGCCTCGTTCTCCCGCTTTATTCGAAGCTAACGAAAGCCTCTTCGCACGCGAATGTGCCGAGAGGCTTTTTTTGACGGGTACGGGTTCCGACGGAACTACACCGGGCAATTCGATCGCCAGCTCGGTTCAATCCGGCCAGGTTCCCTGTGACCGCCCAAACCCAAAAAAAACGCCAGCCCAAGCCAGACAGCCCGGCAACCGACCGTTCCTCCGCCCTACTGGGCGACAGGGGACGTTTGTCCGAGCTCCCGGAGCGCCTTGTTCAGATCCCCGATGTATCGCCCCAGCTTCACGCTCAGCTCGGAACGCATCACCTCGCGGACGATGCCGAACCGGTCCGTATAGCCGCGGCAGACATAGCTGTAGTAATACACCATCTCGCCGTCGTATTCCTCGCCGGTGACTTTGATCTGCCGCCGGGCCAATTCTTTGCGCAGCGAGCGCATTTCCTGCGCCGCCCGGTCCAGCAGCGCATCCGTCGCCCCCAGATACGCCGACTTGAGCAGGTGCGGCAGGCGCTCGATCTCGCCGCGGCTGCGTTCCAGCATGGTGATAAGATGCGGCAGGAGAATCGAATCGCGCAGCATTTCCAGCTCCTCCGCATCCGGCAATCCGGTGCGCGGATGCTCGTTGCGGCGCTCGTAGCGCTCCTGATGCTCGGTTAACAGCATCTTCGAATTCCACCTTTCGTTCCCGTCCAGCTTGCTCATCGGTAATGGCCTCCTATCTGTTCCGCCCGCTCCAGCGCGACGCCCGCTTTCAGCAGCGAGGATGCCCGCAGAATCGCGGCGCTTCCGTAACGGTCCTGAATCCGGTCGATCGCCCGCTCCCGCCGGTAGGTTCGTTCGCGGTCCTCAAACAGCGTGAGCTGCATCGCTTCGTCCGACACCAGCGAATCGAGCGATACGAACACGCGGCTCACCTCTCCCCCGCTCCAATGCTTGGCGAACAGCGGCAGTACTGCTCCCGCCATCTCATGGGCAAGCGAGGTCGGCTCGGGCAGCGTCATCTGCCGGCTGAACCCCCAGGACCGGCTGCCGTCGGTTTCAACCGCTCCTACGGAGACGACCCGCCCCATGTAGCCCCGCCGCCGGGCGCGGCGGCAGACCTCCGCCGTAAGCTCCAGCAGCACCACCTCGATGTCGGCCAGCTTGCCGTAGAGGCTGCTGCGCAGGGCTTTTCCGTGGCTGATCGACTTCAGCTCCTTGCGGATGCTGGGGACGACCGGGCTCGGATCGATGCCTCGGGCAATCTGCCAGTAATAATCCGCCTGGACATCGCTCTGCTTGCCCATTTCCCGCCGCATGCGCCGGCGGAACTCCATCTGGTCGAGCCGGGCGATATCGCCGATCCGGGTAAGCCCCATGCGGTAAAAGTGCCGGGCCATCCGATTGCTGACCATGAACATCTGGTGCACCGGCAGCTCCCAGAGCACTTCGATGTTCTCCGGCCCCAGCGTAAAGACGCCGTCCTCCCGCTTTTTGGCGAAGTTGTCGGTGGCCGTCTTGGCCAGAATCTTGTTGGGTCCCACGCCTACCCGGCACCGGACTCCCGTGGACAGCAGCACCCGCTTCTGCAGTCTTCTCACCAATTCCTCCGGCGGCAGCGCCGAGCCGGTTATGTCGAGAAACTGTTCGTCGATGCTGTACGGCTCGACTTTGTCGGTAAACGATTCGTAGATCTGGGTGATCAGCAGCGACACGTTGATGTACGTCTGCATCCGCGGTCGGATGACCGTGAGCTCCGGGCATTTGGCCAGCGCCTCGCCTACCCGGCAGGCGGTCGTTACGCCGCGGGCCTTGGCAAGCGGGCAAGCAGCCAAAACGATGCCCGAGCGCCGCGACGGATCGCCGACCGCGACCGGCGCGTTCTTCAGCTCCGGGCGGCCCGCCTTTTCCACGGACGCGTAAAAGCTCTGGCAATCCGCCAGCAGAATGACACGTTCGGTTTCGGACATCAAGTCCGCCTCCACATGAGAACAAATGTTTGTATCCTTATTATATGCACGAATGTATGTTCTGATACAAGGGTTAATTTCTGGAACTTGCACGCCGGGGGAAGAAGGCTATACTGAAGAAAAAGGAGGAGTGCCGCATGTGCGGACGCTATACCATCACCGTAACCATGGAGGAGCTGGAAAGCATGCTGCAGGTCGGCCCCTGGGAGAACTACCGTCCCCGCTACAACGTCGCCCCCGGCCAGATGATACCGGCGGTCGTAGCCCAGGACGGGGCAAACCGGCTGGGCGAACTGCGCTGGGGCCTCATTCCTTCCTGGGCCGCCAGTCCCCAGGAGGGGCTCAAGCTGATCAACGCCCGCTCCGAGACCGTCGCGGACAAGCCGTCCTTCCGGCGCCTGTTCGAACGCAAGCGGTGCGCCGTGCCGGCCGACGGCTTCTACGAATGGGACAAGCGCGGAGGCACACGCCAGCCCTACCGCTTCGTACGGAAGGACCGGTCGCTGTTCGCCATGGCCGCGCTCTATGATACCTGGGTCGGCCCGGACGGAGCCAAACTGTCCAGCGTGACGATCCTGACTACCGAGGCGAATGCGCTCATGGCGCCGATCCACGACCGGATGCCGGTGATTCTCCGCCCCGAGGACCTCTCCGTTTGGCTGGACCGGACCCGCTTCGATTCCAAAGCACTCCAAGCGATGCTTCGTCCGTTCGACGCCGAAGCGATGCAGGCCTATCCCGTTTCCTCGGCCGTCGGCAACGTGAAGAACGACACGCCGGAGCTGCTCCGGGAAATCGGCTAGACGGCGGCCGACTGTGGCGATGGATGGTCCCGGGGCTGCCTGGTTAAGCTGGCCAGCTTTACGATACCCGTGTCGAACGAAAAAGAACCCCTCGACCGAGTGGCCGAGGGGTTCCTTCATGTAGTGGTCGCGTTCCCATTGGTGAACAGTAGGATTAAACGGTCCACTGGCATTTTCTCCCATTTTTCCATGTGGAGGAAATCTGTATAGAAAAAGAGCAGCGAGCCTCCCTTGCTGCACTTTTCTTTAACCCTGCTTTCGCTTGATGAGCCTCAATTCGTAGTCCGTTTCCCCGATCTTTCCCGCTAAGTATTTCTGGGAATCTCGGATCTCGTCCAGCGCCTCCCGAACTTCCTTACGGAAGCCTTCATTCGCCGCCGACTCCGCCTCGACCCGGGCGAGGATCGCTTTCAGCATTTCCTGCGTTTCGTCCATTCCCTCATCTCCTTTTTATCAAGCATTTTTTGTACTAGCGCAAGTATCGTTCTCCCGCTCGATCTTCTCCTCGAGCGCCTGAATAAGGTAATCGTTCAGGCTTACCTTGGCTTTCCGGGCCGCCGCCTCATACACGGCTTTTCGGCCCTTCGGTACATAAGGATAGAGTCGGTCGTAATTGGCGGCATTGTATTTATTTTTAGCCTTCGTAGCGGCCGTGCCTTTCGGTTCCTCCATATTTCGACTTCCTTCTTTTGAACTTATACTACCACATAAATTATACTCACGCTAGTATATAACTAAAGTCTCCTCGTCGGCCAGCAAAAGCGGGATCAGCAGGTTTTACCCCCATAAAAAATGCACCCCTAAGAATGATCACTGGATATCCCAAGAGGTTTTTCCAATGTTATCCTTAGGGGTGCACCTTCAAAGAGCCGTGCGGGTTCTATCCTTTTAATACAGCGTCATGTAGTGGTCGCGTTCCCATTGGTGAACCTGGGTGCGGTACATGTCCCACTCGATCTCCTTCAGCTCGAAGAAGTAGGACAGTGCGTGATCGCCCAGCGCTTCGCAGATGACATCGTCGCGCAGGAGCTCGTTCAGCGCTTCCTTCAGGTCGTTCGGCAGGCTCGGAATGCCTTGTTCGATCCGCTCGTCCTCCGTCATCACGTAGATGTTGCGGTCGACGGGAGCCGGAAGCTGCGTCTTGTGGCGGATGCCGTCCAGGCCCGCCTTCAGCATGACGGCGAGAGCCAGGTACGGATTGGCCGCGGGGTCGGGGTTGCGCACCTCGATGCGGGTGCTGAGGCCGCGGGACGCCGGAATGCGGATCATCGGGCTGCGGTTGCTGGCCGACCAGGCCACGTAACACGGAGCCTCATAACCCGGTACCAGCCGCTTGTAGGAGTTGACCGTCGGGTTGGTGACGGCCGCGAACGAACGGGCATGCTTCAGGATGCCGGCCATGTAATAGCGCGCGTCCTGGCTGAGTCCCAGCTTGTCGCTTTCGTCGTAGAAGGCGTTCTCCTTGCCGCGGAACAGCGATTGGTGACAGTGCATGCCGGAGCCGTTTACGCCGAACAGCGGCTTCGGCATGAAGGACGCATGCAGGCCGTGCTGACGGGCAATCGTCTTGACGACCAGCTTGAAGGTCTGAATCGAATCGGCCGCTTGCAGAGCGTCCGCATATTTGAAGTCGATCTCATGCTGACCGGGAGCTACCTCGTGATGGGAGGCTTCGATCTCGAAGCCCATCTCTTCGAGGGTGAGGACGATCTCGCGGCGGCAGTTCTCGCCGAGGTCCGTCGGCGCCAGATCGAAATATCCGCCCTGGTCGTTCAGCTCGGTGGTCGGGTTGCCCTTGTCGTCGGTCTTAAAGAGGAAGAATTCCGGTTCCGGCCCTACGTTCATCGTCGTATAGCCCATCTCTTCGGCTTCCTTCAGCGCCCGGCGCAGAATACCGCGCGGGTCGCCGGGGAACGGCGTTCCGTCCGGGAGATAAATGTCGCAGATCAGCCGGGCGATCCGGTCTTCCGTGACCCAGGGGAAGATAACCCAGGTGCTCAGGTCCGGATACAGATACATATCGGATTCTTCGATCCGCACATACCCTTCGATGGAAGAGCCGTCGAACATCATCTTGTTGTCGAGCGCCTTTTCCAGTTGGCTTACCGGAATTTCCACATTCTTGATCGTTCCGAGCAGATCCGTAAACTGCAGGCGGATAAACCGGACGTTCTCTTCCTTCGCAATGCGAAGAATATCTTCTTTGCTGTACCCTTTGGTCGTCACGAAACCGATTCCTCCCTGTCGCATGTCCTGATTCGTCTACTATTATAATGCATGAGGTGAAGGCGATACCATCCAAATACGCCGAAAAACGAGGGCGAATGCCCCCTAACGCCGAAAGCCGGCCCCGCTGGGGAACCGAACGATGGCGCCTCACAAGTCCGAACGAAGTCGCCTCAATGGAAGAAGCGGGACAGCTCCCCTTGAATAAGCGATACCTGATTGGGACGCTTGTTGCCCGTGAACAGCTGCTGCTTGAGCATCTTGTGCAGTTGGGAGTCGGACAGCTCCTTGCGCTTCTGCTCCGTTTCCACCGTGATCACGGTCGCTTCCTCGGAATTCTGGGTGATCGGAGACAGGACCTGCTTGATCCCCGCGATGTTGACGCCCTTCTCGATGAGATTCTTGATCTCGAGAAGCCGTTCCACATCGATAAAGGAATACAGCCGTTGGTTCCCGCCCGTACGCGCCGGCTTCACCAGCTCGTGCTGCTCATAATAGCGGATCTGTCTGGCGGTGAGGTCGGTCAGCTTCATCACGATCCCGATCGGAAACAGCGCCATGTTCCTGCGGATTTCATCATTGTTCAAGTCCAATCACTCCTGTGACTGATATTCTCTCCCATCTTACTCCGAAAGAGAAAAAGTGTCAACCTGTGTGAGGTTTAATCACAACAAGTTTCGCTCCTTCAAATTCGACAGCGCGTGCAAGACGCCGAGCTTGGCATGGGCATAGGTAAGTCCGCCTTGCATATAAGCGATGAAGGGCTCCCGCACGGGAGCGTCGGCGGACAGCTCGAGGCTGCCGCCTTGAATAAACGTTCCCGCCGCCATGATAACGGGATCTTCGTACCCCGGCATATCCCATGGCTCGGGCACGACGTGAGCATCGACCGCCGAGGCTTTTTGGATGCCCTGCACGAAGGCGATCAGGTGGTCCGGTCCGGTGAACCGGATCGCCTGGATCAGATCCGTCCGCGTGTCTTGCCAGCGAGGCTGGGTATCGAACCCGAGGTCCTCGAATAAAGCGGCCGCGAAGACGCTCCCCTTGAGCGCCTGGCCGACCAAATGGGGAGCGAGGAACAGCCCCTGGAACAGGCTGCGCATCGTGCCGAGCATCGCCCCCACTTCGCCGCCGATTCCCGGTGCGGTGAGGCGATAGGCCGTCTTCTCCACCAGATCGGCCCGGCCCGCCACGTACCCCCCCGTCGGAGCGATTCCGCCGCCGGGATTCTTGATCAGCGAGCCCGCGATGAGGTCCGCTCCCGCTTCGGTCGGCTCCGTCAGCTCGGTAAACTCGCCATAGCAGTTATCTACGAAGACAATCGCGTCGGGTTTCTTGTTTTTGACGAAACGGACCATCTCGCCGATCTCTTCCACGGTAAAGGAAGCCCTCCAGGCATACCCCCGCGAGCGCTGGATACCGACGACGCGGGTGTCCGGGGTCAGGGCGTCGGCAATGGCGTTCCAATCCGGTTTGCCTTGCGCATTCAGGTTCACCGCATCGAAGCTCACGCCGAAATCGGCCAGCGACCCGGAGCCGTCCCGCCCCGTGCCAATCACGTTGTGCAGCGTATCGTATGGGCTTCCCGTTATGTAAAGCAGCTTGTCGCCCGGCCGAAGGATGCCGAACAAGGCGGTTCCGATGGTATGGGTTCCGGAGACGAAATGCGGCCGGACAAGCGCCGCCTCGGCGCCGAACACTTGGGCGTAAACCAGGTCCAGCACTTCCCGGCCCCGATCATTGTAGCCGTAGCCGGTTGAACCGGCAAAATGAAAATCGCTCACCTTGTGGCGCTGAAACGCCTCGATGACCTTCCACTGATTGGCCTCCGCGAGCCGGTCAAGTTCCTTCAGGCGGCTCTCCGCCTTGGCTTCCGCCTGTTCCGCCAAGCGGCGGATCTCCTCTGAAATGGACATGGCTGATTCTCCCTTGCATGACATAAAAAGCGCAAAAGTTGAGTCTACCACGATTGCCTTCCACGGTCAATTCATTCGGGTAAAATGAAGTTGAGCCTGCTTGGACAAAAAAATCGAGGCTGTCCCATCCGTCAAGAAAAAACGACGGAGGAACAGCCTCGCGGTGATCAAGCTTCGGCATCGGGAACGGGCTTGCCGGACCGGTCCGCGCGATAAGGCGCCAGCGCGCGTCCGTGCTTTTCCGCTTCCGCCGCGTCCAGCCGCACGCTCAGCAGCATCTCGTCCTCCTCCACGGCGCTGTCCAGCACCGTACCGATCCGGTAAGCGAGCGCAATCAGCTCGCCTTTATCGGCCGGGATGCGGTAGTGCGCCACCCCGCCGGACAGCTTGCGCTCCAGAAGCGCCTTAAGGCCGTCCAGATCGGCTTCGTTGAAGGCGGAGATGCGCAGGTATTCGCCGGGAGCGGCGAGCAGATTCCGCTGCTCTTGCGGCAACTGATCGACTTTATTGAACAGCGTCACGGTCTCCTTGTCTTGGGCCCCGAGCTCGCGGAGCACCCCGTCGACCACCCGCATCTGCTCGTCCCGCATCTCCGAGGAGCTATCCACCACGTGCAGGATGAGGTCCGCTTCGTTCGCCTCCTCCAGCGTGGCCCGGAAGGCGGCGACCAGATCGTGCGGCAGGTTCTGGATAAACCCGACGGTATCGGTCAGGACGATTTCCTTGCCGTTCGGAAGCTCCAGGCTCCGCGTGGTCGGGTCCAGGGTCGCGAACAGCTTGTTCTCCACATAGACGTCGGCCTGGGTGAGCTGGCGAAGCAGCGTCGACTTGCCGGCGTTGGTGTAGCCGACCAGCGCCACCTGGTAGACGCCGGTCTTCTTGCGGCGCTCGCGGTGCAGGCTGCGCAGGCGCACGACCTCCTGCAGCTGCCGCTTAAGCGTCGAGATGCGCTCGCGGATGTGCCGCCGGTCGGTTTCCAGCTTGGTCTCGCCGCCCCCGAAGCGGGTGCCGACCCCGCCGCCTTGGCGGGACAAATTTTTGCCTTGTCCGGTCAGCCGGGGCAGCAGGTAGCTCAGATGCGCCAGCTCCACCTGAAGAATCCCTTCGCGGGTCTTGGCCCGCTGGGCGAAAATATCCAGGATCAGCTGGGTGCGGTCGATGATCTTGGCATCCAGCAGCGCTTCCAGGTTGCGCACCTGCGCGCCGGACAGCTCCTGGTCGAACACCACGATATTCGCTCCGGTCTGGATGACCATCTGCTTCACTTCTTCCGCCTTGCCTTTGCCGATAAACCACTTGGAATCGGCGGTTTCGCGGTTCTGGGTGATGACCCCAAGCACCTCGAGCCCCGCCGTCTCAGCGAGGTTGATCAGTTCGTTCAGCGAATGCTTGGCCATCTCGGGCGTCCATTTGCGGTCGTCGGTGACGAGGCTGACGAGAATGGCTTTTTCGTCGAGGGCCTGAGCCACTTCATGGGATGTCGGTTTCATATAGCCTCCTTGCAGTCAGACCGCCGGGAAAGGATCACCCGGGCGTCTGCCGCCTGTCGCGTAGAATGGGATAAAAGAAAAAGGCAAGTCCTCGGGTCTGTCCTATCAGCATTTGCCGGGGCTGGAGCGGCTATACCCTGCACCTCGGCGGGTTTTCCCGGAACGAACGCGTTCCTTTCTTGTATTGTTCCACGGCGGAGGCGCGAATTCAAGGGTGATTTTTCCTTTAGCCGTTTCCTCGGACCGAACGAAACAAAAGAGGAAAAGGAGGCCGCATGGTCGGAACCCCCTTCCCTCAGCTTGCATATAGGTCTTTGTCATTCGGCAACCGATACGGAACCATTCTTGTTCGCCTGCTCACGCGCATATGCCGTCTTCCGCATCACACGGGTCGCAACCGTTACGCCTGATCCGCTCATCCTTTCCCGAAAGCGGGCACCGGAACCCGTTTTCGCCGTTTTTACCCGAACTGTACGTCCCTGAACCGCTCCAAACTCCGCATCCCCGGAACCGGTCCGTTCCTTTGGACATCGGTCCGCACTTGCAGCCTTGCTCCGATCCTGGCATCCCTAAGCAAAAGCGATCCTTCCTCCGGGCCGCCGAATTTCCGCCGCATCCCGCCGCCGTTTCCCGAGCCATCGGCGCGCGGCATCCGCCTGCGAAAGCGGCCTCTCGCACCTCATCCTCGCCTCCTGACCTCACTATATGAACGGTCCGGAATGTCCCATTCCAGCGCCTGATCGGCAGCGCAAAAAAACCGCCAAGCGCTCTTTGGTGCGCTTGGCGGCTGGTTCCGCTGGAATCCCTGCCCGGCTTCCTCCGGAGAACCAACGATCCGATCCGGAGGTTGCTCAGGGAAAAGCCACAGTTTTCGTCGAATTCATCAAGACGGGAAGCATCCGGGTCTCCTGCTGCATCCCCGATCCGCACAACGGACAGACGGGTTCATCCGCGAACACGAAGTTCGTTCTCATCCAGCCCTTGCAGTTGCCGCTGACGCAGGACCATACCGCCGTGTCCTCTTCGGGCAGCGCTTCGGGAATCTTTTTGGAGAACATATTCATCCCTCCCTATCCTCAAGGATGACCGCTAATGAATTCATTCTGCCGACGGTGCCGGCGGACTCTCAAGTCACGGATAACGCTGTTCCTTACAGCCGAACCACACTCTCGGCCTGCGGCCCCCGCTGGCCTTGAGTCACATTCAGCTGCACGCGCTCGCCCTCGTTCAGAGATTTGAAGCCTTCTCCCTGGATCGCGCTGTAATGGACGAAGACGTCCTGGCCTTCCTCCAATTCAATGAAGCCGTACCCTTTTTCCGCGTTGAACCATTTCACCTTACCGGTCGTCATCCATCCAAACCTCCAACATGAATTGGCTGGGTTGCCCCAACTCTATACAGTATGCGGGGACGAGGCCAAATATATGCAAAGGCCGGCGGGCCGCCAAAAAAATACCCGCGCGGGTCCCCTGCGGCATGGACCGCAAAGAACCGAACGCGGGTATATGGCGCCGTTTGGATGCCTGGCTGGCCCAATACGGCCTCTATTCCCGTCATAAGGAGAACAAGAGCTTCTCCTGCGGAGCGGGCGTCTGGGGCAGATCCTCCGGCCTCAGAGCCATCAGCTCCTGCTTGGACGGAGTGCCGGTGCCCTGGCGAAGCAGGCGGACCGCTTGATTGCGCAGGGCCTTCTCCAGCAGGTTGCGGATAAACCGGCCGTTGCTGAAGGCCGCGAGGCAGGTATCCTTCTCCCGCTGAATCTGCTGCCGCAGCTTCCATTCCGCCTGCGGGGTCAGCACGTACTCGCGCTCCTTCAGCATCAGGCCGGCGATTTGGATGAGCTGGTCCACGGAATAGTCGGGAAAGTCGATGATCACCGGGAAGCGCGACGGCAGCCCCGGGTTCGTGCCGAGAAATTCCTCCATCTCGTCCGGGTAGCCGGCCAGAATGAGGATGAATTGGTTCTTGTGATCCTCCATCGCTTTCACCAAGGCGTCGATGGCCTCCTTGCCGAAGTCCTTCTCGCCGCCGCGGGCCAGGCTGTACGCTTCATCGATGAACAGGACGCCGCCCATCGCCCGCTTGATCAGCTCGCGCGTCTTCAGGGCGGTATGGCCGATGTATTCGCCGACCAGGTCGGCCCGCTCGGCTTCGATGAGATGGCCCTTGGTGAGCACGCCCATCTCCTGGAACAGGCGGGCGACCATCCGGGCGACCGTGGTCTTGCCCGTCCCCGGGTTGCCCTTGAACACCATATGGTAAACCTGCGGCTGAATCGCCAGGCCCGCTTCCGATCGGTAGCGCCTTACCGCCAGCATGGCGTAAATCTCATACAGAAGGTCCTTCACTTCCGTGAGGCCGATCATCCGGTCGAACTCCTGCATCATCTCGGCAAACGGCTCCGGTTTGCGCTCCGCTGCGGCCGCCGGCTGGGCGTCCGGGACCGCTTCCGCCTTGGGTCCGCGCAGGACCACGCTGATCTGGCGGGCCGGTCTCTCTTTTTGAACGGACTCCTGGGGCATTCTGTTCTCGCCCACGCTCATGCTCTTCACCTCTCCCTTCCGGTGTTAGCAGTATACGCGGGAGCCCAGATTTTAGTTCGATTATAAACGGAACAGCGTGAGGACGAGACCGACCAGAAACCCGCAAACGGCTCCGTTCAGCCGAATCCACTGCAGGTCGGTGCCGATCTTCTCCTCCAGCATGCTGACAAGCGCCTGGTCGTCCAGCCGGTTGATGTTGTCGCGGACCAGGCTGCCGATCCGGTAATGATTGCGTTCGACAGTGTTCACGAGAGCCTCCTGAAGCTGGCGTTCCCACTGGCCGGTCGTCTCCGGCATGTCCGCGAGCTTATTCAAGATAAAGCGCAGAACGCGCACCACCCTGGGGCCTCCCCGCTCCGCCTCCTCGTCCAGCTTCGCCAGCACGGATTCGCGGATCTCTTCCAGCCGCTCTCTCAGCCAAGCTTCGGTATGGGCCGACGCCAGCTTGTCCAGCCCCCAGGAGCGCAAGCCTTCCGCGAGGCGCGGATCGTCCGCGGCGGCGAAGGCATGCCGCCGGATTTCCTCCAGCACCTTCGCCCGCATGGGCGCCTGCGGCCAGCGCAGATCCCTCAGCGTCGAAGCGAGCATGCCCTTCAGCATGCTGCCGAGCCGCTCTTCGCTGAGGAAGCCCGCCGCCGCCTGAAAGGCGATGCCCATCAGCCCGCCCACCTGCAGCTCCCTCAGCTTGCCGTGGGCCATCTGCCCGAGGAGCGCCTCGGTTTCCGGCCGCTCCACCCATTCCTCGCCGGCGGCCAGCACCGCGTCGAGGGCCCGCTCGTCCCAGCCGTCGCGGATGCCGGCCTCGGCCAGGCGGCGAAGCGGCGTCTGAAGCTCGGCCCGCTCCAGGGCGCTGCCGAGCCCGGCCTGCAGGACGGCGGCGGCCTTGTCCAGGGGCAGCGCGCGGACGGCGGCCGCGGCTCCCCGGACTACCGCGGTCCGCGTGCTGCGCTTGCCGGCCAGCTTGACGGTTCCGGACGCGGCCAGGGGCAGCAGCCGGACCTCCGTCAGCTTGCGCTGGATGCTCTCCTTGTTGAGCAGCTCCGTCTCCAAGGCGCCGACCAGCGAATCGACGATGCGGTTGCGGTTCTTGAGCAGGAGCGAGGTGTGCGGGATCGGAATGCCGAGCGGGTGGCGGAACAGCGCCGTCACGGCGAACCAGTCCGCCAGCCCGCCGACCAGTCCGGCCTCGAAGCCGCCGGACAAGATGCGGTAAAAGGGGCCTTCCGGGAAGAACAAACTCCCGGCAAAGCCCCCTGCCATCACCAGCAGCGACACCGCTGCCAGTTGACGTGTATTCGATTCGTTCTTTGGTTTTTTCGCGCGAGTTAATCGAATCGGAAAAACCCCCTTCCCAAATTCACGAAGCCTGACTTAGCGGTTAAAATGGTACGGGACTGTTGCGATAACGACATCCTTCTGGGCGAACAGGTAAGCCCGGATCAAAAAGCTGGTCTGGTTGTGCAGCAGATTCTGCCACCAGTGCTTGGTGATAAACTGCGGAATGAGAATCGTGATGTGGTCCTTCTCCGACGTCTTCCACTCCACCGTGTTGATGAACCGCGTGAGCGGTCGCAAGATGCTCCGGTATCGGGAACGCAGCGTAATCAGCCGCACGCCGGGATTCCACTGTTCCCACTTTTCTTCCATCTTCGCGATTTCCTCTTCGTCAAACCCGACATAGACCGCGACGACATTGTCGGTGAGCGACTTGGCATAGCTGATGGTGTGCAGGACCACCCGGGTGATGCCGGCAACCGGTACGATGATCGTGCTACCCTTGATGACCGGCTTTTCCTCGCAGATGTCGATTCTCAGCAGGTCGGCTGTGTTCTTGTAATGCAGGCTGATCCGGTTAAACAGGTAGATGACCACCGGCAGGAAGATGAAGATTCCCCAAACGGAATGGAACTTGGTGATGATGAAGATCATCGTGATCGTCAGCGTGGTCAGCATGCCGACAGTGTTGATGGCAAACTTGACCAGCCATCCCTTCGGCCGTTTCTTGTACCAGCGGACCATCATTCCGAGCTGGCTGATGGTAAACGGGATGAAAACGCCGACGGCGTAGAGCGGAATCAGGCTGGTGGTGTCGCCGCCCGAACCGATGATCAGGAACGCCGACATGGCGCCAAGGAAGATAATCCCGTTGGAAAAGCCGAGCCGGTCGCCGCGCACCTGGAAGGCGTGGGGCAGGAATTTATCCTTCGACAGCATGAAGGCGAGCAGCGGGAACGCCGCATAACCCGTATTCGCCGCCAGGAAGAGAATGATAGCGGTGATGCCTTGAATCCAGAAGAACAGCACGCCGCGGCCGAAGGTGGCTTCGGTAATCTGCGAGACGACGGTCATCTTCTCGTTCGGCAGCACGCCGTTCCAATAGGCGAGCAGGCTGATGCCGATAAACATAAAGCCGAGAATGGCGCCCATCATCATGAGCGTCTTGGCCGCATTCCGCTCCGCCGGCTGGCGGAAGTTGGGAATGGCGTTGGAAACGGCCTCTACCCCGGTCAAGGCGGTACAGCCGGAGCTGAAGGCTTTGAGCAGCAGGAATAGACTTATGCCGGAGACGGAAGTACCCATCGCAGGGACAGTTCCGTGTGCTCCGTACATCGCGTATTTCACCACTCCGGTGATGATTAACACCACGATGGAGGCGATGAACAGATAGACCGGAATCATCAGGAAGCTGGCCGATTCGGTGATACCGCGTAGATTGATGAGCGTCAGGAAGATGATCATCACCAGCGCGATCAATACGCGATGCTCATGCAGCGACGGGAAGGCGGATGTGATCGCGTCGGTACCCGCCGACGAGCTGACCGCTACCGTCAGAATATAATCGACCAGAAGCGAGCCGCCGGCCATCAAGCTGGTGGTTTTACCCAGATTGTCCTTGGCGACGATGTAGGCTCCGCCGCCGGACGGATAAGCGTAGATCGTCTGCCGGTACGACAGGATCAGCACGAGCAAGAGACCCAGAACGGCGAGCGAGATCGGAATGGAATACCAGATCGCAATGGCTCCGGCCGCCATCAGGGCGATGAGGATCTGCTCGGTGCCGTACGCCACCGAGGACAGGGCGTCAGAGGACAGAACAGCCAGCGCTTTAAGCTTGGTCAGTTTTTCACCTTCGAGCTCGGTCGACTTCATGGGACGACCGATCAAAAAGCGCTTCAGTTGGTTAGCCATTGCAGCAAAACTCCTTTATGGATCAGGCGGTTAGGGCTGAGCGTCAGCCCGATTTCTAATCATAAAGTAACGCAATTTATCCGTAAAGAATCGCTCTTCCACATTTTCATGAGCCGTTGCTTCTGTAACCGCAACCATTTGCCGCTTCCGGGGCAAAACCTTAATTTCTTTCCGCCAATCCCCCTTCTATCTAGGTTTTGCTTCCATTCTCTCGTTCATTCCTCCGACTCGCGCTCGCGGTTCCAATAAAAAACAGCCCGCCAAAATGGCGGGCTGCCGAAAACGGCTCCAACCGGCTTGGAGGCTGCGTCAGGAACCGGTTTTGATGGTGATGCTCTTGATCGTTACTGTCTCCGTGGGCCTGCTTGGCTCGCCGCTGGCGCCGGTGGTCACGGGGGTGGCGGCAATCGCCTTCACCGCGTCCATGCCATCGCTGACCTTGCCGAAGATGGAATACTTGGCGTATTCCGGCTGGTTCAGCCCCTTGCTGTCATCGCCGGTGCAGATGAAGAATTGGCTGCCGCCGGTGTGCGGGTCGCCGGTATTGGCCATGGCGAGGATTCCCGGCTCATACGAATGGCCATTGTTCAGTTCGTCCTCGATCGTATACCCGGGACCTCCGGCTCCCGTTCCTGTCGGGTCCCCGGTCTGGATCATATACGTCTCCAGGATCCGATGAAAGGTCACTCCGTCGTAAAAGTGTTGGTTGGCCAGGAACACGAAGTTGTTCACCGTGATCGGAGCGTCCTTGGCAAACAAATCGACGGTGAAGCTGCCTTTGCTGGTCTCGAATACCGCTTGATAAGTCTTTGCCTTGTCGATGGTCATCTTCGGTTCCTCGGTCCAACTGGCCGGGGATGCGCTCGCTGCCGAATCCGAGGCTGACGGGGTGGACGATTGAGACTTGCCGCAGCCTGCCGCGACGGTCAGCAGCACCAAGGCGAGAACCGGGAGGATCATTCTGGATTTTGCAAATGCGACATTCACGGATTTCTTCCTCCATTTCCATTTCCATTGCCACGGCCGTTGCCGTTGTGCAACCCATTTCCGTTGCCGCCAAGGACGGCGCCGACTCCGTCCGCACCGCCCTCTTCATTGCCGGACGCCGGCGTGGAAGTCGGCGTTGGATTGCCTTCGTCGGGCGAAGGCGTGACCGTCGGGCTCTCCGTCTCCCCAGGGGGAGGCGTCGGTTCGGCGCCCGTATCTCCCGGAGACGGCGTCGCCGAGTCCGATGGCGTCTCGCCTTCGTCCGGGGTCGCGGACGGAGTCTCCGATGGGCTTACGGAAGGAGACGGCGTAAGGCCCGCATCCGCCGGGATGGCGATCACAGCCGTGTTCGAAGGCGTTCCCTCTTCCCCGCCTTCGGGATCATAGGTCGTCACATAGTATTGGTAATTGCCACCGGCCACAACCGTCATGTCTTCGAACTCGCTCACGCCGGAGAGCTCCTGCAGCACGGTCGCGGCATCCTCGGACGCTTCCTTGCGGTACAGCCGGAAGGTCAGCTTGGACGCGTCGGACGGAGCCGTCCAAGTCAACTTGACATGGGCCGTTTCCGGATCAAAGACCGCGGTGAGGTTGGTAACCCCGGCGGGCGGAGTCGCAGCGTCCTGAATGCCTGCCGGACGCTCAAAATCTTTCACCGGGTGCCCGGCCAAGGCTTTTTCCATGACCGTCTTAAAGATCACGCCGGCGCTGCCGCTCGACATGGTGATGTAATGGCTCTTGTCGGTGGTGTCGAAGCCCATCCAGACGGCGCCGGTCCATTCCGGCGTATAGCCGACGAACCACAGGTCGGTATTATACTTCTCCAAGCCCTTGACCGTGAGCTGACTGGAGCCGGTCTTGCCGGCCAATGGGCGGTTCATTGCCGCTTTCGCCCCGGTGCCGCCCGATTGGACGACCGTCTCGAGAATCTGCGTCATGTTCCACGCCGTTTCCGCGCTCATGACCTGCTTGGCCTTGGTCTTGAAGGAAGCGACGGTATCTCCGTCTGCCCCCTGAATCTCGGTGATCGCGTGCGCTTCGTGCAGGGTTCCGCCCGTCGGGAAGGACGTATAGGCCTGCGCCATCTGCAAAGGCGAAACGCCGTGCGCCATGCCGCCCAGAGCAAGCGCCAGGTTGTTGTCGCTCGGATCGAACGAAAGCCCCAGCTTCTCGGCGAAGGCTTTGCCGGTCTTGACCCCGATGTCCTGCAGAACGGACACGGCCGGTACGTTCTTGGACTTTTTGACGGCGTACTGCAGGGTTACCTTGCCTTCGTACTTCCCGTCGGCGTTGCGCGGGCTGTACCCGTTAAAGTCGGTCCGGGTGTCGTTCAATTGGCTGTACGGCGTATATTTGCCGCTCTCCAGCGCCGGCGCGTAGACCAGAACCGGCTTGATCGACGAACCGGGAGAACGGGTCATGTTGACGGCCCGGTTGAAGGTCATCTTCGACTGGTAATCCCGACCGCCGGTCATGGCGACGATGCCGCCTGTGGCGTTGTCGAGAATGACCATGCTGCTCTGCATCATCTCGCCGTTCATGTCTTCCTGGAACAGGCTGTCGTCCTTGTAGGCGGTATCCATCGCCTTCTGGGCGCTCTGGACCAGCGTCGTCTTGATTTGGTACCCGCCGCGGGCCAGCTTGTCTTCGTCGATTCCGTACTTGTCCTCCGCTTCCTGAACGACGTAGTCCTTGAAGCTGTCGAATGCGGCGGTGCTGCCCGTCTGGGCGCTCTTCGCCGGCTTGACGTATTTGACCTTGGCCGCCTGCTCCATCTGATCCTTGGTGATGTAGCCTTGGTTGTACATCAGGGTGAGCACGACCTCGCGCCGCTCCATCGACTTGTCCGGATGCTTGATCGGATTATAGTAGGAAGGCGCCTTCGGCATCGCGGCCAGCGTCGCCATCTGCCAGAGCTCCAGCTTTTTCAGGTCGGTGACGCCAAAATAAGTTTTCGCCGCCGTCTTTACGCCCCATGAGCTGTTCCCGAAGAAAATCTGATTGAGGTACTTCTCCATGATTTCCTTCTTCGTAAACTGCTGCTCCAGCGCCATGGCCATGGACATTTCCGTCGCTTTGCGGAAGAACGTCTTGTCCGCGTTCAGGAACATGTTCTTGGCGAGCTGCTGGGTGATGGTGCTGCCGCCCTCGACCGCTCTGCGCTGCACGACGTCCTTGACGATCGCCCGGGCGATCGACTGGGGGTCGACGCCGGAGTGATCCCAGAAGCGTTTGTCCTCCGTCGCCACGAACGCGTCGACGAGAAGATCGGGAAATTCCTCGTATTTGGCGATGATCCGATTGTTCTCGCCGTTGTAGAGCTTGGCGACTTCATTGCCCTCCACATCGTAGATCGTGGAGGCTTGGGCCATGACGAATTTATTCTCGTTTTCCTTCAGCTGCTTTTGGCCGCTGTACAAGATGAACACGTAGCCTGCGAGGCCGACGACGATCGCCAGCGCAGCGGTAATGATCAGCGCCGTAAAGACCTTCTTCTTGCTCAGCCGCTTTTTCTTCTTGACCGGCTGTCTCTTCTGCGGTGTTCGATTCGACATGCGAATCCCCCCTATCCTCTATTTCTCTGCGGTCAACCGTACACTATACGAGACGAACGGCGGATATGTTTCGTTTTACACCAAATCGAATCGGCTCAAAACAAAGAACAACCCAGCGCGTGAGGGCTCGGGTTGCTCTGTCTGCCGTACATGAAAAGCCCCAGCGGGGCGAAAAGCTTGTCTTAGGTTCCGGCCGGTCAGTCCGCGTTCGAATCGGACAGGAAGGAGACCGAGCGAAGCGGGGTAAACGTCGAGATGGCATGCTTGTACACCATCTGCTGACGGCCTTCGCTGTCGATAATGATCGTGAAGTTGTCAAAGGCTTTGACCAAACCCCGGATTTGAAACCCGTTGGTGAGGTAGACCGTAACCGGAATATTCTCTTTGCGCAGCGAGTTCAAAAAATTGTCTTGGATGTTGATCGACTTGTTCATGCAAGGGTCCCCTTTCCTGATATAAGGCTAAATCGACCCGGCGCTCGACTGTCCGGTTTCGTTTCTATTCGAATGATTCGCTTTACCTATTGATCTTTCCTGCTATTATAGCATCAATTTCAAGCATTTGCTTGGAAAAGTTTTTTCCGCTTCCCGCCTCCACCCAGTGGATTTCGCGCATATGGCGGAACCAGGAGAGCTGCCGCTTGGCAAAGCGGCGGGTATTTCGCTTGAGGAGCGCAACCGCTTCCTCCAGGCCGAGCTCCCCGGCGAGACAGGCGGACAACTCCTTGTAGCCCAATCCCTGCATGGCCGGAAGCTCTCGGCCGTAGCCTTCGTCGAGCAGGCGCTTCACCTCGTCCAGGAAGCCTTCGGCCATCATCTGGTCGACCCGCTCCTCGATCCGCCGGTAAAGCTCTTCCCGCTCCATGGCGAGCCCGAGCAAGCACAGGCGATAGGGAGACTCCCTCCGCTGGCGGGCGAGATGCTCGGACTGCGGAATGCCGGTCAGATGCGCCACTTCGAGCGCCCGGATCACCCGCCGGTGATCGTTCGGGTGCAGCCGGTCGGCGCTCGCGGGATCGATCTCCCGGAGCCGGGCGTGCAGCGCCAGCTCTCCGTGCGCTTCCAGGAACGCCTGCTGCTCGCGGCGGAACGCCTCGTCGGCTCCGCCCTCGCTGAACTCGAAGCCGTAGACCAGGGATTCGATGTAGAGGCCCGTCCCTCCCACCACGAAAGGCAGCTTGCCCCGGCTCGCGATCTCCGCGATCGTTTCCCGGGCCCGCCTTTGGAAATCCGCCGTGTTGAACGTCTGGTCCGGGCGGACGATGTCGATAAAATGATGGGGAATGCCCTCCATCTCCTCCGGCCGGATCTTCGCCGTGCCGATGTCCATGCCCTTGTACACCTGCATGGAATCGCCGGACAGGATCTCGCCGTTCCATGCCTTGGCGATGGAAAGGCTCAGCTTGGTCTTGCCGACGGCGGTCGGCCCGACCAGGACGAGCAGCGGCGGCTTGTCCATCCATTCGTGCGGCCCGCTCACAGCTCGATCACCCCGTAAGCGACCTTGGTGCGCGAGCGGTGCTTATGGAACCCGAGCCGCTCGTACTCGGGGCTGTCGTGATGCTCCTTTAGCAGCACCCGCCGCACGGCGACCCGCTTCGCCTCTTCGACGGCTTCCGGCGTCAGGGCGGCGGGATTGGCGATCTCGCGGAAGGGCGAGATGGCGCTCGATTCCGTGACCGGAATGCGGAACATCGGATCGAAGTAGACGATGTCGTAGCTCTTATCGGGCAGCTTCCGCAAGTAGTCCAGATGGTCGGCGTGCACCACCTCGATCCGCCTCATCGCCTCATTAACGGCATTAAACTTCGCTTCGTAATGCGCCAGCCCTTCCTCCAGCAGCAGCACGGTGATCGCCTCGCTCTCCAGCGCCGTCACCTTGCCGCTGTCGCCCACCGCATGGGCGAACACGATCGAATCGCTGGCGAGTCCGGCGGTACAGTCGAGCACGCGGTCGCCGGGGCGCACACCGGACAGATTGACCAACGGATCGCCCTCACCCTTCGTCATGCGCTTGACACGAATGTAAGCCGTGCTCGGATGGAAATAAATCGGGTCGCCCGCTACCGGGCAATACATCAATTTCTCTTCGGTGAGCAACAGGATGCCCACGTTCCCATAACGCTTGCGCAGGTCGGGCAGGGAATCCCGCCGCCGGTCCACATAGCGCCCGCCCGATTTCGCAGCGAGGCGCTGTGCTTCCGCGCGGGTGGCGGGTGTTGCGTAATAGGATGTCGTAACGAGCATGAAGGTACCTCTTCTTCTGTCAGGAATGGGGACGCCTTCCGAGCCGCCAGAAGCCGGCGGCGGCCAGGATCAGCGCGTAGAGAGCCGGCGCCGCCAGCAATCCGAGATAATGCGGCGTCGAGTAAGTCGGCTGGTTAAAAAGGGCGTCGTTCACCCGAAACACCGGCGGAATCAGCCATGCCACGGGGCGCAGCACCTGCGGCAGCCACTGCTCGATGCCTTTTCCGCCGAGCGAGGCCGCCAGGACAAAGATGAGAGACAACAAGATATCCAGATAGTTCCGGCCGGTAAACGACAACAGCCAGACCAAGAGAATCATCACCAGGGACAGGCTCAGGTGAGCATAGAGTCCGCTCGCCAGCTCCAAGCCGCTCGGCCGGTGGACGAAGGCGCCCCGCAGCACGGGTAGGAGCAACGCCAGAACGCTCATAGCGGCTGTGAGCAGGAACGCCGCAAGCAGCCGTGCCGCTTCATACCGGATGCGGCTCCCGGCGTGGAGAACGGTCAGCTGTCCTTGAACAGGAGATTCCGTGCGTAACAGATTCAGCGTCAGCCAGCCGGTCACGGCGAAGAGCAGGGTCGCAGAGGTCGAATAGCTCTCGAGCACCGGATTCGGAACGACCATGTACATCCAGGCGACGAAAGCGGCATAACTGAACATCGGAGCGAAATACCGGTGCGATCGGAAAAAGTCGCGCAGGAGGTAAACGCTTGTGCTGATCATGACGACAACCCGCCTCCCCTCTGCGCCGGGGCAGCCGGTTCGTCCGATCTCACCGACCGAATGGCGGCGCCGCGCCGAAGCAACTCCATCAAGAGCCGGTCGGATAGCGCCCGGTTCGTCGCCAAGCGGAATCCCGCCTGTTCGCCCGTAGCTGTGTCCAACCACTCCTGAGCCGGCCGCTCAGCCAAGGGACATTGCTCGAGGATGCTGTCCAGCGTCTCGGCATCCAATCCCTCCGCTTCAATGACGACCGCCCTTTCCCCCCGCTTATCCGGGGGAAGGGATTCGGTCTGTACCAACCGGCCTTCTTTTAAATGATAGCAGCGGTCGGCGAGCTCTGCCACGGATCGATCCTCGTGGGTGGAGAAAAGCATCGTCATCCCTTCCGCATGCAGCCGTTTGAGCATCGCGAGCAGCTCGGTCCGGGACGCTTGATCCAGCCCCGACATCGGCTCGTCCATCAGCAGCAGCAGGGGTTCGTCGAGCAGGGCTTGCAGCACGGCGGTTTTCTGCAGCATGCCTTTGGAATAATGCAAGACGGGCCGGTCCGCATCGGCCGTGAGACCGGCGAATTCGGCCAGCTCGGATATCCGACGGCGCAGACGCCCCGCCTCCATTTTGCGTATGCGGCCCATGGCCGTCAGGTATTCGTTCAAGGAAAAGCGCAGCGGAGGAAACCGGTCGGGCACGTAGCCCATCTGACGGGTCGGTATTCCCGGTTTCACCGTCCCGGCCGAGGGGATATCCATACCTGCAGCCAGCCGCAGCAGCGTGCTTTTGCCCGAACCGTTCCGGCCCTTGATTGCCGCGCTCTCTCCCTGCGCCAGTGTCAGATCAATTCCGCTTAGAACCATTTTTGAGCCAAATCGTTTTTCCACGTGCAAAAGCTGCAAAACATCTCCCATCGTCTCATCCCCGCTATTCCCGCAGCGCTCCGGCGCCGAAATCAATCCATGGATACCTTCGGAGATGCAAAAAAGCTGGCAATGGCGATCGAGGCCGCTCCCCGAACGGTCGCCCGATCCCCCAGTTGGGAGAACCGGATCGCCAAATTCGTCCTCGGGTAAGGCAGCGATCGCTGCTCGACCCATTCCACCATCGGCTCCATGAGCCAGGGCTCAGCCGACGCCAGTTTGCCGCCCAGGACGATCAGCTCCGGATTGAGACTGTTCATGATGTTAATAATTCCCGCCCCCAGGAGGCGCGCCTGCCGCTTGAGCAGCTCAAGCACTGCCGTCTCGCCCCGAACCGCCCGTTCCAGCAGGCGGTCCAGCGTTAAAGCCGGATCGTCCAGGACGCTTCTCGCCTGCTCCATGAAGGCGCTCTCCGATGCGTACAGCTCCCAACAGCCCGCATTGCCGCACCGGCAGGGCTTGCCGTCGTAGAGAATGGAGATATGGCCCATCTCTCCGGAAAAGCCCGACGAGCCGCGATACAGCTCGCCCTTCAGCAGGATTCCCGTCCCGATCCCGGCGCCGATACTCACATAGACGAGATTGGATACCCCTTGGGCCAGACCGTAGCGGCTTTCCCCCAAGGCTCCTACGTTCGCTTCATTTTCAATGACGACGGGCATTTGAAATTCGTTCTCCAGAATCGCCTGAAGCGGAACGTTCTCCCAGCCGAGATTCGGCGCAAACAGCACGTTGCCCGCTTCGTCGCTGAAGCCGGGAATGCCGATTCCCACGCCGACGACTCCGTAAGGACTCGGAGGGACCTCCTCCGACAGCCCGCGGATGCAGGAGATGAGAAGCCGGGTCGCCGAAGCGGTGTCCCGGTTATCGTGGCTTACCCGCCGCTCCTGCACGATGGTTCCGTTCAGGTCGGTCAGCACGGCGGTCAACCCGTCCGTGCCGAGGTCGATGCCGATCGCATATCCCGCGTCGGCCTGAAATAGCAGAGTGACGGGCTTGCGCCCGCCTCTCGATTCGCCCGCTCCGCTCTCGAAGGCCAGATTCGCCTCGATCAGCTCGGTGACCAGCGTCGACACCGTCGCTTTGGTGAGTCCCGTCTTCTCGGCAATCCGCGCGCGGGAGGTTGGCGATTCGAAGCGAATCAGGTCGAGCACGAGCGCTTTGTTCAGTTTTTTCATCAGGCTTAAATCGCCGGTTTGCTTCATGACTTCCCCCAACCGTTCAATATTTCTCGATTTTATCATGTTTCCTAAGCGAATTCATCTTTCTTTCCACAAAGTTAGTTTATTCAATTTACAAAGTCCTTGGCAAGTGGTATGATGACCTTGTAAGCGTTTCTCCGTCAGAGGCGAAGCGCCAATCCAGAAACCCGGAGGGAATCATCCATGAGCTATTTCGGCAATGTGGACAAAGTCAAATACGAAGGCAAGCAATCGACGAATCCGCTCGCATTCAAGCACTACAACCCGGACCAGGTCATCCTCGGCAAAACGATGCGCGAGCATCTTCGCTTCGCCGTCGCTTACTGGCACTCTTACACCTATAACGGCAGCGATCCGTTCGGCGCCGGCACGATGCTGCGCGGCTACGACCGCTACACCGGCATGGACCTCGCCAAAGCCCGCGTTGAAGCGAACTTCGAGCTGCTGAACATCCTGGACACCGATTTCTTCTGCTTCCACGACCGCGATATCGCTCCGGAAGGCGACACCCTCCAGGAAACGAACAAGAACCTCGATACCATCGTCGCCCTGATTAAGGAAAACATGAAGACCAGCGGCAAGAAGCTGCTGTGGAACACCGCCAACATGTTCACCAACCCCCGGTTCGTGCACGGCGCCTCCACGACCAGCAACGCCGAAGTCTACGCATACGCCGCCGCTCAGGTCAAGAAAGCGCTTGAGCACGGCAAGGAGCTGGGCGGTCAAAACTACGTGTTCTGGGGCGGCCGCGAAGGCTACGAATCCCTGCTGAACACGGACATGGCCCTCGAGCTCGACAACATGGCCCGCTTCATGCATATGGCCGTTGATTATGCCAAGGAAATCGGCTTCGACGCCCAATTCCTGATCGAACCGAAGCCGAAGGAGCCGTCGAAGCACCAGTACGACTTTGACGCCGCCACCTCGCTGTCCTTCCTGCAGAAGTACGACCTGAAGAAGCACTTCAAGCTGAACATCGAAGCCAACCATGCTACCTTGGCCGGCCATACCTTCGAGCATGAGCTGCACGTCTCCCGCATCAACGACGCACTCGGCTCGATCGACGCCAACCAAGGCGACGTGCTCCTCGGCTGGGATACCGACGAATTCCCGACGGACCTGTACTCCTCGACGCTCGCCATGTACGAAATCCTCCAGAACGAAGGCGGCATCGGCCGCGGCGGCGTCAACTTCGACTCCAAGGTTCGCCGTCAATCCTTCGAACCGATCGACGTCGTCTACTCGCACATCGCCGGGATGGACTCCTTCGCCCGCGGCCTCGTCGTCGCCGCCAAGATGCTGGAAGACGGAGCCCTCAAGAAGGTGCTCGACGAGAAGTACGAAACGTTCAAATCCGGCATCGGCGCGGATATCGTCGCCGGCAAAATGGACTTCAAATCGCTGGAAGCCCATGCCCTCAAGAACAACCCGATCGTCAACAAGTCCGGCCACCTGGAGCTGGTTCGCGCTACGGTCAACCAGTACCTGCTGAACGCGTAAGACCCGTTCGCAACGGTAGTCAGAAAGTTAACGAATAAAAAACCTTAACAAAACAGAGCCGTGTATTTTTAGGGATTTAGATCTCGTCCCCTAAATACGCGGCTCTTTTCTTTTTTAGAACACTATATTATTATCAATCCCCTTTATTTTAACTTACAAGCATATCAATTACGCTTTTTACCTCTTCGTCTATTTCTTCAGCACGAATATTTCTTACCATCCTTGCTAAAGTACAACTCTTACTGTAGTTTTCTTTCATCCAAACATTTATATCACTTATAAGCTCCTTTCCACCTATTAAACTTATTTTTTCATCATTATTCGTCCATTTTTCTAGTATTAAAGTTCTCGCTTCTTCGTTACATTTTCCTATACCTTTGCTTCGATCTAATTTGTGTATTTGTTCAGAAATTTGGTCTGTAACACTTACTCTATAAGAATCGAGTAATTCGCTAAGTTGTATATTAAACTCTTCAAACTTAGAAATGGGTAAACCAGTTAATCGAAAAAGCATCATTGGTTTAATTAGGTAATTTTCTATCTCTTTTTTACTCCAGATATGTAGATTCAAGTGGCATTCTATTGCTTTTTTGTATTGCTTATTTATAGTCACCATTGGATAATAATCTCTATCAATTACACAAAAACACTTAACATGATCTTCTGTTTCGTTATGGAATAATTTGGCTGCGCCAAAAGCTTCATCAAGTCTACTCCATCCGCCTAATTCAACTGAAGGTAATAATTCAAGCGAATAATCACTGTCTGGATATATCTTTGAATGCAATTTTGATAAAATTTTAATATCTTTCCCCTCAACAAATAAACACTTTTTTGTATTAGAAATTCGAACTAACGATACATTATGAATACTTCCGAGTCCATCAATAATATGCTGTACTCCTTTTTTACTAATAGCATATGACATTTTTCTACTTGTTTTATCAATATCAATAATATTTCTAGGCTCTACCTCTGAAATAATCTCTACCGAATGTGTAGCTATAATTACCTGCTTAAACCTCCTTTTTATTAGTTTTAGTAATTTTCGTTGTAAGTCGGGATGCATATATACATCAGGCTCATCAAGGATTATTGTGTCACAATCCTTTGACCTGCATACGAACCAAATTATCTGAAGCCACATTTGAATACCGCTACCCATCAAACCAATTTCTGATGTAAATCCAGCATCTTCAACGGAAAAAAAGATATATTCGTTATCAGTGGAAGGTTCGACTAAGTCTCGTATTCTTAGTCCAGGCCAGGTATTTTCTGAGAGTGAGCAAAAATCTGAAAAAAAATAATTTTTATATAGCATAATTTCATTCCTAAAGTGGCGTGAAGATAAATAAGTGTCTTTATCTCCAACAATAGTATTTCGAGTTAGCATTTTCTCGTTTTCCTTAATCAACCCAATCTGAGGCAGAATATTAATATTGCTAAGATTACACAAATTCGCCTTGTTTTGCGAAGTTATTAATTCGCCTTCTTGGTTATAAATGCAAGCAAATGCTACTTTGCTATTAATAAAAATAATTATCTTAGAATTATCCTTAAAGAATGCAGTAATTTGAGCTGTAACGTCTTCGTAGAAGTAAATTACCCCTCGCAAGTCAATACGTAATTTATCTGTATTAATCTTGAACCCGCGAGTGCTCGCTGATATGCCTAAGGAACGTGGTGGTTCTGTATATAAGGTAGTACTCGCTTTATTTCGCGCGCTCGATATCATTCTCAAAGCTTCGACAACTGTCGATTTTCCAGCGTTATTTTTTCCTACAATAATTGTCAAGTCTTTAAAAGACATCGTTGAGTTTTTAAAACATCGATAGTTTTCAAATTGTACTCTTGCTATCATTTCCCATCCTCCTAGTACTTTCAGTAGTTTCTTAAGAAAATTCAATTTCCGATTTGACTCATCATAAAAAAGAACAGGGAGTAATTCAGATCTCAAACCTAACCCAAGATTATTTTTAATGAAAGATTTAATAGGAGGATGGGTACTAAGTTTTCAAAATGTACATAGTGCTTCACATCACGCGCTTGAACAGCTTCTCCAGCTCGTACAGCGTGAAGCTGATCAGGATCGGCCGGCCGTGCGGGCAAGTATACGGGTTGCGGCAGGCAGCCAATCGGTCAAGCAGCGATTCCATGTCGGCGCGGGTGATCGGCTGGTTGGCCTTGATCGACGCCTTACAGGAGCACATGGCGGCGGCAGCGTCGCGGAAAGCCGCCAGATCGAGCGCTTTCTTCTCCGTCAGCACCCAGTCGATCATTTCCTCGACGAGCGCCTTCTCTTCCCCGGCAGGCAGCCAGTGGGGATAGGCCCGCACGAGGAAGGACGAGCCGCCGAACGGCTCCAGGTACAAGCCCGCCTGCTCCAGAAGCGTTAGACGCGACTCGAGCACGGCGGCCTCCGCCGAGGTAAACTCCAGCGTCAGTGGCAGCAGCAGCTCCTGGCTCTCTTCGCCGGGCCGCCCGAATTTGTCGCGGTAGTATTCGTAATTGATCCGCTCGTGCGCCGCATGCTGGTCGATCAGGTACATCCCCTCCTCGTTCTGGGCGACGAGGTAGGTGCCGTGCACCTGTCCGACCGGCTCCAGCTTGGGAAAGGACGGGAGCACCGGCGCCGAGCCGTCCTCCGGCGAGGACAGGCGCGCGAGCTGCTCGGCGGTCAGCATGCCGCCCGAGCCGCCGCCCGCGGGACGGCCGTACGGCGTTCCCGGCGAAGCCGGACGGGGGTAAGCCCCCGTCCCTTCCGCTGCGGAACGCGGAGCGCCGCCTGCGGGAGCTTGGGCCGGGTTGCCCGAAGCCGTCCGGCCTCGGTCGGCCGTGAAGCCGCCGGGCATGCGGAGGTCGGCCGCGTTCGTGACCGGACGGAACGGATTCGGTTCGCCCGGCGAAGCGGTTCCCTCTTGCGGGAAGGGCCGCACGCCTTCCTGCCAGGCGGCGGAGCCTGACGGTCCAGCGCCGGCGGTACGGCCGAACGGCGAGCCCGCAGCGGCGTCGGAGCGGGCCGCACCCTGCCCGCCGAAGAACGGCGCATCGCCCTCCCGTTCGGGCGGCGCG
The DNA here is from genome assembly GCF_051594785.1 of Gorillibacterium terrae. Taxonomy (NCBI): domain Bacteria; kingdom Bacillati; phylum Bacillota; class Bacilli; order Caryophanales; family Paenibacillaceae; genus Gorillibacterium; species Gorillibacterium terrae. The sequence goes on from NZ_JBPPGI010000001.1 coordinate 2,140,055, forward strand.
GGCGGCAGCGGTGAGCGCTCTGCCGGATTCCCCTCGTCCGGCCGATACAGAGCGAATTGCTCCTGCACAACCGCATTCTTGCCGACCGGCGTCCGGCTGCCGCCGGGAATCAGCGTCTGCCGGCCCAGCGCTTCGCGGACGGCCGCTTCCGTCAGCGCGACCAGCTCCGCCTCCTTGCTGAAGCGGACCTCCAGCTTGGAGGGATGCACGTTCACGTCGAGCAGCGACGGGTCCATCGTCAGATGCAGCGCTCCGACCGGGTAGCGATTGACCGGGAGCAGCGTGTGATAGGCCCGCAGAATCGCCTGGGTCACCGCGAAGCTGCGGATGTAGCGTCCGTTCACGACGAGGGTCAAGGCCGCCCGACCGGTGCGGGTCGTCTCCGGCCGGGACACGAAGCCGTGAATGACGTAATCGAGGTCCTCCGCCTTGACTTCGACCATGCTCTTCGCCGTCGACGCCCCGTAGACGGCAGCCAGCACGCCGAGCAGGTCGCCGTTGCCGAGCGTATTCAGCAGAGTGTGTCCGTTGTGGCGGAGCGTGAAGGCGATCTCCGGATGAGCCATGGCGATTCGGTACAGGTAATCCGAGATGTGGCCGAGCTCCGTCTGTATTGTCTTCATGTACTTTAACCGGGCCGGCGTGTTGTAGAACAGCTCGCGGACCCGGATATCCGTCCCGCGCTCGGCAGCCGTTTCCTCGGCGGCGACGAGGGCTCCGCCTTCAATCGCCAGCCGCTTGCCCAACCCGTCCTCGCGGCCGGTCGTGACGCATTCCACCTTGGCGACGGCCGCGATGCTGGGCAGCGCCTCGCCGCGGAAGCCGAGCGTGCGGATTTGGAACAGCTCCTTGCCGTTCTTGATCTTGCTCGTGGCGTGACGGGCAAACGCGATCTCGCAATCGTCGTCGGCGATGCCCGAGCCGTTGTCCTTGACGCGGATCAGCTGGAGTCCGCCTTCTTCCACGGTTACATCGATCCGCGTGCTGCCGGCGTCCACGGCATTCTCCACCAGCTCCTTCACCACGGAGGAGGGCCGCTCCACTACTTCGCCCGCCGCGATCTGGTTGGCGATATGATCGTCGAGAATATTGATGATCCCCATCCCGGTTCCCCCTTTCCCTATCCGCTTCCGTCAGCGCCCGGCTTTGGCGTCGGCCTCGCCCAGCTTCTGCTTCAGCTCATACAGGAAATTCATCGCCGCAAGCGGCGTCATGTTGATCAGATCCGCCGTCCGCAAGCGGTCGGCCAACTGCTGCAGCTTGGCGTCCGCCTTACGCGAAGGCGAAGGCTCGGCGGGCGGCTCGGCGAACAGGCTGAGCTGCACCGCCCCGGCTTCGGCGCTCCCGTCCGGAAGGGTCGGCTCGGCCGGAACGCTTGCGTCGCTGGCCCGCGGCGGTTCAGCCGGCGCATTTGCGGCATCGGCCCGCGGTTCGGCCGGTTCGCTCTCGCCGAGAGCATTCGGCGACTCGGCCGGAACGCTTACGTCGTCGGTCCGCGACGGCTCAGCCCGTTCCGCTTCCCGCCCCGCCGCCGCAGGGCGCTTATCCGCCAGGGCCGGAGCCGCCTCCAACACGGCGGCTTGCTCCTCCGCGCCCTTCGTCTCGAACACGTTCAGGAGCGTGTACGAACGCTCGATGATCGAATCCGGCAGCCCGGCGATCCGGGCGCAGTAGATGCCGTAGCTGGTGCTGGCCGCGCCCGGGATCAGCTTGCGCAGGAAGGTCACCTCCTGGCCGCTCTCCTTGACGGCCATGCAGGCGTTGCGCAGCCGGGCCAGACTCTCTTCCAGATGGGCCAGCTCGTGGAAATGGGTCGAGACCAGCGTCTTGCAACCGATCCGGTCATGCAGGAACTCGATGACCGCCTGGGCGATCGCCATCCCTTCGCCGGTCGAGGTGCCGCGGCCGAGCTCGTCGATGATGACGAGGCTCCGCTCCGTGGCCTTCTCGGTCATGACGCGGATGTCCATCATCTCGACCATGAACGTGCTCTGTCCGCCGATCAGGTCGTCGGCCGCGCCGATCCGCGTGAAGATGCGGTCGATGAGCGGCAGCTCGGCCCGTTCGGCGGGAACGAAGCAGCCGATCTGGGCGAGGATCGACAGCACCGCCACCTGGCGCATGTAGGTGCTCTTCCCGGCCATGTTCGGGCCGGTGATGAGCAGCACATGCGTGTCGTCCCGCACGAGCCGCGTTCCGTTGGCGATGAACGAGGCATCGCCCATAACCGCTTCGACGACCGGGTGGCGTCCGCCTTCGACGACGAGGTTATACCCGTCCGTGACGACGGGGCGGACGAACCGGTTCGCCGCGCTCACGGCGGCAAAGGACTGCAGCACGTCGACCGAAGCGACCGCCTCGGCCAGCTTCTGGAGGCGGCGGATTTCCCCGCCGATCCGGTCGCGCAGCTCGCAGAACAGCTCGTACTCGAGCCCGAACATCTTCTCCTCGGCCTCGAGAATGAGGGCTTCCTTCTCCTTCAGCTCCGGCGTGATGTACCGCTCGGCGTTCGCCAGCGTCTGCTTGCGCTCATAGAGCCCCTCCGGCAGGGAGGCGAGATGCGCCCGGGTGATTTCGATATAATAGCCGAACACCTTGTTGTAGCCGACCTTGAGCGACTTGATGCCGGTGCGTTCCCGCTCCTGCCGCTCCAGCCCCGCGATCCAGGTCTTGCCCTCGCGGCTGGCCGTCTTCAGCCGGTCCAAATGCTCGTGATAGCCGTCGCGGATAATGCCGCCTTCCTTCACCGACAGGGGCGGGTCTTCGACGATCGCAGCCTGAATCCAGCTTAGCACGTCGGCGCATTCGTCCAGATTCTCCGCCAGCCGGCGCAGGGTTTCCGAGCCGGTGGCAAGACAGGCGGCGCGGAACGCCGGCATCTGCTCCAGCGAGCGGCGGAGCGCCGCCAGGTCGCGGCCGCTCGCGCTGCCGTAGGAGATGCGGCCGACCAGCCGCTCCAGGTCGTAGACCTCGCGCAGCACAAGCCGCAGTTCCTCCCGCTCGATGAGGCGGCCGACCAGCTTGTCTACCGCTTCGAGCCGCTCCTCGATCCTTCCTAGGCTGAACAGCGGCTTCTCGATCCAGCGCCGGAGCAGGCGGCCGCCCATGGCCGTCTCGGTCTTGTCGAGCAGCCAGTAGAGCGAGCCCTTCTTCGTCTGCTCGCGGACGGTCTCGGTCAGCTCCAGGTTCCGCCGCGTAAACGGGTCCATGGTCATGAACTGGTCCGTTTCGTAGAAGCGAATCTCGGTCATATGCGCGAGCGAACGCTTCTGGGTTTCCTTGAGGTACGTCATCAGCAGCACGACGGCGTCGCGCGCGGCCGGGTCGAGCCGGTCCAGGTCTCCCGCGGCAAAATGCCCGCGCACAAACTCGTCGTCCCGCTTGTTCCAATCGGTCCGCGGCACGCTCGCCACCATCGGCAGAGCGGCGAGGCGCTCCAGCATCGGACCGTGCGCCAGCAGCTCTGCGGGCTGAAAGGCGGTCAGCTCGTCCGCCAGCCGGTCGGCGGAGCTGTCCAGCCAGGTGACGTGCAGCTCGCCGGTCGACAAATCCCCGGCTGCGAAGCCGTACCGGTCCCCGACTTCGACGGCGCAAGCGATATAATTGTTCGCCCGCTCGTTCAGCAGCTTGCCGTCCATCAGCGTGCCGGGCGTGACGATGCGGACGATCTCGCGGCGCACCATCCCCTTGGCCGTGGCCGGGTCCTCCATCTGCTCGCAAATGGCGACCTTGTAGCCTTTTTCGATCAAGCGGGATATGTAATTCTCGGCCGAATGGTAGGGAACGCCGCACATGGGAATGCGTTCCTCGAGTCCCCCTTCCCGGCCGGTCAGGGTCAGCTCCAGCTCGCGGGAGGCCTGGATCGCATCCTCGAAGAACATTTCATAGAAATCGCCGAGCCGAAAAAACAAAAACGCATCCGGCACCTCGGCTTTCACGGCCAGATACTGCTGCATCATCGGGGTATACGTCAACGGTTCCATCCTCCATCATCTCCCGGTCCGCGCATCCGCTCCGTCGTCCATAGCGGCCCGCGTTCCAGCTTTGCCCGAAGCCCATCGGGCGGTTCCCGTCCGGGCTTGGGGCATTCCGGGGCAAAACTTCACCTTCCAGTATACCACACCGCAGGCCGTTCTTCGAAAGAGAAAGGGCCCGCCTGCGGGGCCGAATCAAACGGCGGCTTAAGCAGGCGGGCCCCGGAAGAGGCGACTCCTTATTAATCCGAAAGTCCATACGTCTTCAGATTGGCAGGCAGTTCGTCGAGGGTGATCACGTAATCGCTGTTGAATACTTTTTTGAGATGCTCCTGCGGGTTGTATTTGCCGTCGGTGAGGTAATCCCCCGTCCAGGTGCTGAACCAGCTCCAATGGGCTCCGTACTGCTGCAGCAGATCGGGGTCGGGAATAATGCCGTCTTCCGGAAGGGCGACCAGCTTCTTGTCGTTCACCAGCTCCAGCAACCGGTCGTACTGGTTGCTGGACGGGCTGAAATCGCCGACCTCGTTGTAGATGTCGGTGCTGACGATATCCACGACGTCGTCACCGGGGTACCAGTCCTTGGCAACCGAATTCCACACCCAGATCAGGTTGTTCAGCTTGTGATGGTTGGTTAGGCGGTCGTACATCAGCCGGTACAGCTCCTTGGCCGGTTCGGCCCCCTTCGAGCCCCACCAGAACCAGCCGCCCTCTGCCTCGTGCAGCGGCCGCCAAAGCACGGGGATATGGGCATCCTGCAGCCGTTTCAACTGGACGGCGATCGCATCGATGTCGCGAAGCAGCAAGCGATAGTCCTCCGAATTCTTGTCGGCCAGCGCTTTTTGCACGTCAAAGGCGGTCGAGTCCGCATAGAAGCCTCTCCACCATTCCTTGCCCTCCGTGTCGAACAGGCCGCTCGGGGAATTCCAGTGCCAGCAGAGAGAGACGATGCCGCCCTTGCCCGCCCAGTCGAAGATATTCTCGATTTCGGTACTGGTTGAGCCGTGCTCGACGCGCGAAGGGGAATACTCGATCAGGTCAAAAGAGAACACCGCCGGCGCTTTGCCGGTAACGAGCTGGAGAAACTCCAGGTTCTTGTAGTCTTGCTGCCCCGAGAGAATCTTGTTGCCGTAGAGGTCGACCAAGTAATTCATCAAGGCTTGCGCTTCCAGAGAGGCGTTCGGATTAACCAGCGTCTTCGCAACCTGATGCTCTTTCTTGCCCGAAGCGGGCGTCAGCTTGACGTAATCCAGGTTGTACCATCCCCAGCCCGCATCAAACCGGATCGTATTTTCTCCTTCATTAAGCATGACTTTTCCCGCGGAAAGCTCCTTAAATGTTTTGACCGTCGTCAAGGCAACCTCACCCATGGATTGCCCGTTGACGGACAGGTTCGTCTTCTTATCGCCAAACGGCGCGCTGTAGCCGATCGTCAGCTCATAGAGTCCTGCGGCTGCAGCGGTTACATGGAGCTCGGCGCTGCCTTTCTCGATGAACACGTAGCCCTTGCCCGAAAAGCCGGCATCCTTGCTCTCAATCGAGGCGCCGCTGTCGAGCACGCCGTCCTCCGCTTCCGCTTGAACCGGCTTTGCCTCAGGAGCGGGACTGGCGGCGGTTGCGGCAGGCGTAGCCGAGGCGGCGGAAGCACCGGTCGACGGCGACGTGACGGCAGAGGCCGAAGGAAGGACCGAAGGCTCCTCTGCATCGGATGCATTTCCCCGAGGCCACAGCGCGGCCGTCACAACGGCGGCAAGGATAACAACAATAACAACAATCGGTACCAACAAACGCGGATTCTTCATAAAAGCTCTCCTTCTGCCTGGATGATTCGCCCTTTCGGTTCATGTAAGCGATACCAACAGTATAAACGATAACCAATCAAATATCATCTTTTTTTATTTTATTGTTATCTTGTTATGCAATGTTCAAATAACAAAAAAACGCCTCCCGAGATCGGGAGGCGCCTGGTGAAACGCTCCATGGCAGTGGAGCGGACATCAGCTAATCGCTTACATCGCATTGCGGAACAGCTCGACGACCTGGCTGTGCGTCGGCTGAATCGGGTTGGTGGCGCCGCAGGCATCCTTCATGGCGTTGGTCGCCAGGGTGTCAAAGTCGGCTTCCTTGACGCCCAGCTCGGCCAATCCCTTCGGGATGCCGACTTCCGCCGCCAGCGCTTCGATCGCTTCGATGGCGCGGGCTGCGCCTTCTTCGGCGGACAGCCCTTCCACGTCGACGCCCAACTCCTTCGCCACATCGCGCAGACGAACGGCTGCGGCCGTGGCGTTGAAGCGTTCGATGTGCGGCAGAAGGATTGCGTTGCACACGCCGTGCGGGAGGTTGTAGAAGCCGCCGAGCTGATGGGCCATCGCGTGCACATAGCCGAGGCCGGCGTTGTTGAAGGCCATCCCGGCGAGGAATTCGGCGTAGGCCATGCGGTCGCGGGCTTCGGCATCGCTGCCGTCGCGAACAGCCGCGGCCAGATAATCGCGGATGAGGCCGATCGCTTGCAGAGCGCAGGCGTCGGTAATCGGCGTGGCATCGACGGAGACATACGCCTCGATCGCATGCGTCAGCGCATCCATGCCCGTGGCGGCGGTCAGCGATTTCGGCATCGCCATCATCAGATCCGGGTCGTTGACGGCAATGGCAGGCGTGGTGTGCTTGTCCACGATCGCCATCTTGATGTGGCGGATTTCGTCCGTGATGATGCAGAACATCGTCATTTCGCTCGCAGTTCCCGCCGTCGTGTTGATCGCCACCAAGGGCAGCTGCGGCTTCGCCGAGCGGTTGACGCCTTCGTAATCGGCGATCTCTCCGCCGTTCGCGGCAACCAGGGCAATCCCCTTCGCGCAGTCGTGGGGCGAGCCGCCGCCCAGCGAGACGACCATGTCGCAGTCCGCTTCCTTCAGCATCGCGAGGCCTTCGCGGACGTTCGTGACCGTCGGGTTCGGCTTGGTGCCGCTGTAGACCACCGATTCGACGCCCGCTCCGGTCAGCACGTCTTGAACTTTGGCGGCGATGCCGATCTGCACCAGCACCTCGTCGGTGACGATCAGCGCTTTATGGAAGCCCATGCTCTTGATTTCCTCGCCCGCGGCCTGCAAAGCGCCCGAGCCCATCAGGCTGAGGGAGGGCATTGCAAATTTATACACTTTTGTCATAGGGTAACATCCTTTCTTTGATCCATTATCTGTGGTACGATGTTATTTGTTTCACAAGCTCTTCCTTTAGCCTAACAAACCGGTGCGTCGAAAACTAACCGAAACTATGAAAAACTAGCTCAATTTTTTACCGAGCCCGCTTCCGCCGTTTCCGGTAGACGCCGGCGAAGAACTGCCCGATTCGGAGGAGTGTTGCCCCATGGAGCGCTGTTTGCATAATTTTGACCGCTATGATGAACTTCATTACAGCTTCGAATCGGAGTCGCTGCGCATTCTCTATTACGATCTGCCGCAGAGCTACGCGGAGACTTACGCCTCCTATGAAAACCCCCGGGTCTGCCTGATCCTCGACGGGGAGAAATCCGTAACCTTGAACGAGACGGAAAGCTTTCATTACGACGCGAGCGAGTTGATACTTCTGCCGCCGCACAGCCGGGTGGACATGTCCATCGTGCGCCCGACCAAAGCGCTCGCCTTGGAGCTGAACGACCATCTGCTGGACAAGCTGCGCGGGCCCGTGTCCGAGGAGCTGGAAACTCAGCTGACGGAGCTGAACCCCGCCCTCCACCGCTATCCCCTGAACGGCGAAGCCCGGCTGCTCGCCGAGCCGCTGGAGCGAATCAAGGCTTGTCTCGCGGGCAATCCCGCCGATCACGCCTTCCTCATGGACCTCGCCGCCCAAGAGATGGCGTACCATGTCCTGCGGCTGGAGGGGTCGAGGAACCTGCTCGGCCCGAACAGCACGCACCCGATTCGGCGGGCGATCCGCGACATTCACGACCACCTGCTGGACCTGCCCCATATCAAGGAGCTTGCCGCCGGCTACAACATGTCCGCCGCCCATTTCACCAACCAGTTCAAGAAGATCACCGGGCTCTCGCCGCTCGAATACATCACCCACCAGAAGCTGCTCGTCGCCCGCGATCTGCTGCGCACGAAGAGCGTCACGGAAACGGCCTACGACCTGAACTACGAGAACCTTTCGCATTTCATCGCGCTGTTCAAACGGAAGTTCGGCATGACGCCCAAGCAGTATCAGCTCAGCCTGCAGCCGCTCGCCGCCGTGCATTAACCTCGGCCCTCATACGTAAGCCAACACGCCAAAGACCCCCGGAGTCGGCAGCCGCCTTCCGGGGGTCTTGATCTTTGCCTATCGGGGCGAACCGCAGCCGCGCTCGCGGTCTTACACGAACAGCACAGCCTGCGCCGCAGCCGCAAACGGCTTGCGGCTCGGGTCGGCGGCCGCCTCCGGCGAAGCGGCGGGGTAATCCGCCGGGCCGATGCCCCAGGCGGCTCGGAAATCGCCACCCGCGTCGATCAAGCCGCCGGCGGCGGGTCCGGCGAAGAGCGCCCGCTTCAGCCAGGCCAGCTCGGCCGCTTGCCCGCGGTAGGCCGCAAGCGGCTCCAGCTCCGCCCACCGGGCGGCGGCCGCGGCCCGGAGCGGCTCCGCTTCGCCGCGGTAGTAATGCCGCCGCAGGCCGGGGTGCTGCAGCGGGTCCGCGCGCAGCTCGCGCCAATGCAGCGCGACCGTGCGGGCCAGCGCCAGCACGCCCGCCGCCAGCTCCGGCGACGCCAGCCAGCTCGGCAGCGGCCGGTATTCGAAGCCGCCGTGGCGCTTGCGGCGGCAGTCCCCGAGGCGGCCATAGCGCGGCCGCCTGCGGTGCGAGCCCTCCCCCTCCAAGAGCAGCAGGGGGAGGGCGCAGTAGTTGTCCAGCGCGCGGACGAGCGCGCTGGTGAGCGGCACGCCGCTGAAGTGGATATGCCCCCCGAGGGGCAATCCCTTCACCGGCATGCCGCCCGCGAGCCAGGCGAGCGCTTCGCCGCCCGGCAGCTTCCGGGCGGCCTCGCTCATCGTCCGCCGCAGCCCCCGCACCAGCCCCGCCGCATCCGGGCTCGGATCGGGGCGCAGCTCGGCGAGCGGCAGGATGACCCGGTGGCCGCTCAGGATCACCGCATCGCAGCCGACCCGGCCCTGCCGCTCCAGGAACCGCGAGGCGGGCACGACCTTGCCGTCCGGCCCGGCGAGCACGAACTCGGGATCGGCCCCAAGCAGCAGCCTAGGCTGCTCTGGCCACGGCTCCGCGGCGAAGCGATTCATCGCTTCCGCGAGCTTCTCCGCCCAAGGCGCGGCCAGATCGGGCTCGGCATCCACCTCGCAGATGCGAGTGTCCCCATCCGCGGTGGAGACTAACGTCACCAGGCCGTAATCGAGGCCGAGCGTGTAGACGGCCCGCACGGCATCCCGCACCGCTCGATTGGCCCGGTGATGCCGCTCGCCCTCCGGCAGCTCGCGGAAGCCGAGCTCTTGCCGCGCCTGAAGGACGGCGGTTCCGGGCGGGGCCGCTCTGCGGGCGTAGACGGCAAGCGCATCCCATTGGAAGACGGGAATGCGGTATTCCCAGACCCTCGCTTCACCCGCGAAGCGAGCCCCCGTGTCCGTCTGCCCGTCCGCCCGTTGCCCTCGTGCCTCCGGCTCTGTCGGGTCCGCCTCCTCCGCTGCCTGCCCGACATGAGGATTCGGCCGGCCGCTGCCGCTGCCGCTTCGCCCCCCGTTCCTTGCGGCATCCAGCCGGCCCGCGGTCTTCAGCCCGCACTGGCGCAGAAGCTCGCCGGCCGCCGCTCCCTTCCTCAGCCTCAGCAGCGCCGCGAGCCGGCCGAGCACAACAGGCTCCGCCGGTTCCGGCGCCAGCGTCCCGTAACGGATGACGGCGTCCCACAGCCCGTCCGCCGGCAGCTTACGCCCATGCGGGAACCGCAGGAGCTCCGCGAAGCGTTCCGCCCCCTTTTCCCCGGCATGCAGAAAAAAACACTTCATCCGCCTCTCCCCTTCCGCCGCATCATGCCCCCGAAATCGCCGCCCTCTTTTTTCAAGCAAAAGAGGGCATCCGCCCTCAGCAGCTGCCCTTCGCTTCGCATATGCTGGATCAAAGATCAGCTTAATTCTTCGTCAAGAAGCTCCAGGTCGAGGTCGTCGTATTCGGCATCGTCGGAACCGTCGAAATCGTAGCTCTTCTCGTCTCCGTCGAGACCGTGCGGACTGACCACCACGCAGACCTTGGTCTCCGCCGTCATTTCCACCTTGAACTCGCGCTCTACCCGGATGACCACGCCGTTTCCGGAAATGCTCGCTTCCACGCAGTTCGGGTCGGTGACCGCCAGCGCATACACCTCGGCGGTGGCCGGTTTATGTTTTTTGTCCAGGAACGAGAGCGGAACGACGTCGACGTACGAGACCGTTTCCTTCGCCACGTCCGTCTTCGTGTTGCGGTCATACGAATACCAGATGTTGATATCGTAGGATCCGATCACTTCCACCCCGTTCGTGGAATGAACCGCTTCGTATTGGTTATTGATGATCCAAGCGCCCAGGATGCTGGTTGGAGCGTTAGCCGGAGTTACGGTATGGCTCACCTGACTGAATTTACGACCTTTGCCGCATACAGCTTTCGTTATGATTTCTCTTAATTGCAAGTCTTTATCTGTGATGGACATGTTTCAACCTCCTCCATACAATCATTCTTTTAAAATTGTATGCAGGACATTCGTCTAGGGTGACAACTCCCTGTGAAATATTTGGGCGGCTGCCTTATCCACGACAAACGGCCGGCGCTTCCCTTTCAGGATATGCCGGCCGCGCTTGCGTTTAGAAGTAAAACTTGCCTCTTACGCCTGCGCCCTCTCCTTTACTGCTGGGCGCTTTTTTTTGAGCTGGCGCGCGATGGACAGGAAGGTCTTGAGCTCCAGGTTCAGTTGCAGGAGCGCCGAGCGCACCTCGAATTCGCGGCGGTTCTCCGGCAGCGGCATGCGCTTGAAGTCCGCGTCCAGCTTTGCCAGCTCCTCGTCGATCCGCCCCGTGTAATAGGGATTCTTCAAATCTTCCGCCAGCGCCTCGAAGAGCTCCGCGACCGCCTCTCCGTGCGGCAGATTTTGATAGACCTGGGACACCAGATCGAGCATCCGCTGAATCGAATAGAGCTGCTGACGCCGCATCTCGAAATAGGTGTGCCACTCGCCCTTGTTCTGAAAGAGGGCATTCTCGTCCGCTTCCGTAGCCAGCTTGACGCCTTCCTCGACCTTCTCCATCGCGGCGAGCAGCTCTTCCCCGCCCCAGACCCGCTCCACGTTCCGCAGGTGGCCGGCGATCTCTTTCAGGATAGCCGAGAAATTGGCTTCGACCGCCTCCTTGGTCCGCATCATCTGCTGCTCCGACCGGGGCGTATAGATGAGGTTGATGACGGCCGCCACCCCAAGGCCCATGGCGAGCAGCAGTACTTCGTTGCCGATCAGGGGTAGCGTCGTTTCCTTGGCGGCATAGAGATGAAGCATGATGACGGAGCTCATGACGATGCCGTCCTGCATTTTCATTTTGTACAAGGCCAGGTACTGCACGAAGATGTAAATCCCGATCACCCAGATGTGATAGCCGAGCAAATAAAAAGCCGCCGTCGCCACCAGCAGCCCGAGGACCGAGGCGATGAAGCGGCTGACGATGCTTCGCACGCTGCGTTTCTTCGTGGAATCGATGCCCAGAATGGCGAACAGGCCCGCCGTATAGGCATTGCTTAAGCCCAGCAGGAGCGAGCCTTCGATGGCCGCGGCGGCGGCTACGGATGATTTAACGACGCGCACTAGCATGATGAACCTCCCGGTAAGTCGATGTCATTTGACAGTATACGCGCTTTCGGGGCCTCCAACAAGACAAGCCCGCAAAAGCGCTCTGCCGTTCGATTCGGGAAACGTGCCCATGGGTGACTGGAGCGGGAGCTGCCGCCGGGCCGCTCATGAATCCCTTCTGTCCGGGGAACGCTATCTCCGGACACCTGCCGACAACAACGGCCTAAGAGGAGGGACGACGATTGGCCAACCATAAACCGGGCGACGAGCCCAAGAAGCCGAAGCATACCGGCGAGCTTCGCAACGGCCGCAAGAGCATCATCAAGAACGAGAGCAGCGGCGAAGAGACGCTCACGCCGAACGAATTTCGTTCGAACGACCGCTAGCCTAACCGAAGATTCGTCCGCTGCCGCGGTCCGGTCCCTTCCCCCGAAGGAATCGGGCCGTTTTTAATCGCGCCGTGGGCTCCATCGCCAAGGTTGGGCCGGATTGCCAATCCGGCGGCAAGTCCCTATAATCGAGAAGAACCCCATGCTTCACACCAAGCGATAAAAAGGATGTTGTGCCCATGCCGCTCGCTCAAGAGCTTGTCCGCTATTCTTCCCTGCTGCTCGCGCTCGCCTGCCTTACCGTGCTCGCCGTCAAATTCGTCCAGGAATACCTAGGAGGAACCCTCGGCTTCGGCTTGCCGGGACGAGCCTTGGTCTATCCCGAGCCGGATGCGAAGGCATTTAAACCTATGGGTCGCGCCGCGGTCTGGAAAAGGCTGCTGCTGTTATTCGTCGTTACCCGTGGCTTGATCTTCATCGGAGCTTACGCCTACAAGGCAGCCACCCAGAACGGGAAGCTTCCCTTCGTGTCCACGCTCATCAAGCTGTTTAAGATTTACGACACGGAATGGTACCTGAGCATCGCCCAATTCGGATATCTGACCGACACCGATCACAACAAGCTGTCGATTTGCTTTTATCCGTTTTATCCGGCGCTCGTCAAGCTATTCCATTTCATCGTGCCGGGCGGCTATTTCATGGCCGGGGTAGTCGTCTCGAACTTGTTCCTGCTGGTCGCGCTCTACTACCTCATGCGGCTCGTGGAGGGCGAATACCGGGATTCCCGTCTGGGTCTGCTCACCGCGGAGTTGATGCTCTTGTTCCCGTTCTCCTTCTTCTTCAGCATCGCGTACACGGAGTCCGTGTTCATCGCCTTCACCATTCTGACCTTCTATACCCTCCGGAGAAAAAAATGGCTGCTCGCCGGCCTCTTCGGAATGCTGGCCGCGCTGACGCGCAATCACGGCGTCCTGCTGATGGCTCCGATTCTGATCGAGATTCTCTACGATCATGAGTTCTTCCGCCGCTTCCGGGACAAGACGGCATCGCGCAGCGCTTGGACCCTCGGGCTGCTGCGCCGCTTCACGGCCGTCGTGCTGCCCGCTGTCGGGATCGGGATCTACCTCGTGGTCAACAAGGTTGTCACGGGCAACGCGTTCCAGTTCCTCGTGTACCAGAAGGAGCACTGGAAGCAGAAATTCGGCTTCTTCGCCGACCTGCTGTTCCGCCATACCGGCAAGATCTACACCGGGGAACCGCGCTATGCCTTCGGCATCTGGATTCCCGGCATTCTGCTGTTCTTCCTCGCGCTCTTGCTGCTGCTCTTCTGCGCCAAACGGCTGCGGCTGTCTTACTCCGTCTACGCGCTGGCCTATATCATCATCTCCTTCTCTCCGACCGGCCTGCTCAGCGGACCGCGTTATGTCGGCGGACTCTTCGTGCTTTACCTGATGGGGGCTCTCTTGCTTCGCCATGCACCGGAGCAGGTGAGATCCTCGGCAAAAATTGTCCTGTCCTTCTCGCTGTGTTACTATACCATCCTGTTCGTCTCGAAATTCGTATTTTGACGGAAACGGCAAAAATCGCCCTGCACCGAACCGATTGGTCGGACAGGGCGATTTTTTTATTCATCCCGAAGCGCGTCGTGCTCGTACAGCTTGGTCGGCCGACCCCAGGTAAACGTGGTCACGCCGATTTCGTGAAAGCCGTATTTCTCGTAGTAGCCGATATGGTCGGTCGTCAAGTATACCTGCTCATAGCCGAATCGCGAAGCCTCACGCCGGGCATGCTGGAGCAGCAGCTTGCCGTAGCGATTGCCCCTCTCCTGCGGCGCGATCAACAGCGGTGAGATCCACGGGGAAAGACCGCTTTCCACCACCTTCTCGGCTGCGAACAACCCGACCCAGCCGATCACGGCATCGTTCTTCAGCAGAAAGTAGCCCTGCGGCAGCGGACCGTCCGCTTGGAGGCAGGGTTCCGTCTGATGCTTGACCAGCTCGGGGTCGCGGAAATGACCGAGCAGCAGCTCCTGGCATTCTCGGAGCCGGGACGGCTCATCGCGAAGCGACCGGATCTCCACTCCGTGATCCACGGGGTAGCTGCGGATGACCTCTCCTTCGGTTTCCGACTTCACCCGAAATCCGAGCGAGTCATACAGGCGCCCCGCCGCCCGATTCTCCTTGCGGTGGCCCAGGCGGATTCGCGGCACCCGCTCGCTGCGAATCAGCAGCTCCATCATCCGGCGCATGGCCGCCGACGCGATGCCTTGACGCTGATAGCGGCGATCGATCATCAGCGGATTAATGAAGCCGCTGACCCCGTCCTCGTCTAGGCCGCCGCCGATGAGCCCGACGATTTCGTCGCCGCGTTTGATCGCATACAGCGTCGTTCCTTCTTCATACCGGCTGATCCCGATCCAATGAACGTTGGAAATCGGAAAAACCTCCGTTTGATCATCGCCAACCCTTAACTGGCAAGCTTCATACCAATTGGCTGCATCCAGCCTCTCGAGGGATATCTCCTGCAACGCCAAGCCTCCCGTTCGTTTTGCGTGCGAAAGCCATTGCGCCCTGCCCACACCGGCAGCCCCGCCCGCATCGGCCGCTGTCTCGGCCGTTATGTCCATTATCGGCAGCCGGTCCTTCCCCTGGCAAACGGCTTTTTGGCTATAACCAAAGTCGCCCGGCTGCGACGCGCAAGCGACCGTCCCGATGAAACGCCAAAAAAGCCGCGTCCCCTTGCGGGCGGCCGCGGCTTTCCTTGTATGCTGCAACTCGTGTCGTCCGATTACCAGGCCAGCTTCCCGTTCAGGAAGCCCTTCAGCTCGGCGATCGGCATCCGCACCTGCTCCATCGTATCGCGGTCGCGGACGGTCACCTGGCCGTCCTGCTCGGACTCGAAGTCGTAGGTAATGCAGAACGGCGTTCCGATCTCGTCCTGGCGGCGATACCGCTTGCCGATCGAACCGGAATCGTCGTAGTCGACCATAAAGTCTTTCGCCAAGCTGGCGAATACGTCGCCCGCACCGTCGGCCAGCTTCTTGGACAGCGGGAACACGGCCGCCTTGAAGGGCGCGAGAGCCGGATGCAGATGCAGCACCGTGCGGCTGTCGTTGTTCTCCAGCGCCTGCTCCTCGTAGCTGTCGATGAGGAACGCCAGCGTCACGCGGTCCGCGCCGAGCGACGGCTCGATGCAATACGGAACGTAGCGTTCGCCCGCTTCCTGGTCGATGTAGTTGAAATCTTCGCCGGAATGCTCCATGTGCTGCTTAAGGTCATAATCCGTGCGGTCGGCGATGCCCCACAGCTCGCCCCAGCCGAACGGGAAGCGATATTCAATATCCGTGGTGCCGTTGCTGTAGTGGGACAGCTCATCCTCGGAGTGGTCGCGCAGGCGGATGCTTCCTTCCTTCATACCGAGGTTCAGGAGCCAGTCCTTGCAGAAGCTGCGCCAGTATTCGAACCATTTCAGGTCTTCGCCCGGCTTGCAGAAGAATTCCAGCTCCATCTGCTCGAATTCGCGGGTGCGGAACGTAAAGTTGCCCGGGGTGATCTCGTTGCGGAAGCTCTTGCCAACCTGGCCGATGCCGAACGGCAGCTTCTTGCGCATGGTACGCTGGACGTTCTTGAAGTTGACGAAGATGCCCTGAGCCGTCTCCGGGCGCAGGTAGATTTCGTTCGTGCTCGTCTCGGTGACGCCCTGGTGGGTCTTGAACATCAGGTTGAACTGACGGATGTCGGTGTAATCGAAAGCTCCGCAGTCGGGACACACGATGTGATGCTCTTTCACCAGGTCCATCATCTGATCGAAGCTGAGGCCGTCGACGACCATCTCGATTCCCTTCGCGTCCAGGGCGTTCTCGATGATTTTGTCCGCCCGGTGGCGGGCCTTGCATTGCTTGCAGTCGATCATCGGGTCGTTGAAGTTGCCGACATGGCCCGAGGCGACCCACGCTTTGGGGTTCATCAGAATCGCGGCATCCAGGCCGACGTTGTAAGGCGACTCCTGGATGAATTTCTTCCACCAGGCTTTCTTCACGTTATTCTTCAGTTCGACTCCCAGCGGGCCGTAATCCCAGGTGTTGGCCAAGCCTCCGTAAATCTCCGATCCCGGGAAAATAAAGCCCCGGTGCTTGGCGATCGCCGTGATCTGATCCATGGTTACATTCGTGCTCATCGTTCATCGTGCTCCTTTTTGTTCATGAATGGGCAAAACGGGGCTATCCCGAGCGAACCCGTCCGGCATGGTGCAGAGGATGGTACGCATGCCGTTAGCGGCATCAAAAAAGCTTCCGCCCTCCGGACAAGATTCGCTCTTGTCCGGGGACGGAAGCCTCACGCCTCCGCGGTTCCACCCCGGTTGACGCGCCGCTCTCCGGTTCCTTGGCCGGAACCTTCGACTTCGCGTCCACCTTCTTTGCCACCGGCTCGGGAGCGCCCTTTCCGCGGCTGTGGCTTCGGGCTTTCACCATTCCCGAATCGCTGAATCCACAGGCATCCGCGTACTTTCTCTCTTTCATCGCCGCAACATGCTATTGCCTTCAGGTTACCGTTTTGACCGGCGCTTGTCAATATGGGCCGCTGCCAGTAAAGCACCATTTTCCCGAGCTTGAAGTTTCCCTTCCGGGCAGCTATAATGCAGGGGAACCAAAAAAGGTTTCCTAGGGTTCCGCAGCCGTTCGGGTTGGTCTGGTCCGAGAGGAAACTCACAGCAATAGCTGTGTCACGGAAGGATAAAAGCCTGGGAGTCACGCTGCAGATGCGGCCTACTCCCGGGTTTTTCTTTGTTTTTTCTTCCCTCATTTCATTCGGAAAGGCGGTAGGAAGCATGAACAAGCAGTGGGGATTGGTCGGGTTGGCCGCCCTGTTCGAGGTGATGTGGGTGGTCGGGCTGAAGCATTCGGACAGCCTTTGGGAATAGGCCGGTACGGCGGTAGCGGTGTTCGTCAGCTTTGGACTGATGATTCGGGCCGCCCGGACCTTGCCGGTGAGCACCGTCTATGCCGTCTTTGTCGGGCTGGGCACGACCGGAACGGTCTTGTCGGAGATGCTGCTCCTCGGCAAACCCATGAATGCCGTCAAATTGGCGCTGACCGCGATTCTGCTGATGGGAGTGATCGGACTCAAGCTGGTCACACCCGCGGCGGCGGATTCGGGAAAAGGAGGAGAAGAATCGTCATGAGTTGGGTTTTCTTGATCCTGGCCGGTCTGTTCGAAATGCTGGGCGTGGGGGCGATCAATCTGGTAAACCGAAAGAAAAGCGTTCAATCGGTCGGCTTGCTCGTTGTCTGCTTCGGCGCCAGCTTTCTCCTCCTGACCCTGGCCATGCAGGAGATTGACATGAGCACCGCCTATGCCATCTGGACCGGCATCGGCACAGCCGGAGCTGCGATTCTGGGGATGATTCTGTACAAGGAGCCGCGGGATTGGAAGCGGCTGGTGTTCATGGTCATGATCCTCGGCGCGGCGGTCGGATTGAAAGGAGTGTCTTAACCCATCAAAAAGCAAGAGCGGTTCAAAGGAAGCTTTGAGCCGCTCTTGCTTTATGGTTTGAAGGAAGGACCGCCGAGCTGCCGGCAACGATAGCCCGGCCGGTCACTCCCGCCGGATCACCGGCATTCCCGGGGGCGCGGAGAATGCCGGCTTCAGCCTGGGTTACGGGGTGACGCCGTAGACCAGATTGCCGTTTTGGTAGAGGGCGACATGGTTCCAATCGGTCAGGTTAAGCTTGGTGGCGTCGAAGGAGTAGTCGTTCGCTTCATCGAAGTTCGACCAATCTCCCTTGTGGAAGCGGGTTTGAATCACACCGCTCTGGCCTCCCGGAGCCAGCGTTCCCGAACCGGCCTTGAAGGAGATCTCCAGGTAGGTGTCGGCCGTCGCCGTCGGGGTGGTCATCGTCACGAACTGGCCTTGGATGTTGGAGCCGCCAATCTGGGCGTAATCGCAGAAGAAGTTGAGGACGGCGGAAGTCGCATCCTTGGTAAAGTAATACCGAATCTTCAGCGTGCTCAGATCCACCGAGGAGGTGCCGCTGTTCACGATGTTAAATTGCGGCATCACGGCATTGTTGGTGGCGTTGGTATCGCCCGCCTTGTACTGCACCTTCAGCGCCGGCGTAGGTGTTGCGGTCGGCGTGGCCGTCGGTGTTACAGTCGGCGTGGCCGTCGGTGTTACAGTCGGCGTGGCCGTCGGTGTTGCGGTCGGCGTAGCCGTCGGCGTTGCGGTCGGCGTAACCGTCGGTGTTGCGGTCGGCGTAGCCGTCGGTGTTGCGGTCGGCGTAGCCGTCGGCGTTGCGGTCGGCGTAGCCGTCGGTGTTGCGGTCGGCGTAGCCGTCGGTGTTGCGGTCGGCGTAGCCGTCGGGGTTGCCGTCGGCGTCGGCGTTGGGCCGCTGGTACCGATCAGGCGGTCAAATTCGGCGTAAGCCGTGGCGATGTCGACCTGCGACCAGAACCGGTGATACTTGAACGTCGGCGTCCCGTGCTCCCACTTCTGCGTGGTCGGATTCCAGGACGTGTTGTACAGGTTGAGCAGATACGCCCATTGCGGGTCCTGCGTGATCTTCGGCCGCAGCTCGGCAAAGCTGATGTAGACGCCGTTGCCGCCCTTAGCCGGATCGGAAGCGACGGCTCCGGAGCCCGGCAGGGTGTTGCCCTGGCCGTACGTGCCGGTCCAGCCGGCGGGGAAATAGACTTCCTTGGTGAAGTAGCGGAACGCATCGCTCTTCGTTTCTTCCGTGACGATACCGACGCCGTCGTTAAAGTTCCAGGCAACGTCGAGCAATTGGGCGGCAAGCGTCTTCGCTTGGGCCCCGAGTCCCGAGTCGGTTCCGGTCTCGGCGCGGCTGCCGGCGGCGAAGAAGGTCAGCGCCTTCACGTAGCTGCCGAGTACCCCGACGTCTTGACCGGGATTGCGCGTAACGGCATGATAATTCGGATTGCCGGTGAAGGCGGAGTAGCTGCTCCACGTATCCGGCTGGCCCTGCCAATCCAGCGTGCTCGGCAGGTAGAACTGCCCGGGCGCGTCGGTCGTGGCGATAACGGGATTCGCGCCTCCCATCACACGCTGACCGGATGCAGTCAGATAGTAGCCGCTGTCGTCCGTAACCGGCTTCTTGTTGACGAAGACGTAATCCATCGACCAGTCAACCCACTTGGAGATGACATTCTTCGCCATCTTGAAGTTCTCGGAGGTGATGTCACCGCTCGAAGCGAGGATATAGTACATTTCCGCTACGCGTTCGATCGGCCATGCCTGGAAGCCGAACCAGGTGTTGGAGTTCGGGTCGTGATAGACCGGCGCTTCCTGGTAAGCCATATTATAGAAGGTGCTCACTCCGGAGGGGTATTTGGCGTAGCTGCCGTTGATGCTGTTGGTGGCACCGCCGCCTACCGCTCCTTCGCTGGACAGCAGCCAGTTGTAGAATTCCAGCTGGCGCTTCAGCGAGGTGTTCCAGTCCGTCTGGGCCGTGGCGGAGGCCGGAATCAGACCGCCGGCCTGCGTGGACAGCGCGTAAGCCGCCACCGGGTTTTGATAAGCTTGGTGGAAATGGCTGGCGCCGATTCTCCAAGCCCAGTTGCCGCTGCCGTTCTCGCCCAAGCCGCCGCCCCAGGCGGTATACCAGGCCATCAGGTAGGCGCTGGCGTCTTTGCCCGTCCCGGCGGTCGGCGTGCCGTTCGCAGCGCTGCCGATCTTCTGGAAGTACTTGTCGTACATGTCATAGCGGAGATAGTCGCCCATCTTCTTCGCTTTGTCCAGGTACTTGGTATTGGTGTAGCCCAGCTTCTTCGCCCAGTACATGGCCTGGATGACACGGGCGTCCGCATCCGCAGCGTTGGTGTAACGCCATTGGGCGGCCGGAGTCTGGCTTTCCTTGGTGAACAGGCTCATGAAGCCTTCGCCCGTCTTTCCGAAGGACTTGTTGTCCTGGGAAGGCTGGGGAATCGTCTCCCATACGGATTCCTGTTCGCCCCGTTGGTAGGTGTTCACGTAAGTCGAGGTATGGGTCGGGTTGAGCAGATTGCCGAACCCGTACCAGTTGTCCACGTCGATCAGCCAGTGCATCAGATAGGTCTGGTTATTGCCGTAGGTGGACTTCAGCTCGGCGTCGAGCGGGTCCTTGCCGGCGGAATACTGCCCGGACAGCAGCGAAGGATATTGATCCGGATACGGCTTTTCCGCCGCGTACGTGGCCGGGCTGTTCGCGTTGTAGTAGCTCATCGTCGGCTGTTCTTCCTTGCCGTCCCCTTCGTTGACGGGAATGATGAACTTCTCCATGTTGTCCCAGGCCGCTTCCAGCTTGGTCCAATCGCCCGTATAATGCCCGTACAGCGTCTCCAGCCACAGCCAGTAGGAATAGGCTTCCGAGGTGCTCATGTGTCCGTAATCGGGAGCTTCGCTGAGCAGCGTCTCGATGGAGTGATATGGAATGCCTTCCTTGGAGAAGTAACCGTTTGCAGGATTCTTAATCTGATTGTACATCGTCAGGAATCGGGTCTGATACTCGCTGGTCGCTGCAGATGCCGGCTGCGGACGGAAATAAGAATTACCGCCGAGCAGCAGGGCCGAGCTCAGCACCACGGCAAGACCCACGCGAAGCTTATTTTTCATCGCTTGCCTGCCTCCTCTATCCTAGATTTGTCAGGGAGTCGTTCCGTAGACAAGGGTGCCGTTCTGGTACAAGGCTACCTTGCTCCAATCGGCCAAACTGGTTTTGGTTGCATCGAAGGAGAAATCGTTCGCTTCGTTGAAATTGGACCAATCGGCTTTATGGAAGCGCGTCTGGATGAGACCGCTCTGGCCTCCGGCGGCAATGTTGCCGGCAGCGGCTTTAAAGCTGATCTCCAGGTACGTATCCGCACTGGCCGTCGGGGTGGCCATCGTAACGAACGTCCCCTGGACATTGGCACCGCCCACTTGAGCGTAGTCGCAGAAGAAGTTCAGCGCCGCCGTTGCGGAATCCTTGGTGAAGTAATAGCGGATTTTCAGGGTGCTGAGATCCACCGCCGACGTTCCGGTGTTCACGATATTGAAGTAAGGCATAACGGCGTTGTTGGCCGCATCCGTATCGCCCGTCTTGTACTGCACCTTAAGCGTTCCGGTCGTCGGCGTAGCCGTCGGGGTTGCCGTCGGAGTTGCCGTCGGAGTTGCCGTCGGCGTTGCGGTTGGCGTAGCCGTAGGAGTCGCAGTCGGCGTAGCCGTCGGGGTTGCCGTAGGAGTTGCAGTCGGCGTAGCCGTCGGGGTTGCCGTAGGAGTTGCAGTCGGCGTAGCCGTCGGTGTCGGCGTCGGCGTCACTCCGTTCGGTTCTTGGCCGAATACCTTCACTCCCGCATCATAGACCGGAATTCGGGCGGTCTTCTGCACGCCGGTATTGACTAGGCCGTAATACGAGAAGTCATTCGAAGGGTCCCAAGCGGTCGTCGGTCCGCTGATCCGGAACTGGACTTCCTTGCGGTAGTTGGACTGGCCGCCCGGATAAATCTTCGTGCCGGTAAAGTCGACATTCACATAGTAGATTTTCTTCGCGGCGTCCCACGGCAGAATCTTGGAGATGGTCGCTCCCTGGTTGTAAGCGGAGGTCACCGTCACCTGGTCCGCCGTATAGCCGGCTGCGTAAACCTCGCTCAAGTCCAGGAAATACTTGAAGGACAGCTTATCGCCCATTCGGGCGGGCCAGCCGGAGATATTGTTCAGGTACGCCTTGATTTCCGTGAAGCCGGTGTTGCTTTGGTTGATCTGTGCTTCTACAAAGAATTCGTCCGTCTTCGTCTCCGGCGCAGGGAAGCTCGCCAGCGGCTGCTGTCCGGCTCCGTAGAGCAGGTTCATCTTGGCCAGCGCGCCGGTAAAGCCGGCGTTGTAATCCGTCGCCACCTCGTTGCTCACGTAATCGGTAACGCTGTCCGTGTAGCCGTCCGAAGCATCCGGGCCTCCGACCAGAGCGCCGTAGAGAATGTGGCGGTGGTTCGTCGGATTCGACAGGCTATCCGTCCAGGAGCTGTGGGCCGTCCGATGGTGCGGATGCTGCGGCGAGTTGTTGCCGAAGCCGACCACATAGCTGCGGTTCGCGGGGTTATCGCCCAGCATGTAGCGAATCTGGCTGACTGCAAAATCGCGGTAGCGCGCTTTCTTAACGGAATCCGTTACAAAGTCCGAGTAGACGAACGCCAGGAAGGATTCGTTGGCCGCATAGCGCAGAGACCCCCAGGAATCCAGCCAGGCGAGGCCGCCGGGCGTATACTTGATCTTCTGGCCTTCGTTGCCGACGGTCCAGTAATCGAGGTTCCGTTCCGTCTCCTTGGCGAAGTTGGCCGCTTCCGGCATGCCGAGCTGGCTGGTGATCCGGGCCAGCAGAAGCTGCGCGCCATAGCGCTTGTCGTCCCAGGCGATCGTCCACTTGAACGGCCAGGTTCCGTCCTGCTCCTTGCCCCAACTGGCCGTCGCCGCAATCGCCTTGTTCAGGTAGGTGACGTCCTTCGTAGCCAGATACAGCCAGATGCCGCCCCATGACAGCTCATCCTGGTACCCGCTCCACGATTTGTAGAACGACGCCGCGTCGGTGATGCTGTCGGAGTAGCTGCCGCGGTACGTATCCGCAAAATTGTACAGCTGCTTGGCGTGCACGAGTAGCTTATCGGCGTACGTGGGGTCCGTCGGACGGAAAACCAGCGAAGCCGCCGCGAGCGCAGCCGCGGTTTCCCCGGCCAGATCCGAGCCCGGATGGGCCGCGTCGATCTTGTACGATTTGCGTTCCATCTGCATGACCTCTGCAGGTCCCCACCAGGCGTGGTCGATGCCGCCGGTGCCGACCTGGCCCCAAAGTTCATTCGGAGCCGTATGCGCTTTCATAAAATAGTCGGTCGCCCACTTGAGGTTATCCAACAGCGCGTCAAGCTGGCCTGCCTGGGCGTAGCCATCCCGATATTCGTAAGCGGACCAAGCGAGCATCGTGGCCGAGAAGGCCATCGGGAAGCCGAACTTGACATGGTCGCCGGCATCGTACCAGCCGCCGGTCAGATCCACGCCGTTGTCGGCGCCGTCGGTCAAGCCGGAATTGCCCCGCCACTCGACGCGGTTATTTGCCGGCAGAACCCCCGACCGCTGTTCTTCATAGAAATAAACCGCCTTTTGCAGAGCCTCCGCGTAATTATAAGTGCCTGCCGCTTGGCTGATTCCGCCAAGCCTTGGAGAAGCTACGACTCCCGCCGTCATGCTGAGGGTCAGAAACCACATGCCGACCTTCTTGATTCGCTGGCGCTTGCCACTCATCTTGTCACCCTCTTTTCCGATTTTTTTGCCAGATGATGCAAATCTAACGATGAAGCGCTTACACATCCTCCCTTCATTTTGGTTGTTCAGACAAAAGGCGCATCTGGACAATCCCAGTATTACCTTTTTTTAGTAGATTGGACAGGGGAGAAAAACGACTTTTCTATGATAATCACAACTTTATTCCATATCCTACCTTTTACAGAATTCCCCGGCAGAACAACAAAACCCCTTGCCCGCTATGGGGCAAAGGGGTTATTCGCCAAGGGCAAAACCTGAGACCAAGCGTTCCTCCAGTCAATCGGAAAACGGCTCTTCCAAGCAGGCGGCAAACAAGTCGTACAGCTCGGGAACCGCCTTCTTCAGGGACACCGGCCGCCGCTTGGCATTGTCGAAATAGCAGTGGCGGGTCTCTCCGGTGGTGCGCAGCTCCCCCGTCGCCGCGTCGGTGATCCGGTACCCGACGCTCAGCCGGGCGGGACTCAGCTCCGTTACCCTGCACTCGATCCGCACCCGATCGCCGAAGCGAACCATGGATTTGTACTCGCAGCTTACGCCCGTTACCGCCAGATCGATTCCCGTCACCGTCACCCGCTCGTACCCGAAACCGATTTTATCCATGAAGTCCACCCGGGCCTCCTCAAACCAGCGAATGTAATTGGAGTGGTGGATAATTCCCATCTGATCGGTCTCGTGGTACCAGGCTTTGCGTTCGTAAGGTTGAATTTCCATCTGCTCGTCCTCCCTTTGCCCTTCGGCCGCTCCTTCAGCCGGATTTCGCATCCGTAACTTGGATCATTATACCATACCGGCCCCGTCCGCTTTGTCCCCGTTCTCCCTGACGGATACCGGCGAACCGGCGCTTGCTCCCGGACCGGTATGCATGCCGCTCCCGATTAGTGCTATAATATACAGGTTGAAGCTGCCATCTCACTCACGCGAAGGGAAAGGAGCAAGATCGATGAACAAGGAACAGTTGGACCGTATTCAACAGGGAAAAGGCTTTATCGCCGCCCTGGACCAAAGCGGGGGCAGCACCCCCAAGGCACTGCAGCAATACGGCATTGAGGAAGACCGCTATTCCGGCGACGATGAAATGTACGCGCTGGTCCATGAAATGCGGACGCGGATTATCAAGAGCCCGGCTTTCGATTCCGAGTACATCTTGGGCGCCATCCTGTTCGAGAACACGATGGACCGCACCATCGACGGTCAGTTTACCGCCGATTTCCTGTGGGAGAAGAAGGGCATTGTGCCGTTTCTGAAGGTGGACCAAGGCCTGGCCGCGGAAGAAAACGGGGTTCAGGTCATGAAGCCCATTCCCGGTCTGGATGACCTGTTGAAGCGCGCCGTCGGCAAGCATATCTTCGGTACCAAGATGCGCTCCGTGATCAAGCAGGCGAATGCGGAAGGCATCCGCAAGGTCGTCGAGCAGCAGTTTGAGATCGGCAAGCAGATCGCAGCCGCCGGTCTCGTCCCGATCATCGAGCCTGAGGTCGACATCCACATTCCCGACAAAGCAGAAGCGGAAAGCCTCCTGAAGGACGAGATTCAAAAGCAACTGAACGTCCTAGACTCCGGCGTGCTGGTGATGCTGAAGCTGTCCATTCCGACGGTGGTCGACTTTTACCGCGACCTGATGCAGGACCCGCATGTTGTTCGCGTCGTCGCCCTCTCCGGCGGTTACCCGCAGAAGCAGGCCAACGAACTGCTCGCCAAGAACCACGGGCTGATCGCCAGCTTCTCCCGGGCGCTCTCCCAAGGACTCACCGCCCAGCAGAGCGACGAAGACTTTAACGCCCTGCTTCGAGAGACGATCCAAGATATTTACGAAGCTTCGATTACCTGATTTGCCAGTACAGGAAGCATTCGCCCCAGGCGTCAACAAGCCCCGCCGGACCTTACTCCACGGTCCTGCGGGGCTTTTTTGCGCCTTGCTCGGTTTTCGGAAAAATTCCCTTAAGGACAGGCAAAATTCGCCGCCGCCTACGTATAGTTTATCAGCTAGGGCCGCTATTTTTTGAATGTTCCCCGACGGGAGGTGAAACAAATTCCGCTCATCGTCCGAGCAACCGTCAACGCTACCGGTGCCATTACGTTTACAGGGAACACCTTGGGACTCTCGCGTTCCGAGGTGTCCGGCGTTCCGGGTACAGCGGACAGCATAGGTGCGTTTACGACGATAAATACCTCTCTGCGCTATGGCACATATCCTATTGGCACGACCGACAATTATTTGCTCAACAGCTCGTCCGCCATTCTCACCCTGCCCGCCGGGAGTACCGTTCTCTACGCCGAGCTGATCTGGGGCGGAACGTATGTCAACGGTTCGACCAATCTGACGTCTGCCATCAACAACTCCGTCCTCTTCACGCTGCCGAACGGAACAACTTCGGAGATTTCTCCGGACTCCGCTACCAGCAACCAGTTTGACTTCGGCAATGGTGCCCTGGGGTACGTCCGCACTTCGAATGTAACGACCTTGGTTCAACAAGGCGGGGCGGGAACGTACACAACGGGGCGTGTGGTGGGAACCCTGACGATCACCAACGATTCCACGGCCAACCACGCGGGTTGGACGCTCGGCGTGATCTATCAGAACCCCAATTTGCCGTTCCGCAACATGTCTTTGCGTGCCGGCGCCGTATTGGTTCAGGCCAATTCCAGCGCCGTGACAACGACGCTGACAGGCTTCTCCACGCCGGTTTCCGGCGCCTTGGGCGGCCGTGCCCTGTTCAGCGCTCAGGAGGGCGATGCCAACCGGACGGGGGATCAGGCTCTGTTCGGCGCCACGACGTCGAGCCTGGTCGCGCTGTCGGGTACCAACAACTTCGCGAACAACTTCTTCGCTTCCCAGATTAACAACGATGCCGGAGCGCTGGATACGACCGGCACCTTCGGCACCCGCAACCAGACCAACGGTGCGCCCGGCACCAACATCTCCGGCGGCAGACAGGGTTGGGATATCACCAACGTGGACATCTCGGCCAGCCTGGTCAATAACCAGACCTCGGCCGTCCTACGCCTGACCACCTCGGGCGATGCCTATGCGCTGAACGCCAACGCCATCCAGGTGGACATCAATGCGCCGAGGGTCAGCGTGGTCAAATCGGCCAATGTCACCGGAGCGCTGGTGGGCGATACCATTCGTTACACGGTTACGATCAGCAATACGGGGACCGCCAGCACGACGGATACCATCTTGACCGATCCTCTTCCGAACGGGCTGACCTTCGTCGCCGGCAGCGTCACCGTTGGCGGCATTCCCCGACCCACCAACGATATCACCGCCGGCGTG
The DNA here is from genome assembly GCF_051594785.1 of Gorillibacterium terrae. Lineage (NCBI taxonomy): Bacteria > Bacillati > Bacillota > Bacilli > Caryophanales > Paenibacillaceae > Gorillibacterium > Gorillibacterium terrae. The sequence goes on from NZ_JBPPGI010000001.1 coordinate 2,166,695, forward strand.
CCTATCGGCACGATCGCTCCAGGCGCTTCCTCCACCGTCGCATACAGCGCCCGAGTCGCATCCATGCCCAGCCCTCAGTTGGCGGTCAATACTGCGAATGCTTCGTTTTCCTTCCAGAGCGTGGCCGGCGGTCCGGTGACCAACGCCACCATCCCGTCGAACAGCGTGACCATCCCGATCTACTCGCCCATCCTGACCCTGGTCAAATCGGCCAATACCGCCAATGCGACGGTGGGAAGCACCGTCACCTACACGATTAACTTGACCAACTCCGGGAACATCGCCGCGACCACGACGGTCACCGACCCGATTCCCGCGGGCACCGCCTTCGTTCCGGGGAGCGTCACCGTGAACGGGAGCACCGTCCCCGGAGGAAACATCGCCACCGGGGTGCCCGTCGGCTCGATTCCTTCCGGCGGCACGTCGACCGTTACGTTCCAGGTCGTCGTTCAATCCCTGCCTTCGCCGCCGCAGCTTGCCAACCAAGCCTCCGCCGCCTACACCTTCACGGTGCCGGATGGACGAACCACCGCCGGCTCTGCGGTTTCCAACACCCTCACCATTCCGGTCGCCCTGCCGAATGTGACGGCAGTCAAGAGCTCCAGCGTTCCCGATACGGCCGTCGGGGAAACTTTCACCTTCTCCATAGCGGTAGCCAATAACGGCATCGCCTCGGTGACCAATGTGACGCTGACGGATACACTTCCCGCCGGCGTCGTCCTGGTGGCCGGAAGCGTTACGGTGGGCGGCGTGGCTCAGCCGTCGGCGAACCCGGCTTCGGGCATCGCCATTGGCACGCTTGCGGCGGGAAGCTCGACGACCGTCGCGTTTCAGGTGACATCCTCTTCTCTGCCGACGCCGGCAACCTTCGCCAACCGCGCCTCGGTTGCTTACAGCTCCGGAGCTTTCAGCGGCGTCACGCTGTCCAATACCGTGACCGTTCCGGTTTATCAACCGATCCTCAGCGCGGCCAAGTCGGTAGACCGCACGGTGGCGACGGTAGGCGACACGATCACTTACACGGTATTTGTATCCAACACCGGAAACTTGGCCGCACAGACCACGTTGACCGACACGGTTCCCGCAGGCACAACCTTCGTCCCCGGAAGCGTCACCGTCAACACCGTTTCCGTTCCCGGAGCGTCCCCGATTACCGGCATCCCGCTCGGGTCGGTGGCTCCCGGAAGCAGCGTTCCCGTCACCTTCCGGTTCGTGCTGAACACACTGCCCAACCCGCCGCGGCTCATCAACCAGGCGACCGCCGCTTATTCGTTCCAGTTGCCCAGCGGCCGCAGCTTCACCGGATTCAGCGTACCTTCCAATACGGTGAACATTCCGGCCACCTCGCCCAGCGTAGGCGTCGTCAAGTCCGTCAATCGCACCACGGCGACCCTCAATGACATTCTGACGTATACGACGGTTGTAACCAACAATGGAGCCCAAGCTGTCACGAACCTCGTTTTCTCCGACAGCCTGCCCGTCGGGGCCACGTTCGTTCCGGGGACCGTCACGGTGGCCGGAGCCTCCAGGCCGACGGCGGACCCGGCAGCGGGCTTCCCGCTGGGCACGCTTGCCGTGGGAGCCGGCGTCACCGTCGTCTTCCAGGCGCAGGTGACCTCGGTGCCGGCCAGTACGCCGGCGATCCTCGCCAACCGGGCCAATGTCGGCTTCACCTCGGGAGCGCTGACCACGTCCGCCTCTTCGAATCTGGTGAACACCTTCGTCAACTTGCCGGTCATCACCAACGGGAAGACCAGCAGCGTCGGCAGTGCGACCGTCGGCGACACCTTCACTTACACGCTGACGGTCAGCAACACCGGCAATTATCCGGCAGACGTCACGGTGACGGATGCTCTGCCGGCCTCCATCGTTTTCGTGCCGAACAGCGTCATCGTCAACGGCTTTCCGAATCCCGGCGCGAGTCCGCTTACGGGAATTCCGCTCAATACCGTATTCGCCGGGGACGTCAATACGATCAGCTTTTCCGTTACGGTAGTCTCCCTGCCGAACCCCCAGCAGACGGTAAACCAGGCGAATGCCGCTGTCACTTACACCTTGCCGGACGGACGGACGATGAACACCGTTGTCGTATCGAATCCTGCTACCGTTTCCGTCTCTGCGCCCAATGTTTCGGTAACCAAGAGCAGCAATGTCCCCAATGTCGTGAGCGGAGATACGGTGACGTATACCGCTGTCATCGCCAATCATGGCGCAGCCCCCGTCAATAACGTGGTGCTGAGCGATATGATTCCGACCGGAACCGCATTCGTCACCGGCAGTGTAACGGTAAACGGCGTCCCTGCGCCGCTTGCAAATCCCGCTTCCGGCATTCCAATCGGGACAGTAGCATCGGGTGCTACTGCGACCGTAACCTTCGAGGTGATCGTGAGCATGCCCGTTCCACCCGTGATTTCCAATCAGTCTACCGTCGGCTTTACGTCCGGCGCCTTCTCGTCGTCCTCCATGTCGAACATCGTGAACACCCCTGTCACCCAACCGGTAATCGGCCTCGTCAAGACGGCAAGCACCGCCAACGCTTCCGTCGGGGATACGATTGTCTACAGCATCGCCGTGACCAACAGCGGCAATGTCGCGGCCACAACTACGGTCGCGGACTCGATTCCCGTCGGAACGACCTTCGTTCCGAACAGCGTCGTGGTCGCCGGGACCCCGGTCCCGGGTGCGGACCCCACCGCCGGAATCGCTGTCGGCAGCATCGCGCCCGGCGCTTCCGTGCTCGTTACCTTCAGCGTTGTGGTCAGCTCGCTGCCCACCCCGCAGGTCTTGACGAACCAAGCCAGCGCCTCCTATACCTATGTGCCGCCCGACGGACGCACCCTGACCGGCACGTCTGTGTCCAATACGCTCAGCTTCCCGGTCTCGGCCCCCAACCTGGCTTTGGCCAAAAGCACGACAACGGTCAACACCGCCATCGGCGACGTTATTCCCTATACGATCACCGTGACCAATACCGGTATCGAGGCGGTCACCAACACGGTGGTCGTCGATGCACTGCCCGCCGGTACCACGTTCGTCGCCGGGAACGTCACCGTCGGCGGTACGCCGGTACCCTCCGCATTTCCGCCGTCCGGCATTCCGGTCGGGACCATTGCAGCCGGTGCCTCCATTCCTGTTACTTTTAATGTAACGGTGCAGTCGCTCCCCGTATCCGGACAGCTCAGCAACCAATCCACGGCCACCTTCACGTCCGGGGCCTTCTCCGGAACGGCACAGTCCAATGTCGTGACGACGCCCGTCAACCAGCCGATCATCACCGCCGTCAAGTCGGCGGGCGTTCCGACCGCAACGGTAGGGGATACTCTGAATTACACCATCGTCGTCAGCAATACGGGGAACTACGCGGCTGCCGCTACGGTTACCGATACGATTCCCACCGGCACCTCCTTCGTGCCCAACAGCGTCATCGTCGGCGGCATTCCGAGGGCCGGCGCCTCGCCGGTCACCGGCATTCCCGTCGGGCCGGTTGCTCCGGGCGCTTCGGTTTCGGTCACCTTCTCGGTGCTGATCGAAACGCTGCCGACGCCTCAGCAGCTGCTGAACCAAGCTACGGTGAGTTACCAGTTCACCCTGCCGGATGGGCGCCCCTTCTCCGGTACGATCTTGTCCAATACCGTCACCGTCGGTGTCACCGCGCCCAATGTAGCGGTCGTCAAGAGCTCGACGAGGACGGCGACGACGGTCGGCGACACGATTGCCTATTCCATTTCGGTGACGAACAACGGCCTGACGGGGATCAGCAACGCAATCCTGACCGACCCGATCCCGCCGGGCACGGCTCTTGTGCCGGGCAGCGTGACGGTCGGCGGCTTACCGCAGCCCACGGCAAATCCGGCCACCGGCATCCTCATCGGCAGCATTGCCCCCGGTACTTCCGTGACGGTTGCCTTCAGCCTCCACGTTGCGTCGGTACCGACTCCGGCAACGATCGACAATCGCTCCTTCGTCAGCTTTACATCCGGCGCCTTCTCGGCGACCGCTTTCTCGAATACGATCAGCATTCCGGTCTATCAGCCGGTGTTCACGGTCGCCAAAAGCGTCAGCAGCCTGAATGCCACGGTAGGGGATACCATCGTTTATACCTCGGTAGTGACCGACTCCGGCAATTACGGCGCTGCCGTGACCTTGACGGACCTGCTGCCGGCCGGAACCACCCTCGTACCCAACAGCGTCATCGTCAACGGCGCCGCCGTACCCGGAGCCGATCCCGCCGCGGGATTGTCGCTTGGCGTCGTCACGCCGGCAGTTCCCGCGACGGTCGTGTTCTCCGCCGTTATCACCTCGCTGCCTCCATCCCAGCAGCTGGCGAACCAGTCCACGGTCGCCTACAGTTATACTTTGCCGGATAACCGAACGTTCTCCGGCACAGCCGCCTCCAACACGGTCGTCACAGCCGTATCGTCGCCCAATGTGACCGTCGTCAAGAGCTCGACCTTCACCGCCGCTACCGTCGGCGACGCGATCCCATATACCATTCTTGTTACCAACGCGGGCATCGCTGCGGTGACCGACGCCGTACTGTCCGACCCGCTTCCCGCGAATACCGCCTTTGTGCCGGGCAGCGTCACCGTAGGCGGAACCCCGCTGCCCAATGCCAATCCGGCAGCGGGCATTCCGCTCGGCGGCATCGCTGCCGGTGCGACCGTCACGGTCACCTTCAGTGCCAACGTGACGTCGCTTCCGGCCGCCGGTACGGTCAGCAACTCTGCCGTCGTCAGCTTTACTTCGGGAGCCTTCACGGGTACCTCGACGTCCAACAAGCTCGTCACCCCCGTGTATCAGGCCATTCTGGCGGTTGTCAAGGGAGCGAACGTATCGGTCGCCACGGTCGGGGATACCGTGGTGTACTTCCTGAACCTGACGAATACCGGCAATATTCCGGCTACGGTTACGCTGAGCGATCCCGTTCCGGCGGGAGGCGATTTCGTTCCCAATTCCGTGATCATCAACGGTGTGCCTCAGCCGGGAATCGACCCCGATCTGGGAATTCCCGTCGGAACCGTTCCTCCCGGAGGAACCGTTACCGTCACGATCACCCTGCAGGTGACGATCGACGCGCTGCCGTCTCCGCAGCAGTTGGCGAACTCCGCGACGGCCACGTTCTCCTATCTGCTTCCGGATGGAAGAACCATTACCGGGTCAATTCCCTCCAATACGGTCGTCATCCCGGTCTCGGCTCCGGACGTCACCGTGGTCAAGAGCACGCCGGCGGTTGACGCAGTAAGCGGCGACACCATCACCTATACGATTGTCGTCACGAACAACGGCATTTCGGCGGTCAACAACGTCGTGCTCATCGACCCGATTCCGGCGGGCAGCACCTTCGTACCGGGCAGCGTTACGGTGGGAGGAACGCCCGAGCCCGGCGCCAACCCGGCGACCGGTATACCGATCGGCTCGATCCCGGCCGGCGGCTCCGTCACGGCGACCTTCCAGGTCGTAGTCTCGTCATGATCAAATCGCTGGCGGCAACGGACGCTCTGATGAACCAATCCCGCATTCAGTACAGCGCGGGAGAAACCCAGTGGATCGCCTATTCCAATACGATCAGCACCCCGCTCGTCGGGCCGGTGATCACGCTGGTCAAAAGCACCTCCGTCACCATGGTCACCCCGGGGGTTCCCGTCACCTTCTCCGTCGTCGTCCGCAATACCGGCAACCGGGCCGCCCAGGTGGTTCTGTTCGATTCGCCGGAGGAAGGCACCGAATTCATCGCCAACAGTCTCCACCGGGACGGCATCCCCGTCCCGGGTGCCGACCTGGCGACCGGGCTGTCGCTCGGTCTCCTGGGACCCGGGCAGGCGACTCAAATCACTTTCCAATTGGTCGTGCCGGTCCCACTGCCGAGCGGAACACTGGAAAACCAGGCGCTCGCCCGCTACGTTTTTGAAGCGGGGGGTGGACGCGTCGTAACGGGAAGCGCCCGGTCCAACCTTATCGCTATCCCCATCGACCCCATCAGTAAGCCGGATATTCGAGTCGCCCTGAATGTTAACCAGACCGGTACTACGGTGGGAGCAATCCTGCAATACACCGCCGTAGTCGTGAATCTGGGCAACCTCTCGGCAGATGTCGTCCTGCTGGTTCGAATTCCGGACGGAACCGTCTTCGTCCCGAACAGCATCCGCATCAACGGCGTCTTGCAGAGCGGCGGATACCCCGCCGGCGGAATCGCGCTCGGCACACTGCTCCCCGGGCAGCAGGTGACGGTCACCTATGAGGTGACGGTCTTGAGCCTGAACGCGGTGTCCCCGGGGCAGTCCTTGCAGAATCAGGCGGAAGCCGTCTATACGTACCGCGCGTCCGATGGAAGTATCGTCACCTCGACCTCGCCGGAATCCAATCCGGTGTCCACGACGGTGTATGCTCCGGTGATTGTTCCTCAGGTGAGCGTGTCTCCGTCTGTCGTCGAACCGGAGGATGTGATCCATTATGTCCTCGTTCTGACGAATTCCGGTAACCTTGCCGCCGAGGTAACCATCGGCCGGTTCCTTCCTCGGGACACGAGGCTTGTGCCGGGCAGCATTCGAATCAACGGCGTTCCCGCCCCCGACCCCGGAGGAGACGGTCTGTTGAGACTGGGTTCGATAGCGCCTGGCCAGAGCATCGAAATCACATTCGATGTGATGATAAGTCCGTTTATCATGACGACAATCCTAGGGGGAGATTACGTCGCTTCCTATTCCTATGAGCTGAACGGGGTGCTTTACCGGGGAGAGGCCCGATCCAACGCTTATACCATCGTAGTGGAAACGCATGATGAATGAATGGGGTTCACAAAAGTCGGCAGGGAGGCCATTGGCCTCCCTGCTTTCTCGTTGTGTCAATGGGATTCCTTCATGCAGCAGTCCCGCCGCGCTGCTAGGAACCATACGTGATGCGGATTCCGTGAATAGCTTTTTTTCGTTTGAAGGCATCGGCTGCCGCAGCGGTTACTCGGATAGACGTTCGCCCCGTCCACCGCGCCTCGAAGGTTTCTTCAGAGACATAGACATTTCCGGTTGCCGTGCTGCGCAGCTCCGTTTGGTGAGGCAAGAGAGACAGGTGATAGCTGAAGCCCGTCGTGGCTCCGCAATTTCTTCGAAAGACGACCAGGTCATCTCCCCCAAACGGCTGAGGTTCGCGAACCAACGTCTCATTTTCGCACATATCGGATGCGGCGATTTGTCCGAATGCATGCAGGCTGAGCAGGATGAAGGCAGGAATACTGATGATGATCCCCACGCTCAGCAGGAGAATCCAACGCTTGGTCCGTCTGCGAAGACGGTCCATCCCTTCATCGATCAACCCGTTTCCGGAAGCCATGGTCTCCCTCCTTTTCTCGACCTCGGTCGGCGAGAGTGCCACCGCTTTATCGTAAAGCATCATTGTCCTTGCTATATTGGAGTTGATGGAAGTGGTAGTCCTCGTTTCCCTTTTTGAAGTAAGAAGCAAAATACTCCCGATCCTTCTCGATCAGATTCCAAATGATCGGGTCTTTCACGACAATCTTGAACATCTGCCGGTTTGGACTATTCGGGTCGTAAGCCATGACCCAACTGGTCCGGTAATCCGACGAATGTTGCTTCTCTGTCACGATTATCATGGATGCCGTAGAGGTCCTCATCTGTCCAGGCTGCTCATAGACAACGTACAAGAACAGCAGAAGGCCGCCCCCCGCCGCAATCAGGAGCATCCGTTTGGATCTTGTCCAATTTCCCATCTTGCCCTCCATATCGGTTATCCGCCAAACAGCACATCCAGCGCCGTTCCCAGTCTCCCCGCCGGTTTTCCCCGCAGGACACCAGGATCATAGACTTCCACGAATCCGCAGTTCAGGCAGGAGACGAACAGATAATGATGATGCTGAATATCGAACAGTTTGCTGAGTCCCGTTCCAGTCATAGCCGCTTCTTTCACGTCGCAGGCCGAATGACCGCACTTGGCGCATCGAAATCTCTCGATGATCTCTTCCTCCAGCAAAAGCGCTCCTCTTCCATCATTCCGCTCTTCGTCATGCCATTCTTCGTCCAGCCGCAACCCGCCTTCCTCGGATGCTTCTCCCTCGAAGGGATTCAAGTGATCCTCCAATACTTCCTGTCGGCATTCGGGACACAATTGATCTACAAGCACGACGCGGTGATGGCACCAGGGGCATTCGATCATCCAGCTCATCCTTTCATTCGAACCCTTTTTTCTTTTATTATATCAGGATATGTAAGTTCTGGTAGAGCGGCCTTCAAGAAGCCGGTTAGCCGACGACAAAAAGACCACAAGGCATCGCCTCAAGGTCTTCTGGTCTTCGAAACTTCCAAGAGAACCGGACTTAACGATCAAGCCGCTTGGTCAGGTAAAGGGCGATATCGTCGTCTATCATTACGCTCTCACCCCAACCGACATATCGCTCCCCGTTGTAGATCCCTTTGCCGTCCGGGATATAGCCGCGTTGGACGTACAGTCGCTGGGCGTTGCCATAATCCGCAAAAAGCCCGACTCCGATACCGGCGACAGCGGATCGCTCCCGAATGATCTCCTCGGCCCGATCCATCAACCTGGACCCAATTCCCCGGCGGCGGAACTTCTCCAACACATTGAAATCGTTCACTTCCGGAATTCCCTGGTCCCGGAACGATTCGTAATACGAATTCCAAAGCACGTTGACATAGCCTGCGAAAACGCCATCCCATTCGGCAATGAGGGCCACTCGTTCACCCCGCCGTTGTTCTTCCAGATATCTTTCATATAGCTCGATCGGTTTGTTCCAGCCCTGTTCTTCAAACGCTTTGGAGATGCTAACGGGATCGCTGTCAGCCATCTCCCGGATGAACAGGCTCATGTGTGATTCTTCCTTCTGTTCAAGCTTGATTGTATCGGCTTCGTAGATTTTGCTTATATCCCCTGAGGGGTGATACCCTTGCCCGATATGCCGCCAGTCATACTTCTCGTAGTAGTTCGTGTGGTCGGTGCAGAGGTAGAGCTTGTCGAACCCCAAACTCCCCGCTTCCCTTCTTCCATGCTCGAGCAGATCCGCCCCCAGCTTATTTCCCCTCCTCTCTTCTTCAATGTATAAAGCGCAGAGATAGGGAAACAGGTCCCCCCTGCTGACAAAGTCATTCGTGATCAAGCCGAAGCCTCCGATAATCCGGTCCGCTTCCATCATTAAATAGAACCGGGGCAAGGGGCTGGCGGTGGTCAAGCTGTGAAGCATACAGTCGTGATAGATCCTCTCGTCGATTCCCCACCGCTCTGAGAAATACCGGACCGCCTGGGGGAGTAACTCCGGATTTTCCCTTACTCCCATGATCGTGGTGCTCATTGTGCTTCCTCTCCTTCTCGGGGAGATTGTACCCCGTCCGTTGCCCGTATGAAGGGCTCTTCGACTTTCTCGCTTAACAAACCTATATAGGCCCGTACTTTGCGGAACGTATTTCCCATCATTTCTCTGCTCCGGTAATTCCGCATGGAATCCAGATCAAACGTCGCCGGGAAAAGCCCCTCCGTCCGGTTATCCGCAAGGAGGATCGTATTGTCGACCGACTTCCCCTGGTCATCCCAAACCACCGGGCTAAACGCGCAAGAGTTTCCGGCATTGTCTCCGGGCGGATTGGCCATGACGATCCCGACCATATTCTCATAGGCTCGGGTGGACAACGCCTGTACCCGATGCCTCATGCTCTCGCAATCATTGGGAACGAGGATGATTTCCGCGCCCTTCAGCATGAGCATTCGGGCGCTTTCCGGATATTCCCGGTCATAGCAAATCATCACGCCCAGCTTGATCCCGTCAAAATCGCATACTTTAAATTCCGTGCCGCTTTCCAGCACCCGCTCCGTGGCAAAATCGCAGGTATGGACTTTGCTGTATTTCAGCAAGACCTCTCCGCTCCTGCCGATCACAAAAGCCGAATTTTGCGGGCGCCGAATTCCTTTCGTAAACCCGGTTATCACGATGCCGATAGACAGTTCTTGGGCGAGCTGCCGAAAAGCTAACAGATAATGGCTGTCATCGTCTATTGCGGCATCGCACCAGGCTTTATACTCGGGGTGGTTCTCGATATCGGCCAACGGCAAGTCGGTTTCGGCAATATCCGGAAAAGCATACGCCGTAATCCAGCATTCCGGAAATAAAACCAGGTCTGCCCCAAGCGCTTTCGCCTCTCTTACATAGTTCAAGCCAATTTCGGTATTTCGTTTGGGATCGGGAAGGATCGAGTTGGATTGAACCGCTGCAACGGTAAAGGTGCCCATACGTTCATCTCCTTTTAGATCATGCGGCTGAGGTCCAACGAGAACTCCGGTTTCGTTCGGTATTCCAAATACCGAACATGGCCGGTAAACCGTTTCATCCGATTCCCGAAATTCTCCTCCTCGCAATCCTTCCTATTCATATCTCTGCAGAATGCGGCGGACGTACGCTTGAAAGCCGGCGCGCACTTCCGGCGGTCCCAGCACTTCGCATTTGTTCCCGAAGGCAAGCAGCTTGTCGTAGCCGAACGGGTTCGGGACGATGGGATAGCTCGCCAGGCAGGTTTCTTCCCCCCACTCCAGGATATGGCTCTCCCCAAAGCGCTCGATCACTTGATCGGCGACGGAGCGGTCGACGCGAACCGTGACCTCCACCCTTTCCCGGCTCATCCAGCCGGTGCCATCCATGGACAGCGGGGTAAAGTCCCGCGGGGTAAAGCGATCCGGCGACACCTGCAGGCCGCTCATCCGCGCCAATTTGAAGACGCGGGTATCCGCCCGATCGACGCAATATCCTTGCACATACCAACGGCTCTCTTTAAAGACCACCTGGTAGGGCTCGACCTTGCGGGAGCTCATCCGCCCGTCCCGGTCCACGTAATCGAAGACCAGATACCGCCTTTCCTCCATCGCGGTCTCCACCAAATTAAGCCCGTTGCGCAGCGATTCGTTGCCTTGGCTCAAGCTTAGATCGATGGCATGCTTCTCGCCCGCCGGCTCGCCGCCGCTCTCCCGTTGGAGCGCTTGCAGCTTTTCCAGAACGTAATTCAGTTCCTTTTGGCCAAAAAGCTGACGATAGCTCTTCACGCTGGTCAACAGGGTCTGAATATCCGAATGGGACAGGAACGACTTGTCGAGCTTGAAGGATTTCACCAGACCGACGCCTCCCGTCGCTCCGGATTGCGTGAAGATGGGCAATCCGGCATACGTCAGCGTATCGATGTCGCGATAGATGGTTCTACGACTGACTTCCAGCCGTTCCGCCAATTCCCGCGCGCTGATGACCTCATGCTCCAACAGAATCAGGATCAATGCCACCAAGCGGTCGATTTTCATGCCCAGCCTCCTTCATGTATGCCATATTGCTGTCAACGTTGATCGACTATGCTGAGAGTGCAGTTCCCATTCCGCCATGAGGAGGCCTATCCAATGACCAACTACCGAATCGAACAGAAGCAAGCCTTTCGAAGCATCGGGTTCAAAACCGTTCTTGCCGAAGGGACCGCTATCCACGATCCCCGCTATTCCAGCCTGAAGACGGCGTTTTTCAGAAGCGTGCTGGAGAATGGACAAATCGCCGGCCTTCGCCCTTATGCCGACAGTCCTTACGGGTTTGCCGCGGTTACGGAAGAAAACGGACAGATTATTTATTGCGCGGGGGTCTTGGCATCCCAACCCGAGCCTGAGCAGGCGAGCGAAGTCCGTTTTCCCGCAGGCGATTATTTGGTTTTATCGGGTAAGGGAGGATTGTCTCGATTAGCCTTCGATAAGCTGGAGGACCAAGCCTTCGGGACCCTGCTCGCCGGCGATTTCGACTATGCTTATTCGGGCGCGCCGATCGCGGAAGTGCTGCTGAATGGAAATCCGACGGACGCCGAAGTGGAAGTATGGATTCCGGTGCGGAAGCGGAGCATCAAGTAGCCCGCGAGTCAGGAGAAACTTGACAGATGCCCTTACGGGCGGGAAAGCGGTTCCCAATCGGGAGCCGTTTTTTCCGTTCCGGTCTGCCCGGTGTGCGGCGCGAACTAACCCAGCCCGGACAAATCTCGTTGGAGCCGAGCCGGGTCCCTATTCGCGGTTTCCGTCTCCCTATGCCCGCCGCATGCCTTTGCCTCCGACAGGCTGCAGCTTGATCTGCTCCACTCCGGCGATAAGCGGTCTGGCTTGTCCGATCAAAGCTTGGGCCTGCTCCAGAGCCAAGGAGGCTTGATGGGCCGCAGCATCGGTCCACAGCTCCGTCACCCATACGCCGTTAGGGTCGTCAACTTGCAGATTCACGAGATACAGCTCGCAGCCTTCGACCGTATCCATGCCGCCCGCGGCCTCCAGCAGGAGCTTCGCCAGTGCGTCCCGTTGGCCTTCTTGCGTACGAAATTTGGTATAGAGTCCAAATGCCTGCATATTCATCTCTCCTTGGGGGATTGGCTATTAGAAGACCAATTCGCAATCGGAATGCTCCCAGACATCAAACAGGTTGCCGTCCAGGTCTTCAAACGTAAAGAATTTCCCGTAATGGCCTTCATCGCTCAGGCTTCCTACCTTCACTTCGGACGCTTTCAAATCACGGTGCAGCGAGACGATATCGTCGGTAAAGAACGTGATGACCCATCTGTTCTTGCCGTTCACCTGGAACACCGCCCGGGATTCATGGTCGGTTTGAATGAGGTCCAGAATGGGACGATTTCCTCGAAATAGACTCAAGTACCCTTCGCGTTCATGGCGAACTTGAAAACCGAAATGCTTTCCGAACCAGTCGGCTGATTTCTTAATGTCCGTCACGGGCACGACCGTGTAGGCGATCCCGAGTATTCTTCCTTGGTCCATGTGTAAACCTCCCGCGCTTCGATTCTCCTGTGCTTCCATTGTACCAGTTGCCCATGGGCGATGGTACCGGAGACCTGTCCGAATTCCCCCTTGACTCGTCACTTGCGTCGTAGTTTACGATACAGGTATCACTTAGGGGAGGGATTGGCTTGTCCGAAGAATTGTGGAAGGTTCGGGAAGTATCCTTGACTTACGGAATCACCACCCGTGCGCTGAAATATTACGAGGAAGCGGGGCTCATCCACAGCATTCGCGTGGAGGATTATGCGTACCGCTGCTACGACGAGGAAGCGATCCGCCGCATAGAGCAGATTCTGGTGCTGCGCAAGCTCGACATCGGCATTAAGGACATCCAGCGTATCTTTCGCTCGCCCGGCGCGGCGGCGCTGATCGAGGTGCTGGAAGAGAAAATCGGCAGGATCGACCACGAGACGGCTCTTCTGCGCAGCTTGCGCGGATTGGTATTGTCGCTCATCGATCAGCTTGCGGAAGAAGGCAGTAGCCAAGAGCCCGATCTTAAGCTGCTCTACGAAAAAGCGAACGGAGTCGGCCACTTCATCGAAGGCTATCGCGAGGCCGACAAGGAGCAGCCGGTCCGGCGGCTCATCGAAGCGGCGGAGAAGCTGGAGAAGCTGCCGGATATTCGGATCATATCCCTCCCTTCCCTACGGATGGCGCGTTCCGGGTCACGGGGCTTGGAGGCCTTCGACAAGTGGTTCAGCCCGATTCGCGTGCCGCAGAGCTTGTTTCCGCGGGACTTTATGTGGTTCAATCCCGCCCTGAACGATTTTGAATGGCTGTTTGCCATTCCGGAAGGAATGACGGATACGAATGGCTTCGAGGTATTCGATTTTCCGGGCGGCCTCTATGCGGCGGCAGTCGCCTTCGACGACGACGATATCAACCGGGTCAATCGGCTGGTGCACCGCTGGGTGGACGAAAGCGGGGTGTACGCGGCTTCCACGCTGGAAAACGACGAGTTCGAGCGGTATGACATGGGGCATATCATCGGCGCGATGCACTTCGCAGACGGGACGGTCAAAGAACAGATGGACTTGTTTATCCCGATTGTCAAACAACCGCCGCACGCTGCTCCCTCTATACCGACATCGGATACGTAAGCCCGTTCCCGTTCAAACCGCCTTTTCATAAGCTACTTGCCCGCGCCCTCGACGGAAAACAGATCGCATAGTTTAACAAATCCCAAGCTTATCGCCAATCTTGCAGATGCCACATTGCCATTCTCACAAGTCCAGATCGGGACTAAGCCGTTCTTAACGACATGCTTAAGATAGGCCGCGCATACGACTCGGGCATACCCTTGGCGTCTGTAGCCTTCCAAGGTAGCTATCCCCGGCTCAGCAATCGTCTCGGGCCCCTGATCAGAAAAGGATTGTCCCTTTCCCATGCTTGCAAAAAGAAGAGAAGCTTCAATACGCTTCTCTTCTTCCCTGCGGCTCCTCTATTTACCCAAGTGCGACCCAAGCTTCAGCCAATAGGAGAACTCATCCGTTTCATGCGTATGCTCAAAACCAAGCTTCTTCAATACGCGGATGGAGGCGGCGTTGTCCTTCTCCGTTTCGGCGGTGACGCCTGCCGCGTTCATCTCCTCGAGCGCCCAACGGACAAGCCGTCCGTTCCCCTCGGTGGCAAAGCCTCGTCCCTGCCGGTCATCCGCCATGCCGTAGCCGATTTCGACATAGCCGTTGTCGTTGGGCTTGCCTTTGAACAGCGCCCCGCCGACGACCGTGTTGTCGGATTTATCATAGAAGGTCCACGTCCTATACCAGATCAGGTCTTCCCTGGCAAACGACCCCTCATCCGCCAATGCCAAATGGCGCTTGTAAAATTGACTGAAGTCGGCGGCCAATTCATCGCCAAGCTCAGCCGACCGGCACATGGCTTCATAGGTATCGCATACCAGGACCAGACGTTCCGTAGTCAGTTCAAGTTCAGAATTCCCCATAAATTCCCCTTCCGGAAGCGATTCGTGCGGGATCATACTTCCGCACCCGCTTGCCGGTACATAGGGAAGATCCGCTGTCCCATTAAACATACTTCGCTGCCGAATTCGAGTCAATTCCTTCTATTCCTATAATAAAATTTCCCGCAAATGTCTCCCGGCCCCTTAATTCGACCGGATCAGCCGCTTCTCCAGCCAGGCCACGGCTTGATACATCAGCGTCGCGACGATGGCGATGAGGAACAAGGTCCCGAGCACCAAGGTGAAATTGAACACCTGAAACCCATATACGATCAGGTATCCCAGTCCCTGCTGGGAAACCAGGAATTCGCCGACGATGACCCCGACCCATGATAGGCCGACGTTCACCTTCAGCGTCGAGACGATGGCCGGATAAGCCGCCGGCAGGATCACCTTGCGGAACACCTGGGTCCGGGTTCCGCCGAAGAGCTGCACCACCTTGATGTAGCCGGAATCCACCTCGCGAAAGCTGGCGAAGATGACCAAGGTGGTGATGATGACGTTCACGGCCAGCGTCGTCCCGATGATCGACAGCATTCCCGGGCCGAGACCGACGATGAAGAGCGGACCGAGCGCCACCTTCGGCATGCTGTTCAGCACGACGATATACGGGTCGAGCACCCGCTCGACGAACGGCGACCACCAGAGCATAACGGCCAGCGCCGTTCCGAAGACCGTGCCGAGGAAGAAGCCGATCACCGTCTCCGTAACCGTCATGCCGATGTGGGGAAAGATCGAACCGTCCCGGGTCATATCGGCGAGCAGGCCGACGATCTTGCTCGGATAGCTGAACAGAAGCACGTCGATCGCTTTGGTCCGGCCCGCCCACTCCCATGAGCCGAAGAACAGAATGAGAATCGCCAATTGCGTCAGCCTCACCTGGAGCCGATGCCGCCTGCGTCCGGCCAGGTAAGTCTTATGGGTCTGGAGCGTCAGGTTCAGCTTGTCGCGCTCCTTGCCGATGATGATCACGACGCTCCCTCCTTGCCGTCGGGGTCTTCCAGCTCGCGCCAGATTTCGTGGAACAACGGGTGAAACCCGGGAAGCTCCCTCGCCTCGATCGGACTCGCCCGGCGGATATTCTCGGGAATCTGCAGCTCATGGCGAATCCGACCGGGATTGCGGCCCATGATCAGCACCCGATCGCTCATGGCGACCGCTTCGGAGATGTCATGGGTCACGAGCAGCGCCGTCTTCCGGTGCGTCCGCAGGATTTCCAGGATCAACTCTTCGAGTTGCAGCCGCGTCTGATAATCCAACGCGGAGAAGGGCTCGTCGAGCAGCAGCAGATCGGGCTCGGTCGCCAGCGTCCGCACGAGGGCGACCCGCTGCCGCATGCCGCCCGAGAGCTGGTGCGGGTAACTGTCCCGGACCTGCAGGAGCCCGAGCTCGTCGAGCAGATGCAGAATCCATTTGCGCCGGGTTGCATCCGCCTTGCCACTCAACTCCAGTCCGAGCATGACATTGTCATGGATGGTCCGCCAAGGGAAGAGGTAATCCTGCTGGAGCATGTAGCCCACCCGCGGAGACAGCTTGCCGCCCGGTTTCCCCGCAACCCGAACCGTGCCCTCCGTCGGACGGATCAAGCCGGCGATGATCGACAGTAGGGTCGTCTTGCCGCAACCGCTTGGGCCTACCAAACTGACAAATTCGCCCGGGTGGACCGCCAGGTGAATATCGTCCACCGCGAGCGATGCCCCCCGGTCGGTCACATAGACATGAGTGATTCCGTCCAGGAGCAAAGAAGGTTCGCTCAACGCCTCATCCCCTCCTTTTACGGCAAAGCTGCGTTCACCGCTTATTTCGGCGGCTTACGGATGTTCCTTCATGGCCTTTTCGGCAAAGGCATTGTCGACGAGCTTCTGGAAGTCGGCCCGGGTCTTGAGCTCGCCGGCCTGCTGCATGACGTCCTGCAGATTGTTCCACTCCGCTTCATCGATCTCCGGATTCTGCGCGTAGGTTTCCTGCTTCTTGTAGCGCTCGACGGCACTCTCGATAATTTTGCGGTCCGTCGAGGGGAAATAATCGGCGATGGCGTCGACGATCTTGTCGACGGGCTGCTCCTGAACCCACCGCTGCGCCCGGTAGATGGCGTTGGTGAATTTCTGCGCGGTCTCCGGATGCTTGGTCAGGAAGCTTTTCTTGGCCATGAACACGGTATACGGCAAGTGGCCGCTTTCCACGCCGAAGGAAGCGACGACGGTCCCTTTGCCTTCCTTTTCGAACACCGAAGCCTGCGGCTCGAACAATTGAACGTAATCGCCGGTGCCGGACGCGAAGGCCGTAGCAATATTGGCGAATTCGATGTTCTGAATCAGCGTCGTATCCTTATGCGGGTCGATGCCGTGCTTGCGCAGGGTGAATTCGCCGGCCATCTGCGGCATGCCGCCCTTGCGCTGGCCGAGGAACGTACTCCCCTTCAGCTCGTTCCAATCGAACGTCCCCTTGTTCTTGCGGGCGACCAGGAAGGTCCCGTCCGTCTGCGTGAGCTGGGCGAAGTTGATCACCGGATCATCCGAGCCCTGCTGCTCAACGTAGATGGACGTCTCGGAGCCGACCAAGCCAACGTCCACGACCCCGGACAGAATCGCCGTCATCGTCTTATCTCCGCCCGCCGTCGTCGTCAGCTCGACATCCAGGCCCTCATCCTTGAAGAACCCCTGCGTAAGCGCGACATACTGCGGCGCATAAAAGATCGACCGCGTCACCTCGCCGATCTTCACCTTGGACGCTTCCTTTTTGCCGCAGCCGCTGAGCGCAAGGGCCAGCGCCAGAACGGCGAACGTGCCGATTTTGATGCCTCTGTTCATCCTCATACCTCCCCTGTCACTCTGGCTAACGACAGTGTATGCGCCTATAGGCGAATAGGTCCCATTCGGAGAGCCTGGGCGAACAGCAAAAACCCCGGCGCCCGCATCTCCTTGTCGGAGAACGTCACACCGGGGATTCAAGCAAGGGTTGTCTTAACAGGGCAGATGCCAGTCCGCCAGCCGCTTCACGTCAACTTAGCTTACGGGCTAATGCGGCTCCGGGTACTAGATCACAGCGACCGTCGCCTGGCTGCGAGCTCGCGAACGTTCGAGGACTCCGATCGAGCGGGAACGGCTTTCGGTTCCGCCCGCCTCGCGATCACATCGCGCACGATATAGAGCGGCCGGGCTTTGGACTCCTCATAGATCCGGCCGATGTATTCGCCCACGGCGCCGAGCATGATGAGGATGAAGCCGCTGAAGAACAGCTGCACGATCATGAGGGACGACCAGCCGGGCACGACTTTGTCGGTAAACAGCTTCAGGTAGAAGATCGTCAGCATGTAGAGGAAGCCCGCGGCGGATGACAGGATTCCGGCGTAACCGGCCAGCTTGAGCGGCTTGTGGGAAAACGAAGTGATGCCGTCCAGGCATAGCTTGAGCATCTTGCCGAACGGATACTTGGTCTCGCCGGCGAACCGTTCCTCGCGGACATACTCGATGGCCGTCTGTCGAAAGCCGACCCAACTGACCAACCCCCGCACAAACCGGTTCTTCTCCGGCAGCTTCTTCATCTCGTCGCACACCCGGCGGTCGATGAGCCGGAAATCGCCGGTATCCACCGGAATGTCGATCTCCGTAGAAGCCCGCAGCAGCCGGTAGAACGCGCGGGCGGTCGCCTTCTTGAACCAGGTCTCGCCTTTGCGGGCGATCCGCTTGGCGTAGACGACCTCATAGCCCTCCTTCCACTTCGCGATCATATCCAGGATCAGCTCGGGAGGGTCCTGCAGATCCGCGTCGATGACGACGACCGCATCCCCCGCCGCGTAATCCATACCCGCCGTGATGGCGACTTGATGGCCGAAGTTCCGGGCGAAGTCGATGAGCTTGACGGATTCGTCCCGGTTGCAAAAGTCTCCGATGATAGCGGCCGTTTGGTCCCGGCTGCCGTCGTTGACGAAGATGAGCTCGTACGCCTCCCCCGTCGTATCCATCACATTCTGCAAGCGGCGGTATGTTTCCTGGATAACGGCTTCCTCGTTGTATACCGGAATGACGATCGAGTAGCGTATCGGTCTTTCCATCTTCCTCACCCCTTCGGTTACTTGTTGATTTCATACAGCGTGGTCCCGCCGAACCCGCCCATGCCCAGAATGCCTGCCGAACCGTCGTCCTCCGAGGCCGCTGCCTTCCATTCGCTTTCCGTTATAGCGGTACTGTTCTGAACGATCCACTGGGTAACCTCGGAGGAGCCGCCTCGTCCGCCGAACCCTTCGCCGGACAGCAGGAAGTACTTCACATCCCCGTTCTCGACCATCTTCTTCAGCTTATCGACCGTCAGAATGGGATCGGAGCCGGAGAAGCCGCCCATCGCCATCACGGCTTTGCGGGTCTCGATGATGTAGGGAGCCGCTGTCTGCGAACTGGTGGTGGCGAACAGGTATTTTTCGCCGGTGTTGTGCTCGGTCAGGTATCGGACCAGATCCTGATCCACCGAAGAGGTGCCGCGCGAGAAGTTAAACCCGCCGGATACAGTCGCGCCGTTCAGACCGGTGCGGTCACCTCCGTTCGCGGAGGTTTTTCCGCCGCCGTTGCCCAACCCTGCTCCGTCCGTCCGGCTGCCATCGGTCCCGCTTCCGCCGGTGCCGTTCGCCGCGCCGTCCGTCCCCGTTCCGCCCGTCGCGCCGGTCTGTCCCCAGTTGGCGTTGCCTCTCCGGCCGCCGTCGCGTTCGCCGAAGCCGCCGGAGAACCCGCCTGGCATGTTGCCCATCGCGGTACGGCTGCCGCCGAAGCCGAACATTCCCGCCGCTCCCGTCGGTCCGGCCGCCGGTACCGAGGAGTTGGGGTTCTTCTCCGTGGAGGGCAGATACGACCAGTACCCGGGAGCCGCCAGCAGGACGAGCATGCCCAGAACGGAGGCGCCGAAGGCGGCCTTGCTCTGGAGCATGCGGAGCAGCAACAGGAGCGCCAGAATGACGCCGCCCGCCCCGACGCCGATCACCCAGCCTTTTCCCATCGTCGCCGAATAAGGATTGAGCACATAAAGCTCAAATGCCGTGGTCGCCAGGAGGGACACCGGCAACAGCCATGCCTTCCAGCCCTGCTTGTCGCGGTAGAAGCTCCACAATGCGCTCCAGCCTGCTCCGGCCAGCGCCGCGATTGGAGGAGCCAACATGATCAGGTAGTACTGATGGAAGAAGCCGGCGATGCTGAAGAAACCGCCGACCGGCACCAGCCAAGCCAGCCAAAACAGCGTCTCCTTCTCGCGGTCGGTCAGGCTCTTGCGGAAGCGAAGGCCGGAGAGCAGGCCGATGGTTGCGAGGAGAGCGAACGGCAGGAGCCAACTGGCCTGGCCGGACAGCTCGGATTGGAAGAGACGGAACACGCCCTTCTGCCCGGTATTGAACATCCCGCCGCCGCCCCGGTTCATACCGCCGCCGTCTCCCATGCCGCCGGGCAACTGACCGCCGCCCGGCATTTGGCCGGGGAAGCCGTTCGTGCCGCCGGGAGCGCCTCCGGGGGCTGCGCCGTTCTGCCCGTCCGGGGCTGTCGCGTCCGGGGCGCCGGGAAAATTCGGGTTGGCCGCCGCGCCGTTTGCCGCGTTCGTGCCGCCCGCTTGCCCCGCGCCGCGCTCCGTTCGCTCCGCCTGGCCGGGCATCTGCCCGCCGGGGAAGCCGCCGCCGCCTTTGTTGCGGTCTCCGGTCAACCGGCTTACTCCGTTATAGCCGAAGGCCAGCTCCAGGACCGAATTCGTCTCGCTGCTGCCGATATACGGCCGCTTATCCGCCGGAATGGAGTCGACGATCACCGCCCACGATACGGAGACGACGAGCATCACGGCGGTTGCGCCCGTCAGAATGCCCAGCTTCTTCTTCCAATTGACGTTCACGGCGAGCCAATAGAACAGATAAAACGCCGGGACGACCATGTACGCTTGCAGCATCTTCATGTTGAAAGCCAGGCCGATCACGGCGAACGCGCCGAACAGCCAGCCTGTGCGCTTCGTGCGGACGCCCTTCATCAGCATCCAGGCGCCAAGCAGCAGCGTGAAGACGAGCATGCCGTCGATGTTATTGGAGCGGCTGATCACGACCGCGATCGGCGTCAGCGCCAGAATCAGCGCTCCCATGCGGGCCGCCAGCTTGCCGAAGCTCGGCTTCAGCAGGAAATACAGCAGCAGCACCGATCCGACGTTGGCCAGGGCCTGCGGCAGGATGACACTCCAGCCATGCAGGCCGAACAATTTGGCGAATGCCGTTTGCACCCAAAAGACTACCGGGGGCTTATCCACCGTGACGAAGCCGACCGGGTCCAGCGACCCGAAGAAGAAGGCCTTGAAATTCTCCATCATACTGGCGACCGCCGCCGTGTAGTAGGAATTGGAGTATTTGTCCCTCCAGATACCGAATACATTGAGGAACAGGGAAATCACCGTGATGATCGCCAAGTACCCGTCGAATTTCTTCCATCTCTTTTCCATCTTACCGACTCCTTCTCTACAGGTCCGTCTCCGCCTGCGGCGGTTTGCTTTTCTGTATTGTGAACCACCTGCCTTAAGCGGACGTTATCCTTTCCTTAAAGGAACCTTAAGTCGCAAAAAATAGCAGCCCCTCTGCCCGAAAAGCCGATTCGGCTCGGGCTGGCGGCCTCTTTGCTGAGAGAAACGGCACAAAAGAGCGGCTTGGCGGCTTGCCGCATGAAAAAGAGCGGGTTCCGACCGGCAGAGTAATCTGCCGCCGAATCCCGCTCCTGTGGATGCCGAACTTTTTCGCTTAAGCGCCGCTTAGGCCAGTTGATAGACGTCCTTGTATTTTCGCTCCAGGTACTCCACCAGATAAGCCGGATTCAGCTCTTCGCCGGTGATGCCGGTCACGAGCTCGCCGGGTGTCTTCATCGCGCCATACTGATGGATTTTCTCCTTCAGCCAGCCGCGGATCGGGGCAAAATCGCCCTTCGCCACCAGCTCGTCGAGGTTCGGAAGCTCTTGGCGCAGCGTCTTCTCGAACTGGGCCGCGTACATATTGCCGAGCGCATACGACGGGAAATAGCCGAAGCTCCCGCCTGCCCAATGCACATCCTGCAGGATGCCTTTCGTATCGTTCGGCGGGGTGATGCCGAGGTATTCCTCGTATTTGGCGTTCCAGAGCGCCGGAAGCTCCTCCACCGTCACCTTGCCGGCGATGATATCCTTTTCCAGCTCGTAACGGATCATGATGTGCAGGTTGTAGGTCAGCTCGTCGGATTCCGTCCGAATCAGCGACGGCTTGGCCTCGTTCATGGCACGGT
The DNA here is from genome assembly GCF_051594785.1 of Gorillibacterium terrae. Classification (NCBI taxonomy): domain Bacteria; kingdom Bacillati; phylum Bacillota; class Bacilli; order Caryophanales; family Paenibacillaceae; genus Gorillibacterium; species Gorillibacterium terrae. The sequence goes on from NZ_JBPPGI010000001.1 coordinate 2,188,721, forward strand.
AAAAGGTTTCCTTCGAGATGCCGGAGAGCTGTTCCGGGAATTCCTTGACCAGATCGGCATAATAGCGGTCCCAGAACGGGCGGCTGCGGCCGATCATGTTCTCCCAGAACCGGGATTGCGATTCGTGAATGCCCATCGAGGTACCGGAGCACAGAATGGTCCGATCCAGCTCCGGCGAAACATTCTGCTCATAGAGCGCATGGCCGCATTCATGGATCGTGCTGAACAGCGCGTCCAGGAAATGGTTCTCCTTGTAATGGGTCGTAATGCGGACGTCTCCCAGGTTGAGGCCGGTGGCAAACGGATGCTCGGTTTCGTCGACCCGTCCGGCGTCAAAGTCGTAGCCGAGCTGCTCCAGAATGTAGCGGTTGAACGCCTTTTGCCGGTCGATCGGGAAGGATTGATACAGGAATTCCGTCTCCGGCTGATTCTTCGATTCCTGGACGGCCTTCACGAGCGGCACCAGCTTCTCGCGGAGCGCACCGAATACTTGATCCAGTTTTTCCACGGTCATCCCCGGCTCGTACTGGTCGAGCAGCGTGTCGTACGGATGCTTGTCGTAGCCCCAGAGCTCGACGAATTCCCGCGTGAACGCGATGATTTTCGCAAGATACGGGCTGAACTGGGCGTAATCGTTCGCGTGCTTGGCTTCTTCCCATGCCGATTCGGCCTGCGAGGTCAGCACCACATATTCCTGGTACTTGTCGGGCGGAATCTTCACGCTGCGGTCATAATTCTTGCGGTTCTCCTCCACCAGCCTCTTCAGGAAGGGATCGCACTGCTTGGCGTTCTCCGCTTCTTCGAAGAAAGCCAAGTAACCGGCCATTTCATCCGATACGGACATTTTGAACGCTTCGGTGGACAGCAAGCCGATCGCTTCCGCCCGGACCGCCACCCCCTTCTTGGGAGCGCCCGTTCTCAGGTCCCAATACATGACTCCGACGGCTTCGGAGTAACTCCTCATCCGGTGGTTGTACTCCAGAAAGCCCTGCTTTTTCTCTTCGAAAGCCTCCATCTCTTCGCCTCTTTTCCCAGTATGGCCTTGGCCTATGTACTCCCTTCGATCTTACTTGCTTCGGGGATAAAATTCAAACCCGTTTCATCCGATTGGAGCGAAAGGCCCGCATGTGCTAAACTAGATAGCAACGCAACGGAGGTTATCCGCCGTAAATCTAAAGGAGGGGAATCCATGTCCCGTTTGACCGAAATTCTGGAATACAATCGTACGTTTGTGCAAAATCGCGAATACGAAGCTTTCCGGACCACGAAGTTCCCGGATAAAAAAGTCGTAATCCTGACGTGTATGGATACCCGCTTGGTGGAGCTGCTTCCGAAGGCCATGAATTTGAAGAACGGCGACGCCAAAATCATCAAGAGCGCCGGCGCCATCGTCGCCCACCCGTTCGGGAGTATCATGCGCAGCATTCTGGTGGCGATCTATTCCCTCGGCGCCGAGGAGGTGCTCGTGGTCGGCCATCACGACTGCGGCATGACGAGCCTCAACCCGGATGAAATACTCTCGAAGGCCGCCTCCCGCGGCATCTCCTCCGAGACCATCCGGACCCTGAGCCATTCGGGCATCGACCTGAAGCGGTTCTTGAGCGGCTTCCATTCCGTCACCGACGCGGTTGCCGACAGCGTCAGCATGATCCGCAACCACCCCCTGCTCCCGGCGGATATCGGCGTGCACGGTCTGGTCATTCACCCCGAGACGGGCGAGCTGAGCATCGTCACCCGGGGGAAGGAAACGCCCGTTCCCGCCACGAGCCAGGAAGCTTGAACAAGAAGGTCTGATAGGTTATCAAACTCAGCCAAGAAGGTCTGATCGAATTATCAAACAAGCCGAAGCCGGGTTTTCACCGGCTTCGGCTTGTTTCGCTTCCGAGGAAACTTCCAACCGTTCCTGCACGGAATCGGATACCGGTGCATATGCCTACATCAAATAGGTTTGCGATGGAGGAAATGAGCCATGTATGTTCCTTATGGACCCCCTGTTTACCGCACGGCACCGACGGCGCATTTTCGCCCCCTCTGGGCGGTGGATTATGCCGAAGCCCTGAATATGATGAAACAAGCGGTACAGGGAGAACGCAACGACGAATTGTTTTACAGCGATCTGATTGAGATGGCTCCGACCAAAGAGCAAAAGGACATCATCGCCTCGATCCGCGAAGACGAAAGGGGCCACAACCGCATGTTCCGGGCCATGTACCGCGAGCTGACCGGCCAGGAAATCCCTCCTTCGGCGACCGCCGAATCGTACGAAAAGCCCAAGTCCTATCTCACCGGGATCGAAAAAGCGCTCTTTGGCGAGCTGGCGGCCGTCGAACGATACCGGAAAATGAGCTCCGGGCTGCCGGCGGGGGTGTATCGGGATACGGTGCAGGGCATCCTCCAGGATGAACTCAAGCATGCGGCCAAATACAATTACTTGTTCACCCTGAACAAGACGGCCGGCTCTCGATCCTATTCGCGCGAGGAAGGGAAACGCTCCCTCGCCCGGTAACTTGCCGCCCCCGGTCCAAGCCGTCCGGGGGCTTTTGTTCCGCTTCTTCAGAGAATCCGGTTGATGGACCAGACCAGCGGATTGGTGGAGCCGCCGCCCAGGTTCAACCCGATCGTAAGCCCGGCCGCCTCATAGAACAATCCGACGGTATCTCCGGCGGTTAGGGAAACATCGGCGCATAACGTGACCGATCCGCTTCCCAATATCGCCCTCAAGGTAAGAACAAGCGCCACGTTCACGTTCAGGATCGGAAAAAGCCCCGTAACCAAGTCCTGCACCGGTGCAGAGGTTCGGCGAACGGCAAGATAAGGATTGACTCCCGAGCCCAGCGAAACCGTGAGAGCGGCCGTCGTGCTGAAATTGGCGGTCAGCTCGATGTTGTATCTTCCGGTCGTCGGAACCGTGAATATTCCCGTCGTCGAATTAAAGTTGGCATTCCCGTAGTAGGGACTGGCTACGCTGAAGCCGGTGACCGGAGCACTGGCCGAAGTGGTCAGCGTCGCGAGCGAAGCGGAAAACCCGTCTGCTGCCACGCTGCCGGTAGCCCCCGTCACCCCGGTTATGCCGGTAGCGCCGGTAGCACCGGTTGCTCCGGTAGCACCGGTAATCCCAGTTAAGCCGGTTACGCCCGTAGTACCTGTTGTGCCCGTTGCTCCGGTAGTCCCGGTTACCCCCGTGGCACCGGTTGCTCCGGTTGTTCCAGTCGTCCCCGTTGCTCCGGCAAGCCCCGTTGCACCAGTAGAACCCGCTGTTCCGGTTGCTCCGGTAGCACCGGTTACGCCCGTTGCTCCGGCAAGCCCCGTTGCACCAGTAGAACCCGTTGTTCCGGTTGCTCCGGTTGCTCCGGTTATCCCCGTAGTTCCGGTCGCTCCCGTTGCTCCGGTAGTCCCGGTTACCCCCGTGGCACCGGTTGCTCCGGTTGTTCCAGTCGTCCCCGTTGCTCCGGCAAGCCCCGTTGCTCCGGTAGCACCGGAACTCCCCGCTACCCCCGTGGCACCTGTTGCGCCCGTTGCTCCGGTCGCTCCCGTCGTTCCCGTGTCTCCCGCAGCTCCGGTTACGCCTGTTGTTCCGGTCGTCCCCGTTGCTCCAGTCGTCCCCGTGGTACCCGTTACGCCGGATACGCCCGTGGCACCTGTAGCGCCAGTTGCTCCGGTTGCGCCGGTAGTACCTGCTGTTCCGGTAGCACCGGTAACACCGGTACTCCCCGCCCCCGTGGCACCCGTTTCCCCCGTTGCTCCGGTTGCGCCGGTTGCGCCCGTCGCGGACAAGCGGTCTTCGATTCGAACGTTGGCCGCTCCTGGATTCGTCACCTCGATACTCAACGTATCCGACAGAAACCGAAGGACTCCGCCGAGAGGCAGCGCGGCGCTGCCGGTCGGACCGATTACATTCAAGGCGGAGCCCCCGGGGATGACGACTCCGCCTGCAAGGGCGTCCGTCATCCCCATAGCCTCCATGGACCCGGATTCCTCGGGAACCGCGGAGATCGAGGCCATGCGGTCTTGGGCATTTTGCCGCTTCCATTCCGGCTTAATCAGCTCGGTCCAGAATTTTCGTATGCGGTCGCGTTCCGTTTCCTTCTCTTCCGAGCCGGCTGAACCGTCAGTGGCACCGGGCCCGGGTTCGAGAAGCTCCCTGAGCGTTGCCCCTTCCTCGCCGAGAAAAAAGCGAAGTCCCCGTTCCTCCAAGGCCAGAGAAGACAGCAAAAGGGTCACGGCCTCCTCCCGGTTCAGCGGCGCTTCCCGTCCAAGCTTCGGATACTGGGCTTCCCCCATTTTTCCGCCTCCCTTTCATCCTCTGATGAATCGGCCACCTTCTACCATTCTTATGGGATAGGCGAACAGACATGTATGGGAACAGGCGCATATTTTACAAAAAACCGGTTCTTTCTCCCGGCGATTGTCCCCTTTCTGCTGCATCTTCTCTTTTTGCAGGGAATAAGGTGTAGAGAACCAAAACGACAAGACCCGAGCGAAGGAGTCGAGCCCCACTGATTACCATAAGCCTGTGCATGATTGTCAAAAACGAACAAGCGGTCATCGCCCGTTGTCTGGATTCGGTAGCCGATCTGATGGATGAGCTGATCCTGGTGGATACCGGCTCGACGGACGAGACTCCCGCCATTCTGGGCCGTTATGCGGATCGTGTCTATTCCTTCGACTGGGTGGACGACTTCGCGGCGGCGCGAAATTATGCGTTCGCTCAAGCGACGGGCGATTACATCTTCTGGCTGGACGCGGATGACGTGCTTCTGGAGGAAGACCGCGAGAAGCTTCGCGCTTTAAAGGAACAATTGGACCCCAAGGTCGATTCGGTGACCATGCTGTACCACCTGGGCGAGGACGAATACGGCAACGTGACCTTCAGCCTGCGCCGCAACCGGCTGGTCAAGCGGGCGCGGGGCTTCCGCTGGATCGGCGCGGTCCACGAATACCTGGAGGTCGGCGGACGGATCGTGCACAGCGATATTGCCGTCAAGCACCGGAGCCTTGAACCCGAACGCGATTCGGACCGTAACCTGCGGATTTACGAGACCCGCTATGCGCGCGGCGAGGAATTCTCCCCCCGCGATCTGTATTACTACGCCAACGAGCTAAAGGACCACGGCCTGCCGCGGCGGGCGATCCGCTTCTATGAAGCCTTCCTCATGACCCGCAAGGGCTGGGTGGAAGATTCCATCTCGGCTTGCGGCAAGCTGGCCGACTGCTATCATTCCTTGGGCAATGCGCAACTGGAACGGGAAGCCTCCCTCCGCTCCCTGGAATACGGCGCCCCGCGGCCGGAATTCTGCTGCCGGATCGGGCATTCCTTCCTCACGGAGCAGCAGTATGAGGCGGCTGTCTTCTGGTATAAGCTGGCAACGGAAATCAAGCTGCCCGAGGATCACCTGGCGTTCGTCAATCCCGCCTGCTCCACTTGGCTGCCGCATCTGCAGCTCTGCGTCTGCTACGACCGGCTGGGCCGCCATGAACTGGCCTGGCAGCATAACGAGCTCGCGCTGAACTTCCGCCCGAACGATCCGATCATGCTGGGCAACCGCGAGTACCTCACCAAACGGATAGCCGAGAGGGCGGCGGAGCTAAAGGGGGAACAGGCGCCATGACCCTGCCGCATATCCTGATCGGCTGCCCCGTTAAGCAGAAGCCGGCGATCCTGTGCAAATTTCTGCAATCGCTGAACGCCTTGAACGTCACCGTTTTCCAAGCGGAGTTTGCGTTCATCGACGACAACGACGATCCTGCCAGCTCCGCTCTTCTGGCCGAATTCGCCGGCCGGCAGAGCGGATGCTCGATCTGGCAAGCGGAGGCGGGCTCCGCCGAATACCTTCGTACGGACACCACGCATTACTGGAACGAGGAGCTGATCTGGCGGGTCGCCGCGTTCAAAGACCGGTTGATTCAAGCGGCGCGGAATCGGGGCGCGGACGGACTGTTCCTGCTCGATTCCGACCTGCTGCTTCACCCGGAGACGCTGAACCGGCTCTATTCGGCCGAAGTCGAGATCGTCTCGGAAATCTTCTGGACCCGCTGGCAGCCCGATGCGGCGGAACAGCCGCAGGTGTGGCTGCGGGATGAATACCAGCAGTGGGAGCAAAAGCCCGGAGAGGTCTTGTCCGAAGCGGAGAAAGCGGTCCGGTATCAGGCATTTTTGCGGCAAATGAGAACGCCCGGGCTGTACCCGGTGGGCGGCCTCGGCGCCTGTACGCTGATCCGCAGCGAAGCGCTGAGACGAGGGGTTTCGTTCCAACCGATCTATAACCTGTCCTTCTGGGGCGAAGACCGGCATTTTTGCGTTCGGGCGGCCGCGCTGGGGCTGTCCTTGTACGTGGACACGCATCTGCCGGCCCTGCATCTCTACCGGGATCGCGATCTGGAGCGGGCGGACGCCTTCCTCCGTCAGGCCGGGCAACCGACAGAGCCTGACGCCTCCGTTCGCAAAGGCGTCACCCTGTCGATGGTAGTGCGCAACGAAGCCGAACGCTACCTGAGACAGGTGCTGGAGGCCTGCCGGCCCTTCGTAGCGCAAGCGGTCATCGTCGATGACGCCAGCACGGACGACACGGAGCGGATCGTCCGCGAAGCGCTCGACGGAATTCCGCTCCGTTACGTCCGCAACGACGCTTCCCGGTTCGGCAATGAGGTCGAGCTGCGCAAGCAGCAGTGGGCGGAAACCGTCGCGGCATCCCCCGAGTGGATTCTGAACCTCGATGCGGACGAGATCCCGGAGGAACGGTTCTTCCGGGAGCTTCCCGCCCTGCTCGAGCAGGATGAGACCGACCTCTACTGCTTCCGGCTGTACGACTTCTGGAGCGAGACGCATTACCGGGAGGACAGCCTCTGGCAAGCCCATAAGTGGTACCGCCCGTTCCTGCTGCGCTACCGCCCCGGTTGGGATTACCGCTGGCGGGAGACGGCCCAGCACTGCGGCCGGTTCCCGGAGAACATCTTTCAGCTTCCGAATCGGATCTCTCCCCTGCGCATCAAGCACATGGGCTGGGCAAAGCCCGAACACCGGATGGAAAAATACCGTCGGTACCAATCGCTCGATCCGGACGGCCAATTCGGCTCGCGGGAGCAATACGAGTCGATTCTGGAGGAACGGCCCAACCTCGTGGAATGGTCGGAGACGGAGGAGGCGTAAATCCGATTCGCACTCTCGAATAGAAAGATAAAGACGGCATGGCCCGGGGCCATGCCGTCTTTCTGCCTTCTCGCATCCGGTTGGTACAAGCCATAAAACCGCCTTGGCGCGCTTATCCCGCCGCCGGCTCAAGCAAGCCGTCGAGAACGCGGTTCATTTCCTCGCGCACCGTCTGCACCGCAAGCTCGATGTCGGCACGCGAAGCCGACGGAATGTGAATGCCCATGACGACCGTCACGGTCGTCTTTAGGCGCGTGCAGGCGTTTCCCGCCCATTCGAGGGCGAGCCGATCCTCCCGATGTCCCGGCGCGACGCCGAGCTCGGTATGAATCTTGCCATCCTCCTGGTGGAAGGCCATGGCTGTGGCCCCGATATGCGCTTCTCCTCCGGTTACCACAAAAAGATAGTCCTGGCCTATCCTTTCGGTTTGAATGCGGATGTCAAACGGCGGTTTTACAGCCTTGTTCATTCGGTCTCCCCCATTCCTGAGATTGTCGGTTGCGAAACGTTCTCAACGTTTCTGTTCCCATTGTATGCGCATTCAGGGGAAGTTTCAATCAAAATGCCCGGTTGCCGTGCAACTTTTTGTAATCATTCTAATCAGCAAGGCATCCTATTTCAAATAGGGCCCGGTTTCGCCCATCCCGCCTTTGCCGTTCAGGACATACACCCTGGCATTTCCTTTGCCCGAACACGTTATGGTGAGCTTGCCGTCGTTGACCACCTTGGTGTCTCCGGTGACCGCGTCCACATAAGTTCCATTGGGAATCCCCGTGAACGTGGCGTTGCCCGAAATCGTCACCAGCGCGAAACTGTCCAATCCCTTGGCGCTGTCGGTAAATCTTCGCTTGAACGCCAGATCGCCGCTGACATTCTCGGTCGAATATTCACCCTTCTGCAAGGCGGGAACCGCTCTGCGGATCAAGTTGAGCTCGCGGATATGCTTCGCCAGCGGATAGCTCAGCGATTCGGCAAGCGTACCGGTTGCATTGGTGTATTTTCCATAATCCTGGACGTTCACGCTGCCCACGATACGGTCGCCGAAATAGGCGCGTCCCGTCGTGCTGAGCGGCGCGTTCGGGCCCGGATCGATGACGGCGCCTTTTTGGAATTCCACCTCGGTGCCATAAAAGATCGCGGGAATCCCCCGGAAGGTGAACATCAAGTCGAGATTCTCCGCCCAGGTATCCTGGGTCCCGGCAAACCGCTGATTTTCCGGGGCCTGGTCGGGCGCGTAATCGTGGGAATCGACGTAGGTCACGTTCCAAGTTGCATCGTTATAGAACTTGTCGCCGCTTCTCATGTTAAAGGCTTCCTGTGCGGTCTTGAAGGCCCAATGCATCGGAAAATCGATGACATCCAGTCCCGATTTCATCGAATAATCCGGCGTATGGTAAGTGTTGCCGGTCAGGAAGGCATTGTTCGAGGTGGGCTGTCCCGCCGTGGACGCGTTGTCCGCCCAGTTCTGCTCCACCGATGCTTTGTTGGAGGCGTAGTCGTCTTTTCCGTCGCCCGGGTAGGCTTTCGATTCTTTCCAGGTATAGAACGGCGTGGAGATGGCCGGAATCCCGCTGTTCCACACATCCCGGTACCGGGTAGCCACTTCTCCGAAGATATAGAAGCTGGAGCCTCCTCTCTCCTTCCAAGCGGGGATAAAGTATTTATTGAAGATGTACCGGCTCACATGCTTCACGGTATCGACCCGGAAGGCGTCGACGCCCATGTCGATGTATTTGTTGTAGGTGTCGATCAGATAGTGATCGACCGTCGGCTCTTCCGTATTGAGGTCGACGCAATCTCCGGCGATCTGTCCGGTCTGCACCGTATAGGACTCCCAGGAGAGGCTCTTCTCGGTGTGGTAGATGTTATTGTTGGTCGCTTCCGACTTCATGAGCGCCAGGCGGGCTTGGTACTGCTGATCGGGGGTCAGGGAATCGTAGTTGGCCGGCAGCTTATTCGAAGTTTTGATCAGATTGGCAACCGTATCCGGCTTGGTCGGGTCCTTTTTAAACAGGGGATAAAGGTTTTCTTCGCCGAAGTTGCCGGTATGATTGACGACGATGTCCTGAATGATCTTCAGCCCTTTGGCATGGGCCGCGCTGATCAAGTCCTGATAGGAAACGCCGGCCGACTCATAGCGGGGGTCCACCTTGGCAAAATTAATCGCATGATAGCCGTGGTAATCGTAACCGCTTGCATTCTGGACCACCGGCGTAATCCAAATCGCGCTGAAGCCGAGGGCCTTGATGTAATCGAGTTTCTCGATGAGTCCCTTAAAATCGCCCCGCCAGGCCGGGTCGGAATCCGGATTCCCCGCCTTCGCGTCGTCCCAGGCGTGAACGTTGTTGCCGGGATCTCCGTCGTAGAACCGGGAGGTAATGACGAAGTAGATCGTATCTTCCCGGAAATCGCCCTTGTCTTTGCCGACATTGTAATAGAAGCTCTGGGTCGTTCGGTTGCCGCCCCCGTCCACAACCAGGAACTTCAGCGTCGTGCTCTTGGTGAGAACGATGGCGGGTCCCGTTAAGCCCGCCGAGGCATTGCCGGACAGATAGACCTTGGAGCCGGTGGTCGGCTCGGTGTTGTTATCCGTGTAATAGGCGGTGGTCGCTGCCGTCTTGTTGTCCTTCACGACGAAGGACACCGAAACCGACGTATCGGTCTTCACCGGCAGGTTGGCCGTGATGGTCGGCGCCTGCACATCGGCATTCGGATCAATCACATAGGCGAAGGTCGCTGCGCTTCCCGCTTGACCGAGCGAGTTGACCCCGAAAGCCTTGACCGTCAAGGTCGACGCGACCTGGATGGGCGCCGTGTATAAGGCGGAGGCGGTGGTTGGCGTGGAGCCGTCCGTCGTGTAATAGATTTTATCGTCGGTATTGCTGCCGGTGAGAGTTACCGATTGAGCGGCATCGTATAGCTTGGGGGCGGGCGCTGCCGAGATCACCGGGATTTTGGGCGCTTCCGGGTTGGCATCGTACCAGACGTTATCGGTGTAATACCAGCCTTCCTTCGTGCTGCGCGACAAATCGGCCGTCTGCTTGCCGTTGCCGTCGTTGAAGATGAGGCTCGCGCTTGTAGCTCCTGCAATAGAATAGCTGTACCAATCGTTGCCGTCAGCCTTCATCAACAGTCCTGGCCAAGCGCCGCTTGTCGAAACGGTTGAAGGTACGAGGTTCCAGTAATGGATACGAATCGTGGAATTCCAGCTTGCGGGCCTCTTAACGTGAACCGTTAAGCCGGTTGGGGTTGCAGTTGGCGTAACAGTGGGCGTTGCGGTCGGCGTTGCGGTCGGCGTAGCCGTTGGAGTAGAAGTAGGCGTTGCGGTTGGAGTGGCCGTTGGAGTAGAGGTGGGCGTTGCGGTCGGCGTCGCAGTCGGAGTTGTGGTTGGCGTTACGGTTGGCGTTACGGTTGGCGTTGCGGTCGGCGTAGCCGTTGGAGTAGAAGTAGGCGTTGCGGTTGGCGTTGGAGACGAGCCAATCGCCGTTACGGCCACATAGTCGATATTGATGTTCCCGGTGTCGCCTGAATCGTAACGGTAAGAGATCGTGTTGCTTCCGGCCACCAGAGACACCGTCTCGGCTTGGTTGCCCCAAGTATCCCAGTTGGCCAAGGGAGCCAGGATGGTTTGCTTAATCTTGGTACCGTTTACATAAATGGAAACCGTTTTACTGCTGCCCGTCGCATTGGCATAGCGAAGAAGCGCGCTATAATTTCCCGCAGCGGGAGCTTGAACGGTGAAGGCAGTCGACGCCCCCACCGCTGTATAGCCGTCGACGAAGCCGAGACCGGAATACCCGGAATGATTGGTATTCATTTTAGCGCCGCCGGAAAGGTAAGCGCTTTCAGATTCGTACTGCCCGTTCGCCGGAACGAGAACGGTCCAGTTCTTTCCGCCGTTGTTATCCCAATAGTCTGTTGGAGCCGTTATATGATAACAGTAAGTGAGCGTCGCCCCTTCGGCGACATTGAGGTTTACCGTGAACGTCGTTCCGTTCTTGGCCATCGCCGTATCCGTGAACGACGACCAATTGTTCGTGGACCAATGCAAGGTTACGGCAGCCGCCGTCGAATTCGTGTACGTGACGGTATAAGCGGCATTGGTAGCCGCAGAAACGCCGCCTGATAAATTGACCCCGAACAAGCTGAAACAAAGCGCAAGAATGACCAACAGAGGAACGAAACGCTTTGATTTTCGGTTTGTCATAATGAACCAGCCCTCCTTACCTTTACTAAATTCTCACCTTCAACTTTTTTAGCAAACGTTTGCATCAAAAAACGTGACTATGGCCTTCTTAACAAGTAACGTTATATCATCACATCATCCTTCCGTTTATGGAATAATTGGATTATATTCTGATATATTTTTCCAGTCAATGCTCCGAATTGCCTAGTACAATCCTTTAGATTTGCATGCATTTCGGCACTCATTTTGTGCAAATCAGGCATGAACAGGAAAAGGACCAACCCGGCAATGCCTTCGCTCCGGGTTGGTCCTTTATTCAACATGGGCTTCTTCTCCTAGGCAATCGGTTTGGGCTCCAGGTTCGCCCGCAAAACCGCCTCATCGGTGATCGGCGCCTGGCAGGCGAAATTCTCGCATACATAGGCGGCCGCCTGGCCGTCGATCGGATTCTTGTCCCGCACCAGCGGGCACAATCGGCGAATCGCCTCTCCCTCTTCACCGCTCGGATGGAAGAGGATCAAATCGTCCGGCGCATACCTCCGCCGGCATTCCGCCAGCATCCGCTCCGCCTTCGGGTCGCCTGTGCTTCCGGCAATGACCAGCTCCCGGCCCGGATTCACGGCGGCATGGGCCGCTGCCAGCAGCAGCGAATGAGCGGTGGGCTGGGCATCCAGCTCTTCCCGGAACACCGCCGCAAGCCGCTCCGCCTTACGGGTCCAATCCTCCCGGTCCAGATAACGGGCGAGCTTATGGAGCACCAGCAGGGCGGCCGAGTTCCCGGACGGCATGGCTCCGTCATAGCTCTCCTTGGGCCGCATGAATAGCCGCTCGGCGTCCATCCCGGTGAAGAAGAACCCGCCGCCCTCCTCGTCCCAGAACAGGCGGAGCATCTCCGAAGCAAGCTGTTCCGCCCATTCCAGATGCTCCGCTTGGGCCGTCGCCTCGAACAGCTCGACGAGTCCCCAGGTCAGGAACGCATAATCGTCCAAATACGCGGGATATGCAGCCTCTCCGTCCCGGTAGCGGGCAAGCAGCCGGCCATCCTCCCGGACCAGCTTGGCTTGAAGAAACCGGACCGCCCGCGCGGCGGCTTCGCTGTATGCCGGCTCAGCAAATGCTTTGGCCGCCTTCGCCAGCGCCGCGATCATGAGGCCGTTCCACGCCGTCAGAATCTTATCGTCCTTGTGGGGATGGATTCTTCCTTCTCTCGCAGCGAACAACTTCTCCCGGGCAGCATTCAAGCGCGCCTGCGCCGCTTCTTCCGCCATCCCGTTCGCGCGGGCAAAATCCGAGAGCCGCAAGTGGATGAGGTTCGGAATGGAGGCTCCTTCGAAATTCCCCGCTTCCGTGATCCCGAACACCTCGCAGAAGAAGCTCCCTTCCTCCTCGCCCAGCACTTTCCGCACGCCTTCCGGCGTCCATACGTAGAACTTGCCTTCTTCGCCTTCCGAATCGGCATCCTCCGCCGAATAGAACGCCCCGCCTTCGTCCGTCATATCCCTCTGCACGTACTCGAAGATCTCGCGAACCGTTTCCCGGTAGCTCTCTTTTCCCGTCAGCTGCCACGCTTCCGTATAGGCAATCGCGAGGAGGGCGTTGTCGTACAGCATTTTCTCGAAATGGGGAACCAGCCAGCGCTCGTCCGTCGAATAACGGGCGAAGCCGAAGCCGATATGATCGTAAATGCCGCCTTGGCGCATGGCGTCGAGCGTGGTTTCCACCATGCGGAGCGCTTCGCCGCTGCCGGTTGCTCGCGCATAGCGGAGCAGCAAGGACAGATTATGCGATGCCGGAAACTTGGGCGCATCGCCAAAACCGCCGTATTCCGAATCGAAGGAGTGCGAATAACCCGAGAAAGCCCGCTGCAGCGCCTCGTTCACCCACTCGGCCGATAAGGCGTCTCCCTCGGCGGCGCTTGCCGCTCCGAAGTCTTCCAGCTGTTCGGCGGCGTTGTCGGCGGTTCGGCGGATGGCATCCGGATCTTCCTTCCATTTCTCCGCCAATCCGCCGAGAATGTCCATCAGGCCGTAACGGCCGTATTTTCGCCGCTTGGGAAAATACGTTCCGGCATAAAAGGGCTTCCTGTCGGGGGTGAGGAGAACGGTGAGCGGCCATCCGCCCTGCCCGGTCATGGCTTGGCAGACCGTCATGTACACCTGATCCACATCGGGCCGCTCCTCGCGGTCCACCTTGATCGCGATATAGTCTCGGTTGAGCAACTCCGCGACTTCCTCATCCTCGAAGCTTTCCCGCTCCATGACATGGCACCAGTGGCAAGTGGAATACCCGATGCTGAGAAAGACGGGTTTGTTCTCGCGTGCCGCCGTCTCAAACGCCTCGTCTCCCCAGGGATACCAGTGGACCGGATTATAGGCATGCTGAAGCAGGTATGGCGATTTCTCCTTGGCCAATCGATTGGCTATGCGTGGTGTGGTCATGGGCATCCCCTCGTTACGTCTTGAATTTAGGGTATTGCTAAAGTTAGTTTACCCAAAATTGGCAGGAGAGCGCTCCCATCTGACAGTTGATACAATACTCGTTGGTCATTAAAGCCAAAACTGTGCTGATTACAATGAGGGATAGAAATGATTGGACTCTTCTTATTTCCATTCTTGCTGTAAACTGAATCGAGAACGCTTATTTGTTGGAGGGTAATGAGATGATCGGAATTTTAGCCGGCATGGGACCTAAGTCGACGGGACCCTTTGTCGATAAAGTGGTCGAAGAGTGCCAATCCATCTATGGCGCAAAGCACGACATGGATTTTCCCCCTATGATGGTTTATTCCTGTCCGACGCCTTTCTATCTGGACAAGCCGTTGAATCACCAAGACATGGAGACGGCCATTATCGCCGGGGCGCAGAAACTGGAGAAAACCGGTGTGGATTTTATAGCAATGCCATGCAATACAGCGCATCTTTATTTTGACCAAATCGAACGTGCCCTTTCCGTTCCCCTAATAAACATGATCGACGAAACGGTCAGCCAAATCCCCAACCATTCAAAAAGAGTGGCGCTATTGGCTACCCACCCAACCATTCAGTCCGGAGTCTATCAAGCCGCTCTTTCGAAGATCGGCATTGAAGTTATCCATAAAGAGCATTGGCAAGGCTGTGTGAATCAAATGATAGCCCTCATAAAAGCGGGCCAGCTCAAGCAAGCGGTTCCATTCAGGGATAAATTATTATCCGAGTTGGCGAAAACGGTGGATACGGCCATTATCGCCTGCACCGATTTAAATGCCATTCCCGATCATCCCTTGGATTCGATCGGTTTGGTCGACTCGTCGACTTGCCTGGCACGGGCGGTCGTTCATCACCATTTGGCTAGGTTGAAATCCTAAGTTGATTTGTGACCATATGACAAGTTCATCTTACCCTCTGGTAAACGAGTCCGATGGCCCCCGATTCAAAGGTTTTGTTTTCGATTAGCTTAAGATTGAGCTTCCCTTTGAGGCCTTGGAATAACGGCAACCCCTTCCCGATCAGAACGGGAGAAACCGTAATTTTATACTCGTCGATTAAATCAAACTGCATGAGGTAGTGGGCGAACCGGGGACTGCCGAGGATGATCATATCCTTGCCTGGCTGCTGTTTGAGGTGACGGATCTCTTCCTCGACGTCTTCTTTCACGAGTCTGGAATTATTCCATTCGACTTTCTCCAGCGTGGTGGAAAACACGATTTTGGCTGTCTTTTCGATCCACTCGGCATGGTTCCGTTCATGCTGCGAAGCTGACGGGTTCGAAGGGACAGACGGCCAGTAACGGTGCATCATCTGATAAGTCCCGCGCCCCCAAATGACCGTGTCGGCCGTACTCAGAATTTGATCGGCGTGCTTCTCCAAATCCGCATCGTAGGAGACCCAGCCAATGTCCATTTCACCATTCGGCCCTTCTACAAAACCGTCAAGCGATGCGTGCAGAAATAGAACGAGTTTCCTCATTTTCATTCTCCTTTGTTCATGAGAGATGTCTTCGTTTACTACATTTTAGCATAACTCAACTTGGAATGATTCTTATGGCTTTCTGGTCCGTATCCAAAATCCGCAATTCACCCTGGAAAACATGTCCAATTTACCCGGTAGTTTCGGAAAGACGAACGCCTCATAATACAAATATGTAAGCGCTATCTTTTCCACTTATACCGGGTTCAAACTGGAGGTGACGCTTCCCGGGAATCGGTTGCAGGACGCAGCTTTTCAATAATAGTAAGGAGGTTATTCGATGAAAAAGAGATTCCGATTCATGACGGTAACGGCGCTTGCACTCGCAGCGATACTGGCCAGCGTCTCCGTCGTCTTTGCCGCGACTTGGTCATCCACGGAGAAATACGGAAATTGGTCCAACGGGGGATATACCGTCTATAACAACGTCTGGGGAAGCGGAGCCGGCGCTCAATCGATCTGGGCCAATTCCTACAGCAATTGGGGTGTCTGGGCTCAGCACCCGTCCACGGGCGGCATCAAATCTTATCCCAACAGCACCCGCGAAGTCGGCGTTGCCATCGGCTCGCTGAAGAGCGTTACCAGCAGTTTTAATGTCACCGTCCCCACCAGCGGCGCCGCCTTTGAATCCGCCTACGACATCTGGGCGGGCAACAACAATGCTTATGAAATCATGCTGTGGATGAACGCCTACGGCGGCGTAAAGCCGATTGCCGCGAGCTGGTCTTCCACCGGCGATCCGGTCGCTTCGTACACCAACGTTTCCGTCGGCGGCCACACCTGGAACGTCTACAAGGGCAGCAACGGCTCCAACGCCGTCTACTCCTTCGTCCGGACCGGCAACACCAACTCCGGCACGGTCGACGTGCTTGCCATCATGAACTGGATCAAGGGCAAGGGCTGGTTCGGCAACGAGACGCTCAACCGGGTGCAGTTCGGCTTCGAGATCACCTCGTCTCCGGCCGGGCTCAATTTCATGACCAACAGCTATTCCGTCAGCTACAGCAAATAACCGTCCGCCGTCCGGTATGCACCGATCTCCTTTCCCGATCATACATGGAGAGGGAAAGGAGGTCGGAATGCCCATGGGACACATTGCCTGCGATGAGGAAAAGGCGATCTTCCTGGCGACGGTCTGCTCGCAGACCTACGCGCAATACGCCGACCCCGGCGGCTCGTTCGTGCTGCCGCAAGGCTATGCGCTTCGCCATGTCATCTACGCAGCCTCGATCAACGCAGAGTGGGAACGGTTCGGGTTCATCCTGGAGTCGCCGGAGGAGATTCTCATCGCCTTTCGCGGCACGAGCTCGACGAGCGATTGGATCTCGGATGCCATCGCCCTCCAGGTCAGATGCCCGTTCCTGGCGAAGCGGACTCTGACGCACCGCGGATTCACTGCGATCTATGAAACGGCCCGCAATGAAATTCGGTCCGCCCTCGCCGGTCTTCCGGCGGAAAAGGCCGTAACCGTTACCGGCCACAGCCTTGGAGCGGCGCTCGCCACTCTCTGCGCGGCGGATGTAGCCGCGAATTCCGCTTGCTCCTCTCCCCGCCTGTTCACCTTCGGTTCTCCGCGCGTCGGCGATCCCGCCTTTGCCGATACGGTCGCCCGCCTGATCCCGGACAGCTTCCGGTTCGCCAACCTGTTCGATATCGTCACCTATGCCCCGCCTGCCGTCCTCCAGCTTCCCAAATCGGATATCCGCTACGAATACCGGCACGTTCCGGTTCTCTGTTCCCTCGCCTTCCAGAACGGCTCCTTCGGCCTTAACCACGTGATCGGCCGTTACTACGCCGAGCTGGCCAAACGGAATCCCCGTTATGCCCTCGCGCTTCAGGCGGAAAACCCCGGCCTTTGCCCGGAAGCCGGCGAGAATACGGCGGCTACGGCATGAACAGCCTTGAATGACAGGTCCCGTTTTATTGGATCGGAATGTCGACGGTCTCGTTGTAGACCTTCTTGGCAATGATGCCTTTGACGTACAAGGAATCCGGCTCCTCCTGCGTATCGAAGAGAAGCGTTCGCGTACTCACGAGGCGGCCGTCCGGTTCCTTCCGGTCCGTCTGATCGACGGTCTTCTGAAGGGGCACCTCTCCCGTCTTCGTTCCAAGCGACACGCCGTTCAGCAGCACATCCTCGTCCGTCTCGATGCGTACCTCCGTCCCTCGCTCGCTCCGGGTCAGGTTCGTAACGCGCAGCTCCCGGTCATCCAACGGGTAGGGCTCGGCCATCTCGGCGAGCGGGAATGCCTTGCCGATCGGCCGGTAGGAACGGAATTCCCTCAACACCAAACTGAGGGACTCGATCTTCTCCGGCAGAGCGTCGAAGCTGACGGTAAAGGTTCGTCCCTTCGCCGTATGGCTGATGCCGCTGCCCATCTGTTGGACGGGCCGACCATTGACGACCAGCTCGACATCGCTCATCGCCCGGTCCAACACCAGATCGTTCTCCACCCGCAGCGTGCCTTCGACCAGGGTCTTCGTCGGCGTGACCGTAAGGGAACGGAAGGTGATGGCGCTGCCGTCCATGCGAAGGGTCCGGTTGATCTTCTGCTCGATCCGGGTCGGCATCGCTTCGTCGGCGCGGTACGGAAAACTGACCTCCCCCCGCTTCCTCACGCCATTCTCCATTTCCTTCTTCCAATAGGTAAGCGTCAGCTTGCGGGCGAACGGACTCACCGGCTCGAACGTATAGATGCCCTTGAGCTCGGTGTGGTCCTCGTTCGGCTGCATGACGCCGCTCTGCTGGTTCGAATCGGTCAGGAAGCCGCTTAGCTTGGCGGGCTGAAACCATTCGGTCCCGTCGTCTCCCACCCCCTCGGGGCGTCTCAGCGTGTAGAACAGAATCAGTTGATTGGCATCCGATAGGATGCCGTCGATCGTCAGCTCCGCTCCGTCCTCCAGGCTCACCCTCCTGTCGAGCGCTTGGCCCTTGCCCTGCTCGTTCAGCTCCCGGATCGTTCCGTTTGTGATTTCGTCGAAGCCGAGGAGTTTCTTGCCATAGTAAGCCAACGCATTATATTGAAAGCTTGCCAACAGAACGATGGCCACAAGGACCGCAGCCGCCGCCCTTCCGGCCAACCGCCGCTTTCTCCGAAGGGGCGCTGTGTTGAGCGCCTTCCGGAGCCTCGCTTCCAACTCATCCGGAACGGGCACTTCGTCCAGACGCGATTTATCCCGGAGCAGCTCCTCCAAGTTATTCTCCATCTCCATCCCTCCCGTACAGTTCCCTCAGCTTGCGAAGGCCGTGGAAAATTCTCGATTTGACCGTTCCCGGCGAGACGCGGGTGATCTCGGCAATCGTCCGGTAATCCAAGTCGTGATAATACTTGAGCCGGATCGCCTCGTGCTGATCCTCGTTCAACCGGACGAGCAGCGTTTCCAGGTCAATCCGTTCTTCGGTTGTGCGGGCTTCGGCCCTACCGTCGACCCATTGATCGGTCCCCTCTGCGGGCTCGTCCCGAAGCGGCAGCAACCGTTTGCCGGTGCGGAGCGTCCGCTTGCATCGGTTAACCAGAATCGTCTTGCTCCAGGAATAGAAGGCTTCCTCCTTCCGGAGCCGCCCGATCTGTTCGAATAGCTTAACGATCATATCCTCCAGCGCATCCATGGCCTCTTCTTCGTTCCTCAGGTAAGCGTAGGCCAGCCGGTAATAGGCTTCTTTTTCCGCCAGGACGAGCTGCAGCAGGGCTTCCTTGTCTCCTTTCTTCGCTCTCTTGACCGCTTGCGTCACATCCATGTCTTCACCTCTCTTCCCTTAGAGCCTGGAGACAACCGAATCGTTCAATTCCGGGCCAAATTACTTTCGACCGCAAAAAAACGGAAGCGCGCCGGCTCCCGCCGTAACTTCCGTTCAGCATACCATACCTGCTTTGCCCTGATGTACAGAAAAAGAGAGCGCTTGACGATCAAAAGGCCCCCTCAGAGTCTTAAACTCTCTGAAGGAGCCCCTTAGCAGGTGAAGTCGAGTTAGTCCCCGATGAGCGTACCGGAGAAATTCTCGGGACCGACGCGGATCGTGCCAAGCAGGTTGGACGAGATGAAGGCCGTGTAGGTCAGTTGATCGGTGATCGGCGGGTTGAAATCCGTCGCATTGAAGGCGATGACCTGCGGCGCCAGCAGGCTGAGGTCGAAGGTGGAGGTCGCCGAGTAGACCACCGGGCTCGATATGGTCGTTCCTCTAACGATCGTAATCGTGATCCCGACCAGGGCCAAAGGAAGCTGCAGGCTGATCGTTCCGTTCAGTTGGACGCGCGGCGTTCCGGATACACCGGCCGTGTTGAGACCGATCTGGCCGAACAGCTGCGGCGTGTTGATGAGCAGAATCGGAACCGCGATGGAGTTGGCGTAGCTTGCATTCTGCGAGGTTCTTCCATCGATAAAGACTCCCAATGTTTTCACCTCCTTGCCTCGAATGCTTTATCCTATGACTCTTGTGCGAATCGGTGATAGAAAGAGCTAAAATATGTGAATATCTCGTAGATTCGTGTCAAGGGGAGCCGCCGATTTATATACTGAACAAAAGCGAAAATCGGTCCGTCCCGGACATCATCCTGACTTCGCATGGAACCGGACGAAGCAAAAAGGAGTAACGAAGCATGAATCCAAAGGTCTCCATCGTCATTCCCTTTTACAACTGCGTTTACGTCCAGGAAGCGATTCAGAGCGCGCTCGACCAAACCTATCCGAATATCGAAATCCTCGTGGTGGACGACGGCTCCACGGAGCACGCCAATCTGCTCTTGCCGTACAAAAAGCGTATCACCCTCATCCGCAAACCGAACGGAGGAACCGGCAGCGCGCTCAATGCCGGAATCCGCAAGTCGACCGGGGATTACATTGCCTGGCTCAGCGCCGACGATCGGTTCTACCCCGACAAGATCAGCCAACAGATGGACTATATGCTGGCCAATCAAGCGAAGATCAGCTTTACCGACTATGACCTGATCGACGAGAAATCCCAAGTCACCGACAAAGAGGTCTGTATCAAATACAGCACCGTGATCCATTTCTATCGGCATCTGCTGATCGGCAATCCCATCAACGGATGCACGGTTATCGTATCGCGCAAGCTCCTGAACAAGGTCGGCCTGTTCGACGAATCCCTGCTGTTCACGCAGGATTACGACTTGTGGCTGCGGATTATCCTGGCCGGGGAAGATTTTCATTACTTCAATGTTCCCACCGTCCAGTACCGCAAGCACGACGAGGCCGGAAGCATCCGCCACGTGGACCGAATCTATCCCGAGATCGATGCCGTGCAAGCTCATTACTCCAAGCGGCTGGAGCAGCTCATTGAAGCCCTGGTTCAAGCGGGCTTAGGGTGAGCCTTCGCAGGACGCGCTCGGCCTAGCACAGCAAAAAGTCCCCCCGCGGTTCCGGATAACCGGACGCGAGAGGACTTTTCAAGTTTTCCAGCGCTAAAGCATGCTTTGAAAGGCATGGCGGATGACGTCTCCGCGGCTGATGATGCCGACCAGCACCCTCCCGCGCTCCACCGGCACCTTCTTGATCCGCCGTTTGCCGAGAATGGCGGCGATCTTCTCGATATCCTCGTCCCAGGGGACGGTGATGACCTTTTTCTTCGCGATGCTCATCACATTCAGGTCCAGGACCTTGCGGGCCCGCTCCTCGAACTCGTCGTCGTCGCCCTTCAGGATAACCGTATGAAAATAAAAATCGACGATCAGGTCTTCGTGCTTCCCGAGACAGCGCATAATATCGCCGTCGCTGAGGTAGGCTACGATCTCATTGCGTTCATTGACCACCGGCATGCCGCTGATGCGGTACTTGATGCATTTTTCCACGAAGGAGCGAACCGTATCGGTCTCCTTTACTTTATAAACCTGTTGAATCATGATTTCATGGGCTTTCATTCTTTCACTCCGCACCGTCAGAATCAAGCCTTAGGCTCTGTTGAGAAGTATACGCTTTCCGTCAAGTCGCCGCAATTGGCTATATAGATTGAACTTATTCGTTACGCCTGCGCAGATGGAATGTCATTCCGATTCGCTGTTGATCCCAGATTTTCGGAATGACACGATTCTAGGGGAAATCCGGGATCAAAGGCGAACGCTTCGCTTCTTCACGACCTTCCTCTTCTCCGGCTTTCTTTTGTTCAATCTATATAACGAACGAATTCTGAGACCCGATGCCTCATGCAAAGGAGCCCGCCCGGTACGATGACTTTTGGACAGCGGCATGCTATTCTTTATTCATATGCACAAGGATTGGTCCTTCGCCTACCGCCTACATCGCAGCTCCAGGAGGTTCATCATGTTCCAAATTTCGGAAAAACAAGCTCAGGAAATCGTCGATAAAATGATGCAGGATATCCCGTACAGCATCAACATCATGAACGAACGCGGCATCATCGTCGGCAGCGGCAAAAAAGAACGGATCGGCACGGTCCATCAAGGAGCGGTGAGAGCCTTGACCACCGGCGAGATGGTGGAGGTCTGGGAAGACAGCCGGACGGAGAGGAAGGGAACCAACGAGCCGATCGTCATCGCGGGCAAGCGCGTCGGCGTGATCGGCATCACCGGCAACCCGGACGAGGTTCGCCCTTTCTGCAACCTCGTGCGGACGACGGTCTCGCTCCTGATCGAGCAGCGCATCGCGCTGGAGAGCCAGGCCAACGCCGCAAGCCGGAAGAAGGCGTTCCTGGAGATGCTGCTGAATCACCGCGGCCCCTATTCGCATAAGCTCGCCCGGGAAGCGGCGGAATACGGCTTGAACCTGCATCTGAAGACGACGGCGCTCGTGGTCCGGCAGCTTAAGCCGGACAGCGGACGATGGAAGCTGCCGCTGCAGACGCCTTCGTTCCCTCTGGAGGAAGGCAGCCTTCTCGTCCTGCTGCAGAACGCCCAAGATCCGGCGGCTATCCGGGCCGAGCTGGCCGCAAGCGATACCCGCGTCCTGGTGACGAGCGGCCTGGAGGAAAGCCGCGTCGCCGACAGCTATCAACAGGCGGCAGCGGCGATGAAGATTCTGCTTGCGTTGAAGCCGCCGGTGCGGACGGCGGCCTACGCGGAAGTCGAGTTCCTGGTCAAGCTGAGCCGCGCCGAGCTGACCGAAGGGCCGCTTGCTGCCGCCAAACTGGCGGATGCGCCGGATCTTCTGGAAACCCTGCGGAGCTTCATCTACTACAGCGGCAGCGTCCAGCACACCTCCGAGGCCCTCAACATTCACCGCAATACCCTGCAATACCGCTTGAAGCGGATCCACGCCTTGACGGGCAAGGACCCGCGGAACCTGCTCGAACTGTTCGAGCTGACGCATGGCCTGCTCGCGCTGTTCAAATGAGGGGATTCATCCCCATATTGCAAAGGCTGCGTTCCCTTTCGGGTTCGCAGCCTCTTCTTTACCGCTCGTTCAGCTTCAGAATGCGGGCGATGTTCTCGCAGGTCCGCTCGACATTCGCCGGACCCTCCGCCAGCAGCTTATCCAGCTCCGACGCGCCGGGCACGATGCCGAACACCGCGTCGATGCCCTCCGCATACAGGGAGTCGATGCCTTCGCCGATATAGCCTGCCACGGCGATGACCGGCTTGCCCGACTCCTTGGCGGCCTTCGCGACCCCGTACGGCGTCTTGCCGAACTTGGTCTGGGAGTCGATGCCGCCTTCGCCGGTGAACACCCAGTCCGCCTGGGCGATCCTTTCCCTCAGCCCGGTGTAGTCGGTCACGATCTCAATGCCCTTCTTCAGCACGGCGCGGGTGAAGATCAGCAGCCCCGCGCCGAGCCCCCCCGCCGCTCCGGCGCCGGGCAGCTCGCACACATCTTTGCCGAGCTGTTCCTTGACAACCGCCGCGTAATGATTGAGGTTGGCGTCGAGCTGCTCCACCATCTCCGGCGTTGCCCCCTTCTGCGGACCGAAGACGCGGGAAGCGCCGGTTGGTCCGCACAGCGGATTGGACACGTCGCAGGCCACAATCAGCTCGACCTCCCGCAGGCGCTCATCCAGGCCGGATACATCGATTCGCGCCAGCCGGGAGAGGCTTCCTCCGCCGGCTGGCAGCTCCCGGCCCTCCTCGTCGAGGAACCGGGCGCCGAGCGCGGCCGCCATGCCGGTTCCGCCGTCGTTGGTGGCGCTGCCGCCGATGCCGACGATAATCTTCTTGATTCCCTGCTCCAGGCATTCCCGGATCAATTCGCCGGTGCCGTATGTGGTGGTGATGAGGGGATTCTTGGTCTCTTTGGTGACCAGGTGAATGCCGCTGGCGGAGGCCATCTCGATCGCCGCCGTCGTCCCGTTCCCCAGAATCCCGTATTGGGCGGTTACCGGCTGCCCCAACGGGCCGGTAACCTCCTTGGTGCAGATCCTTCCTTGCGAGGCGTCCACCAGGGATTGGACTGTCCCCTCTCCGCCGTCGGCCATCGGCACATGCTCGAAGATGGCGTCGGGGAAGATTTTTTTGATTCCGTTTTCCATCGCTATGCAAACTTCCTTGGCCGTCATGCTTTCCTTAAAGGAATCCGGCGCCAGTACAAACCTTTTCTCTCTCATGGTCTCTCCTCCATGCATTTAAGATCAGAACAGGAACCCGTACACAATCGTCGCCACGACGGTCATCGTCCCGCCGACGATGGCTTCGTAAGGGATAAGTCCCATCCGCTGCTTGATGGTCATCTTCATGCTGTCCGCGGTGACATGGAAGTAGTTGCCCTGCGGCAGCGAGTCGATCACCGTCGCCCCGGTATGAACCATCACGGCCGCCGCGAGCGGAGCGGTGCCCATATCGAGGATGGCTTGACCGAAGGAACCGGTGGCCAGAATGACGCCGGTCGACGTCGATGCCGTCGCAGCCGCCATCAGAATACCGGAGATCGGAGCCAGGAAGGTGCCGGAGATGCCCGCTTCCTTAATCAAGGATACCACTTGGGCGGACAGATCGGAGGCGGAAATGAGCCCCGCGATGCATCCCGCGCCGATCAGAATCAACACGGTCGCCGTCATTTTGTTCAACCCGGCCGCAGTGTACGCCAGCGTCTTGTTGCCTTTGCCCATGGCCAGCAATCCGATGATGCCGGCGATCGGCAGAATGTAGAGGGCATCCACCTTGAAGTTGGCCAGGGCCGAGATGCCCGAGATGGAGCCGATCGGATTGATCATGAGCAGAACGACTGCCACAAGGGGAGCCACGATCGCTTTGCCGAGCGGCGGATACTTGGTCGTGTCCATCTGAACGTTCTTGGCTTCGTCGGCCGTCACCTTGATTCCTTTGTTCTTGATCAGCGAAGCCACGATCACCGTGACGATCAGGCCGCAGACGGCCGGGATGAAGCCGGCCAGCATCACCTGGCTGAGATCCAGGTTGAAGCCGCGGGCCGCCGCGATGGTGTTGGGGTTCGGGGAAATGATGTTCCCCGCTTTGCCCCCGCCGGACAGTGCGAGCAGCAGCGCCACCTTGGAAATGCCGGTCTTGCTGCCGACCGACAGGGCGATCGGAGCGACGATGAGAACGGCTACCGGGATGAAGACGCCGACCGCCGTAATGATCATCGTGGCGAGCGCCAGCGCCAGGATGGCTTTATTGCCGAACTTGCGGACAATCGCCTGGGCGATGGTCTCCGCGGCTCCGGATTCCATCATGACCCCGGCGAGGACGCCGGCGGCCAGGACGCGCAGCACCGTGCCCATGACGCTTTGGGTACCGCTTACAAGAACACTCACCGTCTGTTCGAGATTCGCACCGCCGATTAAAGCGCCTACAATCGCGCCGACCATCAGTGCGTAAGTGGGATTCAGCTTGCGCAGGATGAGGATGATCGCAATCGCCAGCCCCGCAATCGCCCCATACCAACCAATCGTTAAACCGCTCATGATGTTTTGCCCCCATGGATAGATTCTGAACACGCTTTCAGTATAACGGCAATTTCAAACCGTGGATATTGATGAACGGACGAAATGTCTTGTGCACTTGAACAATCGTTTCGTATCCGTACCTCCGTGTATTTTTGCATCGGAGGCCGTTCTTCATACCAAGATCAAGAAAGAGCTCAGATTTATGAAAAAAAGGATGACGCCGCTTTTCGCGGACATCATCCTTTGGGCTTGAACATGTGGTTGACGACCGTCATGCGACGCCCCACCGCGCGCTGGGAGCTGCGCGCGGTGCTTGTCGCTCGATGATCCGGCAAAGCGCCGAACCTGATCCCGCTCGCATTTCCGGAACACCTCAAGCAGACCCGCACTCCTTTACCAGCCGAGCGGCCGGTCGCGGAGCTCCTCCTGCCACCACTGCCTGAGCCGATGCAAAACCTCCGGCCGCAGCCCTTCCCCGCTTGCAGCCAGATTGTCGCGAAGCTGCCGGGAATCCCGCATGCCGGGAATCACGGTCGCCACCTCGGGATAAGCCAGAATGAACCGCAGCGCCGAGATCGACAGCGGAACCGCTTCCCCGACGATGGACTTAACCGCGTCCACCAGCTCGGATCGCCGCTCGATTTCCTCGGACGACCACCGCCGGCGAACCCCTTCGAAGCGGCTGTTCCGTCCGAACTTGCCGGACAGCCAGCCCGAATCCAGCGGCACCTTGACGATGAGGGCGATCCCTTTATCCCGGGCCTCGGCGAAGGCCTCCGCCGTTTCCTGATGAAAGAGATTAAACATAACCTCCAGAACGCCGACTCCCGGATGCCGCATAGCCTCCCGCATGTCCCGGCTGGAATCGACGGACGCACCGTATGCGAGCAGCTTCCCTTCTCGCTTCAGCTCTTCCAACACTTCGTAATGCCCGTACTTGCCATCGAGATAGTCGAAGGGCGGATTGTGCAGCAGCAGCGAATCGACATGGTCCGTCTGCAGCCTCAACAGGCTCTGCTCCAAGGACTCGCGAATCCGCCCGGCCGAATAATCCGTCCCGCCCTCGGCGCTGTGTCCGAACTTGGTATTAAGGACCACCCGCTCCCGGCTGCCGCGCAATGCTCTGCCGAGCAGCGTCTCACTGGCTCCGCTCCCGTAATTGGGCGAGGAGTCGAAAAACCGGACACCAAGGTCGACCGCTTCCCGCACGAGAGCAATCGCCTCCTCATCCCCCATTCCCGCCCAATCGCGATCGTTGCCGAGCTGCCAGGCTCCAAAGCCGATCTCCGAAACCCGCTTGCCCGTTCTTCCGTAAGGTCTGGTTTGCATGAGTGCTCCTCCCGGTCTCTTGTTCTTACCTTTCGTCTCTTCTACTCTTCCCGTCTATTCTATCCGATAAGGCCGCCCTCCGGCGCCTCATTCCTTTCGCTATTCCTTTCGCTATTCCTTTCGACGGCTGAAGACTCCCAGGAGCGGGAGCAGCAGCGCCGCCGCGGCCGTCAGCGAGGCGCGCAGGGAATAACGCTTTCCGATCCAGCCCACGAACGGACCGCCCACGGTTTGACCGAGCGCATCCGACTGACTGACCAGCGACAGCACGGTCGCCCGGCTGCCGCTGTCCAGATTGCGGTTCATCCAGGTATCGAGGAAGGGGCCGTTCAGTACGCCCGCGAGCTGGATCAGCAGCAGCGCCGGGAACGCCCAGAGGGGGCCGGGTGCAAAGGCAAAAGCCGCGATCGCTCCGACCCGGACCGCGGTCAGGACAAACAAGCCGCGGAACACCGTCCGCTCCTGTCCGAAATCCAACCGGGCTTCGATGCTGCGAATGGCCAGCAGCCCCAGGATGGTAGTCGCGGCTGCGATAACCCCGAGCCACACCGGCAAGGACCAACGGATGCCGCCGGGGAACCCGATATCGCGAATCAAGTGGGCCTGCCACAGCCGGTCGTATCCTTCCGACGCCGCTCCGCTGAAGAGGGAAGCGCCGAGCAGCAGGAGCAGCACGGGATGCCGACGCGCCTCCCGCACGCCGCGTACCCAGCTTCCCGCCACGGCCTTCCAGGCGGAGCTTCCGGCATGGGGCTTCGGTCGATGCGTTTCCTTCATCTGCCGGAGCAAAACTAGACCCAGTACCACGTACAAACCGCCTCCGACCAGATAGGGCAGGTTCGGGGCAAGGGCGGACAGCCCGACGCTGACGGGAATGCCGATCAGCGATCCGATCAGCCCCATCCGCTTGGCGGAGAGAAAGACCGCTCCTGCGTGCTCTTCCCCCACTTCGTCCACCATCCAGGCCGAATCGGCACCGCTGATGAAGGTATAGCCGATGCCGCAAATTGACTGCGATACCAAGATCCAGAAGAAGGCCGGAATCCAGGAAACGGCTCCGCCGAGCCAAAGCGCCCCGCCTTCGATCACGAACCCCGCTCCCAGTACGAACAGGCCGATCAGAACCGACAACCGGCGGCTGTAGGCATCGGCCAAAGCGCCGGTCAGCCCTTCGAAGACCAGCACGCTTCCTTCCAGGATCATCCCTACCAGCAGAAGCTGAAACGGATTCAGATCCAGGGCCACCACTTGATAAACCGCATAGGTCGTAAACATAATCGAGCCGGCCAGGCTCGTCGTCAAGCTCATGGCTTCGTAGATCCGGGCTGCCTTACCGTTAATTCTCAAAGATGATCCACCTTTCGAGGGCCTATGTACTTTCAACTTTGTCGGTTTGGCCCTGCTTATCAGGTTTCATTGTAAGAGTCCAGGCCGTTCGCACGCCACGGAGAAAACGGATATACCCATCTTTAACCCAGCTCGAGAGCCCGAACGCCGCCCCCGCCCTGCATGCCGCAAGAGTGCAGCCCGAGTCTGCCTACGGCAAGAGCGCAGTCCGAGTATACCCTCGGCTGCGCTCCTGCGTTGGCTTCAGTCAATGAAATCTGGAATGCTTCGGTTAAGCCCGCTGACGGCGGGTCATGACGTCGAAGATGACCGCCAGGGCGAGCACGCCGCCGCGGATCATGTACTGATAGGAGATACCGACGCCGAGCAGGTTCATGCCGCTGGACAAGGAAGCCATGACGACCGCGCCGATGATCGAGCCCGTCACCTTGCCGACGCCGCCCGCCGCCGATACGCCGCCGACGTAGGCGGCTGCGATGGCATCCAGCTCGAACAAGGTACCCGCGGTGGTGGTGGCCGATTGGAGCCGTGACGTGAACAGAATGCCGGACAGTGCGGCAAGCATGCCCATCGAGCAGAAGACGAAGTAGGTGATCTTCTTGACGCTGATCCCGCTCAGGTGAGCCGCCTCCGGGTTGCTGCCGACTGCATAGATATGACGGCCGATAACCGTGGAAGAGGTCAAGAAGTGATAGATGACGACGACGGCCAGGACGATCACGACCGTCCAGGAGAAGCCGTTGTAGCCGGCCAGTATCCAGGTGATATAGGCGATGACCGCCGAGATCAGGAGCAGCTTGACCAGGAACATGCCGTTCGAGATAACCTCGAATTGATACTTCAGCTTGTTGTTGCGTTTGCGGAATTCAAAGAGGATAAACAGGACGATGATGGCCGCGCCGACGATCAGCGACAGCACATTCAGACCGCCAACGCGGGCGAGTGCCGGAATGAAGCCGTTGCCGATGGCATTAAAATGCTCGTCCTTGACGATGATCGTACCCGTCTTCTCGGTGACCCGCAGGAGCGCGCCGCGGAAGATCAGCATGGCGGCCAGCGAGGCGACGAACGATGGGATGCCGAGCTGGGCGACGAGGAAGCCGTTGAACAAGCCGACGATGATGCCGAGCACCAGGATCGCCGGGATGGTAATCCAGACCGGCACGCCGGCCTGCGTCAGCAGAATCGCCGCGATCGCGCCCATGAACCCGGCGGCGAAGCCGACCGACAGGTCGATGTGCCGAATGACGATCACGAGGGTCATGCCGACGGCGAGCACGGCGATGTAGCCGGTGGCGTCGATCAGGTTGCTGATGTTGCGTGAGGACATGAACAGGCCGTCCGTCAGGATCGAGAAGGTCGCCATGATGACGATTAAGGCGATGTACATGCCGTAATCGCGGATGTTTTCTTTGATCAGCTTTTTGCTTTCGTTTAAGAGATTCACCGCTTATGCCCCCTACTCCGTTGCGAGTTTCATGATTTTCTCTTGATCCGCTTCCGCCGCCGCCAGCTCGCCCTTGATCCGGCCTTCGGCCATGACGTACACCCGGTCGCTCATGCCGAGCACCTCGGGCAGCTCCGACGAAATCATGATGATGCTCATGCCCTGGTGGATCAGCTTGTTCATGATCGTGTAAATTTCGAACTTCGCGCCGACGTCGATCCCTCGCGTCGGTTCGTCCAGGATGAGCAGACTTGGACCCACGAACAGCCACTTGGCGAGCGACACCTTCTGCTGGTTGCCGCCGCTTAGGTTACCGACGAGCTGCTCCACGGACGGAGCTTTGATATTGAGCGAGGCCTTGTATTCGGTTGAAATCTTAACCTCTTCGTTCATGTTGAGGATGCCGACGCGCGAAGAGATTCCATTTAGATGGGCGGCGGTGATGTTCTGCTTGATATCCTGAATTAGGAACAGGCCGTCTCCTTTGCGGTCTTCCGTCACATAGGCGATGCCCGCGTTCATCGCGTCCTTCGGGCTGCGGAAGTGCCGCTTCTGGCCGTTCACCCACAGCTCGCCGCGGAGCCGGTATCCCTTCGGATTGCCGAAGATGCTCTGGGCCAGCTCCGTGCGTCCCGAACCCATGAGCCCGGCAATGCCGACGATTTCGCCTTTTCGCACCTGAAGGTTCACATTCTTGACGATATCGCGGCCCAGCTTCGGATCAAACGCCGTCCAATCCTTGATTTCGAGTATAGGGTCGCCGAAAGAGCGCTCCGCCCGCTTCGGGTAGATGTCGTCGATTTCCCGGCCCACCATGTTCTTGATGATGACCGATTCCGAGATTTCGTTCTTCGCCGCGTCCAGCGTGCAGATCGTCTTCCCGTCCCGCAGGACGGTCGCCTTGTCGGCGATGGAGATGACCTCCTTCAGCTTGTGGGAGATCATGATGCAGGTGATGCCCTGCTCCTTCAGCTCCCGCAGCAGGTTGAGCAGGTTTTCGCTGTCGTCCTCGTTCAGGGCCGCCGTCGGTTCGTCCAGGATGAGCAGCTTGACGTCCTTGCTCAGCGCCTTGGCAATTTCCACGAGCTGCTGCTTGCCCACGCCCAGGTCCTTGATCAGCGTCTCCGGGTTGACGGAGAGCTTGACCTTGCGCAGCATGTCGTTCGCTTTTGCGATGGTTTGGTTCCAATCGACCACGGAGCCCCGCTTCACTTCGTTGCCGACAAAGATATTTTCATAGACCGAGAGGTCCGGGAAGAGCGCGAGCTCTTGATAGATGATGGCGATGCCGGCTTTTACGCTGTCGGTGATCTTGGAGAAGCTTTGAACCTGCCCTTCGAACAGGATGTCGCCCGTGTAGGTGCCGTAAGGATAGACGCCGCTCAGCACTTTCATCAGCGTGGACTTGCCGGCGCCGTTCTCTCCGATCAGGCAGTGGATTTCTCCTCTCTCCACCTTGAAGTTCACGTTCGAGAGGGCCTTCACGGCTTTGAATTCTTTGGTAATGTTCTTCATTTCCAGGATGGTTGAATTCATTTCAAAGGCTCCTTCACAAGCAAGTTGAGAAAAGAGCGGAATAGCGGCGGACGAATCCGTCACTATTCCGGTTCCTAGGCATGGGGCTTATTTCAGGCCGGTGAAGTCGCTTGCTTGGTAATAGCCCGAATCGACCAGGGCCGCCTTCACGTTGCTTTGATCCACGACGATGACGTCGGTCTGCTTGGCCTTGACGTCGACCTTGCCGTTGTTCTGCACCCCGGTGGTATCCGGCGTCTTGCCGTCGAGCAGGCTGACCGCCATGCCGTTGGCATCCTTGACCAGGTTGCGCACATCCTTGAACACGGTCATCGATTGCTTGCCGTCGATGATGTACTGAATGGAAGCCTTCTCGGCGTCCTGCCCGGTGACGACGAAGCTCTTGATGTCCTTATCCGAGGCAAACACGTCGGCGATGGAGCGCGAGGTACCGTCGTTGGGAGCCAGGATCGCCACGTCGCCCTTCAGGTCGGCGGCGGCGGAGGTCAAGTGCGTCTGAGCCTTGTTCTTGGCTTCGTTGGGGTCCCAGTTGGTGGTAACTTGGCTGATGATCTTGCTGTACTCTTCGCGCTTCAGGTCCTTCTGCTGGGAGAGGGTTACCGCTTCGCTGGAGTTGGCGATCTTGAAGGTGCCGTCGGCAATCTTCGGCTGGAGCACTTCCCATGCGCCCTGGAAGAACAGGAAGGCGTTGTTGTCGGTTGCGGCGCCGGCGTACAGGTACAGCGGCTCGCCCTTGCCCTTGGCGTGGTCGATCAGGTACTGGCCTTGGGCTTTCCCTACGGCAACGCTGTCGAAGGTTACGTAGTAGTCTACCGCGTCGGTATTGGTAATCAGACGGTCATAGGAGATGACTTTGACGCCGGCCGACTTGGCTTTTTCCGCTGCGGCGGCGGCGGCATCCCCGTCCTGCGGGCAGATGATGAGCACCTTGATGCCTTTGGCGATGAGGGCGTCGACGTTTTCCTTTTCCTTGGCGGAAGAGCCTTGGCTGAACAGGATTTCGGACTTGTACTTGGTGGCGCCGAGCGCGTCGGTAAAGCGTTTTTCGTCCTGCACCCACCGCGGTTCGTCCTTCGTCGGAAGCACAATCCCCACGTCTACCTTGGAGCCGCTGCCGTTCTTGCCGCAGGCCGCGACCATGACGGTCAGCATCAGGATCACGAGCACATACGGAATCGCTTTCCAAGTCTTTCTCATTACTGAATCCTCCCCTATATGGTTGATCGATTCTTGCATAACCGATGTTACACCCCTCCCCCTTTCGCCAGAATAGAAAATCCTCATGCCTTTCTTCGATATTCTCATCAATTCAGGAGCCGAACGGCAAAAAGCCGCTCCGGCGCGCATAGGCGGCCAAAAGCGGCGGGTCGATCGGGTGATCTAGACGGAATACGTTCTATTGAGAGGGAAGCGGTCCTTCCCGGGCGGACAAATACGCGGCGACGGCTTCCTCCGCTTCCTGCGGACTCGCGGCCTGGAAGGTCACCAGCTCGGGAAACCCGTAGCGGTTCGCGGAAAATTCATACCGGGGATCGTAATAGTAGCGAAGCAGCAGACTTGCGGCGTTCGCATAGCGCTCCTCCAGCAGGCTGCGCTCGATCTCGGCCGCCACCGGAATATGGATGCGGTCCTTGATGTGGCGGAAGGCGGCGAGAGATTCCTCCGCATGCTCCTGCGGCCGGTAGTCCGCCAGGATCTGCTCCACCCGAGCTTCCAGAGGAAGCTCGATCCGGATCTGCACGGCCTGCTCCATCCGTTCCGCCAGGAACGGCGGAACGACGATCCGTCCGATCCGCTTGCTCTCCGCTTCGAGCAGCAGGTAGGGCGAGTCCTGCCAGCGCAGGAGCTCCTCCAGCAGCAGGCTGTCGAAGGTCTTCTGGTTATGCGGCTTAAGGCCGATCTGGCCGAAGACCGAGCCGCGGTGGCCGGCGAGTCCTTCCAGATCGATGACGGGATAGCCCCGCTCCTTCAAGCGGAGCAGAAGCGCCGTCTTCCCCGTTCCCGTCAGTCCGTGGATGACGTAGGGACGGGACGAGAGCCGGAAGCTCTCCAATGTCTGCACGACCCAGTTGCGGTAAGCCCGGTATCCTCCGTTCAGCCGGTAGAGATGAATGTCCATCAGCGAAGCGACCGTGGCCGCCGTGCGGCTGCGCATGCCGCCGCGCCAGCAGAATACGGCCTTGTCGCCGGGAACGGAGGCCAGCTCCTTCACAAAAGCGGGAAGCTTGGCCGAGACCAGCGCGAGTCCGCGCTCCTTTGCCGCTTGAACGCCGATCTTGGCATAGAGCGTGCCGACCTCCGCCCGCTCGCCGTCGTCGAAGAGCGGAATATTCACGGCTCCCGGAATGGTCGCGTCGGCGAATTCGGAGGGAGACCGCACATCGATGAAGGACACCGGCTTCGGCCGGGTCCGAGCTTCTTCTATGGTGATATCCTGGAACACCCTTGCACACTCCTCTGTTTGCCCTGCGCAGGCCATGTCAACCCGCTGCGGCCGGCGCAAGGCTTTCGGTCAGCGTCCCGCCGCCGCAACCCGAATCTCGCCGGGATGCTCGGCCGTGACTTCGCCGATCAGCGCCGCTTCGACGCCAGCGGCTAGCAGCTTGGCGAAGAGCTCGTCGCAATCTTCGGCGGCAACGGAAATCAACAGGCCGCCGGAGGTAACGGCATCGCAGAGAATGTAACGGCCGACTTGGTCCAGCTCCTCCGGAAACCGGATGCTGCCTTCCAGGTGGGCGAAGTTGTTCTTCGTTCCGCCCGGAACGAAGCCGTTCTCGGCCAACTCGCGGACACGCGGCAGCACCGGTACGTCCTCGTGCCGGATCACGAGGCCGACACCGCTGCCCTTGGCCAGCTCCGAGGCGTGGCCGAGCAGGCCGAAGCCGGTGACGTCGGTGCAGGCATGGACCCGGTAAGGCTCCATGACCTCAGCCGCCGTCTTGTTGAGCGTGGTCATCACCGAGGTGAGCCGGCGGACCTCCTCCTCCGAGAGCTGATCCTTCTTGATCGAGGTGGTCAGGATGCCGACCCCGATCGGCTTGGTCAGGATCAGCCGGTCGCCCGGCTTCGCCCCGGCGTTCGTCCGCACCCGGTCGGGATGAATGAGTCCGGTGACGGCGAGCCCGAACTTGGGCTCCTTGTCGTCGATGGAATGCCCGCCGACCAGCGTGGCTCCCGCTTCCCTCACCTTATCCGCCGCACCGCGGAGGATGTCGGCGAGGATGCTCTTGTCGAGCGTCGAGATCGGAAAGGCGACGATGTTCAGCACCGTCAGCGGCTTGCCGCCCATGGCGTAGATGTCGCTCAGCGCGTTCGCCGCCGCGATCTGGCCGAAGGAATACGGGTCGTCCACGATCGGGGTGAAGAAATCGACGGTCTGCACGAGCGCCAGCTCGTCCGACAGCCGGTACACCCCGGCATCGTCGCTCGTATCCAGCCCCACGAGCAGGTCGGGATTGGGCTCGGCCGGGGGAAGGCTGCGAATCACCTGCATCAGATCGGCCGGTCCGATCTTGCAGCCGCAGCCGCCTTTGGAAGAGAGGGAAGTCAGTTTAACCGGTTCGGTAGGGGACATGCCCGTTTCACTCCTTTTTTGCATAGGCTTTAAGCGCATCTTCCTTCCATTGTACCAAAAACCGCACCAATGCGCTCTCCCCGGCGGTCGGATCGCTCTCCCGGTCTGTTCGTGACGGCATTCACAATATCTCCACAGTCGAAACGTGGCAAATTCTGTAGAATGAATGGGTATGTGCCATTCGATCCATAGGGGGATTTTGTCAACGTGAACGAAGGAAAGCCTTCCGTCAAACCGGAGACCGTCTCGGTCACCACCGCCGATCCGTCCGCCATCGGACTGTTCGGACTCGCCATGGTAACCCTGGTCGCATCCAGCCAGAAGCTGGAATGGACGACCGGCGTATCGGGCATTATTCCTTGGGCGATTTTTCTCGGAGCCTGCGCCCAGCTGTTCGCCTGCTTCGGCGATTCGAAGCGCAACAACACCTTTGGAGCCACGGCGTTCGGAGCGTATGCGTTCTTCTGGCTCGGCGTCGCCTTCACCTGGATGATCAAGCTCGGCGTGTTCGGCTCGGAGATGGCCGGCCAATTTGATCCCAAGCAGCTCGGCTTCGCCTTCCTCGGCTACCTGATCTTCACCGTCTACATGACGATCGGCGCCATGGAAGCGAACAAGGTCCTGTTCGTCATCTTCTTCCTGATCATCTTCTTGTTCCTCGGCCTCACCTTGAACGCCTTCGGCATCGCCGAAGACGCCAGCCACAAGCTCGCCGCGGTCGCCGAATTCCTGATCGCGCTCGCTTCCTTCTACGGCTCCGCCGCATCGGTGCTCAATACCCACTTCGGCCGGGTCTTCCTGCCGATCGGCAAGCCGTTTGGCTGGTTCAAAAAATAATGTAAAAAGCCGGACGATAAGGGGAACCCCCGATCGGCCGGCTTTTTCGATTCACGCGCGTCCCGCTTCCGGGACTCCCCTATGTACGTTGTCCGTTACTCCGCCTCAGTACGCGGTCCAACCGCCGTCCGCCGTGACGATGGCGCCGTTCACGAAGCTGGAGTCGTCCGAAGCGAGGAACAAGGCGACCGCGGCAATCTCGTCGGGCTTGGCGTTGCGCGGACTTAAGTTTCCGCCGGCCATCGCCCGCTCCATGCCGAAGGAGTCCGGCGCGGTGATGGAATTGCCGATATTGGTCTCCACCGAGCCGGGCGCGATGCCGTTGCAGCGGATGCCCTTTCCGGCGTACTGGAAGCCGACATTGCGGGTAAAGCCTACCGCCGCATGCTTGGAGGCCGTGTAAGCCGCACCGGCGCGGGAGCCGAACAAGCCGCCGACGGAGACAATGTTGATGATATTGCCCTTGCCCTTGTCCAGGAAGATCGGCAGCGCTTGACGGGTGGTCCGCATCGGGCCGGTGGCGTTGACGGCGAAGACCTTCTCCCACAGCTCATCCGTCATGTCCTTGGCGGAGACGAAGTTGTCGAGAATTCCGGCGTTGTTGACCAGAATGTCCAAGGTACCGAACTGATCCACGGAGGCTTGAATAAGCGCCTGCACTTCCTGTTCATTGGTAACGTCCGTCCGCTGGGCAACGGCTTCTCCGCCCGCTTGGCGAATTTCCGCCGCCGTCGCCTCCGCCGCATTCCCGTTGATGTCCGACACGATGACCTTGGCCCCTTCCGCCGCGAAGCGGATGGCGATCGCTTTGCCCATGCCGGAGCCCGCTCCGGTCACGATGGCCGCTTTGTCCTGCAGCTTCATCTTCTCGTTCCTCCTGTCTGAAGTTCACACCCTGACAAGTATTCCCAAACAAACAAAAAACCTTTACCCAATAGGCAAAGGTTTGAAACAAGCGCAATCCTGGCCGGATCAGACTTCGATCCCGCGCAGGGCGGCCAGACCGAGCGCAAGCGAGCCGGCTAGACCCGCGTTGTCCCCGAGACCCGGAGGCACGATGTAATCGTCCAGCTCCTCCGTCAGCGCCCGGGCGCTGACGTAGCCGTTCAAATTCCTGCTCACTTCGTTGCGAATCAGCGGGAAGAGCTGCTCCTGCTTCATGACGCCGCCGCCCAGAATGACTTTCTGGGGAGACAGCAGCAGGATGGTATTCGCAATGGACTGGGCCAGGTAATACGCTTCGAGTTCCCAGGCCGGGTGATCCTTGGGCAGCTCGCTGCCCTTGACGCCCCACCGCTTCTCGATGCCCGGTCCGGCTGCCATGCCCTCCAGGCAATCGCCATGGTACGGACAGACGCCGGCGAACGCATCCTCCGGATGGCGGCGGGTCAGCACATGCCCTCCTTCGGGATGAACCAGCCCGTGTACCAGGCGTCCCTGAGCATAGACCCCTACGCCAATTCCGGTTCCTACCGTGTAATAGACGCAGCTTGATTGCCCCTTTGCCGCACCCCAGATGGCTTCGCCGTAAGCGGCCGCATTTACGTCCGTATCCCAACCGAACGGCACGGGATATGCCGCCTTGAGCGCTCCAAGAAAATCGTATCCGTTCCAGCCCGGTTTGGGCGTTGTGGTCACATGCCCGTATTCGGGGCGGGTCCTGTCGACTCCGAGCGGACCGAACGATCCGATGCCGATGGCCGCCACCCCTTTATCCCGGAAATAGTCGATCACCTTGGGAATGGTGATTTCCGGCATTTCCGTCGGAAAGCTTATCCGGTCCTCGATAACCCCCTGCTCATTGCCGTACCCGCAGACAAATTTCGTGCCTCCGGCTTCCACTGCTCCTATGCGCATGTTACCGTTCCTCCTCTGTCATCCTCGCCGCCGTTATTGGGCCGATTCAAGCCATGGTGCATTTGGATTATACCATCCCCTATGAACCGTTTCCATGGAGGAACGGAGCCGATGGGTAACCGAAGGATTCCGTCACAAAAGCTCCACAATTGCTGCCGTTTTTCGCCCGTGGCCTTTTCTTCCCCTTCCCGCTGTGCTTTAATGGGGAAAAATCCATGCAAAGGAGCTGACGCATGTGCAAGTCTCGTCCTTTCTTTTGCCGAAGGAACAGGTCGCCTATCTAATCTCCTCGTGTACCCTGCTGGAAGCGGTCCATGAACTCGAACGGCACCAATACACCGCCATTCCCATTCTCGACGAAGCCGGAACGTACATCGGCACCTTGTCCGAAGGGGATCTGCTCTGGCATATGAAGCACACGCCCGGGCTCAGCTTCGACACGATGAACGGGGTTCCGCTCGCCGCCGTCAAGAAGCGCTTCCAGTTGGAGAGCGTCCGGATCGACGCGAACATGGAAGACATGCTGAGCCTCGCCGCCGACCAGAACTTCATTCCGGTGGTGGATGCTGCCGGGCTGTTCCTCGGCATCATTCGCCGCAAGGACATCATCGCCTACTACAACAGCAACATCATGGACTGAAGGGAGGCGCGACCATGACCCGCAATCCGCTCAAGAACAACGTAGACCGCTTCACCGGCTTCAGCGGGCTGTACAACGACAACCGCCCGGCCGCCCCGGCCGAGGTCGTGCGGATGGTGACGCGCTACCTCGGCGGGCGTCCCGGGCTGGTCGCCGACGTCGGCTGCGGTACGGGCCTGTCCAGCTTCGTCTGGCTCGGCCAGGCCGACCGGATCGTCGGCTTCGAGCCGAACGGCGACATGCGCAAGCAGGCCGAGGACCGGCTGCTCCGCGAAGGCGATCCGGCGTCGCTGCGCTTCCTGCCGGGCTATTCCCACGAGCTCGCGCTCGCCGACGGCTCCGCCGATGCGGTCACCTGCTCGCAGTCGTTCCATTGGATGGACCCGGAGCCGACGCTGCGGGAGTTCGCCCGCGTGCTGCGGCCGGGCGGAGTCTTCGCCGCATACGACTGCGACTGGCCGCCTG
Organism: Gorillibacterium terrae; assembly: GCF_051594785.1. Classification (NCBI taxonomy): domain Bacteria; kingdom Bacillati; phylum Bacillota; class Bacilli; order Caryophanales; family Paenibacillaceae; genus Gorillibacterium; species Gorillibacterium terrae. The sequence continues at coordinate 2,226,838 of NZ_JBPPGI010000001.1, forward strand.
CCTTCCATGCGGACATCGAGAGCGGTTACCTGAAGCTCCAGGAAGAGACCGAGCGGCTGCTCGGGGAGTTGCCCGAGCAGGACGGCCTCGCCAAGAAGTGGGACAAAGAACGGCACCTCGAGCGTATCCGCCGCTCCGGCTTGTTCCGCTACGCCCGGGAGGTCGTTTTCCACCACTGGGAGCCTTGTACGGCCGAACGCTACGTCAACCTGGCGCTCAGCCAGGGCGGGCTGCAGACCGTGCTGCGCGAAGCGCCGGGCAAGCTCGATCGCGCCATCGCCGAATTCCGCCGAATCGCGGAGACCGCCTTTGCCGGCGAGTCCGCCGAGGTTCTCTTCTCCTACCGCATGCGGCTCGGGGTGAAGTAAGGCCGCGGCTTACAGCGATCTCTCCGAGATGGAGGGATCGAAATCCGCGACGATCAGCATATCCATGTGTCGGCCGTTTTGCAGGAGATAATGAACCGGGCTCTCCCGAAAGAGAGAGTACCAGAGCGGCTTGCGGGAATGCCCGATGATGAGCTGCGTTGTCTGCACCTCGTTCATCCGCTCCAGCAGCTGCTTGGGAACTCTCCGGCGGCTCTCGCTTTCCACCACCTCCATCTTCCCTCCGAGCCGCTCCGTTAAATGCCGCAGGGACTCCAGCCGCTTCTCGCAGCGGTCCGTTTTCTCCCGGCCGCAGTGAACATAGTGCACGTACCATTCGGCCTTCAGCCGATGGGCGATGCGAAATCCCCGGCGAATCAGGCGCTCCGCGCGCGGCCCCAGATCCACACAGACAAAGATCACTTCCCGCCGGCTCCAAGGCCCCCGGAGGGACGCGTCCCGATCCCACGCCTCCAGCCGTTCGTCCACGTCGTCCGCGATCTCGCGCAGGGCGAGCTCCCGTAAGGCAATCAAATTGCCCATCTTGAAGAAGGAATCCAGCGCTTGATCGATTTTCTCGCGGGCGTAGATCTTTCCTTCCCGCATTCGCTCCTGCAGCATCTGGGGGGTCACGTCGATCAGCTCGACTTGATTGGCGAGCTGCAAGACCGCATCGGGCACCGTCTCCCGGACCCGGACCCCGGTCAACTGCTCGACCGCGTCGTTGAGGCTTTCCAGGTGCTGAACGTTCACCGTCGTGATCACGGAAATGCCGCTCTCGAGCAGCCGAATCACATCCTCGTACCGCTTCTTGGTCGAGCTTCCCGGCACATTCGTATGCGCCAGCTCGTCGACCAGCACCACCTCGGGCCGCCGCGCGATGATCGCCTCCGTGTCCATTTCCTCCAGCTCCGTACCTTGGTAGATCGTCTTCGCCCGAGGGATAAAGGGGAGCGAGCCGATCTGCTCCTTCGTTTCCTTGCGCCCGTGCGTTTCCAGCAGCCCGACCACGACATCGATGCCCTTCTTCATCAGAAGGTTGCCCTCCTGCAACATCTTGTACGTCTTGCCCACTCCCGGAGCGGAGCCGATGTAGACCTTGAAGGTACCGCGGCGGATGGTCTCGATCTTCTTCTCAATCTCCTTGCTGCTCAAGCGGTGAAACGGATTCGCCTCGCCCCGCTTCTTGGAGTGGATCGGCAGAATCCGCTCCCCTTCCCGCTCGGAGCGGTCGGCCATGAGAAACAAGTCGATGTTCTGCGTCTGCCGGAGCACCCGGTTGCCGATCGACCCGTGCCACAACTCCTGCCAGCGGCTCTTCCGGGAATGCCCCATGACGATGCGGGTGACGTTGTTCTGAATCGCGTAGCGCACAAGCGCAGACGGAAGTCTGCTTAAGCGTGACACCGTAAGCTCCTCGAACTTCGCGTCCACCTTATCGACCAACTTGAGAATCGAGCGCTTGAACGCCTGCTGTTCCTTGCTGAGCGGCTTGCCCGCCACCACGAACGTCGTCACCAGCAGGTCGCCGTTCAGCCGCTTCGCGATCTGCTGACCCCGGCGGACGTACAGCGAACCGTTCCAGTGGTACTGGGCCGAGACCAGAATCCGTTCCGCCGCTCCCGACGGCCCGACCAGCCCCTTCTCTTCCCGGTATTTCTCCAGGGTACCGTTGACTCCCTCCGCCACCAGCCGGAGCGACAGCTCGCGCAGGACGCCGAGGTTGCCGCGGCGGGACATGGCGGGATGGGCGCTCTCTCCCAGAATTCCTTCGTCGATCCGGTTCAGGATCGTCTCCGGCGACACATCGATCAACCGGATTTCATCCGCCAGCTCCAGCGTATCCATGGGAACCGTCTCCTCGGCGCGGATGCCGGTCATTTTGTAGACGAGCTCTTCCACGCCGGCCAGCTCATAGACGTTGATCGTGGTGATGACGCTGATCCCCTGGTCCATCAGATAGCGGATATCCTCCAGCCGGGTGCGAAAGCGTGCGCCTTGGCGGTTGCGGTGGGCCAGACCGTCCACCAGCAGCACCTCGGGATTTCGCTTGAGCAGAGCATCGAGCGGCAAATCCTTCTGCTCCTTGTCGCCTCGCCACCAATGAATACTGGGAATGCGCTCCAGGTCGAGTGATTGCTCGATGGTATCCGACCTCTGCATGGTCGAGACCGCGCTTAAGACCACGTCGATTCCCCGCTGCTTCAAGAGCTTGCCTTCCTGCAGCATATGATACGTCTTGCCGGACCCGCTTACCGAGCCGATGATGATCTTCAGCCTTCCCCGGTGAAGCCGATAGATGGAATACAGAATCTCTTCCGGGGTTTTGCGCTTGTAGGTCGGCATGGATAAGCCTCCTCCTCCAAATCGATCGAACCGTTGTGCTTTCCTTCAACGGCAAAAGGACCCCATCCGCCAATCGCTCGCGGATAGGGCTATGCCGGTTATTTTGCCAGCTCTTCCGATAGAGCCAGGTTGAGCTTCAGGACGTTCACCCGCTTCTCTCCGAACAGGCCCAAGTCCCGGCCCTCCGTGTGCCGGTTCACCAGCTTGGTCAGCTCCTCGGCGGAGAGTCCGGTCGCCTTGCTGACCCGGGGAATCTGGACCTCGGCCGCCTGCGGAGAGATATGCGGGTCGAGGCCGGAGCCGGAGTTCGTGACGAGGTCCACGGGCAGCCGGTCGAGGGCCACGCCGGGGTTATCCGCCTGCCACTGGGCGATGGTGTCCTGGGTTCGCTGCAGCAGAGCCGGATTGGAGGGAGCGTAGTTGTTCGAGCCGGAAGCTTCGGCCTTGTACTCGATGCTCGATACCCGGCCGTGGAAGTAGCGGGGATCGGTGAAATTCTGGCCGATCAGCTCCGAGCCGACGGCCTGGCCCGCCGCGTTCTTCAGAACGCTGCCGTTCGCCTGGTCCGGCATCAGCACCTGGGCGAGTCCCGTGCTGGCGAGCGGATAGGCAATGCCGCATAGTACAATAAAGATCAAACTGATCCGAATGACACCGAAGAGATAGGAACCCTTGGATTCTTTGCGGCCTTCCGCCGCGGTCTCCGGGGTTGTTTTCATCGTGTTCACCTTCCCGTAAATGATGATCGAGCCGGGGCGATCCGCCCTTACAGCCAGAGGTTGACCAGCAGGTCAATGAGCTTGATCCCGACAAAAGGAACGGCAACTCCGCCCAGTCCGTAGATCAGGATGTTGCGGCGGAGCAGGCGCGTGGAGCTCATCGGCTTATAAGCCGCTCCCCGCATGGCAAGGGGAATCAGGATCGGGATAATCACCGCGTTGAACACCAGTGCCGACAGGATCGCGGAGTTCGGCGAGCCGAGGCCCATAACGTTGAGGTGCTTCATCTCCGGAATGGCCAGCATGAACATGGCGGGGATGATGGCAAAGTACTTGGCGATATCGTTGGCGATGCTGAACGTCGTCAATGCGCCGCGGGTCATCAGCAGCTGCTTGCCGATGGCTACCACCTCGATGATCTTCGACGGGTCCGAATCGAGGTCGACCATGTTGGCCGCTTCCTTGGCGGCGGCCGTTCCGCTGTTCATCGCGAGGCCCACGTCCGCTTGCGCCAAGGCGGGCGCATCGTTGGTTCCGTCGCCGGTCATCGCGACCAGCTTGCCTTCCGCCTGCTCCCGGCGGATGACCGCGATCTTGTCCTCCGGCGTGCTTTCGGCGATGAAATCGTCCACGCCGGCTTCCCGGGCGATGGTCGCTGCGGTCAGCGGGTTATCGCCGGTACACATGATTGTCTTGATCCCCATCTTGCGCAGCTCGTCGAAGCGCTCCTTCATCCCGGGCTTCACGGTATCCTTCAGGTAGATCAAGCCGAAGATTCGGCTGCCCACGGCGACCGCAAGCGGCGTGCCTCCCTGCCGGGCGACGGCTTCGGCCTTGGCATCGAGGTCTTGCGGAATGGAGCCGCCGAGCGAAACGACCCATCGTTTGACCGCATCCACCGCTCCCTTGCGCACCTGCCGGCCATCCGTCAGGTTGACCCCGCTCATCCGCGTTTCCGCCTTGAATTCGATGATCTCTCCGCCTTCGGCGATTCGAGCGTCATAGGGATGCCGGAGCTTGCCGGCCAGCTCCAAGACCGACCGGCCTTCCGGCGTTTCGTCCTGCAGCGAGCTGATCACGGCCCAAGCCGCCAGCTCGGCCTCGTTCTCCGATTGGACCGGAAGGAACTCGGCGGCCATCCGGTTGCCGAACGTGATCGTCCCGGTTTTGTCCAGGATCATGGTGTTGATATCCCCGGCGGCTTCGACCGCCTTGCCGGACATGGCCAGGACATTGAATTGGGTGACGCGGTCCATGCCGGCGATGCCGATGGCCGACAGCAGCCCGCCGATCGTCGTCGGAATCAGGCAGACGAGGAGCGAGATCAGCACCGGAATGTCCAGCTCGATGTTCAAGTAACTCGCAATCGGCTTCAAGGTAACCACGACGATCAGGAAGATGATCGTCAGGCTGATCAACAGCGTGCTCAGCGCGATCTCGTTCGGGGTCTTCTGCCGCTTGGCCCCTTCGACCAGAGAGATCATCCGGTCGAGGAAGGATTCCCCGGGGTCGCGGGTGATGCGCACCTTGATCCGGTCGCTGACCACCCGGGTTCCGCCGGTGACCGAGTTGAAATCCCCGCCCGCTTCCTTAATGACCGGGGCGGATTCCCCTGTAATCGCCGACTCGTCCACCGAGGCCAAGCCTTCGATGACTTCCCCGTCACCGGGTATCAGCTCTCCCTGGGAGACGATCACGATGTCTCCCTTGCGCAAGTCCGACGAGGCGACCTCCGTCACGGCCGTGCCCGTCAGCTTGTTCGCTTTGCTGTCCTGCTTGGTCTTCTTCAGCGAGTCCGCCTGCGCCTTCCCACGCCCCTCCGCCAAGGCTTCGGCAAAGTTGGCGAACAAAACCGTGAAGAGCAGGATCACAAATACGGCAATGTTGAAGCCGATCGTATCCTCGGCCTGAAAGTACCCCGGAGCCACGACCATCATCAACACAATGAGCGTGCCCAGCTCCACGACGAACATGACCGGATTCTTGATCAGCGTCGCGGGGTTCAGCTTCATGAAACTTTCTTTTATCGCTTGGCGGACGATGGGTCCGCTCAGGAGTTTTTTTCGCGGTTGCGTGCTCATCTTCTTCTCCCTCTCCTCCCTAATTCCACGTCCCGAGCCTATTGCCGCTGCGCTGCCGGGACCGGCTAACGCAGGGTTAAGTACTCGGCAACGGGTCCTGCCACCACGACCGGCAAAAAGGTCAGCGCGCCGATAATCAGCACCGTGCCGATCAGAATTCCGGTGAACAGCCCGTTGTCGGTCCGGAACGTCCCGATGGTCTCCGGCACAGGCTTCTTCTTCAGCATCGACCCGGCCACCGCCATCATGGCGATAATCGAGACATACCGGCCGAGCAGCATGACGACTCCGGTCGTGATGTTCCAGAAGGAGGTATTGTCTGCGAGTCCCTCAAAGCCGGAACCGTTGTTCGCCGCCGAGGACACATATTCGTAGAGGACCTGCGTTACCCCGTGATAGCCGGGATTGCTGATCGCCCCTTTGCCCAAATCGGTCAGGAAGGCGGCGGCGGTCGGTGCCAGAATGATAAAGGGATGAATGAGAATCGCCAGGGCGATGAGCTTCATTTCCCGCGCCTCCAGCTTGCGGCCGAGAAATTCCGGCGTCCGCCCCACCATCAGCCCGCAGAGGAACACCCCGAGCATGGCATACATGAGCATATTGATCAATCCGACGCCCTTGCCGCCGAAGACATTGTTCAGCATCATCAGGGCGAGCGGCGTGATCTGCCCGAGCGGGGTCAAGGTGTCGTGCATGTTGTCCACGCTGCCTGTCGTCGCCGCCGTGGTGACGGTAGTGAACAGCGAGGACTGGGCGACTCCGAACCGGACCTCCTTGCCTTCCATGCTGCCCTGGGAGGCGTCGATGCCCAGCTTGTTGATCGCCGGGTTCCCCTGCATCTCCGAGAAGTAATTGAGCGAGAGCAACAGGAGGAACAGCGTCATCATCGCGCTGAAGATCACCCAGCCCTGCCGCTTGTTCTTGGCGAATAAGCCATACGTATAGGGAAGCGACGCCGGCAATGTCCACATCAGCAGAATTTCAAACACGTTGGACAGCGGGCTCGGATTCTCGAAGGGATGGGCGGAATTGGCGCCCATGAAGCCGCCCCCGTTCGTACCGAGGTGCTTGATGACCTCAAGCGACGCAACCGGACCGATCGCGACCTGCTGCGTCTGTCCCTCCAACGTCGTCATTTCCAGCGTCGGCTTCAGCGTCTGGGGAACATGCAGGGCAACCAGCACCAGCATGCCGACTAAGGCGACCGGAATGAAGATGCGCGTATGCGCCTTGACGAAGTCCTGGAAGAAGTTGCCGACCGACTTCCGGCCGGTAATCCCCCTGACAAAAGCGATGGCCACGGCAAAGCCGCTCGCGGCGGAAGTGAACATCATCATCGTAATGACGGCCATCTGGGAGAAATACGACAAGCCCGTCTCTCCGCTGTAGTGCTGCAGGTTGGTGTTGGTGATGAAGCTGATGACCGTATTGAACGAGAGCGTCGCTTCCATCTGGCCCGTGCCGTTCGGGTTCGCCGGCAACCCGCCCTGCAAGCGGAGCACCAGGTATCCGAAGGCCACCAGCACGATATTCGTGGCCAGGAGACTGACGGCGTATTTTTTCCAGGACATGCCAGTCTTCTCATTCACCCCGCCCAGCTTAAAAATACCGCGTTCGATGCCGCCGAAGACTCGGTCGGTCCGGTTGGGCTCATTGGAAAAGACACAGTACAGGTAAGTGCCCACCGGCTTGACGAGCAAACCCAGAATGAGTATGACGACTACAATTTGTACAATCCCCACAAAGGACCCTCCTTGAGTTAAGCAAATGCCTATCGGTTCGTCTCAATGGACGACTGGCAGATCCGCTCTAGAATTTCTCCGGATGAATCAAGGCGTACACCAAATACAGAAACAGCAGCACGGTTGCCGCGATCACCACCGTCATGACTCTTCCTTCCCCCCCTCGTCGATCACCCGGTCGCACCACTGGGCAAATGCATAGAACAGCCCGAAGATGACAGCTAGCAGCAGTACCATAAGTCCATCCATCGGTTCTCTCTCCTCTCCGCTTCGTGTCTTCCGGCCGGTCCGTCCTCTCTTAAAGCGGATCAGCCGTAGACTTCCTCTCCAATGACTTGATTTACGGCCTTCAAAAAGGCTTGATAGCCTCCGTCGCGATCCGACCGATGGGGCAGCGCCAAAGCCAGCGTCTCCTGAATTCGCATCGGATCGAACTCATAGCTCTTGGCCAGCCTGTCTTCGATGGAACGGACAGGCTCTCCCCGGGCAAACAGCCGGGCCGCTTTGTAAATATGGCAGTCTTCGCAATACCCGACCGTTTCCGTGCGCCGCAGATCCCGATAATCGCTGACTTTTTTGGTCCCGTATAAGACGGTTACGACAATGGAAAACATTCCTAAACCGGCGAGCATGGCTTCCCCCTCCTCTCCATTACGATCCCCCTCGCTGTCGACAACCAGATTACCATTTCCCCCGTTAAGGTAGGGTTAGGGTTTGGCGGCGGGAGGTTAAGATCGTCTAAAGATTGGGGAACGGCAAAAAGACCACGCCCGGATAAGAGGAGGCCACTGAAAAAATCATCGCTTCATTACGGACCGTCCTTCCAATCGCTGTTGCCCCCGGATTTCTTTGTTTAGAACCGCTTTCTGCGGTTGATTCCGTGGGCAAAGGCGACCGCTGCCGCTTCTCCAGGACGATTCCGTACATTACGCTTCCTTTATCAGTTGCCTCGGCCAGAGCAAGGTCTTTTCTATTAAGAATGCATATGAATCCCCGCCGGCCCGGTTAAGATCCCGTTAAGAGCCTTCAAAACGAGAGCGGGAACGAGAAAACCGAAGCAAATGGCCTGCTTCGGCGATGGTTTAAGCTATTTTTCTCCGGAAGGATCGAATATCGGCTTCGGAGAAGCCCCGGTCCTTTTACAAGCGCGAATTCCCTGGGTACTATGCTTCTAATGCTTCCGCGCCCTCTGTCCATCGGAGGGATCGCGGGCCACCATCGAGCCACAGGGAGGATGTTAAGAAATGGACGAACGTAAGCTGTCTCGGGTTGAACTCTTTGCCTTTCCGGCGAAAACGGGCTGTTCGGTGATCTTGAAGCTGAGCTGCGGGCAGGAAGCCGGCTGGGGAGAATGCGTCCTCCCCGGCCGCTTGGGAGGAGTGGACCTGTTCAAGTGGTCCTGCTTTCTCCGGGATATCCCCCGCTGCACCGTGGGGGAAGCCTTCCTGCGAATCGGCTGTCCGGATCAACGCCGGAGCGGCCCGCCCGAGCAGCTGGAGATGACGCGGCTGGCGCTCCTGGATCTCGAAGCCCGGCAGCAGGGCCGGTGCCTGCTGGATCTGGTGGAGAGCCCGCCTCCGCTGAGGTTGGCCGCCGGTGCCGAATCGGCGGACTTCTCCGCTTACCCGGGGACCATCACGGTCGCCTCGTCCGTTAGAACCGGGCGGGCGTCCGCACCTCTCCGCCATCTTCATCCCGGTGCGGACGGCTCTTTGTTTGAATTGATCCATCGTGCCCGCAAGCTGAGGAGCCAGGGCTTCGCGCTCGGGATTCACCGGGACGGCTGGATCGGCCCCGCTTGCTCCACGCTGCGGCTGCTGGCGAACCGCCTGCAGGCCCGGTGGTATGAGAAGGAGGAGGACGCACAGCCCGACGCCCTTTGCCCGTCGGCGACCCTCCGCCGGGGGACAGGGTTCGATCCCGAGACGGCGCTCCTGATCGACAAGTCCGTTGCTTACTGCTCCCTGCTCTAACCCGCGGTTCTTCAGGCCGGAGACGCGGCTTAGAGGAAGCTCCGCGTATCGTTGTTGCGGCTGAACCGGTAGACGGCGATCAACCCGAGTACCAGAGCGAAGGCGGCCAGCACCAGCACGTTCATGCCCAGGCTGGCAACGCCTTTCCCGCTTTGCAGCTTGTCGATGGCATCGAGCGCCCAATGCTGGGGCATGAAGGTGGCGACCCGCTTCACCGCTTCCGGCATGACGCTGATCGGGAAGAAGCAGCCGGCGAGCAGACAGGTCGGCACGATGATCAAGTTCTGCATAGCCCCGAGGCTGCCGCTCGTCTTCGCGAAGGAGACGAGCATCTGCGACAGGGCGATGGCGACGAGACCGAACAGTAGCATCATGCCGATCAGCAGCGGGTACGGCACGCCCGAATTGATGCCGAGCAGCGTCTTCATGATGAACAGCGACAACAGAATCTGCAGGAGCAAGATTGCCAGGCTTACTACCACATTGGACAGGACGAAGGCCCGGGCCGTGAGCGGCGAGGACATGAGCCGCAGGTAAGTGCGCTTCTCCTTCTCTTCCAGGATGAGCTGGGCCAGGTTGCTGGACGAGAACAGCATGAACATGATGAGAAAGCCGACGCCTTGATATGTGATCGCGCTCGCGCTCGCCGTATCCTTCACCGAATCGACCGACAGGGCAAAGCTCTGGGTGCGGAACCCCTGGTATAGCTTGTCGAAGGCGGTTCGGTCGCCTCCGGCGGTCTGGCCGATGGCGGCCAGATTGCCGGTATACTGGGCGAGCATCGCCTTGATGAAGGCGGTGGATTGCGCGCCCTTCATCGAACGAAGCTCCAGCCCCTCCGGATTGCCCCGGTACAGGCTGTCGGAATAACCCGCCTTGAGAATCAGCCCCGCATCGAGATCGCCGGCGGCGATCTGTTTGTTCAGCTCGGCTTCGGTCAACTCCTTGACCTTGATTTGCCTCAGCTGCTTGACGAATTGCACGGTATCCGCCGTCAAGGGCCGGCCGCCGTCCTCATCGACGATCCCAATCCGCAACGGAGAACCGGTTCCTCCCGCATACAGGATCATGGACAGCAGCACTCCGGCGATCGGCAGGAGGAAAAAGCTGATCCAGTTGCCTTTTTGACGGAAGGTATTGCGGAATGTCTTGGCGATTACCCAGCCGATATTCTTCATCGTCAGAGCCCCTCCTTGCGGTTCATGAACCAGGCCGACGCCGCGAGCAGCAGAACGGCAAACCCGAGGTTGAGCGCAATCGGCAGCAGAACCGCGCCGGTGTGCCCGTTGTAAATGACGTCGATCAGCGCCCGGTTCGCCCATTTCAGCGGCGAAATCCAAGTGAGCATCCCCATGGCATCGCTCATGTCGGATATGGGAAAGTACGCGCCTCCGAGAAAGGAAGCGATCTGGGTGAAGATGAACATGGCCGCCTGCCCGCCTTGATTCTTGAAGAGGTAGCTTGCGGCAATGCCCGCGCTGACGGCAAAGAGGACTTCGGTGAGCAGCACGGCCAGGACGGCAAAGGGATGGCTGCCCCACTCGGCGCCGAACGCAAACCGGCTGAACAGGAGGACGAGAAGCACCATGAAGAAATTCACGGCGGTCGACCCCAACACCTTGCCGGCGAATAGCTCGCCCTTGCGAAGCGGCGAGGACATAAGCCGGATATCGGTGTGCCGGCGGCGCTCATTCCGAATGACCTCGCTTCCTGGCAGGCAGGCATAGAACGCGATCATGGTCGACATCACCAGCGCGTAATAATCCATCGACCCGGGCGTTTTATCCGGGGCGAGCGAAGTCTCCTCGATCTTCGCCTCCTGCGTGCCCGCTAGCGCGGCGGCCAGCTTCGCTCCGGCCTCCGGCGACTGCCGGTAGGCAGCGGCCGCCAAGTTGTAGCGGTCGACAAAGGCGGTCAGCATGCCTTGGACGAGGTTGGCTTCGATACTCCCCCCATCCCGGGTCAGCACCCGGACCCCCGAATCTCCCACTTCCAGGTAAGCGGTATAGCGGTCCTTCGAGATTTCTTCGGACGCTTCCGTCCCCGGTTCAAGCTTCGTCCAGACGACGTCCCGCTCCGCCAAACCCTTCTGAAAGCCGTCCCAGCCCGCCTTCAGCTCCGCCGATTGGATCGTGTCGGAGTACAGCAGACGAATCGCCCCGAGCGACGGCTCGTTGGAGAAGGTGTTCGAGAGCGCTAACCCGAGGATCGTCATCAAGGCGATAGGAAACAGCACCATGAACACAAAACTTTGCTTTTGGCGGAGGTAAATTTTGATTTCCTTCACCGCGATCTGCCATATCGATCTCATGATTGCCTCCTCCTAATCCCGCAGATTCCGTCCGGTCAGGGTCAGGAACACCGCTTCCAGGTTGGGCGCTTTTTCGTCCACCGACCGGATTTCCGCTCCCATATGGATCAACTCTTGTATGATCCGGTTGAGGTTGTTGATCTCGGCTTTTGAGATGATCTTCAGCGTCTGGTCCTCCAGTTGGACGGCGGTTACTCCGGGAATACGTCCAAGCGCGGCTAGGTCGATTTTGTCTTCCAGCTTGAGGCCGATCCAGATTTCCTTGGAATCGGTGATCGTCGCCTTCAACTGCTCGGAGGTTCCTTCGGCGATGATCTTGCCATGGTCGACGATGGCGATCCGGGTGCAGAGCTCTTCGGCCTCCTCCATATAATGGGTCGTGTAAATGATCGTACAGCCCATCTCGTTGAGCTTGCGGACCGAGCCGAGGATGTAATTGCGGGATTGAGGGTCGATGCCCACCGTCGGTTCGTCCATAATGATCAGTTGGGGCCGATGGGCGATGGCGCAGGCGATGTTGAGCCGGCGCTTCATCCCGCCGGAGAAGTTCTTCGGCATGCTCTTCATCCGGTCGCCGAGGCCGACGAATTCGAGCGCCTCTTCGGTCCGCTCCTTCAGCAGGCTGCCCCGCAGTCCGTAGAGACCGGCGAAAAAGCTCACGTTCTCGTAAGCGGTCATGTCCTCGTAGATCGCCAAATCCTGCGGTACGATACCGGTGTTCATTTTGGCGTAATGCCGGTCCTTGTCGATGCTCTTGCCGTTCAGCAGGATCTCGCCTCGCGTGGCGCGGAGCAGGGAAGCCACCATGTTGATCGTGGTGCTCTTGCCCGCTCCGTTCGAGCCGAGGAAGCCGAAGATTTCTCCCTGCTTCACGTTCAGGTTCATATTGTCCACCGCGACGAAATCGCCGAATTTCTTGGTCAAGCCGCGCAGCTCCAGGATGTTCATCCGTTGTTCCTCTCCTTGGTCTTCGTCTTGGTCCCATTGTAAAAAAAGGGGATGACCCCCGCCAGTGCAGAAGTTCATCCCTTTATTCCCATGCCGAGCCCGGCACCCATGAAATTATTCATGCCCCGGCGCAGGACGTTGTCCGTCGCGCGGCAGCAGGGTCGTCACCGTAAAGCCGTTCGCGCCGTCGACGGTCACGGTCCCGCCGAGAGCGGCCGCCCGCTCCTCCATGCCGAGGATGCCCATTCCCTTGACGACTTTCTCCGCGCCTCTGCCGTTGTCGCTGACGGCAGCCTTGACGAAGCGGTTCAGCACCCGCACCTCCAGGTGAACCGCGGTGCCGCCGCTGTAGCGCACGGCATTGGTCATCGCCTCCACGGCGTTCTGTTGGATCACCTTCCACTGCAAAGACGTCACTTCGCCCATGTCTCCGGAGAAGGAGAGCGTCGCTTGGATCAAATGTTCGGAAGCGATGCGCTCCACCACCATCCGCAGCCGCTGTACCCCGAGCTCCTCCGATCGGGGCTTCACGTCCTTCAAGGTCAGCCGGATGCGGTCGAGCCCCTCGCGGGAGATGGTGATCGCGTTCGCGAGCAGCTCGTCCGCCCGTTCCCGGTCCTGGCCCATCAGCCGCCGGGACGCCTCCATCTGAATCAACGCGCCGGCCATGGAATGGCCGAGGTCGTCATGAATCTGCTGGGACAGCCGATTGCGTTCCTCCAGCTTGACGGTGTGCGAGGACTGGCGCAGCAGCTCGTGGTTCTCCCGGAGGGAGCGGTTCAGGAAGGACAGCTTATCCTTCATCTGATCCAGATCGGTCTCCTGCTTCATCATCCGGGCGGCGAACCGTTCCACTCCCCCTTGCAGCAGGGCGGTGAGCCCCGCTGCAAGGAGATAAGCGGGCAAGATCGGCTTCGGCACCAGAAACCCGAGGAGAACCGAAGCGATTCCGGCGGTCTTCCACCGATCCCGGCCAGCCGGAACCAGCTCCCAGATGGCCACCGGCAGCAAAAGCACAAAAGCCGGATCGAGGGTTCCCATCGAAATTAGCAGAAACAGGGCCGAGGCGCCCGCTGCCGCGCGGCGGGGCTGCTCCCGGCGGTGAAAGATGGCTGCCGTTACCGCAAGCGCCGCATAGAGCAGCGCCATCAAGATGAAAAAAGCCGGATTCCCGGCATGCGCTTCGTACTGGGCGAGCAAGAGGTAGGCCACGATCGCCGCCTTGTTTCCGAGCGTCCAAAGCTCCGAGTCCGGCATGGTTATTCCTCCGCCAGACCGGTCTCTCCGGTCAGGTAATAGATTGCAATCTGGGTTCGGTGCGACAGTCCGGTCTTGCCGAGAATGGAGGTGATGTGATTGGCGACGGTTCCCTCCGACAGGAACAGCTTGCGGGCGATGCCCTTGTTGGACAGGCCCTTCGCGATCTGTTCCATGATATCCAGCTCCCGCTCGGTGAAGCGCGACCGGTCGATGGCGCTGCCCGCCGCATGCGCGGATGCGGGTGCCGCAGCCGGCTCCGGCTTGGCGGACAGGCCGCCCTGCCCCGGCTCGGCCGATGCGGCGGGAACCGCCGAAGACGCTGCCGCTGCCAAGCTCGCGCGAATCTTCTCCACGACCACGTCCTGAAGGACGCTGTGATCGTGATGAACGGCCTTGATCGCGTCGCGGATGCGCTCGGGATCGTTATTCTTCAGCAGGTAGCCCTTCGCTCCCGCCTGAATGGCTTCCAGGATATAGTCATCGTCGTCGAAGGTGGTCAGCATCAGCGGCTTCGTCCCGGTTTCCGCCGCAATGAAGCGCGCCGCTTCCACTCCGTTCAGATTCGGCATGCGGATATCGAGCAGCGCCACGTCCGCCGGGTGCGCCCGGCAATAGTCCACGGCCGCTTGCCCGTCCTCCACCGCGGCGACCACCTCAAATTCCTCGAAGCTGGTCAGGATGATGCGCATGCCCTCGCGGATAAACGAGTTGTCGTCCGCGATCAGCACCTTGATCTTCATGAGCCGTTCCCCCTTGTGGTCAACGGCTTAATTACACACGAATTTCCCCGCCAGCGCAAGCAAAATATGGGATTCGCGAACCGGTTGGTTAAACGTTCCCGCTTGAACGCCAAAATCCCCGCAGACGCGCTTGCGCGGGTCGGCGGGGATTCGCTGGGAGTACATCTAAGATTGGCTTCGGATTCGCTTGCCTCTATTCCGTCTTGATCGCTTCCAGAGCGGGCAGCTTCATCGCCCGCCGGGCGGGATAGAACCCGGAAATGAGCCCGACCAGCGTGGCGAAGACGATGGAGGCCCCCATCAGCCAGGTGGGGATCACCGAGCTCTTCAGCGGCACGCCGTTCGGATCGGTCATGCCGCCGCCCATGCCCATGGACGAGCCGAACAGGCTGCCGCCGAATTTGTTCAGCAGGTATGAAGCGCCGATGCTGAACAACACGCCCAGCACGCCGCCGAGGAAGCCGATGAATCCGGCTTCCAGCAGGAAGAGCCGGCGGATGTCCTTCAGCTCGCAGCCGAGCACCTTCATGATGCCGATCTCGCGGGTCCGCTCGTAGATCGACATGATCATCGTGTTGGCGATCCCGATGGCCGCCACCAGGAGCGAGATCGCCCCGATGCTGCCGAGCAGCGTCCGCATCATCTTGGACTGCTCCTGCATGCCCTTCAGCACATCGGTCAGCGCGCTGGT
Source organism: Gorillibacterium terrae (assembly GCF_051594785.1). Taxonomy (NCBI): domain Bacteria; kingdom Bacillati; phylum Bacillota; class Bacilli; order Caryophanales; family Paenibacillaceae; genus Gorillibacterium; species Gorillibacterium terrae. The sequence continues at coordinate 2,242,014 of NZ_JBPPGI010000001.1, forward strand.
GCTGAAGCCCAGCTTCTTGATCTCGTCGCGCACCGGCTCCACGTATTTCATATCCGACACCTGGACGATGGCCCGCTGGTAGCCCTGCTGCGTATTCGCCATGCCCTGGCTCTTCTGCAGCTTGGCGTTCTCGCGGATCAGCTTGTTCAGGTGATCGAGGTTCATGTAGACCATCCAGTCCCGCTCGTTCTGGGATTCGACCAGGATGCCGGCCGTCTTGACCTTGTACAGCTTAGCCGGCTGCTTCTCTCCCTGGCCGGGGTTCTCCGAGTTCCCCTGATTCTCCCCGTAGGCGGTATCGAAGGTCATCTGCAGCTTCTCTGTCATCAGGTCGATCTTCGGAGGCTGCTGATAACTCCGCGACTTCGGGTTGTAAAAGTTGTTCACGATGCCGGAGCCGAACAGCAGGACATCGGTGTCCGCCTCGGTCAGAAGTCGTCCCGCCGAGGTCTGGAAGTTCATCTTCTCCAAGGCCTCCGGCCGAATGCCGACCAGGTTCAGGTAGGAAATGTACTTCCCGGCGATCAGCTTGGCGCCGGTCTGCAGGAGCGGAGTCGCAACCTCGACCCCCTTCAGGGAGCTTATCGTCTGGATGGCTTTGTCATCCAGCTTGGCGGTTCCCGAGCTGCCTCCACCGACTGAGCTTACCATGCCTCCGCCGCCGTTCCCACCGGGGTAGACGTCGATGGAGGTCAGACTGCCCATTCGGCTTACGAGCTGCCTATTGGCTTCGTTCATGCCGATGCCGATCGACAGCATGACCACGATCGAGGCCGTCCCGATCACGACCCCCAGGATAGTCAGGAACGAGCGGATCTTGCTGCGCATGAAATTGGAGAAGGCCAGACGGATCAAGTCAAGACTATTCATCCAGCTCCAGTTCCTTTCTCCGGCGCCGCTTCTTTCGGATAAGGAGACCGGCGGTCAGCGCGCCCAGCACGACAGCGGCGGGAATCCCGATCCACATCGCTTTTTTCCATTTGCTCTTGCCCGCCGCAGGCGGCGGCTCCAGGGGTTGGGCGTTCGGGTCGGGCTGCATCACCGGCTGCTCCATGACCGTGAGGGCGAATTCCTTGCGCACCTCCGTCTGCTTGCCCGCCGCATCCTCGAAGGTGAAGACGATGTTCCCCTTCACTTCGCCGGCTGCGTTCGGCGTGATCGACACGTCGTACGTATCCGTTCGGCCGGAAGCGAAGTTGCCGACGTAATAGCCGCCGCCCGTCAGGGTGAAGTCGCCCTCCGCCTTAATCATCAGGTTATAGAGCGTGGATTTGCCCATGTTGTAGAAGTCCAGCGAGATCGGGACGGGCTGGCTCGGAAACGCCTCGCCGAGCACGTTCACTTCGCCGGCCACCAGCCGGTTGTTCTGCTGAACGGGAACGCTGACGGTTTCCTTGGAGGTGAAGGGATTGCCCAACTCGTCCTCGTACTCGAAATTCAGCGTAATCGGATAGATCTTCGGATCGGCATCCGGTTTGGCGCGGAGCTTCACCTGCCGGTCCACCGAGTTCGTCTGCCCGATGGCTTCGAGGAAAAAGCTGTTGCTGCCGTCCACCGTGAAGGTGCCGTCCTCGGAGGCAATCGTCAGCTTGATGTTGCGCACGCCGGTCACCCGGCTAGTGTTGAGGATCGACATCGTCAGCACCGTATCCTGCCCGGCGAGCACGCTCTGCGGCTCGAAGCCGTAATGGCTGACGATGATGCGGGGCACGGATTTGCCTTCCCCTTCGCCGCCTGCCGCCCCTTTGCCCTCCACGTACACCCCGACGTATTGCGTCAGCGTGCCGCGGGCCGATTCCCCGGTGGCCTTGGGATCGTCGTATTCCACGCCGATGCCGATGGGGTAGCTCTTGGTCGCGGCGTCCGCCGCGACCTCCAGCGCAAAGCTCAGCTTCTTCGATTCGCCCGGAGCGAGCGCCGGAATGGCGATCGTGCTGAGCGACTTCGGAATCAGCTCCTTGTCCGTGGTCAAGGTCGTCTTGATGTTCTGCGTCTTGGCGGAACCGGTGTTCTTCACCGTGAAGGAGACGGTGAACGTCTCTTTGGGCACGAGCGTCCCCTGGGGAGCCTGAATGCCGTCGAGGGTGAGCAGCGCTTGTCCGGAGTTCTTGGACGCCACGGGGATAAAGATCTGGTTCTCCTCCGTCACCAGCGTGCCGGTCTCGTCCTTGTACTGCCACTTGACGCCGAGCGGCTGACTGCCGCCCGCAATCGCGGATGAGACGCTCAGCGCAAAGCTGACCGTCTGCAGGTCGAAGCCCTTAATCTGGCCGAGCTTGCGGATGTCCGTCGAGCTGTCGAGGGCAAAGCCGTCCGGCTTGAGCCCCGTCAGCGATACCCGAACATCGTTCGCCGGCAGGCTGCCCGAGTTGGAGATGGTCAGCTTGAGCGTCAGCTTGCCGCCCGGAACCGCCTGCGACGGGCTCTTGGCTGCCGTCTCCAGCGTCAGCGACGGGCTGGTCGAGTCGTTGACCACCTTGATGTATACCGTCTCGGACGAGGTGAACGGGTCGCCCAATCCGTTGGTGTACTGCAGGTTAGCCTTGAACGCATACACCCCGGCCGCGGCATCCGACTTGACCGGAAGCGTGAAATCGGCGTTCTTGCTCTGATTGCTGCCCACGAAGTCGAGGTAAGCGGTCAGATTGGTCATGCCGATCTGGAACGGAATCTTGGTCTTGTCCTCCGGCTCCAGGGAGACGGACACGTTCTGCGCCGCATAGGAAGCCGTGTTCTTGATCGGCAGGCTGAGCGTCAGCTTCTCGCCCGCCTTGACGGTGGGCACGCCGGTCGAACCGGCGACGGTGAGCTTCGGCACGATCTTGCTCGTGTCGATCTGCGGAATCGTCGGCGCGGGCGTCGGGGTTACCTCCACGGTGGGCTGCGCTTCCTTGATGTTCAGCGTCTGGCTGAACGTGCCCTTGGCTCCGCCGTCCTTCAGCGTGTAATGGAAGACCACCGTCAGCTTGTTGCCCGTGCCCGTATAAATCAACGGCAGCGTGACGCTGCCGGAGGCGTCGCCGAATTTCTCGACGGGAAAACTGTTGGTGCCCGATCCGTAGAACGAGCTTGCATCGTCGACCTCTACATACAGGTCGCTTAAGTCCGCCCCAGACGGATTGCTGAATTTCAGCACGACGCTCGCCTGGTTCTTCTCGCGAATCGGCGTCGAGGTTCCCGCCGCCAATTGATAACTTGCCAGAAATTCCGGTCCCGCCGCCGCGTGCGCCGGCTGCGCCGGAAGGAACCCCGTAAGAAGAATAACAAGTGCCAATACTGCCATTGACCAATTGCGCTTCACTTGACCACCCCGACCGATTCATTCATGGTTTTGTCCTTCACTTCAATGCCTTCGATGACACCGTCCCGAATCCGTATGATCCGGTCCGCATAGGCCGCGATCTCCAGGTCGTGGGTGACGATGACGAGCGTCTGGTTCTTCGCCCGCGCCATCGCCGTCATCAGCTCCATGACCTCGATCGTCGTCTTGGTATCCAGGTTCCCGGTCGGCTCATCCGCAAAGACGATCTCCGGGTTGGCGGCAAACGCCCGGGCAATGCCGACCCGCTGCTGCTGGCCGCCGCTCATCTGCGAGGGCTTGTGCTTCAGCCGCGTGCCGAGGCCGACCGCCTCCAGCAGCTTCGCCGCCCGCTTCTCCCGGGCCCGCTTGGAAATGCCCTTGAAGGCGAGCGGCAGACCGACGTTCTCCATCGCCGTCAGCGACGGCAGGAGGTTGTAAGACTGGAAGATGAACCCGAGGTGATCCTGCCGGAACCGGGCCAGCTTCTTCTCGCTCATGGCGCTCACCAGCTCGCCGCGGATCTTCACCGTGCCCTTGGTCGGTTTCTCCAAGCCCGCCATCATGTTCAGCAGCGTCGATTTGCCCGAACCGGAAGTGCCGAGCAGGCAGCAGCACTCCCCTTTTTCGATGGTGAGCTGGATGGAATTCAGCGCGACGACCTTTTCGCTGCCGATCCGATATACCTTGCGCAAGCCCGCAATCTCAATAATGGGCGTCCCCACGCGATGCGATTCCCCCTATCCGCCCTATTTCGTATGTATGGCCCCGTTTTCGATCCATTCGGCGCCTATCGATAAGACGTTCCGAAGTCGGTCAATGTTTCATGATTCTGCCAATTTTTCTCCTCTTAAGAGCCGCTTCCCGGGAGCTTCGCCGACACTTCGCGGACCTCTACCGATTCGACCTCTTCCGGTACAATCCCTTCCGGAAGCTCATACCTTACTTCGGCGTAATTGCCGATGATCCGCTCTTCCCCGACAACCCGCCCGGTCCCGCGGTCGACCCGCTTGCGCCAGATCTCGTTCTGCCGATAATTCCGCCCGTTCTGCCGCAGGAAACGGTGGTTCCGCTCCTCGATGTGATAGCAGAGCGGCCATTCCCGGTCGCAGGAGACGGTCCCCTTCAGATGGCGGTCCGTCAGCCACAGCCTGAACTGGAAGGTGCGGTCCGTCGGATTGTGGAAGCGCAGGTCGATGTAGTTATAGAAGACGCTTGCCCCGCTGCCGAAGGGAAGCGTGCGGCGGTCGTCCGGGAACGGATCGAAGCTGTGGTGATGCCGCTCCGTCACTGTCAGCGGGGTATGCAGGGCCATCCAGTACAGGAGATTGGCCAACTGGCAGAGTCCGCCGCCCACTCCGGTCTTGACCTCGCCCTGCGACAGCAGCAAGCCCTCGATGTATCCCTTCCCCGCCGTCGGACGGCCGATCAGCCGCCAAAAGGAAAACGTCTCCCCCGGCCGGATGCAGATTCCGTCCACCCGGGCCGCCGCCAGCCGGAGGTTGGTCACCTTGTTCTCCTGCAGCCGGGGATCGGACGAGCCGAGCCGCCTCCTCAGCAGAGATTGATGCCGCTTCAGTACAAACGGCGCATCCATAGCCCGCTGCTCGGCAAAGTCGGTGCCCGGCAGCAGATCGCGGCACCGTCGCATGACCCGGAGCTGAGCTACCCTTGCGCGGTATAAGACAGGAAATCGCTTCAGCAAAATTCGTTTCAACCTTTCGCCCCCTCGTCAGTCGCACGGACCGTATAAATCGACGGAAGCAAGTGGAAGAAAGTTGCTTCCTCTTCACGCAAAAAAGAGCCTCTCCCCCATCCGCCCGGACATGGGAAAAGGCTCTGCTCGATTCAATTCACCAAGGTAGCACTGCTGTGTTCATCAAGAGGCGCGAAGCGCCCCGTTCTCCAGATGCAGGACGCGGTCGCAATAATGCAAGACCCGGTCATCGTGGGTGACCATGATCGCCGAGTTGCCCTCGCGTTTCACCTGGTCGGCGATAAGCGCGACTACCTCGCTGCCGCGCGCGGCGTCGAGGCTCGCCGTCGGCTCGTCGGCGAAGAGCACGTCCGGCTTGTTCATCAGCGCCCGGGCGATGGCCGTCCGCTGGCGCTCGCCGCCGGACAGCTTCTCCGGGTAAGCCTTGTTGCGGTTCGTCAGCCCCAGACGGGCCAGCAACTCGGCGGACCGCGCTTCCGCTTCGGAGCGCGGCATGCCTGCCAGCTTGCCGATGAGGTGCAGTTGCTCCTCGACCTTCAGATACGACACCAGGTGGGCGCTCTGGAAGATGAAGCCGAATTTCCTTAAGCGCAGATCCGCCAGTTCCTTGGCCGACTTGTTCGAAAGCGGTTCGCCGTCCACCAGCACTTCTCCGGAAGTGGGGCGGAGCAAGGCGGCGGCGATGGAGAGAAAGGTGCTTTTTCCCGAGCCGGAAGGCCCCATCACGGCGACAAATTCCCCTTGCTCCACGTCGAGCGCGAGGTTCTGCAGAATCTCCACCTGTCCGGTTCCATCCTGATACGAATGGCCGATTCCTTTCAATTGAAGCTTCGTCTTCATCCGGCAACCCTCCCTATCGCGTCCAGCGCGTCCGTGCGCGCCACCTTGACCACCGACAAGAGCGAACCGGCCAAGGCGACCAGAATAAAGGCGCCCGCCGTGAAGCCCATGACTCCCGGGCTGAGCCGGAAAGGCATCGTTTCCGGCAACGCCTGCATCATCAGCCGGACGAGCGCGAGGCTCACGGCCGTGCTGCCGACGGACAGCAGGAGTACCTGGGCGACGAGCCCCGAAGCCAGGTAGCCGGTACGCGACCCAATCGCTTTGAGAATGCCGAATTGACTGGTCTTCTGCAGGGTCATCACATAGAAGAATACCGCCAGTACGAACGCCGCGATCACGTAGAGGAACGCGATCATCATGTTGAGCGATTGCTGCTCCTCCTTGTAGCCCGGAATGGCTTTGATCGCCGCCTGCTTCGTGATGACCTCCGTGCCGGAGATTTTCTCCGCGAGGGCTTTGGCCTGATCCGCCGAGGCTTGGATAGCGATCACGTTATACGCCGCCTCCGGGCCTGCGGAGCCCGCCGCCTTCGCCCCATAAGCGGCCGACAGCTTCGCCCCGTCCGCTTCGTTCAGGAAGACGACCGGCGCGTGGCTGTAGGACGCTTGATCGACGAAGCCCGCGACGGTCCAGGCGAGTCCCGTCGCTTGATCCTTCAGGACGCTCCCAAGTTCTACGCCGGAAGCTTTCATCTTCTTGTCGACCAGCACGCGGCCGTCCGCTTCGCTTCCCAGGGCTTGTCCTTCCAGCGGCTTCGGCGCCAGCCGGCCCGCCGGGTCGACCGCAAACAGCGTGACGTCCTTCTTGGTTTCCGTCCCTTTCAAGCTGACCGTGCCCATACGCACGGCAAGCGGTGTCGCCTGCTCGGCGCCGACGACCTGCCGGGCCGCGTCCAATTCTTTCGCGCTCAGCACGGATCGGGCAAACCGGCTGTCCGAGCCTTTTTCCAATACGAAATGATCGGCCTTCATCGTCTCCAGGGCCGACGTCGTATCGTAGGCCAACCCCCGCGCGAGCCCGGTCACGAAGAGGACCAAGAATGATACCAGCAGCATGATCGTCACAATCAGCGCAAAGCGCAGCTTGGCATGCCGCATTTCCCGTAAAGCCAAATACATGAGGCTCCCTCCTTCTCTGATCTGTCATCAGTATAGGAGAGTAGTGTGAACGCCGCATGAACAGCTAATTACAATGTGAATCGTGAAGCGACCGCCGCGGCCGGCCGTTACCGGATCCCGCCGACCGGCAACCGGACGATGAATTCCGTCCCAATGCCCACAGCGCTCGCCGCTTCCAGCGTGCCTCCGTGAAGCTGCACGATCTTCTGGGCAATGCTCAGGCCGAGGCCGGTGCTGCCGGACCCGCGTTCCCGCGCTTCGTCCACCCGATAGAACCGGTCGAACAAGTGCGGCAGGTGCTCCGGGGCGATTCCTTCGCCGGTGTCGGCGATCCGAACCTCGCAGTCGCCGCCCTGGCGGCCGGCCTTCACCCGGATCGAGCGGCCGGCCGGGATATGCTGAACGGCGTTGCCGAGCAGGTTCATCCAGACCTGCATGAGCAGGACATCGTCGCCCTTTAGCTCGATGGTATCGGGTACCGAGAGAGAGACGGCCAGCTCTTTTTGCTCCAACTGCCATTCCAGCACCTGCAAGGCTTCCCGAAGCTGGGTTTTCAGGTTGAACGTCTTGACATGCAGCCCTTCCTTGCCCTGCTCGACCGCCGACAGCGTCAACAGCTCTTTGCCGAGCCTGGACAAGCGGCGGCTCTCCTGTGCGATCACTTCGGCATAGTGCTTCCGCTCCTCCGGCGGCAACTCGTCGGATTCGGCCAGCACCTGGGCGAAGCCTTGAATTGAGGTGAGCGGCGACTGAATTTCGTGCGAGACGTTGGCGACGAACTGCTGGCGGGCCGTCTCTGCCCGTTCCAGCTCGCGGCTCATCCTAGCGAAGTGGGCGGCAAGCTGGCCGATCTCGTCCTTGCGCCCATCCGGAAGCTGGTGGCGGAATTCCCCGGCCGCCATCCGCTTGGTCGCTTCCGTCAGGCGCGTCACCGGCTGAACGATATAGCGCGTGCTGAAGAGGAAGAAGATCAGGCTGCAGGCGATGGTCAGGATGGCGATCATGGCGAAGAACATCCTTAGCTCGCCGAACTGCAGCAGCACATCGGGCCGCAGGAAGAGTGCATACGTCTTGTCGCCGGCCTGAATCGGCACGCCGATGGTGTTGGTGATCCGGTTGTCGAAGAAGCCGGTGATGAACGGCTTGTTCGGGAACTGGGCAACCCCGTGGTACACCTGCCCGCCGATTACGGACTGCACGGTCGCGGCAGGAAGCGCTCCGCCCCGGAAGGGACTGCCGAAGAAGCGGCCGCCGCCCGAAGCCTCGGTCAGGTACAGCTCGTAACCGAGCGCCGCCACGTTGTGGAGATAGTCGGTAAGGTCCTCCGGATGCCCGCCCGCGTACGATTGAACGGTCTCGGCGATTGAGGTCAGCTTTTGATCGTTGAAGGGCTTCAGCTTGATATGGTAGTAGATGTTGGAGATGAGAAAAGCGAACAGGCTGCTGAACAGAACCGTACAGATCGTAATCAGCAGCACCCGCGTGTACAACGATTTCACCGGCCCGTCACCTCGATCTTATAGCCGAGGCCGCGAACGGTCTCGATGGTGAAATCCGCCTCGTATCCGGCAAAACGCTGCCGCAGCCGCTTGATGTGGACGTCGACCGTCCGGTCGTCCCCCTCGTAGTCGGCCCCCCAGATCAGTCGGATCAGCTCCTCGCGGGAGAAGACTCGCCCCGGAAACTGTGCAAGCTGGGAAAGCAGCTCCAGCTCCTTCAGCGGCAGCAGGAAGACCGTCTCGCCGTCCGTCACTTCGGCGGTTTTGCGGTCGATGACGATCCGGTTCATCTTGATCCGGTCGTTCGCCGTCCGCAGGTACCGGCGGAACAGGGCCTTGATGCGGAACAGCAGCTCCTCGGGCTCGAACGGCTTGGTGACGTAATCGTCGGTTCCATGCAGGTAGCCCTGCTCCTTGTCGGACAACTGGTCGCGGGCGGTCAGGAGAATGATCGGCAGGTCCTCCTGCTCCCGAAGCCGTTCGCACAGGGCAAAGCCGTCCATCCCCGGCATCATCACGTCCAGAATCGCCAGGTCGAACGATTCGGTCCGGCTGAGCTCCTCCGCCTTCACCCCGTCCTCCGCCTCGGTAACGCGGTAACCCTCCCGCAGCAGCACATGCCGCAGCAGGGCGCGGATATGGGGATCATCGTCGGCTATCAAAATATGCTTCATCGTCGTCACTCCTATCCCCACCAGAATAGCATACCGCAAGGCCCGGACAAACCCTGCACATTCGATCCATTCCGAATCGATGGGCAACCGGATGAATGATACCTGAGGGTAATGGGTAAGAATAGCAAGTACACGCATTTCCAACCTGCATCCAAAGGAGGAATTCCCATGGCAGACGAAGAAAAAGTCCGCAACCAACTCAACGAAGAAGGCGATTCCCTCGCGGAAAAAAAGAAGATCGAAAACGGCGTAGACATCGAGCCGGAGGCCGATGAATGGGTGGCCAAGCCCGCCGCCACCGTCGAACCCGACGAGCTGGTGGAAGACGAACCGTAAGCCGGATATAGCCGAAAAAATCCCCTTTTGCCTCGCTCTCCTGGGAGTCGGGCAAAGGGGATTTTTGCGGTATTAATTGTACGTTTAGGTTCTTGGTCCCACTAGCGCCTCTGCCACGATTCCCGCTCCTAAGCGAAACCCCTGAATGAACGATGCGGCTTGCTCGATTCCATGGCGCTCCGCCAATCGCTCCAGCAGATCCTCCAACATCATAATTTCCTCTTCGACACGTCCCTCCTTCCATTTCTCCAATGCTGCTTCAATTTGACGGCGAACACGGCGATGTTCCATATTTTCGGGCAACAGCTCTTCGTCAGGGCGCAATTCCCCGTAATAAAGTTGCTCCAAGAGTTTAGTCATGTTGCCACCTGCTTCCAGAGGATTTAGGCTCTAACTATCTTGCAGTTCCATTATCGCCGGCATATCATCCGGAAGCCACGGAGTATACTCTACAAAACAGATGTTTTTTGGCTTTTTGTCGGCTTCCTCGGCCAAATCCAGTAACTCGTCGTGATCAGCAAATCGATGCCGAGAACCAGGCCCCATGTCCGCAGGACCGCAGACAGCGCGGAGGTACGGTCTGGGTCATCAACCAGAGCGACGATTCCGAGCAGCAGAGCGGAGCCGAGCAGAAAGGCTCCCGCATGCTTCAGAAAGCCCTTGAGTTCATGGTGGGCGTGCTCCCTGCCGAAGCGCTTGACAGGGCGTGCCCCGCTGCGGATCACATAGTACCGGAAGCGGTCGTCGGCCCAACGGATCAGGTCGCGGCCGAAGACGACCGAGACGGCGATATAGATCGCGGCGATGCCGTGAGCCGCTGTCGCCACCGCTCCGCGGTACAGGTCCACGCCCGTCAAGACCAGCAGGAGCAAATCGATCAACGGCGTCAGGGCGAGCAGCAGCAGCCCCAGCTTTTCCCGCTTAAGCCCATAACGGACCGCAAGGCCTAATCCGATGACCACCCAAAAAGCAAACTCACAGGCGACAATCGCCCAAGCCATCCCGTTCATTCCTTGCCTCCAATCGATACAATTGTATTATTTCATGGTCGATTAAGCTTACCATGTACCCTTATTTAATACAAATGTATGATATCGTTGTCCTCGTCCGGCTGCTCTGCTACAATGGAGACATGGTAAAAATCGTAGATCACGACAAACGAAAAATTGAGATCGCCGAAGCGACATGGCGAGTCATTCTGCGCGACGGCCTGCCCGGCGCAACCGTCCGCAGCATCGCCGCCGAAGCGGGAATTTCCCTCGGCGCGCTGCGTCATTATTTCTCGGCTCAAGAGGAGCTGTTGTCCTTCGCCATGAATCTGGTGAAGGAGCGCGCCGAGGCCCGAATCCGGAACGGCATGGAGGTAACGCTGCCTCCGAAGGAGAAGGCGCTTCGTCTGCTCCTGGAGCTGCTGCCGGTCGATGCCGAGAAAATGGCGGAGATGGAGGTCTGGTTTGCCTTTACCTTCCATCGGACCCATGCACAAAGACCGTCCGGGACAGACCCGGACGGCATTCTTCGTTTGGTGCGATGGGTGCTGGATACGATGGATTTACAGGAAAATCTGCTGCGTCCGGGAATAAACAAGGAGCTGGAGGCGGAACGGCTGTACGCCTTGATTGACGGTCTCGCCCTGCACGCGCTGCTGGAGCCCGACCGACTTCGGCCGGAGCGGATGATCGAAGTTCTGTCCGCCCATTTGGACGGGCTGTGCCGCCCGTGAGGATGCGTTATCACCCTACTACGGAGGTTATTACATCCAACCCGTCTCTTTCCTGAGCTTCCTGACCGAAGCCAAGCGCAGCACTTATGCAGCCCGAGGAGACGTTTCCTCGGTATCCCCTATGCTCCGGCTTCCCTTCTGCTTTAGTTCCCCTTCTCCCATGCCGCCCGCAGACTCGCGTACAGTTCGCGAGTGTCTTGCGGGTTCTTCTTGTTGTAGACCACGTGCATGCCGTCCAGTTCCACCACCAGATAGGGCGGGTTGTTGCGGAAAATATACACCTTGGAGCGTCCCCAGTCGGCAAAGCGGAAATTCCCGCGGGCGGTCCGGTCCGTCTCCAGTCCGTTCGTCCGCCGACCGTGTGGCAGACGGTCGACCAATGTTACGGATTTCACTTGCTCCAACGGGAATCCATACGAGTACAGCGGATAATCAATCTGAACTCTCCCGTTCTCCCGAAGCTCCCAGCGGGGCGTGGCGCTGTCCATAACGCCGATCAGAATGCCGATGCCGAGCACCAGGACGGCCGACGCCCCCAAGCTGCCCCAGAGAACCGCCCGGCCCCTCTTGGTACCCAAATTCACCGTCGTGCCGAACCCGCTCCGATCTTCGACGAAGACGGCCGGATTATCGGGATTGCGGTAATAGAGACCGTCCACCCAATCATCGTCCTCGTCCCGGACGATCGTGCCCTCTCCTCCCTCTTCGGGAAGAAGCCGATTCTTAATACTCTCCCAGTAGCGGAGGAACAAAATGAGCAGTAGCACCGGAACCGCTACGGTCAGAACGGCCCATACCGGCAGTATGCCCGAGCTTTCCCGCTCGCCGTTTAACGACAAGGCAAAGAGGAACGCGAACAGGGCTTCAAACCCGGCCAGCAGCAGCCACAGGAGCGATTGCGCCCGGAGCTTTCTCCGTTGAAGCTCCAGATTCAGCAAGCTGTCCCGGTGGTACACCCGGGCCTTCAACCGGGCCGACAACAGCGCCATGGCGAGAAAGAGCAGTGTATTCAGAATCGCGATGGCGCTGGTGACCGCCACCGGCGTCTGCCCGGCCTGCACGCTCCGAATGAGCAGCACCGCCGACGGAACCAGCGGCAGCAGAAACCAGACGACCGGCAGAGCGCCCTTGTCCTTGTCCCGGGAGAGCCGAAGGTCAGCCTGAACCGTTCGCGAAGCGCCGGCGCTCCAGCCCCGTTCGCGCTTGATCCGCTTCAAGGCGCGGTTGGCGAGAACAAAGGGGCGGCTGGATACGAAGTAAGCCAGAATCAGCCAGATGAAGAAATACGCATAATTGACGGCGAAATACCCGCGCGAAAAGAAAAACGGGACGAGGGCCGCGAGCAGAAACAGCGCGGCTCTTCGCGAGCTCCTTCGATACTCAGCCCGCACGCCTTGTACCCCGGCGTCCTCCGCAGCGCCGACGGGAAGGGTAACGCCGAGCAGGCGTCCCCGGCGCAGCTTCGCCTGATAACTCCAGACTCCGGTGAAGATCGCTCCGATCCCGAGTGCGGCGGCAAGCAGATAGTAGCTGATCATTCCTAGTCCTCCTCTATGCTCCCGGCCGGAGTGGGCATGACGGCAAGAATCGCCGAACACAGCTTCAGGAACTCCGGCTTGCGGATTCCCCGCAGCAGGGCCTCGCTGATCACCAGCTTGAGCTCTTTCTCCAGTTTGCCGTGATACACTTCGGCGGCCGCTCCGTTCAGAGCTTCCGCTCCCCTTACCGTCGCCCCCCGCCTCCGGTCAATCTCGATGAAGCCTTCCCTTTTCAGCTCGGCATAAGCCTTGTTAACGGTCATGGGATTGATCTCGAGGTCTTCCGCCAACTGGCGCACGGTGGGAAGCCGTTCCCCGGCCGCCAGCTCCCCGGAACCGATGCCGAGCACGATCTGATTGCGCAGTTGGAGGTAGAGCGGCAAGTCGCCGCCGAAGTCCAGGGTTACGATCAACAGAATCGCCTCCCTCACTTGTCATTGTTACATTTGTATCATAACAAGTAATACTTAAATTGGCGAGCCGATTCCCTCTGGAACCCTGCCCGTTCTTTCGGTATCATAGGGAAGATGTCCATACCTCTTAGATCCGATTGGAGAACCTCATGAAGAAACCCGGCTCCGCAGTCCGTCCGTCATCCCGCACCTATGTATTCCAGCTTCTCACCGTGTTTGTCGGCTTTTTGGTGTTCGGCTTCTCGGAGAACATCAAGGGCCCGGCGATCCCCCGGATTCAGTTCGATTTCCGCCTGAACGAGCAGCAGCTCGGCTCTCTGCTGTCGCTGAACGCGCTCGGCTACCTCCTCGCTTGCTCGTTTACCGGCTTCCTGGTTAGGCGGCTCGGCATCAAGGCGGTCAGCCTGCTCGCCTTCGGCAGCATGGCGTTGTCCGGCGTTCTGATCGCCGTCTCCCGGACCTATCCCGCCTTCTCGGCCTCCTACTTTCTTATGTACATCGGCAACGGCATGCTGGAGATCGCCCTCGCCATCCTGGCCGCCCGAATCTTCGTGAAGAACACCGGGACGATGATGAACCTGTCCCACTTTTTCTACGGCCTCAGCTCGACCGTCGCGCCGCTCCTCGCATCGGGCCTCATGTCCATGAGCCTGGGCGGCTTCACCCTGGATTGGCGTGGCATGTACCTCATCATGCTGTCGCTCTCGGTTCTTCCCATGCTGCCGGCCCTGTTCAGCCGGTTTCCGGGCGACACTCCCGAAGAAAAAGAGCAGCGTCCGCCGATCTCCTCGCTGCTGCGAGACCGGACTCTGCTGCTCATTACGCTCGTGCTGACCTTCGGGGTCATCTCCGAGCTGTCCATCGGCGGCTGGCTGGTCAACTTCCTGGAGAAGGCCTACTCCTGGAACGTGACCGAGGCCTCCGGCCTGCTGTCCTTGTTCTTCCTCTGCTTCACCCTGGCGCGGCTCTTCGCCGGGCCGATCACCGACCGCATCGGCTTCACGCTCTCGCTCGCGCTGTTCGCCGGAGCGTCTGCACTCTGCACCTTCGCCGCAATCGTCTTCGGCGAACCGGCGGCCTTCCTGTTCGCCGCGGCGGGCATCGGCATCGCGCCGATCTACCCCACGGTCATGGCGCTGATCGCGAAGCGCTACCCGCGGGGAAGCGATATCGCCATCACGGTATCCGTCACCCTGATGGGCGTCGGCAGCGTCATCGGCAATTACTTGATCGGCTTCCTCATTGAGGCCTGCAAGCGGCTCGCGGGCGGCGGTTCGCTCGGCCTGCTTCGCGGCTTACAGGCCGGTTATGCCTTCATCGGCCTGTGCGCTCTGGCAAGCTCTCTGCTCTCCGTCGCCTTGTTCCGCTCGCTGAAACGCCGAGGCGAGCTGCTGTAGCTCCTAAGCCCGCCGAGAGGCGGGCTTAGTTCATCAGTGTATACTGGACGAGAAGCGACGTCGCAGACAGCGCGACGGATGAGCCCAGCCCGAGCAGGATCGGACGCCAGCCGCCGCGGACCAGGCTTCCCAGGCGCGTGTTCAGGCCGATCGCCGCCATGGCCATGACGATGGCGAATTTGCCCGCCTGGGCGAGCGCGGGTCCCACTCCCTCCGGCAGCGGCAGGAACGTGTTGATCATCGATGCGGCAAGCACGCCGATCACGAACCAGGGAAAGATACGGACGAGCGAGTACCGCTCCCCGGCCGCTTTCGATCGCTTTCGCGAAGTGTGAAGCGCCAGGATCAGGGTGACCGGAATAATCGCCAGCGTCCGGGTCAGCTTGACGATCACCGCCAGCTTTCCGGCGGCGGCACTGTAGGCATAACCCGCGGCGACCACGGAAGAAGTGTCGTTGACCGCCGTACCGGCCCATAAGCCGAAGCTGCGGTCGTTCATGTTCAGAAGATGCCCCAGCGCCGGAAAAGCGAACGCGGAGATTACATTGAACAGGAAGATGGTCGAGATCGCCCGCGCCACCTCCTCTTCCTTCGCCCCGATCACCGGCGCAGCCGCGGCGATGGCCGATCCGCCGCAGATGGCGGTGCCGACGCCGATCAGGATGTTCGTGTCGGTCTCCAGCTTCAGGAGCCTGCCGAGCCCATAGGCTGACGCGAAGGTTGCCGTCAGGGTAAACGCCATCAGCAGGAGCGTCTCGCTCCCTGTCCGGATGACGGTGCTCAGGTTCATCGCGAAGCCCTGCAGGACGATAGCATACTGCAGCAGCTTCTTGGACGCGAAGGCCGTCCCGCTCTCGAAGGCGGGCGGACGCTTCCAGTAAGCCAGCAGCAGGCCGAGCAGCAGGCCGATCACCGGGCTTCCCGCAACGGGATACCGGCTCCCGATGATCCAGGCCGGAACGGCGATGAGGGCCGCCAGGGCCAGTCCGGGAATTTTGCCGATCGTGTTGTTCATGATTTCCCTCCTCATGCTGCAGTATAGAGCTTGAGGAACGATAAGAAAAACGATATTATTTTATGATAACGATTAGGATATCCTAATGATTGAGACAGGTGATAGCGATGACACTCCGGCATCTGCGGGTGTTTGCCGCCGTGTGCGACACCCTGAACATGACGAGGGCGGCTCAGGAGCTCTATATGACCCAGTCCGCCGTCAGCCAAGCCATCTCCGAATTGGAGACCTCCTACGGCGTGAAGCTGTTCGAGCGGCTGTCGAAGAAGCTCTATCTCACCCAGGCGGGGGAAAAGCTGATCGGCTACGCCCGGCATATGATCCGGCTGGAGGAGGATGCGGAAAACGAGATGCGGAACCTCCGGGAGAAGAGCCGGATTCGCGTCGGCGCCAGCGTCACCGTCGGCTCCTCCGTCCTGCCGGGCCTCGCCGCCGCGCTGAAGCACGAGCTTCCCCGGCTGGGCCTGGAGGTGACCGAGGACAACACAGCCCCGATTGAACGGCTTCTGCTGCTGGACAAGCTGGATATCGGGTTGGTCGAGGGGACCGTTCGCTCGCCGGAGCTCCTCGTCTTCCCGTTTGCCCAGGACAGGCTGACGCTCGTCTGCGGCCGGGCCCATCCCTTCTATTCCCGCTCCCTGGTGGAACCGAAGGAGCTGGAACGGGAGGATTGGATTCTGCGCGAGGCCGGCAGCGGCACGCGCCGCACTTTCGAGGAGGCCATGGAACGGCATGGGCTGAAGTGGTCTTCTTCCTGGACCTGCAGCAATGCGGACACGATCAAAGCCGCCGTCGCCGAAGGCCTCGGCGTGTCGATGATCTCCGAGCGGACCGTGCGCCAAGACATCGAGACCGGCCTTCTCCGCTCCGTGCCGGTGAACGGCCTCTCCCCGGTGCGGGAGTTTCAGCTCGTCTACCACAAGAGCAAATACTTGACTCCCGCCCTGGAAACGTTCCTGTCCTTCTGCCGAAGCCGGGTTCGGTGACCCCCAAATAGCAACCGCAGCCAAGGGGACCAGCCGCTTCCCGCTCCATAGCGGCAGGCAAAACAGAAGAGTCCCGCCTCCGGTTCTCCCGGAGGCGGGACTCTTCGCGCGTGCGCCGTTTACTGCCGCTCCACCGTAACCAAGGTGATCTCCTTGGTCGTGTACGTTCCGGCAATGAGGCGTTCTTTGAGCACGCCGAGCTTGAGAAGGCTGGCGATCTTGCCGGGGTCCGCCTTTGAAGCCAAGCGCCATACGTCGGGGTCCGGCAAGCTCTCGTACAGCCGGTGGTCGTCGTATTCCTTGCGCTCTTGGGCGATCAGCTTCAAGCGGTAGCCGCCGGCCGTCAGCTCGGTCGTCTCCCGCCTCCGGCATTCCCCGATCAGGGTCTCGCGGAGGGCGGCTACCTCCTTTTCCGCTTCGCGGATCTGCTCCTTCAACTCATAATAGCGGGCCAGCGTCTCTTCCATCGGCCGTTCCCCCCTTGCATGGTTTCCCTACATTCCTATGCCAAGCCGGGCAGGAATAAGCCAATTCGGTGTCAACGCAAGAAACCCGCCCCGGATGATCCGGCAGCGGATTTCTTGCGTTAGAGCTTATACAACCGCGTTTAAGCGCGGGCTCGTTCCTCGTATCCCCGCTTGCGGGCCTCCAGCATCCGCCAGCCGGTGATGATAGCGGCCACGAGGCAGATGGACGACGAGACGATGAACACCACATGCATGCCGGAGAGGAAGATATCGGGGCGTTCCGGGATCAGCTCGGTTACCCGATAGCCGGCGCGGTTGCTCATGACGTGGAACAGCGTCGTGGTCGCGACGGTGATGCCGACGACCATGCCGATGTTGCGCACGAGCGAGTTGACGCTTCCGGCCAGACCGAGCTGGGTCCGGTCGATCCGCGACATGACGAGCGAGTTGTTCGGCGATTGAAACAGGCCGCTGCCGATCCCGAGCATGGCGATCCACAGGCCGACGAGCGGGACCGGGCTGCCGCCGTGCAGCGAGGCCAGCCCGAACTGGGCGATGACCATCACCAGAAGCCCGGCGAAGGTGAGCAGCTCGGAGCCGATCTTGTCGGAGAGCGCGCCGCTTACGGGAGCGACGATTACCATCATAATCGGGAAGAGCATGAGGAGCAGCCCCGCCTGCGAGGGCGACATGCCCAGAATGCCCTGGGCATAGAACGGCGCGATGATGTTGAAGCAGAAGTTCGCCACGAACACCAGGAAGCCGCACAGGATGCTGATCGAGAACAGCGGATTCTTGAACAGCGGCAGGTGCAGGAGCGGCTCGCTCTTGGTCCATTCCACTCGGAGGAAGATTCCGAAAGCGACGACGGCGAGCGCGAGGGATGCGAGGATCCAGGGATCGCCGTAGCCCCGCTGCTGACCGAGCAGAATGCCGGCGAAGAACGCCAGAATGAAGAAGCTGAACAGCAGGCTGCCGGACACATCGATCCGGGCCTTGGTCTTCACATAATCGGGCGGCAGGAACTTCCAGCCGAACGCGAGGGCGATCAGGCCGATCGGCACGTTCACCCAGAAGATCGACTCCCAGCCGAGGGACGAGACGAGCACGCCGCCGAGGCTGGGTCCTGCGATGCTGCCGAGGGAGACGAAGGTGCCGACGAGGCCGAGCGCCTTGCCCCGTTCGCTCGAAGGAAAGATGTCGGTGACGATGCCCTGGCTGTTGGCCATGGTCATCGAGGCTCCGACGGCCTGGAATACGCGCGAGGCGACAAGCAGGGAGAGGCTTCCGCTGAGCCCGCAGAACAGAGAGCCGACGATAAAGAGGATGGTTCCCAATTTGAATATGCG
This sequence comes from Gorillibacterium terrae, assembly GCF_051594785.1. Taxonomy (NCBI): domain Bacteria; kingdom Bacillati; phylum Bacillota; class Bacilli; order Caryophanales; family Paenibacillaceae; genus Gorillibacterium; species Gorillibacterium terrae. Next base: position 2,260,387 of record NZ_JBPPGI010000001.1, read on the forward strand.
AATTTTGCCGACGATGTCCCCGAGCTTGCCGAAGAACAGGATCAAGGCGCAAATGGCCATCAGGTAGCTGGTGGTAACCCATTCGACCTGGGCGATCGAGATGCCCAGCGACTTGGCCAAGTTGGGCAAGGCGATGTTGACGATGCTGCCGTCGAGCGTGGACATGAACGTAAACAAATTCATGACCACCAGGATGATCCACCGTCGCTTTTGAATCTCCGGGTTCTCCTGATACGTGCTGTACGATGATGCCGACATGAATATAGACCCTCCAAATCCCTTTTGCAGATGAGCGCTTTTCTTTCCCGAGGGAGGAACGGCTTTCTCTGATGTTTAGTGTGCCACAGCCGAGCGGATTCGTTCCGGCGCGGCCCGGTCATTTAGTTGCAGACGCAACGTTTTATTTTCTCAGTATAGGATAAACTAGTTGCATACGCAACCGTAAGTACGTTACAGTTTAGGTAGTTTTTAAAGAGTTTTTCTTAAGCCGTAAAGGTGGTTGAATCATGAATAATCGCGCCCCCAAGGAGCCGATCACCCGTCTCTTGTCCATCCTGCACCGCAAGAACCTGAAGAATGTGGCCAAGCTGCTGCAGCCTTACGGGATCGGCGGAGGCCATCACTACATTTACCTGCTTAATATCCTGAGAGCTCCGGGCATCAACCAGGACAAGCTGACCGACAATCTGCGGCTGGACAAAGCCACGACTGCCCGGTCCGTCAAACAACTGGAGGAAGCCGGTTACATCGAGAAGCGGACCGATCCCGACGACCGGCGGGCCTATCAGCTCCATCCGACGGAGAAGGCGCTGGCCTTCGAGCCCACGCTGCGGGATATTCTCGCGCAAGCGAATCGCCGCCTGACCCGCAGTCTCACGGAGGAAGAAGAGGATCAGCTCATTCTTCTGCTGCAGAAGCTGCACCGCGATACCTGCGAGTGAACAAACAAAAAAAAACCTTCGGCCTCTCCCCGTCCATCCGGGCTGGGAATCCGAAGGTTTTTTATTACAGCGCTTTCAATTTCTGTCGGGACACGCCGATTTTCCAAGATTTACAGCTAGTTTTCGAGGAAACGGTGTTGTTACAATACGGGTGGAAGCAAGAGTTTCCAACAAAACCAAGAGTTTGGCCGTTGTCCTGACTTTGGGATAATTGGCGCTCCCACCACCTGGAGGTATCATCTTTGAAAAAACAGCTCTTATCCGCCGGCATCGCCTTCTCCGTTCTTGCGGGCAGCTTCGCCGTCCCCGTGTCTCCCGTCGCTCATGCCGCTACCGCATCCGCCGCTACGACCGGAACGATTAAGGGCACGCCTTACTTCCATAAGACTCCGAAAAGCGGAGAAGCGACGATGGGCTTCGTCAAGAACGGCTCCGTCGTCGAGGTCCTCGAAATTACCAACGCCTATTGGGTCAAGATTGTTTATCAAGGCAAGACCGGTTGGGTCTCCTCCCCTTACATAACCACAAAAGCAAAACCTGAAACATCCCCGTCCCCGACTCCGACACAAAGTTGGGAGCAATCGGCGGACAAGCTGCTCGCTTACGCCAAGAGTCTGGTCGGCAAGGTCCAATACAAGAATTCGGTTCGCGACACTTCCAATCCGAATAAGCTCATCCTGGACTGCTCGTCTTACACTCAATATGTGTTCAAGCAAGCGCTCGGCCTCTCGATGAAATGGGGAGCGAACCTGCAGCACGACGCCTTCCCGCATGTCGCCAAGAGCAATCTCCGCAAGGGCGACCTGGTCTTCTTCTCGGTGAGCACGCCCGGCAAAATCGGACATGTCGGCATCTACATGGGCGGCGGCAAGTTCATCCATAACGTCAATCCGGCTTCCGACGTCGTCATCAGCGATCTGACGACCGGATACTGGAAGAACCATTATATCGACGGCGCACGCGTGATCAAGTGATCGGCTCCTTCCACAGAAAACCTCCCTCCATCTTCGATGGCCGGGAGGTTTTTAGGTTATTACGGGCAATCCGTGCGGGGACTCGTCCATCCTCAAGCGCTGCTTCGAGCCTTACGAAGCTTCAGCGTGCGCAGCAGGGTGAAGCCAATCCCGGCAAGGACAATCAGGATGACGAACTTCCAGGCATGCTGCTCCATTATCCGGAAGGCAGCCTCCCAGCGGGAGCCGAAGATATAGCCGAGAGCCGCAAAGCACGTCACCCAGAACAGAGCCCCCGACAGGGTATACAGGAAGAACGTCCGAAAAGGAACGCCCATGATACCGGCAAAGTAGCCCGTGAAATGCCGCACCCCGGGAATAAAATAGCCGATGAACAGCAGCTTCGGTCCATACCGATGGAACCAGATACGGGTCTTCTGCAGCTTGGCCGGCGTGAGGAATACCCATTTGCCGTACTTGTCCAGGAAAGGCATGCCGGCAGCCCGCCCGATTCCATAGGTCAGCGTCATCCCGAGAGCGGTCCCGAGAAACCCGATGCCGATGACCGGAGCCAGATGCAGGATTCCTTTGTAGGACAAGTAACCGGAATACGTCAAGGTCGTTTCGCCGGGAAAAGGCAGAGCAATGAACTCGAGAAACAAACCGGCGAACAGCACCACATATCCATACAGCTCAAACAGCTTTTCCACATAGGCGAAGCTCATGGCGACCCTCTTCTTCCCTCGGTTAATCCACTCCACCTGGGAGTTTAAGCCTGACTTTCCTTTAGTGTACCCTAAACCCGCTTGGGTTGCATCTCAAAACGACAGCGCCCCGCTCTTTTCCGAAGCGATTTCGGAAAAAAAACAAGGCGCTGTGCTTAAGGCATTCGATCACCGCGGGCCGGGCCCCCCGGGGCCGCCGGGTCCCCAATGTCCGGGTCCGCCGGGGCCTCCAGGGCCTCCCGGTCCGCCGGGTCCCCAGTGTCCGGGTCCGCCGGGACCCCCAGGGCCTCCCGGTCCGCCGGGACCCCAGTGTCCAGGACCGCCAGGGCCCCCAGGACCGCCGGGAAACCAGGGGCCGGGCGGACGCGGAGGGATGCCGGGCGTCCAGGGGTTCCACGGATTCCAAGGGTTCCACGGATTCCAGGGGTTCCATTGGTTCCACCACGGATTCCAAGGCCCCCAACCCGGAGTTCCGAAGCCGGCTGTGCCGGCGGCGGGAGGTACGGTTACGGTCCGGGAGATTCCTTCCTCGGGCAGATGTTCCGGATATTCCGGATATTCATAAGCCATGCCATTCACCTTTCTTTCGGTCGTTTTGTGAAGGAAGAGTCAGCATGAGCAGAGGCGCGCCGTCGATGCGAAGCGGTGATCCGGTCGCTTTCCCTGCTTCTCTTCTGCCAGCATATGCATCTTGGGCCATTGGGTTCGTGCCCGGCACGGCTCCGGGCGAATTTGGGCTACCCCGGATTCTCCCCATCAAAAAAAGGCCGCTCGGCGGCAGGCATTTCCTGCACCGGACGGCCTCTTGCGAGGACGGTCTTATTTCAGTTTCCAGTAAAGCTCGTTCCAACGGAGCTCGTTCTTGAAGGCGTACGGCTTCGTGTCCTTGTCGATGACGACGCATTCGATGCCCGTGAGCTCGGCGTAGTCCAGCAGATCCTCCGTCTTCACCTCGTAGGAGAATACGGTGTGATGCGCCCCGCCGGCGAGAAGCCAAGCTTCCGCCGATTCCGTAAGCGACGGCTCCGGCTTCCAGAGGACCCGGGCGACCGGCAGCTTCGGCATGTCGCGCTCGGCGGCCACGGCTTCCACTTGGTTGACGATGAGGCGGAACCGGTTGCCGAGGTCGATCAGGGAGGCGCAGACGGCCCGGCCCGGACGGCTGTCGAAGATCATCCGCGCCGGGTCTTCCTTGCCGCCGATTCCCAGCGGATGCACTTCAAGCCGCGGTTTGTCCGCCGCGATCGTCGGGCAAACCTCCAGCATATGGGCGCCGAGGATCATTCGGTTGCCTTCTTCGAAGTGGTAGGTATAGTCCTCCATGAAGGAAGTGCCCACATTGCCCGCCATCTGCTTCATCACGCGGGTCAGCGCCGCCGTCTTCCAGTCGCCCTCGCCGCCGAAGCCGTAGCCCTGCTCCATCAGCCGCTGAACGGCCAGGCCGGGAAGCTGCTTGAGCCCGTGCAGGTCTTCGAATGTCGTGGTGAACGCCCCGAAGCCTCCTTCGGTCAGGAAGCCTTTCAGCGCCAGCTCCAGCCGCGCCTGATAGGCAATCGACTCCCAGCCGTTCTTGCGGACTTCTTCCGTGATGCGATACTGCTCGGTGTATTCCTCCAGCAGCCGCTTCACTTCCGCTTCGGGAACGGCGTTCACCCGTTCGACGAGATCTCCGACTCCGTAGCCGTTGATCGACCAGCCGAATTTAATCTGCGCCTCAACCTTATCTCCCTCGGTGACGGCGACTTCCCGCATGTTGTCGCCAAAGCGGGCGACCTTGAGGCTCTTGCCCGCGGTGAATGCGGCTGCCGTGCGCATCCACTTGCCGATCCGCGTCCGAACGTCCGTGTCCTCCCAATAGCCGGCTACGATCTTGCGGGCAATGCCGAGCCGTGCCCCGATGAAGCCGTATTCGCGGTCGCCGTGCGCGGACTGGTTCAGGTTCATGAAATCCATGTCGATGCTGTCCCACGGAATGTCCCGGTTGAATTGGGTATGCAGGTGCAGCAAAGGCTTGCGAAGCGCAGTCAATCCGCCGATCCACATCTTGGCCGGGGAGAAGGTATGCATCCAGGTCAGGATGCCGGAGCAGCTCTCGTCGCCGTTCGCCTCTATACACAGGCGGGTAATGGCGTCCGGCGTCGTCAGCACCGGCTTGAACACCAGCTCGTAGGGAAGCGCCGGGTCGTCGTTCAAAGCGCTTGCAATGATGCGGGAATGCTCGGCGACCTGATCCAGGGTTTCCGGGCCGTAGAGGTGCTGGCTGCCGGTGACAAACCAGAAGACGGGCTTTTGCACAGTCATGGGATAAGTTCCTCCTTTAAATGGACAAGCACCGCAACTTGTACTGACATGCTCAACGATAATCGCTTACAGGACGGGAATTGGCCGTCCGTCCAATCGAATTGTACGTACAAGTTGATTCTTCCTTATTCTACTTCCTCCATGGGGCAATTTCAATAGAGCGTTTGCCTTTCCCGGTTGGAACCTCGCGTCAGCGGGTAATTACTCTGTACGGAGCACCAAGATTCTTTTGTTCACCAGAGGAGGTCTACCGCTATGTCCAACCTGAAAACCGATCAGATCGCTCATTTGAAGAAGCTGCTGCAGCAGGAAAAAGAGGAGCTGCAAGCTTCGCTTGACTCCCGGGAACCGGAATCCCTGAAGGATTCGCTCGGCGAGCTCTCGACCAGCGACAACCATCCCGCCGATTCCGGCACCGAGCTGTTCGAGCGCAGCCGCGATCTGGCGCTCGACGACACCGAGTCCGAACGCCTTGCCGAGATCGAAGCCGCGCTTGCGCGTATAGAAGAAGGCACCTACGGCATCTGCGAAGCGAGCGGCGAGCCCATTCCCTATGAACGGCTGGAGGCCCTGCCTTGGACCCGTTTCACGGTCGAGCATTCGGACCAGCAAGAAGTGCCGGACAGCCGTCCCGTCGAAGAGGAAGTCATGGTGCCGGGCCGCGGAGTCGTGAGCCCCAACAGCCTGACCGAGGATAATCAGCGCGACGACGACGACGCTTGGCGCACCGTCGAGGAATACGGAAATTCGGACTCTCCCGCGATGGCCGACAACCCCGACCGGTTCCGCTATACGGACAAGTCGGGCCGGGAAGCGGACGGCGACGGGTATGTCGAACCGCTGGAAACCTTCACCGTGACGGATATCGACGGCGGCAACCGCCGCGCCCTGCGCGGCCCGGGCATGCGGGACTACGTCCGGAAAGGCGAAGGCGACGAGTCGCTTCAAGAGCCTCCGTCCAAGGAACCGCCGCGTTGACGGCGGTTTTTTTCATGGTAAGGTCGCCCTCTATTATGCAGTCAGAGACGCCCCTTCCCTTCGCTGCGCCCTTCCGGGCGGTACCTGCCAAAAACGCACCGGCTTCCCCTTCGGAAGCCGGTGCGTTTTATTGGAAAGCTGATCCGGTGAAACGACTAGGTCAATCGGCCTTATCCGCCTGTTAGCCTTTCGCCGGTACAAGCCGGGCGTAGAGCTGCTTGTACTGCTTGGCCGCCTGCCCCCAGCCGAAGTCGGTCCTGGCGATATTGGCGACGAGCTTCGCCCATTTATCCGGCTCGGCGTATACGGACAGCGCCCGCTTCAGCGTGAACAACAGCTCGTGGGCATTGTAATTGGCGAAGCTGAAGCCCGTGCCCTCTCCCGTAAATTCGTTGTACGGGATGACCGTATCCTTGAGTCCGCCCGTCTCGCGCACCACCGGCACCGTCCGGTAGCGGAAGGCGATCAATTGGCCGAGCCCGCACGGCTCGAACTGCGAGGGCATCAGGAACATATCGGAAGCCGCATAGATCTTATGCGCCAGCGATTCCTGAAACCGGATATGGGCCGACACCTTGTCGGGGAACCGGGCAGCCGCATCCTTGAACAGCTGCTCGTATTTCCACTCCCCGGTGCCAAGCAGGATGAATTGAACGTCCTCCTGGAGGAACTCGTGGAGAATGCGCTCGACCAGGTCCAGCCCCTTCTGCTCGACCAAGCGGGACACCAAGCCGACGACCGGCACCTCGGCCCGCACGGGCAGGCCGAACTCCTGCTGGAAGGCGAGCTTGTTGAGCCGTTTCTTCGCCAGGGAGTTGCGGTAGTTCACGGCGATGTCCGGGTCCTTCATCGGATCGTAGAAGTCGTTGTCGAGTCCGTTCAGAATGCCGACGAGATCGCCGTCCCGCTTGCGCAGCATGCCGTCCAGACCTTCGCCGAAGTACGGCGTCTTTATCTCTTCCGCATACGTCTCGCTGACCGTGGTAATCAGGTCGGAGTAGACCAGCGCGCCCTTCATGCAGCTGCCGTCCCCGTAGAACTCCAGGCTCTCCTTGTGGAAGTAGTTGTCGCCGACGCCGAGCAGGTCCTGCAGCAGTTCCCGCGAGAAGCGTCCCTGGTACTTCAGGTTGTGGATCGTGAAGACGGTGCGGATGTTCCGGTACTCCTCGATGTGATGATAATGGGCCTGCAGAATAAACGGAACGAGCCCGGTCTGCCAGTCGTGGCAGTGGATCACATCGGGAGCGAACCCCATATGCTGGACGGCTTCGCAGACGGCCCGCGAGAAGAAGACGAACCGCTCGGCGTCGTCTCCGTAGCCGTAAATCCCTTTCCGCTTAAAGTAGAACTCGTTGTCGATGAAATAGTAATGGATGCCTTCCCATTCCAGCTCCTGCAGCCCGCAGTACTGGTGACGCCAGCCGACATAGACGCTGAACTCCTTGACCGTCTTCATCTGCGCGCGGACAGACTCGTCGATCTCCTCGTACTTGGGCAGGATGATCCGGACCTCCACTCCCGCGGCCTGCAGAGCCTGCGGCAGGGAACCGATGACATCGGCGAGCCCTCCGGACTTGACAAACGGAACCGCCTCGGACGCGGCGAACAGCACTTTCATACGGGAACCCTCCACTCAAAGTTGAATCTCTCTGTTTCTTGCAAGGCTTCAGATGATCTTGGACTTCTCGGCGATGTAAGGCGCCTTCGGGTCTCCGATCAGCGTCGTATCGTTGGTAATGCGGACATCCTTGTCGAGAATGACATTCTGCAGCACGGCACGCTCCATGATCTGTCCGTTCTGCAGAACAATGCAGTTCTTCAGCTGCGCGCCGGCACTGACCTTGACGCCGCGGAACAGGATGCAGTTCTCCACGCTCCCGTCGATGACGCAGCCGTTCGCGATCAGGCTGTTCTTCACTCGGGCGCGGTTGGTGTAATGGGTCGGCGGCTCGTCCTTGACCTTGGTCAGGATCGGAGCGGGCTGGAAGAACAGCTGCTGGTAGACCTCGGGATCGAGCAGGTTCATGCTGTGGCGGAAGTAGGCCGGAATCGAGTTGACCACGGCGAGATAGCCCTTGAACGGATAGCCGCGCACGTTCAGCCGGTCGAGGTTGCGCATCAGCGCGTTGCGGACGAAGTGGTCGTAGCCTTGCGCAAGCGACGTTTCCACCAGATCGAGCAGCAGGTCCTTTTTCAGCACATAGATCTCCATGGAGACCTTGTCGCTGTCGGACCGGCCGAAGTGATCCTGCAGCACGGTGACCCGCCCTTCGGCATTGGTCTGCACCCGGCGGCAGCGCGCCGTATCCTGCGTCTTGTCTTCCTTGTAGACGAGGGTGATATCCGCCTTCGATTCTTTGTGGAAGGCGACGACCTCGGACAGGTCGATGTTGCAGACCATATGGCTGCGGGCCAAGACGACGTAGTCGCAGGAGCTGCGGAGGAAATAGTCCTTGTTCTTGTGAAAATGAAACAGGTCGCCCTTGAGCGATTCCTGGACCTCCTCGATGGAGGGCGGCAGGAAGAACAGGCCGTTGCGCTTGCGGGCCAGGTCCCAGCTCTTGCCGGAGCCGACATGGTCCATCAGCGACCGGTACTTGGCGTGGGTAAACAGCGCCACATTGCGGATTCCGGAATGCACCATGCTCGAGAGCATGAAATCGACCAGGCGGTACCTTCCGCCGAATGGAACGGAAGCGACGGCGCGGTGATAGGTCAGCTCCTCCAGATCATCCGGCTCATTGATCAGATTAATGACACCCATTACGTCCTTCATATGGTCTCCCACCTATACGGGTTTATTGGCTCTTGCAGACGGCCGGAAGGCGGCCGCTTTCGGTTCCATGCCTACATCAAAGCTTCGTAGCTGCCGATCAGCTCGATGTCTTCCGAATCCGGGCTTCCTACGGTCTGCCCGTCCTCGATGACGCAGCCTTCGCCGACGATCGCCCGATAGATGGTGACGTTGTCGCCTATCTTCGCTCCCGGCATCAGCACCGAATCCTTGATCTTGCTTCCCCGTCCGATCCGGACGCCGTACGAAACGACGGAATGCTCGACCTCGCCGAGCAGGATGCAGCCTTCGTTGACAATCGAGCATTTCACCTTCGCTTCCGGCGAGATGAAGTGCGGCGGCTGCGACGGATTGACCGAATAGATCCGCCAGCTCCGGTCGTTCAGGTTCATTTCCGGCTCGGGTTCGAGCAGATCCATGCTCGCTTCCCAAAGGCTCTTGATCGTTCCGACGTCCTTCCAATAGTCCTTGAACGGATAAGCCTGAAGCCGGAGCCCGTCGTTCAGCATGGCCGGAATGACATCCTTGCCGAAATCGTGCGAGGAGCCGGCCTTGTCCGCGTCCTCCCGCAGGTAGCGGTTCAGCGTGCTGCGGTTGAAGATATAGACGCCCATCGAAGCGAGGTTGCTCTTCGCCTCCTTCGGCTTCTCGTCGAATTCCTCGATGCGGTAGTCCTCGTCGGTGTTCATGATGCCGAAGCGGTGCGTTTCCTCCCAGGGAACCGGAATGACGGCGATTGTCGCGTCGGCCTGCTTGCTTTTGTGGTAGGAGAGCAGCTTATCGTAATCCATCTTGTAGATGTGGTCCCCGGAGAGAACCAGCACGTATTCGGGATCGTATTGGTCGATGAAGGACAAATTCTGGTAGATCGCGTTCGCCGTTCCCGAATACCACGACCCGCCTTCCGGCCCCATATAAGGGGGTAGGACCATAACTCCGCCTTCCTGCCGGTCCAGGTCCCAGGGGGTGCCGATTCCCAAATACCCGTGAAGCACCATGTGCTGGTACTGGGTGAGAACGCCGACGGTGTCGATGCCGGAATTCGCGCAATTGCTGAGCGGAAAATCGATGATCCGGTACTTGCCGCCGAAGTGGACGGCGGGCTTCGCCAGATTGCTGGTCAAGGCCCCGAGCCGGGTTCCTTGGCCGCCGGCGAGCAGCATGGCCACGCATTCTTTTCTGCGCATGACGGATTCTTCCCTTCGTTACTGGATTGGGTCAGGCAGGCCGATCGACTTACGGGTGGACACTCGCTTGCCCGCCAAAGGCGATTTGCGGGTACGGGAAGCGGTCCCGGTAGGGGGCTCCGCCGTCGGCTTCGCCTCTTCTGCGTCGGTGCGTTTTCGCTTAAGCGGAGCCAGCCGCTTCAGAATGACGGCGCCGAGCGGCGGAATCGTCAGCTCCATGCTGTGCTTGCGTCCGTGGAAGGGCTTCGCCTCCGTCCGCACCGGCAAGCCGTTGACTTGGCCGGAGCCGCCGAAGGAGGTGTCGTCGGTGTTGAGCAGCTCGGCATAGTCTCCCTTCGCCGGCACGCCGACCCGGTAGCCGTGGTAGGTGGCCGGGGTGAAGTTGAGGATCACCACCAGGTCGTCCTTGCGCTTCTTGCCGCGGCGGACGAAGGAGATGAGGCTCTGTTCGGCGTTGTCGGCGTCGATCCATTCGAAGCCCTCGTAGCCGTGATCCTGCTCCCACAGAGCGGGCTCCTCCAGATACAGTGCGTTGAGCCGCTTGGCGAAGCCGTGGAACTGGCGGTGCATCTCGTAGTCGAACAGCAGCCAATCGAGCTGGTCGCGGTCCTTCCATTCGATGAATTGGGCGAATTCGCCTCCCATGAACAGCAGCTTCTTGCCCGGATGGGCGATCAGATAGGCGAGCAGCGCCCGGTAATTGGCGAACTTCTGCCAATAGTCCCCCGGCATCTTGTTGAGCAGCGAGCGCTTGCCGTGAACGACCTCGTCATGGGAGAACGGCAGGATGAAATTCTCGTTGAACGCATACATGAGCGAGAAGGTGATCAGGTTGTGATGGTGCCTCCGGTCGGACGGTTCCTTCTGCATATACCGCAGAATATCGTTCATCCAGCCCATGTTCCATTTGTAATTGAACCCGAGTCCGCCGCTGTAGGTCGGCGCGGTGACGCCGGGTCGGTCGGAGGAATCCTCGGCGATCATCAGCGCTTCCGGGAAGAAGGCGAAGACGGCCTCGTTCAGCGTCTGCAGGAAGGAGATCGCTTCCCGGTTCTCCGAGCCGCCGTCGGCGTTGTAGGTCCACATCGAGCGCGGTTTGTCGAAGTTGTAATTCATCATGCTCGCCACGGCGTCGACGCGGATGCCGTCCACGTGGTATTCGTCGAACCAGAAGAGGGCGTTCGAGATCAGGAAGGACCGCACCTCCGGCCGCCCAAAGTCGAAGGACAGCGTTCCCCAAAGGGGTTTCTCCGCCTTGTTCGGATCGGCATATTCGTAGCAGGGATCGCCGTCGAACAGCCGCAGCCCGTGCGCATCCTTGCAGAAATGCCCCGGCACCCAGTCGAGGATCACGCCGATTCCCTTCTCGTGGCAGCGGTTGACCAGGATTTTGAATTGCTCCGGCGTGCCGTAACGGCGGGTGACCGAGTAATAGCCGGTGATCTGGTATCCCCAAGACCCGTCGAAGGGATGCTCCGCCACCGGCAGCAGTTCGATATGGGTGTAGCCCATCTCGGCGACATAATCGACCAATTGGTCGGCCAACTCTTCGTATGTATAGAAATCTTCCGGTCCGTGGAACTTCCATGAGCCGAGGTGCACCTCGTAGATGTTCATCGGCCTGCCGTAGATCGGCCGCCGCTTCTTCGCCTGCAGCCATTTGCGGTCGGTCCAGCGGAAGGTCTCGCCGCTCGGTATCACCGAAGCCGTCCGGGGCCGGAGCTCGGAGGCGAAGGCGTACGGATCGGCTTTTAAAAACGTATGTCCGTGGCGGGAGGTTATTTCATACTTGTATATGGCTCCCGGTTCAAGTTCCGGAATGAAGCCCGACCACAGCCCGTTCGCGCTGATCCGGACAAGCGGGTGACCGGAAGCGTCCCAGCCGTTGAAATCGCCGCTTACCTTCACCGCCGCGGCGTTCGGCGCCCATACCGTGAAGCGCACTCCCGGGCGTCCTTCCTCCTGCCGCAGATGAGCCCCCAACTGGCGATAGCTTTGAAACAATTTTCCTTGGTGAAACAGGTATTGATCGTGTTCGGATATCAGGGTCGCTGTCAAAGGCAAGCCTCTCCTTCAGTCATGTATCTCCTATGATATTAAACTTCGGAGCCGAATTCAAAACACGGGCGAGGGCCCCAAACGGCGGTGGATATTCCGCGGCTTGGTGTTGTAGAATAGGGAAGATATCGGAAAGGAAGGGAATCATGCAGGTAGCGGAAAATTGGAAGGATTATGAAGTGTTGGATACCGGCAGCGGCGAGAAGCTGGAGCGTTGGGGCGGCTTCGTGCTGCGGCGTCCAGACCCGCAGATCATCTGGCCTCTCAAAAAAGAGACGGAGCTGTGGCGCAAGGTCAGCGCGCGGTACCACCGCAGCTCAAGCGGCGGCGGTCAGTGGGAAGAGCTGGTCAAGCTTCCCGAGCATTGGACGATTGCATACAAGGAGCTGCGGTTTCGCATCAAGCCGACGAGCTTCAAGCATACGGGACTGTTTCCCGAACAGGCGGCCAACTGGGACTGGATGATGGACAAGATCCGCAAGGCGGGCCGCCCCATCCGCGTGCTGAATCTCTTTGCCTATACGGGAGGCGCCACCATGGCGGCATCCGCGGCAGGAGCGGAGGTCGTCCACGTCGACGCCGCCAAGGGCATGATTCAATGGGCCAAGGAAAATGCGGCGCTCTCGGGCCTCGCCGAACGTCCGATCCGGTATATCACCGACGACGTGTTCAAGTTCGTCGCCCGCGAGGAGCGCCGGGGCAGCCGGTACGACGCAATCATCATGGACCCGCCCTCCTACGGGCGCGGCCCGAACGGAGAGATGTGGAAGCTGGAGAACGACCTGTACCGGTTCGTGGACAGCTGTACGCGGATTCTGAGCGATTCTCCGCTCTTCTTCCTGATCAATTCGTATACGACCGGCTTGTCCGCCACCGTGCTGACCAACATCCTCTCGCTCGCGCTGCGCGACCGGTTCGGCGGAACGATGACCAGCGACGAAATCGGCCTGCCGATCACCGAGAGCGGGCTGAATCTGCCCTGCGGCATTCTCGGCCGCTGGGAGGCTTGATTCGCATGGCGGACGCCTCCCGCAGAGGAGAGATTCCCGTTCTCTACGAGGACAACCACGTCCTCGTCATCGTCAAGCCGGTGAACATGCCCACCCAGGAGGACGAGTCCGGCGATCTCGACCTGTTGACGGCGCTGAAGGAAAACCTTAAGGTGCGCCATCAGAAGCCGGGCAACGTCTTCCTGGGGCTGGTTCACCGGCTCGACCGGCCGGTCGGCGGCGCGATGGTCTTCGCCAAGACGAGCAAAGCGGCCTCCCGGCTGGCCGAGGAAGTTCGCAGCCGCCGCTTCGGCAAGAGCTACCTCGCGGCGGTCCACGGACGACCTAAGCAGCCGTCGGGGCGGCTCGTTCATGAGCTCCTGAAGGACGGACGCACCAATACGGTATCGGTCGTCCCTGAGGGAACCCCCGGGGCCAAGGAAGCGATCCTCGATTACGAGGTGCTGGGCGAAGCCGACGGAATGTCGCTCGTCCGGGTCAAGCTACTGACGGGACGCTCGCACCAGATTCGCGTGCAGTTCGCCGCCGTCGGCTGTCCGCTGTACGGCGATCAACGCTACGGCAAGGAGCGGGCTAAGCCCGGACAGCAGATCGCGCTATGGTCGGCGGAGGTCGCCTTCGCGCATCCTACCCGCTCCGAGCCCTTGCGATTCACCTCCGCCCCGCCGGCCTCCCATCCCTGGATCCTCTGGCCGGATGCCATTGAAGCCTCGCTCAGCCGCCCTTAGCCGGCCGGCTGAATCCCCTTCCCCCGCCGTTCGGACAACGGCGGGGGTTTTTCACGTGTCCGTGCGCCCTCGTTCCTGGGCTCGGATGCCTCCGAGTCGAGCCGGCGCCCGGAATCTGGCTTGCGCCCGGTTGCGGCGGAAGGCCAGCCCGGAATCCGGCTGGCCTTCAGTTGGCGATCTTGCCCAGCAGGTAGACGAACAGCTGCTGGTTATGGCTGGAGATCTTACCGAGATGGGACTCGACGTAGCGCTTGCGGACGTCGATGCCGCGCTCGCACTCGTCCTTTCCCTTCTCGGTGACCGTGATCCAGACGAGCCGGCGGTCCCGCTCGTCGCGCTCCCGGATCACCAGCCCGCCCTTCTCCATGCGATCGAGGAGGGTGGTAACGGCGGCGGGCGTCGTCTCCAGAATTTCCACGAGGTCGGACGGCTTCATCCGCTTCTCCCCGCTGAGCAGCTCGAGCACCTGAAGCTGGCCCTCGGTCAGCGTCGGGGCGAGCTCCTCCTCCAGATGCTGCTTCATCTCCTTGGACAGCTTGTGCCACAGACGGATAAAATCGGCAGAATACAAGGCAAACCTCTCCTCCAAACAAACATTCAAATCCGGAACCGTTTCGTCAGGATTATTATAGCATCCGGTTTCCGCGGCGAAAAGGTTAATCCTGTTAATATTTTAATTCATTAATCGATAAGTTTCGTCATGGGACATTCGTCACCAATCCCGAGGATTCGCATATCCTATAGGCATGCGCACCCTCATCCCGAAGGAGGTAGAACGATGGGACAACATGTCGGTTCGGTCGATTCGTTCCGTTCCGTTGACTCAGTCGATTCAGGTGGTTCGGCCAGAATGGAGCTGCTTCGCTTGGCCATCCGGGAAGGCTTGGTGGAAAAAGACCCAAGCTGGAAAGACGCTCTGGAAGAGCCGCTTCCCGCTTGGGTCGTGTTGGACATTGCCCTGAAGCTGCTGGAGCGGGTCGACCCGCCGTCGGAGACTTACGATTGAGGCAGGTGGAGCGCCAGGGACGGGAAGATGTCCTGAACCGTCTCTCCCTTGCCAAGCGCAACCAGCAGCCGGCCCGTTGACCGGCGTTCCTCGATCGGAACCTTCTCCGTGTTCATCTCTTGCTTGGCCCCTGTGTCGGTGACGGCGGTAAGGTTAAAGGGCTCTCTGACGGCAAACGCTCCGGCCAGCGCGCTGCCGTTGGGCTTCACCCGCTTGCCTTCCTTGAATTCAAAGGTGGCGATGCCTTTGCCGCCTCTTCCCTGGGCCGGGTAATCGCAGAGCAGCGACCGCTTGGCATACCCCAGGTCGGTGACCACCAAGAGCTCGCCTTCGTCGCCGGCGACCCGTTCCGCCGCGATCAGCTCGTCGCCTTCTTTGAGCGTCATGCCTTTCACGCCTCCGGCCGCACGCCCCATGAGGCTGACTTCGTCTTCCTTAAAGCGGATGCTGGCTCCGAGCTTGGTCACGAGCAGAAGGTCCGCCCCGCCTGGCGTCTCCATGACGCGCAGCACCTCGTCTCCGTCGCCGACCTTGCAAGCGGCGATGGCGCCCGAGCGGCTCGTGCGGTATTCCTTCAGCTCGGTCCGCTTCACCTGCCCCCGGCGGGTGACGAACAGGAGCGAACGCTCCGGCTGCTCGAAATCCTTCACCGGAATCGCGGCAACGATCCGGTCCTCCTTGGCGAGCGGAATGACATTGACGATGGCCGTTCCGTTCTCCTTCCATTTGTACTCGGGAATCTGGTGGACGGGCAGCAGGAAGTACTGCCCCCGCTGAGTGAAAACGAGCAGATTCTCGATCGTGTTGATTTCGAAGAGGTACCGGGAATAGTCCCCTTCCTTCGTTCCCGAAGCCGCCAGCTCACCGCCCGAGCGGGTAAAGGACAAGCGGCTGGTCCGCTTGATATAGCCTTGATGGCTGATCGTCACCAGCACATCTTCGGCGGGCACCAGCACCTCCAGGTTGACTTTCAGTTCCTCGACCTCGCCTTGAATCTCCGAGCGCCGGTCAACTCCGTATTTATCGCGAATTTCCGACATTTCGTCCTTGATGACCTTGAGCAGCTTGGCGTCGCTCGCCAGGATGGCCTCCAGGTAGCTGATCGTCCGCCGGGTTTCCTTCAATTCCTTTTCCAGCGTCGTGATTTCCAGGTTGGTCAGCCGGTACAGCTGCAGAGTCAGGATGGCGTCGGCCTGCCGTTCCGAGAAGCCGAACCGGTCGCACAGGTTATGCTGGGCGTCCTGGCGGTTCTTGGACGCCTTGATCTCGGCGATGACCTCGTCGAGGATGTTCAGCGCCTTGACCAGCCCTTCCAGCACGTGAGCGCGGTCACGTGCTTTCTCCAGCTCGAATTCGGTGCGGTGCGTCACGACTTCCTTCTGGTGAGCGATATAGGCGGAGAGCATCTCGCGCAAGCCCAACTGCTGTGGAGCGCGCTCGACAATCGACACCATGTTGTAGCTGTACGCCACCTGCAGGTCCGTCTTCTTCAGCAGATAAGCGAGAATGCCGGAGGCGTCCGCTTCCTTCTTCAGCTCGACGACGATCCGCAGCCCGTCGCGTCCGCTCTCGTCGCGGACCTCGGCAATGCCGTCGACCTTCTTCTCCAGGCGGATGTTCTCCATCGCCGTAACGAGCCGGCTCTTGACGACGCCGTAGGGAATCTCGGTGATGACGATCTGCTGCTTGCCGCCGCGCATGTCCTCGATGGCCGTGCGCGAACGGATGTAGATCTTTCCCTTGCCGGTGCGGAAGGCATCGCGGATGCCTTCTTCGCCCATGATGATGCCCCCGGTCGGAAAATCGGGCCCGGCGACCGTCTTCATCAGCTCCTCCAGCGGCAGGCTGGGATCGTCCATCAGCCGAATGCAGGCGTCGACGATCTCCTTGAGGTTATGCGGCGGAATTTCCGTAGCGAAGCCCGAGGAGATGCCGCTCACGCCGTTCACCAGCAGATTGGGATAACGCGAAGGCAGCACGACCGGCTCCTTCACGGTGTTGTCAAAGTTGTCCTTGAACAGCACGGTCCGCTTCTCGATGTCGCGGAGCAGCTCCATGGCGATCGGCGACAGCCGGGCTTCGGTGTACCGCATGGCCGCCGCGGGATCGTCGTCCATCGAGCCCCAGTTGCCGTGCCCGTCGATGAGCACATGGCCCATCTTCCACGGCTGAGCCATCCGCACCATGCCCTCGTAGATCGACGAGTCGCCATGGGGATGATAATTGGCCATGACGTCTCCGACGGTCTTGGCGGATTTGCGGTACGCCTTGTCCGGCGTATTGCCCGCTTCGTACATGGAATAGAGAATCCGCCGCTGAACGGGCTTTAGCCCGTCACGGACATCGGGTATCGCCCGGTCTTGGATAATGTATTTGGAATAACGGCCGAAGCGGTCGCTGACCACTTCCTCCAAAAAGGCCGGCAAAAATTGTTCAAGAGTCCCCATTCGCTCGCGTTCTCCTTATTCTTCGTACTCCGTAAAGTCCACATTTTCGATGATCCAGCGCTTGCGCGGATCGACCTTGTCGCCCATAAGGGTGGTGACCCGGCGTTCGGCCTTGGCGGCATCCTCGATCTGCACCTGGAACAGCTTGCGCTCTTGCGGGTCCATGGTCGTCGCCCAGAGCTGCTCCGGGTTCATTTCCCCCAGGCCCTTGTAGCGCTGAAGCTCGACATTGCGCCCCAGCTCCTTCATGACGCTCTGCAGCTCTTCGTCGGAATAGACATACCGCGCGACGGCCGTGCGCGAGCCCTTCTTCGTTACCTTGTAGAGGGGCGGCTGGGCGATGAACACCTTGCCCGCGTCGATCAGCGGCTTCATGTAGCGGTAGAAGAACGTCAGCAGCAGCACTTGGATATGCGCGCCGTCGGTGTCGGCATCGGTCATGATGATGATCTTGCCGTAATTGCTCTCCGCCTGCTCGAAT
Source organism: Gorillibacterium terrae (assembly GCF_051594785.1). Taxonomy (NCBI): domain Bacteria; kingdom Bacillati; phylum Bacillota; class Bacilli; order Caryophanales; family Paenibacillaceae; genus Gorillibacterium; species Gorillibacterium terrae. The sequence continues at coordinate 2,277,996 of NZ_JBPPGI010000001.1, forward strand.
TCCGGCCCGATTCCGGCCCCGATGGCCGAGATGATCGCCCGGTATTCGTCGTTCTTGAGGATATCGCCGAGCCGGGCCTTCTCCGGGTTCATCGGCTTGCCCTTGAGCGGCAGGATCGCCTGGTGCTTGGAATCGCGGCCCTGCTTGGCCGAACCGCCGGCCGAGTCGCCTTCGACGATGAACAGCTCGTTCATCGCGTAATCCTTCGACTGCGCCGGGCTCAGCTTGCCGTTCAGGTTCGAGCTCTCGCTCTTGCCTTTCTTGCCGCTGCGGACCTCGTCGCGCGCCTTGCGAGCGGCTTCGCGCGCCTTGGCGGACTGCACCGCCTTCTTCAGCAGGCTCTGGCCGACCGCCGGATTCTCCTCCAGGAATACCGTCATCTTCTCGGAGACGACGGCATCCACCGCGCTGCGGGCCGAGGCGCTGCCGAGCTGGTCCTTCGTCTGGCCTACGAATTCGACCTCGGCCATCTTGATGTTGATGACCGCCATGAGACCCTCGCGGAGATCGGTACCCTCCAGGTTCTTTTCCTTCTCCTTCAAAATGCCCGCTTTGCGGGCATATTCATTCATCACCCGGGTAAACGCCGTCTTGAAGCCGGTCTCGTGTGTGCCGCCGCCGCGGGTCGGAATCGAGTTGACGAAGGACGCGAGCGTCTCCGTGTACCCGTCGTTGTACTGCAGGGCGATTTCGACCTCGATGTCTTCCTTCTCCGCGACGAAATGAATCACGTCGCTCAGGACGTTCTTCTCCTCGTTGAGGAACTGGACGAACTGGCTGGCTCCGCCCTCGTACAGGTAGATGTCTTCCTTGCCCGTCCGCTCGTCCTTGATCGTCATCTTGAGGCCGGAGTTCAGGAACGCGATTTCCTGCAGCCGTTCGGCCAAAGTATCGTAGTTGACCGCGATGCCGCTGTGGAAGACGCGCTTGTCCGGCTTGAAGGTGACCTTGGTGCCCGTCTTGCGGGTCGTGCCGATGACGTCGAGACCGGTGACCGGCTCGCCGACATGCTCCGTCCCGTCCGCATCGGCCCAGTAGGCGAACTTCATCCGGTGAATCTTGCCGTCCTGGAAGATATCGACCTCCAACCATTCCGACAGGGCGTTCGTAACCGACGCGCCGACGCCGTGCAGGCCCCCGGATTTCTTGTATCCCCCGCCGCCGAATTTGCCGCCGGCGTGCAGCTTGGTGAACACGACCTGCGGCGTCGGAATGCCGGTCTTGTGCATGCCGGTGGGAATGCCGTGGCCATTGTCCAACACCGTGATCGAGTGATCGGGGTGCAGCGTAACCAGAATCTCCGAGCAGCGTCCGGCCAGATGCTCGTCGACGGCGTTGTCGACGATTTCCCAGACCAGGTGGTGCAGCCCCGAGGAGCTCGTGCTCCCGATGTACATCCCGGGGCGCTTGCGCACCGCGACCAAGCCCTCCAGGACTTGTATATCATCCGCGCCGTAGTCGCTTTCGCGCGGCATTTTATCGTCCACAAACAGATCCAGTTGGTCCTTCAAGGCAAATCCTCCGCTAGTTCAAAATCAAATGCAAACACGTGATGCAAAAAACAGGAACAGACGTTCCTGCCGACTCTTTCTATTTTAACCCATAATATCCCGCCGCGTAAAGACGCCAAAGGACACAACCAGACTGGCAAGGGCCCAAACCGCAAGCACCGTCAGCGAAAAATCGAGGCTGAGCCCGGGAACCGGCGGCAGCGAGCCGGCGAGAAACGAGATGGTATCGAGGTTGATCATGAATAAATATTTGGCGCTTTCCCAAGAGGATACCATGTTCGTCAGGATCATGCCCGCGATCAGAACGGCCAGCATGATGCCCATGCCGGCGGCCGTGCTGCGCACGAGCACGGAGATCATCAGCGACAGACAGGCGACGGTCAGGCAGGAAAACCAGGCCAGCCCGAGCTCCATCAAGAGAAACCGCCACTGCTCGACGATATGCGCGTGCGAGGTGTCCAGCTGGTCGCCGCTGACCTGAAATCCGGTCAGCACCGGCGCGTTCCAGCCGCCGTAGCCGAAGGCCAGTCCCGACAGAAGATACGTGAGCAGCGCAGTGCAGATCACGATCAGGGAGACGAACAGCAGGAGCGCGATCCACTTGCTCATGAGGATCTTCCAACGCCGGACGGGGCGGGTCAGCAAGAGCTTGATCGTGCCCGTCGATTGCTCGGAGGAGACGATGTCCGAGGCCGCTACGGCCACGAGCAGCGGAAGGAACAAGCCGATGGAATTGCGGATGAACGTGCTGGTGAAGGTGACCGAGCTCGGCGATTCGGGGTCGACGTTCCGTTCGAGCGAATACTGCAGCCGCTGAATCTCGACCTTGCGGTACACCTTCCAGTCGTCCGGAATGCTGCTGTTCAGGCTGTTGCTCATGTCGGAGATCCGCTTCTCGGCGCGGATACGCCAATCGGCGTCGCCGAGCTGCTTGTGGCTGCTCTCGGTGATTTTCATCTGGGCATACACGAAAATCGGGATGAGGGCCGCCACGATCAGCAGGATCACCTGGAACCGGCGTTTGCGGAGCATTTTGATCGTCTCGTTCTTCACCAGGGGGTACAGGCTAACCAATCGTTTCACCCTCCGTCAGCTGCAGGAACAGCTCCTCTAAAGTCGGGGTCTTGACTGTGATGGAAAAGACCTCCACGCCCGCCTGCACCAGCCGGCGGTTCAATTCCGGTATGTATTCCGGCGGCATCCGGACCGCAAGGGTCGGCCGGGCCAAAGCCGGATCGTCGGAGGGAGTCGCCTCGCTCGCCTCGGGAAAGGCGGCAAACAAGGGCAGCGCCGCCTCGAGCGGCGACACGTCCCAGACGATCCGGTTGCCGGACTCGCGCAGCAGCTCCTCCACATCGCCCACGGCGATCACCTGCCCGTGCGAGATGATCGCCACCCGGTCGCACATGAGCTGGATTTCGCTCAGCAGGTGGCTGGATACGAGGACGCTCAGGCCGCTCTCCGCCAGCTCGCGGATGAATTCGCGCATCTCCTTGATGCCCTGCGGGTCGAGCCCGTTCGTCGGCTCGTCGAGGATCAACAGCTTCGGCCGCCCGAGCAGCGCCTGCGCGATGCCGAGCCGCTGCCGCATTCCGAGCGAATAGGTCTTCACCTTGTCGCCGATCCGCGCCTCCAGCCCGACGATCGCCACCACCTCGCGGATGCGTTCCTGGCCGACGTTGGGAAACATCCGGGCAAAATGCTCCAGGTTCTCTTGCCCGCTCATGTATCCGTACATTTCCGGATTTTCGACGATGCAGCCGATCTGGCGGAGGGCTTGCTCCGGCTCCTTCTGAATGGAGTGACCGCAGATCGTTATCGTTCCCTCGGAAGGCCGGATCAGATTCACCAGCATGCGGATGGTCGTCGTTTTGCCGGCTCCGTTCGGCCCGAGAAAGCCGAAGACTTCGCCCTCCCGGACATCGAAGGACACGCCCTTGATGATTTCTTTGCCGCGTATGGACTTCTTCAATCCCTGAACGGTCAGCACCGCCGGACGGTCGGCCATCGCGCCCTCCTCCTCTCGCTTTTGCGATTGTATCGCCGCTGCGTATATCCCGCCACCTTCGCGCGAGAGTTGCAGGCGGGATAGGCGCTAGGGGCGGGATATAGGCGAGCGTCTCCGGTCAGTTCAGCGTTTGCAGCACCCGGTCGGCCATCCGCGCATACCCGTCCGCGTTCGGATGGAAATGGTCGGTGTACAGGTACTTCTGCGGCGATTGATCGAACAGGTCGTAGGTCGGCACCACCGTCACATTGCCGAGCCGGTTCGCGATCTCGAAGGCCTTCGCGTACCACTGCTGCACGAGCAGTGCGCCCACTCGCTCCTTGTCGTAATCCAGAAAAGGATGATAGAACATCAGATAGACGATTTTGGCCGTGGGATTCAGCTCGGACAACCGGGTCAGACAGGCATCCAGGCGCTTGTACGCCTCCGGCAAGCTCTTCTGAATCGAATCGTAATCCAGGGTCAGCTTGTCCGCCTGCGCCGCGGCTTCCGGGTCGCCGATGCCGATGTCGAACAGGTCGTTGCCGCCGATGGTCAGCAGGATCACGTTGGCTTTCTTCGCCGCGTCGGCGACCGCTCCGTTCTTCTCGTCGAGCTGCTCCAGCAGATCGCCGGTCTTCGCGCCCGAGACGGCTAAATTCCAGACAAAGGTATCCTTGCCGAGCCGGCTCTTCAACCCTTCCTTCACGCGCTCGACGTAACCGCCCTTGCCCGACGTATCGCCGATCCCCCGGGTCAGCGAATCGCCGACGGCGAGGATGTTGATGCGGGAGACGGCGGTCAGATCGCCGGATGCCGGGGTGGCGGACCCGGACGAGGGAGCCGGCGTGGCGGCGGCGCCCGGCCCGGTCTTCCCGGGGAAGACCACCGTCCGCACGGCATAGCCGAAGCCCGCGATCAGCAGGAGCGTGGCCAGCAGTGCGGCGGTGCCGGATATCCGCCAGAGCGCCTTCGTCGATTTCAATGCGTTCTCCTCCGTTTCGGCTCCAAATGGCTCTTCTAAGAGTAAAACTTTGATTGCCGTTTTGCAACAAGGCCTATCGGGCTTAAGCTTCATGCAGGCAGAAGCGGAAGTTTCGGCGGAGCGGCCGGTGTCCCGATTGGAGCGCCCCGCCGGGCCGCTTGGGAGCGGTTCAGGCGGGCTTGGTCGGTCTATGCCGCTTGGGAGCGGTTCAGGTAAGCTAGGTCGGTCTAAGCCGCTTGAGTGTGGTTCAGTGAGCTAGGTCGATCTTCGCCGGGTCGGCTGGATTCAGGGCTTTCTCCTCCGTGTCCAGCTCCGCCTGCAGGCTTCGCAGCCGATCGGCCGCCCGCCGCCATTCGGCTGCGGCCTCGCGGCCGGACGGAAGGCTCTCCCGCTCCTCCAGGTAGCGCCGGAAGCGTTCCTGCAGCCGCTCCGAAGCGTCGGCGAGCCCGGCCTGCAGGAGCGCTCCGTAATAGTCCGCCATGGCGTCCCGATGGCGTTCCAGGTAGCGGGCGATCTCCGCGCGCGTCGCCTCCGCCAAAGCCTCGCGCAGCGCCTCGCTGCCGCCGCCTTCGAAGAAGTGCTTGCTGCTCTTAAAATGCCCGTGCAGCAAACGGACCGGCAAGTCCGCGAACGGAATGCTCTCCTCCACCGGCGGCGTGGGATCGTGAGGCTCTTCTTCGGGCAGCTCGGCAAAGTCGGCAAACGAGGCGGTCAGCGTGCCGAGGACCGGCCGCCAAACGTCAGCGCGAAGCAATCGGACGGCCCGCTCCAGCCGCAGCGTGGCTGCAAGGGCTTCTTGCGACAAGCTTCGGGAGACCAGCGCAGTCCATTCCAGCCAAGCGGACCGCAGTGCGGAGCGAATGTCCTCCGAGCCGTCCGGACGCAGGGAGGCCGGGTTGAAGCAGGCCTGATACAGCTCGCCGAACCGGTACTCGAACCGCTGGCGGATGTAGTAGAACTGCTCCTGCACTTCCTTGCGGAGTGCCTCGGCGGCTTGATCCGCCCGCGGGTCTCGGACGAGCTCCGCCATGGTGCGCAGCAGGTCGGCCCCTTCCCGCTTCAGCCGTTCCTCCTCGCGGGCCCGTTCCTCCTCGCTTGCTTCGGCCTGCCGGATCCGCTGCTCGAGCGCGGTTCGAACCCGCTCCAGATCCCGAGCGGCGGCCTTGCGGGTCTGGCCGGCAAGCTCCTGCTCCAGGTAAGAGGTAAAATCGCGCTCAAACCGCGCGAAGCCGCTGCCTGAGAGAGCCGTCTCGTCCCGGCGGAGCTTCGCATCCAAGGCTTCCCGGCTGGAGACGGGATAGAGGCGCGGCCGGCGGATGCCCAGCTTGCCCAGGTTGGCCTCCACATGGGCCAGAACCTGGCGCTCCTCTTCGGCGGAGCCGGCCAAATCGACCGCATTGACCAGGAAGAACATATGGTCGAGCTCAAGCGAATCCTTGACCCGGCCGAGCTGCATCAGAAATTCGCGATCAGCTTGGGAAAAGGCGTGATTGTAATACGTCACGAACAGAATCGCGTCCGCGTTCTTCATATAATCAAAGGCAACGCCGGTATGGCGGCCGTTGACGGAATCGGCTCCGGGGGTGTCGACCAGGACAGCTCCCCGCTCCGTGAACGGGTTGCCGTGGGCGAGCTCCAGCCATTCGATGTAGCAGGCGAGCCGCTCCTCGGCCACAAAGGCCGGAAATTCCTCGAAGGGAATCCGATACTCGGTGCCGAGCCGCTCCGCCATGAGCGGGTAGCCGTCACGGACCGCCCGCAGGAAGGCGGCATGGCTCTTCGCCGTATGCCCGCGGAAGCGCTCCTCGCTGGCCGCAATGGTGCGCAGGCAGGCTTCCCAATCGCCGCCGGGCAGGTCGAGCCGGGCGAGCGAGCCGTTGACCTCCTCCAGCAGGTAAGCGGAGGGCTTGACGCGCACCGTCACGGTGCCGTGCGGGTGCTCCGCATCCGGCGGAGCAATGCGGTTGATCGCCGCCGTCGTCGGATTCGGCGAGACCGGCAGCAGCCGCTCGCCGATGAGCGCACCGGCGAGCGACGATTTGCCGGCGCTGAACGCCCCGAACAGCGCCACCGTGGCCCGGCTCGCGGCAAGCCGGTCGGCCTTGGCGCGGAGCTGCTCGGCGCTCGCGGCCAGGCCGGGTACGCCGGAAGCGAGCCGCGCCGCTTCGGCGAGCGCAGCCGCCGCCGCTGCGTGGCGCCCGCGCGGCGCGAAGCCGCCGGCGGCTTGCGCCGGTCCGGGCGGCGACGCCGCAGGCCGCTCGGCGGCGGGCGAACGCTCCGGCTCCGGCGCGCCGCTCGCGGCGGCGGACGCCGGGGCGGCTGCCGCAAGCGCGCTCTGCCGGGCCGCAGGCGGCGGCGCCGGGCGCTCGGCCCCGCCGCCCGCCGCGTGTGCGGCTGCGGCGAGCTGCGCCGCATCGGCGCGGCGCGCCTCGATGCGCGCCGCGAGCTGCCGGGCGGAGGAGAGGCGCGGAGCGATGCCCGCGAGTTCCCGGGCATCGCCCGCACCCGCTTGCGTGGCCGCCCGGGCGAGCCTGTCGTGCGCGCGGCGGCGAAACTCTGCCCGGGCCGCGTCGGCCGCCTGGCGGGCGTAGACCAGCGCGTATTCCGGCGAGTAGACCGCGCCGGGCTGCACGCGCTCGGCCAGCCAGTCCGCCGTCAGCGCGTCCCCTGCGGCCGCCAGCTCGGCCGTGATCGCCCGCGCCTCTTCGTCCGGCAGGCCGGCTTCCTCGGCCGCCTGGCGCAGCAGCTTGTCCAGGTGTCCCTGCAGCTGCACCTGGACATTCTCGCGGAACGCTTTGCGCCACGCTTCCCTCCGGGCTTCGCGTTCTTTTTCCGTGGCGGCGGAGCCGCGGAACAAGCCACGGCGAAAGCCCGGCTCGCGGCTCTCCAGATAGAGCCTGGCCAGCTCGCGGGTCTCCGCCGGAACCAGGTTGGCGTTGGCCATCAGCGAATCGGCCGCCTGCTTCCACTCGCGCAGCCGTTCGTCCGGCCGGCTGCGGATTCGCCGTTCCTCGGCCTGAAGCGTCTCGATCCGTTCGGAGAGGCTCTCCCTCTTCGGCAGCCAGCCCGCCGCTTCGGCAAGCTCGCCGTCTTCCGCTTCCTCGGCGGCTTCCCGGTTGCGGACATGCCCGGCGATCAGCGAATCGGCCGATTGCCGGGCGCTCCAAGCGGACCAGGCTTCCCGGTTCTCCGCAAGCTGGCCGATCAGCTCGAACAGCCGCTCTCCTTCATGAAGCGGATGGTCCTCCCGCTTCAGCGACAGGAAGAGCAGGCCCTCCGGACGGCTTCCGGCGTCCTTGAGCGACCGCTCCACCTTTTCCCGGAAGGCGGCAAAGGCGATTTCCTCCTCGCGGTGCTTGTCCACCTGATTGATCAGAAAATAAAACGGCTTGCCTTCGTCCGTCAGCCGCTTGGTAAACTGAATGTTCCATTCCGAAAGCACGTGGTTGTAATCCGTCACATAGAACACCACATCGGCGAGGTGAAGAGCCGCCACCGTCGCTTCTCGATGCGCTTCGTCCGTGGAGTCGATACCCGGCGTATCCAGGAATGCAACCGCATCTCCCCAGCGAGGCATTGGGAAGGTCAGCTCCACCCGATCTACTCCCCCGTCGATGCAATAGTCGCCCACCCGATCGAACGGCACTTCTATAGGAAGCGTTCCCATTTCATTTCGTTCGGAGTCGCTCTTTTGCCCCGAGGCTTGGCGGTATAAGAGCGCCCGCTTGGCGCCGTTTCGCATGAGGACGGTATTGGCGCTGACCGGTATAGGGCCGGTCGGCAAGGCTTGCTCTCCGCTCAATCGGTTCAGCAGCGTTGATTTCCCGGCCGAGAAGTGACCGCAAAACGCGAGGTAGAGCGTAGTCGAACCTGCTTTCGTCCCCGTTTCCTCCAACCGAGCGGCCAGCGTCTCGTCGCCGGCTTGTCTGGCAAGCTCTCCTAAAGCATGCCACGCTATCTGATTCATCGCTCTCCCTCCGCATCTGGGCTGTCCATTTTATGCTGGAAACATGCCCCTATCGTACCACGATGAATTTTTTCAGAAAAGAGCGCTTGCAAATTGTGTCCAAAGCTTGACGAAAATTTAGATCAGTGATATATTATTTCAGTGCTAAATGATTAAGAAGTTAATCATTAAAAAGTTAACGATTTGGACAGCGGCCAACTGTCCGTCCATACGCGGAAAGGAGGTGTCGGATTGACCGTAAGTGAAAACCTGCTGGAGCTGTCTTCCATGTTCCGAACATTTTTGAAGGGAATCAGCCAAGAATGGAACAAACATGGTTTTCCATTGAACCAAACGCAATTTAAAGTGCTTTTTACCCTGTTTAAGAACGGCCCGCTTAACGTTTCCCAGCTCGCTTGTTCGCTGACCTTGTCATCGGCAGCCATCACCGGGGTCACGGACCACCTCCTGGCCGACGGCTATGTGGAAAAAGAGCGCGATGGAAGCGACCGCCGTATGGTTACCATCACGTTGTCGGAGAAGGGGAGGAAAACCGTTCAAGAGATTCTGGAAACGCAGCGCGAGGCGATCGAATCCCGCTTTGAGGTTCTTCCCGAGGAGGATATCGAGCATTTGCGCCGCATTTTCAATGTCCTGAACGCCGAATTAGAGAAAAAATAAAGATAGAATGGATGGAGATACAACCTATGGAACACCTGTCTTCCAAGCGTAAATTAACGATTATGATCGCCATCATGGCCGCCATGCTCTTCGCTGCGGTCAACCAGACGATCGTCAGCACGGCAATGCCCCGAATCATCTCGATTCTGGACGGCATGGATTACTACACCTGGACCATCAACATTTACATGCTGACGTCCACCATCGCCACGGTTCTCGTCGGCAAGCTCTCCGATATGTTCGGCCGTAAGCCGTTCCTGCTCGTCGGGATACTCACCTTCATGGTCGGCGCGTTCCTGACCGGGACTTCCGATAATGTCTTCCAGTTCATCACCTACCGCGGGATTCAAGGCATAGGTGCCGGTATTATTCAATCGACGGCCTTCACCGCCGTCGGCGACCTCTTCCCTCCCCGCGAACGCGGCAAATGGATGGGCCTGCTGACCGCCGTGTTCGGCTTCTCCAGCGTGCTCGGCCCGACGCTCGGCGGCTACCTCGTCGACCATCTCGACTGGCACTGGCTGTTCTGGATCTTCCTGCCGCTCGGCGTACTCGCTTTCGTCCTGATCGTCGCTCTGTTCCCCAAGGTCAAACGCGGCGAATCGATCAGCATCGACTATGCCGGCTCGCTCTTCCTGACGACGACCATCGTTCCGTTGCTGCTGGCCTTCTCTTGGGCGGGCACGGATTACGCCTGGGGCTCTTGGCAGATTCTCAGCCTGCTCGGCGGCGCGCTCGTTTCGGCGCTGGTTTTCATCCTGGTGGAAAGGTACGCGAGGAACCCGATTCTTCCGCTGTCCCTGTTTAAGAACCGGGTCGTCACCGTTTCCAACCTGATCGGGTTCATTATGAACTTCGGCATGATGGGCGCCTTGATCTACCTGTCCTTCTTCGTGCAGGGCGTACTCGGCATCTCGGCCACTTACGCCGGTTATGTCACGATGCCGATGTCGATTGTCATGGTCGTCGCGAGCGCCGTGACCGGTCAAATGATCTCCCGCAAGGGCAAGTACAAACGGTTTGCTCTGATCGGGATTCCGATTATGATCGCCGGTATGGGCATCATGGTCGTCATGAACAACACCTCTACGGCCGTACTCAGCATGATCGTCTTCGGCTTGGGCCTCGGGATCGGCATGCCGGTCTTCTCGATCGCCTCGCAGAACGCCGTCTCGCATAAAGAACTCGGCGTCGTCACCGCTTCGCTGCAGCTCTTCCGCAACCTGGGCGGCACGATCGGGATCGCGGTCATGGGAACGGTTATGTCCAACAACCTGGCCCAGCACCTCAAAGAAGCGCTGACGGCCAAGGCGGGCGTGCTGGCGAAGCTCGATCCGGCTGTGGCCAAGAGCTTCCTGCCCTTTGCCAACCCGAAGACGCTGATGAACAAACCAGAACTCGATAAATTCGAAAATTCACTGTCCGCCGATATTAAGCCTATTTTCTTAGATGTCGTGAAAAGCATCCGCCAAGCACTCGGCGATACGCTGTCCAGCGTATTCCTGACCGGTACGCTGGTTCTGGTCGTCGCCTTCGTTCTCGTCTTCTTCCTGAAGGAGCTGCCGCTTCGCACCACGAACCAGACGGCCGCGAAGACGGAGGAAACCGAAGATACCGCCGCTAAGCCGAGCGTCGCTCTGGATTAATCGGCAACGTACCAAACGGATCACCACGCAACGAAAAAAGGGAGATTCCCATTCAGCGTTAGAGCTGAATGAAGGAAATCTCCCTTTTTTAATCAATCAAGCCGAGTTCCCGGTCCGGAACTCGGCTTATGTAGATGCCCTGGGGCAGAACGTCCTTTACTGCAAAACGGCGTGTTCGACTTCTTCCTCCGGAAGGAGGATTTCGAATACATCTCCATGCTGGAGAATGGTAATCGGCTGGCCCTTCACCTTCATGACAACCACTTCCGGCTTGGCCTTCATCCGGCTCAAGTAGTTTTCGGGAACCTGACCGGATTCGCTGATCGTAATGCCTTCGATTTCTTTTTCCTCATTATCGGCAAGCGGGGTGTTCAGCACTTGCTCGTAAATGTCCGAGAATTGTTCAAAGTTTTTGGTGTAAACGGCGATGCATTTCATCCACGATCCCATCCTTTTATCAATATCTGCTTTGTTTGGTCTTAGCCCTCATTCTTCCTGTTTGCTCCGGCTTTCATACGTGCCGGCGCCTTCATCCTCCGCTTGCCCTCCGGGCAGAGATCCAGCAGCGGGCAGCTTCCGCACTGAGGGCTTTGCGCCTTGCAGTGGTACCGGCCGAAGAAGATGAAGCGGTGATGCGACAGCGTCCACTCTTCTCTTGGTACGATCCGGTTGAGCTTTCGTTCCACTTCCAGCACAGAATCTTCCGGCTTGGCCAACCCTAGCCGCTTGCTAACCCGTTCCACGTGGGTGTCCACGGCAAACGCCGGTACGCCGAAGGCGTTCGACACCACCACATTGGCGGTCTTGCGGCCGACGCCGGGTAGGGTCACCAGCGCCTCATGGGCTTCGGGAACCTGCCCCTCCCATTCGTCGATCAGGATTCGGCACATGCTCTGCAAATTCTTGGCTTTGTTGCGGAATAAGCCGATCGTTCGAAGGTCCTGCTCCAATTCGGACAACGGAACTTCCAGGTAGTCTTGCGGGCTTGTGTATTTCTCGAACAGGTGGCGGGTCAGCCGGTTTACGGATTCGTCGGTAGCCTGCGCCGAGAGCATCACCGCCACCAGAAGCTCAAAGGGCGTGCTGTGGTTCAGCTCGCAATGCGCTTCGGGAAACATCTCCCCCATGGTGTCGAGGATGCGGCGAATTTTCCTCTCATTCAACGATTTCCGTACCTCCTTTGCCGACCGGTAAATCTTCAATAGACTCCAGTCTATCGAATCGGGAGTCAATAATCAATGGCCCCCGCCAAGAAAATCCGAATATTTTTCGAACCATCGACCAAGGTTTCCCAACTTATTCTTCCATGAAAAAAGACCGGCGAAAGGAGCGGCCGGTCTTCGGAATGAAGGCATTTTGTCAATTGACCAACTGAATTTGGGAAACCTGATCGTTGCTTTGTTCATAGGTCAAGGTAACCTTGCGGCCTACGGTAACTTGATCGAAGTTGACCGCTTTCGACGCCGGGTCCAGCACCTTCACGCCGACCTTCCAGGTAAAGTTGAGGATCTGACCGTCATCCAACTTAACGCTGTAAGCACCGGTATTCAGATCGACCGTCGTCACCGTCCCGGTATACTTGGAGGACATTTTGACTTTGAGCAGCTTGTCGCCGGCCGTGACTAAATCTAGTTCACGCCCGCTTTGCCCCAACATGACCGTGAATACATTTGCCGTAGCGGTCCCGTATTTCATTTCCACCCCGTTTGCATCGACCCATGAGGAGTTTTCGTCCAGCTTGAAGACTTGTCCTTTGCCATTAACAACAACGGTTAGAAACGGGGCAGGCGAGCTACTGAAATTAACGATAGTAGCCAAATAATAATTCGTCATGGAGCTGATGACGATCGATATGCTGACGGGCTTTCCGGCAGAGTCCAGCTCGATTGCCACCTGATCGCCCTTCAGCAGGTCAGACAGGTAGGCGTTGGGTTTCAGCGGACTGGTTACGGTCGGCTGTGCGTTTTTCAGGAAGAACGTCGCGGGCTGTCCATCCGCTTTTTTCAGGAGGATATACGGCTCTTCTCCGGTTTTCACGATCTCTACAATCGATCCCTTCACCACCGGAACGATGGAAGCGGAGACCACTTTGGTGCCGTAGAGCTGATAGCGGATCTTGTCGCCGCCGACCAAGGCTTTGATGGCCTCGTAGGCGGTATCGGTTAAGGTATAAGTTCCTTGGCCTGCACTCGTTACCATCGTGAGCGTCTTATCGGTCGCGTTCAGCGACACCGCAGTGCCGTCGCCGCCCGACACGACGGGACCCTGATCGCTCTTCCATTCGACGAAATAAGCGGTCGAGCCCGAGGCGATCACTTCGACCAGATTGCCCGCTTTCAGGGCCGTTGCGGCAATCGCGGAGCTGTTCTTATAGATCAGCGACTGACTCGTGAAGGCGGCTTGGACGGCCGCACCGCTGTCGGTCATGATCGTGAGTCCCTTCGAGTCGATGGCCGTGATGGTGCCGCTGACGGCGTTGCCGGGCTTCACGTCCAAGTAGGCAGACGTCCGGTTCAGCATCGCTGCTGCCTGTGAGCGGGTTACCGCTACGGCCGGCCGGAAGGAGCCGTCCTCAAACCCGTTGACGATACCGAGGTCCACCGCTTCGTTGACGTAGCCGACGAGCTCGTCGGAAATCGAGTCTCCGTCCTTGAATGCGGTCGGCGCCAGCATCTTCGCCGTCGCTTCGGCCTCCTTGTCCGCCATGCGGATGATGATGCGGGCGACCCATTCCCGGCTGGCGGCGGAGGGGCCCCATTTCGAATCCTGCTCGGGAATTTCCGACAGACTGATCAGGTGATGATCCAGGGCCGCTTTCACATAGCCCTTTGCATAATCGGACACTCCAAAGGTGAAAGTAAGCGAGGTCCGGTTATTTTCCAGCGCTTCCTCGTTATAACCCAGCATCCGAATGGCCATGACCAGCGAATCCTGGTGAGAGACTTCTTTTTCCGGGGTAAAGCTTCCATTATACCCCTGAACCACTCCCAGCATGGACAGCTTGGCGATGTCCTTCGCTCCCCAATATGTACTCTTCACGTCCGAGAACGTATTCGCAGCCTGGATCTTCCAGCTTGCCGCGATGGCCGCCGGATCGGCGAAGACCGATGCCGGCATAACGGAGCCGGTCAAAACAGCCAGAGTCAAGGCTGTTTTGGCCGTCCAATGGATCGTGCGCTTCATGTCTCTTCCTCCTAAGCTCATCTCATTCCTTGCGTTATTGCTTCTTGATGGGGTGATCCAATCCGACATGCCCCATCAGACTGTCCGTTTGCTTGCCGTCGACCAGAAGCTCCAGCGCCGTTACTTCGGGGAACTGGAACACGGTTTTCTGAAGGGCGTTCATGAGCAGCTCTTCTCCGCCCGAACCCAGGCGGCCTTCATCCTGAATGGACAAATCGACCGTCAGCGTGCCGTCCTTCAGCTCGGCGGTTTTGAAATCGAGGCCTTTGGCCAGCGGAAACAGGCTGCTGTCGTCCGTGGCGGTCAAAAGCTTGAGCGCCTTCAAATATTTCGCGTCGGTCGGCTCGGACTCAATCTGAGCCGTTTTCTCCACAAGCTCGGAACCGTCGTTGTTGGCATAGTAGATTTTAATCGTTTCTTTTGCCGCTTCTGTGGGAGCAGCAGAGGGCGAGGGAGAGACTGCCTCGGTCGGCGCAGTGGTGGCCGTATCCGTAGGGGCCGCGCCGGAGGTCGTTTTTGCGGCGCACCCTGCAGCAGCTAGCATCGAGCCCAGAAGAAGAACCGTCAGGATGGAACGTATACGCATGAAACACACTCCTTCGTTAAAGTTGGAAATATTCTTTGATTCCGTCCACGATGGACGCCGCGACCTTGTCCTGGAATTCCGGAGTGTACATGAGCGCTTCTTCGATCACGTTGCTGAGGAAGCCTACTTCCACGAGAATGCCGGGCATCTTGGTCGCCTTAACGACCCGGTAGTCGTTCTTCTGCACCTTGCGGTCCGGGAAGCCGGTAGCCGCCAGCAAGTGCTTGTGAACCATATCGGCCAGGTCTTTGCTGTACGAATTCCAGTAATAGGTTTCGGTGCCGCGGCTCGCCGCCGTGAACGTGTTGCCGTGAATGGAGACGAACGCGTCCGCACCCAGATTATTGGCGAAATTGGCTCGGTCGTCAAGCTCAACAAACGTGTCGTCCGAGCGGGTCATGTACACATCTACTCCCTTGACCTGCTGGAGCAGCGCATTCACCTTGAGCGCGATGGCCAGATTGAAGTCCTTTTCCTTGCGTTTGGTGACCGAGATCGCTCCCGGGTCATGATCGCCGTGGCCGGCATCGATGACGATCTTGTACTTGCCGTCCGAGAATTGCAGCGAGAAGGCTCCGTCGGAGCCGTTCAAGCCGATGGTATAGCCCGTCTTCGCTTTCAAGTCGACGACCACCCGAATCGTATGAGTAGCCGGGTTGAAATTGGAGTAACGAAGCTTGGATACGAGCGGGTGACTGACGGCGACCAAGCCTTCGCTGCCGGCGAGCGGACGCGTCAGCGTCTCGCTGAAGGTCACGCCCGGAACGTCGATCACCAGGCGATCCGGAGCCGTGAGGCGACTCGTTTGCGGCTTGATCGGGCCATCCGCGTAGAGGGTCAGCCCCGTGTCATTGACCTCGACTCCCATCAACCGAGTATAGCCGGGTTCTGAATTCGCTTGCGGCGGAATCGGACTGGTGCCCGGTTCATACAGGTTCGGATCGGGGGTCGGGCTACCCACAACCGGCGTTGGGCTGGGCGACGCACTGGGCGACGGAGTGACGCTCGGGGTCGGCTTCACGCTGGGCGACGGAGTCGCGCTCGGAGTCGGCGTCGATGCGGGTGTAGGGCTGGGCGTCACCGTAACGCCTGGCGTCGGTTTCGCACTGGGCGACGGCGTCGCGGCAGGCGCGGTTCCGGACGGCGACGTCAGGACCACCGTCTGGCTCTTGTTGAGCCATTGGACGTCGATCCCCATGCCGCTTGCCACAAAACGGATCGGCACGAGCGCCCGTCCCGATATAAGGATAGGGGCGGCATCCAGCTTAACCGGCGCCGAATCGACATACGCCGTTTTCTTGCCGATGAACAGCTCGATGCGTTTTCCTTCCTTCTTGACCGTGACCTTTTGGTCGGTGCCTTGATAAACGACGTTCGCTCCGAAGTTTTGGGAGATGAGCCGCAGCGGCACCATCACATAACCGCCGACCTTTTGGGCGGGAACGTCCGAATTCAAGGTCTGGCCGTTCAGGACGAGTGAAACGCTTCCGGTTGCGGCGGCATGCGACATTTGCGGCAGCATGAAGAAGACCAGGAGCAAGGGGAGCAGGCAGCAAACGAGCTTTTTCATCTTCCACCTCGAAGGATTGGGATTGGGGCACACAAGAATAGACGCAGGATTTGGAAGAAAGTTGCGAATCCGCGGCGGGTTCCCCTCCCTCTGCAATTCGACACCGCCCCCACTCATTCCTACCGGATCAACAAAAAAACAAGCCCCTCGCCAAGGGGGCTTGTTGTCCTTTTACATGTCCTTTAGCAACTGCAGGATAACCGGCACATGCATGAAGGAGCCTTCGAGCCGGTATTGAACGGAGCCGTCTTCCATGTCTCTCGCATCAATCGGCAACCGGTCCAGGGCAGCCAAGACCGTTTCTTCGGACAGCTTGCAAGCGGCGATCAACTCGTCCATGCGGACATACCGTTCATAATCAAGCCGGGTCAAGCCGTGCAATTCGAACAGGACCGTAAGGGTCGTCTTTTCTCCTAAGCGCTCCAAAGCGCCGGCGATCCTGCGCACCTCATGGGCGGTCACGGGTTTCGCCAGGGACTGATCGGACAGAAGAACCGTGCTTCCCTGATGAACCGTAACCCCTTCCGGCTCGGAGCATATAGACAATCCCCATGTGGCCCCGGGTTCTTCCAGACCGGCATGGTTCTCCGTCTTCCAGGGGATGTAGCCTTTGTACCCCCGGCTGGCGGCTCCTTCGTGAAGCAGCATGGCCATCCGGTAAGCGATGCGAAACACTTCGTTGGCCGGTGTCGCGGCCATCCGGTCCTTCACCTGCAGATAAAGCTGGCCGAACGTCCCCGTCTGCGAGCAGCCCAACAGAGCGTCGACCGTCACGCCAAAAAACGCGGCGATTTCGGGAAGCAGCTGCACATCCGGGCAGCAAACCGCCGACTCCCACTTGGAGACGGCTTGATTGGTTACGCCAAGCGCCTTCGCCAGCTCCTCTTGGGTAACCCCCTTTTGCTTGCGCAGAAAGGCGATCTGCTCGTGAATCTTGATCTCCGCCATGATACCGATTCCCCCGATCCTGTGATTGCGGCCGCTCCCTTAGAGTAGCTTAGCTTCCGGTTCTTCGGCAATAACGTGTTGGTTGTTGAATATGCGGCTTGATCCAACCCGGGGTTGGACAAAAAAACCACCGTCCCGGTTTCGCGGGATGGTGGCGGGGATGCCAGAGGGCTCACAGTCGAATTAGCGGTGAGCGGCTTCATAAGCCGCAATGGCGTCTTCGTGTTGGAGCGTCAGCCCGATCTCGTCAAGGCCGAGCAGCAGGAACTGGCGGCGATGCTCGTCGAGCTCGAACGGAATGACCAGGCCGTGGGAATCGGAGATCGTTTTCCCCTCGAGATCCACAGTCAGCTCGTAACCCGGCTCTTTTTCCGTGCGCTGGAACAGCTCTTCCACCTGCTCCTCGGACAGACGGATTGGCAGAATGCCGTTCTTGAAGCAGTTGTTGTAGAAAATATCCGCGAAGGACGGGGCAATGACCACTTTAAATCCGTAATCCTGAATGGCCCAGGGCGCATGCTCGCGGGACGAACCGCAGCCGAAGTTGGCGCGCGCCAGCAGGACCGATGCCCCCTGGTAGCGCGGCTGGTTGAGCGTAAACGACTCGATGACCTTGCCCGCCTCGTCCCAGCGCCATTCGAAGAACAGGAACTGGCCGAAGCCGGTCCGCTCGATGCGCTTGAGGAACTGCTTGGGAATAATGGCATCCGTATCAATATTCACCCGGTCCACCGGAACGACGAGTCCGGTATGGCGTTTGAAAGCTTCCATGTGGTTTCCCCTTCCTTATTGGAACTGCCATTCGCGAACGTCGGTAAAATGCCCCGAGATCGCCGCTGCCGCCGCCATTTCCGGCGACACCAGGTGAGTCCGTCCGCCCCGGCCCTGCCGCCCCTCGAAGTTGCGGTTCGAGGTGGAAGCGCAGCGCTGTCCCGGCGTCAGCACGTCCGGATTCATCGCGAGGCACATGCTGCAGCCCGCATCGCGCCATTCAAAGCCGGCTTCCGTGAAGATTTTGTCCAGCCCCTCTTCCTCCGCCTGAAGCTTGACGCGGCCCGAGCCCGGAACCACGATGGCCTGAACCTCCGGCTTTACCTTATAGCCTTTGGCTACCGCCGCAGCGGCCCGCAGATCCTCGATCCGCCCATTGGTGCAGGAGCCGATGAACACGACGTCGACGGCGAGCTCCGACATCCGCGTTCCCGGCGTCAGGCCCATGTATTCGAGCGCCTTTTCCGCCGCCTTGCGCTCGTTTTCCGTAGCGAAGCCGGCCGGATCGGGTACCGCCTCCGTGATGCCCGTTCCCATGCCGGGGCTGGTTCCCCAGGTGACCTGCGGCACCAGCGAATCGGCGTCGAATTCGATGACTTTATCGTAGACGGCTCCCGGATCGGATACGAGCTGCTTCCAGCTCTCAACCGCTTGGTCAAACGCCTCGCCCTGAGGAGCGAAGCGCCGGCCGCGCAGGTACGAGAAGGTGGTCTCATCCGGGGCGATCAGGCCGGCGCGAGCGCCCGCTTCGATCGACATGTTGCAGACCGTCATTCGCTCTTCCATCGACAGGCCGCGGATGGCGTCGCCGGTGTATTCCATGACATAACCCGTACCGAAATCGGTGCCGTACTTCGCGATGATGCCGAGGATCAAGTCCTTGGCCGTAACGCCCGGCCGGCGCTTGCCGAGCACCCGGACCTCCATCGTCTTCGACTTGGCTTGCTGCAGGCATTGGGTGGCCAGGACATGCTCCACCTCGCTCGTGCCGATGCCAAAGGCCAGAGCGCCGAAGGCGCCGTGCGTGGCCGTATGGCTGTCGCCGCAAACGATCGTCTTCCCGGGGGTGGTCAAGCCCTGCTCCGGTCCCATTACATGAACGACGCCCTGATCGAGGCTGTCCAGTCCGTACAGGGTAACGCCGAAGTCCTTGCAGTTGCGTTCCAGCGTCTCGATCTGCTGACGGGAGATCGGGTCGGCGATGTTGAAGCGGTCCTTGGTCGGAATATTGTGATCCACCGTCGCGAAGGTCAAGTCCGGCCGGCGCACCTTCCGCCCCGTGAGCCGAAGCCCTTCGAAGGCTTGCGGAGAAGTTACTTCATGAACCAGTTGCAGGTCGATATACAGGATCGCTTGCGGACCCTCCTGATAAATCGCGTGGGAGTCCCAAATTTTCTCATACAGTGTCTTGGCCATTGCCTTCACCTCATGTGAATTGTACGTTCCACTTGTCTTGGGATTATCTTATCACCTCTCTCTCTATCCGGCTAAGATATAAAAGCTATTGACTTAATAACAAATACCTATAGGATAAAAGACAATGAACGCCAACTGGCTGAGGGAACCGCTGCGGGTCTTGCCCCAGTGGATGAAGCCGGTTCGAAGATCGGAAGACAGGAGCTGACTCTATGGAATTTCGCCAATTGAATTATGCCGTTCGCATCGCCGCCGAGAAGAACTTTTCCCGGGCTGCGGAAAAGCTTCATATCGCCCAGCCCTCGCTCAGCCAGCAGCTGTCCAAGCTGGAAAAGGAAATCGGCGTGCTCTTGTTCCAGCGCAGCACCAACTCGGTGGAGTTGACCCATGCGGGAGAGGTGTTCGTGGAAAAGGCGCAATCCATCCTCGATCAGGTCAACCAGCTGGCGCGGGAGATGGAAGACATCTCGCAGATGAAAAAAGGCCGCCTCACCATCGGCAGCCTTCCCATTACCGGCGCGCACATTCTTCCGCTCGTGCTGCCCGTCTTCCGCAAGAGCTATCCCGGCATCGAGCTGACGCTGGCGGAAGACAACACCGCCCGGGTGGAGAAGTTCACCTCCAGCGGACAGACCGATATCGCCATCCTGACCCTGCCCGTCGAAGAGCCCACGCTCGATTATACCCCGCTGATCCGCGAGGAGCTGTGGCTGGCCGTCCCCCACGCCCATCCGCTCGCCAATCGGCCGGGCCGCGAGCCCGTCGATATCGCCGAGCTTAAGGACGAGCCGTTCATTCTGCTGAAGATGGGTCAAGCCTTCCGGAAGATCAGCCTCGAGCTATGCCACAACGCCGGCTTCGAGCCGAACATCGTCTTCGAAAGCAGCAACATCGAGACGGTTCAGTCGCTGGTCGCCACCGGCATGGGCATTGCGTTCATCCCGGCCATGATCGCCCGCGACCCGTCCATTCCCTATACGCCTGCCTACCTGCCGCTCAAGGGCCGCCCGAACCGCACGCTCGTGCTGGCTTACCGCAAGGGCCGCTACCGCTCCCAAGCCGTACAGGCTTTTATCGACGTCACGCTGGCCGCGCTTGCCAAAGAGGGCTTCCCGCTGGTTGACAAGGCGGGAAGCCCTTCTTAAACGCTAGTCGGTGATCTCCAGGACCGCCATACCGAGGCCGCTGAGGATCAGGCGATTTCCTTCGCACCGGACGGAGCCCTCGGCGAAGAGCGGCTTCCACTCGCCTATAGGAGGAAGCTCCAGCTCCGCGGCAGTTTTACGGGCGTGGTACGCCACGTAAAGATGGCGGGACGGATCCCCTCCCGCATGCTCGCGGAGGGTGAAGGCCACGCAGCCTTCCGGCGATTCCTCGAATACCAGGTGGCGGCGGATGGCTTCCGCCGTCCTCAGCCGGAACGCCGGATGGGACCGGCGCAGAGCGATCAGGCGGCGCATATAATCGACGTCGGCCTGACGTTCCGCGCACCGTTCCCAATCCAGCCGGTTGATCGGGTCGAGGGAGTTATAGCTGTTCTCGACGCCGTTCTTGGTGCGCATGAATTCCTGACCCGCCTGAATGAAGGCGATCCCTTGACTCGTCATCACGATGCCGGAGGCCAACCGGTGCATGGCGTCGATATCCGGCTCCTGGAACCCGTTGGTCGCCTCCAGCTTATCCCACAGCGTGTAGTTGTCATGGCATTCCACGTAATTGACGCATTGGTCCGGCTCCATCGCAAAGGTCTGCAGGCTGTCGCTGTACCAAATCGCCCCGGCTACGCCTGCGCGTACCGCTTGCTCCAGATGCAGGCCGCCATCCACGAAGCCATGCTCCAAGCGCTCATAATGGCTTCCCTTGACGGCATTGCGGAGATGATCGTTGAACAAGCCGATTCGCTGCAGACGCCCGACGTTTCGCTGCGAGGACCGCTCCTCGTCCGGAAGGCCGCAATCCATATGCCAGCCTTCGCCGATCACCAAAATGGACGGATCGATTTCGTCCAGCCTGCGGCGGATCTCCAGCATCGTCTCCACATCGATCAGGCCCATGAGGTCGAACCGGAAGCCGTCGACTTTATACTCCTTCGCCCAATGCAACACGGATTCCACGATATATTTACGCACCATGAAGCGCTCCGAGGCGACTTCGTTGCCGCAAAAGGCCCCGTCCGACAGCGTGCCGTCCGCCCGATAGCGGAAGTAGTAGCCAGGGACCAACTTGGTAAAATGAATGCGGTATCCGTCGTAAACGTGGTTGTACACCACATCCATGATCACCCGTAGGCCCCGGTCGTGCAGCGTCTGCACCATCTGCTTCATCTCGCGGATGCGGCAAGCGGGGTCGTAGGGATTGCTGGCATACGAACCCTCCGGTACATTGTAGTTCTTGGGATCGTAGCCCCAATTGTATTGCTGCTCCGGGTTTTTCTCGTCCACGCTCAAGGTGCTGTAGTCGGCGAGCGGCAGGAATTGGACATGCGTCACGCCCAGACTGCCTATGTGGTCCAATCCGCTCAAGATTCCTTCCGGTCCGCGCACTCCGGCCTCGCACACGCCCAGGAATTGCCCCCGATGGACGATTCCGCTATTGGGATGGCTGGACAGATCGCGGACATGCAGCTCATAAATCACGGCGTCGACCGCAGCCGAAAAGGGAGACATCCGCTCCGACCAGCGCTCGGGGTTGGTCTCGTTCAGATCAAGGATGGCACCGCGGTCCCCGTTAATGCCCACAGCCTTTGCATAAGGGTCGGCCGCTTCATTCCAAGCGTTCCCGACTTTAACCCGGTACGTGTAATAAAGCCCTTTCAGGTCGCCTCGAACTTCAACGAACCAAGTTCCTGCTACTCCGCGCTGCATCGGATAGAGCCGCGCTTCTCCGCCTTCCGCTTCGGCATAGAGCGCCACCTGCGCTTCCGAGGCTGTCGGCGCCCAGAGCCGGAATGCCGTGGCTTGATCCGTCCAACGCATCCCCAAGTCGTCGCCCATATAGGAAAAGGCCCGGTCAAAATCCGGTGAAAATACAGATAATCCGCCCGTTACGGCCGGATCTCCATAATCAATGGTAAAATCAAGTTCCCGTTGAACCGCCATTCGCTTCTCTTCGCCCCTTGATGGATAATGTCTACCCGCTTCTCCTGCTTCCGATTGCGGCTTCTCCCAGGCAACCCGGGTAGAAGTATCTCTAAGATAAACGAATCCTGTCAGTTTGTGCAAGTTTGAAGGAGAGCATTCCGTTTCCCTGCCAGCGTATGCACCTTTTTCACGCCTTACCACACCCTTCGCCGCCTCTGGAGGAGGATCAAATCCATCGGTTCAACACAAACAGGCATCCGCAAGGAATGCCTGTTTGTCGCCGGATCGCTGTTCTGCCTTCATTTCGAGCCGGAACGGCGCTTTTTATGAATTTGCTTGTGATGGTGTTCTCCCCATTCCTTGGCTTGCGCCGTGGCGATGGAGATGGCCCGGCCCTCTTCATAGCCATCCTCCAACAAAGCGTTGGCGATTTCAACAGCCTTGTTGCGAACGGGCGCCATGAAGTTTTTCAAGGAATCGGGATAGTCGTCTTTGGTCCAAGGCATCGGTTGTCCCTCCCGTTTGGGTTTACCTATGCTTACCCCATTTGAACGGCAGGTACTCAGGGGTTTGCTACAATGCCACTCTCGCTTTCAAGCCATCTTCAATGAGAATCCAGCATAGAGCTTCTCGGGGAGATGCGGGAACCTTTGAAATGAATCATTCCAAATAGAATCACGAATAACAGGCAAGCCATAAGAAGCAAGGATAGAATCGTCAGGCCGTTCATGCGGTAGTATTCGACGGAAAAGCCATAGACGCGGCTCATGGAGCGGTCGAAGCTCCATTTCACTGCGTACGTTCCGGCTAAGCCTGTCAAGAAGCAGGCGGCGATCAGGCTGCCGAAGCCAAGCAGGTTAATCTTTCGCAGCACCCGGTTCGGAACGCCCAGCGCTTTCATTAATCCGATTTTGCGGGTCATCCCCTTCATGAAGGTGGTGATCAGCAGCCATGCCATCAGAAGCGCCCCGGCTCCGATCACGGCCATATGGAGAATCGCGCTGCGCTGAGTCTCTCTCTTCGTCTCATAAAAGCTTTGTACCGAACCGACCGGAAAGCGGCTGATCAGGCTTTCCAGAGCCGTCCCGATCCGGGAAATATCGGTATGTCCCTTAAAATAAGCGATCACGGCGTTATCGGTCTGTGCCGGAAAGAGATCGCGGGAGACGATGACGGCTCCCCGGAAATAGGTCACATCATCGTTCAGAATGCCGCTTACTGTGAAATCGGCGGTCACGGATTCGTCCAAATCCTCTCGAAGAGTAACCATCGGCGGCAGCCGGTCGCCGACCTTAACCTGATAATAACGCGCCGCGAAAGCACCCAGGACCGCTTCCTTCTTCCCGGCGGCGGGCAGCGTTCCTTCCTTTAACGAATGAGCCAACTGGCTCGAAAAAAAGCCGGGCTGCACCCCGATGACCGAATACTCGACCTTCTCAAGCGTCTTAACATTTTGGGTGGACAGGATATTGCGCATGACGACCCCGTAGGTTTGGACCTGCGTGGGCAGATTTTGTTTGAGGTCGGCCTCGAGACCGGGGAGCTGCTTATAAAAGCGGAACCGGATGACCCCGTCGGAATCGGATTGGCCCGCAATGGCCAGATCGGGCGTGGACATCTGCTTGAACTTCTTGTCGATTTCCATGGTTTGAAACCCGAGGTAGAGCAGGATCAGCGAGAAAACAATAAAGAAAAAGGCGAGCTCCCGCTTTCGTTGAAAATAGATTTGATAGAAGATCGTCCGGATCATCCGTTTCCTCCTATAGACGCACCGTTTCATCCGCCGCTTGGTCAAATTGAGACCCATGGGCCGACACGATGACCAGTTTCTGTTTCTCTTTGCCGAATTCGCAAATCATTCTGGCGATTTTCTCCGCGTTCTCATCGTCGAGATTGGACACCGGCTCGTCGCAGATCAGCACGTCCGGGTCCTTCATGATCGCTCGGGCGACGCCAACCCGCTGCTGTTCTCCTCCCGACAGCTCATGCGGGAAATGAGCGGCGCGATGCTCCAGCCCGACCCATTTCAACAGCTCCGCCGCCTTGCGTTCGGCCTCCGGAAAATTTCGCCCCGGCTGAATTCGGTCGATCAACAGGACATTCTCCAGCACACTCAGGCCGCTGAACAGATTGCAATCCTGGAACACGATCCCGATTTGGTCGCGGCGAATCGCGCATTTCTCCTCGGAGCCCAAAGCGAGGACATTCCGCTCATCAAAGAACAACTCGCCTTCCGTGGGATCTTGGAGCAAGGCCAGAATCGTTAGAAGCGTTGTCTTTCCCCGTCCGGATTCGCCCTTGACGACATAGATTTTTCCGCTCTCGAACCGATAAGAAAAATCGTGAAGCGCCGGAACCCATTTTTTATTTTTGCGGTACGATTTCCCGATATGGTTTACCGTCAGATTCATAAGTCCTCCACGAGAGGGCGAACGCCCCGGATTTACAGCTTCAATTGAGACATATACTCCAAGAGGCTGTGCTTATAGAACTCACAGTAAGGATCCAAAGCGTGAATATCTCCCTCGGACAGCGAACAGGCCCGGCAGCCGCCGCCGCAGAAAAAGCGTAGCTCGCAGGTCCGGCAGTTTTCGTTACCGCATTCCACGTTGTGCTGTTCGGCGAATCCCTTGCCATTACCCGCTATCGTTTCCGCAGAGTCTTGTGAGTGAGAATACCCAGGCTCAATGCAGGTCCCCATTATTTACATTTTTAATCATTATAGCCTGTTTATCAACGATGTCTCTATTACTTACTTCCTTGTCAAGTACCATATTATGTGCATTCTCTAGTATTCTCCTTTTAAATACCTTTCTGGGAGCACCCTATCGAAAATCAAACAACAAAAAACCCCGCATCGAAAGATGCGAGGTTCATTGTGCTTGGCGACGTCCTACTCTCCCGGGACCCTGCGGTCCAAGTACCATCGGCGCTGGAGGGCTTAACGGTCGTGTTCGAGATGGGAACGCGTGGTTCCCCTCCGCCATTATCACCAAACTGTATCCCCAAAAAGTGAAGTGTCGCTTTGAAGCGAACTCCGATTACTTTTCGGGGGCCCCAATGAAGGAGCCAACTCAAGGAGTTTATTCCTTGAAAACCGGATGCGAAGTCAAACGCGGTGGAACATGTTGTTACCGGTGTGTCTATTGGATAAGCCCTCGACCGATTAGTATCCGTCAGCTGCATGCGTTGCCGCACTTCCACCTCGGACCTATCAACCTGGTCGTCTTCCAGGGGTCTTACGAATTGGGAAATCTCATCTTGAGGGGGGCTTCACGCTTAGATGCTTTCAGCGCTTATCCCGTCCGTACTTGGCTACCCAGCGATGCTCCTGGCGGAACAACTGGTACACCAGCGGTACGTCCATCCCGG